>CAJXKD010000001.1 GCA_913055735.1 uncultured Rhodospirillales bacterium
GCCCGCCGGGAACGGCGCGTCTTCCGGCAGCGTCTGCTTGACGGCGTCGAACACCTCGAGCCAGGCGCCCTTGTGGCCCGGCACGCTGCCGCGCACCAGGATCAGGCCCTGGTCGGAATCCGTGCGGACGACCGACAGGTTCTGGACCGTGACGCGCTCGGCACCCATGTGACCGGCCATCTTCTTGCCCTTGAACACCTTGCCCGGGTCCTGGCTGTTACCGGTGGAACCGTGGCTGCGGTGGCTGATGGACACGCCGTGCGTGGCTTCCAGGCCGCGGAAATTGTGCCGCTTCATGCCGCCGGCGAAGCCCTTGCCGATGGAGATGCCCGCGACGTCGACGAACTGGCCGGCCACGAAGTGGTCCGCCGTGAGCTCGTCGCCGACATTGAGCATCGCGTCTTCGGAGACGCGGAATTCCACCAACCGGCGCTTCGGCTCGACCTTCGCCTTGGCGAAGTGGCCGCGCATCGGCTTCGACACGTTCTTCGGCTTGGCCGCACCGGCGCCGATCTGGACGGCGGTGTAGCCGTCCCGGTCCGCGGTCCGGACGTCGACCACCTGGCAGGCATCGACCTTCAGCACGGTGACGGGCACATGCTCGCCGGCGTCGGTGAAGACGCGGGTCATGCCCACTTTCTGTGCGATCACTCCCGAGCGCATGGTTCTTTTCCTACAGCTTGATCTCGACGTCGACGCCGGCGGCGAGGTCGAGCTTCATGAGCGCGTCCACCGTCTGGGGCGTCGGGTCGATGATGTCCAGGAGCCGCTTGTGCGTCCGGATCTCGAACTGCTCGCGCGACTTCTTGTCCACATGCGGCGAGCGCAGGACCGTGTACTTCTCGATCTTGGTCGGAAGCGGAATGGGCCCGCGGACCTCGGCGCCCGTGCGCTTGGCGGTGTCGACGATCTCGCTCGTCGACGCGTCAAGCACGCGGTGATCGAAGGCCTTCAGCCGTATGCGAATGTTCTGGTTGTCCATGGTTTCGCCCTCTCAGGCCTTCGACTCTGTTTTACTCGGTAATGGAAGCGACGACGCCCGCGCCGACGGTGCGTCCGCCTTCGCGGATGGCGAAGCGCAGTCCCTCGTCCATCGCGATCGGCGCGATCAGCTCGACATCCATCGAGATGTTGTCGCCCGGCATCACCATCTCCGTCCCTTCCGGAAGGTCGACCTGACCCGTAACGTCCGTCGTCCGGAAGTAGAACTGCGGACGGTACTTCGTGAAGAACGGCGTGTGACGCCCCCCCTCTTCCTTCGTCAGGATGTACGCTTCCGCCTTGAACTTCGTGTGCGGCGTGATCGAGCCCGGCTTCGCAAGAACCTGCCCGCGCTCGACCGCCTCGCGGTCCACGCCGCGCAGCAGCGCGCCGATATTGTCGCCCGCCTCGCCAGAGTCCAGAAGCTTCCGGAACATCTCGACGCCCGTCACGACCGTCGACGTCGTCGGCTTGATGCCCACGATCTCGACATTGTCGCCAACGTTCACGATGCCCCGCTCAACGCGGCCCGTCACCACCGTGCCGCGGCCCGAGATCGAGAATACGTCCTCGATCGGCATCAGGAACGGAAGGTCCTTCGGACGCTCCGGCTGCGGAATGTAGGCATCCACCTCTTCCATCAGCTTCAGGATCGCATCGTGGCCGATCGCAGCGTCGCCGTCCTCAAGCGCCGCAAGCGCCGAACCGCGCACGATCGGAATGTCGTCGCCCGGGAAGTCGTAGGACGAAAGAAGCTCGCGAACCTCGAGCTCGACGAGGTCAAGAAGCTCCTCGTCGTCCACCTGGTCCACCTTGTTCATGAAAACCACGATCGCCGGAACGCCGACCTGGCGCGCAAGAAGAATGTGCTCGCGCGTCTGCGGCATCGGGCCGTCCGCTGCACTCACGACCAGGATCGCGCCGTCCATCTGCGCAGCCCCCGTGATCATGTTCTTCACGTAGTCCGCGTGGCCGGGGCAGTCGACATGCGCGTAATGGCGGTTCTCCGTCTCGTACTCGACATGCGCCGTCGCAATCGTGATCCCGCGCTCCCGCTCCTCAGGCGCCTTGTCGATGTTCGCGTAATCCGTGAACGTCGCTCCGCCCGTCTCAGCGAGAACCTTCGTGATCGCCGCCGTCAGGGACGTCTTGCCGTGGTCAACGTGACCAATCGTGCCGACGTTGCAGTGCGGCTTCGTACGTTCGAACTTTTCCTTCGCCATTCTCGAACCCTTGTTCTTTCAGTGACGCGACCCGTGCGTCGGTTAAGTACAGCTGCGCGTTACCGCGCCCTTAGTATTCAGTCTCGCGCGTTGCCGCGCCGTCGGTTGCGCCCCGGTCCCGAAACCGGTGCGCGAAAACTGGAGCGGGTGATGGGAATCGAACCCACGTAACCAGCTTGGAAGGCTGGGGCTCTACCATTGAGCTACACCCGCCCGGGGTTGTGTCTAACCTCTCTTGGCCTCTCTCTGCCGTCCGGCCCCCATTTCCGCGTTCTTGTCGCGCTGGTGGAGGGGGTTGGATTCGAACCAACGTAGGCGTACGCCAACGGGTTTACAGCCCGTCCCCTTTAGCCACTCGGGCACCCCTCCATGTACGCGCCTACGAAAACCGTCCTGGGAGGTCCGGTGTATTAAGAATTCTCAATAGCTTGTCAACAAAAAAGGCGTGAAATCCCGCCCCGGATACTCCTTTTCGGGGTTGCCGGGAACGGAACCTATTGCAGGTCTCTCTCGTCGGGGTAATGTACCGGCTATGAAGACCAAGAGCAAGCGCACCCGGAATTCCGTCGCCACCCGATCCTCAAAGTCCGACCGCTCCCACCGCTCCCACAAGCCGCAGCGGAGCGACAGGCAGGACCGGTCCGGCACGTCCGGACGGACGGAAAAGGGTGGAAAAATATGGCTTTACGGCAACCATGCCGTGATCGCCGCCCTCGCCAATCCGGAGCGGCGCAAGTACAGATTGCTGGTTACCCAGGAAGCGGCACCGAATCTGGAAAGGGTCTACGTCCACGACAAGCCCGATTTGGTCGCCGAGGTGATGGAACGCGCCGATATCGACCGGCTCGTGCCGCCGGGCGCCGTCCACCAGGGCATGGCCCTGTTGGCCGATCCCCTGGACCCGGTTTTTATCGAGGATATCTGCGCCAAGGCCGGAAAACGGGCCATCGTGGTGGTGCTGGATCAGCCCAACGACCCGCGCAACATCGGCGCCGTGCTGCGTTCGGCCTCGGCCTTCGGAGCGCTCGCCGTCGTGGTGCCCAACCGCCACGCCCCCGAGGCCACCGCCGCCGTCGCCAAGGCCGCCTCCGGCGCCCTCGACCGGGTGCCGCTGGTGCGCGCCGGCAACCTCGCGAAAGCCCTGGAAACCTTGAAGAACGCCGGTTTCTGGTGCGCCGGCCTCACCGCCGACGCGCCCCAGGCCCTGGCCGAAACCGACTGGGCCGACCGGGTCGCCCTGGTGATCGGCGCCGAAGGCGCGGGCCTCCGGCGGCTCACCGCCGACACCTGCGATTTCCTGGTCCAGATTCCCATTCAGCCGGATACGGACAGCCTCAATCTGTCGGCGGCGGCCTCCATCGCCCTCTACGAGGTCTCCCGCTTCTGGCGGTCGAACGCCTAGACGCAAACGGCGTTTAGACCAATTGTCTATTCCGACACTTTGGCCTATGTAGAGCCCACGCAAGCGAAATGCCGGCTTAGCTCAGTTGGTAGAGCAACTGATTTGTAATCAGTAGGTCGCGGGTTCGACTCCTGCAGCCGGCACCATTCCCCCGACAAAACGATTTTGGACCGCTTACCGCCCCTTGAACTGCGGGCGGCGTTTTTCCATGAAGGCCGTACGACCCTCTTTGTAGTCCTCAGAATCGGCACAGGCGCGCACCAGCGCATCGGTCATGGCGCGGTCCCATTCGCCGGGGCTCTTGCCGACCTCGTTGACGGTGAGCTTCGCCGTTTTCACCGACAGGGGCGCATTATCGGCAATGGTCGCCGTGTAGTCGGTGACATAAGCCTCCAACTCATCGGCGGGCACCACCCGGTTCACGAGGCCGATCTCCTTCGCCTCGGCGGCGTCGTAGCGGCGCGCGGTGAACAGGATTTCCTTGGCGTTGGGCGCGCCGACGCATTCCAGCACCCAGCGCGTGAAGTTGGCGGTGTAGCCGATGCCCAGCCGCCCGGCGGGAATGGCGAAGATGGAGCCCTCGCCGGCAATGCGGATATCGCAGGCGCAGGCGAGCGCCACGCCGCCACCCATGCAATAGCCCTGGATCATGGCGATCACCGGCATGTCGACGGCGCGCACCGCCTCGAACATGGCGCGGCTGATCTTTTCGTATTCCTGGGACGCTTCGGCATTGTTGCGGCGTTTCTCGAATTCGGAAATGTCGGCGCCGGACACGAACGCCTTGCCGCCGGTGCCCGACAGCACGATCACGCGGATATTGTCGTCAGCGGCGAAATCGTCGATGGCCGCCTTGGCGTCGGCGCACATGTCGAGGGACAGCGCGTTGCGCTTTTCGGGATTGTTGAACGTCAGCCATCCCACTGCGCCTTTCTTCTCGACGATGATCTTGTCGCTACTCGTGCTGCCGTCGGCCATGCCGTCCTCTCTCCCTTGCTGCCCGCGGGTTTGCGGGTTCTTTTTCCGATGGGACGGAAGCGTAAGCGATGGCATCGGACCCGGCAAACCCTTTGAACCCCCTGTCCGATTGCGATCTGCGGTGGAACCGAAATCCATTGGATTGTACAAAGGACGAAACACCGAACCTGAACGTTCGGGAGCAAGACACATAACAAGTTTCAGGGAGACCCACCATGGCGGACCAGATCAACACCGATTACATCGTCGTCGGCGCGGGCAGCGCGGGCTGCGTGCTTGCCAACCGCCTGTCGGCGGACGCGGCCAACAACGTGCTGCTGCTCGAAGCGGGCGGCGACGACCGGCCGCTGAAAAACCTCGGCCAGTTCTGGTCCAACATGCTGATCCACACGCCGGTCGGTTTCGGCGAAACCCTGCATGATCCCAAGGTCAACTGGCTCTATCTCACCGAAGAGGACGCCAGCACCGGGGGACGCCAACATCTGTGGCCCAAGGGTAAGGTGCTCGGAGGCTCCTCCTCCATCAACGGGCTTCTTTATGTGCGCGGCCAGCGCGCCGACTATGACGGCTGGCGCCAATCGGGCTGCGAAGGGTGGAGCGCCGACGACGTGCTCCCCTATTTCAAGCGCGCCGAGAACCAGGAACGCGGCGCCGACACCAACCACGGCACCGGCGGGCCGCTCAACGTCTCCGACCTCGCCGAGCAGCACCCCCTCTCCGCCGCGCTGATCGACGCCTGTGTCGAAGCGGGCATCCCCCGCTCCCCCGACATCAACGCCGAAACGCAGGAAGGCGCGACCTGGTTCCAGGCGACCATCAAGAACGGCAAGCGCAACTCCACCGCCGTCGGCTATCTGCATCCGGTGATGGGGCGGCGCAATCTGCGGGTCGAGACCAACGCGCTGACCGCCAAGGTGCTGTTCGACGGCAAAAAAGCCGTCGGCGTCGAGTTCCTGCAGAACGGCCGCACGGTCACCGCGAAAGCCAACAAGGAAGTGATCCTTGCCGCCGGGTCGGTGGCGTCGCCGCAAATCCTCGAACTGTCCGGCGTCGGCCCCGGCGCCGTGCTGCAAAAAGCGGGCGTGCCGGTGGTGCACGATCTGCCGGGCGTCGGCGAAAACCTGCAGGACCATTACATGATCGGCCTGCAATGGCGCTACAAGCAAGGCACCATGTCGCTCAACGAGTTGACCCACGGCGGCCGTCTGGTGAGCGAGATCATTAAATACGCGTTGACCAAGAAGGGCGTCTTGAGCCTGCCGGTCGCGCACGTCGCCGCCTTCGTCCGTTCACGGCCCGAGTTGGAGCACCCCGACATCCAGATCCACGCCATGCCGGCGAGCATCGACCTCGGACGGCTCATCGAAACGCAAGCCTTCCGCATGGAAAAACTGCCGGGCATGACCGTCAATCCGTGTCAGCTAAGGCCCGAGTCGCGCGGCACCATCCATATCAAGTCGCCGGACCCGACACAGTTCCCGGCGATCCACCCCAACTACCTCGCCGATCCCGCCGATCAGGAAGCGGCCATCACCGGGCTCAAGCTCGCCCGCAAGATCGCGTCGCAACCCGCGATCGCCAAATATGTCGAAGAGGAAACCGCGCCCGGCGCGGCGGTGGAAACCGACGAGCAGATCGCCGACTACACCAAGATGACGGGCACGACGCTCTATCACTGCGTCGGCACGTGCAGCATGGGTCACGGCCCCAAGGCGGTGGTCGATCCGCAACTGCGCGTGCACGGCGTCGAGAATTTGCGGGTGGTCGATGCGTCGGTCATGCCGCGCATCGTGTCGGGCAACACCAACGCGGCGGTGATCATGATCGCCGAGAAGGCGTCCGACATGATCCTCGGCAAATCCGCGCCAACGGCAATGGCGGCGGAGTAACGCGACGGAATAAGCGGGAGGGGATTGGCGGAAGAGAGTGGGAGTCGAACCCACTAAGACCGTCTTACGGCCTTCACCGGTTTTGAAGACCGGCCAGCACACCGGCACTGATTCCCTTCCGCCGCTGGTTTTACAGATCGAAACCCGGTTTGGAAAGACACCGCCGGTGACTGTACCGAACCCGCCGGTCGGCGGGAGTCAGACCCCCAATTGTCCCCGCATTTCCGCCATCAGGGCCGGGAGGCGATCCGCCGCCGGGCAGACACCGAACAGGTAATAGTCGGGCCGTTTGACGATCACATCGCAGCCGTAGTCATCCATCAGTGCCGTATACCGCCCATCGAGATCGACCGCCGCGCCACCCGCCGGCGCCGCGCCCGGTTTCGCCATCTGCACGAAGCCACCGCCGAGTTTTTGCCAAAAGGCCATATCCTCGTCCGACAACGCGCGGCGGGCATCGCCGTCCCGGGAAACGATCATGAAGCCGCGCCCCACCACATCATCGAAACGCCCTTCGTCGCTTCCCAGACGCACCCGCCCTTGGCCGAAGACATCGCCCGCCCCCTTGGCGCCGCCATCGGCAATGAACCCCGTTTCGAAACCCGGCACGCGGAAGCCGATGAGGGATTTCTGTTCGGTGGCTTTCTCCATTTCGGCCTGCAGGGCCACGAGTTGCGCGTCGCGTGCCTTGGCCTTTTCGGGATCGCGCTCGATGACGTTCTGGCCGACGCGCAGGCTTTCGATCACCGTGGCACGGGAATTGGGTTCGCGTTCCGCCATGTAGGTATCGAGGAAATCCGGCCCGCTTTTGCCCGACAGGACCATGTCGAGCTTCCAGGCGAGATTGTAGGCATCGCGGAATCCGGAACACATGCCCTGGGCGAGGAACGGCGGCATCTGGTGCGCGGCATCGCCCGCAAGGAACACGCGCCCCACCCGCCATTGTTCGGCAATCAGAGAACAAAACTTGTAGGTCACGACACGGATCAACTCGAAATCATCTTGTGTGCCGCCCTCTGCCCGATCGAGGCGCCGCCACACGTTCTCCGGCTTTACCGCGTCTTCACGCGATTCACCCGGAAAGATCATGAACGACCAGCGCCGGTGATCGGGCCCCATCTGCATGGTCATGCCCGGCTGTTCCGGTTCGCAGAACTGGCGCAGCAGCGGGAGGTCCGGCCTGTCGCGCTTGGTCTTGGCGTCGATCACCAGCCAATCCTGATCGAAGCCCAGATCCTCGAGCCCGATATCCAACGCCCGGCGGATGAAGCTGTTGCCGCCGTCGGCGGCGATGAGGTACCGGCCCTGAACCCGATGCGCCTCTCCGTCATCGTCGGATACCGTTATCTCGACTTTCTCGTCATCCTGCGACAATGCGGTTACCGGCTGCCCTTGAAACACATCCACCGTCGGCAAGGACTTGGCGATGACGTCAAGTTCGGCTTCGAAGGCCGGCTGATAGATGGAGGTCATTTCCGGCCAGCCGTGGACAGCCTGGTCGTTGACCTTATTGGTCAGCAACACTTTGCCGTTGTTGGCCACTTCGTAGGTCGGCAGGAAGAACGTCGCAGGAAGGATGCGGTCGATACAGCCGATCTCCTGGAACATGCGCTGCACGTCATCGTGCACGATGCCCACTCGCGGCAAATTGTAGAGAGTTTTGTAGCGTTCAAATACGCCGACCCGGTGTCCGGCCCGGCCCAACTGGATCGCCGCCAGCATACCCGTGGGCCCGTAACCCACGACCAATACGTCGTACATCGTTTGCGTCCTCAGACAGTTCACCCTGCACGCTTGCCGTTCGTTTCCGGCTGGAAACGCGGCAAGTTCATTGCGCAGTGAAACCCGAGGGCCTGGTCCCCGATATCGGAACCCTGGATGTCACGCAGTAAGTAAATAATAGCGTTACGCAGAATCCCGGCGATGTAAACGGTCGATCATCGCAAAATGTCCCCAAATCTGCCTGCCCATACCACCGTCCCACTGGTTTCGGGTTGGCAGGCAAGGCCAGTTGCGCAATTATGCTCGGCAACCGAACAAACCCACTAAAAAAGGGACCTCGAGGGAATTGGACCAGAGCACGCATACCCAGGGAGACAGGGCCTTCACGATGAACCAGGAAATCCACTCCGCCGATCTGAAACCGGGGGTCTCGGTGCGGCGGCGCTTCGACATCGACGACAGCCGCACGATCACGCATATGGGCAGCGACCTCGCCGTCTATTCGACGCCCTCCATGGTCCACGACGTCGAACTGACCTGCCATGAACTGCTCGAGCCCTACCTCAAGGACGGCACCAGCACCGTCGGTACACGGGTCGAAATAGACCACATGGCGCCGACCCCGGCGGGATCCTGGGTCGAGATTTGCGCCGAAGTGGTGGAGATCGACGGCCGCCGCGTGACCATGGAAGCGGTGGTCACCGATCCCGTCGAACAGGTCGGCCGTTGCCGCCACAACCGGTTCATCGTCGACAGCGCGAAAACGGCCGAGCGTCTCGCCGCGAAAAAGAATAAGATAGAAAAAACCGCATAGATTTTACCGCCTGCACGGAAAGACCTTAAAAAAGGCACCGGCCGGCGACTGGACGTGGCCAATGACGGACTTTATATGCCCAAAAAGAACGTAAAACAGGTTCCGATCTTCTGTTATCAGTGCGTCGCCGGACCCGACCTCATGAAGGTCGAGGTCGAAGACGGTATCGCGACGCGCATTGCCTCCAACTTCGATATCCGTGAGGAACATCCGGGCGGCGGCCGCGTGTGCGTGAAGGCCTATGGCCTGATCCAGAAGACCTACAACCCGCACCGCGTCAAACAGCCCATGAAGCGGACCAACCCGAAGAAGGGCCGCGACGAGGACCCCGGCTTCGTGCCCATCAGCTGGGACGAAGCGCTCGATATCGTCGGCAAAAAGATCAAGGAAACGCTCGCTGACGGTCCTTTGGACGAGTCCGGTTATCCCAAGATCGCCGCCAGCTTCGGCGGCGGCGGCACGCCGACCCAATACATGGGCACCTTTCCCGCGTTGCTGTCGGCGTTCGGCGGGGTCGATCTCGGTTTCGGCGCCGGCCAGGGCGTGAAGTGCTATCACTCCGAACATCTCTACGGCGAACTGTGGCACCGCGCCTTCATCGTCGCGCCCGACACGCCGCACTGCAATTACATCCTGTCGTTCGGCCATAATGGCGATGCGTCGGCGGGCGTCGCGGGCATCTGGCGCCATGCCGATGCGCGCGTGCGCGGCATGAAGCGCGTGCAGGTGGAACCGCATCTGTCGGTCACCGGCGCCGTCGCCGCCGAGTGGATCCCCATCAAGCCGAAGACGGACGTCGCGTTCCTCTATGCCGTTATTCACCGCATCCTGCACGAACGCGATTGGCGGCTGATCTGCGACATGGAGCGTATCCGCGACGATTCCAACGCACCCTATCTGCTCGGCCCCAACGGCTATTTCCTGCGCGACCCCGAAACCCTGAAGCCGCTGATGTATGACCTTAGCGACAACACAGCAAAGCCGTTCGACGCCGACATCAAGGACCCGGCCCTCGAAGGCACCTATACCTGCGCCGGTGTCGAAGACGGCCCCGACGGCCAGCAATGGCACCACGACGCCGTCGAGGTGCAGCCCGCGCATCAGAAGCTGATCGATCACATAGCGCCATACACGCCGGAATGGGCGGCGGCCGAATGCGACGTGCCCGCCGACCGTATCCGCCGCGTCGCCGACGAGTTCGTCGAGCAAGCGACGGTGGGCGCGACCATCGAGATCGAAGGCCGCACCCTTCCCAACCGGCCCGTTGCCATCCTGCTCGGCAAAACGGTGAACAACGGCTGGGGCGGCTACAACGCCTGTTGGGCGCGGACGCTGTTACTGACGCTGGTCGGCGCGCTCGAAGTACCGGGCGGCATGATCGGCACCAACGTGAAGCTCAACCGGCCCGCCGACGACAGGTTCGTCTCCGCCGTCATGAACCGCGACGGCTTCATGGAGTTCCCCTTCAACGAAACCTCGAAGCAGGAATGGCAGGCCAAGCCGCACATCCGCAACGCTTACCGCACGCTGGTGCCGCTGGTCGCCAATTCGGCCTGGTCGCCCGCGTTGGGCCCGGCGCACCTGCCGTGGTTGTTCCAGAAGAAGCCGCCGGATCATTGGCCGAAGCCGACCAAGCCGGAAATCTGGTTCTGTTACCGCACCAATCCGGCGATCTCGTCCTGGAACGCGCCGGAAGTGGCGAAACGGGTGGCGGAGTTCCCGTTCATCGTCGCGTTCTCCTACACCTACGACGAGACCAACCACTTCGCCGATATCCTGCTGCCCGAGAACACGGATTTGGAGAGCCTGCAGCTTATCCAGATCGGCAACACAAAGTTCATCGAACAGCTGTGGGGTCACGAAGGCTGGGCCATCCGCCAGCCGGCCGGCGAGAAGGTCGTCGATTCCATGGACATGACCGACATCGCGACGGCGCTCGCCGAACGCGGTGGTCTGTTGAAGGCCTACAACCAAGCCATCAACCGGGGCGCGGCGGGTCAACGCCTGGTCACCGACGATTACGACTACGGGCTCGACGAAGAGGTGCCGCACGCCTGCGAGGAAATCTGGAATGCCACCGCCAAGGCGGCAAGCCATGTCATGACCGGCGGCGAGAAGGTGGTGGACATCGATTGGTTCAAGGAAAACGGCTACATGCTGCGGCCGTTCTCGAAGCTGCACTGGTATCTTTACCCGCGCCTCAAGGATCAGGGCATCCGCTTCGAACAGCCCTACCAGGAGCGCATCCTGCGCCACGGCACGCAACTCGCGCACCGGCTGCACGAAATCGGTGTCGAATGGTGGGATGAGCAGTTGGAAGAGTACGAAGCGCTGCCCGAATACAAACCGTTCCCCGACATCTGGACCGACTACGTGAAGGATGCGGGCCAAAGCCCCGACGACTATCCGTTCTGGGCGCTGACCGCGCGCAGCATGCAATATTCCTGGGGCGCCAATGTCGGCATTCCGCTGATCAACGAGGTGGCGCAGAACATCGCCGGCCACAAGGGCGTGATCGTCAACCGCAGCGCCGCCAAGAAGCTGGGCCTCGAGGACGGCGATCCGGTGGTAATCGAATCCGTCTCCGGCGTCAGCACGGGATATGCCGTGCTGCGCGAGGGTATCCGTCCCGACACGGTGCTGATGATCGGCCAGTTCGATCATTGGAAGACGCCCTACGCCAAGGACCTGCATCTGCCGAGCCTGAATTCCCTGACCGATCTGTCGCTGAAACTGACCGATTCGACCGGCAGCGGTTCGGATATCACGCGGGTCCGGATTACAAAGGGCAAGGGCCCCAAACGAGCCGCCGCATGACCCAGATTTCCGACCAAAACACCGATCCCCGCTGGGGCATGGTGATCGACGTCAACCGCTGCGTCGGCTGTCAAACCTGCACCGTCGCCTGCAAGCATGCCAACGACACCGTGCCGGGCGTGCAGTGGCGCAAGGTGCTCGACGTGGAGACGGGCGCCTTCCCCGATGTGGAGCGGCTGTTCCTCGTCACCGGCTGCCAGCATTGCGAAGAACCGCCTTGCGTTCCCGTCTGTCCGACGGGCGCCACCAAGCAGCGCGCCGACGGGCTGGTCACCATGGATTACGACCGCTGCATCGGCTGCGCGTCGTGCGCCGTCGCTTGTCCCTATCAGGCGCGCACCATCGTCCATGATCAGCGCTGGTACTACGGCCAGGAAACGCTCCAGGAGAAATACGTCGATCATAAAGAACGCCGGGGCGTCGCCCAGAAATGCACCTTCTGCATCGACCGTGTCGATGACGGCCTTGCCGCCGGCCTGACGCCGGGCGTCGATCCGGACGCCACACCGGCCTGTTCGGCGGCGTGCATCGCCAGCGCCATCCAATTCGGCGATTTCAACGATCCCGACAGCAACGTGTCGCGCCTCATCCGCGACAACGACTATTTCCAGATGCACGCGGAGCTGAACACCGATCCGCAGATCAAATATCTCTATTCAACACCCGCCGTGCCGGGGCGCGACGTCAAAGACGTCGACGTCAGCGACGAGACGCTGTCCGATCCGTCCAATCCGCTGGTCGGCCAGTTGCAGACGTTCTGGGATATGCGCGCCGCCATGAACTTCATCCTCGGCGGTTTCGGCGCGGGCTTCGCGCTCATTTCCTATCTTCTCTATCTCACCGCCGGTCTCGACGGCGAAACCTTGACCCACGCCTACGTTCTGGCGGGCGGAATCATCGCCGTCGGGCTGTTCTTCGTGTGGCTGAAGATCGGCCGCAAGCTGCGCGCACCGTTCGCAATCCTGCGTCCGCAAACGTCGTGGATGTCGCGCGAGATCTATGCCGTCGGCGTGTTCTATTTGGCCATGCTCGCCGATCTTGCGTTCAACGTCCCGTCATTGCACTTCCTGACGGCCGCCGCCGCCATCGTGTTCCTTTACTGTCAAACGCGCATCCTGCACATGAGCCGCGGTATTCCCGCCTGGCGGGTGCGCATGATGCCGACCATGCTGATGGCGACGGGCGTGTTCGAAGGGATCGGTGTTGCCGCGCTCGCCGTCGTGATTGCGATGCCGGCATTGTCCGGTATCTATCTGTTGTCTGCCGCGGGCATTCTAATGGCGGCGATCAATGCGTTGCTGTGGCAGACCTATCTGCAACGCGCCAGGAAGGCCGGCATCGGACCGTTGGCACGTGGCGTGCTCGCCAAGGCAACGCCCAGGCTTCACCTTGTCGGGCATCTTTTGCCCATCGTCTTTTTCGCAGCGGACTTGTTGTGGCCCGGCGGCCCCATGTGGCCGCTGGCTGTGGCGGGTGTGTTCACCCTCGCCGGTGGCGCCTATTGGAAATCGGTGTTGATCACCAAGGCGGCGTACCAGCAGGGATACGCGCTCGCCAAGTTCCCGCAACGGGGTTCCGGCCAGTTCGCCGCGCCGCCTCTTGTTTGATTAAGCTAAATTCCCAAACACGTCGGTGAGCGGTTTCAAAACGCGGCGCGTATTGCCCGACCGCCACGTGAACCCGGTGTGATCGAAATATTCGAGCACCTCGATGGACAGGTTGCGGCCGATCCCCGAGCGGTCCCGGAACGCCGCGGCGCCGAACCCGTCCTTGGCTTCCCGGCCCAGCGCCTCGACGATTTCGCCCAGTTCGAGCACGGCATCGGGCAGCAGAAAGCGATTCTTGGCGACCTGATAGACCATGCCGAGCCGGGCGCAGCGGACGAGGAAACTTTCGACCACACGCGGCTGCAGACGCAGCGTTTCAGCAATATCGTGAACCACGGGCGGGCGCGTATGACCATCTTCCAGAAGCGGCTGCACCCGTTTCCACAGCGCGGCATCCTTGTCCGACAATGACGCCTCAAAGCCCGGCAGAAAATAGCTCGCGCCACGGTTTTTGATCTGACCATCATCGACCAACGAGTCGAGCAAACCGGCGAATACACCTTGCGGGATGCGGTAGCCAACCTCGCGGCGCAACGCGTCGGCGCTGGGACCCGGTTTCTCCGGCGCACGTTCGTGCCAAGCTTTCAATGCAGCAACAATTTCGCCGCGCCGCGCCTGCCAATGAGTAAGCGAAAACCCGGTTCCCGTTCCTTCGCCGACGCGCACGACACCCGTCGTCTCCCACAACGCCACTTGCTCGTCCGGCGTCAGGTTCCAGTTGACGGCAAAGTGCTTGAGATCGACCCCCAGTTCCCGCGCGTCCAAGAGCCGAGTAAGCGCAGCTTCCGGCGTGGGCTCCTCCAGGATGTCGAGGATCGCCAATCGTTCGGGTTTAGCGCGGCCGCGCGCGGGTGCGAAAGCGTCCAGAACAACGCCACCGGCGATGGTGCGCCGCGCCGACTGGTCACGCAGGATAAACCGGTCGCCGTGCAAAACACCGATACGGCGGTCGAGCACGATCTGCACACGGCCGCTGCTGCCCCGCGCAATGGCTTTTTCGTCGAGGAGCGCAACGCGACCCGGCACCTCGGCGGCGCCGAGGTGAACGTGGACGGGCGTCCAGTGCTTTAACGAGCGTTCTTCACTGGGAAGCACCCGCAAGCGTGCATCGAAACGAGGGACGGGATCGTGGGCCGCTTCGGCCAGCACCCAGCTGCCGCGATGGATGTCGGCCTTGCTGAGTTGTCCGCCGGTGATGTTGAGGGCGCAGCGTTGTCCGGCGACACCGGTTTCCGCCTCTTTGTTCTGGGCATGTATGCCGCGCACCCGGACCGGAATGGCTTGCGGCGACAGAACCAGTTGATCGCCGACCTTCACACTGCCGGAGAAGACCGAACCGGTCACCACCAGCCCCGCCCCCGGCAAAGTGAAGCTGCGGTCGACGGCAAGACGGAAATTGCCCGATGTGCTTCTGCCGCCGAACAACTCGGCGGCAGCATAGAGGTGATCCTTAAGCTCCTGGATCCCCTCGCCGGTCACCGCCGACACAGGCATGATATCGGCACCTTCCAGCGACGTGCCGTCGAGAAGCAATTCGATCTGCGCCGTCACGTCGGCAACACGCGCCGCATCCACCCGGTCGATCTTGGTCAACGCGACGATGCCTTCGGTCACCCCCAGCAGATCGAGGATGGCGAGATGCTCTACCGTTTGCGGCATGGGCCCGTCATCGGCGGCGATCACCAACATGGCGAAATCGATGCCGCTGACGCCCGCGAGCATGTTGCGCACGAAACGTTCGTGGCCGGGCACGTCGACGAACCCCAGCACCTCGCCGCTTGCCAGGGGTTGATAGGCGAAGCCCAAATCGATGGACATGCCGCGCTTTTTCTCTTCCGGCAGACGGTCGGTATCGACGCCGGTCAGAGTTTGCACCAACAGCGTCTTGCCGTGATCGATATGACCGGCGGTGGCGACGATCATTGCCCGCCGGCCTCTTTCAGTTTGGCAAGCTGCGCAACAAAGCCGTCGGCATCCTCGAGGCAGCGCAGATCGAGAAGAAAGGCGTCGTCCTGAATGCGGCCGATCACGGGCACCGGCAACGAGCGGAATTTCTCCGCGAGACGTTTCAATGCAGCGCCGCGCCCCTTCTTCGTACCGGACGGCTGGATGCGCACCGCAACACTGGGCAACCGCTCGATGGGCAAGGAGCCACTGCCGATCTGGCTTTGGCAATCGATCGTGTCGACCACCACGTCGTTACCCATTGCAGCAGCGATGGAAGGCAGAACGCGTTGCGCGACTGCGGCAATTTCTTCCTGCGGCCGCGCCAGCAACCGGAGCGTCGGCAGACGCGAGGCCAGCCGGTCGGGATCGCGATAAAGATGCAAAACGGCGGCAAGCGCTGCCATGGTCACCTTGTCGATCCGCAGAGCGCGCTTCATGGGATTCTTCTTAATCTTGGCGATGAGATCGGCGCGCCCGACGATCAATCCCGCTTGCGGCCCGCCCAACAGCTTATCGCCGGAGAAGGTTACGACATCGACGCCGTTGGCCATCGCTTCGGCCGGTGTCGGTTCATGCGGCAGACCGTATTGGCTGAGATCGACCAGCGTGCCGCTGCCGAGATCATCGATCAGCGGCAGATCGTGTTTGTGCGCGACATCGGCTAGTTCCTTTTCACCAACCGCTTTGGTGAATCCCTGCACCTCGTAATTCGAGGTGTGCACCTTCATCAGGGCACCTGTCTTGTCGCCAACGGCCTCGGCATAATCCTTCAAATGCGTGCGGTTGGTCGTGCCGACCTCGACGAGTTTGCAACCGGCACGGCGCATGATGTCGGGAATGCGGAATGAGCCGCCGATCTCGATCAGCTCGCCGCGCGACACGGGAACCTCCTTGCCCTTCGCAAGCGAGTTAAGCACCAGCAGCACGGCAGCAGCATTGTTGTTGACCACCGTTGCTGCTTCGGCGCCGGTCAGTTCGCACACCAGCGCGTCGAGGTGATCGTCCCGGTCGCCGCGCTTGCCGGTTGCCAGATCGAATTCAAGGTTGGACGCGCCGCGCGCCACCGCTGTCATCGCCTCGATGGCTTCTTCCGGCAACGGCGCCCGGCCGAGATTGGTGTGCAGCACGGTGCCCGTCAGGTTGAACACGGGGCGCAGGGTGAACGCCGATTGCGCCTCGAGCAGATCTGCCACCCGGCCGATCACACCAGCTTCGTCGAGCGCGACTGATTTGTCCGCCGGTAGGCCTTCGCGCAACTCGGCCAAGACCTGGCGGACGGCGTTGGTCGTTGCCGTCCGCCCATACGCGTCGATCAGCGCCGCGGTTTCATCACGGCGCAGCAATTTATCTACCGACGGCAACACGGCCTGCAGCGGTTGGGCGGGATCTGTCATTACAGAATCCGGGTCCGAAATTTATGATCGGCGGGAGGCTATGTCCGGCGCCCCCGCACGTCAAGCACCCGGCGGGTGGACAACGCACCGGAAGGGAAGCACGGATTGACCTCCCACCTGCATTCAGATGTAGTTCCCCCAATATCCCACCACGACCAGAAACGAGGAATCCCCATGGTTCGCATGAACGCCGTTCCGCCGGAAACCGCCAAGCGGTGGTCGGAAATGGAAATGCCCGAGGTCCCGAAAGGCGCCTGGGTCACCCCGAAGCCCCTCAAGGATATGCGGGTCGCGATCATTTCGTCCGCCGGGCTACACCCGAAAAAGGACCGCCCCTTTTTTCGAGGCGAGGCCGACTACCGGACAATCCCAGCGGACGTTTCACGCGACGATCTCTATATGAGCCACGTCTCGTCCAACTTCGATCGTGTCGGCCTCCAGGAAGACATCAATGTCGCCTTCCCCGTCGACCGTCTCCGGGAGCTGGCCGACGAAGGCTTCATCGGCTCGGTGGCCACCAATCATTTTTCTTTCATGGGCGCCACCGACCCCACCCAGATGAAAGAGAAGGTCGGCGAGGTCGCGGACAAGCTGCGTGCCGACAAGGTCGACACCCTGGTTCTCGCCGGGGTTTGACCGCTCTGCACGCGCGCCGTGAGCGTGCTTGCCCACTATTTTGAGCAGGAAGGTTTCGCCACCACCCTAATCAGCTTGATTCCGATCCATACGGAAAAGATTGAGCCGCCGCGCGGCTTGGCCGTGCCGTTCGAGTTGGGGCGTCCCTACGGCTCCCCCAGCGATGCCGAGTTTCAGAAACAGGTGTTAAAGGAACAACTCCAGCTGTTGGAACGTCCCTCGGGTCCGGTGTTCGAAGACTTCGCCGACGACGCCCCGGATGCTGTCGACGCAAATTGGGCCTGCAAGGTTGCCCTCGATCCGCCGTTCGAAAACGCCGACAATTTTGCCGGCATGAAGGCGGCGCTGAAGGCAGAATTGGAGAAGGTCCGTCCGGCCTATGAAAAGGCGCGGCAGCGGCGCGGCAAAACGATGGTGGGGGTCAGCCATCTCGGCATCGACATGGCAGTGAACTTGCTGATCAGCTTTATCGAGGACCCGAGCACCTCCGCCCCCAATCCGGAGTTCCCGTTGCACGTCGCGCTCAAACTGGCGACGGAAGACCTCAAGGCCTACTACGCCGAAGCGGCGGCAGCCGAAGGATGCGACGCCTCGAGCAAGCAGATCGCGGATTGGTTCTGGAACGAAACCACGGCGGCACGGGTTATCGGCAAACTCAAGATCGCCTGTGAAACCTGCGGCAAGAAGGAAGTTGCCGACATGGCCTGGAGCCTCGCGCCCAACGGCCGCTTGCCGTAACGCGACCTCTAAAAGAAAACCGGCCGCTCGATCCCTCAGGCGGCCGGTTTTTTTGCGCAAACGCGCTTATTTCTCGGCGACGATCGGATTTTCGAGAATGCCGATGCCGGTGATCTCGACCGTGCACACATCGCCGTCTTTCATGTACCAGACGGGATCGCGTCGCGAGCCAACACCCCCAGGGGTGCCGGTGGAAATCACGTCGCCTGGATTGAGGGTCACGCCCGTCGAAATGTAATTGATCAGCTTTTCGATCTTGTGATCCATGTCGCTGATCTTGGTGTGCTGCACTTCCGTGCCATTCACCCGCGTTGTCAGTTCGTAATCGTACGGATTGCCGAACTCGTCCGGGGTCACCATCCAGGGGCCGAAACCGCCCGTGCTCTGGAAGTTCTTGCCGACGCCGAATTGACTGGTGTGGCGCTGCCATTCGCGGATCGTGCCGTCGTTGTAGCAGGAATAACCGGCGATGTAGTCGAAGGCTTCGCTTTCCGGGATGTTGCGGCCGCGCTTACCGATGATCACGGCAAGTTCGCCTTCCCAATCCAGCGTGTCGGAGACCTTGGGCAGGATCATCGGGTCCTTGTGGGCGATCTGCGCCTCGGCGATCCGCAGGAACATCATGGGCTGTTCCTGTTTGCCGCGCCCCGTTTCCTCCTGGTGCTCTTTATAATTCACACCGACACACCAGATGGCGGGCGGGTTGGGCACCACGGGGAGCAGTTCCACATCGCCGATCTGCAATTCGGCGGGTTTGCCTTTGGCCGCGGCGCAGGCCTTGGCGATGCCGTCTCCCATCTGGAGCAGTTCCAACATGGTGTGCGGCAGGTCGGGGGCGACGCTTTTCACCGGCACGAAGCCGGTCTCGTCGACCATCACGCCGACGTTCTCTTCACCGTTCTGGCGATAAGAAATCAATCTCACAAGGGTCTCCTATTTCTTATTCCTTCAACCCGGAGGCGTCATTTACCCCTCCAGGCGGTTGGCCGTTGTGCCAAATATGGCGGAGAGGATCAATCACTTGGCACGGTCTGTCCGGGTTTGCTGCCCCTAGCCTCGCATGCGGGCGCGATGCTCCAGAACCCGCCAATCTTCGAGCCCCTCGAAGGGCACGTCGACGATGGCCGGGCGGTCGGCGACAAAGGCCTTTTCAAGCGCGGCGCGCAACTCATCCGGCGTGGTTGCGCGAAGCCCCAGCGCCCCGAAGGATTCGGCATATTTGACGAAATCGGGATTGTGCAGTTCGGCGCTGATTACCCGGCCATCAAAATCGACCATCTGGTTTTTGCGGACGTTGCCGTAGGCATTGTTGTTCATCACCACCGTGACGAGATTGATGCCGTGCAGCATCGCCGTCGCCAACTCGCTGGCACCGAACATGAAGCCGCCGTCGCCGGTCACGCACACGACCTTCTTGTCCGGATGCGCGACCTGCGCACCGAGCGCCGTCGGGAAGCTGTAGCCGAGCGTACCCTGGTATCCGGGCTGAATGATCGAACGCGGATGGTATGCCTCGAAATTCCAGCGCCCCCAGAAGCCCATTTGGGTCACGCCAAAGCACGCCAGCCCGTCTTCGGGCAGCGCGGCGCGGATCGCGCGGCCCAACGCATTCTGGCCCGGCAGGGTTTCCGCCACCTCCTTCACTGCGGCACTTTTGAGTGCCGCCATTTCATCGGCGACGGGCTCGCGTTTGCGATTATGCCGTCCGACGCGCTCGGCAATGGCACCGAGCGCCGGCTTACCATGCGCGATCAGATGAACGTCAGGGGGCCACACGCCCACGGATTGCTGCGCGTCGGGATCAATACGGATGAGCTTGATGTCATCGTCGCGTCCCCAGAATCCGGCCGGGAGCAAAAACCGCGTCCCAACGGCCACGGCAACATCGATCTTGGGCCAGGCGTGGGCCGCCGCGACCATGTTCTGCGCCAAGGGGTGGCGCCAATCGACAGCACCCAGCCCTTGCTCGCTCATGAATACCGGCGCCTGTACGGCTTCGGCCAAGCGCAGCAACTCCTCTTCGGCGCCCCAAATGCCGCCGCCGACGAAGATCGCCGGATTATCGGCATTGCCGAGCAACGCCGCCGCCTGCTCCACCAGATCGGGATCGGGCTCCATCACCGGGTAGTTGGTGTCGGCGGCCGGAATGGCGATGTCATCTTCCGCCGCCATGATGTCGGGCGCCATTTCGACGAAGACCGGGCGATTGCGCCCCGTATTCATTTGACGGAAGGCCTCGGCAATGACACCAGGCGCCTCTGCCGGTGTGTCGGCGCGCGCCTGCCATTTGGTGACGGACGCCATCACCCCTTTCTGATCATGGATCTCATGGAGCAGTCCGATGGGTTTGTCGATGGCCCCCGACCGCACTTGGCCGCCAACACACAGAACTTTGGCGTTGAGACCATGCGCCGTCAAAACGCCTGCGGCGGCATTGAGAACGCCAGGCCCCGGCACCACCGTGCAGACCCCTTCGCGGCCGGTGGAGAGAGCATAGCCGAGCGCCATATATGC
Organism: uncultured Rhodospirillales bacterium; assembly: GCA_913055735.1. Classification (GTDB taxonomy): domain Bacteria; phylum Pseudomonadota; class Alphaproteobacteria; order Rhodospirillales; family UBA2165; genus CAJXKD01. The sequence goes on from CAJXKD010000001.1 coordinate 20,663, forward strand.
GGCACCTTGCTCGTGCCGCGTATGGATCACGCGGAGCTTGTCTTTTTCGTGATAGAAGGCGTCGAACAGGGGGTCGAGTTGCACACCCGGCACACCGAAAATCGTATCCACCCCGTAACCCATTATGGTTTTGGTCAAGGCCCGGGCGCCGGTCATTTTCGGCATGTTATCCCCCTGTCTCGTGTTGTTGTTCTCCCCCTCCTTTTTAAGAGGCGGATTGATAAAAAGCACGCAAGACGTCGACCACCTCGGGACGGCTGAACTCGACCGGCACGTCTTCACCGTTGGCCAGCATCTCCCGTTGGCGGGTGCCGGAGATGTTCACCCGATCCTCGTTGCCGTGCGGGCAGGTGCGTGCCGATGCCATGCCGCCACACTTCTTGCAGTAAAACGTAATGTCGAATTTCAACGGCTGAATTTCGAGCGCACCGTCCCAGAGCGTATCGAAAATCGCCTGCGCGTCGAACGGACCGTAATAGCTGCCGACACCAGCGTGATCGCGCCCGACAATCAGATGCGAACAGCCGTAGTTCTGCCGCAACACACCATGCAACAAAGCCTCGCGCGGACCGGCATAACGCATTTCCAACGGCAAGCCGGCCTGGATTACGGTGTCCGGGATGAAATAGTTCTGGATCATGGCGTCGATGGCTTCGACCCGAACCTCGGCGGGAATATCCCCTTCTTTCAGCTTGCCGAGCACCTGATGGATGAACACACCATCGGTCATTTCGATGGCTGTTTTCACCAGTTGCTCGTGGCTGCGGTGCATGGGGTTGCGGGTTTGGAACGCCGCCACCTTGGCCCAGCCGAGCTCTTTGAACTTGGCGCGGCTTTCCTGAGGCGTGAAACAAAGTTCACGATAACGTGCCCGGTAGGGACCTTCAGACAGAACCGTCACCGGCCCCGCGATATTGGCGGCCTTTTGATCGAACAGCTTGGCAACTCCGGGATGAGCCGTATCCGTTGTGCGGAACACCTGCTCGGCTTCCCAGTTTTGATCCGGCCGGTAACTCTCCTCGACGATCATGGTCCCCATGATCTCGCCGCTTTCGCCGTCGACCAGCGCGACCTCGGTTCCCGCCTTCAATGCATCGGCCACATCCGAATCCACAGACAACGTGATCGGGATCGGCCAAAAGGTTCCGTCGGCCAACCGCATGTCGGAACACACGCCGCGCCAATCGGCTTCGTCCATAAAGCCGGCAAGCGGCGTATAGGCGCCCATGCCCATGAGAATAAGGTCCGAGGTTTCACGGCTGGTCATTTCCACTTGAGGAAGTGCGGCGGCCTTTTCGAGTAATCCGGCACGCTCTTGTTCAGGCGCCATCAGCGGCAACAAGGGGCCGCCGCCATGAGGCGCGACGAGGTCAGTCATGGTATCTCCAAATCGATAATTTGAGGGTGACTCTAAGTACACCCAATCAAGCGTAAAATTCCCGCCTAACGGGAGCGCGGCGTATGTAGCAGATCGGATTGCATGCTGACCAGCCCCATATGACGCCCATGGGAACGCGTCGGCAAAACTCCCGGCAGTTGCGCCGGATATGGACCCTCGTTACAGTCGCTGGCACTAAAACAACCCTGACGGCTGCCTCTTTTGGGTGCCGGTCAAAAAGTGGTGGGGAAAGGCATGGTCTCGAGAACACTTACGCCGAAAATCACGTATTGCGCTGCGGTGGCGTTGTTTGCGGTTTCATTGGGCATTTCAGGGGGAACTCCAGGTTCCGCACAGGCACAGAACTTGGCCTATAACCCGCTGGTCCTGCAGACGCGGCTCTCGGTCGCCGATGCCGCGCGGCTTTCCGAACCACCGAATCAATACCTGGCAACGGCGGTGATCCAACAGATCGGAGAGAATCCCGGACAGTTGGAAACGATCATATCGGCGGCCGTCAATGCCCAGCCCGCATCGAAGGATTTCGTCGTTCGCCGGGCAAGCAACGCCTACCCCGTGTTTGCCGATCGGATTGCAGCGGCGGCTGCACGCCCGGCGGCTCCCCCGCCGCCTGTTGCCGCCCCGGCCCCTGTACGCGTGGCTCAAGCGCCAGCCCGCGCGGCACCCCCCCGCCGAAGCGCGCCCGTCGAGCCGTTCGAAAGCCGACAAAAGGCTTGGTATGACGGCTGGTACATCGATGCCGCCGCGGGATTGAATATTTTGCTGGATTCAAGCCTCGACGATCCCGCGCTTGGCACGCGCGAGGGGACGTTATCCAGCGATCCAGGATTTGCCGGGTCATTCGCCTTAGGCACCGGGCTTGGCAAAAATTTTCGCGTCGAAGCCGAATTGGCATACCGCACCAACGATCCCGACTCCATTTCGGTCGGCGGATTCGGCTTCACGAGCAACCAATCGGTCTCCGGCAGCGTTACCGTTTGGTCAGGAATGGTGAACGGCTACTATGACATCCACACGTTTGATTCATTTGTTCCCTATGTCGGGATCGGTGCCGGATTTGCCAGTGTCAGTGTCGATATTTCAACCAATAGTTTCGAAGAATCGGATTTGGTGTTTGCCTATCAAGCGGCCCTCGGTATTCGATATCCCCTCAGCGATCAAAATATAGAGCTACGCGGCGGATATCGTTTCTTCAACGCGTTGTCGCCGGAACTCGGCACGACCGAAGCCGAGTATTTCGCGCACACGATCGAGGCCGGACTGACATATCATTTTTGAGGCCCGTTCTAAGAGACGCCGCGATGACCAATAAAGTGCGGACCGCACCATTGTGAACACCGACCAGCTTCTCCTTTTCGCCCTTCTGATCTGCACGTTCGGGTTCTTGATCTGGGGCAAGTTTCGCTACGACCTTATCGCGTTCTCAGCGTTGATCATTGCAGTCGTCATAGGGTTGGTACCGGCACAAGAAGCTTTCGAAGGATTCGGACATCCCGCGACGATTGTGATTGCCATGGTTCTGGTCATCAGCCGGGGATTTTCGAATTCCGGTGTCGTCGAGTTCATCGCTGATAAGTTCGTCAATCCCGAACGGCCTTTGTCGATACATATCGGCATCATGTCCGCAATCTCGGGCCTACTTTCGGCAATCATGAACAACGTTGCCGCCCTCGCGCTCCTCATGCCCGTCGACGTGCAAGCGGCCGCCAAAGCCAAACGCAGTCCGGCGCTTACGCTGATGCCGTTGTCGTTTGCATCAATTCTGGGCGGCATGGTGACTTTGATCGGCACCCCGCCAAATATCATCATCGCTACCTTCCGCCAGGAGGCGGTCGGAGAACCGTTCGGGATGTTCGACTTCACGCCCGTCGGTTTGACCTGTGCCATCGCCGGAACCTTGTTTGTTGCGCTGATCGGCTGGAGACTGATTCCGGGTTCCCGTGCCGAACACGATACGCGCGCCGAGCTCCATGAGTTGGAAAGCTATGTCGGGGAACTGCAGGTTCCCGAAGAAGCGCCCGCCATCGGCAAGACGGTTTCCGAATTGGATGCGGGCATCGACGACGACGACGTGCAGATTCTCGGCCTTATGCGGGCCGGCCACTTCCTGCCCGGACGGGCGCGTCGAACCGTCATTAAAGCCGGCGATATTCTCGCGGTGGAAGCCACGCCCGAGGCTATGGAAAAGGTCATTTCGACAATCGGTTGCGAGATCGTCGAAGCAGAAAACAAAAAGCTCTTCGCCGAAGGAAGCGAATTGAAGATGCGCGAGGTCGTCGTGCCCCCTGATGCCATGGTCGGCTGGTACCCCGCGCGTGCTCTCCGTACTCTGGAACGCTATGGGGTTAGTCTGTTGGGCGTTTCCCGACGGGGAAAAAGTATCCACCGGCAACGGCGGGGCACCTCATTTCAGGCCGGCGACATCCTTCTTTTGATCGGCCCGGAAGATGGGCTCGACAATGTGATCCAGGTCCTGCGCTACTTGCCGTTGGCGGAACGCGGCTTACAGGTCATTCAACGCGAGAAAGCGCGCCTGTCCACCTCGATATTCGCCATTGGGATTGCCGCCGCCGGTTTCGGATTGATTCCCCTGCCCATTGCCCTCGGCGCGGTCGTCACTCTATTCGTCGTCTCCGGCATCGTGCCTTTGCGCGAGCTTTATGAGAGTGTCGAATGGAGCGTGATCGTGCTGCTTGGCGCCTTGATCCCCATCGGGCAGGCGCTGGAAACCACTGGCGGCACCGCCTTGATCGTCGACGGCCTACTCGCCGTTGCGAGCGATCAGTCGCCCGTGATCTTGCTGACCATTTTGATGATCGTCACCATGACGTTGTCGGATGTACTCAACAACACCGCGACAGCGGTCGTTGCCGCCCCGATCGGCATCGACCTGGCCAACCGCCTCGGCGTCAGCGCGGATCCATTCCTGATGGCGGTCGCGGTCGCCGCCTCTTGCGCATTCCTGACACCCATCGGGCACAAGAACAACACACTGATCCTCGGCCCGGGCGGCTATAGTTTCGGCGACTATTGGCGTATGGGCCTGCCATTAGAAATCCTGATCGTTGCGGTCGGTGTTCCGACAATTCTTGTGGTCTGGCCTTTCTAAAACGGCTCAGAGATCGCGAAGGCTGGGCATCACTTCTGAAGAGAAAAGGTCCAGCGAACGCATCGCCGCGTCATGTGGCAAATCACCGATATAGAATGCGCTGACGAGGTAGTTCGCGCCCATCGCCGTCATCTGACTTTTGATATTCTCCCGCACCGAGTCGGGCGATCCGACGATCGCCGAACCGTTCTGAACCGCATCCGCCAAAGTTTCCGGCATGTTCTTCGAAATGGCCGGTCCCTGCACCTGGTTGACGCGCCAGAGTTTGGTCAGACTAGCGTGCCATTTCTCATAGGCGGGTTCCGCCAGCTTCAACGCTTCTGCGTCTGTATCGGCAACGATTACTTGACGTGAAATTCCCATTGCCGCGCCACCGTCGAATTCCGGGTTGGCATTGCCATTTATTTTCAGTGCCCCCCGATAAGCATCGAGAACGGATTTAGCATGCTCGACGCCACCGAGCGTCACCATCTGATAGCCGTTCGTCCCGCCCCATTCCGCGCCGGCAGGATAAGAGGACGGGTACCAGATGGGGGGATGAGGCTGCTGCAGCGGCTTCAACTCCATCGGCACGTCTTTGTAATGGAAATGCTTCCCCTCATGGTTGAGGACATCATGGGTTAAGCCGTTGACCAGAACGGCAAGCGCCTCCTGAAATACCTCACGCGAGGTTTCGGGGTCGACATTGTGGAAATTCAGTTCAAAGGGTGATACGCCTCGCCCCACGCCGACGTCCAATCGCCCCCGGCAAAGATGGTCAAGGATACAAACCTCCTCGATCAGACGAAGCGGCGAATAAAGAGGCAGCAAATAACAAAGCGGCCCCAACCGGATCTTACTGGTCTCCCGCGCGAGCGCACCAAGGTAGACCCCAGGGACTGGAACCATGTTGAGAGGTGTCGCATGATGCTCGGCTACGTGGTAGCAATAGAAGCCAGCTTCTTCCGCTGCTTGTACATATTGGATACGTTCGTCGAACTGTTGGGCCAATGGCCGATCGTTGACGTCCACATGATCAAAAAGGCCGAATTTCACGACGCGCTCTCCCCGACATTTGTTTCATTTGTGTCGAGCCGATATAAGGCTGGGTTGAATAGAAGAGGACACCGGGGAAACATCGGTTTCAAGGGCAAATCAGGGAGACGACTCAATCTGTCCGGTGACCGGTACCCCAAAAAGTTCTATATGGACACGTTTGTCCGACTACCAGTCCGGCAGAAACCGAATTTTTGTGATTTTCTTTGTTCAAGATTAGAGGATATGTCTTTGAAAAAATGTGATTTTTTCTGAACATTTTAAGCACGAAATTAATTACCCACACGACGTCCATCCATAACTAGAATTCAGACTGAAAGCCGAAAAGGCGAGAGGGGCCCCAAGGGGGGGGCCATACCGCGATGCTCTTTGGGGTCCAACGAAACAATGCCATCACGGCCTAGGGGAGAGGCTGCGGATAAATCCGCCGCCAAGACACCTGCCGCGCCCGCCGTCCACAGCCGAACGGAAAGTGGTGGCGCAGGTGCGCCCGTTGGTGATGCATTGATTCAGGCCGCCTTCGACCATGTATCCGATGGGATCTTGGTGCTCAGCTCAGAAGGCGCCATTGAACTTGCCAATCCCGCGGCAAGTAGGATTTTTGGTTACCTGCCCGAAAAGCTCGAGGGCGTTGCTTTCTCGTCCCTCATCGATACCCCCGGCCAAGGGGTCATCGAAAATCTCGGCGACATCGATGGGAATGAGGCTTCCACGGATTCTCACCCGGCCAAATCGCACCCAGCCAAATCACACATTGTCACCGCCACCCGTCTCAGCGGGGAAAAGCTGATACTGGCCATAAACCTTGCCGAGGTGATCGCCGAGGAGCACACCAAAATTATCGTGACGGTGCGCGATGTTTCGGCGGAGCAAAATCAGCAAAAATCGTTCGAAGAGGATGCCCGACGTTTCAAGGACATCTCGCAACTGGGCGCCGATTGGATATGGGAAACGGACGCGAAACTTCGTTTCACCTATATGTCGCCTGCGGGCTGCAGGGCTTTCCGTCTAACCCATGACCAAGTTTTGGGTCTCGACCGGAAGCAACTGTCGCGCTTGCGGCGTATCGTAATCTCCAAAGGAAATTTACAGCAGCATCTGCACGACCTGCGGAAACGTCAGCCATTTACCGACTTCGAATTTTGTATCGTGCGCGATGATGGCACGGAAGTACACGTTCAGGCGAGCGGCCGCCCAATTCACGGCCGCGACGGCGCATTCCAAGGATACCGAGGCTATTCCAAGGACGTCACGGCCTGGCGCCAAGCGACGGAGCGCCATGAGATCAGCGAACGGCGCTTCCATGACTTTGCGGCATCGGCCGCCGACCGATTTTGGGAAACGGATTCGGCGCATCGGTTCATTTATGTTTCCGATACCGCTGCCCGGACCGCGATGCTTCCCGCCAAATACATCATCGGCAAGAAGCGTTGGGAACTTCCCGGACCGCCCGCAGACGATGAAATTTGGCTGCCTCACCGGGAAGCCCTCGATGATCGTATGCCGTTCCGCGATTTCCGCGTCGCCCAAGCCGGAATTGACGGCAGCGCTCTCCACCTAAGGATCAGCGGCCGTCCCGTATTTAGTGATGACGGGCGGTTCCTCGGTTATCGCGGCACGACCGTCGATGAAACCAAAGAGATCGAAGCTCGGAATCTCGCCGATCACAATGAACGGCTGTTTCTGCAGGCGATCGACACCATTGCAGACGCCGTCAGCCTATATGATTCCGAAGACAATTTCGTTCTGTGCAACAGCACCTATCGGCAACGCCACAAAGGGCTGGAGCATCTGCTGGTACCCGGCACCCCGGTTGAAACCATCGTACGCGCCTCCGCCGAGCTCGGGCACATCAAATTGGCGAACGGATCGATCGGCCAACAAGTCAACGAAATCATCAAGCGGCACAAGCAGAGGATCGGCGACTACATGTATGAAGCGCCCGACGGGCGGTGGTCGAGAATACAGCGGCATTCGACACGCGATGGCGGTGTCCTCGTCATAAACGCCGACGTAACGCAGCAGAAACAATATGAGGACGTGCTCCGCGCCAGCGAGCAGCGCGCACGCGCCTTTCTCAATGCCACCTCGGATTTCGCGGTCTTGCTCGACCCCGAAGGCGTCATCGTCGATATCAACCTCGCGATGGCGGAGAGGTTGGGCAAACCCATACACGTTTTGATCGGATCGAAACTAAATGATTTTCTCGATCAACGCGTCGCGGCGCGGCGCACACGGTATCTGCAGCGCGTTGTCGACACCCGGGAACCCGTCGAGTTCGAAGACTATCATCAGGGCAGTTGGCTTGAGTCCAAATTCAGTCCCATTCTCGGCGCCAACGGGGAGGTATTACACGTTGCGCTGTTCATTCGCGACGTTACCGTCGAAAAGCAAGCTGAGTTTGCCCTCACGGTCGCCAAGGACGCCGCCGAAACCGCGAACCGGGCGAAATCCGAATTTTTGGCCAACATGAGCCACGAATTGCGGACACCTCTCAACGCCATCATCGGCTTCTCCGAAGCGATGCATGAGGAAATGTTCGGTCCGATCGAGAATGAAAAATACCGCGGTTACGTTGGCGATATCCTGTCCTCAAGCTTGCGCCTTCTCAACGTGATCAACGACGTTCTCGATATTTCGGCCATCGAACAGAGCAAGGCCGTCATCGAGGATGATCAAATCGACCCCCTGGAATGTTGCGCATCGGTCGAGCGCCTCGCCTCCGCCGCAGCGGCAAAGAAGAAAATTCAACTCAGTTGCAATGTAGATCCGTCCCTACCGCATCTGATTGCCGATGAACGGCGCTTCAAGCAGGTTCTTCTCAATGTCGTCACCAATGCGATCAAGTTCACACCTGAGAACGGCTCGGTTGAACTATGGGCTGGCCTATCGGACGACGGTACTTTCAACATCAGCGTTGCCGACAATGGCGTCGGGATGACCGAAGAGGGTATCTCCACCGCCCTGATGCCATTCGGCCAGATCGAAAACGATCAAGCGCCGACGGGTGACGGAACCGGCTTGGGACTTCCGGTCTCCGCCGCGATCATGCAGGCCCACGGCGGCATGCTCTCCATCGACAGCAAGCCGGGCCAGGGCACCACCGTTACCTTGCGGTTCCCCGAAAGCCGCGTGCAGCTCGATTGACCCCTCCCCGCCCTGGAACGATATATCCTGACGTGGCATCATCCCGCCGATCCACGCTGTACGTATAGAAGCCGTTTTAAACGCAACGGCCGATCCACATGGCAATCCACATTAGGGGGGAAACATGCGAACCACAAAACTCGGAAATTCCAACCTCACGCTTCCGCCCATCGGCGTCGGCTGCAACCGGCTCACGGATGCCAACGACAAGGCGCTTCACGAAACGGTCACCGAAGCGCTGGCGCGAGGAATTACTCACTTTGACACCGCCGAATCCTATGGCATGGGCGCAAGCGAAGAGTTCCTTGCGGCCGCACTGAAAGGAAGGCGCGAGCAAGCCTTCATCGCGTCAAAATTCGGGCTCATCTATGGCGCGGGCGGTGTCCAAATCCATGGCTCGCCGGACTATGTCCGGGAAGCTTGCGATCGCAGCCTGAAGCGGCTCGGTACCGATCACATCGATCTCTACTATCAACACCGGGTCGACCCAGATGTCCCTGTCGAGGAAACCTGGGGTGCGATGAAAGAGTTGGTCGATGCCGGCAAAGTGTTGTCTCTCGGCATTTCCAATCCGTCCCCCGACGAGATCCGCCGCGCCCACGCCGTACATCCGGTTTCGGCCCTACAAATGGAATACTCGCTGTTTACCCGCGATGTCGAAGCGACGTTCCTGCCTCTATGCCGGGAGTTAGACATCACGTTCGTCGCTTACGGCCCCCTCGCCTTTGCCTTTCTCGGCGGCGACATCAAAAGCGTCGATGACTTTCCCAAGGATGATGGCTATCGCCGTGGCATGCCTCGTTTTCAGGACGAGAACATCTCCCATAATCTCGATCTTCTGCGAACGCTGAAAGATGTCGCGAACGAAGTCGACGCCACGCCGGGCCAGGTATCACTCGCGTGGCTGATGGGCGGCCGGGACCAGGTGATCCCGATCCCCGGGTCACGTCGCAAAGAGCATCTGATTGAGAATGCGGAGGCTTGCGATATCAACCTGTCGCCGGATCAGTACAAACGCCTCAGCGAGGCGTATCCTATCGGCGCGGCCAAAGGGGAGAAACGATAGCCCCGATATCCTAGAGCTTTGTTTGGGTGCCGAACCGGGCCAGGAATTTATCGTGGGACCCGTCTTGGAGATAAGCGACAGCGCACCCTAACATCCGGTCATCGTTCTTTTCTCCGGCTGTCGGGCAATTGCTTTCCCGCACCTTGGCATTTGCGCGCGCTTGCAGCCCCTGATCGACTTGCAGTGCGTGCGGCAGGTCCGCCTCGCGGCGGCCATCTTCTTGCGCGTCGCCGGTGATGGCAATATCGGGCGCCACACCGCCGCCTTGGATCGAGCGGCCCGACGGCAAGTAGTACAACGCCGTCGTCAGCCGAAGCGCGCCGTCCCATTGCAGCGGCGTGATAGTCTGCACGGACCCTTTTCCGAACGACCGGACACCCATGATCATCGCCCGGTGATGGTCCTGTAACGCCCCCGCGACAATTTCAGATGCGGACGCGGACCCCCGATTGATCAATACGACCACCGGCAAGCCGTTGGACAAATCGCCGGGCGTCGCCGTAAAACTGCGGCCCTCGCCGTCCCGGTCCCGAACCGAAACGATATCACCACGGTTCAGAAAAGCATCCGCTATGGCGACCGATTGATTCAACAGCCCACCCGGATTGTTGCGCAGATCGATGACAAGCCCCTGCAATCGATCCCTTGACTGACGGCGCAGCGCCCGAAGCGCATCTTCCAACTCGTCGTCGGCACGTTGGATGAAACTGGTGATCCGGATCACACCGATATTGCCCTCCAGACGCCATTTCACCGGCTTTATCTGGATGACGGCGCGGGTAATCGTCACATCGAACAGGGTCGTTTCGTCGGCACCGCTTTCACGCTGGATCGTCAGCCGAACATCGGTATTCGCCGGCCCGCGCAGCAGTTTCACTGCCTCCACCAACGACATGCCTTCGATCGATTGGCCATCCACATGGGTGATCAGATCGCCGGCCTTGAGCCCCGCGTGAAATGCCGGCGTATCCTCGATCGGAGCGATGACCTTGACGAAGCCGTTTTCCATGTTGATCTCGATACCGAGCCCACCGAACTCGCCGCGCGTCGCGACCTGAGAGTCCTTGAATTCTTCGGGATTGAGGTAGGACGAATGCGGATCCAGCGATGCCATCAGCGAATCCAGCGCTGCCTCCGTCACGTCCGACGACGGGATCGCCCCCGGCCGGCCATCGATCTTCTTGATGCCGTCGACGGCGGCCGCGATCAATTGGACGTCATCGATACGCTGCACATAGTCAGCGCGCACGCGGAGATATGCATCGGTAAAATGTCGAAGCTGCTGCGCCCGGCTCGAATCCGTGGCGGCATAGGCGGCATAAACGCTCCTGAATTCCTCGAGACTGCGGGCTGCAACGGGGTCTTCGGCGGGCCGAATATGGGGGAAACCACCGAAAATCCTGGCCAGCGGCGCGTTGCCACCGGCGCACCCGACCAGCGTGTTGGACGTCGTGAACAGGACGACCAATCCGACCAAGGTCAGTTTCGCAACACGTAAAAGCCGATTTTTCGTCACGCGGTACCGCCACTCCTTTTCTTCGGCTTTGCCCCGCGTGTGAGAAAGCCGTCCACTTCCCGACACGCCAAGATCACAAACCTGCGCCACGAAGCAGTCAATGGTTATAAATGATTATATAGGCTCCACATCCCACGAATCCAGAAAGATCGCAGGAACCGGCCGCTAAAGAGCAAGCGTTTCCGGGGAGTTAGTCTTAGTCGACGGCTTGGAGAACGTCATCGACGATCCCGACCAGCCGGTCGATATCGGGCTTTTCGATAATCAACGGCGGTGCTAAGGCGATCACATCGCCGGTCACCCGAATGAAGGCACCCGCCTCATAGGCATGGTCGAACGCCTCACCGGCGCGCGCGCCGGGCCGGCCCTCGCGGGGCTCCAACTCGATCCCGGCGGCAATACCGACCTCGCGGACATCGATCACGTGCCGCGAGTCGTCAAGGCTATGCACCGCGTCCCGCCAATACGGCTCCAGTTCGGCCGCCCGCTCAAACAACCCTTCACGCTCAAATACTTCGAGCGTCGCCAACCCCGCCGCACAAGCCAGCGGATGACCGGAATAGGTATAGCCGTGGAACAATTCGATCCCGTCACCCGGTGCACTCATCAGCGTGTCATGGATTTCGGCGGACATGAGCACACCGCCCATGGGGACCGTTCCGTTCGTCAGACCTTTGGCCACCGTCATCATATCCGGCAGAACATTGAAACGTTCCGCCGCCGACCCCGCGCCGATACGGCCGAATGCGGTGATCACCTCGTCAAAAATCAGCAGGAGACCGTGCCGGTCGCAAATTTCGCGCAACCGTTCCAGATACCCCACGGGCGGCACCAGCACGCCGGTTGACCCGGCCATCGGCTCGACGATCACGGCGGCGATCGACTCTGCGCCATGCAGGGCGACGATCTCTTCCAACGCATCGGCACGCTCGGCGCCCCATTGCGGCTGACCGCGGGAAAAAGCGTTCCGCTCCGGGTCATGGGTATCCGGCAAATGATCGACCGCCGGCAAGAGATTTCCGCCGAATGCTTTCCGATTGTTGGCAATGCCGCCAACGGAGGTACCGCCAAATCCGGCACCATGGAACCCCCGGGCGCGGCCGACGAACATGCGCCGCTGCGCTTCCCCGCGCCGGTGGTGATAGGCGAGCGCGATCTTCAACGCCGTATCGACAGCCTCGGAGCCCGAATTGGTGAAGAATACATGATCGAGGCCGTCAGGCATGATCGTGGTAAGGCGGTTCGCCAGTTCAAACGCCAACGGATGCGCGACCTGATAAGATGCGGCGTAATCCATTTTGGCGGCTTGGGCCGCGATCGCGTCAGAGATTTCTTTGCGGCCATGCCCGGCCAGAACGCACCACATCCCCGAGATACCGTCCAAGACCTGGCGGCCGTCGGCCGTGCTGTAGCGCACGCCATCGGCCCCGACGAACAGGCGCGGTGACGCCTTGAACCGCCGGTTGGCGGTAAATGGCATCAAAAACGACCCAAAATCGTTAGGTAGTTGCGGGGAACCGGACATATCGGGGAGCCACTTTAACTCGTTAACGACGCCGGCACGCAAAGAAGACGGTGTGGGCCGGGCGTCGGGGGTGGGACGGTACCATGTCGGGCCTTTCCGTCAAACAAATTGTGCATTGCGGAAGCAATTTGCAACGCCCAATCAACAACGTCTATGAACGACCCATAGGACAATGGTTAACACGGCCAAAGCGCCCGCCTGATGGGCCGCGGCGAGGTGCACCGGCACGACGAGCAGCAATGTGGAGATCCCTAGGGTCACCTGAACGGCCACCGCGGCCATCAAGACGTGATACGCGATCCGGTACTCGGCCGCCGACGCCGCCCCCATCGCCCACAGCCACGCCCAAATGGTCAAGCCCGCCGTCGTCACCGCGAGGAGGCGGTGGTCAAATTGAACCGTGATAATGTTTTCGAAGAAATTGGCGATCCACGGCGACAGAAAGAAAAGCCCTTCCGGTATCAGCCGGCCATCCATCAGCGGGAAGGTATTATAGGTCTTGCCCGCATCGAGACCCGCGACAAAGCCGCCCGACATCATGGTGATGAACACCATCACCAAAATAACCCAAGTAAGCCGCCTCAGGCCGACGGGAAGCGCGCGGGCCGGCGCGCTACGCCCCCACAAGAGATCGAAGGCCGTCCACAACATCGCCCCATAGATCAGAACGGCGAGCGCCAGATGGGCCGTCAGCCTGTACTGGCTGACATCGGGCTGATCGACCAGCCCGCTTTTGACCATATACCATCCCATCCCTCCTTGCGCCGCGCCGAGGAGGAAAAAGACCACCAATCGCCGCCCAAGTGCCGCGTCGATCCAGCGGCGCCACAGGAAGATCACAAGCGGCACGGCGAAAACGACGCCCAGCAACCGCCCCCACAGGCGATGAATGTACTCCATCCAGAAGATCTCCTGGAATTCGAGCAGGCTCATGCCGTAGTTGAGCTTTTTGTATTCGGGGAACTGTTTGTAGGCGTCGAAAACCCGAAGCCATTCCTCGTGGCTCAACGGTGGGAGCCAACCGGAAATGGGCCGCCAATCCACCATGGACAATCCGGACTGGGTCAGCCGCGTGACGCCGCCAAGCACCACCATGACGAACACCATCGCACACAGACCGAGCAGCCAAAAGGCAAGGATCCTGCGGCGATCGGTTGAGGGACGATGGATGGCGATCGTGGTCATGACACCCTTATTTTTATTTGTGGCTTTTCGCTCGCGCAATATCCTGTCGGCATCGAAGCCGATCGGGCACATCTTCTCTCATACTCGCGCTGTTTTTTCCAACCCCGGTTTCAGAAGCCCATGAGATGACGGGTTCTCGCGGAATCCGCCCTGACCCCCTATAATGACCCCCTATACTGGTGCCGAGATACGATTTGCACCTCGACCGCAACGGCTCGGCACAAATAAACAGGCGTCGAAAACGCCGTTATCAGGAGAGGAAGCCCAATGCCCAGCGCGATCCCCACGACGATGAAAGCCGTCACCCTCCACAGTTACGGCGACGCCGGTAATTTGACCTATGAGGACGTTCCCGTCCCGACCCCCGCCGACGGCGAAATGCTGGTCGCGGTCAAGGCGGCCAGCATCAATCCCATCGATTTCAAAACGCGCAACGGCCAGGGAGTCAATCGCGGCTGGGAGGATAGCGTCCTGCCCGTCATCCTGGGCTGGGACATCTCGGGCCTCGTTGTTCAATCCAAATCCGATAAGTTTGCCGAAGGCGATGAGATCTATTCCATGCCGCGGTTCCCGGCGCCAGCGGGTGCCTATGCCGAATACATTACCGTTCCCGCCGAAGATGCCGCGCCAAAACCCGCCTGTCTCGATCATATCCAAGCAGCCTCGGTTCCCCTCGCGGCGCTGACGGCGTGGCAGGCGCTGATCGACACCGCCGGCCTCGAGGCTGGCCAACATGTTCTGGTGCAGGCGGCGGCCGGCGGGGTCGGCCATTTTGCCGTCCAGATCGCCAAGTGGCGCGGCGCGCACGTGACCGGCACCGCGTCCGCCCGCAATACCGATTTCCTGCGCGAGATCGGCGTCGACGACATCATCGATTACACCAAGACGAACGTCGCCGACACGGTCTCCGGCATGGATGTCGTCTTCCATATGCTCCCCGCCGACATGCGGGAGATTTCCTGGGCGACCCTCAAACCGGGCGGCTTCCTGATTTCCATCACCGGCCCCGTTGCCGAGGAGGAGGCGTCGGCCCATGGCGGGCGCGGCACATTTGTTCTGGTCAGACCAAGCGGCGCACAACTCGCCGAAATCGGCAGGTTGATCGAGGATGGTGCGATCCGTCCGACCGTGGATGCCGTCTACCCCCTCGACGCCGTCGCCGAGGCGCACGCGCATGTCGAAGGCGGTCATACCCGCGGCAAGGTGGTGATCAAGATCGCCGACTGAAATATGTCACGTTGGGCGGAGAACGCCCATTGGAGGAACCACGATGAAGATTTCCGCCCTCGATCACGTCAATATCGAAACCGATGACGTCGACCGGTCCGCCAAATTCTACGAGGACGTCCTGGGATTGACCGTCGGGAAGCGGCCCCAGTTCAACGAACCGGGATATTGGATGTATTCTAACGGCAAGCCCATCGTCCATATCATCGTCCGCAATCCCAAGAACAAGATGCTCACGGGTTCGGAACATGCCGCAATCTCGCACTTCTCCATGCAGATCGAAGATTTCGATACCGCAAGGGCGCGGCTCGTGGAAAAGGGCATCGATTTTCGCGAGAACAATCCGCCCGGCACGGGCCTGAAACAGCTCTTTTTGGCCGATCCCGACGAAGTTCTGGTGGAACTGCTCTATATCCCGGAGGGCGGGCGGTAAGTTCGCACCCCGCCGACCTGACTTATTAGTGTCATAAATCCCGGCGTATAAACGGGCGCCCGTCGATTGTCCGGAGACGCCATCCCCCGTGCGCATCGCTATTGCTACCGATGCATGGTACCCCCAGCCCAATGGGGTGGTCCGGGTTGTCGGCACCGTTGTCGACCGGCTGAAAAATCTGGGCCATGAGATTCTGGTGATCTCCCCAGACAATTTTCGCACTGTTCCCTGCCCGACCTATTCCGAACTCCCCCTATCGCTGTGGCCGAGAAAGACGACCGCGCGGCTGATCGAGGAATTCGCCCCCGATGCGATCCACATCGCCACGGAAGGACCTGTCGGGCATGCCGCGCGCGCTTATTGCCTCACGCACGGCCTGCCCTTTACCACGGCCTTTCACAGCAAGTTCCCCGAATATCTGCACGCGCGCGTCCGCGTTCCCATTTCGTGGGGTTATGCCTACATGCGGCGATTTCACGCGCGGGCAAAAACAGTGATGGTACCGGCGGCGGCCATCTACGAGGAACTCGCTGCTTGGAACTTCACCAACATCAAGGAATGGTCGCACGGCGTCGATACCGATCTGTTCCGGCCCGGTCCCAAGGATTATCTCGACGGTCTGAACCTGCCCCGCCCCTACTTCATTTTTGTCGGACGGGTGACCGTCGACAAGAACCTGCCGGGCTTCCTCGACCTCGATCTGCCCGGCAGTAAAATCGTCATCGGCAGCGGCCCGGCGCGTGACGCCCTGATGAAACGCTACCCCGACGTGTTGTTCCGGATCGCCAACGGCGACGACGAACTGGTACGTCTTTACAACGCGGGCGACGTATTCGTGTTTCCGAGCCGGACCGATACGTTCGGCCTGGTGATGCTGGAAGCGATGGCTTGCGGCGTCCCCGTCGCCGCCTATCCCGTGACCGGCCCGCTGGATGTAATCGGCGGCACGCAGGCGGGCGTTTTGGACAACGATCTGCGCGCGGCTGCCCTAGCCGCAGCTGACATCTCGCCCGAGGTTTGCCGGGCGCGCGCCTTGGATTTCTCCTGGGACACGGTTACCCGCCAATTCCTCGATTTCCTGGCCCCCATCCACGCCGTGGACGAGCCCCTGCGCCGCGCCTCTTGATATGGGTCAATGCGGCGGGTCCCCGCCGGCGGTGTGATAGGCGCAGGAGGACTTCACGATGAGCATGGTGGAAGTGGAAGTAACCGTCGGTCAGGACCGCGTTGAAACGCGCGACCTGCCGTTGCTGGATTTGGGCCCCTATTTCGCGGGCGAACCGGGCGCCAAGGAAGCCTTGGCCCAGGAACTGAAGTTTGCTTGCGAGGAAATCGGCTTCCTCGCGATCAAGAATCACGGCATTCCGCAGGAATTGCTCGACCGCGCCATCGAAGAGAACAAACGGTTTTGCGCCCTGCCCCTTGAACGCAAACTGGAAATCGAGATCGACCAGAATCAGCGCGGCTATATCCCGCCGAAGGCAACGTTGATCCGGCACTCCACCTATCACGACAATACGAAATTCGACCTCAACGAAACGACGGTCTTTGCCACCGACTTTCCGCCGGACCATCCGATGGTGAAAGCCGGCAAACGGTTTTACGGTCAGAACCAATGGCCGAAAGACCTGCCCGGCTTCCGCGAAACCGTAGAAGCCTACATGGGCGCGATGGAGAAGCTGGGCAAAAGCCTACTTCCGCTTTGGGCTGTGTCCCTCAATCTGAAGGAAGATTTCTTCGAGCCCTATTTCCGCGACAACTACACCTATTACCGAATGGCACATTATCCGCCGAAACCCAATCCGGATGAGAACGAGTTTGCGCTCGGCGCGCACGCCGATACCGGCTTCATGACGTTGCTGCCTGCGGCCGACGTACAAGGGTTGGAAATCCTTGACGCCAACGGCATCTGGTTCCGCCCGCGTAAAGTCGAAGGCGCCATCCACGTCAATGTCGGTCAGTTCCTCGAGCGCTGGACCAACAATCGCTTCCGCGCGACGCCCCACCGGGTCGCCGTGCCGACGGAGGACCGCTATACGGTGCCCGTATTCGTCAATCCGGACTTGGAACCGGTAGTGGAATGCATCCCAACCTGCCAGGGGCCGGACAACCCACCGCGATATGAACCCGAGTCCTATTGGGATTTCTTCAAGTGGTATATGGAAAACAGCTACCCACACTATAAGGAATTCCACGCCGCGTAGCGGACGAACCGCGCGTGACGTTGCATTCGCAACTATTCTTGCGCGCGCGGGTCCGTTAAACTCCTTCCCTTATTTATTCGACCGCCGTTCCTGCGGGATCGTGAAAGAAAAATGGGGGAGGTACCATGCAACAGATTTCACGCGCGCTTATGGCCGCCGGCGCGATGGCAGTTTTTGCCACCGGTCCGGCTATGGCCCAAAAGTCCGAAGACACCATCCGCGTCGCCCTGCATCAGCCCATGGGCGTTATCGACGGGTTCTACGATCCGCGCCCCGAACAGTCGCTGGTATCGTTCATGGTTTTCGACTCACTGGTGATGTTCGATGCCGAACAACGTAAATTCGTCCCGCACGTCGCGGAATCTTGGACCCGCATCGACGGCAAGACGATGGAGTTCAAAATCCGCCAGGGCATCAAGTTCCATGACGGATCCGACCTCGATGCCGATGACGTCGTCCATTCCCTCAATTTCGGGAAAGACCCGAAATACGCGTTCCGCTTCAAGGGAACGCGTTTCGGCTATATCGACAAGGTCGAAAAGATCGATCAATACACTGTCCGCATAACCGCTAAGCGTGACTACTTCGCGTTCCTGGGCCGGCTGGCCAGTCAGCCACCGATCTATCCGTCCGACTACCACACGTCGTTCAAGGACCCGACCGAGTTCGGCAAGAAACCGATCGGCAGCGGAAATTTCCGTGTGGTCAGCGTCGACGCCACAAAGGGTGTCGTGCTGGAAAAGTTCGATGGCTACAAGCATAGCTCTTCGGCGAAACCGGCGGCCCAGGCGAAACGCATCCACCTGACCCAGGTTCCGGACCGTCAAACACAGATCGCCAAGATGATTACCGGCGAGCTGGACATCATCTATAACGTCGCCCTCGAACAAGCAGACGAATTGCGGAAAATGCCCAATTTGGCGGTCGAGGTCGAACCGACGGTCACCTTTAGCTACATCTATTTCGACGCGGTGGACAAATCCGGCATCGGCGTCTTCAAGGACATCCGCGTCCGCGAAGCCTTGATGCAGGCCATCGACCGCAACGCCCTCAAGAAGGCCTTGCTGCCGCAGGAAATGCACAACGAGCCGTTGCAGGACGCCATGTGCCACAGCTGGCACATTTCCTGTGCGTCGAGCGCCAAGGTGCCCACCTACGATCTCGATAAAGCCAAGGCGCTTTTAAAGGAAGCGGGCCTGCAAGACGGCTTCAAGCTTGAGATCACCACCTGGGGCGCGTCCATCAAGACCGCCGAAGCGGTCGCCGGCATGTTGCGCCGCGTCGGCGTCGAAGCCACCGTCGATGCTCAGACCTTTGTCGGCTACCTCAAAAAACGCAGCGCGAACAAGGTGAATACCTTCGTCAGCCTGTGGGACAATGGCGGCGCGCAGCCCGACGTGGAAAACACCGCCGGCTTCTTCTGGCTCAAGGGGTCGCGGGATTACCACGGCGACGAGATTCTGCATGGCCTCGTCGGCAAGGGCGGATCGGAACTCGATCCCGAAAAACGCGCAGAGATTTTTGCGTCGGGATTCGACCGGATCATCGAGCAACGTTATCAGATGCCGCTGATCCCGATCCCGTCAGTCGTGGTGCATGACAAGGGCGTCGAAATCCAAGGCGGCCACAAGAGCCCCAAAGGGTTCGAGCTCAATCGTATCCGCTGGAAGTAACGTCCGGCAAACATACAAACGAAAGGGCCGCTCGCTGGAGCGGCCCTTTTTTTATTTCGAAAGATCGCTTTTCAGGTTGGTCAGCGCGTCTTGCCAATTGCCGGTACCGGACTGGCGGTAAAGGGAAAATTCGGGGAACCAAGGCGACCCATCGCCTTCCGCCATCCAGCGGTATTCAGCGGGGTGCGTTACCAAAACGCGCGCCGGGCGTCCGATACCCGCCCGGAGATGCATATTGGTATTGCTGACCCCCACCACTTCGTCGAGCACCGATACCAGCGCAAGCATGTCCTCAAGATCGTCATTGACGGCGCTAAAGTCGGCGACCGGCTTTCCGGCATGTGCCGCCAGCCGCTCCGTTTCGCCGGGCGCCGGCATGCGCTGCAGACTGACGAACGTTCCGGCGCGCCCGTGCAACGCGTCTCCCAAAGCTTCGGGTGGCAGGTGTTTGAACAATGTGCCCGTGCCGGCAAGTCCCGCGCGATAAGTGATCCCCAAATAAGGACCGGGCCCCGCCGCTGCCAATTTCGCGCGCATCTTATCGACGCGCCCGGGATCGGGAGCCAGCCGCACGGACGGCGGACACGAGGTCATCTCCAGAAGATAGGGAAGTTCTGCAACGGGAATTTCCGGCACGGCGGCACCATCGATCCGGCCATCCAGGAAATCAATACGGCTGCAGATCGAGGCGATTTTCGGGTCGGGCCGATAGACCACTTCGGCGCCGCGCGCCTGGAGTTCCGGTACGAAGCGCAGAAAGAACAGTTCATCGCCCAAGCCCTGTTCGCCGCCGACAATGATGCGTCGGCCCGAAAGGTCGTTGGCCAAGGGGGCTGCCGGGATGGCGAACCGGTGCCGGTCGGCGCTTGGCCGGAACCGGTAGTTGGCCCATCCCCGTTTGAAATTTCCGCGCGCCAATTGGATCAACGAGAGGTTCCAACGCCCTTCACCGAAATCGGGCGCCGCGCCGACAGCAGCACGGTAGGCGACTTCCGCTTCGGGCAAACGCCCCTGCGCACGCAGAACGTTTCCCCATCCGTTCAACACGTAGGGGTTCTGGGGATCAATGGCCTGCGACCGGTCGAGCAGATCGGCGGCTTCCGTGAGATGCCCTTCTTCGGCCAACAATGCCGCCAAGTTGACCAGCGCCCGAATATATCCGGATCGGTACCGCAAAGCCGTTCGGTAGGTATCTTCCGCGGCATCCCGTTCCCCCAACGCTTCAAGCGCGACCGCCAGATTGAAATGCGCTTCCGGGTAATCGGCGCGTCGCGCGATCGCTTGCCTGTAGCAATCGACAGCGGCGTCGAGATTGCCCGCCGCCGCCGCAAGCGCGCCGAGATTGACCAACGGGTCCGGGAAGGCGGGATCGAGACCGGCCGCATGCTTGAAGGCTTCAGCGGCGCTGCCGATCTCCTCGGCGGCCCGCAATGCCTGACCGAGGTTGTTGAAGGCCGCCGCATCGGTGGGATTCATCTCCGTCGCCGTCCGAAAATATCCCGCAGCGGCGGCGTAATGCCCCTCACGGAAAGCCGCGATACCGGCATTCGACACGTCGGCAACGGGGCGGGCGGTCATTCGGGCTTCAGGCGCGCCAAAAGGCATCTATCATGCATTCCACAGGGAAAGGCCGCCAAATGTGCCAAATTTGGCTGAAACCGGCGGCAAGTTCCTATATTTACCCATTGAACCGTTAGTTTAGCGTAAAGTACCGCTCCCCAAGGCTTGCGGCCAAAATCTACGGAACCCTGCGGATGACCGAGAACCGCCTTCAGACCGCCTTCGTTGCCATCGATGCCGCCAACAGCGCCGATCCCAACATGGAAAAGGCGGAGGGCGCCGATCAGCCGAAAGAACTGCTGTATGGCCAGCGCATGAGCGCCTGTCTCGACCAGCTGGCCCCTGACGCCCCCGAAACCGTTCGCCTTGCGGTGCGCGCCCAGCATATCGAGCGCTGGAAAATGCCCCGCGGCGACTATCCCGAGGGCAAAAAAGGCTATCATCGCTGGCGCACCGACCTTGGCCGTTATCACGCGGAGCGGACCGCCGAAATCATGGCGGCGGCCGGATACGGCGAAGACGAAATCGCCCGGGTGAAAGACATCCTGCAGAAAAAGAAACTGCGGTCCGATCCCGACGTGCAGCTGATGGAGGATGTCATCTGCCTCGTGTTCCTCGAATATTACTTCGAGGACTTCGCCGCCAAGCACCCGGAAGAAAAAATCATCGACATCCTGCGCAAGACCTGGGCAAAAATGTCGCCGCGCGGTCATGAGGCGGCATTGGCCCTCGATCTGCCCACCGCCTCGCGCAAATTGGTCGAAAAAGCGCTGGCGGCGTAACCGGTACCGCGCATTGACCCAACAGATATTGAATAAGGAGATCCGGCGGTGACCACACGCCAGCCTACAACTGTCTTTCTGGTGGGCGCCGGCCCCGGCGATCCGGACCTATTAACCGTCAAGGCCCTCCGCCTGATCCAGGAGGCCGACGCCATCGTCTATGACCGGCTGGTCGCGGAAGAAATCCTCGACCTCATCCCGGCGGAAACGACACGCATATTCGCGGGTAAGGCATCGCGCCGGCAAGGCACGCCGCAAGACCAGATCAACGCCATGCTGGTGACGCTCGCGCAAGAAGGCCGCAAGGTCGTGCGGCTGAAAGGCGGCGATCCCTTCGTCTTCGGGCGCGGGTCCGAAGAAGCGCTGCATCTCGTTGAAAACGGCGTGCCGTTCGAGGTTGTGCCCGGCGTCACCGCGGCCATGGCCTGCGCCGCCTATTCGGGCATCCCCCTCACCCATCGCGGCCTCGCCAAAAGCGTACGGGTCATCACGGGCCACCGTCGCGACGATCACGCCTTGGACTTCGATTGGCGGGCGCTCGCCGATCCGGAAACGACGTTGGTCGTCTATATGGGGCTCGCCAACCTGGAGTTGATCGCGAAGGAATTGATCGATGCCGGGGCGGAGCCAAGCCGTCCCGCAGCAGCAATCCATCGCGGATCGACGCCGCACCAGCGTACGGTGATCGGCACCCTCGCGACGCTACCGGAAAAAGTCAGGAACGCGGGACTGACCGCACCGACGACCGTGATTATCGGCGAGGTCGCATTGCTGGGCGAAACGCTCGACTGGTTCACACCCGTTGAAGCATCCGATCAAGAGGCCCATGGGTAACGCCCCCAAACAATTGTCCGATGTGACACTGGTGGTTCTCGGACATGGGTCGACGAGCGCGCCGGACGCGGCAACCGCGGTTTTCGCCCATGCGGATACGATCAAAAAACGGCATTCGTTCGCAGCCGTGCATCCGGCCTTTTTGCGGCAGCTCCCCCTCGCGCGAGATGTTATCGAGCCGTTGTCCGGCGAAATCGTCATCGTGCCCCATCTCGCCGCCGACGGGTATATCGCCAAGGATGTCGTGCCGCGGGAATTGGATCTGGATGGCGGGCTAACGGAGCGGCAGGGCAAGCGCATTTATTACACCGAGCCGGTGGGAACGCATCCCGGTTTGGCCGATATCGCCGCCGCGGCCATCGAAGACGTGCTGAAACACAATGCGCTTACCCCGGACCGAACCGCGGTGGTCGTGGTCGGTCACGGCACGGAACGCGATCCAGCATCGGGCGAGGCAACGCGCCGGTTGGCCGACGCCATCTTCGGCCGCCATGCCGTTGCCGAAAGCGTTGCGACGCTGCTCGAGATATCACCGCTGGTGGATGACTGGCGCACGCTCACCTCCGCCACCGCCGTGATCATCTTGCCGTTTCTGTTTTCCGCCGGGTTCCATGGGCGCGACGACATTCCCGCCCGTCTGGGGCTGCCGCCGATTCACGCTATTGACGGACCGGCAGCGGGACCCTTCGAAATCGCCGACCGCACACTTTATCTGTGTCCGCCCGTCGGCACGCTGCCGGCCGTCGCCGACGTGATCGTGGCGCGGGCCCAACAAGCGATCGTCTAAAACTTGGAAGCTATTCGTCGCTGAGGTCGATGGCGGCGGTAAGCAGCATGTACACTTTGCCCGCATCCGACGTCATCAATGTCGTGGCGAGCAATTCGTCCTGATCGTTGCGCCGGGCGATTTGGATGAGCTTGGCGAACTGGCTGCGGTAACGCTCCACATATTCGCGGAACTTCGCCTCCTCGCGGTATTTCTGCCGGATCTGCAAAAGCTTCGGCCGCGGCCGCATACCGAGAAGTTTGCGCAGGAACAGCGATTTATCGCCGGTGTTGAACTTCCGCCAATCTTCCTCGGTCACCCGCGTTTCCAGGACCCTGTTGATGTCGATGGCGACCGATTCGAGACCTTCCGAAATAAGTCCCATACGCCGCAGGAAATCCTCGCTGCCCGCATCGTCGGCTTTTTTGTTGAGCCGTTCGGCGATGGCCGCGGCGCGCTGCGAACTCCGCTCCAAGGCCGCCGTGCGCGCATCGATCTGGTCGGTAATCTCGGAGGTGTTCTTTGCCACCTTCTCGGTGACATCCGTCAGGGTCTCGCTGCGTTCCTCGAGCAGCTTGCCCCACCGTTCCATTTCCTGAATGGCCTTGCCGGAAGTTTCGCTCGCTGTGCCGGCGTGTTGGGAGAATGCCGAGGTGACCGTATCGATACTGCGCAACGCCGCGTTGAACGACCGCGTCAGGGTTTCCAATTCCTTGCGCAGGCCTTCGCCGGAGTTGCCCATGCGGCCCGCCATCTTATCCGACGCGGCGATCACGTCCTGGGCCTGCTGACGCAGTTCTTCACGGATGGCACGGAGTTTACCGAGGCTTTGCGATGCCGTCGCCATGGCCGTATCCGCCGCCTGGCGGAGGGACTTGTCGGCGGTCTCGACGGCATCGGAGGCCGCCTTGGAGGCCTGCGTCACTTCGTCGGCGCGGTTTTGAACGGCGCCCGCCGCGCCTTCCAGCTTGGCGATCGTCTTGTCGGAGGACACGGACAGTTCGTTCAGGCGTTGGTTGATGGTTTTGCCGGCCTCTTGGAGACGTTGCATATTGCGATCGGTCAAACCATCGATTTCCCCGATGCCTTCCTTGAGGTTTTCCGTCAATCCGCCGGCTTGCTCGACAGCACGGTCCGAAACCTCAGCCATTTGATCAGCCTGCCGTTGCAATCCGGAACTGATGACCGTCAACAGCTTCACCGCCCGGTCGACGGCCATAGTGACATCGCGCGAACGCTCGTTGAGCGCCGTGCCCACTTGCTCGATACGGTTGGTCGCCTCGGCGGAAGTATCGCCCAACCCGCTGGCCTGCTTCTCCAGAGCATCGGCGAAGGCCTGTACGTGCGACGTCGATTCCTGTGCGGATTGCGCAAACTCCTCCGCTTTCTGACGGAACAGAATGCCGATGCGGTTGAGGCGTTCCTCGGTGTTGCCCGCGGAACCTTGAACATCCGCGAGTTCCTTACCGAGCGCCTCGGCAATGGTTCGAAGTTGCGACGCCGCCGTGTTAGCCGCCGTCGCCGCTTCGTGCGATTGCTTCACGACAGCATCGCCGACGCTTCCCACATCCTTGACGGCATCGTCCGCCGTCGCCGCGAGTTTCTGCGAACGTTCGTCGAGAGCCGCTGCCGCTTCGCTCACCTGGCCTATCAGGTCAGCCGACAAATCGCGCATGCGGTCGGCCTTGCTCTCGAAGCTCTCCCACGTCTGATCGAGCCGCGTCACCGCATCGACCGCAATTTCTGACAGTTCCTCCGACCGGTCACGCAGCTTCTCGCCAACCGATTCGATTTGCCCGGCGGCCGTGTCCGAGGTCCGTGTCAGATCCTTCGACTGGCGGCGAAGCGCTTCGTTCACCAGCGCCAGCAGCTTTGCGGCACGCTCCGAGGCGCTGACCACCTCGTCCGAGCGGTGTTCCAGCGTCTCGCTTGCCACACCGATATCGGACACCGCCTTGCTGGACCGGTGGCTCAATTCCTCCGACCGTTCACGCAGCGTATCGGCAATGGACTGCACCCGGTTCGCTGCCGTCTCCGCCGCGCCGGAGATTTCGCGGGACCGCTGACCGAGGTCTTGGCTGATACGCCGCAACCGTTCCGCCGCGCCGCTCGAGGTATCCTCGATTTCAGAACTGCGCTGACGCAACGCGGCGCCGACTTCCTCGACCCGGACGACGGCATTCAACGACGCATCGTTGAGCCGTTTGGCCTGTTCCTCGAGATGCGCCGAAACTTCGTTCATATCCTCGCCGGCGGCGTCGGCGGCGCCGGACAATTCCTGCACCTGACCGGCAATCACGCCGTTTAACTGCTGCAGTTCGGTAGTCGCCTCCTCGCTTCGCGCCGTCAACGCGGCGAGACGTTCGCCGAAGCCGTCGCTGGTCGCGCCGACCTTGTCCGCGGCCTGCGTGATCCCTTGGAGGTCGCGGCGCAAGGCATCGGCCGCGGCATCCATACTGGCGATGCTGATATCGGCGGCGGCCTTGACGTCGAGCTGCGTCCGGTACAACGCATCGGAAACTTCTTGAACCTGTGCGTTGGCGTCCTTGGATGCCGCCGCCAAATCGTCTGTACGCGTTTTGAGTTCGTCGCCGACCGTGCCGAGGCGCATCACCACCAAATCGCCCAAACGCGACAGATGATCGCTGCGAAGCTTCAAGGCATCGTCCGCCGCCTCGACATCCGCAACCGCCTTGTCGGCGATTTCCGTCAACGCCGAAGCCTGTTCCTCCAACGCCGTCGCGATCTTGTCGACACGCCCCAAGGTCACATGAGAAACCGAATCGAGGTCTTCGGACACGGCGGTAAGGCGTCCGGATATGGAACTGGTTCGTTCTTCGGCACGTTGCGTCGTCGCGTCCAGCTCCTCCGCCTGCCGCTTGTTGGCGTCCGTGGCCGCGTCGATCTTATCAACCGCCTCGTCGGCGGCAGCGCCCAGCGCGTCACCGCCCGATTGCAGGCTTTCGGTCATCTGCCGCACTTTGGCGTGGATGCGTTCCGAGGTTTCGCCGAGGGATTCGGATTGAGCATTCAGGGTTCCCGCGATCAGGGCCGCGCGATGCGCCGCCTTGTCCGCCGCCTGTTCCAATGTCGCCGCCTGACGATCGAGAAGTTCCCGCATTGTGTCCGCCTGCGCGGAGGCCTGTTCCGAGCGCTTGGAAAGATCCGCCGTGATTTCGCGCATGGTTTCCGCGCCGGCCTCGACGCGCTGGGACACCCGCTCGCTAACGGCTTCCAACGCCTCGCCGCGCGATCCCAACTGTTCCGCCAAGCGCATGGCGCGTTGCTCCGCGTCGGAACTTACGTCATCCAAATGGCGGGTGCGCGTTTCGAACAGCTCCGCCGTGTCGTGGGCACGCTTCGAGGCCTCCTCGGCAATACGAACCAATTCACTGCCGCTATCGCCCAAGGCGGCGCGGATTTCATCGGTGCGCGCCGCCGCCTGCTGCGAAACCGCGATCAAGTCGTGCGATTGATGATGAAGGATGTTGCCCGCTTCCCGCGCCCGGGCCACCGCCCCGTCCGTGGCGGCAACCAATTCCTCGACATGCCGGCGCAACTTGTCCGACGCCGCCTCCGCCTTGATGGAGGCTTCGTCCGAAAGGGTGGACAGCGCCATCGTCCGCTGGCGAATAATCTCCGCCGCCTGATCGGCACGAATGGCCGCCTCTTCCGAGGCCTCGGTCAGGAAACGTGCTTGGCTGCGCAATGCGTTGGTGATCGTGCCGACACGGCTGTCCGCCGAATCCGACGGATAGGTCAGTTGGCGGAGATGCCAGCGCAACGCGTGCGCATCGCGCTCGAACAAGCGGCTGCGTTCATAGAAACCCGCAACCATCCACGCCAGCGCGATGGGCGTGGCGATGGCCGCCACCAACCCGCCGATTTCATGGGGCAGCAAACTGGCGAGCGTGGCAAAGCCGAGCGAGTCGCTGACATAGGCGAGACTGCCTGCAAGCCAGATAATGGAAAACACCGCCGCCGCGATGGTCAACATGCGCCAACGCACGTAAATCGGCGGCTGCCAGTCAGGGGCCTCGATGGCGGCGGACGCATAAGACGATGGCGGTATGGACGCAGATGCCGGCGGCACCGAAGAGGAAGGTGAAGATTCGTTTGCCGCAGCGCCGCTTTGCCCCGTCCCTTGCGGCACCTCCGCGTCGTGAACCAGATCGATGGGGCGGGACGTTCCGTCGGGGCGGTTGGGCACCTTGGCCATTCTTGGCATCTCCACCTATTGCCAGATCGTGCCGCACAGGCGCGGCAAGTTGGCGGATGCTAACACAGGCTATATGTGGGGCATAGCTACTAGTTTTCCACAATATGTAGCCAGGATGTAGCTAGGCCGCCGATCTTAGGGCATTGGAATCTCGGACCGAAATTCGGGGCGTTCCGGCCCGCAAGCCTTCACCTTTATTGTTAGCCGCAGCGGTTAAGCTCCGGTTAACCAAACACGTTCTGCCGTCCCGAAAGTTCGGACAAACAGTGATGAGCGTTTGATCGGCCGCGGCAACATCCTCATCATGCGGAAAACAACGAACCTCGGAGTAGGAACACGTGGCCGACATCGTATTGGGCATCGGGACGTCGCATAGTCCGATGCTGACCCTGGCGCCGGAGCATTGGGATATCCGCACCGACGCCGACCGAGCGGAGCAGAATCACCCTTATCGCGGCAAGACTTATAATTTCGACGAATTGCTCGAGATCATGCCGCGCGACAAGCTCGCTAAACTCAATGCCGTCGAAGAGCGCCGTGCCCGCTTCGAACGCAGCGACAAGTGCCTGGACCTGCTCGCTCAAACCCTGGAGGAGGTGAACCCGGACGTTCTGGTGATCATCGGCGACGACCAGCATGAATGGTTCCTCGACGATGTTCAGCCCGCCTTTACCTTGTTTTACGGCGACGAGGTGTTTGCGAAAGGCTTCGACGCCAAAGCCACCGACGTTCCCGAGCCGATGATCCCGGTGCGACTTTCCTATACGACACCCGTGGATCACAACTACCCCGCCGATAGCAGCGTTGCCTCTCGGATCATCACGCAGACCATCGAGGACGGCTTCGATATCACCGCGTCGAAATTACCACCATCCCGCGGCGGCGGCCCGGTCGGCATTGGCCATGCCTTCGGCTTCATCTATCGCCGGCTTCTCAACGACAAGCCCGTGCCTTTCGTGCCGGTGATGATCAATACCTATTATCCGCCGAACCAGCCGACGGCGAAGCGGTGCTACGAATTCGGCCAATCCATCGGCCGCGCGCTGGCCGGCATCGAAGACGACAAGCGGATTGCCATCGTCGCGTCCGGTGGGCTTACCCATTTCGTCATCGACGAGGATTTCGACCACCGTTTGATCGACGCGATGCAATCGGGCGACGTCGAGAAACTGACAGCCGATCCCAACACCGCCTATCAATCCGGCACGTCGGAGATCAAGAACTGGATCGCGCTGTGCGGCGTCATGGCGGGAACGGGATTGAAGATGACCTTGCACGATTACGTGCCCTGCTACCGGTCCGAAGCCGGCACCGGCACCGCCATGGCGTTTGCCACCTGGTGTTAGTGCCCTTCGTTTTCGCCTTCACCGCTTTTCGTGTCGTCTTCGGGCTCCGGCTTGGGCAAGCGGCGGCACTTTTCGGTGGATTTCGGTATCGTGATCTGGGCGCCTTCCGTCATCAGCCTCAGATCATCGCGGATGACAATGTTCAACACCAACGGATCACCGATTGCGGCGTTAATGGCAGGAAAGAGGCGGTCGCGCAGCCCATCGACCGGCACCAAGCCGTCCGGCGTGCGATAGACCGGCCCGCGGCTCAATTCGCCCAAAACGGCGTGCCGGATACGCGGCTCCACTCGGCAAACGTAAATTGCCCGGCTTTCGTCGGCCACTTGCAGAAAAATGGTGATCACGGCCTGGGGGGCCCGAGCCCCGTTGAGCTTGAAGGTGCGGATGGGAAAAGACGCAAGTTGTACGAATTCCGTCGGGTCAGGCTCCTTTTTTTCCTCCTTTTCTTGGCCATCCTTTTTGTTTTCGGACGCCTCTTTTGTTTGATCTTCGGCTTTCGTCTCTGCGGCCCGCAGGGATGCCGTCGGATAACCGCCGGCCGCCAGAAGGGCGCCGATCAACAAGCCAAAAATAATGAAATTCAATATCTTACGAGGCATATCGTACCCGATTTCTTGTCGTTATATGTAAGGAGCGCCTTCCGGCGATCAAGCGGCGCGCCCATGTTGCGGCGGCCCCATCAGGAGCGATATAAAACAGCAGCATTTGACCGTGCCCCGGATATGGACCGGAAATAGGGAGAGAATAATGGACGATAAAACCCGCACCGAACTCGAAGCCGCTGCCTTTCGCGGCCTCGTCGCGCATTTGCAGAAACGCACCGACGTGCAGAACATCGATATCATGAACTTGGCGGGCTTCTGCCGGAATTGCCTGTCCAAGTGGTACATGGCCGCCGCCAAGGAACGCGGCATCGATATGGATTACGATCAGGCGCGCGAGGTGGTTTACGGCATGCCCTACAGCGAATGGAAGGACAAGTATCAGGCAGAGGCCTCCGATGAGCAGAAGCGGACCTTCGAGGAGACTAAGCCGCTCCACGCCGAAATCAGCGGCCACTGAAAATCGAGGCAAAAACCGCAGGGATCAGCGGGCATTGGCGAACCGCCCCCAGTCTCATAGAATGCCCATATAATAAGTAAGCCATACAACAAATAAGATTGAGGAAGCGCCCATGGCGACCGCCACCCAGAACAGGGGCAAAGTAGCCCCGGCCTCGAGCCCCGAACGCAGCGCCTACTACGACAAGATCCGTGATTTGGGTCTGGCGCCCTTATGGATGGAATACAGCAACCTGCTCACCCCCGAGCCGCAGGTCAAATCCGTTCCCTTCATCTGGCGCTACGAGGAAGAGGTGCGCGACATCCTCATGGAAGCGGGCAAGCTTATTTCCGCCGAGGAAGCCCAGCGCCGGGTGCTTGTGCTGGAAAACCCCGCCTTTGCCGGTGAAAGCCGCATCCATGACACGCTGTTCTCCGGCCTGCAGTTGATCTTGCCGGGCGAGGTCGCGCCCGCCCACCGTCATAGCCCCAATGCGCTGCGCCTGATCCTCGAAGGCGACGGCGCTTATACGTCGGTGAATGGCGAAAAAACCATCATGGAATACGGCGACTATATCATCACGCCGACCTGGACCTGGCATGATCACGGCCACGAAGGCACCGAGCCCGTGGTGTGGCAGGACATCCTCGACATGCCGATCGTGCAAACCACCGGCGCCATCTTCTATGAACGCTACCCGGAAGATCAATTCCCGGCCGGTCCACCCCCCGGGGACAGCCTGCATCGCTACGGCTCCAACATGCTGCCGGTGGGTCTGGAGCCCGACAATCTGAACTCACCGATCTTCAGCTACCCCTTCGCCAAATCGAAGGAGAACATGGAGGCGCTCGCGAAAAACAGCGATCCCGATCCCTATTTCGGCCTCAAGGTGGAGTTCATCAATCCGATGACCGGCGGCCCCGCCATGTCGACCATCTCGACATTCCTGCAGCGCCTGGAGAAAGGTTTCAAGACCGAACGCTATCAATCCACCGAAGGCTCGATATTCACCTGCCTCGAGGGCAAGGGCCGCGTCGTCATCGGCGACGGCGACAGCGGCGAGACCATCGAATTCGGCCCGCGCGACATCTTCGTCGTGCCGTGCTGGTTTCCCTACCGCATCGAGGCGGACGAAACCACCTATCTGTTCCTCGGCACCGACAAGGTGACGCAGACCAAGCTCGGCCTGTGGCGGGAACGCCGCGGCAACAGCTAAGCGGCCCATCGGATGGAAAGCACACCGAGGCGGATCATTGTCGGCATGACCGGCGCCAGCGGCGCCATCATCGGTGTCCGCCTGTTGGAAGCCCTCGCCCGTTCCGACGTGGAAACCCATCTGGTGGTCAGCAAGTGGGCGCAACAGACCCTGGAACACGAGACCGACTATCGGATTGCCGATCTCCGCGACATGGCCGACGTCTATTATGGGCCCAGCGACATGGGCGCGGCGGTCTCATCGGGCTCCTTCGTCACCGAGGCAATGGTTATCGCGCCTTGTTCGGCCCGCTCCATGGCCGCCATCGCCAACGGCTTCGGCGAACATCTGGTCCACCGTGCCGCCGACGTCATCCTCAAGGAACGGCGCAAGCTGGTCCTGGTCGTGCGCGAATCCCCCCTCAACGAGATCCACCTCGAGAACATGCTCAAGCTCGCCCGCATGGGGGTCGGCATCCTGCCACCGATGCCGGCATTCTATAACCACCCGCAATCGGTGGAGGATATCGTCGAGCATATCGTCGCCCGGGCCCTCGACCAGCTGAACGTGCCCGCCGATTTCGCCAAGCGGTGGGACGGCGACATGAAGAACCGCACCGCCAAGATCGAACCCATCAAATAACCGTCCCACTAGACGAGCACCCCGGGGAAACGCCTGAAAAGCTCCGACGTTGCGAGTGACCTTCCGGGCCGGCGCCGCTACACTGCGCGCCAAATCGCCTCACCTCTGAGTGAAACAATCAAAGAAGACGCGGGAGTTACGACCCTATGAACGACATCGCCATGCCGGTCAAATTCGGTGCCGGCCAGCCCATCCGACGCTTCGAAGACAAACGCCTGTTGACCGGCCACGGCAACTATCTGGACGACGTCAATTTCGACGGCGAAACCTTCGGCTATGTGTTCCGCTCGCCCGTGGCGCACGCGGCGATCAAATCTCTCGACGTGTCGGCGGCGCAAAAAGCGCCCGGCGTTGTCGCGGTTTTCACTGGCGCCGATCTCGACAAGATGGGGGTCAACAACCTTCCCTGCGGCGTGCCGATCACCAACCGCGACGGTACCGATCGTCCGACGCCGGTGCGCCCCATCCTCGCCTCCGGCAAGGTGCGCTTTGCCGGTGAGGGCATCGCCTTCGTCATCGCCGAAACCCGCGCCCAAGCCAATGACGCCGCCGAGCTGATCGAGGTCGAGTTCGACATGCTCGACGCCGCCGCCAATCTGCGCACGGCCACCGACCCCGGCCAGCCGCAAATCCATGACGACGTGCCCAACAATCAGCTGTTCGATTGGGGCCTCGGCGACAAGGACGCCACTGACGCCGCCTTCGAAAAGGCCGCGCACGTCACCCGTCTCGACCTGATCAACAACCGGGTCACGGCGCACCCGATGGAAACGCGCGGCGCCGTTGCCGACTACGACGCGGCGAGCGGCAAGCTGACCCTTTATTCCAGCACCCAGGGCGGCTGGGGCCTCAAGAACCAGTTGGCCGAAAACTTCCTCAAGACCGATCCCGCCAACGTCCGCGTCATCACCCCCGATGTCGGTGGCGGTTTCGGCATGAAGCTGTTCGTCTACCCCGAGGTGCTGGTCACCGCCATCGCGGCCAAGGAAATCGAGCGGCCGGTGAAATGGATCGCCGACCGTTCGGAAAGTTTCCTTGCCGACAATGCCGGGCGCGACCACGTCACCACCGCCGAGTTGGCTCTTGACGCCGACCACAAAATTCAAGGTTTGCGCGTCACCACCAAGGCGAACATGGGCGCCTATCTCTCGTCCTTCGCGCCGTTCATTCCGACCATTGCGGCGAGCAAGGTGATTACCGGCGTCTACGACGTGCACAACCTGTTCAACAACGTGATCGGCGTGATGACCAACACCTGCCCCGTGGACGCCTATCGCGGCGCCGGACGGCCCGAAAGTAACTATATGATCGAACGGCTGCTCGACGCGGCGGCGCGCGAGGTCGGCATCGGCCCCGACGAGATTCGCCGGCGCAACATGATCCCATCTGAGGCCATGCCTTTCACCACCGCCGCCGGCACGCCCTACGACTCGGGTGAGTTCGTGCGGGTGATGGAGGCCTGCGTCGAGAAATCCGATTGGACCGGCTTCGAGGCCCGCAAGCGGGCGAGCGCGGCCAAGGGCCTCCGGCGTGGGCGCGGCCTCGCCTACTACATCGAGGCGACCGTCGGCGGCGTCGAGAACGCCGCCATCCGTTTCGGTGACGACGGTTTCGTGCGCGTCTATGTCGGCACCCAATCCAACGGTCAGGGTCATGAAACCGGCTATACCCAATTGCTCAACCGCCGCCTCGGTATTCCCATGGACAAGGTGAAAGTGATCCAAGGCGACACCGACGCCATCGCCAAGGGCGGCGGCACCGGCGGCTCGCGCTCTCTCGTCGCGGAGGGCACCGCCCTCCTGTCGGCCAGCGATCAGGTTATCGAGCGCGGCAAACAGTTCGCCGCCGACGAACTTGAAACGGCGGTCGCGGACATCGAATTCGGCGAGGGCGCGTTCCGTGTCGTCGGCACCGACAAGTCCGTCGATATCATGACCCTGGCGCAGAAGGTCGCGTCCCTGGGCGATCTGCCGGAAGGGATGGAAGACGGCCTCGACGGTGCCGCCGAAACCGAGGTGGAGGCCGGCACCTTCCCCAACGGCTGCCACATCTGCGAAGTGGAGATCGACCCCGCCACCGGCCAGGTGCATGTCGACCGCTACACGGTGGTCGACGACATCGGCATCATCATCAACCCGATGATCGTCGAGGGTCAGGTGCACGGAGGCATCGGCCAGGGTGTCGGCCAGGCACTGCTCGAGCAGCACGTCTATGATGGGAGCGGCCAGTTGCTCACCGGCTCGTTGCAGGATTACGCGCTGCCCAAGGCGGATGACCTCTGCAACTACGATTTCTCCTACATCGAAGTGCCGTGCAAATCCAACGTTATGGGCGTCAAGGGCGCGGGCGAAGCGGGCGCCGTCGGCGCGCCGGCCGCCGCCATCAATGCCGTCGTCGACGCGCTCGCCGATCTCGGCGTGAAACATGTGGACATGCCGGCCACGCCGGAGAAACTATGGCAGTTGATGAATAAATAGCGCCATACACAAACAGGGGGACATAACCATGAGCCGTTTCATCGATCGCGGTCTCGACGATCTGACGCCGGAACAGCGTGCCGTCGCCGACGAAATCATCGACGGCCCGCGCGGCAATTTTTCGACGCCATGGAAGCTGCTCGTCGAGCGCCCGGGCCTCGCCCAGCAGATGTGCCGCATCGGTGCCTATATCCGCTACGAAAACGCGCTGCCCAACGACCTCAAGGAACTGGTGATCATCACCACCGCCCGCTATTGGGACGCCGAATATGAATGGCACATCCATTCAAAGTTGGCAGCCAACGAAGGCATTCCCGCCGATGTGATCGAAGCGGTGCGCCGCAATGAGGACCCGTCGAGCGTCAATCCCGACATCCTGCTGGTCGTGCGCGCGGCACGGAAACTCCTGAACGATCACCGGCTCGACGACGCCACCTTCGATGCGCTGGTGGAGCGCTTCGGCCGCGAGGGCACCCTCGATCTTGCCGGCACCGTCGGCTATTACGGCCTCATGGCGCAGATGCTCAACGCCTTCGACGTCCCGGTACCGGAAGGCGCGCCGAAGCCGTTCAGCTAGATTGCCAGCCTGACAAGAATGAACCTAAACTATTGATGAATATCAGTTGTAAGGTTTGTATTTCGTGAGGGCCAATGCACCAATGAAAACGAGTTAATGCGTTTCGCAAAGCCGTCCACCGCCATCTTTTGTACAGCAATCCTTTACGGGTGCCAGGGCGTCGCCGTCGCGACATACGACGGGCCGGTATGCAACGATTGCTCGCCCCAGGAGTATCTCGCTCTTCCTGAACCAGGCCGGATAAAATCGGTCAGAGGATTCATCGATATAGGCAAAAGAATCAACGATCCTATAGCCTACAGATGTTTTCGGTCGGGCAATCCATACACCGTTCAACCACGGTTTGATCGCTACATTAGTGATAGCCCGAGTTTGGTAAGCTCCGCTTCTAAGGCGGTGCATATCTACGTCGCCTTCATCAATGAGTGTGCCGCCCTTGGCGATTATAAAATTCGGTCTATGCCGAAATAATATGTTTTGTGAGTATAGCTCATCAGGATGCTGACATTTGCCAAAACGGCGAACCTGACACAACATTGCCACAAACACCGCCGACACTGCGCGCCCTCTGTTCACAAAACGGACGCTGATGTTCCCATGCTCAAGAAATCGACAATCGATCTGTTCAAACGTACCTTCATCATCGCTCTGGTCGCCGCCAGTGTCGCCTCTTGTACCGCCGTCGAAATGGCGGTCGAGGACCGCGGCTCCGGCGATATCGGCAAGGACATCAAGATCAAGGCCGCCCTCACCAAAGACGTGGTGCAGGCCATGGGCACCGACGTGATCAAGATCGACGCCGATGTTTACGAGCAAGACGTGCTGTTGACCGGTCTGGTTGAAACCCGCGCCCAGAAAAGCCGCGCCGAACAATTGGCCGACAACGTCGAAGGCGTGAAATCGGTCTATAACGAAATTCTGGTGATCCCGCCCGTCGACCGGCGCAAGGGCAAGGTCGAGAATTTCATCGAGGACACGGTGATCGAGGCCAAGATCAAAGCCTTGCTCATCGATGCCACGGGTGTTCACATGACCAATCTGCGCTGGCAATCGGTGGAAGGCCAGGTGGTACTGTTCGGCCGCGCGCTGAGTTCCGCCGAACGGGCCAAGGCGGAGCAGATCGTGCGCGGCGTTCAAGGCGTCGTCTCGGTCAAGAACCTGATCAAGGTGAAGCCGAAGACATAGCGCCGGGAAAATTTAAGGGGGAGACTAAACCATGCACCTGGAAGGGTCGTGCCATTGCGGCGCGGTAAAATTCTCGTTCACCTCGCACACGCCCTACCCGTACGGAAGGTGCTATTGCTCCATCTGCCGCAAGGTCAACGGCGGCGGGGGTTTTACCATCAACATCATGGGCGACTACGACACGCTGAAGATCGAGGGCGAGAAGAACATCAGCGTCTATCGCGCCAACAACAATCATCGCGGCAACTACGAGGAAGACGGGCTGGGTTTCAGCCGGCGCAGTTTCTGTTCCAACTGCGGCACCATGCTGTGGAACTACAATCCCAACTACGGCCAGTGGTTCTATCCCTTCGCCTCGGCCATCGACACGCCGCTGCCCGTGGCACCGGAGCACAACCACATCATGCTCGCCTACAAGGCGAACTGGGTCGACGTGCCCGAAGGCCCCACCGAAAAGCATTACGATTATTATCCCGACGACAGCATCGAAAGCTGGCACAAGGACCGTGGCCTCTACGACGAGAGCGATTAACGTCGTCTATTCGGCGGCTTGCGCTTCTCTCAACCCCGGCATGTCGAAGCCGAGCGCGTCGAGCTTGCCGATCATTTCATTCGTGTCCTCGGCCGACGTTGCGACCAGCGGCGGGCGCACCTTGGTCCACCCCGCGTCGCCACTGTAATGCGCGACCCCCGCCTTCAGGGCGGGAATAGCGGCATAGCCGGTGAACACGGCGCGCAATTCATCGAGCGCCTTTTGCTGATCCTCCGCATCGTTTTCCTGCCATGTTTCGTACAGCCGGCGAATCGCCGCCGGGTTGACGTTGGCAGTGGCCGAGATGCAGCCCGCGCCGCCGTGGCGCATGTTGGCGAGGAGGAAATTCTCCGAGCCGACGAACACGCGGAAATCGTCGAAGCCCGCATCGAGCATCGCCTTGGTGTTGGCCCAATCGCCGGACGAATCCTTGATGCCCACCACCGTCTCCGGATAAGCCTTGGTCAACCGCTCGATGAGGCCGAGGCTGATGGGCGTCTGCGACATCTGCGGGATGTGATAGAGGTAGAGGCGCAGATCGTCGGAACCTACGCGCTGGATCACCTCGGCATAGGCCGCGAAGAGGCCGTCGTCGCTCACCCCCTTGTAATAGAAGGGCGGCAGCATGAGAACGCCGCCGCAGCCAAGCTCCACGGCTTTCCGGGTGATCGCCGCCGTATCGGAGATGGCGCAACAGCCGGTGCCCGGCATCATCCGCGCGGGATCGATCCCCGCCGCGACCAATTTCTCCATCAGCTCGATCTTTTCCCCTGCCGACAACGAGTTGCCTTCGCTGGTGGTCCCGAACGGCGCAAGATCGCAGTTCTGCGCAAGCAGCCAGCGGCTATGGGCGACCAAACGCCCGGCATCGGGATTGAGATCCTCGCCGTAGGGCGTCAGCACGGGTGACAGAAGGCCGGAAAAACGGGCGGGCCGGGCCATGGTGAAATCCTCCCAGAAAATGTGTGAGCGCGACTATAGCAAACCCGGGGAACGTTTCGAGGCTGTTTTAGATACCTAATCTGTTTGCCGCTCTCGCTTCCGGGCAGGTACGATGAAGGGAGAGAAACAAGGCCACAGGGAAGCTTTCATGTCTGCCTCAGCGCCCAAGACGCCTGCGCCCGCCGGCACATGCGACACGCATATGCATATTTACGAGCCGGGCTTTCCCATGGCACCGACGGCATCCATAGGGCCGGTGCCGAATGCGACGCTCCCCGACTATCTGAAGTTGCGCGAAACATTGGGCATCGAACGCACCGTGATCGTCCAGCCGAGCACCTACGGCACCGATAACCGCTGCACCCTGGAAGCCATGGCGAAGCTGGGCGACAGCGCCCGCGCCGTCGTCACCATCGACACCTCCATCAGCGACGACGAGCTCGCCGATCTCACCGCCAAGGGCGCGCGCGGTGCGCGCTTTTTTCTCGTCGGCGGCGGGCCGGTCGGCTGGGATATCCTCGACGAGATCGCCCACCGTATCGCCGATCACGGCTGGCATATTCAACTACAGATCGTCGGCCGGGAATTTCCGGAGCGTGAAGCAGCCATCAGCAATCTGCCCTGTGGATTGGTGATCGACCATATCGGTCGTTTCGAGGATCCCATCGACGTCGATCACCCCGCCTTCCAATGCCTGCGGCGGCTGGTGGCGGGCGGCGCCTACATGAAGCTGTCGGCACCCTACTACGCCTCCAAGAAAGGGCCGCCGGCCTACGAGGAGGCGGGCCCGCTGGTCCGCCGGCTTATCGAAGACGCCCCCGAGCGCATGCTATGGGCGACCAACTGGCCTCACCCAGGCGAAACTCCGCGCCCAGACGACGGGATTTTGATGGACGCCCTGATGGCCCCTGCCGGAAACCAGGCAACCCGCCGACGCATTCTCGTTGACAATCCGGCGGCGCTATATGGCTTTTGACCCGCGGACATCGAGAGCAATTGTTACTTGATCTCGCCGCAACCACGGAACTATACGATTTCAGGCGTTTTTTTGGGCATCTAGCCTCATCCGGTCCATCTTTCGGGATACCGCTATTGGGTTTGAGACATTGTGGCCCGATCCCCACATAATTAGGGGATGGCGGACACCGGCCCGGTGACCGGCCCGGTCTGCCGTCTGAAACGCACCGATTACCGCCGGAAAGGGGAACCTACCGGCGCCAGACCGGGGGGTGCCGGTTCACGCGATGCCACGGATAGCCGACCTCTTTAGACCCCAGCCGATGGACGACCGGGTCCGCGACGACCTGATCGTCCTGCTGTTCCGCAACGCACCCTTGGCCATCACGGGCAATTTCGGGGTCGGCTTGATTACCGTGCTCGTCTTATCGAGTCAGATCGATCATCGGTCTCTCGGTATCTGGATTGGCGTTCTCGGTCTGTCGACCATCATCCGGCTCTACTACATCTGGAAATACTGGGGCGACCGGCTGACCCCCGAGCGAAAGAAATCCTGGCTGCAGCAACACACGGCAATGGCAGGGGCATCCGCCCTCCTATGGTGTGTTGCTCTCGTCCTGTTTTTCACCGAGTCGCTTGCCTATCAGGTTATGTTCGCGCTCGCCATCGGCGGTCTAACCGCCGCGGCAGCGGCCAGTTACGGCCCGTGGCCGAAAGTATTCTTCATTTTCACGCTCCCGCCTCTTATCACCCTTGTCGTGCAATTCCTCATGCAAGATTCCGACGTCAGCAGCGGCGTCGCCTTCATGGTCGCCCTGTTTACCGTCCTGGTCAGCGTCATGGTAATGACGGTTCACAAGTATCTGCGGCGCATGGTGGAACTGGGCATCGAGCGGAACAACCTGATCGAACATTTGGCCCACGCCAAAACGGAAGCGGAGCGCGCCAGCCGGGCGAAGGACGACCTGTTGTCGCGGGTCAGCCACGAGCTGCGGACACCCATGAACGCAATCCTCGGCTACACCCAGTTGCTGGTGAACCCGGAGTACTGCGGCCCCAACATGGACCCCAAATCGGTGGCACCGAAAATTCTGGACGCCGGCCAGCACCTCATCGGACTGATCGACGAGATCATGGAGCTTACCCGCGCCAATGCGGGTGAAGTCACGATGGCCATCGAACGGTTGGAGCCGGCCGCCTGCATTGAGGCGAGCATCGGCCTCATTCAGCCGGCAGCAGATGCACGCAGCATCAATCTGGAGAACAGGGTGGACGGAAAGCCTTTGCCCCCCATACGCGGCGACGGCACGCGGCTGAAGGAGGTTCTTCTCAACCTGTTGTCCAACGCGGTCAAGTTCACCGACGAGGGTGGCACCATTTCCGTCGATGCGAGCCCAATCGACGGCAACCGGCTCCGCATTTCGGTTGCCGATACGGGACCGGGAATCGCGGAAGACGACTACGAGATGGTGTTCGAACCGTTTGCCCGCGCGGGCAAGTCGACCGAATCCATCGAGGGCACCGGCATCGGCCTGACCATCTCCAAGCAATATGTCAAACTGATGGGTGGCGAGATCGGTTTCGATAGCACCGAGGGAAAAGGTGCCACTTTCTGGTTCGAGCTGCCCACGGACGGCCCGGTTCGACAGCCTGCCCAACCGGCCATCGAGCCACCGCCTGCGCCCGCATCAAGCGGGCTGCCGCGGCCCGCGCCCACACCCGAACAATCTCCGCAGGTTGAAACCAAGAGAAAATCGAACAACTCGAGTGTGAGCGGAACAAGTGACGTCCATCCGCCCGAGGGCCTCCGCGTATTGTATGTGGAGGACGACAAGGATAACCGTAATCTGATGGAAGCGATCTTTACCCATCTGGCACCGGCCTCCGAATTGGTTTGCGCGGTAAATGCGGAGGACGGGTTGGAGCTAGCGAATACGGTCAAGTTCGACGTGATCCTCATGGACATCAACCTGCCCGGCATGGACGGCTTCGAGGCTGTCGAACACCTGCGGCAGAGCCCCGCGACGGCCGACATCCCGGTTATCGCCATCTCTGCCGCCGCCGCGCCCCAGGACCGCCGCCGCGCCATGACGGAGAAATTCAACGACTATCTGACCAAGCCCGTGAACGTAGAACTCCTGTTCCGGTCGATCGACGCGGCGGCCCCCAAAAACGCTTAATTTTGGCCATTTGTGGGACTGGTTCCGGCCAATCCAGGCTTGACAGTCCATCTTTTAAAGAGCGGAATACGCGTCATTTTTCTGCAACCTAGGGACAAGACGAGAGCATCCAGGGATGGGAATTATCGCCCCGACTGAAGAGGCCACCTACCGACAAATGCACCACATTCTGGAGCATTTGATCCCCGATTTTGAAATCCGGGAAAAGGCCCGATTGGCCTACAGGATCAATCGGCTGAAAAAAGAAAAGAACGCCGTCATCCTCGGGCACAACTATATGGAAGCGGCGCTGTATCATTCGGTGCCCGATTTTACCGGCGACTCATTGGGCCTGTGTCAGATGGCCGCGGAAACCGACGCGGATGTCATCGTGTTCTGCGGCGTACGGTTCATGGCCGAGTCGGCAAAGATCCTCAATCCGGAAAAGACCGTGTTGTTGCCCGCCACCCAAGCCGGGTGCTCGCTCGCCAGCAGCATTACCGCCCAACAGGTGCGCGACCTGAAGAAACGTTTTCCGGGCGTACCGGTGGTGACCTACATCAATACCTACGCCGACGTGAAGGCAGAGACCGACATCTGCTGCACCTCGTCCAACGCGCAACGTGTGATCGAATCTCTCGGAACCGACACGGTCATTTTCCTGCCCGATCAATATCTCGCCGGCAACGTCGCCGAACAACTGGGCTGGAAGATGTACTTCCCGCAGGACGACGCCGACGGGTCGAAGCAGCCGGCCGATTTGAAAAAGACCGTTATCGCCTGGCATGGCGCTTGCGAGGTCCACGAGCTTTTCACGCCCGCCGACGTGACCTCGGTGCGTCAGCAGTTCCCCGACGTCACCGTTCTGGCCCATCCAGAATGCAAGCCAGACGTGGTGCACGAAGCGGACTTCACCGGCTCGACCACGGCGATGATCAAATATGTCGAGGAACACCAGGCCGAGGAGTATCTGCTGCTCACCGAATGCGCCATGGGCGACAATATCATCTCGGAGCATCCGGATAAGAATATCCTGCGGCTGTGCAGCCACCGGTGCCCGCACATGGCCGAGATCACCCTCGAGGACACCTTGGATTCCCTCGAGAACATGCGTTACGAGATCACCGTGCCCGAAGATATCCGGGTCAAGGCGCTGACCTCCATCGAACGTATGTTAGAGATCGGATGACCTTTGGCTGACATCACCCTTTAGCGGGTTTTCCGAACCCGCATCTCGTCGCCCAGGTTCGCTTTCAAATATCGGTACAGATTGTTGGCGAGCGCTTGGTTCCCGGCCTCGTTGGGATGCGCGTCGTTGCGTGAGCGGACGACCTTGTCGACACTGTCGACGAAGCCAATGCCATTCGCTTCGGCAAATTCTTTCAGGTGCACGGAAAAGGCCAGGTAGCGTTTCTTGGTTTCGTCATCTGGAGCCACGCGATGCCAATAGAGATCCCACTCATAATGCCCCTCGTCGGCATCCGAAATTATCGCCAATTCGGCGCCCGCGCTTGTCGCGACTCTTTTTGCTTCCACTAACATGGCAAGAAACAGGCGCCACCCCTTCTTGCCGATATGGTCGTTAGGATGGCGATAGAAACTCGGCCCCCAATGTTCGTGGAAATGCCTGTTTTCTGCGATCCGCAGAATTGCGCCGATGCTTTCACTTTGGCCGAACCGTTGTGCCAATGCTGTTAGCTCGTCCGGCGTAATGGCTTGGTTCTCAACCTCGCGAAGCGCCGCAACAAACGGATCGCCAGGACCAACGCCGACTACAAAGGCGATCTGCCGTATTTGATTGTTCCCCAGTTGATAGGGAGGACGTGACGAATACTTGTAAGCCTCGATCACCGACCACGCCCGTTTCAGAATCTCGGAGCCTGAAATAATCCGCTCTCGTAAAGCACGGTTGCGCCAAGCGTCGCGGCTGAAACGCAGATTAACGCGGCGCTCCGCGCTCCCAGTTTGTGAGAGCTCGTAAAATACCGGTTTGCGCGCGCCGAATTTCCCGGGATCGGTATGCATTAGATTGTCGAAAATATCGTTCTCGGTCACGTGCAGCACAACAAGCTGCGGTTTATAAAGCACCGCCTCGCGCCGCAGCGCCTCCAGTTCTTGATCGGTACCCCACCCCGAGTATCCCATACTGATAATTTCCGCGTTTA
Organism: uncultured Rhodospirillales bacterium; assembly: GCA_913055735.1. Lineage (GTDB taxonomy): Bacteria > Pseudomonadota > Alphaproteobacteria > Rhodospirillales > UBA2165 > CAJXKD01. The sequence continues at coordinate 63,564 of CAJXKD010000001.1, forward strand.
CCCCGTCCCGCCGCAACCGCTCTTCCAACACACGCGTGTAAAGCTTCGTTGCCGGAACGGTAACGCCAAACACATTGGAATCGCCGATAACAACGACACGGAATCTCCCCTCGGGATTCTCGATCTGCCTGTCCCGATCCCGCCAACCGTGATTGTTGGCGCGCGAGACATGGAGTTCTCCCGTGTCGGGGTCCTGAATACGGATGCGTTCGTGAGGGTTGTATCCCCACCCATAATAAGAGGCATTTGCCGCTTCGACGTGACCGACCGTACTTACGGCCGTCATATTGAACGGCAACAAAAGCCGCAGCCCCAGTTCAACGAGGAAAACGACGACGACCGCCGCCACAAAAGAAATCAATACTCCGCCGATTTTAGGATGACGCGATAGCCAAGAATTTCGAGCTGTCAAAATTTTTCCTTTTTATTGGGACGTGGCTTAACTTGGCTTGGCCGTGGCCGCGCGCCGCGCCAGCCCGTCATGTAAATCGAGCATACGCTCGAACCAGGCAGCGACGGGATCGCCACCGGGAATGGTGAACTTTGCCGAAGCACAACGGCCCCACATGAACGCGCCCATCACAATGAAGTCGGAATAGTCAGGCGCCTCGCCACCGACAAAGGACTGCTCCTTCAATGTGACGGCCAACGGCACCACGGCCTGTTCCAGCCTTTCCCGTGCTGCGTCGCTTTCCGCCATCACCGCTTCAAGGGGACGCCCGAAACGCTTCTCGCGGCTTTCGCGGAAGTAAGGTTTGTCGCCGTCGTCGATGTTTGCAAACAGATCCTCGAGAATCACGAACAAAATAGCCGGTTGGACCTGCCGCTCCATCCAGTGCTTGATGAAACGCGGACCTGCCGTTCCGTTGGGAAATAATAGCGGCGCGTTTGCGTAAGTTTCTTCGAGGTAGCCGGCGATGGTCCAGGAATCCGACACGACCTTACCGTCATTATCGTTATCGACGATCACGGGCACGAGCCCCTGGCCCGAAAAGGCGATCTTATCCTTCTCTGTAAACCGCACCGGCACCGTTTCGAAATCCAACCCCTTGTGCGCCAACGCCATCTTGATGCGCCAGCAATAGGGGCTGAACCGGACCGACGGATCTGCCGCCGCCAGATCGTAGAGCGTGATCATGGGGTTCCTCCTACGGTCACCGGTGACGGCGGCGACTTGCCGAGTATCAGATCGGCGGCCTTTTCCGCGATCATCAGCACCGCCGCATGGATGTTGCCGCTCACCAGGTCCGGCATCACCGAGGCATCAACTACCCGGAGATTATCGATTCCACGGAGCTTGAGCGAGCCGTCAACGACCGCGCCTTCGTCACTTCCCATGCGGCAGGTGCCGCACGGATGATGCACGGTCGTACAGGTCTTACGGATGTGGGCGTTGAGCGCATCGTCATCCGCGACCTCCGCCGGAGACAGGCGCGCCGCGCCGCGATGCCTGTCGAGCACCGATTGCATGAAAATGTCGTTGGTATAGCGGATGCCTTTCCGGAGCTTGGCGAGATCCGCGTCGACGGCAAAGAAATTCTGCCGCAGACGCACTCTCTCTTTCGGATCGGGAGAGGCGAGTTCGACCTTGCCGCGGCTTTCGGGGTGCAGCAGCACGGCACGGCACCCGAAGCTGTCCACCCACGCAGGCTTTATGCCGGGGAACCAGACATGGGCAAAGCGCGGCACGAAGGAATAGAGAAGCTGGATGTCGGGCACCACCTCGGACGGATCCGTTTTGGCAAAACCATTCAGCCCGCCGGGGAAATCCGTCGCCGGCCCCGTACCGGTCAAATAAGCGCGTGGGATATTCACTGCCACCCGATCGGCCCGTAGCGTATCGCGGAATAAGCCGGACTGGGTCCGCTCGTAATCGACACCCGACGCGATATGGTCCTGCAAATTCTCGCCGACACCGCTCGCGTCATGGACAACCTGGATCGAGTGTTCCCGTAGGTGATCGGCAGGGCCTATTCCTGACAACATCAATAGCTGCGGCGAGTTGATGGCGCCGGCACTCAAAATCACTTCGCGCCCGGCACGGGCTTCAACTTCTTGGCCGTTCGCCTCATAGCGCACCCCGACGGCGCGGCCGTCGCGGATCACGATCCGGGTGACCAGCGCATTCAATTGAAGCTTCAGGTTCGAACGCGACAAAGCCGGACGCAAGAAGGCATCGGCGGCGCTCCAACGGCGGCCGTCTTTGATTGTCTGCTGAGACTTGCCAACCCCGATATTTTGCGCGCCGTTATAATCGGGTGTCGTGGGCAAACCTGCCGCCGCCGATGCGGTTAAGACGGGCTCGAGCAACGGATCGTCGTAGCTGCCGGTACGGACATGCAGCGGACCGCTGCCGCCGCGATAGGCATCTTCTCCGCCCTCCCAGGATTCGCACCGCTTGAAGTACGGCAATATATCGGCGAACGACCAACCGGGAAGTCCTTTCGACGCCCACCGGTCGTAATCTCCCGGGCTGCCGCGGACATACCCCATGGCATTAACCGATGAGCAGCCCCCGAGGACGCGCGCCCGGACGCATTCGATCAAGCGATTATCCGCAAAAGGTTCCGGACCGCTTTTGTATCCCCAGTCGTGAAGGCCCTCATCGACGAACTTGCGCATCCAGACGAGCGGGATTTTGATCCATGGGTCGCTGTCACGGCCACCCGCCTCGATCAACAGGACCTGCGCGCCGTCGGCACTGAGCCGATTCGCCAGAACGCACCCGGCCGATCCGCCGCCAACGATGATAAAGTCTGTCTCTATGACATCTGTCATTTTGTTCCCCCTGTTGGGTCATCGGACCTCAGCAGCCGGGGCACGTCAAGGCGTTAAAGTTCGCCGCAAGGCCCGTTTTCCGCGTATTCCGGTGACGGCAAACGGCCCTTTAATTCATCGCCGATCATCCCCAAATTCATAGATTAAGGAGCTGGCGGAGGGGAAGATTACCCGTTCAGAGGCCGCAGAAAGCTCCGCGCCATACTCGCAACAAGCCCGCGGAACAAATCCGCGCCGCATAGCCGAACGGTGATATAAGATGACCAGGTTCCTTGTATCCGACACCAACCCCACGGGGTTCAAGCTCGAGGATATCCTCCTCGCGATCCGTAAGGACATCATCCACCGGTGTCAGAAAATCGAAGATGACTTGCGCCCCGAAGCGCTCCACGTCATGGACAACAACATGCGAATCCTGGCGTTGCTGAGCGAGGCGATCAATCTGTCCATGGAGTCGAGCAAAACGCTCGACCGTGCTTTCGGCCCCAGCCAAGCGGCCGGGGGCGGCGAACCTCGTATCGGCGAGCCCTAAGTCCCCGGTATCCCCGACTTAACTCACCACCATCTACACATTCGGAACGGTACGTCCCTCACGGTTCTTTGAACCGTCGTGATCGTTCCTCACCTCCTTTTGAGTTCTCGTTGAACGGGTGCCCCCCTTAGCCTCGCAATTGCATCGGCGGGGCAGTTCATGCTTTGCCCGATCATATGAAAACACCAGAACTCAGAGAGAGGTTAAGTCCATGTCCAAGTTGAATAAGGCCGTCACGTCCGCCGCGCTTGCCGGTGCCTTCGCTGCCGGTCTGGCCATTGCCGCGGCCCCTGCCGCACAGGCACAGGAAAAAGAAAAGTGCTTCGGCATTTCCCTGGCGGGCAAGAACGATTGCGCCGCCGGTCCGGGTACGACCTGCGCCGGTACCTCCAAGGTCGATTACCAAGCCAACGCTTGGAAGTATGTTGCCAAAGGCACCTGCACGACTATGGAGTCCAAAACGTCGCCGACCGGCCATGGCCAGCTCGCGGCCTATACGCCGAAGTCCCGCTAGCCTTTAGCGCGACAACACCTAACGCCATCGGGGACCCCATGAACAGGAACGTTGCACCTGGCCATCGTGCCGAGCGCCGCTCTCCGGGGTCCCCGAGTGGCTTCGTCTTGACGGATCTGCCGGCACAGGCCGGCGTCAGTCTCAAACCGGTTCATTATGACGCGATCCTGAACGAATACGACGAGGCGCCGGACAGAATCGGTTTCTTCGAAATCCACGCCGAGAATTACATGGGTGCGGGCGGCCCGCCCCATCATTACCTGTCGCGTATCCGCCGCGATTGGGCGCTTTCCGTTCACGGTGTCGGGCTGTCCATCGGTGGCGAGGCGTCACTCGATACCGAACACCTCGACCGGCTGAAGGTCCTATGTGACCGCTACGAGCCCCACTCATTCTCGGAACATCTCGCCTGGTCGAGCCATGGTGGCCGTTTCCTCAACGATTTATTGCCCGTCCCCTACAATCACGCGACGCTTACGCGGATCGTCGAGCATATCGACGAGCTTCAGACCCATCTCGGACGCCGCATGTTATTGGAGAACCCGTCGACGTATCTTGCATTCGACAATTCCGCTATCGAAGAGGTCGACTTCCTGAGCGAGATAGCCGCGCGTTCGGGGTGCGGTCTTTTGCTGGATGTCAACAACGTGTTCGTTTCCGCCGCCAACCACGGCTTCGACCCGGCGGCCTATATCGATGCCTTCCCCATTCAGCATGTCGGCGAAATCCACCTTGCCGGTTTTTCGGTGGACAGCAGTATGGGGCCGACACTGCTCATCGATTCCCATGGTGCGCCGGTGGACGACCGTGTCTGGCGGCTGTTCGAACGCACGCTCGCCCGGACCGGCCCCGTCCCCGTGTTGATCGAATGGGACAACGACGTTCCTACATTTACGACCCTACTCGACGAAGCCGAAAAAGCCGGTGCTTGCTTGTCGGACGTGGACGCCGAAGCCGATTGGAGGGCGTGCGTCGCATGACCGGCTATCAGAGCGCCTTCGCGGCCGCACTTCTCGATCCCGAGGCTTCCCCGCCGCTGAGCCTTCGCGTCCGCGACGGCGATTCGATGGAACGCTGCTTCGCGGTCTACCGGAACAATGTAGCGGTATCTCTGGTCGACGCGTTGGCCGAACGTTTCCCGGTGTGCCAGCGGCTCGTTGGAGAAGAATTCTTTCGCGCCATGGCGCGTCTCTATGTTGCCCAATCGCCGCCGTCCTCACCGCTCCTCATGACCTACGGTGACGGGCTGGCCGAATTCATCGCCGCGTTCCCTCCCGCGCAGTCGGTTCCCTATCTTGCAGATGTCGCTTACCTCGAAGCGGCTCTAACCCGCGCATACAACGCACCCGACGCCGAACCGCTCGATGCCGCCGCGTTCACCGCCATCGATCCCGAAACACTCCCCGACTGCCGGATCGGCTTGCATCCGTCTATCGAAATTATCCGCTCGCCCTGGGCAATCGGCACCATTTGGTCAGCCAACAAAGATGAACACGAGCCGGCCGCCCTTGATCCGTCACAAGCGGAAGATCTCGTCGTCGTACGGCCCAGCCTGGATGTCGAATTGCACCGGCTGTCCGCCGACGGACACGCCGAGTTCCTCATCGCGCTCGCGCAAGGGGAAACATTGAGCGTCGCCGCCTCGGCAGCAAGTGCGGCCTGCGCGGACTTCGATCCGGCAGACGCTTTTGCTATGCTGGTCAGCCTCAAGCTGACTTGTGATATCCGTCTTCCATCGTCTTGAAAGGATTAGAGTGTGAGTGTAGCCAGAGCCGGTTTGACCGGGCTGATCCGTCGCGTCACCGATTTGATGGAGCTCATCCCCTATTGGGTCGTTGCCTTCCTGGGACGTTTTTCCATTGCCGCCGTGTTTTGGAAATCCGGTCAAACAAAGGTCGAGGGATTCGCGATCGATATCTTTTCGGGCACCTTTAATCTCGGTATCCCGCGCCTGTCCGACACCGCCGTGTTCCTGTTCAAGGAAGAGTACAAGCTGCCACTGCTCCCGCCCGAAGTCGCCGCGCCGCTGGCGGCATTGGCCGAGCATGTCCTGCCTGTGTTGTTGTTGGTGGGACTTGCCTCGCGGTTTTCCGCGCTCGGCCTGCTGATCATGACGGCGGTCATCCAGATATTCGTCTATCCCTCCGCCTATCCGACACATGGCACGTGGGCGGCCATCCTGTTGATGATCATGGTCTATGGGCCCGGCAAGCTTTCGGTCGACCAATTCCTCGCGAGTAAGGAAAAAGCACCGAAAACCTGACAAGAAGAGCGAACTACGTGTAAAGTTCTCCCATAACGGGATGCGTTTTGGGAGACGACATGACCGCAAGTCCGCCCCGGGCGGCAACGCCGCTGGCCGCATTGCCGGTGGCAGTCCTCGATACGGAAACGACGGGCCTCGATCCGGAACGGGATCGTATTGTCGCGCTGGCGGCGCGCCGGTTGACCGGCGCGACGTTCGCCGAAACACCGCCTTTGGATTTGCGGATCAATCCGCAAGTGCCGATCCCGGCGGCATCCACCGCCATTCACGGACTGGGCGATGCCGACGTAGCGGACCAACCCGATTTCGCCGCTATCGCCCCCGAGATTGCGACCTTTGTCTCTGGCCAAGTGGTGGTCGGCCATCACATCGGCTTCGACCTCACCATGCTCGCCAAGGAAAGCGAACGGGTAAACTGGCCGTGGCAACGCCCGCCGTCTCTCGATACCGGTTTGCTCGCCACCGCCCTCAACCCAGATCTGCCCGATAACTCACTCGAAACCATCGCCACTTGGCTCGGGGTCGACCTCGGCCCCCGCCATACGGCACTCGGGGACGTCGACACGACCGCCGCCATTTATGCCGCGTTGGTCCCCCTATTGTCCGAAAACGGCGTGCGCACCCTTGCCGAGGCGCAGCGTTTCGTTCAGCGCCGCGCCAGCCAACTGCGCGGCCAGGAACTCGCCGGCTGGCATGACGATAGCGATGGTGCCGGCGATCTCGCCGGTTCGTCCCTGCCCCGGATCGATAGCTATCCGTACCGGCACAGCCTCGCCGACGTCATGTCGTCGCCGCCTGTTTTCACGGAGGCGGCCAATCGGATCAGTACCACCGCCGCCCTGATGCGCGCCAAGGGGATCAGCGCCGTTCTGGTGAACGACAGCAGCAACCACAACATCACAGGCATCATCACCGAGCGGGACCTCGTTTCCGCGCTGGCCGAACACGGCGCGGCGGCCGCCGACATGCCGATTTCCAAGTTCATGGCGGCACCAGTCGAATCCCTGCCGGAAACCGCGCCGGTCTATCGCGCGCTCGGCCGGTTGCAACGTCTGGGCATCCGGCATCTTGCGGTTACCGGCGACCGGGACGGTACCGTCGGGCAAATTGTCGGCATCGTGTCGGCCCGTGACCTGTTGCGTCAGCGGGCAACGGACGCTCTTGCTCTAGGCGACGAGATCGCCAGTGCAACCTCCGAAACGCTCGGCCATGTCATGGCCCAGTTACCGGATGTCGCGCGCGGCCTGTCGGCCGAAGGCGTGTCGGCGCGCCAAATCGCCTCGGTCATCAGTTCGGAAATCCGCGCGCTGACACGGCGCGCCGCCAGCCTCGCCATTGCCGAGATGGCCGAGGCCGGAAAGGGCCCGCCGCCGGCGCGCTGGTGTCTGCTGGTTCTTGGATCGGGCGGCCGGGGCGAAAGCCTTCTGGCGCTCGATCAGGACAACGCCCTAATTCACGAAGGAACCGACGAAACTGCCGAGACATGGTTCGCCGAATTCGGCGCGCGCATCGCGGACATGCTCGATGCCGCCGGGGTTCCCTATTGCAAGGGCGGCGTGATGGCCAAGAACGCGGAATGGCGGCGAACGCCGCAAGGCTGGCGCGATGCCGTCGGCCATTGGCTGTCACGCGCCAAACCCGACGACATCCTCAACACCGATATTTTTTTCGACTACAAACCGGTCGCCGGCACACGTGAATTGGCCGACAGTCTCTACGCGACGGCTTTGCGCGCCGCCGGCGGGTCACCGCCTTTCCTCAACTTGCTGACGGCCATGGTTTCGGGGATGCAGGCGCCCATCGGTTTCCTCGGCGGCATCCGAACGGACGGCGGTCGGGTCGATCTCAAGGCAGGGGGTCTTTTACCCCTGGTTTCCATCGCCCGTGTAGCGGCCCTGCGTTTCGGAATCGAGGCCCGTTCCACCCCTGACCGACTGGCGACGGCGGCCGAGCTCGGCGCTTTGCCCACAGGGGACACGGCGTTGCTGATCGAATTGCATGAGTTCATCTTGCGGCTGGTCCTCGACCAACAGATTGCCGACATCGGCGCCGGCATCCCACCTTCCACCAAGGTCGATCCGTCGCGTCTGTCACGGACCGAACGCAAAAGATTACGCGACTCGTTGAAGCAGCTCGACACCATCCTCGCCATGGCCAAATCGACGCTTTCACAGGGCAAAATGAAATAACCCAACCGTGCTGGTATCCACCGAATCCAACGGCTAAAGTCTCCTCCAACCGAGATTGGGGAGGAAAACTTGGAAATAGCCGTCCTTGGCGGGGGCCACGGTGCCTTTGCCGCCGCTGTCCATCTGACCGAACAGGGCCATAAGGTCCGTTTCTGGCGCCGAAATGCCGCCACCTTCGGACCCGTCCTCGAAACGCGGTCCATTAAAGTCACCGATTGGCAGGGAACCCGCGATGTCGCCATCGATACCGCAACCACCGACCTAGCTGCCGCCGTCGCCGGTGCCGCACTGATCGTCATCCCCCTGCCCTGTACCACCCATGCCGACCTTTCCAAGCAATTGGCCCCGCATCTTGAGGACGGGCAGGTTGTCTATCTTCCACCTGGGACCTTCGGCAGCTATCTGTTTGCCAAGGAACTGCACGCCGTGCGCCCCGGCGCGAAAGTCGCCTTCGCCGAAACCGGCACGCTGCCCTACCTCGCGCGCAAGCAGGCCGCCGATCATGTACGCGTCAGCGTCTATGCGACACGCCTGCCGACCGGCGTGTTGCCATCCGCCGATACCGACCGGGCGCTGGACATCATCGGTGCCGCCTATCCCGCGGTCGAGCGGCTCGATGACGCCCTGAACGCCGCCCTGATGAACGCCGGTCCCATCATCCACCCGCCGCTCATTCTGATGAACGCCGGGCCGCTGGAACATTTCGACGCCTGGGATATTCACAACGAAGGTACCCAGCCGTCGATCCGCCGGGTCACCGATGCGCTCGACGCCGAGCGAATTCAACTCCGCGAGGCCCTCGGCTATGGCGCGCCGCATTTTCCGCTTGCCGATCACTATGACGATTCCCGCGACGAATGGATGTACGGCAACGCTTCGCACGAACGCCTGACCGATAGCGGTGATTGGCGGGAGAAGATCGACCTCCATACCCACCGCTACATGGTCGAGGACACGGCCCTCGGCCTGTCGTTCCTCGCGTCGTTGGGCCGCTGGGCCGATGTGAAGATGCCGATCGTCGAGGGCTTTCTCGCCATCGCCGCCGCCATCACGGGGCAAGACCTCTATGGCGCGGGACGGACCCTGGAAAATATGGGGCTCGCCGGGCTCGACCGCGCGCAAATGACGGCACTGTTGAAGAACGGTCTTACATCATGACGGCGATCGTCGCCCTCGGCGCTGGCCGCATGGGCCGGGGCATTGCCCAGGTGTTCGCCACCGCGGGACACGACGTGACGATCCTCGATTTCAAGGACCGGCCCGCCGACGACGCCGAGGAGCTTCTCGACACGGCGAAAGCCGAGGTTGCCGAAAACCTCGCTTTCCTCCAAAGCCTAGACGTGATCGACGTCGATGACATCGACATAATTTTGGCGCGCGTTCATCTTGCGGCCAATGATGCCGCCCCCGACCTGTTGGCAAAGGCCGAATTCATCTTCGAAGGCGTACCCGAAACGCTGGAGGCTAAAAAAGACGCCATCGCACGTGCGAGCGAACTGGCCGGCGACGACACGATCATCGCCTCGACCAGTTCGACCATGCTCCCGGAAGAGCTTGCCGGATTTTCGGTGCGGCCCAATCACTTCCTCAATGCGCATTTTCTCAATCCCGCCTATCTCATCCCGCTGGTCGAAGTAAGCCCCGGCGATGCGGCCGACGTTGCGGTGCAGGACCGGCTGATGGCGCTGCTCGAAGAGATCGGCAAGACGCCCGTGATCTGCCGCCATTCGCCCGGTTATATCGTCGCGCGCCTGCAATGCATCGCCATGAACGAGGCCGTGCGCATGGTCGAGGAAGGCATTGCCACGGCGGAGGATATCGACCGCGCCGTGCGTACCGGTTTCGGCATTCGCTACGCGACGATGGGACTGATCGAGTTCACCGACTGGGGCGGCGTCGACATCCTTTATTACGCGAGTAATTATTTGTCGCGCACCGTCGGCGACCGCTTCGCGGCACCGGAGATTCTCGGCAAGCTCATGGAACGCGGCGATCTCGGTCTCAAGACCGGCAAGGGGATTTACGATTTTGCGGATACCGATACGGATGCCTACCGCCGCGAGAAACTTTCCACCTTCGTCGATTTGCTCCGTCACTTGGATTTGATGCCGGTCGACGCCAGCGGCAAACGAATTTCTTAAGACAGCCGGGAGGAACGGTCATGGTCGATGTAGAATGCGCCTTGGAGATTCCCGCGCTGCTGGGTGAAAGCCCGGTCTGGAGCATGGAAGAGCAGGTTCTTTATTGGACCGACATTCCCGGCCAGACCTTCAACCGCTTCGATCCCGCAACCGGCAAAAACGAAGTGCGGGAAATGCCCGAAATGCTTGGCAGTTTTGCGCTGCGCGAGGGTGGCGGCTTCGTTGGCGGCATGCGATCCGGGTTCGCCTTCCTCGATTTCGACAGCGGCCAGGTGGATTTTTTCGATCGCGTGCTCGCCGACCAGCCGGATATCCGCCTCAATGACGGGCGCTGCGACCGGCGCGGCCGCTTCTTTTGCGGCGGTATGGACATGCCGCGCGAGCAACACAGGGGCGATCTTTACCGGCTCGACCCCGACCGGCGCGTCACGGTGATCGACAGGGGCGTGCAGATCGCCAACGGCCTTGCCTGGAGCCCCGACGACAGCCTCATGTATTTCGCCGATTCGCGCGCCAAGGAAGGCCCCGTCGTCTGGGTCTACGATTACGATATCGAAACCGGCACGGCATCGAACAAACGAGACTTCATCCGTCCGGAAGCCGGCATTCCCGACGGCTGTGCCGTCGATGCCGACGGGTTCTATTGGAGTTGCCACCCGCGGACGTCATCTATCGTCCGCTATTCGCCGAGCGGCAAGGTGGACGGCGTTCTCGAACTGCCGGTGCGCGACGCCACCATGTGCGCCTTCGGCGGGCCGGACCTCGACACGCTCTACATCACGACGGCCCGTCAAATGATGACCGATGAGGAACTGGCGGCACAGCCTCTGGCCGGTTCCCTCCTCGTCTGCAAGCCCGGGGTCAAAGGCCTGCCGGAACCGAAGTTCGCGGGATAACTAGCTAACGATTAGGTATCCGTCGTCGACACGCTCTGCCTGCCCCAGCAGCGCCAAGGTCGTCAGCACTTCTTCGACTTTCTTTTCGACTCGCTTGCCCTGAGCGAAGCGGCGCGCGAGCGCCGCAGCCGAAATTGCTATCTCCTCGGCTTCCAACATGGCGCGGACTGCCGCGACTTGTTCCGGTAGCTTGGTCGGAAGCTTGGGCTTTTTGCCGCCCTCCTCAGCAACGAATAGCTCGGCCTCAATTTGATGGCCTTTTTTGGCTGCGACTTCCTTGGGAGCTTGGAATTCGGGACGTAGCCACCGCACCTTACCGTCACGCTCTTCCGCCGCACGCTCGTGATTAAGCGCCACCAGCCGTTCGAGAATTTCCGCCTCCGGTAAATCGGCCGGCCAGCCATAGGCGTCGGCGACGGCGGCGTCGAGGTCGTCGTGAATTTGCCGCAAAACGCCGATGAGCCCAGCATCGTAAACGTCTTTCTCGGAATCGGTCAGTTCTTCGCCGGCACGGACTTTCTCCAGCACGTTGTACATGCCGGTCATGGTGAGTTGCTTGTGCTTGGCCATGACGTCCTTGCGGTGCATGTCCAACCGCTCGCCCAAATCGCGAATGCGTGCCTTTTGCGCTTCGCTCGTTTCGGGAAAGGGAAAGGGATCGAAACAAAGAGATTTCACGTAAACAGCATCTCGATCATATACGCCCAATTTTCCCGCATTACCCAAATACCACGCTCGATGCGTTCGCGACGACAAGACCGCTAAATCGAAGGCATCTGAACTAGCGATTACAATTAACTTGTTGTCGGCTAAGATTTTCGCATCTAGAAATTGAAAAAACCGGTGCTTGGCGGTTTCGACCGTGGCGATATTTCTGGGCAGGTCCTTCAACGCTGGTCTTAAGTCCTTTCTCGGTTCGCCGAAAATCCACCATGTCTCTCTGTAGCTTTTCCGATTGTTACTATCCCTCTCAGGCTTAACGCGATCCGCCACCCATTGATAAACTGCAGGAAACTGCTTCTGGACTTCTTCAGCCCTCAACCCGAATAGATCGATCACCATCACACCGCGGGGATGACCGGTGAGATCATGACCGTTGCGGTAAGGACGGATGATCTTCTCCAACCCATCGATCTTGCCTAACCCAAGACTCGCAGCCTGTTGAGGGGTGACGATAAATCCCGAGCCGTGAAGCTTTACCCCGGGAGAGCAAAGTTTCTCATTCGCCAAAAGAGATTGCGCCGACGTGACGTCAGCCCCGACGCTCAAGTCTGCGTGAATCTTTCCTTCCCGCGCCCGCAACTCGACCTGCGGTGCGTCCGTGTTGAGGCCACTTTCACGGATAACAGCGTTGAGCAAACCTTCCCGGTTGCCAGCCTCGCTAACGGTCATTGCGATCCGCACGGCGGCCTTGTCGGATGATTTCAGCCACGGGTGATCGGGGATCGCCATCACCAGGGACAGTTGCTTTTTCGCCTTCAAGTGCGGTTCGATCACACGCCGCGAAAATTTCTGGGTGATCGAGTTCGTGGTAATGAGACCGAACCGCCGCACCTTCCCGGATCGAACGAGCTCGGCCGCCTTGTCCCAGAAATGCATCACGAAATCCGCGCCGCCGGGTATCTTCGGCCGGGCTTTCCAGCACGCTTCGGCGTAGCCATCACCCAGTTCCTGGCGCATATCCTTCCCGCCGATAAAGGGAGGATTGCCGACGACGAAGTCGGCATTTGGCCAGTTCGCGGGCCTGGGATTGGAGTAGGTGTAGAGTGCCACTTGCGCCTTTTCGTCCGGCACTTCTTCGCCGGTGATGGGATGTAAAGTGTAGGTCACCCCATCCCATCGGGTCACGGGGCGGCCATCATCCCCGCGCAGGATTTCCTGTTTGTCGTAAGCGAGAACCGCGTCCTGTTCCTGAATATTTTGAAAATTCTTGAGCACGGGTTCGGCCGGCATGGTCCTGCCGAAGGTTCGGAAATGCCATTGCAGATAGCCGATCCACAGAACGAGCTCCGCGATCGCGACCGCGCGCGGGTTGAGTTCCAAACCGAGGAATTGATGGGGATCGACGGTATGACCCGCGAGCTTCAGTGCATCCTGCTTTTCACCCAGATCGCTCAAGGTTTCGAGCACCTCACCTTCCAGGCGTTTCATCAATTCCATCGTGACATAAAGAAAATTTCCGGTCCCGCAGGCAGGGTCGAGAATACGCAGCTTGCAGAGATCGTCGTGAAACGTCCGTACCAGATCACGCGCCTGCTCACTCTTCCCGGCCTCAGCCAATTGAGTAGCTGCAGCCTGCACATTACGCCAATCGTCCTGAAGCGGTTCGATAACGGTTGCCACCACCAACCTTTCTACATAGGCGCGCGGTGTGTAGTGCGCACCCAATTGATGACGCTCGGCCGGATCCAACGCGCGTTCGAGGAGTGCGCCGAATATAGCAGGCTCGACGTTGTGCCAATCCCGTTCGGCGGCAATCGTCAGCCAATTTAAATCGTCTTCCGTTATTTGAAGTGCGTCGGCATTTCTGAATAGACCGCCGTTGAAGCGGAGAACGTCGGCACGCAGCTCCGGCGAAAATCCGCCCTTGTCCATTTCGCTCCATAGCCTTTGGAGCGGAATATGGATTTTATCGGCTTTTCCTCTGTATTCCTTGAGCAGGTTTGCAAAGCTGTCTTTGGGCAGCAGATTGACGTCTTCAGCAAACATAGTGAACAGGCAGCGCATCAAAAACATTGCTGTTTTCTCGGCAATGGCCCGCTTCTCCGCGATCAGCTTTTCATTTTCCTGCTTTTTCGGAAGCGCGCGGATCATCCGTGTTTCGAGCGATTTCGACAACCTTGCCAATAACTCGGCAATTTCACGGGTCACCTCGGCGGTACGTCGCGCAGGATTCAGGCTTTCCGGCTCCTCCCACACCTTGCGCAGGAGTTCACGGATTTCCGGCCTACGTAAATCTTCCAGGTAGATACGATAGGATTGCCGGTCAGGGAACTGCGCGTAATTTTTGCCCTGGAGTGAGAAATCCGCGAAAAGTTCGATCACGTGACCGACATCGACAACAACCAGAAACGGCGGCCAGCCTTCCTCCGGGGGCAAGCGTTTTGCGTATGTTTCCGCTTGCTCACGCGCATTGCGCATCAATGTGTCCCACTGAGCGCCACCACGTTTTCCCGATCCGGTCCGCTGTACCGGCATATCTAGATCGAGTTGACGGAGTTCTTTGTATTGTTCAAGGCGCTTCGTGCTCTGCTTTGCTTCAAGAACAAAGCAACCACGTTTGTAGAGATCGATGAAATTGGTGGTGGTCCGGCCGTTCGTGCGCGGTGCCGGAACCGTGCGTTCGAAAACATACTTGTTTTGGGATTCAATTTGGACTGCGGGTTCCGGTTGCGGCGCGCCTATCAGATCGCAGAGTTGGGTTAAGAACAGCTGATAGTTGGAGCGCTCCGCCCCGCCGCTTTTCCCCCAACGCTCGATATATTCTTCAATTTCTACTTCAGTCACACGTCAACCCAGCCACCCCGATCATCTGAATTATAAAATAGCAAAACCAATCGTTGTTTTCTCATCCAAAATTCGCAGGGTAAATCCACAAAAAAAGGCCGCGTCCAAAATGGACGCGGCCGGTATTTTACGTCTGACGGCAGGCCGGTATGGTCCGCCTAAGTCTTACATATTCTTTTCGTCGTATTTCTTGACCAGCGCTTCGGCATCCGCCATCAGCGCAGGACCGTCGACACCGATCTTCTTCATCTCGGCGAACCAACGCTCGGCGACCGGCTTCTGCAAGGCGCGCAGCTTGTTGGTCTCGGCTTCCGACAAGGTCGAGAACTTGTTCTTCTTCTTCGATTCGACAACCTTGCGGCCGGGAACTTCGATGTCTTCCCAGTTCTGACCCGCCCATTCGGCGATGCTGTGACGGGCGTTGTTGTCGATCACCGTCTTCAGATCCGGCGGCAGCTTGTCGTAGCTGGCCTTATTCATCAGATAGGTGAAGATCGAGGTGCTGAGCCGGGGCGTCGGCTGCGCAAGATCGGTGAAGTAGCTTACCAGATCCTGGGTTTTCACCGCCGGGGCGATTTCATATGGCAGGAGAACGCCTTCGACCACGCCCTTGGACAGAGCGGACGGAATCTGCGGCAGCGGCAGACCGATGCCGACCGAGCCCATTTCTTCCAGCATCCACACGCCGACACGCGTCGGGGCGCGCAGCTTGCGGTCCTTCAGGTCCTCGAATTTCGTGACCGGGAATTTGGTCTGAAACAGGAAGCCTTGCTGCGCATGCGGGAGCAGCATGTGGAAGTCCTTGTACTCGTCGGTCAGGTGCTTATCGAAGAAGTCCTGAAGCGCGAGAGTGGTCGACCGGGCGTTGCGGTGCACGAACGGCAGCTCGAACACTTCCGTCTTGGGGAACCGGCCCGGCGTGTAGCCCGGCAGGGTCCACACGATATCGACGACGCCGTCCTTCACCTGATCAGCGAGTTGCGGCGGCTTGCCACCGAGCTGCTGGGCCCAATAGCCCTGCACCTTGATGCGGCCGTTGGATTCCTTTTGGACCTTCTCGATCCACGGAATCATGAAGGTCTTCACCGGATTGGCCACCGGCGGCAGGAAGGTGTGCAGCTTCAGCGTCACTTCCTGCGCGGTAGCGGACGGTGCCGTCACGCCAAACGCGGCCACGGCCGCAGACAAGGTCAGCGCCGATACAAGCACCTTCCTCGGTAGGTTGATGAGAATTTTCATGGTCTCCCCTCTCACAGTTAAACTCTCCGGTTTCTTAACCGGCATTTCGTTTTTTCCGGCGCCGCCGTCCTTTGTCAGGCAAGGAACGACAGGTCCCGAAACAGTGAACAAATATAGTGATCGATTTAGCCGCCCTATACGGACATCGGGCCTATTCGAGCCTCTCTTAATCCAGGTTCCCCTATACCTGCCCCGTTCCTACGGGTGTTGCTTCTTTATCGGCCTTAAAAGCCTATAGACCTAAACCTATAGGAGAAATGACCTTAAGCCAAGTGGGTATAGGCCCACCAGACGGCGATAGGCCGATCCGCTTCAGCGGCTGATTTTTGCCAAATTAGGCGATTGCGGGGGTTCGAGCGAGACGCTGTGCCTTGAGATAATTGAACCCGATAAGCGCCAACGCGACAATAAACGCCGGCCAATGGATCCAGGGGTCGATTACCACCACTAAAATCACGAGAACAAGGCGGAGCGCCGCCTCGGGCAGCTTGATCGGTATGGCGTCGTACAGGCTGAAAGCGCTGGTCATCAGCCACAAACCGACGGTGATCCGGACCAGGATGGAAATCAGCGTGCCAAGCTCGAAGCCGCCCGCTTCCTCGACCAACAGAATGTCCGGGTAATAGGCGAACACGAAGGGCACCAGCAGGATCGCCGCCCCGATGCGGATGGCCATGAAGCCCGTTTTCAAGGGGCCTGCCCCGGCGATCGACGCACCGGCGTAGGCCGCGATGGAAACCGGCGGCGTTATCGCCGACGAACAGCCGAAATAGAACACGAACATATGTGCCACCAGAAGCCCGAGGCCGAGTTTGGTCAACGTCGGTCCGAGGATCAGGATGATCGTCAGATAGGCCGGCAAGGTCGGCATGCCCATGCCGAACACAATGGCTGTGACGGCGGTAACTGCGAGCGCAATGAACAACGAATGCCCGAGTAGGAAATCAACCGAATTGGCGAGCCGGATAGGCAGGCCGGTCGAGGTGAGGACGGCGAGCACGACGCCGACAACGCCAACCGCTATCAACAATTCCGAAAATTGGATGCCGCCCCTGGCCATGCCCTCGACGACGCGGACGGGCTGTGAGCGCACCTCGCGACTGAAAAACGACGCCGGGATCATATAGAGCACCGCAAACACACCCGCCGCCGATGCCGACAAACCATGTAACAACGCCGCCACGATGACGGCGATGGCGCCCACCAATATCAGGAGGTTGGTGACGTCACCGACCATGAGGGCGGCCGCATTGCCGTCGCCGGTGGTCTGAATGTTCAACCGCCGGGATTCGAAAGTAACGGTAAAAAACAGGCTGAGATAATAGAGCAGCGCCGGAATGATCGCCGCGACGATGATCACCAGATACGAAACCTCCAACGTATCGGCCATGATCAGCGCGGCCGCACCCATGATCGGCGGCATGATCTGGCCGCCCGTGGAGGCGGTCGCTTCGATCGCCCCGGCGAATGTCGGCGTGAACCCCCGTTTTTTGATCATCGGAATCGTCATCACGCCGGTACCGACGACATTGGCCACAGGCACGCCGGACATCGTGCCGAACAGGCTGGACGCCAGTACTGCTGCATGGGCCGGACCGCCCCTTGTACGCCGGGTGGCCATGAAGGCGAAGCGGATCAGCGATCCGCCCACGCCCGTCGCCTCCAACATGGCGCCGAAGACGATGAACGGGAAGACGGTAAAGGTGACGACCTCAAAAATCTGGCCCAAGGCGCCCTTGGAGAGGTTGAACCAGACGTCTTCGGCGAACTGTTCCTCGAAGGTCATGGGCAGGATATTAAAAATCCAGGGCGCGTATTCACCGGTGAAGTAATAACCCACCATGATGATGCCGAAGATGGCCAACGGCGCGCCCCATATCCGCCAGCATAGGAGGATCAGCAACACCACACCGGTCAAGGTGATCCACGAATGGATGGGATCGAAGAAAAACAGAGCTTCCTGAATCTGCAGGTTGACCACTGCGAATTGGTAGGCGACCCAGGCGGTCCCAACGACGATCGCCGCATCCACGAGTCCCCCGATCCAAACGAACCGTGGGTATCTCTCCGCTGCCAGCTTGGTAAAACCCTGGGTAAACAGGATAACCAGCGTCGCCACCATCAAGATGATCGCGCGCAGATATTCGGCCTGAAAGGGACCCACGGCCTTGATGAACCAAAACGTCGGCATGGAGTTGACCAACGACGTCACCGCCATCGCGAATCCGATAACAAGGGCAAGCCGAGGTGCGAAATAGAAGTATTTTGCCAGGGTCGGGTTTTGGCCGGTCATGGGAAGGCTTTCACGAATGGGCTTAAAGCAACAGCAGCGGGACACCCCCGCATTGGTACAGTGAGTGCCCCTGCTGCATTTCAGTCAGCGAAGGATGCGATGCGTCCTAGCTCTCGCTTAGCTTAGCTTTGCTCGCCTAACTCTGCCCCGGGGGGACCAGGTTTGCGGGTACCTTGACGCCTTTTTCCTTGAAATATTTGTACGCCCCCGGATGCAAAGGCACGTTTAGCGTCGCAAACGGATCCTTCAACGAAACACTCCGGAATGCCGGGTTATTCTTGTGAATTTCTTCGATGTTGTCGAAGAACGACGCGGTGATCTTATAAATCACGTCGTCAGGCACGTGCTTGCCCGCGATCTGCATCAGGCCGAGACCCGGCATGGGCATATCCTTGTCGTTACCCTTCAAACCCGGATAGGCACCGGCCTTGAGCGTCGTTAGCAGATTGCCGGCCTTCGTGACGAACTTCTGCATGCCGGGTTTCTTCATATCTTCCGGTGTCACCGGCAGAATGCGCAAGGTCCGGATACTCTGAAGTTCCTCCACCAAGGCGGACGGAATCGTCATCGGACGCATGTAAACGTCGAACTGCCCATCCCGCATGCCGGGCTGGGCGCCGGGCCAGTTGAGGCGGACCGCGGTATAGTCGACGTTGGGCTTGTAGCCGGTCATGGCTTGGATGAACTGCTCCATGTCCTGGGCGGCGGCGCCTGACGGCGGCCCGGTGAAGACTTTTTTACCCTTCAGATCTTCCCAGGTCCTGACCGGGGATTCGTCCCAGACCATGGCGAGGAACACGCCGCAGCTATACCCCCACATGCCGCGCAAGTTGGCGGCGAGAGCGCTGGACTTTTCCTTGCCCAAGCTCTTGTACATAGCGGCGCCGGCCTTCATGAAATTGTACGGCGCCGGCACCGCCGAGGTTACGTCGATGCGGCCCTGACCTGCGAGCATCATGGATTTGGTCAAGGTCTTGCCGTCGTTAACCTGCATGTTGATGCCGCTGCGGCTGGCATACTTAGCGCTAATCACGGTAATCACCTGCGGACACCCGCCGGCGGTTTCCACCTTCACGCTCTGGGCGGCGGCAGGCGCAATGGCGCCAGCTGTCAGCAACGCACCAAGTGCCGCGCCTGCAAATAATTTTCGAGGAAATTGAAAGCTCATTGTCGTCTCCCTATAGTCAGCCTGTTGTTGTTTTAATGGTGAATTTTCACCTATATTATTCCGGTGTTAGATAGAGAGTCAAAGCGTTCGACACCAAAATGAACGGAAAAGTGAAAAAGCGCCCAACTAAACGGTAAGGGGAAATGGCTGGGAATCCCGACAGTACCAGAAACGAAATGCGCGAGATCGGCATCGTGGAGGATTTGGTGGAAGCCAGTCTGTCCCCCAAGAATGCACCGGTAATCGACTTCGATCCCTATGATTGGCCTATAGCGTGGCTCGCCGCCATCGAACGGCAGCACATGCGCAATTCGACCGAGATGCTGACAGCGCAAAATTTGCATCACCGCGAGTTCCGCATCCTGATCTGGCTGGGCCGGGATCCGGGTGTGGGGGTCGGCGCCCTCGCGGAATGCGTCGGCCTGGAACGTCCAACGGTGAGCAAGATGGTCGATCGGCTGGTCGAGCAGCGCCTGCTCGAACGGCGTCGTCACCCTCATGACGGCCGCCGCACGGCGCTGTACCTCACCGACGAAGGCCGCCGCAAACTGGACCAGGCTATCCCGTTTGTCCGGGGGTTGTTGGGAAATTACTTTCACGGCCTTTCAGCCGAAGAACAGGAGACCCTGATGCGGCTCCTGAAAAAGTTCGGCAAGAACGTCAAGAATGCCTCTCTCCCCCTCGCGGCGGAGTAGCCTGCCTTCTTCTCTCAACGATCTTGGAAAATGGTGGGTGCACTAGGACTCGAACCTAGGACCCGCTGCTTAAAAGGCAGCTGCTCTACCACCTGAGCTATGCACCCATCCTCAAGAAGGGCGGCACCTTACGGAGGCCGGTCGGCAGGGTCAATATAGGATTGCCGGCTTGCCGCGCCAAATCCCTATTTCTTTGGAATCACGGGCAAAAGCAGGTACGCGGCACGATCCGGTCCGGTGTGCAGAGTGACCGTATTGTCGAAGATTTCCGGCGGCCGGTCGCGGGGATCGTCATGCAGGAACGGCCCGCATCCCGTCAGCGCGTTCTTGAAGTTGCTCAACCGCTCACCGTCCGTCGCGCCGGCCCATTCATAGTCGCCGCCGCGCACATTGAGGCGAATCGTATAGCCCTTGGGTACGACGATGGAGGTCGGCCAAATTTCCACATCCAATTCCACCACCTCACCGGGCTGCAATGACTGCTTCTCGTCGTGGGTGTGATAGGGCCGGTAGGGCTCCGACAGGTCCGGATCGAGCTTTCGATGCGAGGCGCGCAACCACCCCTGGGCCACCGGTGTATGCGGATCGATGGCGCCCTGGAACACCACTTCCTCGCCATCCGGGTCATAGACACCCACCACCAGGAACAGATCGGCATCCTCCGTCGAAGACGAGGCCCACAGCTTGGCCGCAAGCGGCCCGGTGATTTCCGTGTCCTCGTCCAAAGGCGGGGTCGAGAAGAAGACGCCGTCACCCATGGCGGCATAGTCGAGGCTCGCGCCCTCCGCCGGCGGTTCGGGCCGGAGGCTCATATCGCCCGGATGGAGATAAAGTGTCGTCCATTCCGTATGCGGGATCGGCCAGTCCTCTTCTCCGCGCGGCACGAATTCATCGGTATGACGCACCAGAAGCTGCACACGCGGCGACTTGTCCCAGCCGTTGTCTTCGCCCTTGAGGAAGTGATCGAAGAATTTGAGCTGAATTTCGCGGCCGTAGTCGGTGTAGAACTCCGTCCAATGTTCGATGCCATGCACTTCCAGCCATTTGTCCTTGGAAGCGGACTGCACGAAGCCTTCGAAGTTGCCGCGCGGGTGCAGACCTTGCCCGCCCCAGTTGGCGGACGACAGAAGCGGCACGTCGATGTTCTCCCATATCGGCGAGCGTTCCCTGTGATACGCATCGTCCATGGGATGGGCGCAAATCTCGTCGCCGAACGCACAGCGGTTGGCGGCAAGCTCTTCCTCGCTGAGCGTTTCCGGCCCGCAAACCAGATCGCCGTGCACGCGGCTGCGCGGCCCGTTCTCGCCGAGGCCGTATTGCACGGTGCGCACCTGCATGTCGTACCAATTTGCCCAAAAGGTGCACAGAATGCCGCCGTGATGGGTCATATCGCGGTACCAGTCGGCGGCGCCTTCCCAGATGCACAGCGCCGCGAGATGCGGCGGGCGTTTCGACGCCACATGCCACTGATTGCTGCCGTAATAGGAAATGCCGTTGAGCCCGACGCGGCCGTTGCTCCACGGCTGCTTCCCCGCCCATTCGATGCAGTCGTAAAAATCCTGCGTCTCGCGTGCCGAAAAGTGGTTGATATAGCCCGGCGAACGGCCGCAGCCGCGTGAATCGACACGCACGACGGCGTAACCTTCGGGCACCCATTTCTCCGGGTCGACCACTTCCCAGGCTTGGTAGAGGTTCGATGAATTGGCGGGCACGTCCGGGTGCTCTTCCGCCATGCGTTCCCAGGCACTGGGATACCCGTCCTGGAAAGCGAGACCCTTGGCATAGGGGCCATAGCTGAGAATGACGGGATAACGACCTTCGTCCCCGTCTTCATTTCCTATGGGCAGGAACACGTCCGCCCGCAGGATCAGCCCGTCGTCCATTTCTATGGGAACATCCCAGGCGATGCGCATGGCATCGCGAATCTCGCTAACGGAATCCGGCACACTACTCTCCCTGTCGATAGCCGCCCCTTCAAACCGGGGCGGTCAATGTCTTATAGAAGAGTGGCAGGTTATTCGGCGGCGGGCTTTCCGGCAAGCTTTTCGGCCATACGCTCCACCACCCGGGGTGACACGAACGGCTTGATATCGCCGCCCAGACTGTGGATTTCCTTGACCAGCCGCGAGGAAATGAACTGGTGCTTTTCCGACGCCATGAGGAACACCGTCTCGACGGTCGGATCGAGATGAGCGTTCATGCCGGTCATTTGGAACTCATACTCGAAGTCGGAAACCGCCCGCAGGCCGCGCACGATCAAGCCGGCGCCGCACGATTGGGCAAAATGCATCAACAGGCTGTCGAAAGGCCGCACCTCGATCTTGGTGCCGTCACCGGTGGTCAGCTGATCGATCTCCGCCTGGACCATGTCGACGCGTTCCTCGAGGGAGAACAGCGGCCCCTTGCCGGCATTGACCGCGACGCCGACGACGAGGTGGTCCACCACCCGCGTGGCACGGCTGATAATATCGATGTGGCCCTTGGTAATGGGGTCGAACGTGCCCGGATAAACGCCGATACGGCTCGCCATCTTGTCTTTCCCCTCTTCTTCCGTTCCTGGTGCCGGCAATCGTTCGAAGCGCCGGTTCTGATCTTTATATCCTACTTGCCGGCATTATTCACCGGCGGGCGCCGGTTCCTCGGCGGCAGCGGCCTCTTCCTCTCCTTCGCCGTCGCCGTCGCCGTCGACGTCACGGATTCGCGACACGGAAACCACCCGCTCGTCTTCCGCGACCCGGAACAAGGTCACGCCACGTGCCGTGCGACCGGTGAAACTGATTCCGTCGACCGGCATGCGGATCAATTGGCCACCGTTGGACACCATGACCAACTCATCTTCACCGACCACCGGCACCGTCGCGACAACACGGCTGTAATCCTTGCCGCGCTTGAGGTCCATGCTGTCGATGCCTTTGCCGCCGCGACCGGAAATCCGGTAGTCATAAGCGGACGACCGCTTGCCGAGGCCATCCTCGGCGACGGTCAGAATGAATTCTTCCGCCTCCGCCATGGCCTGAAACTCGGGCGTCTCCAGACGGGCGGCGAGTTCCTCGTGATGGACCTTGTCTTCGGCGCGGTCCGTATAATCGCCGCCGACGAGCCGCCGCCGCGCATTGACGCTACGCAGATAGTCATCGCGCATGGCGACATCGACCTCGACATGCTTCAGGCCCGACATGGAAATCACCTCGTCGCCGCCGATAAGCCGAATGCCCCGCACGCCGACCGAAGACCGGCCTGAAAACACGCGCACGTCGGTCACCGGGAAACGGATGCACTTGCCGCCCCGAGTGGCGAGGAAAACGTCCTCGTCGCGGTTGAAGGTCCGGACCCGGATCAGCCGGTCGTCCTTGTGCCCGCCTTCGAATTTCATGGCGATCTTGCCGTTGGACATGACGTTGGTGAAGTCCGACAGCTTGTTGCGGCGCACGTGGCCGGATGCCGTCGCGAACACCGCATAGAGATCGTCCCACGTATCCTCGTTTTCCGGCAACGGCATGATCGTGGAGATGGTTTCACCCTCGCCCAGGGGCAGCACGTTGACCATGGCCTTGCCGCGCGATTGCGGCGTGCCTTGCGGCAATTTGTAGACCTTGAGCTTGTAGGCGATACCGGTCGACGAGAAGAACAGCACCGGCTGATGGGTGTTGGCGACGAACACCTGGGAGACGAAGTCCTCGTCACGGGTGCTCATTCCCGAGCGTCCCTTGCCGCCGCGGTGCTGCGCCCGGTACGCCGACAGCGGCACGCGCTTGATGTAACCCGCATTCGAGACCGTGACGACCATATCCTCGCGCATGATCAGGTCTTCGATGTCGGTCTCGAATCCCGCTTCCTCGATGACCGTCCGGCGCGGTGTGCCGAACTGCTCCCTCATCTCCAGAAGCTCGGTGCGCATGATCTCGAACAACCGCGCTTTCGAGCCGAGGATTTCCAGATATTCGGCGATCTTGGCGCACAGCTCGCGGAGGTCCTCGGCGATCTTGTCCCGCTCAAGGCCGGTCAAGCGTTGCAGACGCAGTTCCAATATCGCCCGCGCCTGTTCTTCGCTCAGGTGGTAATTGCCTTTACCGTCGACCTTGCGGCCGGGCTCGTCGATCAACTCGATCAGCGGCGCAACGTCCTTGGCGGGCCACGGCGTCGCCATCAATTTTTCGCGCGCTTCCTGACCATCCTTGGCCTTGCGGATCAGTTCGATGACCGGGTCGAGATTGGCCACCGCCACGGCGAGACCGGCCATGATATGCGCCCGCTCCCGCGCCTTGTTGAGCTCGAAGACCGTGCGCCGGGTGATCACTTCCTCGCGGAAATCGACGAACGCCTGGAGGATCTGCTTGAGGTCAAGCATCTCCGGCTTACCGCCGTTCAGTGCCAGCATGTTCATGCCGAAACTGGTTTGCAGCGGCGTGAAGGAATAAAGCTGATTGAGCACCACTTCGGCCATGGAATCGCGCTTGATCTCCACCACCACGCGCACGCCGCGGCGATCCGATTCATCGCGCAGATCGGAAATGCCCTCGATCTTCTTGTCGCGCACGGCTTCCGCGATGATCTCCACCATCCGCGCCTTGTTGACCTGATAGGGCACCTCAGTGATGACGATCGCCTCGCGGTCCTTACCGAATTCCTCGATCGTGGCTTTGCCGCGAATGGCCACCGAGCCGCGCCCGGTGGCATAGGCCTGCTGAAAACCGCTGCGGCCGAGGATCACGCCGCCGGTCGGAAAATCGGGACCTTTGACATAATTTTCGACCAATTCGGCGATGGTAATGTCGGGGTTGTCGATCAGGGCGCAGCACGCATCGATCACTTCGTTCAGATTGTGCGGCGGGATGTTGGTCGCCATGCCGACGGCGATACCACCGGCGCCATTGACCAAAAGATTGGGGAACTCGGCCGGCAGCACCGACGGTTCCTCCACCGATTCGTCGTAGTTGGGACGGAAATCGACGGTATCTTTGTCGATATCTTCAAGTAGATGGTGCGCGGCGCGGGTCAGACGCGCTTCGGTGTACCGCATGGCGGCGGCGCGGTCGCCGTCCATGGAACCGAAGTTGCCCTGCCCATCGATAAGGGTGAGGCGCATGGAGAAATCCTGCGCCATGCGCACCATGGCATCGTAAATCGCCGAGTCGCCATGGGGGTGATATTTACCCATGACGTCACCGATGATACGCGCCGATTTGCGGAAGGGCCGGTTGTAGTCGTAGCCGCCTTCCTTCATGGCATAGAGAATGCGCCGGTGCACCGGCTTCAGACCGTCGCGGACATCGGGCAGCGCCCGGCTGACGATCACGCTCATGGCGTAGTCGAGGTAGGACGAGCGCATCTCGTCCTCGATGGCAACGGGCTTAACGTCGCTGCCCGGTGCGCCGCCGCCTGCCGCCGCTTCGGGGGGCTGCCCGTCTCCCGGCGGCGTGCCGCCGGCGCCTTCGGCTATTTCATTTTCTGTCGTGGGAATATCGTCAGAGGGCGTGTCAGAAGGTGGCGTCACGCGCGTATATCCTAGCTGTTACCGGGACGTGGCCGAGCGGCCGAATAGGGGCAGAATCTGCATGGCAATTTATAGCAAATTCAACGTTTTAGGACAACCGGCGCCAATCGAAATCGACACCCAAGAAAGCGCTCATAAGGCATTGTAATACAAAAGGTTTTCAAGCCTCTTCCGTCTCAATTCCGGAAGATATATGGGGCTTCCTTAAGAAAAGCAAAGAGGGACGAAATTTCGCGCGAATCGCGCCATAGCAGACCCTGGCCACACCCCGGCCATTCCTTGTCCCATGCAGGGTTTTGAATTCTTTTGCCTTGCCAGGAATCCTGCCGTTCCTTAAATGGAAGGAATGGCTCTCTCCGCAGAAAAACGTAACGTCGGCGTTCTCGCGCTATGTCAGGTGCTGTTCAACACCGGGCGCGGGCTGACATTCCTCATGGCCTCCATCGCGGGCGCGGCTATGCTCGGCGACGATTTGACCTTCGCCACGGCGCCTATTACCGCCATGCTGGTCGGCACCGCTTTCGGCACGCTGCCGAGCGCACAGCTGATGCGCCGTATCGGCCGCAAGGCAGGATTCGTCGTCGGCTCGCTGATCGGTGCGGTCGGCGGTGCGGTCTCCATGGTCGCGGTGATGGAACAGAACTTCCTGCTGTTCAATTTCGGCATCCTGTTGTTCGGCATCTATTCCGGTTTCGCCCAACAGTACCGGTTCGCCGCCGCCGATTCGGCCAGCCCCGCTTTCAAGGCCAAGGCGATCTCCTGGGTGCTGGCCGCCAGCGTTATTGGCGCCTTTACCGGGCCGGAGGCCGCCAATCTCACCAAGGATTTGATCGGTGGCGCCGAGTTCGCGGGCGCGCTGGGCTTCCTCTCTATTGTCACCTTGCTGTCGGGTATCGTCGTCCTGGGCATCGACATTCCCAAGCTGAGCAAGCAGGAAATGGCCGATACGGGCCGCCCGCTGGGAGAGATCTTCCGCATGCCCGTGGTCATCGTTGCGGTGATTTCGGCGACTTTCGGCTATTGCGTCATGACCTTCCTCATGACCGCGACGCCCATCGCCATGACCATCGGCGCCAGCCATGCGTTCAACGACGCCAAGTTCGTCATCGAATGGCACATCGTCGGCATGTTCGCACCGGGCTTTTTCACGGGATCGCTGATCGCCCGCCACGGCGCGCCCAAGATCATCTATGCCGGCAATATCCTTATGCTCGGCTCCCTCGCCGTCGCCATCGCGGGTACTGAAGTTCTGCATTTCTGGGTCGCCCTGTTCCTGCTGGGCGTTGGCTGGAATTTCGCCTTCACCGCGGGTACGGCGCTCTTGACCGAAGTAGACGTGCCGTCGGAACGGGCCAAGGTGCAGGGTACCAACGATCTGATCGTTTTCACTTGCCTCGCCTTCGCCTCGCTTTTCTCGGGCACCGTCTATCACCTGATGGGTTGGGATTGGGTGATCATCCTGGCCCTGCCGATGATCATCATTCCCATGCTGTCCGTCATGTGGCTGGGCATGGTGCGTCGCCGCGCCGTGGCCGCGGCGGAAGCCGCCGAATAATCTCTCTCTAAGAACGCGTTGCGAGAAAGCGCTGTAGCGCCGCGGCCGTTTCCGCCGGCTTGTCGGCATGCACCCAGTGACCGGCGCCGTCGATCACCGCGATATCCGCGGTCGGGAACAAGCGGCGGATTTCCGCGCGTCCATTCCCGTCGATGTAATTGGATTTGGCGCCGGCAACGAACAAGGTGCGCCCCTTAAACGCAGCCTCGCGCAAGCCGTCGGGAAAGCCGTGCAATGCGGCCAAACCAGTGTGTAAGCCGTCAAGGTTGATGCGCCATTCGTAGCCGTTTTCGCCGCGCGCCAGATTCTGCAACAGCAATTGACGAACGGCGGGATCGCGCACCGCGCCAGAGAGAAGTTCGTCCGCGTTGTCGCGGCTTTTGACATCGGCCAGCGGCAGGGCCCGCATCGCCGCAAGATAGTCGCCGGTGTCATGGTCGTAGGGCACCGGCGCGATGTCCACGACCGCGAGATCACCGATGGCGCTCGGTTCGTTCAACGCCAGGGTCATCGCCACCTTGCCGCCCATGGAATGACCGACCATTGCCGCGCCCGTCAGTCCCTTGTCGGCCAAGAAGGCCCGCACTGCGTCGGCCATGACCGGATAGTTCACGACATCGGTCCAGGGCGACCGCCCATGATTGGGGACATCCACGCTGACAACGCGGTATCGGTCGGCAAGGAGCTTCGCCACGCCCGCCCAATTGCGCGCCTGGCCGAACAACCCATGCAGGATAACCACCGGCGGACCGTCACCGGCTTCGAGGAAATTGAGGTTCATGGAAAAGGAACTACGCCGCTTGGCACGACATCGCAAGGGGCGAGAGGTTTAGTTCAGACCGCGCTTCAGTTCCGACAGCATGCGTTCGGCATCGCTGTTCTTGCGCTTCTTCGACGCGGTTCGGTCGAGATGTTCCTCGAGAACCATCACGGCGGCCTTCAAGTTGCCCTGCCCCGCCTCCAATGCCGCCAATTCGACAATGGTTTCGCCATGATCGGGCGCAATCAGCGCCATACGCCGAAGGATGTCGATGGCGCGTTCGGGATCGCGCGCCTGCAACGCCCGCGTCTTAAGATTATTTTGCAGCCGGAGCAGGATTTCACGATTGCCGACGGAGCGCAAAAACTCCGCCTTGAGCGGAAGTTCGTTGCCGTAGATGTCTTTGAGCAATTTTGCCAACTCGCCCATCTGCAAAACGCGGGCACCGTCGAACGGATCGATGATCGCGGTCTCACCGTGCGCTTGCAGACGCAGCAGGAAATGCCCCGGGAAACGAAGCCCGGCGATATCCCATTTCAAGGACCGCGCCACGTGGATGAGGATAATCCCCAACGCCACCGGCAGCCCCTTGCGGCGGTCGATCACGCTGATCAGGTCGGCATTGGCGGGGTCGTCATAGGTATCGTCGTCACCGTGATAGCCATTATCGGCAAACACGACGTCATGCAGCACCGCCGCCCGGTCGTAAACGTCCGCCGCCTGGCCTTTGACGGCGGCGGCATTCGCCACCAATCCGGCCAAGTGATCGCGATATTGTTGGATTTTTTTGTCGGGATGATCGAGAGCCGCCAGCATAAGCGCGGTATCGGCAAGGTCTATCTCGTTGTCGTTCAAATCGCCGACAATGTTGAGGTTGACCAGTACGCCGGTTTGCTCGGTCACGCGCGTTTTCCTCGTTCGATCCCTGAAAAGATTTTCAAAGTATGACGCAACCCCATTACGCTTCCGTTAACGAAACGGCTGAACGGAAACCGGAAAGCGTCGCTCTCAACTTTCTGTGCACTCAAAATGGAATTTCATCATCGAGATCGTCAACGCGTCCACCGCCACCGCCGGCACCCGCCGCCGCGTATTCCGGTTCGGCCGGCGCGCCACCGGCACCGGCACCCGCGTACTCGCCACCGCCGCCGCCGCGGCCGTCGAGCATGGTCAACTCACCCCGGAAGCGGCCGAGCACAACCTCGGTCGTATACCGGTCCTGTCCGTCCTGACCTTGCCATTTGCGCGTCTGCAACTGGCCCTCGAGGTACACCTTGGACCCTTTCTTGAGGTATTTCTCGGCAACATCGGCGAGACGGTCGTTAAAGATCACGACGCGGTGCCACTCGGTGCGCTCCTTGCGCTCACCCGACGCCCGATCGTTCCAGGTCTCGGAAGTGGCAACCGACAAGTTCGCTATTTTCGTCCCATCCTGGGTAAAACGGATTTCCGGGTCGCGGCCAAGATTTCCGACCAGAATGACCTTGTTGACGCTGCCTGCCATAATCTCTCCCCGGGTTTTCATCTGTCGTGATAGGAACTGATTTTGTAGCGCGTTTGCCGGGGCCGTTCACCCCCTAAATTCCCGTCTGCATCTCGGCCCCTCTGTCATCCTGGCGTACAATTCGCAAAATTATGCTTGTGGCGCGGCGTGGGCAGGGTATGCACGGACCATGACTTCATCGCCGAATCCTCCCGCGTCTTCGTCGGCCTGGAACCGGAATGCCGCATTGATTCTGGGAATCACCCTGATCAACCTCCTCGGCATTCCGATGATTACGCCGGCCTTGCCCGCCATGCGCGAGGCCGTCGGCGTTACCGACGAACAGCTCGGCCTGGTAATGACGGCCTATGCCCTGCCCGCCTTGATCATTGTTCCCTTCGTCGGACTGCTCGCCGACCGCTACGGCAAGAAGCTGGTGCTTATCCCGTCACTGTTCCTGTTTTCCATCGCCGGCAGCGCGGTTGGATGGGCGGAGAATCTAGAAACACTTTTGACACTACGGTTGGTTCAAGGCCTCGGCGCGAGCGGCCTGTCAAATCTCAGCGTTGCCTTGATCGGCGATTACTTTTCCGGGCATGACCGAGCGCGGGTTATGGGACGTATGGGTGCCGCGCAGATCATCGCCGCCGGCGGCTACCCATTGCTCGGCGGGTTTCTCGTTGCCTTCGGCTGGCATTACCCGTTCCTCACCTGTCTCTTGGGTCTCCCGGTCGGTCTGTTGGCCATGGCCTTCATGACCGAAACCAAAACCACACGAACGACCAAAGGCCGCGAATTCCTAGGTCACGCCGGACGCAGCCTCGCCGACAGGCGGGTGGTCGAAATCCTGATCATGACCGCCGGTTTTATTTTTGTCGGTTTCGGCGCGCTCAACACCTATCTGCCGGTGCTGCTTGCCGACAAGTTCGGGACCAGCGCCGTGTTCATCGGCGTGATTATTTCTGCGCGCTCCTTTTCCGGCACCATCGCCGCGCTGCAATTGGCGCGGCTCGCCCAAATTTTCAGCTATCGCGGATTGATCACGGCGGCGTTCCTGGTACAGGCGGCGGCCGTCGCCATGGTGCCGCTGCTGCCCACCGACATGTCGATCATGATCGCCATGCTCGCCTATGGCGCCGCCTTCGGGGTCGTGCGTCCCGGCCTACAAGTTATGATCATCGAAAACGCGCCCGAGGATCTCCGCGCCACTTTCGCGTCCGGTGTCTCTTTCGCCCTGCGGCTCGCGCAAACCCTGGGCCCGGTGGCGTCCGGCGCCGTGATCGCGTTCGGCTCGTTCGATCTCATGTATTACGGCGGCGCGGCCATTGCCGTAGCGCTCTCCGTTTTGGCCTTTACAGCAAAGGCTTTGAAACCTGCCACCTAATTTGGAAGCAAACGCGCCGTCTCGCTGAATTGGAGGCGATCTTTTAGCGCTTCATAGAGGGCGCGCCCGACCTTGGCCGAGCCGCGTGGCGTCGTATGGATAGCGTCATAATGATCGCCGTCCTTAAAGCGCAGTGTTTCCGCCAGATCGACACAAATGGCCCGCACTTCCTCGCACACCGTCATGGTTCTCCAGTTGATCAGGGTCAGCAGCGCAAAATGACCGGTATCGATGGCGCCATCAGCCGTCGGCCGGCCGAGAACGTCGCCGTTTTTGTCGACGCGGTAGTCGCCCGCATGTTGGGTCGCGAAAATGGGTTCCGCCCCGAGTTTGCGGATCATCTCGGACAAGGTCCGGAGCCGCGCGGCATAGGCATCGAGGGCCTCCGCGTACACGCTGGCGGTCGCCGCCAAGTCAAGGGGTTCGGGTAGCGGGACGAACGTGCCTTCGACCTTTTTCCCTTCGGGCAACGGCATGGAGGCACGCCCCTCCGGCTCGCCGAACAATTTGCGGTAAACGGCATAGAAGGCACTGTTGTTCCGGAAATACTGTGCCGTCGGGCTTTCCGTGGCGCCGAGATTGTCGCGCGCCGCTTCGGCGGCTTGGTTGTTGGTCATCACCGTCATGTCGTCAAGGCCAAGGTACGCCAGAACGTACCGCGGCCGCAGACCGGGGATTTTCGGGAACCATTGTTCGAAATTGCGGATGGTGCCCGCCGTGCTTTGGCCGTCCACCCCCGCATTGACCACGGCGACGCGGCGGCCCGCCATTCGCGCCAGCCCGGCGGCCAGAATATCGGTCCAGGTCTTGCCCTCGCCGATCAACGCCTCGTCGGTGGTGCCGCCGCCGACGGCGAGAATATCGATTCGCGAGGGGCGTTCGTACGTCCCGCGCAAACCATGTTTGTCGCGCTCGTAGCGGATATTGCCGCCGTCATAGACTCCGGCCGTGTCGAATTCGTGCTCGACGTCCCGCGTCACCTCGAGCGTGCCGTAATTCTGGCCGAAAATCCAATTGCCGAAGATCAGCTCGAAGCAGATGGCCAGGGCGAGCGAAAGCCCCGAGGCGGTCACGAGCGCCCGGCGGATTTGGCGGCGTCTGCGGCTTCGAGCAGGCATGATCGCGACTTTAGCACGAAGACTTACCCAAAACTTAAACTCTGGTATCAAATCTTTGGGCAAATCTTGGGAGCCGGCCGTATCGGGACTCGCCTTACCCCCTCCTGCCGTCCTATATATCGGCCATGCCGAAAGACCAGCCGACCCCCAGTTTCCGCCCCCATCCGGGCGCTGATGCCCGCGTGATCCGCGTGCGCGGCGCGCGCGAGCACAATCTCGCCAATGTAGATGTGGAACTGCCCCGCGATTCCCTCACCGTCATCACCGGCCTGTCGGGATCTGGCAAGTCGTCACTGGCGTTCGACACCATCTATGCCGAGGGTCAGCGGCGGTATGTGGAAAGCCTGTCGGCCTATGCGCGCCAGTTCCTCGAATTGATGCAAAAGCCGGACGTGGACGCCATCGAAGGTCTGTCGCCGGCCATTTCCATCGAACAGAAGACCACATCGCGCAACCCGCGCTCCACCGTCGGTACGGTCACCGAGATTTACGATTACATGCGCTTGATGTTCGCGCGCATCGGCATCCCCTATTCCCCCGCCACCGGCCTGCCCATCGAGGCGCAGACCGTGTCGCAAATGGTCGACCGGGTGATGGAGATGGAAGAGGGCACACGGCTCTATCTGCTGGCGCCGATCATTCGCGGCCGCAAGGGCGAGTACCGCAAGGAATTGCAGGACCTCGCCAAGAAGGGCTTCCAGCGGGTCAAGATCGACGGCACCCACTATGAAATTGAGGACGCCCCGGCCCTCGAGAAGAATTTCAAGCACGACATCGAGGCGGTGGTCGACCGCGTCGTGGTGCGCGAAGGGTTGGAGCAGCGCCTTGCCGATTCCTTCGAAACGGCGCTCGACCTGGCCGACGGGCTCGCGTACACCGAAAACGCCGATGGCGGCGAGCGCACCGCCTTTTCCGCCAAGTTCGCCTGCCCCGTTTCAGGCTTCACCATCGACGAGATCGAACCCCGCCTGTTTTCGTTCAACAATCCCTACGGCGCCTGCCCCGCCTGCGACGGGCTCGGCACGGAAATGTATTTCGATCCCGATCTGGTCATGCCCGACGACCGATTGTCCTTGGGTGAAGGCGCCGTGGCGCCGTGGGCGGGGGCGAGTTCGCCCTATTACCGGCAAACCTTCGAAAGCCTCGCCAAACATTACAAGATCAAGATGACCACGCCGGTGGGCAAGCTGCCCAAGAAGGTGCGCGAAGCGCTGCTTTACGGGTCGGGCAAGACGGTCATCCGCATGACCTATGACGACGGCAAGAAGGCCTACGAAATCAAGAAGCCGTTCGAGGGCATCATCCCCAACATGGAACGCCGTTGGCGCGAAACGGATTCATCCTGGATCCGCGAGGAACTGGCCAAGTACCAGACCGTCACCACTTGCGGCGCGTGCGACGGCTATCGCCTCAAACCCGAAGCGTTGGCGGTAAAAATCGACGGCAAGCACATCGGTGAGATTTCGCGCATGTCCATCGACGTCGCCGAAGCCTGGTTCGCTGGTTTGCACGAACACCTCACCGACAAGCAGAACGAGATCGCGCGCCGCATCCTGCGCGAGATCAACGAGCGGCTCGGCTTCCTCAAGAATGTCGGCCTCGAGTACCTCACCCTGTCGCGCGCGTCGCGCACCCTGTCGGGCGGCGAGAGCCAGCGCATCCGGCTCGCCTCGCAGATCGGCTCGGGCCTCACCGGCGTACTCTATGTGCTGGACGAGCCCTCCATCGGCCTGCATCAGCGCGACAACAACCGGCTGCTCGCGACCCTCATGCGGCTCCGCGATCTCGGCAATACCGTCATTGTGGTGGAACATGACGAGGACGCCATTCGCGCCGCCGATTATGTGGTCGACATGGGGCCGGGCGCCGGTATCCATGGTGGCCGGGTGGTCGCCTGCGGCACGCCGGAAGAGGTGATGGCGTCGAAGGACAGCCTCACCGGCCAATATCTCACCGGCAAGCGCAAGATCGAAATCCCGGGCGAACGGCGCAAAGGGCATAAAGGCAAGAAGATCACCGTCGTCGGGGCCACGGAAAACAATCTCGATAATCTCACCGTCGATTTCCCCCTCGGCACTTTCACCTGCATCACCGGCGTGTCGGGCGGCGGCAAATCGTCGCTCGTTGTGGAAACACTCTACAAAGCCTTGGCGCGGCGGGTGAACGGCGCGCGTGTCCATCCCGGCGCGCACGAGCGCATCGACGGCGTCGAGTTCATCGACAAGGTGGTCGACATCGACCAATCGCCCATCGGCCGCACGCCGCGCTCCAACCCGGCCACCTATACCGGCGCCTTCACGCCCATCCGCGACTGGTTCTCCGGCCTGCCCGAGGCCAAGGCGCGCGGCTACAAGCCGGGACGGTTTTCCTTCAACGTCAAAGGCGGGCGCTGCGAAGCGTGCCAGGGTGACGGCGTCATCAAGATCGAGATGCATTTCCTGCCCGATGTTTATGTCCAGTGCGACCAATGCAAGGGCAAGCGCTACAACCGCGAAACGCTGGAGATCAAGTTCCGCGGCAAGTCCATCGCCGACGTGCTCGACATGACTGTCGAGGAAGGGCTCGAGTTCTTCAAGGCGGTGCCGGTGATCCGCGACAAGATGGACACGCTCAACCGCGTCGGGCTCGGCTACATCCATATCGGCCAGCAGGCGACGACGCTGTCGGGCGGCGAAGCGCAACGGGTGAAGCTTGCCAAGGAACTGTCGCGCCGCGCCACCGGCAAGACCCTCTACATCCTCGACGAGCCGACCACCGGCCTGCATTTCGAGGACGTGCGCAAACTCATCGAAGTGCTGCAGGCGCTGGTCAATCAAGGCAACACGGTGGTAGTGATCGAACACAATCTGGAAGTGATCAAGACCGCCGACTGGGTCATCGATCTCGGCCCCGAGGGCGGCGACAAGGGCGGCAAGCTGGTCGCCGCCGGCAAGCCCGAGGACGTCGCCGCCACCAAGGGCAGCTACACGGGCGACTACCTCGCGCCGTATCTCACACAGAGTTCGCAGAAAAAAAAGAAACGCGCTTAGACGGCCTAAGACACCATCTCATTTTCCAATTCGCGGCTACGCCCCAAGTTCCAGATCCGCTGTGCCTTCGAACCCAGGTACCAAAGGCTCACGCCAAGAACGGCAAAGAAAATCGCTTTGTGCAATGGGTCCCAGAAATACTCGAAGAACCGCGTGTAAAGGTTGATGAAAAGAAATGTGATTCCGAAACCGCGTGATATAGCGTTATCGAATTTGAGCCCATGCCAGATAACGGCGGCCGCCACGGCTGCGAACAAGATTGACCAGTGGAACAATTCGATTTGCTTGGCGGCGCGCCAGGACTCACCATCTCCATAATTTCCAAAAATCGACATCAGCCAAAGCGCCATGAAGAGATAAAGCAACCCGATCACATAGGTGCTTTTGAAAAGGTAATCGAGCTTATCCGACTTGGTCAGTGCATAGCTCGCGAAACAGAGCGCCGCGCCGAAGAACACGAAACGCAGGGGATAGTTCATGCCGAAATAATATGCTCCCCACCCCGACACATACCCTGTTTCAGCGCCGAGCCATCCACCCAAACTCAGGAGGCTGAAAATCCAAATCAGTTTCGAGCGGGCATAGAGGGCGACTCCTGCATAAACAAAACAGGCGAGTAAAATTAGGACGGAGAAATGACCGCTACCGTTGTCGATGACTTTTCCGAAAAAGAATATCCCGCCTGCTGTCGCGACGACAGCGAGCAAATAGATCGCTTCATTCGTGAAGATTTTTTCCGGATGCCTACGATGACGAACGATTCCGCCCCAATACAGGACAGCCGCCACTACCGAGAGGGCTAAACATAACGCGAGGTCCGGGGCCGTGAAAATTCTTTTTACGAACTCAACGAACTGCTTGTCCGCGAAGAGCGTGACGACAGCGATCACGATACAAATGACAGCCGCCAGTATTGAGATGCGCGCAAGGCCGCGCCAGTTAAAGGGCACTGCGGTATAGCTCGCTGATAAGGTTGCGGCGGTTTGTTCGTCGATAACCCCAGTTTCTCGCCAGCGTTCGATAACCCGCGCGACCCGCCGGGCGTCACGACGCGGCAACTCAAAGTCAGTCAATTTCTAGCCCCCCCTTAACCAACCGCTCGATGGCGGACAGTTTGATCGCCTATATCCAGAACGGATCGGACTTCGAGAACGCTTTCCAGCCGGTCATCAGCGAGCCCTCGCGTTCGGCGGCCGCGTGCGCGTGCCAGCCGACCACCACGCCGCCCGCGTAACGCACTTGTCTTGCTTGCTCGCCGTCGAGGCCCTTGCCGAGGCTGTTGACCAAATGGCGCGCCACTTCGAGGTCGTTTTGCACCCCGAGCGCATCCTGCAACTGTTTCAGGTTGGCGAGGTAGGCGGCCACCGCTTTCTTGCCGTAAAGCGGCGCGAAAAACTCCGCCGCGTAGCGCACCTTCTTCACGTCGATGCGCAGATCATGACGCGCGCGTTTCGACATCTTGTCGATTTTCTTGCCGCGCTTGAGCAGTTTGCTGTGCGCCTTGTCCAACGCATGCGCGGCAAGCTTCGTCGCGTCGGAAAACAGGTAGGCGAGCACGTCCTTGTCCGTCGATAGCCGCCAGTCGCAGGCATGGATGAAATCGGCGACGTCGATCTGCATGCGGGTGTACTCGGGCGAGGTCAACGACCCCGATGCCAGTGCATAGGCCATGTCGCGCTGATGCTCGACCTCGTCGCGCAGCAGCTTGAGGTATTTGTCGCCGGGCATGGCTTTTTCGACGGGGGCCAAAACCTCCGCCCCGAACACGTCCCAATCGCGCGCGGGCCCGAGACTGCTCGCGATGGCCTTGACCTGATCGCCGACCTGCTTGCGCCGGTCCTTCGGCAACAGCGGCTTGTACAGCGTCAGCGCGGCGCGCAACCGGCGCAGCGCGATGCGCGCCTGATGCACACCTTCGATATGCGCACGTTGCAGCACGCAATCGACATTCGCCGACAGATGATCGAGACAGGCGGCAACGGAGCGCACCAGCACATCCTCGCCGGTGACACCGTCGGGCAGTTTCACCTTCGGCTGCTTGATCCACTCGGCGCGGCCGCCATTGAGCAACGCATAGCCCTGCTCCGATTTCGAGGCGTGGACGAGCCGCAAGGGAACGATCTCGGCGATGCGGCGGGCGATATCGAACAGCCGCCGCGGATCGCCGGACTTCAGTTCCAGCTCGAGCTCGCTGATGGCTTTGGATTTCTCACCGGCAGCGATCTCGCCGACGTCCAAGTCGCAGGCGATCTGCGTATCGCCGTCGGCAATCAGATTGCGGGTGGTGCGCCGGATGCGGGTTTCGAACACCGGCTCCAGGGTTTCCACTTTGCGGCCGTTGATATGGCGGCGGAAGTCAGGATTGCTGAATACCTCGTCGCGGTTAGGCACCGGTTGGCGCACCCGGGTTTCCCATTCGCGGCGCACGAACGCCGCCGCGTCCTGCGCCTTCAGGGTTTGCTTGTAGGCGCGGCCTTCCTTGCGCACCCGCAACGACAGGCCGCTTTGATGCAGGTCCTTCTCCGGCGTGTCGAAATAGGTGGCAGTCAACGCGCGTGTCGAGGCGCGTCCGCTTTGAATGGCACGTAACCATGCAACCTTGCTGAGCCGCCGTGCGAACGCGGGATCGAATTCGAATTTGAGTTCCAGCTCCTCGTGGGGCTGGTTTCCTCCGGCTTCCTCGCTCATTTTCTTTTCTTCTTCTGACTTTCGCCAATATTGTCCGCGTCATTATTTGCGCGAACCGCATTTAACTATCACAACCGCCATAAAGACACGAGCAAGTTTAGCGTGTCTTGCCCTCTCGCCAATTGAGCGCCGTCAAAGACCGCTCAGCGAAAATACTGTCCCCTCGACCGTCATCGAACTGTCACATTGGCATTGCCGCCGACCTGCTACATGAACGGAACAATGGGCGAGCTTGAAATCTTCTACCGCGTCGGGCTGGCGTTGGCGATCGGCTTCCTGATCGGCGCCGAACGCGGCTGGTACACGCGCGAACTGACCGGTGGCCTTCGGCGCGCGGGTATCCGGACCTTTACTTTGGTCGGACTGCTCGGCGGCTTGTGGGGGCTTCTTGCGCAAGTCGCCGGAGAGTTGATCCTCGCGGCGGCGTTTTTGGGATTGGCGGCCCTGATGACGGTCGATCATTGGGTCAGCTACCGGCGCGCCAAAGGGGAATTCGGCACGACAACGCTTGTCGCCCTGTTCGTGACCTTCGCCCTCGGCGCTTTGGCGGTTCTCAACGACATGGCACTCGCGGCGGCGGCGGCCGTGGTGACCATGGCCGTGTTGCAAATCAAACCGGAATTGCACCGGTGGGTCGCCGCCATCGAACGCTTCGAGCTCAACAGCGCCATCAAGCTGCTGCTTATTTCCGTCGTTGCCTTGCCGCTGCTGCCCGACAAGGGGTACGGGCCGGACGGCATTCTCAATCCGTTCCAATTGTGGTGGATGGTCGTCCTGATCTCGGGCCTATCGTTCATCGGCTATGTCACCATCAAGCTCATCGGGCCGCGCCTCGGCGCACTGCTGACCGGTATCTTCGGCGGGCTCGCCTCGTCCACCGCGGTGACCCTGAATTTCGCGCGCCTCTCGCGGCACGCGCCCGATATCGCGCCGGCGCTGGCCGGCGGCACGGCGGTCGCGGCGGCGATGATGTTCCTTCGGGTGATCGTCGTGTCGAGCGTGATCGATCCGGCACTCGGATGGCAACTGGCGCCGAGCCTTGGCGTGATGGCTATCGTGACGGCCATCGGTGCCGCCATTTTGGTCTTCGGCGCCGCATCGCACGAAAATCATGCGCCCCCCGATATTCGCGACCCCGCCGATTTGACCAACGCCCTCTTGTTCGGCCTGCTCCTCGCCGTGCTCGTGGTGGCATCGCATTATCTCCAGCAATGGGCCGGAGAGGAATCCTTACTGCTGATCGCGGGCGCCGCGGGACTGGTGGATGTCGATGCCATTACCTTGACCATGTCGCGCATGGCCGGCACCCAGATTTCCGGACACATTGCGGAACTGGCGATCATCATCGCCGTGGTGACCAACACCGTGATCAAGGCGGGGCTCGCCGCCGTCATCGGCAACGGCGCCATGGCACGGCGCACGGGGATCGTCCTGGCGCTGGGACTGGCCTCGGGATTGATCGCCTGGCTGGTAAAATAGGGAAAGGTTAGCTACGCGGGAACCCTTTGACGCCGCGCAAGTCGGCGGATTTGAGCCGGGCGCCTTGCAATTCGGCGTTGGTGAAATCCGCGTCCACCAGCTTGGCCCCCCGCAAATCGGCATTGCGCAAATCGGCGTTGCAGAAATCGACACCTTCGAGGTTGGCGTTGACGAAATCCGCCCCATTGAGTTTCGCGCCACGCAGTTTGGCGAACTGCAGGTTGGCAGGCCAACGGCCGTCGCTCTTACCTTCCTTGCGCACACCGTCGAAACGCGCGCCGACAAGATTGGCCCCGGACAGATTGCACCGCTGCAATTGCGTGCCGCGCAAATCGGCTCCCGTCAGGTTGGCATTGCGCAAATCGGCAAAGCACATGTTGGCCATCAGCAGATCGGCGAAAGACATATCCGCGTCACGCAACACGCAATAGGACAGATCGGCCGCCGACAGGCGGACATGGCGCAGATCGTACCCGCCCAGATTCACTTCCGACAAATCGGCCTTGATGCCTTCCGTCCCGTCACTATCCAGCCATTTCCCGTGATCCTCGATGATGGTTTGGATTTCGCGGTCCATTTTGGCGATGTGACGCGGCAAGCGGGCATCCGCCGTATTGGCGTTAAGGAAATCGACGGAATCGATGATCGCCCCGGTCAGGTTGGCGGCATTCAAGATGGCATTGTCGAGAACCGTGTGGGTCAGCACCGCGCCATGGAAAATGGCCCCGGTCAGATTGGCTTCGGTAAAGTCGGCCCCGTCCAAAACGGCGCCGGTGAAATTCGCATATGACAGGTCGGCACGGACAAAGCGCGCGTTGCGAAGCACCGCATCGGTCATGTCCGTTTGCACGACAAAGGCATTCGACACCCGAGCGCCGGAAAGATCGGCCTCGCGCATGATCGCCTTATCGATAGAGGCGCTTTCACTCTCATTCATGATGGGGAGCAATTCGCCGCGTTCCACCGAGCGCATGAGCAAACCGTCACGCATATCCGTTTCGGTCAAATTGGCGTTGGTAAAATCGGCCCCCCGCAAACAGGCGCCGCGCAGGTCGGCCCGTGACAGATCGGCACCGATCAAGGAAACGAACCTCATGTCCGCGGCATATAGATTCGCTGCCCGAAGATTGGCATCGTCCATAGTGGCATGGCCGAGCCGCGCGCCGGTGGCATCCGCCTGATTGAGGTTACGGCGCGTGAAATCCAGATAGGACATATCAAGGAATTTGAGATTGGCCCGCTTGGCGCCCATCTTGCGATCCAGATATTCTTCATGTTCCGCCAGGATCTCTTCGAGCTGCGGCTGAGAAATCTTCGTCCATACGGCATCGTCGTCCCCGAGGATTTCCTCGAGCGACTCGATTGCTTCTTCAACGTCGAGCACTTCTTCGTTGTCCGAGCTCACGCTACAACTCCGTCCGCCGCCCCGTCCACTTGGCTGCCAACTTGGGCATATGGCCGCAAATGGCCCACACGGCTTAGTTTACGTCAGGTGGTCAAGGCACGGCTGTGATTTGGCGCATAGCGGCACCGAGCCCTCCATATGGTGATGATTTCTTCTTTTTCATCAGATAGTTAGCAGGCCGTTAACCAGCCTTACGTGGATAGAATCCTCAGTTTTCCAGCGTTTGAGCCGCCTTGCGCTTACCTTGCACGCCGGGGGCAGCGGGAGTATCAGTTGGCCGATGAACCATTCCCAAAGGCAATCCACAGAGCGCCGTGTTCACGTGGTTGGCGGCGGCCTCGCCGGGTCTGAGGCCGCGTGGCAACTCGCGCAGGCCGGAATTCCCGTCATTCTGCACGAAATGCGGCCGGAACGGGGCACCGACGCGCATCAAACGGACGGGCTGGCCGAACTTGTCTGCTCCAATTCCTTCCGCTCCGACGACGCCGAATTCAATGCCGTCGGGCTGCTGCACGAAGAGATGCGGCGCGCGGGATCGCTCATTATGACCATGGCGGACAGGCACCGACTGCCCGCAGGCGGCGCCTTAGCGGTCGACCGGGAAGGGTTTAGTGCGGCAGTCCAAAAAGCCCTCGAGGATAATCCCCTGGTCGAAATCGACCGGCGCGAGGTGACCGGCCTTCCCCCCGCCGACTGGGAAAAAGTGATCGTCGCCACCGGCCCTCTCACGTCTCCCGACCTGGCGAACGCCATCCGAGGCCTCACCGGCGACGACGGTCTCGCTTTCTTCGATGCCATCGCGCCCATCGTCTATAAGGACAGTATCGATTTTTCAAAGGCGTGGTTCCAATCGCGCTACGACAAGGGCGACGGCGCCGACTATATCAATTGCCCCTTGGACGATGATCAATATGCCCGGTTCATCGGGGAACTGCTCAGCGCCGAGCGGGTCTCCTTCAAGGAATGGGAAGAAAACACCCCTTATTTCGAAGGCTGTCTGCCCATCGAAGTGATGGCGGAGCGCGGCCCGCAAACCTTAGCCTTCGGCCCCATGAAGCCGGTCGGCCTCACCAATCCCCATGCGCCCGACGTCAAACCCAAAGCAATCGTTCAGCTGCGCCAGGACAACGCTTTCGGGACGCTCTACAACATGGTCGGCTTTCAAACCAAATTGACGTATGGCGAGCAGAAGCGGGTATTCCGGACCATCCCCGGCCTGGAGAATGCCGAATTTGCGCGCCTTGGCGGGCTGCACCGCAACACGTTCATCAACTCGCCGCGTCTGTTGGATAGCCATCTCCGCCTCAGGGCGGATTCGCGCCTGCGGTTC
Organism: uncultured Rhodospirillales bacterium; assembly: GCA_913055735.1. GTDB lineage: Bacteria > Pseudomonadota > Alphaproteobacteria > Rhodospirillales > UBA2165 > CAJXKD01. The sequence continues at coordinate 105,507 of CAJXKD010000001.1, forward strand.
GCCGGCCAGATCACCGGTTGCGAAGGATATGTCGAAAGTGCCGCCGTTGGGCTGCTGGCGGGTAGATTTGCCGCCGACGATTGCCTTGGGCGGGCGACCGACCTTCCGCCACCGACCACGGCGATGGGAGCACTTCTCGGTCATATCACCACCGGCGATCCGGAAACCTATCAACCGATGAACGTCAATTTCGGATTGTTTCCGCCACTTTCCGCTGAACCCGGTGAAAAGAAACCGCCGCGCGGACGCGCCCGTAAAGCTGCCGTAAGCACACGTGCATTGCGCGATCTCGAATTATGGCTGGCAAAGGTAGAAAAAATTAACGTAAGTAGTTGAAAATAATGCACTGACTCCTCAAAATTTAATGTGAGGGGGACAACGAGCGGTATTTAGCCGCCGCCACGCGGGCAAATGAGGGACACGCCCACGATGAGGGACCTCGACCAGATAGGCCGGACGGCGGGCCGATATTTGCGCCGTCGAAAACATTTTTCGCGCTGGGCACTTGTTTGCCTTGTCAGCGTCTCTTTTCTTGCTCTCGCCCTACCGGCGGGCGCCCAAGACCTTGCCTTCCGTCTCGATCCAGCGCGGGCGCCGTCGCTGTTTGCAGCCGTGCAAAACAACGATCTGGCGGCGGTTTCGTCGGCCATCAAAAACGGAAAGAACGTCACTGAAACTGACGAATTCGGACGGACGCCGCTCGACCTCGCTATGGAAATGGGCCATTTCGAGGTTGCCCAGGCCCTGATGCAGGCACGACGGGCAGAGATCGACCGGCTGACTAAATCAGAAGAACAAGTGCAGCAAGATGCAGCGGTTGCCGTTCCGCCGTCCCAAGTCCCCCAAGTCCTTCCCGTCGCCCAAACCGATGTGTCTCCCGACCCCGAGGACGCTCCAGTACAAGCCCAAATACAAGCCGTGACCCATCTCGCGGAGGCCGCCGACATGCTCACGGGCGCCGCGCATCGGATCAGCACTGCCGCCGCCCTTTCCCCGGGCCAGATTACCAGCGGATCGGCGATCCAATTGGCCGAAGCGGCCGCCAAGTTGGCCGCCGCCGCCGACGAGCTTGTGGAAGCCGTCCAGAGTGGTGGGCGAAACGCGCCGCGACCGGACCTTATGGCCGAAGCGCCGCCGGCACAGCCCGCCAAGGACGTTGAACCCGAAACCGTCCAAACCGTCGCCGCCACCGAAGAAACGGCGGCGTCCATTGAAACAGCGGCTCTGATCCCGGCGGAGCCTGTCGAAACCCGTACCCTCGAACAGGCGGCCGCGGTCACGTTCCGGCCAACGCCCCGACGCAAGCCGGCGCCACCGGCCCCTGTCGTTGTGGCCCGCATCGAGCCGCCGGCGCCTGCTCAGATGGAAATTATCGACGCGCGCCCCGTACCCCCGGTCTCGGTCAGGCCGCTCGAAGCCGTCGATCTCGTCGCTCCCCCTCGCGATGAAGCGCCCATACCCGCGCAAACCGAGGATGACGGGCCCGTTGGTTCGCTGTTGGCCGGGATCGGCCGCGTGTTGGGTGTCACCGACGATAGCCCGGAACCGAATGAGGGGCCGATCCAACAGGCATTGCGTGAGCGACAAGCTGCCCCCGCCCCTTCCGTGCGGCCCGAAAAAGAGGCCCCGGTGATCCAAAGAAGCACGGCCCGTGCCCCCATCATCCAACGCCTCGGCGACAATGCGCCGCCGCCGGTCCCGGCCTTGCCGGAGATCGTTCGTGAAACACCGCTCGAAACGGCGAGCGCACCGGTACTGCCGATCGCCTCGGTTGACCCTGTGGCGCCGGAACCCGTGGCGAGCGAAACACCGGCGCCACAAGCGGCGGGGCCCAAGCCGTCCGTAGACGCCGTCCACGAACTGCCCGCCGAGGAAACCCGGCTTCTTCCGCAACAGGACGCATCGGGCATGCCGATTCAGAGGCTCCGAGATGCACTGCAGGGTGTCCACCTTACCCTCGGCGATTCCGTTGCGATGGGCCACCCCCAACGCCGGTACGGCGCAGATGAACCAAGCGCCTGTATCTCCAAACGGCAACGCCATTCGGCATTCTGCGTCGTCCCCGTCGATTGGCCAGCGGAGATCGCCGATGCCTTCTCGGTCAACACAATCCTGTATCAGGGATCGCGGGCCCTCGCCCGCTATGACCGCGACGCGGCCGTCCATATCCACGCCATTTTCGACAGCGGCGCCTATAACCGCGTTCTCTCCTTTCTGCGTGGCCGGTTCGGCTCCCCGACGGACGAATGGCGGCGGGTCGTCGCCCCCTTCGGCAAACCGCGCCAAGCCAATCCCACCTATGTGTGGCGCAGCCGGGACCCGGAAACCCAGCAGATTTCGGTGCTGGAAGTCCGCAAATTCGATGATGCCCGCGCCGTCTTTCCCGATATGGAGCACGGCTCGGTCCGGCTCTACATGGCCGGTGGCCCGACGGTCTTTCCGGCCGTTACGGCCATCGATATCATGTCGATCGATTGGGCGGCCCGCTCCGATCCCGTCGCGCCCGATGGGAACGCCCTCGCGAATACGCTTCCCGTTTCGCGCTGAGCCAAAGCCGGAGTTGCCGTCCGGCGCGCCCCCGCTCCAGTTTTTCGTCAAACGGGTTGTGACCCAATCGTTCGAGCCGGTCGAGGTATAGCTCGGCCAGACGCGCCTGCAGCGTCACGCCCTGCCATAGACGCGGCGCCGGGTAGGAATAGCGCCGAGCTTCTGCAATGTATGTCCGCGCTTCCTGGACGAGCTTTTTAACCGCCTCCACCAGTGCGGCCGAGGCGCGTCCACCCAGAATATCCGCGCCAACGGCGCTCTCCGCAGTCGCAACCGAGGACGGCAGCGTGATCCATCCCTTGCGGGCATGAAAGGGAATGGCGCGTAACCGCCCGGCAACGGACCAAGCCGCGCCTGTTGCGCGGGCCGCCTCCACTGCGTCTTGGGGAGCGTCGGGATCCAGAATATGGAGGAGAAGCTCGTTCAACGCCCCATCGGTTTCGGCGCCATGCGCGACAAAGGCCTCGACATCTACGGGAGGGGACGAGGTCACCTCGGCGGTACGGGCATCCAGCAACCGGTCGAAGGGCGCGCGCGGCAGATCGTAGTCGCGAACAACGTCGGCAAGCCTATCCAAGACCTGATTGCCCCGGGGGGCGGTTCCTTCCCCGTAAAGCGCCGCAACAACGTCGCGCCACCACTGCACCCGCATTTCCCCGAGAAGCGGCTCGCTGATGACCTCGCGGGTGCGGGCGATTTCGATATTGAAAGCAAGCAGCGCCCAAAGCGCTTCCAGCCGATCATCCGGCGCAAACAGCGTGCACAGGAACCGATCACGGTCCTGCCGCGCCACCTGGTCGCCGCAATAAGAAAGCCTTTTGGCCACTTTTCGGGAAACTCCGCCTACGAATTCAGCCGTTCTTGCGATATAGAAGCGATATAGGTCGTAAAACGACATAAGAGCAAGGTTCGGACAAGCCCGGCATGACGTCATCCCCTACCACCGCCACCTCCCCTGGCACGGTCACCGTGATCGGCGCCGGGTTGGCCGGCTTGGCCGCCGCCGTGCGAGCAACGGCCCTCGGCAGGCCGGTGCGGGTGATCGAGGCGGCCAACCAAGCGGGCGGGCGCTGCCGCTCTTTCCACGATACGGTCCTCGACCGCGTCATCGACAACGGCAATCACCTGATCCTCGGCGCCAACACGGGCGTCTTCGACTTTTTGCACGAGATCGGTGCGCAAAATGCCCTGACACCCTTGGACCCGCCCGACTTCAATTTCATCGATTTATCCGCAGATATGTCGTGGACCTTACGGCCGGGGGTTGGGCGCCTCCCCTGGTGGCTGCTGCATCCGCACAACCGCATACCGGGCAGCCGTCTCGCCGACCTGCGTGACGCCTATCGCCTCGCGACGGCATCCGAGGATGCGACGATTGCCGACTGTGTCGACCCGGCGGCCCCTCTGTTCGAACGCTTCTGGCAGCCGCTGGCGCGCGCCATCCTCAATACCGACGCCACCGAGGGGTCGGCGCAACTCCTGTGGCGGGTGATACGCGAAACTCTGCTCACCGGCGCGGCAGGCAGCCGGCCCTATCTCGCTGCCAAGGGTCTGTCGGCGGCGTTGGTCGATCCGGCCCTCGATCACCTTCGGCAACGGGGCGTTTCCGTATCCTTCGGTACCCGCATTCGCGGCCTGGAAGCGGAGCATGGCCGGGCGAAAGCGCTTGTCACCAGCGGCGGCACGATCGAGATCGCGCCCGAGGACACAATCATCCTCGCCATACCGCCGAGCGAGGCGCAGGCGCTGCTTCCCGATCTAACCGTTCCGACCGAAACCCGGCCCATCGTCAACCTGCATTACCGTGTCGAGAGCGGCCTACGGCTGCCGGGCGGCGTGCCGTTTATCGGCCTCGTCGGCAGCGAGGCCCAATGGGTCTTCAATCGGGGGGACATCCTCTCGGTGACAGTGAGCGCGGCGAGTGCGCTCGCGGCGCAATCGGCCGAGGCCATCGCGGCAACCGTTTGGGCCGAGCTCGCACGCGTCACCGGGGCACCGGGAACGCCGATACCACCGCACCGCGTGATCAAGGAACAGCGCGCCACAATCGCCCAAACGCCCGCGCAGTTGCGGTTACGCCCCCCTGCCGGAACCCGAATCGGCGGCCTGTTTTTGGCGGGCGATTGGACCGACACGGGTCTTCCCGCCACCATCGACGGAGCGATTAGATCGGGATTTCAGGCCGCAGAAATGGCGGCTTCCGGCAATTGAACGCATCCCGGCCCCGAATATCCTACCAAATCAGTTGATCTTTAGGGTCCGTTCGGGGCACTGTTATCTCATAACTATATTGTCCAATTGTCGTGGCACCGAGGGAGCAAAAAGGGGGAGCACATGGGTAACCCACTAGATTCATTGACCGGTACTGTCATCCTGGGCCTGATCATTACGGTGATCATGGTCCTCGTCGTCAACGCAATCGGCATGTAACGGAAGACAGAGGAGGTCAATCATGGAATTCGGATTTGAGTTTTGGGCGTTCTTTGTCCGCTGGCTGCATGTTCTGTCGGGCGTGATGTGGATCGGCCTGTTGTGGTACTTCAACTTCGTTCAGACGCCGACCGTGCCGACGATCCCGGCCGAGCTGCGTCCGGCGATCCCCAAGCACATCATGCCGGTGGCGCTGTTCTGGTTCCGCTGGGCGGCCCTGTCGACGGTGGTCTGGGGCTTGGTTCTCGCCTGGATGAACGGCTATCTGGGTCAGGCACTGTCCATCGGCCTCGCCGACAACGTCGGCAAACACGCGATGATCGGCATCGGCATGTGGTTCGGCCTGATCATGGCGTTCAACGTGTGGTTCATCATTTGGCCGAACCAGCAGAAGGTCATCGGTCTGGTGGAAGCCAGTGACGAGGAGAAACCGAAGGCAGCCCGCAAGGCGGCTCTCGCCTCCCGCGTCAACACCATGCTGTCGATCCCGATGCTGTACGCGATGGTATCGGCACAGAACCTGTACTGATCGACGAGCATCAATCACTCAAAAGAAAACGGGGCCTAACGGCCCCGTTTTTTTGTGGTGGGTAAGCGACGGCGCTTAGCCCCAGACCTCCTCGGCAACCTCAACCACCAGTTCGAGCTTCTTGCGCTGCTCGTCCATGGTCAGCTTGTTGCCGTGGTGGGTGCTGGAGAAGCCGCATTGCGGGCTCAGGCACAACTGATCGAGGGGCACGAACTCGGTCGCCTCGTCGATGCGCTTCCTGAGTTCGTCCTTGGGCTCCAATTCCGGGAACTTGGACGTGACAAGACCCAGCACCACGAACTTGCCCTTGGGCACAAAGCGCAACGGTTCGAAATCGCCGGCGCGGTCGCTGTCAAACTCCATGAAGAAGGCATCGACATCGAATTCGTTGAACATCTTATCGGCCACCGGCTCATAACCGCCCTGCGCCATCCACTCGCTTTGGAAGTTGCCGCGGCACATGTGGGTCGCCGTCGCAACGTTGTCGGGAAGACCGGCGAAGGCCGCATTGTTGGCCTTAATGTAGACATCGAGCAACTGATCGGGGTCGTCACCGCGCGCCTTCAGACGCTCGCGCTGCTCGTCGTCACAGAAATAACAAAGGGTCACGTCATCCATCTGCAGATAGGTGCAGCCCGCGGCGACGAAATCCTTGAGTGCGTCGTTGTAGGCCTTGCCGAGATCGGACCAGAATTCGCCGAGATCGGGATAAGCGTCGGAGGAAATGCCGTCACGGCCCGGACGGAAGTGGAACATGCCCGGCGCCGGAAAGCTGAACTTGGGGGTTTCCTTGGTCACCGACTTCAGGAACTCGAAGTGATCGACCATGATACCGCCCGCCGGATTGGAAACCTTGCCCTCGACGAATGTCGTTGCGACGGAAATACCGCCGTGGAACTTGTGACCGTAGGTTTCCTCGTTGAACTTCACGCCATCGAAGCCGCACATGAAATCCAGGTGCCAGTAGTCGCGGCGGAATTCGCCGTCGGTAATGGATTTGAGGCCGACGGATTCCTGTAGCGCCACCGCATCGCGGATCGCCGCGTCCTCGATTTCCTTGAGCTTCTCGCCTGAAAGTTCGCCCTTCTTCCATTTTTCGCGGGCGTCGTGGAGGTTGTCGGGCCTGAGCAGGCTGCCGACGTGATCGGCGCGGAAGGGGGGCTTGGTACGAGCGGCCATTGGTTTTCTCCCTGGAAAGGCGGTATTCGTTGGCCGACATATATCATGGCCGGACCGGCGAGACAGGCAAAAATCGCCATTTCCCGGCCGTTTTCCCTGTGACGGAAGTCATAGTGGCCACCCCCCGGACAGCCTAATCTAATCAGCGGAAAAGTGGGCAGAATTCCCACGATTTGAGCGCCCCTAAAAGGAGGGGATCGGATGAGCTTATCGGCCGCCATGTCAACGGCAATCACGGGACTGCAGGACAGCGCGCTCAGAGCGCAGGTGGCGGCGTTCAACGTCGCCAATGTCAGCACGCCGGATTTCAAGGCGCAGAAGGTGCAGTCTTCGAGCTATGTCGCCAACGGCGCCGGCGCGGGTGTCCGCTCGACCGTCGTGGAGGGCGGCCCGGTCGACCTCGCCGAACAGCTCGTCAATATGAACTTCGCGGAAGTCACTTACACGGCCAATGCGAAAGTGATCTCTACCCTCGGCCGGATGACCGGCGCGACGCTCGATATCCTCGCTTAATATTTCTCAGAGAAGATCGCTTAAGACCTTGGCCACTTCCGCCATACGGTGGGACGCCGTGTGTTCGGACAGGAACCGAAGCCTGCCCGCCGCCGCGATACGGGTGCGGGATTCCTCGTCGGCGAGATAGCGATCGATCAGACCCGGCAATTCATCCAGCGATTTGAAATAGACAACCTCTTCATCCGGCTCGTACAACGCCGCCGCGTCATCGCGCCAATCGGTGATCATGAACGCGCCGCTGGCCGTCGCTTGGAATACCCGGTGGTGACAGGACTTTGGCCAGGGCGTGCAATTGACATTGACCGCCGTCGAGCAAAAGAAGCGTGACAACTCGTGCCACTCCATGCCGCGATGCATATGGACGTTGGGCCGGTCGGTCACCGCGCTGCCGATTCCGACGATATCCAAAAGGCGATCCCCCATCGCCTCAATCACTTGCCGGCGGACGATAGCTTTCTGTTCGAAATACATGGCGTGCGAGATCAATGAAAATTCGAGCGACCAGGGATCCCACTCATCGGCCAGCATATCGAATACGTCAACATGATCCTTTTCGGCATCCAGCCGCGCGATCACCGTATTCGCCGCAGCGTTCATCCGGTAGTCCCAAAAATTACGCCATTTGGCGCGTTCGGCTTCGTAGGCATTGACCGTCGCGGCAAAGCCGACCTGGCACGTCAACTCCGGTTCCGCGGGAACCGGCCGGAATATCTCCGGATCGATATGCCACGGCGGCAAGTAATGGAGGTTGTCGAATCCCAGCCCCTCCATCTGGGCAATGACCTGCGTATCCGGAACAAACTGTGCCTTGTGATTGGGGGTGCGGACGTCTTTGAGTAGATAGAGATGCTTGACCGGGTTATCCGTCCACAACGTGGCGTAAGGGACTTCCATATCATCGAGGAAAAAGGGCCCCTCGGCGGACATCAAAAAATTCTGTAGGCTGCTGCCCCAAAGCAGCACCACATCAACCTTCAATCGCTCGATCACCTTGCGGTAGGCGTCCGGCGACAGGATGTCCTCGATATAAATAACCTCGTGGCCCAGATCGGCGAGCGCCTGCAAAGCCGGCGCGCGCTGTGCGTCCCACCGGGCCCGCAACATGGTTAGCACACGCAGCGGCCTCTCCGCGGTTGTGCCTTTTCTGCCCGCGATTACCCGTGCCCGAAACACACCTGCCTCGCACTCAAATGATCAGATTTCATGGCGTTGGAGATTAGGCGCAAGATGTTAACGGAATTACCCATTTGCCCCTTCGCTCAAGGAGCCACCCACCCGCCAGTCCGTTGCTTGCCGGGTACCATCGGCGGGTTGCAGCGCCGGGTGCGTGTAACAGCGATCGAGATCGAGATAGGTTTCGCAGGCTACCCAGTCGCGAAACGCCGGATCGTTCTGAAAAGCGTCACAATGCATCCGCAAACCGTCGGTCAAACCCTGCGTCACCGCGGTCCGCAATTCCGCCGGTACCGCACTCGCGTCGCGGAAGTAGCGCGAAGCGATACCTTCGATGTCGTCGTCAGAAGGAAAGTCATAGAGCTCGCCCGATTGACGGAGGAACTGATAGGACCGCGCACAGCCCGCCGAGACGAATTTGGCGTGTACGCTCTCCAAGGTCAGGCGGCGATCCGGTATGGCGTGGATGACCGCCGCCTCGGGATGATAGACCACCCGATGCCCTTGCTCCGCGACCGTCCGGCCGACATACACCTCGCCGTCGCCGTAAAAGCGGATCAAGTTCCACGGCATGGCGCACGGGTGAAATCCGCCGACATTGATCAGAAGTTGCCGCCGAACGGTGAAATTGCTCCCCCATACGAAATTTCCGGGAATATCGAGAGGCTTGCTTCCGGCATCGAGCAAACCGAGAAACGGATTGGTTTCGGCGCCGGGATCGCCCAACCGCAAATGATCCAACCAATCAGGGGGCGTGCCATCATACGACGGGCGGATGGGGCCGGTGGCCATCCCGACGCGCGCGTCCGAATAAGTTTCCGCCAGCGCCGCCAGCCAGGACGGTTGGGGACGTACGTCATCGTCGATAAAGCACGCAATGTCGCCCGTCGCAACGGCGAGCGCGCGATGCCAGCCCACCAATTGGCCGGGGCGTGCATCATAGATGTATTGGAAATTGGGAAATCGGGCCGCCATGCGATCACAGACGGCACGGGTTTCGTCGCGGCTGCCGTTATCGGCAACGACCACCTCAACATCCTGAAACGGAAAATCCTGTGCCGCCAAGGCGGCAAGGCCCTCCGCCAAACTGTCGGCGCGGTTGCAGGTGACGATGGCGACGGTGAACTGCACAGAAGCGATCCGGGTTAGGCGTCCTCTTTCACCATATGGTTAACAATCTCGGCAATCCAAGCATCCAGATTGGCTTGTCGCGCGATCGCGGTGTTCAGACTGTCTGGCTGCATCATGACCCGTTTGCCTTCCGGGCTACGGACACGGTCCGCAAGCAGCACCCACCAGCGCGTCAACTGATCCGCGTCGAGTTCCCTTCCCAAGGCCGACAACGCATCGACGGCAAAGGGCAAAAGATTCTTCAGGTTGGGTGGATAAAGAGCAATGGCACGAGAGCAGGCGTGCCAAGTTTCTTCCGGTGCCGCGCCCATTTCGGCACATAAAGGCACCAAAGCCGCCCAGGCCGGGAAATGATCGGGAAAGAGTTCAACTGCCGCCTTCAAATCCTGCCGTGCGCCGGCAGAATCTCCCGCCGTGACCTTCTGCCTGCCGAGATAAAAGCGTGCGGTCGCCTGCAAAATCCTGCGCGCGTCCGCACACATTGCGTCACCCGCCCGAAGTCCCCGCGTCACCGCCCAATAATAATCTTCATAAGGAAGCGCCGCTGCCATCGGGCGAATGCGATGGCTGAGCAAGGCGTCCCGGCGCGGATTGAAAGTCAATGCATCGCCTTTCTCGGCCACTGTACTGAAATATTCAACGGCCTCCGCCGCCGCCCCAAGCGCCGACAGCGCACATCCCGCATTAAACTGAGCAACAAGCGACTGCGGGAATCTATCCGCGCATGACCGATGCAGATCGTAGGTCATTTGCGTCAATCGCTGGTTGTCGTGAGCCGCCATGGCAGCATAAAAGGCCGCCGCCGCCGCGCGAATTGCCGGCGCCGCCTCATCGCCAACCTCTTCCAGATTCAATGATGCCAGGCGCGTATAGATTGCGATGCCGCGGCTCGGTTCGTACCCGCGGAACTCAACCGCCCCAACCTGCGACTCTTCCGCCGGCTTTTGCCGTGGCCCCGCCAGCAACGTCTGCAAAAGCGCAAATTTCAAAAAACGCGTTTCCCGCTGGGGAGAAGACCAAAGAAAATCAGAGAGAACCGACGGATCGGGTTTTGCATCGTGGCCATGGGCAAGCCGCGCCAACACGTCGTCCGCATCGGCGCCTGCCAGAGAGATATAGCCGCCATTCTCTCCGCCCATGAGATCGCCAATCAAGTTTTCCTCCGGCGACAAGACATTGGCCCCGGCAAAGAATGCATCGATTGCGCGAGTTTGAACGGATGCTGCATAGCGACAATGGATGGGAATAAAGCGCGCCGACGCCAATGCTGTTCGGTAGCGGGAGTTGTCGAGGTAGCCGTCGACGATTTCGATCCGCAGGGCTGGATCTTCCAACGTCGCCAATTGGAACAGGTACTGCGCTTTGTCCCGCATATACGGAACGAACGCACGACCGGTAAAACGAACGTCGCAATCGCGGTCGATGGGAGCCGACCCCGCCGGTGGTGCGTCGTAGAATTCATGCCCAGGCAAGGTCACGATCCGCGTCTCATAAATGTCCGTCATCTCGGCCTGCTCGGCAGCCCCATTGACGATTACTACATCTGCGCGCTCGAAATCCGCCGACCGGGAAGCCACGAAATAGTCGTGATCGCTGGCCCAAAGTACCGTTGGGATACTGGCATCAAAAAAACCTTTGGGAAGGTACGGGCCGTAGGCATCGACGCTCAATACGAAGACGGGATCGAAGCCCTGCGGCAATGCTGCCATGACGTCTGCCATAGGTATCCCGAACTGGGCCGGCTCGAGGGAAACAACATGAAGGTTAAACCCTTTTGCCGTTTCAAATTCCACGGCCTTTGCCGAGCCCGGCATGGTAAAAACCAGAACATCCAACGGACCGCCTTCGATAAATTGCTTCAATTTCGTGCTGTCTGGGTCTGACTCCGCGCCGCCATTTAACGACGCAATTGCCGCCTGATCGTCACCGAGGCACCAGTTTCCGTAAGCGAGAGCCAATCGAGACCGCGCCGACAACGGCGCCATTTGACGTAAAGCGTCAATGCCGGGTGCCACCGCACCGCACATTATCGCGGCGGCGGCAGTCAACTCGGCGTCGACGCCGGCAAGAACACACGCCAAGACATAGTTGCCAGCGTCGAAGGCAGAGGCGGCATCGCGGTAGCTGTGAGTAACGGTTGGCGGTGTCGGAAAAATGTCGAGATCGGTGATACCGTTCATCCGCTCTTACCGATGACGGTCAATCCACCGGGAACAAAGCGGCCGCCACCCGCCGTTCCTCGGCAAGCAAGACGTTGAAAGTGCGGCATGCAGCGCCCGTATCCATGGGTTCCAATACCACACCGGCGGCTCGCAATCCGTCTCGGATTCCCGAATCGATCATAACATTGCGTGGCCCGCAGCCGAGCAACAGGATATCGACATCCGCCTGCGCATCAAAAACAACCGACAGGCTTTCCAACGTCATTTCGGAAATGGAGGCCGGCGCCCAGGAGATCGTTCGGTCGGGAAAAATGACGACAGACCCGGAATAGGCCTGCTCTCCAATGCGGAACCCGCCATTGCCATAGCTCAGGATAAGCTGTTTGCCGGCGGGAACCATCGGCGTGATGTCGAGGGACATGCCCTATTCTACCAATGATGGCTTGTGGCGCCAACCGCGGTTAGGTGGCTTCGCTCTCCGCGCCGACGCCGTCGGCACCCCGGTTGATGTTCAGGTAAAGCAGGATCGGCACGGCGACGCAGATGGACGAATAGGTGCCGATCACAACGCCCCAAATCAGCGCAAAACTGAAACCGCGAATGACCTCGCCGCCAAGAATGTAGAGGGACAGCAAGGCGATCAAGGTCGTGCCCGACGTCATCAACGTCCGGGACAAAGTTTCGTTGATGCTGTCGTTGAACAGTTCGGGCAACGGCTTGGTCTTGTATTTGCGCAGATTTTCACGCACCCGGTCGAACACCACGACGGTATCGTTGATGGAATAACCGGCAATGGTCAGAACGGCGGCGACCGTCGCCAAATTGAACTCGATACCGGTCAGCGCGAAGATGCCGATGGTCGCCAATACGTCGTGCATCAGCGCAATGATCGCGCCGACACCGAACTGCCATTCGAACCGGAACCAGATGTAGATCAGGATACCGATCATGGCGAACAACACGGCGAGCACGCCGTCACGCAAAAGCTCGGCGCTCACTTTCGGGCCAACGGATTCGGTGCGCCGATACTCAATATTGGACCCCAATGCCGCGCGGACTTTGTTGATGGCTTCCTGCTGCGCCTCGTCACCCCCGTCCTGACGCTGGATGCGGATCAGAATGTCATCGGGCGCCCCGAACTCCTGCAACGATACTTCGCCCAATCCGAGGTTCGACAGATCGGTGCGCAAATCGCTGATCGTCGTGCCATCCGTCGTCCGCACCTCGATGAGGATGCCGCCTTTGAAGTCGATGCCGTAATTGAGGCCTTTGGTCAGAAACAATCCCAATGAAGCCGCAACAAGGAGCGCCGAAAAGATGAAATAGATCACACGGCGGCTGATGAAATTCAGGTTGGGTTGAGTAGGCAGAAGCTTGATGGGTTTCATGCGCGCCTCCTCAAATCGGCAATTCGGCGGGCCGCCGCCGACGCAGCCAGGTGACCACCATCAGCCGGGTGAGCATGATCGCCGTGAACATGGAGGTGACGATCCCGATGGACAGCGTCACCGCGAACCCGCGCACCGGACCCGAGCCGAAATAGAACAGGATAAGCGACGCGATCAACGTCGTCAGGTTGGCGTCGATAATGGTGGTAATGGCGCGGGAGTACCCGGAATCGATCGCCGAAATAGGCGTTCGGCCGGCACGAATTTCCTCCCGTATTCGCTCAAAGATCAGCACATTCGCATCCACCGCCATACCGATGGTCAATACGATACCGGCGATACCGGGCAAGGTGAGCGTTGCCTGGAACAAGGATAGCAAAGCCAGGATCAGAACGATATTCACGGCCAGCGCGACGTCCGCCATGATCCCGAAAAGGCCATACGTTATAACCATAAAGACGATGACCGCGACCAAACCGACGATTGAGGCGATCTTTCCGGCGGCGATTGAGTCGGCACCAAGGCCGGGACCGACAGTCCGCTCCTCAAGGATGGTCAATGGCGCCGGCAAGGCACCGGCCCGCAACAGCAATGCGAGGTCGTTGGCGTCATCAACGGAGAAATTACCGCTGATCTGCCCTGACCCGCCCAGGATCGGTTCGCGGATCACCGGGGCTGAAATCACTTTCCCGTCGAGCACAATGGCAAAGGGCCGCCCGACATTGTCCCGCGTCACGTCGCCAAACCGTTTCGCGCCGAGGGTATCGAAACGGAATGTCACTACCGGCTCATTGGTGCGTTGATCGAACGAGGCCTGCGAATCCACCAACCGGTCGCCCGAAACCGCGACCCGGCGGCGCAACAAATAGCTGCCTTGAGCGTTCGGATTGGTCGCGTCGGCGTCTGCGGCCCGCATGCATCCCGGCGGCACCGCATTGGGCGACGGCGCACTCGACTCGCACATCAAATGGAAGGTCATTTTGGCCGTGCGCCCCAACAGGCGTTTGACCCGCTCGGGGTCTTCAACGCCGGGAAGCTGCAAAAGAATGCGGTCTTCGCCCTGGCGCTGAATGGTCGGCTCCTTGGTACCGGTTTCGTCGATACGGCGGCGCACGATCTCGATGGACTGCGCCACGGCGGCGGTCCGGCGCTCGGTTATGACTTCGTCGCTCAACTGGAGACGGATGCGATTTCCTTGCGGGACGACCTCGATGCCCTCCTCCACGTCCTGGAGAAGCTCGATCGCCCTTGCCATTTCTGCCGAATCCCGGACAGTCACCATGACGCCCAGTCCGCTGACCCCAAGGCCGGAATAGCGGATGCGCTCCTTGCGCAACGCGGCGCGGACGCCGTCGATCAACGCTTCGAGTTGCTCCCCAATAACGACATCGGTCTGCACTTCGAGAAGAAGGTGAGACCCACCCTGCAGGTCGAGGCCGAGATTGACTTGCTGGTGCGGCAACCAGTCCGGCAGGTTCTCCGACGTCTGCTTATCTATAAGGTTGGGCGCGGCGAAAACGAACCCCAACACCACGAGGGCGAGAACGACGGCGATCTTCCAGTTGGAGAAATGAACCATGATGGAGATTTAGAGCCTGATGTGAATGCCAGGGCCGTGAATGCTGGGGCGACGGGCCGACCGTACGGCCTTATTTCTTGCCGAACAATCCGCCCAGCAGACCGCCGACGCCGCCCGGTTTCTGATCGTCCTGACCGCCCGGGGCACCCGCAGTTCCGCCAACGGGTTCTGTCTTGGAAAGAACCGCCGCCAGCATGCCACGTTGCACGCGGACCTTGATGCCTTCGGCAATTTCGACCGCGATTTCATTGTCGTTCACGACCTTTGTCACGGTGCCGATAATGCCGCCGCCGGTCACGACCTTGTCGCCACGGCGGACACTGGCCAGCATCTCGCGGTGCTGCTTGGCCTTTTTCTGCTGCGGGCGGATCAGCAGGAAATAGAATACCGCGAAAATAAGAACCAACGGTATCAGTGTGGTGAACCCGTCCGCGCCGCCGGCGCCTTGCGCATATGCTGGCGAAATCAACATGTAGATGAACTCCTAACCCTGCGATGACTTGGGCGGGAATATAGTCCCCCACGCCCTGCTTGCAAACGTAAAGCCACCCGGCGGGAGCCGTTGCGTGGTCCCGCTGGACAGCCATCCGGCCTCATATCGAAATGGGCCGGTTTATGAATTTCTGCCCTTTTTACGGGGACATAGCATACTGAGGGGGCCACGCCAACTCACGACAGCGGCATTGACCGGCAGGGCCATTATGCTAGTGTCCCGCCGCTTTTTATCCCCAACGGAGACCGGTTCATGAACGAGCGGGAGTTCGAGCCCCTTTTGACCCGCATTGCCGAGGCCTTGGAGCGCCTGGCGCCGCCGCCGGCGGCCCATCACGATATGACCGCCGCAGACGCGTTCGTCTGGCATGCGAGCCCCGAATATCTGGAGCCCATTGCCAAGGTGAACCGCGTCGACATCCAGCTGCTGCGCGGCATCGACCAGCAACAAGACATCCTGCTCGACAATACCCGCCGGTTCTCCAAGGGTTTTCCCGCCAATAACGCTCTTCTATGGGGCGCCCGCGGCACCGGCAAGAGCTCTCTGGTCAAGGCGGCCCACGCGACAATCAACGCCGAATCCGAAAAGGAAGGCGGCGCGCCGATGGCCTTGGTGGAAATCCACCGCGAGGATATCCCCTCCCTTCCCCGCTTGCTTCAGGTTTTGCGTGACGGTGGTCGGCGCTGCATCCTGTTCTGCGACGACCTTTCCTTCGAAAACGAGGACGCGACGTTTAAATCGCTGAAAGCTGTCCTAGAAGGCGGTATCGAAGGCCGCCCCGACAACATCATTTTCTATGCCACTTCCAACCGGCGCCATTTGATGCCCCGGATGATGATCGAGAACGAACGGTCCACGGCCATCAACCCCGGCGAAGCGGTGGAGGAAAAAGTGTCGCTGTCCGACCGTTTCGGCCTGTGGCTCGGTTTCCATCCGGTCACGCAGGACACCTATTTCGAGATCATCGACGGATACGCCAAGCAATACGGCCTCAAGATCGACGCGGAGACCCTGCATGCCGAGGCTCTTGAATGGTCCATGACCCGGGGTTCTCGGTCGGGCCGCGTGGCGTGGCAATTCATCCAGGATCTGGCAGGACGTTTGGGGCAGCCGCTCGGCTAATCCACCGGCATTTGAACCCGCTGAAAATCTGAGTCCACTGGCCGGTCCTTCCGCAATTCGTTGAATTGCGGAAAAGCCGAGATTCGCTAATCTCACGGCATGGCTAAGATGATTGCTGCGCGGCTGCACAAGTATGGCGGGCCGCTGCATCTCGACGAAGTTGAACGTCCGGAACCTCGCCCTGGCGAAGTGCGCATCCGCGTTGCCGCCTGCAATATTGTCCCCAATCTGAAGAACGTGCTGTCGGATTATTGGCAGGATCTGTTTCCCCACTTACTGCGCCCAAAGCTTCCCGCGATCTTCGGGCTCGATGCCGCGGGAACCGTGGATACGGTCGGCGAAGGCGTCTTTGCCTTCCAGCCGGGGATGCGGGTGTACGTTAATCCCGCGCGCGGTTGCGGCGATTGCCGTCATTGCCGAAACGGCGAGTACCTATATTGTCCGCGCGGCATTTTCCAAGGCTATTTCTCGCGCACCCCGGAAGGCGTCGCCCTGTTTGACTTTTACCCGACGGGCGGGCTCGGTGAATACCTGATTGCGCCGGCGGATGCGCTGGTGTCGCTCCCGGACAATGTAAGCTTCGAAGCAGGCGCCCGCTTTGGCTATATCGGCACCGGTTACGGCGCCCTTGTGAAGGCACGCATGCGGCCGGGCGAAACCGTGGTCGTCAACGGGATCGGCGGCACCCTTGGCTTGGGTGCGGCGATCTCCGCGCTCGCAATGGGAGCGACGAAGGTATTTGGCACCGGACGCAACCAATCCCTTTTGGACCGGGTCAAAGCAGTCGATCCCGACCGCATCGAGGTATTGGCGGTGGGTGGCGATACGCGTATCGGCGACTGGGTTCGCGGGCTGACCGCGGGTTATGGCGCGGATTTGGTCGTTGACGCCCTCCCACCCGGCGCACCAGCGTCGGCCTGGATGGAGGCCGCGGACGCGGTGCGGGTGGGCGGTACCCACGTCGATATTGGGGCGGTCAACGAGCCGCTGACCTTCCCCGGCTATTGGATAAAGGCGCGTAACGCCACCATTATCGGGTCGCGCTGGTTTACCGCCGCCGAAGGTCAGGAGATGGCAGAAATGGCGGGCGCGGGCACACTCGATCTCTCGATCTTCGACCACCACCGTTTCGCGCTTGCCGACGTCAATAACGCCCTCGCCGCGCTGCATGGCGAGGTCCGCGGTTTCGACAATTTCGTGGTAATGCCCTAGCGCCCTCAGCGAGTCGTTACTTGCGTGCCAAGATGATCGGTCGGGTTCACCGCCTGCTTTCCCCGGCGAATTTCAAAATGGAGCTGCGGCGAGGCGACATTGCCGCTGCTCCCCACCCGGGCGATCATTTGGCCTTTGCGCACCCGGTCCCCCCGGCGCACCAACAGCGCGTCATTATGGGCATAGGCGGTAATCCAACCGCCCGAATGGCGGATCAGCAACAAATTCCCGAAACCGCGCAATTCGTTCCCGGCATAGGCGACGGTGCCGTTCTGGGCGGCGCGAACCGGGGCCCCCTTCGCCGCGGCGATATTGATCCCATCATTGTGCAAGCCTCCACTCTTGGGGCCGTAAGACGACAGAATTTTCCCGCTGACAGGCCACGAGAACCCGCCGGCGGCCTTGGGTGGCGGGGCAGATGTGCGCGGACGGCTGCTCGATGACGGACGGCTGGCGGTCGATGCCGGCGCCCGGCTTGCCGTTTGGGTACGGGCCGGTGAGATGGGCGTCACCTGTCCCGGCAGCTGCAGCCGCTGACCGACGAGAAGCTCATAGGGCGGCCGCAACCGATTGACCCTGGCCAGACTGGAAACATCGACACCGTACCGGCGCGAAATGCCATAGAGCGTATCGCCCCGGCGCACCACGTGCGAGCGGGGCGCGGGCAGGACAAGCCGTTGGCCGGGATAAACGATATACGGGGGAATCAGGCTATTGGCCTCAATCAGCCCGCGGAGCGGCACATTGTGGCGCTGCGACAGCGAATAGAGCGAATCGCCACGGCGCACCAGAACCGTTCCGCCATTGGCCCGGCGTTGGTTTTGTACCTGTGACGGCGGACGGTTGGCCAGCTGCGGCACGCCCGAAGAAGGCGGCCATTCCAGCGACCCGCAAGCGGATAAGGCCACCAGCGCCCCGGCAACGAGGCACAGCTTGCGGACGAGAACGGAGACAGGCGAACGAGCCAATTTGCGGGGGTGCGCGAATCTCATAAGGCGATTATCACCAAACGCCGGAATCGCCGCAACGATTGTACGTTCGCGTGGGGTTTCGACTAGTCCTCTCCCTTTTCAGGGATAAGGGGAACGAAACGCACATCGCGGATTTCCTCGGCGGTGATTTCGCCATCCTCGTTTCGGACCCGCACGATGGTCTGCTCGGCGGGATCATGCCCGACCGGCACCACCATGATGCCGCCCTCGCGCAACTGTCCTGCGAGAATCGGCGGGATATCGGCGGCCGCAGCGGTCACGATGATCCGATCGAACGGCGCCTGCTCGGGCCAGCCCAGCGTGCCATCTCCCGCCTTGGTGACGACATTATGCAGACGTAGCGCTTGGATACGTTGTTCCGCCTCTTCCAACAAAGGCTTATGCCGTTCGATTGTGTAAACCCGGCGGCACAGCTTGGCGAGTACCGCGGTCTGATAGCCCGTGCCCGTGCCCACCTCGAGCACCTTGTGCCGGTCGGTCAATTCCAGCGCCTGGGTCATGATCCCGACGATCCCCGGTTGGCTGACGGTCTGATGATGGCCGATCGGCAAGGTCACGTCGTCATAGGCCTTATCTCGGAAAATGGACGGAACGAACATCTCGCGCGGCACCGCCTCCATCGCCGAAACGACATTGGTTTCGGTGACGCCGGCGGCGCGCAGCACCATGATCAAACGGGCTTTGTTGTCTTCCGTGACACTCACTTGTTCGATTCTTTCCGGCGTTTCCCGCCTTTCTTGGCACGCTTCCGCCCATCGAACATCCCCTGCAGCGCGCGCATGGTCGGGCGGTGGGTGAGATCGATGGAAAGCGGGGTCACCGACACGGCGCCCCGCTGCACGGCATCGAGATCGGTACCTTTCGCATAGTGCGGCGCCGATTGCTGCGGCCCGATCCAGTAATAGGGGCGCCCGCGGGGATCGGCCCCTTCGCGGATGTCGTCACCGATCTTGCGGCGCCCTTCACGGGTAATCTCAATGCCCGTCACGTCATTCGCCGAGATCGGCGGAAAGTTCACGTTCATCAGCACGTCGCGCGGCCAATCGACCGTGACGACCTTTTTGATCACCTCGGCGGCATAGGCTTCCGAGGCAGACCAATTCACGTCTCCGCCGCCGACGAAGGTTTCACCGGCCATATACTGGCTGAGGGCGATCGCCGGGATACCGAACAGGGTTGCTTCCATGGCCGCCGCGATAGTGCCGGAATAGGTCATGTCCTCGCCGACGTTGGCGCCCTGATTGATCCCGGACAGCACGAGGTCGGGCCGCTTGTCCTTCATGATGCGGTTGACCGCAAGCAGCACCGCATCGGTGGGCGTGCCGTCGACGGCGAAGCGGCGTGGCCCAATTTTGCGGATACGAAGGGGACGGCGGAGTGTCAAGGAATGACCGGTGCCGCTTTGCTCGTCCTCGGGTGCCACCACCCAAACCTCCTTGGCGATGGCGGTGGCGATCTTGACCAGCCGCTTAAGGCCCGGCGCATTCACGCCGTCATCGTTAGAGATGAGAACGCACGCCGATTTGAGGTCGAGGGGAGCCTTAAGCATTCGGTTCGATCACCTCGATGCCGCCCATGTAGGGCTTGAGCGCGTCGGGAACCGTGATCGAGCCGTCGGCGTTCTGGTAGTTTTCCATCACGGCGATCAGCGCGCGGCCGACGGCGACGCCGGAACCGTTCAGCGTGTGGGGGAAGCGCGTGCCCTTGCCTTCCTTGGGCCTATAGCGCGCCATCATGCGCCGCGCCTGAAAGTCGCCGCAGTTGGAACAGCTGGAAATCTCGCGGTAGCGTCCCTGCCCTGGCAACCACACTTCGATGTCGTAGGTCTTGCGCGCCGAGAAGCCCATGTCGCCGGTACACAGCACCACCGTCCGATAGGGAAGCTCCAAACGTTGCAACACGGTTTCGGCGCATTCGGTCATGCGCTCGTGTTCGGCGGCACTGTCTTCGGGACGCGTCACCGAAACAAGCTCGACCTTCATGAACTGGTGCTGACGGATCATACCCTTGGTGTCCTTACCGGACGCACCGGCCTCGGAACGGAAGGACAGGGTCTGTGCCGTATAGCGGCGCGGCAGATAGTCTTCCTCGACGATATGCCCGGCAACGATATTGGTCAGCGTCACCTCGGCGGTCGGGATCAGCCACAACCCATCGCCGGTCTTGAACAGATCCTCCGCAAATTTGGGCAACTGTCCCGTGCCGAACAACGCGTTGTCGCGCACCATTACCGGCGGCGACACCTCGGTATAGCCAAACTCCCGGGTGTGTACGTCGAGCATGAAATCACCGAGAGCACGTTCCAGCCGCGCCAGCGGTCCGGACAACAACACGAACCGCGCGCCGGACATCTTTGCCGCCGTTTCGAAATCCATCATCCCGAGGCCGTCGCCAAGCGCGTCATGCTCCTTGGCCTCGAAATCGAAACTGGCGGGGGTGCCCCATGTGCGGATTTCCACGTTGGCGTCCTCGTCGGCGCCGTCCGGAACCTCATCCAGGGGAATATTCGGGATACCGGCAAGCGCCGCGTCCAATTCGTCGCCCGCGGCCTTGGCCTTTTCTTCGGCCTCCGCCTGCGCGTCCTTGGAGCGCGCCACCTCGGCCATCGCGTCGGACGCATCCTCACCTTTGGATTTCGCCTGGCCGATCTGCTTGGAGAGTTCGTTGCGCCGGGTTTGCAGTTCCTGCGCCTCGGTTTGCGCGGCACGGCGGCGCGCATCGATTTCGATCAGCGTCTGAGCCATGGGCGCCAAGCCCCGGCGTGCCAGACCGGCATCGAACGCGTCCGGCTCCTCTCTAATCCATCTGATGTCAAACATTCTGACTCCCCTGAACCGGTCCCGGTTATAGGACCGCGCCCGCGACGGAACAAGTGATCACCCTGATATTAGAAGTTGGATGAAAGAAAAGGCTTTAAGAAACGTTGAAGTCCGTTTCCTCGACGTCATCCTCTTCGTCGTTTTCGGCCCGTTTGGCACGTCCCTTCTCCACGGCGCGGACGGCGATGATCGACGCCTCGTAGAGAATGATGATGGGAATGGCGAGACCAACCTGGCTGATGATATCGGGCGGCGTCAGGACGGCGGCGAAAATAAAGGTAATGACGAGGGCATATTTGCGCTTCGCCGCCAGGCCCCGCGATGTGGCGAGCCCGGCCCGCGCCAGCAACGTCAGCAGGATTGGCAGTTGGAAGCTGATCCCGAACGCGAAGATCAACCGCATGACCAGGGTCAGGTATTCGTTGACCTTGGCCTCCAACTGGATCGGCAAGCCACCGGCAGCGCCAACCGGCGTTTCGAAGCTGAGGAAGAATTTCCACGCCAGCGGAAAGATGAAGTAATAAACCAGCGCCCCGCCCAGGAAGAAAAGGATCGGGCTGAGAATCAGATAGGGCAACAATGCCCGTTTTTCATTGCGGTAGAGCCCCGGCGCGACGAACCGCCAGAACTGCGCGGCAATGAACGGGAATGAAATGAACAGTGCGGCGAAGAAGGCCACCTTCACATAGGTGAAGAAGGCTTCGTGCAGCGCCGTGTAGATCAGCCGGCGGTTGCCACCGCCCTGCTGATGGAGGATGTCGGCAAGCGGCTGGACGAGAAAACTGTAGATATGTTCCGAGAAATAATAGGTGACCAGAAAGGCAACAAACAGCGCCCCCACCGAATACATGAGACGGTTGCGAAGTTCGACCAAATGGTCGAGTAACGGCATGCGGCTTTCTTCGAATTCTTCCGCCACCGCTTAGTTTCCGTCCTTGGAAGTCTGTGCCGGCGCCGGCTTGGCCTCATCGCCCTCCCCATCGGACGGTTTCTCAATGGCCTCCGGGGCAGCATCGGAACCTTCCTTCTGGGGTGCTTCGTCCTTGAGTGACCGAGAGAATTCCTCGCCGCCGAACTCGAAGGCGTCCTTCAACTCGCCCTTGGGGTCGATGGAATGTTCGACCATGGAGCTTACGTCCGTGTTGCCCACGGACTCTATCTGCTTCTTGATATCGTCCAATTCGCTTTCGCGGATCATGTCGTCCACATGCCGCCGGAATTCGCGTGTCAGCGACTTGGCACGGCCAACCCACTCGCCCACCGTCTTGAGGGCTCTGGGTAGATCCTTGGGCCCGATGACGATGATCGCAATGATGACAATGACGGCGATCTCGGTCCAACCGATATCGAACATGGGCTCAATCGCGAACTAGAGGACGGAAAGCTGGCGGCCAGCATCGGGCCGCCGCAACGATCAGCTTTTCGCCGCGTTTTCCTTATTTTCAGAAGTCTCGACGGACTTGGCGGTTGTTTCCACGGACGGCGATGCCGGCTCCGTGTCCTTGTCGGTGCTGCCTTCTTGCATCCCCGACTTGAAATTTTTGACGCCCTTCGCGACGTCACCCATTACTCGCGGCAGTTTTCCAGCCCCGAAGATGATCAACACGATCACCAGGATCAGGATCACCTGCCACACACCGATTCCCATCAACAAACTCCCTCGTCTGGCGAATCATTAACTGGCGCGCATTCTCGCAGAAAGGTGACGCCACCGCAACGCGCAACCGGCCTCTGGCGGAACCTAATTAGCCATTGATTTTATTGAAAATTCACCGAAATCGGCCCTGATGGGCGGTCCGCCGGCGCTGTGCCGCTATCGGGCCGCCACCGGCATCCAGTCCCGCATCTGGGCATGGAGCTGCGGCGACATGAAGTCCTCGATGGGCCCCAGGAAGGACTTGATATAGGCCAGATTGCGGGCATCGCTCATCGAGACCTGTTTCACGAGGGCCTCCGCGGCAGCGTAGGTGGCCTCGATAAAAGCCTGGGACTCCGCTTCAACCTGCTGCCACGCTTCCTCGTCGCCCCAGGCAATGAAGCGCACCGGCTGCGAGACAAACAGACTGTGGCGGATATTGGTATTGTCGACGACGAACCTTGCCATGCTCTCCGGTGTCGGCGGTTGCGTTTCCGTTGTTAGGTCTTGCAAATATCCGGCAGGCGGTAACTTGGCGATAGCGAGATCATCGGACGATCTGACCACCTCGATCGCGCCTGCGTCACTTACACCCCGCAGGATGTAGTCGTAGTCCATAGTGCTCGAATAATTCACCGCCCCCGCGTCGGGAACCACCATCAACGGGTGGGGAAAGAACCAGCGCGTGACGAAACCGTTTTTGCCGACCCACCAATTCAGTTGGGTCGGATAGGGTGTAAACGGGTGTGCATCAACAAAGAACGCCTTGGCGATGGGATGCATATGGTCCAACGACAGGCGCACAAGTTCGCGGGACGGCAGCGCCGCCTCGCCGCTCTCCCGGCGCATCTCGGTCAACGCCCGTTGCGCAGTGCCGCCATCCATCCGCAGACATGCCACCGCGAGCCCCCGTATGCCGGCCTTTCGCCGGGTGTGCATATACGCCAACGACCCCTGCGAGAACACGAAGTCGGAATCGGTCAGGACCACCGCCGTGTCGTCATGCCCGGCCACGGATTTGAGGAAGTGCTGCGAGGTCACGCGCTGCACATTGTGTTTGAGTTTCGAGGGCTCTGCGTTGGCCATGGCCTCAGCCACGGTTCCCGACCGCAGCGCCACTTCATCGAAAAAACGTAGCTCCAAACGGGCGGCATCGCCGATGATGGCCGCGGCCTCGTCGAACATGGGCGCCGATTCCCGGTCGGTATAGACCGTAATGGCAATGTCGGCGTCCGAGGCTACCGCCGGGAAGTTGCTGGGATGAAATTGACTAGGCAGCGCATGATCGAGATAGCGCCGCACCCATTTCTCGCCCCAAACGGTGACATAAACGTCATACCGCATGGCGCCCTCCGGAGGATCTAATCGGCCACAGCGGGCGCCAGTTCCACTCCGTCATCGGGATCGAGGGGATCTTCCGCCAGAAGCTCCTCTGTATCCTCCGCGGAGATCGCGGGTTCCTCCAAGGCATCTTCGTCCTCGTCCGAAGAGTGTGCACGATCGCCGAGCGTTTGGATCGCCGGCCGCTTGTCGAGCAGGCCTGCCGCCTTGAGCTCGTCGAGGCCAGGAAGATCATCCAGGGATTCGAGTGCGAACTGATCGAGAAAGGCCTCGGTCGTTCCCCAGGTAACGGGACGGCCCGGCGTCCGGCGGCGGCCGCGTGGACGGATCCAGCCCGCCTCGAACAGCATGTCGAGGGTGCCTTTGCTCAAACTGACGCCGCGAATTTCCTCGATCTCGGCGCGTGTTACCGGCTGGTGATAGGCAACGATGGCCAAGGTTTCCATCGCCGCGCGGGACAGTTTGCGCGATACCGTCCGCTCGATATTGAGCATCGGCCCCAAATCGGGAGCGGTACGGAAGGCCCATGCCTTGCCAACCTTGCAGAGATTGACGCCGCGCGCCTTGTAGGTTTCACGAAGCTCCTTCAACAGCGCCGGCACATCGGCGCCATCCGGCAAACGATCCTTGAGTACGGCTTCGGTCACCGGATCAGCGGATGCGAAGATCAGAGCCTCGGCGAGGCGGAGATGTTGACCATCTATTTCAGTCATGACTTTGATTTTCCTCGAGACGTTCTCTCGCACGAACAAAAATGGGGCCGAAGTTATGTCCCTGCCGGATCGAAAGCTTGCCTTCCTTCGCCAGTTCCAAGGCAGCGACGAAAGTTGAGGCAAGCGCCGATTTGCGGACGATATCGTCCAAAAGATTTTCCGGTAGGAAGGTGATCAAATTGGCCCAGTCGGGAACAGAACCGATCATGCCGACCAACCGTTTGACCGCCATATCCGGTGAAAAGAGTTTCGATGGCTGAATACGCAACGTCGCCGCTTCCGTGCGGCTCTGTTGGGCGCCGTAGGACTTTAGAAGCTCATAGAGACTGACCTCCAGCACCTCGTTGTCCACATACGCAAACTTCTCAGGCGCGCCGCGCGCGAAAAATTCCTGGCCGAGGCGCGGCCGGGCGAACAACCGCGCTCCCGCATCCTGCATGCCTTCGAGCCGTTGTAGCTGGAACGCCAAGGCCGCCGCCATTTCCTCGCCAGTCGGCTCTTCCTCGCTCGACTCATCGGGAAGCAGGAGGCGCGATTTGAGGTAGGCCAACCACGCCGCCATGACCAGATAGTCGGCGGCGAGTTCGATGTTGGTACGGCGAACTTCGGCAACCCAGGCAAGGTATTGGTCGGCAAGCTGGAGTATGGAGATTTGCGTCAGATCTACCTTCTGGTCGCGGGCCAGAGTCAACAGGACGTCGATCGGCCCCTCGAACCCGCCGACGTCGACCACCAGTTCGCTGCCCGGGAGGGCAATACCGATCGGTTCGGCTTGCTCGAATTGATCCGCCGCTTCGGTCGTTGGCGCCTCGTTCGCGGGCGACTCATCAATGGGCGGCTCGTTCGCGGGCGGTTCGTTCATAGGTTCAATTCAACCCCAAATACGGACGCAATGAAGTTCGCTACAATGAATGACGGGATGCCGACGAGCCACCGGAACACGTTCAGATCGAGACCGATCATCGACCCGATCCACGGCAACACGAAGAGCGCCCCAATAATAATGGCGAAGCCGTAGCGTTCCAAATTCGCAACACGCTGTCCGAGACGAGGGGGCAATGCGACCATCAAAACGCGGCTGCCGTCGAGGGGTGGCACAGGGATCAAATTGAACACCCCGAGCAGGACGTTGAGCCACAGGCAGTTCTGTAAATTGAGGTAGATCCAAGCCTGAAAGGTGCTGATTTCCGGGTTTACGAGCTTTAGCGCCAAGGCGCAGGCCATGGCGATCAGGAAGTTCGTTCCCGGCCCGGCGATGGCCACCAAGGCGGTGTCGCGACGAAAGTGATGCAGCCGCCAGAAATTGACGGGAACCGGCTTGGCGAAGCCGAACATCATCCGCCCACCCGACAAAAACAGGAGAATCGCCGGCAGCAGGATGGTGCCGAACGGATCGATGTGTTTGAACGGATTGAAGGTAACCCGCCCGGCCCGATAGGCAGTATCGTCGCCAAGCCGCCACGCCACCCAACCGTGAGCGGCTTCGTGCAATGTGACCGCCAGCAGAACCGGCAATGCCCAAACGGAGACGGTCAGAGCGATATCCCAAATCATCCCCGTGTTCATGCGGCCACCATCGCGAGAAGCTCGTTCACTTGTCGGCGCGCCGCTTCCCGGTCGATCTCTTTGGCCGAAATAGGGATTGTTCGCGACAACCGCTCTGCGGTTTTATCACTGATGGGAGACGTCGCCGCGGCGATGGCCGTCATCTCGTCCATCTCGCCGTTGCAATGCAGCACGACATCGCAACCGGCGGCAAGTGCGGCCGATGCCCGGTCGCCGAAATTCCCGGTAAGTGCTTTCATGGACAGGTCGTCGGTGAGCAGTACGCCATCGAACCCCATGTAGTCGCGTATGACGTCTTGTACAATCGTCGGCGACAGAGTTGCGGGCGCATCGGCGTCGATATCCGTGTAAACGATATGCGCCGTCATGGCCCATGGCATGTCGGACAATGCCCGGAAAGGCGCGAAATCCAATTCTTCCAACTCCCGCCGCGGACTATCGACCACCGGCAAGGCCTCGTGACTATCTTGCCGCGCGCGGCCATGCCCCGGGATATGCTTGATGATGGGCAGCACGCCCCCGGCCATCAGCCCCTCGCAGGTGGCGCGGCCCAGACGGGCGACGCGCCCGGGCTCCTGGCTGTATGCCCGGTCACCGATAATGGGATCGGCATCCGATTGCGGGATGTCCAGAACCGGCAGACAATCGACGTTGATTCCCAAATCCATGAGCTCGGCGGCGATCAGTTGGGCATTCAAGCGCGCGGCATAGTCGGCTTTCGCCGGGTCGATATCGGCCAAGGCGCCGAACAATGCGGCCGCCGGCGGTTTCCGCCAATGGGGCGGCCCCAGGCGCGCGACCCGTCCGCCCTCCTGATCGATAAGCACCGGCGCGGCGCCATCCGATACCGTTTCACGCAAGGCGGATACCAAATCCTTCACTTGGCGGGGATTATTGCAATTGCGGGCAAACAGAATGAACCCCAGCGGATCGGACTCGCGGAAAAAGGCCGTCTCGTCGGGAGTAAGTTCGAGACCGCTGCAGCCGAAAATCACCGCCCGGGGGCGCTGGCGTGCCGCCATCAGGTCCCCGGCCGCACGACGAGACATCCGACCTTGTTCTTGGCGAGGTCGGCGCAAAGCTTTTTGGCAGCGCTTTCCGATAACGGGCCAGCGCGCAACCGATAGAAAATGCCTTTGGCCCCCAAATCAGCGCGGGCCACGGTCAAATCGAGACCACCAAGCATGTCGGGGTATTTTCCTTTTAAACGTCCCCACTCGGCGCGGACGGCATCTTCCGAGCGGATCGACGCCAACTGCACCCGGTAGGCGCCCCCCACAGGCGCCGTCGCGTCCGTTCGTCTGGCGACTTCCTGGGCAGGCGGCGGTGGCGGCGGCGCGGGTTTCTTGGCTTCGATCACCTCTTCGGGTGTCGGATGTTCCGTCGTCGGCACCGTCTTCGCCGAAACGGCGGGGGCAGCCGTCACCTCGGCGGTTGCCGGGCCGCTGGCCGGCTGCGTATCGATCGGCTCCGGTGCTTCAGCGGTCTGAGTGGGCGGGCTGACCGGCGGCGGCATCGGCGCTTCCGGCCGCGGCAGCAGGTTTTCGGTGCGCTGTGGCGGCGGCGTACTTTCGAGCCGCTCGTAAACCAGCTTGTCCTGATTGGGAAAGTCGAGACCGCCCGGTTGCTCGGGCTTGACCTTCACCGGCGACACCTCGGCCGTCACCAGGGGCACGGAGTCCGTCTGGCCGTTACCGGCATGCGTGTTCCAATAAACCCAGCCGGCGCCCGCGCTGGCGATAATCACGATGAACAGGATAACCCAGCTATAGCCTTTGCGCCGCCGTCGTGGACGACGTTGAACGGATTCGAATGCCAGGGAATCGGTGGCTGCGGGCCCCTCGATTTGGGGCTCGGCGCTCCCATCCGGGCCGGAACCGGCCTGCGGGCCTTTGGAAAGGGGGGGCGGGTCCTGGTGGGTGGTCATCGCATCTCCTCGACCGGCTCAACGCCCATCACGGCAAGTCCCGAGGCTATGACGGTCGCCAATCCCGATACTAATGCCAGCCTTGCCCTGGTCAACGCTAGGTCGCCTTCCTTGAGAAAGCGTAAACTCTCGTCCTCGCGCGCGCCCTTGGTCCACAAGGCATGGAACGCCGCCGCCAGGTCATGGAGGTAGTAGGCAATCCGGTGCGGCTCATGAACCTCTGCGGCGCCCTCGACAGTCCTCGGCCAGATCGCCATGGATTTGATCAATGCTAGTTCCGCGGGATCGGTAAGCCGCTCGAGCGGCGCATCGGCGAGCGCCGATGGTGTCAGCTCCTCGGCGGAGACCAGCTCTTCCGCGTTGCGCAACACGGACTTGCAGCGTGCATGGGAATACTGGACATAGAACACGGGATTGTCCTTGCTCTGCTCGACGACCTTGGCGAGATCGAAATCCAGTTGGGCATCATTCTTGCGGGTCAGCATAATGAAGCGCACCACGTCCTTGCCGACTTGGTCGATGACGTCGCGCAGCGTGACGAAGGTACCCGCCCGCTTGGACATCTTCACCGGCTGGCCGTTTTCGAGCAGATTGACCATCTGGCACAGCTTGACGTCGAGGCGCCCCCCCGGGCGTCCATCCTCCTCGGTAAGGGCCTTTACCGCCGCCTGCATGCGTTTCACGTAGCCGCCGTGATCGGCGCCCCACACGTCGATCATGTCGTTGAAACCGCGTTTGTACTTGTCGTTGTGATAGGCCATGTCGGTGGCGAAATAGGTCCAGCTGCCGTCCGATTTCTTGAGCGGGCGATCGACGTCGTCGCCGAACTCGGTCGCCTTGAACAGCAATTGCGGACGCGGCTCCCAATCGTCGGGTTTCATGCCCTTGGGCGGTTCGAGGACGCCTGTATAGACGAGCCCGCGTCCCTCCAACTCCGCGACCACCGCATCGACGCCGCCCGCCTGCACAAGCTCGCGTTCGGACGAAAACCGGTCGAACCGGATGCCGAGGGCGGCGAGGTCGTCGCGGATCAAGGCGATCATGGCGTCGACGGCATAGGCGCGAAAATATTCCAGCCATGTCTGCTCGTCGTTCGCGTCGGCCCATTTGTCGCCATCGTCCTTGGCCAACTTCTCGGCCACGGGGATCAGATATTCACCGGGGTACAGACCTTCCGGCATGTCGCCGACATTCTGGCCCAGCGCCTCGCGATAGCGGAAATGCAATGACCGGGCGAGCGCCTCCACCTGGGCGCCGGCATCGTTGATGTAATATTCCTTGGTGACGTCGAACCCCGCCTTGGCCAGCAGCCCGGCCAGCGCGTCCCCGACCACAGCACCACGCCCGTGGCCTACATGCATGGGGCCGGTCGGGTTGGCGGAGACGTACTCGACATTGACCTTCTGCCCGGCGCCCATCGTCGAGTCGCCATAGGCCGTACCCGCCCGCAGAATGTCGGCAAGCCGCGCGTGCCAGAAACTGTCGGCTAAGCGCAAATTGATGAAGCCCGGTCCGGCGACGTCCGCCGCGGTGACGATATCAAGCTCGCCCAACGAGGCGGCGATTATCTCGGCGAGATCGCGGGGTTTTTGCCCCGCCCCCTTGGCGAGCACCATCGCGGCATTGGTGGCGACGTCGCCGTGCGCCGGGTCGCGCGGCGGCTCGACTGAAATTCGTGAATAATCAAGACCCTCCGGGAGGCTACCCTTGGCGGCGAGCCGGTCGAGAATGGCGGTGAGTTCGTCGGTAAGAAGGTGAAATAAATCCATGGCGGCGGTGTTTTAGACCGATTCTCCGGTTGCGTCGATCATCAGCTTCTCGCCCTCAGCTTCTCGCTTGCACATCGATGAGCCGCGCGTGCTCATCCAGGGCAAAGCGGTCGGTCATGCCGCCGATATAGTCGGCAACGGTACGAGCCGTTTTCTCGGTCCGCGGCGCAGCGGTTTTTTGACGCCATTCGGTGGGCAAGCTGTCGGGCTCCTCGATCAACAGATTGAACAGATCGCGCACCACCCGGCGAGCCTTACTGGTCATGCGGTTTACCCGATAGTGGCGATACATATTCTCGAACAGAAACGCCTTCAATTGCCTGTCCAGCTCCCGCATCTCGTCCGACAGCGCAATCACCGGATGATCGAGCGCCCGCACTTCGTCCGCCGATTGAGGGGCGGCCGCCTCCAACCGTCGCCGGGACTCGGCCAGCGCATCGCCGACCCAGATACCGATCATGCGGCGGATGGCTTCATGCTTGCGCCGCGAGCGATCGATGTCGGGGAATTCCCTGGCCACGTCGGCAAATATATCGCCGACCATCGGCACAGCTGAAATGTCCTCGACGGAGAACAGACCGGCCCGCAGGCCATCGTCGATATCGTGATTGTTGTAAGCGATGTCGTCGGAAAGCGCCGCCACCTGCGCCTCGGCGCTCGCATAGGTATCGATTTCCAGGTCGTGATCGGTGACATAGGTCGCGATGTCGCGGGGCACGCCATTCTCGCCGCGCCTCCCCGCCAACGGACCGGTCAGCGGGCCGTTGTGTTTGACCAATCCTTCGAGCGTCTCCCAAGTCAGGTTCAGCCCGTCGAATTCCGGATAGCGTTGTTCCAATCGGGTAACCACCGATAGGGACCGGGCATTGTGATCGAAGCCGCCATAGGGTTCCATCAGTTCCGATAGCGCGTCTTCGCCTGCATGACCGAACGGGGGATGGCCGAGATCGTGCGCCAGCGCCAACGCCTCCGCCAAATCCTCGTCGAGCGCCAGCGACCGCGCGATGGAGCGCGCAATCTGCGCAACCTCCAAACTGTGGGTCAGGCGCGTGCGGTAATAGTCGCCCTCGTGATAGACGAACACCTGTGTCTTGTATTCCAGGCGCCGGAAAGCGGCGGAATGGATGATGCGGTCGCGGTCACGCTGGAAACAGGTCCGGGTCGCGCTTTCAGGTTCCGGATGGAAATGTCCCCGACTGGCTGCCGGGTCGCAGGCGAACGGGGCCCGCGTCCCGAAGGAGGCAGGGGGCATCACGGGCGCCGTAAGGATTTTTTGCATGGCCGCACCATACGCAGCCCCGCGAATCCGCGCAACGCCGGGCTCTCTGAGGCCTGGAGGTGTTTGACAGCCGCCGTTTTGCGAATACATAAAGGACGAAAGGCCCAGCTAGATGCTTGGTTTTTCGGCGAATCGCCGCCATTAACGAATTCCGGGACCGGAAACTGTATGATGTTGACCATGGAAAACGGCCTCACCATCACCGAAAGCGCGGCCAAGCAGGTGGCACAGATCATCGCCAATGAAGGGCGCGATGGCTTGCGCCTGCGCATTGCCGTTTACGCCGGTGGGTGTTCGGGGTTTTCCTACAGTTTCGATCTCGATGACGAAACCCACGACGACGACAAGGTCTATCAGGGTCACGGCATCGAAGTGGTGGTCGACGAGACGTCGCTGGAATTGATCGATGGTTCAGAGGTGGATTTCGTCGACGACCTAATCGGCGCGTCATTCCGCCTCAACAACCCCAACGCCCAATCGGCGTGCGGTTGCGGGACGTCCTTCTCCGTCTGACAACTGCGCACCCATATGCTAAGTAGGCGGCCCGCATTTGATGCGGGCCATTTTGTTTGCCGGGAGCCTTCTGTTGCGTATCGCCACGTGGAACGTCAACTCGATCAAAGTCCGTCTGCCCAACCTTCTGAAGTGGCTGAAGGAAGCAAAGCCCGATGTGGCGTTGCTGCAGGAAATCAAATGCATCGAAGAGAACTTCCCGTGCGAGGAAATCGAAGACGCCGGTTACAACGTCGCCGTTGCGGGACAGAAGACCTATAACGGCGTCGCTATCCTATCCAAGTCGCCCATTGATCTGGAGTTGACGGCCCTCCCCGGCGACGATAGCGACGAACAAGCCCGCTATATCGAAGCCTTTACCGGTAGCGTTCGCGTTGCCTCCATTTATCTGCCCAACGGCAACCCCACCGACAGCGAGAAATATCCTTACAAGCTCGCCTGGATGGAGCGGCTATACGACCACGTGCAGGAACTAATCGAAACCGAAGATGCCTTCGTCCTCGGCGGCGACTACAACATCGCGCCCGACGACCGCGACGTGTACGACCCGAAAGGCTGGGCCGACGATGCGCTGTGCCGCCCCGAATCCCGCGCCGCCTTCCGTAAGATCATGTATCTCGGCCTTACCGAAGCCTTCCGGGTTTTTCATCCGGAGGAAGGCCGGTATTCCTTTTGGGATTACCAGGCCGGACGTTTCCCGCGCGACGAAGGTCTGCGGATCGATCATCTGTTGCTGTCACCGCAAGCCGCCGACCGTCTCGTCGATTGCGACATCGACCGCAAACCCCGGACCTGGGAAAAACCGTCGGACCACACGCCGGTGTGGTGCGAACTCAGCGACGAGGTTTAGGCGCTTAGGCGCGCTTCCAACATCTCGTGCCAACGCGCGGAGAGATCGTCGAGCCCCGGCGACTGAGCTTCGTAGTTGAGGAGTGACTGATCGATCTGCGCCCAGGGAAGCGCGCTTTTTGTCCAGACGTTACCCGCCGGAAAGACCCAGCTTGGGTCGTCGAGCGTGCCGCCCCGCAGGATCACCATATCCGCCGCGTGCGGCGGCTCGTGGATGATACGGGTGCCACAATCGCCGCAGAAGCGGCCAACCACGGAACGGCCACTATCGGCCTTGCGCTCAATGGTGCGCAATTCACCCTGGAAAAAGTGCAGGTACTGCCGGTCGACGGGAATGGAAATGCCGAAGGCGCTGGTCGTCATGCGCCGGCATTCCGTGCAATGACACAGATAGACGGTCTTCGGCGCATCGAGCAATTCATAACGGATCGCCCCGCACGCGCAGCCGCCAGAATAAGGTGGTTTGAAAACATAATCGGACATTCCTCTATTCCCTCCCTTCATACGCGGGGACTGTAGCCGCAGCTCAGGCCGCCGTCGATGACCACTTCCGCGCCGGTCATCATGGCCGATTCGTCGGATGCGAGAAAGACGATTGGATGAGTCACGTCCTCGGTTTCACATATCCGGCCAAGCGGGATCATTCGGTTGAGCCGGTCGAGCGCGCCGTCTTCGTGCAGGAACTGTTCGATGAGCGGCGTCCGGATATAGGTGGGGTGAACGGAATTGCAGCGGATACCGTAACCTTTCTGGGCGCAATCCAAGGCGACGCATTTGGTGAGGTAGCGCACCCCGGCCTTGGCGGTGCCATAAGCGACCGTGTTCGGGTTGCCCATGATCCCAGCCACCGATGAAATATTGACGATAGAACCGCCACCCGACTCGCGCATCACCGGGATTGCCGCCTGACACCCCAGGAAAACGCTGTTG
Organism: uncultured Rhodospirillales bacterium; assembly: GCA_913055735.1. Taxonomy (GTDB): domain Bacteria; phylum Pseudomonadota; class Alphaproteobacteria; order Rhodospirillales; family UBA2165; genus CAJXKD01. The sequence continues at coordinate 139,302 of CAJXKD010000001.1, forward strand.
AGATCGATATCCATCAACAGCTGGAAATCCTCGTACGTGGTGCTTTCCATATCGCCGTGCCGGCTGATGCCGGCGTTGTTGATCAGGATATGCAACCCGCCGAAGGTTTTCTGCGTGGCCTCCATCGCCGCCGCCCACGCCCCGGGATCGGCAACGTCGTGGTCGATGGCTATGGCCCTGTCGTTCCCAGTCTCGCCCCCGATTTCCTCGGCGATCTCCCGGGCTGTCGCTTCGGCGGCCGCTTTATCTATGTCGGTTCCCGCCACCCGTGCCCCTTCGCGCGCCAGATGGAGGGCCGCTGCCCTTCCCAAGCCGGAGCCCGCCCCGGTGACCAGCGCGATCTTATCCTTCAGCCGATTGCCCATACCCCTCCCCTTTACGAAACATTTACGAAGCCCTTACAAAAAGCCCATCACCCATCATTAAACACGTCAAAAATCGCAAAAAACAGCCATTTTTCGTCTTATTTTCCTGTGATGGCCGTCATAGCAGGAAACCTGTCCATACCCGATACTTAACGCATCGTTAATAAACCAATCACGGGCGATCATGAACGAGATGAGCACTGCACCGAAGCTCGCTCCCATGCCGAGAGCGGGCTTCTTCGAACGTAGCCGGGTCGATCGGTCTAAGGCTCCTGAGGAAGCGGGGCAGACGGGCGTCCTGAGCGATGAAGAGTTGCGCCAACGGGAGCGCCGGGAGGCGGCCGTGGATACACGCATGATCAACGACAACCAATTTATCTTCCGGGAAAACGAGCTCGGAGATCTCGCCTTCGTTGTCAAGAAAGGCACCGTCGAGATCAGCAAGACGGCCAACGGCAAGGAAACCGTACTCGCCCGCGTCGGCGAAGGCGGCATCATCGGCGAGATGGCGCTGCTCGACAACTCGCCGCGCATGGCATCGGCCAAGGCGGTCGACGGTCCCGTTCAACTGATGGTGATTTCGCGCGATCTGTTCGAACGCAAGCTCGACGGCATGGACCCTTTCACGAAGGCCCTGATCCTGATTATGGCCAACCACGTTCGTAATCTGGCCGACACGGTTGCCGACCTGAAGGCGCCGAAGTCACGCCTTACCGGCGACCCCGAAGCCTCCGCCGCCGAGAATGCAAAACTCCAGATGGCCGAAACAAAAAAAGACACGGCCAATAAAGAAAACGCGCCTCAGCAAGCTTCGGCCTAATCTCAGATATCAGGCGGTGACGAACACCGGTGCATCCCCATGTCCGGGGAAACCGCCGCGCACGACACCGCCGCGCACGTCGCCGAAGAAGGGCGCGAACCCATCCGGCAGCGGCCGGCTGTTGGGCATCGACAGCCAAAGCCGCAACAGATGCCGCTTCCGGTCCGGCTCGTCGAAATCCGCGAACTCCGTCCGCATGTGATAGGTCAGGTGGTTGTTGAGGAACTGGATGTCACCGGCCTCGAACCTCATCTCGAGGTGAAACTCCGGCTTGGCGCAAATCGCCTCCACCAAATCCAATGCTTCCTTCTGTTCGGGCCGTAACGGCGGCGTGTCGCGCGATTGGGTCGCGGAGCGAATGTGGGTCGGTGTATACCGGCTGGCAAAGAAGCCGTCACGTTCCCCGTAGATGGGTTGGGTGTAGTACGGCGGATCACCGGGCAACTCGTTCCCCTGCCAACTCCACCAATAAGGTTCGTACAGCACCTCCAATAGGTCGGGCCGGATGCGCAGAATTTCGTTGTGCACCGCGGCCGCGCTGACGATACGGCTGATGCCGCCGCTTTTCGCGGGCCGCAGACAGAACAATCCCGTGACGTCGCAAGCATCGGTGTGAAACGTCAGTTCACCGCTGCTGGTGTAACCCCGAAATTGCGGCCCGTCGCGCGGTGTGCCGATATCGCGTACATCGCCCAGCATGTCGCCGCGCTTGCTTTGCGACACCGCCCAACCGAGATGCAGACCGATCGCCCAATAGATCAGGCGCAGATCGTCAAGACCGTATTTCCCCACCGGAAAACCGCGATAAAGCTGAACGCCGGTTCCTTCTTCCAGGTTCGCCCGCATCTCGGCCAGATCGCCGGCGAATGTCGGCAACGAAAAATCCTCCACCCGGCAGTCCGCCATGGTGACACCGCGCGCCTTCGCGTGCGCAAGCGCCGCGTCGATCTCGTCAATATACATGTCACTGAGTTGGCGGAGCCAGCCGTTGCCCGCCGCCAGTTCGTGGCCGCGCCAGTTGGATGCCTCATCGATTTTGTGCCGCATTTCCCTTGCTCTCCGCAACTCATGATTTAAATCAATGCCACGCCGGTTTTGTTACGACATGATGACATTCAATCAGCACAATCTAGGCACGTCAAACGCGCCCCAGCAGGAGGGATCCGCATGCGAAAGCACATCGTTCCGGACGTTATCGTCGATCAGGATATCGCCACGCTGCCCAGTACGGCGACGGTTCACGACGCTGCATCCTTGATGCGGGACCGAGGCGTCAAATCCGTTCTTGTGACGCGTGCGAACAAGCTTGTCGGTATTATCACCGTCACCGACATCGTCAATCGGGCCGTCGCCAAGGGGCTCGACCCGAAAGAGACCAAGCTCTCGAAAATCATGACCAAGGAGCCGAAAACCGTCGATGCCAGCGCGACGCCGGCGAAGGCCCTGCGGGTGATGCAGGATGGCAAGTTCTGGCATATCCCCGTGGTGTCCGGCGAAGAAATTGTCGGGGTCGTATCGCGCAGCAATTTCGAAGGGTGCGATATGGTCCAAGCCGAGTTCGAAATCGAACTCTGGGAACATATGCGTTAAGGCAACGACGTCAGGGTTTGCGGCCCGACCCCAGCATATCGGTGGACAGCAATTCATAGTGATCGCCGCGGAGATACGGCTCGAAGGCTGTCTTGATCGCAGCATGGAGGTTTTCGAGCTGTTCGTCGCTCATGCCCGCGAGCCGTTTGCCGTAGGACCGGTCGAGCAGCCGCTGCCACATCCTACCCTCGCTCGGGCGTTTCTGGTTTTCCTGAACCTTGCGTTCCTCGATGTCTTCGAGTCCAGCAGCGGTCAGCAGTTCGGTCAACTCGCCCAGCTTGGAAAAGCGGAAGCGGCGGTTGTGGGTCGAGGACGGCTGTTCGTTGAAATAGGCCCAGACCGTATCGCGGAGCACGGTATAAAGCGTGTTCTCCTCGGCAACGCCGTGCACCATATAAGCGACACGCCCGCCCGGCTTGAGCACCCGCACCGCCTCGCCCACCGCGGCCACCGCATCGTCGGGAAACATGATCCCGAAACGGCAGGTGACGGCATCGAAGGTATTGTCGTCGAAGGGCAAGCTCTCCATCTGGCCGATTTCGAACCGCAGGTTCTTGAGGCCTAGATTTTCGGCCCGCTGACGGGTCCCGGCGAGCATTTCGGGATTGGCATCATAGGCCGTGACGGATCCGGTTTCGCCGACGGCGATCGCCGTCGAAATGGCCGGCTCGCCGGCCCCCGACGCTATGTCGAGGACGTGATCGCCTTCCTCTATCCCCGCTGCGGCGATGATCGCCTGATTGCCGTGGTCCTGATCGGACAGGCCTTGCGGCGCCGTGCGTGCCCAGAAGGCGCCGCGCTCCGCCCAGTTGGTGCCTTCCTCTTTGGTCTCGGTCACGCCCCGACTACCTTTTTTAATTGTCGAACTGGTTGACGTCGCGGACTGCGCCGCGCGCCGCGCTGGTGGTCAGCATCGCATAGGCCCTGAGCGCCGCCGACACCTTGCGCTTACGCGGCTGCGCCGGTTTCCAGCCGTCACCGTTCTTGGCGTTCATCGCCTGACGACGCTTCTCCAGTTCCCCATCCTCCAATTTCACATTGATGGTCCGGTTGGGGATATCGATCTCGATGATATCGCCATCCTCAATCAGGCCGATGGCGCCGCCTTCGGCGGCTTCCGGCGAAACGTGGCCGATGGAAAGGCCCGAGGTGCCGCCCGAGAAGCGGCCGTCGGTGATCAATGCGCAGGCCTTCCCCAATCCCATGGATTTGAGATAGCTGGTCGGATAGAGCATTTCCTGCATACCCGGCCCGCCTTTCGGTCCCTCATAGCGAATGATGACAACGTCGCCCGCCTTGATGTCACGCTTGAGGATTCCCTTGCAGGCATCGTCCTGGCTTTCAAAGATACGGGCGGGGCCGGAGAATTTGAGGATGCTCTCGTCGACGCCCGCGGTTTTCACGATGCAGCCGTCCTCGGCGATGTTGCCGAACAGCACCGCGAGACCGCCATCCTTGGATATGGCGTGCTCCATGTCCCGGATGCATCCATTTTCACGGTCGAGATCCAGTTCCGTATAGCGCCGCGACTGGCTGAAGGCGGTTTGCGTCGGCACGCCGCCCGGCGCCGCGCGGTAGAACTCCTCGACGTCGGGATCGTTGGTTCGCCGCACATCCCAAGTGTCGATTGCCGCACCGATGCTGCCCGAATGTACCGTCGGCACCTCGCGGTCGATCAGCCCTGCCCGGTCCAACTCACCGAGGATGGCCATGATGCCGCCCGCCCGGTGAACGTCCTCCATATGATAGTCGGGGGTCGACGGCGCCACCTTGCACAGGTGCGGCACCGACCGCGACAACCGGTCGATGTCGGCCATGGTGAAATCCACGTTCCCTTCCTGGGCGATGGCCAACAGGTGCAGGACCGTGTTGGTCGAGCCGCCCATGGCGATATCCAAGGTCATGGCATTTTCGAAACCCGGTTTGCCGACACTGCGCGGCAATACTGATGCGTCTTCCTGGCTGTAATAGCGGTGGCAGAGTTCGACCGCCAAATGACCGGCGCGCTCGAACAAGCGTTGCCGGTCGGCGTGGGTCGCGAGCATGGAACCGTTGCCCGGCAGGCCAAGCCCCATGGCCTCGGCCAGACAGTTCATGGAGTTGGCCGTGAACATACCCGAGCAGGAGCCGCATGTCGGACAGGCGGACCGCTCATACTTTTCCGCGAGTTCATCCGAGACGTCGGGGTTGGCACCCTGGATCATGGCATCGATCAAGTCGATAGCCTGTTCCTTGCCGTCGAGGATGATCTTGCCCGCTTCCATGGGGCCGCCGGAAACGAATACGGCGGGGATGTTGAGACGCATGGCGGCCATCAACATGCCGGGCGTGATCTTGTCGCAGTTGGAGATGCACACCATGGCGTCAGCGCAATGGGCATTGACCATGTATTCGACACTGTCGGCGATGATTTCGCGCGACGGCAGGGAATAGAGCATGCCGTCATGCCCCATGGCGATGCCGTCATCGACGGCGATGGTATTGAATTCCTTGGCGACGCCGCCCGCGGCTTCGACCTGCCGCGCAACCATCTGTCCCAGGTCCTGAAGATGCACGTGCCCCGGCACGAATTGGGTGAAGGAATTGACGATGGCAACAATGGGTTTGCCGAAGTCGTCATCCGTCATGCCGGTGGCGCGCCACAAACCGCGCGCACCCGCCATATTGCGGCCATGGGTCGATGTCTTCGAACGAAGGTCTGGCATAGTTTCCTCCTAGGGTGCGATCGTGATTGGGTTGACCCAATCGCGTGAATCGCTCCCCCTTTTCACAAAGTCCGGCGTTCTTCTCGTCCGGGGCGTTTTATATAGCTTCCGAGGGGGTCTAAGGCCAGCACCAGTAGGAATAGGCCCGGTTTTACGCCTGTTTCGGAGGCTCGTCGGCTTTCGGCTTGAGAGGCACTCGGCTCGCCTCATTGTTAATGTCCACCACGCGGGCCAGCAGCCTCAGGAATTTCGCGCGCTCGGCGTCACTCAGCGGCGCCAATATCTTCCGTTGGGCGGCCTCCACCGCAGGCCGGCAGGCCGCCAGGAGATCGGCGCCCGCGGGCGTCATGGAGATCTGCTTGATCCGCCGGTTGGCCGCCGGGGTCGTCCGGGTGATCAGCCCCTTCTCTTCGAGCCGGCCGAGCATGGTGCCGACGGTGGACCGGTCGATGGCAATGGCATCAACCAAGCGGCTCTGGTCGATGCCGGGGTTGTCGTTGATGGCGGTCAGCGCCGCGAACTGCACCGGCGTAATATCGTGGCCCTTGGCCTCTTCGAAGAAAATGGCGACGGCGATCTGCTGCGCGCGCCGGATCAAGTGCCCCGGCATGTCGTGCAGATCGTTGAGCCCCAAAGGGTTTTCGTCATGTGAATTCATCGGGGGTTTATAGCCACGCACCAGTTGCAAAACCAGCCGGTATACCCAACGACAAATTTTTGAACGCGCAATTAAAAACGCCGGGCACGAGGCCCGGCGTTATTTTGCGTTTCTTTTCCCAGACAAGAGCCAAACTAAGATAAGTTTTCCTTCAGGAACCCGACCGTCCGGCCCCAGGCTAGTTTGGCCGCGTCGGGATTATAACGAGCACCATTGGTGTCGTTGTTGAACGCATGGTTGGCACCTTCATACATGAATTGCTGGTAATCCACACCTGATTTTTTCAACGCGTCCTCGTAGGCGGCCGCGCCGCCATTGATCCGCTGATCAAGACCGGCATAGTGGATCATCAGCTTGGCCTCGATCTTGTCGACATCCGACGCAGCCGGCTGACGGCCGTAATAGACAACACCCGCCGCGAGGTCCGGCGCGTTGACCGCCAACTGGTTGACCATACCGCCCCCCCAGCAGAAGCCGACTGCACCGACCTTTCCAGTGGTTGTGGATTGAGATTTCAAATAGGAAACCGCCGCGACGCCGTTCTGTACAGTGACGCCCATATTGAGTTCACGGAACATGCCCCGCGCGGTGTCCTCGTTCGACGGCGTGCCGCCCATCGGCGACAGGAAGTCCGGCGCCATCGCGACGAACCCTTCGAGGGCCATGCGGCGGGCGACATCCTGGATATGCGGATTGAGGCCCCGGTTCTCGTGAATGACCACCACGGAGGGTAAGGCACTGGCGCCCTTGGGCCGGGCGAGATAGGCCTTTACCGGTCCAGACGCCCCTTCAAAGGTGATGGTACTGGTTTCCAGGCGGGAATCGCCGGGATCGATCATTGCCGCGTGGGCATAGTTGTTTTCGAGCAGCGGCAGAAGCGACGCGGCTGCAGCCGAGCCGCCGGCCAGAACCGACAAGCGCGACAAAAAGACACGGCGTGGCAAAGGCTTATGCGTATATTCGTCGTAAAGTTCGATGATGGATTGATCCATGCTTTCCTCCCGTAAACAGCGACGGCACCGAAGGCGGTGTAACGCGTTCTCGCTTGAAACAACAAATATCCGAATTTATTCCGCGGCGTATATCACGAGTGGGTGAACGCCCACTCGAACGACATGGCCCTTGGCGGTCGCGCTTGCACACGGCGAATGCGTCTTTAACATCCGGGGAAACGGGAAGGTCCCGCACACAAAAGAACGCAAGAATATTAGGGAGGCGTTATGAAGCGCAGTATCGATCGGATTCTCACCACCCATACGGGGAGCCTGCCGCGCCCGCCCGAAGTCGTCGACTTGCTGTTGGCCGAACAGGAAGCGCCGGGAACCAAGCGCGCCGAACTCGACGCGGCGGTTGCAAACGCCGTCGCCGACGTCGTGCAGAAACAGCGCAACGCTGGCCTCGACATCATCAACGACGGCGAACAAGGCCGCACCGACTATACGACGCACGTGAAGGACCGGCTGGAAGGGTTCGAGGGACCGAGCGCCCCGCCCCTCGGTACGGGGGAGGAAGGCTTCCCTGAACTTTCCGAATTACTGGCTCAATTCGCCTCGCCTTTCCAATACCGTCCGTCCTGTTCCGGGCCGGTCGGCTGGAAGGATTGGCCGGCAGCCGAGGCCGATATCGACCGCGCCAAGACATTGCTTGCCGACGCCGGCGCCGAGGAACTGTTCATGACGTCGCCATCTCCGGGACAGATCGGCCGCTATCTTTCCAACGCCTTTTACCCGACCGAGGAGGAATACCTCTTCGCCCTCGCCGACGTCATGAACCGCGAATACAAAGCCATCGCCGATGCCGGGTTCGTCGTCCAGGTCGATTGCCCCGATCTGGCGCTGAGCCGCCACACCGTGTTCGCGCATCTCTCCCTCGAGGAGTTCCGCAAGGAAATCGAGATGCACGTGGAGGCGCTCAATCAATCGGTGCGCGACATTCCCGAAGACAGGCTGCGTATGCATGTCTGTTGGAGCAGCACCATGGGGCCGCACCACAATGACGTGCCGCTGAAGGATATTGTCGACATCGTCCTCAAAGCGCGGCCACAAGCGGTGTCGTTCCCCGGCGCCAATCCGCGCCATGAACATGAATGGAAAGTGTGGCGCGACGTGAAATTGCCCGACGGCAAAATCATCATCCCCGGCGTCATCGATTCGACATCCAACTTCGTCGAACATCCCGAATTGGTCGCCGACCGCATCCTCAACTACGCCAACGTGGTCGGGCGCGAGAACGTTATTGCCGGTGTCGATTGCGGCTTCGGGACCTTCGCCGGCCGGGTGCAGGTGGACCGCAACATCGTCTGGATGAAGCTGGCGTCATTGGCCGAGGGTGCCGCGATGGCGTCGGCCCAATTGTGGAAGAAAGCGGCCTAGAAGCTTTAGACGGCGAGCAAATGATTATCCCAGCCGCGGAAGCCTGACGCGGCGCTGCGGTGGGTTTCCGTCAAACGGCCGTCACGGATTTCGGCGGTGACCAAAAGGCCGGTGCCGGTGCCGAACACGAAGGCGCCGTCCCGGTCGGTGGCAACGACACCGCCTGCGTCGGGCACACCCAATACATAGCCGCAGGTTCGGGTGGCGACATCCCAGACGGTGGCGATGTTGCCACGCGGCGCCGTGACGCCGAGCCACCTTCCCGACCGGTCGAAGCCGACGCTGGCACAATAGTGCTTCATGTGGCGCAGGATGTTGGCACTGGCCTGGGCGAATTCGATGTCTTCGCCCCGGCGATGAAAACCGACCATGGGGACCGTGTCGGTGCGCGGCCCCTGATATTGGAACGCCAACCCGACCAGCCCGTCTTGGGAAACATCGAGATGCCGGATGCTGAGTTTATGCAGTTCGTCCGGCATTTGACGCTTTTCCGCCAGCGCGCCCGTCCGGCGGTCGACGTAGGCGAGCGACGGCTGCATGGTGGCGATGTTGAGCTTACGCCGGCCCGTATCGGGATGGGTTTCGATGCCGCCATTGGCGATGATCAAGGTTTCGCCATCGGGATGCAGCACCAGTTGGTGCGGCCCGATACCGTAGGAGGGAAACTCGGCCACGCGGTCGCCCGCGCCGCTCATATCCCAAACGCCGATGACGCCTTTGCCGGTCTCGATATCGTTTTCGGTGGTGTAGAGGAAGCGGCCGTCCGGCGAGAACACGCCATGGCCGAAAAAATGCCGCCTGGCCGGCGAGATGTGCTGTGCGACCATGGCGCCTGTTCCCGCATCGGCCACCACCATGAAGGTGCCCGGCCGCCGCGCCAGCATCACCACCCACCGCCCGGTGGGGTCCACCGCCGGGCCATGGCCGCGGCCCGGCAGCGGCACGATAACGGGATCGCCGCCTCCGGCGGCAACCGAGGCGAGGATGTACCGTCCCTCGCTGTCGAGCGCCGCGCCGAAAATACGCCGCCTGCCGCCGACCGGCACCTCCCCCGCCCAGCTCAAGCCAACGGGCAGGCAAGACGCCGCCGTGATCCCGGCGGAGGACAGCAGAAACCGTCTGCGGTCAATCGCCATCGGTCGCATTGAAGCCGAGCCCCAGTCCCAAGATACCCGCAAGATCGGAGCGGATCGTTCCCTTGAGGAAATCGAGTTGGGCGAGCACCAGCAACAAGCGCCGCCGTTCATCGGGATCCTTCACGGCGACCGCGATGTCCGGCTCGACGTCCTTCAAGATATCGGCCGCCAACGTCAGCCCCTGATAGACCGTCGCATCCAAGTCCTCGCCGCCACCGTGCCGAAGAATCTCCTCCCGAAAGCCGCCGTGATTTTCACCATCCCCGGCGTAGAGCGCGATCAAAGCTTTGAGATTGAAAGCCGCGCCCCGGACGGCCCGGCCCGACCGCCAAAACTCCGCCCGCCGCGGGCGCGCCCGCTTAGCGCTGGCGCCGAGCGGCCGGCCGAGCTTGAGATCGCGGACGATTTCCATCCCCGACAGCAGCGCGCCGTGAAGATCGAGGGTCGCTTCGTCGGCGGTCAAATAGACGGGATTTTCGGCGGCGGGTTCCGTAAAGATTTTGTAGAAAATTCCATTCGGTTGCCAAGCGGCCGCCATATCGGCGCCGATGTCCGCCAGATTGGCGGCAATACGGGTAGTCACACGGCACCGGTAATCCGCCGCTGGCGTTTTCGCGACGAAGGCCGCCTCAGCATCGTCATCGAACAGCAGCCGTTCGAGGGCAGGCAGGCCCTGCACCGCGACGCTGGTTTCAGCGAAGGTTTTTGGATCGAGAGCCGCCGCGTCCTGCGCCGCCAACAAGCGCGATAGATGCCGGCTGACGATATTCTTCTTGTCCGGCCAAAACTCGATCCGCAGATAGCGGTCCTCGTCCTCGATCGGGCCGAAACGGATATGCTGGATCGCCGCCCAACGGTCGGTCACCGCGTGGAACCCGCCACGCACCTCTCCAATACTCTCAGCGCTTCTGCGCCGGCACGCCCCTTCCGCCGTTTGCGCGAAATCGCGGGTTGCCGTCGCCAACGCCTGATAGCGCGGCAAGATGTGCCCGTCGGCGATGGACTTGTTCAAACGCGCGTAATCGACAGCGTCCTGCGCCGAAACCGGGGTGGCCGAAACAATGGCAAAGGACACAAGACAGATCGCGACCCAAATGCGGGCGCGCATTACAGCGACTCCAAGAAGCTGATCAGCGCCGCGCGGTCGTCGGGCGGCATGTCGACGACCGCCTGCTTCTGCGCTTCCGCTTCGCCGCCGTGCCACAACACGGCCTCTAGCAGCGACCGCGCCCGGCCATCATGCAGGAAAAAAGTATGGCCGCTGACGGTTTCAGTGACGCCGATTCCCCACAAGGGCGCGGTCCGCCATTCCGTGCCGCTTGCCGCGCTTTCCGGCCGGTGATCGGCGAGCCCCTCGCCCATGTCGTGCAGCAGCAAATCCGCGTAGGGCCAGATCAATTGCCCCGACAATTCCGGCTGTTGCGCGGCGGCGGCGGTTTTGAACTTGGGCGTGTGGCAGGAAATGCAGCCTGTCTCGTAGAACACCTGCTTACCGCGCAGCACGGTGGGATCATCGACGTTGCGGCGCGCCGGGACCGCCAAGTTGCGCGTATAGAACAGCAACAGATCGATCAGTTCTTGACCGACTTCCAGGTTGCCCTGGCTTTCCGTATTGCCGTTCGGCGCCGCCAAGCAGGTCGCCTCCGCCTCCGTACATTCTCCCGACGGCCGGGGGAACAAAGGCGTCGATAGGCCGATGTCGCCGTTGAACGCGCCCTGGTTCTGGTGGTTGAGCGACGGTGCGCCCGCCTTGTGGCCGAAGCGGCCGAGCGCCACCCGGTTCAATTCCGGGCTCCAGACCCGGTTGGGCCGCCCGGAAATGCCGTCGCCGTCCGCATCGTCGGGATCGGCATGGGCAAGAATATCCTGCTCGTCGATGGCTTCGAGCAAGCCGAGCCCGATCATCTGCGGCGCCAGCCGGGGCGACAGCAGCGTCTTGGGGTGCAGCGGCCCATACCCGAGATGGGTAACGCTATAGGTCGGTTTGCGCAGGTTCGCCACCTCACCGCCCGACAATTCGACGGCGATCTCCTCGTACTCGATATGCATTTTGCCTTCGGCGTCGATGCCGGGAATGGCGGTATCCTGAAGCTGCGTCCCGTAGGTGGGCTCGGGAACGACGTCCATCTTACGGGCGGCCAAAAGTGAGCGCTGTTCGTCGGTCTCGGGCGGAATGCTGAGCCGCAGGAACATGGAGACCGCCGTGTCCTCAGGATAGTTACCCGCCGGCGGGTGGCCACGGCCGTCCTTCAAATGACAGCGCTGACAGGCACGGGCGTTGTACAGGGGCCCCAGCCCGTCGGCGGAGGCCGTGGAGGCCGGCGCCGACACCCAAATGCGTTTGAAAATGCCGTTGCCTACTTTGAAATTGAGTTCCCTGTCGAACGGCAGGTTGGCCGACGACTGGGAAAACGCGTTGCGGTTGAGGGTCTTTTTAGTCGTCGCCGCGCCGCCGGGCAAATGCTCCAATGGCTCTGCCTTGGTGAAATCGGTGGTGGGCGCCAGAATCTGGGCGTCTTCAGCAGAGACCGAAACGGGTCCAGCCAATAAAACCGCGTGGGAAACGGCAAAAGCGGCAGCGCCGCTCAAGAAAATTTGTTTCAGTCGGTTCATAGCCGCTCTTTGTTTGATTAGTGTTGCGGCACTATAGTCAGGCTAACCGCCTAGTAAACACCGTCGTCGAGATCGCCTGTCGGCTATGTGAGTCGTGGCCCGGTATCCGCAGGGAGAACGCGTTGCTGCGGGACCGGGCCACCCCCCACTACGACCCTACCAAAGGAATCCTATTCGAATACCTTTGACGGGTCGTCGAGACTGTCGGAACCTTCGAATTCGATGGCCGACAATTCCAACGCTGCGGCGGCGCGCTGAATTTCCTTGGTCTGAGCGAGCAGGCCGTCGATGGCGTCCTGGACCACCTTGTTCCCGGCGGCATTGCCTTCGCCGATCATCTGGTCATAGGCTTCGCCGTTGTTAGCGCGATCGACCATGATCTTCATCTTGGCGATGGTGTTGTCGAGCGCGGCCAGGACCGATTTGCGCGTGCCGTCGTCGAGCAGCGCGCCGAGACCAGAGCCCGAAACGGTGGTGCCGTTGACCCGCTTGTATTCGCCCACGAACACGTTCCGGATCCCCAATGCATCGTAATAATGCGAGTGATGGGTATTGTCGCTGAAGCAGTCGTGCTCCTCTTCCGGATCGTGCAGCAGCAAGCCGAGCTTCATCCGCTCGCCCGCCAGTTCACCGTAGGACAAGCTGCCCATGCCGGTGACGATGGCGACGATCCCCGCATCCGGGTTATTCATGACATTGGTGCGCGCCTCGCCGCCTGGCGCCCATTGCGCCGCCATCCAGGCAAGGTCATCGATCAGCAAATCCGTTGCCGTCAACAGATATTGGGCGCGGCGGTCGCAGTTGCCATGGGTGCAGTTGGCCGTGTCGAAGTCGCTGGCCGGACGGTTGCCCGCGCCGGGTCCAGTACCATTGGTGTCCTGCCCCCACAGGAGGAATTCGACGGCGTGATAGCCGGTGGCGACGTTGGCCTCGACATCGTCGATCTCTTGGAGCGTGTCCGCAATAAGTGCCTTGGTGATGCTGGAAGCATCGACCGTGCGGCCGCCGACCTTAAGCGTCGGATTGGCGATGACGTTGACCGCGTAGAACGGGTTCTCGTCGGATTCGGTACCGTAATCGGCGCTCACGTAATCGATCAAACCCTCATCGAGAGGCCAGGCATTCACCTTGCCTTCCCAATCGTCGACGATCGCATTGCCGAAGCGGTAGACCTCGGTCTGCTGGTACGGCACCCGCGCGGCCAGCCACGCATCACGCGCCGCCTTGAGGGTCGCGCCGCTCGGCGCGGCAACGAGCTTGCCGACGGCAACTTTCAGGGCCTGTGCCGTCACCAGCGAGTCCTGGTAGCCGGCATGCGCGATGTTGGCATAAGTGTCGAGCACCGATTTCTTGTCGGCAGCTTCGGAGGGCGTCCCAATCGCGAGCGCCGATATTAAAAAGGCTCCCGCTGAAGCGAGAAGGGAAATTGATCTCATTGTCGGCATCTTCGTCTCCTGATGACTGCACTTGGCATTACACCAATGCGTTTATTTTTAGAAAATGAGAATGAATTGCATTTGCAGTAATAGCGATTGTGAGAACGCCTATCAATCGCAAATTTAGGGAATTGTCCGAAAATCGCCTTGACCGGGGTCAACCCGAGGACGAATTCAGGAGATCGGCCTAGAACAGCACCGAGAAATTGATCGAGCCGAATTCGTCGATCCGTTTCTGGCCGTCGAATTCCTTGGTCCGGAAGATGTTGGTGAAGCCGAAGCGGTAACGGTCGTAGGTCATCACCAGCCCCACTTGCAGGTCGGCGACCAGCGGTTTTTTGTCAACGCTGTGGCTGTCGCGGAAGGTATTGCCGTCGAGAAAGATATTGCGCGCCACCGCCCTGCCCTCGACCCCGGCGAAGAGGTACCAACCCCACTCTTTGCGGCGTTGGAAAAAGCCGCTGCCCTGAAGCCCGGGACGGATCGTCGGCGGCCCGTAATCCTCCGGCACCTTGTAGCCGTAGCGCAGCATGCCCCCCACGGAGGCATAGGTATAAACATTCCCCACGGCGCCGCCGAGGCTCGGCGTGAGTTCGAGCTTGTAGCCGAGCCCCTCCCGCAGATCGATGGGCCACTTGCGTTCATAAGAAATGAGCAAGCCTGGTTCATTCTTGAGCTGATGATCCCAACCACGCGGCTCGCGGGTGTCGATCACCTCGTGCCACCAGGTTTGGGTCTGTTCGGCCAAGGATAAGGGCCCGACCACCCCGACATTGATCTCAAGATTGTCCATGTAGCCGCCGCCGTTGGTGCCGCGCTCGCTGACCCAGCCGGCGCCGACATAGAGCCACCCGGCGTAGGGGCGGTCATCGGCGATCAGATCGGTACGGGTGATGTCGTCGGGCGTGAAGATGTTCTGCCCGAACAGCAGACTGATCCGGTTGTTGCGCGTCGTCAGGAAATCGCGGATCGGTGCCGACGCCGTGTTGGCCACCGTGCGGAATTCATCCTCGAAGGGAATGCATTTGCGCTTGCGGCTGTCCGTCTTGACCGGAAACACATAGGAGAACCGGAGACCCTGAGTGTAGTGATTGTCGGCACCGCTGCCGAACAGGTCGTTTTCCAGCTGGACGTTGAAGACGCATTCCTCGCCGTCGAGGGGCTCGACCTCTTCGGATTGGGCCAAGGCCGGTGCATAGGCAAACAGAACGAACGCGAAGATGAGGCAAGCTGCGGTGGCAGGCCCCTTCCCCATGTGGCTTACGCGGCCTTCAACCGATCCAGCGCCTCGACCAACTTGGCGCGGGTTTGCGCGGCGTCCTCGCGGCGCTCCTTCTGCTCCTCGACCACCTCTGGCGGCGCCTTGGCAAGGAAGCCCTGGTTAGACAGTTTCTTATCGAACTTATCGATTTCGCTGTCGAGCTTGGCGATTTCCTTCGCGAGACGCGCGCGTTCCTGATCGAGATCGATCACGTCGGCCAGCGGCAACACGATGGTCGTGCCGTCGATCACGTCCTGCGCCGAGCCTTGCGGTATCTCGCCGTCGCTGATGTCGAGCGACAAAAGACGCGCCAAGCGTTCGATCAACGGCGCATGAGTTTCGACACAATGGCGCGCAAGATCAGTGGCGTTCTTGAGGATCAGCGGAATTTCGGCGCCCCCCGGCACGTTCATTTCGGAACGTACCGAGCGCACCTGGGAAATCAGACGCACCACCCAATCCATTTCGGCGGTGGCAGCGGCGTCCCCGAAACCGTCGAGTTCCGGCCAATCGGCGTCAATCAAAGCCGTTGGACGCGTGCCGCCGCCGATGTGATCCCACAATTCCTCCGTAATGTACGGCATGAAAGGATGCAGGACGGTGAGGATCTGATCCAACACCCAGGCCGCCGTCGCCTTGGTTTCGGCCACCGCGGCTGCGTCGTCCGATTCGAAGGCGGGCTTTGCGAATTCGAGGTACCAATCGCAGAAGGTGCCCCAGGTGAACTGATAGGCCGCCGCCGCCGCCTCGTTGAAGCGATAGCTCTCGATGCCTTTGGCGATCTCGGCGGTCGCCTCGGCCATCTTGCCGACGATCCACTTGTTCAGCGTCAGTTTGCACGCCCCAGAATCCGATATGGGATCGAAGGCCGGGTCGACCGCAACGCCGTTCATCTCGCAGAAGCGCGCGGCGTTCCACAGCTTGGTAGCGAAATTGCGGTAGCCTTGAATGACGGCCTTGGACGGCTTTACGTCGCGGCCCGGTGTCGACAGGGACGCCATGGTGAAACGCAATGCGTCGGCGCCGAATTCTTCGATCAAGTCCATGGGATCGACGACGTTGCCCTTGGACTTGGACATCTTCTGTCCTTTTTCGTCGCGGACGATGCCGTGGATATAGACGGTATGGAACGGCACTTCCTTCATGAAGTGCAGCCCCATCATCATCATCCGGGCAACCCAGAAGAAGATGATGTCGAAACCCGTCACCAGCACGTCGGTCGGATAGTACTTCTCAAGCTCCGGGGTTTGCTCGGGCCAGCCGAGGGTCGAGAACGGCCACAGCGCCGATGAGAACCAGGTGTCGAGCACGTCTTCGTCACGGATGAGTTCCACCGCTTTGCCGTAATGTTTTTCGGCGGCGGCGACGGCGTCTTCCTCGCTCATCTCGACGAAGGTTTCGCCGTCGGGACCGTACCAGGCCGGCACCCGATGTCCCCACCATAACTGGCGCGAGATGCACCACGGCTCGATGTTGTGCATCCACTGGAAGTAGGTCTTCTCCCATTGTTTGGGCACAAACATGGTCTTGCCCGTCTCGACGGCCTCGATGGCCGGCTTGGCGAGCGTTTTGGTATCCACATACCATTGATCGGTCAGACGCGGCTCGATCACCACGCCCGAGCGGTCGCCATACGGCACGGTCATGGGATTCTCCTCGATCTTGTCGAGAAGCCCGAGTTCTTCCATCTCCGCGACAATCTTGTCCCGCGCCTTGAAGCGGTCGAGGCCGCGATAGGCCTCGGGCACCGTATCGACGCTGTCCATCTTGGCGTCTTCGGTGAGGATATTGATCATCTCGAGGCCGTGGCGCTTACCGACCTCGAAGTCGTTGAAGTCGTGCGCCGGGGTGATCTTCACCGCGCCCGAACCCTTCTCCGGATCGGAATGTTCATCGGCGACGATGGGAATCGGCCGGTTGGCGATGGGCAGGATGCACATCTTGCCGACCAAATCCTTGTAACGTTCGTCGTCGGGATGAACCGCGACGGCGGTATCGCCGAGCATGGTCTCGGGCCGGGTCGTCGCCACGGTGATGAATTCGCCGTCGCGGCCTTCGATGGGGTACTTGAAGTACCACAGCTTGCCCTTGGTTTCGCGCTGCTCGACCTCGAGGTCCGAGATCGCCGTATGAAACTTCGGGTCCCAATTGACCAGACGCTTGTCTCTATAAATGAGTCCTTCGCGGTAGAGATCGACGAAGACCTTGAGCACCGCGGCGGACAGGCCTTCGTCCATGGTGAAGCGTTCGCGGCTCCAATCCACCGAGGCGCCGAGGCGGCGCAATTGGTTGGTGATGGTGCCGCCGCTTTCCTCTTTCCACTCCCAGACCTTGTCGACGAAGGCGTCCCGGTCCAGAAACTGCTTGTTGTTCCCGCCCTCGGCCTTACCACGGGCGAGCCCGATACCCTGCTCCGCCAGCTGCCGCTCGACCACCATCTGGGTCGCGATCCCGGCGTGATCCGTGCCCGGCTGCCACAGGGCATCCTTGCCCTTCATCCGGTTATAGCGGATCAGGATATCCTGCAGCGTATTGTTGAGGGCATGGCCCATATGGAGGCTGCCGGTCACGTTGGGCGGTGGAATTACGATCGTATAGGGATCGGCTCCGCCGCGGCGGCCACAGGCAAACGCGCCGTCACCCTCCCATTGGGCATAACGTCGCAGTTCCACTTTACCTGGGTCGTAAGACTTCTCGAGCATAACGCGCGGCTTTTCTCTCTTCCGAAGACCGAGGGATATGCATCACCCGGCAAAGGGATGCAACACCTTAAGGCGGTAAAAACCTAAGGGAATACAGGGGGAATGGCGAGAACGAGGTGCCGCCAGATAATTCTAGAGAGGGAAACCTAGAGACGAAAACTTAGAGTTCGAGCCGCTCGGCGCGATTGATCATATGGTCGATCTCTTTCTTGACCAGCCGCTCAATGAGGTATGGCAAGTTCTGATCGAGCCACTCCCGCAGCAAAGGCCGCAGAATCTCGCGGATCAAGCCTTCGAGGGTGATATCGCGGCTACCGATGGCAATATCGCGCTGGCTGAGCAGCACCCGGGCCAGCTCCTGCAACGCGTCGGTGGACGCGCGGGCGACATTCTCGGACACCACCTCATCCGCCGCGCTGGCGATCATGGCCGGGGTCAGTTCAAAAACGTCTTCGATGCTTCGGGCAGGCTGAGGGGCCGGTTCTGGTTCCGGTTCGGCCAACGCGACCTCTGGCTCAGGCTCAGGTAGGGGCTCAGGGGCCGGTTCGGGTTCCGGCTCCGCTTCCATCGCCGGCTCGGGCTCGGCTTCCGGTTCCGGCTCAGCTTCCGCTTCCGCCGCTTGTTCCGGTTCGGGTTCGGGTTCGGGTTCGGGTTCAGGTTCCGGCTCGGGGTCGGCCTCTGCTTCCGGCTCGGGTTCCGGCTCCTCGGCCGCTTCGGCCTCGGCAGCGGGCGGCGCAGCGCCGGCCTCGTCTTCCTGGTCGTCCTCCGACAAAATCCGCCGGATCGACGCAAGGATGTCCTCCATGGAGGGTTCTTGCGATTGATCTGTATCCTGCTGATCGTTTTCGTCTGCCATCAGTCGACCATTGAGCTAGCTATAGTCATTAACAATACATGTAGTGATTGCGCGGGCACTATCCACTACTAATTCCGAATTTAGCACAAAATGGCTAATTACCCGTATCTCCCCCGCCCGATCCGGGCACCTCGCCCGAACTGCTGGTCCCGACCCATTTGCCTCGAACCTCATTATAGTGCCGAAGCGGATCGTAGATCTCCACCGGCAGATCGAGGCCCGCCGCTGTCAGCTGGCCGATGGCTTCCTTGAGCTCGAAGCTGGCGACCACTTCGTCACGCTGGGCAATCACCAGATTCACCCGCGCATCCAACAATTCCTGCTCCGCGTCCAAAACGTCCAACACGGTCCGCGACCCGACTTGCGCCTCCCGCCGGACTCCTTCCAGCGCAACTTCGGCAGCCTGGATCTGGGCCCGGAAAGACCGAATACTGGCCCGCGCCGATGCCAAGGTTTCCCAGGCCTGCGTGACCGCTTCGGTCACGTCGCGGCGGGCGCTGTCGAGATCGATTCTGCTTTTTCCGGCCGACTGCTTGGCTTGGCGAAGGCGGGAATACACCGCGCCTTTCTGATAGAGCGGAACGGACAGGTTGAGGGTTACCTGTGCCGTGCTTTGACGGTTGTCGTCGGCGGACACCTCGAACCGGCGCTCCGCCGTACCAACCAGGTTCAAACTCGGAAGCAACTCGCCGCGTACCGAGCGCACCGTCTGCAACGCGGACAATTCGTCCGCTTCCGCGGCCAGGATATCGGGATGGTTGCTTCGCGCCAAGGCGACGGCGGCCGAGAGGCTCGCCGGCAAGGCCGGAAGGGTATTCGGCGGCGTCAGCACACCGGGCGCGTCGCCAACGATATTAACGTACGCGGCACGCGATTTTTCCAAGTTTCCTTCAGCCTGAATTCTGTCCGCCACCGACCCGGCAAGGCGCGCCTCGGCCTGGCTGACATCGGTTCGCGTGATTTCACCGACCCGGAAACGATCTTGGGTCGCTTCAAGCTGCCGGCGCAGGACTTGTTCGTTGTTGGTGCTGAGGTCAAGTACGGCCTGATCGCGCACAACGGCGGTAAAGGCCTCGACCACGGAAAGAAGAATGTTTTGCTCGGTGGCAAGCAACCTTTGTTGCGCCGCACGAACATCATGCTCCGCCTTGGTAATGGCGGCATCGGTCCTGAAGCCCCGGAACAGGGGTTGGGTCACATCAATCGAGGCGCCGCGCGGCGTCCGCGTTTTTGTCGATTCACCCGTGCGGCTGGAGAGATCCGTCTGGGAGCGGGAAATATCACCGGACAGTTCGACATCCGGGCGCCAATTGGACAAGGCTTGCGGGACCGATTCGTCCGTCGCGCGGAGATTTGCCCGCTGCGATAACAAATCCGGATTGTTTTGATACGCGGAAGCCAGGGCTTCCTGCAGCGTCTGCGCGGAGGCGGTCTCCGACAAAAACCCGAAACCCGCGGCAATCACGGCGGCAGCGGCGACCGAGTGCAAAAGCCGTGTCCTAACAACCCTCTTCGACATTTATTTTGATCCCTGATCGGATTTGCCGCGTCAGCCGCCGGTTCATTGATCCTGATTGAGTCGTATATCTACCCAAATCAACTTACCCGAAAGCCGAAACGGAGTCCCTCGAACTTAGACAGATAACGGGACAACACTTAATAAATTGTTGCCCGCACCCTCACCTGATAACGACCGGAACCGGCCGTTAGGTAGGAAGTTTAATATATGTGCACCTTCGTTAACACCGCCGAATGCACACACACCTATTTGATTTTTTCATTCCTAGAATCGGCCTAGAATTGAAATTCCGCAACCGGTTCAAAACCCGGCAGGAACGGCGTGCCGGCATCGAAAACATCACGCGTTGACCATGTGTCGCCGAATCGAGTCATGATGACGCCATGGCCAATCGCGTCACCGCGCTGAACAATGGCGACAAGACGGCCACCGTCGGCAAGCTGCCGTGAAATCGTCTCCGGAATCTCGGCAACGGCACCCCCGAAAAGAATAACGTCGTACGGACTTTGCTTCTGATAACCCGATTTAAGCTCGGCCTCCATCACGGCCACATTGTCTATGCCAAGCTCTTCCAGCTTCTCGGTCGCTGTAGCGGCGAGCTCGGCCGTTTCCTCGACGGCAACGACGGCGCTCGCCAGCTTCGAAAGCACGGCCGCCGCATATCCGGTATTGCAGCCCACATTCAACACCGCGTCGCTATCCTGTACCTCGGCGATTTGAATCAGGCGCGCAAGGATCATCGGCTCCATCAGGTAACGGCCATTACCGATTGGAACGGCTTCGTCGACATAAGCAACACCTGCCAGCGCCTCGGGGACGAAAGCTTCGCGCGGCAGAGTCGCCATGGCATCGATCAATAACGGGTCGGTAACTTCGTTGGGCCGAATTTGGCTTTCGACCATGTTATGGCGGGCAAGCTTAAAATCCATAAGTGATCCCCAATTTGGCAGCGTTGGGTCGGCAGTCGGATAACGGGCGAAACCGTGATTTCCGTCGGCAAAATGAAGGCGCCCGATGCATCACAAGTGGGGGCGCAGTGCCAGCCAAGTCAAGTGAATTTTGTTAACTTCTCGTGCGCAATCCGACGCCGCACCTACCGTGCAACGCCTTCTTGACCGGTCGCAGAGCACAGTCTAAGTTCGGCCCCCTTCCGCGCCTATGGAGGGTCCGCCTCGGTGGCGCGTTCCTTCGTCGGCGCGAACTGTGAGGCGGCGCGGTGGCGGAGTGGCTACGCAGCGGCCTGCAAAGCCGTGAACACCGGTTCGATTCCGGTCCGCGCCTCCAGCTTGATCCGGTGTAGCTCAGCGGTAGAGCAAGCGGCTGTTAACCGCTAGGTCGGGGGTTCGAATCCCTCCGCCGGAGCCAATTTCCAGAAAGGCCGTTGGAGACCTCTCCAACGGCCTTTCGATTCCGGAGGCCGTCGACGGCGGCAGTTCCGTGGATCATCGTTTAAACCTCTTCCAAACAAACGAGCCCGAAGCTCCACGCCATAGGTCGGCTTTACCGGGCCGGTGGTGACAGCCCCGAAGCGCCACGACCCGATAAAATGATAGCGTGTACCGACGGGAATCTGCGCTCCCGCGAAAGGGGAAAAACACAAATTATCCTTTAATATCAATTGTTTGTTTGGGATCGACCTAGGCCTTCATCTGGCTTAAAATATAAAATGCTGAAGTACGGCTGGGGCCGGATTCCAGCCATTTTGGGACAAGAATGACTGTTCTGCCTGATGTGTGAGCAACGGCCCTCGCAGTTGAAATTGCGGCGGATCCGCTAAACCGGAGGAGCGCGTCGATGACGCAACTGTTGGAATTTCGGGAGCACTTACAGAACGCCAAGACCACGTCCGAGGTTCAAATCGCGATGGAAGAAGGTTTCGCGGATATGGGCTTCGTACAGTCTTGCTATCTGATGTTCAGGCCTCCTGCGGGTCACCCCGTTCCCAAGGTACTTACCAACTTCCCGAGGGGATGGCGCGATCGGTATATCGACATGGACTACGGCAAAGTTGACGCCATGATGCCGTTGGCTGGTCGTTCATTATTTCCGATACGCTGGGATGAAGTTTTCGACGGCCAAGAGGTAACGCCCAAACAGCGGAGAATTTACGCGGAGGCCAGCGAGTTCGGCCTCAAGTGCGGTATTACCGTACCAATCCATGGTCCTGCCGGTGGCATGGCATTGATAAGCATGTGCGGAGATCTGAGCCCCAGAGAGTTCAATCAAATATGGGGTTCGTTGAAAGACGACCTCACCTTGATGGCCACGGACACCCACAAAGCCGTTCTGGACTGTGTCTCCCAAGAAGCGAGCTTGGAGCCTATCTCGCTGACCGAGCGCGAAAAGGAATGCCTTTTATGGACATCACAAGGTAAGACCGCTTGGGAAGTATCCAATATTCTCGGCATTACCGAGCGTACCGTTCTTTTCCATCTGAATAATGCGATGGCCAAACTTCGGGTGTTTTCCAAACACCACGCGGTCGTCAAAGCAATCATGATGGGATTAATCCTCCCGTAAACGACTCCCGAGGCCCATTCAGGATGCCACCGAAGCTCCGCACAGCGTTCGGCCTCCTATTGGCCGTTCTTCTTCTGACGCCAGGTGTCAGTGCCGCGCAGCGGGACACTCTGACTGTCGGCGTCCGCCAATTTCCACCCAACTTCCACCCGGCCATCCAGACCACGGTGGCGAAATTCTATGTCCTGGGGATGGCGCGGCGGCCCATCAGCGCATTCGACCACCAGTGGAAATTGGTCTGTTTCGTGTGCGTCGAATTGCCGACAATCGAAAACGGACTTGCGCGGGAAACAACGGCATCGGACGGCAATCGCGCGGTGGACGTAACGTTTGAGCTACACCCAGATGCCAAATGGGCCGATGGCACGCCGGTAACATCCAATGACGTCAGATTTTCGTGGGAAGTTGGAAAACATCCGCAATCCGGCGCGGAAACGTCCGCGTTCTATCGGAATATTCTCGACGTCGAAATCCTGGGGCCCAAGAAATTTACGTTACACCTAAAAAAGCTTTCCTTCGATTACAACGACATCAGCCGCCTGCACCTCCTGCCCGAGCATCTCGAACGTCCGATATTCGAAGGTTCGCCGGAAAGCTATCGCCAAAACTCTCTATTTGAGAAAGATGCGACCAACCCGGGCCTTTATTTCGGTCCTTACCGAATCTCCGACATTAGCCGCGGCACTCGTATTGTTCTGGAAAGAAACCCCTTCTGGTGGGGGCCTCCACCCCATTTTAAACAAGTGGTCATTCAGACGATCGAGAATACGGCATCTCTCGAAGCCAGCTTGCTATCGGGTGACATTGATATGATCGCGGGAGAAGTCGGCTTGTCGACCGAACAGGTCGTCAGGCTCGAGGAACGTTTCCCAGATCGCTTCCAATATATCTACAAGTCGGAAACCCTGTTTGAACACATAGATCTCAACCAATCCAATCCGATCCTTGCCGACATACGTGTCAGGCAGGCATTGATGTACGCGACCGATCGATCGGCAATTACGAACTCATTGTTTGCCGGCAAAGTGAGCATCGCAAGCTCGCACGTCAGCCCTCTCGACTGGACCTACACACCGGATGTTCCAACGTATCCGTTCGATCCGGCCAAAGCGAAGGACCTGCTCGAGAACGCCGGCTGGGAACCGGGCGCCGACGGCATCCGCCTCAATTCCGCCGGGCAACCGCTTCGGCTGGAGATTAATTCGACGACGGGCCATATCACTCGGGAAAACGTTGAACAGGTCTTGAAAAGCCAATGGCGGCAGGTGGGAATAGACCTTCGAATTCGGAACCAGCCGCCCCGGGTCCTCTTCGGCAGAACACTCGCAAAGCGGCTTTTCCCGGCCATGATTCTTTATGCCTACAACACACCCCCGGAGTGGGTGCCGCGCGGCGTTCTCCACTCAAATAACATCCCGAGCGATGCGAACGGCTGGTCCGGGTACAATTTTACCGGCTTTCAGAATCCGGAAGTGGACCGGCTGATCGAGGCGATAGAAGTTGAGTTGGATACGGCCAAACGGGAAAAAATGTGGCATCGGCTGCAAGAAATCTATGCGGAGAAGCTCCCGTCGCTGCCGCTGTTCTTTTACTCGCTGGGATATGTGCTTCCGAAATGGTTACAGGGTGTCCGCCCGACCGGCCACAGTTCTCCGACG
Organism: uncultured Rhodospirillales bacterium; assembly: GCA_913055735.1. GTDB lineage: Bacteria > Pseudomonadota > Alphaproteobacteria > Rhodospirillales > UBA2165 > CAJXKD01. Next base: position 163,513 of record CAJXKD010000001.1, read on the forward strand.
ACCTATTGGATCGAGTACTGGCGCGTCGGCAGCCAACGAAACTAGGGGTCGCCAGATCAGCTGGACCCCAGGCGCCGGTAATGCTCTTCGACCTTCGCCTCGGCCGACGGCAAAAAATTGTCTTTCGCCGGCAACAGCTGCGGGACATCGTCGTAGAGCGTGACCGAGGGGTCCTGCCCTTCGAACCATCCTAGATTTGGCTCATGGATCGCATACCCAATCAACTTCTGTAGCTCGCCGGAAAACGTGCGCGCGATCTCGGGCGGATAAGCCAAATACTGGTTCTCCGCTTGACGAAGCCACCCCAGACAATAGCTGAGGATAACGCCGGTCCGGGGCACGTTGGTGCGGTTTGCGCCCCCGCAATGCAGGACGGATCCTAAATAAATCAGCACGGACCCACGCTTCATTTCAGCCACGCAAACATCGTTTGGATTGGGATTGCGCGACGCCTTTCGCTTGTGGCTGCCGGGCACCAATAGAGTTGCGCCATTCGCGTCGGTGAAATCGTCATAGGCTAGCATGACGTTAAACATGAACTCCGAACCACCGTTATCGACGGGAAAAAATTCGTCATCGCGGTGGAATATCTGCTGACGCTCGCCTGGCCCGATGCGAATGGCTTGGGTCAGGTTGATTTGAAACCGGCTGCACGCCTTACCCAATACGTCCTGAGCGATACCTAGAAGCAAAGGATGTACGGCGACTTTCCTCATCACCGACGATTTCAGAAACAAACGGCCGGTTCGTTTGGTGCTCTTGCCATAAAACAAACCTTCGCCGTCGGGCGTATCGCTCAGATAGGGTTCGAGTTCGGCTTTTAGACGAGACAGCTCCGCGCTTTCAAGAAACCCCTCGACAATCACAGCGCCGTCGGCTTCGAGAAATTTCAGGCAATCCTCTCGGCGCACGCCCCTATCAAGTCTTGCGACACGCGGCTGTCCAGCCATTTTCCCCTCCCCAAAATTGACCTACGGCGGCATCCCTGCCGAGCCAGGCCGTCCCTCGGAATTAGCCCGAAAAACTACCGAAATCCGCGGCTTTGGCCTACCTGTCAATTCTGACAGCTATTTGGATCGGCTCCTAAATGGTTCGATCGGCACCGCTGCGAAACGCCGTAGCCAATGCGGTACGCAGGGACCATTGGGGGGAAAAAGAACGTGATCGAAATCGTGACTCCGGATGCGTATGGCGTCTACGAGCGAGAGCTGAACCAAATGTTCAAACTTCGGCATCAGATCTTCAAGGACAGGCTGCGCTGGAGCGTTCCGAGCGACGGGCGCCTCGAACGCGACGAGTTCGACGACCTTAATCCCACCTACGTCTTGGCGCTTGACGACGACACGGTGGTCGGTTGCTGGCGCATGTTGCCGACAACAGGTCCGACAATGATCCGCGACGTTTTCCCCGAGTTGTTGGAGGGAAAGTCCCTCCCAAGCAGCAAACACGTTTGGGAATCCAGCCGCTTCACCGTCGCCTGCCAGCGTACGCAAGGTCGCTCATTGGCAACTATCAACCGCCTGACCTTGGAAATCGTCTGCGGGCTGACGGAATACTGCCTCACCGAAGGCATCTACGAAGTGCTCAAAGTCTACGATTTGCCGATCGGCCGGCTGCTTGTTCGCATCGGCTGCCCGCCTCGTTGGCAAAGTGGCGTTCACCAGATCGGCGATACCAGAGCCGTTCTCGGCTGGTTCGACGCGACACACTCGCTTTTGAACAGTGTCCGCAGGTCGATGGGCATTTCGGGCTCGGTGATCCAACCCGGGCCATGGCTAGAGCGTGTTAACAGCAACAACCACATAGGAGTGGCAATCGATGGATGACATCGTCCAAGACAAAAACCTTGCCCGCAAACCGGAGGCGAATGCGCGCGTGACCAAGAAGAGCGAACTCCCGAAGGAGTCACGTGATGAGGCCTTCGCCATTTCGCAGTGCCTCGATTACTTGGAGGACGCCTCGAAATCGGCGGGGTTATTGATGACTGCCCACCTAATCGGCCTCGCAGCGGAAGTCGCTTGCCAGGCCGCCGCGAATGGTCGGGAGTATGTCAACTCCAAGGGCGACACCAACAATTGAACAAATGAACCAACAATACCGGTGCAAATGGGTGCATCCGATATTTCATTAGCACGACGTGTAAGGGGTAGGGAAAATGGCTATAGCACTAAATCAGAATTTCACGCCGACGGTTGAGTCGCAAGAGAACGACGGTCTTCGCAAGCCCAAGGCCGTCCCGATCTTGGGATCACTCCCCTTCATTCGCAAGGACCCTCTCAATTTCTTTGCCAGCACCGCGGCAGCCTGCGGCGGCGCGACGGAATTGAGCTTCGGCTTTGAAAAGGTGCTTATGCTGACGGATCCGGCATATATCAGGCATGTGTCCGTCGAGAACGCCAAGAATTATCGCAAAAGCAAATTCTACGGTCCGCTCAAACCTTTGCTCGGAGAAGGTATCCTTCTTGCCGAGGGCGACGAATGGCTGTCTCAACGTCAAACGGCCGGCAAAGCCTTCCAAGGGCCCGAGTTGAAGCGTTTTGTCACAACGATGGGCGATGCGGCGGCCCCGATGATTGCCCGGTGGCACCGGAAAGCGGCGCGCGGCGAACCCGTCGATGTGACGTCGGAAATGTTCAGGCTCACCCTGGATATCGTCCTGCGCTGTCTTTTCAGTGTGGAAGTGAATGAGCGATATCCCGACGTATACGACGCCTTGACGGAAATTCTCCGCGATACCGAAAAGCGCATTTGGGCGATTGCCAGCCCACCGAGGTGGATGCCGACACCGGGGAACGCCCGTTATAATGCGGCCCTGCGTACGCTGGACCGCTTCGTTCTCGACATCGTGGAGGACCGCCGGGCCAGCGGACAGCGGCCCAACGACTTTCTCCAAATACTGATCGACGCCTATGGCGACGAATCATCGGACAAATTCAATCCGCGCCTACTGCGCGACCAGGCGCTTTCGATGGTATTGGCGGGTCACGATACGACGGCAAACGTTCTCTCCTGGGTATTGTTCGAACTCTCCAAGAACCCCGTAATTGCGCGGCAGCTTAAAGACGAAGTCGATACCGTCCTCGAGGGCCGCCGACCGGCGTTTGAAGACTTGAGCAAGTTGCCGTTTATCAAAATGGTCTTTGACGAAACGGCCAGGCTCTATCCGCCGGCATGGACGCTATCGCGAACCGCAGTCGGAGACGATCAGGTCGGCAACCATCAGATAAAATCCGGCGACAACATCATGCTGTGTGCCTATGCCGTTCACCGGAAACCGTCTCTGTGGCGTAATCCGGAAGGGTTCGATCCCTACCGGTTCGCCGAAGCCAACAAATCGCATCAACAATACGCTTATTTCCCCTTCGGTTTGGGAGCTCGGACGTGCTTGGGGGCACGGTTCGCATTGATGGAGTCCATCGTCATCATCGCCATGATTTTTCAGTCGTTCCGGCTCGAACTCGTACCGGGACAAGTCATTCGGCCGGAACCCATGCTGACACTTCGGCCTAATGGACCAATCAACATGGCACTTTCCGGGGCGTAGAGATACGTCGCCCCGCGCATACGACATCCACACTTTGCTTTTCCATCTTTGCAAGTGAAGGAGGAGAGCCCAATGAATGTCGCAGCCCTTTTGGAAGCCAATCTTGTTATCAACGGCGACGCGCTTGCCGTCGTCGATAGGAACCGGCGCTACTCCTATGCGCAGATTTGCGGGTTGGCCAGTCAAGTTGCCAACGGCCTTGCCGCAAATGGATATGGTGTCGGCGACCGGATAGCCCTTTGTTGCAGTAACAAGGTTGAATTCATCACGGCCTATTTTGGCATCCTCAAGACAGGGGCAACGGTCGTCGCCCTCAACACCGCGTTGACGCAGGCCGATCTCGTACGGCGCCTGAACGATTCTGAGGCGGTAGGAATGATTTGCTATGACGGCACCTACGGGGCGACCTTCATAGAGACGGTCAACGAGGCGGCGGCGCAGGCGCCGAAATGCCGAAACCTGTGGATTATCGAATCGGAAGGATCGCCGCACATCCTGCCGCCTCCTTGTAGGCCCTTTACCGGGCTCCTTGCCCACCAGTATCCGTTTTTCTCGAATTTTCCTTGTGACGAGGATCAGACGGCGATGATCGCCTACAGCTCGGGCACGACCGGAGATCCGAAGGGCATTGAAATTACCCACGGCAACATCCTCTCGATGGTAACACTTAACGAACCAATAGCGCCTATGGAAATGAGCGCCGTAAGGCTCGTCATATCGCCGCTTTTTCACATCATGGCGCAGACCAGCGGGATGGTGCTCCCATTAGCCTGGGGTCAGAAAGTAGTGCTGATGGAGAAGTTCGATCCGGCACTGGCCTGGCACCTGATCGATGAAGAAAACGTCACCTATCTAGCGGGGCCGCCAATTCTATTTCGAACGTTGATGGACAACGCGCCACCAGATGCCGAGGTCGTCGGCCGGCGGACATTGAAACTTTGCATATCCGGCGCCGCGCCTCTCCCCGAGGAATGGTCGGAAGAGTTCGAAAGCAGGTTCGGCGTTCCGATCTTACCCGCCTATGGGGCTACTGAAACCACAGCGACCGTTACCTTGCGCACCGCCGGCGACCCGGCCGCTCGGGGAACCGTCGGCCGGCCCATCGCGGGAGTGGAGATCCGTATCGTCGATCGTGACGGCAACGAGTTGCCGGCAGGTGTGGAGGGAGAGATATTGATCCGCAGCCCCGGCATCATGAAAGGCTATTGGAACCAACCCGATGTCACCGATGCCGTGATTGAAGATGGCTGGTACCATTCCGGGGATATTGGCTGCCTCGACGAACGCGGTTATCTCACTTGGCTGCGCCGAATGGACCGGCAAATCGTACGCCGAACCGGGACAGTTGTTTCACCTGCGCGGATCGAAAATATCCTGTTAGGCCATCCACGGGTGTCGCGGGCCGTTGTATTGGGCGTTCCCAATGGCGGAACCAACCAAGCCCTCGTCGCGTTCCTCGAGGTGCCCACCGAGGCCCCTCTTGCCCGCGATGATTTTTTGCAGTGGCTTTCCACACGGTTGGCCGCATTTGAAATGCCCGACGATTTCTCCTTTCTACGCGCGTTCCCCGTAACGGAGACCGGAAAAATCGCGCGTCAAGTTTTGATCGAAAGCGCCTATCAATAGACCGCGAGGTCATACCCGACCTCAAACTCCGCGCCTGTACGACGCCCATAAATGCGCGATTAAACCTGCGTCTCCGGCGAATACAACCTTGCACAACTATATCGTGCCTACCGGACTATCGACGGGACACGCGCTAGGTCATTTGCGACCAGGTACGGGACACCAATTGGAAAAAATTGTGGGGACATGCGGCGAACCTGGTCAGCAAAAATGTTCGCCCTTTGTCCCAGGGGTATGTTCCTAAATTGTTCGCGAATTCCGTTCGCTTCGCATGCGGAAACGAACAGCTAAAGGCCATCACAAGGCTTACCGTTGAGCGGAAAGTTTATGCATTTTTTTTAATTTCAGAATTTCTAATATACTAGCGGTACGGGCGAGGCCAAAAATTAACGAAATCCTTAATGGAAGCGGAGTTCTGTTACCAACAGACGCCCTTGGTCTATCAAAATTTAGTGTCCGTTTCCCACATTTACTACCTTTAGGATTATTTCGACAGACATATTTTCATGATTCCGGCCGGCCTCGGGCCTGCAATGCGGGACATGCCCGAATCAAATCAGTCATCGTTCGCGCCGGGAAGCCGGCTAATCGCCGGAGCCATGATCAGTTCTTTGGGATTCAGGGCGCGTATTTGCGTCGTCGGCGCCGTTGTGGCGAGCGTTCTGGCGCCGCAACCAACGTGTCACCACGCCTCTCATCCCCGGTATGTCGAGAGCAATCAGAAAGGCCCCTACCGGGATCATCCAAAATCCGAGAACGGGGAGAAATCCAAATGCACCGCCGACAACGAATAGAGCGCCGACGATACTTCTCACCCCGGGCGGAAGACGCCGACGGCCGACATAGTTCGTCTGTCGCAGCATGCGCACAAACGTCTTATCCAGTTTCCGGATGATGGACAGGCGGTTCTCCGGTGGTTGGCCTAGTCCCTATACGGCTAGGCTTTTTATTTCTTCCTCGGTGGGGAAACGGCCTTCGGTCTCCTTCGAAAACGCCAATTTGCCGTCGACGGTGATTTCGAACACACCGCCGCCCGATTCGATCAGTTCGACCTCGGCGGCATGATGTTCAACAAGATAGTCCCTCACACGGAGGGCCCGCGGGCCATAATTTCACTGTACGCAGTATTCGATCGAAACTCGCATAAATCACCCTTCAGATTTTGAAGCGTCAAAATCCTTAGGTTCAAGATAGTCGGAATCAAGGTCCATTCAATCCCGGCCCAGATGCCAGATCGCCGTCTGCTTACGTCTATCCGTGCTCGATATAGTCGCGCAACATCGTGCTTTCGTTTTCCAACTCATCGAGCCGGACTTTCACAACGTCACCGATGCTGATGAGCCCGGCCAACCGGCCATTGTCGATCACGGGCAAATGCCGGATACGGTGATTTGTCATGTCGTGCATGAGCTGATCTATCTTGCTGTCAGGCGTACACGTGACAACTGACTTAGTCATCAACTCGGCAACCCGGCCGTTCAGCAGACTGGCCCCAGACTCCGAGAGGCCTCTGACGATATCGCGTTCGGAGAGAATACCGACCACCTCTCCCCCGTCATCGATGACGACGACGGCACCGATACGTTCTGACGCGAGCGTGCGCGTAACATCGGAAATTGTATGGTCAGGCGAAACGGTGACCAAACGATGGCCTTTTTCCTTGAGGATAGCTGATACCTGCATCGCACTCCTCCGTAATATTGCCTAAACTATGCTGTACATATTACGCGATTTACGAATTTCATTCTAGATACTTAGCTTCCGGTATTTCAAACATTAGAAGTTATTAAATTATTTACTTGTAAAGCTAACGTAATCGCTCTGTTACTTTCGACAAAACTGTAGCGAGAAATTTACCTTTTCCCGCCACGTTCTCGAGTGCACACCGTAAGTATCACCCCACACCGCGTTTAAACGCACTCAAGAAGCCGCATGTCCGATCTGAATTTTGCCAGTGTAAGACTCGTGATCGCCGATGGCGGCGGTCAAATCCGTAAAGAAATCAGGACGGTGCTCCATCATCACGGCTTTCGGAATATTGTCGATACGCCGAGTATCGACGTCGTGCATGACGCCCTAGCAAGAAACCAAGTTGATCTCTTGATTTCGGATTTCAGGCTTTCTGGCGGAGATATGTGCGACCTTATCTGGCAGGTCCGTCATCATAAAATCGGCGACAATCCATTCGTCGTTGTCATGACCCTGATCGAGGCGCCGACGGAAACGGAAATCCGCCGCATTATCGAATCGGGCTCCGACGATCTCATCCTGAAACCGATTTCCACCGGTTTGATGATCGATCGGGTGATGATGATGGTTAACCAACGCAAAAATTTCGTCGTTACATCCGATTATATCGGCCCAACACGCCGGGAAAAACCTCGGGAAGGTACGGCAGATGCTCAAGAAATCGCCGTCCCAAACCCCGTGCAAGTAAAAGCGAACGGCGGCGCGGGAGCAGCGCACCTACAAGAGGAAATAGATCTGTTCCGCGAGCTCATCAACGAGCAAAAAATGGGCCGCAACGCCGTCCAGATCGCATTCCTGGTCGGAAAACTATTGCCGCTCTACAAGGGCGAGGAGCCAAAAAAGACAAACGTCATGCCGCACATCGACCGCTTGTTATCGACCTCCGAAGATATCGCACGGCGGCTGACTGGCACGAGCTTCGACCACGTCGGCGAACTCTGCAATTCGATGGTTACCGTCGTTCAAAGCATTCGGGAACGGCCCACGAAGCCGAAATCTCAGGATTTGAAGCTACTGCCGGAACTGGCAACGGCGATTGAAACGGCCTTTACCTCGGAGGGGACCGATACCGAATTGGCACGCGACATCTCGGCATCGGTCAAGCAACGCGGTCAAAAATAGACGCTGAAAGCTCAGCAGTTCGGCTGCTTGCGGATATATCCCCATCCAAAAACATTATCGCGACCCGGGTTGCCAAGATCGGCGATCCCCTCACGCAGGACATTTCGGAGTGCATCCGGATTGCGGCTGGCCCCGTGAGCAACCTCCAAACCGAGAAGGGCCGTAATATAGGGTGCGGCAAAGGATGTTCCACTCTGGTACTTACCGCCACCGGGTACAGCCGTCCACATGTTCACACCAGGCGCCGCGAACTCGATATAGCTTCCTCGGTTCGCGTTTCTATAAATCCGTTGATAAGGATCGATGGCGGTTACCGCCAAGACGTTTCCGTACGCCGCGGGATAGGCAGGCCGGTCATCGGTCCCCCAGTTCCCCGCCGCCGCGACCATGATCATGCCCTTCCTCTGGGCGATCTCGAAGGCTTTCTTGACCGCACGGTTGTCGCTGCCGGCGATGCTCAGGTTGATGGCATGAACGCCACTTCCGATCAGCCAGTTCAAACCCTTTAGAAGGGCGATCACATTGCCGACTTTCTTGCCGGTTGCGTCACGTTCGAACATATTGGCAGCCTTCAATTCGGCGCCTGGGAGCAATCCGCCGAATCCCTTTCCGGCCGGGTTGCCGACCAATAACGCCGCCACCGCGGTACCATGGGTCGCTGGGCCGGGACGCCGCTTGGGATTATGGAAAGACTGGAATTCGATATTGCGGCCGACAAGTGCCGGATGACCCAGATCGATCGACGAGTCGATCATTCCCAGCCGCACTCCCCGGCCACAGGTTTCCGGAATGTCCTGCCATCCGATAGCGGCGCGCGCCAAGCTCGACACCGCGTTACGCCGCTGATCCTGAGCGGCTTGGGCGGTTCCAATTATGGAGAAATGATAAAGATCCGCCAGAAGCGTGCCGCCCGATTCGTCAAATTGATGGTTGGCGTCGACAAGCAATCCGGGGAACCGTCCCAGAAGACGGCGACGCGCGGACGGCACGGCTGTTCCCGGCGGCACCCCCAGCCGAACGACCACCATCCCCAGGCTCCCCAGCGGCACACGCTCGAGAACTACGAAGCCCAACGACAGGGCCACATCGTTAAAATTAGAGGGCGGATCTACAACAACCAGCTCGCCGTCTTCATAGCGAAGGCTCGGATCGAATTGCCGGATTGCAGCCGCAGGCGTATTTGCCTCGGGGGACGACGGCTCAGACGCGGCCGGCGACAGCGTACGCTCGCTCGTACCACCGCTCGCCGACACGACCGGACGAATGCTGTTGTCCACACGCCTTTTCTTCTCGCCTTTGGTATAAACGAGAGCACCCCATACGGAAGCCGCAATAACGAGTACGACAACAAGTAAATAAACGAGTTTCTGCATATGTCCCGATACAGCTTTCAATATCCGAATTGCTCGTCACACCGATGAGGGGCTAACATGCGGCCAATGGCTGGGTGGCCGGACGCCCAGACAATTCGCTGAAAATTTGATTTTTATATCGGGAGGGCCGATCGGTATTTAAAGGACCCGGCTCTTAGGGGTATCCGAAGAAGGCCCTGTTTTCAGCCGTTTTCTTGACCTATGGACGACTAGACCGCCCTAAGCTTTATCGACTGGCCGGTGGCCTACGGCATCAAGGAGGGCATGCAATTTGGCCCCCAGATCATGCAGGGTGAACGGCTTGTCCAACGTCACAAATTCGCCGTTCTGGCCATTCTCCCGCACTTCGATGGCCGTCCGATCCGAGTAGCCGGTCATCAGCATCACCTTTACATCAGGGTGATTTTTTGAAACCGCTGACGCGATATCCAAGCCACTGCGCCCGCCTGGCAAAACGATATCCGTCAAGAGCACATGGATCGGCGCCTGCCGTTCGATCAACGACAAGGCATCTTCACCATTCGTCGCGCAGATAGGCTGATACCCGAGATCGTTGAGCATCGTCATGGTAACGTCGAGGACGTCGCTATCGTCTTCGACGACCAACACCCGCTCACCATGTCCCTCAAATTCAACGTCGTAGCTCATATAGTCGGCAACCGTTTCGACGACACTGTTCGCTTTCGGCAGGAACAGAGTCACCGTTGTGCCGACATTCAACTCGCTTTCTATATCGACATGACCATTCGATTGTTTAACGAAGCCGAATACCATACTGAGGCCGAGACCGCTCCCCTCGCCGATGCCTTTGGTGGTGAAGAAGGGTTCGAAAACACGCTCCAGCACGTCCGGCGCAATACCGGTTCCGGTATCACGTACGGACAGAGAAATATATTCTCCCAACTCGGCATAGGGATGTTTCTTGCGATACTGGTCATCGACGACGACGTTTGCAGTCTCAAAGGTGAGTTCTCCGCCGTCCGGCATCGCGTCACGGGCATTGATCGCAAGATTGAGTACAGCATTTTCCAGCTGCGCTTGATCGACCAACGTCTGCCACAGGCCCGCCGCAGGCTTCATGTGAATTTTGATGGTTTCGCCGAGACTGCGCTGCAAGAGATCCAGCATTCCAATCAGCATGCCGTTGGTATCGGTCGGCTCCGGCTCAAGAGCTTGCTTACGCGAGAAGGCAAGTAGCCGATCCGTCAATTGGACTCCCCGCATCACCGAATTGATCGCTCGGCGGGCCCGATTGGCGTTCTCCGGATCGTTCTCCAAATTGTTGGCAACCAACTCCAAATTGCCAAGAATTGCCGCCAGCAGATTATTGAAATCGTGGGCGATGCCACCGGTCAATTGACCGACCGCCTCCATTTTCTGTGCCTGGCGTAGCGCCTCCTCGCGGCGATGGGCATCGGTTACGTCGGTCAGAAAACTGATGGTGCTCCCGTCCGACAAACGTTGCGAGCGCATCCGCATCCAGATATTGCCGCTCTGCCATTCATATTCCGACGACTCCTTGCGGTGATGGTCCAAGGCGTTTCGAATATGCTCGTCTTCCTTTCCAGCCCAATCGGGATAGATGCCTTTGTAGGCGATCTGCCGCATGATCGCTTCAAAGGTCTCGCCAGGCTGTAGATATTCGACAACTTCCTTGTTGAGTTGGCGGAAGAAGCTATTGCACATCACCAAGCGGTCACTGTTATCCCAAAGGGCGACGCCCTCGGTGATATTTTCGATCGCATCGAGAAAACGTGCCTGGATATCGGAGGCCTTGCGCCGCTCAAGGACGGTCGCCGTCTCATTGACGGTCGTGCCACGATAGCCCCTGAAGCGCCCCTCTTCGTCATAGTACGGCGCGCCGCTGGATTTCAAATAGAGCGGTTCGCCGGCGTCGTTAATCGTCGTATAGGCGAAATCACGGAAAGGCTTCCGGGCGAGAATCGTCTGGCGGTGGGCTTCCCATGCGGCTTCGTCCGGCTCTACATAGGGCCGTTCCCACCGAGCCTTCCCCAGCAAATTTTCCGGCGCCACCATCGGTGACCCATCGGGCGTATCCGATACGTAAATCATGCGGTGATTTTCATCGGTTTCCCAGAAACGGTCAGCTGCCGATTTGGCAAAATCCTTGAACCGCTGTTCGCTTTCACGAACGGCGCGTTCGGCTCTTTTCCTTTCCGTGATATCGCGTGCAAAGGTTTGCACAACTGGTCGACCATTAAGCTCAAGAACGTGCGAGGTAATCTCGACATCCATCAACGAGCCGTCCTTGCGCTTATGAACGCGCTCCGCCATCGCGACGCCGTTCTTATCTAGGCTTCGATGGATCAGTCGTGTCGCCGCCGGATCCGTAAACGGCGAGATGTCGTAAATCGTAAGTTCCAGCAACTCTTCCCGGGTATAGCCCAGCCGTTCCGCAGCCCTCTTGTTCGCGTCGACAAACTTTCCGCTTTTGAAATCAACCAGGAAAATCGAATCGTTGGCTCTCTCGAACAAAAGCCGGTACTTCGCTTCCGATTGGCGCATTTCCTCGGCGCGCGCGCGAGCCTCGGTAACGTCCGCGTAAAAGACAATGGTCGAACCATCATCCAGACGCTGCTTTCGCACCTCGAACCAACGGTCACCAACCTTCGTTTCGAGAACCGAAGATTTGTTGTCTCTATGCGCTTTGATCCGGTACGCCACCCATTCTTCCGGGTCCGCACCCTGAAGATCGATGTCGTCACTATCGGCAAGGGCCTGGATAAAATCATCGAACCGCGTTCCCGGTATCAGAAGGTGCCCGATACCAGGCCGGAGCTTCTTGTAGTAGCTGTTGCACGTGACGAAGCGATCGTGCTTGTCCCAAAGAACGAAACCCTCCGTAAGGCTTTCCATGGCATCGAGGAACTGGCGCTGGATTGTCCGCTCGTTCGTCCGTGCCTCAACCTCCGAGGTTTCGTCCACGGCGGTCCCCCGGTATCCCCCGAAATTGCCTTCCCAGTCATAGAAAGGTGCGCCGTTGATGCGGAAGTACCGGGGTGTCCCGGACTCCCCTGTGGTTTGGAAACGGAAATCGCGCAGCGGCTGGCCGGCCTCCATTGCCTCGCGGCATTTACGCCGCCAATCTTCGTCCGCGGTATCCTGACCACCCCACCCCCACGGGGTCTTGCCGTAAATCCGGTCATCCAACGAAGATTCGCTACCGTCATCGCGCCCGGGATCGTGAGAAATATAGGTAAACCGATGATGTTGGTCGGTCTCCCAAAACATATCGGCGGTAACGTTGGCGAAATCCCGGAACCGTTGTTCGCGTTCCCGCAACGCTTCGAGCGCTTTACTTCTTTCGATCGCAATACCGGCGACGTTTGCCGCGGCCTCGACCGCAACACGTTCGCGTTTCGTCGGCTTCCGCTTTTCTTTGTAAAATGTCGCGATGGCACCAACGATACCACCATCCGTGACACGGATGGGAACGGACCAGCAGGCAAGAAGTCCGGCTTTGTCGATAAGCGGCTTAAGGCTCGGCGCATCGGCGCCGGTGGTCAGGTCCGCAACGATCGATGTCTTGCCCGATGTGACAGCCGCACCGCAACTTCCAACGGTCGGATCGATGGGCATACCGTCAATCTGGTTGCGAACGTATTTGGGCAATTTGGGGGCGGCGGCAAGCCGGAAACAATTGCGGTCGCGATCAACCAATATCAAGGAACTGGCGGCCCCTTCGCCAACCTCGTCCACCGTTTCCGCGATAAGCGTAAGAATTTCACGGATGTCCGCGCCGCGAGCGATTTCCGCCATGATATCGTTGTAACGCTGCAACATATCTTCGGCATGCTTACGCTCGGTAATGTCCTGTACTTGACCAATGGTAAACACGACGTTCCCGTCGAGATCGGTCAGAACGGAGCGTGTCAACGCCCCCCAAACGATACTTCCGTCGCGGTGAAAAAGCCGAATTTCGCTGCCTGATCCGTCACTCTTCGCATCCGCAATCAGCTTCTTGCGCCTAGTCATAGCGACTTTCAGGTCGTCGGGATGCGTGAGGTCGGCAACCGTCATCGATTTGAACTGAGCCTTGGTATATCCCAGCATCCGGCAGAACGCGCGGTTGGCCATGACGATCTGGCCATCAAGGTCGGCGATGTTCATTCCGACGGCGGCATTTTCGAAAATGTTCCGGAAGCGTCGTTCGCTCTCCCCGAGCGCAATTTCGGCGGCCTTGTGTTTCGTAATGTCCTGAACGCAACAGATAATATGCCGCGGCGTTCCATCTTCATGGCGGACTACCGCGCAACTGAGTTGCCCCCAGATTGTCTTCCGTTCTTTCGTTACGAACTGACATTCATGAACCGGCGACCGATCACGTTTGGACGCCAACAATTTTGTGGGATCGATTTGTTTTGTGTCCTGATCCTTGTGAAAGAATTTGGACAACGGACGTCCGATCAGCGATTTCTTGGGATAGCCAAGCAGGCGGCGAAGCTCTCGGTTGATCCGCTCGATGTTGCCATCGCGATCCACTATTGCCATGCCGATACCGGCATCTTCGAAGGTATGCCGGAACAACATTTCGCTCAGTTCAACAGTATCGTGTGCCTCTTTCCGCTCAGTGACGTCTTCGATAAGGGCAAATTTCAACCGCGATCTACCGGAACTTCCCCCAAACGATGCAACCGCAACGCGGCACCATTTCTCGCATCCATCTTTGGCAATGAAACGTCCTTCGACGGACTTACTTTTTCCAATTTGCGCCGGCTGCGACGCGCCGAGCCGCTGTCTGAGCTTTTTATCGTCAGCGTGGGTAATCTGCTTGACCGTCTTGCCGATCAGCCCGCCGGATTTGTAGCCCAGAGCTTTCTCGAAGGTCCTACTTGCAAAGGTAATGCGCTGGCCTTTCTCGATGACCACAACGCCAGCACCTGAATTTTCCAGCAGCTGCTTAAACAGGGCACGGGCTCGATCAACCGTCGCCGTAAAATAGCCGACAGGGTCGTTTCCCTTCGTCGGAAGGGCTCGGCTTTCAAGCGTCTCGTCAGACGTCGGCCGGCGGCTTATCGGAACGTCCCCTTCCATTTCCCATCTGCCTAATTATTTCATTTTAATTTGGCTTTGATTTCACGGGTGTCATCGGGTTCTTCAGGACCCGACACAATTCGTACGACATGGGGCCGTTTTCAGTCGGCGCCCCGGAACGGGCAATACACGTATTAGATAGTAACGCCACTTCAATACATCCACTATTATTTTTATTGTCTATCGCGAACATTCGCCATTAACTATCGTGCCAACTTCCGGTCGACCTCGAAGTTTCCTGCCGGGTCTTTCACGAACTCTTTGTATCCAATCTGATTCGCAATTAGATCGTACAACGAATTCGAAATATTGTCGAATTTATGTAGTGGTATTATTCAATTTTCCAAACAGTTTTGGCTTACTTTTTAGTAGTTCAACGCGCGATGGAGGAAGGATATCTCAATCTCTTGTCGATCGAGCGTCTAATAAAAAAGCTTTACTTAACTCGGTTCCAATCCAAAGAACTCTGCTATCGGTTTTCTTTTAGCCGAGAAATGAATACACGCCGATACAACTATATCGTGATATCAGTCGTGGTGTCGGCTGCACCCGCCTTGATGACATGACAGCAAGAACTTTGAAAAGAAAGCAAGAAATCCGGCGAATCATTACTTGCGCCCCTAGGTGAACACGAGACGGCTGCTTCGATGAGGCGGCTCACCCTTCAAGCCGACTGGCAGCTTTGGCAGGGATTGGATACAACCTCGACCTCAATATTTTGCCGTGAATCCAATGAGATCGCCAAATCGGGCCCGGCGTTCGGTATCGTGCCCGAGATGAAGATCGGTTCTTTTTGCCACCGCAAAACAGCCGGAGCTTAAGAAGCTCCACTGCCGGGCCGCATGGCCGGTCTAACCGCCCGTCTCGGCGATTTCATAAATTGGCAACCTGTTTTTTCGCAAAATGGTTCCCTAATATGCTCTATCGGAACCGTTTGCGGTTTTGTCGATAAACGAATGAATTGATTGGCGGGGATGGCAAACGTTATGGTCCACTTCAGCCAACAAGAATTTACTGGGAAGGGACAGCATTGAAGCGATTCATCAACGTTTTTCCGACGTTGGTTTTGTGCGCGTGGATTAGCGCCGCGGCACATGGTCAATCGCTGGAAGAAGAGCTGGCAGGTCTGTCACAGTCGCATCCGCAGGTGAACGCCGCCCGCAAAGGTGTCGCGTCAACCCGCGAAGAAGCGGCCAAAGCCGTGGCGGCATTCCTGCCAACCGTCAATCTAGCCTCCGATATCGGCCCAGAATACATCGATAGCCCGGCGGAACGGGCATCCGGAGACGCAGAGCCTTGGTCGCGGACACGAAGCACCACGACGCTTACCGTCACCCAAAACCTTTTTCGCGGCTTCAGCGACGAGTCGGCGAGCCGCTCGGCGCAGATCAATCGCCTCGTTAGCCAGTCCACCCTCGATATAACGCGGCAAAACATCATGATGGAGGGCGTCGCAGCCTATATCGACGTCCGCCGTCAACTGCGGCTCGTCGAACTTGCCAGACAAAACGAGGAAACCATCCAAATCCAGTTGAATCTGGAGGATGAACGGGTCCAGAAGGGCTCGGGCATTGCCGTCGACGTTCTGCAGGCCAAGTCCAGACTACAACTGGCCAAGGAGCGGCGGACACGGTTCGAAGGAAACCTGGAAAACGCGCTCGCCCGCTATACCCAGGTATTCGGCCACACCCCCGATCTCGAGCGAATGTACGACCCCCTACCGTCAGGCAATTTGTTGCCCGATACGTTGGAAGCGGCGATCAGCATCGCGGTCAGCGAAAATCCGTCCATTCTGAACAGCGACTATCAGGTCGAAGCGGCCCGCGAGCTTCGCCGAGCGGCGCGGTCGGAGTTCATGCCCCGCATCGATATTGTCGGCTCCCTCAATTACGAAAAAAACAACGATGGCACGCTCGGCGTACGGCGCGACGCGTCCGTCTTGTTGCAAGCGAATTGGGATCTGTTCTCCGGTTTCACCGCGCGCGCCAACGTCGCGCAAGCCGCTTTCGACTATTCCGCGAGCCGCGACAATTACGACTACACGGTTCGCAAAACCGTCGAGCAGGTCCGGCTGACCTGGCAGGCTTTGCTCACCGCCCGCGCCCGCGTCGAGCTTCTTGAGAATGCCGTCAACATCGCGTCCGAAGTCTATGAGTCGCGCCGGGCGCTACGTGCCGCAGGACAGGAAACCGTAATCAACGTGCTCGACGCAGAAAGCGAAATCGCAAACGCCCAGATCAACTTCGCCTCCGCGACATTTGACGAACGAGCAGCGGTGTATCAACTGCTACTCGCAATGGGACGCCTCGAAGTTTCCACTCTCGCGGTCAATAACGAAGAATCGAACAGCGCCCTGTTCCGCTGACGGCCTTTTCCTACTTCGTCGACGCCACGAAAACGCCGTCCCAATCGGGCGGCGGCGGCGTCTGTTCGAATGTCTCTATCCGCGAAATATAGAGGTCGCAAAGCGTATCGAGTTTGAACGCCTGCCCCGTCTTTCGGACCTCTTCCGCCAATTTTCGCGCGTCGTGCCAATCTCGCGATCTGTAGGCCGTCAGCATCCGGTCTTGCAACGCTTTGAGCGTCTGAAACGTCGGATCCGAGGCCAACGTTTCATCCCCCAGAAGCGCATATATCTTGATGCCCACTGATTTGCCCTTCACCTGAATGGTGTCCAACTCAAGGGTCGCAAAATCTGCGACCGCCGCCTGGGTGCCGGGTCCGACGATGATATCGACACCATAGGTCTTGGTCTGCGACTCCAGTCGCGACGCCGTGTTGACGGTATCGCCGAGAACCGAATAGTCCATCCTCTGGTAGGTGCCCATATTGCCCACCACGGCCTCACCCGTGTTGAGGCCAAGACCGACCCTCAATGGCACATGATCCGTTCCTCGCGCCTCGGCTTCACGCGCCAGTTGCGCGTTCAGCGGTTCCATCGCAGCAACCATCTCCAATGCCGCGCGGCAGCCGTCGCGACCGTGTTGGGGGTTGTCCAACGGCGCGTTCCAGAAGGCCATGATGCAGTCGCCCATGTACTTATCGACCGTGCCTCGGCGCTTGAGGATGATGTCCGTTAACGGTGTCAAAAGCCGGTTGATGAGCTCCGTCAATCCTTCTGCATCGAACAACTCGGAAATTGCGGTGAAGCCGCGCACATCGCAAAACAGAATGGTCATATCCCGCTTCTCGCCACCAAGTGTGAGAAGCCTCGGGTTCTCGACAACGCGCCGCACCATGTCCGGGGAAAGATATTTGGAAAATGCGTCGCGGGTCTGGCGGCGCTGCGCCTCTTCGGACGAATAGCTCGTATAGGTCAGCGTAATGTAAATGATCAACGTCGAGATAACGGCAAAACCAGGATCGAATATCAGCCGCTTCTCAGTGAAAAAGACCCACGACATGCCAACAGTTGCGGCCGCCACAAGGAGGAAGAACAGCAATGTCCAGCGCGCACCGACCCACGGCACCAAGATGATAATGATCAGACCGCCGATCAGGGCGACGCCCATCTCGATGGAATCGGCAAAATTGGGGCGCGTCAAAAATGTTCCGGTGAGGATGGACTCGATCAGCTGGGCATGAACCTCAACGCCCGGAATAAAAGGCTCGGTCGGAACGGTCTTGATATCTTTCAAGCCTTCGGCGGATGTGCCGATGAGAACGAGTTTTCCCTTGATCTTGTCCGGGTCGACGGCGCCCGACAAAATGTCTTTTGCGGAGACATACTTGTTCGCATCGGCTTGTGAAAAATAGGGCCACATACGTCCTATACGATCGGTGGGAACTTCCAGGCCGGGCGCGATGAGGACGCGGTAGATTCCGGCATCGTCACCAAAGGCCTGAATAGTCGGCCGGCGCGCGGCGACACGCAATATTTCCAGAGACAATGCCGGTAGCACCAAGTCGCCATCGAGCATCATCGCCGGTACGCGGCGCACGACACCATCGCGCTCGGGTAGAATTGACGCCATACCATGGCCGGCAGCACCTGGCTCGATGACCGCGTTGTTGCGCAAGACCCCGGGCACACTCGGTAAGAATGTTTCAGGGGGTCGTCCCCCGGCCTTGCCGCGCAACACGACGCGTGTACGCAGCGGCGGCCTGTTTGTATTCTCGGACGAGACGACCATCGCCTGGCCGAGCACAACACGTTCACTTTCGAGAATTGCCTCGGCAAAAACATGATCGCCGCTACGCAACGTCGTCAGTCGTCGTCGGGTGTCTTCATCGAGATCGGGCAGGCTTTTCGCAACATTCTCCCCCGACATGCGGTCCGCCTCGGGGAAGAAGAAGTCGAACCCGACGACCACGGCCCCCATGCCGCTCAGCCGGCGCACCATCTCGGCAATTTGCACCCGCGGCCAGGGCCATTGCCCGATCTCTGCCAGGCTCCCTTCGTCGATATCCACGATGACCACGGGACTATTGGCCAGCAACGGTCTCGGCTTGATCTGCTGGTAATAATCGAAGGTCTTGAGGCGCAACGCCTGTAGCGGCCCAGGGTTATAGATGTCGTAGACGTAAACGCCCATGAACAGCGCTAATAGGATTAACGCTATCCCTCGCGCCTTACCCACAGGTACACGAATGCGGTCGATCAGCCGTTTGCGCGGGGCGGCGTTAGCCGCTACCGGGGCCGCTACTGGCGCCTTTGTCATGAAAAAGCTTATACTCCCGCGCCATTGGAAGAGAAAAGGTTAACCATTACATTTTAACTGCCAGTTAAATCATCAAGTTAAATCACCATCTTTAGGGCGGGAGAAACCGCCACCGACGTTGTAACGGCCCATGATTGAAAGTTCGTCGAGCAAATCCTGGCTTTGGCCGTTCCTGCGTCCAATGCGCAAGACATTCATCGAAATGCTGACCATGTCGGCATTCGTGAATTTGGTGGCACTGGCTGTTCCGGTTTTCACCCTACAGGTCTATGACCGCGTGATTTTCAATGCCGGGCTGAGCACCTTGCAGGGGCTGGCCATCGGTGTCGTTCTCGCGGTGTTGTTCGATTATGCCATTCGGCAGTCGCGCGCGCGGATCATGCAAACCGTGGCGCTGCGCGTCGATGCCGATGTCGGCAAGCGGCTGTTCGACAAGGTTACGTCCCTGCCCCTATTGCACCTCGAAAGTCAGACGTCCGGATACTGGCAATCGATCTTTCGCGATGTCGATCTGGTGCGCAACACGCTGTCCGGCGCACCGGCAATCCTGATCGCGGATCTGCCGTTCACGATCATCTTTTTTGTCATCATCCTCACCATCGCGACGCCGGTAGTGCCGGTGTTGATCGTCATCTGGGCCCTCTATCTGTTTATCGCTTGGCGGTCATCGTCGGTAATGAACGCCGTCAGTCAGGACGAGCGCGCCGCCGCCCAAAGACGCGATCAATTGATCGCCGAATTGATTAACGGCCGCACTACTGTCAAGGCACTCGGCCTCGAACGTGCGATGCGGCCGCTTTGGGTAAACGCGGCTGCCGAAAATATCGAACGCGCATCTCTTCGCGGCAGCAAGACCGACAACTACGCCAATATCGGTGGATCTCTCTCGATGATCACCACGGTCGGCCTCACGACCGTCGGTGCCATTGCGATCATCAATCAGGAACTCACCATGGGGGCCCTTATCGCCGCCAATATGCTGAGCGGGCGCCTGCTGGGTCCCTTGAACCAGCTTGTCGGAACTTGGCGGGTCTATTCCAGTTTCCGGGATGCGGTAAACCGTCTCGGCGACATATTTACCAGCGAGTCCGACCGCATCGACAAGGAAATGGAAATGAAACGGCCGGACGGCGAGATCGCCCTCCAGGACGTCTCGTTCCGATATAGCGAAGACGCTCCCAATGTCGTCGACGGCATCCGCATCGGCATCCGCGCCGGTGGCATGCACGCGCTGGTCGGGCGCAACGGTTGCGGCAAAACGACCCTCATCAAGCTTATGCAAGGCTTGTACAAGCCGACCTCCGGCCGTGTCTTGCTGGACGGCGCCGATGTCTCGCAATTCAGCCGTCGCGAATTGGCCGAGTGGATCGGCTATGTCCCGCAGGAAACGGTTCTGTTTGCCGGCTCCGTGCGGGACAATATTGCGTACGGCGCGCCCGGCGCGAGTGACGAACAGGTGATCGAGGCCGCCACCGCCGCCGGCGTACACAAGTTCATCATCGACCTGCCGGACGGATATGCCTCAGAGATCGGCGAAGCCGGTCGTCTCCTGTCGGGCGGGCAGCGCCAACGCATTGCCATTGCACGCGCCCTCGTCGGTAACCCGTCGGTCCTCCTTCTCGACGAGCCGTCAGGTAACCTCGACCGTCAGGCCGAAGAGGAGTTGCGCGAAACATTGAGGGCCCTGGCGAAGGATCACACGGTGATCCTTGTGACGCATAGCCCGGTCCTGCTGCAGGGCTGCGACAATCTGATCGCCCTCGACAAAGGCAAGATCGCTCTGGCCGGTCCAGCAAAGGATATTCTCCCCCGCCTCATGGGGGGTGGCCGTCCGCGCCCGGCACAACCGGCCGCTGCTGAACCGTCGCCGGCCGGGAAAGGATAGCGCGATGGCCGATCGCTTGGACGCGCTTATCCAGTCCTATCCGATGCCGACATGGCGCGTGATCGCCTGGCCGATCATTACATTGATCGCGGCCTTTTTTCTGTGGGCTTTCTTCGCCGAACTGGATGAAGTGACGGTGGCCGAAGGTGCGGTTGTCCCGCTCGGCGATCTCACCGTTATCCAACATCTGGAAGGCGGACGTATTCTCGAGATCAACGCGCAGGAGGGCGCGCATGTTCATGCCGGCGACACGTTGCTTCGTCTTGATGTCGCATCGGCCGGACTGAACCAAGAAGAGCTGCAGGTCCAACTCGACAATCAACTTGCCATTCAGGCCCGGTTGGATGCCGAAGCGTCGGGGAGCAGCCCCGAATTTCCCGATGACCTACGCCGCCGGCAGCCGCGATTCGTATCGGCACAGCAACGCGCCTATGACGCCCGCAAACAGGAGTTGGATGCAACGCTCAACGTCCTCGACAATCAGATCCGTCAACGCGAGTTGGAGGTCCGTGAACTGAGCGCCAAACAAAAATCGGCGGCACGGAACCTAAACTTGGCAAAAGAGCGTCTGAAGAATTCCAGCGAACTGCTGGCCCAAAACCTCGTGCCGCGAAACGAGCACTTGCAACTGGAAGCCGAGGTGGAACAGCTCGAAAGCGAGATCCAAACGCTGGCCGCCGCCATCCCACGCGCCGCCGCCGGTGTTGAAGAAGCCCGCGCCCGCCTTCGCGAGACGACGGACCGCTTCCGCCGCGAAGCCCGCGACGAACTGGGCGAGGTAGAGGAGAGCATCGCCCGTCTGGCCGAAAACCTGAATGTGGCCGGCGAAAAAAGTGCTCGGCTCGACATCAAGACACCCGTCGACGGCATCGTGAAGAATATGCGCTATACCACGATCGGCGGCGTCGTGAAGCCGGGCGAGCCCATTCTGGAAATCGTGCCCACGGGCAGCAGGCTGGTGGTCGAGGCCCGCCTGAACCCCGTCGATCGTGGCTTCGTGGCCGAGGGGCAGCCGGCCCGCGTTAAGATTTCGACCTATGACTTCGTCCGCTACGGCGCCCTCGACGGCACCGTTTCGCTGGTCGCCCCCGATGTGACCAACGACCCCGACAAAGGGCCCTATTTCCAGGTACAGATCGAGACAGAGAGGACCTATTTGGGCCAATCCGAGGGCGAATTGCCCATCACCCCGGGCATGCAGGCAACCGTCGATATCCACACCGGTAGCCGTTCCGTCATCGATTTCCTGATCAAGCCTGTTCTAAAGATGAAAGCCGAGGCTTTCCGCGAACGTTAACCTTCGGCTGGCCCCGGCGTCGCCCCCGCCCCGGCAGCCGTGGCTGGTTGCCATTTTCCCAAGACTCCCCACATGTATCGTGGATTTCCAGGCGCTTAGGGACCCTCCCGAAGGCGTTCGGAGTGCCGTGGGGGTAATGAATGTCTTTCGGTACGATCTTCGGTTTTTTGTTTGCGATGGCGCTTTTCGTCGGCGCCATCGTTCTGACAACGAACGATTTCCTGATCTTCTTCAGCATGCCGAGCTTCGTCATGGTTGTCGGCGGCACTCTCGCGTCTACCTTCGTGGCCTACGAAGCGCGCTATGTCGTGCTGGCGTTGCGTATGATCTGGCGTATCGTCTTTTCGCCGCGTATCAGCCGCAACCTTCTGAAATCGGAAGTCGGCCGTGTCATCCGTTGGGGTTACACGGTGCAGAAGTCGGGCCTTCCGGCACTGGAAACCGAAGCTAACAAACTGAAGAATACTGACCGGTTCATGGCTTTCGGGATCGACATGGTGGTGTCAGGCTATTCGGGCGACGAAGTTCGCGAAATCCTCACCACGACCATTGAAACCACATTCGGGCGCAATGTCGTTCAAGCCTCCATTCTGCGATCCATGGGCGCGGTGTGCCCGGCCTTCGGCATGATCGGCACATTGGTCGGGTTGATCATCATGCTGCAACAGATGGGCGAGGACCCGACGCAACTCGGCATCGGCCTTGCGTTGGCGTTGGTGACCACCCTGTATGGTGTTTTGTTCGCCCGTCTGATCTTTATCCCCGCCGCCTCGAAGATACAGCAGCGCGAGGAAATCGTCCGGTTCCGCAACTATCTCGTTGCCGAAGGTTTGTCCCTTCTCGCCGAGCGCCGCAGCCCTCGCTACATCCAGGACAAGATGAACAGCTATCTCGACCCGGCAATCCATTTCAGCATCGACAAGATGCGCCGGTAACGGAGAGAAGGGAGGCCCCGGATGCCTTTTCCCCCACCCCCATCGTCCAAGGACGACGAAGAAAGCGAAGACAGCTGGCTGGTTACCTATGCCGACGCCATCACGCTGCTTATGGCCTTCTTCATCATGCTGGTTTCGTTCTCGAAGGTCGATTTGGACCTCTACGACAAGGTGCGCTCGGGCATGTCGGCGGAATTCGCGGATAAAAAGACGGAAGATCCCGCCGATACACTGAAGCGCGAAATCGAAGACATCGTGCTCGACCTGGACGTCTCGGAGGTCGTGACCGTCTCCACGGACTCCCGCGGTATTGCCATCGAGCTTGATGCCAACGCTTTTTTCCGTCCGGGCTCCGCTGAATTGGTGGATGGAGCGGCGGCGGTCCTGCAGGCGACCTTCAAGGAAATCTCAGCCCCCATCTACGAACGGTTCAACGTCCAGGTCGAGGGCCACACGGACGATATTCCCATCAACACGCCGCAATTCCCCTCGAACTGGGAGCTCTCGACGGCACGGGCGTCGACCGTGATCCGCTTCTTTGTCGATCAGGAGATGGACCCGCACCGCATGAAGGCCATCGGTTTCGCCGACACGCGGCCGAAATTGGCCAACCGCGATGAAAACGGCGAGGCGATCCCGGAAAACCAGGCACAAAACCGGCGTGTGATCATCCGGGTCAACCGTGACCAACTGTTCAACCCGATAAAAATACCGAAATTCCGCCGAAACGCGGAAGACATCCGCAGCGTACCCTTACGCTAGTACCGCAATCGGTAGGCTGATCAGCTGCGGCGCTCAGTCGAGCGAAAAATCCATCTGCTCACGGACAACGAACGCGCCATCCCATTCGTTCGCCGCGTCCTCGGCCAGCCGGTCCATAAACGCATCGTCGTGATCGGGGTCGTGGTGAAAAATCCCCATCCGCTTTACGTTGGCCGCCCGGCACAGCTTGACGCCTTCGACCCAGGTAGAGTGCCCCCAACCGACCCGATGGGGGAATTCCTCCTCGGTATAGGTCGAATCGTAAAACACCAGATCGGCGCCCTCGATCAGACCGAGGATATTCTGATCCGGCTCACCCGGAATATGCTCCGTGTCGGTGATCAGACACACGGACTTGCCGTTATAGTCGATGCGATAACCGGTCGCTTCGTTGGGATGGTTCAGCGGCGTCGTCCGAATCGTCGCGCCGCCGCCATTACCGAGTTTGAAGCTGTCGCCGGCGGCGAAATCCTCGAAATTGAGCTTGGCCCGCATGGCCTCCAGCGGCACGGGGAACATGGGATTGTCCATCTGGGCCTGAAAAACGCTTTTGATGCCGCCGCGGTCGAACAGATGTCCGGCCATAATGTTGAACGTCCGGTCAGGTTCGAACGCCGGCGCGAAAAAAGGGAAACCGTTAATGTGATCCCAGTGTGTGTGGGTCAGCAGAATATTACAGCTTTTGAGCCCGGACCGGAGGAGCTCCTGGCCGAGATTGCGAATACCGGTGCCGCAATCGAGAAGGATTTTTTCATCCCCCGCGTCGACCTCAAGACTCGTCGTGTTGCCGCCGTACCGCATATGCGAGGTTTGAGGGCAGGCAATACTGCCGCGGCAACCCCAGATCTTGATACGCAAAGTCATTCGCAACACCCCCTACCGATCGTCCGGTTTAAACCGGCCAAGCCGGTTTGGCCGACCTCAACCGTCGCGGTTTGACGCTGCGCATGACCCGGCCGCGTCATGCCGTCGCTCCGTCGACCGAAACCGGTGTCCCGATCTTCAGGTTCAGCATGTCGGCCGCACTTCCCTGATTGGCAGCTATTTCAACCAAACCGTTCGCGTTCTCGTACCAGAACAATGCCCCCTGAGGCACATCAGAAAACGTCCTCGCATGTTGTAGGTATAGACTTTTAACGCGCAAATCAATTTCGGGATCAACAACATTTGCACGAACCCCGATGATCGCATTACCGAAACCGTCTATATAAATCACTTCCCATAGGTCGTCCGGCCAACCGGATTCAAGACACCAATCGGCGTCACGCGGCTCCCCCGGCAACGATTTTCCTTCCGCCAGCATGGCCGCCACGGGGGTAAAGAGATCGCGGCCATGGAACGAATTGGAAAGTTCGTCGGGCCGCCAGGTGATCTCATATATAGAGCACTTATCCCCGGCTCTCCGCCGCAACAATTCGAACAGGCCATTTGCGGGCCCCACATACCATCGGCCATCGGCCTCGAGGATCGCGGCTGGCCGGTCGCTTCCAACCCCCGGATCGACCACGGCCACGAAAACCGATCCCGCCGGAAAGGCCGCCGCATAGGCGGCAAGCAGGTAGGCGGCGGCCCTCGGGTTCTGCCGTGGCGCGTCGTCGACGAAGTCGATCACCGGGACCGCAGGCGCCTCTTCGGCGAGCCGGGCTTTCATTTGCCCGGTATAGAGGCCGCCCGGGCCAAAATCCGTAAATAACACAATCATCTGCGCCCTATACGTGTCGTGCCCCCGTTATAAGCCCGTTTAGGCAAAGAGAGGTTAAAAACCCTTCATTTCTCGTAAAAATCGCCCATACCGGAGGGATATACTCGAGGCGTGACGCGCCAAATCAAATATTGTATTCTTTCCGCATCATAAGACTGCGGATACCAGAAAGCTGGATCCGCAAATTCCGTCAAACCCCTTCGCTTTCGCGAGCCGACCAGAGTGGTGGTGCCCGACAGGGGAGTTTGACCCTGGGTCCATTTCAGGGCAAGCCCCGCCGTCGTCTCACGGTCTCCTTGGCTTGGCGGGTTTGGGGTGGGTGAGACGGGCAAAGAAAAGTTTGTTGGCAACAAGAGGCCACAATTGTTAATTACACGGGCCCAATTTCGGCCATATCGGCAGAAATAAGGCCATAAAGACAAAGGGAACCAGGGTTCAGGTATGCGAGGGTACCCCAAGAAACAAGGTCTCTACGACCCCCGTAACGATCACGACGCCTGCGGCATCGGCTTCGTTGCCGATATCAAAAACCGCAAACGCCACGAGATCGTCGAGTGGGGCTTGGAGATACTGGCGAATTTGACCCACCGGGGCGCTGCCGGTGCCGACCCGCTGGCCGGCGACGGCGCGGGCATCCTGCTGCAACTCCCAGATCGATTATTGCGTGACGAATGCGCCGAACTCGGCATTGAACTGCCGGCGGTCGGCGAATATGGCGTCGGCATGATTTTCCTGCCGCGTGACGAAAAGGCGCGCCGCGCCTGCACTGCCGTCATGGAAGAGCGCATCGAAGTGGAAGGCCAGGAACTTTTGGGGTGGCGCGACCTGCCGACCGACAATTCCTGGCTGAGCGAAAGCGTCCGCGAGATCGAGCCCTTCATCCGGCAGGTTTTCGTCAAGCGCAGCGCTGAGTGCCCGGACGTCGATACGTTCGAGCGCAAGCTCTACGTCATCCGCAAGCAATGCCACAAAATCGTCCGCGAAGAAGGCCTGGCGGGCGACGAGGCTTTCTATATCCCGAGCATGTCGGCCCGCACCATCTGCTTCAAAGGCATGATGTTGGCCGACCGTGTGAAGCTTTACTTTACCGATCTTCAGGATCCGCGCACGGAATCGGCCCTGGCGCTCGTGCACCAGCGGTTTTCGACCAACACCTTCCCATCATGGGAACTGGCGCAGCCGTTCCGCTATCTCTGCCACAACGGCGAAATCAACACGGTCCGCGGCAACATCAACTGGATGCTGGCCCGCCGCCATAACATGAGCTCCGAGATCATGGGCGAAGATCTCGACAAGCTGTGGCCGTTGATTGGTGACGGAAATTCGGATTCCGCCACTTTCGACAACGCGCTGGAGCTATTGGTGGCCGGCGGCTATTCCCTGCCCCACGCCATGATGCTGATGATCCCCGAGGCGTGGTCCGACAACCCCCTCATGGACGACGAGCGCCGCGCCTTTTACGAATACAATGCAGCGCTGATGGAGCCATGGGATGGCCCGGCGGCAGTGGCCTTCACCGACGGTCGCCAGATCGGCGCAACCCTGGACCGCAACGGACTGCGGCCGGCACGTTATGTCGTCACCGACGACGACGTGGTGGTGATGGGCTCCGAGGTCGGCGTTCTGCGCATCCCCGAAGAGAAGATCGTCAAGAAGTGGCGCCTCCAGCCCGGTAAGATGTTCCTCATCGATCTGGAACAGGGCCGTATCATCGACGACGCAGAGCTTAAGGCAGAACTCGCGCGCGCCCACCCCTATCAAACCTGGCTCAACCAGACGCAGATCGTCCTCGAGGACCTGCCAGCCGACGTCGCGCCGATGCCGCCGGATCACAAGACGCTCCTCGATCATCAGCAGGCCTTCGGCTATACGCAGGAAGACATCAAGTTCTTCATCGAACCCATGGCAGCAAGTGGCGAAGACCCGATCGGGTCCATGGGCCGGGATATCCCGCACGCCGTCCTGTCGGACCGGCCGAAGCTGATTTACGATTACTTCAAGCAAGCCTTCGCCCAGGTGACCAACCCGCCCATCGACCCGATCCGCGAGGAACTGGTCATGTCGCTGGTGTCCTTGATCGGCCCGCGGCCCAACCTGCTCGATCTCGATACGGGCGGCAGCCATATGCGCCTTGAGGTGCGTCAGCCCATCCTGACCAATGTGGATCTGGAGAAAATCCGCCATATTGAAAGCCGCAACGGGTCGACCTTCCGCGCGGCAACCCTGGATATGTGTTACCCGGCGTCCCAGGGCGCGGAAGGCATGAGCGCAGCCATCAACTCGCTGTGCCGCCGCGCCGCCGATACGGTGCTCAAGGGCCACAATATTATCATTCTGTCGGACCGTGGAATCGACGCCGACCACGTCGCTATTCCGGCCCTGCTCGCCACCGGCGCCGTCCATCACCACCTGATCCGGGAAGGCCTGCGGACCGAGGCCGGGCTGGTGGTCGAAACCGGCGAAGCGCGGTTGGTCCATGACTTCTGCCTGCTTGCGGGCTACGGCGCGGAAGCCATCAACCCCTATCTGGCCTTCGATACGATCCACGACCTGAAAGACGAGCTTCCCGACGACCTGACGGTTGAGGAAGCCCACGCCCGTTACATCAAGGCGGTCGACAAAGGGATGCTGAAGGTTATGTCCAAGATGGGCATTTCCACCTATCAGTCCTATTGCGGCGCTCAGATTTTCGATGCGGTCGGCCTGTCTTCCGAGTTTGTCGAAAAATTCTTCTCGGGCACGTCAACGGCCATCGAAGGTGTCGGCTTACACGAAATCGCCGAAGAAACCTTTGCGCGGCACACGCTCGCATTCGGCGATGCGCCGCTTTATCGCGATGCTCTCGACGTCGGCGGCGAGGTCGCCTACCGCATTCGCGGCGAAGAACACCTGTGGACACCGGAGACCATCTCCCTGCTGCAGCATTCGGCACGGGCCAACTCGTCCGATCTGTACCGGCAATACGCCGCGGCGATGAACGAGCAATCGCGCAAGCTCAAGAACCTGCGCGGGCTGTTGGAGTTCAAATTTGCCGACAATCCGATCCCCATCGAAGAGGTCGAGCCGGCCTCCGAGATCGTGAAGCGGTTTGCGACCGGCGCAATGTCGTTCGGCTCCATCTCATTCGAAGCCCATACCAACCTGGCCATCGCCATGAATCGGATCGGCGGCAAGTCGAACACCGGTGAAGGTGGCGAACTGCCGGAGCGGTTTACGCCCATGCCCAACGGCGACTCCATGCGCTCTGCCATCAAGCAGGTTGCGTCGGGCCGTTTCGGTGTCACCGCCGAATATCTGCGCAACGCTGACGAAATCCAGATCAAGATGGCACAGGGTGCCAAACCAGGCGAAGGCGGTCAGCTGCCGGGACACAAGGTCGACGAGATCATCGCCCGGGTGCGCCATTCAACACCGGGTGTCGGCCTCATTTCGCCGCCGCCACACCATGATATCTATTCCATCGAGGACTTGGCGCAGCTCATCCATGACCTGAAAAACGTCAATCCTAATGCGCGGATCAGCGTCAAGCTGGTCTCGCTGGTTGGCGTCGGCACCGTCGCCGCAGGTGTTTCAAAGGCGCATGCCGATCATGTGCTGATTTCAGGTGCCGACGGCGGAACCGGGGCAAGCCCCATCACCTCGATCATGCACGCGGGCGCGCCATGGGAAATCGGCCTTGCCGAAACCCATCAAACGTTGGTCATCAACAGGCTACGGGGCCGCATTGCGGTGCAGGCCGACGGCGGTATCCGCACCGGCCGTGACGTTGCCATCGCCGCGCTGTTGGGCGCCGACGAGTTCGGCATCGCTACCGCCTCGCTGGTGGCCTCTGGCTGCATCATGATGCGCAAGTGCCACCTCAATACGTGCCCGGTCGGCATCGCCACGCAGGACCCGGAGTTGCGTAAGCGGTTCCGCGGACAGCCCGAGCACGTGGTAAACTACTTCTTCTTCGTAGCCGAAGAGCTGCGCGAGATCATGGCCAGGCTCGGCGTGCGTTCGGTCAACGAGATGATCGGCAAGGTCGACAAGCTTGAAACCCGCAAGGCAATCGATCATTGGAAAGCCAAAGGTCTGGACCTGAGCCGCCTGCTCTACAAGCCGGACATGGGCCCCAGTGTCGCGACCTACCATCGCGAAACGCAGGATCACGGCCTCGACAAGGCGCTCGACAACATGCTGATCGAGAAGGCCCAGCCGGCGCTCGAAAACCGGACGGCCGTGCAGATCGAAACCCCGGTTATCAATACCAACCGGACCGTTGGCGCCATGCTCTCGGGTGAGGTTGCGGCGCGCTATGGCCACGCCGGGCTCACCGAGGACACCATCCATATCAAGGCCAAAGGATCCGCCGGGCAGAGCTTCGGCGCCTTCTTGGCCAAGGGCGTGACCATCGAATTGGAAGGTGATGCCAACGACTATACCGGTAAGGGTCTGTCTGGCGGCCGCTTGATCATTTATCCGCCGGCGGAATCCAAGATCGTGCCCGAGGAAAATATCGTCATCGGCAACGTTTCCCTTTACGGCGCCATTTCCGGCGAGTGCTTCTTCCGCGGTGTCGCAGGCGAACGCTTTGCCGTGCGCAACTCCGGTGCGACGGCGGTCGTCGAAGGCGTCGGCGATCACGGCTGCGAATATATGACCGGTGGCGTCGTCGTCGTGCTCGGCGAGACGGGGCGTAATTTCGCCGCCGGCATGAGCGGCGGCATCGCCTATGTCCTGGACGAAGCCGGCGATTTCGAGCGCCGCTGCAACCTTGCCATGGTGGAACTTGAACCCATCACAGACGAGGAAGAATTGAACGAGAGCCTCTATCATCAGCGAGGCGATCTGGAAGGACACGGGTTGGTCGATGTCATGCACGACATGACGGCCTATGACGCCCTGCGCCTGCGTACGCTCATCGAGGAGCATATGCACCTAACGAACAGCACGCGCGCCAAGGAAATTCTCGGCGATTGGAAGTCATACCTACCGAAGTTCGTGAAGGTTATGCCCGTCGACTACCGGCGCGCCCTGAAAGAAATGCAGGCTCGCAACGAGGAAGCCGACGGAACCGGTGTCCGTCTTGCAGTGGGAGACTGACCTATGGGCAAGCCAACCGGTTTTTTGGAAATCGCGCGCCACGACCGTGGCTACGACAAGGTCGATGAGCGGGTAAAGCACTACCGCGAATTCGTCGTGCCGTTGGGCGATGACGAACTGACGCGGCAGGGCGCCCGGTGCATGGATTGTGGCATCCCCTATTGCCACAATGGATGTCCGGTCAACAACATCATTCCCGATTGGAACGATCTGGTATACCGCCAAGAATGGCACCAGGCCATCCAGGTGCTGCATTCGACCAACAATTTCCCCGAATTCACGGGGCGGGTTTGCCCGGCGCCGTGTGAAGCGGCCTGCACGCTCAACCTCATTGACGAGCCGGTCACCATCAAGACCATTGAATGCGCCATCGTTGATCGCGCCTGGGACGAGGGTTGGATCACCCCCGACGTGCCCGCGCATAAGACCGGCAAGACGGTCGCGGTCATTGGCTCCGGCCCCGCCGGCATGGCCTGCGCCCAACAGCTGGCGCGCGCCGGACATGACGTCACGTTGTTCGAGAAAAACCAGCAGATCGGTGGGCTGCTTCGCTATGGTATCCCCGATTTCAAGATGGAAAAGCGCCTCATCGACCGCCGTGCCTCCCAGATGGAAGCCGAAGGCGTGACCATGAAGACCGGTGTCCATGTCGGCGTCGATATGCCGATCAAGGAGATCTATGATCAATTCGATGCCGTCGTCCTGTCCGGCGGGTCGGAAAGCCCGCGCGACTTGCCGGTTCCCGGCCGGGATCTCGACGGCGTTCACTTTGCCATGGAGTTCCTGACCCAGCAGAACCGCCGCAATTCGGGTGAGCAGATCACTCAGAACAAGGATATCTGGGCCACCGACAAGCATGTCGTGGTGATCGGTGGCGGCGATACGGGATCGGACTGTGTCGGCACCTCCATCCGTCACGGCGCGAAGAGCGTCACGCAGATCGAAATCATGCCCAAGCCGCCGGAGAAGGAAAACAAAGACCTCACCTGGCCCAACTGGCCCATGAAGCTGCGGACCTCCACCTCTCACGACGAAGGTGCCGTTCGCGACTGGGCGGTGACCACCCGCTCGTTTATCGGCAAGGATGGCAAGGTCGAAGGTTTGGAAATCGTCCGCGTCGACTGGCGCAAGGGCGACAACGGCCGCATGGAGATGGTCGAGCTCGACGACACGGTGGAAGTCCTACCGGCCGATCTCGTTCTCCTCGCCATGGGTTTCGTCCATCCGGTCCATGACGGCATGATCGAAGACCTCAAGCTCGCTCTCGACGATCGCGGCAACGTACAAGCCGACACCGGCGACTACCGGACGTCCATCGACAAGGTCTTTGCCGCCGGCGATATGCGGCGCGGTCAATCTCTCGTCGTTTGGGCCATCCGCGAAGGCCGTCAATGCGCACGCGCGGTCGACGAATTCTTGATGGGACATTCGGATCTGCCGCGCTGAGCTTGAGCAGACTCCAAATCGACTGAAACAAAAGGCCGGCGAAACGCCGGCCTTTTCGCGTTAGGGGTCAGCGTATCAGCCAAAAACAGGTAAATATTTGCGCGCCCTGCAATTGTTAACGAAAAGTTAACAATGATCGGAGACCAAATATTGGAAAGGCCTATTCGGAAATATCACATCCAATAAAACGCAATAAAACGTGTTTTGAACGTTACGAAAAGTTGACACCGAAAATAGCTTTCAAACCTCTCAAAGTTTATTTGATTCACCTGTTTGATTACTGCGTTGCGGAGGGAAGTTTTGCACATTCTCTTGTCAACAGCTAACTAGACGTCCCGCCCCACTCTCCGACATCGGCTCACGCGCCCGTGACCGCAGCAATTTTGTTTCTCCCAATAATTTCAATAACTTACCTGAACAGTTGGGAAAATTCCGGTTATGACTGCGCCCTTGCTCGGTTTTCCGCAATTGCCTACCGCCGTTTTTTTATCGACAGAGTTATCCACAGCTCGAAAAAGGTCTGTCGGCAAATAACTATTTCTTTTCCTGCCCGCTTTCCGGTCTACCCGAGGCACGGTTTCGGTTGACCCCTTAGGACCGATTTGCTGCAATCCCGCCGCTATTTCATTGAAAAATATCCTAGAAAAGCGGGAGGGAGTGAACTGTGGCCGGGGAAACCATAAAGATTACGTCGAAAGACGGCGGCACGTTTGACGCCTATCTGGCCAAGCCGGAAAGCGGTAGCGGCCCAGGCGTGGTGGTCATTCAGGAAATCTTCGGCATTACGCCGTGGGTGAAGGAAATGACGGACATGTTGGCAGCGCAAGGTTACTTTGCCGCCGCGCCGGACATGTTCTGGCGCCTAGAGCCGAATTTCACGGCCGATCCCAATACCGAAGACGGTGTCAAGGCGGCGCGCACCATTTCGCCCAACATGGATATGGACCTGGCGGTCGAGGATATCGGCGCGACAGCCACCGCAATGAAAGCCTTGCCCGGCTGCAACGGCAAGATTGGGACGGTCGGCTTCTGCATGGGCGGGACGCTCGCCTATCTCTCCGCGACGCGCCTCGATGTCGATGCCGCCGTTTCCTACTACGGCACGAAGATCCATCTTCATCTCGACGAAGGGAAGAACATCACCTGCCCGACGATCCTGCATATGGCGGAGCACGAGCACGCCTATAGCAAAGAAGACGGCAATAATATCCATGCCGCGCTGATCGGCATCCCCAACGTTGCGATCTACATGTACGACGCCAAACACGCCTTCGCGAACTCCCATCGCCCAGATTTCTATTCGCAGGGCGAGTCCGCAAAAGCGCACCAACGGACCTACGAACTGTTCAACAGCCTCAAGTAAACAAGAAATAACCAGGAGCACCCCCGACGATGCCCGGACCCCTTGACGGCTTACGCGTCTTCGACCTGACCCGCGTTCTCGCCGGCCCCACCTGCACGCAGATTCTCGGCGACCTCGGTGCCGACGTGATCAAGATCGAACGTCCCGGCACCGGCGACGACACGCGTAAATGGGGCCCGCCGTTCGTCAAGGATGCGGACGGCAACGATACGTCGGAAAGCGGCTATTTTCTGGCCGCCAACCGCAACAAGCGCTCCCTCACGCTGGATTTCACCAGCGAGGAGGGACAGAAGATCGCCCGCGACCTTGTCGCCAAGTCCGATGTTCTGGTCGAGAATTTCAAGCTCGGGACGCTCGAGAAATACGGTCTCGGGTACGAACAAGTGAAGGAGATCAACCCCAAGCTCGTCTATTGCTCGATCACCGGCTTCGGGCACACCGGCCCCGACGCGCATAAGCCCGGCTACGATTTCCTCGTCCAGGGCATGGGCGGCATCATGAGCATCACCGGGGAAGCGGACGGCGAGCCGTTACGCGTCGGCGTGCCTCTCTCCGACCTCATGACCGGCATGTGGGCCGCCGTCTCCATCTGCGCCGCCCTACGTCACCGAGAGGTCACCGGCCACGGCCAATACATCGATATCAGTCTGCTGGACAGCACGGTTGCGACCCTCGCCAATCAGGGCCTCAACTATCTGACCTCGGGTATCGTCCCGGAGCGGATCGGCAATACCCACCCCAACGTCGTTCCCTATCAGGTATTCGCCACAGCCGACGGCGATATCGTGGTCGCCGTGGGTAACGATCAGCAGTTCGTCCGCTTTTGCGAATTCGCCGGCGTCCCGGAGTTGGCCGAGGACGAGCGTTTCAAGGGTAACGAGGGACGGGTGCGCAACCGCGACATTCTCATCCCCATGCTTGCCGATGTCATGAAATCGAAGCCGTCCTCCTATTGGCTGGAGGGACTGGAGAAGATCAGCGTCAGTTGCGGTCCCATCAACCGCCTCGACGAGGTTTTCGCCCACCCGCAAGTACAGGCACGCGGCATGGACCTCAAAATGGACCATCCCCTCGCAAAAGACGGGCAGGTTAGGCTCATCGGCAGCCCCATCAAAATGTCGGAAAGCGCGGTCAGCTACCGCAATGCGCCGCCGCTGTTAGGCCAGCACACGGACGAGGTCCTCGCGGACTTGTTGTCCGTCGACGATAGCCAACGGGCGCAATTGCGGGAAAAGGGCGTTATCTAAGAAGGAGGATTAGCTCTTCTTGTCCTCGGGCTTTTCGAGAACTTCGTCGACGCGGCGAGTCATATAGCGATATTTGTAGGACGGCAGCTGATAGACCCAGTCGCTAACCTTTGCGTTGATCGCTTCCGCTTCCTTCTTGATCTTCTCGGCCGTCTCAGCGTCCTCGATATCGTCCGCCGCGCGGGCCGAGAACTTGCCCCAGAAGGTCACCTTCTCGGTTTCATAGGATTCTGCGTTGATAATCAGGCCGTCGCTGGTCCGGTATTCGGTTTTGATCGTCTTGTCGGCAGGGAATTCCCGCTCGCCCGGCCGCGCGACGTCTTCGAGCTCCAAATGATCGAGCCCATCGGCGATATTGTCGATATCGGACTGATATTTGATCGTCGCATCTTTGGGCAGATCGGTGATCAGAAACTTGCTGCTTTTGGGGGCTGCGCGCTTGATCGACATGACATGACCGTCAGGGTGGACAATACGCGCGGTGGCGATGCGCTCGCTGGCCACGTGCATGAATTCCGGCTTCACCCAAGCCTTCACCGATGACGGAACGTCCAGGCGCCCCGATGCCAGCCAGGCACGGTCCTCGCCCGGCTTGCGAACGTACCGCCCAATGCCTGCGGCGCCTGCTACCTCACGGCTTTCCCGCCCAACGATGATTTCACCCACGACGCTTTCATCCGCCCTAACCGTCAGCAGCATCGACTGCGCATCGGCGGCATCGACGTCCTGCACCTGAATGCGGGCGTAACGGTCCTTGACCCGCGTCTTGGGCTCACCTTGGCGCATTTCCGAAAGGCTCACCAAAAGCGTGCGTACCACCTCCGGATCGACGGTGTAGTTGGCGCGTTCGACAATTCCCCAACTCTCTCCGTCACGCCGGACGGTCAGCATCTGTTCGTTATCCTGATAAACGATTTCAGTGACGTCATTCACCCGGTCGGTAAGGCCCGGCAGCAAACGTGCCTGGGAGCTTCCGTTCGTGTCGACCTCGTAGCGGGACACGATGGAAAACGCCGCCGCAATAATCACGACGATGGTGACAATCGAAAATCCAAGAAAAGCTTTGGGGCTCATAATCCGTTTCCACGCATTTGAAGAACCGTTTCTACGGCCCTAATGGGTTGCTTTCTGCTTGTAGCGACGGCGGCGAACCACCGCGAGGAGGATCGCCACGATGGCAATGACCACCGGCATGACCCAGATGTTGATGATCTTGAGGCGCGTATCGAGGCTCTCGATATCCCGGCGCAGGGCCAATTGTACATCCCTGAGCTGCTTGCGCACATCGAGCATCTCCGCCCGGAACGTATCGAAGGAACGGCGCTGCTCGGTCGTAAGGATCACCTTCTGATCGGCCTCACTGACCTTCATATCGCGCAGCTTTTCCTCCAACTCCTTGAGCTTGGTGGTCAGCTGGCGTTCGGTCTGACGATAGCGGTCCTCTGCCGCATTGCGGAGCTCGAGTATCTTGTAGAAGGGCCGGTTCGACAGGCCGCGGCTGCGCAGCCCGATGAGCGCCTGGCTGCCGCTCAGGTTTTCCAGGGAATTGATGACGAAATCGACATTGTTCGAAACCGGTTGCGACATCCGTTGGCCGAAGAAATCCTGCTGCCGGAGCCAAAAGCGCGTGGTCAGCAGATCGCTGTCGGCGAGCACCACCAGATTGACGTCGCCGTTCGACTGCGTGAGATGCGGCACGGCCGGTTTTGTCTCTTCACTATCCGCCGTGGCCTTTTCCTCGTCTTCCTCGCCTTCCTTCTTTTCAGGCTTCGGCGCGCCGTCCGGGAAAGCGCTTTTCACCTTGCCGGTAAAGCGCGCGGCATAGGTATAGATTTCGTTGTCCGGCTTGAAGTTCTCTAAGATCGCCGCCGGGTTCATTTCGCCCTCGAGCTGATCCGTGCTCACTTTTCCGCTGATCTGCGTGCTCTGAATGAGTGGCGTCATCTTGAGAGACGCCCCCTCGGCGACACCCAAACCGCCGGGGCTTGCCAGCGCAATGCTGCTTAGCTGAGCGGTGATCACATCCTCGGTGTTCAACTGACGCTGATCGAGAACCTGCCACGATACATAGTCGGCGATCACGTCCTTGCCTTGCACCGGCGCACTCACCCGCACGGCGGTCGCGCGGTCGCCGATGAAATTGTCGGGATCGAAGGTAATACCCCAGATGTCGAACAGTTTCTTGAGATCCGAGGAACCGGCGCCGGGCGGCATTTGCGGCGACAAGCGCGCCGTTTCGTTGCGTGGATCGAGCAGGATCACCGCGCGGCCGCCGCGCATGATGAACTGATCAATGGCATAGAGCGTTTTCTGCTCACGAACCTTGGGGTGGACCAGCAACAGAATGTCGATGTCATCATCGATCTTGTCAGCGTCACTGGCGATGCTTTTGACGGAGAAGAACTGAACGATTTGATTGTAGGCGGGCCACGGCTCGTATTGCAGCATGGGGTCCGCCTCCATCGGCAATCCGGTCATCATGCCGATGGTCGTCTTTTTTGGATTGGCGAGATCGTACGTAATCCGCGTCAGATCGTATTCGAGGAACTGCTCACGGCCCGGATCGAAGAACGGGATGATTTCCCGGTCATCCGTGCTGTTGGTCGCGACCAGCCCGAAATATCCCAGCTCGCCGGTCTGATCCAACGGGATGCCCTGCAGACCGAAGCGAACCGCTTCGTCTTCCTCCACCGAGAACGGTTCCGGCGTGATGATCTGCAGATTGATGCCGCCGTCGGCAGCCTTGGCATAATTCTCCAGAAGCTCGCGTACCCGGCCTGCGTAAATGCCGTGTTGGGGGCTGATTTCCGCTAGTTTCTTGGAAAAATAGAACCGGTAAGTGAGTGGCTCGTCGATGGCATCGAGAATGTCGTAGGTGCCCTCGGACAGGGTATAGAGCTTGTTCTCGGTCAGATCGAGCCGCGCATCGGTGACCTCATTGGTCGCCAGGATGTTCAGAAAAAAGAGGAACAGGGCCGCGACCACCAGGCCGGCAACAGTGAGTTTCTTCCGATCCATGTTCTGTAGGCTTTGCATGGCTATCTCACGAACCTCGGGTTAGATCGACCACGGCCGTGTTCGCGAACAGGAACACGCCCATCACCGATCCGAAGAAGATCACATCGCGCAGGTCGATGACGCCGCGCACAATGTCATTGAAATGAGTGAGGAAGCTCATCGATTTGATGGCCTCGATGACGAAGTCGGGCGCCCAACCCTGGAAGAAGGATTGCACCAGTTCGACGCCGCTCATCAGGAACAGGAAGGACACCACCGCCGCGATAATGAAGGCGATGACCTGGTTCTTGGTTGCCGCCGAAATGCAGGAACCGATGGCAAGATAACCGCCCGCCATTATGAAGCTACCGATATAGGCGGCGAGGATCACACCGTTGTCGGGTTCGCCGAGATAGTTGACCGTGATCCAGAACGGGAATGTCAGCGCGAGCGCAATGCCGATAAACACCCAGGCCGCCAGGAACTTCCCGATCACGGCCGCCCAGGTGGGGACCGGCAAGGTCAGCAGAAGTTCGTTGGTACCGGTTTTGCGTTCTTCCGCCCATAGCCGCATGGCCACGGCCGGAATGAGGAACAGATAGAGCCATGGATGAAAGGAGAAGAAAGATTGGAGGTCGGCCTGTCCGCGTTCGAAAAACGCGCCCAGAAAGAACGTCAACGCCCCACTCATCGCCAGAAAAATAACGATGAACACGTAGGCGAGCGGCGTCGAGAAATACGCCCCCAGCTCACGCTTTGTAATCACCCAGCAACTATGCATCGTTCCATCCCTGGTTTTTTTGATCAGCCGCGCAGCGTCAGTTGCCGGAAGACATCATCGAGATGCCCGCGTTCGACGAAGATTTCGTCGATCTCCACACCCTTGTCGCGCACGCAGATACCGACGGCGTCGACGATCGAGGCACCCGCCGCCGGGATGACCATTAACGTGTTGGTTCCATTGAGGGTTTCGACCCTGGCAACGTCCGGTAGGCTGGACAAATCGCTTTTGATCACCAGCCCCTCGGAACTGGTGAAACGAATGGTCACCGCGTTATGGGTCGGCGCCTGGCTTTGCAATTGATCCGGCGTACCGTCAAAGACGAGTTTGCCATGGGCGATGATCACCGCGCGCGTACACACCGCGGTCACTTCCTCCAAGAGATGCGTGGAGATGACGATGGCCTTGTCCTTGGCCATATTGTGGATCAATTCGCGCACCTGATGCTTTTGATTGGGATCCAGCCCGTCGGTAGGTTCGTCGAGGATCAGCACATCGGGATCGTGGAGGATCGCCTGCGCGAGGCCGACGCGCCGCTTGTATCCCTTGGATAGGGTTTCTATGGGCTGATTGACGACCGCGTCCAATTCGAGCTTATGGATTGCCGTTTCGACCCGCTTCTTTTTGTCAGCACCGGTGAAACCGCGCACCTCGGCGATGAAACCGAGAAACTGCCGCGTCGTCATATCGCCATAAAGGGGCGCGCCTTCGGGCAGATAACCGATACACCGGCGCGCCTCCAGCGGATCGGTTTCAATATCATGCCCACAGACCATGGCGCGGCCGCCGGAAATCGGCAAATAGCCGGTGACCATCCGCATGGTGGTCGATTTACCCGCACCGTTCGGGCCAAGAAAACCAAGCACCTCGCCTTTCCCGACGGAAAGGGAGATATTGTCCACAGCCGTAAATGATCCGAATTTCTTGGTCAGTCCGTCGAGCGTGATCATCCCGCCCAATTCACCGCCCTGCTCAGACATTTTTTTCCCCGCGCCTGTTAGCCGTCAATTTTTTCAATATCGCCGAGAAAAAATGACAAATTTGCTTGGTTGGCCGGCTTTCGCCGACAACGGCCCAATCACATAGCCTCCCACGTCCGTGAGGTCAAAAAATGATTGGCTCCAGTCCCCTCGCCTTCGTCATCTAGCCATCGTCTCGACCAGCTTCGTACCGAATGGTCCCTGCTATCAACCTATTGATTTTATTCAGTACTTAAAAGCCTCGCTCACTCCCGGATCGCCACTTCAAAAAAAACTGGCACTCTTCAGGTGAGAGCGCCAGTGATGTATGCCACTGGGTTTTTTCCGTCAAGGGGGCTTCGGGAAAATCCCCGGGCATTCCCTCGTCCTCCCGCTTATCCGGCACTTTTCGGCCGATTACAGGGCGGACGCGTTTTCGGTGACGGCCTTCTGGACCTTTTCGAAGGCCCGGACCTCAAGCTGCCGGACACGTTCCCGGCTGATCCCGTACTGTTCACCGAGTTCCTCCAGGGTGATGGGATCGTCCGTCAAACGGCGCTCGATGAAGATATGCCGTTCCCGCTCGGGCAAGATGGCCAAGGCATTCCGTAAGACTTCGCTGCGGATATCGGCCTCTTCGCGCGCGGCGACTATCGCCTCAGGGGACGGGTTATCATCGACAAGAGTATCCATGAACTCGACGCTGTCGCCGTCCTCGGACACCGGTGCATTGAGCGAGAAGTCGCGTGCCGTCATGCGACGGTCCATATTCACGATCTCTTCCGGCGAGAGGCCAAATTTCTGCGACAGAATCTCGGCCTGATCGGGATTCAGATCACCGGATTCAAGGATCTCGAGCTTGCCCTTGGCCTTTCGCAGGCTGAAGAACAGCTTTTTCTGTGCCGCCATGGTCCCCATCTTGACCAGCGACCACGAGCGCAGAATATGCTCGGTTACCGAGGCCCTGATCCACCACATGGCATAAGTCGACAGACGGAACCCGCGTTCCGGCTCGAATTTCCGAACGGCCTTCATCAGACCGACATTGCCTTCGGAGATGAGGTCGGACATCGGCAGGCCATAGCCGCGATACTTCATGGCGATCTTCGCAACGAGGCGCAGGTGGCTGGTAACCAACTGATGCGCGGCTTCGGTTTCGCCATGCTCGCGCCAGCGCTGGGCGAGGATATATTCATCCTCCGCCGACAACAGCGGGAACTTTTTGATCTCGTTCAGGTACTGGGACAAGCCCGGACCTTCAGCGACAACAGGGAGCGTAATGGCAGACATATTATTTTCCTTTCCCGTGGGCCAACCCGGCACCGATGGCGGCAGGTGGCCATAAAACACCCTCCGGACAATGCCGTCGGGAGCTAAAACAACGCTGGTAAACCAGCGTATCGCTGCCTGTTCGGGACGTAGGGGACACGCCAAGCGTGTCGAGCTCTGATCTTCATCGGCCACATCCTTCAAAAAGCAACGTGCCTTGGCGTCCATCCTTAGGACTGGACTTTCGCGGACTTCCGGGCCCCGTCATCGGCGACCCCTTCCGCTATGTTGGGAGGGACATTAACAAATTGGCCGCCGAAAATCAAGGAAATTCGGATTTCAAATCGGCCAAGACCATAAAATCTTTGTGAGATTACAAATGGTTGGCGTGATTATTACAATTTGTTCAGATTACAGACCGGGCCATTCGGCCCCTCTTAGCTCGCGGTAAAATAGTAAATGATCAAGGCAACCACGATAACGACGCCGGCACCCCAAACGAGCGGCGGAATTCCGCCTTTTTTTGCCGCCGGTTCGGCAGCTGCCGCTGGGGTTGGCGCTGCAGGCGCTTCGGCGGCAGCAGCTGGGGCCGCCTCTGCGCCACCACCGACAATATTGCTGAACTTGGAGAAGAAATCGTCGGCCGTTTTCTTGGCAACACCCAGAACCAGCCGGCTGCCAACACTCGCGAGCTTGCCGCCGACTTCTGCGTTTGCGGTGTAGTTGAGAACAGTATCACTGCCGTCTTCGGTCAATTTGACGTCAGCACCGCCCTTGGCAAAGCCCGCAACACCGCCTTGCCCCTCGCCAGTGATCTTGTAGCCGTTCGGCGGATCGATATCGGACAGTGTGACCTTGCCGTTAAAGGTCGCTCGTACGGGACCAACCTTGGCCGCGACCTTGGCGGTGAACTCCGTATCGGAAGTCTTTTCCAGGGACTGACAACCATCGATGCATTGCTTGAGAATCTCGGGATCGTTCAGCGCCTCCCAAACCTTCTGCCGTGGCGCCGGAATCTTGTATTCACCGCTCATATCCATGATGTCTTTCCCCTCCAATAGTCATTCGGTATCCCAGGTGTGGGATGCGCCCTTATACGAAACGAGTGGGCCAATTACGAGCCTGCATTGCTCATTTGGTCTTCGTGGCTTCTATTTCGCCGCGTTTCGATGTTTCAAAACCTGCGCGTAAATGTCCAACGTCAAATCGAGTGTGCGGCTTCGATCCGCCGATTCGCGGGTTTCGGCACTTAACGGCGTGCTATCGAGAAACCGGAATACGTCGGCGGCACCCCGATGCAGATTCGGCGTGACGCCAACGTTCTCAAAAGTTTGCGATATCTCATCCATTTCGCCGGCCCAGCGGCCCGCATCGCAAGCATAGAACGGTACCCGGGCCGTCATCAGATCCCAATCCGCCTTCTGACTACTGGCAAACTCCGCCTGCAACTCCTCGCCGACGCCGAGCATCTCGCCGGCCAACAGCACGGCCGTATGCAAGGTCATTTTCCCCTTGGTGAGCCCGGCGT
Source organism: uncultured Rhodospirillales bacterium (assembly GCA_913055735.1). Classification (GTDB taxonomy): domain Bacteria; phylum Pseudomonadota; class Alphaproteobacteria; order Rhodospirillales; family UBA2165; genus CAJXKD01. The sequence continues at coordinate 205,899 of CAJXKD010000001.1, forward strand.
AGCACATCTTGATCGCCGCCGCGCGCGTGATGTCATCCCCCATAGGCCGCAAGGAAATGCCATCGCCGTCGAGAAAGGCGATCCGATTGAGACCGGGACCGCTCGCATAAAAGCGAGTCTCGGCGCCGGGTCGTGGCGGCGGACCGATAATCCCAACCTTCAAGAACGGCGCGTCCACCGTTTCCAAAAGCCCGTCAATGGCGCGCGTCGTCGCGGGAGAGATAGCGTTGCAGTCGACAAAGAGGGGCATCGCGCCAACCGCGGCCATCGCCGCAACGGTATCGCGCGCAAACATCAGCGCGTTCTCCGGCGGCATGATGGACAGAACCACGTTGCAGGAATCGACCAAATTCTCGAGGCTCCCGGCGTCCTGCATTCCGGAACGCTCGGCCCGCTCACGGGTCAAGGCGCTGCGGCCCCGCAAGAGGGTCAGCACCCGATGTCCCTTAGCAGTCAGGACGCCGCCAACCACGTGCCCCATGTCCCCCGGGCTTATCAGCCCGACGGTTTCGGTTCCGGGTTTCACGGCACTTCGTGTCATTTGCGTCCCTTCCCTTTCCTAAGATTGCCTATGACGGCTTGAGGTCCGACATTCGCACATAGGCCGCGAGATATTCGAGGCTTGTCTTCACGTCGACCAGAACCGGGCCCGGCGTTTCGAGGGCTTGGGCCAAAACCGGCGCAACATCTGCCTGACTGTCGATTTTAAGGCCCGCCGCCCCGAACGCGCGCGCCCAAGCGCTGAAATCCACCTCGGGCAAAACCGTGTTCGCCACTCGGCCAGGGTAATTCTTTTCCTGATAGAGCCGGATGGTACCGAGGCTTTGGTTGTTGGCGACAAAAATTCGCACCGGCAACTGACGTTCGACCGCGACGGTCAATTCGTTCCCCGTCATCTGAAACCCGCCATCACCAACCAAGCAGGCGACCTGCCGCTCGGGTGCGCGCAACCCCGCCGCCACCGCGGCCGGCACGCCGAACCCCATGGCACCCGCCGTCGCGCCGAGAAATAAATGGCTGTCGCGAAACGGAAACAACCGGTGCAGCCAGGTTGCAAAATTGCCCGCATCGTTGATCAGGATGGCATCGTCACCGAGCACATCCGATAGTCCGGCAATGATGTTGCCGAAGGGTACGCCATCATCGGCCTCCGGACGGTCCCATTTCATGCGCTCGGCATGCAACGTGCGGAGGTGCGCGATCCATTCGGCTCGCCCGTCCGCGGCGGGCGGCGCATTGACCTGTGCAATCGCCTCCAAGCTGGCCGTTGCATCCGCCGTTAAACCGACGTCGGTAGAAAAAATGCGGCCGATATGTTCTGAATCGACATAGACATGCACCAACGGTTGCTTGGGATCGGGCGCCGTCGGAATTTCGTAGCCCTGGGTCGTTACGTCGCCGAGGCGTGTGCCGATCGCCACCACCAGATCCGCCTCATTGAGCCGCTCTTTGAACACGGGTGGCATGTTGAAACCGAGATGCGCGACGAAATGCGGGTGGGTGTTGTCGAAAAGATCCTGACGCCGCCAGGCCACGGCGACCGGCAATTGCCATGCCTCGCTTACCGCCTTCAGCGCACGCCGTCCCTGCGCCCCGCCGATCTGCCCGCCGGCGATCAGCAACGGCCGTTTCGCAGCGGCCAGCCGTTCGCAAATTTCCTTGATATCCTCCGCCGTCGGCGACGGCACGTCGACCGGGCTGGGGTCGAGGGCCGGAGCCGCCGTATCGTCGAGCAGCATGTCTTCCGGCAGGGAGATAACGACGGGACCCGGTGTTCCGGTACTAGCGGTATGGAACGCGCGGCGCACGACTTCGGGCAGCTGTTCGGCATCGGTAACCTCCGTCACCATCTTGGCCATGCCACCAAAGAAATCTTCGTAATCCACTTCCTGGAACGCGCCCCGGCCGATATCGGCGCGCGCCACCTGACCGATGAACAACACGAGCGGCACGGCGTCTTGCTGCGCCACATGAATACCGATGGAGGCATTGGTTGCGCCCGGGCCACGGCTACACATGGCGATGCCGGCGCGCCCCGTGATCTTTGCATCCGCCACGGCCATCAAGGCCGCGCCCCCTTCGTGGCGGGTTGTGACCATGTCGATGTCGCCTGCGTCATAGAGCGAATCGATCAAGGCGAGATAGCTTTCACCGGGGACACAAAAGGCGCGGTCGACTTTATGCCGTCTCAATGTTTCAACCAAAACGTCTGCCGCGCGCGCCATTTCGTTCCCCTATCCGTTTTTGAAACGGATGTGGCTTTATGATTCCACCTGGTTACTTAGCCCTTCTCGAATAGGCCATCCGACAGCAGTCGACAAGCGAAACCCGGAGTTCCGCCATTCCCGGCGGCGTCTGCCGTGTTGCTTGCCATTAGGCTTGTCGCACGGTTTGATGGCTGCTCCAATGTGCTACTCATGAGCACCCTCAGGGCCTTCCATGGACAATAACGCGGCGACGCCAGCAACCATGACGGCCGCGCCGTCGAGCTACATGCTCGGCGCGGCATTGACACTTGTCGCTGTCTTCTTCTTTACCTCTTCCCATGGCATCGTTCGCCTATTGGGCGGCGGCCTGCATCCGTTCGAGATTGCCCTCTTTTCTAACGTGTTCTCCGTCGTCTTTTATCTGCCATGGCTGATGCGGTCAGGCATCAGCGCCATGCGGACGCAGAAACTGCGCGTCCACGTCATGCGCGCCATCGTCAACGCGGGTGCTTTGATAACCTGGTACGTCGCACTTGCGATCATGCCCTTGGCGGATGCGGTCGCGCTTGCGCTGACCGGCCCGCTGTTCCTGACCGCGGGCGCCATCCTTATTCTTGGCGAACACGTCGGAATTCGGCGGTGGGTGGCGTTGATGGTCGGCGCCTTAGGAGCCCTGATCATCATTCGCCCAGGCTTTCAGGAAGTCAGCATCGGCGTCGCTTTCGTCCTTGGAAACGCGACATTGGGCGCGGGCGCCAAACTATTTGCGAAGCATCTTACGAAATGGGATTCGGCGGCCGTATGTGGTGTCTACGTCGCCTTGCTGCAAATTCCGATTACGTTGTTTTGCACCTTGTTTGTCTGGCAAACGCCCAACTTGGAACAACTCTTCTGGTTGGTGGCCGTCGGCCTCATGGCAGGCGCGGCGCAGTTGATCATGGTTCAGGCTTATAAGTACGCGGACGTCAGCGCCGTCGAGCCATTACATTACACGCGCCTCATTTGGGCCGCGCTGATCGGTTATTTCGTGTTCTCGGAATTGCCCGACATCTGGACCTGGGTCGGTGGCGCCGTCATCGTCGCGGCAACGACATATGTTGCGCGGCGCGAGGCTAAAGCGCGACAGCGCCTTCTCGAAGCTGCCCCTCCTGTCGCCGAGTAACCGCAGCCAAGCTTTCCTGTCGCCGAATTTGCGCTGGCCACGCCCGGCCGATAGTGTTCTATTTTGGCCCCATGGCAAATGGCGTCAAAAAGGCCAACGGGCACCGCCCGAGCGGACTTCTGCATCTTTTGGATCCTTCATTGCGGCTGGCCCCCCATCCCCGCCAGGAGGACGTCGACTTTGAACTCGACAAGGCATTGTCCACCGTCTTCCGCCTTTCCTCTCATGTCCCCGAAGAAGCTTTTTCCGCCCAAACCCTCGGAACCGAACGCGAAGGCAATGCGGTCGTTATCGGCGACAATGGCTTGCTCCTGACCATCGGCTATCTGGTGGTCGACGCCGACGAAATTACCTTGCATGGCGCCGGCGGGCGCTCCTTCGGCGCCGAATTGTTGGGATACAACCACGAAACCGGTTTTGCGGTTATCCGCGCGTTGGAAGAACCGGGGGTCATGCCGCTGCCGCGGGGGAACTCGCACGCATTGGCGGAACACGAAAAGGTTATTATCGCTCCCTATGGCGGCACCGATCATTCCATCGCCGGCACGGTTGTGTCGCGGCGCGAGTTTGCCGGCTCCTGGGAATATTTGCTCGACCACGCCATCTTTACCGCACCGATCCACCCCAATTGGTCCGGCGCCGCCCTGATCAACGACAAAGGGCATCTTGTCGGCCTTGGCTCACTATGGGTCAACGACGCAAAAGCGGGAGAACAGGACAGCCCCGGCAATATGTTCGTCCCCATCGACCTGTTGGAACCGATCCTCGACGATCTCATAACCACCGGCTTCGCCAAGGCGGAACCCCGTCCATGGCTCGGCATGTACACTTCCGAGGCCATGAAACGGCTGTTCGTCTCCGGAGTCATTCCCGATGGACCGGCAGACGTCGCCGGAATAGAGTCCGGCGATCTGGTCACCGGCGTCGATAATCATCCCGTGGAAAGCTTGGGCGAGATGTATCGTCACATCTGGAGCCAGGGGACGGCCGGCGCGGAAGTGTTGCTCAACATTCACCGCAACGGCGGCGACATGGACATCAAAGTAGTGTCGGACAGCCGCTATCGGTTCATGCAGCAACGGCGGCAACACTAACGCCGGCGCGAAGTCTGTCGCAAACAACGGCGGCATCATTGTGACCGCCGTCACAAATTCTACTTACTTATTAGATGATATAATCATCCATAAGATTTGCGCCGGCCGCGGCGCCCGTGAAGATCGTGTGTGAACAAGATCGGAGGAGGAAATCGATGAAAGCCGTTTTGTATGGTCTTGGCGCCATCGCCGTCATTGTCGTTGTGGTCGTCGTCGGGGTCTTTTTCTTTTCGGGAAACATCGTCAAGACCGCGGTTGAGGAACTGGGGCCGAAACTCACCCAAACCGAGGTGAAACTCGACAAGGTGGATCTGTCGCTCGCAGCGGGTGCAGCCTCGTTGAGCGGCTTGCTGATCGGTAATCCGGAAGGTTTCAACACCCCTCATGCCTTCAAACTGAACAATATCCGTGTCCGGATTGACACCGGTACGCTCGGCAGCGACACAATCGTGATCAAGGAGATCATCATCGATCAGCCGGACGCCATCGCGGAATTCAAAACCTTCGCCTTCAATCCGGTGCGCGCGAGCGCGTCCGTCCAGGAGGCCATGCAGAATTCAAACTTCATGACCATCCAGCGCAACGTAAACGCATTCGTCGGTAAATCCGGCGGCTCAAGTAAAGCGTCGGGCGACAGCGGTGAAGGCCCCAATTTGATCATCGAGAAATTCCGCATGAACGATCTACGGGTACGTGCCGTGTCGCAAAGCGGACTGCCGTTGGATCAGACGTTGCCGCCCTTTTCCATCTCGCTCAACGATATCGGCAAAAAGGAAAACGGCCTGAAACCCGAAGCCATCGCGGCCATCCTTATCCCGCGCGTCCAACAGGCGGTGATGAACGGCATGGCCGGTGATCTTCAGAAAGCCGCCTTCGATGTCGCGAAGACCGTCGGGGGAATTGCGACCGAAGGCGCCAAGGCGGCGACAGAGGGTGCCAAGAAGGCCGTTGAAGGCGCGGGCGGTATGATGGAGAAAACTCTGGAAGAAGGGGCGAAAGGCGCAAGCGACGCCCTGAAGGGTATTTTCGGCGGCAATAAATAGCTCCTAAGGCGCCGAGATCGCTTTGACGTACGCAGCGGGCCCGGCCGGCCAGGATGTACACACCTGCCAGGCCGGATCGGCGCGCAATTTCAGCCACGCCGGTGCCTGGAGAGCACCTTGGTCCGCCAATTGATGAACAATCATGTGCTTCGGCGTGCCCTCCATGACGAGATAGCGTTTCATCCGGACCACCTCTTTTATGTCGGCGAGGGCTGGCAGGTAGACAGTTTCGAACCAAATATTGAAACCTTGAACGTCGGCATCTGCTAGGTCGAAACGGTCGACCCAAAGGATGTCGGCCAATCCGGCACCCGGGTTCTTTTCCAAGGCGGGCCCGACCATACCGAGGGTATAGCGGTCTTGGTTCTTGAAACGCTGATGATAGGCCGCGTCCCGAGGGGCACGCACCTTACGTAACCCCTGATAGGGCGCCCCATAGAGATCACCCAACTCGGGGGTTTCGTAGATCGTGAGGAATTGCTGGGCGCTTGGCGATCCGGTACCGGGCAGAAGATCGAAGCTACCGCAGGGCCCGAAGCCGATATCGTGCCGCGGCGGAAACATGTCCTCGGCGAGAAACTCGCGGAATTCAGCCCACCATTGCGGGTCGAGATCGACGAAAATCGCCAACAATCCTGTTTTCTGGCCGGTTTTATGACCGGTGTTCTTGACCATTCGTGACCCTATCCTTGAACAAGTCTTTGAATCATAACGCCTCCTTAACACCGTGATCATATTAACTTTTTGCATGCCCGGCGAGATGAGACAGCGCTTGCCACGTGCCATGGCGTGGGATAAGCCCTCGCCGCAACGCCCAGACAGAAAGAACACAGCGTGACCGAATTTCGCAATATCGCCATTATCGCCCACGTCGACCACGGCAAAACCACCATGGTGGACGAACTCCTCAAGCAATCGGGCGTTTTCCGTGCCGGCCAGCAGGTCGCCGAACGCGCCATGGATTCCAACGATCTGGAACGCGAGCGCGGCATCACGATCCTGGCCAAGTGCACCTCCGTGGAATGGCACGGTACCCGCATCAATATCATCGATACGCCGGGCCACGCCGATTTCGGCGGCGAGGTGGAACGCATCCTCAGCATGGTGGATGGCGTACTGCTGCTGGTAGACGCAGCCGAAGGCCCGATGCCGCAAACCAAGTTCGTGCTCGGTAAGGCGCTGGCTTTGGGGCTACGGCCGATCGTCGTGATCAACAAGGTGGACCGCGCCGACCAGCGCGCCCATCTGGTACTGGACGAAGTCTTCGATCTGTTCGCCGTGCTCGATGCCGATGAAAACCAACTGGATTTTCCGGTTCTCTATGCCTCGGCCAAGAACGGCTGGGCGGCGGAAGAACCCGAGGGACCGCAAGAAAGCCTGACACCGCTCTTCGAACTGATCATCGCCCACGTACCGCCCCCCGAGGCCGACAGCGATGGCCCCTTCACCATGCTGGCAACGACGTTGGAGGCCGATCCCTATTTGGGACGCATCCTGACCGGTAAGATCACCAGCGGCGCGGCGCGCATCAACATGCCGGTCCATGCGCTGCGTCCCGGCGAAGGCGAGATCGAGGACGCCCGCCTGACCAAGCTTCTCGCCTTCCGCGGCCTCGAACGCGTGCCCGTCGACCAGGCCGAGGCCGGCGATATCGTCGCTGTGGCCGGATTAGCGGAGGCGACCGTCGCCGACACCTTGTGCGCGCCGGAGGTCACAGAGCCGTTGAAGGCCCAGCCCATCGATCCGCCGACCCTCGCCATGACCTTCTCGATCAATGACAGTCCACTCGCGGGCACCGAAGGCGATAAGGTGACCTCGCGCATGATCTGGGAACGCCTGCAGCGCGAAGCGGAAAGCAATGTCGCGATTCAGGTATCGCAGACGGCGGATGCCAATGCTTTCGAAGTCGCGGGACGGGGCGAACTGCAGTTGGGCGTCCTGATTGAAACCATGCGTCGTGAAGGGTTCGAGTTGTCGATCAGCCGGCCGCGCGTCGTCTACCAAACCGACGAGAGCAGCGGCCAGCGTCTGGAACCCATCGAAGAAGTGACCATCGACGTCGACGAGGAGTTCGCGGGTGCGGTGGTGGAAAAGCTTGGCAAGCGCCGCGCCGATCTGCTGGAAATGAAAAGTGGCGAGCGGGGCAAGCAACGTCTTGTCTTCCACGCGCCGTCACGGGCCCTGATCGGCTATCATGGCGAATTCATGACTGACACAAGAGGCACTGGTGTTTTGAACCGGGTATTCCACGGCTATGCCCCTTATCGCGGCGCCATCGAAAGCAGACGTGCCGGTGTCCTGATTTCCCTTAGCGAAGGCAAAGCGATTGCCTATGCGTTGTGGAATTTGGAGGAGCGTGGTCCCTTGTTCATTGGCGCCGGCGAACGCGTTTATGGCGGTATGATCATCGGCGAACACAACCGGGGCAGCGATCTCGAAGTGAACCCGCTCAAGGCCAAGCAACTCACGAATATTCGGGCTTCCGGCAAAGACGATGCCGTCGACCTGACCAAGCCGCTGGAAATGACTCTCGATAAGGCGATCGCCTATATCGGCGAGGACGAACTGGTCGAGGTCACGCCCAAAAGCGTCCGCCTGCGTAAACGCTATCTCGATCCACACGAGCGCAAACGCCATTCCAAGAAAGCCGAGGTGGCGTAGCCAATGAAAGCACGCGTCAAATGGGTCGAGGAGCGTACCTTCCTCGGCGAGTCCGGCAGCGGCCATACGGTCGTCATGGACGGCGCGCCCGATGCCGGCGGACGAGATCTCGGGGTTCGGCCGATGGAAATGCTATTATTGGGGCTGGGCGGCTGTACGGCCTACGATGTCGTCGATATCTTGCAAAAATCGCGCGAACCCGTCGACGACGTGGTGATCGAAATCGACGCCGAGCGTTCCGACGATATCCCTAAAGTTTTTACCCGCATCGCCGTCAAATACATCGTCACGGGACGTGGCCTGAACCCCAAGAAGGTCGAGCGAGCGGTACACCTGTCCGCCGACAAATATTGCTCCGCCTCGGTCATGCTCGGCGCCACCGCGGAGATGACGCATGATTTCGAGATCGTCGAAACCGGCCAATAAATCGAATTCCGGTTGCCGGAATGTCGCTGAATTACAGAGTCCTGCCCCCGGACACGCCTGAATTCCTGCACCCTTAGATTAGCAACCTTGGATTCAAAGGTTGCGAAGCAACTCCCTAAAGCGCAGACTTCTAAACATACCGGCACCGAGAATGCCGGCCGCAAAGGTGACCGCGGCGAGGAGGACTAGGTCTAGTCTCTTATTTTGCTTGTTGTATCTCCCGCTGCAGGCACCCGGACATAGGACGGGCGAGTATCAACTGGGAGTTATGCATATGTTGAAGAAACTCGGAACAAGCGCGGTTGGCATCGCCGCCGCGGTAACAGTGCTGGCCTCCGGGCCGGCGTTGGCGCAGAAGTCGAAAGACACCCTCCGCGCCGTGTCAGAGCAACCGATTTCCCTGCTCGACAGAATTTACAACCCGCAGCCGGCAACCACTCTGATGACCAGCGTCGTGTTCGACGGTCTGCTCCAATACGACCCGATTGCACGCAAGATCGTGCCCAACTTGGCAAAGTCGTGGACTCGCATCGACGAGTACACGGTCGAACTCGATCTGCGTGATGATGTCACCTTCCATAATGGCGACAAGTTCACCGCCGACGACGTGGTGGCGACTATCGGTCACATGATCGATCCCACGACGCAGTTCCGGTTCAAAGCCAACCGCTATGGCTGGATCAAAGCCGTTGAGAAGGTTAGCGACTATAAGGTCCGTGTCATTGCGAAGAAGCCTTTTTCCCCGGCTTTGATCAAACTGGGCAACGATACGCTGATGCACCCGAAAGGTCCGTTCCTGGCCAATCCGAAAGAGTTCGGCAAGAACCCGATCGGGACCGGCCCCTACCGGGTTGAGCAGGTGGATTCCACCGACGGCGTGATCATGAAGAAGTTTGACGACTTCAAACTGCAAGCCTCCTATCGGCCGGAAGCGAAAATCGGCACTGTCGAGATCAAGCCGGTGACCGATCGTCAGACCCAGTTCGCGCGTTTGATGGTGGGTGAGCAGGACCTCATGTCGAGTGTTCCAGCCGACGAAGCCGATGCGCTGGCTCAGAACCCCAATCTCAAGGTAACAGTCATGGACACCGTGTCGTTCAGCTATATGCAGTTCGACTCGGCAGACCGCGGCAAGATCGGTTACCTCAAGGATCCGAAAGTCCGCTTAGCCCTGTCAATGGCCGTCAACCGGGAAGCTATCAAGAAGGCATTGACGCCTGCTGCAGCACACAATATTCCGCTGCCCGGCGGCATGTGTCACAAGTGGATTAACGCATGCGATTACTCCACTAAGCTGCCGGCATACAATCCGGAAAAGGCCAAGCAGCTTCTCGCCGAAGCCGGCTATCCGGACGGGTTCCCGCTGGAACTGACTTCCTGGGGTGCCGTCGGTAAGATCGCCGAAGCGGTTGTCGGCGATCTGCGTAAGGTCGGCGTCAAGGCAAGCCTCGATCACGTCACCTACGGCGTCTATTCCAAGAAGCGCTCGGCGGGCAAACTGCAAACGCTGATCAGCTATTGGGATAACGCGGGTGGCCAGCCGGACATCGACAACACCATGGGCTTCTTCTACCTCCCGGGTGTCCGCGACTACATGCAGGACAAGCGGCTTCACGAAATGACGGGTTTGACCCGTGCGGAGTTCGATCCGGAGAAACGCCAAGCTCTCGTGCGCGAAGCTATGGATCGGGTGACGGAAAACAACTACCTAATGCCGCTCATTTCGGTACCGGCCGTGGTCGTTCACAGCAAGGATGTCGTCCTGCACAACAACCACAAGAGCCCGGAAGGTTATCTCTACAACTACATGGAATGGGCTAAGTAAGCTTCCATGTGACTTTTGGACCGGCGGCGAGCCTTCGCCGCCGGTTCTTTATTTCGACGGCAACGTTTCTTGATGGAGAAGATGAAAAAATGAAAACATCGAACGGCAAACACGGCCCCTTCCGCGCCGACCAGGTCGGTAGCCTGCTTCGCCCGCAGGAACTCAAGGATGCGCGGGAGAAAAAGAAAAACGGGGAATTAACGGCCGAAGCCCTCCACGAGCTCGAGGACAATCTGATCCGCGTCGCCGTTAAAAAGGAAGAAGAAACCGGCATGCAAGCCGTGACCGACGGCGATTTCCGCCGCCAATCCTGGTCTGGCGATTTCCTGACGTCCATCGGCGGCGTCGGCACGATGTCGGCTCCGGGCACGACCGGCCAGACCGAGACAGAGGTCGGCAAAGTCGTCAAAAATTGGAACCCTCCGACCCCGACGACCACCGCCAAACTGAAATGGCCAGAAGGTGGTATCCAGCATGAGTCGTTCGAGTTTCTCAAAAGCGTGACCAGCCATACGCCCAAGGTCACCGTCCCCTCGCCCAGCATGCTCCACTTCCGGGGCGGCCGCGGGGGCGTCGACGAAAAAGCCTATCCAGACATGGAAGAATTCTTCGACGATGTCTCCAAGGTTTGGCGTTCCGAGGTGATGGACCTGGCCGCCGCCGGCTGCCGGTACGTTCAATTCGACGACACCAACCTCGCTTATCTTTGCGACGAGCGCCTGCGCGCCCGCGCCCGCGAAATTGGCGAGGATCCGGATCAGCTGCCGCACCTCTATGCGCGGCTGATCAACAATGCCATTGCCGATCGCCCCGACGACATGGCGATCACCATTCACCTGTGCCGCGGCAACTCGCTTAGCCGCGGCCATGCCGAGGGCGGCTATGAGCCGGTCGCAGACGCGATCTTCAACGAAGTCAAAGTCGACGGATTCTTCCTCGAGTACGACGACGAAAGGTCTGGCGACTTCAAACCGCTGCGCTTCGTCCCCAAGGGCGGCCCGCGCATTGTTCTTGGCATTGTCACGTCTAAGTTCGGCGAACCGGAGAGTAAAGACGACCTGAACCGACGCCTCGACAACGCGGCACAGTACATGCCCGAAGATCAGATGTGCATTAGCCCGCAATGCGGCTTCGCGAGCCATACGGGCGGCAACATCCTGACCGAGGACCAACAATGGGCCAAGCTGCGCTTGTGCGTTGAAATGGCCGAGCAGCGTTGGGGCAGCGCCGTTTAACGCGCTTTACACGTAAACGATACAAAAGGCCGGGAGCGATCCCGGCCTTTATTTTTTGCCGCTGCTCTCGCCGTCTCCCAACTTACCGAGGGGCATCTGCGCACCAGCCAGCCGGCTGCGGAGTAGGTTGAGCACCCGTGCCGCCGTTTCCAGTTCCCGGACGTCAATCTCGCTGGCCATATCCTTGGCCATCTCGACCGCCATGCCCGCAAGATTGTCCGTAAGCTGCTTGTGCAGCGCCCGGCCCCTTTCCGTCAACTGAATGAGCCGTGACCGCTTGTGGGCCGGATTGTCGATGAACTCGATCAACCCTTCCGCCTCTGCCTCATTGGCGATTTTCTGGATGTGCTGACGGCTGACCGGCCGGATGCGGGCAAGCTGGGGTACTGTTTGTGGCCCATCGAGGGCCAAAGAATGTAAAAACCCCCAGATTCCGGCGCCACCCGGGGTCACATGCCCCGAGTGCTTTCCGGCATCCCGCAGCCGGAAATAAACGCCCATCGCCTCGAACATGACGTTCATCAGCGCCGCGCCTTCATGGGTAAGTTTGGTTTTCTGCTCCATAATCCGCCCTTTTTTATACGAGCCAGCTCTTATTGACAACTAATTTGTCATTTTATTGTTGACTTCAGAGCCGCCCTTCTCTATTTGACAATTTAATTGTCATTTTAGCACTCAGCCGGGGAGATACCCGATGAAGAAGAGAACAGCCGTCATTGCCTCATTCGCAGGATTGTTGGCCGCCGCCGGGATAACTCACGCAGCAACGAACGATGGAAACCGCGGCTGGTGTCATCATGGCCAGCACCCACACCAAAGTTTTTGCCACCAGGACATGGAAGCGGGAACAGCGGCCATGCTCACCTATGGTCGTTTCGCCCTTAAGATAAGCAACGCACAACGCCCCCTCTGGGATGACTTTGCCCGTGCCGTTGAAACGGCGAGCACGACCTATCAAGAGGCCTGCGGCAATGCGCAAGCCGCCGAGGCCGAAGCGCCCGACCTGCCAACCCGCCTCGCGCATTTGGAAACCATGATGGAAGCCGGATTGGCCGCCGTGCGTCATATCCGCCCTGCCTTCGATACACTTCATGCAGCATTGTCCGAGGAACAACGGGCGAAATTATCCGAATTCGGACCTAGAATGGACTCATGGCCCTCCCACGTATGGGGCCGGCATTGATTAAAAGGAAAAATGAGAAGGGGAGCCGGCCATGAATGACGACACAATCATGGACCTCGAGGATCGGGCGCATGTCGTTATCCGTCCGCCCCTTCTCTGGTTCCTGGTGGTTGCGTCGTGGGGCCTCGACTGGCTCGTCGCCCTGCCCTTCGTGCCGGCACCTTGGCCGAACATTTGGATCGGCAGTGGGATATTCGCGGCCGGTTTTCTGTTAGCGCTCTGGGCCTTTAAACAGTTCCCGAGCTTCCGTGAGGACGTTGATACTCACACGCCGAGCACCGTCATCATCGAGAGCGGCCCCTTCTCCGTCAGCCGCAATCCCATCTATCTCGGCATGCTGATCGGGATCCTCGGCGCGGCCATCGCCGCCAATACCCTTTGGATATTGCTGGCCCTGGTGGTTTGGTACCCGGTGATGCGCTGGGGCGTTATCGCCCGCGAGGAAGCCTATCTCGAGCGCAAGTTCGGCGAGACCTATCTCGCCTATAAACGCCGCGTCCGGCGCTGGATTTAGGCAGCCAACGCCACCCGCACCTCGGGCCAGACGGCCTCGCCGCGCGCGCGGCGGCTTTCGAGTTGCTGTGCCGGCGTTCGGGGCGACATGGCGCCGCGGAAATTGGGCCGTGCCTTGATGGCATCGAACCATTGGGTGAGGCGCGGGCGGCTTTCCATCCACATGCCGTCGAAACCGATCACCTCAAGCCGCAGCACATAAGACGTCACCGCCGCGTCGGCGAGCGTGTATTGATCACCCATGATCCAAGGGCCGCCGAATTCATCGAGGTGCGCGTCGATCATGCCGAGTAAAGTATCCATGCCCTTTATGGCAGTTTTGAACACGTCGGCGCCGACACCGTGTTCGAGAATTTGGCGCTGGCGTTCGGCCTTGGCCCGGTCCGGCAATCTAGCGAGACGTTTTTCCAACTCATCCGGTGCCGTCGCCTCGACGATCTCATAGCGGTGGATGACCGTAAAGGTCACCAGATTGGTATGGGCGTGCCCCACTTCGTCCAGCCATTTGGGAAAATGACGCATCCGATAAACGAGATACGGATCACTGGGTTTCATCGCCGGGGCAGGAAATTTGTCGTCCAAATACTCCATGATCAGGGACGATTCAGTAAGGATCCGGCCATCATGGATGATCGTCGGCACCACCGCCTTGGGATTGAGCTTCACGTAGTCGGGGTTGAATTGTTCCCCTTTCATCAGATCGATATCGTGCTCGGTGTAGTCGATCCCCTTTTCCTCGAGAACCAACCGCACCTTGGCCGAACAGGTGGATTGGAATGCCTGATAAAGCTCGATCATGGTTCTCTCCCTGGGTTACTTTCCCGCCTATGACTTGGCGACGTTGAGCCATTCTCCCCCATCGGTCCGGCTATGCAATGGTTTTGCGGGTGGTTCACCCGAACCCGTGCTATCAGGGCGCCCCATTCCGATCCGCGGGCAATCCGCGCCCCCGGAATACCGAAACCTACGAAAAAGCAATAAAAGACCCAATATGAACGATATGCGTTCCCCTGCTGCCGCCGTTCCCCTGCCGCAAACCATAACCGGCCGGGCGATGACCCTATTTCGTTTGGCGAGCCCCGTGATCTTGTCACGTTCCGGCATGCTTCTGATGTCGGTGGTCGATACGGTCATGGTCGGCCGTTTTGCCGCGCGGGAGCTCGCCTATCAGTCCATCGCGGTATCGGTCATCATTCCGCTGGTCGTGACTTCCGTCGGCCTGATCATGGGCACGCTCGTGATGACGGCACGGGCCCTTGGCCAGGGCAATCTCGAAGAATGCGGCGCGGCCTGGCGGCGCGGCATCGTCTACGCCAGCGTGCTGGGGACCATCGGATTGGTATTGGCGCTGTTCGCCGAACCATTCCTACTGCTCATGGGACAGGACCCAGATATCGCCCGCGGCGGCGGGCATGTCGCTTTCGTGCTAGGCCTCGGCGTCCCGCCCATGATCATCTATATGGCCAGCGCCTATTTTCTCGAGGCCCTCCGGCGCCCGACCATTCCGATGAGCCTGATGGTTATCGCCAATCTGGTAAACGTGGGTTTCAACTGGGTATGGATTTACGGCAACTTCGGTTTCGAGGCCATGGGCGCCGAAGGCGCCGCCTGGGCAACGACCCTCGCGCGTCTCGTGCTGGCTGTTTGCATTGTCACGGTCATCTGGAATCTGAAGAACCACGAAGCCCTCGCCATTCGCAAACCCGCCCCCGGTGGCTGGCGCGATTGGGCGCAGCAACGCCGGATCGGCTATTCCGCAGGGGGCAGTCAACTCGTCGAAACCTCCGCCATGTCGGCGCAGGCGTTGATCGCCGGCTTGTTGGGCGCCAACGCGCTCGCCGCCTATTCCATTTCCTTTCAGGTCCTCGCGATGGTGTTCATGTCGGCCATTGGCATCGGCGCCGCCACCGCCGTTCAGGTGGGGCATGCATGGGGACGCCGTGACGTGACCGAAATGGCCAAGGCGGGATGGACCGGGCTCGGCGTGAACACCATTGTCATGCTGGCATTTGCAATCGTCGTTTATGTATATGCGCCGTCGATCGCCAACGGTTTCGCCAACGAGAGCCGCCTTATTGCCGTGGCCATTCCGTTGATCATGTTTACCGCCCTTCTCCTTCCCCCCGATGGCGGGCAGGCGGTCCTCGCCCACGCCCTGCGCGGCCGCGGCGACACCTGGGTCCCGGTCATGCTCCACGCCTTTTCCTACTACGTCGTCTTGATCCCCTTGGCCTATTTCCTCGCCCTGAAAACCGATCAGGGCGTGGTCGGCATCCTCGAGGCATTGTTGATCGCTTCTGTGGTATCGATGGCCTTGCTCGGCGGCCGTTTCTATTGGCTCGCCGAACGCGACGCCCGCCGCCTGGCGGCCGAGGCATCCTAACGATCTTTTCGGTGGGGATTTAGATCAGCCGCTCGCGCAATCGACACAGAGCGGCGCAGCGGGGTCTGTATCCAGCCGTTTCGGTGAAATTTCGTCGCCGCAAGAAAGGCAATAGCCGTACTCGCCTTCCTCCATGCGCTTCAGAGCGGCATCGATGCGTTGAATTTCGACCTCGCGGCGGCGTTCCTGTTCCAAGGCCATTTCATGAAGCTGCATGGCATCCATGCGCGCCAAACGGCCCTGGGTCTGTTGATCCAGTTCCACAGGCTTGCGGTCGCCCTCGGTCATCTCCTCGAGCTTTTCGATGTCAGCACGCTCGTCGAGAAGACGTTTTTTCATCTTCTTCAAATCGAGGCCCTTTTTCTTTTTAGCCGGCGCTTTTGCCATAACGTATTGAGCTTAGCACATAAATACGGCTCGCCGACAAGACGTTATGGTAACGAAACCCCGCTATGGAACGACCGCAAGTTGTTTCCCGGCGGTCCATACACCGCTATGGCGCGGGATCCGCACCGATCAAAACGAAGGCAATCCGGCACGGTTCCGTGCCTCGATTGACCCAGGCGTGATAGGTGCCGCGTTGGATCACCACGTCGCCGGCCGTTAGATGCACCTCCGAATCGTCGAGCAACATGTCGATCTCGCCGGATAGAACGAAGGCGTAATCGACCGAATCGGTTTTGTGCATGCCGGGGTCGCGGGGATCGTCCGGCACAGTGGCGCCGCGGCTTTTCAGGAAGTCCTGCTCGCCGCTGGTATCGTGTCCGGCGACGGGAATGAATTCGACGATACGGCAGATATTCCCATTGGCCACTGGCGGAATGGGGAGATTATCGGCGTTGCCTGCATCCTCGCTCCCGCTGTTGTCGACGGGCGTCGTGTCGCTCTTCCACAAAATGGCAAAGCCGTTATCGGCCCCAGAGGCCATGCTCACAGGCGGTGTCCCGTCGTACAGCACCACGGCCTTACCACTGCTGTCATGGCCGGTAACGACACGTCGAATATTCATCGGATCAGGCATTTAGGACCTCCCTTGTCGATAGCCTTATCGACCGGACGATTTGGACGACCGGCCTTTCAGATTATTTATTGCAGCATATCCTAATGAGCGGGGCCGACGCGGCAATCGGATTCTCGCGGGTCCGGAACACGGACGTTCCTGGAAGGCCTAGACGATTTCCCGGATCTTCTTGGCGAGTTCCTTCGCCTCGAAGGGCTTGTTGATCAGCGGGAAACGCAACTCGCCGTTGGTGCTCTTGAGAATCTGTTCCTCCGCATAACCCGACATCATCAAAACCTTGAGTTCGGGATGCTTGCCGACAAGTGTCTTGGCGAGATCGTGGCCGCTGGTGCCGTTGGGCAGCACAACATCGGTCAGCAACAGATCGATGGGGTCAGGAAGGCGCGCCATCACTTTGTCGATGCCGGAGCCGTCGCCGCCGTCGACGGTTTGGAAGCCCAATCCGCCGAGAATTTCCAGAACGACCTGACGTACTTCGGGGTCGTCCTCGATCACCAGGACACGCCGGTCCGGATCGACCTCGGCCTCGCCACCGGCCTCATCCACGTTGTCGTTGGCCGATACCTTGTCCGACTTCGGCAGATAAAGGGTCACAGTCGTCCCCTTGCCCATTTCACTGTCCACCGTAATGCCGCCGCCGGACTGCTTGATGAAGCCATGCACCATGCTGAGACCAAGGCCGCTGCCACGGCCGAACTCCTTGGTCGTAAAGAAGGGGTCGAAAATCTTTTCGAGATTCTTGGGAGAAATGCCGTGCCCCTCGTCCGTGATGCTGACGGCAACGTAGTCGCCGGGGGCGATATCGGCATGATCCTTGGCGATCCGGGCGTTACGAACATCGAGCACCAAATCGCCGCCATCGGGCATGGCATCGCGGCTGTTGATGGCCAAATTCAGAATGGCATTCTCCAACTGCGAGGCGTCGACCATCGCTTCCCAAATGTCCGCCGCGATATGAGTCTTCACAACGATTGCCTCACTCAGTGTCCTTTCGAACAGGCTCAGCATATTGCGTACCAATTCGCCGACGTCGGTGGACCGTGGTAACAGCGTCTGCTTCCGCGAGAAGGCCAGCAGATGCTGCGTCAACGCAGCGCCCCGGCGCACGATCGTGATCGCGCGGTCGATCTTCTCTTCGACCTCCTGGTTGCCCTCGCTTTTGATCTGCGCCAGTTCGAGGTTTCCCTGAAGCGCCGCCAGCAGGTTGTTGAAGTCGTGCGCGATCCCGCCCGTCAGCTGGCCGACCGCCTCCATTTTCTGCGCCTGACGCAACTGTTCTTCGGATTCCTTACGCGCCGTGATGTCCTGGATTTGGCCGATGACATATTGGAGTTTGCCGTCCGGCCCGTGAACCAGTGCGCGGCTCAACTCACCCCAAACGGTCTCACCGTCCTTGGTCAAATAGCGTTTCTCCCTTGGCCCCTCGCCTCCCCCGGTTTTCAGGGTTTTCTGGCGCTGTATCCGCGTATCTTGCACGTCGTCGGGGTGAGTGACGTCGAATACCTTTTTGCCGACCAACTCTTCTTCGTCATAGCCGAGCATCTTGCAAAAGGCGGGATTCACCCCGATAAAACTTCCCGCAGGATCGGTAATCGTCATGCCGATGCCGGCATTGACGAAGATACTGCGGAATCGTTCCTCGCTGGCGCGATGGGCTTCCTCGGCTTCCTTCCGGTTGGTGATGTCCTGAATCATCCCCGTGATGGTTAAGGGCGGCTGATATCCATCGACAATGGCATTTTCGCCTTCGGCATGAATCCACCGCTTGTTGCCGTCGCCCTGCACGACCCGGTAATCGATGGAAAACCGCGAGGTGCCATGAAGGGCCTCGGAAAGGGCGTGGTTCAGAATATCGCGATCCTCGAACGCGACGAACTTCTCGAACTCAGCCCGCGACAGGCAACATTCCGTTTCACCGCAGCCGATCAGCCGTGCGCTGTCCGCCGACAACTGAAACACGTCCTCCAACGCCGAGTATTCCCAACTGCCGATATGACCGATGCGTTGGGCCTCCGACAAACGATGCTCGCTTTGGCGCAACGAGTCCGATTTCTCGCGGTACTGGGAAAGAAACCGCGCGATGGTGCCGAATTCGGTCCGGTCGTCGGCCAACGGAATCCGCACGTCTTTCTTTCCCTGCACCAATTGATTCAAGGTGCCGATGATCGCCGCCAGCCTCGCGGTCATATTCCGACCAATGGCCAGCGTGAATCCGCCGATCAACACAAGGATGACGAGGGTGCTCGAGAAAACGAGAACCTTGTAGTCCTTCTGCACGGTGCTCGCGCGCGCGACACCCTGGTCGGCGATACGGCGAAGGGTAAAACGTAGTTCACCGAGCCCACCGGAAAGCGCCGCATAGTCCCGCTCTGCGGCATGCCAGCTGTCTTCAATCGAGAGGCTACGTGCATAGAGCTCGGCGTATCGGGTCTTGGCTTCGCTCAAAACGCGGATGGCGTCGTTGCGCGCGGCAGAGCCTTGGCTTTGTTCGTCGATGGCCGCAATCAAGCGATCGAAATCAACTGCGCGCAACGCGTACTGGTCGTTGCCACGCCGAATGCGCAACAGATTGAGCGGAAAATCGAAAAGCACACCCGCATGACGGTCCGTAACTTGGGGGGGCGTTCCCAGCGCGATATTGAAAGCCCGCTCCGCTTCGGCACCAATGGCCCGAAGCTCTTCCTCGATCGCCTGCTCGCTCCAACCGCGCCGCAGGTCGCCGAACGCCCGCACGGAATTTTGGTATTCTACGCCGAGCTTCGTTAACCGACGGAAGATTTCCGCCAATTCGGGGTTGAGTACGGTCGCAGCATCGCCCCGCAACTTGGTCAGGGCGACCTCTATGTGGCCGCTAAAGCTTTCCAGATCGGCGGAACTGCCGGATTCGCTGAACCGACGCTGAAAATCGCGCGCTTGCTGAACCAGGTTGGTAATCGTCCCTTCTTCGATTTCCAGAACGAGGGCATAGTCGACGTCACCCAATCGGTCGACCAACCGGTCCGAGTTGTAGACGAACATGCCCGCCAGGGTGACAAGCCCCAGCGCGCCAACCAGCGATATGGCGACGATCTGCAAGCGAACATTGAAGCGCTTGAGCACGAATTCCCTCTCCTCGATCCCTCTAGGATATGTGGGACTTGCGGAAGCTATCTTGGCGTCAGCGCGAATACGCCGCCTCCATCCGGAGAGGGCCTCTGACATCAGCCACTTGAATTCTAGGAGGAAAACTCAAAAAAAGTGTTACATCCGAAATGTAACTTATGAGGTCTTCACCGGTCTGCATGCCGCCGTTTTGCCCGCTTCGTGATACTCGTTATTCGGTTATCTGATAAGAATAACCTCGTTATGATTGCAAAATCTTCAAGTCAGGTCATGTTTTTTAAGGCGGCTCCTGAGCTGGTGGTAGCCGAGGCCCAAATGACGCGCGGTATCCTTCTGGCTGTGGCGGTTGGCCGCCAGGGCTTCGACGAGGAGCCTTTTTTCGAACGCCTTGACCGCTTCGCGCAGATCAAGAGGCGTCGCCGCAGAAATCTGCGAATTCCGGGGGACATCTCCCTCTTCCCGCCGCGCCGGTTGAGCCTGCTTTTGCTTGGAAATCGGCCGATAGGGCGACTCGAACGGGTCGAGAATGATCGTTTCAATGGGCGTCTCGGCGTCGCCATGTAGATAGACGGCCCGTTCAGCGGTGTTCTTCAGTTCCCGCACGTTCCCTGGCCAATCATGCTTGGTGAGACGGGTCATCGCCTCCCGCGCAAAACCGGGGAAACTCTCCCACTCCAACTCACGCGCCATCGCGCGGCCGAAATGCAGGGCAAGTAGGGCCACATCGCCGGTCCGATGGCGAAGTTGCGGAACCGTCAACACGTCGAACGACAAGCGGTCCAGCAAATCGTTGCGAAAACGACCGTCCGCGGCCGCCGCCGGCAGGTCAATGTTGGTGGCACCTATAACCCGAACATCAACGGAAATGGTTTCGTTACCGCCGACACGCTCAAAGGTGCCGTACTCGATGACCCGCAGGATCTTTTCCTGGACAGGCAGAGGGGCATTGCCGATTTCGTCCAAAAACAAGGTCCCACCATCCGCCAACTCGAAGCGGCCGATACGGCGCCGGGCGGCCCCCGTAAAAGCGCCGGCCTCGTGCCCGAACAACTCGCTTTCCAGCAGGCTTTCGGGCAGCGCCGCGCAATTGAGTTCAACAAACGATCCCTGCCAACGGCGTGACAAGTGATGCAACCGCGCGGCGATCAGTTCCTTGCCGGTTCCCCGCTCCCCAATCACCAGCACCGGCCGGTCCTGAGGCGCGGCCAGAGATACCCGCTCCATCAGCTGAAGGAAGGGGGGAGATTCACCGACAAGCGGCGGCAGATCAGGAGGAAATGCCATTGCATGAATATACATATAAATTAGCGTTTTCCACTATTTTTTAGTTTTTTCTTTTATCTGCAAAAATGACGAAATCACGCCAAAAATCATACAATCCCCTTTTATTCCAATGATTTATCGCGCTCCCAGCCAAGTTGGCACGGCATGTGCTCTATGAGAAACAGAACCCTGTTACTCGCCCGCCCGACGGCGCTCATAGGAGGAAACGGACAATGGGCATTTTTTCGAGACTATCCGACATCATCAATTCCAACCTGACGTCCTTGCTCGACAAGGCGGAGGATCCGGAAAAGATGATCCGGCTGATGATCCGCGAGATGGAAGATACATTGGTCGAGGTCCGCTCCGACGCGGCCCGCATCATTGCCGACCGGAAGGAAGCGCAACGCACGCTGTCCCGGATCGAGGATGCCTGCGCCGAATGGCAACGCAAGGCGGAACTCGCCGTGTTCAAGGAGCGCGAGGATCTGGCCAAAGGGGCTTTGCTTGAAAAGGCCAAGCTCGAAGAAACCGCTAAACTGTTGTCCGAAGATGTCGACAACCTGTCCTTCGCGCTTCAAAAACACGAAGAAGATATCGTCAAACTGGAGAACAAGCTCCGCGAAGCGAAAGCCAAGCAAAAGAGCCTTCAGGCGCGCGCCGAAACGGCCACCTCCCAGCTCAAGGTCCGCCGCCAAATCAACAACCGGCGCATCGACGAGGCCTTCGCCCGTTTCGACACCATGGAACGGCGTATGGACTCCTTGGAGGGTGAGGTGGAAAGCTTCGACCTCGGCAAGGGGAAGACGCTCTCCGAAGAGATCGCCGAACTGGAAGCCGAATCCGCGATTGAGGACGAGCTCGCCGCGCTTAAAGCCCGCTTGGCCAAGAGCAAATCCAAAGCGGCGGAAAACTAAGGATACTTGATCCGGCAGTCCGACAGGCCAACTGAAGCATGGTCTGCTGAGCGAAAGAGAGTTGAAAGAAAGTTATGGGTGGATTTTTCCTTTTCCCAATCTTCGCGATGTTCGTGGTGGTCGTGCTCCCGATTTGGATCATCGCCCACTACATGACGAACTGGCGTACCCACAAGACGATGACGTCCGGCGACGAGAAATTGCTCGCAGACCTATGGGAAACCGCCGGCAAGATGGAAGACCGCATTAGAAACCTGGAGCGCATTCTCGATCAAGAGGCGCCCGATTGGAGGACCCGGATATGAGATGTGGCCCTGGACATTGGCGCCGCGGTGAACGGCACATGAGCCCCAACAAGCTCTATCGCGATCCGGCCAGCGGCATCTTCCGCGGCGTGTGCGCCGGTATCGGCGACTATTTCGGCATCTCGGTGGGCCTGGTCCGTATTCTGACCGTCCTTGGCGTCTTCGTTTTCAGCTTCCCCGTCGTCATCGGCTATCTGGTGCTGGGATTTGTTCTCGATCCGAAACCGAGCGGACTGTACCGGTCGCCGGACGAGGAGAGCTTCTGGCGCCGCGCCCGGGTCGACCCCAAGGGCACGGTCAGCGATATCCAACAGAAATTCCGCGACGTTGAGCGCCGCATCCGTGAGGCCGAAGCCTACGTCACCTCGTCGGAATTCCGGCTCAACCGGGATTTCAAGGAACTGTAAGGCTGTTAGCGGCCGATGGGACCCATCGGCCGCCCGCCGTTCTAGAAGCGGTAGCCGACACCGAGACCAACCACCCAAGGATCGAGATCGGTCCCTTTGGCGTTGATGGCGCCGCCATTCACCTTGATATCCGTATCGACGAAAACCTTCTTCAGATCGAAGTTGATCGACCAGCGATCGTTCAGCTTGTAGTCGATCCCCGCCTGGAAGGCGTAGCCGAATTCATCGGAATAATCGACGTCGCTCACGCTGCGGCCGGTCTTGACGTTGTACATGATCGTGTAATTGACGCCCGCACCAATGTAGGGACTAAAGTCGCCATCCGGCATGAAGTGGTATTGAAGGGTGAGCACCGGCGGCAGGGCCCACACCGTGCCCAAATCGAGATCGCCCGAAGAAGACCCCTTCACCTCGACCGAATGGTTGGTCGTGCCGAGAATTAATTCGGCGGCGATGTTCTTGGTGAAGAAATAGGTGAAATCCAATTCGGGCACGTAAGCGTCGCTGGTCCGTGCGGACCCGCCCAGCGTGTCGGTGGTGCCGCTGGTATCGGTCAGGAAACCGATGCCGCGCATACGCACCAATAGATCACCCTGATCCTTGGCAAGCGCGTCTTGGGTCGTCATGAGCATGCAGAGAATGAAACCCGCGATCGCGGGCAAACCGAGGCGAGACAGCATGATGGAGACCTCCTAAAGACCATCATTCCGTTCCCGCCCCCCCATCAGGAGCCGGAAAATTACAAGGTGTGGGGATTATCTCTCCCCACTTTCACAACATATAGTAAAGGTTAAAAAATAAAACAAGCGGCCCGGAAGACCGGACCGCTTGAAAAATCGATACGGGAAAAATTACAGTCCCGCGGCTTTCGCCTCGCGCCTTTTCTCGTGCAGGATGAATTCGGTGTAGCCGTTCGGCTGCTCCAATCCTTTGAACACGAGATCGCACGCCGCCTGGAAGCCGATCGACGTGTCGAAGCCAGGCGCCATCGTCCGATAGTTGGGATCGCCGGCGTTCTGACGGTCCACCACCTCGGCCATTTTCTTCATGCTCGCCATGACCTGCTCCTTGGTACAAATACCGTGATGCAGCCAGTTGGCGATGTGCTGTGACGAAATACGCAACGTGGCACGGTCTTCCATCAGACCGACGTCATTGATGTCCGGCACCTTGGAACAGCCGACGCCCTGCTCCACCCAACGGACCACATACCCGAGTATGCCCTGGGCGTTGTTGTCCAATTCCTGCTGCACTTCGGCTTCGGACAGGTTGGCACCGTGCAGCAACGGCACGGTGAGGATGTTGTCGAGGCTCGCCCGGTCGCGGCTTTTGAGTTCCTCTTGGCGCGCCGCCACATCGCATTGATGGTAGTGAATGGCGTGCAGGGTTGCCGCCGTCGGCGACGGTACCCAGGCTGTATTGGCACCCGCCTTCGGATGGCCGATCTTGGCCTCCATCATCGCCGCCATCTCGTCGGGCATGGCCCACATGCCCTTGCCGATCTGAGCGACGCCACGGAAACCGGTTTCGAGACCGATATCGACGTTCCAATCCTCATAGGACGCGATCCAGGGCTGTGCCTTGATGTCGTTCTTGCGGAGGAAGGGTCCCGCTTCCATCGAGGTATGAATCTCGTCGCCGGTACGGTCGAGGAAGCCGGTGTTGATGAACACCACCCGGTCGGCGGCGGCGCGGATGCATTCCTTGAGGTTGGTGGTGGTGCGCCGTTCCTCGTCCATGATGCCCATCTTGAGGGTGTTCGCGGACAAGCCGAGGGCCTGTTCCACCCGGCCGAAAATCTCGGCGGTGAAGGCGACCTCTTCCGGGCCGTGCTGTTTCGGCTTCACGATATAGACGCTGCCCGTGCGGCTGT
This sequence comes from uncultured Rhodospirillales bacterium, assembly GCA_913055735.1. Taxonomy (GTDB): domain Bacteria; phylum Pseudomonadota; class Alphaproteobacteria; order Rhodospirillales; family UBA2165; genus CAJXKD01. Next base: position 230,519 of record CAJXKD010000001.1, read on the forward strand.
TCTGTACGCTGCCCGTCTGTTTGAGATCGTGGATGCAGATAAGCCCGGTCATCAGCGCATCGAGCATGCCCTCCGGGATTTCCTCGCCGTTCAGGGTCACGGCGTCCGTATACATATGATGGCCGACATTGCGGATCAGCAGCATGCTGCGTCCGGGCAGGACGAGTTCGCTGCCGTCCGCCGCCGTAAAGGTGCGGTCAGGCTCCAACGTGCGGGTCATCTGCTTGCCGCCCTTGTCGAAGGTGTCCGTCAAGTCACCCTTGATGAGACCCAACAAGTTGCCGTAGGCGAGTGCCTTATCCTCGGCGTCCACCGCCGAGATGGAATCTTCCAGATCCTGAATGGTGGTAATGGCCGCTTCCAGCACCACATCCTTGACGCCGCCGGCATGGTCCTTACCGATCGGGTGGCTGCGGTCGACCTGAATTTCGATGTGCAGGCCGTTGTGCTTAAGCAGCACCGAAGACGGCGCGTCCGCCGACCCATGGTAACCGACGAACTGCGCCGGGTCTTTGAGCCCCACCTGGTTGCCGCCGGCTGTCACACTGAGCTTGCCATCGGCCACGGCGTACAAAGTCGCTTCGGTGTGGCTCACCCCGTCGAGGGGCACCGCGTCATCCAAAAACTTGGCGGCATAGGCGATCACCTTCTCGCCGCGCTTGGGATTATAGCCGGTGCCTTTTTCCGCGCCGTCCGTTTCGGGGATCACGTCGGTGCCGTAAAGCGCGTCATAGAGACTGCCCCAACGCGCATTGGCCGCGTTCAACGCATAGCGCGCGATGGTCACCGGCACGACGAGCTGCGGGCCCGCCACCGTGGCGATCTCCGGATCGACATTCTTCGTCTTGATGGCGAAGTCGCCGCCTTCGGGGAGCAAATAGTCGATCTCCTGCAGGAATTTCTTGTATTCCGCCGGATCGATGTCCTTGCCCTTACGCTCGGTGTGCCACGCGTCGATCTGCGCCTGAATGCGGTCGCGGGTGTCCAACAGTTCCCGGTTGCGCGGCCCCATATCCGTTACCAGTTTCTCCAACGCCGCCCAAAAGTCGTCCGCCGCGACGCCCGTCCCCGGCGCCACGCGTTTCTCCACTAAATCGTGCAAAACAGGGGCGATCTGCAGGGCGCCCTTTTGAATTCTGTCGCTCATCATTTTCCTCGGTCTGGTCGGGATTTTTTCGTTATGCGGGTGATCAGCACCGTTCTCGCGCGGCGATTTCTGACGCGCGGCATATTGGCACTTCATCCGCGCTTTTGGAAGCCCCGCGCTTGCGGCGCAACCCCAGTGCATGCTTGCAACTTGGCGAACGTGGGAGTACGCCGGATACCGTGGTATCGCAGGAGGGCTTCGTGATCGATGTCGAACTCGCCGGCGTGGTCGTGCTGGTGTTCTTGTTCGCCGGATTGGTGAAGGGCGTTGTCGGGCTCGGCCTGCCGACCGTCGCCATCACGCTGCTCGCCCTGATCCTGGGCGTGAAAGAAGCGATGGCACTGATGCTGGCGCCTGCCTTTTTCACCAACGTTTGGCAAGGACTTGCCGGTGGCCAATTTCTGCCCATCTGGCGCCGCACTTGGACGATGATCACCGCCGCCGTGATTTTCACGTTTCTTGCCGTCGAGATATTGGCGCGGGCCGATGCCGAAGTGCTGCGTGGCATCCTCGGCGTTTTGCTGTTCGCCTATGCCGCCATCAGCCTTGCGACCCCGCAAATCCCGCCACCGGGCAAAAAGGAACCATGGCTGTCGCCGTTGATCGGCGCCTGCTCCGGCACCGCCGCCGGGTTGACCGGCACCGTCATCGTGCCGGGCGTTCTCTATCTTCAAGCCTTGGGTCTTTCGCGCGACACCCTGATCCAGGCCATGGGCATCCTGTTCACCATCGTTACCCTGTCGCTGGCCGTCGCCATGGGCAGTCAGCGGTTGGTGCCCCTCGATCTCGGCATTCTGTCCGTCGTCGCTTTGGCGCCCGCCTTCCTCGGCATGGCGCTCGGCCAACGTATCCGCAAACGCATCCCGGAAGCGAAATTCCGCCGGGTGTTTTTCGTCGTTCTCGCCCTGATGGGCGTCTATCTCATGTCCCGCGCATTGCTTTAACCGCGCCGCGCCGTCCGCTAGACTAGCTTCACAAACAAAACCGAACGGGAGGACCCCGCCATGCAACAAGCCGCAGATGCCATCGTCTATAACGGCATGACCGCCGCCGAGCTCGCCGCCGCTTACAACGTGCATGGCAGCATTCCCGATCCCGCCGGTTATCAGAAAGAAAACGCAGAGCTCGCTCAGGCGGCAGAAGCCAAGCTCAACCCCATCAAGGACATCGCCTACGGCGGCGAGCCGATCCAGAAGTTGGATATCTATGCCCCCAGCGGCGCGGCGAACGCCCCCGTATTGATCGACATCCATGGCGGCGGCTGGACCCAAGGCACCAAGAACACCCGCGCCATCCCGGCGGAAGCGGTGATGTCGAAAGGCGTCGTCTGGGTGCCCATCGATTACGGGTTGGCTCCCAGCTACCGCATGGAGCAGATCATTGATCACGTGCGCCGCGCGGTTGCCTGGGTTTATCAAAACATTGCCCAATATGGCGGCGATCCGAACCGGCTCTATGTCTCCGGCAACTCGGCGGGCGGACATTTGACCGGCACCACGCTGATGCCCGGTTGGCACGGCGACTACGGCATCCCCGAAGACGCCGTCAAAGGCGCGGTGCCTATGTCCGGCATTTTCGATTTGGATGGTCATGTCCATGCCGGCGTCGGCCCGCAGGAAGCATTGAAAATGACCCTGCAGGATTCCCGGCAATCGAGCCCACTGTTCAACCTGCCCGCGCGCCCGGTCCCAGTGGTCGTTTCCTACGGCGAGCCCGAGCTCGAAGCTTTCATCGACGAGTCGAAGAAATACGCCGAGGCCCTCGAGAAGGCCGGCTGCGACGTGACGGTGATCGAGGTCCCGGAAGCCCACCATTTCGCCATGAGCCGGGAACTGGCCAACCCCAACGGCGCGCTGTTCAAGGCCGTCATGGCCATGATGGGCGTGTAAATCGGCCATATATCGACTCCCGCGCGGCCAATTTCTGTCCCCTCCTTGGCGATGTGGCGGCCTCCCCTCTCGATTCCTGGGGAAATGGGCTATATAAAGCGGGCAACACGCATTTCTGAGACAAGGGAATAAAATGACTGACAAACAAACGGGCGTTATCGCCACCATCATCGCGTCGCATACGCCGCGCATGGCGATCGAGGAAAAAGCCTGGGACTTCACTACCGGCCTCATCCAGGGTCTTCGCGACATGGGCAAGGCCGCCAAGGCACTGAAGCCCGATCTGTTTGTCGTCAACACCACCCACTGGATCACCACTTTCGATTGGGTGTTTACCGCTCACCAGCAGAACAAGGGTGTCTGCATCGCCGAAGAAGCGCCGCATCTGGTGCCGGGCGTTCCTTACGACTACAAGGGCGATCCCGAATTCTCCAAAGCCGCCGAAACAGCACTGCGGGACAACGACATCCCCTGCTATGCCGATGCCAACAAGTACTTTCATTGGGATTACGGCACCCTGGTGCCGATCCAATACATGGACCCGGAGCAGGAAATTCCGGTGGTCACCACGCCGACCTGCTACATGTCCGACCTCAAGGAAAACGAACGCGTCGGCGAATTGATCGACGAGGTCGCTCAGGCACAGGGCAAGCGGGTCATCGTTGTGGTCAGCAACGCACTGACGCACCAACTCGTGCGCAAACCCGACGCGTGGCCGCTGGAAGAGCACCAGAAGATGGACTTCAAGTTCATCGACATGGTCAAGGACGGCGACATCGACGGCGCGCTGGACTACCTGCCCAAATACGCGGTCGACGCCAAATGCGAAATGGGCGGCCGCGGTCTCGGGGTTTTCCTCGGCGCCAGCCACAAGCTGCAGGAACATGCCGGCAAGCTCCATGGCGAGCAGTTCGGCCCCTATTCCCAATCGTCGGGCAGCGGCAACGTTAACCTGCTGGTCACACCGAACGGTGCCGCATAATACGCGGTGCCGCCTAGCGGCGCGCGCCTAACGTCGGCTTAAGGCCAGCCACACCCCGCCGAAAATCAACAGCCCGCCGCTGATGCGTTCGAGCATGCGGATACGCGTGCGCGTCAGCGCGCGACCGGCGCCGCCGGCGAGCACCGCATAGATGCTGTCGGTAATCGCGGCCACGACAATGAACGTCACACCGAGCAAAACAGTCTGAACGGACGCGTTCTGGTCCAGTGACACGAACTGCGGAATAAGCGCGCCGAACATCAACAACGCCTTGGGGTTGGACCACAACACCACAAAGCCCTGCCAAAAGAATGAATGACCGCGGCGTGGCGGCACTGCGTCATCCTCGAGCTGAAACTTTCCGCCGCGGAACAGTTTGATGCCCAACCATACCAGGTACGCCGCGCCGATCAGACGGATGATTTCGAACACGCCCGCCATCTCGGCAATGATCACCTGCAGGCCGAGGACCACCACCGCCAGCATGCTGGCCAGCCCCAATTGTGTCCCGGCGACGTTCAACATTCCCGCCCGGGTGCCGTATCGCAAACTGTTGGCCATGATGACCGTGGTCGTCGGCCCCGGTACGATCGCGATTGCGATGCCCGCGGCCACGAAGGCCAAGAAAGCTGTTAACTCGATCATCGGCTCCCCATCTATGTATAGGCTTCTGCTCATCGGAAATCCGGGCATTTCCCCAGAAAACCATGGCTTTTATCATCGACGTCAAATGATATCATAAGCCCTCCTATTTGACGTTGGAGAGCGCGCAGAGGAAAGAAGAATGATCGAGCTTCGCGATCTTTGTTATATCCGGCTGGGGACCAAGGACCTGGACGGCGCCGAGAAGTTTACCAACGACATCGTTGGCCTGCAAACGGTGCGGCGCACGCCCGACCGCCTATATCTGCGCAGCAACTATCGCGACCACACCCTGTGCTACTTCAAGGGTGAGCCCGGCGATCATGCCGTCGGCATCGAATTGAAGGACTGGCATGGGCTTGACGAGGCAATGGCCTATCTGGACGGCGCCGGCTTTCCCTGCACCCGTGGCACCGCCGAAGAAGCCGAAGACCGTCGCGTCGAGGACTTCGCCTGGTTCAACGACCCGACCGGCAACCGGATCGAGCTTGTCGTCCGTCCGCACGACGCCACGCGACGTTACTTCCCGAGCCGCGACGCGGGTGTCGTCGGCCTCGGCCACATCGGTCTCAACACCACCGATCCGCCCCGCGACGAGAAATTCTGGACCACCCACTTCAACATCCGGGTGAGCGATTGGATCGGTAAGTCGCCGCTGCTGCGCATGAAGAACATCCACCATCAGATTGCGCTGTTCCCCACCGATCATCCGGGTGTGCAGCACATCAACCACCAGGTCGAAGCCATCGACGACATCATGCGCTCTTGGTACTTCCTCCAGGAGCGCCAGATCCGCATCGTCTTCGGGCCCGGCCGGCACATCACCTCGGGCGGGTATTTTCTTTATTACGAAGGCCACGACGGCATGGTGTTCGAATATTCCAATTCGGACCGCAACATCATCGACGATGATGTCACCTACCGGCCGCGCCAGTTCCCGATGGAAGACGCGTCCTTCTGCGGCTGGGGCAGCAAGCCCGACATTCCCGAATTCCAGTCGTGAGCGAAGAACGTCAGACCCTCGTCCGCGTGGCGGCGCGCGCGCTTGGCCGCGCCGGCCTCGTTCATGCCTATGGTCATTGCAGCGCCCGTATCGATGCGGACAGCTTCCTCGTTTGCGCCCCCCGTCCCATGGGGCTGATCGAGCCGGGCGAAGCAGGCGCCGTTGTCCCCGTCGACGGGCCGCTGCCCGACGGCGTTCTCGGCGAGGTGCGCATCCATCAGCAAATCTACAAGCGCCGTCCCGACGTCGGCGGCATCTGCCGCACCATGCCGCCGCACGCGATGGCGCTGTCCGCCCTCGGTAAGACACCGAAGGCGCGGCATGGGTTCGGTTCCTACTTCGCGCCCGAACCGCCCTTGTGGGACGACCCGCTGCTGCTGCGCTCGGACGATCAGGCGGCAGCCCTCGCTGATCTTTTCGGTGACGGGCGCGCCCTCCTCATGCGCGGCAATGGCGCCATCACAGCCGGCGACACGTTGGAGGAAGCGGTCGTGTTCGCGTGGTATCTCAACGACGCGTGCCGGGTCGAATTGGAAGCGCTCAAGACGGGCCTTGCCGATACCGGGCCATTGTTCACACCGGAACAGGTGAAGGTGCGTGCCGTCGGCACGGGGCGCATCTACGAACGGATGTGGGAATACCTCACAGCCGGCGATCCGGAGCTTTCCGCCTAGCGGACCATCCTCCCCTCCTATCCCGATGCACGGGAAAAGAAGTTTGAGCGCTCAAACCAAGAATGCCAAACTTCTAAAGTAAACCGGTCACAATCACGAAGCGGCGTAAAACGCGCCCACAAAAAGCATGATGACCGGCGTTCCGATAGGAACAAACAAGGGACTTCATCAAGGAGGAGATCGTCATGAAACTCATGCGACTTGCCGCGTTCGCCGCGGCACTGCCGATCGTATTCGGCGCAGCCAGCGCCGCACTCGCCGACTATCCCGAAAAACCGATCAAACTGATCATCCCCTATCGCGCCGGCGGCGGCAGCGACAGCTTGGCGCGCACCATGCAAGCGGCTATCGAGAAGCACAAGCTGCTGCCCGTGCCGCTGGTCGTTACCAACATCGACGGCGCCGGTGGTGCCATTGCTGCGCGCCGTGTGAAAGACACGAAGCCGGACGGCTATACCTTCCTACAAATTCACAACGGCTTGTTTTCCATGGTCGCGACCAACAAGCTCGGCTTCGATCTGAGCGAACTGAAGCCGGTTGCGATGACGACCCAATCCTGCATTTACGTCGCCGTGCCGAGCACCATGCCGTGGAAATCTTTCGAAGACCTCGTCGCCGATGCCAAGGCCAATCCGGGCAAATTCAAGGCTTCGGACAATATCGGCGGCATCACGCACTTCTCTTGGCTGCAGATCATGAAAGCCACCGGCACGGAAATTGGTATGGTCCAAGCGGGCGGCACCGCCAAACGCTTCGCCCAAATGAAAGGTGGCCACACCCACATGGCACAGATGTCGCCCGGCTGGATCAAACGCGGCGGCGATGAGCTGCGCGGCCTCTTGTGGTTGGGACCGGAGCGTGATCCGGCGGCACCCGATATGCCCACCGCTCTGGAAAAGGGCATCGACGTAACCTCGTGCCTGAACCGCCGGTTCTGGGCGCCCAAGGACACGCCGCAGGAAGCCGTCGACTATTTCGCCAATCTTTTGAAGCAGGCGATGGCAACCGAAGAGATGAAGGCCTACCACAAGAAAACCGGTAGCCACATCGTCATCAAGACCGGCGCCGAAAACGAAAAGGCCATCGAGAAAGAGGTGGCCGGCTTCCGCGCGGTCGCGCCCATGGTGCTAAAAGCGATGGGCATCAACTAGCCTTCCGCTCTCCAACATCCCCGAGGCGGCCGCGCTCGTATCCAAGGCCGCCTCGGGGCGCTTCCAAATTCTACCAAGAGCTTGGTGCCATGCAGGAAAACCGGTCCATTCCCGTGATGGACGTCTTGATCGCGGTATTGTTGATCGCAGCTGGCGTCGCGTCCGCCATGTCGGCCCGCCATCTCGGTAAATCGGTGCTCGAACCCATCGGCCCGGGGGCCTTCCCCCTGGCGGGGTCGTTTCTGTTGATCGCCCTGTCGCTGCTCGTCATTTGGCGCGCCGTCAGGGTCGGCACCACCAAGTCCAATGTCGACGAGTTCAAACCCCGGCCTGGAATGGCCGTCTTAGCGCTGGCCCTGACCTGCGCCTATTTCTTGGTCATGCAGCTTGAATGGCTGTCTTTCCGCTGGGCGACCGTCGGGTATGTGACGCTTCTGACCGCGGCCCTATTCGACTGGCAGCCGCGCAAACTGCCGGCGGCCATCGTTTCCGGCCTGATCATGGGTTTGGGTCTGACCTATGCCTTCACCCAGGTTCTTTACGTCGACTTGCCGAGTTAGCCGCCATGGAGTTCCTGCTTCCCGCCATCGCTAACGTTTTCACCCCCATGCCGTTCCTGATGATGCTGTTGGGGACGACGATCGGTATCGTCGTCGGTGCGATCCCCGGTCTGTCCGGCGGTATGGTCATCGCCTTGACCCTGCCGCTGACCTTTTTCATGGAGAGCACGCACGCCCTGATCCTGATGGTATCCATGTATGTCGGCTCCACCAGTGGCGGACTGATCTCGGCAACGTTGATGCGTATGCCGGGTACGCCCGCGGCGCTGATGACCATCCTCGACGGCTTTCCCATGGCCAAAAGGGGGCAGCCGGGCCGCGCTCTTGGCTTCGGGATCATGGCATCGTTTGCCGGCGGCATGGTCTCTTGGCTGTTCCTCGCGCTTCTGTCACCACCGCTCGCCGAGATCGCCGTCCGTTTCGGGCCCTATGAAATTTTCTCCATGACCTTGGTCGCCCTGATGCTTATTTCGGCGGTCAGCGCAGGATCGATGATCAAAGGGCTGCTGTCCGGCTTTCTCGGCATCCTCGTTTCCATGGTCGGGGTCGATCCGTCCTCCGGGGCCTTGCGGCTCACCTTCGGCGTTCCCGACCTCGAAACGGGCTTCCGCCTGCTGCCGGTGATCCTCGGCATGCTGGTGATGAGCCAAGTCATCGGCGACATCGTGAACATCAACCAGCCCATCGAGCGGGTGCAGACGAGCTTCCGCTCCATGTTCATGTCCATGAACGATCTGCGCCGCCAATGGACCAACATTCTGCGCTCGTCGCTCATCGGCACCTGGATCGGCATCCTGCCAGGGATCGGCGGCACCACGGCGGCCATCGCCTCCTACACGACGGCGCGCAATTTCTCCAAGACGCCGGAGAAATTCGGCACCGGCACCGAGGACGGCATTGTCGCCGCCGAAACCGCCAACAACGCCGCCGTCAACGGCGCACTGGTGCCGCTGATCACCCTCGGTATTCCCGGCAGCGTCATCGATGTGCTGTTGCTCGGCGCGCTGATCATTCACAACCTCACGCCGGGCCCGTTGCTGTTCCAGGATTCGCCCGAAGTCGCCTACGGCATCATCGCCGGGGCCCTGGTGGCGAACGTTTTCATGTTCATCTTCATGATCCTGGGGACGCCGATCATCGCGCGGCTGATGTACGTATCGCGGGCCTATTTGATCCCGCCGATCATCGTATTCTGCGTTATAGGCGCCTTCGCACAGGGCAACCGGCTATTCGACGTATGGATCATGCTCGCCTTCGGCGTGCTCGGTTTCCTGATGATGAAGGCCAAGATTCCCACCGGTCCGTTCGTCATCGGCTACATTCTCGCGCCCATCGCCGAGACACAATTGCGGTCCGGTTTGATGGTGTACGATTCCAGTTTCCTTCCCTTACTCACCCGGCCGGTGTCGGCGGCGTTTCTGGTTATCGCCGTCCTAACCCTGTTCTGGCCGTTCCTGATGAAAAGGCGTAAAGCGCCCACCGCCCCCGCCCACCTAGAAGACGAGTAGTCCCATGAAAATCCGCAAAGTCGAAGCAACTCGGGTCGATGTCCCCATCGCTGTGACCGTTCTCGGTCTCGACAAGAAAACTTCCATGAGCGTCTGCTTGGTGGAAATCGAAACCGACGAAGGCCACACCGGCTGGGGGCTAACGTCCATCACCAGCCCCACGGTAGTCGCCGCGGCGGTCAATTCGGAATGCGCGCCGGTGCTCATCGGCGAAGACCCCATGGATACAGAAAAGCTATGGGACAAGCTTTACTGGACGTTGAGCCCGCGCGGCCAGACGGGTTTCGGTCTGCACGCCATCGCCGCCATCGATCTGGCGCTATGGGATATCAAGGGCAAGGCGCTCGGTGAGCCGGTATGGCGGCTCCTAGGGGGTGCACGCTCGCGCGTACCTCTGTATGCCACCTTCGGATTTCCCATTTTCGACCGCGATCAGATCGGCGAAGCCGCGAAACTGTGGGTCGAAAACGGTTTCACGCGTCTGAAGATGACGGTCGGCGACGGTGCACTGAAACGCCGCGATGAACCCCGCTTCATTCCCGACGTGATCGCCGAGGATCTGGAACGCGTGCGCCGCGTGCGCACCGCCGTCGGCGACGAGATCGGTCTCTATGTCGACGGCAACTGCAACCTCGACCCGTTCCATGCCAAGGAAATCGCCAAGGGAATGGAAGAGTTCGACATCTCGTTTTTCGAAGAACCGATCACGCAGAACGATGCCTTGCAGATGGCCGATCTTCGCCGCCACACGTCGATCCCCCTGGCATGTGGCCAAAATGAAGGTCTTGCCTTCCGCTTCCGCGATCTGCTGATTGCCGGGTCCGTGGACGTGGTGCAGCCCAACGTCGCCATTACCGGCGGCTTCACCCAATGCGTTAAGATCGCGGGGATGGCGCAGGCCTTCAATGTCGGTATCGACAATGGCGGCGCTTGGCAATTCCACAACATGCATCTGCACGCCGGGCTTGCCAATGGCGGCATGGTCGAAATGCACTATCTCGCCCATGAGCTCTATAAGACCCTCTATACGGGACTGCCGGAGCCGGACAATGGCTGGCTCGATCTTCCCGCCGAACCGGGCCTCGGCTTCGAGCCAAAGCGGGACGTGATCAGGGAATTGGGCGTCAAATAGCGGGAAAGAAGTTCGCTACTTCTTGGCGTCGACGATGGGAAAATCGCGTATCCGCCTGACGAACATGTCGACAAGCTTCCGCATCACGGGGTCGACCTTGCCGAGCCGCTCGAGACGGGCCTGAAGGTCTTGATGCGGCACGATGGTGAGCTGCGTTTCTTTCACCGCTTTGGCCGACGCCATACGCGGTTGTGAATCGATTAAAGCCATTTCGCCGACGACGCTGCCGGGCCCGGCCCGGGCGACGACGACTTCGTGGCCGCCCGCCATTCGGATGATCGTGACCTCACCCGACACCACCAGATAGGCGTTGTCTCCGTCGTCACCCTCGTGAAACAAATAAGTCCCTGCCTCGACGGTAAGGCGGTCGAGCGGTTCCGGCTGTGCCGACGCGCCCTTCTCGGAGGACTTGGGCTTGGTTTTCGATGGGGTCGGCTGCTTACCGGTCTGAAAGACCATCAGAAGGTCATAGATTTTTTTGGCAAACCGGCGGCGCCATTCTTCAGGCAAATTGGTCGCCAAGAGCCGGTCGCGGAGAACGGCCGCAGTACGGACGACTTCGACGTTGTCAGCGCCGTGATCGACCAAATCGGCAACAGTCTGCATACCGTCAACGACATGGGCCAGACGGGCGATGACATGTTTCTGGTATTTCTCGCCGAAATCGGTACTCGCCAAGTCGATGAGATAGTTAAACTTGGCTGCCTCCGTCGGCAGCAGAATGATCATCTCGTCGATCGCCTTTTCGGAGCTTTCGTCTTCGTTCTCCCCCTTGAATAGACTTTTGGCGCGCAGCGTCACCGCTTCGCACAAGGAGCCGCTTTTCGACGTCGCCCGTCCCCGGAAGATCTCGGCAACCAGTTCCGTGAAGGCCTTGCGCTCCTCGACCATTTCTTCGGTTCGGGTGAGCTTCTTGATACCGCTCAGTTCACGCGTTAGGCGCTCGGTGATGGTTGCGCGAGTCAGCGGCATCTCCTTGGCTTTGAGCAAGCGAGTCATGCGCTCCAACGTCGAATTGGATCCCGTGCTTAGCTCAAAGGTCCCAACGATAATTTGCGCGAGGGTTTTCAACGCCTGTCCAAGGTTGCGTTGAAACCCAAGGACATCCTGCACCGCTTCGGAACCGTCGAATATCTCGGCGACAATTCCGTCGACTACGCTGAGGTCATCCTCCTCCGCCGCCATCTCGGCGATATCCAACAGGAAATCGAGCCGACCGACCCAATCTCGGGTCCCCTCGAGCGCCTTGGCCAGGGCTACGCGAACCGCATCCTGTTTTTTTGCTTCCTCGGCCTTGAGTTCCTTGTCGAGGAAGGTGGCGAGCCCTGCCAGGCCGGTCTTCTTCAAAACTTTGGTGGCATCCGCCGGGAGTTTGACGGCTGCCGCCCGTTTCGAGAGCGCATGCGCATTCTTTTCCAGAAAATCGACACGGTCATTCAGTTTGGCCTTACCGTTCCTGGATTGGAGATTGGCCGCGAACCTGACCGCCTGAATAAAGAGCTCATCGTTGCGCATCAGGTTGCGCAGATGGGCATCACTATGGATAAGCTCAAACGCGGTGATCGGAAATGTATCGAGATGTTTACGCAGCAGCCGCCCGATGGTCTTGCGCGCATCGAATTCGTAGAAGTCGCCGATTTTCTTGCAATAAGGGGCGTCGTCCACCGGTGTGATGGTCGTGACATCCTTATCGTTCTTCTTCGCGTCTTCTTGCCAGATCAGGATTTCCCGCTTCTGGCCGCGTTCCTCCGTGACCTTGGCGGCATCGAACTTGCCGCTGGAAAGGAGGTTTTTCGCTTCGCCGATGGCACGCAACTTGGTCGCGGAATCGGTAAAAACCGTCCATCGACCGTCATTCAAAACGTGAATGTCGAACTTTACGTCGGCAGACGGTCTCAACGCTTCCCCCGAAGCAATTTAATAAACAAGAGATTCAGACGGAAAATCAGCGGCGATCCTACATATGAGGCTTTAATGGAGGGTTTCCAGGTGGCCGAATACCCGATATCAAAAGGCCTGGAATTCGAGGCAAAAACCGGAGGAAACCGCCATGGCCGCGCACACGATCACGGAGCCGATCAAGGAAATCGTCTATTTCGGCGACCCCATGTGCTCCTGGTGTTGGGGGTTTTCCCCGGTAATCCGCGAAATCGACGCTCAATACCGGGACATGGCGCCGCTCAGGATCGTCGTCGGGGGCCTCCATGCGGGTGATACGGAGCCCATGAGCGATGCCTATAAGGCAACCATCCGGCACCATTGGGAGGACGTAAACAAGGCCACTGGCGCGACGTTCGATTACAGCTTCTTCGACCGTGAAGGCTTCGTCCTCGATACCGAGCCCGCTTGCCGGGCCGCTGTGACGGTGCGGGAAATGGCCCCTGAAAAAACCCTCGAGTTCTACGAATCCGTGAGCCGCAGTTTCTACTCGGAGAACAAGGACACCACCGACATCGAAACCTTCAAGGCGTTGGCTATCGAGGCGGATCTGGATGCAGAGGAATTCGCTGCCCGGTTCACCTCGCCGGATATGCAGGCCGCGACCCAAAACGATTTCCGTTTTTGCCAGGGTCTCGGCGTTTCGGGTTTTCCGACCGTGGTGGTGCGCGAAAACGATAGCCTTGCACTCCTGACCGCCGGATATCGTCCCTTCGAAGTCCTACAGCCGGCCATCGACGGCTGGCTCGCCAACGGACTCGAAGCCCAGAGCGCCTAGGTTATAAAAATGCCTCTGCTGCCACACTACTGACAGAATGCTGTCAGTAGGGGGCTGATATGACAGACCCACGTTAATTTTGAAAACGGAGGAGTCCTGTCATGTATGTTTTGTATCACCATCCCTTCTCGCAACATGTCCGCCGCGTCGTTGCCCTGATGGCCGAAGCCGGCATCGATTACGACATTCGGCCGGTCGATTTGGCGGCCGGCGAGCACATGTCGCCCGCCTATCTGAAGATCAATCCCAATCACCAGATACCGACGCTCCTGGACGGTGACGTCAAAATCCATGAATCCAACGCCATTCTTAGGTACCTCGCGGCAAAGCATCACTTGGACGACTGGTATCCGACGGATCTCGCCCGCCGCGCCGCCGTCGAGCAGTGGCTCGACTGGGGCCAATGCCGATTAGGGCCGGCGGTTGTCGACATCGTGTTCAATAAGGTCTTCGCGGGCGAGCGCGGCGATAAATCGGCGATCGAGCGCGGCGAGGCGAAGCTTGCCGAATTGGGCCCAATCCTGGAGGCGGGCCTCCGGCGCACCCCTTACTTGACCGGCGACCAGCCAACGATCGCGGATCTGGCCATATGGTCGAACCTGTTCCACCTAACCCTCGCCGATGCCGACCCCAAGTCCCCCAACATCACGGCCTGGTTGGGTCGGATGATGGCGCGCAAAGGCGTTCAACAGGCTTTGCCGCCCCGTCCCGCCGCGGCGTAATCAAACCGGACGCCGCATGGACAAGCCGCCCTTCCTGCCATACTACTGCCATTTGTAGAGGCACGGAGGGCGGCCATGCGGCGCGCGGACAGGCTGTTTCAGATCATCCAGATCCTGCGGGGCACGCGCTCGCCGGTGACGGCGGCCAATCTTGCCGAAGAACTCGAAACATCTGTGCGCACAATCTACCGGGACATCGCCGATTTGATGGGTCAGCGTGTCCCCATCCGGGGCGAAGCCGGTGTCGGATACATCCTCGAACAGGGTTACGACATGCCTCCCCTCATGCTGACGCCCGACGAAATCGAGGCGGCGGTCCTTGGGGCGAGTTGGGTGGCAACCCGCGCCGACCGCCCCCTCGCCCGCGCGGCACGTGATTTGATCGCCAAGATCGGCGACGTGGTAGTCGAAGACTTGCGTCCTCTCGTTCTCGATTCCATCGGTGTCGCGCCGACGATGTCGTCGTCCGAGGCGGAGGCCCTCGACTTTCAGCAAGTCCGCACCTGGATCCGGCGGCGGGGAAAAATCAATATCGACTATGAGGACCTGTCGGACAAAATGACCACGCGCACGATCTGGCCAATTGCCATCGCGTATTTCGAGACCTCCCGCCTCATCGTCGGCTGGTGTGAATTGCGCAAAGACTTCCGGCATTTTCGCGCCGACCGCATCCGGCGCGCCGAATTCCTGGAGGACGTATTTCCGACGCGGGTCCGCGATCTTCGCGCCGCCTGGGAGAAGACCATCTCACCTTACGATGGACCCAGGAGAAACGCGCGCGCCTAAACCGCCAGCTTGCGCGCCTCGAGCGCGGCCCGCCGCTCCCGGAGCGCCACGTACATGCCGCTTGCCACGATGATGGCGATGCCGGCCCAGGTGAAGGCATCGGGAAAATCGCCGAACACCAGAAAGCCGAACGCCGTGGCGGTGATGATCGCCGCATATTGAAACAGCGCCACCATCGCCGCCGGTCCATAGCGGAACGCGGCGACCGCGAAGATTTGTCCGGCGGTCGAGAACAAAAAGAACAGCCCCCAGGAGATGGCGTCCTCGCTCCGTGGCGCCACCCAGAGAAACGGAATGACGGGCAGCAGTATGACGGCACCGAACACGGCGGAATGGGCGGCGTTGGCCATCTGTGGTGCGTGCACCGACAGCTTGCGGTTGGTGACATAGAAGACGCCCAGGGAAATACCGGTTCCCAATGCGACGAAATAGCCGAGCCGCTCGCCGGAGAACTCCGGCCGCAGGATAATGAGCACACCCGCGAAGCCGATGATAATCGCCGTCCAACGGCGCCAGCCCACCTGCTCCTTCAAAAGCGGCACCGACAGCGCCGCCGCGACAAGTGGCCCGATGAAGGTGGTGGCCGTCGCGTCGGCGAGGGGAATCAGCGTCACCGCCCAATAAAACAGAATAATCGCCAACGATACGGAAACACCGCGCACCAACTGCAACCCGAACGGCCGCGGAACGAGGATACCGGCACCGTGCTGGGCAACCGCGACTGGCGCGACCACCAGATACATCACCACATACTGTGCCCACAGCACGAATATCGGCGAGTAATACCCGCCGAACGTCTTCACGATACCGTCTTTGGTGGGGAACAAAATGGTCGCCAGGATCATCAGGAAAATGGCGAGCAGCGGTTTATGTCTGGTCACGAATTTGGCTCTGGCACGGATTGGCATAGAGATCGAAACGAGACGCCGATGGTAGGTGAGCCAAGGGCATGCGTAAACCATTGTGATGCCGCGGGAGTGAGTGCGCGGGCTTTCCCCCGCCGCATCGCATCCTTAAACTGCGGCCAGCAAATCCACCACGGCAACCCCCGGAGCAACATGAAACTCTGCCGCTACGATCATGACCGCATCGGCGTCGTTCGCGACGGCCGGATTTTCGACGCCAGCGCCGCCCTCGACGAGCTGCCGCCGCTCCACTGGCCAGTGCCCTATGGCGATCAGCTCATTGCCAATCTTGATGATCTGCGCCCGAATATCGAGGCCGCCGCCGACAAGAGCACGCCGCGCGCGCTTGCCGACGTGACCCTCAAGAGCCCCGTCGCCAATCCGTCGAAGATCATCGCCGCACCGGTCAATTACCGCAAACATCTCGACGAAGCCAAGGCGGACGCGGAGATCCACCACGGCACCAAGATCAAGACCATCGACGACGCGGGTCTGTTCCTGAAATCCACCTCGTCGTTGGTCGGCGCGGGCGAAGGTATTGCCATGCGCTTCCCCGAACGCCGCAACGATCACGAGGTGGAGCTCGCCGTGGTAATCGGCAAACAGGGGGACCGCATCCCCCGCGCGCGGGCCTTGGACTACATCGCCGGCTATGCCATCGGCCTCGACATCACCGTTCGCGGGCCCGAAGAGCGCAGCCTGCGGAAATCCGTGGACAGTTATTCGGTGCTCGGCCCCTGGATGGTGACCGCCGACGAGATTGCGTCGCCGGGCAATCTCGATTTCCGGATCACCGTCAACGGCGAGGTCCGCCAGCAGTCCAATACCAGCTATCTGATTTTCGACATCCCCAAGCTGATCGAATATGCGTCGTCGTTCTATACGCTCAATCCCGGCGACATCATCATGACGGGCACGCCCGAAGGCGTCGGCCCCATCGCTGCGGGCGACGAGGTCGTGGCATGGATCGACGGTATCGGTGACATGACGGTGGCTGTCCGGAACGCCTAAACGCTCAGACCTAGACGCTTATAAACAAGCCGGTGTCGGATTTAGCGGCCGAGCCCCATCCCGGCGACCAGACGCTCCTGCGGCACGTCGCTGAAATCCACCGTCCGGCGCCCGCCCTTGCGGCCGTCAGTGCGGCGGCACAGTTTTTGGCGGCGATCCGGCGTTCCACGGCGTTCCTGATCGGAAGGCCAGTCGAAACGCGGCTGCCGGCGGGTCAGAAGCACCGGGATGTGGTTGCGGCGCCCCTTGAGGAACTCGGACTCGAAGCGAGCCATGTCCGTGTCCATCTCGAACACCGCGCTGAGAACCAGGCTTTCCTCGATCGGGCACATGCCGCAGAAAAATACCGAATAATCCCCTCGGGCGTTGGCATCGAGCCAATCGTAGACTTCGTCGATGGGGCCATCGAGGACGAAGTACCTCCCGTATTTTAGCCGTCCAGTCATTCGAAGTTTCCCTCACAGAGTGGGTTGTCGTTTCTGATTTCGCAGTCTTTTATAAGACCGCTTATCGTATTAGAAAGCATATTAGAACATGTGATTAAAAACATTGTGACAGCAATGTAAACGAATGTTTCAAAATCACATAGTTTGTAACAACGGCGCCGCCAGCCCAAACGGGCCGAAATGCGCCGAAAACGACCACAGGAGGATCAAGAAGACCCATGCTTTTCACCTGCGCCCCCCACGCCCCCGCTGATGGCCGCGGTCATGGCCACCAGCATCGCCACCGGCACGGCCAAACGGTCGGCAAAGGCGGAAAATTCTTCACCGTCGACATCCATTGCCACATGCATGTCCCCGAAGCCGATGCCCGGCTCAAGGAACTGATGCCCGAAGGGACTGGCGGCGGCACGGTGGTGGATTCCAACCCGCTGACCCTCAAGATCAATCAGGCGCAGCAGAAGGCGATCCTGCCCAAGCTTACCGACCCCGAGTTACGGCTGCGTGACATGGATGAACAAGGCGTCGACGTCCAGGCCATCGCTCCCTCGCCCTTCCACTACAACTACAGCCGGCCCATCGAGGTGGCGCGCGAAACCTGTGGCCTCGTCAACGACAAGCTCGCCGAGCTGGTGGCCACCCATCCCGACCGCTTCGTCGGGCTCGGCATCCTGCCCTTGCAGGACGAGCAAGCTTCGCTCGCGGAGTTGGACAAATGCATCAATGACCGCGGTTTCAAAGGCATCGAGATCTCGACCAACGTCAACGGCCAGGACCTCACCCGCGCCGGCATCGAAAAAGTGTTCGCCAAGTGCGAGGAGATGGGCGTGCTGATCTTCATCCATCCCATCGGCACCAGCTTCACCGGCCGCTTCGACGACCATTATTTCCGCAACACCATCGGCCACCCGCTGGAATCGGCATTGTGCGCCGGGCATCTGGTGTTCGACGGCTATCTCGAAAAATATCCGGGGCTCAAGATCTGCATCGCCCACGGCGGCGGCTACGTGCCCGCCTATCCGGGCCGCTTCGATCACCCCTATCATTTGCGCGACGATTGCCGGGTGAACATCTCCAAGCCGCCGTCGGAATACCTCAAGATGCTGCATTTCGACACGGTGGTGTTCACCGAGCATCAGTTGCGCTTCCTCATCGAGGAATGGGGCGCCGAGCGCATCGTCATGGGCACCGACTACCCCTACGACATGGCGGAGACCGACCCCGTCGGCCACGTCGATTCGGTAAAGGGCCTGTCGGATGCCGACAAGGCGCAGGTGATGGGCACCAATGCCGCCCGGTTGCTTGGGATCGACGTGCCGGCGAAGGCTTAAATCACAAAATAACTTAGTGACTTTAGAACCGCGTCGCCCTCACCGGCGGCGCGGTTTTCTTTTGTAAACCAATCTGGTCGAGCGGATACAACTAGTCTAATTCTGCGATTTGAAACCGAACATCCCGTGTATTTGCCAACGGTCGGCTCTTCGCACAAAAGAATAGCAACATTAAGAAAATTAACGTGATTGCTCCAAGAATGTAGGACCCATTTTCCGTTAGCTGAGATGGCAACGTGTAGCCAGGAAATGATTTAATTGCCAGGCCGACCCACAACACCGCAACATACAAACTGATCATATGATTTACCTTCGATACCGAATACGGGTAGGCCGACCAAAGGTTAATCCATTTATATTGGGCACCCAAAATGGTTGTCCGATAGAGCGGACCAGTAACTTCTTCCTCTAGAGCATCAACATGGCGCTCCCAATTCTCCTGCCAATATTTGCTGCCGCGATTTACGAGATACCACCCCGACGAAAGGAGAGTGCCGACACACGCTACCAAAAAAACTAGATAGCTTTCCGCATTTCCGCCTTTATACAAAGCAAAGTAAGCGGCGAATGCGGCCGCAAGTAGCGCCCAAAAATATGCAGCACGCCTCCAATACAATTCGATTTCGAATTTTCTTATGTCCAATGCGTATTTAAGCGCCTCTTTTCGGATACTTGGCACAAACTCGACCAGGTATTGGTCGTGTCCCTCTATTGTTTTTGACATTGCGAATTCCCTGCACATTTGAAAAATAGAAGATATTATGCGTTATTCGTCGCATTAGTTGTACGAAGTTAGATAAATCGAATTCAGTTTCGCCTTCTGGGGGGCAAAATGGCCAATAAATTTCCTTACGTTGCTTCCGCAGGCCCCATCATCAAAACGATAGATCATTTACGTCGGCGTAGTTTCCCATCAGAGGTTACAGCAGAAACTTTGCGAAAGCTTGGTGTTGCACCAAAGAACGAGTCTTTTGTGATCAATGTACTCCAGTTTCTCGGGGTGATAGATGGAGACGGCAATAAAGTCGGTGCAAAAACTAGCGCATTTGTTCAGCACAAGGATGAAGAGTTCCAGCGTGAATTCGAGACGTTAGTGCGAGATGCGTATGGTGAGCTATTCGATCTGTATGGGGATGACGCATGGGAGATGGATAGAGCGAGCCTCGTCCAGTTTTTTCGCTCATCAGATCATTCCTCGGAGATAGTCGGCATTAGGCAGGCGTCCACATTTACATGCCTAGCAGGTTTATCTGGGAGGATAGACCTACCCCAACAACGTGAGACCGCCGCGAGAAAAAAGTCTGCAACAGAACCTCCCGCGAAACCGGCAGCAAGAAGTCGAGCTAGTGGTGGACATAGGCCCCCAGTAAATCATGAACCGGCTAAATTGCCCTCCGGAAACACCCCGGATCAGCGGGTCGGATTAACTGTGAGAATTGAAGTTAATCTGCCTGCGGATGGAGATCAGGATACCTACGACAATATATTCCGGAGTATTCGGAAAAACTTGATTGATGTTGAGTAGCCTGCGGAAATTTGAAGCGATCGCCCGACGCGCTCACCGGTTTACAGAGGCTGGTTCTAGAGACTCCAGAGATGAACATCCGTTCGTAGATAGAAACATCCACGCAGATCTGCCTATAGACGTCCGTAAATTATTCGACAATGGGCACTATGCCCAAGCGACCTTCGAAGCTTTCAAGTTTGTCGATGAAGAAATCCAAAGGATAACTGGGGAAAGTAAGTTCGGAACCAGGCTAATGGAGAGCGTGTTCGGAGGAGAACAACCAAGGCTTCAACTGAATCCGGGAATGACGCTTACCGAGAAAACCGAACAACGAGGTTTTGAACGTCTTTTCTCGGGAGCGATGATGGCAATTCGCAATCCGCGTGGTCACACCAGCGGTATGGCAGATGGCCCCGATACCTGCCTTGATCATCTCGCATTTGCGTCGCTCTTGCTGCGACGACTTGACGAGGTTGATTTGCGTTAACGAATCCTAGCCAAGAATTATTGCCGTAAAGTTGAGAATAATGCCCCTGGCCAGACTAGCGCTACTTCAAGATTCGCCCTGTTCTTTGAATTTATTCCACATCCAGATTGGCCACTGGGGCACGCCGCCGCGCGTAGTTTGCGAGATGCTGAGATCTATTTTCATCACGATTTTTAGTAGTTGCTGAGCCGCTACTAGGCAAAGCTGTGCCTCACGATTCTTGGGGATCCGCAACTCATGAACCCATTTATTTCGTGCCCTGCGCACTAGATCAAGTAGCCGATAGAGGTCAGTATTAATACAACCCTGAAGCTCAAGAATTTCAAGAACTACGGAAGCTGAATAATCACGGCCGGTTAATTTTTTACGTCGTTCTTTATTTATTCTTCTTGCACTCTGGATTTCAACATCCTTTGCGTCGATGTCCTGTTTCCAAAGCACAAAAACTAGTTGCTCACATACACTCCATGCAAGAGCCACCGTTTCGCCAACGCGTTTGTCACGGAGCCGGCAGGATGCGATGTAGATCGCCTCAATCATCTGGATAAGCACCAAATCTTCTTTCAGCAAGATTTGATCAAGTAACCTTAGGGACCTCTCAACCACCTCCAGCTCAAGCACTCGTCTTGGCAACGCTTGTCGATTTTCGGCCCCATACTTGCCGTTGATCACGTTCTGCGCGAGCGCATGAATGTCTTCGACGTCGTCGTAATAGGGTGTTACGGCTTCAAATGTGATCGCTTTGTGGGTGTTCCATGCAGTCAATGGAAACCCTGTTGCAGCTGTCCGATGTTTGACTTGACTCTCTGCTGTTGTCAGGCAGGCCTGATGCACGTTCATTACCTGAGCCCTGACAATTGCATAGACCTCTGCTTCTTCCTCCGCCTCACCAGATTCAATTGGGGCATAATATGGCCCGTCCGTATTGGGACGGCGGTACCCAGGTATGACTACCGAAGGCGCCAGCGCCCATGACGAGAAATCGAAAAGGAATGTTCCGTCACGTCGCACCTTAGCCTTAATGCCGCACTTAAGATCCATCGAAAGTACAAATTGATGATGAACGGACAGGTTTAATTTCCTAACTTGCGCAGGGTCGGGTTCCGATCCAATCCAAACTGCTGGAATACGAAAATACCCCTCAATCGTTGGCGAGATGCGATCTGGCACGATCATTGGATCTTTTGAACGTGTGGTTAGCAGTTCATGATCCTCTTCTTGGCGCACACCTCGGGGAATATCTTTCATTTCAACCACCAGGCTTAGCTCTCAACCAAACAATATCGGATGCTCTTCTTAGACAACTTGAAACACGGATTTCATAGGGCGCTGTCGAGTTGTTAAAATGATTGGTGCCCGCGGCCGGACTCGAACCGGCACAGCCTTGCGGCCGAGGGATTTTAAGTCCCTTGCGTCTACCAATTCCGCCACGCGGGCACACGGGGGAGGCATCGGGCGCGCATTATAGAGCCCATACCGCGTTGCGCAGCGGTTAATTTCGGACAACTGCATTCCCACATTCGATTTACGCAACCGCGTTCCGTGCATACCGGAGATGTGGTCGGACGGCGGGCAAGTGGTCGCGCGAGGGTTGACACCGCGCCCGCCAGCGTGGCCTAAGGAGGCACGTTCGGCGCGGGCATCGTCCCCGCCCAAAACGTCGTTCTACGTCCGCCTCGTCAGCCCTATTTCCATCCCCTGGAGAGCCGCGCCCCGTGTTGTCGCCCGCCGTCAGAGATGCCCTGATCCTCGCCACCCTGCTGGCGGGCAGTTCGCTGACCATCATGTCGGGGACCACCATTGCGCCGGCGCTGCCGGCGATCTCGGCGCATTTCCGGGACGTGCCCGACTCGGCCTTTCTCACCCAATTGGCGTTGACCATCCCCGGCCTGTTCATCGTTATCGCGTCGCCCATCGCCGGCTACACCATCGATAAAATCGGGCCCAAGCCCGTCCTTCTTTCCGCGGTCGTCATTTACATCATCGCCGGATCGTCGGGGCTATTCCTCAACGATCTCCATTCCATCCTCGTGGGGCGCGCGGTGCTCGGCCTGTCGGTGGCGGGGATCATGACCAGTTGCGTGTCGCTGATCGGCGCCATCTATCTCGGCCCCCGGCGCAACGCCGTGCTCGGCTATCAAACGGCGTCCATGGCCTTCGGCGGCGTGGTGTTCGTTGCCGCAGGCGGCATCCTGGCGCAAATGGGCTGGCGGCTGCCGTTCCTGATCTATGCGATGCCGGTGATCCTATTGCCGACCATGATCGGCCTGCTGCCCCACACCAAGCCGCGCGACGCGGCGGCGCGCGCGGACGGCGCCGGCGACGGACCGATCCCCTGGCGGCTGTTGGGCCTCGTTTATGCCGGCGCGCTGTTTTCGATGATCACCTTCTATACCATCGCCGTCGGGCTGCCCTTCCACCTCGCCGGATTGGGCCACCCCGATCCCTTGGACGCAGGCGTCGCCCTCGGCGTCAACAACCTCGCTGCCGCAACCATCGCCATTCTCTATCGCCGCATCCGCGTTTTCATCTCGCAACGCATGGCGGCGGCGCTGACCTTCCTATTCCTCGGTGCCGGGCTGATCTCCTGCAGCTTCGCGACGAGTTATACGCAGATCCTGTTCGCCATGATCCTGTCGGGCGGCGGCATGGCCATGCTATTCCCGTCGATGGTCGGGCTGGTGCTGCGCGACACGCCGGAGCGGGTGCGCGGGCGCGCCTCGGGCGGCCTCACCATGAGCATCTTCCTCGGCCAGTTCACCTCGCCCCTCGTCATGGCGGCCGCCTTTCCCGGCGGCTCGACGGCGGAGGTATTCGCGGGCGCCGGTGTCGCGGCGCTGATTGTGGGGACCGGGATCGTGCTGGTGGTGCTGAGCCGGAAGGTAACGGCCTAGGTTTCCTATCCCGCGGGCAGGTCCTCGGGATCGATCTCGTTTTCCTCGACGGGCGTCGCGCCGAGATCGCGGATCATCTCGCGGATTTCCTCCACCGCTGCATCCAATTCATCTTTGTCCGTCGTGCGGGTCACGAGGCTGCAGCCGAATACGCCGTCCTTGCGGAAGGGGTAGGAGCCGATCTCGGTCGCCGGGTGGCGCTCCTGGATGGCGTTGAGACCGTCAGCGATGGTGCCCTCTGGAAGAAACGCGATCACCGAACGTGACAACATGCGCGCGCCCTCTTCCAACTCGCCCGCGATGCCCTCGAACATGCCGCGCATGATGGAGGGCACCCCCGCCATGACGAACACATTGCCGATGCGGAACCCGGGCACGCCCGAGACAGGATTCGGAATCAACGAACCGCCCACCGGCACGTCGGCCATCTTGAGGCGCGCTTCGTTCATCTTGTCCTTGCCGATGCGTTCCTCGAGCAGGCGCACGATTTCGGCGTTGCGTTCGAGGGTCGTGCCGAATGCCTTGGCGATGCACAGCGCGGTGATGTCGTCGTGGGTGGGACCGATACCGCCGGTGGTGAACACGTAGGTATACTTTTCGCGGCATTCGTTGACCGCGTCGATGATCACCTCTTCCACGTCGGGCAAGACGCGCGCTTCGGCAAGACGGATGCCTTTTTCGGTGAGGCGCAGGGCCAGCCAATTGAGATTGGCGTCGGCGGTCCGCCCGGACAACACTTCGTTACCGATGATTAGCGCGCAGGCTGTGATATTCTTGACGCCGGTCATGGCCCCTCCTTCGGTGGACGAACATCCTATTCACCGCGATAAGGGTTCGCAACATGGATGGGAGAACGCAGATGCTGAAATCTCTGGCTGTCGGTTTGGCGCTCGGCGCCGCGTTGGCGACGTCGCCGGCGATGGCGCAAGGCGACGTGAAAACCGGCGAAACGGTGGCGCGAACCTGGTGTTCGCCCTGTCACAATACCAACGGCCGAGGCGCGTCGGACGTCGTGCCGTCCTTCGGCTATCTCGCCGCCGAACGCAGCGAACGGGAACTGCGTGCGTTCCTCACCAACCCGCACGG
This sequence comes from uncultured Rhodospirillales bacterium, assembly GCA_913055735.1. Taxonomy (GTDB): domain Bacteria; phylum Pseudomonadota; class Alphaproteobacteria; order Rhodospirillales; family UBA2165; genus CAJXKD01. The sequence goes on from CAJXKD010000001.1 coordinate 255,095, forward strand.
CGCCATGCCCAACATCCAGTTGAGCCGCCAGCAAATCGAAGACGTGATTTCTTATATGGAAACGCTGAAGTAGACGCGCCTCAAAGCAGGTCGCAGAGCATGGCGACCAGGGGTTCGTCGGCGGGCGGCATGGACACCTCGTTCATGCGCCGGGGATAGACCCACTTGAGCGTCTGCCCTTCCTGCGGCACCGGGTTTCCCTTCCACACCCGGCAAACGAACAAGGGCATCAGCAAATGAAAGTCGTCGTAGGCGTGCGACGCGAAGGCGATCGGCGCCAAACAGCTCTCCGACACATCGAGCGCCAGTTCTTCGTGCAGTTCGCGGATCAACGCCTGTTCCGGCGTTTCACCGTCATGCACCTTACCGCCCGGAAACTCCCAGAGCCCCGCCATGGACTTGCCTTCGGGGCGCTGCGCAAGCAGCACGCGCCCGTCCGTATCGACCAGCGCCGCCGCCGCGACCAGCACCACCGGGGCGCCCGGCTTAGACCGCCGGACCTCGACGTTCAGACAACTCTGATCAGGTTCTGTAGTCGGCATTGATTTCGATATAGCCGTGGGTGAGGTCGCACGTCCACACGGTGGCATGGCCGCTGCCAACCCCGACATCGACGAGAATATCGATGTTCTGGCCTTTCATATGCTCGGCGACCGGCGTTTCGTCATAGCCTTCGACGGCAAGACCATCGCGCGCCACCGGCACGCCGCCGATGGTAATGGCGAGCTTGTCGCGGTCCGCCTTCTCGCCGCACTTGCCCACCGCCATGACGACGCGGCCCCAATTGGCGTCCTCGCCGGCTATGGCCGTCTTGACCAAGGGAGAATCCGCAATCGCAAAGGCGATCTTCCGGGCGGCATCTTCGTCGGCCGCGCCCGTCACCTTGACGGTGACGAACTTGGTCGCGCCCTCGCCGTCGCGCACGATCTGATGGGCGAGATCGAGGCAAATGTCGTTGAGCGCCTCGCGGAAGTCGCGCACATGCGCATCACCCGCCTGCGCCACCCATTGATGGTCCGCCTGACCGGTCGCGCACAACAGCACCGTGTCGTTGGTGGAGCGATCGGAATCGACGGTGATGGAATTGAAGCTGTGGTTCACTGCATTGACCAGCATGTGCTGCAAAACCGCATGCGGAATCGCCGCGTCCGTAAAAACGTAGCCGAGCATGGTCGCCATATGCGGCGCGATCATCCCGGACCCTTTGGCGATCCCAGCGAGCGTCACCTCGGTATCGCCAATTTTCACCTTGCGCACCGCGCCCTTGGGGAAAGTGTCGGTCGTGGCAATGGCCTGCGCGGCAGCGAACCAGTCATCCCCGAATTTGTCCTTCAACGCGGGCAGCGCATCGGTGATCTTGTTCACCTCCAGCTGCTCGCCGATCACCCCGGTGGACGAGATGAACACGTCCTCGGGCGCGCACCCCAGAACTTTGGCCGCCGCGTCCGCCGTGGTTTTCACGGCCGCCTCGCCGATCCGCCCGGTAAAGGAATTGGCGTTGCCGGAATTGATCACCAGCGCCCGGCCACGCCCGTCCTTCAGCGCCGCGCGGCACCAGTCGATGGTCGGCGACGACATGGCGGATTCGGTGAACACGCCGGCGACATCCGTTTCGGGTGCCAGCTCGACGAGCAGCACATCGAGGCCGCCGCGCTTCTTGAGCCCGGTTGCCGCCGCCGCCAGCCGAACCCCGGGGACAGGCGGAATATCGGGAAACTTTTCCGGAGCGAGAGGAGATTTCTTGAGCATGTGTCACCAAAAGCAAAGCGCCGCCCGAAGTTACGTTGGCGGCGCCTTCCTTTTAGAACACTCGTTGGCGATTGAAAATCAGAACATCACACGGAAACCCGGTGTCTCACCCTACTTCCCGCCGGGACCGAAGGTCTCGATCTCGGCTCCTTCGCGCAGTTCCTTGTGATAGGTCTCGGCCAGCTGTTGCGACATTTCCTCGCGCAACGCGCCCTCGGCGTCGGCGAAGCTCGGCGGTTGCTGTGTCCGCTTGTCCTCCACCTTGATCACGTGCCAGCCGAATTGGGTCTGGACCGGTTCCCGGGTGTAGGCGCCCGTATCCAGCCGGAAGGCCGCTTCCGAGAACTCGGGCACCATGCGCTCGCGGGTGAAATAATTGAGGTCGCCGCCGCTCTTGCCCGACGGGCCGATGGAAAGCTCCCGCGCCAGGGCGGCGAAATCCTCGCCCTTGCCCAGCCGGCCGATCACCGCCTTGGCCTCGGCCTCGCTCTCCAGCAGGATGTGGCGGGCGCGGACCTCCTCCACCGGCGGATTCTCGGACACGAACTTCTCGTAGCGGGCCTTGAGCGCCGCGTCGGTCATATTGTCCTCGATATAGCGGGCCACGATCGCCTGCTCCAGCACCTGATCCTCGGCGCGCTCCAAACGGCGCTTTACCGGGGCCTCGCTGAGATAGCCCTGACGGCGGGCTTCCTCGGCGGCCAGGCGGGTGTTGATCATGCTGTTGATGAGGAAATCAAAAATCATCGCCATTGGGTATTGCTGCGCCTGGGGCGGCAGGTTGCGGCGGATTTCCTCGACCTCCGAGAAACGGATCTCGTGGCCGTTGACCTTGGCCACCACCGGGTCGTCGCCCGGCTTGCCCTTCTGAGCGCCGCTTTGGGCGGCAGCGTCGAGGGGAGCGGCTCCAAGCGCGAGAATAGCCAATAACGGGAGTAGAAACAGGGACTTACGCACTAATCTCTCTCTTTCAAATGGGGGAATTTCCGATCGGGCCATGACCGACAATCAGCCATATTTGGGGATATTGACCGGCACCGACGGGCTTACACTACCCCATATGGCGAAAAGACGCACCACACAACGATGCGAGGGGGTGCCGGTAAAGCCTCGGCGTCGTTGACAGCCTGGGGTCCGGGTTCTATCTCTGTGCCCTAACTGGGACAATAGCCCCCGTGTCAAAATGACCCATAAAAGGACCACGGATGTTTGACGCCCTCGCCCGGCGCGTATTCGGCTCCGCGAATGATCGCTTCGTGCGCGGCCTCAACAAATACGTCGACGCCATCAACGCCCTCGAACCTCAAATCCAGGCGCTGAGCGACGCCGACCTCGCCGCGCAGACAGCCAAATTCCAGGAAAGACTGGCGAACGGCGAAACGCTCGACGATCTACTGGTCGAGGCGTTTGCCACGGTCCGCGAGGCGGGCCGCCGCGCCCTCGGCGAACGCGCCTACGACGTGCAGCTGATCGGCGGCATGGTGCTCCACCGCGGCATGATCGCCGAGATGAAGACCGGCGAAGGCAAGACCCTGGTCGCGACGATGCCGTGTTATCTCAACGCGCTCGAAGGAAAAGGCGTCCACGTCGTTACGGTCAACGACTACCTTGCCCGGCGCGATGCCGATTGGATGGGCAACGTCTACGAACGTCTCGGCCTCACCGTCGGCGTGATTATCCCCGGTCTCGGCGACGCCGAGCGGCGCGAAGCCTACGCTGCCGATATCACCTATGGGACCAACAGCGAATTCGGTTTCGACTATCTCCGCGATAACATGAAATTCACGCTGGAGGACATGGTTCAGCGCGAATTCAACTTCGCCATCGTCGACGAGGTCGATTCAATTCTGGTGGACGAAGCGCGCACGCCGCTGATCATTTCCGGCGCCTCCGAGGATAGCTCGGAACTGTACAACTCGGTCGACGCCGTCATCCCCAAGCTGGTCGAAGACGATTACGAAAAAGACGAAAAGATGCGCTCGGTCGCCCTCACCGACCAAGGTACCGAACATGTGGAACAATTGCTCGTCGAGGCCGGGCTGATGGAAGGCAACCTCTACGACATTGCCAATGTATCGCTTGTCCACCACGTCAATCAGGCGCTGCGCGCCCACAAGCTGTTCCAACGCGACACCGACTACATGGTGAAGGACGGACAAGTCGTTATCGTCGACGAGTTCACGGGCCGCATGATGGAAGGCCGGCGCTTCTCCGAAGGTCTCCATCAAGCTCTGGAAGCCAAGGAAGGCGTTCAGGTGGCGAGCGAGAACCAGACCCTCGCCTCCATCACCTATCAGAATTATTTCCGCATGTACCCGAAGCTTGCGGGCATGACCGGTACGGCGATGACGGAGGCCGGCGAGTTTTCCGAGATTTATAAACTCGAAGTGGTGGAGATCCCCACCAATCTGCCCTGCATTCGTAAGGACCACGACGACGAGGTGTACCGCACCGGCGACGAAAAACTGGACGCCATCGTCGAGGCCATCGAGGATTGCCGCAAACGAGAGCAGCCGGTTCTGGTTGGCACGGTGAGCATCGAGAAGTCAGAGACCATTTCGGAAAAGCTCAAGAAAAAGAACATTCCGCATCAGGTTCTCAATGCCCGCTACCACGAGCAGGAGGCCTACATCATTGCCCAAGCCGGTATTCCCGGCGCCGTGACCATCGCCACCAACATGGCGGGCCGCGGCACCGACATCCAGCTCGGCGGCAACGTCGAGATGCAATTGCACGAGCGGCTCGACGGCATCGCCGACGATGCCAAACAGAAGGAAATCGCCGAACAGGTACGGGGCGACGTCGCCGCTGCCAAGAAAAAGGTCCTCGAAGCCGGCGGTCTTTACATCATCGGCACAGAACGTCACGAAAGCCGGCGTATCGACAATCAGCTGCGCGGCCGCTCGGGCCGCCAGGGCGATCCCGGCGCTTCCAAGTTCTTCCTGTCCCTCGACGACGATTTGATGCGCATTTTCGGCTCGCAGCGCATGGACGGCATGCTGCAGAAGCTGGGCCTCAAGGAAGGCGAGGCGATCATCCATCCGTGGATCAACAAGGCGCTCGAAAAGGCGCAGCAGAAAGTCGAGGCGCGTAACTTCGATATCCGGAAGAACCTGCTCAAGTTCGATGACGTGATGAACGATCAACGCAAAGTCATCTACGAGCAACGTAAGGAACTGATGGCGGCAAGCGACGTATCGGCGACCGTGACCGATATGCGCGAGAACGTCATCGGCCGCATCGTCGCCAACTGCATCCCCGAAAAGGCCTATGCCGAACAATGGGATATCGAAGCCCTGCACGAGGAGGTATTGCGGATTTTCGGGCTCGATCTCCCTGTTGCCGACTGGGCCAAGGAAGAGGGTGTCGCCGACACCGAGGTGAACGAACGCATCACCCAGGCCGTCGCCCGCAAGATGGCGGAGAAAGCCGCCACCTGGGGCCCTGAGGTTATGCGCGACGTGGAAAAGAGCCTGTTGCTGCAGATTCTCGATCAGGTGTGGAAAGAACATCTTCTGGCCCTGGATCACCTTCGCCAGGGCATCGGCCTCCGCGCGTACGGGCAGAAGGATCCGCTCAACGAATATAAGAGCGAAGCCTTCGATATGTTCAACGCCATGCTCGACGAACTGGATGAACGCATCACCCTCGTGCTCGCCCATATCCAGATTCAACTCTCGGGCATCGATGAAATGGGTATTTTCGACCGTGAAGCGCCGGAAACCCAGGAAACCTTCGAGGATCCCGCTTTCGCCAACAGTGGCGACGGGGGCCGTGGCGGAGATCGCGAAGCGGCCTTGGTCAACGGCGGCTCGACGTACGGCGATGCGGTACAGCCCACGCAACCGCTCCAATCCCGCCAGGCGTCATCCGTCGTCGACCCACAAGACCCCAGCACCTGGGGGAAAGTCGGCCGGAACGCCCCTTGTCCCTGTGGATCAGGCAAGAAGTACAAGCACTGCCACGGCTAGCCGCTAGCCACTTCTCAAAAAAATACTTTATATCAATAACATATCGATACCTCTCCATTTTAACACTAATTATTTGTTATATATTATTATTTTACAGAATCATGTTGCATAAAAAAACAAAGGACACTACGATCATGGCAAATAAGAAGGGGCAACCAACGAGTAACTGCCATGACATCACGCATAGAAGAAAATACGCTGGCGAAATTTGCCCAGTCCATCGGCCCCAGGGACCCAATCGAGCTATTGGCGACGGTTATTGGGGAGGTCTTCCCCGGTCGGATCGCGGCAGTCTCCTCATTTGGCGCAGAATCGGTAGTTTTGCTGCACATGATCTCAGAGATCGATCGCAATCTGCCGGTCATCTACCTGGACACCCTAAAGATGTTCCCGGAGACAAACGCTTACGTGGAAACCCTCCGCGATACCCTCGGTCTGGCCGATCTAAGGGTCCAACGGCCCGATCCGGCCGATACAGCGGTCCTGGACCCCAGGGGCGACCTCTGGCAATCCAATACCGACGCTTGCTGCCATTTCCGCAAGACTGTCCCTCTGGAAACCGCCCTTAAAGGTTTCGATGCTTGGATTACGGGCCGTAAGCGGTTCCATGGCGGTGAACGTACGGAACTGCCCTACGTCGAGCAGGTCGACGGCCGGACGAAGGTCAATCCGTTGATCCACTTTACGCCGGATGAGATCGATAGATATGTCAAACGGCACGGGCTTCCCCGCCACCCCTTGACCGAGAAGGGCTATCCGTCTATTGGCTGCATGCCTTGCACGCGGCAGGCCCTCCCCGGCGAAGATGTCAGGGCGGGACGGTGGGCCGAAAGCGAAAAAACAGAATGCGGAATCCACAAGGCCAAATGGTTCCGCGAAGCCCAGTTGCAAAACAGCTGAGCACGCAATTAAAGCAGAGGAATTCAAGATGACCGAACCGTCAGCGGCGGGCGCCAAGACTGTAAAATCGACCAACATCACGCGCGTGACACACCGTGTGACCGTCACCGACCGTTGGGTCCGCAATGGACATCAAAGCGGTATTCTCTGGTTCACCGGCCTTTCCGGCGCCGGCAAGACCACACTGGCGCTCGAGTTGGAGCGTCAGCTGCACGCGGATGGCCATCAAGCCTACGTTCTTGATGGCGACAATCTGCGCGGCGGCTTAAACGGCGATCTCGGCTTCTCCCCTGAAGACCGCTCCGAGAACATCCGGCGCGCCGGAGAAGTGGCGGCCCTGTTCGCCGACGCCGGCGTGATCGTGATCGGTGCGTTGATTTCGCCTTACGAAGCGGACCGGCAGATGGTCCGCGCCATGCGCCCTGACTTGTTCCACGAAGTATTCATCAAATCCGATTTGGATGTTTGCGAATCGCGTGATCCGAAGGGATTGTACAAGAAGGCACGCGCCGGCGAGATTCCCGAGTTCACTGGCATCTCGGCTCCCTATGAAGAGCCCGTCGCTCCGGAACTGATCGTCGACACGGCAAATCAGACTGTCGATCAGAGCATCAAGGCGCTCCGCGACTACATCTCCGCCAACCTGTTCCAGGACCGTGCGGTCGAGGTCGCCTAAGCCCAACCTGTCCCCGAACCCGAAAGCGGCGAGTCCAATCGCCTAAACGCGCCGTCTAGAGTGCGTGTGGTACGCTTCTTCGCCAGAAGAGCCGGTGCTCCAAGTCACCGGCTTTTTTGACCCCTTGAATTTAATCAATCGATTGATTAAATCGTATGATTGGATTATAAATGCCCAAATAGAATTGGAGAGGAATGGGCATGGCGGAGCAGGCAATCCTTTCGCGCGGCGGCGACACCCGGAACCAGCTGCTGGAAACGGGGCTCCGGCTGTTCGCCCAATTCGGATACGAAGCCGTGACCACCCGCCAACTCGCCGCCGAGGCCGGTGTCAACATTGCCGCCATCGCCTATCACTTTGGTGGCAAGCGTGAACTTTACCGCGCCGTCTTACAGCAACTCATCGATGATACCGAGGCCTTGTTCGGTCCGGCCCTTGCCAATCTTCGCGATGGGATAGACCGCGCCAACGGCGACAGAAAACAACTCGCCGGACTGGCCTCCAATCTGATCGGCCGGCTGACGCGTCTTTTCATCAGCGAGGAGTTCATGAAATGGCGGGCGCCGATGGTGCTGCGCGAGTTTTCAATGCCGTCAGAGGATTTCGACATTCTGTATCAGGGACGAATTGGCCCCCTTCACCGGGAGGTCACCCGCCTCGCCGCCGCGGCCCTCCAAATTAGCGAAGAGTCACCCGAGGCGGCGATCCGCGCCCATACCGTCATGGGCCAAGTGTTCGTCTTCGAAATTGCCCGTCACATCTTATGGCGGCGGCTGGAGTGGGAAGGTTATTCCGAAGACCGGATCAATTTGGTGGCCAATACTGCGGCGAAATCGGCAGTGGCCTCGCTCGGTCTGCCGCAGCCGGACCAAGGAGAAAGCTGATGGCAACGACAGAACCGAAGAAACGCTGGACTTTGGTGAAGCGTTTACTGGTCATCCCGCCTCTTTTGATCGGCATCGCCATTCTCGCCGTCATGGTGCGCGGCAAACAGCCCCCTGCGCATACCGAGGTCCGGGAAGAAACCCGTCGCGTCCGCTTCATCACCGCGTCTGAAACGACCGTTGTCCCGCAGGTCCTGGGATATGGAACGGTGGTGCCCGGCAAAATCTGGGAGGCGGTTGCCGAAGTGGACGGCAAAGTCCTCTATATCCATCCGAAGCTCAAAAACGGCGCGCTGTTGTCGGCGGACACGGTGTTGCTGAGTATCGATCCCACCGACTATCGGCTGGCCGTCGAGCGCACCCGGGCCGACCTCCGGGCGTTGAAGGCACAACTGCGCGAAGTCGACGCCCGCGAAAAGAACACCAAGGCGTCCCTCGAGATCGAGGAACGCGCCCTAGCGCTCAACAAGAAGGACCTGGAACGCAAGCAGTCGCTGGCGCGCGCCAAGGCGATCTCTCAGGCTGCGGTCGATCAGGAGGAACGTACCCTCCTCGCCCGCCGTCAAAGCATCCAAACCCTTCAGAACGCCCTGGACCTGCTGCCCGCCGAACGGGATCAACTACAAGCTCAGATGACGTCCTCCGAAGCCCGCCTGGCGGAGGCGGAACGCGATCTCGAGAGAACCGTGATCACCCTTCCGTTCGACGCCCGCATCGCCGAGGTAAACGTCGAAGAAGCCCAGTTCGCCAAACAGGGGCAGACTTTGGTGATCGCCGACTCCATTGACGTCGCCGAGATCACCGCACAGGTTCAGATCGATAAAATGGTCACATTGCTGCCGCAGGACGGCAGACCGAACCGCGTCGTTCTAACGCGCTCCGACGATATCAACGACGTCCTCAAATTAACCCCCATTGTCCGTCTCAAGAGCGGCAGCCTTACGGCCGAGTGGCATGGACGTGTCGCCCGCGTCAGCGACCGCATCGATCCCGCGACACGCACCGTCGGCATTATCGTTGCCGTCGACCGCCCCTACGACGCAACCGGCGGCAACGGCAATGTCCAACCACCGCTCGCCAAGAACATGTATGTGGAGGTGGAGTTACGCGGCGAACCACGGCACGGCCAGATCATTCTGCCGCGCGCCGCCTTGCATGGGTCTCAGGTCTATCGCTTGAACGCCGACGACCGATTGGAGATAGCCGATGTCACCGTTTCCTATACCCAGGAGGACATCGTCGCGATCAAATCGGGTGTCGCGGCAGGCGATAGAATCATTGTTTCTGACCTTATTCCCGCTATCGCAGGTATGCGCCTGTCGGCAACGGAAGACCCAAGCGTCGCGGCACAACTAGCCGCCGCCGGAGGCGCCAAACCATGATCCGCTATTTCGCCGGCCATCCCACGGCGGCGAACGTGGTGATGGTGGTATTTCTCGCCCTCGGCCTGATGTCTATCCCGCAGGTCAAGCGCGAGACCTTTCCGGACATCCCCCCCGACGAAGTGGAAGTGCGCATCGTCTATCCCGGCGCCACCGCCGAAGAAGTCGAGGAGGCCGTGTGCCAACGCGTCGAAGACGCCGTCGAAGACCTGGAAGGACTGGCGGAAATCCGTTGCGACGCCCGCGAGAACCTTGCCACCGCAACGGTCCAGATGACCGCCGGCAAGAACTTCGACCTTTTTCTCAATGACGTCAAAACCGAAGTCGAAGCCATCGACAATTTTCCCGACGCGGTCGAAACGCCCATCGTGAAGCAACTGGGCCGCACCGATTTCGTCGCCGCCGTGGCCGTAACCGGCGACATGTCGGCCACGGACCTCAAGGCCTATGCCGAGGAACTCAAAGACGGCCTGCTCGCCACGGGCAAGATCTCCCAGGTCAAGATCACCGGCTTCTCGGATCGCCAGATTCGCATCGAAGTGCCGGCACAAACCTTGCGCCAATACGGTATCAGTGTCGATGACATCGCCGGCGTCATCGCCCGGCAAAGTATCGACCTGCCGGCCGGCACCATCGAGACGTCGGACAGCGACGTCACCATCCGGTTCGATGATCAGCGTCAGAGCCCGCTCGAGTTCCGTGACTTGGTCGTCGTCGGTGCCGATAGCGGCGCCGAGATCCGCCTCGGTGATATTGCCACCATCACCGACCGTTTCGAGCTTGCGGAGGACAAGGTGGTGTTCAACGGCAAGCGCGCCGCCATGCTCGAGATCACAAAGACAAAGACCGAAGACACCCTGACGGTGATCGACAGCATCAACGCGTTTTTCGACGCCAAGCAGCGAACTGCACCACCAACCGTTTCGTTCGACATCACGCGCGATATCTCGTCGGTCGTGCGCGATCGGTTGAACCTCGTCGTCGTGAACGGTGCACAAGGGCTTGTGCTGGTGTTCCTGACACTATGGCTGTTCTTCAACGTGCGGTTCTCGTTCTGGGTGGCGATGGGTTTCCCGGTCTCGTTTGCGGGCACCATTTTCATCATGTCCCTCGCCGGCCTGTCGTTCGATCTGATCACCCTTGTCGGGCTGCTCATCGGAATCGGTTTGTTGGTCGACGATGCCATCGTCATCTCCGAGAACATTGCCGCCCATGTTCGTAAAGGGTCCCCGCCGTTACAGGCCGCCATCAAGGGGACCAGGCAGGTCACGCCGGGGGTTCTCGCCTCCTTCGCTACCACGGTTTGCGTATTCGGGTCCCTCGCCTTTCTCGATGGCGATATCGGCGCCATTCTCAAATGGATGCCGATCATCCTTATCCTGGTGCTCAGCGTCAGCCTGATCGAGGCGTTTCTCGTCCTGCCCCATCATATCCGGGGATCGATGGCGCACAGCGCGAACCGCGAACCGCCCCCGTTGCGGCGTAAGCTGGATGCCAGCCTGGATCGCCTGCGCGATCGCGTTGTCCGTCTCGTACATACGGCCGTTGCATGGCGTTATCTTGTGGTGGGTCTCGCGCTGATGGCGTTCCTGGCCTCGCTGTCGATGATGGCCGGCGGCGTTCTGAAGTTCCGCGCCTTTCCCGACATCGAAGGGAACGTGATCGAAGCGCGCCTCCTTTTGCCGCAGGGAACGCCACTCGCCCGCACCTCCGAACTGGTCGACCGCATTACCGACGCACTGCAAGAGATTGACCGCGAACTCGCGCCCGAGCAGCCCGACGGACAAAAACTCGTCCGCTCCATCAACGTGCAATACAACCGCAACACGGATGCTTTCGAAACGGGACCCCACATTGCCACGGTCACCGCGGATCTCCTGAGCACCGAAATTCGCACGGTGGGCATCGATGATATTCTCAACAGATGGCGGGACCTTGTCGGTGCGCCACCAGATGTCGTCGCCCTCAAATTCACCGAGCCGACCCTCGGCCCTGCCGGCCGCGCCATCGACATCCGTCTCGGCGGCACCGATCTCGCCGAGTTGAAAGAGGCGTCCGTCGATTTGCAAAGCTGGCTAAACGGATATGATGGCGTGACGGATCTCACCGACGATCTCCGTCCCGGCAAGCCCGAGGTGCGGGTACGCTTGCGCGACGGCGCCACGGCGCTCGGTCTCAACGCACAGTCCATTGCAACTCAGCTACGCTCGGCATTCTTCGGTAAAACGGCGAGTGAAATCCAAGTCGGCGAGAATGCCTATGAAATCGACGTTCGGCTCGATCCGCGTGACAAGGACAGCCTCTCCGATCTCGAATATTTCACGGTGACATCAGCGAACGGCAGCCAGGTGCCGTTGGGTGCCGTCGCCTCGCTGGAAGCGGGACGCGGCTATGCGCGCATCCATCGCATCGACCGTCATCGCACCGTATCGGTCCAAGGCGATGTGGATACGAGCCGCGCCAACACGGCCGAAATTATCGCCGATACCCAGAAGCGTTTCCTTCCCGGCTTCTTTGAAAAGTACCCGACCCTTTCCGTTATCTTCGAAGGCGAAGTGAAACAGGGCGGGCAAACAGGCAAATCGGTGGGCCGGGGCTTCCTCGCCGGTTTGGTTGGGGTGTTCCTACTGCTGTGTTTCCTGTTCCGCAGCTATCTGGAACCCCTCATCGTGATGATCACAATCCCCTTGGGACTGATCGGTGTGATCTGGGGGCATATGCTGCTCGGCATCAATCTCTCAATGCCGAGTATTGTCGGCTATGCCTCGCTTGCCGGCGTGGTGGTCAACAACGCCATCCTGATCGTCGAATTCATCAAGATCGAACGACGCGACGGCTTATCCGCGGAAGCAGCGGCGGTCGGCGCAGTAAAAATGCGGTTCCGCGCGATCCTGTTGACCTCACTTACCACTATCATGGGTCTTCTGCCCCTGCTGACCGAGAAGAGCTTGCAAGCCCAAGTGCTCATCCCGCTGGTCGCCAGCCTCGCCTTCGGCCTTCTCGCGACAACCATCCTGATGCTGTTCGTTGTGCCGTCCCTTTATCTGATCCTCGACGATCTGGGATGGACGTCGAATGTAGAAAGCGAAGAAGATGCGGTTCCGGCCGGCGCGCCGGCCGAGTAAACCCGATCTAGCTTTTGCGCGCCAAGGGGTGGGATCGCGCCACCACCGATTTGAGGCGATCATCCTGAATATGCGTGTAGATCTGGGTGGTGGAAATGTCCGCGTGCCCCAACATCTGCTGCAACGCCCGAAGATCGGCGCCGTGCGCCAGAAGATGACTGGCGAACGAATGACGCAACACGTGCGGCGAGACACGTGCAGGCTCGAGACCCGCCACCGCTGCGATCTCTTTTAACATGGTGGAGAAATGTGACCGGCTGAGATGCCCCGTCTTGCCCGATGCCGGAAACAGCCACGGAGACCGACGTCCTTTCCCGAGAAAGATTTCGCGACAGGAAAGATAGGCCGCCACCGCTTCCCGCGCCGGATCGCCCAGAGGCACCATCCGCTCCTTGCCACCTTTGCCGGTCACCGTCAGGACCTGCCCATCGCGCGCGATGGCCGTCAACGGCAAGCCGACGAGTTCGGACACCCGAAGCCCGGTTGCATAGAGCAACTCAACCAATGCCGCGCGCCGCAAGGCCTCCGGCCCCTGTCCGGTGCGCGCCGCCGCCAAAAGGCGCTCGACCTCCTCTTCGCTCAGATATTTGGGAAGCGGACGGCCCAGGCGCGGACCATCGATCCCCGCGGCCGGATCGTCATTGCGCAATCGTTCGCCATAGAGAAAGCGGTAGAATTGCTTCAGCGACGACAGCCGCCGCGCGCTCGTCCGCGCCGACTTGCCCTGCCCATCGAGCCAGACGAGATAGTCACGAATCAGGCGTCCATCCGCGGACTCGACGGCACGTCCCCGGCGCTGGGTAAAACCGGCAAAATCCTCGAGATCGGCGCGGTAGGCGGCAATCGTATTGGGGGACGCGCCCCGCTCCGCCGTCATCATTTCAAGAAAGTTCTCGACCAGCCGCGAGGTCGGCGGCTTGTTCTTGGCGCCCAGAGTCCTAGGCATAGGTCGTCCTAGGCATAGGTCGTCTTAGGCATGGGGCCCAGCCACGCCATTACCTCATATCTTGGCGGCGATCGCCGCCTCGAGGGCAATGTCGCGTGCTTCCGCCTCCAAGCCGACGGCATAAAGGCCGGCAACGACCCGGTGCAGCACCACGGGATCGGCGCCGGCGGGTCCTTCCTGACCAAGAGACAGGAGCGACAACAGCACTGTTTCCCCGATACGGCCGTTTTGTGCCGCATCGGCAAGCGACCGCCAAATGGCTGGCCGCGGGACGACAGCTGTCACCTGCGGCGATCCTTCGAGTAGCGGTTCCCACCGTTCGGCGGGGACCTGGTCGCCGAAAGCTTCTAGAAGATTGTAAAGCAGGGCCGCCCGCCCCGCGGCATCGCCGGCGGCCATCATCATTTTGCTTCCGGCATTGTCCGCTTTGCGCTCTTCCTTCGGCTTCTGGTCTTTTTGGCGGTCCCACCATCCCTCGAGCTGTGGGCCATCCAGCGCCTCGGCTGTTTCGAGACCAGCGATTCGGATCATGGGGCCAAGCGCACCCAACTCAGCCGCCGCTTTTTGATCGAGAACGGAGGCCGTCCGCAGTACCGCCAGCCAACGCTCAGCCGCGTCGTTGTTCCCGGCGGCAACGGCGGCGCGAACCGCCATGGGCGCGAACCAAACGAGGTCCTGACGCGGGCTCAACCGCCCGAAAATATCCGAATAGACACGCGCAGCCGCTTCGAAGCGGCCGCTTCCCCAGGCCATTTCATAGGCTCGGTTCAACAGTTGCGCCAAGGTCGTGGGAATCGCTTCCACCAAGGCCTTGCGATACAGCAAAGCGCGGCCAAGCGGCGTGTTGGTCTCGGCATTGTTTTGCGCGTTGGCAAGCGCCTCGTCACCGACCGTGACCCCCGCATACAGCTGCTGAAGAACGTTAGTCGGCAGAGCGCCCATGGCTTCCGCCCGCTCGGCGGCCTCGACGCGCACTTCCGGACGCGCATTGGGGCTCGTCGCGATGGTGCGCAGAACCGCGGGATTATCCGATTTGATCACATCTTCAGGCAACCGCGCCCGCGCCGCGCGGGTCATGGCGAAATTCAACGGAGAGGGATTCACCAGACTGGCGATCCGATAGTCGCGATTGCCCGCGAGCTTGTCGATCAGGCCGAAGAAGACCGGGTCCTGGTGCCCGAGATCGCGAAGAAGGCTCACGCCCAACGCCGCCTTGTCATGCTCGCCCGCAAGAGCCTGGCAGAAGATAAAGGCTTTCTGCCAATAGATGCCGGCATCCGCGGTCATATGATCGCGCACCAATGGGCACGCCCGCGCATTGTCGTTGGTCAGAAAATAGAGATCCACTTCCTGCTGCAATAGGACTTCGTCGATGGCGCGGTTGGGGGCCGATCGCAACAGGGCGTCCACCCCGGCAATCTCGCCCATCGCCGCCAAGCGCTCCACGCGGGCACCGAGCAAGCTGATGCTGTCGTCGCCCCGCGGCGGTACCGTCGCGATGCTCAACAGGAGACGGCGTGAAATCGAGCGCATGGCCAGAGAACTGGTCTTTACCGGGAGTTCGGGCAGTAGGATTTCAATGGTACGGCGCCCCGTGCTCGACCACATATCGATGCCGAATCCGCCCTGCTGCGCGGTGAGGGTGCCGACCGAATCGGGGTCGATACCCTGAAGCTGATCCACTTGGACCCGGGTCGGGTCTTGCGGCGTCATCTGCCCCTGCCCGATTGAGAAGGAAGGCTCCGGCGCGGGCGTGACAATGACCGGCGCGGGCGATGAGGATCGCTGCTGCTGCGGGCTTAATGCGGTCGGCGGCGCCAAGGGCTGCGGCGCCGAAACGGGCGGCGGGCTGCCCTGCGCCCAGGCGTGCTGGATGGCCGCCGGCTGAAACCCAGCCAAGGCAACCGCAGCGGCACCGAAAAAAGGAATAAATCGCCGGCTAGCGCGGGAATCTGTCATCAGGCAGCACCTTCTCGACGGGTGCGACAGGCGGCGGGACTTCCCATGTAACGAGAAAGACCGCACCCCCCACCAACAAGGCCAGCACGATGAATACCAGTATCTTTGTCAAACCACTCATTTAAAACCAGATATAGGGGCCGGAATGGAAAGGATAAAGAGCGGACGGAACAAAGAGGTGGCTCAAAGGCTGGACAACCACGGTAAGGACAATCAAGGGCGAGTATGGTATGGTCGAACTATGGCGATTTTTCGGCAGTCTATCCATTCCTCGTTCGCCTTTCAACGGCGCGGCGTCAAATACTTGAGCGATTGTTCGATCAAAGATTGGGACGCATTGGCTGAATGAACGGCTCGGCTAAGGGCCTTCCGCCGGCGGCGGAGGGCAAATTCGTCGTACTTATCGGGTTGATGGGCGTCGGCAAGTCCAACGTCGGACGGCGGCTGGCCGACCTCCTGCGTCTGCCGTTCGTCGATACCGATACGGAAATCGAGGACGCCGCCGGCCGGTCCATCGAGGATATATTCGAGGAATTCGGCGAGCCGTACTTCCGCGACGGCGAACGCAAGGTGATTTCGCGGCTGCTGGACGGCCCCCAAGCGGTGATGGCCACCGGCGGCGGCTCCTACATGGACCCCGATACCCGCCGCGCGATCCAGGAAAAGGGGATTTCCATCTGGCTGCGGGCCGACCTCGATCTGCTGGTCAAACGCACCAAACGCCGCGACAACCGGCCCCTTCTGAAACAAGGCGACCGGCGCGACACCCTCGCCCAGTTGATCGCCAAACGCTACCCCGTCTACGGCGAAGCGGATATTATTATTGACGTGGCCGAGGAGTCGGCCGAGGAGACCACCCAGCGCGTCCTCGAGGCGCTCCAAAACTATCAGCCGGCGGAAGCGGATTAACGCCGGCTCGAACGAAGACCCACGGAATGTGACCATGGAAACATTGGCCGTCGATCTCGGCGAACGGAGCTACAACATTCATATCGGCACCGGCCTCCTGAAACAGGCCGGCGCCCTAGTGTCACCCGTGCTCGCGCAAAAGCGCGCCATCATCGTTACCGACGCCCACGTCGCGCCGCATTATCTGTCTTCCCTTGAGGCATCACTGAGCGGCGCGGGAATCGCGTGCGCCTCCATCACGCTGCCCGCCGGCGAGCAGACCAAGAATTTTGCCCATCTCGAACAGTTGCTCGACGATGTTCTCGGCCGCCGTATCGAACGCGGCACAAGCCTCATCGCTCTCGGCGGCGGCGTGATCGGCGATCTGACGGGCTTTGCGGCAGCAATAGCGTTGCGCGGCATCCCCTTCATCCAAATTCCGACGACGCTTTTGTCGCAGGTGGACAGCAGCGTCGGCGGTAAGACGGGGATCAACACACGTCACGGCAAAAACTTGGTTGGCGCTTTCTATCAGCCCCGTCTTGTGCTGGCCGACATCGATACGCTGGACACACTTCCGCGCCGTGAGCTTCTCGCGGGCTACGCCGAAGTCGTGAAGTACGGCCTTATCCGGGACGCGGCGTTTTACGATTGGTGTGAGGCAAACGGTACGCAGCTGGTTGACGGCGATAAGGACGCCCGGGTCCACGCGGTCCGCGAAAGCTGCGCCGCCAAGGCCGCCGTCGTCGCCAAGGACGAACGGGAATCGGGTGAGCGTGCGTTGCTCAATTTCGGACATACGTTCGGCCACGCGCTGGAATCGGAAACCGGGTTCAGCGACACCCTGCTGCACGGCGAAGCCGTCGCGCTCGGCATGTTGATGGCGTTCGATCTGTCCGCCCGCATCGGATTATGCCCGGGCCAGGATGCGGTCCGCGTCCGGAAACATTTCGAAGCGGTCGGGTTGCCCCATGACCCGCGTCAGATTGCCGGCGTCACGTGGAACGCGGACACCTTGATTTCCCACATGGCCCTAGACAAGAAAGTGCGTGACGGAAAACTCACCTTCATCCTGTGCCGTGGCATCGGCGAGGCGTTCGTCACCCAGGATGTGAAAATCGACGACGTGCGTGGGCTCATGAGCCAAGCGCTCGCTGCCTAAGCAACCACCGTTTCAACAACTTCGTTCATTTATCATCGCTATCGAGTGCACCCATGTTGGCCATCACCATCGCGATCATCTGTCTCATTATTATTTCGGCGTTCTTCTCAGGGTCCGAAACAGCGCTGACCGCCGCCTCGCGGCCGCTGATGCATCAGCTGGAAAGCAAGGGCAGTCACGGCGCCCGCATCGTCAACCAGCTCGACGCCCGTAAGGGCCGCTTGCTCGGCGCCATTCTCATCGGCAACAACCTGGTCAATATCCTGGCCTCCGCCCTTGCCACGTCCGTCTTGTTGACCCTGGTCGGCGACAATGCCGTTGCCTACGCGACGATCATCATGACCGTCGTTGTCGTGCTGTTCGCCGAAATCCTCCCGAAGACCTATGCGGTTCATAACGCCGACCGCATGGCGATACTGATCGCGCCCGTGATCCAGCCGATCGTCTTCCTGTTTTCTCCCCTGTCGTGGGCGGCCCAGCGGGTCGTGCGCCTGACCCTCAACATTTGCGGCCTCAAGCTGCGGCCCGAGGAATCCTTTTTCTCGCAAACCGAAATCCTGCGCGGCGCCATCGAGTTGCACCAGGGCGAAGAGGAAACGGTGACACGCGAACGCGCCATGCTCCGCAGCGTCCTCGATCTTGCCGAGGTGGAGGTGGGCGAGATCATGAGCCACCGCAAGTCCGTCTATATGATCAATGCCGACGACCCGTTGCCCGCCATCGTCGAGCAGGTGCTGGACAGTCCCTATACGCGCCTACCCTTGTGGCGCAACGATACGGACAACATTGTCGGCGTCTTGCACGCCAAGGAACTCCTGCGCGCTCTCAAGGCGTTGCCCGAGGATCAAGCGCATCTCGATATCGAAGCGCTCGCCGCCAAACCCTGGTTCGTCCCGGAGACCACCCGGCTCCTCGATCAGCTCCAGGCCTTTCGCGACCGGCATGAGCATTTCGCCTTGGTGGTCGACGAGTACGGCAGCCTGCTCGGCGTCGTAACCCTCGAAGATATTCTCGAGGAAATCGTCGGCGACATCACAGACGAACATGACATCAGCGTTGCCGGTATCCGGGCGCAAGCGGACGGCTCTTACATCATTGACGGCTCGGTCACCATCCGCGATCTCAACCGAGAAATGGAGTGGAGCCTGCCGGACGAAGAGGCCTCGACCATCGCCGGGCTGATCTTGCACGAATCGCGCCGTATCCCCGAGGTCGGCCAGACCTTCATGTTCTTCGGCTTCCGGTTCGAAATCCTTCGCCGCCAGCGCCATCAGATAACCGCCGTCCGCGTCACCCCGCCGCCGCCGCAAGTCACCTCGGAATAGTCGGGAAACACCGGAAACCGGCGCGGGCGCTAAATTCGGGTTGATTTATTTCCTTATTTCGGGAATCATCGAAATATGGATGAAACCCGGTTTATTGACGCTTTTGCCGCCCTCGCCCAGGAACATCGCCTCAAGGTGTTCCGCCTGTTGATGCATGAAGGCCCCAACGGTCTGCCGGCGGGCGACATCGCCAAGGCCATTGGTGTGCCTCCCTCGACCCTGTCGACGCACCTCGCGCAAATGACCCGCGCGGGATTGCTGCGCGCCACCCGGCGGCAACGTCAGATCTTTTACGCCACCGATATGAACGGCACCCGCGAATTGATCGACTATCTCACCCAGGATTGCTGCCAAGGCCGCCCCGAGCTTTGCGGCTATGGGACGAACAACAACTGCCAGCCGGAAAACGACGGACTCACCCAGGGAGAAACTGTCGATGAGTAATCAGCTCTACAACGTCTTGTTTCTGTGCCGGGGAAACTCGGCGCGCAGCATCATGGCCGAGGCGATCCTCAACCGCCTCGGCCGAGGCAAATTCAAAGCGTACAGCGCTGGCAGTCATCCCGCCGGTCACGTCCATCCCTTCGCTCTCGATCTCCTGACGAACCAGAACTATTCGACAGCCGATTTGCGTTCCAAGGATTGGGGTGAGTTTGCCCGAAACGATGCGCCTACGATGGATTTCGTCTTTACGGTCTGCGATCAAACAGCAAACGAAGTTTGCCCGGTCTGGCCGGGACAACCTATGTCCGCTCATTGGAGCATGCCGGATCCGGTTGAAACTGAGGGAACCGAGGCGGTAAAGCGCGCGGCCTTCGCCGAGACAATGCGGTATCTCAACAACCGCATTGGCATTTTCGCGAATTTACCCCTCGAACGGTTGGACCGGCTTGCACTCCAGAAACATTTGGATGATATCGGCCATCAGGTGCCCGAACTGGAAATTCACTAAAGCTACTCACGGAGCGCAGAACAACATGCGGATCGGTATCAATGGATTTGGGCGCATCGGACGCATCGCGGCGCGCGCCGCGCTCGGCGGCGTCGACGGCACGAATGCCCGTCTCGAAATCGCCCACATCAACGAAGTAAAGGGTGGCGCGACAACCGCCGCCCATCTTCTCGAATTCGACAGCGTGCATGGCCGCTGGAAAGAAAATATTTCAGCCAAGGATACCGAGATATGTGTCGGCCCGCGTACGATCGGCTTCTCCGAATACGCGGCACCAGCCGACGTCCCGTGGGACGACCTCGGCATCGATATCGTTATCGAGAGTTCCGGTAAGTTCACCAAACAGGCATTGCTGGAGCCCTACTTCGAGCGCGGCGTCAAAGCGGTCATCGTCGCGGCACCGGTCAAGGACGGTCCGCTCAACATCGTCATGGGGGTCAACGATCATCTCTACGACCCCACGAAACACCCCATCGTGACGGCGGCGTCCTGCACGACCAATTGCCTCGCCCCCGTGGTCAAGCCGATCCACGACGAACTTGGCATCGTCCATGGGTCGATCACGACCATCCACGATCTGACCAACACCCAGGTCATCGTCGACGCACCGCACAAGGATTTACGCCGCGCCCGTTCGGCCGTGACGTCGCTGATCCCGACGACGACCGGATCGGCCACGGCCATCGGCCTGATCTATCCCGAACTGCAAGGTAAATTGAACGGCCATGCGATCCGCGTGCCGATGCTCAACGCCTCCATCACCGATTGCGTGTTCGAAGTGGCGCGGCCGACCACGGCCGAAGAAGTCAACGCCATCCTCAAACGGGCGTCCGAAGGACCATTGGCCGGTATTCTCGGCTACGAAGAGCGGCCGCTGGTTTCCGTCGACTATCGCGGCGACGTCCGTTCCTCCATCGTCGACGCCTTGTCGACGATTGTCGTAAACGGCACTCAGGTCAAAATCTATGCCTGGTACGACAATGAAATGGGCTACGCATGCCGGTTGGCCGAGCTTACCGCCAAGGTTGCCGACGCGGTGAGCGGCATTACGCCACAGAAAATGAGTGCCTAGTCCCAAATGAACACACGGGCTTATGCCATCGTTACCGGCGCCTACTGGGGCCAGACCGTCACCGACGGCGCCCTGCACATGCTGGTGCTGCTCCACTTCTACACGCTCGGCTTCACACCCTTCCAAATCGCCCTGCTGTTCGTCCTCTATGAATTGATGGGTGTCGTCACCAATCTGCTCGGCGGCTGGATCGCCGCGCGGTTCGGTCTCAACACGACGCTCTACGCCGGGCTTACCCTGCAGATCGCCGCGTTGGCGGCGCTGTCGATGCTCGATCCCGCCTGGCCGGCCATCTGGTCTGTCACCTATGCCGTCGTCATCCAGGGCGTCGCCGGTGTTGCCAAGGACCTCACCAAGATGAGCTCCAAAAGCGCCATCAAACTGATCGTCCCGGAAGACGCGACAGGCACCCTGTTTAAATGGGTGGCCGTGCTGACCGGTTCGAAGAACGCCATGAAAGGTGCCGGGTTCTTTTTGGGCGGCTTCCTGCTCGCCACGCTCGGCTTCGTCTCCGGTCTGTTGCTGCTCGCGGGCTGCCTGGCGGCGATCCTGCTCCTAACTCTTGTTCTGCTGCCCGGCGGCATGGGCCGCGCCAAATCGAAGGCGCCGCTGAAGTCGATCCTGGCCAAAGAGCCCGCCATCAACCTCCTATCGCTGGCGCGATTTTTCCTATTCGGTGCGCGCGATATCTGGTTCGTCGTCGGCGTGCCTCTCTTCCTTTACGAGGTCGCGGGCTGGACATTTATTGAAGTGTCGTCGTTCCTCGCCCTGTGGGTGGTCGGCTATGGCATCGTGCAGGCGGCCGCCCCGAAAATCATCCAAAGCTCGACCGATGGGCTACGTTCGGAGGTGCGCGCCGCGCGCGTTTGGGTGTTCTTGCTCGCCATGCTGCCCGCGGCGCTCGCGCTCGGCCTCTCCCAGATTGTACCTTTCGATCAACTTACCGGCGAAAGCGTCGCGGCAGCGGCTGAAGTGTCAGGTTTGATCGGCCCCGGCCTCGCGATCATTATCGGCCTTGGCTTGTTCGGCGCGGTGTTCGCGGTGAATTCGTCGCTGCACTCTTATCTCATTCTCGCCTACAGCAGCGCCGAAAAGGTCGCCATGGACGTCGGTTTCTATTACATGGCCAATGCGGCAGGCCGTCTTGCCGGCTGTCTGCTGTCCGGGCTTGCCTATCAGATCTACGGTGTGCTCGGCTGTCTGCTCGCTTCGTTTGCCTTCCTACTGCTGAGTTGGTTGATCAGCCTTGCCCTGCCAACATCAATGCAACGAATCGCCCCCCTCCACGCCGCTCAATAGAAAACGGACCGATCCATGACCAACGCTACCGACGTGGCGGAAGCCCAGCACTCCCATCCGGCAGGCGGCATCGGCTTTTTCGAGAAATGGCTGTCCGTCTGGGTAGCGCTGTGCATTCTCGCCGGCATCGTGCTCGGCAACCTTGTGCCAGGCCTGTTCGCGATCCTCGCCAGCCTCGAATATGCCTCGGTTAATCTGCCCGTCGCCATCCTCGTTTGGGCGATGGTCTATCCCATGATGGTGAATGTCGATTTCGCCAGCCTCAAGCATATCGGCGACCGGCCGAAGGGCCTCGTTGTCACCGTTATTGTCAATTGGCTGGTCAAACCGTTCACTATGGCCGCCCTCGGCGTTCTGTTCTTCGAGGTCCTGTTCGCCGACATGCTGAACCCGGCGGACGCGCAGCAATATATCGCCGGGCTGATCCTGTTGGGCGCCGCGCCCTGCACGGCGATGGTTTTCGTGTGGAGCCAACTGACGCGCGGCGACGCCACCTATACCTTGGTGCAAGTGTCGGTGAACGACGTCATCATGATCTTCGCCTTCGCGCCCATTGTCGCCTTCCTGCTCGGCGTTACAGACATCGCCGTGCCCTGGGAAACGCTGCTGCTGTCGGTCGTCCTCTACGTGGTCATCCCCCTTGCGGCCGGCGCCCTCACCCGCAAGTGGCTCGTCGGACATGCCGCCAAAAGCGAAAGCGGCAAGGCCGCAAGGGGCGAAAGCGGTGAAGCCGCCGTCGCCCGCTTTACCGGCATGGTCAAACCGTTTTCCGTCCTCGGCCTGCTGGCGACCGTCGTGTTGCTGTTCGGCTTCCAGGGAGAAGTCATTCTCGATCAGCCGCTGTTGATCGCACTCATCGCCGTGCCGTTGATCATCCAGTCCTACGGCATTTTCCTCATTGCGTATTTCGGAGCGCGGGCGTGGAAAATTCCCTTCAATGTCGCCGCCCCCTGTGCCCTCATCGGTACGTCAAATTTTTTCGAACTCGCCGTCGCCGTCGCCATCAGCCTGTTTGGCCTCAATTCCGGCGCTGCTCTCGCCACCGTCGTCGGCGTGCTTGTCGAGGTGCCGGTCATGCTGTCCCTGGTCGCGTTCGCCAACCGCACGCGGGGATGGTTCCCATCCGCCTAGCGGGCCCCGGAGGCACAAGGCTCATGCGGGGTTTGACGAAAGGCACCCGTTTCAACACACTCTCATCGCCCCTACATAAGGCGTATAAAATCAGAGGTGTCCCTATGCCGCTCAGCAATGCCGTTTCCCGCAAAGCCATCCACACGCGCGAAATCCAATGTCGCGGATATCAGCGCGACGACGGGCTGTGGGATATCGAAGGGCATCTGGTCGATACCAAAGCCTATTCCTTCGAGAACCGGGACCGCGGCATGGTCGGCGCCGGACAGCCGATTCACGATATGTGGGTGCGCCTGACCGTCGACGACGACCTCGTCGTCCGCGAAGCCGAGGCCACCACCGATGCCTCCCCCTTCGCCATTTGCGGCAGTATCACCGGGCGCATCAAGGAGCTGGAAGGCCTTACCGTCGCCAAGGGCTGGACCAAACAGGTGCATGCGCGCCTCGGCAACACCCTCGGCTGCACCCACATCACGCATATGCTGACCGGCCCGCTGGCCACCACGGTCTTTCAGACCATCATGCCCATCAAGAACCGCAAAACTTGGGACGAGGGCGTAAAACCCAAGGAAAAGCCCTTCGTCATCGACACCTGCCATGCCCTCGCCAGCGACGGTGAGGTGGTCAAATCGCGCTGGCCCGAATTCTATACGGGTAGCGATAAAATATAATTATATCAGCAATTTAAGACTATTCCGCATGACCAAGCCAATTGCGCAATTCTAAATTGCGAATGATTCTCAAATAATATAGGGTCGCGCCCGGAGAGCGCCATTGGAACCGGGTGGACCGCGCCGTTGGCGAATAAGACGATAAAAGAGCTGTTTCTCGCGCACAGGCGGGAGTTGCAAACCTACCTGACGCGATTGCTCCGGAATGCAGAGGTGGCCTCCGACCTTACCCAGGAAACGTTTTTGCGATTTGCCGAACGTCACGGGGAAAACCCGGCTGCAGCCGTTACACATGAGCGATCCTATCTCTATCGGACCGCTCACAACCTCGCCATTGACTACATTCGCCGCGAAAAGAGGGAGCGGACCGACCCCGTTGCCAATGAGGGCCTCTCCGATTTTCCGGATGAAGGCCCTTCGCCTGAGCGAACCATCAGTGGGAAAGATGAGTTGGCCCTTATGCGCGCTGCCTTGCTCGAATTACCCGAACGTACTCGGCAAATTTTTGTCCTCGCCCGTATCGAAGAGCTAACTTATCGGGAGGTGGCTACTCGCCTACGGATTTCCGAAAGCTCCGTCCAGAAACACCTAGCGATGGCGACGAAACATGTCATGCAACGTTTGCGGCGATCACCTCCGCGCTACTTGTAACAGTTGCGTGAATGAGGTTTCTCTTCTTACTGAATCCCGTTTGGTATTTCGTCCTATTCCATAGACGGGCAATTTAGAAGCATTATATCGCAGCACCCCACACGAATAGACGAGGCAGAAATCCAATTGACCGAGCAAACGGACAGCGAGCTGGATAGGATCGATACAGTCGCCGCGGACTGGGTTGCTCGTCTCGGCGGCCCTTCATTAAGCGACAAAGAAGCGGAAGAGCTAGCCCTTTGGCTGGAGGCCGATACGCGGCATGCCAAAGCATTCGACGAAGCTCAAACGACCTGGCGCAAAATGGAAAAGCTCCGGTTTGCGCCGGGGGAACTGGCGAACAACGTCCCTGCCCAAGACACGGGCGCGCGCCTTTTGGCAAAGCGCTTCTCCTCCAGACATCTCCGACGACAGGCAGGTGCGATCGCGGCAAGTCTGTTGATCGTCTTATTGGGGGTTGGCTTTTGGTATGGCGATCCACTCTTGGCGATAACGGCCGACTTTCAAACTGCGCCGGGTGAACGGCGAAGTCTGACGCTTGCGGACGGCAGCGTTATCGAGCTTGGCCCGGCAAGCGCCATATCCATTCAATACTCTGCGGATGAACGCCGTATCGATCTCCATTCTGGCCTGGCCTATTTTTCAGTGATGCCGGTAAAGCAGAATAGCTCCGGAAACAATGGACCCTTTGTCGTCCATACCGCGAACGGCACGGCCCAGGCGCTTGGCACAGAATTCATGGTCAACCGGTTGGAGACCGCCGTCGACGTAACGGTGATCGACCATGAGGTCGCCGTTCACGTCAACGACACGTCATCCGAAGCTGTTCTTTCCCGTGGACAAGGCGTCCGATATTCGGAGACCGGTCTTGGCACCGTTCGAAATATCGACCTTAGGCATGCGACCGCATGGCGACGCGGGCGGCTGATTTTCGATCGGATACCGCTCGGCGAGGTCGTTGAGGCCCTGAACCGGTACAGGCGCGGAAGGATCGTGATCGTAAATCCACGATTGGCTGCACGAAATGTTAGTGGCGCCTTCGATGTAGAGGATCCGGAACGGCTGCTGGAAACAATCACGCGAGAGCTCCAGATCGCCACGACGTCTCTGCCACCGCTTGTGACGCTCCTGTATTAGGCAAACCGCCACTTTCCCGCATTCGCAAATGTCCGGGATTATTTTTACCGACTCCGCCCCCAAATTCCGTCCCACTAGATAAGCGCGATTAAGACGCATTCTTATCTGTGACTTAGACGACTGAAAGGGACGGAAAAATGGAACTACTACTAGCACGCCGGACCTCAACCGGCGGCGGCAAGCGTTTTAGATTTACCGTCCGCACGGCAGCGCTCATAACCGGCATTGCCCTGTTTTCACCACCTGCAATCGTCAGTGCTCAGCAAACGGCGCCCTCGGCCACGGTCGCCCAGACCGCCGTGACATTCCGTATTCCAACCCAAAATCTCAATGCCGCGCTAATTGCCTTTGCGGAAAGCGCCCGCCTGCAAATGATCTACGATGTCACGCTTGTCGATGGACTCCGCAATACGGCCTTAGACGGCACATACACGGCGCCCCAAGGGCTGGCCCGCCTTCTCGCCGGGACCGGATTGACGTTCCATTTCACGGGGCCAAACACAGTATCTTTGGCGAAACCCGGCGGCAACGATCCCGGCGCCGCCGTTCTTGGTCCCATTATGGTCGGCGGGGCAACGCCCGGCCGCACGGTCGAAGGAGCCTATACGACCCCGAGGCTGAGCACAGCCACGGGTCTCGGAATATCGGCGCAGGAGACCCCGCAGTCGGTGACCGTCGTCACCTCGCAGCGGATCAAGGATCAAAACATGACGTCCCTAACGGACGTAGTGAAAAACACGCCGGGCATTTCGTCACAAGCCTACGACAGTTCGCGTGATGGCTACGCGTCGCGCGGTTTCCACGTTGACAACTACCAGATCGATGGAATTCCGATTCAGTGGGACGCAGGATGGGACGCGGGAGAAACCCAGAGTGATACGGCCCTCTACGAACGGGTCGAAGTGGTACGGGGGGCAACCGGCCTGTTGACTGGTGCGGGTAACCCGTCGGCATCCATCAATCTGGTCCGCAAACGCGCCGACAGCAAGGAATTCACGGGAACAGGTACGGTTTCAGCCGGCAGATGGAATACTTATGGAGGCAAGGCCGATGTGAGCGCGCCGCTCACCGAAAACGGGTCCATCCGTGGACGCGCGGTGGCGGCCTATGAAGAAGGCGATTCCTTTATCGACTTGTTGCACAACGAAAAATGGGTCGCCTATGCCGTTGTCGATGCCGATATCACCGACCATCTCACGCTTAGTACGGGTTTCAGCTACCAAGACAATAACCCGAAAGGCACGCTCTGGGGTGGCCTCCCCATTTGGTTCAGCGATGGCTCGCGCACCAATTGGGACCGCTCTAAAACCATCGGTGCCGACTGGACCAAATGGGCCTCCACCAACGAAACCTATTTTGCCGATCTGACGTATGCGTTCGATAACGGCTGGGAGGCCAAGCTTAACCTCAGTCACGCGGAGAATGTCGGCGATCTTCGCTTACTCTATCTGTCCGGACAGGTGAACAAAACGACCGGCTTGGGATTGAGTGCGTTTCGCGGCCGCTACGATACGATCCGCAAACAAGATAATTTGGGATTAGGTTTTTCGGGCGAGTATCAATTGCTGGATCGCGAGCACGAGCTGACATTCGGCGCGACCTACAGCAAGCAAAATCACAAGGCCTATACCTATTCGGGCGGGTCGGCCCCCGCCGTCGGGAACTTTTTTGCTTGGGACGGTTCTTACCCGGAGGCCTCCTGGGGCAATCGCAGCTTGAGCATTAAAGAGACCACGAACCAAACCGGCTTCTATGCTGCCACAAGACTGTCCCCGACGGACAAGCTGAAGGTCATCCTCGGCGGACGTGTCGCAAACTGGGAAAAATATGGCGAAAGTTATGGCTCGAACGTCGACTATGGCGATGACGCCATACCGCTGCCCTACGCCGGTGTTCTATACGACGTCATAGAAAACCATACGGCTTACGTTAGCTATACCGATATCTTCCTGCCACAAAATCAACGGGATCGCACGGGTGCACCTTTGGAACCAATTACCGGTGCGAGTTACGAGGCCGGATTCAAAAGCGCCTTTTTCGGCGGCGCATTAAATACCACGGCGAGTATTTTCCGGATCGAGCAAGACAACCTCGCACAGGAAGATGCGGGCCACTTCGTCCCCGGAACGGCAACTCAAGCCTACTACGCCGCCAAAGGCGCGGTAAGCGAAGGCTTCGAGTTGGAAGTCGTTGGCGAAGTGCTGCCGGGATGGAATGTGAGCCTCAGCTATACCGAGTTCGAAGCCGAAGACGCGAGCGGCAAAGAAGTCAACACACGCCACCCCAAGGAACTGTTCAAACTGTTCACCACCTATGATTTTCCGGGCGAGTGGAAAGGCCTGACCATCGGCGGCGGCGTGAACTGGGAGGGCAGCAACTATACGGACACTACCAATCCGGTTACTAGCCAGCCGGAACGGCTCGAGCAGGAAGCCTATGCGATTGTCGATCTGATGGCGCGCTACGCCATCACCGACCGTCTGTCGGCGCAACTCAACGTCCACAACCTGTTCGATAAGACCTATTACAGCCAGATCGGATTCTACACCCAACTGGCCTATGGCGAACCGCTGAACGTCAGCTTGTCGTTGGATTACACGTGGTAGGCGCTTGATGCGGGGGGTCTGGGTTCTTTTCCACCGGTGGGTCGGACTGACGATCGCGGGGTTCCTGATCGTCTCGGGGCTTACCGGCGCGGTGATCTCCTGGGACCATGAGCTGGACGATCTGCTCAACCCTCACCTCACGGAGGTCGAGAGCCGCGGCCCCTCGCTTCCGCCGCTCGAACTGGCGCACGCCATCGAGCAACGCGATCCGCGCGCTCAAGTCACCTATGTCCCTCTCGCTGTGCCCGAAGGGGGCGAGTCGTTGGCATTCTCCGTTCAGCCCCGCGTCGACCCCGCCACCGGCAAGCTATTCGAAATCGGCTATAACCAGGTCTTTGTCGATCCGGTTCGCGGCAATGAACTCGGCAAACGAGACTGGGGTGCCGCCTGGCCCATCACCCGCGAGACCTTGGTCTCCTTCCTCTACGTGCTGCATTACTCCCTCCATATCCCGGAAATGTGGGGCATTCACGATTGGGGAATGTGGCTTCTCGGCGGCATCGCCATTCTGTGGACCCTCGACTGCTTTGTCGGTTTCTATCTCACCCTCCCCGCACGCCGCGCGCCCAATCCCGAACGCCCGGCCCCCGTCCAACGCCAGCTCGCACGTGGCTGGTGGGCCCGCTGGGCGCCCGCCTGGAAGATCAAAACGTCGGGCAGCGCCTTCCGCATCAATTTCGACATCCATCGAGCCTTCGGTCTCTGGGTGTGGGGTCTGTTGTTCATGCTCGCCTTCACCTCTTTCTCCCTCAACCTCTACCAAGAGGTCTTCTATCCGATCATGTCCACGGTTTCCGAGGTCACGCCTTCCCCTTTCGATGCCCGCGAACGCAGAGCCGACAATGACCCCCTCACACCGGTCCTCGATTACGCCGCGATCATCGACCATGCCCGTGCCGAAGCTTTGCGACGCGGCTGGGAGGCGCCGGCGGGCGGCGTCTTTTTCGCCCGCTATTACGGTATCTATGGTGTCAGCTTTTTTCATCCAGGCGACGATCACGGCAGCGCCGGGGTCGGACCGCCCGTTCTCTATTTCGACAGCACCGACGGCCACCTATTGGGCGCCCGCCAGCCTTGGAAAGGCACGGCCGCGGACATCTTCGTTCAGGCCCAGTTCCCCCTCCATTCAGGGCGTATCCTCGGCCTGCCAGGGCGCATCATAGTTTCTTTGATGGGTCTTGTGACCGCCGCGCTCTCCATTACCGGCATCGTCATCTGGTGGAAAAAGCGCGCAGCGCGGCAATCGCGAAAGATTACACAGGCTACGAGGAGCGCCAAAGCCAAGCTCGCCCCGGCGGAATGACGGGTCGGCAGGACGTTGCACACCCGCACGCCGGCATTAGTTATTGAGAACCATTCTCAATAACTATAGGGTCTACCCGCCATTTGGGTTTAGGGGGAAATCGGCACAGATGCCGTGACCAGGGTAGCCGGGATTAAATGACACAACGGACGTTTCGATCCCTCGCGCACGCGGTGGAGGTCTACTACGACGAGTTGCGCCGCTTCGTCTTGCAGCGAACCGGGTCCGCCGTTCTCGCGGATGAGGTCGTTCAGGAAACCTGGGTCCGTGCCAATACCACCAGTGCGGCGATGCCCGTCAATCCGAGGGCGTACCTGTATCGCATGGCGAGCAACTTAGCGATCGACCATCTGCGAAAGGATGCCCGGCGGACGACTGTTACACTCGACCAGAAGATCGCCGAAGAAGTCGCGTCCCCCAGCCCCGCCCCCGACGCGGTCGTCTCTGGCCAGGAGGAGGTTCGCATTCTATCCGAGGCATTGGACGAACTGCCCGAGAAATGCCGTGAGGTATTCCTCCTTTACAGAGGGCGCGGACTAACGATGCGCGAAATCGCGGAACAGCTTGGCATTTCGCATAAAACGGTCGAGAAACACATCGCCCGCGCGATGGTTCATTGCCGGCAAACGCTGAAGCAGGCCGGTCGTAGTATATGATGCAGTATTTTTTCGGGCATGGATTGGGGGATTCGGTCTCGCACTTTCGTCATACGAATGCAGGGATTTCTCCGAAAACGAGAGGCACCGGGCGGGAGCCGTGATCGGTGAATGATATGGTAGCCGACAATTCATACCGGAAACCGGACGAGTTTCCCGACACGCTTCTCGAAGAGGCGGCGCTCTGGTTCGCGCGGCTCCGGGAGCCAGAACCCGATTCGCAACAGGCGGCGGAACGCCGGATGGCATTCGAAGATTGGCTCCAGGCCGACCCCCGTCATCGCGGTGCATTGGAGGAAACCGAGCGGCTGTGGGGAGCGCTCGCCCAACCCGCAGCGACGGCAATAGCCGAGGAATCCGTCTCCAAACCGCAAATAATACGGCATCGACGGCGCGCTCTTCCGTCTTGGTCGAGGCCTGCGGCCTTGGCGGCCTCGTTTCTCGTTGCCATGGCATTTGGTTTGATCGCTCAGGATGATCTCACCGACTGGGTACATGCCGACCACACAACCCGCGTCGGTGAACAAATTCCCGTGAATCTCGAAGACGGTAGCCGCGTCACCCTCAACACCGACACGGCCGTTTCCGTCGACTTGAGTCCGAACCGGCGGAGCGTCGGTCTGTTGCGCGGACAGGCGTGGTTCGATGTCGCCGCCGATACGTCTCGGCCCTTCTTCGTCGAGTCCCCTGCCGGCACCATCAAAGTGACGGGCACCAGTTTCGACGTTCATCTCGACCACAACACGACGATTGTCAGCGTTACGGAAGGCCAGGTTGCGTTGACCGCGACCCAAGGTGCCGTTGAGCACCCGACCGCGAAATTACACGCCGGGCAACAAGCGCGTATTTCGAAAACCGGGATCTCGGAAGTTCGCGCATTCGACAATACCGTCGTTACCGCGTGGCTGCGGCAACAATTGGTCTTTTACGATACCCCCCTTGAACAGGTGGTGGACGAGTTGAACCGTTATCGATCCGGGAAGATCGTAATTGCCGATGGCGATCTTCAAAATCTCAAAGTCAGCGGTGTCTTCAGAACCGACGATCCTGACGCCGCGCTGCCCGTCATTGCCAATACTTTGCCCATCGAAGTAACCCGTCTGACGAACTATCTGGTCCTCCTCCACTAGCCCCGAAATCAACATCCTAAAAAAAATCCGATCCCGACTGGGGGATTCCTACATCCGGCATCGTCTCATTTTTAATTGAGAATGCGTCTCATTTGAAAAATATCCGATCAGGAGGGATCGAACGAATGACGACTTTCGGGGGAAAGACCTTTCAACGCGGTGTTCTGTGCGCGGCGATGGCCATGCTGATCGCCGGTCCGCAGGCCTCGGCACAGACCAAAAGCAAGCCGCCCGCGCCGGAACCGGAAATGGCGCAAGCTGCACGCACGTTCGATTTCGACATCGCCTCCAAACCCCTGCCCCAGGCCATTGCCGACTTCTCGGCGGTAACCGGCATTCAGGTTCTCTATACCGAGGCCTCGACATATGACCACGAGGCGCCGGCGCTGAAAGGCGCCTACACCGCCCGGCAGGCACTCAACCTGCTGCTCGATAACAGCGGCCTCGCCGCGCGCTACACCACGGCCGGCGCCGTTACCATCGAATTGCCGGGCCGCGACGGAGGCGGCGCGACGACCCTCGGCGCGATCACGGTCGAAGGGCAAACTGTGCCGTCTCAGTCGATCATCGGCAATCTTCCGGAGGAGTATTCAGGCGGTCAGGTCGCCCGAGGCGGGCGCGTAGGAATGCTTGGCAACAGGGATATTCTCGACACGCCGTTCAGTTCCACCTCCTATACGGCTCAGACCATCGAGGATCAGCAGGCCAGCCGGATAACGGACGTGTTTCTCAACGACCCAACGGTACGTACAAAAACGCCAACTGACGGCGTCTTCGATTCCTTCTATATTCGCGGTTTCCCGGTGACCAGCGTCGTCTACACGGCCAATGGCTTGGCCGGAAGTCTGCCGACGGACGTCGTTGCGACGGAATCGGTCGAACGCATCGAGATTTTGAAAGGGCCTAGCGCCCTGCTTTCCGGCATGGCCCCGCTTGGCGCGGTCGGCGGATCCGTCAATATCGTCCCGAAGCTGGCAACGGACGAGCCGATCACGTCCATTACCGGCCGTTTTCAGGGAGTCGGCCAGGGTGGTTTCCACGCGGATGTCGGCCGCCGCTTCGGGCGGGACAACAGGGCCGGTGTGCGTGTCAATGCCGCTTACCGGAACGGGGATACGGCAATCGATGATCAATCCGAGGAGCTTGGGCTTTTCTCAGCCGGGCTGGATTTACGTGGCGATCGCTTTAGGCTTTCCTTTAGCGGTGGCTATCAGCATGTCGAGGTGGATGCACCGTCGCTCGCGATGACGGTCAGTTCCTCCGTCGTCATTCCCGAACCGCCCGATGCCGACAGCAATCCGTTTCCCAGCTGGGGCTTCGTCAAGCATCAGGACATATACGGTGCCGTTCGCGGCGAGTACGACATAGCGGAGAACGTCACGGCGCATGCGGCGTTTGGGGCCGTGGACCACCGGAGCCTATTTCTCAATCCGTCCCTGAATATCGACGATGCCGCTGGTAATACGACCGCTTCGCCGTACTACGAGCCGAGCAAGCGCATAATGCTGTCGACACAGGCGGGAATGCGCGGCAATTTCCAAACCGGCTCGGTTAAACACGAGCCGAGCTTCGAAGTCGCGCTGCTCAAGCATGACACAGGATTTGCCTATCCGAGCTTTTCTGGATCGTCGAGCTTTACATCCAACCTTTACAATCCGATCTCGCCCACGGCTCCCGACCTCTCTGGGGTATCGGAGAAGGTCGCCACCACGAGTACCGAAATTCTAACAGGTGCCGCCGTCAGCGACGTCGTTTCCGTTCTAGACGAACGCGTTCAACTGATCTTCGGGGCACGCTGGCAGGAAATTGAAATCGATCGTCATGGAAACGGTTTGAACTCGCGGGACGACAAGCTCTCGCCGGGCGTCGGCTTAGTTGTCAAACCGTGGCAAAACGTCTCCCTTTACGGCAACTATATCGAGGGTCTCTCACCGGGGCCGAAAGCGCCAAGCGGCACCGCAAACGTAGGTGAAGTATTTCCGCCCATTGTGACCGAACAATTTGAAGCCGGCGTTAAAGTCGACTACGGCAACATCGCGGCGACTCTCAGCGCATTCCAGATTACCCAGCCGAACGGCGTGACAACGGCGGCAACCAACACTTTCGGCGTGGATGGCGAGCAACGAAACCGCGGCGTCGAACTAAGCGTTGCGGGGCAGGCCGCCGACAGGGTGCGCCTCCTGGGCGGAGCGGCCTTCACCGACGCCGAGCAGGTAAAAACCGCGAACGGCTCGAACGACGGCAAAACCGCCGTCGGCGTTCCGGAATATCAGCTCAACCTCGGCCTGGAATGGGATACGCCATTCCTCGACGGCTTTACCTTGGGCGGTCGCGCAACCTATACAAGCTCGCAGTTCTACGACGCGGCAAACACGCAAAGCATTCCCGATTGGTGGCGTTTCGATCTCAGCGCCCGCTATGCGCTCGATGTATATGACACGCCTATTCAAATGCGCGCATCGATCACCAACTTGCTTGACGACAACTACTGGGAATCGACCGCGCCGTCGGCTCTGTCACGAAGTGCCCCTCGTACTTTTCTCCTCTCAGCAACGGCCCGGTTCTAGCGGGCAGGGAGGAGAGCCGTCATGAGGGGTGTGGCCGTCGCATTGCACCGGACTCTCGGTCTTACGCTGGCAGGCTTCCTGATCATTATCGGGCTGACCGGCAGCGTGATCGTCTTCTTCGGCGAGTTGGACGAATGGGCTAATCCGGGCCTCCTCAAGGTTCAACCCGGCAACGATTACGTCGATTTCCTTGCGCTGCGCGAAAACCTGCAAGCACAGGACCCAAAGGCCCACGTCTATGGGGTCGTCTTTCCCGAGAATACCGACGACGCGGTCACCTTCTTCGCGCAGGGAGCGATCGACGCGACCAGCGGCGAATATCTCGACCCCGGCTACGACGAAGTGTTTGCTGACCCCTACACCGGACGGCGCCTGGGACACCGCCTCTGGGGCGATTTTTCCTTCGATTCGAAAGATCTGACGACATTCGTCTACTTTCTGCATTACTCGCTGGTCCTGCCCGAGGAATTCGGCGAACTGGTCATGGGGATCGTCGCGCTCGTCTTCGCGGCCGATTGCATTGTTGCGTTATACCTGACACTACCCCGTCGGCAACCGCGCGAGGCGCAACGCGGCAAGACGTTTCTGCGGCGCTGGAAACGGTCCTGGCAAATCGAAAGAGGCGGAAGCCCATTCCGCATCGTTTTCGATTGGCATCGGGCCTCCGGCCTATGGATATGGCCGATGCTGCTCATTTTCGCGGTGTCCGGCTTCGCGTTCAATATGCCCCGCACCTATCTGGCGGTGATGAACAAGGTGACGAACTATGTCGATACCCATGCCCTGCCGGTTCTGGACCGGCCGGTTCTGCATCCGGCCGTCGATTGGGACACCGCCCTATCGCTCGGCAAGACGTACATGGAGAAGCAAGCGCATAAGTACGATTTCACGATAGAGCGGCCATCGAGCCTCATCTTCCGGCGGGAAACCGGCATCTACGACTATCGTGTCCAGAGTTCGCGCGACCTCGCGGAAGTGCCGAACTACGGATATACGAGCGTCGCCATCGATGCCATGACCGGCAAGCTCCACACCGTCGAACTGCCGACCGGGCTATACGCTGCAAACACCTTCACCGCCTGGATCAAGGCCCTGCATCAGGCGCGCGTTTTTGGCCTCCCCTATCGATTGTTTTGCAGCGCGCTAGGCCTGATGCTCGCCGCGCTCACTATAACCGGCGTCGTCATCTGGTATCGCCGGCGCACCGCCCGCTTACGCAGGCCGTCGAGCCAGACCAACCTTTCACCGGAGACGTAGCCGCGAGCGCTATGGAACCCGGGTATGAACGGAAAGACGACGTGGTACCCTTCACATGAGCGTGCCACTGTCGGCGAGGCGATATCTGCTCACCCCTCCTCCGGTGTCCGCGCGGTGATGCTCAGCGCGTGGATCGGCCCCTTCAGCTCGTCGGCCAGAACGCCATAGACGGCGCGCTGCCGCTCCATCCGCGACTTTCCGGCGAAGGCATCCGAGACAACGGTCACCCGGAAGTGGGATTCGCCGCCGTCGCGCGCGCCCGCGTGACCGGCATGGAGGTGGGATTCGTCGATAATCTCCAATTCTTGCGGCGAAAATGCCTGGGTCAGCTTGCTGCGGATTGTGTCGGCGACTTTCACGGCTAAATACCTGTGTTGAGGGCTCTATTTGGGCAAAAAATTGATCTTGAAATCGGCCGGAAGTGGCTTGTTCGTTCCTTGCCACTCGCCCGCCGACCAACCATAGTTATCTTATGACAAGACGGAAAACCAGCTTCCGCGAGCAGCTCGACGAGAGCGAATACCGGCCGTGCGAATGGCCGGGCTGTCCCGAGCGGGCCGGCTACCGGGCGCCGAAATCCCGGGACGCGCTGCGCAGTTACAAATGGTTCTGCCTGGAGCATATCCGCGCCTACAACAGCGCGTGGAATTTCTACGAAGGCATGAGCGAGGAAGAGGTGGAAAAGCTGGTCCGGGCCGACACCACCTGGAATCGTCCCTCTTGGCCCCTTGGCTCCAATGGAGAGGGGCAAAAAAACCGTTACAACTGGGCCGGTTTTGGTACAATACATGATCCTTTCGACCTATTCGAGGACGCTGCGGACTACCGGTCGCCCGGCTCGCAACACTTGTCGGAGCCCGAACGCAAGGCCGCGCGCATTCTCGACCTCGAAGCCCCCTTCACCGTCAGCGAGGTGAAAGCCCGGTATAAGGTGCTGGTTAAACGCTACCACCCGGATGCAAACGGCGGCGACAAGGCGGCGGAAGAACGAATTAAGCAGATTAACGGGGCCTATGAGACCCTAATGAAGAGCCTGATTACCGGGCAACATCAAAGGACACCGGATAAACAGCATGACGACGACAAGCACAAACCCTGAAGGCCCGACCTTTCCCCTGAGCGCCCCCGATATTACCGTGTCGGTGCGCCAGATGTTCGGCATCGACAGCGACATGGAAGTCCCCGCGTTCAGCGAGAATTCCGAGTACGTGCCGGCAACCGACGACAACTACCGCTTCGACCGCGAGACGACCATGGCCATCCTCGCCGGCTTCGCGCATAACCGGCGTGTCATGATCCAGGGCTACCACGGCACCGGCAAATCGACCCACATCGAGCAAGTGGCGTCGCGCCTCAACTGGCCATGTATCCGGGTCAACCTGGACAGCCATATCAGCCGTATCGATCTCGTCGGCAAGGACGCCATCGTGTTGAAGGACGGACAGCAAGTAACCGAATTCCGCGAAGGCATTTTGCCGTGGAGCCTGCAAAATCCGGTGGCGCTGGTGTTCGACGAATACGACGCCGGCCGCCCGGACGTGATGTTCGTCATTCAGCGTGTCCTGGAAGTCGAGGGCAAGATGACCCTGCTCGACCAGAGCCGGGTCATCCATCCCCATCCCTATTTCCGGCTGTTTGCCACGGCCAACACGGTCGGTCTCGGCGATACCACCGGGCTTTATCACGGCACGCAACAGATCAACCAGGGCCAGATGGACCGTTGGAACATCGTCACGACCCTGAACTATCTCGAGCACGATGCGGAAACGGAAATCATCGCCGCCAAGGTACCGTCGCTCGCCACCAAGGAAGGCCGCGACACGGCCAGCAAGATGGTCGAGCTTGCCGACCTGACGCGGACCGGGTTCGTCAACGGCGACATCTCGACGGTCATGTCGCCGCGGACGGTCATCGTGTGGGGCGAGAACGCGCAAATCTTCGGCGATGTCGGCTTTGCCTTCCGTCTCACCTTCCTCAACAAGTGCGACGAGGTGGAGCGGCCGATCATCGCCGAATACTACCAGCGCTGCTTCGGTGAGGAATTGCCGGAATCGGCAGCCAACATAACCATGGCCTAACGGCCGGTTGAAGATCGGCGGAAGAAACACATGGCAATCGATCAGGAAAATCAGGACCTGATCAAACGGGTCACGGAAGCGACGCTGAAAGCGGTGTCGGCGCGTGACGACGTATCGGTGTCCTTTGCCCCCGGCGCCCATGGCCTCGCCATCGGCCCCGAAGGGGGACAGGCGCGCCTGCCGGCGCCGTCGCGGCAATTCGACGGCGAAGACCTCAACGTGCTGCGCGGCGAGGCCGACGCGGCGGCACTCCGGCTGCGCTACCATGATGAAACGCTTTACCGGCAGCAGGTGCCCCAGGAAGCGGGCAGCGCCTCTCTGTTCGACGCCGCCGAGCAGGCGCGGGTCGAAGCGCTGGGCGCGCGCCAGTTGGCGGGCGTCGCCAAGAACCTGCATGAGTTCCACGACGCCGATTGCCGCGATAAGGGCTATCACCAGGCGAGCGACCGCGAGATGAGCCAGATGACCGACGCGGTGGCGTTGCTGCTGCGCGAGAAGCTCTCGGGCACGCCGGTGCCCGCGTCGGGCAAGCCGCTCGCCGATCTGTGGCGCGGCTGGGTCGACGAAAAGATCGGCAAGCAAATGAGCACCCTGCAACGCCAGATCCACGATCAGGAAGCCTTCGGCGACTCGCTCAAGGATATTCTCGACCTCCTGGACCTGTCGCCCGAAACCTCCGAATCCGAAAGCCAGGAGGGCGGCGACGACAACCAGGATCAGGAATCCCAGGATCAGGAGAACCAGGAAGGCGCCGACGCGCAATCCCAGGACGGCGATCAGGATTCCGAGCAGATGGAGATGGATTCCGACGGAATGGATTCCGAGTCGGAAGACGAAATGGAAACCATGATGGACCCCTCCGAACTGGAGGAAGATCCGTCGGTGACCATGCGTGGCAAACCCATGCGGCCTGAATTCGGCGAGGGCCACGTGGAGATGTACCAGGCCTTCACTGCCGAATTCGACGAGACCATCAGCGCCGACGCCTTGTGCGATCCGGAAGAGCTTACCCGCCTGCGCGCGCAGCTGGATCAGCAGCTGGTCCATATGCAGGGCGTGGTGTCGCGCCTCGCCAACCGGCTGCAGCGCCGCCTGATGGCGCAGCAACAGCGCTGGTGGGAATTCGATCTCGAGGAAGGATTGCTCGACGCCGGGCGGCTCGCCCGCGTGGTCGTCGATCCGCGCCACGCGCTGTCCTACAAGGTCGAGAAGGAAGCCGACTTCCGCGATACGGTGGTCACGCTGCTGATCGACAATTCCGGCTCCATGCGCGGCCGGCCCATTTCCGTCGCCGCCATGAGCGCCGATATCATCGCCCGCACGCTGGAACGCTGCGCGGTGAAAGTTGAAGTGCTCGGTTTCACCACGCGGGCATGGAAGGGCGGCCAAGCGCGGGAGAAGTGGGTCGCAGCGGGAAAGCCCGCCAATCCGGGACGGCTCAACGACCTCCGGCACATTATCTATAAGGCGGCCGACGCCCCGTGGCGGCGCGCAAGGCGCAACCTCGGCCTGATGCTGCGCGAAGGGTTGCTGAAGGAAAACATCGACGGCGAGGCGCTCCTGTGGGCCCACAACCGGCTGATCGGCCGGCCCGAGCAGCGCCGCATCCTGATGGTGATCTCCGACGGCGCGCCGGTGGACGATGCGACCCTGTCGGTGAACCCCGGCAATTATCTGGAGAAGCACCTGCGCACGGTGATCGACTATATCGAGCGGCGCTCGCCGGTCGAACTCACCGCCATCGG
Organism: uncultured Rhodospirillales bacterium; assembly: GCA_913055735.1. Classification (GTDB taxonomy): domain Bacteria; phylum Pseudomonadota; class Alphaproteobacteria; order Rhodospirillales; family UBA2165; genus CAJXKD01. The sequence goes on from CAJXKD010000001.1 coordinate 294,317, forward strand.
CATCGGCCACGACGTTACGCGCTATTACCGCCGCGCCGTGACCATCAACGACGCCGAGGAACTGGGCGGCACCATGATGCAGAACCTCTCCGAACTGTTCGAAGAGGAAAGCTCGGTCCCCCGCCGCGCCCTGGTCCACTAGCCCATATGCGCTTACGGTTTTTCACCGTTCTGGCAGCCACGTTGGTTGCCGGCTTCATCCCGGCCTGCACGCCAACACAGGTTCGGGCTAACGACGCGCCGGTCAGCGTGCGCGTCTCGTCGGCGCCGCTGGACACGGGCGATCCGACGGTGCGCACTGTCGGCCGGCTGCGCTATGTCGGCGGCGTGGAACTGACCTCCAACGACAAGCGCTTCGGCGGCTATTCGGCGCTGGAGATTTCCGCCGACGGCACCCGCCTGACGGCGCTCTCCGACACGGGCACGCGGCTGGACGCGACGTTGGACGTCGACGCGGCGGGCGAGATCACCGCCGTCACCTTCCCCAAGATCACCCCCCTCACCGCCCCCGACGGGCGCGTTCTGAAAAGCAAAGAGGAAAGCGACGCCGAGGGCATGGCGATCCTGCGGGATGGGCGCACCGCCGTCGCCTTCGAACGCGACCACCGGGTTTGGGTATATGATGCCAATGGTACGGTGACGCCCCTGCCGACGCCGCCGGGACTGGAGGACGCCCCCGACAACGGCGGGCTAGAGGCGCTGGTGACGCTCGGGAACGGCAGACTGCTCGCCCTGCAGGAAGATCATCAGGCGGGGACGCCGGACGGCACCACCCGCGCCTGGGTCTACGACGGACAGAAATGGGAGACGTTGACGGTCGGACGGGCCGAACCGCTGAGCCCGACGGGCGCGGCGCGGCTACCGGATGGCGGGATTATCATGGCCGAACGCAATTTCACCCCCCTCGCCGGCGTGCGGGTGCGCGTCTCCGTCCTGGACGAGGCGGCGGTCAAACCCGGTGCGGTGGTGCCGACACAGGAAATCGCGCGGCTGCAGCTGCCGCTGACGGTCGATAATTTCGAAGGGATCGCGGCGCGCAAGGATGGGCGCGGCCGGACGCTTATCTATCTGATCTCAGACGATAACTTCAATCCGCTGCAGCGGACGCTGTTGATGATTTTCGAGCTGCTGCCCCCAAAGAATTGACAGTACTCGGAGAAGGAAAGATGGACCCCCCGGTCAAGCCGGGGGGTGACGGATTGAGTAAAGCCACCACCACGCGTCATGCCCCGACTTGATCGGGGCATCCAACTTGTTTCGTGAAAATGAAAAGGCGCCGGGAAGGACGTCCCGGGTGGCGTTTAGAAGGCTTAAGCGGCGGAACCGGCCTTGTCTTTGGCCTTCTTGAGGCGGCGCTTCAGCTTGGCGGCCTCGGCCGGCAGCTTGGAGGTCGGCGTCGCCAGCAGGTAGGCGTCGAGACCGCCCTTATGCTCCACGGTGCGCAGCGCAGCCGGGGTCAGGCGCAGGGAAATGGGGCCCAGCGTATCGGAATAGAGGGCCATCTTCTGCACGTTGGGCAGGAACCGGCGGCGGGTCCGATTGTTCGCGTGACTGACGTTATTGCCCGTCTGAACGCCTTTTCCGGTGATGTCGCAACGGCGCGCCATGATCGTATCCTTTGGTTTTGGGCCGAAAACTCGCTGTTTTGGGCCTTTTTTCCGCTTTCTCACAAATAGGCCGCGGGCCTCAAAAGGCCCGCGAGGCCGGTGTTTTAGGGCCCCCGGCCCCTCCCGTCAAGAAGAAAGGCGGCGCAAGAGGCCCGGATTTCCGCCCCAAGAAGGTGCTTGGGCTCAGCCCATGGCCTTCTTGAGGTTCTCGTCCAGCTTATCGAGGAACTGCTGGGTGGTGAGCCAGGTCTGGTTCGGCCCGATGAGGATCGCCAGATCCTTGGTCATGGAGCCCGATTCGACCGTTTCGATGCACACCTTTTCCAGGGTTTCCGCGAATTTCACCACGTCCGGCGTGTCGTCGAACTTGCCCCGGTAGGACAGGCCCCGGGTCCAGGCGAAGATGGACGCGATGGGGTTGGTGGAGGTTTCCTTGCCCTGCTGATGCTGGCGGTAGTGGCGGGTGACGGTGCCGTGCGCGGCCTCCGCCTCGACCGTCTTGCCGTCCGGCGTCATCAGCACCGAGGTCATCAGGCCGAGGGAGCCGAAGCCCTGCGCCGCCGTATCGGACTGCACGTCGCCGTCATAGTTCTTACAAGCCCAGACGAAGCCGCCGTCCCATTTGAGGGCCGCGGCCACCATGTCGTCGATCAGGCGGTGTTCGTAGGTAATGCCCTTTTCCTTGAACTTGTCGGCGAACTCGGTGTCGAAGATGTGCTGGAACAGATCCTTAAAGCGGCCGTCATAGACCTTCATGATGGTGTTCTTGGTCGACAGATAGAGCGGCCAGCCCATGTCGAGGGCGTAGTTCATGGACGACCGCGCGAAGCCGATGATGCTTTCGTCGAGGTTGTACATGGACATGGCGACGCCCGGTTCCTGGAAGTGATAGACCTCGCGCTCGATGGGGTCGCCGCCGCCGTCGGGGGTGAAGGTCATGGTCAGCTTGCCCGGCCCCGGAATGAGCGTGTCGGTGGCGCGGTATTGATCGCCGAAAGCATGACGGCCGATGACAAAGGGCTTGGTCCAGCCCGGCACCAGACGCGGCACGTTGGAACAGATGATCGGCGCGCGGAAGATGGTGCCGCCGAGAATGTTACGGATGGTGCCGTTGGGCGAGCGGTACATTTCCTTGAGGCCGAATTCCTCGACCCGCGCCTCGTCCGGCGTGATGGTCGCGCATTTGACGGCGACGCCGTATTCCTTGGTCGCGTTGGCGGCATCGACGGTGATCTGATCGTTGGTCTCGTCGCGCTTCTCGATGCCGAGATCGTAATACTTCAGGTCGATGTCGAGGTACGGCAGGATCAGCTTGTCCTTGATGAACTGCCAGATGATCCGCGTCATCTCGTCGCCGTCCATTTCGACGACCGGGGTCACAACCTTGATTTTGCTCATTAATGGGCTCCGAATTCCTGGTGGTGTTTATTGAAATGAGCGTCCGGTGGGGTGTGCCCCTTTTTTGACGCGGCGAACCGCCGCACGGACGGCGCGACCATAAGCGGGCGGGGGGTTTTATTCAAGAGGGCACCGCGGTGTGCGTGTTTGTCCGCCGTGCGTTATTTTGCAGTGCAAATAAGTGTGTGAACGCGACCGCCCGTCAGGACGACGCCAGCATCTCCCACGCGGTGTAGCCGCCATCCATGGAATAGACGCGGGTGAAGCCATTGGAGGCGAGGAACTGCGCCGCCGATTGGCTGGAAATGCCGTGATAACAATAGAGCAGCAGCGGGGCATCCTTATCCGTTTCGGCGAGGAACCTGTCCATGTCGAGCTCGGCGGCGGGCAACGCGGCCTCGATGTGACCGGCGGCAAAGGACTCGGGATCGCGCATATCGATGACGGTGACATCCTCCGCCGCCATCAGCGTCTCGGCGTCATCGATTGAAAGGCATTCAAATGACATGTTTGGCAAAAGACATGTTTGGGCTTTCCTGCTTGTGTCGCGCGGCGACCATAAGTAAGCGAAACAGAGGTTTCAACCACACAAGCTCGGACACGCTGAGACGAAAAGAAAGATGGATGCGCGGGTCACGCCCGCGCATGACGTTTGGAATGGAATACCCCTACAATCGTCACCCCCGGACTTGATCCGGGCATCATGCGGCTCAAGGCGATTCGTCGGAAACCTCAGCAGGGGCGTCGAGTTCCTCGAGCGCCGCTTCCAGCGACATCATGGTTTCGGAACCGGCGGTATCTTTCGTGCGCGCGGCGAGCCGCAGCCGCGCCTTCAACGCCTGACCGCCCTGAATGAAGCCGGCGATGCGCGCCTGCAACTCCACCACTTGCATGACGCCGTCATAATCGCCGGCGGCGAGGGTCGCGTCATAGACGGGCTCCAGCTTGGCGATCAGCGCGTCGATCTTCGCTTGCCGCGAATTCTCGATTTCTTCCCGCAGTTCAGCGACCCGCACGGCGATATCGCTACGCTTCAAGAGATCGCGCGCCCGGTACGCCGCGCCGCCCGGGGAGTATCCCGCCGCCCGCGCCGCAGCCGCTCCGTTTGGAACCCGCGCATAGGCCTGACAGAAGGCCTCATGCTGGGGCTTGAGCACGCCGAGGGCGGGAAGCGTTTCCTCAGATGGCGGGCGGGATTTTTCGGTTTTGGCGGATTTCCGGGGCAAATGGCCGGGTCCTGTTGATTGTTGGAACCGGCACCCTAGCGTGTTTTGACGAAAAAATCAATAAAATTGGATTTTAATTATAATTTCTCCTTATCTCCCCAACCGCGTCGGGGCATTGAGGAGATTAGTGCGCAACTCGTCGGGATCGTAGGTATAGGGCAGCGGCACGCGGGTGCCGTTGGCGGTGGCGAGGAAGAAGTTGGCGGTGTGGTCGACGATGTAATCGTCGCTGGTGTCGCCTTCCTTTTTGCGGATCACATAGGTGGCGCCGAAGGCGCGGGCGAACTCGGCGATCTGCGCCGGCGGGCCGGTGAGGCCGAGGATAGCGTCGTCGAATTGCGCCACGTAATCGCGGATGAGAGCCGGACTGTCGCGGTCGGGATCGACGGAGACGAACACCGGCTGAAACGTCTCCCGCGCCGCGCCCATGTCATCCAAGGCGATGGCGAGGGTGTTGAGCGCCGTCGGGCAGACATCCGGGCAATAGGTATAGCCGAAATAGATGATCCCCATCTTGCCGCCGAGATCATCGATGTGCCAGGCGTTGCCGTCCGGGCCGTTCAAGGAAATGTCGCGGACCAGCGCGGTTTCCCACTTTTGAGCAAAGTGGTCGGAGACCAGGAACACCGCGACCACGGTTGCGGCAAAGGCCAGGACGGCACATATTCTGATTATCCAGGTGCGCATGTTTACCGGTGCGTCCCTTCGTTTGCGAAACAGGGTCTCCCGTTATGACCGATCAAATGCATATCAACAATGATGGGGCTCAAGAGCCGGTCAAAACGTTGGACCGGAAGTTCATCCTGATCCTCGCCGGGGTCTTGATATTGGTGACCGCCGCGGCGGCGCCGTTCTTCGGCCGCGCGGCGATGATCGTGCCGTCGATCCTGTCCTTCTGCGGCATCAATATTCAGTAGTCGATACCACCTCCGCGCTTCTTTTTCGCCCCCCCCTCCCTGTCCCTCCCCCTCGGAGTGGGGAGGGAACGTTGTCGAAGCGCCGGTGCCATATCCCCCCCCCCCTTGAGGGGGAGGGTTAGGGTGGGGGGTAAAGAAACCTAAGGCCGGGGTGGTGGGCCACCGGGCGGCGGACCGAACCCGCCGGGTCTGCCGCCGGGTGGAAGACCATCGGGGCCGCCGGGCCGGCCGGGGCCACCGGGACTGCGTGCACCGGCGAAATCGCGGCTGACGCGGCCCCAGAAACAGCGCGGCCAATAGGGGTAGCTCGCCGTGACGAAGTAGACGAAGCGCGACCCGTGCGCATCCGAGAGCATGCCGCCGTTGCATTTGTCCAGATTGCCGGTTCCAGGCGTGTATTCCCAATCGGCGACGTAGCGCCCGTCGTAGCGTCCGCCGGGACCGGAGGGGCGCGACCCTTTCTTCAACGACCAACTGGATCGCCGCGCCGAGCCGACATAGTGGATCTCGAACCCGTCGGCGGCATAAGCAACCAGCGTGGCGCTGCGATCCGGATCGGGGTGTGCCTTCAGCCAATCGACGAGGCCGGTCGGAATGCCGTGATAGTGATAGAGGCCGCGTTCATCCACGTGGGCATTGTTTTGGTCCATGCCGAGGGCGCGGAAATTACCCATCCCCTCCAACCGCCAATTGCGGTCGCCGGTGCGCGAATGATTGCGCGGCGAGTTCGGGTCCCAATAGTCGGCGGTGCTCGGCCGGACGACGATGCCATTGAGGGCGATGGCGACGGTCGGTTCGTGATCGCGGGGCGCGGCTCCCTTCGCCGGGGTGGCATCGACGCAATAGCGGTAGGTCGCCTGGGTGCGGACGGTGTGCGGATTGCCGGGATTGGGAAAGGCACCGACGGTATGGTTGGGCAAGCCGTTGCCGGTGATGCAGCGTTGATCGCCCGAGACCGACATGGAGGTTCGGTTCTGATCGGGCGTCACGGCGCTTGTCACGCAGCCGTAGGTGAGCACGGCGCCCGCGAGCAACAGCGGCAACGAGCGCCATAATTTGAGAAGCGAGGTGCGGGTGTTCATGCGAACACCTTACCCCACACAATCTTTCTGTTCCAAGGAGAGTTAAGATGGATGCCCCGAAAACTTGTTGGGGCGCACCCCATCCCCCCTGGTCCGGGCATGACGCATTGGGGGAACGTCAACACCTATCGTCACCCCCCGGCTTGACCGGGGGGTCCACCTAAACTTCGGCGTAGTCTTTGCGTTCCAAGATGCGCGACGCGATGAGGCCGAACAGCAATCCCCAGAACGGCGCGCCGATGTTGTAGATGGAAAAACCCGACAGGGTGATGAGGAACGAGATCAGCGCGCCGAGGGTGTATTTGCCCTGGAACGACACGATGAAGGCGTTCTGCAAGACGCGCAGCAGGACAAGCCCGGCGAGGGTCGCGATGAAGGCCGGCGGTGTCGCCAGCATCATGCCGGTGAAGACCGGCGCAAACAGGCCGAACAGCAACGCCAGGAAGGCGATGACGATGGCGGCGGTGTATTGCTTCGACGGTTCGCCGCTCGACGAGATGATGGCGTTGACCGGCCCGGTCAGACAGGTCGACACGGTGCCGACAAGGGCGGCGACCAGCGCGCCGATGCCGCAGGCGGTGGTGATCGCATTGACCGGCGGATTATGGTTGGTGGCGGTGAGGATGGCGATGCCCTGGGCGTTCTGCGCGGCGAGCACGGTGACGGCGAGCGGGATCACCAGCTCGATCATCGCCTGCAGGGAAAATTCGGGCACGAACAGGATGGGCCGCGCGAGCACGTTGGCGCCGAAGTCGGGCGCCGTCCCCTCGCCCAGGATCGCCAGTGTGATCACGCCAACCACGAGCACGCCGATCATGGGCGGGATGCGCTTGGCGATGGAGGCGTTGATCGACAGGATGACGAAAGCCGCCGTCATGGGCGCGGCGATCCAGAAGCCGGTCTGCAACGCCGCGATCCAATCAAGGCCGAATTTCAGGAACACGCCCGCCACCATGCCCATGACGATCGGCAGAGGGAACAGCTTGGCGACGCGGCCGACCAAGCCGGTCACACCGAGCCCCAACAGCAAAAGACCGGTGACGTGATAGGCGCCGACGACCTCGGCGAACGACAGGTGGGTAAGCGCCGGGCCGACGAGCACGATCCCCGGAATGGTCCAGAAGAAGACCAGCGGCTGCCGGTAGATCAGCGACATGGGCAGCGTCACAAGCCCGTTCAAAAAGAACGTGCCGAACACCCACGAGGCCATTTCTGCCTCGGTCAGACCACCGCTTGTCCCGACGCCCAGCATAATCGCGACCGGCGCGGAGGCGGCGAAGATAAAGCCGATCACCGCGTTGGCGACATGCACCAGCGATAGATCGGCGAGAACTTGGCGGAGGCCGGGAACGGGCCGGCGGATGGCTTCGAGGATCATTCGATCTCTTTATCCAATATGACGGCCCGTTCCCACCCTTTGTTAATCAGACGGCATCAAGCGCTTGGGAAATATCCGCGATGATGTCATCGGGATGCTCGATGCCGATGGAGAGCCGCACATAGCCCTCGGTGACGCCGGTCGCCGCAAGATCGTCCTCCGACAACTGCGAATGCGTCGTCGAGGCGGGATGGATCGCGAGGCTGCGCGCATCGCCGATATTGGCGACGTGATAGAGCATCTTGAGCGCGTTGATGAATGTCTCGCCCGCCTGCTTGCCGCCCTTGAGTTCCATGCCCATGAGCGCGCCGTAGCCGCCCTTGAGATAGGCGTCGGCGCGGCGCTTGGTTTCGCCCGATTGCTCGCCGGGGAAAATCACCTTCTCGACTTTCGGGTGACCTTTCAGGAACGCGGCGACGGCCATGGAATTGGAGCAATGCTGACGCATGCGCAGCGGCAGCGTCTCCAGCCCCTGGATAAACTGGAAGGCGTTAAAGGGGCTCATGCAGGCGCCGAGATCGCGGAGCAGCACGACGCGGGCGCGGATGATATAGGCGATGGGCGCGCCCAAGGCCTCGGGGATCAACGTGCCCCACACCGCGCCATGGTAGCTCGGGTCCGGCTCGTTGAGATTGGGTTGGCGTTCCGGGAACTGGGTCCAATCGAAATTGCCGCCGTCGACGATCATGCCGCCGATGGAGGTGCCATGACCGCCGATATATTTGGTCGTCGAATACATGACGATGGCGGCGCCGTGCTCCAGCGGTTTACACATGGTCGGGCAGGCCGTGTTGTCCATGATCAGCGGAATGCCATATTCGCGCCCGATGTCGGCGACTTCCTTGATGGGGAATACGTTGAGCTTCGGGTTGGGCAGGGTTTCCGCATAGAAGGCGCGGGTCTTGTCGTCGATGGCCTTGCGGAAGTTCTCCGGATCCGACGGATCGACGAAGCGCGTCTCGATGCCCATCATGGAGAGCGTGTTGGCGAACAGGTTCCAGGTGCCGCCGTAGAGGTCGGTGGAACTAACAATATTGTCGCCAGCACGGGCGAGGTTCTGGATGGCGTAGGTCGACGCCGCCTGCCCCGACGACACCGCGAGGGCCGCCATGCCGCCCTCCATCGCCGCGATGCGCTTTTCCAGCACGTCGCAGGTCGGGTTCATGATGCGTGAATAGATGTTGCCGAGCTCGCGCAGCGCGAACAGGTTGGCCGCGTGTTCGGAGCTGTTGAACTGATAAGACGTGGTCTGATAAATGGGCACCGCCACCGCCGTGGTTGCCGGATCGGCACGGTAATCGCCGCCGTGCAGCACGACGGTTTCGGGATTGCTGAAATCACCGCTCATGGTGTGTCCCCCCTGGGTTAGGTTTTCGTTGCCGTAGGCGTCAACCTAACTCTCCGGTGCGTTCCCGTCCAGCGGTCGCACCGTTATGTTTCGAAGACCTAATTAGCCAAGAAATTGATTGGGAGGCCGCGGCAGGCCGAGATGCTCGCGCAATGTCGTGCCTTCATACTCCTTGCGGAACAGGCCGCGGTCCTGCAGCACCGGGACGACGCGGTCGATAAAGTCGTCGAGGCCGCCGGGCAGATAAGGAAACATCACCGTAAACCCATCGGACGCGTTGCTCTCCAGCCAGGCCTGCATCTCATCGGCGATGGTGTCGGGGGTGCCGACCATGGCGAGCCCCGAGAACCCGCCGAGACGCTGCGCCAACTGACGCACGGTGAGGCCGTCGCGCTCGCCCATCTCGATGGTGCGGTCGCGGGCGCTCTTGGACGCGTTGCTTTCGGGGATGGGCGGCAGCGGCTTGTCGGGATCGAAGCCCGACGCATCGGTGCCGAGCACGATGGACAGCGACGCGATGGCACTGGCGTAGTGGACGCCGCTGTCGAGCACGGCGCGCTTTTCCTTCGCTTCCTCGACCGTGTCGCCGACAACCACCAGGCACGCCGGCAGGATCTTCATGTGATCCGGCACGCGGCCGATCTTCTCCATGCGGCCCTTGACGTCCGAATAAAATGCCTGCCCCGCGGCAATATCGCTTTGCGACGTAAACACGGCTTCCGCGGTTTCGGCGGCGAGCTGGCGGCCCGCATCAGAGGCGCCCGCCTGCACGATCACCGGCCAGCCCTGCACCGGGCGGCCGATATTCAACGGGCCGCGCACGTTGAGATACGTGCCGTGATGATCGAGGACATGCATCTTGTCCGCGTCGAAATAAATGCCGTTGTCAACGTCGCGAATGAAAGCGTCGTCGGCCCAACTGTCCCAAAGTCCGGTGACCACATCGATAAACTCGCGCGCGCGTTTGTAGCGCTCGGCATGTTCGAGGTGATCCTCACGGCCGAAGTTCTTCGACGCATCCGGGTTCGAGGTGGTGACTACGTTCCACCCGGCGCGGCCGCCGCTGATGTGATCCAGCGACGAAAACCGCCGCGCCACGTGATAGGGTTCGTCATAGGTCGTGGAGCCGGTGGCGACGAGGCCGATCTTTTCCGTCGCGACAGCAAGCGCCGACAACAGCGTCATGGGCTCGAACGAGGTGACGGTGGCGGAGCGCTGCAACGCCTCGATGGGCATGTTGAGCACCGCCAGATGGTCGGCCATGAAAAAGGCGTCGAACTTGCCCGCCTCCAGCTTCTGCGCGAAACGCTTGATGTGGTCGAAATTGAAATTGGCGTCGGGATAAGCGCCGGGATAGCGCCACGCGCCCGTATGGATGCTGACGGGCCGCATGAAGGCGCCCAAATGGAGTTGTCGTGTCACGCTGGCGCCCTCCCCGTTTCGGCGATCTTATTTGTTAAACGTGATTCTGGCCGCGCAGGTTACAGATGATCGGTGAAGACGTCCATATGGGGCGGCGGCGCCGCGGCGATGGCGTCGAACACCTCGTCGACGCGGGTGACGCTGGTGAACAAGTCGCGCGCCGCCGGGTGGGCGAACCCCTCGGCGATCACGCCATCCACCAACGCCAGCAGATGCTGCCAATAGCCGTCAACATCGAGAACGATGATCGGTTTGTCGTGCTGACGCAGTTGCTTCCAGGTGATCACCTCGAAGGCTTCCTCGAGGGTGCCGAGCCCACCTGGCAGAATGACGAAGGCGTCGGCGGCGTCGAACATGCGCTGCTTGCGTTCGTGCATGGTATCGACCTCGACAAGCTCGGTGACGAACTGATGTTCCACTTCCCATTCGGAGAGGAAGCGCGGGATGACACCTGTCACTTCACCGCCACCGGCCAGCACGCTATCGGCGACCAGCCCCATGAGGCCGATGCGCCCGCCGCCATAAACGAGGCGGATGCCACGCGCCGCGAAGGCTGCACCCAAGGCCTGCGCGGCCTCGGCATAGGCCGGATTATTGCCCGGTTTGGAACCGCAATAAACGGCGATGGCGGAAACGGTTGTCATGGATGGGTCCTCATGGCGGCGAAACTACTGCATCCCTGCACGCGACTGAACCGATTTGATAACCTTTGCGTGAAACCTCGCACCACGGTCTAGGCGATCCCCGAAATCTCGGGAATAATTCCCGCCAACCGGTGTTATCCCCGGGAGCGCCGAATTGCAGCATGTCGTCGAGGCGGCGCCGAAAACGCGAATTAGGGAGAATCATGGGTCATCCCATGGGGAATACAACGAGGAGAACCGAATGACCAAGATACCGAGCCGGCTCGCATTCCGGGCTGCCCCCCACTTCATCATCGGTCTTATGCTGATCGGGGCCGTCGCGGTCACTGGCGCATCGACCCCCGCCGCCGCACAGGACGGCATCGTCAAGGAGCGCGTCGACGCCATGAAACGCCTGGGCGGCGCGGCCCGTAACTTCCGCAGCCTGAGCAGCGCCGCGGATGGCGTTGGCCCTGCCGAAACCATCCTCGCCACGACGAATCAGCTCGCCTCCATGTGGCCGGAAGGCTCGACGGGCGGAGAAAGCCGTGCCAAGCCAGAAATCTGGCAGAACATGGGTGATTTCACCGCCAAGCTCGACGCCCTGAAAGGTGCCGCGCAAGGTGTCCTGATGGCCGCGAAAAGCGGCGATCTGGCCGCCACGCAGGAAGCCACCAAGATGGTCGGCGCCGCCTGCGGCGGATGCCACCGCGTCTACCGCCTACCAAAAGACGAATAAGATACTCCTCCTTCCTGCGGCCGGTTTCGAATTCCCCCCTTTTCAGAGGCCGGCCGCGGGTCTTACTTTATGGACATGAAAGCGCGCCGTATTTCTCTGATCGCCGTGACGTTGGTCGCGGTTTTGGCGTTTCCCAAATGGGTGGCGGCGCAAGACCAGGTCGCGCGCGGCGAATATCTGTTCAACACGGCGGGCTGTGCCGGCTGCCACACCGACAGCAAGAATAACGGCGCTCTGCTCGCCGGCGGGCGTGAACTCAAAACGCCGTTCGGCACCTATTACGGCCCCAACATCACGGCCGACCCCACCCATGGCATCGGCACCTGGTCGGATGAAGACTTCATCCGGGCCCTGCGCGACGGCATTTCCCCCGACGGCAACCATTACTTCCCCGTCTTTCCTTACACGTCGTTCACCAAAATGACCGACGCGGACATGCGGACGCTCAAAGCCTACATCTTTTCCCTGCCGCCAGTTGCCAAGCCGGACATCCCGCACGACATCAATTTCCCCTTCGGCTTCCGCTTCACCATGTTTTTCTGGAAGCTGCTGTTTTTCGACAAAGGCCCCTACACGCCGCCTCCCGGCGCAACGCCCGAGGTGGCACGCGGCGGCTATATCGCCGAAGCCCTTGCCCATTGCGGTGAATGCCACACACCTCGCAATATGCTCGGCGCCGTCGATCAAAGCCAAAAATTCGCTGGGCTCGCACACGGACCCGATGGCGACACGGTTCCCAATATCACCCCCCATGACAAGACCGGCATCGGCAATTGGACGGACGACGAGCTGGTCACCCTATTCCGCGACGGCGAAATGCCGCTTGGCGACGAGGTCGATGGCGGCATGGCCGAAGTGGTGCGGAATGGCACCAGCAAATTGACCGAACAGGATTTGACGGCACTTATTGCCTATCTGCGGTCCGTTTCCGCCATCGAGAACGACGTTTTCCATACGCATTGAGCCTTCCCCCGGACGGTTACATTTAACGGACACGCGGCAACCCGCTCCTGGCGTCGCGCTAGCTTCTCTCCGGGATCGCCGCTATGCTCGTAAACGCTTACGGCTCAATTGGCCCGGCCGCAAAAACGCGTTAAGAACCGGAACGGCTCAACTCACACCAACCGGCACATGGACTTCTTTGATCCGCCCATCATCAGGCTCGTCGCCATTCCCTTTTTCGCGACAGGAATATTTGCGGGCCTGATCCGGTGGATCGGCGGCCCCGAGGCCGGTGCCCGCCTGTCCGGCGCATCGATTGGCGTGGTGTTCCTTTGGCTCGCCGCCATGACCAACGGCCTGCCTGGCTTCCCGCCCGGATTCAATGGCGATGCGATGGTCTATATCCTGATGGCCGGCCTGGTCATCGGCGTGCTTCTCGACCTTTACAGTTCCGCTGAAACTTTTTTCGGCAAATCGCTCCAAATGGCTACAATCATGGTATTCGGGGCCGTTCTGTGTGTGTGGATGGCAGGCGGCGTTGGGACGGTTTCGGTCATCGTCTTTACCGTTTGGCTAATATTCTCCTTCCGCCTTTGGCGGCAACACGAAGCGCCGGGAATTGCCACCGTCATCTTGATGATGGGCGCGATCGCCCTTGTTGGCCTTGCTTATATCAATGGCAGCACGACCGAATGGAACCTCGCCGTCGGCCTGTCTGCTGGATTGGCGGGAACCCTGGTCTGGAGCTGGGGCGCGCGCAACGATATGGTCGCCATGTCGGCGATCCTGACAGCGGGCGGCGCGCTCGCCGCCATCGCCTCGCGGCTCGCGGATACCGAACCGACGGTGGTCGCGGCCCTTATCCTGCTCTGCTTTATCCCCTTTGCCGATTCGGTTGCGGCGCGGGTTATCAGACACGAATTTCTATTGTCCCGGATGTTCAAACCGTTAACGGTCGCAGGGCTGAGCTTGCTGCCGGTGTTGCTTAGCGCGGCTATTTTCCTCGTTCTGACTCAAGTCCCCACGGAATAACGGCCTCCGCCATTGCTTGCCATGCGTACGCATATTAGTGTTAGGGATACTTTTGGCGGAAACGCATAGCGTTCCGCTTGGCATTGGGCCTATGATGGCCATACGGTCATCAGTGGGATCGCCACTGGGATTTTCCGGGGGGCAATTGTGCCCCGCATTTTCGCCCATGAGGGGACCGTGACAAGATCGGCAATTCTCGCCGTGCTCGGCGGCATCATCGTCATTGCGGCGATTATTCTGAATTTCGCCCTGGATACGTCCGAGGACGATGCGCCGCAAACCGTCCAGCGGGAAATGACCGCCGGCCCCGAAACGACGCCCTCGGAAGCGACCGACACGCTCGACGTGCCAAGTTTCGATGTGGTGCGCATCAATCCGCGGGGCGATGCCGTCATGGCCGGACGCGCCAAACCGGGCGCGACGGTACAAATCCTGGATGGGGACAAGGTAATCGGCGAAGTTACCGCCGACCAGCGCGGCGAATGGGTGTTCGTGCCCTCGGCGCCGCTTCCGTCCGGCAGCCGGGAACTTTCCTTAAGAATGGTCGAGGAAGATTCGAAGGAGCCGCCTGTCGTTTCAGAAGAAAACGTCGTTCTTGTGGTGCCGGAAAAAGGCAAAGATATCGCGGGACGTAATGTCGAAAAGCCGTCCCAGCCGCTCGCCCTCAAAGTTCCACGCGATGGGAAAGGCCCCGTCCAAGTATTGCAGATGCCGTCCGGCCAGACAGAGGAGCAAGTGCAGGCATTCGCGAAAACCGGCACGGAAAACGCCAAGGAGGATGTTGCTCCTCAGTTCAATGTCTCGGTCGAAACCGTCGATTACGATGAAACAGGACACTTAGCTGTTACCGGTAAAAGCAATCCCGGCAGCTTCGTGCACCTCTATCTCGATAACGAATTCCTGGGACGCGCCATCACCAGCCAAGCCGGGCATTGGCGCCAAGCACCGGAAAAGACCGTCACTCCCGGAATTTATACGATCCGCGCCGATCAGGTCGATTCGGGCGGAACGGTACTCGCCCGGGTCGAAGTGGTCTTTGCGCGGTCTACGCCGCTGACAGACATCGCACCAGGCCAATTGTTCGTGGTGGAACCCGGCAACAATCTATGGCGGATAGCGCGGCGCACCTATGGCAGCGGTCTTCGGTACACCACCATTTTTGAAGCCAACAAAAGACAAATCCGGGATGCTGATCTGATTTATCCCGGTCAAGTGTTCCGACTTCCTTCAATAAATTAGTGATAGCTAATTAACGACGACCTTTGTGGGCTAAAGATTCCCGGTGTAAGTGCCGTGGGAATAGTCCGGCAAATTTCGTGCAACCGGTTTGCAATGGAACGATTTTGAATTAAGGTCGATAGTTACAAGATAAATGGTCGATCGAGACCGGCAAAAAACTCATTCTTCAACGCGCGGATACGGGTGGATGTTGAACGGCAAAAGGGTCACAGGAGCGAACATCGGGGCGGACATCGATCCCGCGATGCCGGAGCCAGTGATCTACGTCGTCGAAGATGAAGAGATCAATCGGGAATTCCTGACGGATTTATTTGCTTCCGTCGATTTGAAAGTCAGGTCTTTTGCCTCCGGTGACGAATTTTTGGAAGCCATGCCTATTCAGGCGCCTGGCTGTATCCTTCTCGACGTGCGCATGCCCGGTATTAGCGGCCTCGACCTGCAGGCACAGCTTGCGGAAGAAGATCTCAGTATTCCCACGATTATCGTTACCGCCCATGGGGATACCCAGATGGCCGTCCGTGCCATGAAAAGCGGCGCCTTCGATTTCGTCGAAAAACCGATCAACACTCAGATGCTGCTCGAAATCGTCTACAAAGCACTGGCCGAAAGCGAGCGATTGTCCCGGGACAAGGTCTTCAAGGACAGCATCCGCAAGCGGCTCGAGTTGCTGACTCCGCGTGAGCGTGACGTACTCGACATGATTACCGACGGTAAGTTGAATAAGCAAATTGCCTATGAATTGGGTATTACACAGCGTACGGTAGAGGTCCACCGCGCCCGGGTAATGGAGAAGATGCAGGCTAAAACGGCCGCAGACCTCCTCCGCACAGTCCTATCTGTCGAACCTTATTCGGGAAAACCGTAGCCGCGTTCGGGAAAACCGTAACCGCGTTCGGGATAAACCGACACCAAACCATCGGTACTCCACAATGACCGCCTAAAACTACCCGGGGTAGTATTTTGCTATCCCCGAAAGGGTATTGCCTACCGGCGGAGAACACGCTCAACGGGTCTTCCGCCGTCTCCAATAAACGCACTTTGGAGAGGTGAGTGGTGGCTTCAAGTTCAAGACGACCCCAGACTTTGCAAAGAAACCGGTCGGCGGGACCCGTTCCATACTCTTATGCCGATCAACCGCTCAATTCGTCGTTTTTCCGGCGGATTAAAACCTATCCCATGCTCGAGGCAGACGAAGAGCTCGACCTTATAGAACGCTGGCAAACCAAGGGAGACAGCAAGGCTTTCGAACGCTTGGTGACGAGCCATTTGCGTCTGATCGTCAAGGTCGCGACACAATTCCGCCGCTATGGCCTGCCCATCGAAGATCTGATCTCTGAAGGAAGTATCGGTCTTCTGCAGGCCATCAACCGCTTCGATCCGGAGCGTGGCTCCCGCCTCGCGACCTATGCCAAATGGTGGATACGTGCCGCGATGCAAGAACACATCATGCGGTCGTGGTCCCTGGTTCGCATCGGCACCACGGTTGGTCAGAAAAAATTGTTTTTCAACCTAAGGAAGCTGAAAGTAGAGCTTTGCGGCAACTATGACAGCCCTCTCACCGCCAACCATGTCGATACCATCGTCGACCGCCTCGAGGTCTCGCCGGAAGATGTCGAATCGATGGATGTCCGCATGACCCAACCCGACTTCTCCCTGAATGAGCTGGTGGTCAGCGACGAAACGACGGAATGGCAGGAATGGCTGACAGACGACACGGACAATCAGGAAACCCAGCTTGCCCACCGTGAGGAAATTGCACTTCAACGGCTGTTGCTGTCGCGCGTCCTCGATGAACTTCCGGAACGAGATCGCCGCATTTTCGTCATGCGTCGAATCGAAGAAGATCGCCCTACCTTGAATGAGATCAGCGAGATTTTCGAAATCTCACCGGAACGCGTTCGTCAGATCGAGCATGAGGTCTATAACCGAATCTGCAGCGTCCTGAACGAATCGTCGATGTCCGCACCCCTTGCCGAACCGTTATCGGTTTAGCCGATCCACGGAATTAGGCGGTTAGCGGCGTAATCCACTCAATTGAAATCAACTCCGGTTCCAATTGAGTGGAAGCCGCTCTAGAATTAACTATAGTGCAGCGCAATTGATACCCGGCCACCGATTGCTCGGGGCAGCATAGGTATTCCAAGCAGACGTCAGGATGACCAGCACTATCCCCCCCATCAACCGCGCCGGTTGGCCCTTCATTACCGCATTCGCCATCGCTACCGTCCTTCTCGCGATCCTGTGGGAGCCGTTGGGATGGATCGGTGCCGTTCTGACCCTGTGGTGTGCCTATTTCTTTCGCGATCCCGACCGGGTGACCCCTACGCGGGACGGGCTGGTTATCAGCCCCGCCGACGGCGTCGTGCAAATGATCGCCGACGCCGTACCGCCGCCAGAGATCGGATTGGGCGAAACGCCGCGCACCCGCGTGTCGGTGTTCATGAACGTTTTCAACGTCCATGTGAACCGAATCCCCATGGGCGGAAAGATTGTCAAGCTCGCCTATCGGCCGGGGAAATTCCTGAACGCCTCCCTGGACAAGGCGAGCGAATTCAATGAACGGCAAACGATCCATCTGCGAACCGAAGACGGTAAGGATTTCATCGTCGTTCAGATCGCGGGACTGGTCGCGCGGCGGATCAAATGCGACATTACCGAAGGCCAAGACGTAACATGCGGTAGCCGGTTCGGCTTGATCCGTTTCGGGAGCCGCGTCGATGTCTATCTGCCGGACGGCGTGACGCCGCTGGTTATCGAAGGGCAGACGACCATTGCCGGCGAAACGGTTCTCGCCGACATGTCGACGCAAGAACCGACACGGATCGGAGAAGTGCGCTGATGTTCCGCCCCCGGCAAGCCAAACTGCGCGGCCTCTCATTCAACAAAATGATTCCCAACATGTTGACCATGTTGGCCTTGTGCGCCGGGCTGACGTCGATCCGCTACGGCCTCGAGGGACGCTGGGAGCCGGCCAACGTCGCGCTTGTCTTCGCCGCCATCTTCGACGCGCTCGATGGCCGCCTGGCGCGGATGCTGCACGGCACGTCGAAGTTCGGCGCAGAACTGGACAGCCTGTCGGATTTCGTCGGGTTCGGGGTGGCCCCGGCCGTACTGTTGTATTTGTGGACGATGAAGGACGCGGGGCCCATCGGCTGGGTGTTGGTGCTCCTGTTCAGCGTGTGCTGCGCGCTGCGGCTCGCCCGCTTCAATACAAACATCGACGAACCGGAATTGCCGCCCTGGGCAAAAAATTACTTCACCGGCGTGCCCGCGCCAGCTGGCGCCGGACTTGTGATGCTTCCCATGATCCTGTCGTTCCAGATGGAAAGCGATTTCGTCCGCGAACCCGCCGTGGTGGCCTTGTTCATCATTGCCGTCGCCGGACTATTGATCAGTAAACTGCCGACCTATTCATTCAAGAACATCCGGGTGCAACACCGCTTCGTGCTGCTGACCATGTTAATCGTCGGCGCGATTGCCGCCCTCAGCGTCAGCGCGCCGTGGCTGACGCTCACGGTGATCCTGGTTGCCTATATCTGTACGCTGCCCTTCGGCCTCAGATCCTATCGGCGCCTCGAACGCGAGGCCGCGCAACTGAAGAAGGGCGGCGGCATTCCCGCCGCGGTCCGCGACGAAGACGATACGGAATAAGCGCCGCTAATCCCTTTTCGGCGTATCTTCGAGCATGACGTTGATGATCGCGCTGCGGCCTTCCTTGACCGCCGCCATGCCTTCCTGCAACGCACCCGGCAACTCCGCCATGGTTTCGACGCGCTTGCCGAACCCGCCGAAAAGCTTGGGAAGGTCCGAATATTCGAGGTCGGTCAGCGGGCGCCCGTAGAAAATGTCATTCGCCGCGGCGACACCATCCGGGTAATAGGCGTGGTGCTCCTTCTGCATGGCGACATAGCCGGCATTGTTATTGACGACGATGAGGATGGGCAAGCCGGCATGCTGCGACAGGGCCAACGATTGCAGCACCGGATTGTACATGAACGACCCGTCGCCGATGACCAGCGCAACGGGACGGTCTTGCGTGCTGTCCTTGGCCGCCATCTTGACGCCGAGCGCAACACCAAGCCCCTGGCCGAGGCCGCCCTGCACCCGGAAATAGCTTTGCGGCCCCTTGTTCTGAAGATGGGCGAGCATGATGCCGCGATGGGTGATGGTTTCATCGACATAGATGGTGTCCTCGGGCAATGCCTCGCCGAGGGTCGAGATCAACGCTAACGGCGTGATCGATTTTTTTGCCTGGTCGGCGTCGGTCGCCGCCTTGTTCTTAGCCACCAAGGCATCATGCGCCTTCGCCCATTCCTTGCCGCGCGCCTCGACCGCCGATTTGTCGATCCCGGCGGCGCCGACCGCCTCGGCCAACGCCTTCATGGTCAGCGCCGCATCACCTTCGAGGAAGATATCGGCGTCGCTGATGTGCATGACCAAATGCGGCTTGAAGGGGGTTTCATCGATGGCAACCACGGTCGCGTTGGCGGGCCGCTTGTTGGACGGATACCAGGGCGACCGCGACCGCACCGTCAGAATGAGGTCGGCTTCGTCCAGGCAATCGGGGCGCCCCGCGCCGAGATGCAGCGGATGATCCTTCGGGAAGTTGGCATAGTCGGACCAACGCGGCTCGACCACGGCGATGGATAATAATTCGGCAAGCTCGACGAGGGCGTCGTAGCCTTCGACATCGCGGCCGCTCGCCTCGGCGACCACGACCGGTTTTTTGGCCTTCGCCAACAAGGCCGCAACACGCTCGATGTCGGCCGCGGCGGGCACCGGTTTAGGTGCCGGCGGCACGTTGCGTACATCGGCAGGCGGGGTCCAGTCGCCAAGCTGGGTTTCTATGGGCACCGACATATAAACGGGGCCCGCGGGCGTCCTCTGCGCCATTTCACCGGCGGCGACCAACTGGGGAAAGAGGGTTTCGGTACTTGTCGCCTTGTAAGCCCATTTGGTGATGGGCTCGGCCAGCCGGTACGGTCCACCGACGACGCTGAGGCTCGATTGCCACTGCGGGCCGGGCTCAAATCCTTCGCGCTCGCCATAGGTGAGCGATTCACCCGAGACGACGACCATGGGAATACCCTGCCGCTGCGCCGCATCGATGCCCATGGCACCCTGCAAAAGGCCAACGCCCGTGTGCAGCATTACCGCCTGCATGCGGCCCGTATACGCCGTGTACCCGATGGCGAGATCGACGGCGAGGGTCTCGTGCGCACAACTGAAATAGGTCGGGCCCTTGGTGTTCGACACCTTCTGGCGCGCGAAGGCTTCCCAGACGGAGCCCCATTCGGAACCGGGAGAGGCCATCACGTAATCGACATCCAGGGCGCGGAACGCCTGTACCACGGCTTCGCCGCCATCAACGTAATTCTTCACGGGTCTCTCCTCCGTCGGCTGATCGTTTTATTGCCTATAGGCTTATGGCTTTTCGCCAATTCGAAACGGGCAGCAGGATGCCCCGGCGCTTCAGGATGCGCAAACCCAATATTAATCCGGATTATTGAAAGGGTTATTCGCCACTCATTCCGCAGGCGCCGGACTACCGCCGGATGCCTTCGCGGCTTTCTTGGCGGCCTTGCGCTCACGGCGGCGCTGTTTCCAAGCTTGAACGTTGGCGCGCACCATGAGCGCCGACGGCGTCACAACCAAGGTCAACACGGTAGCGAAGGCCAGGCCGAATACGATGGCCGAGGAGAGTTGCGTCCACCATTGGGTCGAGGGCGCTCCGACGGAGACGTCACGGGTCACCAGATCGATATTGACGCCGAGCACCATGGGCATGAGACCCAGGATGGTGGTGATGGTGGTGAGCAGCACCGGCCGGAGACGCTGCGCGCCGGTGCGGATGATCGCCTCCATGGGATCGGAAACAGCTTTCCGGATATGATCGAAGGTATCGATGAGCACGATGTTGTTGTTCACCACAATACCCGCCAGCGCGATGACGCCGATGCCGCTCATGACGATGCCGAAAGGCTGATTGAAGATCAGCAAGCCGATAAACACGCCGATGGTCGACATGATCACCGCCGACAGGATCAGCCCCGCCGAATAGAAGCTGTTGAACTGGGTCACCAGAATGATCGCCATGATGAACA
This sequence comes from uncultured Rhodospirillales bacterium, assembly GCA_913055735.1. Taxonomy (GTDB): domain Bacteria; phylum Pseudomonadota; class Alphaproteobacteria; order Rhodospirillales; family UBA2165; genus CAJXKD01. The sequence continues at coordinate 315,374 of CAJXKD010000001.1, forward strand.
GGGCGACACCGAAAGCCCGCGACAGGAAGGAGGCCGCCTTTTGCTGCTCTTCATCTTCGCCCTTGAAGACGATATCGACGCGCGGATCTATGTTTTGCGTCGACAGCCAGGTCTGGATCTGGCGCACCTTGGTGTCGGCGAGCACGCCTTCGTCCACGTCCGCCTTCACCCAAAGGGTCCGCTTGCCGTCGACACGGGTTACCGTGCCGACACGGGGGCGCGCACTTCGTTTAATGAAGTTACTGAGCGGCACGAGCCCCTGATCGGTCTGAATGCGGATGTGATCGAGCTGCTTGATGGTGCGGTATTCCTCGGGGTAGCGGATCCGGAGATCGACCGACTCGCGGCTGTCGTCGGGCCGGTACTCATCGACCTTGATGCCGGTGGTTATCAACTGCACCGCCTGCCCGACCGATTGCACGTTGGCCCCGAACTTGGCGGCTTGCGCCCGGTCGACCGTGATCTCCCATTCGATGCCCGGCAGCGGCAGCGTATCCTCGACATTGATCACGCCGTCCATGCCTTCGATGTATGTCCGGAAACGGTCGGCAAGAGGCGGCAACAACTCGGGAACGCGGGACGATAGTTGGACCTGGATGGGCTTGCCGACAGGCGGGCCCTGCTCCTCCTTGCGCGCGTTCACATGGATGCCTGCGATATCGGCGGTGCGCGCATTGATATCGGCGAGGAGCTCCTTTGCCGGACGCCGTGTCCGCCAATCGGCGAGTTCGAGATTGACCGTGCCGATGATGTCCTCGGCCTCCTGGCTGTCTTCGGACCGGCCGGTGCGGCTATAGACCGTCTTGAAGCCGTCCATGTCGAGAATACGCGCCTCGACCTCGCGCATCAGCGCGTCTTTCTCATAAATGGACAAATTGCCGCGCGCGCGGACCTGCACCGCCAGATTATCGGGCTCGATCTCGGGGAAAAATTCGACGCCGTTGCCGTGGTTGGCGTAGTACCACTGCACGCCGATCAGCAAGGCCACGGCGAGCATCAGAATCTTGGCCGGGTGACGCAATGCGAATTTCAATAGACCGATATAGCGCCCGGTAAATCCGCCGACGCTATCGATATCGCCCGTCTCGCCGGCGCGCACCGCGGCAAGCGTCTTTTCGTCGATGATACCCGGCCGGCCGAAATAGGCGCCGAGGGTCGGTACGAAGATCAGCGCCATCAAGAGAGACGCCGCCAGGGTGGCGATCAGCGTCAGCGGCATGAACTTCATGAACTCACCGACAACGCCGGGCCAAAACAGAAGCGGCAGGAAGGCGGCCAAGGTCGTCGCTGTCGAGGCGATGATGGGCCATGCCATACGCTTTGCCGCCTCGCCGTAAGCCTGCTTGCGCGGCGCCCCGTCAATCATACGGCGGTCGGCGAACTCGGTGACGACAATGGCGCCGTCGACAAGCATGCCGACGGCAAGGATGAGGCTGAACAACACGACGATGTTGAGGGTGAGGCCGAAGCCCGCCAACACCAGAATGCCGATCAGGAACGAGCCGGGAATGGCAACACCGACCAGCCCCGCCGAGCGGATGCCGAGCGCGGCAACGATGATCACCATCACCAGGATCACGGCACTTAACACGTTGTTCTGCAGATCGGTCAGGATCTGGCGTGTCACGTCGGACTTGTCCTGCGAGAAGCTCACCTGCACCGCTTCCTGTAGGGCCGGCGGCCAGGTCTCGAGTTCCTCGGCAACGATTTCACGGACCCGGCTGTTGTTTGCAAGAATGTTTTCACCGGTGCGCTTGGATACTTCCAAAGCGATGGCGCGTGTACCGCCGACACGCGCAAAACCCTCCGGGTCTTTGAACGATTTGCGCACCTCGGCAACGTCGCGCACGCGGATGGTGGAATCTCCATCGACCAGCAATGGCAGGTTCATGATATCCGGTGTCGATTCGAACACGCCCGGCACCTTAACCGAGAAGCGGCCGCGCCCCGTATCCTGGGCCCCGGCGGCGACCAGCAGGTTGTTCGAGGTCACCATCTGGGTCACGGTCTCCAGGGTGAAACCGTAGCTCTCCAGCTTCACGGGATCGATGATGATCTCCACCAGTTCGTCGCGTTCGCCGACGATCTCCGCCTTGAGGACGCTCGGAACACTTTCGATGCTGTCCTGGAGATCGCGCGCGAGTTGGAGGAGCTTTCGTTCGGTGATATCGCCCGACAAAATAACGACGATCACCGGAAACAGACTGAAATTGACCTCCGACACGGTCGGCTCGTCGGTTTCCTCCGGCAGTTCCGGCTTGGCGCGGTCGAGCTTCTCGCGGACGTCATCCATGGCCTTGTCGGCATCGAATCCGGCCTCGAATTCCAACGTGACATACGCGCCGCCTTCATAGCCGGTGGATTTCATCTCCTTGATGCCTTCGATGATCCGCAGCTCGTCCTCGATAGGCCGGACGATCAAACGCTCGGCATCTTCCGGAGAAATACCGTCATGGGTGGCACGAACGACAATGATCGGGATGTTGATGTCGGGATCGGATTCCTTCGGGATATCGACATAGGCGACGGAGCCCGCGATCAGAATCAACAGGAGCGTCGCGATAACCGTCCGCGACCGATTTAATGCGGCGTCGATAACTCCACCGGTCACTTTAGGATTCCCTGTCCTCAAGCTTGCTGACGGGGGCGCCGTCGCGCGGCACGGCAACCACTTTTTGTCCCGGCTGCACAAACTCCTGACCCACGGTGATGAGGGTCAAACGCTCCGGCAATCCGCCAAGCCACATGCCGTCCGCGGTGTCGTCTAGAATCTCGACGGGATAGAAGCGGACGATGTTATCCGCATCGACCGCCTTGATGCCGACGACGCCTGTGTCCGACAAGGTCAGAACCGCGGGCGACACGATATGCGCCATCGCCGTATCAAGGTTGAGACGCAGTTCAGCCGTCACCCCGTCGACGACCGCATGATCGCTGTTCTCTGCCTCCATCTCGATCTCGAAGGTCCGCGTCGTGCCGGACGCCACCGACGACACATAACGGATGCGGCCCGTAATTTCGTGCCCCGTGACGAGTTTTGCCACCGCCCGGGCACCGACATGGATATGAGCGACCTCCTGCTCGGTCACGCTGCCGACCACCAGAATGGGCGTCAGATCGACCACCGTCGCCACCGGATCACCGACATCGAGGAAATCGCCGATCTCCACCGGCCGCGCGTTCAACACACCATCGAAAGGCGCGCGAACGGTCGTGTGAGAGATATCGATCTCGATCCGCTCCAGCTGCGCTTTCGCGGCGTCAAGCAGTGCCGCCGATTGCGCCAACTGCGTTTTGGAACGGAAGTTTCGATCCGACAGTTCCTTGGCCGCCTGGTATTCGATCGCCCGCTGGCTGACGAGCGCCTTGGCCTCGCGCAATCTGGCATCACGATCTTCGTTAGAGAGAAGAACGATGACGTCTCCCTCCTTCACGGCGTCGCCCTTGGTGGCGCCGACCTTCACCACGCGGCCCGAGGTCTGGGCCTTGAGGCTTACGGAGCGGGAAGCTTCGGTACGACCAAGCAGCACGAGTTGATTGACACGATCCTGCGCGACCGAATTGAGGACACGCACCTTGGGCAAGGGCGTTGTCTTCTTGGCCGACGCGATTTCGGCGCTTTGCGGTGCAGTCGGCTGAGGCGCCTGCTCGCCAAGAAACCCGGAGCCGATCCACCCGGCGACGCCGACCGCCAGAACAAAGGCAATGATATATGACTTACGCATCAGGCGCCTCCAGCGGCACGTTTTTTAGATTGTTCAGGTTCACCGGATTGCTCGCCGAGGAAAACATCTGCGCCCTTTTCCAAATAGTCGAGGGCGGTTTCATAGAGAGCGACGCCTAACCCGTGAATGAACTGCCGTTCGGCCGGCGCGTCGGACACATCGGTTTCGTGCAAACAGCGGAGCTTGTCACGAAACTGATCGATATAGCTTTCGAAAACGAGATCTTTCTGCCGCGGATCGAGGAGGTGTCCAAAGAACATCATGGTCGCCATATCCGACCGGATGTGGTCCTTGGCCGGCACGGTGTGAAGCTGCTTGTGCAATGACGCGCGACCCGCTTCGGTCAGGCTATAGACCTTCTTGGCGGGTCGGCCGACCTGTTCCATCTCCTGACAGGTGACGTAGCCGTCCTCGAGCAGGCTGTTGAGTGCCGGATAGATCGAGCCGAACCCGGCGTCGTAGAAATGGCTAAACGGCCCTTCTTCGAACATCTTTTTGATTTCATAGCCGCTGGCGTCGCCGAGGCTCAGCGCGCCGAGGCAGAGGGTCTTGGTATCCATGGCAAAGCCTATCTCTATTCGAGGCCCTAATTTCCACCTCATTCGAGGGCATATCTCGGGCCGATATATATCATATTGATATATCTGGTCGAAATGAGAGTCAATTGCAGGGACTGCAGGCCTTGGCCCTTGCCCTATGTCATATGGACATAGCTGGCGACGCCACGGACGGATTCCAGGGCCGGAATTTCGGCCCTGGACCTTAACCGCTCACCTTCCCCCACCGGGGAAAGGCATATGTATCAGAAATCAGTCGTGGGGAATGCCGAGCAGATCCGCCGCGGCGTGACCGCAAACGGTGGCCACCTCGTCATCGCTGAGCGATTTCACCCGGCGGACCAAACCGACGGGATTATCCTCGCCCATATCATAGGGATAGTCGGTCCCCAGCAGAATATGATCGGCACCGTACTTGCGGATCAGGAATTCCAGTTGATCCGGCTCGAACACCATGGTGTCGAAATAGAACTGCTTCAGGTATTCCGTCGGAGGCTTGGGCAGACCGTGCGACACGTCCTCGCGGGCATGATAGGCGTGGTCCATACGCCCGGCATAGGACGGAAGGAAACCGCCGCCATGGGCGACGCAAATCCTCAGGCCCGGATGACGGTCCATCACGCCACCGAAAATCAGCTGGCTGATGGCGATGGTCGATTCCACCGGGTGACCGATGATGTTCTGGAAATAGTGGTCATGGAACCGATCGGGATGCGTATAGCCGGCGGGGTGCATGAAAAGGAGCACGCCCAATTCCTCGGCCCGCGCGAAGAAACGCTCGAAGCGGTCCTCACACAGCTCCGCGCCGCCGACGTTGGTGTTGATCTCGAGCCCTCGGAAGCCGAGGTCGTTCACGCAGCGCTCCATCTCCGCCACCGCCATCTCGGTGTTCTGCAGCGGCACCGTGCCCAGGCCGACCAGACGGTCTGGATGCTTGGCCACCGTCTCGGCGAGATCGTCATTGATCATTTGCGCCACCTTGCGGCCCACTTCAGGCTCGGCCCAATAATAGAACTGATAGGGCGAAATGGAGACCGCCTGGATATCGACCCCCATGCGATCCATGTCGGCCAGGCGTTCGTCCAGCGAGGTCATCTTGGGCCCGATATCCTGGAGTTGCTTGGCGTTCACCTTCTTGGTCAATTCATTGCCGAAAGCCAGCGCCGCAAACCCGACACGTTCTGCCTCAGCCGCCATCATGCCCTTGGCTTCCTGGCATTCCCGGTGACAGTGAATATCGACCGTCAGTGTCTTGAGGCCGTTGGTGACGGTTCGAACGCCGCCGCTTTCAGAAGCCGGCGCGTGAGTGGCACAGGTAAAAAACATCGAAATTGGGTCCTCTCCCGATGATGCGGGAGGCCTTCAGTCGGCCCCCATTTTAATGGATGCTCCCCGTTGCGGGAGCTTGTGGCGATTGCTCCCAAAAGGGAGCGGGGAATTGGCTGGGGCGCAGGGATTTGAACCCCAATTTTCCGGGTCAGAGCCGGACGTAATAGCCATTATACGACGCCCCAATGGCCGAAGGTGGTTCAGCGGGGCGTATCTTTACCCCAAAGAATCCGGATTTAACAGGCAGAAATGGGTCCTACCCCACCCCCACCGCCAAGGGTTAACGGCGTGCCAAATCCCCGTTGCGGGAAGGAACCGACGCCATCGAATTTGATGCCCGGCATCCGAAAAAAAGCTGATTGTGGATTTCCGTAGGAACCGCATTAACGACGCCGGCACGACCGGAACGCCCCCCCTTAAACGCCCTTTCCGCTTGCTTATCAAATGGTTGAGGAAACTGGCCCGATAAAGGTTAACTCCTTCAAACCGCACGAAAAAAAACGCAATCGGAGGGGTTACCTTCTCTTTAAAGCCCCTCCGGCAGTTCCCATGTCTCAAGCGGAACCGATGCTGTCAGAAATGCGTCGAAAAGGCGTGCCAGCAGACGGTGGGGGAACGCTCCACAAAAATAAACTATGTGGGCAGGCTGAACGGCATTCGGTCCTAGGAATTTTGACCAGGGATCTTAGGACGGACCCAACTATGGATGACTTAACAAGCGATCGTCTAGGTGACAGCGCGGCTGCGTCGAGCAGTGCCGACGGCCCCGTTACGGCGGCGCAAGTCAAACTTGTTCAGGACAGCTTTGCGAAGGTCGCGCCCATCGCCGACAAAGCCGCGGAGATGTTCTACGGCCGGCTGTTCGAACTGGACCCGAGCCTCCGCAAACTATTCTCCGACGACATGGCGGAGCAACGCAAGAAGCTCATGTCCGTGCTGGCGACCGCGGTGAACGGTCTCAACGACCTGGGTGCATTGGTGCCGGTCGTTCAGCAACTGGGGGTCCGTCACAAAAATTACGGCGTCAAGGATGCGCACTACGACACGGTCGCGGCCGCGCTCCTGTGGACCCTTGAACAGGGGTTGGGCGACGCCTTCACCGATGAAGTGAAAGAAGCCTGGACGACTGTTTACACCGTGCTGGCCACCACCATGAAGGAGGCGGCGGCAGCGGCCCCAACAACACAAGATACCAAGACCGAGGAGAAGAAGATGCTAGACAACGCACCTGATGCATCAGTGGGGGCACCTGCGGGCGCCAGCCATGATGCCTTTAAGCAGATGGTCGACAATATGCCGATCAATGTCCTCATCTGCGAACTTGAGAATTTCACCATCACCTATGCCAACCAGGCCAGTCTGACGACGTTAAAGACCCTGGAGCACATCCTGCCCTGTACCGCCGATGAACTCGTCGGTCAGTGCATCGACATCTTCCACAAGGACCCGTCGATGCAGCGCAAGTTGCTGGCGGAAGAGAGAAACCTGCCGCACTCGGCGATCATCGAGATCGGCGGCGAAAAGCTCGACCTGCTGGTCAGTGCCGTGCACGACGCCAACGGCAAGTACACGTCGGCCATGCTCACCTGGTCCGTCGTGACCCAGAAGCTGAAGGCGGACGAAGAAGCCGCCCGCTTGGCGCAGATGGTCGAGGAACTGCCGATCAACGTGCTGACCTGCGATCCCGAGGAATTCAAGATCACCTATGCCAATAAGGCGAGCATGGATACCTTGCGGACCCTGGAGCACATCCTGCCGTGCCGGGCCGACGACATCGTCGGTCAGTGCATCGACATCTTCCACAAGGACCCGTCGATGCAGCGCAAGCTGCTCGCCGATCCGAGCAACTTGCCGCACACCGCCATCATTCAGGTGGGTGAGGAAAAGCTCGACCTGTTGGTCACCGCCCTCAACGACAAGGACGGCAACTATATCGGTCCCATGCTGAGCTGGTCGGTGGTCACCGAAAAGGTCAAGCAGGAAGCCGAAAATGCGCGGCTGGTCGCGACCCTGTCGGGTATCGGCGCTTCGCAGGCGATGATCGAGTTCGAAATGGACGGTACGATCACCACCGCCAACGAAAACTTCCTGAATGCCATGGGCTATTCGCTGGATGAGATCGTCGGCAAGCATCATAGCATTTTCGCCGATCCGGAATACGCCAAGTCCCAGGACTACAAGGACTTCTGGGCGGTGCTGAACACCGGTCAATTCCAAACCGGCGAATTCAAGCGCATCAAAAAGGATGGCAACGACATCTGGATCCAAGCCTCCTACAACCCGGTCATGGGCGAAGACGGCAAGCCGTACAAGGTCGTCAAGAACGCCGTCGACGTGACCGATAAGGTCGAAGCCCGCTTCAACCTCGCCAACAACTTCGAGACCAACGTCAAGGGCGTCGTGGAAACGGTTGCCGGCAGCTCCACCGAGCTGCAAGCCACCGCCGAAACCATGGCCTCCGCCGCCGAGGAAGCCAGTTCCCAGGCAACGGCCGTGGCGTCCGCGACCGAGGAGCTTTCCAAGTCCATCGAGGAAATCTCCGGTCAGGTGGCACGTTCGACGACGATCTCGTCGGAAGCCGTGCTGGAAGCCCAGAAGTCCAACGAGCAGGTCCAAGGCCTGGCCGATGCGTCGCAAAAGATCGGCGAAGTCGTCGACCTGATCAACGACATCGCCAGCCAGACCAACCTGCTGGCCCTCAACGCCACCATCGAGGCGGCGCGTGCGGGCGACGCGGGTAAGGGCTTCGCGGTCGTGGCGTCCGAAGTGAAGAACCTCGCCAACCAAACGGCCAAGGCCACCGAGGAGATCGCCACCCAGATCGGCGATATCCAAGGGGCCACGCAGTCCGCGGTCGGGTCGATCGAAGGGATCACCAAGACGATCAACGAGATCAACGAGATCGCCACGGCCATCGCGGGCGCGGTGGAAGAGCAGAGCGCGGCGACCGGCGAAGTGTCGGCCAACATCACCGGCGTCACCAAGGCGTCCGATGAGACCGGCCAGGCCGCTAAGCAGGTGCTCGACGCGGCCCGGGAATTGTCGTCCCAGTCCGAAACCTTGGGCGGTCAGGTCGACCAGTTCCTCGTCGAGGTACGCCAAATGTAAGCCTACTCCGACTTTCTTCTCGGTATCTGGAAGGGCGGCTCCCGTTTGGGGGCCGTCCTTTCTTTTTGGGTTTTTGCCCACCCTCCCACTGAGCATTTGCGCAAGCCGATTTCCGGAGTATTGTAACGTAGATAAATAAATCAGAAGTCCCCAGGGGCGGCGTAAATGCGGGATCAGAAATCGGCCAAATCGAACGGTGCGCGCGACCGATGCGGTATCTACCGCCGCCGCCGCAGACGGACCCGCACCTACGGCGCGTTGGACCTCGGCACCAATAATTGCCGCCTGTTGGTCGCCCGTCCCACCGTAGAGGGCTTCCGCGTCATCACCTCCTTCTCGCGCATCGTCCGGCTCGGCGAAGGCCTCGCGAACGGCGATTCCCTGAGCGAGGAAGCGATGTCCCGGGCCATCGATGCGCTTAAGGTCTGCGCCGAGAAAATCGAAAACTTCAAAGTCTCGCGGTGCCGCGGCGTTGCCACAGAAGCGTGCCGCCGCGCCGACAATAAGGATGAATTCCTGGGCCGTATCGAGGAAGCGACCGGGCTTAAGCTCGAGATCGTTTCCTCGGACGAGGAAGCCCGGCTGGCGCTCGCGGGCTGCCAGAGCCTGTTGTCGGCGGACAGCGACTACGCGCTCGTCTTCGACATCGGCGGGGGAAGCACGGAGCTCATCTGGGCGACCTGCGACGAAGAAGGCTTCGATGTGGTCGACATCCTGTCCCTCCCCTTCGGCGTGGTCACCCTCGCCGAGCAATGCGGCACCAACAGCATCCCGAGCCGCCTCTATGACGATATCGTGGGAGAAGTTGCCCATCATTTGCCCGATTTCTGCCGCCGCAACGCCATCCGCCGGAAAGTGGACGAAGGCCAGGTCCAGATGCTCGGCACCTCGGGGACGGTAACCACCCTGGGCGCGATCCATCTCGATCTCCCCGCCTATTCGCGGGCCCGCATCGACGGTCTGCATCTGCAGTTCGAAGAGTTGAAATCCGCTGCCAGCCGGTTAACTTGCCTCGACTACGAGAACCGTGCCGCCATCCCCTGTATCGGGCATGAGCGGGCGGAGCTGGTGGTGCCGGGGTGTGCGATTCTCGAGGCAATCTGCCGTTTCTGGCCAGTGGGCAAATTGCGGGTTGCCGACCGCGGGCTTCGGGAAGGTATATTGCTGGAGCTTATGGCGGCGGACCGCCGGGGCACCGTTTCAGCGTAAAGCGCTATCGCGCTTGGCCCGTGAATCAAGTAAGGATGTGACATGTCGAAAGGCCGTGGACGCAAACGTGTTGCGGGCCGGGACCTCAGCGTCCGGGTCAAGACGGCGCGTGGGCGTAAGGCCTCGTCGACGCGATGGCTCAAACGCCAACTCAACGACCCTTATGTCGCCGCGGCGCAGCGCGAAGGGTACAAGTCGCGCGCGGCGTATAAGTTGCTCGAACTAGACGACCGGTTCGGTTTCCTGACACCGGGGGCGCGGATCGTCGACCTTGGCGCAGCCCCCGGCGGTTGGACCCAAGTTGTCGTGCAAAAGTGCCACGGCCCGACGGTCGCCATCGATCTACTAGAAATGGACGAGATTCCCGGCGCCGACTTCATCCAAGGCGATTTCCTCGACGACGACATGCCGGACCGGATCAAAGCGGCGCTGGGCGGCCCGGCCGACATCGTCTTGAGCGACATGGCGCCGTCCCTGACCGGGCACGCCAACACCGATCACCTGCGCACCATGGCCCTGGTCGAAGCCGCCTACGCCTTCGCCATCGAGATTCTGGCCCCCGGCGGCACCTTCGTCGCCAAGGTGTTCCAAGGCGGCACCGAAGGCCAACTCCTGGCCGACATGAAACGGCGCTTCACCAAGGTCCGCCACGCCAAGCCGCCTGCGAGCCGGGCCGAATCCGCCGAAATCTACGTCGTCGCAACCGGTTTCCGCGATCCCGACGCCTGAACTCTCAATTCAAACCGCCCCTAGACCGCCAACGTATCTTCGAGGTGGCCCGGCAGGTCGTGCAACGACACGTGGGTCAGATCCTTGGCGAGCTCGCCGGAGATCAGGTCCTGCGCAGCGGCGCCGAGCTTCGCCCGCATGGCGCCCAGAAAGGCCGGCGGCGCGACCAACACGAGACGGTCGAACTGCTTCTTGCCCGCGGCTTCGGTCAGCATATCGGCCATTTCACGGGCGAAGCTCTCTTTTTCCTGCTCATGCCAGTCGGTCTTGGGCTCGACGCCGTGGCGCAATTGACCGCCCATGCCGCCACGGGTCGATGGCCGGTCAGCTCCCATTTCGCCGGTGCGCATCTGTGGGAGCTTGAACTCCTTGTCCAGCGCCGGTTGCAGCCCCTTCCCGGGTCCGTCGTTTTCGACGATTCGGGCACGCGATCCGTCCCCGATGAAAATCCATGTCTTTGTCGCGCGCATATTCCCTCCGCTGCGTTGCTTTTGTGGGGGCCTGAATCCGTCTGAATCCTTATCGATCAAACACATACCAAGCGCCCGGCCGGGGCGCCTTGACGCAAATCAGTTGCCCCCACGCATCCCGCTTGGCATCGGCCCCGCCTCGTGTATGATCACCCGCCAACTCTGGCATGGAGATGGCATGATCATACCCGATGGACTGACTTTCGACGACGTTCTCCTTGAACCTGCGGCATCGGACGTCCTCCCCTCCCAGGCAAACACCAGCACCCGGCTGACCCGAACAATCGGCCTCGGCATTCCGCTCGTCTCCGCCGCCATGGATACGGTAACCGAAAGCACCCTCGCCATCGCCATGGCGCAGGCCGGCGGCATCGGCGTGATCCACAAGAACCTCGAACCCGAAGAACAGGCGGCCGAAGTTCAGAAGGTCAAAAAATTCGAATCCGGCATGGTCGTCAATCCGGTGACCATCAACCCCGACGCGACCCTGGCCGAAGCCCTCGCCGTGATGGACCGGCACAAATTTTCCGGCTTCCCCGTGGTCGAGAACGGCAGCGGCAAGGTGGTCGGCATCCTCACCAACCGCGACGTCCGCTTCGCCCGCGATCCCAAACAGAAGATCAGCGAATTGATGACACGCCATACCGACGACCGGCCGCTGATCACGGTCCGCGACGGCGTCGACATGGACGAAGCCAAAGGGCTGCTGCATCAGCACCGCATCGAGAAGCTGATCGTCGTCGATGATCAATTCCGCTGCGTCGGCCTCGTGACCGTGAAGGACATGGAAAAGGCGCAGAAATATCCCAACGCCTGCAAGGACGAAAAAGGCCGCCTGCGGGTCGCGGCGGCGACCGGTGTCGGCGATGCCGGTTTGGGCCGCGCCGAGGCGCTGTTGGACGCGGGCGTCGATGTCATTGTCGTCGATACCGCGCACGGCCATTCGCAAGGCGTGATCCAGGCGGTCAACCGGATCAAAAAGCTGAGCAACTACACCCAGGTGCTGGCCGGCAACATCGCCACCGCCGACGGTGCGCGCGCGCTGATCGACGCGGGCGCCGACGCGGTCAAGGTCGGCATCGGTCCCGGCACCATCTGCACGACGCGCATGGTGGCCGGCGTCGGCGTGCCGCAATTCACCGCCATCGTCGAATCCTCCGAAGTGTGCCGCAAAGCGGGCGTGCCGGTGGTCGCCGACGGCGGCATCAAATATTCGGGCGACGTCGCCAAGGCCATTGCCGCCGGCGCCGACTGCGTGATGATCGGCTCATTGCTTGCCGGCACCGAGGAAAGTCCCGGCGAGGTGTTTCTCTATCAGGGACGTTCCTACAAATCTTATCGCGGCATGGGCTCGCTGGGTGCCATGGCCCGCGGTTCCGCCGACCGCTATTTCCAACAGGACGTCGCCGACCAGCTCAAACTGGTGCCCGAAGGCGTCGAAGGCCGGGTGCCGTTCAAGGGCCCCGCCGCGAATGTCGTCCATCAACTGGTGGGCGGGCTCAAATCCTCCATGGGCTATACGGGCAACAAAACCATTGCCGACATGCAGACCGGCTGCAAATTCCGCAAGGTCACCTCGGCGGGGCTGCGCGAAAGCCACGTCCACGACGTCACCATCACCCGCGAGGCGCCCAATTACCGCGTCGATAGTTGAGGCACCATGACGCCGGGCGCCCGCCTCGCCGCGGCCATCGACATCCTCGACCAGCTCCACGCCGAGAAACTGCCCGCGGACGCGGTCGCCGAGAAGTATTTCCGCAGCCGCCGTTATGCCGGATCGAAGGACCGCCGCGCCGTCACCGAGCGCGTCTTTTCGGTCCTGCGCCACCGCGCCCGCCTCGATTGGTGGTGCGCCCGCATCGACGAGTCGCTGCGCCCGGGCGGACGGCCACGGGTGCTCGCCGATCTGGCGCTGGCCGACGGCCTTGGTAAAACGGAAATCGCCGAGTTGTTCAGCGGCGAAGGCTACGCCCCCGCCGCCCTCACCGCCCGCGAGACGAAGCTGCTCGACGGCTTCACGGGCCAGCAGATCAATCACGCCGACATGCCCGATTTCGTCGCGCACGAGTTCCCCGCCTGGATCGCCGGCAGCCTGCGCGACTTGTATGGTGAGCGCTTGGGCGAAGAGATGGACGCCCTCAACGGCCAGGCGCCTCTCGATCTTCGGGTGAACACGTTGCAGGGCGATTGCGCCCGCGCCCTCACACTCCTCAAAAACGACAAGATCGATGCCGACCCCACCCCCTATTCGCCGGTCGGCCTGCGCGTTCACTGCCGCGCCAATCTCGCCAACACCACCGCCTACAAAGGCGGCTTCGTCGAAGTGCAGGACGAAGGCTCGCAACTCCTTGCCTTGGTGACCGGCGCGCGGCCCGGCATGAAAGTGATCGACTTCTGCGCGGGCGCGGGCGGCAAGACCCTCGCCATGGCCGCGGCCATGAAGGATCAGGGGGAGATCATCGCCTGCGATGTCGACGCCAAACGCCTGAAGCCCATCACCGCGCGGCTCAAGCGCGCCCGCGTTTCCATCGCCGAAACCCGCCTGCTGATGGTCGGCGGCGATCCGTGGCTGCGCGACCATGAGAACAGCGCCGACGTGGTGTTCGCGGACGTGCCCTGCTCGGGGAGCGGCCGCTGGCGGCGGCGGCCCGGCGCGCGCTGGCAATTCTCCGGACGCGACCTGCTGGACCTCGTCAAAATCCAGCAACGCATCATCACCGAGGTGGTGCGCCTGGTGAAACCGGGCGGGCGGCTGGTCTATGCCACCTGCTCCATCCTCACGGAGGAGAACGAACGCCAAGTGGACCGCCTGCTCGACTGGTTCCCCGGCGAATACCGCGTCGTGCCCATCGCCGAGGCCTGGGCTGACGCCCTGGGCAGCGACTGTCCCTGTCAGGGCCCCTATCTGCGCCTGACCCCCGCCCGCCACGGCACCGACGGCTTCTTCGCCGCCGTTTTGGAGCGAAAAACAGAAGGTAAATCAGATGGTTAGGATGCGCCGCGCGACGACGGACGACGCCCCGGCCATCGCCCGGGTTTATGTGGATACGTGGCGCATCACTTACGCCGGATCGCTGCCCGACAAAGTGCTGTTGGAAATGTCGCCCGACATCCAGGCGGCGCGTTGGGCGCGCGCCATCGAACGCGGCCGCGAGATCGTCGACGTCGCCGAGGACGAAACGCTCGACGTCGGCGGGAGCGTGATCGGCGTCGGCAGCGGCGGGCCCAACCGGCAGCGCGGCTCCAGCTTCGCGGGCGAGGTCTATACGCTTTATGTCGCCACCGATCATCAAAATCAGGGCATCGGCAAGCGGCTGTTGCGCCGCTTGTTCGAGGACCTGTCGGCGGCGGGCTACAACTCCGCCGTCATCTGGGTGCTGGCGGACAATCCGTCGCGTTTTTTCTACGAAGCCATGAACGGCGTCCGCCTCGGCGAGCGCACCGAGGAAATCTGGGGAACTACGCTGCGCGAAATCGGCTACGGCTGGCCCGACCTGTCGGCAACCATGGCGGACTGGCGGGAGAAACCTTAAACTTGTTGGGCGCGCCGCGACCCGCTATGAGACTTCGAGAATGACCGATCAAAAGAACAACACCATCCTCATCATCGATTTCGGATCGCAGGTAACCCAGCTGATCGCGCGGCGGGTGCGCGAAGCCGGCGTCTATTGCGAAATCCACCCGTTCAACAAGGTGACCGGCGAGAGCCTCGCCGCCTTCAACCCGCGCGCCATCATCCTGTCGGGCGGGCCCGCCTCGGTCCACGAAGCGGATACGCCAAAAGCACCGGACGAGGTGTTCACGATGGACGTGCCGGTGCTGGGCATTTGTTACGGCCAGCAGACCATGGTCGCGCAACTGGGCGGCGACGTGCAGCCCGCCGATCATCGCGAGTTCGGCCGCGCCATGGTGGATGTTTCCGACGATTGCGTGCTGTTCGACGGCGCCTGGGCGAAAGGCAGCCGCGAACAGGTGTGGATGAGCCACGGCGACCGGGTCGATTCGCTACCCGAAGGGTTCCGCGTGGTGGCGGTGAGCGACGGTGCGCCCTTTGCCGCCATCGCCGACGATGCCCGCAAGTTCTACGGTGTACAATTCCACCCGGAGGTGGTGCACACGCCGCACGGCGCCCAACTGATCGCCAATTTCGTGCGCCATGTCGCGGGCTGTTCCGGCGATTGGACCATGGCGCACTTCAAGGACCAGGCCGTCGCCGACGTGCGCGCCCAGGTGGGTGGCGGCAAGGTGATCCTTGGCCTGTCGGGCGGCGTCGATTCGTCCGTCGTCGCGGTGCTGCTGCACGAGGCCATCGGCGATCAACTCACTTGCGTGTTCGTCGATACGGGCCTGATGCGCATGAACGAGGCCGACGAGGTGGTCGGTCTGTTCCGCGATCATTACAACATCCCGCTGATCCACAAAGATGCGGGCGATCTGTTCCTCGGCAAGCTCGACGGCGTTTCCGATCCCGAACAGAAGCGCAAGATCATCGGCGCCACCTTCATCGATGTTTTCGAGGAGGAAGCCAAGAAGGTCGGCGGCGCCGAGTTCCTGGGCCAGGGCACCCTCTATCCCGACGTCATCGAAAGCGTGTCGTTCCACGGCGGACCGAGCGTGACCATCAAATCGCACCACAATGTCGGCGGCCTGCCGGAACGCATGAACATGAAACTGGTGGAACCGCTACGCACCCTGTTCAAGGACGAGGTGCGCGAGCTGGGCCGCGAGCTGGGTCTGCCGGAACGTTTCGTCGGGCGCCACCCCTTCCCCGGCCCCGGCCTTGCCATCCGCATCCCCGGCGTCCTCTCGCGCGACAAGGTCGCGGTGCTGCAAAAGGCCGACGCCATCTATCTCGAGGAAATTCGCAACGCCGGGCTCTACGACGCTATTTGGCAGGCCTTCGCCGTGCTGCTGCCCGTGCAGACCGTCGGCGTGATGGGCGATGCGCGCACCTATGACAATGTCTGCGCGCTGCGCGCCGTCACCTCCACCGACGGCATGACGGCGGACTTCTTCCATTTCGATCAGGAATTCATCGGACGGGTGGCGACGCGCATCATCAACGAGGTGCGCGGCATCAACCGCGTGGTCTACGACATCACGTCGAAACCGCCCGGCACCATCGAGTGGGAATGAGTAACTGGGGTCGTTGCATCAACCTAGTGCAACGGAATAGTGGCAGAACTCAATCTAGACACGAAAACTAGAATGACCGTATAGTAGCAATGGTGAGTTATATTTCTAGCATTGTTTGAGGTAAATTTCGTCAAGGGAGGTTGAAATGCGAGTCATCGTAACCGCCTTAGTCGTCTTAGGAATTATAGCCGTTCTGGGCGTATACCTTGGAAACTCGCCCGCGGCAATTGCAGACGTTTGTGAAAAAAATCCCGCAGCCTGTCAGTAGAGCAGTTCCCGTTATTTCAAGAGCGGATAATGTTGGAGGCTGTCAATCATGGCTAATGGTGATCAAGCAACACAAGGCCAGGGCACGGCGGAAACGGGAAAGAAAAAGCTTCGCCTAAACATCCGTTTAGCCGCTTTTGCCCGATCAATTAGAGCTTGGGTCGGTGAAATCAGTGACTTTGTTGCAATTTTTGGCGTTGTGGCAACCGCAGGCATTGCGGTACTTGCAATCCAGATCGAGCGGCATGCCGCAAACATTCAAGACCAAATTCAATCTGACTCGGTTGAAAGCCGGGTGTTCGACAGATCGGTTGCCTTGCTCGGTGCGTTTCATTCATCCCCGACGATCATCCAACTTCTGACGATAACTGATGTCGCGCAAATGAATGCAAGCAACGCATATGTTGCGTCCGGGCAAAAGGGTAACTATCAGCAATTGCTTGCGCGAGCACTGGTTGAAGAGGCAAAGAGATCAAAACTTACCATCAGTCAGTTGACGACTTTGACGATAGATTTAATGCGGCAGGTTCGAATCCTTGCCGAATGCACCAAGCAAGTGGACCAGAACAGAAAGTCACGTTGCGACCCGGACGTTGTAGACAGTTTTGCCGGCAGAAACATTTCAGCGTTATTTTTTGGCCTTCGACCGGTAATCTATTGTAGAAATTACCTAAACATTGGCGGCGAACTAGATAGCACGCTACATTTGGTAAAATTTCATTACACCAATCGAAATAGAATTGTTTTTGACGACCGCGAAAATGGCAAAAAATATTTGTCCACCGCAAATGAAGATCAGAGAAAAAAAGTTTTAATACTTCCGCCAGAAGTTAAGGAAAATGTCTGTTCTGTTTTTGTCGATTTCGAGAGTGCAGAAAGCGCTTCGCTGAATTAGAACACGATCAACCCCTGGGCCCGATACGTGGCCGCGTCGCCACCCGCATCATCAACGAAGTGCGCGGCATCAACCGCGTGGTCTACGACATCACGTCGAAACCGCCCGGCACCATTGAATGGGAATGAGGCTCGTGGGAATGATCTCTAGGCCGATTTGATCAGATTGAGGTGCGGCGGCGACGCCGGATCATTCTCTTCGTCGAGATCAGCCAGAACGCGACGCGCATGTGCCGCGATCTCGGCGATGGTGTCATTGGTTTCGCGGAACAGTTTCCCCATGCCGATATAGCCGTGCAGCATGCCGTCATAGCTGTGGTAGCTGACCGGCACGCCCGCCGCCGACAATCGGTCGGCGTAGGCCTTGCCCTCGTCATGCAACGGGTCGAATTCCGCCGTGATCACGATGGCGGGCGGCAGGCCCGAAAGATCTTCGGCCAGCAGCGGCGAGGCGCGCCAATCGTCCTTATCGGCATCACTGCGCAAGTAATGTCCCGCGAACCAATCCTGCCCCGCCGAGGTGAGCAAATGGCCCTCGGCATATTTCTTGTGTGACGGATGGCGGCGATGAAAGTCGGTGACCGGATAGATGAGCGTCTGTTGGGCGATTTTCGGACCGCCCTTATCGCGCGCCAGCAAACAAACGACGGCGGCGAGATTGCCGCCCGCGCTGTCGCCGCCGACGACGATCCGCGTGGGATCAATAGCCAAGCCGTATTTATGGCCGTCACCACCCGCCGCCGCCCATTCCACGGCCGCCATGGCGTCTTCCACCGCGCCGGGGAACTTGGTTTCCGGCGACAAACGGTAATCCACGGACAGAACGGCGAAGCCGCTGGTGTTGGCAATCTGGCGCGCCACCACATCGTGCGTGTCGAGATTACCGACCACCCAGCCACCACCATGGAAATACACGAACACCGGCAGTTTCTCGTCCAGGGACGTGCCGATGGGGCGGTAATAGCGGAGAGCCAGGTCACCACCCTGGTCACCATTTGGCCTGGCGATGGTCACGTCGGCGGTGTGGGCAACCTCGGGCGCGGCAGGCGTTACCGGGCCGCGCGTATCGATAAAGGCTTGGCGCGCCTCGGCCGGTTCCATGTCTTCGTTGCGTTTACGGGTGCCGTCGGCCTCGGCCTCGGCGATGAGGTCCAATAAGGCGCGGGCGCTGGGGTGAAGCGGCATCGGGAAACCTCCGTTCGGTCAGGCGGTATTACTAGGCGGTTCCGGTTTAGGTTCCAGTTTCGGGGGCAACGACACGTTCGCGGGCGTCCCGACGTTCGCGCCGGGTGATGTAAATCACGGTTCCCGCAAGCACCGCGCCACCGATCAGGGTGAACACCTCAGGTATATCACCAAACACGACGAATCCTATAAGGGCTGCCCACAACAAACGGGTGAGGTTGACTGGTTCGATCACCGCGATGTCGCCGAACCGCACGGCCCAGGTCATGGTCAAATGGTTGATGGTGGTCAGGCACGACAGCACCACCAGCCAGATGGCCTGTTCCAATGTCGGCGTCTGCCAAACCGACAGCGCGAAGGGAAACGAAAAAATCGCCGACACGATGGCGAACCAGATGACGATGCTGTTGGGCCGGTCGGTACGGGTCAGAACCTTGATCAGTAAGCGATTGGCAGCGAACAGAAGATAACAGCCGAGAAGCGCGATGACCCCCATCGAAATTGGGGCGTAACCCGGCCGGATAATAATCAACCCGCCGGCGAGGCCGACGGCCATCGCCCCCCACCGCCACAGACGCGACGGTTCCCCCAGAAACAGCACGGCCCCGAACATGGAAAAGAGCTGCGTGGTGAAGCCGAGCGCGATCACCAGATCCAAGGGCACGCCCGGCAAGGCCCAAAACCATAGGAAAATAGCAGCGGCGAAGGAAATACCAGTAAGGCCCATGAGAATAGGACGGCTGGTTTTCAACGAGCGCAATCCGCCAATCAACCCACCGCCGCGGAAAAACCAGGGCGCCATCAGCACCAGGATAAGAAGGGACCGCACGAAAGAGATTTCGAAGGGGTGAAGGGTTTGCCCCAACTTCTTGCCGACGGCGCCAATAAGCGTGAGGCTGAGCCCCGCCATCAGGGTCAGGATCACCGCCTTGACGTTATCGGATTCACCGGTGAAGCGGTTTGCCGCCCGCGTTCGCCAATTGACCCCCGCTTGATCGTTCACGCGTTTCCCTTTTTTGAAGCCGCCGTATTTGCGGTGAGGAGCCGCATAAGGTAAGACTGCGCGCACGTGTCGCGGAGCCACCCTTGGCGGCACAGATACTCAATTTCGATATCATGCCGCATAAGGAGTAACAATTCATGACCGACCGTATCCGTGCTTCCCACATCCTTGTCACCCATGCGGACGCCTACCGGGCCAGCACCGACCGGTCCAAGGAAGACGCCGCAGCGCAGATTTCCGCGCTCAAGCAAGAGATCGACGGTGGTGCCGATTTCGCAGACGTGGCGCGCGCAAATTCCGAATGTCCGTCAGCCGCACAGGGCGGCGACCTGGGCCCGTTCGGCCGGGGCGCCATGGTGGCCGGCTTCGAGGATGCCGCCTTCGGCCTCGACGTCGGCGACGTGTCCGAGCCCGTCGAAACGGAATTCGGCTATCATCTGATCCACCGCACCGAATAGACCGCCGCCGACATCGGAGTTTGTTTTGTGATCCGTTGACGCCTTCGGCGCAGCGGTGCACCATTTTGGTTAAATCACAAACATCACCAGAGAGGCCAATCATGGCGCATGTTACTCCCCTTTCCGAGGACCAACTCTCCGATGAACTAAAGACACTGCTGGTATCGACCAAGGAGCGGTTCGGCTTCATCCCCAACAGCCTCAAAACCATGGCGCGGCGCCCCGAGATTGCCCTCGGCGCCGCGCAGCTGTTCAATTCCATCAATGGACCGAGCCGCAAAATCCCCGCGGAACTCGCCAGCATGGTGGCGCAAATCTGTTCCAAGTCGGCGGGATGCCAGTATTGCCAAGCACACACGGCCCATACATCCGAAGGCGCCGGTGTCGAGACCGAAAAGGAAATGGCGATCTGGGAGTATGAAACCAGTCCGCTCTATACGGATGCGGAACGCGCGGCCCTGCGTGTCGCCCAGGCCGCAGGTCAAGTCCCCAACGCGGTCACCGCCGAAGACATGGCGGCGTTGAAGAAGCATTATTCCGACGAACAGATCGTCGAAATCGTCGCCGTGATCTCGATGTTCGGGTTCCTCAACCGATGGAACGACACGATGGCGACGGACCTGGAAGACGGCGCGTTCGAAGCCGGTCAGAGGTTCCTGGCAGACAAGGGCTGGTCGGCGGGAAAACACCGCGTTGCATAAACGTCGTCGGCGCAAACAAGAGATTTGCTTGGTTGCATCCACTTGCATTTTCACGCAGAGTGACAGCGATGGTTCCGCCAAACGCATAGGCGGCGGATGAAATGGGAATACGGTGAGGTGTGTTTCTAGAACGCCAAAGCCGTGGCTGCCCCCGCAACTGTGAGCGGCGAGCGACACCCGACTAACCACTGGCCGTTTCGGCCGGGAAGGTGGGTGGACCGGTGACCCGCAAGCCAGGAGACCTGCCATTGCAATCCGTGCGGCAACGCACACGTCCCAACCCCTCTCGCACGGTGGGTGCGCTAAGGAGATTATACATGCATATCGAAGCTGGCGTCGTTGATGGCGCAAAGATTGTCCTCAGCTATGGCACGGCAGTCGCATCGTTTGGGCTGGCCGCCAAGATGGCCCTCGATACCGTTCGCAACGACGGTGGTATTACCGCGCTCGCGATGCGCAGCGTGGCAACGACCGCGCTCGTCTTCTGCTTCTTCGAGATAATGCCGCACTATCCCGTCGGCGTTTCGGAGGTGCACTTTATTTTGGGATCGACGCTCTATCTTATTTTCGGCGCCGGTCCGGCCGCCATCGGTTTGGCCGCGGGTCTCTTGGTGCAAGGCCTATTCTTCGCGCCGTTCGACCTGCCGCAATACGGCATCAACGTCACGACGCTCCTAGTACCCTTGTGGGCCCTGAGCCATTTGGCAAAACGGATCATCCCGGCGCGCACGCCCTATGTCGATGTGAAGTACTGGCAAGCGCTGGCGCTTTCCACCGCCTATCAAGGCGGGATCGTTGCATGGGTGGCGTTTTGGGCGTTCTACGGGAGCGGCTTTGGCGTCGAAAACATGACGGCGGTGGGGTCATTTGGCGCGGCCTACATGACCGTCATCATCCTCGAACCGCTTGCCGACCTCGCGGTCCTTGCCGGTGCCAAAACGCTGGCCCCCTTCGCCAAGAACCCGATGCTGTACCGGCGGCTACACCACGCCGCCAGTTGATCTTGACGCTCCCTTGGCGGGAAGCCCCGCCAAGGGAGCGTCGAGTTGCATCGGAGGTATATTGGGGCCACATTAGAAACAAGACTATGCCCTGACGGCCGCCCTGGGTAGCGTGTCGTCATTGTCCATTAAAGGCCCCGAATGAAATCACTTTCCGGCGACGCCCCGCGCCGGCGCGGCGTCCGTAACGATCTGAAGACCATCCGCACCTTGCTGCCGTATCTGTGGCCCAAGAATGCCACGGAAATGCGCGTCCGCGTGGTGATTGCCATGCTGTTCCTGGCGGCTGCCAAGGGCATCACCGTCGGCGTTCCCATCATCTACAAATACGCGGTCGATGCCATTTCCGAGAGCAGCGCCACCATCGTGGTGGTGCCGGTGGCCTTGCTGGTCGCCTATGGGCTCGCGCGTGTATTGTCGCAGGCCTTCGGCGAATTACGCGACGCGGTGTTCGCCAAAGTCGGCCAGCGTGCCATCCGCAACGCGGGTCTCAGAACCTTCCGCCACCTGCATCAACTGGCGCTGAAGTTCCACCTCGACCGGCAAACCGGCGGGCTGTCGCGGGCCGTCGAACGCGGCACAAAGGGCATCGACTTCCTGCTCAACTTCATGCTGTTCAACATCATCCCCACCCTGCTGGAGATCCTGTTGGTATGCGGCGTGATGTGGGGTCTGTTCAATTTCTGGTTCGCGCTGGTCACCTTCGTCACCGTCGGCATCTATATTTTCTGGACCGTGTGGGTGACCGAATGGCGGCTCAAGTTCCGCCGCCGCATGAACGAAAAGGATTCGGAGGCCAACACCAAGGCCATCGATTCGCTGCTGAATTTCGAAACCGTCAAATATTTCGGCAACGAGGACCACGAAGCGCGGCGTTTCGATATGGCGCTGCAGTCCTACGAAGCGGCGGCGGTAAAGAGCAAGACGTCGCTTTCCATGCTCAATATCGGCCAGGGAGTGGTGATTTCCACGGGCCTGACCATCGTCATGATCATGGCCGGTTACGGGGTCAAGAACGGATCGATGACCATCGGCGACTTCGTCCTGGTCAACAATTATCTCATTCAATTGTTCCTGCCGCTGAACTTCCTCGGCTTCGTCTACCGAGAGATCAAACAATCGCTGATCGACATGGAGGACATGTTCTCCCTGCTCGACATCAACGCCGAGGTGGCGGACAAGCTGGATGCCCCAGCCCTAAAGGTGACGGGCGGCGAGGTCGCCTTCAACGACGTGACCTTCCGCTACCACGAAGACCGGCCGATCTTGCGCGGTATCTCCTTTCGGGTGCCGCCAGGGCAGAAGATCGCCATCGTCGGACCCTCGGGCGCGGGCAAATCGACGATCTCGCGGCTGATCTACCGCTTCTACGACGTGAGCGGCGGGACAATCACGATCGACGGCCAGGATATCCGCGACGTCACCCAGGCGAGCCTGCGCGCCGCCATCGGTATCGTTCCCCAGGACACGGTACTGTTCAACGATACGGTCTACTACAACATCGCCTATGGGCGCCCCGATGCCTCGCCCGCGGAAATCGAAGAAGCCGCGCGCCTCGCTGCCATTCACGACTTCATCATGAGCACACCCGACGGTTACAACACCAAGGTCGGCGAACGGGGCCTCAAACTGTCGGGTGGCGAAAAGCAGCGCGTCGCCATCGCCCGCACCATCCTGAAGGCGCCGAAGATCCTGTTGTTCGACGAGGCAACGTCCGCGCTCGACAGCCACACGGAGAAAGAAATCCAGAAGGCGCTCGAGCAGGTCTCGGCCAACCGCACGACATTGGTCATCGCGCACCGCCTTTCAACGGTTGTCGATGCCGACGAAATCATCGTTCTGGAAAAGGGCGAGATCGTCGAGCGCGGCCGGCATCGGGAACTTTTGGACAAGGGCGGCGCCTATGCCGCCATGTGGGCCCGCCAGCAAGAAGTCGCGCAAGCGGAAGCGACCCTGGAACAAAACGCATCGACGGCTTCTCCAGCGGACAAATCGGAACAGGCCGCTCAATGATCGACCTGGGGACGCTGACGGCCTATGCCGCGATCGTGCTGGGCTTTGTATTGATTCCGGGCCCCGCAACGCTCCTCACGGTCGCCCGAGCGATGAGCTCGGGGACAAAGGTAGGCATCGCAACAGGCGTTGGAATAGCGGCGGGCGATCTCGTTCACACACTGATGGCAATTGCCGGCATTTCCGCAATCATCGCCGCCTCGGCCGTACTATTCAGCATCATCAAGTATCTCGGCGCCGCGTATCTTATCTATCTTGGGGTCCGCGCGATCTTAGAGAAAGGAACAACGAAACTTATTGCGGACAGGTTGCCTATCTCGGCTTCAAAAGCATTCCGCCAAGCCGTCTTGGCCGAAATGCTCAATCCGAAAACCGCGCTGTTTTTTCTCGCCTTCCTTCCCCAATTCGTGCAACCCGAAAACGGAGCGGTTGTCCTTCAGCTGACGATTTTCGGCGTTGTCTTTGTCCTGCTCGGCATTGGCAGCACGTTCGTCTATGCGGCGAGCGCGGGGCATCTCGGCCTTTTTCTCCGCCGAAATCCGATCGTGCTGAAATGGCAGGGAAAAGCCGTCGGCAGCGTTTACTGCGCGTTGGGTCTTCGCTTGGCAATGGAAGAAAACTAACCGCTCGGCTTTATTCCGGCGGCTTGCCGTGCTCCGCGAGCCATTCCTCGGCACGCCCGCGCACCGCGGTCTGTTGGTCCTCGGTCAAGCCGTCGGCGATGGTCGTCCGGACGGGATCGGGCACATCGGCCCCGCTGCCGGCCGCAACCTCCAACCAGAACAAAGCCTCTTCTGGATCCTGCGCAACCCCGGATCCGGCGGCATACATCAGCGCCAGGTTCCGTTGCGCCAAGGCGACGCCGTTCTCGGCAGCACGGCGGTACCACACCACGGCCTGCGCCGGATTGATGGCAACGCCGATACCGCGTTCAAACATAAGTCCGATATTGAATTGCGCTTCGGGCGCGCCGCCGGTTGCCGCCGCCATGTACCATTTGGCGGACTCCGCAAGGTCGCGCGGCGCACCATCGCCATGCAAATAGACGCGCGCCAATTTCAATTGTGCCTGCAAATGCCCCTGGCCTGCCGCCGCCCGATACCATTTGAGAGCTTCTGCGCGATCCTGCTGACCCCGCAGCCCTCTTTCGAGGATTTGCGCATACAGAAATTGTGCTTCCGGATCACCGCTCTCGGCCGCCTTCTGATACCAGCGCATGGCATCGCCATAAGTGTCCGGCACGGGCACCTGGGCATGGGACGACCCAATTTGGAGAACGAGCGCGAAGATCCCGAGGGCGAGAAAACCAGTTTTCATTCGTTGACTGTATGGTTTGTGCGGCGCGGCCGTCATCTTGGGGTCATATTAGCGGCGAAGGCCGCTGCCCGCCATACGGGTTAGACCATATTGATCAACAAACGAAAATTCGGTCCATCGAAAATCGTCAATGAACACGGCAACATCGCCGCCCCACGCCGGTCTTGCCGGCGGGGCGCCAACGCCCCCCGGCACCAGTCGATTGGACGGAAAAATATCTCACCTCAGTTGGCGATTGGCCGCAAATCCTGCATCCGAACCCCGGGTTGCGGGATCGGCTCCGGATCCTTTACCCAGTAGCTCACGGGCTTGGGCGCCGAAAGTTCCGGTTTTTCAGGCTTTTCCGGCGGATCATACCGGCTCGGATGGGGCCCAAAATAATTCACAAGGCGCCGCGAATCCTCGAATTTCGGCTCCTTAAAACACTCCACCGCTCCGATGGATTGGTAGCAATAAAGGGGCTCGTATTCGGAAACGGCCTCTTCATAGGCATCCACGTAGCCGCACCCGCCGAGGCATAGCAGGCCGACCGCCGCCAGTAGCTTCTTGTTCATTTCCCGTTCCTCGTTTTCCTTCCTCCGGCTTTATTGTGCCGGACTGGAGATCGGAGAGCAAATTCAAGGCCAAGAATCGGAGAATCGCACAAAATGGGCGAATCGCCCCTATCCGCCCTGGGGCCACTCCCTAGGAAGGAACCTCGATCACGGTCCGGCCGCGGACCCGCCCGGCAAGAATTTCCCCCGCGAGATCGGGGGCCTCGGCGAGGGGCACGACCCGGGTCATGGTATCGAGCTTGGCGAGGGGCAGCTCCTTGGACAGCCGGTTCCAGGCGGTTACCCGGCGCTCGATCGGGCAGAAGCCGGAATCGATCCCCAGCAGATTCACGCCCCGAAGCAGGAAAGGAATGATATTGCCGTCCCAAGTGGGTTTGGCGGCAAGCCCGACCGCCGCGCAACTGCCGTGACGCCGGATCGACGTCAGCAGATTGGCGAGCACCGGTCCGCAGACATTGTCGATGGCGCCCGCCCAACGTTCCGAGGTGAGCGGGCCTTTCGGCGTTTCCTCCAATTCAGCCCGCGGAACGATCGACGATGCGCCGAGATCCGTCAGATAGTCATGTTCGCTGTCGCGACCCGTCGACGCCGCGACGCGGTATCCGAGGCTGGCGAGAATGGCGACGGCAACGCTGCCGACGCCGCCGGCCGCGCCCGTCACCAGCACGTCGCCTTCCTTGTCGGGCGTGAGACCGTGGTCTTCCAATGCCATCACAGCCAGCATCGCCGTGTAGCCCGCGGTACCGACGGCCATGGCACGTTTGCTATTGATATTGTCGGGCAGTTTGACCAGCCATCCGGATTTGACGCGCGCCTTGGCGCCGTACCCGCCCCACCGGGATTCCCCAACCATCCAACCGTTGAGAACCACACGGTCGCCCGGCTTGAAATCGGCCGAGTCGGAGCTTTCCACGGTACCCGCGAAATCGATGCCCGGCACGTGCGGATAGGACCGCACCAGCCGGCCAAGCCCTTTCAAAATCATGCCGTCCTTGTAGTTGAGGGTCGAATACTCGACCGCCACGGTCACGTCGCCGTCGGGCAGATCGGCGGCCGGCACCTCCTCCATCGCGGCTGAGACCTTGCCGTCCCGTTCACGCAGCATCAGGGCGGAAAACGTTTCCGATGAACCCATCGTGCAGATACCTCCCTAGGTCGATTTTGTTTGTTAGGTTGCTTTTATTTTCCAGGCGACGTTCGCCCCGCCGCGAAATGGATGCACGGCACCGACACCCGGCACATCGATGCGTTCGGGCACCGGCGTTTCGGCGCGTTCGAGAGTGACGGTCCCTTGGTTCACCTCGAGATCATAGAATTTCGGCCCGTTAAGACTGGCGAATGCCTCCAGCTTGTCGAGCGCGCCGGCAGCTTCGAATGCTTCTGCATAAAGAGCCAGAGCCGCCGGTGCGGTGAAAATACCCGCGCAACCGCAAGCGGATTCCTTCTCGCCGATCGGGTGCGGCGCGGTATCGGTGCCGAGAAAGAATTTCTCGTTGCCCGAGGTTGCCGCCGCGATCAGCGCCTGGCGGTGCTCCTCGCGCTTAGCCACCGGCAGGCAGTAATAGTGCGGGCGGATGCCCCCCTCGAACAAGGCGTTGCGGTTAAGCAGCAAGTGGTGCGCGGTAATCGTCGCGCCAACCGGCCCCGATTGGCTCGTAACGAAATCGATACCGTCGCGGGTGGTAACATGTTCCAGCACCACGCGCAGATTGGGGAAATCACGGACGATCTTGCTTAGCACCCCGTCGATAAACACGGCTTCGCGGTCGAAGATATCAACGGCGGGATCGGTGACCTCGCCATGCACCAGCAACGGCATGCCCAGGATTTGCATGGTCTCGTAAACGGCGGTGAGCGCCAGCGGCTCGGTAACGCCATGGGCCGACCCGGTCGTCGCATGTGCCGGGTAGAGCTTGGCCGCCGTGAACACGCCATCGAGGAAGCCCTGCTCCAGCTGCGCCGGATCGGTGTCGTCGGTGAGGTAGCAGGTCATGAGGGGTTGAAAAGCATCGCCCGGTGCCTCGTCGGGCAAATGGGCGACGATCCGACGCCGGTAGGCCGCCGCTTTTTCCGGCGTGGTTACCGGATCGGCAAGATTGGGCATGATAATGGCGCGCGCGAATTGCCGCGCCGTGAACGGCAAGACCGTGGCCAGCATGGCGCCATCACGCAGATGCACGTGCCAATCATCGGGCCGGCGGATCGTGAGGCTATCAGGTGATGTGGGGCTCATTTGCCTTGGTTATAGCACGCGTCAGCGGGTGTGCCACCAACTCAGCGCCAACCGCTTAAACTACGGTGACGTGCGGCGTCCCGTCGCCCATCTCGCCGATGACCGCGGCGCCCACATAACCCTTCTCGGCAAACATCTTGAGCACCTTGTCGGTCTCCTCGGGCGAGCAAGCGACGAGGAGACCCCCGGAGGTCTGCGGATCGACGAGGATGTTCTTGCGCCAATCCTCCAATCCGTCCGGCAGTGTCACATGTTCACCGTAGGAGGCCCAATTGCGCCCGCCCGAACCGGTGACGAAGCCCCGCTGGACATAATCGACGGCACTTTCGAGGATCGGCAGCTTGGCGAAATCAATCGTCGCCGTATGCGACTTACCGCACATTTCGAAGACATGCCCCAACAGGCCGAAACCGGTAAGATCGGTCATGGCATGCACGCCGGAAAGTTCGGCCAGGTCGGCGCCAATGGTGTTAAGCCGCGTCGCCGTCTCCACCAGATCGCGGTAGCCGTTGGGGTCAAGTTCCGCCTTGTTGGCGGCCGCGCCGAGAATACCGACACCCAGGGGCTTGCCGAGGATCAGCGTGTCGCCCGCCTTGGCGCTGTCATTCATCCGCAGCTTGGCCGGATCGACGAGACCGACCACGGCAAGGCCGTAAATCGGCTCCGGTGCGTCGATGGTGTGGCCCCCGGCAACGGGAATACCGGCCTCGGCGCACATTTCGATGCCACCGCCGAAAATCTTGCCGACATCGGCGTCCGAGATTTTGCCGACGGGAATACCGGCGATGGCCAGCGCCATGATCGGCTTCCCGCCCATGGCCCACACGTCGGACAAGGCATTGGCCGCCGAAATGCGTCCGAAATCGCGCGGGTCATCGACAATCGGCATGAAGAAGTCCGTCGTCGCCACGATCGCCTGATCGTCGGCAATCTGGTACACGGCCGCGTCGTCCCGCGTGTCGTTTCCGACGAGCAGCTTCGGGTTCGCCGCTTGCGCGGGCAAACCATCCAGGAACTGGTCAAGCACCGACGGTGCTATCTTGCAGCCTCAACCCCCACCGTGGGAAAGGGCCGTCAGCCTAATGGCTTCGGCGTCCATCCTTTGGACTCCTTTCGTTAAACCAACACCATAGCTATAGCGTTCCGGTACAGGTCCCCCAACCCTAATTTGGCGCTATTTCGCGATGTCACCGAAAAGTCATACCGGGAAATCATACTCGCGGGCGCAGGTGCGAAATCCGGCAAGGACATCGCGGCGCTCCGGGGTAAAGAAATTGCGGTGGCGGTTGTTCACCATACGCGAGCGCGTCGCATAGGCGCCGCCCTTGAGCACCTTGCGGGTAAACAGTACCGGTTCCGAATATTCCTTGTAGGCATCGGGCGCAAAACCGGGGAACGGATCGAAGGAACTGGAGGTCCACTCCCAAATGTTACCCAACATCTGGCGGCAGCCGAAGGCACTGTCGCCGTCCGCGAACTCGGCAACGTCAACCACACCCGTCGTGCGACCATCCATGTTGCAATGCCGGGCTTCCGGCTCCTCTTCCCCCCATGGATAGGTGCGTCGCATCGCGGCGAGATTGCCCTGCCCGTCCAGTTCGCCCGATGCCGCCACTTCCCATTCCAGTTCCGTCGGCAACCGCCGTCCCGCCCATTTGCAATAGGCAGCAGCCTCGTACCAATTGACGTGAGAAACCGGTCGATGCGGCTGAAGGTCCACCGTTTCGTCGAATTGGCGCACCGCCCAGTCGTTGCGGCCCTCGCGGGTCCAATAGACCGGATGCTCTGCCTCGGCCTCGACACGCCAGCCCCAACCGATATCGGGCCACAAATCGCGGCGCTTGTAGCCGTCATCCTCCACAAAGGCAGCAAAATCCTCGTTGGTTACCGGCGCGCGCGAGATGGCAAAGGGACGAACGAAAACATCATGTGCCCATTTCTCGTTATCGAAGACGAAATCCGCATCTCTTTCGGCGCCGATGCGGAACATGCCGCCGGGAATATCGACATCACCGGACAACAGCCCGGTCCCACCGACCGCAGCGTTTTCCGACGCCGCAGCAAAGGACGGACGGGGGTAGGCGAGCGTCTGGCGCGAATAGGTATACGCCTCGTTGTGCATGTCATTGTGGAAGGTGGCAAACTGATAGATGAAGCTGTCTTCTTCATCGTTCGGCCCGTCTTCCGCGAGGCGCCCGAGGTTACGTTCCTCCACCTGCTCCATGTAGCGGAGGGATTCATTCAGGCTCAACAAAGGCAGGTCCCAGCGCACACCATGGGGAATGGCGATGGAGTCATAAACCTCGTCACCCTTATCCCAAATCGGCGGCGCGTCGTCCAAACGGCGGATGATGAAATTCTCGTAAAACCATGCGACGTGGCCGATTTCCCACAACAATGGGTTCACAATGTTGAGACGCGGCCCCATGAGCTGATCCGCCGACAATCCGTCGAGAAGTTCTAGCGTGCGCGCGCGCGAGTCGCGCATAATGCCGGTCAGGTGCTCCGTGGATTTGAGTACTGTCATTTTTTTGCGTTCGGAATTGGCGTCAGTGAAGATTAGCCTGATTACGCCGGCTGGCAAGCGGTCCCGCGACGGCAATCGCACGACAGCAATTCGCTGGGCAAAAATTCTGCGTGATCTCGGCCACCAGGTAAATGTCGCCACCGACTATGACGGCGCGCGCGCCGATATGATGATCGCCCTACATGCCTGGCGGACGGCGGCGGCAAGCCATAGATTCCACGAGCTTTATCCCGATAGGCCGCTCATCGTCACATTGACCGGCACCGACATCAACGAGTTCATCCATAGCCACCCCGAGACCACGCTGAAATCCATGGAGATCGCGGACCGGTTAGTGTGCTTGCACGATTTGGCGCGCGATGCCGTTCCGAAACGGTTCCACCGCAAGCTACGGGTCATCCATCAATCCTGTCTGCCGCTCGCCGCGCCGCGCAAACCCGCGAAACGTCATTTCGAGGTGTGCGTGATCGGCCATATGCGTACGGTGAAGGACCCGCTGCGGGCGGCCTACGCAGTGCGTCACGTGCCGCCGGAGTCGCGCCTTCGCGTCACCCAACTCGGCAAGGCGCACACCGACGCCTGGGCCAAAAAGGCGCGGGCCGAGGAGGCCCGCAATCCCCGCTTCCGTTGGCTGGGCGATGTCCCTTTCGGCCAGGTGCGGCGCGAATTTGTCAAAACCCATGTGATGGTCATCAGTTCCTTGGCCGAGGGCGGGGCCAATGTCGTCTCCGAGGCGATGGTCGCGGGCGTGCCGGTCATCGCCTCAAACATCCCCGGCAATCTCGGCCTCCTCGGCGCAGATTATCCGGGCGTCTTCCCGGCGCGCGACACCAAGGCATTGCGTGACATGCTGCTGCGTGCGGAAATCGACCCGAAATTCCTTTCCGATTTGACCCGCCGCTGCAAGGCGCGCGCAAAACTGTTCCGGCCTGAACAGGAACGTTCGGCTTGGCGGAGACTGATCAAGGAAATCACCGCGTAGAGAAAAACCTCAACCCGCCTCTCGTAACGGCGTGATCTCGGCGTCCATGTTGGCGACGTCGTCGCGGCTTTGCATCATTTGTACCTTGGTGCCGATTTCCCGTGCCGCCGACTGCAATTGCGTCAAGTGGCGTTCGGCGATCTGCTCGGCGGTCACGGCAGACGCGATATAGGTCAACGGCAACACGGCCCGCGCTTCGCCTGCCACCAGGATCGGCACGGCAAGCGTCTCGGTTTTGGGATGCAAGCGGAAGCTTTCATCGCCGGTGGCCCAGCCGCGGCTTCGTGTCTCCTCGAGGGCACGTTCCACATAGCCCTTACGGTGCACCAACCGGTCGAAGGGATCTTCCGACGCGCTCAAATTGTCCAAAATAGTTTTGCGCTCGTTCTCGCTACAATAGGCGAGATACGCGCGCCCCGAGGCGGATGCGACCATTGGCAGACGCTGTCCGACCGTAACCCGGTCGATGGTGAAGGGACTGCGCCACCGGGTCGATTCGCGGATATACATGGCGTTATCGGAAAAGACCGCCAATTCGGTCGGCCAGACCACTTCCTTGACCAGCCGTTCAAGCACCGGCGCGGCGATATCGGTGATCCATTCCTCGTCCTTGAAGCCGGCGCTTAAGCGGCGGACGAGATGCGTCAGATGGAACCGGTCAGTCGCATCCTGGCGCCGCACGTAGCCGAAATTCTGAAGTGTTTCCAATATCCGGTAGATGGCTTGGCGGGAAATGCCGGTGTCCCGGTTAAGCTCCAGCACCGTGGCGCCGTTCCGAATATTCAGCGCCCGCAGAACCACCAAGAGGCGCTCCGCACTACGCATACCGCTGGCCTTTTTTTTGGCGTCGGGGTCGTCCATGTCTTCTCCCCAGTTTTATTGTCCGTTCGACGGACACGATAGTTGCAAAGTCAAGCATTGCAAACAGAATCGCAAAATCCATCGAAAAGTTGGAAAGATTTGGTGGGAAGTGGCCCATGAATCTATCGGGAATGGAGCAGCCGCGATGTAGATTGTGGTTTCAGCGCCCTTCCCATAGGGTACGGGGAGATCCGCAGAATTTGAGACAAATAGGCGGAAAACGGGGAAAGAACGTGACCGAATTTCTGACCACCAAAGAAGTCGCCGATCTTTTGCGCCTCAAGGAGCGTAAGGTTTATGAACTGGTCAAAACCGACGCGATTCCGGTGTCGCGGGTAACCGGAAAGCTGCTGTTTCCCCGTGACCTGATCGAAACCTGGGTTCTGCGCAACACGGAATACGCGGGCGGCGTTGAGTCGCTGGCGCAGCGGCCGCTGGTCCTGGCCGGCAGTCACGATCCGCTGGTCGACTGGGCACTCCGCGAATCCGGCGCCGGCATCGCAACCTACTTTGACGGCAGTCTCGACGGATTGAAGCGCCTAGTATCCGGCGACGCCATAGCCGCCGGCATGCATATCCGGGAAGACGGCACCGACGAGGACGGGGGATGGAACCGCAAGCACATCATGGATGCCCTGCCGGGCCAGCCCTTGGTCCTCATCGAATGGGCCAAACGGCGCCAAGGATTGCTGCTCGCCCCGGAGAGCGATGGAAAAATCTCCTCGCTGAAGGACCTCCGCGGCAAACGGATCATTCCCCGCCAGGAGACGGCGGGCAGCCGGGTTCTCTTGGCTCACCTGATTGCGGAAGTAGGCCTAACCGAGGCGGATTTCGAGCTTGTCGATCCGCCGGCGCGCAATGAAACCGACGTGGCGACGGCCATCGCCGATGGCAAGGCGGATGCGGGTCTCGCCATCGAAACCGTCGCGCGCCGCATGCGCCTGCCGTTCCTGCCGTTGGCGGAGGAACGCTACGATCTGGCCATCTGGCGGCGCGACTATTTCGAAGAGCCGATGCAGAAGCTGGTCAGTTTTACTCATACGGACACGTTTGCGGCGAAGGCCGCCGAACTCGGCGGGTATGATATTTCCGGGTCGGGAACCGTCCATTACAACGGCCCCTAAACAACAACGGCCCCGAATTGGGGCCGTTGCCGTTTTCCGAGTGTGGCGGGGGCGTTACATGTTCCCGGGACCGCCTTTGGCGTTCGGGAAGAACAACTGTTGGCCGCCCAGCTTGTAGCTTCGGATTGCCCCCTGACCTTCCTGCGACAGGACCCAATCGATGAAGGCCTGACCTTCGGCCACCTTCACATGCGGATGCCGTTTGGGGTTCACCAGGATGACGCCGTACTGATTGAACAGATCCTTGTCGCCCTGCACCGTGATCGTGAAGTCGCCCCGGTTCTTGAAGCTGATCCAGGTGCCCCGGTCGGTCATCGCATAGGCATTCATGCCGACAGCCGCATTGAGGGTCGCGCCCATACCCGATCCCGTTTCCCGGTACCACGCACCGCTTTGCTGGGTCGGATCGATGCCGGCAGCCTTCCACAAGGCCCTCTCCTTCTTGTGGGTGCCGGAATTATCACCGCGCGATGCGAACGGTGCCTTGGCGGCGGCGATCTTTTTCAGCGCCGCGACGGCATCCTTAGTCCCGGCAATCCCCGCCGGATCAGACGGCGGGCCTACAAAAACGAAATCGTTGTACATGACATCGAAACGTTCCACGCCGAAACCATCGGCAACGAACTTCTCTTCGGCGGGCTTGGCATGGACCAGCAGCACATCACCATCCCCGTTGGCGGCGTTCTTCAGCGCCTGACCGGTTCCCACGGCGACGACACGAACCTCGATGCCGGTCTTCTTGGTGAAGATGGGCAGCAGGTGGTCGTAGAGGCCTGAATTGGCCGTCGAGGTCGTTGACTGCAGCACAATGAATTTTTCGGCTGCCCAAGATACCGTCGTGGTGGTAGCCGTCGACGCAAAGATCACCAATGCGGCGACCAAGCCGGTTAGGAGTGGTTTCCTGATCCTGATCATCAGTTGTTTCCTTTTTATAGGGTGGGTGAATCCGGGATGCGCCCGGCGAGGTAATCACGTGCCTGTTTCGATTTAGGCGCATCGAAGAAGCTGTCGGCGGGGCCATGCTCGAGCACCTGCCCCTGATGAAGAAAGATCACGTCGTCCGCGAGCCTGCGCGCCTGAGCGATGTCGTGGGTAACCACCACCACCTTGGTGCCGCGTGACGCCGCGCCGCGCATCAGCATCTCGATCAGCGCGGTCGAGGCGAGATCCAGACCCGACGACGGTTCGTCGAGAAACATGATTTCCGGTTCGGTGGCCATGACGCGGGCGATGGCAAGGCGCTGTTGTTCGCCGCCGGACAAAAGCCGCGCCGGGGTCGAGGCCAGCCGGTCGAGCGATGCCCAACGCAAGGCCTTCCAGGCACGGTCGGTCCGTGATGCCCGGTCGTGCCCAACCGCCGCCAATACGTACTTCATGTTGGCCAGCACCGACCGTCGCAGCATCACCGGTTTTTGAAACACGAACCCGAGACGCGGCGCCCGTGCCGCGTCGGGAGAGCGCCCTCCCCATTGAACGGTCCCCGTGTCCGGCTCGACCAAGTTGGCCAATACGCGCAGCAGCATAGTCTTACCGGCCCCGTTCGATCCCAAAAGCGCGGTGATCGCAGGTCCGTCGAAAGTCAGGGAAACATTATCGAGCAAATTGCGCCCGTTGCGCCGCACGGAGATACCCGCGCCGACAAGAGGCAAAATGCCGTCGTGGTCTTCGGTTTCGCTCATGCGCACCCGGTCAAGCATAGCCCATCCGCTTCGCGGTATCGCGAAGCCCCATCACCAAACCGTTCACCACCAAGGCAATGGCCACCAAAATAATGCCGAGCGCCAACGCCAGCGCGAGATCGCCCTTCGAGGTCTCCAGCGCGATCGCCGTCGTCATCACCCGGGTTACGTGATTGATATTGCCACCGACGATGATCACCGCGCCGACCTCGGCGATGGCACGGCCGAAGCCCGCCAACACGGCGGTCAGTAGGCTATAGCGCGCATCCCACAACAAGGTCATGACCATCGCAAAAGGACCGGCGCCGAGCACACGCAGCTGTTCCTCGTATTCGGGCTTCATGTCTTCGATAAGTTGCCGCGTGAGCGCGGCGATGATGGGCGTCACCAAAACCGCCTGGGCGATGATCATGGCCGTTACGGTGTATAGCAGGCCGAGCGCGCCCAACGGCCCGGCCCGGGAGAACAACAGATAAACGACGAGACCGACAACCACCGGCGGCAGCCCCATCAAGGCATTGAAGAAAACCACGGCCCCACCACGCCCCGGGAAGCGCGCCACCGCCAGGGTCGCCCCCAAGGGCAACCCGACTGCCGCCGCAATAAAGACAGCCAGGAGGCTCACCCGCAGCGACAGGGCGATAATCTCGAACAAATCCGGATCGAAGGCAGCGACGAGACGGAAAGCCTCCCCAAACGCGGCGCCAAAATCCTGCAAGCCAGGCTCCTTGATCTGCTTTTTACTGCATTATTATGCAATGATTACGGATTTAATCATAATCCGTTACCATACGCAGTCATTAACAGGAATCAGCCGGTTTCACTAGTGTTTTGGCGGGGCCTTATCCCACTACCCCCCTTCGATAGCGAAGTCCCTGCCGCCGCGATTGACGACCATGAACCAACTCGCGAAGGCAGGCGGGGTGAACGTGCGCAGGTCGTCCACTGTCTTAACGGCTTCGCCATTGAAGCCCCGCAAGATGTCGCCGCGCTGCAACCCATACCGGGCGGCGGCGGAGCCACGCCGCACTTCCAACACCACGACACCGTGCAAGGCGCTATCCAAGTTCATATCCTCGGCAAGGGCCGGCGACAGGCTCGCCACCCGGGCGCCGGACAAAATATGGATTCCGGGCAACCAGGTTTCGTTGGCGGGCGGTTCCTTGGGCGGCGCCACCAGGGGCACTTCGACGGCAAGATGATGATATCCGCGGAACACGCCAAGCTCGACGATATCGCCGACCAGATGTGTGGCGATGCGATAGCGCAGCGCCTGAAAGTCACCGATGGGCTTATCGTCCAAGGAAAAGATCACGTCACCATATTGGAGCCCCGCCTGTTCGGCCGGCCCGCCCTCGTAGACGCCGGTAACGAAAACGCCCGCAGCGCCTTGCAAACCAAAAAAGGCGGCCATTTGCGGCGGGACCGGCCCGCCCGTCACCCCCATCCACGGGCGTACCAGCGGCTTGTCCTCGATCGCAGCGGCAACCACCGTCTGCACCATGTTGGCCGGCACGGCGAAGCCGATCCCTTGCGAGCCGCCGGAGCGCGTGAAGATGGCGGTGTTAATGCCGACGAGCTTGCCCGTCATATCGACGGCCGCGCCGCCAGAGTTCCCCGGATTGATGGCCGCATCGGTCTGAATGAAAAAGCGGAAATCGCTAATGCCGACACCCGTCCGCGCCACCGCCGACACGATTCCCGAGGTCACCGTCTGCCCGACGCCGAAGGGATTGCCGATGGCGAGCAACAGATCGCCGACCTTGAGGGCATCCGAGTCGGCGAATTCGAGCGCCGGCAGAGGCTCGCCATAGGTCTCGATGCGCAGGACGGCGATATCGGTGCGCCGGTCGGACACCAATATCTCGGCGGGGAACACCCGGCCATCGGCAAGCCCGACAAGTACACCTTCGGCATCGGAAATCACGTGATGGTTGGTCACGATGATCCCGTCGGCACGCACGATGACGCCCGAACCGAGCGAATTTTCGATCCGCTCGCGCGCGCCGAAGCCAAATAACAGGGCATCCGAGAACAGCCGCCACAAGGCGGTATCGCCGAAAGCCGGCGGCGCGCCGCGCGGCTTGATCAGTTTCTGCGCGAAGATATTGACCACCGACGGCGCCGTCTTTTCCACCAGCGGCGCATAGGAGAGGTAGACCTGTTCGCGCGTTTCCGGAAGCCGCTGCGTTTCCTGCGCCGCCACTTGCCCCATTTGGGGCGTAGCCGTCAGAACAGCCGCGAAGAGAAACAGGAGAGCGGCGGCGCGCGTCATACCGCGTCGGCGAAATACTGCGGCAGCAGGATCACCGCGATCACCACCCAATACATGATGATGCAAAGAACGGCGGCGAGCCGGAAATGCTTCGTGAGACGGCGGCTGCACGGAAAGTCACGGGCATTGAACTCGGCATAGACCTTGCGCCAGAGATCGGCGGTGGTCTCGGCCACGATCTTCTCCGATTTCTCGATGAACGAGCGCTCCGTCTCGCCGCGCGGGCGCCTGCGCAGGAAATCGCGGTAGAAATCCATGTCGAGTACCAGTTCCAAAAAGACGATGCGCGGATAGAGCGCCACCAAATCGCGGTCGATATTGATCACCACCCGATACGCGAAAAGCGCCACCAAAGACGCCACCACAGCCGCCGCGACCATCAACGGCACGCTAGACACCGATAGACTGAAATGGATCAACACCCAGAAGGATGACAGGGATACCGCGAACCCGAACGCGTACCACATGTTATAGGTGCGGATCAGATTGATACGCTGAGCGTGGAGAGCGTTATATTCGGTTTCGAAGGTTGTCGCGCTTCGGACAACCTCTTCGATTCGCCGCTCTCCGTTCCACACCTGTTCGTTCATGCCGTCGCCCCCCGAAACTTCGTCCTGGCATCTTCGCGCGCAAAGATTAACACAAGCACGAAACCGCGCAGGTAATTTATCGGTGCCCCCGGATCACCATCAAGATGCCACCGACAACGAAGGCGGCGCCGATAATGTGATAAGTGAACAGTTCTTCGCCCAGAAAAATGATGGCCAGAACGGCGCCGTAAGCCGGCAATAGGTTGACGAAAACCGAGGCCCGGTTAGGCCCCACCGCCCGATTGCCGGCGTTCCACATGAAGATCGAAATGAGCGAGACCAGGATCGCGAGAACGAGAATCGCAGCAATGGCCTCCGGCGTCGCAGGCACCGGCTTGACCAAGATCGCCTCGGCAACGGCAAAAGGCGCGAGCACAACACTGCCGAGCCCAGCAACCAGAAACAATAGTGTGGTGAGGCCGACCCCTTCGGGCACACGCTGCAATAAGACGGGGTAAAGCGCGTAGGAAACAGTACCGGCGATGACAATAAGGTCGCCTGTCGCGAATTGCATGTTCAGCAGAACATCGAGGTCGGCCCGCGCAACCATAACCGTGATGCCGGCGAGCGCGACGACAAGCCCAACCCCCTGCAGACGGCCAAGAGCGTGTCGCGCAATCAGCCATACCATAAAGGCGGTCATCGCGGGTTGGGTGGAGTTGACCAGCGTCGCGTTGATCGCCGTCGTCTTGGTTACGCCGATGAACATCAACGTCCCGCCGACCATCTGCGACGCAGCGAGCAAGGTGAAATAGCCGAGATGCTTGCGGATCAACGGCGCCTTGTCGATCAGATCGCGCCAGACGAACGGTAAGATGACCACCGCAGCCGTGAACCAGCGCCACCACGAAAGCCCCACCGGCGGCACATCGACGTGCAAGGCGCGAACGATGATCACCGCGACGGCCCAAATAAAGACAGTGACGGGCAAAAGAACGTAAGCCGTGCCTGGACTGGGCCTGAACTCCTCCGCCGCGCGGACGAACCGTGATCGTGCCATCCGCGCCCCCCTACGATCCGCCGCGCCGTTTGAGGATCACGGTGGTAATTCCCACCATGACGAGCGCCGCCCCTGCTACGTGGTAGGCATAAAGACGTTCGTCGAGAAAGATGATCGCCAATCCCGCCCCAAACACGGGGATCAGGTTGATAAAGACCGAGGCGCGGTTAGGCCCCACTTCGCGCAATCCGGCATTCCAAAAAAAGATCGAGAGAAGCGAGATGAGAAAGCCGAGAATGACCACCACCAAGACGGCCTCACCGGTAAAAGGCATCGGGCGAATGAAGAATGTCTCGAAGGCATAGACGGGGATCATCCCGACTGCGCCCGTCGCCAAGACGAAAAACAAAATAGTCGTCAGACCGAGCTCGGGCGGCACGCGGTGGAGCGAAATGGCATAGATTCCCCAACTGATAACCGCGACAATCACCAGAACGTCACCGATGTTAAAGTCCATGGCCTGCAATATCTGGAGATCGGCTTTGACGACCATGACACCGACGCCGACCAAGGCAAGGACGATGCCGAGTATCTGCCAGCCGTTAACCCGATCACGCATCACCAACCAGGCGAGTACGGCAGTTAGGGCCGGCTGCGACGCATTGACCAGGGTGGCGTTGATCGCCGTCGTATAGTTCACTGCAAGCAGGATAAAGGCCTGGCCAACCGTCTGCATGACGCCCAGGAATACCAGCAAGCCGATATGCTTTTTTAGTATCCCTCTGTTCTGCCGTAATGCCGGTAAGGCAAAAGGCGTCAAAATGGCCAGCGCCAGCACAGCCCGCCAGAACGTAAGGCCCATGGGCGGAATATCGGCATGTACCCCGCGCGCGACGACGGTACCGGCGGCCCACAAAAAGGCCGCGGTGACCAGCAGCCCGTAGGCCGTGGCGGGGCCTGGCCGGAATGTCTCCAAACGGTTCATTTGGATGGATCGTCCCCCTGAGTGATGCAGCGCGCGAGCCCGTTTTTCTCGGCCG
This sequence comes from uncultured Rhodospirillales bacterium, assembly GCA_913055735.1. GTDB lineage: Bacteria > Pseudomonadota > Alphaproteobacteria > Rhodospirillales > UBA2165 > CAJXKD01. The sequence goes on from CAJXKD010000001.1 coordinate 355,281, forward strand.
CATCCCGGCAGAATAGCCGATGACCACACTTATCGCCGCATCCCGGCGATGACCAGAAATTTCTCGGAAATGTCCTTAGTGCGGCTTTTTCGCCGGGATACGATGGACGCGATAGGCTAGGGTACCGGCACAACGGCATTCACAGGAGAGGATATATGGCCGACTGGGTCGAGATTTCGCGCGGGATCGTGCTGCCCCAACAATGCGATCATTATGGACACATGAACGTGCGGTTCTATGCCCACGTCTTCGACGATGCCGGGTTTCACATGCTGAACCTGGCCGGAATCAAGATGGAGGATCTGGCTGCGCGCGGCTTTGGCACAGTGATCGCCAAAATATCCATCGATTTCCTGCACGAGATCAAGGCCGGTCAACTCACCCTGGTAACCGGCGCCATCACCCGCGTCGGCACCAAAAGTTTCGATCATGAGCTGCGGCTATTCGAGGCCGACAGCATGACCCATTGCGCCACCCAGCGCTCTGTCGAGGTCTGTTTCGACACGACCGCCAGAAAGGCCGTCGCCCTGCCCAACGATCTCAAGGCGAAGCTGACGGCAATGGTCGTGCCGGCTAAAAATTAGCAATGTGACTAACGTGAATGTGAAACCCCGGATAGCGCTCGTGAATTGGCGAATGGCCGACGGGTCTCTAAATTAGATGTCATGACATTCGGCACGTTGTTCATATTCTTTGCCCTGGCGGGTTTGCTGTCGTTACTGCTCGGATCGGCGCTCAAGTGGGGCGCGCTCGACAACAACCGGCAGCGTCTGCTCGATCCGGACCGCATGACCCGCGAGATGCTGACCGATCCGACACTGTCGGACGAAGAGCGCGGCTATTTGCAAGAACTGGCGGTGCTAGACCTGCCGCGCCGCCACATCTGCTGCTAGATTTTCTTCTCTTAGATTTCAGGCCACGTATTTTTCGAGAACGTCCCGCATGGTCAGGGACCGGCGGCCGATAAGGTTTTCGCAATCGGGGAAAATCTCCTCGCAAAAGCCCTGCGCCATGGAATCGAACGAGGCAAGCGCACCGTCCGCCGCCCAATCGGGCGCGCCCGTTTCCATGATCTCGCGTTTGTAAGCGTCACGTCCGATCACCTGCAGCGGGATATCCCGGCCCAACACATCGCTGAGTACCGCCGCGACCTCGGCATTGGTCAAGGCTTCGGGACCGGTGAGCGTATAGGTCTTTGCCTCATGCCCCTCGCCCGTCAAAACGGCCGCCGCCGCCGCGGCAACATCGTCGCGCGCCACATAGGCGCAGCGCCCTTCATCTGACGGCCAGCGCAGCGCCCCCGCTGCCTGAATCGCGGGGAGCTCCTCCAAAACATTGTCGGCGTAGAAGTTATCGCGCAAGAAAGTGAAATCGAGCCCGGAATGGCGGATGTAGTGTTCGGTGATGCGGTGTACGTCGGCGAAGGGAAACGGGTTCTCCGGCACCGGTTCCATAAAGCTCGTATAAACGAGCCGTCCGACGTTACAGCGATCCGCCGCGTCAACCACGGTCTTATGCTGACGGAGGCGTTGGTCGTTGGTGCCGTGCGACGAAACAAACAGCACCGTGTCCGCGCCATCCAGGGAGGACGACATGGTGTCGATATCGTCGTAATCGCCGCGCCGCACGCGAATGCCCAACTCGGCGAACGCCTTCATCTTCTCCGGATCGCGGGCGGAGATGCCGATCTGTTTGGTTTCGACACATTTGAGCAGCTCGGCAACGACACGCTGCCCCAATCGGCCCGAAGCGGCGGTAACGACGATCATCGCTTCTTCTTAAACCTCGATGGGAGGCAGCGGCGGTTTGCCGCGAATAATATCGCTCGCCTTGTCGGCCATCATCATCACCGGCGCGTTGATGTTGCCGCCGACCAGATCTGGCATCACCGAGGCATCGATCACCCGGAGGCCCTCGATACCCCGCACCCGAAAATCGAGATCGACCACCGACGCGTCGTCCGGGCCCATGCGGCAGGTGCCGACGGGATGATAGATGGTGCCCAGGTCCTGACGGACGAAGGCATCGATTTCGGCATCGGTCTTGACGTCCGGCCCGGGCAAAATCTCGGCGCCGCGCCAGGGATCGAAGGGCGCTTGGGAAATAACCTCGCGCATGATTTTGACGCAATCGCGGAGCGCCTTGCGGTCGGTCTCCGTCGACAGGAAATTGTTGAGTACGCGCGCCTTGCGGAACGGATCGCTGGATGCGAGCCGGATCTCGCCCCGGCTCTCGGGACGCAACTGGCAGCCGCGAAAAGTGAACCCTTCGGGCGCGTGCGGTTTTATCACCGGGAACCACATATCGGCGCCGAAGCCGAGGGGCCGGAAGAAAAACTGCAAATCGGGAAGCTCGAACGCGGGATCGCTTTTCAAAAAGGCCGTCCCCGCACCGGGCGGGATCGCCGCGGGACCGGAACCAAAAAACCAGGCCCGCATCATGTTCACCGCCAGACGGTCGAACCGCAGCGCCTGGATATAATCGGTGGGCCGGGAAAAGGCGTATTCCACGTGCGTCCCCGGATGATCCTGCAGGTTCTGACCGACGCCCGCCCGATCGGCGACGATAGGGATGCCGTGTTCGACCAAATGGTCCGCGGGACCGACGCCTGACAACATGAGAAGGTGCGGCGAGTTATAGGCGCCACCGGACAGAATGATGTCGCGCTCGGCGCGCACTTGGTGCTCTTGACCGTTCTGCTTGAATGCCACCCCGATGGCGCGGGTCCCCTCGAAAATCACCCTCGCCACCAACGCCTCGGTACGCAGCGACACATTGGGCCGTTTGAGCGCGGGATGCAGGAACGCGCGCGCCGCTGAGTAACGCCGCCCGTGCGCAACATTGAATTGCTGCGAGGCAAAACCTTCCTGCCGGGCGCCGTTGAAGTCTTCGGTGACCGGATAGCCGGCCGCCTTGCCCGCCGCCAGATAGGCGCGGTGAAATTCATCGTCCGCGCGGGTGATGCGGGTGCGCAAAGAACCGCTGTCGCCGCGATAGGTGTCGCCGCCGCCGGCAAAATTCTCGAGACGTTTGAAATAGGGCAGCACCTCGGCATAGGACCAGCCGGTCAGCCCCATTTGCCGCCAGCGATCATAGTCGCCGCGATGGCCGCGCACATAGGCCATCATGTTGATGGAAGAAGACCCGCCCACCACCTTGCCGCGCGGATGCCAGATTTCTCGGTTGTCGGCATGGGGTTCGGGATCGGAAATATAATCCCAATTGTGCTTGGGGGAGCGCCATACCTTGCCGACACCCAAGGGCACGTGGATCAGCCAATCCTTGTCGGGTTTGCCCGCTTCGAGCACCAGAACGCGGACATCGGGGTCCTCGCTCAACCGGTTGGCCAGCACGCAGCCCGCCGAGCCGCCGCCGACGATGACGTAATCGAAAGACGCGATATCGTTCACGCCCAGCCCTCCCCAAAAATGCGGCGCGTGTCTTTTCCGCGCTCGTTTATTGTCGTTGCCGCTAGGCGGCGTCTTCGAGAACCAGCAATCCCATACCGGTCGTCATGGGCGCGTAATAGTTCCGGGCGCGCCGCGTGACATCATCCGCCATGGCACCGCGCATGACCAGCCACATGATGAGTTCGACCGCTTCGGCGCCCGCTTTTTCCATCAATTCATGATGGGTCATGGCCTTAAGCTCGGCGGCATCACCCTCCAACTGATCCATGAACCAGTTGTCGAAATCGGGATTCATGTAGCCGAACCGCTCGCCGTGCAATTGATGGGACATGCCGCCGGTACCGAAGACCACGACCTTGAAATCGTCGTCATAACACGCGACCGCGCGGCGGATGGCTTGGCCCAGCTTGAAGCAACGCAGCGCCGTCGGCAGCGGATGCTGGATGACGTTGATCGCCAGCGGTACGAACGCCAGCGGCCAATCGGGCTCCTTCGGGAAGCACAGGTTCATCGGCACGAGGAACCCATGCTCCATCTTCATTTCCTGACAGACGGTGAGATCGAACTCGTCCCAAATGAGTTGTTCGCACAGATGCCAGGAGAAATCGGCATTGCCCGGCACCGGCGGCAAGGGTCTCATGCCGAAACCTTCGTCACCGATGGCGTATTGATCGGCCGCGCCCATGGCGAAGGTCGGATATTTATCGAAGAAGAAATCGCAGCCATGATCGTTATAGGCGATGATGGCAACGTCGGGCTTTTCCTCGGCGAGCCACTCCTTCACCGGTTCATAGGCATCGAACAGCGGTTTCCAGGCAGGGGTCTGTTGCTCGCCCTTGTCGTAGGCGACCCCGACGGACGGCACATGCGAGGTGCCGATCCCGGCGATAATCTTTCCCATTTAGGTGGCTCCGGAGACGTTGCGGGTTTTGAGGAACTCCTCGTAGGACAATCCCGCCTGCTTGGCCCCCAGCTTATAGAGGCTGTCGCCGAACACGGTGGTGATCTTGTAGAGGAAATAGATGTTGGCGCCCGTCTTGACCATGCCGAGCCAATCCCGGTCGCGGATCAGTTGCTTCTGTTCCTCGGAAAGGCCGAACCGGGCCATATAGGCCTCTTCATCAGCCTTGAACTCCGCCCGCGTTTCATCAGACATGAGCGACGCGCCGAGCCGGTTGAAGGCATAGCCCCGCTGGCTCTTCCGGCCGTCGAAAACGTAGGTTCCTTCGATGGGTTTTGATGGATTTAGTTGTTGATGCATGAGCGTCCCTTTATTAACGAATGGTAGAATATCACCGCAATTCGGCTCAGTCTGTCCAGACTGCGGACAGCGCACCAACCAGGACCCGAGAATTGTAACAAGCCGGTTCCGCCCCACTAAGCGTAAGGAAACGCTTGATTCTTTGGGCCCGTTAAAGCGGCATGCAATTGTATGACAGGCCGATAATATACGCTTGGGTTGCAAAACCCCATTGCCCGCATATCAGGTACGCATAAAATGCATACCCAATTCACACCGGATTCGGCGTATAAACACCGGCTGTTGCCCGGGCGCAATTCATACGAAAAAAATTTCCGGGACTAACTGACAATTCGCTTATTAGGGGACGCGCGGCTTCAGGCCTCGGTCAGGGGAAGGTGTACTCCATACCGTTCCGCGCAAAAAGAACAATTGGAGGAGGATCAATATGTCGTCTCGCAGTGAGATGAACAAGAAACCGCAAGCAGACAATCAGGACATCCGGACCCGCAAGTGTCTGATGTGCTCCAAGTCGTTTACCTCTCACCACATCGGTGAGCGGGTATGCCCTGATTGCAAAGGCACCTCCGCGTGGCGCCAGGCGGCGATCGCCATCTGAGCAGCCATGCCGGCCGACCATCGGCCAGTGCGTCCAAAACGGCTCGCGAAAGCGGGCCGTTTTTGCGTTCAGACCCCAATTTCCCTATTGGCCAAGGCGGATAAAGGTCACCAAGACAGCAATCATCTGCGCCATATGGAGCAGCACGCTGATCCGGTGAACCGCCCGGAATTTGGCCGTATCGCCCGCCTCTCGGGCCTTATTGGCCGCCGGCACCAGGAACCGTGCCGCGACCAGAAACAGAATCGCCAACCCGAGCAAGGTGCCGATCTCCACCGAATAGGTCCCGCCCGGCATGAGCAGAACCGCCGGCACCACGCAGCAAACAGCCAGTAATCGGTGATAAACGGGGAAAACCTGCCGCAGGAATTGGGCTGCGTCTTCCCGCTCGCAGAAGCGGAAGACCATGGGCGTGAAAACAAAGGCGAAAAACGCCATCCCGCCGAAGATGGTGCCGGTCGCCACCAAGGCGCCAACGTGCAACGTGAACCAATCGAACATCCGCAAACAATAAGCGAGTTCCCGCGGAACGTCTCGCAGGATTTCCGGCCACAACCGCCGCACCGGGAATAAATCGAGAAAAAATCCGCAGAATCTAGCCGTTTTTTCCGGGTCTTTTAGTTCCGGAACGGGTCCCCATATAGAACGTTAACGATTTGGCGTGCACAAAACGCACGCTTCACAGTGGAGATGAGCGTCATGCAACCTCAGACCCCCGTCATCGTTCCCTCGACCGCCCGCGCGTTGCCGCGGCGCCCGGTTTCCCAGCGCGCTAACCGTAAGGGTGCGCGGGTCCGTCAGACGGCGCATCCCGACCGCACCCCGGCCTGCCGCAAGGAAACGGCCCGGGCCTAAAGCCCCTCGTCCCATATTAGAACGGCACTTTACTTATTTGCCCTTAAAAGGGCAGGCCGACGTAGTTCTCGGCGAAGGCTTCCTGCGCGGCATTCGATCCGCAGAGGTAATCCAACTCGGCGATCTGGCACCCCCTGTCGAACGACGACTGTTCGGGGAACCGGTGCATGATGTTGGTGAACCACCAGGAGAAGCGTTCCGCTTTCCACACCCGGCGCAGGCAATTCTCGGAATAGCTGTCGATCAGGTCTTCGCGACCTTCCTTGTAGAACCCTATCAACGCCCGCGACAGATAGTAGATATCGGAGGCGGCAAGATTGAGCCCCTTGGCCCCCGTCGGCGGCACGATGTGCGCCGCGTCACCGGCCAGGAAGAGACGGCCGTGGCGCATGGGCTCGGCCACGAAGGAGCGCAGCGGCGCGATGGACTTCTCGATGGAGGGGCCCATTTCGATGGTTTCCGCCGCCTCGTCGGGCAACCGCACGCGCAACTCGTCCCAGAAACGGTCGTCCGTCCACTCCTCCAGATCCTCGTCGAAGGCGCATTGGATGTAGTAGCGCGAGCGGGTCATGGAGCGCATGGAACAGAGCGCGAAACCCCGCCAGTGATTGACGTAAATAAGTTCCTCCGACACGGGCCGGGTTTCCGACAGGATGCCCAGCCAGCCGAAGGGATAGACCCGCTCGTGCTCCTTAAGCAGTTTTTCGGGCATGGATTTGCGGCTGACACCGTGGAACCCGTCGCAACCGGCAATGTAGTCGCAGATCACCTCGTGAGTTTGCCCGTCCTTCTGATAGGTCAGCTTGGGCGTGTCGCTGTTCAGATCCTCGATGGCGACGTTCTCGGCATCGTAAATCACCGTGCCACCCATCTTCTCGCGCGCATCCATCAGATCCTTGGTAACCTCGGTCTGGCCATAGACCATCACGGTGCTGCCCGTGTGCTTCTTGAGATCGATGCGGTGGCGGCGCTCGCCGAAGGTGATTTCGAATCCTTCGTGGACCAAACCTTCCTTATCCATGCGATCGGCGCACTGAGCCTCGCGCAGCATGTCGACCATGCCCTGTTCGAGCACACCGGCGCGCACGCGGCCAAGCACGTAGTCGGCGCTGCGCCGCTCCAGCACGACACTGTCGATACCCTGAAGGTGAAGAAGCTGAGACAACAGCAGGCCGGACGGGCCCGCGCCAATAATGCCGACTTGGGTGCGTGTTGAGCTCATGATTATTTTTCCTCCGTTTGTTCGCCCACTTTACTCAAATTGATCGCGCGTTACATCTCCCGCGCGAGTTTGTCGAAAAACCCCGAAACCGCTGCCGCCGTTTCCAGAGGGTCCGAGATCATCGGCCAATGGCCGGTGTCGGCATAACGCCGGTTGGCCAGATCGTGCGCCGCGATGAATTTCTGGGTCTCTTCGGGTGTCGTCGCCGGCGCCCAGTAGTAGAGCGAGGGACACGCGAGTGTCAGATAGGCCTCACCCACGGCACCCGCATCGCTGATCCGCCGGACGTCACTGCCGAAGCGCCACATGGTGTCGGCATCCGCCTGTAGAACGCTGGTATAATAGCGGCGATAGGTCCGGGCATCCGTGTCCTCGTTCGCGCGCCGCCAGATGGCGTCAGTGAACACCTGCTTGAATTCCGCCGCCAGATCGTAATCCGCCGCCGAACCGGAAAAATAAGCGTCCGCCGGCGTGAGGTTGCCTTCGATGGACATCACCCCGAGCGTGCGATCCCGCAAACGTTCAGCCAACGCCACGGCAATCACCGCGCCCACCGAATGACCGATCAGACCGATGGGCCGATCCGGGGTGACGTCATTGATCAGCGTCTCGAACAGATCGGTATAGGCATCGACGGACGAACAGGCCGCGTCAGGCGGGCTCACGCCGAACCCGGGAAGATCCGGCGCGAACAAACCGAAACGCGCAGCCACTTCACTATGCAGAAGCTCGCTGAACGCCAAGCTGGAATCGGCGAACCCGTGAAACATCCAGAGCGCCGGCGCTTTGCCGAAGCCCGCCTCGTCGACGGAGCGAACAAAGACGTTCTGCGGCGCCCCAATATTCACATGGATATTCATGAAACCGCGGGACTAGCTGTTAACGGGCGTGCCGGACGCGGTGAGGTTGCGCCGCCCCCCCATGGTCCAACGGTGCATCTCCGCCTTTTCGAACAGACCCGCCCGGTTGTAAGGCTCGTTGTCGAGGAACGCGCGGGCTTCGTCTTCAGAGGCAACCTCAAGGTAAAACAAGCTGCCAATCCAGTTGCCGTCGCGGTCGAGCATACCGCCCCGGCACACCGTGCGGTCGTCGAAAAGACGCAAATAGGCCTGATGCTCACCGCGGATTTCGGCGCGTTTCTCGAGAACGCCGTCCTTCGCCCGGCAGTAGAAAAAGAAGCGGGGCCAATCCGGCTTACTCTCGAACTCGAATTGAGTACGGTCCAAGCCATGATGGAAGCCGGTCAGGATGATCTCCTCGAACAAACCGTTGGCGGCAAACGGCTCGTCGTAGACGAAGCGCTCGGCGGCGTCCCAATCTTCCAGATCGACGATATGGGTGCTGCCGGTGGCAATAGAAATGTCATTGGAATCGAGGGTGGGCCCACGGGAAATCAAACGGTCATCGAACCGGTCCATATAGGCCCAATGTTCCTCAATCAGGCCCTTACGCTTCTCCCCGATGCCGGGCTTGTTGATGCCCCAAGTAAAGAAATACATCCCGTCCCCCCAATGATCTTCGTTGAATTCAATTCGGCCTATTCGCCGGCCAAAAGTTGGCAGCCAGCCGCGACGCATTCGGCGATGGCGAATTTGGTCTTGGGGCCGAACCTACCCGCTTCATCGCCAATGTCAAAGCCGTGTTCGGCCAGATAGGATTGATATCGTTGCAGCCGGTCCCGCCCCCCCATTTCGATGGCACGCTGATAGGCGGCAAAGGCTTCATCGGCACGTCCGGCCGCCACATAGGCCGCCGCGAGGGCGTTCTGGACCGCCGCTGAATCACGTACCTCGGCAGCCTTCCGCGCGAGATCGATGGCCTCGCCCGGACGCCGAAACGCCTTATCCTCCGCCGTCGCCAGCAACCACGCCTTGGAATATAGAAAGACCGGCTGTCCGGGGATCAGGCGGATTGCCCGATCGAGGCTTTCTTCCGCGTCGGCATACTGTTTCTTGAGGGCGAATGCTTGCGCGCGAAAGATATAGATCACGGCATCGCTCAAGGTCGCCGATTTGAAACCGCCGCCCTCCTTTTCGAGCTTCGCGATGTCTTCCAATACCGCGTCCGCGTTCTTCAGCCGAAGCGCAATCCGAATGCGGAGCTCCCGGAACGCCGGATTGTCGGACAGGAGTCCGATGGCCGCGGAAATATCGTCGAAGGCCAGGGCATAGCTTTTCAATCCGTGAAAGGCCGTCGCCCTGATCCACAGGGCCGTCGCCCTATTCAAATCGCTTTGATCGTTGTCCGCTTTGAGTACCGTATCCATGTCGGTCACGGCATCGGACCAGCGCTGCTCCTGCAACGCTTTCATGCCCCGGTTGATCTCGCGCCCGGGCTGTTCGGCGCGAACCGGTTGCACGAAAAAACCGCCCCCTGCCCACAGTGCCGCCACGATCAATGAAAGGGCGAGACTGCGGGCCAGAAGCGGCTTCATCTTTGTTGAATGCCCCGGCTACTTCTTGAGCAAAGAAGGATCGTGGAGCGTCGTGTCCTGCCCCACCGGCGCGTTCTCGACGGCATCCTCAATGGAGAACACTTCGACCCATTCCTCCGGCGGGCGTGCATTCTCGTGCGGCCCCAACTGATCGAGGCCCCAGAAAATCTCAAGCGAGTGGTTATCCGGGTCACGGAATTCCACCGCCACCTGAACGCCCGCCCGGCGGCGGCCCTCGAAATCGATCTGAACATTGTGCTTCTTGAGGTGGTCCCGCGCCTTCAACACTTCGTCGATGGTGTCGACCTCGAACGCCATATGGTGCAGTTCAACGTTCTCGGCTTTTTTCTTGCCCTGCCCGACCAACGCCACGCCGTGGTGATCGTTGTTGCAGCGCATGAACACCATGCGGCCCGGCATCATGCTTTCGGGGTAAACGTCCGACACACGGAAGCCCAACACCTTGGTATAGAACTCCACGGACTTTTCCAGGTCCTGCACGATCAGCACGACATGGCCGATTTTGGTGATATTGAACGGAAGGTCTTCAGGGGTTTCCGCGTTTTTGAGCGCCACGATGTCCGGTCGCTCAAGGGCCTCGTAGTCGACAATACCTCGGGCCATTCGTTCCTCCATTTGAATACGGCGTCCTGCGCCGCGGCATAGGTTGATTCCTGGGGTTGATTCCTGGGGTTGCTTCCTGGGGTTGCTTCCCGGTTCACCAAGGATAGCGTTGTTTACAGGATGATATTTGTTATATGTATAACTAACGCCTCCAGACGGTCAATATAGGACGTTAGATGGCATCCGCCGACGATCGTACAAAGGCGCGCCGTGCGCCTGCAAACCAGCCCTCATTGGAGGGCTACCGCATCGACGACCAGATCGGCCACCAACTGCGGCGGGCCTATCAGGCGGCGAGCGCGCATTTGGCGGCCCGCATTAAACCCTTCGACCTGACCCCACAGCAATTCGCCACCCTGGCCAAATTGTGGGAACGAGGCCCATTGCCCCAGAGCCAACTGGGCCGCGAAGTCGATACACCACGTGCCAATATCCATATCATGATCGACCGCCTGCGCAAGCGGGGTCTGGTGACGACGGCACGGGACAAGGCGGACCGCCGGGTGGTTCACGTTGCGCTCACATCGCAAGGTCATGCGCTGATCGAAAATCTGATTCCTTTGGATATGGCCGCAACTACCGACGCCTCGGCGACACTCACGCCAAGCGAGGCGCGCACGCTTGCCAAACTGCTCGCGAAACTGACGTAGGTTTCTAAATTGCCGCGAGGCAATCCATCACGTCGCCCTGTGGCGCCAGGCCAAGAATGTGACGCCGGTGCCACAACGCATAGAACAGCAGCACCCACGCCGCCTGCCCATTCCGCCGCGCCGGGTTCCCCTCGAGCCCATTGAACAGCTGTGCCACCGCGTCGGGCTTGCAGATTTCGGCAATACCCGGCTGTGCCGCCATTAACGGCGCCAAGACGCGGGCCCGCCCGGCGATCCATTCGGCGACCGGCACCGTAAAGCCGCGCTTCGGGGCGAAAGGCTGCGCTTCGGGCAGCTTCCACTCCAACCATTTCCGGAGAACATATTTGCCCAGGCGGCCACGGATCTTGAGCCCGTCCGGGAGCCGCATGGCGACGTCGGCAACCTGCGGATCGAGAAACGGCGTCCGCCCCTCGACACCATGAGCCATCAAGCAACGATCCAACTTGATCAAAAGATCATGCGGCAGCCAGTCGGCGCAATCGGCAGCCTGCGCAGCCTGCAATTTCGTCCACCCCGCTTGGGCCGCGGCACTCTCGTTGGCAGCGAGCCCCGACCGCCATCCGTCGGTTTCGCGACGCAGAAGACCCAGCTCTTCCAATATTCCGCGCTGACGCATGGGCCGCCCCCCCAGGAACCAGGGCCGCAACAGCCGCCGGTACCGGCCATAACCGGCAAAAAGTTCGTCACCGCCCTCTCCCGACAGCACCACCTTCAACCCTTGGGCATGGGCAAGCGCACCCAACTTATAAGTTGGGATCACGGCATAATCGGCGGCGGGATCGTCGAGCGCGGCGGCAATCGCGGGTAACAGCGTCCAGAAATCCTCTTCGCTGACATCGACACTATGGAATTCGGCGCCCGCCGCGTCGGCGATGCGCCGGGCGGCCTCCCGTTCATCGGTCGCCCCGGTGCCCGAAAACCCAGCCGTAAACGCCTGCACAGGCTTGTCGTTCAGATCGCGCATACAAGCCAGAACGGAAGACGAATCGACACCGCCGGAAAGAAACAAGCCATAAGGAACATCGGCACGCTGGTGCATTTCGACGCTTTCCATCAGCGCCGCATCGAGCTGCGCAACGGCCTCTTCCTCCGACCATTTTTCTGCCGGAACGGCAGGCAGGGCAGACTGCCGCGACCGCCCCACAATGCGGCCCTGTTCAATGACGAGAGTTTCACCCGGCAAGAGGCGTTCGATCCCCGCAAAAATAGTCGGTGCCCCGGTGGTGAATTGAAGTTGCAGAAGTTCGCCTCGGCGGAGCGGGTCGATCTCGGGCGTCAGCAGCCCCGACGCGATCAGAGATTGCGGTTCCGACGCGAAGGCGATGCCATCCGCCGTCTTGGAATAGTAGAGCGGCTTTATACCGAACGGATCGCGCGCCAAAACAAGGCGGTTTGACATTTCATCGGCGATGGCGATGGCATACATGCCGCGCAAACGCCCCCCGAACTCCGTTCCCGTATCGGCATAGAGTTGCAACGCCGTCTCACTGTCCGAGCGTGTCTTGAAGCGCTCGACGCCAAGCTGTTCACGAAGTTCCACATAGTTGTAGATCTCGCCGTTGGCGGCGATCGCCGTCTCACGTGGCCCCTGTATCGGCTGCGCCCCGGTATCCAGATCGATGATCGAGAGACGGGTATGGGCGAGGCCGATACCTTTGCCGGCAAACCGCCCCTCGCCATCGGGACCGCGGTGGGCAAGCGCCGCCGCCAACCTATCAAGAAGCGCGGCGTCGGGCGCTCCACCGCCTTCGGTGGCAACCCCCGCAATTCCGCACATCAGCTCGTAACCTGCTCGAAGAAGTTGATGTAGCTTTCGACCACCGTCGCCTCGGTGAAATTGCGTTCATAAACGCCCCGGCCGAGAACCGCCATGTTGTGACGGAAGTCATCGTCTTCCACCGTCCGTTTAATGGCGCGGGCCAAAGACGGCACATCATCGACAGGAACCAGCAAACCGGTCTCACCGTTTTCGATCAGCGTGCCCGGTCCCAATGTATCCGTGGCAACCACCGGCACGCCTTGCGCCCAGGCCTCGATAACGACGTTGCCGAGCGGTTCGTGACGCGACGGCGAAACGAACAAATCCGCGGCGGCGAACAAGGCCTCGACATCATCCCGCCAACCCAGGAACCGGACACGGGGTTTAATCCCCAACTGCTCGGCCAACGCCTCCAATTCGCCCCGCAAAGGGCCTTCACCGGCAAGCCATAGATAAACGTTGGGCACGCGCGAAACGGCCCGCAACAACGTGTCGAAGCCTTTGTTCTCATGCAGACGGCCGAGCGACAAAATCAACGGTGCGCGCTCCGGCGTGTAGAACGTGCTGCGGGGAACCGGCGGCATGATGTCACCGCTGACGAAATTCGGGAGGTAGTGGACCCGATCCTCGCGCCAACCGTTTTTGACCAAATAGTCGGCGATGTCCGCCGTGTTGGCGATGAGGTGGTCGCAGTTCTTGTAATATTTGAGGTTGTAGTAGCCACCCAGGCGGCCGACATGCACAAAACGGCCGCGCGACTTCGGGACCGCCGATGTCGCCCTGTTCATCCAACTCAAGACGATGTCGGGCTTGAACTCGCGGATCATCCGGTCGAGGGCGAAACGCGTCATGGGATCGAAGCGGCGCCCATAGCGCAACAGGTCGGGTTCTATGCCCGCCTCGCGCAGCTTACGCGTCCGGACCTCATGGTCGCGAATGGCGACACGTTGCTGCACGCCCGCGCGGTCAAGCGCGATCACCAGCCGCGTAAAGAATGCCTCGGCACCGCCATACTGCGCGCCGGACATGCATTGCAATACCTTCATGCTGGGATCAACTCCTCAAAAGCGGCCGCCGCTTGCGGCCAGCCCCATCTTCCCTGTTTGTCGAGAGCCGCCAGATGCTGGCGGCGCCAAAGGTCGTCATTTTCCAAAAGCCGGACAGCGGCTTCCGCAAACGCCTGATCGGTCGCGGCAACGGCGCCGGTTTTCCCGTCGATCACCCGTTCCACAACCGAGCCCAAACGCTGAACCACAGCCGGCACGCCCGCAGCCTGAGCTTCCCCAACCGCCAAACAAAACGTTTCGTTGATGTCGCCTTTATATAGCATCATCCGGGCATCGCGGAACTCCTGAATGAGCTGCGGTTTCGATACCGGACCACGCAAGACAACACCGGCACTGGCAAGATCTCGCGCCCGCGCCAAGACGTTTTCCATGGCCTCGTTTTTGGCATCGCCCACCGCGCCATAGGTTGCCGCGCCGGTAAATAGATGAAGCTCCGCATCGGGGACACGGGGGCGGATATCCCGCGCCCAAAGCTCCAGCAGCCAATCCAAGGAGCGTAGTGGATTCGACGTAAAGATCGCGCGGCGTGGCGGCGTGTTTTCCCTCGGACGGGCATGCAGGAATGCATCCGCAATTCCATAAGGAATGACGATACGCTCGGCACCAGGCGCCCACGCGGGATACGTGGTGACGTGATAGTCACCGAGGAACACGATCGCCGGCTTCAGCCGCCACAATTTCGAGAGGTAGCGCCATTTCATCAAATAGCGCGCCGGATTGTGGATCCAGAAAACCGTACGGCGCGCCTTGGGCATCAACGGCAGCAACTTGTCGCCGCGATTGGCGATATAGAGATCAGCCGTCTCCGGCAACCCGTCCGAGATCGGCGCCCAATCCACGCCGTCAATCACCTCGGCCCGCGAACAATTGTTTCGCACCAGAACCTCGTGACCACGTGCGGCAAGTTCGCGGGTCAAATAGACGATCGCCGACTCGACGCCGCCCAACGGACCGGCTTCAGGGCTCCGTCCGTCAAATACAATGCCATCATCGGCAAGGACGATCCGCGCCACTAGTTGTCCTCGAGCTTGGCTTTGAGATGGGAAATCAACGGATACAAACCCGCGAACAGCGCAATCAACAGACCGTAGCCGCCTTCCCGGTATCCCTTGCGGGCGACGTAGCATTTCAAGAAACGCGAAAACAACCGCCGCACGTTGTTAGCGGTGGACCCGATCTCTCCCGCCTCGCACAGATCCTTTGCGCGCGCCGTAGAATAGGAATCGAGACGCCGGATCATATCGGAGATGTCGCGGTCGACGTAATGACGCAAACGGTTTTGGAGCTGAGGCCCCCGCCGCCCCGACCAGATCAATGCCGGATGAACCCGCTGGTCGCCCCATTGTTTCACGCCGCGGCGAAACAGCCCAGGATAAGCCGCCTTTCCGAACGACGCCCCCCAACCGTACCGGACCAGACGGTCGCCGATATAGTTATCGACGGGAATTTCGTGCCAGTCGAACTCGGTCGTGGCGATCACCTGCCGAATTTCCTCGGCCAACTCAGGCGGCACATGCTCGTCCGCATCCACTTCGAGGACCCACTCGTTCCGGCACGCCGAGATGCCGGCATTGCGCCGCGCGCCCTCCTTGTCCCAGGCGCCTTCGATCAGGCGGCTGGTGAAACGCGCGGCGACTTCTTTCGACCGGTCGGTGCACCGGTCGAGCAGGACGACGATCTCATCCGCAAAGGCGAGCTTTTCGAGACACGCAGCGAGGCGCGCTTCCTCGTTGTGAACGCTGATCACCGCGGACAGGGTCGGTCCATTTTCCGACGCGCTCATTCCTTGCGACCCTCGCATTTTTGCCAAAGCTGGCGCGCCGCGTCTTCCGCCATGTCCACCGTCAAACTATCCATCAGCGAGTCGCTGTTCCGAAAATCGAAATTCTCGGGAAATATCTCATCAAAATCCAGCTTGGTGCGCACCACCGCCGTGTGGTCGCCCCAGGGCGCATACAGGCTCTCCTGGGTTGGCCCGAACAAACCCAGGGTGGGGATTCCCGTTGCCGCCGCCAAATGCATCAACCCCGAATCATTGCCGATATACATGGCACAGCGTTTCAAACAAGCGGCAACCGTCAACAAGTCCAACCCGCCGACCAGATCGATGCGCTGCACCTCGGGTACCGCCTGAATGAGGCGTAACGCCGAGGCACGCTCCTCCGCCAGACCGAAAAGCGCAACACACGCGTTTGGAAGAATGTTGTTGGTCGAGGTCAACCGCGCCACCAAATCGGCGAAGTTCTCCGGCCGCCAGGTTTTCGCCGTCCAATTGGCCGTCGGTCCGATGGCGAGAACCGGCGACCCATCAGGAATCAGCATTGCTGCTTGCTCGCGATGTTCGTCATCGATCCAGACGGTCGGCGGCGGCGGCACGTCGAGATCCAGCACCCGCGCAAGACGCCGGATGCGGTGCATCGACCGGCCATCCCGCGGCATCCCCCGGCGCCGTTTGCGCATCAAAAGATATGTCAGAGGCGCATTGCGCAGATCGACAATCAGGTCCCAGAACGTCCCCGTACACCGCGCCCAAAGCTCGACCCAATGAAGGGACAACAGCATCTTGTTGAGTACGATCAAGCGATCCAGGCCTGGAACTGCCTCGAACAAGGGTGCGGCCGTTGCGCCACAAGCGACGGTGATCCGGGCGCCGGGATACTGGCGGATTACATGGTCGAGAAGGCCCGTCGATAGAATGGCATCGCCCACCCGTGTCGACGATACAAAAAGGATTCGTGGTGTCCTCGCGCCCTCACTCACGACCATAGGGCCTCGAAATCGATCGCCGCGGCATCCCAACCGCGCTTGGTCTGCAAGATGCGCGCATCGCGGTGCAAGCTGTTGTACAGGGCCGAGTCCTTGCCCAGCAAATCGACGGTGACATTGACGAATGCATCGGTATCGGGAACCAGATAACCGGTACGGCCGTTGTGCACGCGTTCTCCGACCGCGCCGGCACCGGCCCTGTCGGCCAGCACGACGGCAGGCAGACCGACGGCCTGGCTTTCGGCAATGGTCGATCCGTACATCTCGCCCGAGATCACGGGATACAGATGAACCCGCGCGGCACGGTACGCCGCTGCCATGGCATCATCGCCTCCGGGCGCCTTGATGATGACGCCGTCAGCGGCGCCATCCCGTGCTTCTTCAAAGACATCTTCGAGACGTTCCGGCACTTTGCCTTCCATCGCCGCCTTGGCGAGCGAGGCGGAAAACAATTGAAGTTCGGCATTTTCGCACTTCGGCCGAATCCGTTCCCGCCATAAACGGATGATCCGCTGCATTCCGTGCAGCGGGTGGGTCGTCACAACGGCGATAGGCTTAGCGGCAGGTTCGGCGGGCTCTGCCAAATAGCTCTCACCGATGCCCGGAGCGACGACGGCTTCGCGAAAGTCGCGCCAGGATTTCCATAGTCGTCTTTGGTAGGTGCTGACAAACGTTACCACCGGCTTATGCCGTTCGAGGACGGCTTGGTTGGGCGGCTCGTTGAGCATCTTGGGATGCGACCAGACCCATAGAACCATCTTGCCCGCGTCGGATAGCTCGCCGAGCAACGCCGGTTTTCGATGGGCGATCAAAACGTCCGCACCGGGTGGCCGCGGACTGTCCCAGGGCAGCCATTGCACCCCGTCGATATTCTCCATCTCCTCGCAGCGGTTGATAGCGGTCACGTCATGGCCGCGCGCCGCAAGCGCCGACGCCAGCTGAGCAAAGGCTTTTTCTGCCCCGCCCAATGGACGCACCGCGGGCGTTCCACCATCGAAAGGAATGGAGTCGTCAATCAGTACGATACGCATGGCTGGGTTATACGCGGCAGCCGCTTTCATGGAAAGAGCGAAACCCTTGATAATTTTGGGGTTTTGCGCTGCTTGCCGGATCCCGGGCACGCCCTATATGGTGATATAAGAGGCGCGTCCGGCTTGCCCCTTGGGAAATCCGCATGGAAAACACAAAATTCGCTTATCTCGAGACTCGCGGCGTAATCCGTATTGCGGGCGACGACGCGCGGACGTTTTTGCAGGGATTGATTTCCAATGACGTCGACAAGGTTTCCGAAAGCCGCGCCGTCTATGCCGCCTTTTTGACGCCTCAAGGCAAATACCTATTCGACTTTTTCGTCGCACAGGGTCCGGACGGGCCGAACGACCTGCTTCTCGATTGCGAGGCCAGCCGGTTCGACGATTTCCTCAAGCGTCTCAAACTTTACAAGCTGCGCGCCAAAGTCACGCTGAGTGATGCCCGCACCGAATTGAAAGTTGCCGCCATCTTTGATGAAGACGCCGCCGACACCTTGGGACTCGCGAAGGACGCGGGCGCCGCCGCAACCCTCGGCGGCGGTGTTGCCTTCGTCGATCCGCGCCTCGCCGATGCGGGCGTACGCGTCATTCTTCCCGCCGGAAGCAACGCGCTGGACGAACTGACGCAGGCCACCACCGACGATTATGACAGGCACCGTTTGGCGCTGGGTTTGCCAGACGGCAGCGCCGACATCGAGGTGGAGAAGGCAACGCTCTTGGAAAGCGGGTTCGAGGACCTCAACGGCGTCGACTTCAACAAGGGCTGCTATATGGGGCAGGAATTGACGGCGCGCACCAAATACCGGGGCCTGGTCAAGAAACGCCTGATGCCGGTCACCTTGGATGGCCCGTTGCCCGCGCCCGGCACGGAAATCACCATCGACGGCCGCAATGCCGGCGAAATTCGGTCCGGCCGCGACGAGCATGCCATCGCGCTGTTGCGCCTCGACGCCGTAGAAAAAGCGAACGCCGGCGACCGATTGACCGCGGGAAGTACCACGGTTGTCCCCGACACGCCCGATTGGATGAACCTGCCGGAACCTGTTTAGCGCCATGCGGTGGATGCTGTCTCAGCGAAGGAACGCCGTAGCGGCCGGCACCAGCGACCTGCCGCCCGTGCTCGCGCCGGTGTCACGCAGTTTCAGCCGTACAATCCGCAAGTATGGCCCGCGCGCCAAGGGCGTCGGCTGGTCGAATGCCGATTGGCAGCTCCGCCGGTTCCAGATTTTTGCGGGACTATTCGCCTATGAGAAAACCGGCCTGACCATCAATGATCTCGGCTGCGGCTATGGCGCCATGTTCGAGGCCTACCGCGATCTGCCGCAACTTCTGGGCGGACGGTATGTCGGCTACGACATCAGCCCGCACATGCTGGATGAAGCGCGCAAACGTATATCTGACCCGCGCGCGGAATTCATTCTTTCCCATGAAGCGACGGAAGAAGCCGACTACTCGTTCGTCTCCGGCAGCTACAATATCTGCATGGAGGCAAATGAAAGGGAATGGCTCGGCTACGTGTTCGGCAATCTCGAACAGCTCTGGTCGAAGACCCGTACGGGTCTCGCCTTCAATATGCTCGACCGCGGCACCCCGGAGAAGGCCAAAACCCTCTATTACGCCGACCGGCGCGTGTTTCTAGACTTCTGCCAGAAAGCCCTGTCTCCGAAAGCGCGTCTATTCGACGGATATTCGGACACGGAATGGACCATCTTCGTCCGCAGATAATTAGCTGAGTTCGGGCCACACCTTAGACAGCATCCGTGCCGCATTGCCATGCAGCATGCTCTCCTTGTCCGCCGCACTGAGATCGGTTGCCTGAATGGCCGCCATGGTCCGGTCGGTGCGGAAAATGGGACAATCGGTTCCCAGCATGATGTGCTCCGGCCCGAAGAACTTGGCGGCAAACTCGATGGTCTCCGTACCCAGCGACGAACAATCGATCATGACCCGCTTGAGACGCGACGACGGCAATGGCGCGTTCGGCGCGCGCACGATGGTCATGTGATCCATGCGTTCGACCACCGCCGGAAGCGTACCGCCAAGATTGGCCGCATGCAGGGTGAGATTGGCATAGCCGTCGAGGAAATCCGTCATTAGCAAGGTCACCATAGCCTGAGCGACACGGTGCTGCACATCGAGGGCGGCGCGTTCCAACAGGTTGTCCTTGTGCGCCGGCGCCATCTCGCCGGCAAGATCGCGGCGCTGATCCGGACGCGGCCCGGGGTGCAGAAATAGGTGACCGCCAAGGTCATCGGCGAGATCGAACAGCGGCCGTAAGGCCTGCGCCGATTCCAGGCTGTCGAAGTAGTTCATGGGCAGAATGGCGCCGATCAAGCCCAACTCGGTCCACGCCCGGCGGTATTCGGCAAGCACCGCCTCCATATCGGCAAAGGGCAGCGCCGCCACACAGCCGAAACGTTTGGGGTGGGACTTCATAAGGGTCGCTGCGTCGTCGTTGAACAGGCGGCACAGGGGCGCAGCCTCGGCGGCGGGCAATGAATCGATCCCGAACAACCCGGCAAGCGACAGCAACTGCGCGTCGACACCGACCTCGTCCATGAAGGACAACCGCTTGTCCATATCCACATAATCGCGGGAAAACACAAGATGACCGGCAGGCATGATCAGCCGCTCCTCCCCCTCGACAGCGACGATTCGGGGAGCCTGTTCCCGTTCTCTCAGAGCTTGGACGAGGGCATCGGGGAGGTAGTGGGTATGGACGTCGACGGGCATTGTCTCTTCGTATCCTCTCTGGATTTTCGTGGGAGCGGGGCTCTTTTTAGGAGGCCGCATTATGGGTTATGGGACCCGCCCGGTCCATCCGGCATGCTGCTGCACAAATTTGCCCACTTGGCGGGTAATGGGCCATCCTCTCCGACTACGTAAAAAAGCCTCCCACGTGGGAATTTCCCCATATTTCAATTGGTTAACGGGCAAACAACCCCTTTCGAGCCAGGGCGAACTTGTATAGTCTCCGCCCCGCTCGCCGCGATACGCGGCGCCCTGTTTAAAGCCAAGGCAAAAGCAAAGAACAATGAACGCTGCCGCCAGCACCGTGGCCCGAGAAGCGGCCGACCTCTCAGGCGAGGAATTGCGCGCCGCTATTCTGGCGTTTACCCAGAACCTGTCCATGGAAGTGACGCCGAAGATCGTCAACGACTTCCTCACCGTCAAAGACGTGCTCAAACCAGGCACCGAGATTTATGTCAGTTCCGTTCCCGGTCAGCCGCACACGGAACTCGTCGAGGCCGCGAAGGCGCTCCGCGACAACGGCTTTACCGCTGTGCCTCACGTTACCGCGCGCAGCTTCGCCGACGCAGCGGCGCTGGATACATGTTTGTCGGCGTTAGCGGGCGAAGCGGGCGTCACCCAAACCCTGTTGATCGCCGGAGATCAGGACAAGCCGACCGGCCCCTTTCATTCCACCCTGCAATTGCTGGAAACGGGCCTGTTCGACAAACACGGTATCCGCAAGATGGGCATCGGCGGCCACCCGGAAAAACACCCACGCGTCGCCGCCGACGTGCTGCGCCAGGCCATCGTCGACAAGGCGGCCTTCGCGGAGCGCACGGACGCCGAGATGTACGTCATCTCGCAGGTCTGTTTCGAGGCCGACGCCATCGAGACATGGGCTACCTCCATCCGTGCGGCCGGGGTTACCCTGCCGGTCCGCGCCGGACTTGCGGGGCCTGCGAAATTGAAATCGTTGCTGACCTTCGCCGTCATCTGCGGTGTCGGCAATTCCATGCGCGCCCTGAAACGCCAAGGCCGGTCCCTCACCAAAATGCTGTCGGTCGCCGATCCGAACGAACTGGTCGTTCAGTTGGCGACGCACAATGCCGGCATCACGCCCCCGATCATGGGCGCGCATTTGTTCTCGTTCGGCGGCGCCGCCCGCACCGCCAAGTGGATCCATACGGTGCAAACCGGAAAGTTCGACCTTAACGCCGACAAATCCGGCTTCACCGTTTCAACCGACACCTGAACGCGATACCTGCTTTTTTGCCGGTGTCCGGTTGCCCCGTCGCCATATGCGGCTGATAATCCGCCTGTGCACCTTGGGGGACATCCATGAGCCGTTACACGATTTTCATCGCCATCGTCGTTTTGACCATCGTTGCGGCGGGACTGACCCTGGCATCTTCCCTTTTCGTGTGGGCCTTTGCGCCGCTTCTCGTGCTGACACTCCTCGGAGTTTGGGATCTCGTGCAATCGGAGCACAGCATCCTGCGCAACTATCCGGTGATCGGCCATATGCGTTGGCTGTTCGAAGGTATCCGGCCCGAGATCCGGCAATATCTGATCGAAAGCGACCGCGACGAAACGCCGTTCAGCCGCGAACAACGCTCGCTCGTCTATCAACGCGCCAAAGGCGAAGAAAGCGCACGGCCCTTCGGCACGCGCCATGACGTCTACGATTCGGGTTTTATCTGGCTGACCCATTCGGCGGCACCCAAGGCGCCGAGCGGTCACGACTTCCGCGTGACCATCGGCGGCGGCGATTGCCGGAAGCCCTACGACGCCTCCATCTACAACGTTTCCGCCATGAGCTTCGGGGCCCTCAGCGCCAACGCCATCCTGGCGCTCAATACGGGTGCCAAAATGGGCCACTTCGCGCACGATACCGGCGAAGGCGGCATCAGCCGGTATCACCGCGAACCGGGCGGCGATTTGATCTGGGAAATCGGTTCCGGCTACTTCGGCTGCCGCGACGGCAACGGCAAGTTCGATCCGGCGCGATTTAACGAGCAGGCACAGGCGGACCAGGTCAAAATGATCGAAGTGAAGCTGTCGCAAGGGGCCAAACCCGGGCACGGCGGCATGCTGCCGGCGACCAAGATCACGCCGGAGATCGCCGAGGCGCGGGGTATCCCCATGGGCCAGGATTGCATTTCGCCCGCCTATCATAGTGCCTTTTCGACACCCATTGAGTTCATGCATTTCCTGCAGGCCTTGCGCGAGAAGTCCGGCGGCAAACCGGTCGGGTTCAAGCTGTGCGTCGGCCATCGCTGGGAATTCATGGCCATGGTGAAAGCCATGCTCGAAACCGGCATCCGCCCCGATTACATCGTCGTCGACGGCAAGGAGGGCGGCACCGGCGCGGGCCCGTTGGAGTTCGTCAATCACCTCGGCACGCCGCTCACGGAGGGGCTTACCTTCGTCCGCAATGTGCTGACCGGTACGGGACTCCGCGACGATATCCGCATCGGTGCAAGCGGCAAGCTGGTCACCGCCTTCGATCTCGTCTGGGCACATGCCCTGGGCGCCGACTGGTGCAATTCGGCGCGCGGATTCATGTTCTCGGTCGGCTGCATTCAGGCGCAAAGCTGCCACACCAACCGATGCCCGACGGGCGTTGCCACCCAGGACCCGCTCCGGCAACGGGCGCTGAACGTTCCCGACAAGGCTCAGCGCGTGGCCAATTTTCACCGGAATACCTGCGAGGCATTGGCCCACATCGTCGGTGCCGCCGGGTTCATGCACCCCGAAGAACTGCAGCCGTGGCATTTGATGATCCGGCAACGCACCGGCGATGTCGTCTCGGCCGAGGAAGCCTTCCCTCTCTTGCAGAAAGGGGAACTGGTCAATGGACCGTGCGAGGACAGGACCTATGCCAAGCCGTGGGCGTTGGCCCGCGCCGACAGTTTCCTGCCTGCGGACAGCTAGGACACGACATCGCGCCCGGGATTGCAGGTCGCCCCGACGCCCTCGATAATCCATCCAACGAAAGAAACGCATCCA
The DNA here is from genome assembly GCA_913055735.1 of uncultured Rhodospirillales bacterium. GTDB lineage: Bacteria > Pseudomonadota > Alphaproteobacteria > Rhodospirillales > UBA2165 > CAJXKD01. The sequence continues at coordinate 378,703 of CAJXKD010000001.1, forward strand.
GGGAGACCGACGATCATGGATATGGGGCTCAACGGCAAAACGGCGCTGGTCACCGGCGGCTCGAAAGGCATCGGCCTCGCGGTCGCGCATGGGTTGGCGGCGGAAGGCTGCAACCTGCATCTCGCAGCGCGCGGCCAGGAAGGGCTGGATGCCGCGGCCGAGGAAATCCGGGGCCGCCACAATGTGAGCATCGCCACCCATGCCGCCGATCTGAGCAATCCGGATGAGTTGGACGCGCTCGCGGAAGCCTGCAAGGACGTCGATATCCTCATCAACAATGCCGGCGCCATTCCGCGCGGCACGCTGCTCGACCTCGACGACCAGAAGCTGCGCGAGGTGTGGGAACTCAAACTGTTCGGTTACATCAACATGACCCGGCATCTCTACGGCCACATGAAGAGCCGGGGATCGGGCGTCATCGTCAATATCATCGGCGGGGCCGCCGACGTGGCGCCGCCCGACTATATCGCCGGCGCCATGGCCAATATCGCGCTCGTCAATCTCACCAAGGCGTTGGGCAAGGAAAGCACCTTCCACGGGGTGCGGGTGATCGGCATGCATCCGGCGGCGACGCTGACCGAACGGCTCGCCTTCCTGTTCGAGGAACGGGCGCAAAAACAATTGGGTGACAAAACGCGATGGAAGGAAGTGCTGCCCAAGCTGCCGTTCAACCGGCCGACCGAGCCTTCGGAAGTGGCCGACATGGTGGTGTTCCTGGCGTCCGAGCGCGCAGGCTACTCATCGGGGGTGGTGTACAGCATTTCCGGCGGGGTCGCGGGCGGGGAATAGCCGGATACCCGCTCAGGAGCGCGCGACCAAGTAATACCATTCCTTCTCGAGGTCATTGAGGGAGCGGCCATAAACGGCCCGGTACGATCCGCCGGTATAGACCTGTTTAAATGGCTCGACGCCGTACCTCTCGATGAGAAACCCGACGAAGGAGCCGGCGAGGAAATATTCAAACGATTTCTGCATTCCGGTCGCGTCGGGGCCGCCATATCCGGATTTCCCGTTCCGCTGATCCAGATAGGCAAAATACCCGCCGGTAAAATTGTTTGCCGTGGACATCCATCGCGGCATGCGGCCCAAGGGCGGCACATTGGCCGAGTCACCGAACCGCGTGTGCAAATAAACCGCGAGGCCTTCGGACAGCAGCCAACTGTTGTTGCTGTCTTCGGTCCAGAAATGATGGGAGGCGACGGCGTGAGCGACCTCGTGGGTCGTGCTGATTTTCATCCCGATCCGGCGCGCCGCGTTATACGGCAAAATAACCACCGACCGGCTTTCCCGCGACACCAACACGTTGTCTCTAAAGTGCCGGTAGGAGACCGAGCGCGTTACCGGATGGGCTTCGCCGGTGTTCTTGAGAATGAGGACCGGGACAAGATCCGGCGGCGCAACATTCAAAAACCTGCTGACGTTGTCGACGGACCGTTGGGCGTGATCCGCAAGCGCCGCCAACTCGGCGACCGGAACTTCATCGGTAACGAGACAAACGTTGCGGCGGAGCGCATGACATTGGCGGCGGTTGGCCGAAAGCGCGTTTGCGAAATCGAACAGCTGCTTGTCGGTCAGACGCATCGGCGCGCCGGCTAGGTGCTGCGATACCGATGTACCCGTCGACACCCTCGGCTCAGAGGTGGATACGCAGCCGGCCAGGGCGGCAGCCGCCAGAACAAGCACCGCCAGCCGCACCATCGCGTTCATCTCAACAAAGCCCCATCCGATTGCTCTCTCGATCGCCGCTTTTGACATGCCTCTGCTCCCTGACGTTCACCGGAGCAATTATACATTCCGCTTGGTTAACAAAATTTCTGGCGAGATTCCGCTATTTTCCTGAGGAAATCCGGCCCGTTCATCGCCCTCAATACAGCCCCGTTTTGACGCTTTCCTGATAGCTGGCCTCTTCGGCGTCGGCGTCATTGCCGGTCATCTTGGCCATCATGGCGCCCGCCGTCGGCAGGGTGCCGCGATCAACCTGCGCGTCCGGGTCCCACAGCCGTGAGCGGATCAGCGCCTTGGCGCAATGGATGAAGGCTTCTTTCACATGGATGATCAACGCCGTCTTAGGGACCGTGCCGCGTTCCTCGAATTGGGCGAGCAGATCGGCATCGTCGGTGATCTCGGCGGTGCCGTTGACACGCAGGGTTTCGCTCACGCCGGGGACGAAAAAGATCAGCCCCACCTCCGGGTCCTCGAGGATGTTGCGGTAGCCGTCGAGCCGGTTGTTGCCCTTGCGGTCGGGAATGATGAGGGTATTGTCATCCAAAACTTTGACGAAGCCGGGCGGATCGCCCTTGGGCGACACGTCGCCGCGCGTGCCCATCACGAGGAAAGGCGACGCCGCAATATAGGCCCGGCAATCGTCGTTGAGCCGGGTCATGGTCTTCATGGCCGCGCGTTTGGACGGCGCCCCGTACATCTCCTCCAATACCGAGATGTCGGTGATGCGGTTGGCAGTTTTCAGATCACCGGGCTTAATATCATCAGGCATTGGCCCCTCCCACGCTATGGTTCCGCCGCTACCATAAGGCGCGAAAACGGGCTTTACCACCCTAGCGCCGTATCCGCCGGATTGCCCATTTTTCGGCCTCGACCAACAGGAGGATCGAGACGGATACCGCCAAAATCCGCCCCCAATCCGCGACGCTCAACGGCCGGCTGTCGAATAGGAACTGCATGGGGGGCGCGTAGATGAAAGCAAGCTGCAGCAGGACCGTCACCGCGACGGCTAACAAGACCCAACGGTTGCCGAACAGCCCGGCGGGGGTCAAAACCGGGGCGCTCAAATACCGGGTGTTGAACAGATAGAAGATCTCGAACATCACCACGGTGGTGACGGCGACGGTCCGCGCGTGCGCGACATCGCCATCGCCGGATTGCGCCACGATAAACAACGTGAAGGTTCCCGCGATCAACAGCACCGTCACGAAGAGAATCCGCCAAACGAGGAAGGCGGACAGCAATGGCGCGCCGGGTTTGCGCGGCGGCACCTTCATAATGTCCCGTTCGGGAGGTTCGAAGGCGAGCGCCAGCGCGAGCGTTACCGTGGTGATCATGTTTACCCACAGAATCTGCACGGGGGTCAAAGGCAACGCCATGCCGAGCAGCACCGCCAATACGATGATCGACGCCTCGCCCGCACTGGTCGGCAGGATGAAGGCGATGGACTTGGTCAGATTGGCGTAAACCGTGCGCCCCTCCTCCACCGCGTCGGCAATGGTCGCGAAATTGTCGTCGGTGAGAACGATCTCGGCGGCTTCCTTGGCCGCGTCCGTCCCCTTGCGACCCATGGCAACGCCGACATCCGCCTGTTTCAAGGCAGGTGCGTCGTTGACCCCATCGCCGGTCATGGCCACCACCTGACCGGTGGTTTGAAACGCGCGCACCAGCCGCAACTTATGCTCGGGAGTTGTCCGGGCGAACACGTTCGCCTGGGCCGCCCGCTCCACGAGCGCGGACTCATCGAGGTGGTCGATGTCATGACCGGTTAGAACGCCGTCCTCACCAAGTCCCAGTTGACGGGCAATCGCCGAGGCGGTGTTTGCATGATCACCGGTAACCATCTTTACCGTAATGCCTGCCTGATGACATCGGCGCACGGCAGCGATCGCTTCTTCGCGGGGCGGATCGGCAAGACCGAAGAGGCCCAGCAAAGTAAGCCCCGCTTGAACGTCATCGAAGGATAGGCTGCGTTGTTCCGCCGGCAAGACGGCGGACGCGATGGCCAGCGTCCGCTGTCCGTTCGCCGCGATGCGCGCCATGCAGTCCTCCCAGTAGGCGGGATCGACGGCGGCATCGCCCTCCGCGGTGCGCTCGCGCGAACACATTGCCAGGATGCGTTCCGGCGCCCCCTTGACCACCAACAGCCCTTCGCCCGTATCACCGTGATGCAACGTGGCCATAAATCTATGTTCCGCTTCAAACGGAATAAGGTCGGTCCGGGGGAACTGTTCCTTTTCCACGTCTGGATCGAGCCCGGCCTTCATGGCCGCAGCGATCAAGGCGCCCTCCATGGGATCACCGCCGACGGTCCACGTGCCGTCGACAGAAGACAAGTGTGCGTCGCTGCAAAGGAGCGCGCCACGCAAGGCGTCGCGAATATCAGTACGCGTGCCGACATCAGTAGTGACGCCGTTGCGGCTAAACGCCCCTTCCGGCACGTAGCCGGCCCCACTAACCGTGTAGATGCCGTCCCGCACCGCGAGGGACTCAACCATCATCTCGTTCAGCGTCAGAGTGCCGGTTTTGTCGGAACAAATGAGCGTAACGGAGCCCAATGCTTCGACCACCGGCAACCGCCGAACGATGGCATGGCGGCGGGCCATGCGCTGCACGCCGATGGCAAGCGCAATGGTGAGAATGGCCGGCAGGCCTTCCGGGATCGCAGCAACGGCAAGACCGACCGAGGCAAGAAACATCTCTGTGAGGTCGTAGCCGCGTGCCCAGATACCGAAGGCGAACGTTGCGACCGCCACCGCAACGATGACCAGCGTCAGCCAGCGGCCGAAACCGGCCAACTGGCGCATAAGCGGCGTATCAACTCCCTGCACCTCGGCGACGAGTTTGCCGATCCGGCCAACCTCCGTCGCGACGCCGGTCGCCACCACAATTCCCGCGGCCTGTCCCGTCGTTATCATCGTACCGGCATACGCCATCGACGTTCGGTCGCCGAGATCGGCATCGGCGGCCACCGGGCCGATCGTCTTTGCAACCGGCACCGCCTCGCCGGTCAGGGCCGCTTCCTGCGCGTTTACGTTGCGCGCCTCGAACAGGCGGATATCGGCGGGAACGCGATCCCCGGATTGCAAAAATACCACGTCACCGGGCACCAACTCATCGGCGACAATCGAACGCCGGCGTCCGTCGCGCAGCACATTGGCCTGCACGCGCAACAAATCGCGAATGGCCGCCAGGGCCGCCTCCGCCTTTCCCTCCTGGATGAAGCCGATGGTGGCGTTGATGATAACGACGCCATAGATCACCGCGGCATCGACATAGTGGCCAAGGGCAACTGTTACGGCCCCCGCGGCGATCAGAACATAGATCAGAACGTTGTGGAATTGCTGTGCCAGACGGCGCAACGCCCCTCGCCGCCGCGCAAGGTCCAAGCGATTGGGGCCCCATTCCTGCAAGCGACGCGCCGCTTCGTCGGCACTCAATCCTTTGCGCGTCACGCGTTGCGCATCGAACACCGCCTCGGCAGCCATGGCATACCAAGCATCGGAAGCACTGCTTCTTTCGGCCTTTCTATTCCCTAGCTTGGTCATGAAGTACTGGTTACTGCGAGCACAAACCGTTCCCCATGACAACGGTCAACCTGCACCGGGTCAAGCGATGAATAGACGTCATGAATGCGAAGAAAAAAGGTTACCCGGCATCAGGTTTTGGCGATTGCGGTGCTTTCCCGGTCTCGGCAGGCTCATCCCCGGTCTTCTTGACCCGGGGTTCATCCTTGGTCGGGAGCGGACCGCCGATCAGGCGGATGACGATATCGTCGGCGAGGCTATCATCCGCCGGTGCCAGATCGGCGGACAAGCCGAAACCGGTCGCGACCAAATCTCGGACCCGCTCCGCCGCCAGCCGGTTGCCGGCACCGGCGAAGGCAACGCTGTTGGCCGCACCGGTCAAGGCATCGGAGGATTTAGACGAAACGGCAACGCCGAAGCCCGCCAGGGCGCCGCGCAACCGCTCGGCCAGATCCCGGCGGCCATCGCCATAGAGAATCGTCGCGCTTTTGCCCCGCAACAAGGACGTCGTCACATACGCATCGACGCGCCCGGCGAACTTGGCGGAAATATCACTGCCGAGATCAATGACCACCCTTTGTTCGCCGATGGCATCCAGCCGCTCCCGCACCTTGTCCGCCAGCACCGTATAGCGCGTGCGCGATTCACCGTAGGACCGATTGGCAACCCGTGCATATTCGTTGGCCAACGCGGTTAGCCCGGAGATATAGGCCGACCGCGCGGTTTCAATGCTCGCCGTCAATTCCTGAAGCTTGCGGCGTTCCGCCTCGAGATCGGCCGCAAGTCTCTTCAAATCAGTGCCTATCCCCGCGACCGCGCCGCGTTTGTCATCGACACGCGCGGCAAGGCGCGCGGCTTCCTCATCCAGCCGTTTGCTGCGAGACTGAAGCGCCGCATTGCGGCGGTCGAGTTCCTCGATCTGCTCACTCAATGCCATGCGCTGTTCGTTCAGTTTGTCGATCGCTTCGGAAAGCTCGGTATTCTTCGCGGTCAACGCGCTATTCGCTTGGATGAGGGTTTCGTTGGTCCGTGTGAGGGATTCGGTCCGTGCGTTCAACGCTTCGAGTTCCGCCGACTGACGCGCGACCTCGCCGGTCAGGGCGGCCCGTCCGGCTTCTTGATTGAGCCGTGCCTTGTCGGCCTCCATCTGGGCCGTGACCTCGCGGAGCTGGCGCCGGCTTTCCTGAAGCTGTGCCTCCAAGTCCGCCGACCGGCGATCCAATGCGGGAGCGACGGCGAAGTGCCAGACCGCCAGACCGCCACCCACGAGGAAAAGGGCGGTCAATAGCGACTGGCGGAATACACGGCCACCCATAGCGGACGAATGGTTGGCCCCCGTATCGGTCGCTTGCGGGGCGGGCGGCGCTTGAGGTTCAGCGGGCTTTTTGGGCGCAGAATCTGCATGCGGCGCGGCCCCGCCGGTCTCGTCCTTGGCCGGCGCGGGAACGTTGGCGCCGCCGGGTTCCGGCGCGCTTTTCGGCGGATAGAAAATCTCGCCCATGGGGCCCCTCCTCCCTAAAGGATATGGTGCCACATTCGTTAATTAACGAGCCAGCAAAAAACCCCGGATTACCGCTGTCCGTGCCCCGGTCAGATGCCAGGCCAGGCTTCGTTTTAGGCGTCGATGAGCGCCTCGGCCCCAAGCGCCGCCTGGGCCGCCGCGAGCCGCGCGATGGGTACCCGGTAGGGGGAACAGGAGACGTAATCCAGCCCGACCTTCTGGCAGAAGGCGACGGACGCAGGATCGCCGCCATGCTCGCCGCAAATGCCGAGCTTGATATCCTTACGGGTCTTCCGGCCCCGTTCCGCAGCGATCCTCACCAATTCGCCGACTCCCTCGGTATCGATGCTGACGAACGGATCGACCTCGAAGATGCCCTTAGCCTCGTAGGTGCCGAGGAAAGCCCCTGAGTCGTCGCGGCTCAGACCGAATGTCGTTTGGGTCAAGTCGTTGGTACCGAAAGAGAAGAACTCCGCCGGCTCGGCGATCTGATCGGCGGTGAGCGCCGCGCGCGGCAATTCGATCATGGTGCCCGTGAGATAAGTGAGGTCAACGCCACTGGCGGTGCGTACTTCGCCGGCCACCCGGTCGACGACCTCTTTCAGGATGTCGAGCTCGCGCTTCATCCCGACCAGCGGGATCATCACCTCGGGGATAACCGCCTCGCCTGTCGACTTCTGCACCTCGGCGGCCGCTTCGAAAATGGCACGGCACTGCATCTCGTAGATCTCGGGATACATGATGCCCAAACGGCAACCGCGCAGACCCAGCATGGGGTTGGCTTCGTGCAACGCGGCGGCGCGCGCCTTCACGTCGGCGACGTCGGCCCCGGCGGCCTCGGCCACCTCTGCCATCTCGTCATCATTGGTCGGCAGAAATTCGTGGAGCGGCGGATCCAACAGGCGCACCGTCACCGGCAGACCGCGCATGATGGTGAACAGTTCGACGAAATCGCTCCGCTGATAGGGCAACAACTTGTCGAGCGCCGCCCGGCGGCCGCTTTCCGTATCGGCGAGGATCATCTCGCGCATGTTGATGATGCGCGCCGGGTCGAAGAACATGTGCTCGGTCCGGCATAGGCCGATGCCTTCGGCACCGAACTTACGCGCCGTTGCCGCATCGTCCGGCGTTTCAGCGTTGGTGCGCACCTTAAGCTGGCGCACCTCGTCGACCCAGGCCATCAGCGTGGCGAAATCGCCCGTCAATTCGGGCTGAATGGTTTTAACTTCACCGCGGATCACTTCGCCGCGCGCGCCGTCGATGGTGATGACGTCGCCTTCGGCAATCGTCTCGCCCATGGCTGAAAATGTCCCGGCCTTGTAGTCGACGCGAATCTCGCCGGCACCCGCGACACAGGGCCGGCCCATGCCGCGCGCCACGACGGCGGCGTGGCTAGTCATGCCGCCGCGGGTCGTCAGAATGCCTTCGGCCGCGTGCATGCCGCCGATATCCTCGGGGCTGGTTTCGACACGAACCAGAATGACTTTCTCGCCCTTGGCCGCGCGCGATTCCGCGTCGGCTGCAGAGAACACCACCTTGCCGCACGCCGCCCCCGGCGACGCCGGCAAACCGCGCGACAGAACCTGACGCGGCGCGTCGGGATCGAGCATCGGATGCAGCAATTGATCGAGTTGCGCTGGGTCGATACGGCGGATCGCCTCTTCCCGGCTAATGACGCCTTCGTTGGTCATATCGACGGCGATTTTGAGCGCCGCCTTGGCCGTGCGTTTGCCGTTGCGGGTCTGGAGCATCCACAGCTTGCCCTGCTGGACCGTGAACTCCATGTCTTGCATGTCTTTGTAGTGAGCTTCCAGCCGGGCGCGCACCTGGTCCAACTCGCCGAACAATTCCGGCATGATCTCTTCCATGGACGGCAGCCCGACACCGCCGTTGGCGGCATGCTCGGCTTTGGTCAACGGTTGCGGTGTACGGATACCGGCCACCACATCCTCGCCCTGGGCATTAACGAGATACTCGCCGTAGAAGAAATTGTCGCCGGTGGACGGGTTTCGGGTGAAACAAACGCCCGTCGCCGACGTCTCGCCCATGTTGCCGAACACCATGGATTGGATATTGACGGCGGTGCCCCATTCCTCGGGGATGCCGTGCAGCTTCCGGTAAGTGATGGCGCGGTCGTTCATCCAGCTGCCGAAGACGGCGCTGACGGCACCCCACAACTGCTCGCGCGGGTCCTGCGGGAAGGGCTTGCCCAATTCCGCTTCAACGCAGGCAACGAACGCCGCCGCGACTTTCTTCCAGTCATCGGCGGTCAATTCCGTGTCGAGGGAGACCCCTTTCTGATCCTTGTGGTCGGCGAGGATGTCTTCGAAATTGTGATGTTCGACGCCGAGCACCACATCGCCGTACATCTGGATGAAACGGCGGTAACTGTCCCAAGCGAACCGTTCGTCGCCCGATGCCTTGGCCAACCCTTGGACCGTTTGATCGTTAAGACCGAGGTTGAGGACCGTGTCCATCATGCCGGGCATGGATGCGCGTGCGCCCGAGCGTACCGACACCAGCAGCGGATCGTCCGCATCGCCGAACTTCTTGCCGATAATGCCCTCGACCTTGGCGAGCGCCTCTTCAACCTGTGCATCGAGATCGGCGGGATACGTGCCGCCCGATTGGGTATAGGCGGTGCAAACCTCAGTGGTGAGCGTAAAACCGGGCGGAACCGGCAAACCGAGGCTCGCCATTTCGGCGAGATTGGCCCCCTTGCCGCCCAATAGATTGCGCATATCGGCGCGCCCTTCGGCGCCGCCGTCTCCGAAAGCATAGACCCACTTCGTCAACGCTCTCCCCCCTCGATCTTGGAAAAGTCAGCTACACGGTTCATGGTCGTTCTGATACGCGACAATAGACGCAGCCGGTTTACCCGAAGCGCCGCGTCATCGCAATTTACGGTTACCTCGTTGAAGAATTCGTCCACGGGCTCACGCAGTTCGGCGAACGCCGCCATGGCATCGTCGAAGCGTTCCGCCTTTAGAATCGGGACGATACGGCTTTCCACCGACATCAGCCGGTCGAACAAAACCTTCTCCTCGGCGTCACTGAGAATCTTGGCGTCGACCGCCGCACCGAAGGACGTTCCGTCTTTTTTCTCTTCGATTCGCAAAATATTGGCGGCGCGCTTATAGGCGGTCAGCAGATTGGCGCCGTCCTTCGTAACGAGGAAACCGTCCAAAGCCGTGACCCGGGCCATGAGGCGGACCAGATCGTCCTCGCCGCCCAACGCGAATACCGCCGAAATCAGATCGTGGCGCACACCCTGCTCGCGGAGGTGGACCTTCAGCCGGTCAGCGAAAAAGGCGAGCAAGTCATCGCCATCGAAGCTTTCCGATTTATTGGGCAAATCGCGATACAGCAGGATCGCCTTGTCGAACAATTTCAACAGCGGCAGACGCAGCTTGTTTTCTAGCACAAGACGGATGACGCCCAGCGCGGCGCGGCGGAGCGCATAGGGATCACGCGAGCCGGTCGGCTTTTCGTCGATGGCCCAGAAGCCGACCAGAGTATCGATCTTGTCGGCGAGCGCCACCGTGACGCTGATCGGCGCCGTGGGACAATCGTCGGACGGCCCCAGTGGCGAATAGTGGTCGCGAATGGCGTCGGCAACCGCCGCGTCTTCGCCGTCCTTCAGCGCGTAATAGCGCCCCATGACGCCCTGCAATTCCGGGAACTCGTAAACCATTCCGGCGGTAAGGTCGGCCTTGGCCAGCCGCGCCGCCGACCGCACCTTGTCGAGACCAGCACCGGACACGTGACCGGCGATCTCCGCGGCCAAAGACTGCACCCGGTCAATCTTGTCGTCGATGGTGCCGAGCTTGGCGTGGAAAGTGATGTCCTTGAGGGCCGGCGCGCGCGACGACAGCGTTTGTTTGCGGTCCTGGTCCCAATAGAACTGCGCATCCGACAACCGTGCGCGCAACACGCGTTCGTTCCCCGCGACCACCGCCTTACCTTCGTCGTCGGTGACCGTGTTGGCGACAACGACGAAATGCGACGCCAGCTTGCCGTCCTTACCGCTCAGCGCGAAATATTTCTGATGGGCCCGCATCGACGTGGTCAGCACCTCGGGCGGCAAATCCATAAAGACGCCATCGATGGCGCCGAGATAGACCACCGGCCATTCGACCAGCCCCGTCACCTCATCGAGCAGCGCGGGATCGTCATTGAGCGTCAACCCGGCCTTCTTGGCCAATGCCTGAGCGTCCTTGAGGATTTTCGCCTTACGCTCCACCGGATCGAGCAGGACCTTCGCCGTCTTGAGCTTCTTCTTGTAGTCCTCGAAATTCGCGACCGAAATCTGTTTCGGCGCCAAAAAACGGTGCCCGGCTGTCTTGTTGCCGCTGTCGATACCGGCGAACGACAAGGACACGATCCGGCCATCCAGAATGCATAGGATACCCTGCAACGGACGCACCCAGCGTTCGGAACGGTCGGCCCAGCGCATGGATTTAGGCCAGGGCATTGCCGTGAGCACGCCTTCGAGGAGGTCGGGCAGCAATTCCTCCGCCTTGGTACCTTTGCGGTCGATGGTCGCGAAATAGAACGACCCCTTGTCGGTTTCCCGTACCTCGAGGTCGCTTTTCTTGAGCCCGTTGCTGCGCAGAAAGCCATCGACCGCCTTGTCCGGCGCATCGGCGCGCGGTCCCCGGCGTTCCTCCGAGATATCCTTGGTTTTCGCAGGCAAACCGTCGACCACCAACGCCAAACGGCGCGGCGTCACGAAAGCCTCGGCCGTCTTGAACGTCAGCCCGACATGCTTGAGCGCATCGGTGACGAGACGCTGCAAATCATCCGCCGCACGCGCCTGCATGCGTGCCGGGATTTCCTCGGACAACAGTTCGAGAAGCAACTCCGCCATGATCAGCCGTTGCTCCCTTTGTTATGCCCCTGGCTCGCGAGCCATTGTTCGCAACAGGCCTTGGCGAGCGCCCGTACCCGGCCGATATAGGCCTGCCGCTCGGTCACGCTGATCACGCCGCGCGCATCAAGCAGATTGAAGGTATGCGACGCCTTGATGCACTGATCGTAGGCGGGCAACGCCAGCTTGGTGTCGATCAGCGATTTGCACTCGGCTTCCGCGTCGGTGAAGTGGCGGATGAGCAGGTCCGTATCGGCATGCTCGAAATTGAAGTGCGAGTATTCGCGCTCGTTCTGCAGGAACACATCGCCATAGCTCACCCCGGCGCCGTTGAAATCCAATTCGTAGACGTTCTCGACACCCTGAATGTACATGGCGAGACGCTCGAGCCCGTAGGTGATCTCCGCCGAGACTGGATCGCAGTCGATGCCGCCGACCTGCTGGAAGTAGGTGAACTGCGTCACCTCCATGCCGTCGCACCAGACCTCCCAGCCTAGCCCCCAGGCACCGAGGGTCGGGCTCTCCCAGTCGTCCTCGACGAAGCGGATGTCGTGAACGCCCTCCTCGATGCCCAGCTCGTAGAGGCTTTCGAGATACATCTCCTGCACGTCCGCCGGGGACGGCTTGAGGATCACCTGGAACTGATAATAGTGCTGGAGCCGGTTCGGGTTTTCACCATACCGCCCGTCGGTCGGGCGCCGCGACGGCTGGACATAGGCGGCGCGCCACGGCTTCGGTCCGAGGGCGCGCAAGGTGGTCGCTGGATGAAAGGTCCCGGCCCCCATCTCCATGTCGTACGGTTGCAGGACAACGCAGCCGCGATCGGCCCAAAACCGCTGCAGCTTCAGGATCAAAGACTGAAAATCGTGGCCCTTCCGGCCCTTTTTAGGAGCCGGTTTCGGGGCCGCTTTCGCGGGTGCTTTCGCCATAATGTGTCCGGGCCCGGTGGAACGCCGGGCGATAGGTAATGGGCACCCGATTGGGAGTCAAGAAATCTCCTGGGAAATGGTCGGATTTCAACCCTCTAGCCCCTTTTTCGAGCCGATTTCGGCCCAACTGCCCACTGGGGTATAGGCGCCGCCCCCTGGGCCTGCTAAGAGTGTTAACTCTTATATAAGTCCTAAAAATGCCCAGGGGAGGAAGGAATGCCGCTCAGGAAACTTCGGACGCAGCGGGACAATCAGCAATGGATGCTGGATCTGGCGCTCAACATGCGCGGCCGGGTCCAGAATTTCGAGCGCGACGAATGGGAAACCCCCAAGCGCGCGCATAATTACCGCATGCTGCCCAAAATGTGGCGCCAGAAGGCGGAGCGGGACGAGCGGCTCGGCCGTCAGGCGCAAGCCGAAGGGTTCAACGCAACGGCGACGCGGCACTACGACAACGCCATCGAAGCCTACCGGATGTCGCAGCACCCCATCTTTTACGACGACAACCCGGTGAAACTCGCCACCTACGCCAAACTCAATGAGATGGTCGACCGCCGCAGCGAAGTTTCCCCCTATCCCATCGAGCGCGTCGAAGTGCCGTTCGACGACGGCAAGACCATTTCCTGCCTGTTGCACCTGCTCCCCGACCGGCGCAAGGCGCCGTGCGTGATCTATGTCCCCGGCATGGATCAATCAAAGGAGGCGGTGCCGAAGGCGCACAACAACCCCGCCATCGCCAGGGGTATGCACATCCTGTCCATGGACGGACCTGGCCAGGGCAATTCCAACATCCAAAAGATCCGGGCGGTCGGCGACAACTACGAGCGTGCCGGTGCGGCTGTGATGGATTACCTGCAGAAGCGCGAAGAGGTCATGGCCGACAAGATCGGCGTCTATGGGGTGAGCATGGGCAGCTACTGGTCGTTGCGCCTTGCCAGCTACGATCACCGGCCGGCGGCGTTGGCGAGCGGCGTTGCCTGCTTCAATCCCAACAACACCATCTTCAGCCAGTCGTCGCCGCGCTTCAAACAGGTGTTCATGTACATGGCCGGCATGACCGACGAAGACGAATTCGACGAGATGGCGGCGGGCATGACGGTCAAAGGCTACGCCGACAAGATCAAATGTCCGACGCTTCTGGTCACCGGCGAGTTCGATCCCCTGTGCCCGCTGGAGGATGCCATCGAAACCTATGGCGATCTTACCTGCCGCAAGGAAATGTGGGTGATGGAGAACCAGTTCCATCCGCTCTGGGATATCTCAAATCTGGGCGGCATGGATTGTCACGATTATATCTGTGACTGGCTGGCGCGCGCGCTTCACGACGGTAAGACCAACGACGGCCGCATCGCCTACGTCACCGAAGGCGGCGACGGGCCGTTCAGTGATTGCGAATGGACCCCAACCGTGGGACCGGGCCAAGCTTATTTCTAGCTAGAATGGGATATCATTCGGAGTAGGGACACTCGGGCCGGGTACATTTCGTGCCCGGCGCGAGGAAATCGCCGCAGCCCGGACATTTGGTCATGTCGACCGCGTCGGGCTCGTCAGACCGCACCCGGTCGGCTTTCTCGTTCTCAACGGACTTCTTGCCGCCGAACCGGTTGAAGGCCCACCAGATGGCCGCGACGATGGCCACTAGAACAATGAGTTTGGGAAGACTGAATCCGAACATGCCGATGTTCTAGGCTGCCGAGGGGTATGTGGTCAATTTATTCGTCGGCCAGTTACTCTTCGGCCTGGGCGGATTTCCGATGTCCGGCAATCTCGTCCCAGACGATGAACGCGGTGGGAATCAGGATCAATGAGAAGGCCAATCCGCCGAGGATGCTGCCCGCCCCGAACAGCAGCACCGCCATGAACAGGCAAACGACGACCAGTAGGGCACCGAAAAACGGTTCGGTTGCCTTGGGCAGGACCCGCGACGTAGACCGCTCGCGCATCTGGCGTTTCTGAACGTCGAACATTTCCTATACCTAGAGACCGTAACGGCCCCACAAGGCCCGCTCTTCGAGGGCCGCGACCAATTCCCCGGCCCAACCGGCGGCGCCCGCAGACGGCACACCTGACCACGCCATTCCAGCGCCCAGATGCGCCCCCAGACGGCGGCGCAACCAACCGCGCCGTTCCTCCACCGGCTGGAACCGGACGTGCTCGCCGTAGCGCTCGCGCATGACGGATGTCATTTCACCAATCCCGTCGACGAGTCCCAGCTCCAGCGCCTTGCGGCCGGTCCAAAATTCGCCCGAAAACAAATCCTCTTCGGCACCTTTCAGCTTCCCTGCACGGCGCACCCTCACCATTTCCTTGAAGGTATCGTGGATATCCGTCTGCAGCGCCTCGAGCCGCCGCACGTGATCCGGATCCTCGGGCTGGAACGGATCGAGCATGCCCTTGCGCGTTCCCGCCGTGTGCATCCGGCGCTCCACGCCGATCTTGCCGATAAGATCGGTAAAGCCGAAGCCCGCGGAAATGACTCCGATGGAACCGATAACGGACGAGTCGTCGGCATAGATCTCATCCGCCGCGCAGGCCAGCCAATAGCCGCCGCTGGCTGCGACATCTTCGGCAAAGGCGATCACGGGAACGTTCTTTTCCTCGGACAAGGCGCGGATGCGTTTGAAAATCAAAGCCGACTGCGCCGGTGCACCGCCCGGCGAATTGATCGCCAGCGCCACCGCCTTGACGCCTTTAAGTTTGAAAGCCCGCTCAAACACGCGCACCAATCCGGCCAGAGTCAATCCCGGCCGTACCGGAAGAGGCCCTTGACCGATAACCCCCGCGAGACGCACCACCGCGACAACGGGATAGGGTTCGCTGATAAACGGAATTCTCATGGCGTCGGGAGCCGCTCCAACTCGTTGGTGAATTACGCCCCTAAAGTAGGCGGTTCAACGCCGTTACGCCAGTTCGGGATCGATCCGCTGTTCCCTTGCAACCGATAGAAGTTTGCTCACAGCCTGCCGATAGGCCTCGATCTCATCGGCATCGGGGAGCCTGGCGCCCGGTTGGGTGCGGGCCTCTATCTCGTCGATGAGGGAATTGAAATCGGTTTGAAGTTCTGCGCCGTCGCAATACTCAATTCCTTCGACAAGGTAGACCAACAGTTCGTGCAGCGCCTTGATCGTAAAATAGGTGTCGAATACCTCGCGCGCCAAGGCGGGATCGTTGCGCCAGGACTGATTGGGGAAATGCGCCTGCACCACCTTTTGACCGGCGCCAAAACATTCATAGGCGCCGCATCCGCTGAACCCATGCTCGGCCAACTCCTCATGAATGGCGCAGCGGTTGTCGGTCATTAGGTGTTTGCAAACTTCGCCCGCGGGCTTCGAGTAGGCAAAGGTTTCCGACTTCTCGAAGGTCGGCGCGATACAGCACAAGGCTTGGCAACGCGCGCAATCAGACTCGAAGTCGCTCTTTGAAACCACACGAACTCTCTCAGCGGAAGGTTACGAAAGTCGTTTTCGAGAAATCGAATGTCGAAAAGGTACGGCACGAAACATGGAAGTGAGAAACAGATTGTACCGGCGGCGACATATTTCTAGGCCGCACTCACAATGTGAGCGCCGCCGCATCCCGCAAAATGGCCTCCGTTTCCGAGGTATAGCTGCCGTCGTCGCCGTGCAGAACCAAGCCGTCGCTCTCCCGAGGCGGGCCGTCACCTCCTTTCCGCGCGTGAACGATGACCCGTTTTGCGCGCTTGCGGCCCGGATCCGCCCATAAGGGAAAACTCACGATATCGCCACACGCCGGGGAAAGGCCGGCGACGACTTCCTCGCGCCGGTCATAGCGATGAATAAAGGTGATGCTGCCGCCGTCGACGACGTGCGCCAGCGCGGCCGCGATCCAATCGGTGACGACCGCCTCGCCTTCCATATTGGCCAGGGCCTTCGCGGGATCGGGAGAAACCGTCCCCGCGCCGTTCGCCACATAGGGAGGATTGGCCATGACATGATCGAAAATCTGCCCCAATGACAGCGTCAGGATATCGGCACTTTGGAACCGGGCCCGCGCCGCGAGGCCCGACAAGCCCGCGTTCTCCCGCGCAAGACGCACGAGATTGCTTTGGATATCCACGCCTTCGACAACAACGTCCGCGACGCGCGCCGCCAGGCACAGGGCGGCCGCTCCCACGCCGCAGCCCAGATCCAGCACCTTTTCCCCACCGGCTGCCGGAACCGCCGCCGCCAGCAACACGGGATCGATACCGGCGCGGTAGCCGCTTTCCGGCTGCTGCAGCATCACCTTGCCGTCCAGGAAACGATCGGTACTGAGCTTTTCAGGCGCCACCATAGACATCCCTGGACTGTTCGAGCAGATATTGCGCGCGCGGGAAATCCTCGTCCGCGACCATCACCCGGCGCTGAATGGCATTGGCGCTTCCTTCGAGGATACTGGCATGAGCGTCGAGCACGACCATCCCGATATCCTCGTCGGCCAACAGGGCCCGAAGCCAGGAAATCAGAACCGGATCATTGGTCCGTAACAGTTCGACCATACCGCCCGCCGCCGTACTCACCAAAGGTTGTTCCCAAAAGAGGCACATTTGTGGCCATATCCGCCGCCACCGCCGTCGATTGACCCCCTTGAGGGGTTGACCAGGCCCGAGCCCCGCTCATATGCTCGCCGAAACCTCTTAATCATCCCGCGCCTACCGCGCAATCAATAGTAACAAGAAGGTTCCTGCTTTTGGGTGTAGTCGTCAATCTCGACGGCGGTTTCGACCGCAAGTCCGACCTCGGGGCTCTCGCGGCCCTCACGTCCGACGACCTGGTCCGCGTCAACGCCTTGATCGTACAAGCCATGGACAGTCCGGTGGTGCTGATCCCGCAGCTTGCCGGACATATCGTCGCGGCCGGCGGCAAACGGCTCCGTCCCATGCTGACCCTCGCCGCCGCCCGCATGTGCGGCTATGACGGCGACCGGCATATCGGCCTTGCCGCCTGCGTCGAGTTCATCCACACGGCAACGCTCCTACACGACGATGTGGTCGACGAGAGCGATCTGCGCCGCGGCCTCGCCTCCGCCAACGCGGTGTGGGGCAACCAGGCCAGCGTGCTGGTCGGCGACTTCCTGTTCAGCCGCGCTTTCGAACTCATGACCGCCGACGGCTCCATCCCCGTGCTGCGGGTGCTGTCGCATGCCTCCAAGGTGATCGCCGAGGGCGAGGTGATGCAGCTCACCACCTCCAACGACACGGGCACCGGCGAAACCGCCTATCTCGACGTCATTCGCGCCAAGACGGCGCAGCTGTTCGCCGCCGCCGGACGCATCGGCGCTCTGGTCGCGGACCGGCCCAAGATCGAGGAAGACGCGCTCGAAACCTACGGTATGAACCTGGGGATCGCCTTCCAGCTGATCGACGACGTGCTCGATTTCTCGGCCAAACAGGCGACGCTGGGCAAGACCATCGGCGACGACTTCCGCGAGGGTAAGATCACCCTGCCGGTCATCCTCGCCTTCCGCCGCGGCGACGACGAGGAGCGGGCTTTCTGGCGGCGCACCCTGGAAGATCTCGATCAGACCGAGGACGACCTGCCGCACGCCATCAAGCTCCTGGAAAAGCACGGGGCCCTCGACGACACGGTGGAGCGGGCCCGCCATTACGGCGCCATCGCCCGCGACGCCATGGGCATTTTCGGAGATACCCCGGAAAAGGACGCCCTCATCGAAGTCATCGATTTCTGCATCGAACGGGCCTATTAAGGCCTTTCTGCAGCCGCTTCTATTTATAAACCGTCATTACCGGGCCACTCGTTTTATTTCTGACCCGGTAATCCACCTTTACGGTATTCGCCGTTTCCAAGATGGATGCGCGGGTCAAGCCCGCGCATGACGGGTTAATCTGGAAATTCCAGGTCTTTCCAGCCTTGCCGGGGTGGCGGACGGGCGCTATAACTCCCGCCCCTGCCCTGACCCCGGAGATCCATCACATTCCGTCGGGGAGTAGCTCAGCCTGGTAGAGCACTGTCTTCGGGAGGCAGGGGCCGGAGGTTCAAATCCTCTCTCCCCGACCATTTTCTTTAAATTTTAGACCGCCATTTCCCGCTCGAGCGTCGTCACCCGGCGCATGTCGCGAGGGTACTGCAGATTGTCGAAGGTTGTGCCCCGGTGCATGGTGGCGAGGTTGTCCCACATCACGACATCGCCCGCCTGCCATTTATGGGCATAGACGAACTGCGGCTGGGTCGCGTAGGCGGTGAGTTCATCCAGCAGCGCGCGGCCCTTCTCCCGTGGCCAGCCGACGATGTGCGAGGCGTGCGAGGCAAGATAGAGCGCCTTGCGCCCCGAGCGGGGATGGCTGTGGACGAGCAGATGCTGGGACGGCGGCCGGGTGGCTTTTTCCTCTTCCGATACGTCGGTCAGGCCGCCGAGGGCGCGCGAATACCACACCGAATGCTCGGCCTTCAGCCCCTCGAGTTCCACCTTCCTTTCGTCGGGCAGCGCATCGTAGGCCGCGCGCATGTCGGCGAACTCCGTGTCCGCCCCCACCGGTGGAATGACGCGGGCCGACAGGATGGAATAGACGGCGCGGTTGTCATCGAACGACACATCCGTGTGCCACAGCAGATTGCCGTCATTGTATTTACGGCTGCGGTCGTCGGCAGGGCGGATCTTACCGTCCGGGCCAAGGTTGCTGACGTCGATCAGTTCGGGTGTCGCCAGCCGGGTCGCGCCGCCTTGCAGCATCTTAATCATCTTCAGCTTCTGCAGTGGACCGAGGGCGCGGCCGAACGCGAGCTGCTGTTCATCGGTGAGCGGCGTGTCGTGACGGAAAACAAGCACGGCGTACCTGTTGATCGCCTCAACCACCGCGTCGATTTCGGCGGCCGCGAGAGGTTTGCGCAGGTCCATACCGGATACCTCCGCACCGAAGGTGGGGTTCAACGGCGTAACAGAGAAGCCCATGGCCGATTTCTCCTTATTGGTTTTTGGCCGGTTAGCGGCAAAATGTCCCGCGACTCTAGTCGGCGCGTCCGCTCTCCGGCAAGCCGGGAGCATGGCATGTCCGATTCCGACCTTACCGCGATACGCCGACAGCCAATGAAAGGATTTGGAAATAGCCGTTTCTGCGTATTGACCCCTGAAGGCTTCCGCCCGTTTAATGGGCCGTCAGAGGAGCTTCATGCGTAGTTTCATCATCGGCTGCACCCTCGGCCTGGTTGGCGGCGTCTTGCTGGCCGCCGCCGTCGGGACCCCCAACGGACCGCCACCGGAGACTCAGGCCGCCCGTCAAACGGTGGAAGGGGCCGATCCACCCATCCGCTGGCGTCTCGTGAGCGCCTTCCCCACCAACATGTCACCGCAGGGAACGCGGGTGACGGAGCTCGCCTCCAAAATCAAAGTCATCTCGCGCGGCGACATCGAAATGAGCGTGAACGAACCGGGGGCCCTGGTTCAGTCGGCGGATATATATGACGCTGTCGCGTCCGGAGTGGTCGATGCAGGTTTCGCCAGCCCGTCCCTTTGGGCCAAGAAGTCACCGGCGCTCCAGCTTTTCGGCGCTATCCCCTTCGGTCCCGAACCGGCCGAGTTTCTTGCCTGGTTCAAGTTCGGCGGCGGCAACGAACTGTTCGATGCCATCAATCACAGCCAGAACATCCACAGCGTGCTGTGCGGCGTCGTCCCCGCCGCCGGCGGCGGCTGGTTCAAGAAACCCGTGGATGACATCTCCGACTTGGCCGACAAGACCATCGCCGTTTCCGGACTGGGGGCCGAGGTTCTAAAGAACATCGGCGCGACGGTGGTGGTGATGCCACCCGCCGACCTCGCGAATGCTCTGGGCCGGAACGACGTCGACGGTGCCGTTTTCTCCGTCCCCACCGCCGATCTCGGGCTCGGCTTCGATAAACGCGCGCGCTACTACTACTTCCCCGGATGGCATCAACAGACCGGTATTCTGGAACTGCTGATCAACCTCGAAGCGTGGAACCTGCTGTCCGACGGGCGCCGCGCACAGATCGAAAGCGTCTGCCTCGCCAACCTGGGCGACAGCCTGGCGCGCAGCGAAGCGGATCAATTCGCCGCGCTCAAATCCCTGGTTCTTCAGGGCGTGGAAGTGAAGCGCTGGAAGCCAGAGATCACGACGGCGTTAAGCCGCGCCTGGCAGGCGGTCGCGACGGTGCAAGCCGCCAAGGATAAATCCTTTAACGAGGTGTGGCAGTCTCTCTCCGCGTTCCGCGAAGACTATGCCATCTGGAAAGAGCTCGGCTATCTGTAGAACGGGAGCGCCGCTCAGTTGGCGGGAACCTCTTCCGCCGGCAATTGAGACATCTTGGCCAGCAGATATTCGAGATCGCCGGATTCCATCTTCACGCCCAAATCACCGTATTGCGTGAGGATCCGTTCGATCATGCGGCGTGTGTAGCGCTCGCGGTCGTTCTCGCCGCCGTCATAATCGGTCTCGCGTTCCACGTCGATGGCGGCACGGATGGCCGGAAACAGATGCTCCGGCAGTTTCGCTTCCTTGAATAGGCGGCTAAGCCCCAAATGCCCCGAGTCGTGGATCAAGGTGCGGGCGTTGGTGATCGGGATGCCCACCAGCTTGGCCATGGAATATTCGAAGAACGACATATCGCCCATGCATACCGACCGCAAAATAATGGACGGGGTCAGGCGGCCATGCTCGTGAAGCTGCTCGACCAGGCGCTCGACGGACCCTTCGTCCGATTCCTTCGACAGGCCGATGGTCGCCCGTTCGCGGCTCTGCATAAGCAGATCAGCGGCAAGATCCGGGGACAACTCATGCCGTGTGACCAGCTGATCGCGCAACGATTCCGAAACGACCGTGACCAGCCGTTCCGCAATGGTTACCGGCAATTGCTTCCGGCCGACCAGTGAATTTTGGATACTTTCCTTGTCACCGAAATCATCGATAACCTTTTGGAATGATTTCTCCGAGATATCGGCGCCGTCATTGGCAACCAGGCGGCCAACCGCTTCTTCGTTCCCGGTGCCGACGAGCGCGTCTGACAACTGTTCCGAAACCGACTCCCGCCCGGCAATCGCCGTGAGTTTCGCGGTATCGGCTTCGCGTATGATCTCGACAAGGTCCGCATCGCTCAGAACCTTGGAGAACTCGAGGATCGGCAAGGAAACATCATCCACGTCCCGCGCCAAAGCCAACGCAACATCCTGCGGCAGAAATGGATTTTCCTTCACATTCACGGCCAACGCCTGACGTACACGTACCTCTGCGTCCTGCACCATGACGTGGAAGATCTCCTCCGCCATTTTGCGCTCGGCGTCGGTCAGTTTTTCCGGATCGTAGATTTGGGCGACCTTGGCAACGGTCTCGGCGCGGTTATTGGCGGACGGATCGGTAAGAAGGCGTTCGACGTCCTGTTCGGTCAGCATGGGAGCGGACATTTGGGTCCCTCGGCTTGTCACGTTGTCTCAGGTTGTCCCGGGGCACCAGGTGCCCATATAAGCGCCAGATAGACGATTGGGCGCCCCACGGCATGGCCGGAATTATCCCGGGATATCCTTGAGGGATATTGGGTTTCCGGACCGGAAATATAAGGTGGCCCGGTGAGAAATTACGCCAGCCGAAACCGCCTCCGGCCCGCCGACCCATGGCGTTTTTGGATAGCGGCTATCTGAGGAAAATCGACGGTTTTCCTTGCGTTTTTGGCTCAACTGAGCTTTTTGAGGGCTACTCGGGCCCGATTTTCAGGCCCATAGAAATACCAGGAGAACATTCCATGAAATTTACCCGCCATCTGGCCTCAACCCTTGGTGCCGCCGTACTCGCCGCGGCGACACTTGGCGCCGCCCCGACAGCCCACGCCGCCGGCGATGTCGCGAAGGGAGAAAAGGTCTTCAAGAAATGCAAAGCGTGCCACGATACGACGGCCGGAAAGCACAAGACCGGCCCCTCCCTGGCCGGGATATTCGGACGGCAGGCCGGCACGGCAGAAGGCTTTAAAAGATACCGGGGCCTCAAGGATGCGGATTGGACATGGGATGAAGCAACCCTCGACGACTATCTCGCCGATCCCAAGAAATTCACCAAAACAAAGACGGGTAAAAACGCCGCGATGGTCCTGAAGCTGAAAAAAGAAAAGGACCGCGCGGACGTTATCGCGTACCTCAAGACCTTAAAGTAGCACCCCGTTACCGGGGCAGCGGCGCAGCCGTTTAGCCCCGGACCACCATCACCGAACAATCGGCGTGGCGCACCACCCGCGCCGCATTGGGGCCGAGAAGATAATCGCTGAGCTCCGGCCGGTGCGACGCCATGACGATCAAATCCACGCCGATGTCCTTGGCCTTGTGCAAGATTTCTTTGTAAATGGTGCCCGCCCCGGTGTGGATTTCGAGATGGATGCCGTCGGGGATCGCATCCTCGGCCAACTGCTCCAATTTCGTGGTCGCTTCGTCGGCCATTTTCTCATCGAAATCGGGGGGGAAATAACTTTCCACCACATGCGAACCCAATTCGGGCGTCACGTTGAGAAGATGCATTTCGGCCTTGAAGGCCTCGCACAGGGCAACCGCCGTCGGCAAAGCCTTGCGCCAGGACGCTTCATCGCTGATATCGATTGTCAGCAAAATTTTACGGTACATCTTCTCTTCCTCTCATCACCCGTGGTGACACGTTCCAGATTCACGGCCTAGCTTTCCCGTGCCGCCGGCGCGGGCGCGGGCGCCCCGCCACGGCGCATCCATTGCCAGCCGAGTATCAAAGCCAACAACACTAGGCCGAGGGGATAGACCAATTCCTTCGGCGGGTTCCCCGTCTGTTCGACATCCACATCGGTGACCAGGTCCCCGAAGTCGATTTTCGCTTGTTCGGCGGGGCCGTTGAACTCCAGATCTTCCACGAAATAGACACCGTCCGGTTCGCGCTCCAGCTTGAGGCCTAGGGAGGCCTGCCCAAGCTGGCCGCCCGGTGCCTCGAGGACGAATAGTTTGAACCGGTCGCCGTAATCGGTCTGGCGCGTAACATGCAGCCGCACCTTGCGGCCCTGCTCCACCTCCACCTGTCCGGAGACAAACCTTTCCATGTTGAGAGAGCTGTACTCGGGATAAACCATGTTGAGGAAAAAGGCGGGGCGGAATAGCGCCACCATCACCACAAGCAGCAACAACCTCTCCAGGATATTCGTCTTGATGATCAGCCACCCCTGCACCGCGGATGTGAAACAGGCCATGGCGATGAGAGACATTACAAAAATGAGAATCCCATGGAAGAAACTGGTGACACCGATCAACAGCAGTTCCGTGTTGAAGATGAAAACGAACGGCAGGATGGCCGTCCGGATATCATACAGAAAAGACTGCACGCCGGTCTTCAATGGGTCCGCCCGAGAAATCGCCGAGGCGGCGAAGGCCGCCAAACAGACGGGCGGTGTGGAATCCGCCATCAGGCCGAAATAGAAGACGAACAGGTGAACTGCGATCAGCGGCAGGGTCAACCCGGCGGCACCCCCGAGTTCCACCAGCACGCCCGCCAATAGGGATGCCACCACCAGATAATTTGCCGTCGTCGGCAAGCCCATGCCGAGGATCAGGCTGAGCACCGCCGTCAAAAGCAGCAGCGTGTAAACATTGCCACCGGACAGGGCCTCGACCACCCCGACCATGGCATTGTTGAGCCCGGTCGAAGAAACGGCACCTACGATAATGCCGGCAGAAGCAACGGCCACCGCGATCCCCACCATGTTGCGGGCACCGGCCACCAAGCCGCCATAAATCTCAACCAAGGATTCCATGAACGCCGAGCCGGCATTGCCGTCCCGGCCGGCTTTAACCAGCCCG
Organism: uncultured Rhodospirillales bacterium; assembly: GCA_913055735.1. Taxonomy (GTDB): domain Bacteria; phylum Pseudomonadota; class Alphaproteobacteria; order Rhodospirillales; family UBA2165; genus CAJXKD01. The sequence continues at coordinate 403,015 of CAJXKD010000001.1, forward strand.
AGAGCCAAGACGATGAGCACGGCCGCACCCAAGCCCCAAAACAGCGACGGTTGCGCCGCGGAACCCATTGCGCGGAAGGCGGCGGCAATCACGATGGGAATGAGATAGAGCACGGTCATGACCGACCGGCTCAAGTTCGCCGGTGAAATACGCGCCGCGATCATAATCAGGAACATGACCAGAATGGTGTAGAAAACGGCGCTCGATGCCGTCCACCGCTCGATCATCAGGAGGTAGACGAGCACCGCAATAGGAACGATGAAGTGAACCCCCGCCATAAAGGTACGGCCCAGTACCGGCACTTCGGATTTCGGCAGGCCAGTGAGCCCCAGTTTCATCGCCTCGAGATGTGAAACGTAAAGCAGACCGAGATAGCTTATGATGGCAGGCAGAAATGCCGCCTTGATGACGTCGAAATAACTGATGCCGATGAGTTCCGCCATGATGAAAGCGGCAGCGCCCATGATCGGTGGCATCATTTGGCCGTTTGTTGAGGCCGCCACTTCGATGGCGCCCGCCTTGACCGCCGGCAGGCCGGTCCGGCGCATTACCGGAATGGTAAAGACGCCGGTGGTCACCACGTTGGCGATGGAGGAACCGGAGATCAGGCCGGTCATACCGGACGCGAGAATGGCTGCCTTGGCGGGCCCCCCGCGATAGCGACCGACCATGGCAAATGCCAGATCGAGGAAATATTTACCCGCGCCGGCCCTATCGAGCAGCGCGCCGAACAACACGAACAAAAAGACGAAACTCACCGAGACATCGATGGGAATACCGAAGATGGCCTCGCCGCCGAGCCAATGGTAGCCGATCAAACGGTTAAGTGACACACCACGGTGAGAAATGATCTCGGGCATGGATTGCCCGAAAACCGAATAAATCAAAAAGACAATGGCAACGATCACCAGCGGTACGCCGATGGCCCGCCGCGTCGCTTCGAGCAACAACACAATACCCGCCGCGCCGATCAAGAATTCCACCGGAATGGTCCATCCGGCGATATCGACGTCGAGAAGCGTCCCGGCCCTGGTGACCAACCCCCGCCATCCAAGGAACAGATAGAGCGCGCAGCCGCAGGCAATCAGTGCAAGGGCAATATCGACATAGGATATCCGCCGGTGCGCCATCGATTTGAAGGCAGGGAACATGAGATAGACGAGCAACAGCGCGAATGCCAAATGAATGCTGCGCGCCGGCACATCGGTGATAATGCCGAAATTCAGAATGAACGGCAGGGGCGACGCGATCCACAACTGATACAGGGACCACACGGCCGCGATGATGCCGATAATAACACCGAGTGTTGGTCCCGTTTTTCGGCCCGTGTATTCGACTTCTTCGATCTTTTTCTGGATCTCGTCCTGAGAGACCCCGCTGCTTGGCGTATCGGCCATCCCTGCCCCCTTTACATCTCCAAGATTGGCCGGAAACGATCAGGTCCCGGCGCCGCGTGATCTTCACGCGGCGCCACGACCGTATCGTCAGTCAAAGGTACCGGAAATTACATCCAGCCCTTTTCCTTGTAGTACTTCGCCGCACCGGGATGCAGCGGTGCCGACAGGCCGTCCTTGATCATCCGCTTGGGATCAAGATTACGGAAGGCCGGATGCTGTTGACGGAAATCATCGAGATTTTCGAACACAGCGCGCACCACTTCATAGACGAGATCCTCGTCCACGTCGGCAGAGCTGACGAATGTCGCCATCACACCGAAGGTGGTCACATCCTGAGTGCTGGTCTTGTAAGTCCCCTTCGGGATGGTGGCGAAAGCGTAGTAAGGGAACTTTTCGACCAAGCCTTTTTCGACGCCGCTGTTGAGATCGATGATCTTCGCACCGCAGCCGTCGGTGGCAATGGCAACACCGGCATTGGGCACACCAACGGTGTAGCCGTATGCGTCGATCTTACCGTCACAGAGTGCCTTGGACTGCTCGGTCGACGTCAATTCCGTTGCAACTTGGAAATCACCAGTGGTGGTTTTGTGCGCCGCCATCAAGACTTCCATGGTGCCGCGTTGGCCGGAGCCGGGATTGCCGATATTGACCCGCTTGCCCTTTAGGTCGTCCCAGCTGCGAATGCCCGATTCACCGCCGACGATGATCTGGAACGGTTCCGGATGTACCGAGAATACGGCACGCAGCTTGTCGAACTTGTTGCCTTCGAAGCGGCTGGTACCGTTATAGGCATGATATTGCCAGTCCGACTGAGCGACACCGAAGTCCAATTCGCCGGCACGGATCTGATTGATGTTGTAAATGGACCCACCCGTGGACGGCGCGGAACAACGGATGCCGTGTTTCCGGCCGCTTTTGCGTCCCTCCGCAGCTTCGCGGTGGACCTGACGGCAGATGTTATTGCCGGTCGCGAAGTAAACGCCGGTCGGACCGCCGGTCCCGATAGCGATAAAACGCCGCTTGCTTTGGGCGTCCGCGTCGCTCGCACTCATCAAGAACGAGCCGACGGCAAGCCCCATGGCCAGAGCCGATATTGTGATCTTGTTTCTCATGTCTGATTGCTCCTGAATATGTCACCTAATTTGTTCGAAAAAGGACGGGGCAACGCCATTCCTATTTCTTGAGGCCCAATACCAACGATCCGCATGAGCGATAGCTTGCGGACCGACAGATGCATCATTTTTTAAGGGCTTGACCGAAACGAAAACACCCGCCGATGGCGGAAACGGACACAGCGATGACGACTTCGTGCCGATCACGAACGTTCTCCCTGGTACTGGTTTACGATCTACTTCTTCGTTCTCTTGGCGTTACAACGGGATAAGCGTAAACCAGCCTTCGTTCGCGGGACAACCCCCCTTCGACTCTTGAGTCGAAAAAGGTAAAAGCCGCGGCGTATATTCAAAGTTGCTTGAAAATGGGACGGCACCCCGCAAATCGCGTCAAGACGCGGCGATCGCGGTGTCCACCGCATCGCTCAACCGATCAACAATCAAGGCAATATCATCGGCAGTGGCGATAAAAGGCGGCGCCAATTGGACGTGAACGCCGCGTACGCCGTCTACCGTCCCACCCATGGGATAACAGATCAAACCGCGCTCGAAGGCCGCTTTCTTGACGCGCGCATGAAGCCGCCGGGCGGGATCGAACGGTTCCTTGGTGTCGCGATTTTCAACCAGTTCGATTGCCTGAAACAGACCCCGCCCGCGAATATCGCCCACATGCGGATGATCGCCAAACCGCTCTACAAGCCGATCGGTGAAGTCGCGCCCCCGGGCGACGACATTGGCAAGCAGATCCCTCTCATGGATGGCGGTCAACACCGCGAGACCGGCCGCGCACGCGAGCGGATGTCCCTGATAGGTATGGCTGTGCTGAAAAAAGCCACTTCCCCCGGCAATGGTATCGACAACACGCCTGCTGGCCAGCACGGCACCGAGGGGCACGTAACCACCCCCGACGCCTTTGGCGACGGTCATGATATCTGGGATCATGCTTTCCTGTTCGCACGCATGTAGCGTTCCCGTGCGGCCCATGCCGCACATGACCTCGTCGAGGACCAGCAACACGCCGTATTTATCGCAAATCTCGCGGATGCGCTTGAAATAGCCGGGAACGGGCGGCACGCAGCCGGTTGTCGACCCGACCACCGTCTCTGCGATAAATGCCGCGACCCGGTCGGCACCAAGTTCTACGATCTTGGCTTCCAACTCGTCGGCGGCACGCAATCCGTACGCCTCCTCGGATTCACCGGGTTGCTGATTGCGGTAGGCAAAACACGGTGCGATGTGATGGGCCTTGAACAGCAACGGCGTGTAAGGCGCGCGGCGTTGCGCATGGCCACCGACCGCCAGGGCGGCCAAGGTGTTGCCATGAAAACTTTGACGGCGGGCAATGATGTACTCGCGTTGGGGATCGCCGTTCTCGATGGCGAATTGACGCACGAGCTTCAATGCCGCTTCGGTTGCCTCCGACCCACCACTGACGAAAAACACTTTGTCGATACCTTCGGGCGCGTCGCGGATAAGCAGATCGGCCAGGCTCTCCGCTGCCTCGGACGAAAAAAAGGACGTATGCGCATAGGCAAGTTTCGCGGCCTGCGCCTGAATGGCGGCAATAACGTCGGGATCACCGTGACCGAGACAGGACACCGCCGCGCCGCCCGAGCCATCGATATAGCGTTTACCGGCGGCGTCGATGAGGTACATCCCGTCGCCGCTGACGGCGATCGGCGGAGTTTCATCCAAGCGTCGGTGCAAAACCCGTGTCATTTATCGAAGCGCCCCTAAAAACGCCTTTTTGACCAGCGGACAATGGACGGCACGCGATTGCCGTTCCGGAATCGACTGATTAGGATGGCGCGCCGGCCTTTAGCAAGGCGACACACCCGCCGGCTCACCAACCCTAAGAGATTTATAATGGACCTCAAAGATCATATTCGCGGCATTCCCGATTTCCCCAAACCCGGCATCCTGTTCTATGACATCTCTACCCTGCTCGCGCATCCCGACGCTTGGCAGGTGGCCATGGGCCGGCTTGCCAAAGAAGTCAGCCGTCATCAACCCGACGTTCTCGCCGGCATCGAGTCGCGGGGGTTTCTGCTCGCCGCGCCACTGGCGCTGAAACTCGGCCTCGGCTTCATCATGGTCCGTAAGAAAGGCAAGCTGCCGGGCGAGACGATCCCCTTCGAATACGAACTGGAATACGGTACCGACACCGTCGAGGTTCAGGCGGACGCGGTCACACCTGGACAAAGAATTGTGATTCTCGACGATCTTTTAGCTACCGGCGGCACGATGGCCGCGGCGACGAACCTGCTGCGCCAAGTCGGCGGCGAGGTTGCGGGCGCAGCTTGCTTGATCGAGCTCACGTTTCTCAAAGGCCGAGAGAAAATCGATATCCCGTGCTCGACCCTGGTCAGCTACAACGAATAGAAAAAAACCGGCATAACGACATACAGGAGGAAATTTCCACCATGGACAATGACGCCAAGAAAATCGCCCTGCGCATGATCCCCTACGGCATCTATGTGATGACTGCCGAGGACGACAACGGCAACGTCGCGGCAGCGACGGTCAACTGGGTGACCCAGACCGCATTCGCACCGCCCTTGGTGGTGGTGGGCGTAAAGGCCGATTCCGGTGCCTATTCCCTGATCAAGGAAACCAAGACCTTTGCCCTCAACATGCTCGGCAAAGGGCAGCAGGGAGCCGCTTTCGCCTTTTTCAAACCCGCCGAGAAAGATGGTGACACCATCAGCGGCGAAGCGTACCACCGGGGTGCCAACGGCGCGCCCATCCTCGGCTCGGCCATTGCCAGTGTCGAATGCTCGGTCGTCGAGATCGTCGAACGTGGCGATCATCACATCGTTATCGGCGAAGTCACCGAAGCCAGCCTGAACAAGGCACCGGAAGGACGCCCCGACGAAGCCATCCTCGAAATGAAGGATCTGGGCGACAACGTCTTCTACGGCGGCTAGCGGGTCCAACCTCAACCGAAAAAGCCAAAAACAAAAAGATCGCCATCGTTCCACCCAAATTGTGGTTTAATCCCGACTGTGACGGGACATCCCCTTTTTGGGCCCATTTTGGGTGGAGCATTTCGATGGTCAGCGATCCCTATTCACAGCTTCGGCAAGCCATGGTGCAAATCATCGCCGCGCACGCCGACGCCACCAAAGACGAAACCGGCATCCCGACCTTCGACGCGCGTATCCTTGCGGCAATGGAAGAAGTGCCGCGCCATGCCTTCGTGCCGGCCGAAATCCGCGCCTACGCCCATGTCGACGGCCCACTGCCCATCGGTCACGACAAAACCATATCGCAACCCTTCATTGCCGCGTTGATGACCACGCTCCTGGACCCGCAAAGCGGCGACACCGTGCTCGAGGTCGGTACCGGGCTCGGCTATCACGCCAGCGTCCTTAGCCGCCTCGCAGACAAGGTCTATTCCATCGAGATCGTCGAGGAACTGTCCCGTCAGGCCGCTATCCGGCTGGGGGAAGTGGGGTGCGGCAATGTCCAGTTGCGGGTCGGCAACGGCTACCACGGCTGGCCCGAGAACGCGCCTTACGACAAGATCATCGTCGCCGCCGCGCCGGAGCTGATCCCGCCGGATTTGCTGCAACAACTCAAACCGGGTGGGCGCATGGTCATCCCCGCGGGCCTGGATGCCGCACAGCAGTTGATGGTGGTCGAAAAGAACCCCGACGGAAAAATCAAAACACGCAGCGTCCTGCCCGTCCGCTTTGCCGCCATGGAAGGCGTCGCGGGCTTCTAGCCTTCAGGCGATCGCCACGCATTCGATCTCGATGTCAAACGGCATCGGCCACGACCCGACCGTGACGAAGGTACGCGCCGGCGGTTCGCTCGAAAAATATTGCCGGTAGATGTCGTTGACTTGGTGAAAATAGCCCGAGTTGGTGCAATAGACCGTCACCTTGACGACCTTGTCCAGGGATGACCCCGCGCATTCCAAGACATATTTGACGTTTTCGAGGGATTGGCGGGTTTGCGCCTGGATATCGCCGCGGATCATCTCGCCGGTGGCGCGGTCGATGGGCGGCAAGCCCGACACATAGACGAAGTCCCCGGCCTTCACACCCATGGAAATGGGCACGACGGGGGTGCCGTCCTCCCGCAGCGGCGTTTTCATTTCCGGCACATCGACGATCTCTTTTTTCACGGCACATTTCCTCCCTGCCTTGAACCGATCCATGTGGTGAACAGCTTGACAGCCTCCGAACGCGGACGCCACAGTTCCTGTTCAATTATAAACAATCGAATACAAGGAATATCAGGGGAGGCGGCCATGCGCATCGGCAGTTACATCCATGAAGGAAACCGGAGCTACGGCGTCGCCGTCGAGGACGGTATCGTCGATATCGGCCGCCGGCTCGGCGACAGCTACCCCGATTTGTTGTCGATTCTGTCATCCTACGCGCTCGACGAAGCCTATGACGCGGCGGCGGGCCAATCCGCCGATTTCGGTTTCAATGACGTCACCTACCTGCCGCTAATTCCGACCCCGGGCATCATCTATTGCGCGGGCATCAACTACATGGACCATGTCATCGAGACGGGCCGTAACAAACCCAAATACCCGGTCGGTTTCGAGAAAATCCCACAGGCCATCGTCGGCCACGATCAGCCGCTGGTAAAACCCAAGGTCTCAGACGCCTTCGATTTCGAGGCCGAGCTGGCGGTCGTCATCGGCCGCGGCGGCCGCCACATCCCCATGGAAAACTGGCGCGACCATGTCGCGGGCTACACCTGTTTCATGGACGGCAGCATCCGCGATTTTCAGAAACGCAGCGTCGATCAGGGCAAGAACTTCAACCGTTCGTCCAGTTGCGGGCCGTGGCTCACCACCCTCGACGAAGCGCCGGAGAAATTCGAAGACATCAAGCTCACCGGGCGGCTCAACGGCGACGTGATGCAGCAATCGGACGTGGGACAGCTCGTGTTCTCCATCCCCGAAATGATCGCGTACTTCTCTCAAATCTGGGAGTTTGCCCCGGGCGACATCATCGCCACAGGCACGCCATCCGGTGTCGGCGTGCGCCGCGACCCACCGGTCTTCATGAAGGAAGGCGACGTGTTCGAAGTGGAACTGTCGGGGATCGGCGTGCTGCGCAATCCCGTCATCAACGAACGCTAACGAAGGCCGCTTTTTTAGGCCGCCATCGCTTTGGCCTGAATTTCCTGGGCTTCCTTGCAGGCCGGGCGCGCGAGACACCGGTCGAGCCAGTCGGCGACGTGCGGATAAGCGCCGAAATCAAACTCGACACGCTTCAGGACACGCGCAACGCACGAGACGTTGAGGTCGGTAACGGTGAAGCGCTCGCCCAACAGATACTCCTTGTCAGCCAGTTCGCCGTCGAGCACCGCCATCGGCGCTTTCACCGCCTCCATCGCGGCGGCAACCTTGTCCGCCGGGTGCGGATGCACGCCGGTCGCGTTCTGGACCAGAACCACACACGGCTCCTCCAACCGGGTGAGCGCCCACATGCTCCATTGCATCGCCAGCATCTCCTCTTCGAGGCTGTTAGGCGTCAACGGGCCGGGGTGTTTGCGCGCCAGATAGAGGTTAATGGCGAGAGATTCCCACAACACGAAATCGCCGTCCTCGATGGTCGGCACGGTGGCGTTCGGATTGAGCGCGAGATAGGCGGGTTCCTTCGTCTCACCCTTGCGGAAATCCACCGGATCGAGTTCGTAATCGAGGCCCAGTTCGGTGGCCATCCAAATGGTGCGTATGGTACGTGATGCAGGCGTTCCGTAGATCGTGAGACGAGACATGTTCCCTGTTCCTGTTCTTATTTCGCGCAAACTGGGCAAGACTATAGGAACTCCACGGAGTTCTGTCAGCAAGATCGGTGTGGGCAAATCCGCCCGAGTGGGATCACGTGGAACTTACCATCAAGTAGGTGGATTATTGGCCCACCCCTTGGCACAATATCCGTCAAAGGGAGAACGAATAAGGTGAGGCTATTATGCGCCGCTTTTTGCACATCAATCTCAAGGACCGGTCCATCCGCACCGAGGAAATCGAGGGCGAAGCGATCGTCCGCGGCGGCCGCTGGCTGATCGCCAAGACGCTGCTGGAACAAGGCAAGGCCAAGGTCGACCCCCTGTCGCCTGACAACCCGTTGATTTTTTCCGCGGGCGCTTTTGCGGGCTCCAACTTCTCCAACGGCAATCGGCTGAGCGTCGGCTGCAAAAGCCCACTGACCGGCGGTATCAAGGAATCCAATGCGGGCGGCACCTTCGCCTTTGCCCTCGGACAGATAGAGATCGCCGGGCTGACCCTCTATGACGCCTCCGACGAATGGGTGGTGATCCGCATCCCCAAGGAAGGCGACATCACCTTCAAAAGCGCCGAGCCCTACATGGGCAAGGGCAATATGGAAGCGGCCCAGCTTCTGTTCGAGAAGTACGGCGAGAAAGTCAGCCTCGGCATCTGTGGGCCGGTGGGCGAGTATCTCGGCCTAATGGCGGGGATCGCCTTCACCGATCCCGAAGGCCGCCCGGTGCGCATCGCGGCGCGCGGCGGCGTCGGCGCCGTCATGGGCAGCAAGAAGGTCAAGGCCATCGTTGTCGACCGGGACAAGATGCCGACGTTCCACGACCGCAAGGCGCTGATGGGCTCGGTGCGGGAATACGGCAAACGGTTGAGTGCCGATCCGGCCATCGAAGCGTTCCAGAAGTTCGGCACCGCCATGGTCGGCGACCTGACCAATCAGATCGGCGGCCTGCCCACCCGCAACTTCAGCGCCGGACGCTTGACCGAATCGGACGAAGGCCCGCTTAAGCTCGGTGGCACCTATATCCGCGACCGCAATTTGGCGCGTGGCGGCGAAACGACCCACGCCTGTATGCCCGGCTGTATGATCAAATGCAGCAACATTTATGTCGATGAGAACGGCAAGGAGATGGTGTCGCCGCTGGAGTATGAGACCCTCGGCCTGATGGGTAGCAATTGCGGCCTCACAGATCCCGATGATGTGGCTTACCTCAACAATATCGCCAACGACCTCGGGATCGACACCATCGAAGTCGGTGCGACCCTCGGTGTCTTGATGGAAGCGGGCGAAGGCAAGTTCGGCGATCCCGGCTTCATGGAACAGGCGCTGGAAGATATCCGCGCCGGCAACGAACGGGGCCGCATCCTCGCGCAGGGTACCGCGCGGGTCGGTGACCATTACAAGGTCGCACGCGTTCCCGTGGTCAAGAAGCAGGGGATCAGCGCCTATGACCCTCGGGTGGTCGAAGTAACCGGCATCTCCATGATGGTAACGGCGCAGGGCGCCGATCATACGACGGGCAATATCCCGGGTTATGACTGTGTCGGCAAAAGCACCGAGGAACTGACCGCCGCCAGCCTGGAAATCCAGAGCCTATGCGCGGCTGCGGATTCCATCGGCATCTGCCTGTTCGGACGTTCGGTGACCAACGAGAGCGCCGATCTCATCGTCGGTGCCCTCAACAATGCACAAGGCACCAATTACGACGCCGAGTTCTTCAAACGGATGGGCCGCGAAGCTCTCGCCATGGAGTGGGAGTTCAACAGACAGGCGGGTTTCACCGAGGAAGATGACGAATTTCCAGAATTCTTCTTCACTGAGCCCCTCGCCCCGTCGAACAAGACCCAGCGCCATCGCGCCGCAGAGGTCAACAAGCATCTGCACGCCCAAATGGCGGAACTGGGGAATCCAGTCGGCGAAGACAAGACAGCGGCCTAAGCCACCAACCACGCAAAAGAAAAGCCGGGGCGCATCATGCGTCCCGGCTTTTGCCTTTCCGTTTGCCGCGGGTCACTTCGTGGCCCCTCACTTCATGGTATGGACCAGGAAGAGGGCAATCTCGGGGAAAAACAGAAGCAGTGCCAAACGGACAAAATCCGCCCCCATGAACGGCAGCACACCCTTGTAGATCTGCGGCAGCGAAATATCCCGCACCATATTGTTCATGATAAAGCAGATCATGCCGATAGGCGGCGAGATCAAACCGATTTCCACGGTCATGACGATCAGTACGCCGAACCAGATGGGATCGAAGCCGAGCTGCACGACCACCGGGAAGAAAATCGGGATGGTCAACAAGATCACCGCCAACCCATCCACGAACATGCCCGCCAGAATATAGAAGGCCATGATGACCATCATGATGCCGATTGGGCTGAACGGCAGACTGGTCAACAGCCCCGCCAGGAGCTGCGACGCCTGGGTCACCGCCAGGAAGTACTGGAACAGAAACGCGGAAACCAGAATGAAGAAAATGGCCGCCGAGGTACGCAGGCTTTCGACCAGCGCGTCGACGATCACCTTCCACGTGAGCCGACGGCGGGCAATGCCGATAATCAACGCGCCGAGCACGCCGAGGCCCGCCGCCTCGGTAACCGTCACGAACCCGCCGTAGATGCCGCCCATCACGAGAACAAACAGCAAGATCGTCGCCCACACGTCCTTGAGGCTGTCCCAACGCTCGTGCTGACTGGCCCGTTCGCCGCGGGGCATCCAGCTTTTCTTCGCGCGATAAAGGATCTGGATCGTGAGGCAGTAGAGCGCGACGGTCAAAATTCCGGGAATGATACCGGCGATGAACAAGGTCGCCACATCGGTCTCGGTAAGGATGGCATAGAGAATGAACATCACCGAGGGTGGAATCAAAATGCCGAGGGTGCCGCCGGCGGCAATCACACCGGCCGACATTCCGGGGTCGTAGCCGATCCGCCGCATCTCCGGCAGCGCCACGTGGGTCATGGTTGCCGCTGTCGCAACAGATGAACCGTTGATCGCGGCGAACCCACCGCACGCAAAAACAGTCGCCATCGCCATGCCGCCAGGCAAATGCCCGAGCCACGCGTTGGCGGCGCGGAAGAGTTCTCTCGACATGCCGCCGGCACTGACCAGCACGCCCATGAGAATGAACATGGGAATAACGCTGAAATTAAAGTTGGTGACCGTACGGATCGGCGAGTCGATGAGAATGCCGAGTGCCGGTGTCCAACCGACAAGATAACCGAATCCAACAACCGCCACCGAGCCGAGACAAATGGCGACGGGGACGCGCATCAACATGAGGACGATGACGGCGATACAGCCGACTGTCGCGACGAGAGTTGCTTCATCCATTATTGGGGATCCTTATCGCCGCTCGAAGACAATTTGGTACCACCGCAAGGCGGCGGTAATCACCGCGGCCAAAATCCCGACGGACGCGAGTGTGTATCCGGTCCACAGGGGAATCGCCAAATCGTTGGAGATTTCGCCGGCCTCGAGGATGTCGAAGACCTTGAAGGTAATGGCGTAACCGAAGGCCGCCATAAACAGGAAATTGATGGTATACCCGACCAAATCGAAGATACGCCGCATTCGGTCAGGCCCGAAGGTATAGAGAATGTCGACCGTGATATGGCGGTCGGCATAGGTCGCCGTCGCGATCCCCCAACAGATAGCAATACCCTGCATCATCTGCCCGAGCACGAACCCGTCGGGGATGTGGGTGCTGAAAAGATACCGGAGGATAGCTTCGGTAAAAGTGATGATGGCGAGAAAGCCAATAGCGTATCCCGCCGTCTTTTCGATTATTACGATGACCTTGGTCACGGTCCCTGCGCCCCTGTCAACAGAGACGGCGCCCGCCGAGGAGTACCCCAGCGGGCGCCGCTGTTGAATGCCTTAGAACAAGGCGTCTTCTTTTTTGAGTTCGTCCTTCATTTCTTTCAGGACCGTATCCGGATCGAAGCCGGCCTTTTTCACCGACTCGCGCCACTGCTCGACGACAGGCTCGGCCGCGGCGAACCACAGCTTCATTTCGTCTTCGGTGGGCTGATACCAGGTGTGACCCGGCAGATTGATTTGGGCATCGTCGAGATCCGACTTGGCGTCGTTGTACCAGAAGCGATAGACCTTCGCCGACGCTTCCGGCGTGCAGTTGGCGTCAATCGCGCGGCGTTGATTTTCATCCATGCCGTCATAGATGAACTTGCTGATGCCGTGGGTGAAGGTCGACACATAGAGCGGTGCCACCAACGTGTATTTGACCACTTCACCGAAGTAGAAAACGCTGGTCTTGGCGATACCGTCGATGGTCACGGTGATACCGTCCGTGATGCCTTTTTCCAACGTGTCCTTGGCTTCCATGATCGGCACCTGAACCGGGTTGCCGCCGATCGCGGTGATGAAGCGCGACATGGTCTGGTTAGCGGACCGCATGTTCAGGCCTTTCACGTCATCAGGCACACGGACCTGCTTTTTGGTCGTGTGAATGGTACCGATGTCATGCGTGAAGACGTGACACACATAGTGGTCCGGCATCTCCTTCGCTTCGTACTTGGCGTACCAGCGAGTCAATGCCCGGGCGCCGGCAAGGCTGTTCTTGTTGGTGAACGGCAGGTCGGACGCGCCGAGAACCGGGAAGCGGCCTGGCGTGTAGCCTGGGTTGATCAGGCCGAAGCCGGCGATGCCGCGCTTGACCATGTCATAGTGGTCACGCCCGGAGCCGAGTTGGCTGGACGGGAACAGAGTTACGGTAACCGAACCACCGGAGGCCGCTTTGACGTCCTCCGCCCATTCCTTGTAGCCGGGCGTCAGCGGGTGGCTCGGCGGAACCCAGTAGCTCAGCTTGATGTTCACGTCCTTGGCCTGCGCGGTCATGCCGCCCAAGGTGAATGCGAGCGCGCCCGCAGCCATTAGAAGTTTATGCTTCATGGAAAACGTCTCCCTAATATGACGATGCTCTAAAGCACTAAGTTTTAGAGCATGTTGTTGTTTGTGTTACGGCCTCTCCGTCAAGTTGACAGCAAACCGCAACTGCGGCGGACGAGTCAAGCGCGATACCTCGTTTAGAGCGGGAGAATCCAAGGCAAAGTGGGATTTTTGACGGCGCGGCACCTCAAAAGATCGCGTATACGGTGCAAATCGGTTGTAACAGCCCCGGATTTCCACGCTCCCACCGTGTGAGCCGGCCCCCGGCCCGTTTTTGCGACACCCTCGAAAACGCCAAATGCTAGGGATTCTGCCCACTTTCGGGCGGGTAAATCCGGATTTACGCCCCCTTAACCCGCCGAGAGGGACAATTTTGTCTCACCGGTTTTAAAGGTCCAGGGAAGCGAACAAGAGGTGTGCCATGAGCCCCGAACAGCAGAGCACCCAAATTCAGCGCGATTTGAAGACCGCGGTATCGCATCACAATTCTGGCCGGCTGGCGGAAGCGGCGGCCATTTATGCACACATCCTCGCGGCAAGTCCCGATCATCCCGTGGCGCTACGGCTTTCCGGTCTGGCTGCCGTACAGCAGGGCAAACTGGAAGCGGGACTTGATCGCCTGTCGCGCGCCGTCGCGATGGCCCCGAACTCGGCGGAAGCCCAAAGCAATCTCGGCACGGGCATGGTCGCGGCCAAACGTTTCGACGAAGCCGCCGACGCCTTTCGCCGCGCCATCAACCTCAACCCGGCCAACGCAGGCGATCATCACAATCTCGGTGCCGCCCTCATCCGATCCGGCAAGTTCGACGAAGCCGTGAAAGTACTGCGGACCGCAATCGACGCACATCCCGACAACGTGCTGCTGTTGAACAATCTAGGAAATGCCTACGTCCAGCTTAAGGAGTTCGAGCGCGCGGCTGATACCTATGCGACGGCGACGCGCATCGATCCCGGCTATGTCGACGCTTGGTACAATCTGGGCACAGCCAATCTCCGCCTCAATCGACCGACCGAAGCGACGACGGCGTTCGTCGAAGCGGTTCGGATCGATCCACGCCGTTCGGACGCCTGGTACAACCTCGCCGCCGCATATAAACGCGACGGCCGTTTACCCGACGCACTTGAAGCCTATCGGGCCTGTCTCTCCGCGAGGCCAGAGTTTGCGCAAGCCTGGGTTGATTTCGGCCTTGTGCTGGAAAAAGTGGGACACGCCGAAGAAGCGATGGCCGCCTACCGTCGCGCGATCAGTATCGACGCTGAAAACGTCGACGCGATGAACAATCTGGGCCACGCCCTCGGCCGGGCCGGCAAATTCGCCCTCGCCGAAGAGACATTGCGCGATGCCATCGATATCGATCCGGAATCGCCCGAGTCACGAAACAATCTCGGCGTTATCCATCAGATGATGGGCGACGTGGACGAGGCCATGAAGGAATTCCGCGCGGCACTGGAACTCGATCCCGATAAGCTGTTCGCCGAGAAGAACCTGCTCTTCGCCGCGCTCAACCATCCGAACCTAAGCAGCGAAGAACTGCTCGACATTCACGTGGAACAGGGCCGGCGCCACACGCAGCCCGGAACCGAAACGAAATTTGCGAGTCGTGTTGCCGACCCGGATAAACGCCTGAAGATCGGCTACCTCTCTTCCGATTTTCACGACCACCCCGTCGGGCACAACATATTCCCGCTTTTGCAACATCACGACGAGTGCGCGCACGAAATCCATCTCTACGCGGAACTGGAACGCACCGATGCGATAACGGAGCAATTCCAGGCGCTGGCGGACTGGTGGACGCCCGTGACAGACATGAACGACGAGGATGTCGCACGGCGGATCGAAGAAGACGGCATCGATATCCTCGTCACCACGGCGGGACGCTTCAATCTGAACCGGCGCCATGTGGCCCCCTATCGGCCGGCGCCGGTGCAAATCAGTTTTCACGACTGCGCCACCACCGGCCTTGCCGCCATGGATTATTGGCTGACGGATACGCGCCTGCATCCGGAGAACACGGCGGAACGGTTCACCGAAACCCTGTGGCGGTTGCCTTGTTTCTACCAGTTCACCGCACCGACCGGTTTCCCGGAACCCGCCGCGTCCACGGATGGAGACGAGGTGATATTCGGCAGCTTTTCCAAACCGGAGAAGATCACGCCCAAGGTCGTGGCGTTGTGGGCACGGGTTCTGGAGGCGATCCCGAACGCACGTCTAATGCTCAAATACCAGAACGCCTTTGCCGATCCTGATTTCCGCGACCGCTGGAAACGGCGCTTTGCCGGCCACGGCATCAAGGCCGACCGGCTGATCTTCGGTCATGGCAGTCACGAACGCGCAGATCACTTGCGGCTCTACAATAAGGTCGACATTGCACTCGACCCCTTCCCGTTCAACGGCGCGACGACGACCTTCGAAGCGTTGGCCATGGGCGTGCCTGTCATCACCTTGAACGGGCGCCACTTCGTCGACCGGGTTAGCGGCGCGATGCTTGGTCACCTGGGGTTGGAAAATCTAATCGCGAAGGACGAAACGGCCTTCGTTGACCTTGCCCGGGACCTCAGCAGCAACACGGCCTATCGCGCTGAACTTCGGCGCGGTTTGAGAGACCGCTTGATTGCCTCCCCCCTCTGCGATGGCGCGTCTTATGCGGCGTCGGTCGAGGCCGCATACCGCGAAATGTGGCATCGCTGGTGCAAAAACCCCAAATAATCATCAGCGAAAGGTGACCTGCCGGGCCGCAGATGACGGATCGATTTGGTGCGCCCGCATTTTGTCACTAGAATTCAAGCGTTTCCGCGTGCGAGAACCGATGGCATGACGCAACCGACCACCGACTCACAGGAGAGCCTGACACAACGGGCGTTCGATTATGTTTGGGGCCCTGATCTTTCCACGGCGCCGCCGCTCACCGCGCTGTACTTCCACACCATTCGCTTCCTCTTCGTCGTCGGACGCGATCTCGCCGAGGGTCAGTTGACGCTGCGTGCCATGAGTCTCGTTTATACGACCTTGCTGTCGCTCGTGCCTTTGCTGGCCATCAGCTTTTCGGTGCTCAAAGGGTTCGGCGTTCATAATCAGATCGAGCCCATGCTGCTCAATCTGGTCGCACCGCTCGGTGACAAGGGAACGGAGATCGTCGCCCAGATCATTGAATTCGTCGAGCGGATGAAGGTCGGCGTGCTCGGTTCGGTCGGCGTGGCGCTACTGATCTATACCGCCGTCGCCGTGATGCAAAAGATCGAACGCGCGCTCAATTACATCTGGCATATTTCGAGGCCGCGCCCCCTCGCCCAGCGGTTCAGCGACTATTTGAGCGTCATTCTCGTTGGGCCGTTGCTGATCTTCGCATCGCTCGGCATCTCCGCGTCCCTGACGAGTGCGACCCTTTTCGAAGACGTCCTGCACATCGCGCCCATCGGCACCGCGGTCAAGTTTCTCGGCACGCTGATCCCCTTCGTGCTGTCGGTCGGTGCTTTCGCCTTCATATACATGTTCATCCCGAACACCCGGGTGCGGTTCGTTTCGGCCCTCGTTGGCGCCGTCGTCGCGGCGGTCCTTTGGAAAACCGTGGGCTGGGCCTTTGCGTCGTTCGTAGTAAGCTCCGGCCGTTACGCCGCCGTCTACTCAGCCTTCGCCACCCTCATCTTTTTTATGATCTGGCTGTATTTGAGCTGGCTCATCCTCATGATCGGTGCGGCGGTTGCCTTCTATCATCAGCACCCCGAGCACGTGAAGCAGCGGCGCGAAGCCCAGCACCTCTCCAATCGCGTGAAGGAACGCCTCGCCTTGTTGATCATGCAGTATATCGGGGCGCGGTTTTACGAGGACGGCGGCCAACCGACAGCGGATGACATTGCGACAGCGACCAACGCCCCGATGGACGCGGTGGAACGGGTGCTTACCGGATTGGAAGACGCCGGGCTGCTTACCTGCTCCGGTGACGACCGGGTTCGGTATCTGCCGGCGCGGCCTCTCGACACGCTGCTTGTCGGCGATGTGGTCGACGCGATCCGTAAGGCCGGTGAGGACGGTTATCTGACGCCGGAGCGATTACGTCATGTTCCCGGTATCGACACGTTGAGCGACGAAACGGACGAGGCCCGTGCCCGTGCCTTCAATGGGCGTACCGTGAAAGACTTGGCGGTCAATGAAGGCAAGAATCCGGTGGCCGCCCCCGGCGAATAGCCGTGCAGTTCCAACTTCTTACCCCAAATCCTTATCATTGATTTGCGACCACTTCCGCACCACAGTGATCCTTCGGACCTATCTGCAAGGATTTAACCGGTCGCCCATATGGCACATCGCGATCCCTCCCCCCTTGTTCTGATCTGCATCGTCTGTGGCGCCGAAGTACTGACCATGGTCGGGGTTTTCGCCTTTCCGGCGCTGCTGCCTCTTTTTTTCGATGAATGGGGACTGACCAATACGGAGGCAGGGTGGATCGCCGGTATCCGATATGCGGGCTATGCCGCCGCGGTTTTGCCGTTGGTCTCGTTCACCGACCGGATAGATGCCAGACGAGTTCACATGACCGGCGCCTTGATCGCCGCCTTGTCGCTCGGCGCCTTCGCGCTGACGGCGCAGGGATTTTGGACCGCGCTCATCTACGAATTCTTTGCCGGGATCGGATTGTCGGCGACCTATATGCCCGGACTTCGGGCCCTCGTCGACCGATATACCGGCGACCGCCAGCCCCGGGCCGTCGCCTTCTATACGGCGAGTTTCAGCCTCGGAACGGCCCTGTCCTTCCTGATCATGGGGGAGATGGGCGCCGCATTCGGCTGGCGTGCCGCCTTCGGCCTCGCCGCGTGTCTGGCCTTCCTGGCGGTGCTCGTCATGGCGTTTGCCTTACGGCCCGTGACACCGGACCGACCGGCGCAGGACACGCACCTTCTCGATTTTCGTCCGGTGGTCCGCAACCACCGTGCCATGGGCTACGTGCTCGGCTATTTCATCCACAGTTGGGAGCTGTTCGCCTATCGGGGATGGCTGGTGGCGTTCCTGGTGTTCGGCCTCTCCGTCCAATCCGTGCGGGATGTATTGCTGAGCCCGACGACGGTCGCGACCATCAGCGGCCTCGTCGCCGTCGTTGCGTCCGTCGGCGGTAATGAAATCGCTGAGAAAAAGGGCCGGCGGCAAACCATCATCGTCTATATGTTTCTGGCTGCCGCTGTCGCCCTCGGCATCGGTTTCTTGGGCGACGGCACCTATTGGATCGCCGTGATCGCCGTATTGGTATACGCCGCGTTGATCCAACTGGATTCCGCGGCCTTGACCGCCGGTGTCGTCGCCGTCGCCGAAGACGGCCGGCGCGGCGCAACCCTCGGCCTTCATTCATTGATTGGATTCACGGGCGCAGCCATCGGCCCGATTGCCGTCGGCGCCGTCCTGGATCTGACGGGAAGCGGTCTTACGGCCCAATCCTGGGGCCTGGCCTTCGCCTCGGTCGGTGTCGTGGGATTATTCGGCCCACTTTTCCTTTATCTCACACGCCCTCGTCCCACTTCCTAGACGCGAAAATCTCGGCGCGCGGTTGCCAGAAACCGCAGCATGAAATACCGTCTCGCCAATATCTAATACATCATCAGAAGCAATACCCAAGGGAGGTAATTACCATGCTACGCAATACGACAACTGGATTCCGCGTCGCCGCCGGTGCCTTGGTGGCCGCGGGGCTTGCCCTCGCCGGTACGACGGCGAAGGCAGCGGACTTTAAATGGCCCCGTTATTTCAACGTGGTCACCCCCATCGTCGGTTCGGCAAACCATTCACTCGCCGTCGCTTGGACACCTGAATTCAGCAATGACACGGGCGTGCGGGTTCGCGTGCTCCCCACATCGACGGGGTATGCGCGCGCCGAATGGCTGACCACCAATCAGGGCCGACTGTCGCTTTATCAAGCGTCCGACTATTTCGATCAGATGGATGCCAGCGAAGGTTATGCCACCCGTACCGCAGGGCCGGCTGATACGCGGGTCATCTATATGAACCTGGTGACGCCTTGGGGTTACATGGTGCGCGGCGATTCCGACATCAAAACGTTCAGCGATTTGAAGTCGAGCACCAGCGTGTCGTTCTATACGGGCTCTACCTTCATTTCCAACGGCATGCGCGCCGGATTGGCAATGGCAGGGCTGACCGAAGATCAAATCAAGAAGGTCGAGGTCGGCGGTTACGCGGGTAATACGAAAGTCGTCGTCGAAGGGCGTGCCGACATTACCTTCACCTCGCCACTGTCGGGCACCAGCTACGAAGCAGACGCCAACCCCAACGGCATCCGTTGGCTGGCAGTCGACACCGGCAATCCGAAATTTGCGGCTTACCGCAAGCTGCAGGCGGGATACGTCCTGACCAAGACGACGGTTGGACCCAAGTCCGCGCTCGGCATCACCATGGACCACGCTTTCCAGACTAACCATGTGAGGGCCGACGAAGATCCGGAGTTCGTCTATCAGCTGGTGAAGTGGCTCGACGAGAACCATGACAAGTTCAAGGAGAAGTTCGTCCACGCCAAAATGATGAGCCTCGACAACGTGGTCGCCTTCCTGGAAGCGGGTCACTTGCAGCCGCTGCATGAAGGCCTTATCCGCTACCTCAAGGAAAAGAACCTGTGGAAGGACGCCTACCAGAAGCGTCAGGACGGTTTGCTTGCGCTGGCGAACAAACGCATCGAGACCTTCCAGGCGGCCTTGGATGCCGCGGGCGATGCCAAGATCATGACTGACTCGCCCAATGACAAGTGGAAGGCCTTCCTGGCCGACGCTTACAAAAATGCGGGCATCACCAAGTCCTTCTCGGAAGAGGTCGCGGAACTCAACTAGCGTTCCGGCACTCACGCCAAAGAAGAAATGCGGGGACCACCGGACATCCGGTGGGTCCCCGCCCTATAACGTTCCCAATACCCTAACCCCGGGGACGGTCATTCAACGAAAACAAGAGGCCCCGGAAAACGGGGAACATGAAGATGGCTGACATGGAAACCCAAAAACCGGAAACCGAGGACGACCACGCGGTATTGGAGTCGGTTGTTCCGGAATCGATGCTCGACCATACCGAACAACGTTTCAAAAGCATGCCATTGCCCGTCCGTGCCTTGGTACTCGCTATGTCGGCCGGCGGCGTCGCTCTCGCCGTCTACTACATCTTCGGGCCGAACCCGCCCTTGGATCTCACCTACTACTACGCGCTGATGACCTTTTTCCTGCCGGCGGCGTTCCTATTGACCCCGGCGCATAAGAACGAGAAGAAAGTCGGTTGGTTAAGCTACATTCCGGCCATTCTGACCCTGATCGTCACCGCTTATTTAGCGACCCAGGGCCGCTCGATGATGTTCGAGACGTGGATCCCGCCGAACGAATGGCGGTATTTCGTCGCCATCGTCATGTTTCTCCTGGTGCTCGAAGCAGGCCGCCGCGCCGGCGGGCTGATTTTCATAGGGATCGTTATCCTGTTCGGCCTGTACCCGTTCTACGCCGACAACTTGCCCGGCATTCTTTGGGGCCCGCCGACCAGCCTCGACCGCACCATCGCATTCAACATCTATTCGGGCGACGCGCTGCTCGGCATCGTGACCCGCGTCGTCGCGGAAACGATCATCGGCTTTCTGATCATGGCGGCATTGTTGGTCGCCACCGGGGCCGCCGATTTCTTCCTAAATCTCGCCCTGTCCCTCATGGGCACCGCGCGCGGCGGCCCGGCGAAGGTCGCCGTGCTGGCGAGCGGGTTCTTCGGCAGTTTGAGCGGCTCGATTTTCGGCAATGTCGTCGGCACCGGCTCGGTCACCATTCCGTCGATGAAACGCTCCGGTTTTCCCGCTCACTATGCGGGCGCGTTGGAAGCCTGTGCCTCGACGGGCGGCATGCTTATGCCGCCGGTAATGGGCGCCGTCGCCTTCATCATGGCCGATTTCACCACCACGGAATACGGCGTCATCGTTATCGCCGCGGCGATCCCGAGCATCCTCTATTACTTCGGGCTCTATTGTCATGTCGACAGCTACGCGGCGAAAACGGGTCTCGCCGGACTTCCCCGCAAGGAATTGCCGTCGGTAAAACAAACCCTCAAGGATGGCTGGCCGTTCATCGTCGTGCTGGGCTTCCTGATTTGGGGTCTTGTGGTCATGCGGTGGGAAAGGCTGACGCCGTTCTATGCCGCGGCGCTGTTGATCGCCCTGACCTTCACCAAACAAAGCATGCGCCTGAAACTGGAGCGCTGGCCGGCAATCCTGTTCGAGATCGCCAAGCTGCTGAGCCAGACCATGGCGCTGCTGCTGCCCACCAGCTTCATTCTCGGCGGGATGATGCACACAGGCGCGGCGCCGGTCATTACATCCGAGCTGATGCGCATCGGCGGTGACAACGTCGCGCTGGTCCTCGGCATCGGCGTTCTGGTGTGTATCATTTTCGGCATGATGGGCATGCTCATCGCCGCCTATCTGATGCTCGCCCTCACGCTGGCGCCGGCCCTCGAACAATTAGCCGGATTGAACACACTCGCCATTCACTTGTTTATTGCCTATTACGCGATGCTGGCCGCGATCACACCGCCCATCGCGCTGGCTGCTTTTATTGCCTCACGAATAAGTGGCTCCGATCCGATGCATACCAGTTGGCACGCCGCCCGGCTGGGCATCGTGCTCTATTTCATCCCATTCTTCTTCCTGTTCGAGCCCGCATTGATTTTCCAAGGAGACTTGCACGTAACGGCGATTTGGCTGGTGTTTAACGTTATTGCGGTCGTTTTAATCGCCGGGGCGTCGGAAGGCCGTCTGTGGGGGTTCGGCACCTTACGGACCTGGCCGCGACCGGTGCTGTTCGGTGCGGCGCTGCTGATCGGCTTTCCTGAATGGCGGACAACGCTCGCGGGAATGATTATCGTTGGTGTGATATTGGGACTACGTAATTTCTCACGAATACCGGACCGCGCACCCGTGCAGGCCGCAACCGCCGGCGAATGATGGAAATCAGTTGCGGCCAGAGCGTCTCGGATGCCCTGGCCGCAACCTTCAGCCCCCCAAGAACAAACGGCCGACGTCGGGATCCTCGAGCAAGGCATCGCCACGGTCGGCCTTAGCCAACTGTCCCGATACCAGCACGTATCCCAAATCCGCGAATTCCAATCCCTTCTTGGCGTTCTGCTCGACCATGATGATGGTCTTGCCTTCGGCATGCTGCAGATCGTCGAGAATTTCGAACACCATATCGATGAAGCGCGGCTCCAACCCGATAGACGGTTCGTCGACCAGCAACACGTCCGGGTCCATGATAAGCGCCCGCGATATTTCCAACAGCCGCCGCTCACCGCCCGACAAAACCCCGGCGCGCTGCGTGCGCCGTTCGGCGAGCCGGTTGTATTTCGTGAACACCCGTTCGGCTGCCTCGCGGGCCTGAGCGACGTTGTCCATCAGATAGCCGCCCATCAGCAGGTTCTCCTCGACGGTCATGTCGGGGAAAACGGAATTGTCCTGCAGGATGTAGGCAATACCCGCGGATTTGAGCTTGGCATTGGGGCCGAGCTTGGTGACCGGCTTGCCCTTCACGCTGATCTCGCCGCCCATGATGTTGGTAAAGCCGTAGATGGAATGCAGCACCGTCGATTTACCGGCCCCATTGGGGCCGATGAGGCACAAGGATTGGCCTTGGCCGACAGCAAGATCGAAACTATGCAGCACCTCCATCTTGCCGTAGCCGGCCGTCAGCTTATCGATGGTCAGGAGGGGTTCCCCCTCCACCAGGCCGGCCAACGTCTCGCGGCTCGGCCCTTCCATCGCAAGCCTTTCCGCTTCCCGGGCAACGGCATCCACGGACATAACGGTGTCGACATCGCCGAACCCATAACCGGATACTTTTTTCTGCGGACTGGCCATTAGTGCGCTCCCAGGTAGGCATCGATGACCCGCTGATCATCGCGGAGGACATCGGGCGGACCATCGGCCAGCAGCTGCCCATGCGCCAAACAGTAGATGTGCTCGGCCAGGTTCATGATCACCCTCATATTGTGTTCGATCACCAACAACGTGATGCCGAGATCCGCGTTGGCCCGTTTCAGCCGGTCGATGATTCCGTTGATCAGGGTCGGATTGATGCCGGCCGTCGGTTCATCCAACAACAGCAGCTTGGGTTCGTTCATCAGCGCCATGGCGAACTCCAAGAGCTTTTGCTGGCCGAAAGATAAATCGCCGGCGAAAAGAAGCCGCTTGGAATAAAGTCCGACAAAATCAAGCAGTTGTTCCGCCTTCTCCATGTCTTCGGCGCGGTGATCCCGGAACAGCCCCAGAAACCCCTCGTCTCGCGTGGGGGTCGAGATGAGCATGTTCTCGACACACGTCATCTCACCGTAAATCCGGGTCTGCTGAAACGTTCGCAGCATCCCCAATCGGGCGATATCGGGCACCCGTAGGCTGGAGATCTCCTTGTCTTGGAACCGAATGGAGCCGCCATCGATGGGGTGGTAGCCGACGATAGAATTGAACAACGTCGTCTTACCCGACCCATTAGGACCGATGAGACCGATGATGGCACCTTCGGGAACTTGGATGGAGATATCGTCGTTAGCCACCACGCCGCCGAAGGTTTTGGACACGTTGGAAACTTCGAGAAGCTGGCTCATGCTTCACCCTCCCCCCGGACATTCATATCGTTCAGGGGCGTTTCCTCGACCCGATGCCCGAAACGCTCCGGCCATTGTTCGCGCAGAAATCCCATGATGCCCTGCGGAAAGAAGACGACGATCACGACGATCAGCGCGCCGAGGGCGACCTGTTGCCATTGCAACAGATAGATCCAAAAAACCTCTTTGAAGATCAAAAAGACGATCGCACCAACCACCGGCCCCCAGATGGTGCCCTTGCCGCCGAGAATGGCCATCAGCACCATCCAGACGCCGAAGGTCACGCCGGCGAACGCCGTATCGCGCGGATCGATAAAGCCGATCAGCAAACCGACCGGGCCGCCCACGAGACCGAGGAAAAAGGCCGACACCATCCAAGACATGGTTTTGTAATGTGTGGTCGGCAGGCCCATGGCCTCGGCTTTGTCTTCGTCATCACGGATCGCGTTGATCGCCAAACCGAAGCGCCCGCGGTACAGCCACTTGTAGGCAAAGAAGGCGATCACCGTGATTGCAAAGAAAACGAAATAGAAAAACAGGGACCGGCTGCCCATGGCGTCGGGGAAAACCGGCGCGGCAACACCCGATCCGGCACCGATAAAGTCCCAGCCCGCGGCCAACTCGCCCGCCGCAATACCGAGACCCAGCGTGCCGATGGCGAAATAGTGACCGCGCAGCCCGAGGATTCCCGATCCGAGGATGATGGCGAGGATCGCCGACGCGATACCGCCGGCGATCGTGCCCAGAGCAAGACCGATGATGTATTGATGGGTTGAGAAGGTGAATGCCTTTTCGCCACCGGGCGCGGTGTATTCGGCGACATTGTAGCTATAGCCTACCATGACGACGATGCAGACATACATGCCGACGCCGAAATAGAGGATGTTGCCGAAACTGTTGTAGCCCATCTGCCCGCCCTGGGCGTCCCAGGTGAGGGCAAACAAGATAAACAACCACGCAAAAGCGAACTGCGCGACATATGCCGGGAACACAAACGGCGCAACCAAGCCGACGATGGCCACAAGCCCGTAAAGGAGAGGTTTGTTGGCGGTCATGTCAGATACCTCCGCTGACGGCGCAGCATCAGGCTCCGGTAAATCAATATGACCACCATCAGGATGTAAACGAACGCGACCTGGAACTCGGCGCCGAGGATGAAACCGGCATAGTTCTCAAGCGCCCCCAACCCCAACGCGGACACGACGACGGCCCCGAGATTGCCGAGCCCCGCCACTACCACGATGAGGAACGACCGCACCGTATAGATGATACCGAGGAACGGTCCGATGACCGAGGTCATCACCACCAAAGCGCCGGCCGCACCGCAAATGGCGGCATTCAACGCGTAGGTCGTTGCATAGACCTTGTCTGTATCGACCCCCATGATGCGCGCCGCCCGCGCGTTCTGCGACGTGGCGCGAATGGCGCGTCCCATGCGCGACTGGCGCATAAACATCACGAGGATGCCGCCAAGCACGAACACCATCGCAAAAGCGATCAACCGGATCGGCGCGACGATGATCATGTCATCCATGAAGCCCCAGCTCTCCAGCCCCGGATCGGCGGTCTGAATATCGGCACCGAAGAAAACGTTCATCAGCTGTTGCAGCATGATGGAAATGCCGAAGGTCGCCAGAATGGAAATGAACAAATCCCGGTCGACAATCCGGAAAATGACGATCTTGTAGATCACCCACCCGATCACATAGAGGGCAACGAACGACACCGGGATACCCCAAATCGGGCTGATTCCCGTTGTCGTGAAAAGAATATAGGTTATGAAGCCGCCGAGCAGGACGAACTCGCCCTGGGTTACGTTGATGATATTCATCACGCCCCAAACGAGGGCCATGCCGTAGGCAGGCATCGCGAGAATGGCACCGACCAACAAGCCGTCGATCAGCACCTGAAGCGCCAGTGGAGGCGCTTGAAAAAGAAGGAGCAGGTTATCCATGGAACGGGGAACCGCCCGCCACCTGACGGCGCGGGCGGTCCTTATCCATTTTCTACATGGCGGCTCTTACATACCGGCCCGGAATTTGCCCGTCGCAAATTTGGTCGGGGCTACCGGGATGTATTTGCCGTCCTGGATTTGCCGCAGCACCATGGGCTTGGCGATATTCTTGCCCGCCGCGTCAAACTTTATCGGACCATAGAAGGTCTCCATTTGCGTCGCGGCAATAGCATCGCGGACCTTGTCGACATCGAACGAGCCCGCCTTCTCGAAGGCCTTGGTGTACACATAGACCGCTGCGCTCGATTCCGCCGACTGATAAGGCGGATTGTAGTCATAATCCTTGGCGAAGCGATTGTAGTAGTCCAGGGCGCTGCCGAATATCTGATCCTTATAAGCGAGATTTTCATCCCACTGGGTGGCACACAAAGTGCCTTCGGCGTGCGTTCCGAAGTTCTTTTCATCGGTGACCTTGGCCGCCTCGCAGTGGGTCATGGCGAGCATCGGAACCTTAACCTTCATCTCCGTCATTTGACGGATGGCCAGTGCCGCGCCCTTCGAGTGACCGGAAACCACCAAGAGATCGGGACGAAGCGCGCGGACCTTGTTGAGGCTCGACGCCATGTCGTTCAATTCCGGCGGCAGCTTGTCGTCGATGATGATCTTCATGTTGTGCTCTTTGGCCTTCTCTACGACACCGAGCCGCACATCCTGCGAGAACGGGTCGTTTTCGAAAACCAGCGCCACCTTCACGCTGGACGGGTCCTTGCCTTGCGCTTTGGCATGCTCGGCGGCCAGCGTGATCGATTCAGCCAGATATTGATCGGCGGTGTTTAGAACCGCGAACAGATACTTATAGCCCTGGGTGAACAGGGAACGCGCCGCGCCGTTGGCTTCGATCATGGGGATTTTGTACTTGTCGATGATCGGCGCCACCGCCTTCGTCAGACCGGAAGAGTACGGGCCCAACATGAATTTGACGCCATCCTGCTGGATCAGCCGCTCGACGAGTTGCGCGCCGCGGGCCGGCGTCGATTCATCGTCGTAGTATTTGATATCGATCTTGTAGGTCTTGCCGCCGACAGTGACACCGCCGGCATCGTTGATCATCTTCTTGGCAAGCTCATAGCCGCGCTGGGTATGGTGACCGGCAGTTGAATACTTGCCGGTCAGGCTCAAGGCAGCACCGAGGGTGATGGTATCGCCGTCCACACGTGCATCAGCCGGGGTCGACGCCATCAGCGCGGCGACCGCGGCGCCGGTAGCCAGATAGGCAAACTTGCGTGATAGGAATGTCATAATCATCTCCCGTGAGTTGATAATTTTGTTTTGAAGCCCCCCAGGTTCGTGCCTGATGTTGGGTTGTTGCCCAACTATAGGGCGCATCGAATTCGATTCTCAAGAGGGATCGAGCGGAATCGCGCGCAATTCATGCAAATCTTTGAATTATTGGCCGAATTCGGCTCCAAGCACGGCGGTCGGCATCTCCGAGGCCAGGAAACGGCAGTGGAATCGGGCCTTCGCGCCCGCTAATAATGGCGTCGCAAGGAGCGATTATGACCGAATACGCCATCCAACCCCGCCGCAGCCTGCTCTATCTTCCCGGCGCCCGGCCCGAAATGTATCCCAAGGCCCTCAAAAGCGGTGCCGACATCGTGTGCGTGGATTTGGAGGACGCGGTCTCCGCGGATGTGAAGGATGAGACCCGCGCCAATGTTTTCGCGCTGTTCGCGGAGCCTTATGACGGTGACGTCGAGCGGCTGATCCGCCTCAACGGCGTCGAAACGGACGCCGGCAAGGCCGATCTTGAGGCGCTATCGCAGGCCGAAATCCCGTTGGATGGGGTCGTCATACCTAAATGTGCAGATCCCGACCACGTCACGATGGTCGAGGACGCCGCCTGGTCGCGCCATCCTGATCTGCGTATCCATCCGCTCATCGAGTCCGCGCAGGGCGCGGAGGCGGCCTTCGACATCGCCGCCGCCAGCCCGCGTGTCGGTTTCATCATGCTGGGATCGCAGGATATGGCCACGAGCCTCCGCGCCGATCACGCCTGGGAGCCGTTGCTCTATACGCGATCGCGGCTGGTCGCGGCGGCCGCCGCGCACGGCAAGGACGTGCTAGATGCGCCCTATTTCGACATCGGCGATCTCGATGGGCTCGCCGATGAAACGGAAAAGGTTCGCGCTCTCGGGTTCGTCGGCAAGTCGGCCATTCATCCCAAGCAGATCGAAACCATCAACGGCATCTTCTCGCCGAACGCCGACGAGGTCGACCGGGCACGTAATCTCGTCGCCAAATTCGAAGGCCAGGATCTCGCCGCGGTGATGATCGACGGTGAATTCATGGAACCGCCCATCATCGCGCGCCTCAAACGGATCATCGCCATCGCCGACCGCATCGGCCTATAAGAAAAACCACGAGAACCAGGAACTTCCTTCCATGGCCAACGGCTTCCCCGAACGCACCCAAGCGCCACGCCTGCATGTCGACCAGGGCGGCAGCGGTGACACCGTCTATCTGCTGGTTCACGGGCTCAGCACCACCGGCGCGGTGTGGCGCGACCTCGCCAAGATCATCGAAGACATGGGCGCCGGACGCTGGATCGCGCCCGATCTACGCGGCCAGGGGAGTTCAGATTGGGCGCTGAGCTATGGCATGGGTGAACAGACCATGGACGTAGTGCCGCTGGTACGCGACGCGGAACGCCTGATCGTCATCGGCCATTCCAAAGGCGGACTCGTCGCCATGCTGTTGGGCAGTGGCTGGTTCGGCGTCAACCCGGCCGGTGTCATCGTCCTCGGCTGCAAGACCACTTTCACCGATGAACAGTTCGCTCGGGTGATGGCCTATGCCGAGAAACCGGCGCGCTGGTTCGACAGTTTCGACGACGCGGCCGAACGCTACATGAAAGCCTCCGGCTTGATCGGCCTCGTCGACCCCGACGATCCGCGCACCGCGCGGGGTGTTGCCGAAGGGCCGGGCGGTTTCCGCCTTGCCGCCGATCCCATTTGCACGGTGCCGGGCGGCGATGCCGCCCCCTATTACGGCACGGTCAGGTGCCCGGTGGTGATGGCGACGGGCAGCGAAGATCATATCGCGCCGTCCGAACCCATGTTCGACCTGCATCCGGAAACGGTGGTGATCGAAGGGGCGCCGCACAATGTCCACGTCACCCATCCCAAAGAGGTCTGGAATCTGGTCGGGCGGCTCGAAGAGAAGATCAAAATGATCAATTAATTTGTGGCAGATATTTTATCTTGTTCCACCGAAACGGGACGGTTCACCATCCAAGTTAAGTGAGACGCAAGCCTGTTAATTAGGCTGATGCGTTTCCAATCCGGGAGCGTTCGGACGACGTCGACAGTCAATTCTTCATCTGCAACTTTCCGGAGTAGATCCTTATCAATTCCAAACCAGAGCCCCATTTCTTTCTGTCCGCTGATTGATTTTCTGGTCCGAACTGCACCAATCTCAAGCGAAAAAAACATTCGGGTCTGATTTAAGGAACTATATAACTTTTCGGCAAACTCACGAGACGGACCATCATAGATCGTGATATGCGGATTGAATCCAAAATCCTTTTTGCTCCAGTGTTTCTTGAGAAATTCAGAGCCACACCTGAGAAACACCGTATTCTGACCAGACTCAAAAAAATTGCCTACACCGACAACCGAAACTTCAGTACCAATCAGTGATAGCGGCAAGTTTTCACTCGCGATCATCGTCGGTCCCTGAATTGTAATGTGTGCAGAATCTTTCTCTAGTGGGTTCGCGATATATACCATTGCGTCCAAGCATGCTTGGATTTCCAGGCTCTGAAAATATAAGACAACGAACCAGCGCATTAATGATTCTATTAAATAATTAAGTAACGGAGCTGTTCACTATTTGCGACAGCTCTTAATAGAAGGTGGATAAGATTTCCGAAATTCCTAGCCCTGGTAAAGGCTTCATCTCGTGTTTTTCGGTCTCCTATCCACTCTAAGACCTCTTTCTCCTCCCGACCAGTCATTTCTAAAAACCACGCATAGTGCTGCCCTATTTCGTCTATACGCTGAGAAAGATCATCTGACGACCGGTCGAGGCTATCCAGCCTTTGCAGGGGGGTCTGCTCAACGACCTCCAGGATTTTCTGCGGATCAATAGCTCCTTTAATCGCCATTATTGAAATAATCATAGAGTAACAAATAAGTAACCGACTAAATTTCAGCTTAAAATTAGCCAAGTGCGAGCGATTCTTTTGATAATCTGAAATATCCCCGCCTCTATTTCTACGGTGCTCAAAATTTAAACAAAGTGTCCTCCAGAATCTCTGAATGTCATTGACCAAGAAAATCGGAAGAAAATCTTTTTCATGGTCATGATAATCTCTGAAATATGAGTCAATTATCTCACCAATCGCCTTATTGTATATTCCTTCGTTAAATATTGAGACGCTCTCCAATAACAATAACATTCTCGCTGTAAATAAATTTCGGTAGTCATCCTCATGCCCACCCAAAAGATTTAGGATGTCGTCCAAGTAATGGACTTGGAGATAAATCCCGCCCTTCGTAAATTCTGGAAACTTGAGCTTTCTACAGGCTTTGACAACTGCCGCGTCTGTCAGAGATTTTTCAACAACCGAAATTGCATTTTTTTTCTCTGAACCTTGCCGCACGAAAAACAGGTCGAGATCCGAGTATCTCGAAGCCTCGAAACGACCATAAGACCCCGTTGCATAGATGCACGTGTCCGCAACGATATCTGGGTTTCCTGCAATTGCCTTTTCTAGTTGGCCTATCCTGTCGACGGCAAATTCACGTCGATCCTTGATCGTCTGGATATCGCAGATCATGAATCACTTCTCGAAAAATGGATGTCAGCGTGGCGCTTTAGAAAAGGAGAAAGGAAAATGTCGTAAATGCCTTCTATGATAGAAGGAACGCAACCAGTTTTACAACTCGAAGTCTAAATTCTCTATTCGGCTGCCGCCATGTCGCGGTCGGGTGCCTGCAATTTGGCGCGGAGCATCTCCGCATCGGTCTTCACCTCGTCCACCGCCCGTTTCTTGATATGCCCGAACCCCTTGATGCGTTGCGGCAACGCCGCCAGCGCGACGGCGTCATCGTAATTGGCCGGTGACAGTGCCGAGAGGATCTCATCGACGGTCGCGCGATAATCGGCGAGCAATCGCCGTTCCATCCGCCGGTCGGCCCCATAGCCGAATATATCGAAAGCCGTGCCGCGAAGGAATTTGAGCTTGGCCAATAGCTGCAATGCAAAGTACCACGCCGCCGGGTATTCCAGTTTTTGCGGCTCACCGGTCAGCGGGTTGGTGCGGGCGAGCAGCGGCGGCGCGAAATGGAAGGCGATCTTGAAGTCGCCTTCAAACGTATCCTTGAGGTTCTTTTCGAACCGGCCGTCGGTGAACAGCCGCGCCACCTCGTACTCGTCCTTGTAGGCCATCAGCTTGTAGAGACTGCGGGCGGCAGCCTCGGTGAGATCGGTGCGGCCAGGATTCACATTTGCCATGACCCGTCTTTCCGCTTCCGCCACGCGGTCGACAAGCGCCCGGTAGTTATTTGCATAAGCTACATTCTGATAGTCAGTCAGGGAGCCGACACGGCGGGCAATGATGTCGTCGAGCGTCTCCGTCGCATCAGGTTCCGCCGGTTTACCGGCAAGCGCGGCAATCCGCGCCGGATCCGCCGCGGCAGCCCGGCCCCAAGCCAACGCACGCAGGTTCGCGTCCACCGCCACGCCGTTGAGGCGGATCGCTTCTTCCAGCGCCTTGAGACCGATGGGCAGATAGCCTTTCTGCAAGGCAAAACCGAGCTGGAAGATATTGGCCATGATGGTATCGCCAAGTAGCTTTTCGGCGATGCGCGTGGCATCCAGCAAGGTCGCGTTTTCGGTGCCGATGATCGCCGTGATGGCGTCGCGGTAACCGTCCTGACCGATGTTCATTTCCGGGTTCTCGGCGAACGCGGCAAGTGGGACCAGATGATCATTGATCACGGCACGGCTGCGCCCGGCCGACAGCGTGCCCAGCGGACCCTTCCCTGCCGCCGCGATCATGTCAAAGCCCAACAATAAATCCGTAAGCCCGGCGCCGATACGAGTAGCGACGTTCTGTCCCGGTTCGGCGGCGATACGGATGTGGCTGCCAACGGCGCCGTTCTTTTGCGAAAGCCCGGTTTCGTCGAGCACCGTGACGCTGCGCCCCTCGATATGCGCCGCTGTGCCCAACAAAGCGCTGATGGTGATCACGCCGGTACCGCCGATGCCGGCAAGCAAGATGTTGTAACTGCCGTCGATGGGCGCGAGGGTCGGCGCGGGCAATCCCGCGGCGGGGTCCGCTTCCGATGTCGCCGTTTCCGGCTTGGCCGATCTCTTGAGCGTGCCTCCGGTTACCGTCACGAAAGACGGACAGAAACCATCAAGACAGGAGAAATCCTTGTTGCAGCTCGATTGATCGATGCGCCGTTTGCGCCCGAAAGGCGTGTCCAACGGGCGCACCGCGACACAGTTGGATTTGACGCCGCAATCGCCGCAGCCTTCGCAGACCATTTCGTTGATGAACACCCGTTTGTCGGGATCGGGAAAGGTACCGCGCTTGCGGCGGCGGCGTTTCTCGGCGGCGCAGGTTTGATCATAGATGATGGCGGTGACACCCGGCACCTCGCGCAATTCGCGCTGGACCTTGTCCAATTCGATGCGCGGATGAACCTTCACGCCGGGCGCCCAATCGGTGCTTTTGGGATATTTGTCGGGCTCGTCGGTGACGACGTCGATGCGCCCGACCCCCTCGGCCCTCAACTGACGCGAAATGTCGTCCGGCAGGAAGCCGCCCTCGACCGTCTGGCCGCCGGTCATGGCGACGGCGTCGTTGTAAAGGATCTTGTAGGTGATGTTGACGCCCGCGCGCACGGCGGCGCGCACCGCCATCAGCCCCGAATGGTAATAGGTGCCGTCGCCCATGTTCTGGAACACATGCTTGGACGTGGTGAACGGCGCCTGGCCGATCCAATGACCGCCCTCGCCGCCCATATGCGTGTACGGCCCGGCATTGCGGTCCATTTGAATGGCCAGGGTATGACAGCCGATGCCCGACAACGTGCGGCTTCCCGCCGGCACCCGGGTCGAGGTGTTATGCGGACAGCCCGCGCAGAACCACGGTTTGCGCTCGGTCAACTCGACGTTGCGGCCTTCCGATTTGGTGCGCTGCGAAAGCGTCGCCAACGCATCCTGTAAACAGCCCTGGCGTTCTTCTTCCAGGAACCGTCCGGCGATGATGCGCGCGACAATGGTTCCCGACAGTTCGCCCGATTCCGGGACCAGCAACGCCCCGGTCTGATCCTTCTTGCCGACGAGGCGCGGGCGCTCGTTCTCCGGCAGGTCGTAGAGCACGCGCGCGAGCTGATCCTCGATGATATTGCGCTTTTCCTCGACCACCAGAATCTCGTCGTGCCCAGCGGCATAGGCGCGGATACCCTCGGGCTCCAGCGGCCAAGGGACCGCCACCTTGAACACGGTGATGCCCAGTCCGGCAACATCCTCTTCGGACAGGCCCAATTCCTCGAACGCCTGGCACACATCGAGCCACGCCTTGCCCGCCGCGACAATGCCGAGGCGTTTTTTCGGCGCGTCATGGGTCAGTTTATTGAGCTTGTTGGCGCGAATGAAGGCGATCGCTGCCTTAAGCTTTACGTCGACCAGGCGCGCTTCCTGTTGAAACGCATTGTCGGGCCAACGGATGTGCACGCCATCAGGCGGTCTTGTGACGTCGGTTGGCGTAACCGTTTGAATGCGGTCCGGCGACACTTCAACCGAGGCGGCACTTTCGACCGTATCACCCAAACATTTGAGCGCCACCCAGCAGCCCGAATAACGCGACATCTCGATGCCGATGAGGCCGTAATCCAATAGTTCCTGCACGTTGGCGGGATTGAAGATGGGGATCATGGCGGCGATCAACGCCTGTTCCGACTGATGCGCGCTGGTCGACGACTTCGCCACGTGATCGTCGCCCGCCAAAACCAAGACGCCGCCGTTGGGCGACGTCCCCGCCATGTTGCCGTGCTTGAGCGGATCGCCGGAGCGATCGACGCCCGGCCCCTTGCCGTACCAGATGGCAAACACGCCGTCATAATTGGCGGGCTCCGACATCCCGACCTGTTGCGTCCCCCAACAGGCGGTAGCGGCCATGTCCTCATTAACGCCCGATTGGAAGGTGACGTGGTGTTCGTCGAGGTAGTGTTGCGCGGACCACAGGGCCGCGTCGTACCCACCCAAGGGCGAGCCGCGATAGCCGGTGACGAAACCCGCCGTGTTGCGCCCGACCGCGAGATCGCGGCGGCGCTGCATCAACGGCAGGCGCACCAGCGCCTGCACGCCGGTCACATATATGCGGCCGTCATCGAGGCGGTATTTGTCATCAAGCGAGAATGAGTAGGTGCCGTCCACGAATGCTCCGCCGATAGTTGAGTGCGGCTACATTATTTACAGATATATCCCTGTGAGCAATTGCCGGGCTGAAACAATAGCTGCAACAAGGGAGAGATCATACGTCGCCATTTGAACCTGGTGCCATCTTTAGTAAAATAGCCCGAGTAAATTGCATTCATTTGGAGAAGGCTTGCCATAGTGATCCAGTGGCTGCGCCGAGGGCATCCCAATATCGTTCAATTCCTAGCGACCTTCGCTGGCGTAGCAGTCGCCTTCGGCCTCGGCCTGGGGACGCAATGGCAAGAGACACAAAGCGGTACCAGCAACATCGTCCGGGCGGCCTATATCGACTGTCAAAATGTGTGGAACCGGACCATTCAAGTGAAAGACGACATTCGCGCACACCTTGGCATGCCAATTAAGGATGTAGACACCTCAACAATAACCGATTTACTCGAATATTTGGGCCTACAGAATATAGACGAGGCCCCCTTGGCTTTGTTGAGCCAGGCGTCCGCGAAGATCGACAACCTGGGCGTACATGACCGGCAGGTCTATAACAGCGTTCAGCTTCCCGGACTCGGAATCAACGCTCTTATGAACAATCCCGATTTATTCGCCAGGCTTCATCCCGACTTGGCGGAGAGTTTGTTGCTTGAATTGCCCAGTGTGCACTCGGCCAATCAAACCTATGAGTTCTTTCGCCAAAAGGCTGAGGTATTAGACGAGGACTATCGGCGCGAAATCGCCATGTTGATGAGCTTCCAAGGTCAACCTGGAGCTCCCGTTCAAAATGTCGCCGGCGTAATTTCGGCCTCGAAGAACCGGCATCGCAACGTCAATATCGAGAATCATCTGCAGGCGATCTCAGCACTCGATAACTACGGCGCCTCTCTTTTCAACATGTGCTACTACCTGCAACTCGAGTGGAAACTGCGCAACTGCAGCCCCAAGCCGAACATCGAAGCCGTCTTGGATACGGAAGATTACAGACGCCTCGATCTGGAATGTCCGACGGCCGCTCGTGTCGACAAGAATTGATTGGGCGTGTCCTAGATCGACTTTGACGCCCGTCTTAGGCCGCCCGGCTCTCCCGGTGGATCATATAGAGGCCGCTGCCGATGATCAGCGCCGCGCCCGTCCACACATAAGCGTCCGGCACCTCGCCCCAAATGAGATAGCCGAGGATAACGGCGTAAATCAGGACAGAATATTCAAAGGGCGCGACAACCCCGGTTTCGGCAATGACGAATGCCCGCGTCATGAAAATATAGCCGACAAGCGTGAACGCCCCCATTCCGGCGAAAATGGCAAGGTCGGTGAGCGGCATCGGCGTCCATACGAACGGCAGCGGTATGCTCGCCACCACCGTCATGCCGATCATCAAATAGAAAACCAGTTGGGTCGTCGTCTCGGTGCTGCGCAGCCAGCGTGCCGTCAAGTTGATGCCGGCGAACGCCATCCCCGCCAACAGCGCCAGAATGGCCACGGGCTGAAACAACTCGGTGCCCGGCCGCAACGCGATGGCGACGCCGAGGAAGCCGAGAATAACCGCTGCCCAACGGTGGGGGCCCACTTTCTCCTTGAACAGCGGGATCGCGAAGACCGTCGTCCAGAAAGCGGAGCCGAAGATAATCACGGTCACGTCCGCAAGCGGCATGTAGATCAAAGCGGTAAACAGGAAAAACGGACCAAGAAAGGCGATCGCCAGACGCACCAGATGGCCCCACGGACGTTCCGTCCGCAAACCGCGCCACTTCCCCGTCACCAACACCCAAATCAGCAAGGCCGCGGTGACGAACCAGCCCCGCACCGCCAGCACCTGCAACACATGATAGTCGGCGCCCACCAACCACTTGGCCGACGCATCGACACCGCCCATGCCGGCCATGCCGAGCAGCATGCAGCCGATGCCCGCGAGGTTACGCGGCGACGCCAAATGACCCATGTGCGGGCCGTGCCCCATACCGCCGGTCATACGCCGCACCGCCAGAAAAGAAATTGAAAACCGTGGATCACCGACATTTGAGGCAGGCGCTTTTGATGGGTAGGACCGTTATGAGTCCACTAAACGCCTGAAAAATCAACGCATCCTTTACCTACCTCAAGGTGCGTAATCGCCCGGATGGCACTTAAAGCACCTCCGCGCTCAA
Organism: uncultured Rhodospirillales bacterium; assembly: GCA_913055735.1. GTDB lineage: Bacteria > Pseudomonadota > Alphaproteobacteria > Rhodospirillales > UBA2165 > CAJXKD01. Next base: position 439,328 of record CAJXKD010000001.1, read on the forward strand.
TTGACTCTATCCCTCCCATTGTTAGGGTATCAAACAATGAACCGGCAAATACGAACGCAATAGACGTTCGAAACCGGAAAAAATCGAGGCACACGTCAAAATCATTTGCATAGGGAGATGCAACCGATGTTCCGTACGTCATCCAAAACCTTGGCGGCCCTGGTCGGTGCCGCCGTCCTGGGGGGCACCGCATTTCAACAAGCGCAGGCCGCCGAATTGAAAATCGCCACCTTCATGGGGCCGAAACACCATCTCAATGCGAAGGTGTTCCCTGAATATGCCGAGACCGTCGCCAAGGCGACCAATGGCGAGGTTACCTTGAAACTCTATTCCGGCGGCCAACTCGGCAAAGGCCCGGTGCAGCAGTTCAAGCGGGTCGTCGATAATGTTGCCGAGATTTCCTTCGGCATTCAGGGATACACGTCCTCGATCTTCCCGCGCACCATGGTCGCCGCCCAGCCGGGTATCGGCAAAACGGCGATAGACTATGCGCAAGCGCTCTGGAAGGTGTATCCGGAGTTCCTTACCAGCGAGTACGACAAGGTGAAGGTGTTGGGCCTGTGGGCCAACACGCCGCCCATCCTGATCACCCGCGACAAGCAAGTGAAGGAAATCGGCGACGTCGCGGGCATGAAAATCCGCGCCTTGGACGCCTCCAACATCCCCATGATGAATGCCTGGGGCGGTTCCGGCATCGCCATTCCCATCAGCCGCGTGTATGACGCCATCGACAAGGGTGTGATCGACGCCATCTTCGTCGCGGCCAACGGCGTTTATGCGCCGTGGCGTTTCGGCGAGGTCGCCAAATATGTCACCGACGGCATGAACGGCCCCGCTTCCTTGTTCTGGTTCGCCATGAACAAGCAGGTTTGGGATGGGCTGTCCGATGCCAACAAAGACGCCATCGATAAGGTGAGCGGTTATGAGTTCAGCATTGAGACAGCACGCTCCTGGTCCCAACCGGACATCAAGGCGATCGAAAAGCTGAAAGCCGGCGATCCGAAGACAGCGTACTACACGCTGACAACCCAACAAGCGGCCGCGTTCAACGAAGCCACCGCCCGGTCCGTCGAAGCATTCCTCGAGGCCAGCGAGAAAAAGGGTATTCCGGCGCGCGCCATTTATAAGGCCGCTCAGAGCCCCAGCTCCTAAGCCGCGTCTCGGGCCTGAGCCGTGAACAACTCCGTTGAGAACAACGGGGCAAACCGGGGGGCGGACCGATTGCTCGATCTGATCGATCGGGTGGTCCGTCCCCTCGCCCTCTGGATGGGTGGCGCCTTGGTGATCGCCCTCGCCCTCCTGACCGTGGTTGCCGTTTGCTTCCGCTATATCCTGAACTCGCCCATATTCGGGGCCGCCGACATCGCGCAGCTCTTGCTGCTCGGCGCGGTCACCGTTTCGGTCGCCTATAGTGGCCGTACGGGCGGGCAGGTGGCCGTCGAACTCCTCGGCTCGGCGGTCAGCGAAAAATCTCTGCGGTGGACCGATCTGATCGTCAACGCGCTCGGCGCCGCGATGATGACGATTCTGGCGTGGCAGCTTTATCAAAACGGTTTCGACGCCGCGGACTACGGCGAAGCCTCCAACAGTCTGCTCATCCCGTTCGGGCCCTTCTATCAGATCCTTGCCGTCGGCATGGCGCTTTATGCCGTGGTCCTGCTGCTTGAGGTCATTGCGCTGCTGCGGGGCAAGATCGTTACCCGTGAATCCGAATCCCTTGAAGGCACCGAATAGGAACACCCCACCATGTCCGGCACACTGATCGGCTCCATCGGACTATTCTTTCTGTTCCTGTTTCTGGCGCTGCGGATGCCCGTGGCCATGTCGATGCTGATCGTCGGCTTCTTCGGCACCTGGGCGATGATCGGCCTCCCCGCGGCCTTGTCCACCCTCGGCGGCGAAGCCTTCGAGATTTCCACGACCGGCACGTTGATCGTCGTGCCGCTGTTCGTCCTGATGGGCAATCTGGCGGGGGCCTCGGGGATGAGCCGCGACCTGTATGACGCCGCCTACGCGTGGGTGGGGCACAAGCGCGGCGGTCTGGCATCCGCCACCATCGCCGGCTTTGCTGCCCTGTCCGGCTCGGCCATCGCGTCGGCCGTAACCATGGGCCGCGTCGCCCTGCCGCAAATGAAGCGCTACGGTTACGACGATAGCCTCGCAACCGGCGCCGTGGCGGCGGGTGGCACTCTCGGCATCCTGATACCGCCGTCCACCGGCATGATCATCTACGCCATCCTTACCGAACAATCCATCGGCCGGTTGTTCATGGCAGGCGTTTTCCCCGGCCTATTGCTCACTGCGCTGTTTATCGGTGCGATCTATATCGTGACCAAACGGCGGCCCGAAGCGGGCCCGCCGGGCCCCGTTGCCAGCATGGCCGAACGTTTCGCCGCGTTGCGCCGCTCCGGCGTGATCGTCGGCATCGTGCTCGCGACCATCGGCGGCATCTATCTCGGTATATTTACCCCTGTCGAGGCGGCGGGAGTCGGCGCCTTCCTCACCTTCATCATGGCGCTCTACCGCCGTTCGCTCGACTGGCCGAAATTCCGGTTCGTCATTTTGCAAACCCTGCAGACGACGGCGACGGTTTTCATGATCCTGATCGGCGCTTTCGTTTTTATTCCCTTCATGGCGCTGACCCAGATCCCCACCAACATCGTCGGCTTCCTGGTTGGGCTCGACGTCGGCAGCCTCGGCGTACTGATCATTATCCTGCTGACTTACATCGCGCTCGGCACCTTCCTCGAAGGTCTGGCGATGCTGGTCCTGACGCTGCACATCACCTTTCCGGTGATCATCCAGCTGGGAATCGATCCCATTTGGTTCGGCGTCGTCGTGGTGATCGTTCTCGAAATGGGGCTCATCAGCCCGCCCGTCGGGGTCAACGTGTTCGTGGTAAAAAGCGTCGCCCCCGACGTGCCCATGGGCACCATCTTCCGGGGTATCTGGCCGTTCTGGCTGGCCATGGGCGTGTGTTTGGCCATCCTGATCGCGTTCCCGGAGATCGCGCTGTTCCTGCCCAACACGATGTTTAACTAAAAAAAGCCCCGTCCAGTTTGAACGGGGCTTTCTCGCATTCCCAAACGGAAACTACCGCGCTTGCATACGCAGCGCCGCGTCGAGACGGATGGTTTCGGCATTGATGTAGCTGTTCTCGCACAGATGCAGCGCCAGCGACGCGTACTCCTCCGGTTTGCCGAGGCGCGCCGGGAACGGGATGCTCTCCGACAACGATTTCTGGGCTTCCGGGGACAGGCCGTCCATCAACGGGGTCAACAGCAGGCCCGGCGCGATGGTGTTGACGCGGATACCCTTGCTGGTGAAGTCGCGCGCAATCGGCAATGTCATGCCGACGATGCCACCCTTGGACGCCGAATAAGCCGCCTGGCCGATCTGTCCGTCGAAGGCCGCGACCGACGCGGTCATAATCACCACGCCGCGCTCATCGTCTTCCAGCGGATCGGCTTGCGTCGCATCGACCGCCCACAAGCGAATAACGTTAAACGTGCCGATCAAGTTGACGTTGATCACCTTGGTGAACAGATCGAGCGGAAACGGCCCATTACGCCCGACAACCCGCGCCGCGGCACCGATCCCGGCGCAATTGACGAGAACACGCGACACCCCATGGGCCGCCTTGGCTTCATCAAGCGCGCCTTGGACGGCGGTTTCGCTGGTGACGTCACACGGCAGGGCAAGCCCGCCGATCTCTTCCGCGACCGTCTTCGCCAGATCGGCGTTCTGATCCATAACACCGACCTTGGTCCCTTTGGCGGCCAGCATTCGCGCGGTCGCCGCACCCAACCCCGATGCACCACCCGTTACAATGGCGGCATGTCCTTTTACGTCCATGATCTTCCTCTGTACAAATCTTGATTGGGGGAAGTGTACCTCCCCGGATCAACGTTTGTCCCAGATCGCGGTGGACACTTCAACCCGTTCGCCTTCTTTCTCGGCAAGCGGCGGGGTTGCAGTATAATGGGCGGGTTTGGGCTTCCCTGACTTCACCCGGGCACGCGCTTGAGCGGGCGTTTCGAGAACCTCCCGCGCCTTCATGGCGGCCTTCCGATCGACCGGCTCCGGCGACATCTTATTGCCGGCAGGCATGACGTTGGCGGGGTAATAGGCCATTTTCTGCGCCGCCGGATCGATCTTATGATCGAGGTTGAGATCGCGCTGATTGACGCCCTTTGGCGGTATCACCGAGGCGCCATCGATAATCTCGAGATCGAGCCACCATTTCTTGACAGGATTGCGCACGCCATTCCGCAGGAAATCGTCGAGCCACACGGCAATCGGTACCAGGATCGGCTTCGCCCAGCGCTGATTGACCCCGAACCAAGATGCGATGCGGGTCATGATCGGGCCCTGCCAAGTGACCACCTTGTTCAGCGGACAGGTTTTCATGCAGCGGCCGCAGGCGAGACCCTTAGGGTTGGTAACCCGGTAGCGGGCGCAGCGTTCAACGTCCGGCTTCCACATCTCGTAGCCGTTGAACATCAGCTTGTCGCCCCAGGAGATGGCGTCGCACGGACATTCGCGGGCGCATTTATGGCAGTTGTCGCAGAAATATTGCAGGCCGAAATCGACGGGCTTGTCCACCTCAAGCGGCATATCGGTGGTCAGCACCACGGTCTTGAGGCGCGGGCCAATGAAGGGATTGAGGATCACCTCGCCGATGCGCGACAGTTCACCCAGGCCCGCCCACAAGGTGACCGGAATATGCAGCACGTCGGAATCCGCGTTGGTTTGCGACCGCGACGAGAAGCCCAGCTGGCGCAGCATGTCGCCCATGATGCCTGCGTTCTCGGCGCCGCGCATATAGGCGCGCATGGATTGAGCGCCGGAAATATAGTCGTCGCCCGACGCGCCTTCCATGGTCTCATACCCCTGATCGATGAGCATGACCACGGCATATTTATGATACGGCGTGATCTCGTTTCCTTCCTTGCCGTGCGAATACCAGGCATAGCGCGGCACTTCGCAAATGCCCGTGATTTCCGAGCCGAGAAAATAGCTCAGCGATTTGATCGCCCGCGCATTAGCCGCCGGGTCCTCGTAACCCGGCACCATCGGCGCCACCTCACCGCCCTGATGGGGCACCATGGAACGGATCAAACTGACCATGGCCTTGGCAAACGGATGCTTGAAGGCGAAGCGGTTACGCTCGACCTGTGCCTTGGCACCGAGATCGCCGCGCACGGCGCGCTCGAAGAACTCGGCGCGTTTCGGCACCCGCGGCACTTCTTCATCGACGATCATTGTCGTCGGACGCTCCACCCGGTCGACCTGTTCCATGGGAAAGATACCGAGATCGCTGCGCCGTTTTGCGCGCCGGTTCCATTCGATACCCGGCACCGCACCGCCGATACCCAACCAATAGCCGAGCCCTTTGGCCCGCTTGGCACTGGCGTGCAATGGCTGATCGGTGGCAAGCGCGTAATCGGTGGTCACCACCGTGACCGCGTACTTCTCACCGAGATATGGATTGAATACCCGCTCACCGTCGCGCAATGCAACGCCCGCCATCACCGACAAACGGTCGAGATCGGCATCGCCGGTCAACCGGTCGTGCGCCTTGGCGTTGAAGCCCATGGCTTGAATGTGTTCGGCAACCGCGATCGCCACCTCATAGGCGCGCAACTCGGCGGCTTCGGCCTCCACATCCTTGCACCACGGATGCGCCAAGTTTTCTGCTTCCGGCACGCGGCCATAGGCCTGCACGATGGCAATTGCATGCGTGTGCGCCGGCTGTGGCACACCGGCATACCACGCGTTTTCGGGAATTTCGCAGATACCGACCTGCGATACGTCGAGGAAATAGGCGCTGCCTTTGATATCGACGGCGCGGCGGTGCAAATCATCGGGAACCGGTGCACGCGGCGGCAAGGTTTCGGGCTTACCCAGCCCGCGGAAAATATCGTGATACTTGGCGAGCGAGATGGACAGCGGCCCCTTCGCCGCGATCGCCGCCTGCGAGACCATTTCGGGCCGGGAGACCCGCGGCCGCGACGCCTCTGAAGCCAGGACGGAAACGTCCCGCTTCAACCGTTCCAACGGATATGGACCGTAGTCGAACGGCCGGTTCTTGTTCGAGAAGAAGATCATGTCGTCCCTCCTCCGCGCTCCCTAACGCTTTGTTATGAGTCGGCAAATGTTCGTATATCGAACAAGGTTAGGGTATCGGCGCCCGGAGCGCAAATACGCACCCCAGGGTAAGAACCGGACTTGAGGCTCGGGAAGCGGGTTATTCCGCCGCCTGGTTGGGGAAATAATCGGGCAGCACCCGGGCCAGCGCCGCATGGATACGGTCGCGCACCGGGACATCCGCCGCCGGTTTCTCGAACGCCTTGCCGGTCACCCGCTCATAGAGGGCGATGTATTTGCCTGAAAACTCCATCAGCGTGTCAGCGGGAATTTCGGGGATCGGGTCCTTGTAGGGATCGCAGCGCGCCGTAATCCACAGTCGCAGGAATTCCTTATCGAGGCTGTCGGGGTTTTCGCCCGCCGCTAGGCGCGCCTCATAGGTGTCGGCGATCCAATAACGGCTTGAGTCCGGCGTATGCACTTCGTCCGCCAAAACGATCCGGCCGTTCTCGTCGAGACCGAACTCATACTTGGTGTCCACCAGGATCAAGCCGTTGGCGGCAGCAATTTCTTGGCCACGCTTGAAGATGGCGAGGCTTTTCTCCGCCAGTTCGTCCCATTGTGCCTGGGTCAACAGACCTTGGGCGACGATTTCTTCCGCCGTGATCGGCGCATCATGCTCACCCTGCTCGGCCTTGGTGGTCGGCGTCAAAATGGTTTGCGGCAGTTTCTGGTTCTTGACCATGCCGTCCGGGAATGTGTGACCGTAAAGCACCCGCTCGCCACGCTGATACATGGGCCAGATGCTGGTTTCGGTGGACCCGGTCAGATAGGACCGCACGACCATTTCAACAGGCAGCATCTTGAGATGCTTGACGATGGCCACGTTGGGATCGGGCTCCTCGATGACGTGATTGGGGCAGATATCGGCGGTGGCATCGAACCAGAACCGCGCGATTTGGTTGAGCACCTGTCCCTTGAACGGCACCGCCGCCAGAACCTTGTCGAACGCCGACTGCCGGTCGGTGATGATCAAGATGCGCCGCCCATCGGGCAGATCGTAGGAATCCCGCACTTTGCCGCGCTGGAAATTGGGCAGTTCGGGGAACGCCGCATCTGTCAGGCAGTTGTCGATGAGCTTTTGAATGTCCGTCGTGTCGGCGGTCATGGTTTGCTTCCCGGTCGAAATTGCGTGAGGAGTTTGTTTAGCCGATTCATCCACACGATCAACGGCAAATTTTGTAGGTTTATTTAGCCTCGGATTTCAGCCACTCCAGGGACGCGCCGGTGGCGCCCGAGGGCACATATTCGGCGCCCACGAAGCCGGTCCACCCCATCCGGTCGAGGGCTGCGAACACATAGGGAAAATTGATCTCACCGGTGCCGGGCTCGTGACGGCCCGGCGTATCGGCGAACTGGATATGGCCGATGTGGGGCAGATTGGCCTCCATGGTGCGCACAAGGTCCCCTTCCATGATCTGGGCGTGATAGAGGTCGTACTGGATGCCCAGATTGGCGATATCGGGGTACCCGGCGCGTCCGATAACGTCCAATGCCTGGTCGGTCGACGACAACAGGAACGTCGGCCGGTCGATCGGATTGATGGCTTCGGTGGTCACCCGCACGCCGATCCCGACCATGGTGTCGGCAACCGTCCTCAAGTTGGCCGCCAGCACGTCGAGACACCTTTCGCGACCGAAATCTTCTACCGGCGGCGACCCCGCCAGCACGTTGACGGTCAGCGGGCGGAGGACTTCGGCGTATTTGTAGGTGAGCTCGGTGGCCCGCTTGAACTCGTCCTCGGCGCTCGGCAAAGCGGCAATGCCCGGACCGCCCTGCTGCAGGTCGCCGACGAAATGATTGATCACCAGGATCGGCAGGCCGGTTACCTCGGCCACCTCCTTCAATTCCGCAAGATCCAGGTCGTAGGGAAATTGGAACTCGATCCCGTCAAACCCCGCCCCCTTGGCCGCCGCGAAGCGGTCCAGGAAGGGGACTTCGGTGAACATCATTGAGATATTGGCGGAGAATTTGGGCATGACCTCCCGCTTATTCTTGGTGCCCCGTTGCCCGCAATCTTGACCGGACAGTTCGGAAAGGCAAGCCGCGCGGCGCACCTTTCGCCTTTATGGCCCAAAGGCGGCGGTTTATCATTGCCCGCAAATAATGGCGGTCAAAACAGCCAACGAAACGGGAGAAGACGCATGATCAAGGTCACCGACATTGCCTATGGCCGTTTCCAGGCGCCCGACCTCGACCTGATGGAGAAATTCCTGATCGATTTCGGCATGGTCCGCTCGGCCCGTACCGATACGGCGCTGTATATGCGCGGCACGGATTCCGCCCACCATATCCATGTTACGGAGTTGGGCGAGCGTAAGTTTCTCGGCATCGCCTTCTATGCCGCGAGCGAGGAAGACTTGCACAAGATCGCGCAAGCGGAAGGCGCAAGTCCGGTCGAAAACATCGGCGAGCCGGGCGGCGGGAAGCGCGTGCGCCTGACCGACCCGGCCGGCTTTCAGGTGGACGTGGTTTACGGCATCGAAACATTGGACACATTACCGGTCGCCAACCAAATCACGCTCAACCGGGGCAGCGATCACCGGCGTAAGGGAGACCTCGTCCGCCTGGAAAAAGGGCCGGCGCCGGTAAAACGCTGTGGGCACGTCGTGCTCAATGTCGATGAACCCCGGGTCTGCGAAGACTGGTACCGGGCGCATTTCGGCCTGATCCCCTCGGACGAGCTGTATGAAGGCGACGAGGACAACGTGCTGTTCTCGTTCAACCGGATCGACCGCGGCAAGGAATATGTCGATCATCACGTTTTGCTGACCGTGCCGCGCACGCCGAAAGGGCTGGGCCACCTCGCCTTCGAGGTCGAGGACATCAACGCCGTCTATCTTGGCCACGAATGGCTCAAATCGAAGGGCTATAAACACTCCTGGGGGATCGGCCGGCATATCTACGGCTCGCAAATTTTCGATTACTGGTATGACCCGTTCGACTTCCGGGTCGAGCATTGGACCGACGGCGATTTGCTGAACGCCGATACGCCCGCCAATCGGGTTTCCGTCGAAAACGCCCTTCAGGTGCAATGGGGAACCGGCCCGGAATCGCGCCTCGAGTAGGCGCGCAAACAAAAATCCCGCCGGTCGACGGCGGGGGAAAACGCAAAAATTCGATTTGTTTTTGGTGGCTAGGAGGCCTGTTTCAGTTCCGTTCCGCCCTTGCGGATCACGAAGCTGAGCACATCTCCGTCTTCGCTTAGTTCCACCAATTCATGCCCGGCATTCTTGCAATATGCGGGAAAATCCCGTTTGGAGGCCGGATCGTTGGATAGGATACAAATTAAGTCGCCGGGATCTAAAGACTTGATGGCTTTTTTTGCCTTCAGAACCGGTAGAGGACAACGCAGCCCTTGGGTATCGAGCTCCATCATCTACATGTATTTCCTTGCAAAGGTCTTCGCCCCCGTTCAGTGGAACGGCCATATTGAATATAGATTTATTCCGTCATAGCAAGCCCGGAACATATGCAGGGCCGGTATGTTGGGGTTGTATTTTGCGGCGGTCTTTGCGCGCATTCGCCTTTGATTTCCGGCAGTTTTAGGCTGCCGCGGTCTTGCCGCCCCGGGACTCGCCCGGTTCGATACCGACCCCGATGAGCGTCCCGAACAACTCATCGATACGGGCCCGATCGCCATCGGGCAAAGGCGGGCGAGAGAGAGATTCCACGTTGGCCTGCAGATGATCGGCATTGCCGGTTCCGAACAGCACCACATCCGCACCTGGTTCATCCCGCGCATAGCGGTAGGCAGCATCGATCAGACTGACGGCGCCACCCCCGTGAAGGAGAAAGTCCAGAGGTTCTTCCGCATCGGCGATCCATGCCGGAACACGGTCGTCTCCGGCCAACTCCTGCAGCGTCTCTTTCAACCGGTCGGGAAAGCCGAACAGATTCCGCGACACGAACATCAACAATGTGCCGACATTGTTGGCGAGGGTGCTTGGGAACAGCGATGTGCGCGCTGTTTGATTGAGCATGGAAAAGGCGAGCATCACAACATCGACCAGATCCGCGTCGACGACCCGGCGCATCACCGCGTGCTCATGATCGCGCTGCGCATATTCGGTGGCACCGACGAAGCGGACCTTGCCCTTTTCCTGTTCGCGGCGGAGCGTGGGCAGCACCACGTTCACGACGTGATCGACATTGCCGTCGTGAACACCGTGGACATGCAAGACGTCGACATAGTCCGTCTTAAGCTTGGTGAGCGAGTCCTCGAGTCCGGCAACGAGGTCGTCCGCTGTGTATTTATATCCGTCGCGGCGGTCGGCGTGATGCTTTGTGGAGATCACCACCTGATCGCGCGGCAGACCTTCCAGGCCGATCCCCACCGCTTCCTCGGTGCCGTAAAGCTTGGCCGTGTCGAACAGATTGACCCCGAGATCGAAGGCGAGACGGACCAGCTTGGCGGCTTCTCGTGCGCTTGCCCCATCGCGCATGCCGAGGAGCGCCCCACCGCCGCAGCCCAGCCCCGCGACACTGACCTCCAGGGCCGTGCGGCCAAGGGTGGTGCGCGGAAGCGCCATGACGCGTTAGCCCTCGTTGATTCCGGCGTAGCGGCGCAGCCGGATGTCGGCCTGTTCCTTGTGGCCGGCGAAACCCTCGAGCGCACATAGGCGTGAGCAGTATTTGCCGATATCCACCGAAGCCTGTTCGGTGATGCGCTGATAGGTATGGGTCTTGATGAACTTGCCGACCCACAATCCGCCCGTGTAGCGCCCGGCGCGCTTGGTCGGCAGGGTGTGGTTGGTGCCGATCACCTTGTCGCCATAGGAAACGTTGGTTTCCGGGCCCAGGAACAGGGCGCCGTAGTTGGTCATGTTGTCGAGGAAATATTGCGGGTCCTTGGTCATGACCTGCACATGCTCCGAGGCGATCTTGTCGGCTTCGGCTACCATTTCCTCGTAGCTGTCGCAGACGATCACCTGTCCATAGGTTTGCCAAGCGGCACCCGCTACCTCGCCGGTCGGCAGGATTTTGAGCTGCCGCTCGATCTCTGCCATGGTTTCCTCGGCGAGTTGTTCGGAGTTGGTGAGCAACACCGCCGGACTGTTGGGGCCATGCTCCGCTTGGCCTAAGAGATCGGCCGCGCACAATTCACCGTCCACCGTTTCGTCGGCGATAACCAGCGTTTCGGTGGGACCCGCGAGCAGATCGATTCCGACCCGGCCGAACAGCTGGCGCTTGGCTTCCGCCACGAAGGCATTGCCCGGGCCGACCAGCATATCGACGGGCGCGACCTCGTCCGTGCCGATGGCCATGGCGCCCATGGCCTGCACCCCGCCCAGCGCATAAATCTCGTCGGCACCCGCCAAATCCTGCGCGACCACGATGGCCGGTGACGGCTTGCCCTGATAGGGCGGCGCGCAAGCGACGATGCGTTTCACGCCGGCGACCTTGGCGGTCACCACCGACATATGCGCCGAAGCCACCATCGGATAGCGCCCACCCGGAACATAACAGCCGACAGCATTCACCGGGATGTTCTTGTGACCAAGAACGACGCCGGGGTAGGTCTCCTGCTCGACATCGACCAAGGCGGCCTTCTGAATCTCAGCGAAATTGCGGATTTGCGCCTGGGCGAATTTGATGTCTTCGATGTTCTGCTCGGTCACTTGATCGTAGCAGGCATCGATCTCTTCCCGGCTGAGACGGAACTTCTCCGGCGACCAGTTATCGAACTTCTCGGAATAGTCACGCACCGCGGCATCGCCGCGCGCCTCGATATCGGCGAGAATATCTTCCACCGTCTTTCGCACCTTGGCGTCCTGTTCACGGGCTTCTTCGGTGGTTATTCCGGTTTTCAGATAACGCGCCATATGATCCTCCTTGTTGTCGGCTACCGTCGTCCCACCAGACTATGCCGCCAAAAGGGAAACAGCAATTCCTTGTCCGCCCCGGCGCAAAACCACTATGCTGCCCGCCCATATCAGGGATTTTTTTGACACAACCTCGAATGCCGGCCGAATTGGTTCTTCAGCGACTATTGCGGGGCGGACCGCAACACCGGACCCGATTTCATGACGAGAAAGGCAATGCGGCGCCCCTGTCGGCCTGGGTGCATGCGCCGCACGCACTCGCCACCGCCGCGCTGAGGCGATTGGCCGGATATCGGCCGATGCGCCCAACCCTTTCCTACGCCGGGACCCGGGCCATAGCCGCCCATCTGACGCCGGCATCCCATTGCGTCGAGTTCGGCTCGGGGATGTCGACACCATGGCTGGCACGCCGATGCGCGTCGCTCCTCAGCGTCGAATGCGATCTCGGGTGGCATGAGAAAGTCGGCGCACTGTTGCGGCGTGAAAGCATCACCAACGTCGATCATCAACTGCGGGACTTCGACGTTTACGAGTCGCTGCCGGATGCGCCCGCGGACGGCTACGACTTCATTCTTGTCGACGGCCACAAGCGGGACGCCTGTATGGCTACGGCATTGGCACACGTAAAGAAAGGCGGCGTCATTTATCTCGACAACAGCGACAAGGATGCGGCCGATCCCGGCGGCGAGATGCGCCGGGCCGAACAGCTTTTGCTTGATGCCGTGCGGGCGCGACAGGGATCTTGCCGCTATTTCGTCGATTTTTCGCCGACCAATTTCTTCGTCGAACAAGGGCTGATGGCGAAACTATGAGACCAACAGAGAAAGAAACGATAAGGGGGGCAAGATGACTAATGTGCTGAACGTGGATCTGTCGGGTCAGGTGGCGCTGGTAACCGGCGCGGGCAAGGGATTGGGCCGCGCCTCCGCGCTGGCACTGGCGGACGCCGGGGCACAAGTGATCGGGGTTGCCCGGACCGAGAGCGATCTGCAGTCCCTCAAAGCAGAAAACCCAGACCGCATCGACTACTGGGTGGAAGACGTGCTCGAAGACAGCCTCTATTCGCGGATCGAAAAACTGGACCGGCTTGATATCGCCGTCTGCAGCGCCGGCGGCAACAAGCCGGAACCGCTGATTGACGTGACCCCAGAAACCCTCGACTGGATGGACGGTCTCAATTTCCGCGGCACCTTCCGCACCTGCCAATCGGCGGCGCGGGTGATGCTGCGTCATGGATCGGGGTCGATCATCAACATCACCTCGCAAATGGGGCATGTCGGCGCACCCAACCGGACGCTTTATTGCGCGACCAAGCATGCCGTCGAAGGCCTGACCAAGGCGATGGGCGTGGAACTTGCCCCGCACGGCATCCGCACCAATACGGTGGCCGCCACCTTCGTCGATACACCGATGACCCGGCCCATGTTCGAAAACGCCGAGTTCAAGGCAACGGTGTTGCGCAACATTGCTTTCGGGAAGTTGGCGGATTTGGACGATGTCGCGGCGGCGGTGCTCTATCTCGCCTCGCCGGCCGCCAAAATGATCACCGGCACCAGCTTGCGTGTCGATGGCGGCTGGACCGCGTGGTAGCGATTGTCAGAGCGCGTTGGATGGCCGGCGCAATGTCCGCCACATGTGCGACGACGGTGTATTGTCGTTGCCGAGGCCTTCCGGCGGCTGTTTGAAATGCCGCCCGATAACGTCCTCGAATTCGTCGATACTCAGCGGTTTCGCGTCCGCATCCCATGAATAAAGATCGTTGACGCAGATCATCCGCGCCGACATGTACCATTTGTGGTTCTTCGCCCGTTCGTAGTCCGCCTCGATGTAGGGATCGGGACGGTACCCCTCTCCGAACATGCGGATGTACAATTCCGGATAGTCATATCCCACCGATTCATCCGGATAGAAGCGCAAGGCCTGGTGCATCCGAATAGCCCAGCTCACCTCCTCGTCCACGTAGGGCTCGAGGAGCTGCGCACCCCAATACCCATGATCGGATCGGATAAACCCGATCACCGCAATGTCGTGCAGCAGGCACGCCAGCACCATTTTTTCGGGCAAGCCATTTTTCTGCGCCAGCCGAGCGCTCTGCAACAGATGCTGCTGGGACGGCGAAAATCGCAGCTTAAAGAAATCGATCAGGGTCGGGTTATCCGGCATGGGGAGCAGCCGCGGATCCTCGCCCATGGAAAGGTGCTTTCCGGGCCCGAGCTTCGGGCGTGGCTCCAACGACCGCTCGCCCTCCGCCAGATTGAACAGCAACGAACGCGCATATAAACGTTCGAATTCTTCGAACTGGCGATGTTCGAGCGCGTCGGCCCGCTCCGCCAAAGATAAATTTTCACTCATATCCGCCATCCCGACTACGGTCATCACCTATGCTATCGGCGTAAGTCCGTCGACGTCAATTTCGGTGGCGCCGATACGTTTCTGCCATTTTCTTCTGTCCGCGACGCCGATAGTACAATTTTAAATTGTATAGTTGCTTTTCTTTCGCGCTTGCAGTTCATAGCGAAAGTTCATTGGGCGAAACCCCTAACCGACGGGTGCCGGAAGGCGATGGCATGACGGGAAATTCCTTAATGATTCTCTGGTCTTTCTGAGAAATCTGCAGCCGCGGCGCCTTAACGATTTACGGCGAAACCACCGTTTTCCGGGACACAGGCGGGAATCGTTAAAAAACCGGCGATCGGTTTGGAATGCCGGCATCTCGACCCCATCTGATTAAGCACCATATATACCGAATAGTTGTATTGGCTGGCCTGCAGCGGCTTCGTTCACAATGAATAAGACCGAGCGTCGATATCTTCTCGGGGGCTTTACCTTTGGTATGCTGTTCCCCGCTGTTGCTTGGATAACCGAGTTCTGGCTTAGGGGGCTCATACCAAGCCTCGACGCGCTTGCCTACATCCATCAAGAGAACTTGATCCTCTGGATTGTCGACTCGGCCCCGCTCGTCCTTGGCGCCACCTTCTTCTTCATCGGCAAAAAACAGGCTCATATCCAGAAAATCAGCCAAAACCTCCGGCGTGACGTCGCACAAACAAACGACGAACTCGCGGAAAGCCAGGAACGGATCGTCGGCTTCGTCAATTCGTCGACCCACCGGTTTTGGGAAGCCGACACCGAGCATCGCTTTACCTACATTTCGTCCGGCCGCGACAAAGTTTTGGAAAAACTGGCGCAACACGTCATTGGGAAGAGACGATGGGAACTCCCGTTGATGAAAGCCAGCGACGAGGCCTGGGCGCAGCATAAGGCCGATATAGACGCCCGCCGTCCGATCGAGGATTTCCGCTGTCATATGGAAGATGTCGATGGCATCGTCCGTTACTTCAGCATCAATGGCGAACCGGTCTACGACAACAACGGCGAGTTCAAAGGGTATCGTGGCTCGATCGCCGATATCACGGACTTGGTCGACGCCGCAAACGCCATCAAAGCATCAGAACGTAAGTACCAGCTCCTCTTCCAACACGCTAACGATTCCATGTTCATCATCGATCCCGATGGTCTCCGGATCATCGACGCCAATATCGTGGCCGCAAAACGTCTGGGGTACAGCAGAGAGGAGCTTATCGGTATGTCCATGTATGAAATTAACATGGAAAGAATCGAAGGGCTTAAGCGTGGAGAAGAAGAGCATCTAAACGCCCGTTTCGAGCATATGCGCCGAGAAGGAAATTTAACCTTCGAAACTTCGCACCGCCGCAAGGACGGCAGCATTTTGCCTGTCGAGGTCAGCAGCCATTTCATCGAGGTCGATGGCCGCACGGTCGTCGAGTCAATAGCCCGCGACATTACCGAGCGCAAGAAGATGGAAAAGATGAAGAACGAATTTATCTCTACCGTCAGCCATGAATTACGAACGCCGTTGACGTCGATCGTCGGCTCGCTGGGCCTCGCCCGCTCCGACATGTTCGGCGATATGGACGATCAGGTTAAACAAATCGTCGAGATTGCGCACAACAACAGTCAACGGCTTGTCCGCCTCATCAACGATATTCTCGATATCGAAAAGATCGAATCGGGGAAGATGGATTTAGATCAGCGCCCTATCGAGCTTCATGAACTCGTCGCGCAGGCCGTAGAAGAAAATGAACCCTTTGCCGCCCAGTTCGACGTAACGCTGCAGATAAAACCGAACGGTGTTCAACAAACGTCCGTGATCGGCGATTGGGATAGGTTGTTACAGGTCATGGCCAACCTTTTATCCAACGCCTCCAAATTCTCGCCCGCCGGCAGTAAGATCGATGTCGGCGTCATCCCGGACGGTAAGACCGCAAGGATTTTTGTCTCCGATAAGGGACCGGGGGTCAAAAACGAGTTTCGCGATACGATTTTCGAAAAATTCACACAGTCGGATATGTCGGACAGCAAAGAAAAGGGGGGAACCGGTCTTGGGCTTAATATTTCCAAGGCAATTGTCGAGATGCATGGTGGCGTGATCGGCTTCGAGAACAAACGGGACGGCGGCACGACCTTCTACTTCGATCTTCCCCTAAATTAACCCAGTAAATCGTTTTAACCTTAGCAATACGGCCGTTTTCGAACGATGAGAACCCCTCTCAATTTCAGTCCTCGAATCCCTATATCTTTAGGGGGCACGGGATCGCAGTACGGGCCGAACAAAATTGATTAAAACAGAACACAAATATTTGGTTGCGGGGGTCATATTTGGCCTGTTGTTCCCGGTTTTCTCCTGGGGAGTGAAACTGTGGTCCCCAGGCGTACCCGTATCGATAGATACTGTTCATCAGTTCGTCGCGGATCATAATGCCGCGCATCTGTTCATCGACTTCGCTCCGCTGACGATGGCCTTGGTCTTTTATTTAATAGGCCGCCGCCAAACGAAGATCGAGAACGCCCAACTGAGCTCTGAGCGCGCCGCACGCCAGAAAGCCATCGAACTCGATCAGACTCAACAGCGGATGGCGGATTTTATCAAATCCACCGCGCTTTGGTTTTGGGAAACCGATGACGAACATCGGTTCATAGACTTTAGGGGTGGCCCCGCGGAAGAACCGGTATCCGAACAATTGCTGAAAAGGGTTCTGGGCAAGCGAAGTTGGGAAATGCCGAACATCAGCGCGTCGGACGAGGCGATGGAACGCTATCGGGCGATGGTTACGGCCCAAGAACCAATCCGGGACTTCCGCGCCATTCTCCGGACCGAAAATGGCAGCATTCGGTATCTGAGCGTGACCGGAGATCCGGCCTATGATCGGTCCGGGAAGTTTCTCGGTTATCGTGGATCAACCAGCGATATCACGGAACAGGTCGAAGCGGCGGCGGCCATCGAGGAATCGGAACGCAAGTACCGGCTGATGTTCATGCATGCCGCCGATTCCATGTTTCTCGTTAATCCGGACGGGCTGATCATCATCGACGCCAATCTGGTGGCCGCCGAACGGCTCGGCTACACCATGGACGAACTCATCGGCATGTCGATGAACGAGATCAACATCGAACGCAATGGCACCCCGTCGCCGGCGGTGGCGGCAATGCTGCAGGAACGTAACCGTCGACTGCGCGAGGAAGGCGCCCTCGCCTTCGAAACCAATCACGTGCGTAAGGATGGCAGCCTCATGCCCGTCGAGGTCAATTGCCATTACATGGAGATGGATGGCATGACGGTCGTCGAGGCGGTCGCCCGAGACATCACCGAACGCAAAAAAGTCGATAAGATGAAGGGCGATTTCATCTCAACGGTCAGCCATGAGCTGCGCACGCCGTTGACCTCCATCGTCGGCTCGCTGGGCCTCGCCCGGTCGGGAAAATTCGGCGGGCTCGACGGCCAATTGGAGCAGATCATCGAGATCGCCTACAATAACAGCCAACGGCTGGTCCGGTTGATCAATGATATTCTCGATATCGAGAAAATCGAATCGGGCAAAATGGATTTGGACAAGAAGCCGATTGAGTTGGACGACTTGGTCGCCAAATCCATCGAAGAGAACATGGCGTTCGCCACACAATTCGGGGTCACTTTGCAGAAAAAAGGCGATCAATCCGAGCACGCCTGTGTGATGGGTGATTGGGACCGCCTGCTGCAGGTTATGGCCAACCTGCTCTCCAACGCCGCGAAATTCTCGCCGGCCGGCGGCGTTGTCGACGTCAACGTCATGCCTAACGGCAAAACGGTACGGGTGGTGGTGTCGGACAAGGGGCCTGGCGTCAAACGGGATTTCCGCGACAAGATTTTCGAGAAGTTCACGCAGTCCGACATGACCGACAGCAAGGAAAAAGGCGGCACCGGCCTCGGGCTCAACATCTCCAAGGCGATCGTAGAAATGCATGGCGGGGTGATCGGCTTCGACAACAACCCGGACTGTGGCGCGTCCTTCTACTTCGAGCTTCCCCGCCAAGAATTGGAGAACGTGGAGGCGGCCTGAGGCGACGCCGCCCGGTCGGCTGCCTCCCTTCCCCTACATCCGTGATTTGCATCCCGCCTCCTGCGGGCCTAATCTTCACCGCCATCATAAACGGCAGTCTCGGCCAATGAGCCGCCACAACGTCTCAGCACGGCGTGCAACAGGGAATTCACTTTATGCTCGAGCTCTACACCTTCGCCCCCTCCACCTGCAGCCAGAAAGTCCGCCTCCTGCTCGCCGAGAAGGGACTGGATTTCGAGGAACACGTCCTGAATTCAGCCAAGAACGAGCACCTTTCCGAGGAGTATCTGAAGCTCAACCCCAACGGGGTGGTACCGACGCTCGTCCACGACGGCAATGTGATCATCGAGTCCGCCGTCATCCTCGAATATCTCGAAGAAGTCTTTCCCGAGCCTCCCAAGGCGCCGCGGGACGCCGTCGGCCGGGCGAAGATGCGGGCCTGGATTCATTTTTTCGAGGAGTTTGCGGTCCCGGCGGTGCGCTATCCGACCTTCCAGAAATATTTGCGCCACAATTTCAAGGACAAGGACAAGAACGAGCAAATTCAGAAGCGTCCGCTGAAAAGCGATTTCTATACCCGCATGCTGCGCGAGGATGGCTTCACCGATACGGAAATGGAGAAAGCCTTCGCCGACATCCGGCTCACCGTCACCCGCATGGAAGAAGCGCTGGCCAAGGGCGGTCCCTATCTGATGGGTAAAGAATGGACCCTCGCCGACGCGTGCGTGACCCCGGCCATCGACCGCATGAACGATCTCGGCCACAGTCACCTGTGGGAAGATTTGCCACACGTAAAGGCGTGGATCGAAGCGATCCGTGCGCGGCCCTCCTTCGACAAGGCTTATTATCCCGGCGCACGTATGAGCGAGATCTACGAAAAGAAAGCGGGCGCCGCCGCCGAGTAATTCCAAAGCTTCTCGACCGTCCTTAAATACGGCACGCTCTCCGGCGTTACGCGGGAATAAGTGACGGAATATCTTCCTGGCAAATATTTGAACGATCTTTCACGACATTGTGGGCACAGTGGGCAGTGGCCCTATTGACCCCCCATCCAAATTGCTTCATCATTTTTTGCAATCGATTGCAAAAATCGAAACGAAACAGGCCAGCGGGCAGTTCATGTCAGGGAGCGTCATGTCACAGGCGGCATCCAACCTCGTCCACACCGTTTCCGGAACGGGAACAAGCGCAGACGATCCGTCATCCGCGCCGACGCGTATTGCGATATCGGGCGCCGGCAAAAAATACGGTGAGTTGCAAGTCTTCAAGGACATCAACCTAACATTCGGCAACGGCGAGATCGTCACCGTCGTCGGCCCATCCGGTTGCGGGAAAACGACGCTGTTGCGCTGCATTGACGGCCTGATCCCCCTCAGCGAGGGAGAAGTGAAGATCGAAGGATCGCCCATCAATGGGCCGCGTGAAGGCGTCGCGATGGTGTTCCAGCATTTCGGCCTGTTTCCCTGGAAAACGGTCTATCAGAACGTCGCTTATGGGCTGAAGCTGGCCCGTCATCCGGCCGCGGAAATCAAGGAAAAGGTCCCCTATTTCATCAATCTGGTGGGATTGAGCGGCTTCGAAACCGCGTTCCCCTATCAGCTGTCGGGCGGCATGCAGCAACGCTGCGGCCTCGCGCGCGCGCTCGCCATGGAGCCCCATGTTCTATTGATGGACGAGCCGTTCGCCGCCGTCGACGCCCAGACCCGGGAGATCCTCCAATTCGAATTGCTGAAAATCTGGGAGTTACGCCCGCTAACGATGGTGTTCGTCACCCATTCCATCGAGGAAGCCGTGTTGATGGGACACCGGGTGGTCGTCCTCAAGGGACGCCCGAGCGGCGTCCACGAGGTGATCGACGTCGATCTGCCCGCGCCGCGCGATCGCGGCACTTTGGGCCATCCCCGGTTCACCGAGGTTCGTGAACATGTCTGGTCGACCCTCATGGATGAAGTGCGGGCCGCCGAGTTCGAAGTTTAAGGCGTCGTAGAACGCCGAGACAACCGAGGCCAAACGTGGCCAACCGCCGGCCCGCCCATCGGGCCACAAATCAGGGAAACTGTTCTGGGAGTTTAGACATGAAAAAACTCACGAGACGACTTCTACTCCAAACCGCCGCCGTCGCCGGTCTTGTCGGTGCGACGATTGCGCCGCAAGCCGCGTCCGCGGCCGATAAACTGTCCATCGCCGTCCCCGGTGTGCCACCGGTGTTTTCGTCGGTCATGGTTTATACCGCCAAGGAAGGCGGCTTTTACGAGAAGTACGGCCTCGACGTAACGGTGAAGCCGTTCAATTCGGGTGTCGCCGCGGCGCGCGCCGTGGTGTCGGGCGCTGTCGATGCGTCGCTGTCGCCGACCGCCCCCGTCGCCCGCATGGTGTCCAACGCCGGCGTGCCGCTGGTCGCGTTGCAGGGCCTCGAGAAGCCCGATTGGTTCATTGGCTCCATGGATCCCAAGATGAACAGCTGCGAAAGCCTCAAAGGCCAAGCGGTGGGCGTCGATTCCCCACGTGGTGCGCGTTGGGTCCAGCTCCAGAATATGGCGCGGCCGTGCAAGCTCGTTCCCGATAAGGATATCCCGACGGTCAATCTGAGCTCCAACGTCGGCGCCGCGATGGTTGCCGGTCAATTGACCTTCGGCGTCCTTCACCTGGACGACCTGCCCGTGATCGAGCGCGAGAGCGGCAAGAAACTGACCATCGTGTCGGAAATCGAGAAAGCGGCCCCCGGCACACATTATCTGATGTTCGTCTCCACCAAGAAGAACATTGCCGAGAAGCGCGATCTCCTGGTGCGTGCGCTCGCGGCCCAGATCGAAGCCACCGCCTTCATGTACGATCCCACCAATGCCGAAAAGGTGGGTGCCTATGCCAAAGCCACGGGCCGCAGCCATTCCGATGCGACCAACGCAGTAAAGGTATTCACCGATTTCCAGTACTGGCCGAACGGCCACAACGGCCTCAACAAGGCGCGGATCGAGAAAACCATCGCGATCCAAGCCGGCATCGGCAAGCGGACCAAGGGCAAGGCGGGAATCGATCCCGAGAAGGGACCGGTTTCGGTCGACGCCTTGACCGACCCGTCGCTCTGGGATGAAGCCCAGGCGATGGTCAAGAAGATGATGAAGTAAGCGCGCTACGGCGCACGTTACGGTCCCGGGGCGGACGATCCCTAACGTCCGCCTCGGACCTCTCCAACCGGTCACCCGAACCAACCATGCTCAACCTGATCAATTCCGACAAACGCTGGGTCCGTTGGGCCACCTTTGCAGCCGGGCTCTTACTCGGCCTCGTCATTTGGGAAATTGTGGGGTGGAGCTTCAACCCCGCCTTCATGGCACCGTTCATCGGCGGCGACGGACATCCCGGCGCCGGCACGCGGCTTGTCGCCTTTTTCGGTGACGAAGAATTCATCGACTCATTCGCCAGCTCGGCGCGGCTGTTCGCCACCGGCTTTGCCATCGCCGTCGTCACCGCCATTCCGTTCGGCATCCTGCTCGCCCGCCTGACCTGGCTGCGCATCTCGCTCGAAAGCTACATCCTGGTGCTGTACGTCACGCCCATGGTCGCCCTGATCCCCTTCATTCTGTCGATCATGGGCTTCGGTTTCTGGCCGAAGGTGCTGGTGGTGGTGCTGTTCGCCTTCTTCCCCATTCTCTACAACACCCTTGAAGGGGCCCGCAGCGTGAAGCCCGAACTTCTGGAAGTGGCACGCTCGTTCCGCACCAGTGAACTTGCCATCTGGCGCGACGTTTTGATCCCCTACACCTTGCCCTTTGCGCTCACCGGCGTGCGGCAAGCCTTGGGCCGCGCCCTCGTCGGTATGATCGCCGCCGAATTTTTCCTGTCGACCAGCGGCCTCGGCGAGGAACTGATGGTCGCGTCGCGCAACTTCAACATGGCCTCGGTGCTGGCCACCATCATCCTGGTCACCGTCATCGGGGTGATCCTGATGCGGCTCGCCCAATCGCTGGAACAGCGCTTCGCCGCCTGGCGGGGGATCGAGCAATGACGCAACCGGTTGCCAACACCGCCGTCCCGCAGCCCGGGCCGCTCTATCGCCTGCAGCAGAAGTTCGCGAGCACCAGCGTGGCCGCCAAGATCGTCGCGGGCCTTCTGATCCTGGTCGCCTGGGAGTTGGGCGTCACCTTCTTCGCGCCCAAGTTCGTCGCCCGGCCCACCAATATCATCGCCGTCTTCCCCGACGTCATCACCGAGCCCGAATTCATCGAAGCGACACTGAGCACTTTGTTCGCCGTGTTGCAGGGGCTGTTGATCGCTCTCGTGTCCGGCACGATTATCGGCATCGCCATGGGCCGGGTGAAGGTCTTCGACCGGCTGCTCAACGTCTATATCAACGGCTTCTACACCATGCCGATGATCGCCGTGCTGCCGCTGCTGACCATTTGGTTCGGCTATGAGGACAGCGCACGGTTGGCGACCATCGTCTTCGCCGCCTTTTTCTCCATCGCCATCAACGCCCGCGACGGGGCGCGTTCCGTACCGCCCGAATATCTCGAAGTGGCGCGCGCCTACCGCGCCCGCCAGCGTGACGTATGGTTCGACATCACCTTCATGTCGTCCCTGCCCTATCTGGTGGCGGGCTTCCGGCTGGCGGCAGGCCGCGCCCTGGTCGGCGCGGTGATTGCCGAGTTTTTCGTCTCACTGCCCGGGCTCGGCATGTACATCCTGTCGCACACACGCTCTTTTGCCCATAACGAGGCGGTGGTCGGCGTGCTCATGCTTGCCGCCTTCGGCTTGTTGTTCGAGGCCACCATGAACGGCGTCATGCGCCGCTTCTTCCCCTGGTACCGCCGCGAGGACCGCAAGGATTAAGCACAAAAAAAGGCCGATTCGATTGAACCGGCCTTTTTGCTCGAGAAAGAATTCTCTAGTAGGTCGCGCGGCCACCCGAAATGTCGAACACGGCGCCGGTCGAGAAGGAACATTCCTCCGACGCCAGCCACGCGACCAGCGCGGCAATTTCCTCGGCCAGTCCGAATCGCCCCATGGGGATCTTGGACAGCATGAAATCGATGTGCGCCTGGGTCATCTGATCGAAGATGGCCGTGCGCACCGCCGCCGGGGTGACGCAGTTGACCACCACGTTGGTGTCGGCAAGTTCCTTACCCAGCGCCTTGGTGAGGCCGATTACCGCCGCCTTGGTGGCCGAATAGGCCGGCGCCTTGGGGTTGCCTTCCTTCCCGGCGATGGACGCGATATTGACGATCCGCCCATAGTCGTTTTCGAGCATGTGCGGGATCACCTGGCGGCTGACGTAGAAGGTGCCCGACAGGTTGATGTCGACCACCGATTTCCACGCGTCGATGGGATATTCCCAGGACGTGACGTTGGGGCCCGAAATACCGGCGTTGTTGACCGTGATATCGACGCAGTCCAATAGCGACAGCGTATTGGCGAATGCAAGACTGACACCATCCGGATCGGAGATGTCGGCGGTTTCGCCGATCACCTTGGCGCCGCCCTCCGCCGACTTGGACAACTCCTCGACGGCGGCGCCGATCTTCGTCGCGTCGACGTCCCAGATGCAGACATTGGCGCCCGATTGGGCGAGCCGCTTGGCGATGCCGAAGCCGAGACCGGCACATCCGCCGGTCACGATCGCATTGCGTCCCTTGAGATCGATTTGGTTCATGGCTCAGGCCTCCACGTGGAAGCCGACGGAGCCGAGCCCCTCGACCGTGTTGCGCACCGAAATGCCCGCCGCCAGCGGCGTGGCCTCGGTGACGCCACCCGCCATGACGACCCAGCCCGCTTCCAGTGTTTCGCCGTATTCGGCGGCCATGCGCGAGGCGGCGGCCAGCGACCGGCCGGGATGACCGAGGATGGCGGCGGTCGAGCCGATCTGCACCGGACGGCCGTTGCATTCCATCACCACGCCGAGATTGTCGAGATCCATATCGGGCGGGCACCAGGGGCCGATCACGAAACCGGACGAGGACGCGTTGTCGGCGACCACGTCATAGAGGTTGAACTTGAAGGCTTCGTAGCGGCTGTCGATGATTTCGAGCGCCGGGGCCATCGCCTCCACCGCCGCCATCGCCTGCATCGGCGTCACCGGTCCGGACAGGGGCGCGTTCAACAGGAAGGCCACTTCGGGCTCGACCCGGGGATGAACGTATTTGGCCATGGAAATGGTGCCGCCGTCCTCGACCAGCATGCCGTCGGTGAGACGGCCCCAGATCATGTCGTCGACGCCCATCTGCACCATCTTGGCGCGGCTGGTGAAGCCCATCTTCATGCCGACGCGCTTTTCGCCGCGGCTGAGACGCCGGTCGATGCTGCTCGCCTGCACCTGATAAGCCTCTTCGAGGGTCATCTCGTTCTTTTCGGAAAGCTGGGCAATGGCCGTCGCGGTATGGGCCGCATCGTCGACGATTTGCGCCAGATCAAAGATATCCACACTCATTTTCTTTCCCCCGCGTTAGGCGCCGAACACGGCCCGGACGGAGCCGAGCCCGGAAATACGCGCTTCGTAAACTTCACCCGCCGTCACCGGCACCATCGGGCCGAGCGCGCCGGACATGACGATATCGCCCGCCGACAAGGGCCTGCCGCGCTGCGCCATAACCTCTGCCAGCCAACGCACGGCGTTGATGGGATGACCGAGGCAGGCCGCACCCGCGCCCACCGAAACCGGATCGCCGCGGTTTTCGACCACCATGCCGCACATGCGGCCGTCGAAGCCGTCGACCTTGACCTTGTCGTTGCCGAGAACGAACAGGCCGGACGAGGCATTATCGGCCACCGTATCTAGAATGGTGATGTCCCAATTGCTCACCCGGCTGCCCACCACCTCGATGGCCGGCACCGCATACGCGATGGCGCTGATCACCTCGGTATTGGTCGGACGGTCGAACTTGAGGTCCTTCTCCATCACATAGGCCACTTCCGCCTCGACGCGCGGCTGCATGACGCGTGACGTGGGGATCTCCTCCCCATCGGGAATGGCCATATCGTCGAACAGCATGCCGTAATCGGGCTGATCGACGCCCAATTGCTTCTGCACCACCACGGAAGTGAGCCCGATCTTGCGGCCCACCAGACGCGCGCCTTCGTCGAGGCGCCAATCGGTGACGTGCTCCTGCACCGCATAGGCGCCGTCGATATCGCCGTCATCGATAAACTCGCGCACCGGCGCATCCGGCGTGGATGTCTGATAGGCTTTGATGATCCTGTCCGCCGCCTGGCGAATGGATGAAGAATCGGTCATCTGACCTGGGCCTCCTCCCCTGAGCTTACTTGAGCGTAGCCTGAATACGGCTTGATTTCGGGCGCCAACCTACCCGATGAGGTCAGCCTAAACAATAATTGCTTGGCGACCTGTTGATCGTCGTGCAGACATCGACGGTGCAATCGAACATGGTTGCAAAATCAAGCATGGAAACGCCGGAAAGCGCCTGTATCATAGCCTGAAGGCGGCGCGGAACCGCCGATACTTTACGGACCACCAGGGGGCACTCCATGGATCTCATGCGCGCATATCCGTCGGTCGACGATCTTCGGGCGAAGGCCAAACGCCGCATTCCCAAATTTGCGTTCGACTATCTCGATGGTGGGGCCGGCGACGAATCGGGCATGACGCGCAACCGCGACGCGCTCCATGAGATCAAACTGATGCCCAACTATCTGGAAACCCGCGGCGAGCCGGACCTGTCGGTGGAGATCTTCGGTCACACTTACGATCTGCCGTTCGGCATTGCCCCCATCGGGTTGGGCGGACTGATTTGGCCCCTGGCCGCAGAATATCTCGCCCAGGAAGCGGTCAAAACCGGCGCGGCGTTCTGCTTGTCGACCGTGGCCAGCTCATCGGTGGAAACCATCGGCCCCATGGCGGGCGAGATGTCCTGGTTCCAGCTCTACCCCATCCGGCGCCCCGAACAGGAAGAAGACCTGTTGAAACGCGCCTGGGACGCGGGCTTCAAGGTGCTGGCGGTGACCGTCGATATCCCGGGTCCCGGCCGGCGCATCCGCGATTTCAAGAACGGCCTGACCATTCCGCCGTCCATGACGCTGCGCAATATCCTCTCCATGGCTTCGTGCCCCGCCTGGGGCCTTTCCATGCTGGCGAGCGGCGGCGCACCGCGGTTCCAGAACCTGGAGAAATATTTCCCCAAGGACGCGACCTTCAATTCCGTCGGCGCCATGATCCAGGACATCGGCCAGGGGGTCATCGACTATAAACGGCTCGAAAAATACCGCGCCCAATGGAAAGGTCCCATCGTTCTCAAGGGCGTGTTGAGCACCAGTGACGCGAAACGCTGCCTGGACACCGGTATGAACGGCCTCATGGTGTCCAATCACGGCGGCCGTCAATTGGATGCCCTGCCGTCGCCCATCGACGTCATGCCGGCGTTGCGTGACGCCGTCGGCCCCGATTTCGCGCTGATCGTCGACAGCGGATTGCGCACCGGCACAGACATCATCAAAGCCTACGCCGCCGGCGCCGATTTCGTGTTCCTCGGCCGGGCTTTCATGTATGCGGTCGCGGCATTGGGCCAAAAAGGCTGCACGCACGTGACGGATTTGCTGAAAACCGAGATCATTTCGGCGATGGTGCAGCTCGGCCTCGGCCGGCCCAAGGACGCACCTAGCGCAATATCCAAATGAATTGATCTACCTCAGATCAACTCATTTGGATTTACTTGCGCTGGAAAAAAAAGACTCAGAGCGGTGTAACCCATTCAATGGAAAACGGCTTGGTTCCCATTGAATGGGAGCCGCTCTGAATATCTCGCGACAAACTTGTGATGTACTTCGTATTTACCTTAGCGCGCGAATCGGGCTAAGGGATTAAGGAACAGCCGGCCAGAGCTTCTAGTTCATACCCCAGGGGGAACAATCAGAGAGAGGCATCCCATGGACGCAATCCGGAACTATTTCGATATCGAGGCAAAGGGCAGCAGCATCCGCACCGAAGTGCTGGCAGGGTTATCCACCTTCCTGACCATGGCCTATATCATGGCCGTTAATCCCGGCATCCTTAGTGAAGCCAAGATGGATTTCGGCGCCGTTTTCGTCGCCACCATCCTCGCCGCGGCGCTCGGCACCCTGATCATGGGGCTGTGGGCCAAATGGCCGGTCGCGATGGCGCCGGGCATGGGTCTCAACGCCTTCTTCGCCTTCGGCGTCGTCCTCGGCATGGGCAACGAATGGCAAACGGCGCTCGGCGCCGTGTTCCTGTCCGGTGTCGTGTTCCTTATCCTCAGCCTGACCGGCCTTCGGGAATGGATCATCAACTCGATCCCCTATTCCCTGAAACTGGGCATCGGCGCCGGCATCGGCCTGTTTCTGGCGATCATCGGATTGCAGAACGCGGGCGTGGTGGTCGATAACCCGGCGACATTGGTCGGGCTTGGCGACCTCAGCAGCGCGCCGGTGCTGCTTGCCGGCCTCGGCTTCGTCGGCATGGTGGTTCTGGACCGGCTCAACGTTCCCGGCGCCATCGTCATCAGCATTCTGGTGATCAGCGTCATCGCCTGGATTTTCGGCCTCGCCGACTTCCAGGGCATCGTCGGCCCGGTGCCGAGCATGGCGCCGACCTTCTTGCAACTCGATATCAGGGGCGCGCTAAACACCACATTGATCGGCGTCGCCTTCGCCTTCTTGTTCGTCGACTTCTTCGACACCGCGGGGACCCTCACCAGTATCGCCAACGTCGCCGGCAAGGTCGGGGCCGACGGCAAGATCGAGGGCATCGGGCGCGCCGTTCTGTCGGATTCCGTCGCCACCGTCGCCGGGTCGCTGTTCGGCACGTCAAACACGACGAGCTTCATCGAGAGTGGCGCCGGCATCAAGGAAGGCGGGCGCACCGGCCTCACCGCCGTCGTGGTCGCCATTCTGTTCCTGCTGTGCCTCGGCTTCGCGCCGTTGGCGCAAAGCATTCCGTCCTTCGCCACCGCGCCGGCCCTGGTGTTCGTCGCGACGCTGTTCGCGCGCAACCTGATCAACGTGCAATGGGACGACGTGACGGAATACGCCCCGGCGATCCTGGCGGCCATCCTGATGCCGCTGACCTATTCCATCGCCAACGGCATCGCCATCGGGTTTATCGCCTATGCGGTGATCAAGATCGTTGCCGGCAAGTTCGACGAACTGAACATCGCCGTTCTGCTGGTTGCCGTTCTCGGCGTCGCGCACTACGCGTTCAGCTAAACCCTTTCCATACGAAAAAACCGCCGCTCTCGTCCCGAGGGCGGCGGTTTCTATTTGTGGAGGTCGTCAGTCGCGGTTATTACGCGCGAGAGGCGCGACGTATTGCGGCCCCGTATCCCAGGGAAAGAACACCCACACTTCCTGGGCGACGTCGTGAACGTAGGTGTCCACATACTGGAGGCCGCCGGGCTTGGCGTAGACCGTCGCCACGTGGGCTTCGGGGAGAAGTTCCTTGGCCGCCTTCATGGTCACACCGGTATCCACCAGATCGTCGACCAGCAGCCAGCCCTTGCCGTTCTCCGCGCAGGCCTCTTCCGGCTTTTTGATGATGTCGAGCTTGCCGATCTTCTGCTCGTCGTAGGTGGAGATACACAGCGTATCGACGTAGCGGATTTCCATCTCACGGGCGAGGATCGTGGCCGGCACCAGACCGCCCCGGGTGACCCCGACGATCCCCTTCCAGCGGCCGCCGGTCATGATCAGGCGGCGGCCCAGTTCGCGCGTATCGCGGTGCACCTCGTCCCAGGTTACGACGAGATCGGTTTGTTTCTGCGTCACTTCGGTCATGGGCTATCGCATCACTCGCTCAGCCAGACCGTATTGTGCTTGGCGGCAACCGCCTTACCGGTTTCGAAGTCGGCCCGCTGTTCCGGCGTTAAGGCCGTCATTTCCTGGAACATGGCCTCGGTCTCGCCGGGCGAGTAGATGAGCAGCATGCGGATCCCGTTGTCGCCGGCAATGATCTGATGCGGCGTGCCCGGCGGGATGTGGAACAGATCGCCCGCTTTGCCTTCGTGGGTTTGGTCACCGAGGATGAAGGTGCCGCCGCCCTCGATCACGAAAAAGCTTTCGTGGTTCTGCACATGCATATGCTTGCGCGAGGCGAAGCCCGGCGGGCAACGCTCCTCGCATATTTCGTAGGCGCCCAAGGTGTCGTCGGACGTTACCTTGACGAACATATCGTTGGCCCGTTTGTAGAGATTGCCGCCATCCGGCGCGACGCGTTTCGGCTGTGCCATGTGCCCGTTCTCCCCTGTCAATCTTGAGTGCCGATCATACCTCCGCAAATCGGCGAAATCGATTCTTACGGAAAATTTGGCCTAATCAAAGGGTTTGCCGTCCGGGTCGATGACCCCCGGCAGTTCGCGGAAGCGGTGCAGCCAATCGGTCACCGCCTTCCATTTATCGGTGGGATAGCCGCTGTCCGGCAGGATGTGGATGGGCGCAAAGCACGAGATGTCGGCAATGGTCGGCCGCTCGAGGGCCAGCCAATCGCGCTTGGCGAGGTGCCCTTCCATGATTCCCAGAATATGGTCGCAGCGGGCGTGGATTTCCTCGTCCGACAGGGTGATGGCATCAGGACGGCGGATCTTGGCCCGCGCCATCCACGGCCCCTGATGAATCTCGTTGGCGGATTTGGACAGCCATTCGGCGACCTTGGCCTCTCCTTCGGCATCGGCGGGCAGCCAGTTGCCGCCCGTGTCGTACTTGCGTGCCAGATAGACGAGACAGGCGTGCGAGTCGGCAACGGTGAAATCACCGTCCTCCAGCGCGGGCATCTGACCGAAGGGATTGAGGCTCAGAAACGGTTCGCGCTTATGCTCGCCGCCCGCCATGTCGATGTCGACCAGTTCCCATTCGAGCTCGAGGATGTTGAGCAGAATGCGTACCTTATAGGCGTTGACCGACAACATGGTGCCGTAGAGCCGGATCATGAAACCCTCCCCAATGTTTTATGCGGTTGCGCTTAAGTATGCCGGGCACTTTCCATAGGTGGAAGATCAAAAGCGCTACGGCCCATGAAGAACGTTGCACACAAACTGGATCGCTATCCCTTGAACAATTGACCTTTTTGTTACTCTCCGTGAGTTGACGCCACTATGTGCACCACGTAAAGACGACATGACGTCATGATCAGGGCAAACAATATGGAATTACGCCTAGAGACAGCCAGCGACGAACCCGAAGAAGTATTCCTGGATGGTATTCGTGCGCTCGGCCCCCTGATCCGTGCCGAGGCCGATGCATCGGAGGAATCGCGAAAACTTACCCCGGCCGTCGTCGACGCCTTGCACGATGCAGGTATGTTCCGTGTGTTCATGCCACGCAGCCTTGGCGGTGACGAGCGGAACATGTCAACCGGCCTAGCCGCCATCGAGGAGATAGCGCGCCACGATGGCGCTACAGGTTGGATTTCGTTCGTTGTTTCAGGCAGTCCCTTCATGCTCTCCCGTTTACCCGATCGCGGTGTCGAATGGGCGTTTTCGGGACCTAATCCCTTTGTATGCGGCTCACTCTTTCCACCAGGAAAGGCCTTAGCAGAGGGGGACGGATATCGGCTTGAAGGGAACTGGTCGTTCGTCAGTGGGTGCCAGCACGCAACGGTTCTTGGGCTCTTCGGGCTGATCGCCGGGGATAAGGGTTCGCCGCCGCAACCTGCGGCATTCGTCGTGCCCGCAAGAGACGCAACGATTCTCGACACCTGGTATACGGGCGGCCTACGTGCCACCGGGAGCAACGACCTTTCAGCAACCAACGTCTTCGTACCGCGTGAACGTGTGGCGTTTCTGGGGGCCGACACACCGCGCAATAGTCATCATCAGGGTCCGCTCTATCGGTTTCCTTTGTTCGGCCCCTTGGGTTCGGGCGTGTCGGCGGTCTGTCTGGGAATAGCGCGGAACGCTATCGATGCACTCATCGAAATGGCGACCGAAAAGTCGCCGGTCGGCCGCGTCGGCAAATTACGCGAACAACCGACCATACAGGTCGACGTCGCAAAATCCGAAGCGGCAGTGCGCTCCGCGCGCGCCTGGCTTTACGAAACGGTGCAAGCCATCGAGGCGGAAACCCGAGCGAACAACATCATATCATCGGAGCTTCGGCGCGATTTAATCCTCGCCTCAACGCACGCTACTAAAGTGGCCGCCGAAGCGGTGACCGTCATGCACCTCGCGGGTGGCGGCAGCGCTGTCTATACGAAAAACCCACTTGATCGCGCGTTTCGCGACATTCATACGGCGACGCAGCACCGCCGCAGTGGCCCCGTCCAGTTCGAAACGACGGGTCGGATGCTACTCGGCCTTGATCCCGACGACCCCCTCGTCTGGCAATAACCTTAATCTATCGGCGCCCACGCCCTTTGCGTCGCGGGGCGCGCGGCGATGGCGTCATTCCAGCGAGATAAGTGCGGGTAGGGTTCGAGGTCGACGCCGAGATAATCGTGCATCTGCACGTCGGGATAAACCGAGATATCGGCAATGGTGTACTCGCCGCCCGCGAGATACTCGGCCTCCGCCAGCCGCTTGTTCAACACGTCATAGAGGTCCATGAGGGTATCGCCGTACCATTTCTTGGCGGCGGGCACGTCCTCGGGGAAGCGCGCATAGAAGGTGCCGCGCTGTTGCGCCAGTGGCGTAAAGGTCGAGGTCCCATAGAAAAACCACTGATCCGTGACGATCCGCGCCATCGGCGCCGCCGGATAAAGGGCGTTGTCGGCCTTTTCCGCCAGATATTTGAGGATGGCGCCGGATTCACAGATGCTGACCGCCGCCCCGCCGGGACCGTCAGGGTCGACAATGGCGGGCAGCTTGTGACCAGGCGAGATTTTCAGGAAATCCGGGCTGAACTGTTCCTTGTTGCCGAGATTGACGAGCTTAAGGGCGTAGGGCAGGCCCAACTCCTCCAGCATCATGCGCGCCTTGTAGCAATTGTCGGTGGTCCAGAAATAGAGATCGATCAAGGGTCCCTCCCCGAAGGTTTTTCAATGTATTTTGCAGGTCTTTTTGCAAGTCTATGCCGACCGCGTCGAAAATATCGGCGCCAGAAGCTTCGCGGCGGCGTAGGCGACCGCACAGACGATTATCTTGTCGGCAAGTTCGGTGACGACGCCGGTGAAGATCACGGATTCGAAGAAGTTCTCGCCGCCTTCCACCAACAGCGCGGTAATGGCATCGGCACCCGATTGGGTTTCCGCGCGGAAGACGAACGCCGTCATCGGGATCGAACAGGCGGCCGCAACCAGCGCAACAATGATCCCCGCGCCGATGGCCCTGGGGAAACTCCGGAACATGCCGCACCGGGTGAGAATTTCCGTCACGATCACGATGGCAACGGCTGTGCCGAAATAGGCCGGCAAATAGGGACTGATTACGAAATAGCCGGCACCAAGGGTAACGATGGCGCACAACAGCCCGGCCGGCCAGCCGAACAGGATGGTGGCGAGAACGAAGCCGAAGGAGTCGAGAAAGACGGGAAGCTTGAGAGAGGCCACGATGCCGCCGATGACCAGATTGAGAACGGCCAATCCAATGGCAAACAGGATCGATCTCGAGTTCAAGGGTGCCAAAACATAGTCCTCCCGCTGCACGTTGCATTGGCGCGGCAATCCGCGCCGGTTGAGCAATATAGAATAAAAACTGTTACGGCAACGCGGCCGCCGTGTGAACGTCCGCTGCGCGGTACGGGCCCACACCTTCACTTGCGTCGCCGCACGCCTTCGCTACAAAGGTAGCGGAGGAAAACTGAATGAGCGCCGCACCCGACACCGACGTTCTAATTGTGGGCGCCGGTCCCGTGGGACTGACGCTGGCCCTCGATCTCGGCCGCCGCGGCGTGCGCACCACCCTGATCGAGAAGAACCCCGAACCCGCCTTCCTGCCCAAGATGGAGCGCTGCAACGCGCGGAGCATGGAGATTTTCCACCGTCTCGGCATCGCCGACCAGGTGCGCGGCGCGGGCCTGCGCGCCGATGTGCCCATGGACGTGTTCGTCATCCTGGCGATGGACGAGCCGCCGCTGCTGCGCCTGCCCTACCCCTCCGTCGCCGAAGCCACGACGCAATGCCGCGCCACCAACGACGGCACCGCGCCGTGCGAGCCCTATCAGCTTATTTCCCAATACACGCTTGAGCCGCTGCTGAAATCCATTGTCGAAACCCTGCCGAGCGTCTCGGTGCGGTTCGGTACCGAGTTCCTGTCGCTCGACCAGGATGCACAGGGCGTCACCGCGCGGGTGAGCGGCGCCGACGGCGCGGCATCGGAAATCCGTGCATCCTATTTGGTGGGCTGCGACGGCGGCAGCAGTCAGGTACGCAAGCAATTGGGTATCGAATTGCGCGGCGAGAACCTGTCGCAGATGCGTCAAGCCCTGTTCCGCTGCGACGCGCTGTTCGACCGCATCCCTATCGGCGCCGGGCCGACCCACGGCCGCCACTATCACGTCGCCGACGACAAGGCGACCTTCCTCATCATGCAGGATTCGACCAAACATTGGACGTTGCATTCGGTGGTCGAAAGCGACGAAGAGATGAAAGCCCAGTTCGAGAAGACAATCGCGGTGCCGGTCGACTACGAGATGCTGTCCTGCGCGCCGTGGCGGCAGAACCTGCTGCTCGCCGAGCGCTATGCCTCGGGCCGTGTGTTCCTCGCCGGCGATGCCGTCCATCTGGTGATCCCCACCGGCGGCCTTGGCATGAATACTGGCGTTGGCGACGCCATCGATCTCGGCTGGAAGCTGGAAGCGGCGGTCAAGGGATGGGGCGGACCCGCCTTGCTCGCCTCCTACGACATCGAGCGGCGCCAGGTGGGCGAGCGCAATGTCGGTGCGTCGCGTTACGCGTCGCTCGGGCGGCGCAAATGGCGGTCGCTGTGGCGGCCCAACATCCGCGACAACACCCCCGAAGGGAAACAAAGCCGCGACATCCTGGCGCACACCGCCGATATCGAACAACGTAAGACCAACGAAATGATCGGTGCCGAGTTGGGTTACCGCTATGTCGACTCCCCGGTCATCTGCGGCATCCCCGGCGGGCCGGAGCACCTGTTCCGAGACTACGTGCCGACGACCTGGCCGGGCGCACGGCTGCCCAACCTGTGGCTCTCGGACGGCACAGCGATGCAGGACCGTATCCCCGATGGCTTCACCCTATTGCGGCTCGGCGGCGCCGCACCGGATGTGTCCGCGCTCGAAGACGCCTTCCGTGCGCGCGGCGCGCCTTTTACGGTGCTCGACATCGATGAACGCCACGTGCGCGAGATTTACGGGTTCGATTTGGTGCTGGTGCGCCCCGATCTGCACATCGTCTGGCGCGGCAACGCGTTGCCGAACGACCCGCGCGCCATCGCCGACATCGCGACCGGCCACAAACGTTAGCTCAGCGGATAACTCCGCGTCCGTCGTAATGAAATAGATATGGATCTCACCCGTCCTCGCAAGAAATCCATGAGAACACTTCTCCGACATGCCACCGCTCATCTCATCAAACGCCCCAAATTCATTGGCGATAAGGATTTGTAACCCGCAACCAAGATTTTTCAGCATGAACCGGCACCGCGACGCAAGAAACTGACCGGACTGCTTAGAGACGCTGACGTTGTCGAAAACACGTTCTGGTTATATTTTCCACCTTTAGTTTATCGACAACCCCCTTTGGCAACCCGGATGACGAGTTCGAACTAGGCCCCGAACCGCGGTTTCGACAAGGAAGATGGACACGTGGAAGAAGCCAGAGAGACCATTATTAATAGCAGCAAGAATGGCGCATTCTTTGAGGCAATTGATAGACTGTCACACTCAAGTGCAGAAGATAGAGACAGTCTTACGGCGAATTTAATTGACCTTCATAACGAAGGGAAAATCGACCTTGTTGAGGAATACTCAAAACTAAAAAACTCTCGGGAATCGCCAGGAAATTTTTTTCTGCTCCGACATGTTTTCGAGAAAGCACTGCCGAAGCTTTCTGCAGAAATTGGAGCGACTATGTCGTGTGTCATGCACCTCTACTCAGAAGCTGGCAACGACATGGCAGCGGGCCTTATTTTAGATGCATATATAGAATTTTGTAGAGGTGACCCGTCACGCCCTCGGATTGCTTTAGACAAAATTCAGGGCAACTCGTCCCTGATTGACTTACTCACGCCCACAATAGTTAGTGGAGCATTCTTTGACGTCGACTACTACCTTTCACAGACACTCAGTTTCATCCAGGTTGATGACATTGGCATTAGAAGACGCGCCATATTTTCATTAGGCCGAATACAATTTCCCGATGATTTTATTTTTCCCGAATCCGTCTATGAGACGTTGGGTCACGCAATAAAAGAGGAGAATGACGACGAATTTCTTGGTCCCGCTGTAAGAACATTTTTCAGCTTGTTGCGTTACGAAAACGCACAAAAACAGCGGCTATTCCAGATGATGGAAAACGCTTTTGCCAAAGGTGGTATTTCTACGCTTCACGCTGGTTCGGAAATTTTGGGTCTTTTTACAGACGAAGCATTAAAAATAACAGATACCGATCTGCCTGAACTGATAGATTTACTGCTCAAATATCTAGCTAATGTTGATCCAAATAATGCTCGAACCGTCGAGTTCATCGACTATGGGATCACAAAATTATTAGAGACGGAACGGTCAGAGTCGGCAATAGAATTTGTCCAGACATTCCTCGTTGAAAATCATAGAGAAGCCACATTAGATCAATTTGAAAGCGTAATTCGAAAAATTCGCGAGAATGAAATTCTAAGAAACAAAGTTTCTACGCGGTGGTTGTTAACAGGAAAAGAGGTTTTATGTGAGGGCGTAAACAAGATCGTCGGCGCGGACCAGGGCTCAAACTTCACCGTAGACGTTGATCCTAGCGAAATAGTTCCCCTAGACAAAACCCACATCATCTTTATCGCAAGGAAATCCATCGGATACCTTTTTCTAAATCCCAAAAGTGCCGCGAGTTTGATCGTCTCCTTGATGAAAGTCGCACCTGATGAAGAGACGCTTTTTGAACTAACGAAGCACTTAGTTGATCCACTTTTAATCAACTTTAACGGCAAGCCATTCGAATATGTCGAATCACGCGCAAGCACAGAAAACGCAGAAATCGCTTTAAAACTTCGTGAGGCGTTAGATGCCATTCGAAGCTATCTAAAGGGCATTCATTCAGCGGGCGAAATATCAGAACTTCATCCAAGCCAGATGCATCAGGAAGTATATAACCGCAAGATCATGCAACAAATGGCAGAGTCTATGAAGGAAGCTGAGGCTAGATCACCGATTCTTAGCCTCGCTACGAAGCAAACAATACTCTATGGCCGCGGTTCCATTGCTTACGTTCACCATGCTGTTGGAGCGAAAGAACGGATAGAAGTCCCACTCCAGATGCATAGCATCGAGATTGAGCACCCGCGTGGTGACAAGCTTGATCCGAATGGGCTCGATTTCTTATTGCGTGTTTTCCGCGCCGAACAGATTCGCCAATGAAGCTTATTGTCAGAGAATACCTGGCCTCTTTAAAAGAACGCGATGAACTTGACGCGATACTTCCCGATTTGCTCAGCCAACTCGGACTGAATGTATTTTCACGTCCAGGGCGAGGCACTCGTCAAGACGGTGTCGACATTGGGGCTGTTGGAAAATTAGATGGCACTGTAGAGAAAGTTTATCTCTTTTCTGTTAAGGCTGGAGATCTAACAAGACGCGAATGGGATGGCGACGCTATCCAATCCCTTCGGCCGTCACTCAACGAAATTTTGGATGCATATATCCCCAATCGACTTCCCACAGAGCATCGGAACAAGCCCGTCGTAATTTGCGTATGTGTTGGGGGAGACATTCAAGAGCAGGTTAGGCCTTCCCTTGAAGGATTCATCTCACAAAATAAAAAACCACTTCTTTCTTTTGAAGAATGGAATGGCGATAAACTGGCTTCTCTGATTCAGGCGAGCTTTTTGCGCGAAGACTTGTTACAGCATGGCGCTCAATCGCAACTTCGAAAATCACTCGCGATGCTCGATGACCCAGACACCTCTCATCGACATTTTTCAAAATTGCTTCGTATGCTTGCAGATGTCAAAGCGTCAAAACCTAGTCAGCGACTAATCGCGATAAGACAAATTAGTATTTGCTTGTGGATACTCTTTGCTTGGGGTCGCGAAGCCCAAAACATGGAGTCCGCGTACCGATCAAGCGAGCTCGCCCTACTCCTTTCGTGGCAAATCGCTCGGCTCTACGTAAACAAAAAAAGCAAGATCGCAGAGCGAATTAACTCTGCTTTTTTGTCGATTCTCCTATCCTACAATCAAATTTGCACCGAATATCTTGTCAAACGAATCCTTCCTCATGCCGAAAAGAGAGACGCGCTGTCCAGCGCGGTGCGAAGCCCTAATAGCCTGGACGTAAATCTTAAGTTGTTTGACGTACTCGGTCGTATTGCTATGGGAGGCCTTTGGCAAGTGTGGCATGCCCGTCTCCTGTCGGATGACGACATCGACGACCGCAAAGAGTTATGGGCTCAGCACGATCGACTTGCTTATTTGCTGAAAGCGTTTATCGCGAATAATCCCACTCTCAATTCACCGATCAAAGATGATCAGGCAATTGACATTTGGATCGCTATTTTTTTCTTGTCTTTAAACCGCCAGAATCGCGATTTTGTTGATAACTGGTTAAATGAAATTATTAGCCGGGCGCATTTTGCATATGTGACACACGGAAAGTATCCAGCTAATTTATATGCCTACAACGAGTTATTAAATCATCCAAAATTTGGCGATACTGAATACCGAGAGAACGTGACTGCTGGTAGCATTCTTTATCCAATGATCGCTTCTTGGGCGGCGTTTTACGAACTTGATGACCTGTATAACGAAGTAACAGAATTCAAAAGTGGATGCCTACAGCACTGCAATTTTCAATTTTGGTTTCCAGACAATTTTTCTGAAACTCACTTCTACGACAACAGTGAGCCTCATGGAATGGTGCTTTCAGCTGTCTCAACCGAGCAGAAGATGGCAGAGTTTTTAGCCAACTTGTTTGCTGAGTGTGAACAATCACTGGAATATGAGAATCTCTCTTCAGTCAGGTCAGGTTTGTGGCCGATAATCTTGGTTGCGTGTCGCCACTATCGATTACCACCACCAATACATCTAATGAAAGAGCTACACTCGAGCTAAGTTTCCCCTTTCGCTGCTGTCGATTTTTACCGCCCGTCGCCCTTGGCGCCGGGACCTTCGAATTTGCCGACGGTTTGGCCGGACGCGTGCGCCTTCATGCTCGGGTGCGATTGCCAATAGGGCTGCGGGAAAGGCGCGTGCTGCCCTAGCGCCACCGCCGCATGCCACGGCCAGCGCGGGTTGTACATAAGCCCGCGCGCCAGCGCGATCATGTCAGCCTGGCCGCTGCGCACGATGGTGTCCGCCTGCAACGGCTCGGTGATCAGACCGATGGCCATGGTGGCGAGGCCGGTTTCGCGTTTGATTTGATCGGCGAAGCCCACCTGATAGCCGGGGCCCGCCTCGATGGCCTGTTGCGGCGCGATGCCGCCGGACGACGCAACGATGAAGTCGCAGCCCCGCTCTTTGAGTGCGGTGCCGAACGCGACCGAGCTTTCCACGTCCCAACCGCCGTCGATCCAGTCGGTGACCGAGACCCGCACCCCCATGGGCTTGTGCTTGGGCCATGCGGCGCGCATGGCGGTGAACACCTCAAGCGGAAATGCGAGGCGCTTTTCGAGACTGCCGCCATAGGCATCGTCGCGGTGATTGGTGATGGGTGACAGGAACTGATGCAGGAGATAACCGTGGGCGCAATGCAGTTCGATGAGGTCGAGGCCGAGATTGTCCGAGCGCCGGGTGGCGGCGACAAACTGTTCCTTGATTTCGTCCATCCCCGCTTCGTCGAGGGCGCGCGGCGCCGGATAATTGTTGGCCCAGGGCACCGCCGACGGCGCCACCGTTTCCCAACCGCCGTCCGCGATCTCGATCTGGGCGCGGCTGCCCCAAGAGGGTTCGCGCGAGCCCTTGCGCCCCGAATGGTCGAGTTGGATGCCGAACGGCGCCTGGCCGATATCGCGGCAGAAATCGACGATGCGCCTCAGCGCCGCCTCGTTCTCGTCGGAATAAAGCCCGAGAGAGAACGGCGAGATGCGCCCGCCCGGCGAGATGGCCGTCGCCTCGATGATCACCAGCCCCGCGCCGCAGACCGCATATTGGCCGAGATGCATCATGTGCCAGTCGGCGGCGTTGCCGTCGGAGCACACATGCTGCCCCATGGGCGGCACCACGATGCGGTTCACCAGTTCCAGATCGCGGAGCTTGATGGGGGAGAAGAGATGGTCGGCCATGGTCTATGTCGTTCCCTGCGGTCACGTTTCTTGTGAGATCCGCGCATGGTAGCGAAGCAACCCGGCCCGCGGGAGACAAATCGCCGGTTTGTCCGGGATGACCTGCCGGCAGCGCGTCACGCCTCCACTGCCGCGACTTTCACGTCGCGGAACCCGCCCGGCGCCATGCCGGTGCGGCGTTTGAAGAAGCGCGAGAAATAGGCCGGGTCCTGGAAACCGAGTTCATAGGCAATCATCGCCACGGTGGCCGAGGTGTAGATCAGGTGCCGCTGCGCCTCTAAGGCGAGGCGGTCCTGGATGAAATCGTTGGCGCCTTTTCCGGTGAAGGATTTGCACAGGCGGTTGAGCCGCGCCTGGCTAAGCGCCAGTGCATCGGCGTAGTCCGATACCGGCCAGTGATCGCGGAAATGGTCCTCGACCAGCTGGCGGAAACGGGCGAAAGTTTCGCGGCGCTGCCCCGTTGCCGGTGGCAGGGGCGTCTGGCTGTTCCATTGGCGGACGATGGTCATCAGGACAATCCGGATCAGCCATTCGAACATCAGGGTCCGCCCCAGTTGCGGCATCTGGAACTCCTCGTGCATCTGACGGAAGGCCGCGGCGATCTGCGCCGCTCCGTCAGGGTTCCCGGCGAAGGACAGGATCAACGGCGCGCGGAATAGAGGCTCGAAGAGCTTGCGGCTGCTGCCGTAGTTGGCGTCGATCAACACCTGTTCGGCGACCGTGAGCACCCAACCGACGGAATCCGGCTCGAACGCGAACCCATGCACGACGCCGCCCGGCACACAAACGGTGCACGGCGCGTCGATTTTGTGCACGACCTGATCCATCCGCACGTCGGCGGAGCCTTTCTCCATGTGGACGACCTGGAACATGCCGCGATGGGTGTGGGGCGTGATCCGCCACTCATACAGGCGTGACCGGCTGCGGATATCCTCGATATGAACGAACTCCGGGTCCTCATCGAACGCCTGTTCGCCGTAGAGGACGTAGTGGGAAATTCCGGACGTCTCGGTCGCGGCGCGCGGCATGACAAAAGCCCCATCTTCTAAAAACGAATAAAAAGTACAATATTTCTCCCGTTATGTCCATTTCTCAGCCCCCTTCCCGTCGATAATGTACATCCATCGAATGAGAAGCCCAGGGAGGGTATCCAGATGTTCCGCTTCGACCCCTATTCCCCCGCGATCGACGCCGATCCGTTCCCCTATTACAAGACGCTGCGCGACGACTATCCTGCCTTCTGGTGCGAAGAGGCCGGGATGTGGGTCCTGTCGCGCCACGCCGACATCGTCACCGCGCTCAACGATTGGCAGACCTATTCGTCGGCCAAGGGCAATCTCGTCGACGAACTGCCCAACCGCGCCGGCGCCACGTTGGGAACCACCGATCCGCCCCGGCACGACCGCCTGCGCGCCCTGATCCAGAAAGCGATGACCAAGCGCGCGCTGGATCACATCATCGAGCCGACCCGCGCGGTGTCGACAGGCCACATGGAGGCGGTGCAGGGTGAGAAGACCTTCGACTTCGTCAACGATCTCTCGTCCAAGGTCACCGTCGATCTGCTGTTCTATCTGTTCGCCATGCCCACCGAGCAGCAGGACGAGGTGCGCGACAACGCCGTCCTGATGGTCCAGACCGATCCCAAAACCCGGCAAAAGGGCCCCGAACACATCGCCGCCTATGAATGGATGGCCAACTATGCCGCCAACCTCGTCAAGGAGCGGAAGAAGAACCCGGGCGACGACTTGCTGTCCAACTTCATCACCGCCGAGATCGACGGCGAGAGTTTGGACGACCGGGAAGTACAGTTGACCGTGACGACCTTGATCATGGCGGGGATTGAATCGCTCTCGGGCTTTCTCAGCATGATGGCCTATAACCTCGCCGATCACCCCGACGCCCGCCGCGCCTTGGCAGCGGACCCGTCGCTGATCCCCGACGCGATCGAGGAGTCGCTGCGCTACAACACCTCGGCACAACGCTTCAAACGGTGCCTGCAGAAGGACATAGAGCTTCATGGCCAGGCCATGAAGGCGGGCGACTTCGTCATGCTCGCCTATGGCGCCGGCAACCGGGACGAACGGCAGTTCGACGATCCCGATACCTACGATATTGCGCGAAAGCCGCGCGGGCATCTCGGGTTCGGCGGCGGCGTGCATGCCTGTTTGGGTGCCTCCCTGGCACGGCTGGCCTGCAAAATCTTCTTCGAAGAGTTCCTTCAGCGGTTCCCCGAGTTCGAACGGGTGCAGGAACAACTGCCGTGGGTGCCGTCGTCGAATTTCCGCAGCCCCATGCAACTGGACCTGGCGGTCAACTAACGCGCGCCGAGAATACGGAGTACCGATCTATGCCCAAGGTGACTTACATCGAACATGACGGCACCGAACACAGCGTCGAACTGCCGGCCGGCTGGACCCTGATGCAGGGGGCGACCCTCAACGGCATCGACGGCATCGTCGGGGAGTGCGGCGGCTCATGCGGCTGCGCGACCTGCCATGTCTATGTCGACGAAGCCTTCCTCGACAAGCTCGATCCGCCGAGCGAAACCGAAGAAGAGATGCTCGAATGTACCGTCTCGCCCCGGGAAGCGAACAGCCGCCTGAGCTGTCAGATCAAGGCCATGCCCGAGATCGACGGCATCATCGTCCGCATGCCCGAGGAACAGACGTAATGACGGACACCGAGGCATGCGTTGTCATCGTCGGCGGGGGGCAGGCAGGGTACCAAACAGCCGAGTCGCTCCGCGGCGAGGGTTACGAGGGGCGGATCACCCTCCTCGGCGGCGAACCCTACGCCCCCTATCAGCGCCCGCCCTTGTCGAAGGCCTACCTCCTCGGCAATGTCGACAAGCAGCGCCTGAAGTTCCGCGCCGAGCAATACTACACGGACCATGCCATCGACCTGCAGACCGGGACGACGGTGGTATCGGTCGACCGCGCGAAACGGTCACTTGGACTGAAGGATGGCACCTCTTTACCCTACGACCAGCTGGTGCTGGCAACAGGGGCGCGCATGCGCAAGCTCGCCGTTCCGGGCGCCGAATTGAACGGCGTGTTCTACCTGAAGACCATCGATGACGTGGACCGGATCGAGGCACAACTCGGCACGGCCACAAAGGTCGTGGTTATCGGTGCCGGATTTATCGGATTGGAATTCGCCGCCGTGGCGGCGCAGCTCGGGAAGGATGTCACTGTCCTGGAAGCCACGCCGCGGGTCATGAGCCGCGTGGTCTCTCCGGAGCTATCTGAATTTTTTACCCGTACCCATGAGAGCCACGGCGTCAGCATCGTTTGCGACGCCATGGTCTCCGAAATCGCCGGGAACTCCGACGCGGTCGAAACCGTCGTCTGTGACGACGGCACGAGCTATCCCGCCGACATGGTCGTCGTCGGAATAGGCGTCATTCCCGACACCGACCTCGCCGAAGCAAGCGGACTGGCCTGCGACAACGGCATCATCGTCGACAGGTTCTGCCGGACCGCCGACCCGCACGTTTTCGCCGCCGGCGATTGCACGGCTTGTCACCATCCTTTCGTGGGCAGGCTGATCCGGCTCGAATCCGTTCAGAACGCCGCCGACCAAGGCCGCACCGTGGCAGCCACCATCACCGGACATGAGAAACCCTACGACACCGTTCCGTGGTTCTGGTCCGATCAGTACGATCTCAAACTACAGATGGTCGGCCTGAAGGATGGAGGCGATGAAGCCGTCATCCGGGGGGATATGGACACCGGCAAATTCTCGCAGTTCCACTTCCGGAAAGGTGTGCTGCGCGCGATCGATTCCGTCAATCGGCCCGCAGATCACATCCAGGGGCGCAAACTCCTGGCCGCCGGCCTCTCGCCAACGCCGCAGCAAGCGGCAGATCCCGATTTCAGCTTGAAGGACCTCTTGGCCCAGGCGGCGTAATTGGCGGCGTAACCGCGCGCCGTCACTTCTCGTCCGTCACCTCGAGGACGACCGCCATGCCAGTATCGCCGGCGGCGCAGCCGGTGAATAAGCCCTTGCCGCCGCCGCGCAGAGCAAGCTCCTCGATCAGCTCGATAATCGCGCGGATGCCCATGGACGCCTGCGTATGGCCCCAAACGAGCGTCGAACCGTAATTGTTCATTTTGTTCACATCCCAGCCGGTCTGCTTGGCGAAATAGAGATCGTTGACGGCAAACGGGTTGTGGGTTTTGACCGCATCGATATCGTCCAGCGACCACCCCGCCATCTTGAGGGCGTTTTGCGCGGCAGGCAGCGGCGCTTCCGGCATATAACCCAGCTCGGCGCGGGCCTGTCCGAAGCCCCGGATGCACACTTTGATGTTCTTATTGGCGCTCATCTCCTTCGCCTTGTCCGGCGTGGTGACGACGATGCAGGCATTACCGTCGGCGGGATATGTCTGGCCACCGAACGTGACCGTGCCGCCCTCCAACACCGGTTTCAGGGATTTGAGTTTCTCCAGGTTGGGCGGATAGACGCCTTGATCGCCCTCCATAGTGTCGACGGATTTCTTAAAGTTGGCCGACGGCACGTCGAACGGCAGGGTCATGAATTTCTTGAGGAAAGCGGAGTCGTCGGCGAGCGCGTCCTGATACTGCTCCGTGCGGCGAAAGGCGACATCATGCTGCTCTTCGGTCGAAATCTGATGACGCGCTGCGACATTTTCCGCCGTCTGCAGCATGGAATGGCCGCCGAACGGGTCGTGCTGCATGTTGTCGAGCACCTGGTTCTCGTTCCGGCCCGCGCCGCCGATGCCGCCCGGATCGGGATAGTAGATTTGCGGGCCGTTGGACGTGCGGTCGCAGGTCGCGACCAACGCGTTGTCCGCCATGCCGCCTTCGATCTCCATGACGGCGTTCTCCAGGCAGCGGACGCCGGTGGCACAGACCTGACTGATCAACGGACCGCCCACCTGCGGCGCGCCGAGCATGTTGGTGAACCAGCCCAGGCCGTTGAACGACTGATGCTGACCGATGGTGATACCCAGAACGCCGTAGTTGAAAGAACTCGGGTCGATGTTGCGCTTGGCCAGTTCCTGCTTACCGACATGGGCCGCGAACTTGATCGCATGGAGATGTTGTAACTTGCCCTGCCACCGCGCATGCGGCGTGCTCCAATACGCACCGTACGGAATTTGAGCGTTGATGGTCATGATGTCCCTCCCTGCGATCTCCGCCTGTTACCGGCGTCTCTTTTCGACAATTGGCGGTCACTATCCCATCCATTTCGCGAGGGAGCTAGATTTTTCTATAGATTGTTCGAAAAAAATGAACGACCGCGATAAGAGGGGAAGTCTTTGGAGGCCCGCGATTG
Organism: uncultured Rhodospirillales bacterium; assembly: GCA_913055735.1. GTDB lineage: Bacteria > Pseudomonadota > Alphaproteobacteria > Rhodospirillales > UBA2165 > CAJXKD01. The sequence goes on from CAJXKD010000001.1 coordinate 484,285, forward strand.
GAACCATGGCCGCAATGTTTCTGGCCTAGGCGTGCCCGCGGCCGGACCGGCTCCACTTCAAACAGATGAGGGCGATGATAATGAGGCCGATACCGATCACCATCGGATGAAATCCCCGCCAAACGTCGAAAGGCGAGACGCCGCGCGCGGTCGCCAATATTATCCAGTCATTTTCAAACGTACGGACCGACGCGCCCTCCAACGTCCCCGCTAACTGGGACGCCGGCTTCAGCGTCGTGAAGACATAATTGGTACCACCTTCCTCGAACGCACCGGATACGCCCGCCGAAACCTGTTGCCAAACATCCGGGTTCGTATAGGCCAACGTCGTGTCACGACCGAACATAAATCCCCAACGCTGATCCTCTGGAACCCCGGCCAGCCAGTAACCATCGTGATTCAGTATTTGGAACGGCGCCGCATCCCCCAATCCCGCCTGCGCGAGACGATCGACGAGGGCACCAACATCGATATTGAGAACGACGATGCCGGCGGTCGCCGGTCCCGACGGGCGGACCGGGGTGGCGAAACGCAGCATGGGCCGCCACGGGTCCTCGATCTTGCCATGCTCAATGTTCAGATCGATTGCGGAGACGAAAAGCCCGCCGTCGGGCAAGCTTACGGACTGCTTGAAGTAATAGCGGTCCGCCTTGTTCTGCAGGCCACCATCTTCGACGCGTACCACGCTGCCGCCTCGCTGGTCGACCCGAACGACCTCGTTCCCGAAACGGTCGAGATAACGGATTTGGGCAATCAGCGGTTTCTGATTCGCAAAGTTCTGGAATACCGCCGCAGCGTCCCCCTTGGCCGCGTTATCGCCGGCGGCCAGGGCAAGCACATGATGGTCCTTGGACAGAACACCCAAATCGGCGACATAGCCCGCCAACGTATGCGCGAACTCGTCCTCCGCCCGCTCCAAGGCTTCTATTAGCACCTCGCGATTTTTGCGTTCATCGAGCACCGCGTCGACGTAGAGGCCGACACACCACAACGCAAGAAACGCCGCGGAAATGGTTGTGAATTGCCGGAAGAACAGCCGCACATTCATACAACTTAGGTTGTAGGAAACAGCCGGATTTCAAAGCCGATGCCACCAAAAAAAGCAGATGGGAGCGGAAAATAACCTATCTGAGCGGCAGGCCGCCGAATTCTTTCAGGGTGTCGAGGGCAATGGCCGTTTTGACATGCTGCACGGAATCATGCGGCAACAGCACGTCGTTCACGAAACGTGAGAGACCGTCGAGATCCGGGGTCACAACTTTCAACAGATAGTCCATCTCGCCGGTCAAGGCATACGCTTCCAGTACCTCGGGCAGATCGGCGATCAACTTGGCGAAGCGTTTGGCGTTATCGCGGTTGTGGGTCGCGAGGGTCACCGAAATGACCGAAATAAAGCTCAAACCCAGCTTCTGCCGGTCGATATCGGCCCGGTAGCCGCGGATGAGCCCATCGGCCTCGAGCCGCATGCGCCGGCGCGAGCATTGGGAAGCCGACAGGCCGATTTTCTCGGCAAGCTCGTTGCTCGTTTGGCGCCCGTCACGCTGGAGCTGGCCGAGTATCTTGAGGTCGAAATCGTCAATCTGCATCAACTACGCGCTTTCTAGATAAAATTTGCACATTCTACGCATAATATTTGCATTTCACTAAAATAATGCAAGAAAATTGCGCGAAATACGGCCCATACTGCGCACGCTTTTACGCTGCGAAGGAGGTTTCCAATGGGCCCGTTTCCCCACAACGCCCCGCCCGCGAAAATCGACGCCAACAACCCGATCGGAACCGACGGGTTCGAATTCGTCGAGTTCGCCCATCCCGAACCGCAGAAGCTCGCCGCACTTTTCGAGACCATGGGCTACACGCCCGTCGCGAAGCACAAGACCAAGAACATTACCGTCTGGCGTCAAGGGGACATCACCTACCTTCTGAACGCGGAGCCCGGCTCCTTCGCCTCCAAGTTCGCGCGCGAACACGGCCCCTGCGCCGCCTCCATGGCCTGGCGCGTGGTAGATGCGCGGCATGCCCTGGACCATGCCGTTGCGCGCGGCGCCACTGAATACAAGGGCACGGACAAAGCGCTCGATGTACCCGCCATCGAAGGCATCGGCGGCTCGCTGATCTATTTCGTCGAGACCTACGGCCACAAAGGCTCCGTCTATGACGCGGCGTTCGATTGGCTGGGCGCGCGCGATCCGAAACCGGAGGGTTTCAGCTTCTACTATCTCGATCACCTGACCCACAATGTCTATCGCGGCAACATGGACACGTGGTGGGCCTTCTACCGCGACCTTTTCGGCTTCAAGCAGATTCACTTCTTCAATATCGAAGGCAAGGCAACGGGTCTCATCTCACGGGCAATTACCTCGCCTTGCGGCAAGATCCGCATCCCGCTCAACGAGTCCAAGGACGATCAAAGCCAGATCGAGGAATATCTCCACGAGTACAAGGGCGAAGGCATCCAGCATGTCGCCGTCGGCACCGACGGCATCTACGACGCGACAGACCGGCTCGCCGGTGCCGGACTGGAATTCATGCCGGGACCGCCCGATGTCTACTATGAGATGTCGAAGGAACGCGTCGACGGCCATACCGAGCCCCTCGACCGCATGAAGAAATACGGCATTCTCATCGACGGCGAAGGCGTCATGAATGGCGGGACGACCAAGATCCTGCTGCAAATCTTCTCGAAAACCGTGATCGGCCCGATCTTCTTCGAGTTCATCCAGCGCAAGGGCGACAACGGCTTCGGGGAAGGCAACTTCCAGGCGCTGTTCGAAAGCATCGAAGCGGACCAGATCGCCCGCGGCGTGTTGAGCACCGACGACGCGGCTTAGCTGCCGTCTAGATATTTGTCCGTGAGATCGGGAAAATGGTGGGCGCACAAGGACTCGAACCTTGGACCCGCTGATTAAGAGTCAGCTGCTCTACCAACTGAGCTATGCGCCCGCCAAGGAGGCCCGCTTATAGCAACCAGGGCCGATCTTGTCGACAAGAGATGCCAGAAAGGCCGCAACCGGCCCCGACGGTAAATCCAAGAGAAAATTGGAGAATTAGTCCCCCGCCGCCGCACCGGGGGCGAGATTGACATCGCGGTGGACATACACACACATCAACAGACCGAACGCGAACATCAGGCTGAGCATGGCCGTCCCGCCGTATGAAATCAGCGGCAGCGGCATGCCCACCACCGGCACGATGCCCATCACCATGGCGATGTTGACGAAAATGTTGAGGAAGAAGGCGGTGGTAACCCCCATCCCGACCAGGCGTCCGAAATGGTTGCGGCTGCGCAGCGAAATGGCGAATCCATAGACCAGCATCAAAGCAAACAAACCGATCAGCGCCAGCCCGCCGACCATGCCGAACTCCTCCGCCAGCATGGTGAAGATGAAGTCGGTCTGCTTTTCCGGCAGGAAGTTGAGATGACTTTGCGATCCCTGCAGGAAGCCCTTGCCGAAGACGCCGCCGGAACCCAGCGCGATCTTGGACTGCGTGATGTGATACCCGGAGCCGAGAGGATCGCTCTCGGGATTGAGAAAGGTCAGCAGCCGCTTCTTCTGATAGTCGAGAAGCACGAACTGCCACAGGGGATAGATGGACGCGAGCCCGGCGACCCCCACCGACACGAAAATCCAGGCGCGGACGCCGGCGAGGAAGAACAGCACGACACCCGTGGCGGCGAGCAGAATGGCCGTACCCAGATCGGGCTGCTTCAGCACCAGGAAAGCCGGCACAGCGACGAGAACCGCAGGAATGAACAAATGCGTCAGCCGGCGCACGTCTTCCACCCGGCTGGCATAGAAATAGCGCGCCAGGGCAAGGATCAGCGTGATTTTGGCAATCTCCGACGGCTGCACGGTAAAGAAACCGAGATCGATCCAGCGCTGGGCACCCATGCCGATGGACCCCGCGACCTCCACGACGATCAGCATGACCAGGGCTAGCGCATAGAACACATAGGCGTAGCGCAGCCAGAAACGGATGTCGGTTACGGCAACGACCAGCATGATCATCAAACCGACCCCGAAGCGGATCATCTGACGCGAGGCCCAGGGATCGATGTTGCCGTTCGCCGCCGAATAGAGCATGGCGAAACCCACCGACGCCGCGATACAAACCAGCAGGATGAACGTCCAATTGAGGTGCCAGATCTTCTCGCCGAGGCTCATGTCGGGCTGCCGGGTGGGGATATAGACCATTGTCGCTAGCCCTCCGTCACCGGCTTGGCGGGCGTCGTCAATTTGGCGCTGGGCACCCCACGCGACGGATCGCGGCGCTGCACCTCCATCATGATGTCATGGGCGATCGGCGCCGCCGTCGAGGAGCCGCCGCCGCCGTGCTCGACGACCACGGAAACCGCGTAGCGCGGCGCTTTGACCGGCGCATAACCGACGAACAGCGCGTGATCGCGTTCGTTCCACGGCAATTCGTGGTTCTTGCGGACGCCGGCCTCGCGCTCCGCCTTGGTGATGCGGCGCACCTGTACGGTGCCGGTCTTGCCGCCCATCTCGAACCCGGATTTCTTGATCCGTGAGCGGTAGGCCGTTCCGCGCGGGGAATTCGTCACGCTGGCCATGGCATTGAGGACGGCTTCCAGATGCGGGCCGTGAAGCTCCATCGGTTCGGAAGTCGACTCGGGCACCTGCACACCTGTTTCGGCATCATCATAGGGAACCAGTTGCCGCGTCAGATGCGGCTTTACCGCAATGCCACCGTTCACCAACCGGGCGGTCATGAGGGCAAGCTGCAGTGGTGTAATCAGGATGAAACCTTGGCCTATACCGGCAAGCATAGTTTCGCCTGTCTGCCAGGCTTCGCCCTTTGCTTTGCGTTTCCAGGCGCGGCTCGGCACGAGGCCACCCTTCTCGCCCGGCAAATCGACGTCCGTCGGCTCGCCAAGGCCAAAGCGCCGCGCCATGGCGGCGATGCGATCAATCCCCGTGCGGCGCGCGACCTCATAGAAGTAGACATCACAGGATTGGGTGATCGCGCTGGTCATATCCATGGTGCCATGACCACCGCGTTTCCAGCAGTGGAACGTCGCGTTCCCAAGCTTGGTATGGCCGGGACAAAAAACCTGGCTCTGAAGGTTGATGACACCCTTCTCCAGCGCGGCTAGAGCGACGATCATCTTGAAAGTCGAACCGGGGGCGTATTGACCGGCAAGGGCCTTATTGTTCAACGGCGCACGCTCGTCGGACACCAACTTTTTCCATTCGTCCGGTGTCAAACCGCGGTTGAACGCGTTGGGATCGAAACTGGGTGTTGAAGCAAGCGTCAGCACCTCGCCGGTGCGGACATCCATTACGACAGCGGCGGCAGCCTCGTCGCCGAGCCTTTTGGCGACGAATTTCTGCAGCTCGAGATCAATGGTGAGCCAAGCCTCTGTGCCGGGCTGCCCTTCGTGCCGCTCCAATTCACGAATTTCGCGCCCCAAGGCATTGACCTCGACCTGGGACGTGCCGCCCCGCCCCCTCAAGGCAAGATCGTGGACTTTTTCGATACCCGCTTTGCCGATGCGGAAACCGGGCAGTTCCAGCAGGGGATCCTCGTCCATTTCCTGTTCCGACACCGCCGACACATAGCCGAGGATCGGCGCGGTCTCGATCCCGTTGACGTAGCTCCGGGTTTCGCCCACGTCGATGGTGATGCCGGCGAGGATCGGCGCGTTCACTTCGATCCGCGCGACGTCCTTCCAACTCAGATTTTCTCGCACTACGACCGGAAGGAAGCGGCGGCGGCGTTTCACGTCACGCAGGATGCGCGCGCGCTCGTTCTCGGAGATATGAATAATCGCCCCGAGCGCGTCGAGGGATTGCTCAACATCCTTCGCGACCTCGGCTGTCAGCAGGGCGCGGTAGTTCTGCTCGTTAACGGCCATCGGCCGGCCGAACCGATCGACGATCCTGCCGCGGGGTGGCGCCAACAGTTTCAGGCTGATGCGGTTCTCGTCGGCAAGGGTCTTATAGCGTTCGGATTCGACAATCTGCAGGTAGTACATGCGCCCCGCGAGCGCCGACAGCATCACGAATTGCGAGCCACCCAGGACCACCGTGCGGCGGCTGAACAATCGGTATCGGTCATTATCCCGATGCATCTCAATCCTGCTGTAAGAAGGCTTGTTGCCACCGGAGGAATATCCAGGCGATGAACGGGAACAGCCCCACGGTCAGCAGATACTGAAAAACGAAGCCTTTGATATCCAGAAGGGCAAGATGCCACGCCGACGACAAAGCCCAAAGCTCGATCGACGCGACAAACCAGATCAAGCCGAAGCCCATCCAGTAAACCAGGAAAGACTTCCCGACCAGGAACTGGCGCTGGAAAACGCACACGCCGTAGAGCGACAGGAACACGACGGCATATAGGCCGATGGGCGTGCCGCTGAGGACATCCTGCACCAAACCAAGCACGAACACCGCCAGTGACGGCAGCAAGTGCGGCCGATAGACACCCCAGTGGTAAACCGAGGTCACGGCGAAAACCGGCGCGATCGCCGCATACTCGGGAATGTGCAACGGCAACACCCCGATAATGATCAGCGTGAGCGTCAGACCGAACGGGGTCGTGTTCCGCGCCCACCGGTCCGCCCGCTGGAGGAAATCGCTGCTCATCGCAACCCCGACGTATCGAGTATGCCTCCCAGGCCGAAATCGACGGCGCTGACGAATTCGAGGCGGTTGCGTTGCATGAAGGGTTGCACCTCCACGCCCGAGTCCGTTACCGCGGCAACGATGCCAACCGGAAGACCCGGCGGAAAAGCGCCGCCATGACCCGACGTCACGACCCGTTCGCCGGGTGTGATGCGCCCACCCGGCGGCAGGTGGATAAGTTTGGGGCGATCGGAATTATTGCCCGCCAGGATCGCCTGCACCCGCGAGGTTTCGATCACCACGGGAATGCGCGAACTGATATCGGTCAGCAACAATACCCGCGCCGACCGCAGGCCGACGGCAACCACCCAGCCGACGAAACCGTCATGACTGAGGATCGCCTGCCCGACGCGCATACCGTCGCTTTTACCGGCGTTCAGCAGCAGCGCATGGGTAAACGTATTCCCGGCATCGGCGATCACCCGCGCGGTGACGAATTTGGCCGGCGGCTCGGGAACTACGCGGACGAGGGATTGGAGGGATTTGTTCTCGGCGGCCAAGTTGCGCGCCAGCATCTGCCATTCCCTGAGCCGCAGGTTCTCCTCGCGCAGACGGGAATTCTCGGCGCGGATATCGCGGAGATTGCGGAGATCGTTGAAGCTTCGGGTCAGGGTGTCGACAGGCCGGGAGACGGCATCGAGGATGGGGGTAACGGCATCGGTGACATGGGTCCGGGCGCGATCGACCAGTAGGGCGTCGGCCTTGCCAAGCAGCATCAGCCCAAAAGCGGCCAAAATCAGCCCCAGATAGGTGAACCGCTGAACGAACCCCCTAAGAGGGGCGGCAATTCGTATAATTGAGCCCGGACGTTGCTCCAACTCGTCTCCCCCGGCGTTTCTGGCAGTCCATCCCGGAAATAAAAAAACGGCTGAAAACCGGGTTTTATTCCGGGATTTTCAGAGCAAAACCGTTAGTACATCGTAGTCAATACGTGGCGCATCTTCTTCATTTCTTCAAGGGCCCGGCCGGTCCCTAAAACCACACAATTCAGGGGGCCGTCGGCGATGGAAACCGGCAGCCCCGTGGCATAGCGAAGAACATAGTCCATATTGCTCAGCATGGCGCCGCCGCCGGTAAGCACGATGCCCTTATCGACGATATCCGCGGCCAATTCCGGCTCGGTATGCTCAAGAGCCACCTTCACCGCCTCGATGATGGCGCTGACCGGCTCGGCCAGGCTTTCCGCGATTTCCCGCTCACTGATAACCAATTCCTTGGGCACGCCGTTCATCAGGTCGCGGCCCTTGATCTCCATGGTCCGGCCGTCGCCGTCTTCCGGCGGGCAGGCGGAGCCGATCTCTTCCTTGATCCGTTCGGCGCTGCTTTCACCGACCAGCAGATTATGATTACGGCGGATATAGGCGATGATCGCCTCGTTCATCTTGTCGCCGCCGACCCGGACGCTTCGTGAATAAACGATGCCACCGAGACTAAGAACCGCGACCTCCGTCGTACCACCACCGATATCGACGACCATGGAGCCCGTGGGCTCGGTCACCGGCAGACCGGCGCCGATCGCCGCCGCCATCGGCTCTTCGATCAGGTAAACGCGCCGGGCACCGGCGGCTTCCGCCGATTCCTGAATGGCGCGGCGTTCGACCGCGGTGGACCCCGAGGGCACGCAAACCACAATCAGGGGCGAAGCAAAGCTGCGCCGGTTGTGAACCTTGCGGATGAAATACTTGATCATATCCTCGGCGATCTTGAAGTCGGCGATCACCCCATCGCGCAACGGCCGGATGGCAGTGATATTGCCGGGCGTGCGGCCCAGCATCTGCTTCGCCTCTTCACCGACCGCCAGGACCTGTTTTTTGCCCTGAACGTCGGTTATGGCCACCACGGAAGGCTCGTTCAGAACGATGCCCTTCCCTTTTACGTACACCAGGGTGTTTGCCGTGCCGAGGTCGATGGCCATATCGGCGGACAGGAATCCAAACAGTCGCGACAACATTTATATCCTCATTGTCTTTCGGTTAACCGAGTCAGCTGTCCCGGCAGATTGTCCCTGATGGATTGGTTACGGTGCCAGCTGCGCGACCGGCACCGTCCCCTTTATTAGGTTAAGCGGCATCTTATACCGGCAACGTTAGCTGGCCGTTAAGCCGAAAGCGCCGCCGGAGCCGTTTTTTTTCTTTTCACCAACAGCTTATTGAGCGCGTTGATGTATGCCTTGGCGGACGCCACCATCGTATCGGTGTCGGCGCCCTGCCCATTGACCGTCTTTCCGTTTTCTTCCAGACGCACCGTCACCTCGGCCTGGGCATCCGTGCCTTGGGTCACGGCGTGCACCTGATAGAGCTGCAAGTGCGGCGTTTGTCCGGTGAGTTGCTTGATCGCCTTGAAAATCGCGTCGACCGGGCCGTCGCCCTCGACCGCCGATCCGGTGCTCTTGACCTCGCCCTCGATAGACAAGGTCAATTCTGCCTTCGGGGGCCGGTGCATCGTACCGCACAGTACTTCCAACGATTCCAACTTGATGTGGTCGTTGGTCCGCACCACGGTTTCGTCGACCAGGGCGACAATATCCTCGTCGAACACATCCTTCTTGATATCGGCCAAATCCTTGAAGCGCTTGAACGCATCCTCAACGGCGTTGGCGCCGATATCGTAACCCAACTCCTTCAGCTTTTCGCGGAAGGCGTGACGGCCGGAATGCTTGCCGAGAACCAATTTCGACTCGGTGAGTCCGACCGATTCCGGCGTCATGATCTCATAGGTGCTGGCATGTTTCAGCATGCCGTCCTGATGGATCCCCGATTCATGGGCAAAGGCATTCGCCCCGACGATGGCCTTGTTGGGCTGCACCGTAAAGCCGGTGATGGTCGAAACCAGCCGCGAGGCCTTGGTGATATGCTCGGTAACGATATTCGGCTTGTAGGGCATTAAGTCAGCCCGCGTCCGCAATGCCATGACGATCTCTTCCATCGCCGCATTGCCGGCCCGCTCGCCCAAGCCGTTGATCGTGCATTCCACCTGACGGGCGCCTGCCTTGACCGCGGCCAGGGAATTGGCCACCGCCAAGCCCAAATCGTTATGGCAGTGGACGCTGATCACCGCCTTGTCGATGTTGGGGACCCGGTTCTTGAGCATGGCGATGATTGCCGCGAACTCGTCGGGCAAGGCATAGCCGACCGTGTCGGGGATATTGACGGTCGTGGCGCCGGCATCGATGGCCGCCTCGACGCAACGGCACATGAAGTCATGCTCCGTGCGCGAGCCGTCCTCGCAGCTCCACTCCACGTCATCGACCAGATTGCGGGCCCGGCTGACGCTATCGATCACCGCCGCATAGACGTCGTCCGGCTCCATCTGCAGCTTGTACTTCATGTGCAGCGGGCTGGTCGAAATAAAGGTATGGATGCGAGGCCGTTTGGCAGGCTTCACCGCCTCGGCGGCGCGCTCGATATCCACACGGGACGCCCGGGCGAGACCGCAAACGGTCGATTCCGTGACCAGCTTGGCCACCTCGTTGACCGCTTCGAAATCGCCTTCGGACGCGATGGGGAAGCCGGCTTCGATGACGTCGACACCCATCTCTTCCAAAACCTCCGCGATACGGAGTTTTTCGGACAGATTCATGGACGCGCCCGGCGACTGCTCACCGTCACGCATGGTGGTATCGAAAATAATTACTCGTTCAGAGTCTTTGGCTGTTTCTTTGCCGGTACTCATTTGACTGGACCTTTCCAAATATTCGGTTGCGACTCGGGTGCACAATTCCCCTGAACGTCCGTCAAAGAATGACGATCACGCTCAGGGGCGCCTAAGTCGCAGGGCCCGGTCAAGGCAAAGCCGGTCCGTGAACGCACGGGAAGGAAAGGGTGCAATGTCGGCACGGCAAACCGCCCCGGCGTCCAAACGCCGGTGCGAACCGTCCAAAATGCCGCGTGAATGCGGTACCATCATTGCTTCCCCGCCCAGAAGGGCTAACCGGAAAATATTGCCTACACCATGCCATAAAATGGAAGAAAACAGCACAAAGTCAACAGTATTTCCCAAGTCTTTAGGAATAATTGATGTTTCCCGGGGCCTTCCAGGCCGCCTCTTTTACCCCAGGGGAGCCTGCAGACGGGTCCGCATCAGGACCGCCGTTTCGTCGCCGATCACCCGGGTCTGGTGTCCCTTGCCCGTCTCGTCCTCGTGAACATGAACGTCCCCGGGCCCGAAAACCCGGCTTTCCCCGTCACTTGCGGTGACCTCTACCCGCCCCTGGACGATGGTCCCGATCCACGAATAGGGGGTGGGGTGCCAATCGCGGAAAAAGCCCGGTTTATTGCGGATGAACTGCACATCACCGCCGGGAATGGGGGCCGCCCGGGCGGGCACGTCACCGTCGGCATCGGCCGCACTCTCCTGGAAATCGATCTCCAGCTCCTCGAAATGGCTTTCGCCGCCCGAATCGGCATAGCAACGCACGTATTTCATCCATTTCCTCCCCTAAAACTGGGTCAACCAGGGCCAAATAGGGCCTAAAAACCGAAATCCGCCCCGCCTGGGCGGGCGGAGCGGATCAATTCGGTCTTAAATCAGGCTTTTTCAGCCCTTTTTAGTTCTTGGACTTGTCGACAAGGGCATTTTCGGTGATCCACGGCATCATATCGCGGAGTTTTTGGCCGACCTCCTCGATATGGTGCGCGGCACCCGCCTTGCGCAGGGCCTTGAAGCGGGGGCTGCCGACCTTGCTTTCCAGCATCCATTCCTTGACGAACTTGCCCGACTGGATGTCGGCCAGCACCTCCTTCATGCGCGCCTTAGTTTCGGCGTCGACCACCCGCGGGCCGGAGACATAGTCACCGAACTCGGCCGTATTGGAGATAGAATAACGCATGTTGGCGATACCGCCCTGATAGATCAGGTCGACGATCAGTTTGACCTCGTGCAGGCATTCGAAATAGGCCATTTCCGGCGCGTAGCCGGCCTCGACCAGGGTTTCGTAGCCGGCCTGGATAAGCGAGGTGAGGCCGCCGCACAGCACGGTCTGCTCACCGAACAGGTCGGTTTCGCATTCTTCCTTGAAGGTCGTCTCGATGATGCCCGAGCGGCCACCGCCGACGGCGGAGCCATAGCTCAACGCGATATCGAGAGCGGCACCCGACACGTCCTGATGAACAGCGACGAGACAGGGCACGCCGGCGCCGCGCGCAAACTCGGAGCGCACGGTGTGGCCCGGGCCCTTCGGCGCGATCATGAAGACGTCGATATCCTCTGGTGGCTCGACAAGGCCGAAATGGACCGACAGGCCGTGGGCGAAAGCGATGGCCGCGCCCGGCTTGATGTGGCCCTTAAGCTCGTTGTTGTAGAGATCCTGCTGGGTCTCGTCCGGCGCCAGGATCATGGTGACGTCAGCCCATTGGACAGCCTCGGTGGGTGTCATGACGGGCAGGTTCTCGGCCTTCGCCTTGGCGATTGACCCGGACCCCTGGCGCAGCGCTACGGCCACTTCCTTGACCCCCGAATCCCTGAGGTTGAGGGCATGAGCATGTCCCTGGCTGCCATAGCCGATGATCGCCACCTTCTTGGTCTTGATCAGATTGATGTCGGCGTCTCGGTCATAAAATACGCGCATCGGATATCCCCGGTGTTAACTGCTAAAATTGGCGCCGCGCGGCAGCACGGCTGCGTTATTGGTGTTCTGTTACATTTCCTCCGCGCCGCGCGCGATGGCGACGACGCCGGTCCTGGATACGTCGATCAGCCCCAACGGTTGCATCAGCTCGATGAAGGCGTCCAGCTTCCCGGTATCGCCGACGATCTCGAAAACGAAGGAGTTGTTGGTGCTGTCCACGACGTGGGCACGGAATATATCGGCTATGCGCAGCGATTCAACACGCTTCTCACCCCGGCCCTTGACCTTCACCAGGGCCAGCTCCCGCGAGACAGACGGCCCCTCGACGGTCAGATCGGCCACCCGCCGAACCGGCACCAGACGTTCAAGCTGGGCGCGGATTTGCTCGATGATCATCGGCGTGCCGGTGGTCACGATGGTGATCTTGGAGAGATGCTCCTCCTCGTCGACCTCGGACACGGTCAGGCTGTCGATGTTATAGCCCCGCCCCGAGAACAGGCCGACCACCCGGGCCAGCACGCCCGCCTCGTTCGCGACCAGCACGGAGAAGGTGTGCTCCTGCGGTTCGGCTTTTGCATCCAGTTGCGCCTTGGTCGGCGTCTTTCGGGGTTTCTTCCTTGGTGCCATCTTTTCCTCGCTATTGGTGCCGCAACCGCCGCTGCTCAGATCGGCGTCCCTCGCCAGGCGGTCCCGGGTATTTATGTAAAGGAAGAAACCGGCGGCGAGGAAACCGCCGCCGGCGTCTCTGTACAGCCGTTAGGCCATCATCATGTCGTCGTCGTCCACCTCGGCACGCTGATCGTTGGGGCCGAGGACAATGTCGTAGTGCGCCGCTCCCGCCGGGATCATGGGAAACACGTTTTCATCGCGGGACACGGCCATGTTGAGGAAGACCGGCTTGTCGATGCGCATCATCTCGTTAATAGCATCGTCCACTTCCGCGGGGTCCGAGGCGCTCAACGGCACGAACCCGAAACCCTCGGCAAGCTTGAGGAAGTCCGGTCCGCGGCTGAGATCGCATTCCGATTCCCGGTTACCGTGGAACAGTTCCTGCCACTGACGGATCATCCCCAATACGTTGTTGTTGAGGTTGAGAATCTTCACCGGCAAGCCGTACTTGGCGATGGTCGCCATTTCCTGAATGTTCATCAGCAGCGAGCCTTCCGAGGTGACGCAAACCACCTTGCTGTCCGGATGGCCGGCCTGAACACCCATCGCGGCGGGCACACCGTAGCCCATGGTGCCAAGACCGCCCGAGGTCATCCACCGGTTGGGTTCCTCAAAATGGAGATACTGCGCGGCCCACATCTGATGCTGCCCCACATCGGTGGTGACATAGACATCATCGCCACGGGTCAGTTCACGCAAACGGCTGAGCGCATACTGCTGCTTGATCGGCCCATCGTCCTGCTCGAAACCGAGGCTGTCCTTTGCCTGCCATTTACCGATTTGCGCCCACCATTTCTTGAGGGCCGGCTTATCGGTCTTGAGGTTCTTGGCTTTCCATATCCGCAGCATGTCGCGCAGCACCGAGGTGCAGTCGCCGATGATCGGCACGTCGACGGCAATATTCTTGTTGATCGACGACGGATCGATGTCGACATGGATCTTCTTCGAACGCGGCGAGAAGGCATCGGTCTTACCCGTCACCCGGTCGTCGAAACGCGCGCCGATATTGACCATCACGTCACATTGATACATGGCCATGTTGGCTTCGAGCGTCCCGTGCATGCCGGGCATCCCCAGGAACTGCGGCCGCGACGCCGGATAAGCGCCGAGCCCCATCAGGGTCAGCGTGCAGGGGAAGCCGGTCATGTCGACCAACTCGGTGAGCAACTTGGAGGCTTTCGGTCCCGAATTGATGACACCGCCGCCGGCATAGATGATCGGCCGCTTTGCCGACGCCATCAGTTCGACCGCTTCCTCGATGCTGGCCTTTTCGCCCTTGATCTGCGGCGCGTAGGATTTTGGCAGAACATCCTCGGGCCCGACATACTCGCCTTCGCCCAAAATCACGTCCTTGGGGATGTCGACCAGAACCGGGCCGGGACGGCCGTGGGTGGCGACGTAGAACGCCTCGTGAATGACCCGCGCCAAATCCTCGGTGCTTTTGACCAGATAATTGTGCTTGGTCGCCGGGCGGGTAATGCCCGTGGTGTCCGCCTCCTGGAAGGCATCGTTGCCGATCAGGGTGGAAACGACCTGGCCGGTAAGGCAAACCACCGGAATGGAATCCATCAGCGCATCGACCAGACCGGTCACCGTGTTGGTGGCACCGGGACCGGAAGTCGCCAGGGCAACGCCCGGCTTGCCCGTCGAGCGCGCATAGCCTTCCGCTGCATGCACGGCGCCTTGCTCGTGGGCGACGAGAATATGCTTGGTCCGGTTCTGCTGCCCGATCTTGTCATAGAGCGGTAGCGTCACGCCGCCGGGATAGCCGAATACGACGTCGACATCCTGATCGGCCAGGGCCTTCAAGATAATCTCTCCACCGATAAAACGTCGCTTCGCCATTGTCCTATACTCCTTGGTGTCCCGGACCCTCTTCCCAGGCTGTCCGGCCGCTTATTGCGCTCAAAAGAACAGCGCCGACGAAGCGGCACGAACCGCCTCCGGCGCTATCGGGGCGGAACCTAATCTACCATCCTTGCGCCGTCAACACTGTTTTTCAAATTTTTGAAAAGATTTTTTCCCTAAACCTTTCCGAATATTGCGCGGAAAGGGTCTGATCCGGTTCGATCTGGTGGCGAATCCAGGTTATCTGCCGTTTCGCGTAGTTGCGCGTGGCCCGCTTGAGGGCCGCGACCGCCTCCTCCCGGGAAAGCTCCCCTTTAAGGTGGCGCATCAGTTCAGGGACCCCCAGCGCCTTCATCGCGGGCAAATCCGGATCGAGGCCAAGGGGCATGAGCGCCGTTACCTCCTCCAACGCGCCCGCCTCGATCATCGCCTCGGCGCGGGTCTCGCAGGCGGCATACAGGGTTTCACGGTCCGGCAAGACGGCGAAGACATGAAAGCGCGCCTCGAGCGGCGGGCTCGGCGCCTCCCCCGTCTGCCAGTCGACGATGGAGCGCCCGGTAGCAAGAAACACCTCGTAGGCGCGGATCAGCCGCTGGGTGTCGGACACATGCAAACGGTCTGCAGCGTCGGGATCGACATCGGCCAGCATGGCATGGAACGCCTCGTTGCCCATCTCGGCCATGGCATCGCGGGCGGCCTGCCGGGTCGCCGCCGGGATGTCCGGCATGGCGCTGAGGCCCTGCATCAATGCCCTGATGTAGAGGCCAGTGCCGCCGCAGACGATGGGCACGAGGCCATTGTCCCAGGCCTGCGTGATTTCGGGCACCGCGACGCTCAGCCATCTTCCGGCGGAACAAGTCTCGGCCACCGACAGCACGCCGTAGAGCCGGTGCGGCACGCGTGCCTCGTCGGCTTCGCTCGGCCGTGCCGTCAGGATGCGCAGTTCTCGGTAGATCTGCATGGAATCGGCATTGATCACCACGCCGCCGAATTCCTCGGCGATGTCCATGGCGAGCGCCGACTTGCCCGACGCGGTCGGGCCACAAACGACAATAACGGTGTTTGGCGATAGCTCAGTCATTTTGCCAATCCGGGGGACATCCTGCCCCGGTGAAGCAATCGGATGCCCAGCTAATCAAATGCCCTAATCGAGTACCAGCGAAACCATGCCGTCGGCGAGCTTGGGTTCGAACCAGGTGCTTTTGGGCGGCATCACGGCGCCCGCGTCCGCTACCGCCATCAGGTCGTGAATGCTGGTCGGATACATGGAGAACGCAACCGCGAAGCCATCCTGGTCGACCCGTTTGGCGAGACCATCGAGACCTCGGCGGCCGCCGACGAAATCGATACGCGCGTCGCGCCGGGGATCGGCGATGCCGAGAATAGGCTCGATCAAGCGGTCGCTCAAAAGGCTGACGTCCAGCCGCTGGACGGCGCTGGCATTGGCCGCCACCGGGGTTTTAAGGGACAGCTTGTACCATTTACCGCCGAGATACATCCCGAAGGTTTGGGGCGCGCCGGGCCGCACCGGCTCCTCGCTCGGCGCCACCACGAAGGCCTCACCGACTTTTTCGAGGAAGGCCGCAGGCTCCATTCCGTTCAAATCGCGGACAACCCGGTTGTAATCGAGGATCTGCATTTCATCCTCGGGGAAACTGACCAGCAGAAACCGATTATAGGAATCCTCGACCTGCGGATCATTATCGAGGTCGGCGCGGGCATGGGCGACTCGCGCGGCGGCAGCGGACCGGTGATGGCCATCGGCGATATAGATTACGCCGAGGTCGTTGAAGGCGTCGGTGATCTGCGTGATCGCCGCCGGATCGGAAACGACCCACAATGTATGATCGGCACCACCGACGTCCCGTACCGCGTAGGCCGGCTTGCCGCCAACGGTTTCGGAGATCACCTGGCTGAGCTGGTCGTTTGCCTTATGGACCGTGAAAACGGGGCCCGTCTGCGCGTTGACCGCCTCGATCTGACGGACGCGGTCGTCTTCCTTGTCAGGCCGGGTGAATTCGTGACGCCGGATCAAGTTGGCTTCGTAGGCCGCCACGGATCCGGCGGCGGCGATCCCGGTCTGGACATGACCGTCCATGGCCACGCGATAGACGTAGTAGCAAGGCTGCACATCGCGGACGAGAACGCCCTCTCCGACCATCCGTGTGATGTTCTTGGCGGCCGTTTCATAGACCTCGGGGGCGAAGGCGTCCGTGCCGGCCGGCAGGTCGATCTCGGGCTTTGAAATATGCAAAAAACTCAGCGGATTTCCCTTGGCCAACTCCCGCGCCTCTTCCGTCGACAACACGTCATAAGGCGGCGCGGCGACAGCCTGTGCCTTGTCGGGAACGGGCCTCAGGCCCCGGAATGGCTGAACGATGGGTTCCGGCACGATAAATGTCCTCAAGCAGTATTTTCAGTTTATTGGCGGCCGCCCACTCATATCGCCTGAGGCGCCAAAAGGCCATCCAAAGCGTAACGCAGGGATGGAGAAAGTGAGGGCGAAGACGCCGCCGCCGGCCAAAAACCTGCTCAACGGCGTCGTCAGATGCCCCCCGGCCAAATGCAGGAAAACCAGCGTCGACACGACCGCGATGGCAAGAAAGAGGACTCCCTTCGATATTTGGATGACCGGCAACCAGGAAAACCTCCGAAGAAAAATGATCGAGAAACCCACGAGAATAACAACGTGACTGGCAATCGACGCCCACGCCGCCCCAGTGGTTCCCCATTGAGGAATGAGAAGGAAATTTAGGCCCACGTTGGCGCCTGCCCCAATTACCGACGCGATCATATGTGCATGCTCCGCGTTCCATGCCGTCAATGCGGGCCCAATGGTCATGCGTAGATGAATGATAAGAAGGGAAATCATCAGGAGGCGAAGCACGGACGCCGAGTTAGCAAATTCGGGACCGAACACCAGCACCATTATTTCGTCGGCAAATAGATAGCCGCCGCCTGCGAGGGGAAAACCAACCAACAATATCGTTTTTGCAAACGCAACTGCCACGTCGTGCATTTTTTCCTTGTCGCCAAATGCGTTGGAAAGCCGGGGAAAAAACGGCGACAACAAAAGTCCCGCGGGAACCATGGCGATGAGAAGAATCCTCATCGCGGCGGAGTATTCTCCAACTTCCTCGGCCGAACGTAGAAAACCGATCATCGCGGTGTCGGTATTGAAGATTACCGCATAAGTGGCGCCCGATATCGCCATTGGTGCCGACGACTTGAGAACAGATGGCCACGTCTTTGGCCAACTCCGAAAATCGGCAAGGTAATTTGTCCTGATGCCGCCACTTTTCAGCGAGAACAGATAGACAAGCACGCCAAAAGCCGCCAGCGCTGGTGCGGCAACATAAACCAGCGCGGCGACCGCAACATCCTCACGCGATCCGACAAAAAGAAAAACACCGCCCAAGGTCAGAAGCGACGCTACGACAAGCCGGGCGCCGTTTACTTCCTGCCGTTCAAGTGCCTGGAAAACGAAATCGGCGACAAGGGCCGTTACCCAAAGCCCCGTTCCCTGAATCAGGAGAACGATGGTTGCACGCTCCGGCCAATCGGAAAGCAGGACCACCGCAGCAAATATCAAATAAGCGAGTGTCGCAAGAACGAGCCGGAGGCTGAGAAGCAATCCAACAACCGACCCTAATTGAGCCCGGTCCCGGGCGATGCTTCGCGCACCATAGGTGTCTGTCCCAAGCCCGGAAGCAATACCGAAAAAGGCGAGAAACGCGGTTCCAAACCCAAGGACGCCAAAGCCCTCGGGCCCAAGAGCCCGCGCCAAAAGCCCAACGGTGACAAGTCCGGTCGCCATTGCGACGCCCTGAGTTACCGTCAGAAACGACAGATTACGAACGAGCAACCTGTCCAAAATCATCTTGCATCCGATGAGTTGGAGAGAAAGGACGCGCGAAGTTTTTCGCCAATCATTTTCTCAACATATTCTTGGTCCGATTCAGAAAGGTAGTCACGAAATCCACCGACAACGCCGCGCCGGACCTTAAACGACTCGCGATCATCGCGATCTCCAGGTTGGAAGGCGGCATCATCCAATCTACCGGAACTTTCCAACCGCCTCATATTTTCCATCGAACAAAATTCGATCGCTTCCGACAGGATTTTATCGTCAATCGAGCCGAAGCCGATGAATTCCACAATTGCGCGCAGTTGCGGCAACGGGTCGCGCCGCAAATCTTCATATCGAACGATCAGAACGTCGTCCGGCACCGCCATGTTGTCTGCCCAGATGTTGTAATATTCCAGAAGAGTCTCTAATCCACCCCGTTTACCGCGGATAAATTCTGAAATTTCTCCATTGAAATTAAGGGACTCGTTCCCGGCAATTTTCTGCCGACGCGTGGCTTCGAAGTACCAAGAAACAATTTGATCTCGCGGCTCCCGAACCAGCAAGATGACCTTTGCACCTCGGTAGTAATTTTTGTCGGAAAGCAGATCGCTTGGCGTCCGCTCATGCGGGTTGCCATCATGCTCGACGATAATCCTAGGAGCCGATAAATCCCCCGACTCATCGATCAGCGGCTGGATGTTCAAACCCGCCGCTCGTTCAATCCCAAAGTGGTGTTGCAGAGTCCTGAAGATGAGCAGGCGGACCCAAGTCCTACCGGCGCAAGGAAAAGATAATAAAAATACATCGTTGCTGGCACGGCGGTAGCTCGCCCGAATGCTCGCCGGTACGATAGTGCGGGCGCGTGCAGCGAACCACTCAGGCAGGAATGGCAACAGGTATCTTTGAATCAACCGGATCATAAACGCCGGCGATATTAGTCTCTATTGGTCACCGGCGCTATACTCGCGGGCCGCTCCCGGAGCAATGTGCCTTAGCCCGGAGATTTTTCTTTCGGGCCACCAAGGCGCAAAGCCACGAACCGCAGCCCCGCTTGTCCCTCAACCAGCAGCAGGATCGATTTCCGCCCCGCCTTCTTGGCCGCCTCGATCTTTTCGGCAACCTCCGACGGGGAATGGACTTCCTCCTGGCTGGCTTCGACGATCACATCGCCGGGCTGAAAGCCTTTTTCCGCCGCTGCGCCATTTGGATCGACAGAGGTAACCAGCACACCCTTGAGGTCGCTGCGCAACGAATATTGTTTACGCGCCTCGTCGCTGAGGCCGCCCAGGGTCAGCCCGAGTTCGGCGATGGCGGTCTCCGCACCGGGTTTCAGGTCACCTTCCTCGACGGCGGCGACTTCTTCCTCTTCCTGGAGTTCGCCCACCTCGACAAAGGTGGTCACCTGCTTGCCGTCGCGCCATACGAGGACCGGTACTTTCTTGCCGATTTCCGTTTCCGCCACGATCCGCGGCAATTGACGCATCTCCGACACGTCACGGCCAGCGAACTTCAAAATCACATCACCCGCCTTGATATCGCCGTCTTCCGCCGGACTTTTCTCGGTCACGCTGGCAACCAACGCACCGGTTGTGTCTTTTAAGCCAAGGCTCTCGGCAATCTCACCGGTGACCTCCTGGATGCGCACGCCCAGCCAACCGCGCCGGGTACGGCCATATTTGACCAGTTGGTCGATAACGTTCTTGGCGGTCGCCGCCGGAATGGAGAAACCGATACCGATGCTGCCGCCGGACGGCGAGAAGATGGCGGTATTTATACCCACCACCTGGCCATCCATGTTGAACAACGGTCCGCCGGAATTGCCCCGGTTGATGGACGCGTCGGTCTGAATGAAGTCGTCATACGGTCCGGAATTGATGTTGCGGCCACGCGCCGACACGATACCGGCCGTCACGGTTCCGCCCAAGCCGAACGGATTGCCGATGGCCATCACCCAATCACCGACCCGGATCGCATCGGAATCGCCGAACGGTACCGCCGGCAATTCGCTCTCGGGTTTGACCCTCAATACGGCAAGATCGGTTTTCGGATCGCGCCCGACGATCTCCGCCTGCAGCGTCGTATCGTCGTGCAGAATAACGGTGATTTCGTCCGCATCCTGAATGACGTGATAGTTGGTCACCACGATGCCGGCTTTATCGATGATGAAGCCGGAACCCAACGACGTAGCCTTGCGTTGCTGCTGCGGCTGATTGGGCTGGTTGCGTTCGAAAAAGTCGCGGAAAAATTCCTCGAATGGGGAGCCGGGAGGGAACTGCGGCAGTTCCGGCACGCCGCTGCGCCCACGCACCACCGACGTCGTCGAAATATTGACCACCGCCGGCAGCAATTTTTCGGCGAGATTAGCGAAACTTTCCGGCGCGACCCGCGCATCGGCTCGGCCCGCAACCATCATCGCCGCCAAGGCAAGACCAACGGCCGCCGCAAAGAACCATCGCCGAATTTGATCGTCGTGGGCCGCACCAACCTGTCGAGCTTGCTTCATCATTATCCTTAACCTTGCGCTCCGGGTATTCGACTGGACTGCAATATTGCTGTGGAAAACATAGCCTGCTTGACCGTGCCGTCAATTACGGCGGCGGTATCACGCAGCCGGCTGCCACAATTCATAATCTATTTCATGGCAACAATGTGGCCAAAAGAGAACCTGGGTCCCGAATCGCGGCGTCAATTTACCGTGAACGTCGAGGCCCGGGCTCCCGAGGACTAGTGCTTGCCGTGCCCGTGACCACCTTTCATGGCGCCGGTCTTTTTGACCGGCACGTCCATCTCGATCTTGCCGGCGTCGCGGAACGTCAAGGTCAACGGAAACATGTTGTCCTCGACGAGCGCGGTATTCAGTTGCATGAGCATGATGTGATAGCTGCCCGGCTTGAGGGTCACCGATCCTCCAGCGGGGATTGTGAGCGGATCGACCCGCCCCATCCGCATGACACCGTCCACCATCTTGCTTTCGTGGATTTCGACGCGGCCGGCAACCGGCGCCCCCGCGCTCACCAACGCATCGTCGCGATCACCTGCGTTGTGGATGGTCATGAAAGCCGCCGTCGGCCGCGACGTGCCGAAGGAGGCGCGCGCCCAGGGCGTCTCGATGGTGAGATTGCCGATTTTATAGTCCGCCGCCTTGAGAGACGGTGCAGCCAAGACAACGGCTGCCAATACAGCCGCGAAGATCAGAGAGAGTTTTGTCGATTTCATCATTTCAAGTTCTTTCATATCGAAGTTCGCAAGATCACTGCACGACGTCGCGGATAGCCGCTGCCATTTCGTCAGGTGCCGTGCCATGCGAAAAATGTTTGAGGAAGTCACCGTCCGGCGACATCAGATAGGTGATCGCCGAATGATCCATCACATAGAAGGGATCTTCCTTGCCGATTTCTTCCTCGGGAATGGATTTCTTGTAGTAGACCCGGTACGCCTTCGCGACGTCGGCGACCTGATCGGGAGACCCGGTCAGGCCCATGATGCGTGGATGGAACTGCGCCACGTACTCCCCCATAAGTTCCGGCGTATCCCGTTCGGGATCGACGCTGATGAACAAGGGCTGAACCTTGTCCGCAACCTCGCCGAGAGCATCCAAGGTCAAGGCGATCTCGCTCAGCGCGGTCGGGCAAACGTCGGGGCAGTGGGTGAAGCCGAAAAAGACCAACAGGTATTTTCCCCGAAAATCTTTGTCGGTCACCGTCCGGCCCGAACCGTCGACCAATTCGAACGGTCCGCCGATCAGCGCCTTACCCGATTGACCCGTTTGGGTAACGGTCGGCATCGACGAACGGTCGTCCTGCATAAAATAGACCGCCGCGCCAACGACAACGATGACACCTACAACCAAGGCCGAAAGCCCGGCTTTCAATGCAGATTTCATGGAAAGCTCCGTTTTCTCCGGTGTTCGGTAGCGGAAAGCCCATCACCGAACCATCACTTAAGACGCCCAGTGCATCCAACCAGAAACGGCGGCGGCACGACGGCGTCGCGGGTCGTCTCAGAGAAATACCGGAGGAGCGCGCGGATAAAGACTGCTGGAGCCAGCTTCGTGATGGACCGCACTGTCCATCCAGGGAATCGGTACCGCCACCGCCGCCAAAGACGGGCCGATGCCGAATGTTCCCGGCAACAGACAAGCGGCGCACGCATGACCGCTCGCGCAGGTGCTGCCGTGGATACACAACGGGCATTCATAGGATGCAGATTTGGTGGGGTCCTCGTTCCCATCCTCGCCCGGTAGATCGGAAACCGGCACGACTTTGAAACCGGTCGCCGTGCAAATGACCATCGTGTCACCGAACGGCGACGCCGCAGCTTCCGCCGGCATCTGATGCGCCAGGGGCAGAAATACATGGAAAAGGAGACCGGCGAGCGCCAGGGTCGATGTCCAGCGCCGCCAAGACATCGTCTTGCTCGGGCGCGATTGCCGGAACAGTCTCATCGCCGGATCAACCACACAAACCCGACGCCCAACACGGCGGCGGCAATTCCGGCGATCCGTAAGGCTGCCGTTGGCTGATCAAGAACCTGCACCATGAACCGCTTCATCGCCTCCGGAAACAACGCATAGATCGCCCCTTCGATGGCCAGCGCCAAGGCAAGTGCCGTCAGCAGATCGGTCAAGCCGACGTCGGACATGAAGCAAGCCGTCCTCCGCCGCCGCTAGTTCCGCCGCGGTGGCGTTACCCGGCCTTCGGCATCCCCGAAGTAGCGGAAGAAATCGCCCTCCGGCGGACCGATGAAGCTTGTCGTGTTGCCTTGCAGGCCTTCCTTCAGTGCCCGCATGGAGTCCCAGAAGAAATAGAACTCGGGATCGCGGCCATAGGCATCATTGTAGATTTCCTGGGCCTGGGCTTCGCCCTCGCCTCGGGTCGCTTGCGCCTCGCGTTGCGCGTTGGCGCGGATGATAATTGCCTGCTTGTCGGCATCGGCGCGGATACTACGCGACTCCTTATCGCCTTCAGCCCGGATCTTCCGCGCTTCTTGCTCACGCTGGGTCTGCATCCGGCGGAAGATGGCCTGACTGTTTTCGGCAGGTAAGTCGATACGCTTGATCCGCACGTCGATCACGTCGACACCAAAGGTCTGGCTTTCCGCCTTCACCCGTTCGGCGATCTGCGCCATCAAGTTGGCACGTTCCGGGGTCACCAGTGTGGCAAGCGTCACTTGACCGAAGACAGACCGCAGGTTGCTGTTGATGATACGCCCGAGACGAGATTCCCATCCCGCTTCGTTGCTGACGCTGCGGAAAAACACCAATGGCTCGACAATGCGATAGCGAGCGAAGGCATCCACGACCAATTGCTTCTGATCCTGCGTCGGCACTTCTTCGGCGTCAGCGTCGTAGTCGAGGATGCGCTGGTCGAAGCGGACGATATCCTCGATCAACGGCAATTTGACCTTAAGGCCCGGCTCCTGAAGGACCCGGCGCGGTTCACCGACCCGCAGGACGAGCGCCTGCTCACGTTCGGTGATCGTAAACAGTGTCCCCGACAACAGGATGCCGCCGACAACGACGATGATACCGATAACGGCAAGGGTCACGTTCTTCATCGGCTGCTCCCCCCACCGGATTGGCTTGGCTGTTGGCCGCGTTTTTGCAATTCGGGCAACGGCAGATACGGCACGACACCACTGCCGCCCGTGCTGTTGTCGATGAGGACCTTGTCCATGTCCCCCATCACCTCGCGCATAGTCTCGAGATAGATACGACGGCGGGTGACGTCCTTCTGTTTATTGTACTCACCGAGTACCGAGAGGAAGCGTTGCGCTTCACCGGTGGCGACGGCGATCTTCTCTTCCTTATAGCCTTGCGCCTCGTTGAGAATTTTAGCCGCTTCACCCGCGGCGCGCTCGGTCACCTCATTCAAATAAGCCGTGGCTTCGTTGATGGCGCGTTCCTTATCGGCGCGCGCAGCCTGCACGTCGCGGAAGGCGTCAAGCACGTTGCCGGGTGGTTCCACCTGCTGCAGGTTGACGTTCTGGATTTCGATACCTGCGTCATACGCATCGAGAATGCCCTGGATCAGCTCGACCGCTTCCTGATCGATTTGAGCCCGGCCCGTCGTGCGCGCGTATTCAAAATTAGTTTTACCGATGATCTCGCGCATGGCGCTTTCCGAAACGGCTTTCACGGTCGCTTCGGGATTGCGGATATTGAACAGAAACTTCTCGGCATCGCGGATGCGCCAGAAGGTGACGAACCGGATATCGATGATGTTTTCGTCACCGGTAAGCATCAGGCTTTCCTCGGGCACCGAGCGCGTGCCGCGCACGCCGATGGGCACCTGATTGATACGCGTCACTTTCGGCTTCAAGACCTGGCCGATGGGCGCCGGCAGGTTATAGCTCAAGCCCGGCTGGGATTTCTTGAACAGCTTGCCGAAGATCAGCGCCACACCCTCTTCGTCGGGCTCGACCACGTAAAAGCCAGTCGCCAGCCAGACGACGAGCGCCGCGACCACCAGCAAAACAATCCGCCGCGCGCCGCCTTTGCCGCCGGGCATGAACCGCTTGAACCGGTCCTGTCCGCGGCGCAGCATTTCCTCGATGTCGGGTGGCTGCGGTCTTTGAGGTCCGCCGCCCCAGGGGCCTCCGCCCCCACCTCCGCCGCCGCCCCAGGGACCGCCGCGTTGTGTGTTCCAATTCATGGAATACCGACCTTTCGTGTAAATTTCGGCTGTTGTTTTGCGTAATTCTGTCGTGTGCCTTATATGACAGCTAGTCAGGGCACGCAATGGAATCCAGGGCAAAGGCCCGTTTCGTGACAGGCCGCGTTCACATTTCGGTCAGCGCCCCAAACAAAGAGAGAACAAACAGAAGATTATGGCGAGGACACCATGGCGGAAGTGACGCGCGAGGACATTCTCAACGTTTTGGACGGAATCAGCGACCCGGCGCGCGGCCAAAGTATTGTCGCGCTCGGCATGATCGCCGGCATTCAGATCAAGGACGGTCACGTCGCCTTCGGCATCGAAGTCGACCCGGCCCAGGCGAAAGCGATGGAACCGGTCCGCGCCGAAGCGGAGAAACGCGTGCACGCCCTGCCCGGCGTTCTGACCGTCACCGCCGTTCTCACCGCCGAAAAGCAAGCAGCCCAACCATCCCATGGTGGTCAACAGCAGGGTCAACGCGTGCCGCCGTTGGAACTGCCGGGTATCGGCGCGGTGATCGCGGTGGCCTCGGGTAAGGGAGGCGTCGGCAAATCCACCACTGCCGTCAATCTGGCGCTTGCTTTGGCGGCGTCGGGGAAATCGGTTGGCCTGCTGGACGCCGACGTCTATGGCCCGTCGATACCGCGCATGCTCGGCATCACCGGCAAGCCGCAGATGGCCGAAGATAAGAAGGTCATCCCCATGGAACGCCATGGCATCAAATGCATGTCCATGGGATTCCTCATCGACGAAGAAACGCCGATCATCTGGCGGGGCCCCATGGCCACCGGCGCATTGGAACAATTGATGCGCGACGTTGCCTGGGGGCAGTTGGACGTTCTGGTCGTCGATATGCCGCCCGGCACCGGCGACATTCACCTGTCCATGGCACAGCGCGCGCCGCTGACCGGCGCGGTCATCGTCTCGACGCCACAGGACATCGCCCTTTTGGACGCCCGCAAGGGCCTCAACATGTTCCGGAAAGTGGAAGTGCCCGTGTTCGGCCTGATCGAGAACATGAGCTACTTCGTCTGCCCTCATTGCGGCGAACGCACCGAGATCTTCAGCCACGGCGGCGCCAAGCGTGAGGCCGAGCGGCTGGGCATGGATTTCCTCGGCGAAATCCCCCTCGACATCGCCATCCGCGAAACGTCGGACGGTGGCGAACCCATCGTTGTCAGCGACCCCGACAGTCCGCACAGCCAGGCATATAGGACAATCGCGGCACGCGTGTGGGAGAAAATCGGCGAAAGCCAATCGCAGCAGGCAGCAGGCGCCCCGCGCATCGTCATGCAATAGGCGCCCTTACGTGATCACCCGCATCGCTGCCTCTCTCGACACGATCCCCGCCAACTTGAAGGGGGTTGTGCTCATGGTCCTGTCCGGGGCCTGCTATGCCACCATGGCGGCGGTGATCCGCGGCTTGGCAGCCGACATTCATCCGTTGGAAATGGTCTTTTTCCGCGCCCTGTTCGGCCTGATCGCGGTGTTGCCGTTTTTCTTCAGCCGTGGACTGGAAGGTATGCGGATGCCGCGCAAGCACCGCTTCCTGTTGCGCGGCGCAACCCAAGTCGGCGCGCAGATGTCGTTCTATTTCGGCATTACCATCATCCCGCTTGCCGCCGCCATCACCCTTTCCATGACCCACGCCATCTTTACCGCCGCAGGCGCGGTGATCTTCCTCGGTGAGCCCTCGGTCTGGCGGCGCTGGTTCGCCATCGCCTTGGGCTTCGCCGGCGCCCTGGTGATCATGCGGCCCGATATCGCTTTCTTCTTCGGCCTCTCTGAAGCCAGCGCCGAGACGGACATGCGGGAGCTCGGCGCTTTTCTGGTCGTGTTATCGACGGTCGGGTATGCCGGGCTCACGGTGCACAGCAAGGTTCTGACGCGCACCGAGCCGATCTCCGCGATCATCACTTGGACGCTGATATTCTCCACGCCCTTATCGTTGATCCTGGCCGCATTCGTGTGGGTTTGGCCGACCTGGGATCAATGGTTCTTCTTGTTCCTGATCGGCGCCCTCGGGACCATGGGCAACGCCACCATGACCAACGCCTTCAAGGTCGGCGAGATGACAGCGCTGGCGCCGGTCATGTATGTGCGGCTCGTGTGGGCGGCGCTGTTGGGTTTCGTGCTGTTCTCGGAAATTCCCGATATGTTCACCGGCCTCGGGGCGGCCATGATCGTCGTCGCCGGGGTCTATCTGTCACGGCTCGAGAGCCGCCGCGCGAAAGCACGGGCCGCGACAGAAGCCGCCGAATCTGCGAAAGAACAGGTTTAACCGGTGTTCCCGTTCTCGCCGGGCGGGAAGATTTCCGGCTCGTCCATGTGGGGTGTCATCTCATTCCGGGGGTCGAGGCCGAACACCACCGGCGAGGTGCGCGGCACGGCGACGAAGGCTTCCTTGTCCTCGTCCAAAACCGGCGCCTTGACCGAAATGCGATAGGCGATGAACCCGGTGGAGATAACCGCTATCGTCGCGAAATAGCCGAACAAGCCCAGCGGACCGGCGATCTGCATGGTGGTCGCGCCAACCAATGGACCCACGACGGCGCCGGTGCCGTAGCACAACATCAGGGTGCTGCAGGCGGCGACGAACTGGTCTGCCTGCAGGTTGTCGTTGGCGTGCGCGACGGCAACGCCGTAAACGGGCAGGACCGACGCGCCGAACAAGCCCGTCAACACGAACAGCATCCACGGCGCCGTCACGGTGACCTCGTTCCTGAATTGTCCGGTGATGACGATCACCGCAACGGCAATCACCGTCACCGCAATCAATAGGCCGACAAGGACCTTCCGGCGGTCGACTTTGTCGGACAACCAGCCTGCGGGCCACTGCATGACCATGCCGCCGAACACGATGGTTGCGATAAGAATGGAAATAGCGCCGGCCCCGAGACCCGATCCCAGCGCATAAACCGAGGTCAAACTCCACAGCGCGCCATTCAACAGACCCGACGTGAAACACCCGACGGCGCCGACGGGGCTGGCCCTGAACAATCTGCCGACCCCCATGGGCCGAATGGGCGCCAGCGGCGGCGCAGGCGTCGTCGACAAGGCAACCGGCACCAGCGACAGCGAAATCACCGCGGACACCAGCACAAACAACGCGGTGCCGCCCGGCTCCGACACGTTCAACAAGAACTGGCCAAGCGCCGTCGAGCCCAGCGTCACCACCATGTACGTGGCCAGCACCGAGCCCCTCACCGACGTCCGCGCATTGCGATTGAGCCAGCTTTCCGCAACCATCACCATGCCCGCGAAACAAACGCCTGTGATGCCGCGAAACAGCACCCACATCCACGGATTGACGAAATAGCCGTGCGCCAACACGGCGACCGATCCCATCGAGGCGAACGCGGCAAAGGTGCGGATGTGCCCCACGTTGGCGATGAAACGCGGGCAGACGATCGACCCGCCGACATAGCCGACATAGTAAGTGGCCATGATGACACCGATCATCAGGACCGGGAAACCTTCGATCCCGGCGCGTACACCCAGCAAGGTCGCCTGCAGCCCGAGCCCCATATTGAGCCCGGCAACGGCGATTAGCAGCGCGGAAATATTGAGAAAGGCTGAGCGCACGGAACTTACCCTGGGATTCGCGCGATGTTTACGTTGAATGCGAGTCGTTTAAATGACCCGTGATGGGGAGATGATCGCTTTTTTGGATGGCATCAAGAGCCAAACCGGGCCACGGCGCAAATATTTTAAGCGTCGCGGCCCAAAACCTCCATAAGCTCCCGCCACTCGCGTTTGGACAGGCCGCTGTCCTCCTGGCCGACGGTTTCACCGGCGAGCATTTTCTTCACCACGTCGAGCCCCTTGGCGGACAGCTGTGCACCGCCGACCCGGTAGTCCATGAAGGCCTGATAGGTAAGCGGCACCCAGCGCTTGAGACTGTCCATCATCGCCTCGGCATAGACCCGGATTTCGTACTGGGCATGCGCATCGGCGCGCAATGACAGGAAATGCAGCAAATTGTGCAGGTCGATCTTCCAATACCATTGGGTATAGGTATTGAGGGTCAGATTCATGCGTGCCAATTCGCGCGCTAGTCCGCTTTTACCCTCGTCGATGAGATTTCCCTGCTCGTCCTCGTTGAGCATCTCGACATAGTGGTCGTAGGTATTTTGCGCGTCGGTGCGCAACAGATCGAGAACCCGTGCCGCCTCTTCGCCCTTAAGCACGTCGCCGCGCCCCTGACGGTTGGACACCGACTGCGCGGCGAGCTGGTCGGGTTCGGGAATATAGAACTCGCGATCGAGCACAGAATACCGTGCCGAATATTCATTGACGTTGGCGGTCCGGTGCCGGATCCACTGGCGCGCGACGAAGATGGGCATCTTCATGTGGTATTTGATCTCGCACATCTCGAACGGCGTCGTATGACGGTGACGCAGGAGATATCGGATCAGGCCCTCGTCGTTGGAGACCTTCTTGGTTCCCTTGCCGTAGGATACCCGCGCGGCCTGCACGACCGCCGAATCGTCGCCCATGTAATCGATGACACGCACGAAACCGTGGTCGAGCACCGGCACCGGCTCGTAAAGCACCTCTTCGAGGGCCGGCGACGTCGCCCGGCGTGTGGGGGTGCTGGCGGCGCGCGCCTCGTCGATTTCGGCGCGTTGTTCAGGGGTGAGATCCATGGTGTTCCCCCCATACCCGATTCTTAACCCCAGGGAAACAGGTCCGGCCCCCAAACAGACGATTTTGCGAAAATATTTTTTAGCTGCCTGCGACCGAGTCGCAGGAAAGCCCGGAAATCCTTGAAAAAATGATGGAGGCCATCCCGCCGCCGCCCTTCCATTAGGCGCATCGGCGGATTATATTATGGGTGCCGGTTTTACCGGCTATGGCGATAAACGCCTTGTGGAATAAGCGTAGCGGACCCGGGGGCAGTGCCCGGCGCCTCCACCAAATTCCCATAGAGTTTTCCGGACTTGGCCAAAGTGTCTCGTCCGGGCCGTTATGGGGGCGAAACAGGATCGACGCGCGTGGTAAAGGCTTGGTTTTCGCTCGGAATGGTACCGCCGTTATCGGGCCGTTTTACAGATGCCAACGACAATGAGGCATTTGCTGTTGCCGCCTAACGGCTAAGCAACAACGGGGTTCGGGGGGCACCTGGCAACAGAAGCCCCCCACTACCAACCGGGCCCGCGGAAAGACGGTACCGGCAAGAGCAAGATCGGGGGCAAAAATACCGAATACCCCGGCACAAGACCAAAAGCTGTTTGAGTGGGAGTGACGGGGCAGAATGTCCGACAGCCAATTTCCGTACGAGACTTGGGTCGAGGATGCGTTGCGTGGGGTGTTGCGCCGTGCGCTGACCCGTGTCGCGGCCGAAGGCCTTCAGGGCGAGCATCATTTCTACATCAATTTCCGGACCGATTTCGACGGCGTCGAGATGCCCGGCTTTTTGCGCGCCAAGTATCCGGAGGAAATCACGATCGTCCTCCAGCATCAATTCGAGGATTTGCGCGTCGACGACCGCGGGTTCAGCGTCGGGCTCTATTTCTCGGGCCGCCGCCAGCAATTGCACGTGCCGTTCGATGCGGTGACCTCTTTTGCCGACCCCTCGGTCAATTTCGGCCTGCAGATCGGTGTCGTAAATCCCGGCGTCACCGTCGGTGAATCCGACGCTGAAACCAAACTGGGTCCCCGCGAGGTGGAACGCCCGGTCTCGCCGCCGCGCCATCCGCGACGTCCGGTGCCGGCCGCGCAACGGGCGGCTCAACCTGATGACCAAGCCGACGAAATTTCCGAAACCGAAGAGAATGACGCCGGAGAAGCGGCTGCCGATTCGGCTGAGGTCATCACCCTTGACGCCTTCCGTAATAAATCCTGACACTGTTTTATTTTTCGTATGACGATAAATGCCCCGCCTAACGCGGGGCATCGTGTTTTCGGGCTGCGTTTCCGCTTGAGGGGATATCATTCCGGGAAACGCACGGGTATCATCGCCGCATGACCGCCGACACCGAGACCCGTATCGAAACCGACAGCATGGGCGAGATCGCCGTGCCTGCCGACAAATATTGGGGGGCACAGACCCAACGCAGCCTGGAGAACTTCCGCATCGGCGGCGAACGCATGCCGGTGGAACTGATCCATGCCTTCGGGGTGCAGAAGCTCGCCGCGGCCCGTGCCAACCGCGCCCTCGGCATGCTCGACGAGCGCCGCGCCGCCGCCATCGAGGCCGCCGCCGAGGAAGTCGCCGACGGCCGCCTCGACGCCCACTTCCCACTGGTGGTGTGGCAAACCGGGTCCGGTACCCAGACGAACATGAACCTCAACGAGGTGATCGCCAACCGCGCCATCGACATGCTCGGTGGGCGGGTCGGCTCCAAATCCCCGGTGCACCCGAACGATCATGTCAATCTGGGCCAAAGCTCCAACGACAGTTTTCCCACCGCCATGCACATCGCGGCGGTCGATCTGGTGCAGGAACGGTTGAGCCCGTCATTGCGGCATTTGCTCAATGCGCTCGATGCGCGCGCCAAGGAATTCGAGCACATCGTCAAGATCGGCCGCACCCACACCCAGGACGCGACGCCGATTACGTTGGGTCAGGAATTCTCCGGCTACGCCGCGCAGGTGGAATTGGGCATCGAGCGCGTCGAATATTGCCTGCCGCGCCTCTATGCCCTCGCCCAGGGCGGCACCGCCGTCGGCACTGGGCTCAACGCCAAACGCGGCTTCGACGAGATTTTCGCCGACGAGGTCGCGGCCATCACCGGCGCGCCCTTCGTCAGCGCCGAAAACAAGTTCGAAGCCCTCGCCACGCACGATGCGCTAGTCTCCCTCTCCGGCGCGCTCAATGTGCTTGCCGTGTCGCTCAACAAGATCGCCAACGATATCCGCTTCCTCGCCTCGGGACCGCGCTCGGGCCTCGGCGAACTGGCGCTGCCTGCCAACGAGCCCGGTTCATCGATCATGCCTGGCAAGGTCAACCCGACCCAGGCCGAGGCCATGACCCAGGTGTGCGCGCAAGTCATGGGCAACCACGTCGCCGTCACCGTCGCCGGCGCACAAGGCCATTTCGAGCTCAACGTGTTCAAGCCGGTGATTATCTACAACGTCATCCAGTCGCTGCATCTGCTCGCCGATGCGTCCATGAGCTTCGCCGACAATTGCGTTTCGGGGATCGAGGCCAACGAGGAGCGCATCGCCGAATTGGTCGACAACTCACTGATGCTGGTGACGGCGCTGACGCCGCATATCGGCTACGACAAGGCCGCCGAGATTGCCAAGAAAGCCCACCTCGACGGCTCGACCCTGCGCGAGGCCGCCCTCGCCCTCGGCTATGTCAACGAAGACGATTTTGACGATTGGGTCCGCCCCGGAGACATGCTGGGGCCGCGGGCATAGCGCACCGTCCTTGCAGCGCGGGACCTAAGGCTGTCCGTTTCCGCCGTCGGACTTGGAACACAATGAAACCGCTTCGACGCCGTTCCAGTTGCGGATTTTTTCTTCCAGCAGCTCATTCCGGGCAACGAGGCTCTTCATCGCCTTCTCCAAAATATCACCCGCGGGGACCACGCCCTGTTCGAGCAGTTCGTTCACCCGCCTTAGGGCGGAAAGGTCTTGCTCAAGCGCAGATGCTAACTCGGCGGATTCGACGGGTACCGTCGGCGGCCTGGCCTCGTAGGGGTCCATCCACGGATTTGCATCCACATTGACGGTTTTCTCTGCGCATCGGCCCGCCTCATATGTCTCACGAAGATACGTTAGATCATATTGAGACACATGTTCCGCAATCTGCTGCTTACAATGCTCATACAACCGCCGGTCTTGCTCAAGACGGCGTTCGAACAGGTCGAACAAATCTTCCCGGCTCATTCGATTTGGGCCTTCCGAAAACAGGTCTTCCAGTTCTTCCAACGGCTCGTCACTAGGATCGTCGCGATAGTAGATCTCGGGAACGTGGGTTCCGCCCATGGCCACAACGAAAGCAATCAAAGTCTCCAAAAATCGGTCGCCGACGCCGACAAACAGGAATTTGTCGTCGATATTCGCGAGCGCACGATCCAGATCACGCGCGGGATTCGACGAGACGACCGGCCCGGAAAAGTAGTTGTTATAGTGGTAGTCGCCGACATCGACGGAAGTGTTCCCAAGAACAAAGCTATAGAAATTCAGGTTCTCTCCGCCTGAGAGAATTTTCTCACGCACCATTCGGCGGACGTCGGCCTCAGGTGCGATCTTTTGTCCCGCGACCAACATGCCCCGGAATTTCTTGAGGGCAAACAAGGATGGCCTCTCCAGAAAACTGAAGTATTTGACCGAGTACCCGGACATCAGATGTACGCCATGGAAATAGGGTGGCGCGATATCCAAACAGTCCTCGTTTCGGCCATACAGAAGGAAATGGCACAAAGGATTATTGGCAAGATAGGGACGTCCGCTGCGGCGAATCGCACTGCTATCGACGCAGCCTGTCAACGGAATCGAAAACGGGATTTCTTGGCATGTCGAAATGCCGTGGGTAACGTTCCCGCGGGTTTGGTCGACTTCTTTCTCCATACCGCTGCGTTCATGGCGAAGCACGTTCACGGCAGCTCCTCCGCACGCAGCCCGGACGCGATCGCTTCTAATCGGAGCGCTTTGGCCTGTAGGCTCTGAATCTCTTCCCGCTGCCGTTTTGCCGCGTTCGCGATTTCCGCCGCGACGGCTTCATACTCTCGAACGTAGTCGCTGAGCGCATGCGAGAGCGTCATGCGTTCGGGTTCTCTGAAATCCCCCTTGGCGACTGAGTCGATAAAAGCCCGGAAGTCGTCCACGGACGGCATAAACGCGCTGCGCCGCCATGCGTCGTCGATCCGTGCGGCAGCGCGTTGATAGAGCTCCGTATCCGCTTCGGTCAATTTCTTTAGCCGCTTCCGCGTGTAACCAGGCAGGTCGTCGAAATCGATTTTTTTGGATTTGTTGGACCACGGCAGGGGCGGCATCGCGGGCCAACCCAACTTGTCGAATAAAAGAAAGGCGCTTTCGACCAGCCTCCCCGAATCGCCAACAAAAAAGAAGCGTTCGCGAAGACGTTGCTCAGCTTCTTGAAAGGTCTGTGCGGGGTCGTATTCCGACAGCACTTCCAATACCGTCCCGGAATAGTATCTCAGCCGCGGTTCTTCGGAGACCGTCTTCGCAAACCGCAGGGATTGAATGTTGAGATTCGTCGCTTCATCGACGAAACGTATCAAGGCGTCCCTTTTTGCCGCCGGGTTGTTCATGACCGGCGAGGAATGTGTGTCGCTGTTGAAGTAGAACTCCGAAAGAAGACGTTGGATCGGATCTTTGAGAAAGGTGAAATAGCCGAACCCGTCGCCGCGGCCTTCATGGATGCCGTAGATCTCGTGGCCATAGAAAAAATATTGCCGTTCGGAGACATCCAAGAAATCCCAGTAGGTTTGTTCCAGTGCATCCCATGAGCCGAAAGGCCGCGAATGCATGCCGAGCGGAGACAACGCCTTCAGGATCAATTTCTGCAGCGCATCGCCGCCGGTTTTCGGAATATGGTAGAAGCAAATATACTTGGTCGCCGCCAATCGGGCATCGAACTGGCTTTGCCCGTTGACCACAGGAAAATAGGGCGTGCCATCGAGGCTGAACGGCCCTTTCGGCAATGGATCAGGGATCTTCATGTAGTCGCCTGTTCCCGTTGAATGGACTTGGCAAGTGCGTAGGGATCGATTTCTAGGGATTGCGTATTAACAAACGGGAAAAGGCCTGCTCTGCGGGCAAGCTCTCCGCCTTCGCGGCATCGTCGGTTTTCGGCCATTTCCCGGGTTTATCGAAGTTCTGATCGATATGCGAAGCTTGTCCACTCCGGCCCGACCTTCTGACCCACGGGCCCAATATCGTCTTCCGCAACACGGCGGCCGGGAAGGCCTCGGCGTGGCTGACGCCGCCCTATGCAAGGCCCCGGCTCAAGCCCCTCACACGATGTTTATTGGCGTGTGAACCGGTGGGACGGCACACTGTGCCTAATCCACACAAGGAATAGGGAAAAACAATATGAAGCTCCCAGTACGCTTAAATTTGGGGCGGACGTTCGCCACCTTGGCGGTCGCCGCGACGTTGGCGCTCGCGGCTGTACAGGCGCAAGCCGGACCCAAGGACGGCCTGACCGAGGCGACCAAGCAGCATTTGATGGCCGCGAAACCGATCCTCGGCAAGGGGATCGATGCGGCGACCTTCGACGGCAAGCCGGTCGCGGTCGTCTTCTTCGCCAGTTGGTGAGTGACCTGCCGGGCTGAGTTCGTGCAACTCAGTGAATTCCTGAAGAACGGCGGCTCCGACCGCCTCAACGTTATCGCCATCAGCTGGACCGAGGACCGCTACGGCACCCCGTCCGAAGCGCGCCTCAACCGCATGGTCAATTCCTTCCACCCGGCCATCAGGGTGATTCACGCTGACGATAAGGTCGTGGCGGATTTCTCACCGCTGGTCTACGTACCCGCCAACTTCATCTTCGCCCCCGACGGGCGGTGGGTCCATGGCGACGGCAGCCGTAATCCGCTGGAGGTGCCGGAGTTGGAACATATCCTTTCCGAACTTAAATAAGACTCGTCGGGCCGAGCCCTTTTCCTGGTTCCTTGTCCTAAGGATTAACGGGCAAAGGGGCTCGCCATCCCCGGCGGGCGGCGTTAAAAGAGGCGCTTCCCATGCCCGGCCCACCCGACGGTTGGGGTCCGGGAAATGAGACCGAGAACGCCCCGGAGAACGCCATGGATACGCAGTCGCCCACCAAAGATTTCTACCCGCTGGTCCCCCCTACGGAGGACACCACCCAGTACCGCAAACTGACGGGCGACTATGTGGAGGTGGTGGAAGCGGCGGGCCGCCAAATCCTCAAGGTGGACCCGGAGGGCATCCGGCTTCTGACCAAGCAGGCCTTTTCCGACATCGCGCACTTGCTGCGCGCCGAGCATCTGGAGCAACTGTCGGGCATCCTCGACGACCCGGAAGCGTCGGACAACGACCGTTTCGTCGCGCTCGATCTGTTAAAGAACGCCAACATCGCCTCGGGCCGCGTGCTGCCCATGTGCCAGGACACGGGCACCGCCATCGTCATGGGCAAGCGCGGTGAGAATGTCTGGGTCGAAGGCGACGACGAAGCCGCCATCGCGGCGGGCGTCCAGGACACCTACGGCACCGACAACCTGCGCTATTCGCAATTGGCGCCGCTGGACATGTATACGGAAGCCAATACCGGCGACAATCTGCCGGCGCAGATCGAGCTTTATGCCGACAAGGGCAATGCCTACAAGTTCCTGTTCGTCGCCAAGGGCGGCGGCTCGGCCAACAAGACATTTCTGTTTCAGCAGACCCGCGCGGTGCTCAACCCGGACTCGCTGATAAAGTTCCTCGAAACCCAGATCAAGAGCTTGGGCACCGCGGCCTGCCCGCCCTACCATCTGGCCATCGTCGTCGGCGGCACGTCGGCGGAGTTCAACCTCAAGATGGTGAAGCTCGCCTCCACCCATTACCTCGACAATCTGCCGACCAAAGGCAACAAATACGGGCAAGCCTTCCGCGATGTCGAACTCGAGGAGCAAATCCACGAGATGACCCGCAATGTCGGCATCGGCGCCCAGTTCGGCGGCAAGTATTTCTGTCACGACGTCCGGGTGATCCGCCTGCCGCGCCACGGCGCCTCCCTGCCCGTGGGGATCGGCGTGTCCTGTTCCGCCGACCGTCAGGCGGTGGGCAAGATCACCGCCGACGGTATTTTCCTGGAAGCGCTGGAAGAAAACCCGGCCAAGTATCTGCCCGATGTTACCGAGGATGCCCTCGGCGGCGAGGTGGTGACCATCGACCTTAACCGGCCCATGGATGAAATCCGCGCCGAACTGTCGAAGCATCCGGTGCGCACGCGCCTGTCGCTGACGGGACCGATGATCGTCGCGCGCGACATCGCCCACGCCAAGCTCAAGGAACGGCTCGACAACGGCGAAGGCCTGCCCGACTACTTCAAGGACCATTGCGTCTACTATGCCGGTCCCGCCAAGACGCCGGAAGGCATGGCGTCGGGCTCCTTCGGCCCGACCACGGCAGGCCGCATGGATTCCTACGTCGAACTGTTCCAGGGCAACGGCGGCTCCATGGTCATGCTCGCCAAGGGCAACCGCTCCAAGGCCGTGACCGACGCGTGCGCCAAATACGGCGGCTTCTATCTCGGCTCCATCGGCGGTCCGGCGGCGCGTCTTGCCCAGGACTGTATCAAGAAGGTCGAGGTGATCGAGTACCCGGAACTCGGCATGGAAGCCATCTGGAAGATCGAGGTCGAAGACTTCCCTGCCTTCATCGTCGTCGACGACAAGGGCAACGACTTCTTCGCCGAGTTTCAGGCGTAGGCTTCCCACATAATCCATCCCACTCCGTGAGCGGACAAGACGCTGCACGTGCATTGACGCTCCCCCTTACGCCGTCTACACAAATCGGCAAGAGAGGCGCCGTGTTTGGATAACGCAGGCGCGCGTTCAAAGCGTTCACTAGGGAGAGTTTTCATGGGCATCGTCGCCGTAGGCCAGGCCGTACCGCGCCACGAAGATCCGTATCTGTTGCGCGGCGAGGGCCGCTATACCGCCGACGTCAATCTGCCGGGCCAAGTATACGGCTACGTGCTGCGCTCTCCCTACGCCTTCGCCAAGATCAGGAGCATCGATACCTCGGCGGCCAAGTCCGCACCCGGCGTGATCGCCGTCTACACCGGCGCCGATGTGGAAGCCGACGGCCTCGGCCCGCTGCCCACCGTCATTCCGCCGGTGATCGATCCGGAAAAGCTGTTCAACGCCCAACGCTGGCCGCTGGCCACCAACATGGTGCGCCTGGTCGGCCACGAAGTTGCCTTCGTCGTCGCCGAAAGCCTCGCCCAAGCCAAGGACGCCGCCGAACTGATCGAGGTGGATTACGAACCCCTCGACGCGGTGACCAATTCCTTCGACCTCGCCGACAAGCCGGTGTCGCCGCGCTATGAGGGACGGTCCGACAACCTCGCCTTCAACAACGACTACGGCAACAAGGAAGAAACCGAGAAAGCCTTCGCCGCCGCCGATCAAGTGGTCAAGCTTCGCCTCACCGTGAACCGGGTCGCCGCCAATCCCATGGAGAACCGGACCACCGTCGCCAATTACGACACCGCAAAGGACCGTTGGACCGTCTATCTGCCGACGCAGGGGCCATTCGCCGGACGCGCCGTGCTTGCCAACCTAATCTTCAAGGTGCCGGAAGAAAGTTTCCACATCATCGCCGGTAATGTCGGCGGCAGCTTCGGGACCAAGGCGTTCCACGCCGAATCCATCCTCACCATTTGGGCGGCGAAGAAGCTGGGCCGTCCGGTGAAGTGGGAGAACGAGCGCCAGGATTCGATGATTTCCGACATCCACGGCCGCGACAAGGTGATCGACGCCGAACTGGCCATGGACAAGGACGGTAAATTCCTCGGCCTGCGCGTGCATTCCATGGCCAATCTGGGGGCCTTCCTCGCACCGCTCGGCATCATGCATACCAACCTCAGCCTGTCGGGCATGATCAACGTCTATACGACACCGACGGCCTACGTGAACATCAAGGGCGCCTATTCGAACACGACGCCGACCGGCCCCTATCGCGGGTCCAACCGGCCGGACAGCACCTTCATCATGGAGCGAATCATCGATTTCGCCGCCGCTGAGTTGGGCTTGGACCGCATGGAGTTGCGCCGCAAGAACCTGATCCCGGCGAGCGCCATGCCCTACACCATCCCGCTCAACACGACTTACGACTGCGGCGATTTCGCCTCCAACATGGAAAAGGCGCTGGCCGCCATCGACTATGCCGGCTTCGAAAAACGCCGCGAAGAGTCCAAAGCGCGCGGCAAGCTGCGCGGCTTCGGTCTCGGCAACAATGTCGAGCAGGCGGTCGGCATCGGCCAGGAATTCGCTACCGTGCGCATGGCCGAGGACGGTTCGGTGACGGTCATCGCCGGCACCACCGATCAGGGCCAGGGCCACACCACCATGTACAAGCAGGTGATCTCCGAACAACTCGGTATCGACGAAGACATGATCACCGTCGTCGAGGGCGACACCGACAGCCAGGCGGCGGGCGGCGGCACCGGCGGTTCGCGCGTTTCCGTCATGGGCACCAACGCGGCGCGCCTCGCCGGCGACGGCGTGATCGAGAAAGGCAAGGTGATCGCCGGACACATTTTGGAAGCCGCCGCCGCCGACATCGAGTTTGCGAACGGCGCCTTCACCGTTGCGGGCACCGACAAATCCGTGTCCTTGCCCGACGTTGCCAAGGCCGCCTTCGATCCCACCAACCTTCCCGACGGCGTGGATCCGGGCCTCGAGGAATACGCCACTTATGACGGCAAGGCCGCGAACTACCCCAACGGTACGCATGTGTGCGAGGTCGAGGTCGATCCCGACACGGGCGACGTCGAGCTGTTGCGTTATATCGCGGTCAACGACGTCGGGCGGGTCATTAACCCGCTGCTCTACCGGGGACAAATCCTCGGCGGCATTGCGCAGGGCGCGGGACAGGTGCTGATGGAAGGCGTCGCCTATGACGCTGCCTCGGGTCAGATGCAGACCGGCTCGTTCCTCGATTACGCCATGCCGCGCGGCAGCGACTTCTGCGACATCGAGATCATCGACAACCCGACCCTCACCGAGAGCAACCCGCTCGGCGCCAAGGGGGCGGGCGAGGTCGGCTGCGCCTGTTCCATGCCGGCGGTGGCCAACGCCATCATCCACGCGTTGGAGCCCTATGGCGTCAAGCACCTGGACATGCCGATGACACCCGACAAAGTGTGGGCGGCAATCCACGAGAACTGAGATGAAAGGGGCAGAATTCTGCCCCCGGCGGCCCTAGCCGAGCCTCTTTTCAAGGGCGTCGCACAAGGTGCGCATCACCTTGAGGCGGGCGAAACGCTTGTCGTTGGCTTCCACCAGAACCCACGGCGCGTGCGCAGTGCTGGTACGTTCCACCATTTCGTTGACCGCAACCGCGTAAGCGTCCCAGTTTTCACGATTGCGCCAATCCTCCTCGGTCAGTTTCCAGCTTTTGAAAGGAATTTCGGAGCGGCGCTCAAACCTCTGCAACTGCTCCTCCTTGTCGATATGCAGCCAGTATTTGACCAACAGGATGCCATGATCCACCAACTGGCTCTCGAATTCATTGATCTCGGCGTAAGCGCGTTGCCATTCCGATTCCGAGGCCAGGCCGTCGACCCGTTCCACCAGCACGCGTCCGTACCAACTCCGGTCAAAAATGGCGAACTTTCCGTCATGGGGAACGTGCTGCCAGAAACGCCATAAATAATGATGGGCGCGTTCGATGTCGTTGGGGGCGGCAAACGGGTGAATGCGGTAATCGCGCGCGTCCAATGCCGAAGTGATCCGGTGGATGGTGCCCCCCTTGCCCGCCGCGTCCCAGCCTTCGAACACCAGCATGGTCGCTAGCTTTTCCTTTTTTGCCCGCAGATAGAGCGCATTCAAACGCGCCCGCAACCGGCGCATTTCCCGGCTATAGATTTTGGGGCGCACCGATTGACGCAGATCGAGCATCGACAACACGGTGGTGTCGTCCGGAGCCACCGCGCGCGACGACATAACCGGAACTCCAACACCCGGTGCGATTGCCGCCTGCACACGAGACTCGATATGGCGGGTAATGGCATCACGGAGTTCGGTGAGCACGGTCAGCGACCGGTAACGGGCATTGCTGCCGTCAATGATCCGCCAAGGAACCGTGCCGCTACTGGTGCGGCGGATGATATGCTCCGCCGTGGTGATGAACTTGTCGTAGCGCTCCCAGTTCTTCCAGTCGCGCTTGGTGATCTTCCAGTGCTGTTCCGGAGATTGTTCGAGCTTCTCCAAGCGTTTCTTCTGCGCCGCTTTGTCGAGGTGCATCCAATATTTGAGGATCAAGGCCCCGTCGTCAGCAAGAGTCTGTTCGAAATTTGCAATTCGGTCGAGACTGCGATCGAGCTTGTTAAGACTTAGCCGTCCGTAGGCCCGCTCGACCAAAGGATCGGAATACCATGCGCTGAGATAGATGCCGATATGCCCGCGCTGCGGCAGGTCCACCCAATAGCGCCAGAATTCGGGCCGCGACTTTTCCCATTCCGTCGGCGGCCCATAGGCACGGGTGACGATCCACCGGGGGTCCATCCATTCGTTGAGCAGACGAGCCAGCTCGCTTTTTCCGGCACCGTCGACACCGGCGAGAATGATAAGCACCGGGAAGTCGGCTTTGCGCAACGCTTGCTGTGCCTCAACCAACTCGACGCGCAGATCGGGCTCGGCGTCGTTGAACGCCTTCTTGCTGACTTTTTGACCCAATTCGGCCGCTTCGAACATGGTATGGCCCCTGATTACTATCCGGATAGCCCTGATGCTAACCGCTATATTGCCGGCGGTCGACACGCCCCAAGACAGGCCCCTAGACATACCGATAACACCCGATAAAGTGTGGGCGGCAATCCACGGCAACGGCCGGGCCTAAACGCCGGACTATCGGGAAAGAGTGGGATCAGTGGGACCATCGACCTGCTAACCGGCGTCGACAACGACAACCACCGATTAGCAGGGACATGAGCACGACAACCGACAACAAATTCAAGATCGGCATTTTCGCCGCCAATGCCTCCGGCGGTATCGCCGCCACCACCGTTCCCGAACGCTGGCAACCCACCTGGGAAAACAACAAGAAAATCGCGCAGATGGCGGACGCGGCGGGCCTTGAGTTCATGCTGCCGCTCGGCCGCTGGGCGGGCTACGGCGGCACCACGGATCACAACGGCACGTCGCTGGAAACGCTCACCTGGGCGTCGGGTGTGCTCGCCTGCACAAAAAACATCAAAGCGTTCTCGACGCTACATGTCGCCCTGATCCATCCGGTGTTCGCAGCCAAGCAGATGGTCACCGCCGATCACATCGGCAATGGCCGTTTCGGGCTCAACATCGTCTGCGGCTGGAACGCCGATGAATTCGGCATGTTCGGCAAACCCATCGGCAGTCATGAATCGCGCTATCAGTTGGGCGAGGAATGGTTCGAGGTCGTCAAACGGATCTGGACCGAAACGGAGCCTTTCGATCACGACGGCGACTTCTTCCAAATGCAGAACGTCCGCGCCATGCCCAAGCCGATCAGCAAACCCTGGCCGACCACCATGTGCGCCGGGCAGTCGGGTGCCGGGCTCGATTTCGCCGTGCGTCACGCCGACTATCTGTTCCGCGGCATCCAGGTGATGGACACGGCCAAGGACGAGTTGAAAAAGGTGCAGCAAAACGCCGCCGACCTCAGTCGAAAGGTCGGCATCTTCACCAACGCCTACGTTGTCTGCCGCCCGACCGAGAAAGAGGCCGAGGACTATCACCGGTACTATGCGGTCGATCACGCCGATGAAGGGGCTGTCGATACGATTTTCGTCGGGCGCGGATTGCGCGACGACCCCAATCTGTCGGCCGATACCAAGGCCGAGCTGCGGCGGCGCATCGCCGCGGGCAACAGCGCCTTCCCCATTGTCGGCACGCCCGACCAGGTAGCGGACAAGATGAAGCAACTTTCCGACCTCGGCTTTGCCGGGATCGCCATGGGACTGGTAAACTACGTCGAGCATTTCCCATACTTCCGTGACGAAGTGTTGCCCCGGCTCGAACGGCTGGGTTTACGCCAGCCCGCCGCAACGGCCTAATATTGGGACGCATTTAGAGGACCAAAGAGTGGACGAGAGTCATAAGGAACGCGCGTCGGCGGATCAGGCGCCTGGATGGCGGGCCCGCATCGGGGTCATCATTCCAACGGTGAATACGGTGACCGAACCGGAGCTCAATGCCGTCAAACCGGACGGCATCACCGTGCATTTCACCCGCATGCCCATCCACCGCAATCCGGCGGAGGACGGCTTCAAGGCGCTGATGACCGATCTCGATATCCGCCTCGACGAGTTCCGCACCTGCGGCGTCGACATCGTCGCCTATAATTGCACGGTCGGGTCCATGGGCCTGCCGGCGGAAACCCTGATCGACAAGTTGAAGGAAGGCACGCTCGAACCGGGCGGTCCGGCGGTGGCGACTTTTTCATCGGTAATTGCCGCGTTCGAGGCCTTGGGCGTCAAACGCGTCGCGCTGGCCAGCCCTTATACCGACGAGACCAACCAGCACGAAGCGGACATTCTCGCCGCCAACGGCATTGAAGTAGTGCGCGCGGCGGGCATGAATTTCGGCCACGGCGAAGCGGCCGGCCGCATGTATGCGCGCGTCACGCCCGAACAGATCAAAGCTCACGCCCGAAGCGTCGATTGCCCCGAAGCCGAAGCGATTTTCCTGAGCTGCGCCAACTTCCCCTCCGCCTCGGTGGTCGAGGAACTTGAAACGGAATTGGGCAAGCCGGTGGTGACCAGTAACCTCGCCACCTTTTGGGCGAGCCTGCGCGCCGGCGGCATCACGGAACCCATCCACGGCTACGGCCGCCTGTTAGCCGAGCATTAGACACGCGAGCGCGGGCGGGCTTTCGCCCGCCCGGCCCGCCCCACACCTGTCAGCGCGGCTAGATCGTCTGGATCGGGAACTTCCGATCAGTACCGCTTGTAGGGCAGGAACTTACCGTTGAGCACGACCACCACGCGGTCGCCCTTGGGGTCGGCTTGCCGGTCGATGTCCATGGAGAAGTCGATGGCGCTCATGATGCCGTCGCCGAATTCCTCCTCGATCAAGGCCTTGATGGACGGGCCGTAGACCTGGATCAATTCATAGAAGCGATAAAGCAACGCGTCAGTCGGCACCGTTTGGCCGAGACCGCCGCGATAGGGCACAGTCGTCAGCCAGGCGGCTTCCTCGCGGGAAAGATCGAAGATCTGCGCCGCCTTGGACGCTTCCTCCTCGCTCATCTGCATCTGGCCGAGCAACGCGGCGGTAACCCATTCCTTGGCCGAGCCCATCTCGGTCGCGATATCGGCCCACTTGAGCTGTTTGGCCAATTTCGTGGCGACGATTTTTTCCGTAACTTCTGCGCGTGTCATTTGTGTTCCTCCATGACAGGTTGGTTGGACAGTCAGACGTTGGCGATGGCCTTACGAAGGTGTTTGAGCGCGGGCGTCACGATGGCGACGAAGACGGTTTCGCG
Organism: uncultured Rhodospirillales bacterium; assembly: GCA_913055735.1. Lineage (GTDB taxonomy): Bacteria > Pseudomonadota > Alphaproteobacteria > Rhodospirillales > UBA2165 > CAJXKD01. The sequence continues at coordinate 528,640 of CAJXKD010000001.1, forward strand.
GAACCGCCGGTCGGCCTCCGATCCCTGTAGATAGCCGCGCGCCCCTTCGTGCATGAGCATCGCGTTGGCGGCCCGCATGGCGAGCTCGCCCCCTTCCAGGCGCGCCTGATAGACGGCCTTGAAGAACTCCGGTGACTCCTCGAGCGGCGTCCGCGCCAATTCGATGTAATGGGGCAGACGCTTGGCGACTTCCTCTTCGAAGAACTCCGGTTGATCCGGTAGATAGCAGTTGACGTGAGACAACTGTTTGCCGGCTTTTTTCATAATCTCGACGCAGCCCCGGATCTGACCCAACGCCATGCCGATCTGCAGCAGAAAGAAAGCCGGTTTGATCTTCTTCACGAACGGCGGCAGCGGGTCGGCGAGGATGCGGCTTTCCGGCACGAAGGCGTCCTTGGCGAAGACGGTATAGGTGCCCGAGCCCTCGAGCCCGACGAAATGCGCGTTCTGCTTGATGGTGATGCCGCCGCGATTGCAGTGCAGGACGCACATCACTTTGTGTGCGGGATCGTCCGCCAATTCAAAGGCCGTACCAAAATAATGCCCGTCACCCAAGTTGGAAACGAACGGCAACGTGCCGTTGACGACATATCCGCCGTCTACCTTTTCGCCGCGTAGCTTGAATTTCTCGATGCCGTCCATGGACTTCACCGGGTTGGACATGCCCGAGGAGCCGATCACGTCGCAAGCGACGACGGAGCCCAGCAGCTCGTCTTTCACGGCAGTGTTTTCCGACTGCAGCAGGTACCAGCCGAACGCGCTCTGCAGCCACATGAGAAACGACGTACAGCCGCATTCCGCACCGACAGTCGCCATGGCCTCGATGGCATCCGGAAGATCAAGGGAATCGGGATTGTAGCCGTAGCCCGTCAGATGCTGCGAGAAGGCGCCCGCCTTACCTAGCTTAATCAAATTTTCTTCGGGATAAACGCCGTCGCGGTCGACAACACGTGCCATTCCCCGGACGTCACTCGTCGCAATAGCGCTGACCGCGGACAGCATCTCGTCGCGTGAGACTGGCCCGGGGTTCTCGGTTGGCATAGGCACGGCTTCAACGGCAGCACTGAGAGACATGGTTCTTTTCTCCATCTTGGGCCGTCCCCGTTTGAATCACTTGGGCGGCCAGATACTCTTCCTCCGGGGGAGCACGGCGGTCCGGACACCCCGGACCGCCTCCCCGTTTTGTTATTTAACCGGGACAACCTCGAGGTTGACCGGGCGGGTATAAGTGTTGGCAACCGGCGACCACGCCTTCACATGGGCGAGCAATTCCTCGACCACATCGTCGGGGGCATCCGATTCCAGGGTCACGTTGACGCGGACATCGGTGAAACCGACCGGCTTCTCCGAGACATCGCCGCAACCCCACACCGCGGTAATGTTGAGATCGCCTTCGAGTTCCAGTTCGAGCTTGTCGATGGTGATCCCGCGGTGAACGGCATTGGCGTGGATGCCGACGGCAAGGCAGGAACCGAGAGCAGCGAGCGAGGCTTCCGACGGATTGGGCGCCGTATCGTCGCCCAATAGTGCCGGCGGTTCGTCGACAACATAAGCAGGTAGGTCGCGGATATAGTTGAGGTGGCGGAAGCGGCCCTCGGCAACCGTCTTGCATTTGAGGGTCTTGATCGCCTGCGGGTTTTCCTTGCCCTTTTCGATCAGCGCGTCGAGACCGCCCTTATCGATGGGGGCTAGGCACCCTGTCAGGGCCGTATTGGTGCTATCCATTTTGTCACTCCTTTGTTGGTTAGCCTTCGTCAAATCGTTGGTCGTTAAAATGTCTCACCCCGACTTCACCCAGTTGGTCCGCTTGATCATGGCGAGACAGAGCGCGTCGAGCGCGAAGCCGATCACGCCGATGATCACCACGATGGCGGCCAGCCGGTCGTATTCGAGGGTGTCGCGGGCATCGTTGATGGAGTAGCCGAGACCGCTGGTGACGCCGAGATACTCGGCCGGCACGAGCACGATCCAGGCGACACCGAGCGCCAGCCGGATGCCCGTCCAGATATCGAGAGCGATTGCCGGCAGGATGATGCTGATCAGCATTTGATAGCTGCGCGCGCCGAGATTGCGGGCAACCTTGAACCAATTTGGATCGACCTTGCGCAACCCCGCCGCTGTAGAAAAGGCGATGGGCCAAACGGCGGCCATGGCGATCAGGAAAACGATTGCCCCGTCCCAGGTCGGAAACACCAGCACCGCGATGGGCATCCACGACAAGGGACTGATCATGCGCAGGAACTGGAACGGCACGTGAGTAGCGGCACGCACGTGGGTCAGCCGTCCGATGGCGATGCCGATCGGCAAGCCGAAGAGAATGGCCCACATCAGGCCGCCGCCGATGCGCCGCAGGCTCGGGATCGCCATATCCAAAACTTCGCCGCCCGCGACGATACTGACCAAGCTCGTCAAAGCCGGGCCCGGCGCGAAATCGGAGAACGACGCGGTATCGGGGTTGGCAGCGATCAGATAGCCGCCCAGCCACCACAGCAACATCAATACCGCAATACCCAAGACGGGGTAGGCAAGCGGTTTGACAAGCGTCAGCACCTTGGGTGCCACCGGACTAACGTCCGGCGACACCCCGGTGCTCGTGGTGGCAGCATCCACGGCTTTGGTCACACCATCACCACTTCTTCGCGGTTGAAGGGATCGGATGGATTTACGCTCGGATCGTTCTTCCAGTCCGGATAGGTTTCCAAGGCCGCGCGGACATAGTCGTAGTTGACCAGATCCTTGACGGCGAACTCCGGATCGAGGCTCTTGAGGAAAGTCGTATCGCCGCCGACCACGGTTTCATTCATGGCATTGACGATGAGCCTTGTTGCCGACGGATAGGGCCAGGGCTGGAAGTCGATGCGGCCATTACCCCATTCGGCGTGTTTAATCGCGTGCGGGTCAGCGTAGTCCTTCTCGTCGTAGAAGGTCATGGCCCGTTCGACGACCTGCGCCGGCATGGGCAGGTATTTCTCGCCATCGCGGGACATCAGCCGCGCCACCTCTTTCTTGTTCTGCGAGGCGTAGATCTGCGCGCGGACGACGGCATTTATGACCTTCTGCGTCCACTCCTTCTTCTCGACCGTGTCACCTTCGTGCATGCAGATGACGCAACAGGGGTGGTTCTTCCAGATGTCGCCGGTGAAGCGCAGCATCTTGGCGCCGGCTTTCAGTTCGCCCATGGCGTTGAACGGCTCGGCGACGATGTAGGCGTCGATCTTCTTGGCAGCCAGCGCGGGCGGCATGTCCGGCGGCGGCATCACCTGCAGGTTCGCCTCATCCGGCGCCAGTGCCGCGCTTTGCGGCTTGATCACCGGCTTGATACCGGCGGAGCGGAGTGCGATCTGCAGCACGATGTTGTGCATGGAGTACCAGTAGGGAACGGCGATCTGCTTGCCGCCCAACTGGGAGAAGTCGGTGACGCCCGTGTGCTTGCCCACGACCAGACCGGAGCCGTTCGTGTGTGCCCAGGCCATGATCTTGACAGGGAAGTTGTTGTTGTAGCGCATCCACACCGGGATGGGCTTGAGGAAGTGAACGAGGTTGAATTTTTGCGCGGCGAAGCCCTCGATCAGTGGCGACCAGCCGCGGATCAAGGTCGGCCGCTCGGCCTTCAGCCCTTCATCTTCGAAGTATCCCATGCCGTGGGCTACCAGCAGCGCCGTGGCGTCGGTGATGGGCAGGTAGCCGATGCGGACGACACCGTCATCGGGCATGGCCGCCTTGGCCAAACCGGACAGCAGGGGCGAACTCAGCATTGCCGCCAAGCCACCGGCGGCCAGGACATCCATCGCCTCGCGGCGGCTGATGTAGGAGTCTTCATCGAGGGGGTCGGTCTTCCCCGGGAGTGTCGTGATTTCTTTTTTTGCCATCTTGTTCTCCATACGGATATGTCGATGCCGGTCCTAAGCGACCGACGATTGAGCCACGCTGAGGGGAATGGGGGTCTTCGGTTTGAGTTGCGCGTTACTCGCGCGGTCGGATGGCGGCGCATCCTTCGGCACTTCGGATTGGCCAATGCGCTCGCCAACCGTGTCCTCGAACAATTTCACCAGCCGCTTTTTGCTTGAGGCAAACCCATCGCTGCCGGGGCCGTCGTTGACGCCGATTTCGATGTCGGCCTCGACACGGCCAGGATTGGCATTCATGACCAGGGCGCGGTCACCCATGATCACAGCTTCATCGATACTGTGGGTGACGAGAATGAGCGTCAGGCCGAGATCCTGCGCGATTGCGCGCACGTCCCGCTGCAGCGACGCCCGGGTAAACGCATCAAGCGCCGAAAACGGCTCGTCGAGAAGCAGAACCTCGGGATCTGTGGCCAACGACCGGGCGAGCGCCACCCGCTGTTGCTGGCCGCCCGACAAATCCTGCACGTTGTCGTCGATATGCGCCGACAGATCGACCATCTCCAGCAAGTGTTCGATCTTGTCCTTGTTTTCCGCCGCGCGTCCTTGGAACTTGAGCCCCAGCGACGCGTTTTCCCGCACCGACATCCAGGGATAAAGTGACGGCTGCTGGAACATCATGATCCACTTCGGCGATGGGCCGCGTACGTAAGCGCCGTCGATCCAGACCTCCCCCTCGCTCGGCATCATCAAACCGGACACCAAGTGCAAAAGCGTCGATTTGCCGCACCCGCTCCGTCCGATAATCGCCACCGCCTGCCCAGGTTCGATCTCGAGATCGATGTCCTTGAGGACGAGATCGCCTTTGGCACGATAGCGATGGTTGATATGGTCGAGCCGGATGTGCGCGCCTGAGGTCATTAATTTCGGCTCCTTTCTTTTTGCCGTGCCAGTTGGCACGAAAATAGAATGAACGTTCTATATAATCCTTGGCAAACTCCATGCCAAAATCCTAATTTTGCAAATTATCGTTATATTTTAGGTGTTTATCGGATTTTTGCGGGATCACAGAAACGGACAGGCCGAAAAATTATGACTATTTTTTGATCATTTTATAATTTTGATTAATTATTAATCATTTCGATAAGGTGCTGATGTTTAAGCCAATTTTGATTCCACCGTCATCGTTGCCGGCAAACCCGCCGGAAACGGATGCTGCAGAGAGGCGATTCACAGAGCAGACTCATGCACTTATAATGAACGGTCTATATCGTGCCTATTGAACGTGCAGGCCAACCGGCGCCCTCCGGCAAAAACGAAGGGCGCCAGCGGGAAACATCCCTATGTCCCGCTCCATTGGGAGACCGATACGCGATGCCCAAGAAATCCGATGCGGCGACCTCAAAAGAGTCTCCCAAAGAATCCCCGAGGGACAAAATCCTCGATACGGCCATCAGGCTGTTCTGCCGGGACGGGATCAATGCCACGGGTATTGACCGCATCATCGAAGATTCGGGCGTCGCCCGCATGACCCTGTACAACCAGTTCGGGTCGAAGGACGGATTGGTCCAGGCCGCTCTGGAGCGCGACGGCGAGATCTGGCGCACGTGGTTTTCACACGCCTTGAAAAAAGCATCCGGCGCCCCGCGGGAACGGCTGCTTGCCGTGTTTGACGCGCTCGAGGAATGGTTCTCGTCGGAAGAGTATTACGGTTGCGCGTTTATCAATGCCGTCGCCGAACATCAAAAAAGCGACAACGCCATGCGCAAGCTCGCTCTCGCCCACAAACGCGAAGTGCTGGCCGAGATCAAGTCGATCGCCGCCGCCGCGGGCGCTCCTGATCCGACGGAATTGGCTCATCAACTGGGCATGCTGATGGACGGGGCCATCGTCGTTTCCATGGTGACCAGGAACCCGGATGCCGCCAAGGACGCCAAAGCCATGGCAGGCCTGATCATTGACGCCGCTCTCACACCGAAAAATGTAGCAGCGAAAGGCGCGGCCACTGCCGCCTGATCGCGAAAGCCCACCCTCACCGTAAAATCAAACAAGCAAGACAAAGGGAGTACTATGAAATTCGCCCATTTCGCCCACGTGTGGGGCAAACCCGGCATGACGCCGGCCGACCGTTATGAACAATTGTGGCGTGAATTGGCGCTCTGCGATGAATTAGGATTCGACTACGGCTTTTGCGTCGAACACCATTTCCGCCCGGATGAAAGCTGGATGTCGGCCCCGAGCCTTTATGCCGTTGCCGCCGGCGCGCGCACCAAGAACATGCGCGTTGGCCCCATGGGCTATATCGTCCCCCTATACAATCCGCTGCGGCTTGCCGAGGAAATCGCCGTTGCAGATCAGATGCTGAACGGTCGCCTGGAGGTTGGGTTGGTACCGGGAATCAACCCCGCCTATTTCGAACCGTTCGGCCTCAGTTATGACGCGCGTAAAACGCCGACCCTCGAATACGTCGCCTATCTGCGCGCAGCATATGGCGAAACACAGCCGTTCTCCTTCAATGGCGATCATCACCAAACCGCAAGCGCGACGCTGGCCGTTCAGCCGGTGCAACAGCCTCATCCGCCGCTTTGGATGCAAAGCCGCGACCCAGAGACCTTGCGTTTCTGTGCCGAGAACGGATTGAACACCGGCTATTTTCTGGTCTATCCGCGGGACGAGGCCGCACCGCGTTACCGCAAGTATCTCGAAGACTGGAAGCAGGCCGGGTGGACACGCAAACCCAACATCGCCTATTCCACCGTCATCTATGTCGATGAAACGGACCAAAAGGCCCTCGATGTGGCGCTGCAGCGCGCAAGCCGCGCCTATGAAGGTTTCATTCCGCCGGGTCCGGAAGAAACATTCATGGACCGCGTTGCGGAATTCGCCGGCAAGTTCAACGAACGCGGCGAACATGGCGCCGCCAAAATCATGGCCAATCTGTTCGACCCGGATTACATCCTGGAAAACGATCTGGTTTTCATCGGATCTCCGGATACGGTCGCGGCGAAATTGAAGAATGCCGCGGAATCGGGATTGTTCAACACCTTCATGGGAGAGTTCAATTTTTCGGATCTACCGGAAGACGACCTTATGCGGTCCATCCGCCTTTTCGGCGATTCGGTGATTCCGGCTCTCCGCGATTACGAACCTTTTTAGGCCGGGCAAATATCCTGACGGCGGTCAATCACTATATGTTTTAATATGGGTATAGACGAGGACGGGAGGTACAACCATCCATGGTAGCCGCGCCGCTTCCACCGAACGAAAAAGAACGGCTCGAAAAGCTGAACCTCTACCGTATTCTGGATACGCCGCCGGAAGACGCCTTCGATCGTATCACCCGTATCGTTGCCGAAACCATCGGCGTTCCCATCGCACTGGTTTCTTTGGTCGATGAAGACCGCCAATGGTTCAAATCGAAACAGGGTCTCGACGCGGACGAGATGCCACGCGAGGTCGCGTTCTGCGCCTATACCATCCTCGGCAATGAGCTGCTTGAGGTTGAGGACGCGACCAAGGACCCCCGCTTTGCCGACAACCCGCTTGTCACTGCCGCGCCCGCGATCCGTTTCTATGCCGGCGCGCCCTTGCAGACGCCTGATGGCCTCAACCTCGGCACCCTTTGCGCCGTCGACTTCAAGCCTCACAAATTGAGCGAAAGCCACCGCCAACTGCTGGTCGATTTGGCGCGCCTGGTCGTCGACGAAATGGAACTTCGTGTAGCGCTCGAGAAAGCCATGGGCGAAATCGCCCGCGAGGTAAAGCAGCGCGCTGTCATGGACGAGTTCCTCTCCATGGTCACGCATGAACTGCGCACACCTTTAACTTCCATACGAGGGTCGCTCGGCCTTCTCGACGGCGGCGCCTTGGGTCCCGTGCCAGACCAGATCCGCGATATCATTTCCATCGCCAGCCGCAACGTGAGCAGTCTGCTGACGCTCATCAACGATCTGCTGGATTTTCAGAAACTGGGAACCGGTAAGCTCGATTTCGAATTTGCCACCGTCGACGGTCATGAAATCCTGTGTGAAACTTGCGAGAACCTCAGCGGCTTCGCCCATCAGAACGACATTAAACTGAAAGTGGAATGCGAAGGAACGGCCTCGGTGGTCGCCGACAAGGGCCGCATCGGGCAGATGCTGACCAACATCGTCTCCAACGCCATCAAATTCTCTCCGCAGGGCGAGACCGTCACGGCCATCGCAAAAACGGACGATAGATATCTTCACTTCATCATCGCCGACCGCGGCGAAGGCATCCCCGAAGGCTTCCGCGATCAAGTTTTCGAAAGATTCTCCCAGGCGCCGAGCGACAGTAAGATCAAAGGCACCGGTCTCGGTCTCGCCATTAGCAAGGCCATCGTCGATGCTCATCGCGGCCGGATCTACTTCCACAGTGTGCTCGGACAGGGGACGACCTTTCATATCGAAATCCCCCTCCGGCAAACCGTTGCCACCGACGGCACCGGCCGCGGTCACGACCAGGTTCCGGCCCAATAGAGCCCCAAAACCCTAATGGGCTTCACGTCACCGCGACACGGGCTTGCCGCGCCCGACAGGCTTCCCAAATAAAAGGAGAAATAATACCGGCGGGGTAATCCATGGGATCGCCGAAACACCACGAACGGCTCGATCACGACTACACCATCGATCAGGCGTGGGAGACCTACACGCCTGAGGAACATGCGACCTGGTGTACGCTGTTCGAACGCCAGGTCCGCCTCGTACCATCGGGCGCCTGTGAAGCCTTTGCCGCCGGGCTGACCAAATTGGACCTCAATGAGGGTGGCATTCCCGACTTCCGCCGTTTGAACGAAAAGCTGATGGCGCTGACCGGCTGGCAGGTGGTGGCGGTGCCCGATCTGGTTCCCGACGCAGCCTTCTTTGAAATGCTGGCCGGCCGCCGGTTCCCCGCCGGACGTTTCATCCGCAAACCGTCGCAGCTCGATTACATCGAAGAGCCGGACGTGTTCCATGACGTGTTCGGCCATGTCCCGATGCTGACCCATCCCGTCTTCGCCGATTTCATGGAAGCCTACGGAAAAGGCGGTCTGCGCTCGCTCAAGTTCGATGCGCTCGATCACTTGGCGCGCCTCTATTGGTACACGGTGGAATTCGGATTGGTGAAGGCGGACGATGGCCTCCGCGTCTACGGCGCGGGCATCATCTCGTCCAAGGCGGAAACCGAATTCAGCCTCAAGGACCCGTCGCCCAACCGGATCGGTTTCGATCTCCTACGGGTCATGCGCACCGACTACCGGATCGATGATTTCCAGCAGACCTATTTCGTCATCGATAGTATCGAGCATTTGATGGAAGCCTGCAGCGTCGACTTCGCGCCGCTCTACGGGGAGTTGGAGACCGCCGCCGACCTCACCCCCGAGGCATTGACCCCCACCGACCATGTTCTCCATTGGGGCACACAGGCTCACGCGGCCGCCCACCCATCAACGACGACAGGGGAAACGGCCTGATCCACTCGCGGGGCGTCTGACCGGCATTTGCTTCGGTCGTCCCGCTTGCTATCTTCCCGCCATGTCCCTTCCCGACTTCCTATTCGATGGCCCCCAAAAAGCCCCCAAAACTTTCGCGTTCGCCCATGGCGCCGGCGCGCCCATGGACAGCGATTTCATGGACTATGTCGCCAAGGGACTCGCGGAACAGGAAATCCGCGTCGCGCGGTTCGAGTTCCCCTATATGGCCGGGCGCCGCACGGGCGGCAAGAAACGCCCACCCGACCGCATGCCAATACTGCTCGACACCTGGGCCGCCGTCATCGACCATCTGGGACCGAAGAACCTGGTGATCGGCGGCAAATCCATGGGCGGGCGCATGGCCGCCCATGCCGCCGTCGCCGCCGAAGACGATGGTGCGCCGGTCGCGGGACTGATCTGCCTCGGCTTTCCCTTCCACGCGCCGGGAAAACCCGACAAGGTGCGGCTCGACGCCGTCGACCGGATCAAGACCCCGACGCTGATCCTGCAAGGCACCCGCGATCCGTTCGGCACCGCCGAACAGGTCCCCGGTTACAAACTTTCGCAAGCCTGCAAGGTCCGGTGGCTCGAAGACGGTGAGCACAGCTTCAAGCCGCGCAAGTCTTCCGGGCGCACCAAAGAACAGAACTGGGATGAGGCCGTTGCGGCGATGGTGGGGTTTATACGCGCCTAAGCGAAAATCTTAGCTGCCCAAAGATTTCTTGAGACACCGCCCGACAAAAAGCTGAAGTTTCTGACTCACGCCGATCAGTTCATGATCGAGCGCGCCTTCACCCTTCTTTTGCAGCACATCGGCCGCGACGAGCAGGAGTTCCTTTTTGGTCATCTCGTAGCGCATGAGGTCGGAGACGCAGGTGCAATACTTGTGCGCTTGTTGATTGCCAAGGTTTGGTCCGGCTTTTTGCGTGCATTCCAAATAGCTTAGGATCAGGTCCTCGGTACGGACATCGGTCTCCAGGCGCTCGGCCGCCCAGGTAACGGGCCCGACCACGAAGAGCAAAACGGCTACGGCACAAAACAATACACATCGTGTCAAACGCCATTTCTGAAACTGTAGATTTGTCGCTCTCGACATTCTGAGACCTCCCTGGTCGTCGGTCGGACGGTTTAGAATTTGTAGTACCGTCTCGCGTATCGAGAGTATCAGTCAACTGCCTCCTCGCGAAGCGTAGAGTTTACACATGGCGTCAACGATCCATCGAAAAGAAACGAGGACGGGTTTCTCCGTCCTCGTCAGCTTGGCGCCGGGATAAAGGCTCAAATCCGGGAGATAGCCTGTCGGCGCTTACGCGGGATAGTTCGCCGAGTTCCCGGAAACCACCTCCGGGCTCACCTCGAATAAATGAGGATTGGCCGGATTGACGCCGATTTTCACCCAGTTCGAATCCGGCCAACCGAACGTCTCGACCCGGGTGAAATTCTCAAAGAACCGCTTGGTCTTGGGATTCATCAGCGGCTTGCCGATCCGGAAGATGTGGGTATCGCCGTGGATATAGATCACCGGTTTATTGTAAGTCTGCATCTCGGCGATCAACGCATCCAGGAACGGATCGTAAGGGCTCGCCGCGGCTTCTTTCGGCGCCTTCGCCCCGCGAACGCTGCGGGCGTAGCGGTTCGCATAAGATCGCGTCCAACGGTTCTCGAAACCGGGATTGGCATGGGAAATGAGCACTATACCCGCGCTGTTGTTCGCGCGTGCCGCCGCGAATGCGCGTTTTACCCATGCGACATTGGCGGCGAGGCGCGGCCCATGTTCGTCCGCGTCCCGCGCGTTGTCGCTACTGCCGATGACATGCAATGTCGCGAAAGTCACACCGTTGATGGACCAGGCGAGATTTTCGCGGAACTTTGCGTGCGCCGGATCATCGGCCTGGCTTTCCACCGCCATGGTACGTTGACCCAGGCTCTTGCCTTTTGGGAAAAAGGTATCACGGACTTTCTCCAGGCGTTCGAGGGGGTCCATCTTTTGTTTCTTGAACGCCACCACATCGGCCCAATCGTTGTCACCGGGCGTAATCACCACCGGATGCTTGCACGACTGGAGCGTGCCGAGCACATAGGCGTAGTTCTCATCCGTGCAGGGCGTGCGGGCGCTGTCCGGGTTGCGTTCATAGGGACGCGGATCGGACATCATGTCGCCGACATGGGCCACAAACGCGAGCTCACGCGTGTTGATGTCGTCAAGGACGCGCCCGTATTCCGCCTCCTGCTTCCGCGTATAGGGCATGTCGCCGATGATGCCGAAATCGAACGCGCCCGCGCTCATCCGGCTGCTTTGCTGCGCCTGGGCTTCGCCGCGGGATAATGCCAGAAGCGGCGCTGAAGACAGAAGCGCGAGCGCGCGCGTCATGAACGGCCGGCGGCCGATGGTGAATTTGAGATCCTGATTAGACATTTCCAGTCCTCCCCTGTTTGTTCCTCGGGATCAAATTGACCGCTGTGCAAGCCACCGGCAAACGACTAATATTCTCTCCCGGATTAGCGTTGCTAATCTGAAAAACGAAGAACCGAGGGGAGGACTTGCCATGAGCCGTGCGGGGCTACCTGCCCTTCATCTTTTGCTCGCGTTCGAGGCTGCGGCCCGGCATCTCAGCTTTAAGACGGCCGCGGATGAGCTTGCGGTGACCCCGTCGGCGATCAGCCAACGGATCCGAAAACTGGAAGACGACCTCGACGTCCAGCTTTTCGATCGCCTCAACCGAAGTATCGCGCTCACCCCGTCGGGGGAACGCTACCTGCGGGAAATACAGCATGTCCTGATGGAACTGACCGACGTCACGCGGCGCTTCCGGGAGACGGAGAAGAACATCTTCACTGTCGCCATGAACATTATCATCGCGCAAGAAATGGTCATTCCGCGCCTGGACCATTTCACCGATTGGGTCCCCAACGGGCAAATCGCCATCCGCACCCGAACGACGATGAAGACGTTTCAGACGGCCGGAATGGACATGCGCGCCGTCGATGCCGGAATCCGCATTGGCGTCGGCCCGTGGCCCGGCTTCGAGCATCGGGTCATCGGCCCGCTTTTCACCGTCCCCCTTTGCGCACCGGATCTGGCCCCTCAAATTCGGGATTGGGACGACATCCTCCAACAGACGCTGTATTGCCCCCGCATGCGCCGCGCCGAAACACAGGAAGCAATGAGGCACCCGGTCAACGGCCGCTATCCCGAGAAAGTGGTGACGTTCGAAAGCCTGCCGGAGAGCATCCGAGCGGTGGAATCCGGGCTCGGCGTGATGTGCGGTCTCATGCCGGTAATGACGCGGCTCGTTCTACAGGGGCGCCTCGTGGCGCCGGTCGGTTCTCATCACCAGTCACCGGAGTCGCTGAATTTTATGGTGCCGGAAAACCACCCGAAACAGGTGCAACTCGCGAAGGTTTACGATTGGCTGGTCGATTGTCACCAACGCCTTCCCATGCTTCCCGACAATGAGAGGCCGGCAACTCAGGCTATTTATACTTCAGCTTGAAGAACAGAGTCGCCCCGACAAGGGCGAGGGTCACGGCGTTAGCCGCGATCAGCGGCGGATCGTTGGTCACCACACCATTCAATGCGGCCACCGGTTTTTTTGGATTCCCCGTCAGCATAAAATATGAAAGCTCTTCGATATTGCTAAGCATAATGTAATGTTATAACATTACATTATGCTTAGCCCGCGAAAACATGATGGCCTTTGGCAAGGCACGCCAACAGGCAGAGTGGAGGAAGGCCGAACCGCCTGGGCCCCGGATGTCGACGTGCTCAATCGTATCGGCGAACCGGCCATGGACCTCGTCATATGGGAGCGCCGGCTACCTCCCGATCTTCAGACTTGGCTGGTTTCTCTTAGGGTAGACCAACTTCCCTGCGGACGTATGCTCGTCGGACGAACGGACATACGGGACGCCCTCGACGCGCTATTCGCGTCCTCCGGCACACCGGACGGTCCTCCTGCAAACGCACTCCTTCACGACATCGTCGATGTTGCGGAACGTTTCGCCGCCGTCGCCGAATGCGATCCAATCGATATTCGTCTCGACGTCGTCGATCACGACGCCTGCTGGAAGTTTCACCGGGACAATGTCGATCTGAGGTTATTGACGACCTACGTCGGTCCGGGCACCCAATACGTTACCCCAGGAAACGCCGAGCGGGCCATCGATCGGCAAAAAGCTTACGATGGCCCCATCGAGCATGTCCCCGAACAGGCTGTTGCCCTGTTCAAGGGGGCGCTTTGCGCATCCGGAACCGGTGTCGTGCACCGATCACCGCCGATTGCGGGCTCGGGCGAAACGCGCTTGCTGCTCTGCTTAAATTCGCCGTCCCATGCGTCGCCCGAATTGTGGCGCCGTTATCGCAAGGTCCACTCGGGGTTTTCCAAATGAGCGATAGTCCCATACCCGTGACGCTGCTCACCGGATTCCTCGGCAGCGGAAAATCCACGTTGTTGACGCAAGTTCTCCGTGACCCCCGTTTCAACGACTCCGCGGTTGTTGTCAACGAATTCGGGGAAGTCGGTCTGGATGGGGAACTCATCGAGCACAGCACCGAACAGCTGGTCGAGATGACCTCGGGCTGCCTTTGCTGCACCATTCGCGGCGACATTCGGGAGACACTGCTCACTCTCCATCGTCGTCAAGACCAAGGCGAAATTCCCTCTTTCCGCCGTTTGATCGTTGAGACGACAGGACTGGCCGACCCGGCGCCCGTCATTCACACACTTATGACCGATATGTGGTTGCAGAATCGCTACATGCTCGGCGGCATCGTCACGACAGTGGATATCGTCAACGGTTCGGCTTCGCTGGCACGTCACGCGGAGTGCGTCAAGCAGGTTGCGGTTGCCGACAGGATCGTGCTGACCAAGACCGATTTGGCCGTGGATCCCGATTCACGCGCCGATCCGGAAAAACTTCGCGATCAACTCCACCAGATCAACCCTGGCACGCTTATACTCGATCGGAATGACCCAAGCTTCGATGTTCAGGAATTATTCGAGACATCGCTCTACGATCCGGCCAGCAAGAGCTACGAGGTGCAACGATGGTTGAACCTAGAAGCTTATGAAGCCGACAATGCGGCACACGCGCATCACCACCATCACGACGTCAACCGGCATGACGCTGAAATCGAAGCGTTCTGCCTTGTGCTGGATAAACCGATCAGCACGTTGGAGTTTATGGCCGGGCTCGAACTGCTGATCGCAAGTAGAGGGCCGGATTTGCTCCGGGTTAAGGGCATCATAAACCTGTTGGAAAAGCCGGAAACACCCGTCGTAATCCACGGCGTCCAACATGTCTTCCACAACCCGGTTTGGCTCGACAAATGGCCAGGCGAAGATCGCCGCACCAAGATCGTCTTCATTACCCGCAACATTGCCCAAGAAACGATCGAGGCGTTTTTTAAGCCATGGCGGACCGGTAGCGGTCAAGTTGCGTCCACCCAAGTGAGCGTGGGGTCCACGTGATGCGCCCTGAGACAGACTTGGTTCTTCTACCCCCCATGAGAAATCTGGTCACGACAAGACCTTGCGAGCATTGGTTCTCCCCATGTTGAAGATTGGCCTCCCGTTACGGTTGGTAATCGCCGCGGGTATGTCCGTGCTCCTATGGGCTGGTGTTTTCTGGGCAATTGGATAACAGCGACCATGGGCCCAGAACTTGTCTTTGAAAATCTCACGCTCGGATACGACCGTCATCCCGCGATCCACCACCTCAACGCCGTCATCGACGCCGGGTCGCTGACTGCCATCGTTGGCCCAAACGGCGCCGGCAAGTCAACACTTCTCAAGGGTATTGCCAATGTGCTCGCGCCCTACGAAGGAAAGATCGTTGTCGGCGGTGAAAAAGTTCACCGTGTCGCATATCTGCCTCAGCAATCGGAGATCGATCGCAGCTTCCCGGTGGCAGTTGAAGATATGGTCGCAATGGGCTTATGGCGCCGCATCGGTGCTTTTCGGTCGCCCCGCTCAAACGAGACCAAAAAAGTGACCGCAGCCCTTGCAGCGGTCGGCCTCACCGGTTTCGAGCGCCGTGCGATCGGCTCGCTCTCGGGGGGACAGCTACAACGGATGTTATTTGCCAGGCTTCTCCTTCAGGACGCCTCTCTCGTCCTGCTGGATGAACCCTTCGCAGCTATCGACACCAAGACGGCTGCCGACCTCATTCGCCTGATAAAAATTTGGCATTCAGAGTCTCGAACCATTGTTGCAGTTCTGCACGACTTCGATCAGGTGCACGCACACTTTCCCCAAACGCTTCTACTTGCACGGGAACTCGTCGCTTTTGGAACGCCGTCTTCGACGCTTACGGAATCCAATCTTGCACGGGCTCGTCAACTCTGCGAAGCATTCGACGACCGGGCCGAGGTCTGCCGGCGGGGAGAAGCCGCATGATCTACGACCAACTCATCGGCCCATTCGTTGAGTTCAGCTTCATGCGTCGAGCGCTAATTGGATGTCTTGCGCTGGCACTTGGCGCTACGCCCATTGGCGTGTTCCTGACACTCCGGCGTATGAGTCTGACCGGCGATGCAATGGCACATGCCATTCTGCCGGGAGCAGCTGTCGGATATTTGGTCGCTGGGCTATCGCTCGGCGCCATGACATTGGGCGGTATCGTCGCGGGGTTAACTGTCGCCATTCTTGCGGGTCTCGTCGCGCGGACGACCATCGCCAGAGAGGATGCCAGCCTCGCCGCGTTTTACCTGATCTCTCTGGCGGCGGGCGTTCTAATCGTCTCAATGCGCGGCAGCAACGTGGACCTGCTCCACGTCCTGTTCGGCACAGTCCTTGCGCTCAATGACGATGCAATTCGCCTCATTGCAGGCATTGCCACAGTTACTGTTGTGCTTTTGACCGTTTTCTACCGGCCACTTGTCATGGAATGCGTCGATCCGGGTTTTCTCCGGTCCGTGAGCCGTCTCAGTCCCGTCGCCCATTATGGTTTCCTGGTTCTAGCCGTCTTAAACCTCGTCGGTGGCTTCCATGCTCTCGGAACTTTGATGGCCGTCGGCATTATGATTCTCCCCGCCGCAGCGGCGCGATTTTGGGTGCAGAATGTGGGAGGGTTGATCATTGTTGGCAGCGTCAGTGCGTTCCTATGTAGTGCGACTGGCCTGCTCCTCTCCTATCACATCAATCTGCCCTCCGGCCCGGCAATCATCCTTACGGCAGGTCTGTTCTACGTGGTTTCGCTCGCGATCGGCGTCTATAGCGCACCGATGGCACGCTTGCGATCCACTCGTCATCTCGAAGCTTAATTACAATCCAGGAAGGAGAATTAGTCATGCTAACCAGACGCTCGTTCATCATTTCCGCAATCGTATTGGCGGCCACATTGATTGCGCCCGGCCTGCGTGCCGCCGAACTACCAAAGGTCGTCGCGTCTTTCAGCATTCTTGGCGACATAGTCCACGAAGTCGGTGGCAACCGCATCGCGATCACCACATTAGTCGGTCCTGACGGGGACGCTCACGTCTATCAGCCGACGCCTGCTGACGCTCGCGCCGTTGCCGATGCCAGACTGGTGGTCGTAAATGGCCTTGGATTCGAAGGCTGGCTGGACCGATTGGTCTCCGCAGCCGGATACAAAGGTAGCATAGCAGTCGCGACGGAGGGTTTATCGGCCATCAAATCCGAAGAGGATGAGGATCATGACGGGGATCACGCGAAGGCGGATGACGACGAAGACCATGAACACCATCGCCATGGCGAGTTCGACCCACATGCGTGGCAGAGCATTGCCAATGTTCGGATTTGTGTTGCGAACATCGTGAAGGCTCTGACGTCGATGGACCCGGTTGGCGCCAAGACATACGAAAGCAACGCGGCACGTTATCTCGCGGAACTAGATGCGCTCGACAATGAAATCCGGTCGGCTATCGCCACGCTGCCCCGCGACCGTCGAAAAGTCGTTACGTCTCACGATGCGTTCGGGTATTTCGCCCATGAATACGGAATTGAGTTCCTTGCCCCTGTCGGCATGAGCACAGAATCAGAAGCATCGGCCGGTGACGTTGCAAAGCTGATCCGCCAAATCAAAAATGATCATATTTACGCCGTCTTCGTCGAGAATATCTCGGACCGCCGTCTCCTGGACCAGATCGCCAAGGAAACCGACGCAAATATCGGTGGTACCCTGTATTCCGACGCCCTGTCGTCTTCCGACGGGCCGGCAAACACCTACCTCAAGATGATGCGCCACAACTACCGCACCCTGACGGGCGCGCTTAACATCATGTGAGAACGCCCTCCTTCTTTGCCGTCGCCATTTCGTATCTTTTTTCAATCAAATTTGAAGCCTGAAAAAAGGCTGAAAACGAATGGCGGCGGCAAGGACGGCGGCGCATTTCTACATTCTACCCTGACCGGCATCAACGGTGTTGCGCGGCTGAGAATGCCGCCCAACCAAACGTTTGCCGCCCTTTTCTTTCTTCTCTGGCTGCCGTAACTAGAATGCGCAAAATCGGGCGGCTCATATACTCGAATTCAACAATCGAACGGAGAAACCAAACCATGCGTACGCCACGCCTTGATCGTGACCGACAACAATGGATTTTCGATTACATCGTCCAGGAGACCGGAAGAGTCTTTCATTGGGATGAGCCCGGACGACAGGTTCCGGCCAGCGTCAAAAGCCATGCCCAGATATCCAAACACCTGGGCCGCCTCGGTCAGAGGTTTGAACGCGTGGCTGCCGAGGAAGAGGCGGCGGGCCATTCTGCGACGGCCTTCGAACTTTACTACCGGGCGTCGTCTACCTTCGCGGCGGCCCAGCATCCGGTGCTCCAAACCAATGACGAAAAGCGCTACCTGCATGGGCGCTGTATCGCCAACTACGAGAAGGTAATCGAGCATGCGCCCCATAAGATCGAGAGGCTGGAAATTCCGTTTGAGGGCGTGGAATTGCAGTGCAATTTCCACCTGATGCCGGGTGAACCGAAGGCACCGCTGGTCATCTTTATCCCCGGCTGCGACATGACGAAGGAGATCTATCCCGATCCACGCATCATGCAGGCGCATTATCGTGGCATGCATTTGCTTGTCATCGATGGTCCGGGACAAGGCACGTCGAACCTGCGCGGCATCAAGCTGACGCCGGACAACTATGAGCGGGCGGTTCTTGCCATCGCGGAATACATGGCCAAGCGCGACGAGGTGGATGAAGGCAAGATCGTCGTTTACGCACTTTCTATGGGTGCGCACTGGGGCATTGAGGTCGCCGCCTCGGGGCATCCGCTCATCAAAGCGGTTGCCGGGGCGTGGACGTCCTTTCTCGACAAGTATTATATCCTCGACACGTACTCACCGCGATACAAGCAGCTCTTCGGCTACCTGATGGGCGCTTCCAGCGAAGAGGAGCTCGACAGCTGGGTGTCTAAGATGACCGTCGAGGGACGCGAAAAAGAAATTAAGTGCCCGGTTCTCATGACGGTCGGGGAATACGACTCTCGGAGCCCAATCGAGCTCGTTTACAACTTCTTCGACAAGGTAGAGGCGCCGAAGGAGTTATGGGTCTATGAGGACACCTATCACCAGGCACGCATGTTCGGCGAACAGCAACCGCGCCATGATCAGCATATGATGTGCCACGACTGGCTGCTCGATGCGTTAAACGGGAAATACGGATCTGGCCATGACCGCAAAATGTATCTGCGCACGGGCGGCGGCGGTCCCAATGGTCCGCAGGGTGAAGATCAGGACGCGCTGCACTGGTGGGAGTAGCGCCTGAAAGGGTGGCGTGCTAATCGGCAGGGGCTCTTTTCCCCAGATGCCACCCAATCCCCTACCCATCTGCCTTCTGCCTATCCGTTCGCCACGAAACCGCCATCGACAAAGAGCGTATGTCCAGTGACAAAATCGGACGCCGGGCTAGCGAGGTACACCGCCGCTGCTAGCAAATCGTCGGTTTCCGCGATACGGCCGAGCGGGATGCGGGCGGTCACCGCTTCTTCGAATTTGGCAAGATATTCGGCACGGCTTGGTGTGCGCACCGCGGTCGGCGCCAGCGAATTGACGCGAATGCCCTCCGGCCCCCATTCAACCGCGAGCGATTCCGTCAGGTGGCTGATTGCCGCCTTGATTGCCGAATAAACCGAGCGGGTCGGGATGGTGGTCCGGGCGTAGGTCGAACTCATATTGATGATCTTGCCATAGCCCGCCTCACGCATCAGTTCGCCAAGGATCGTACAGGCGAAGTATGTCCCTTTGAGGCTGGTATCTACTGACTTGTTCCATTCCGGTTCGGTCGTGTCCCAGGCAAGCGCCTCGATCGTATAGGCGGCCCCATTTACGAGAATATGCAGTGCTCCAAACTGATCGCGGACGAAATCGCGCAGGGCGGCGATCTGATCGACTTGTGAAATATCGATCGAATAGGACTCGGCGCGCCTGCCCATGGCGTTGATTTCAGCAATCAGCCCTTCTAGCTTACTCTTGTCGCGGCTACAGGCGACTATGTCCGCTCCGGCATTGGCTAGTCCGAGCGACAGGGCACGGCCAATACCCTCGCTGGCGCCGGTAACAATCGCCACGCGATCGTCGAGACGAAAGCTGTCAAGAATATCAGGGCCGGAACCTGAACTGGGGTGCGACATGAGTGAACCTCTAAGATTTAGCTTCCCGCCGGAATAGTCTCTTGGAAATTTACCGGTGCACCGACGGGTTCGACCAATCCGCCGGTGGAAAAAACCCTGCCATTTCTGAGGATCAGATCAAACTCGTCTTCCGTTTGGCCCATCTGTATCTCGGGTAGGTCAGGATTCGGAAAGCGGAGATGATATGGGACATATTACTGTTTGCGCTCAAGTTCCGCGCGCCTTCAGTGCCCGATCAAGCCGCGGGAATACGTGCCGGGCGTTCTTTTCGAATACCTGACTGCGCACATCATCGCTGAGATCGAGTTGGTCGATGTGGCGCTTTGTATCGTCGAACTCGTAGCCGCTCTCCGGATCGACGCCCCGGACAGCACCTATCATCTCAGAGGCGAACAGCAGGTTGTCGGTCGGAATCACATCAAAGAGATAGCGCATGCCTTTCACGTCGTAGACGCAGGTGTCGAAGAAAACATTCTTAAGCAAGTGCTCTTCCAGCGACTCTCTCCCGAACATCTGCGCCAAACCCCGGTAGCGGCCCCAGTGGAACGGGACGGCACCGCCGGCGTGAGGAATAGTGAGCTTCAGCGTCGGGAAATCCTTAAACAGATCGCCCTGTATAAGCTGCATGAACGCCGTCGTATCGCCGTTGATGAAGTGCGCGCCCGTGGTGTGAAAATTTCGGTTCGCCGAAGACGATGGATGTATCATCGCCGGCACTTCCAGTTCGACGAGCTTCTCGTAGAGGGGATACCACCAACGGTCCGTGACCGGAGGATCCTGCCAATAACCACCGGACGTGTCGGTATTCAGATTGCAGCCGACGAAACCGAGCTCGTTTACACAGCGCTCGAGTTCGCCGATTGACTCGGATGGCGACACACTGGGGCTCTGCGGAAGCTGGCAGACGCCAAAAAAGTTTTCCGGAAACAGCGTACATACACGGTGGATGAGATCATTACACACCCTGCTCCATGCCAGGGACGTTTCAGGTGTGCCGACGTGATGGGCCATTCCTGACGCCCGAGGAGAGAACAGCGTGATGGTGCCGCCGCGTTCCTGCTGTTGCTTGAGCTGCCCTTGGCCAATCGTCTCTCGGATCTGGTCGTCCGTGATGTTTGGTTTCGGCGCGGGCAATTTGCGCAGAGGGTCAGCAAGGCCAGCCAATTGGCGGTCGCGCCATGCCTCAAGTTCATTTGGTGCGGTCGTATAATGGCCGTGAATATCAATGATCATCGGGTCTCACTTTTGGTGCGGGCTGTTGGGGGTTCTCGTTGGATGTCGAGAGGTAGGGTTGCAGATGGAACGGCCTCATCAGGTGCCTTCATGTTTAGTAATGTTATAACATTACATCTACAAATCTCAGCGTACAGCCTTTTCCTTTAGAGAGAAGTAGAAACGGTATGGATGTCCGTTTCTGGCACGGAAGTTGTGGAGCAAGATCGAAATGCGTGAAAAACGGCAGAAATCTATGGTTTTTCGAACGCACTCTTTCAGACCTGAAAAATGCCCGCCGAAGCGAGCTTAGTTCATTGATTTCATTATCGAAACTTGGTCGCGGGGATAGGATTTGAACCTGCGACCTTCTGGCCATGATCCTGACGAGATTTCGCGAAGTTTTGATTTCATTTATAGCGGAGCTTAAAAATGAGGATGGCGCCCGCAAGCGCCAGGGTTACCGCGTTGGCCGCGATCAACGGCAGATCATTGGTGAGCAGGCCGTAGATCAACCACAACAAAACCCCCGTTACCAGCACCAGAAACATAATCAGGGAAATGTCGTGCGTCGATCGGGTGCGCCAGCATTTGATGACTTGCGGCAGGAAGGCGATCGTGGTCAGACCGCCCGCCGCCAAACCGATCGCCAGCGTAAAATTTTCCAATTCCGATATCCCTCTAGGGCGGCTGTGCGGCCGCGGTTTAAGGGGCTCTGATTACGCCTGATTCGTGAAAAAATCGATGACGAGATCGGCAAACATGTCGGGATCGGCGTTGAAGGCATAGTGGCCATGCCCGGGAAGGCTCTGCTTTTCCGTCTGGGGCAAAATTTCCGTGATCCAGTCCGCCGAGGTTTGCAGGGGCGCAAAGGACTCCGCCCCCACCAGCACCTTGAGCGGTGCAACGATCTTTTTCAGGTGATCGGCATCCACCTTGTAATAGCGCTCGGCCTCGTACTCGCGGGGAATGGTATGCGCCCATTCGAGGCGACGCGCCCACAAATCCGCGTTCTGACGTTGTTTGTCGATCTGGTCGGGCGTCAGGCCGATCCAGCCCGACAGATGGGTGACGATGATGTCTTCGGGATCACCCGTTTTACCCGCGTCGACCAATGCCTGTACCGTATCTTCGCGGTCGTGGGGCACGAGCCCCGAGATGATGGGATCATAAACCTGCAACCTGGCAACGTTGTTGGTCAGAGCCGTTCCTTCAAGGGAACAAAGACCGCCCAGCGAATGGCCGAACAGAAAGGTCGGCCCGCCGGTTTTTTCGGCAATAGCATCGACCATCGCGGCGACGTCCGAGAATTCCTTTTCCGGAGACCAATCGGCGTTGTCGCCGGACAGGCCGCGCCCGCGTCGATCCATCAGATACAAAGTGAAACGTTCTGCGAGCATCGGCGTGATACGGTCGAAGCAATGATGGTCGGTCGCGGTGCCGTGCACCATCATCAAGGCCGGCCCGCTCCCGCGCACCTCGCAACCAATCTCCGTGCCATCCGACGCGGCCGTTTTGAACGTCTGTTCAGCGCTCATTTTTAATCCTTGGTAGCGATTCCAACCGCGCCGCTGTCGATCATGTCGGCGATCTCAGTTTCGGAATACCCTGCCTCTGTCAGCACTTCCACCGTATGTTCGCCGAGGCGCGGTGCACGGCGGCGGATGGACGTTTCGGCGCCGGAATATTTGACCGGATGTCCGAGCACCCGCACGGTCGACCCCGATGAATTTTCGATGTCGCGAATCATTCCCCGCGCCTGCGTCTGCGGATCTGCGGCCATCTGCGCCATGTCATAGACGGGACCGGCGGGAATGCCTGCCTCTTCCAGCTTGGCGAGCCAAGTTTGCGTCGTCTCTTTCTTGAAATGGGGGGTCAGCGCCGCGACGAGGTCACCCAGATTGGCGACGCGGTCATTGGAGGTGGCGAACTTGGGCTCGTCGGCCAATTCGGGCGCACCGATCAGCTTGGTGAGCTTCTCCCACAGGCCTTGATTGGCGCTGCCGAGATTGATCCAGCCGTCGGCGGTTTCGAACGCCTGATAGGGCGCCATCAGGGGATGGGCCGAGCCCATGGCCTGGGGAATTTCCCCCGAATTGAGATAGATCGCCGACTGCCAATAGGTGTGCATGATCCCCGCCTCCAGGAGCGACGTATCGACGAACTGGCCCTGTCCGGTGCGTTCCCGGGCATAAAGGGCGCCGAGAATACCCATGGCGGCAAGGGTCCCGGCGGTGATATCCGTCACGGGCGCACCGACCTTGACCGGCGGCCGCCCCGCGCCCTCGCCGGTGATGCTCATCAGGCCGCTCATGCCCTGGGCAACCAGATCGAACCCGCCCTGCTCTGCGTAAGGGCCGGTGGACCCGAACCCGGACACCGAGCAATAGATCAGCCGGGGACAAGCGGTGTGCATCGCTTCCCAGCCGACACCGTAATGGTCCATGGCGCCCTTGCGATAGTTCTCCAGGAACACATCGGCCCCCTCGATGAGACGGCGGAGCGCCGCCTGCCCCGCCGGATCGCGCAGATTGAGCGCCACATTGCGCTTGTTCCGGTTCATCATGGCGTAAGGCGCCGATTCATCGTCGACGAACGGCGCGCTGCGCCGCAGGTCCTCGCCCGACGGCAACCGTTCGATCTTGATGACGTCGGCGCCCATATCGGCAAGATGCATGCCGCAGGTCGGTGCAGCCATGACGTGGCTAAGCTCGATCACCCGCACCCCGGCAAGCAATCCTTCCCCTCCGGGCATCCTATTCTCCCTTAAAAACCGGTTTGTCCTTGGCGAGGAAGGCGCGCACCCCCTCCTGAAAATCCTGCGTATCGAAGCAAGCAAAACCTTCGGCCGCCTCGGCATCGGAGAGCGGCGCACCGGTCAGCACCCGGTCGACGAACTTCTTGTGCCAGCGGTTGACCAGCGGCGCGCCGGCGGCAATCCGCCCCGCCGTCGCGTATGCCTCCTCCTCGACCTTGTCGTCGGCAACCACCCGGTTGACGAGGCCTTTTTCATAAGCTTCCTGGGCGCCGAATACGCGTGCTTCGAACAGGATCTCGAGGGCGACCGAACGGCCTACCAGCCCGACCAGCGCCTCGACCTCGGGATAGGCCATGACCAGACCCAGCCGGTTGATGGGCACGCCGAAGCGCGAGCCTTCGCCGCAAATCCGCATATCGCACATCAACGCGAGCTCCAACGCGCCGCCGACACAAAGACCGCGGATCAAGGCGATCACCGGATGGCGGCAATCGCGGATGGCATGCATGGCGCCGTGCATGAGCCCACCGTAATCGGCGGCCTGTTGGGAATCGTTGCGTGCGTCGGCGAACTCGGAAATATCGGCGCCGGGACCCATGGCCTTTTCACCGGCGCCACGTAGAACAACGCAGCGAAGACCTTCGTCCTCATCAAGCTCACGAAAGACGGCACCGACCCGCGCCCACATCTCGCGCGTCAGCGCATTCAGCTTTTCCGGCCGGTTGAGAACGACCGTGGCCACCTCGCCGCTCCGTTCAACGAGGACAACGTCTTCAGACATCATCCGTTCCCCTTTATGTGGTTTGTTCTCGATAGTCGCCGCTGGTTATACGGCGTCAGAAGGGCAAGGTCACGCCCAGGTCAGGTCTTGCCCCGTGTCGCCAGCCACGTGCCGCCGAGCAGTAGGGTAATGCCCACCAAGTGGAAAATCTGCAGCTGTTCATCAAGAAGCAGGATCGCGAGGGTTACGCCGAAAACGGGCAACAAATAGGAGGTCAGTCCTGCCCTGTTGGCCCCCAACAGCTCCACCGCCCGGTTATAGCTGAGATACGCGATTACGGTTGCCACCACCGCCAAATAGGCGACGGCACCGAACGTTTCAGGGACGATCGGCACGGTCCGCAGCGTGAGGCTCTCCCACAGGTAGAACGGGAACAGAATCGGCAAACCGAAGAACACCGTCATCACCATGAAACTCGCCGGGTGGACTTTGGGCCGTTTATGGAGGAACACCGTATAGAGTGCCCAGCAGATGGTCGCGACGACCACCCAGATGTCGCCGGGATTGAAATCCAATGTCGCCAATACGGCGAGGTCACCCCGCAAAACGATTATCACCGTCCCCAAAAGTCCGAAGGCAAGACCGAACGCCTGCACCGGGGTGAACGGGATGCGGAAGAACATTAGCGACATCAGAACGATGATCGCCGGGCGCGAGGTGTTGATCAGAAACGAATTGGTCGCAGTGGTCGAATTGAGGGCGATGTAGATCAGGCTGTTGTAGATACTCACCGACAACACGCTGAGGAACAGCATGATACGCCAATTGCGCAGCGCCTCGGGGATGTCCCGTTTGAGGTGGGGCCAGGCGAGCAGCAGCAGAATGGGCAGGGTCGCCGACCACCGCCAAAAGGCGAGGCCGACCGGCGGGATCAGTTCGTGCGCACCGCGCGCAACGATGGCGTTGCCCGACCAGGCAATCGCGGTGACCATCATCAGGAGATAACCGTTACCGGTCAGCCACGTCATGGAAAGCCCAAATCGGAGATCGTCGAAGGAATGGTATGCTCAAGCCGGCCCGCCATTAATTTTCTTGTTTGTGCAGCGTTCCAGATTACGGGCGGTTTGTCACGTCGATGCTTACCGGCGGGTCCCGCGCGCAAAAACAAAACCCTCCCCCTTCGGCTGAAGAGGGAGGGCAGGAGGTAAGTGTCCTCTTATTATTCGAAGAAGATCAGCCCCAAACTTCCTTGGCGACTTCCGCAACGAGGTTCAGCTTGGCGCGTTCGTCGTCGACGCTCACCAGGTTACCGATGGCGTTGGACGAGAAACCGCATTGCGGGCTCAGGCACAGCTGATCGAGGTCCACATATTTGCAGGCATCGTCAATCCGCGCCTTCAATTCATCCTTCGATTCCAGCTCGGCAAGCTTGGTGCTGACCAAGCCAAGAACGACGATCTTGCCCTTCGGCACGAACCGCAGGGGCTCGAAACCGCCGGACCGCTCATCGTCATATTCGAGGAAGAAGCCGTCGACGTCGGTGAGGTTGAACATCTTGTCCGCCACCGGCTCGTAGCCGCCTTCGGCGAACCACTGGCTTTTGGCGTTGCCGCGGCACAAGTGAATGCTGACCGCCATGTCGCTCGGCCGGCCCTTGATGGATTCGTTGATCAGCGCCGCATAGGTCGCCGGCAGTTCGTCCGGGTCCTCGCCGCGCTCGCGGGCGCCTTCGCGCATCTTCGGATCGCAGAGATAGGCAAGGTTGGTGTCGTCGAATTGCACGTAGTTGCAGCCCGCGGCGCCGAGCCCGGCCAGTTCCTCGCGATAGATGCGCGCCAGATCGTCAAAGAACCCGTCCATATCCGGATAGGCTTCCTTGGAAATGGCATCGCGGCCACCGCGGAAGTGGGTCATGGTCGGCGACGGAATGGTCACCTTCACCGGGTGGTCGGTGAGCGACTTGGTGTACTTGTAGTTTTCCACCTCGATGCCGCCCTCGGGCAGTTGCAGCTTACCAACCACCTTGGGGACGAACGGTGCCGCGGCTTTTTTCTCGGCCTGCTTGTTCTGATCGCTGTGCGCAACGGCATCTTCGAAGTCCCATGGTGCGTCGATACCGATGATGTGACGGATGAAGTCGACGTGGAAGCTTTCGCGGCGGAACTCACCGTCGGTAATGCCGGTCATGCCGCACTCTTCCTGAATTTTGACGGCATCCTTGATCGCCTCGTCTTCCTGCGCGCGCAACTCCTCGAGGGTCATCTGGCCACGAATCCACTTGCTGCGGGATTCCAGCAGCGATTGGGGACGCAGCAGTGATCCGACATGGTCGGCGCGATAGGGTGGTTTATTTCTTGTGGTCATTTCTTTCTCTCCCAGTAACAAAAGTGTTTATGGCCAAAGCCGAGCGTATGCTTAGCCCCAGACTTCGTTGGCGACCTCGACGATCAATTCCAGTTTGCGGCGCTGATCGTCGAATGTAATCGGGTTCCCCTCGGCCACGCTGGCAAATCCGCACTGCGGGCTGAGCGCGAGGTTTTCGAGCGGCACGTATTTCGACGCCTCGTCGATCCTGCGCTTCAGCGTTTCCTTATCGTCGTTCTCCGGCGTCTTGGTGGTCATCAATCCGAGAACGGTCAACCGGTCCTTCGGCGCGAACTTCAACGGCTCAAAACCGCCCGCCCGCGAGGTGTCGTATTCCATGAAAAAGGCGTCGACGTCGAACACGCTGAACATCTTTTCCGCGATGCTCTCATAGCCGCCTTCGGCCATCCAGTTGCCGGCGCCATTGCCCCGGCACATATGCATGGAGACGGTCATGCCGGCCGGTTTGTCGCAGATCGCTGCATTGACCAGCTTGCCTTGAATCTCGAGCTGTTCTGTCGGCTCCCAGCCCAGGGCGCGCGAGATTTCCTGGAACTTGGGATCGCAGAGGAACGCGACATCGGTGTTGTCGATCTGCACATAGGTGCAGCCCTCGGCCGCCAGGTCCGCGATTTCCTCGCGATAGACCCCGGTGATGTCCTCGAAATACTCCTCGATGTCCGGATAGACCTTCTCGTCCACCGCCGCGCGGCCGCCGCGTACGTACAACAACGTCGGCGTCGGCATGGTGATCTTGATGGTGCGGTCGGTGACCGTCTTGAGGAATTTGAAATCGGGGAGATGTAATCCGCCGGGACGGCGCTTGACCTTGCCGACCGCATGGGCGATGGGCGACTTGGCACCGTGACCGAAGGCCGCCTGGAACGCACCGCCTTCCTGCGGCTTCAATTCGATGCCCTCGATCATGCCGATGAAATCGTAGGCCCAGGAATTCCGCCGGAATTCGCCATCGGTGATGGATTGAAGCCCGACGTCTTCCTGCATCTTCACCACTTCGCGGATGCAATCGTCCTCGACCGCTTTCAACTCGGCCTCGGCTTCGGGCGAGGTATAGGCCTGTGTTTCGAAAACGCTCTGACCGACGCCGGCCTTTTTGCGGGCCTCCTTGAGGCGGTCAGGCCTCAGGAAACTGCCGACGTGATCGGCGCGGAACGGTGGATTGAGTTTGCGTGGTCCAGCCATGTCATCCTCCCCAGACTTCATCGGCCACTTCGACCAGCCGCGCCAATTTGCGCCATTGATCGTCGTGGGTCAGTTTGTTGCCCTCCTGCGTGCTGGCAAAGCCGCATTGCGGACTGATGCACAGCTGCTCGAGGGCGACATATTCCGCCGCCTTGTCGATGCGGCGCTTCAATTCGTCCTTGCTCTCCAGTTCCGGAAACTTGGACGTCATGATCCCGAGAACGACGAACTTGTTTTTCGGCAGGAACCGCAACGGCTCGAAACCGCCGGACCGTTCGTCGTCGTATTCCATGAAAAAGCCGTCGATTTCCATGCCGGTCAGAAATTTCTCGGCGATGGCGTCGTAACCGCCCTCGGCAGCATACAGGCTCTGGAAATTGCCCCGGCACATGTGGGTGGTGATCTTCATATTCGCCGGACGGCCGGCCACCGCCGCATTGTTAATACGGATATTGGTTTCGAGCACTTGGTCGGGATTCACCCCCTGCTCACGTAACCCGCCACGCACCCGTTCGTCGCAGAGCACGCAAGAATTGACATCGTCCAATTGCAGATAGGTGCAGCCGAGCGACGCAAAATCCATGACCGCGTCATTGTAGGCCTTACCCAAGTCGTCCCAGAATTGATCGAGATCGGGATAATGCGCCTGGCTAATCATGTTCTTCCCAGAGCGGTGACGAAACATGGCGGGCGATGGGATCGTGATCTTCGCCGTTTCCTTGGTCGTCGTGGCGAGAAATTTGAAGTGATCCCGCATGATGCCGCTCGCGGGGAATTTCACCTTATCGATGACCTGGGCGGCGCGGGCTTCGAAATCCTGGCCTTCGAAATGGGTCGGGAACACCTCGTCGCTGGGCTTTACCCCGTCGAAGCCCCACATGAAATCGAGATGCCAATAATCGCGGCGGAATTCGCCATCGGTAATCCCGTGCAGGCCGACGCGCTCCTGCTGGGCGACCACCTCGCGGATGGCCTCGTCCTCCATCGCTTTGAGTTCGTCGGCCGGAAGCTCGCCCGCCTTCCATTTCTCGCGGGCAACACGCAGATGCTCGGGACGCAGCAAAGATCCCACGTGATCCGCGCGGAACGGCGGTTCGGTCCTCAAGGTCATGGCTGCCCTCCCTGATCGGCCTGTGTGTTCGGCCTGTTATGGTGGTCTTTTTGGCTTTGCGCCTTTTAGTTGGCGCTATTTTTCGCGCATTTTGCGCGAGAACCGCGCAGATATAGCCACACCGTTCCCGCGAGATCAATCAGATCGGTACAATTGTATCCAAAACGGCCCCACCGTCCCTTTGAAAAAGTGGGATTGGGCTGGGCATGTGCCCAACCCAATAGTTTGGCCGTGATCCGACCCTGGTCTTCTTCTTAAGCGGCCTTATCGACCGTCTTTGGTTTTTGTTGTTTCGCAAGCTCGGCATCGATGATCCGCCGCGCCGCCACGCCACCGGCATCGATGGCGAAGTTGGCGAGCCGGCGATCCGGCAACTCGAGCATTTTCTGTTGCTGCTTCTCGAGGACCACTTCGTCCTCGGCGAACACCGCACCCTGGGCATTGCGGATGCGCAACGTCAAACCCTGGTCGTGGATTTCGAAGTCACGCGCCATACCCCAGTGATACCAGGTGCTAGTTTCGGTTTCGGGCGTCATCAGGTCGACCACGATCCCGGTCACGCCATGGCTGCGGTCGCCCTCGGGCGCGCCCGTACCCGCCAGCGCCACACCGACGTCGATCATCACGTTGGCCGGCAGGGAGAAGTTACAAATCTGCCAGCGGTCGCACTTCTCGGTCGATTTCAGGTTGGTCGACCAGAAAGGCGGCGGATCGATGTTGTACATCCAGCGGCTAACCGTGGCGGTCTTGTTCTCCATGTCCGCCGCGGTCTCGATGGGCGCCTCGGTGATCTCTTCCTGGCCGATGCTGGTCGGGTGGACATAGGTCTCGTGGGTCAGGTCCATAAGGTTGTCGATCAGCAGCCGGTAGTCGCAGTTGATGTGATAGGTGCTGCCGTCGAAAGCCCATTTGGGATCGGAACACCAATGCAGATCGGGGATCAGGTCCTCGTCAGCGGCCTTGGCGTCACCGATCCACACCCAGACGAAGCGGTGCCGTTCGGCGATCGGATAGGCCTTCACCAGTTTCTTCTGGGTCAGATTGTCCTGCTGCGGCATGCGCACGCAAGAACCGGTGCAATCGAGTGTCAGGCCATGATAGCCGCAAACGATATGCTCGCCCTCGACGCGGCCCTCGGACAAGGGCAGGAGACGGTGGGGGCAGACATCCTCCAGGGCCACAAGGCTCCGGTCGGGCTTACGGTAGAAAACGATGTCTTCGCCGCAAATCGTTCTGGCAAACGGCTTTTGGGCGATTTCATGGTCCCAGGCGACGGCGTACCAATGATTCTGCAAAAACATCTCATTCACCTCTTGTGCACGGGGATTTGTATACAATTTAACAGGAAAAAGCCTCTTTTCGGGGCGTTTTTTGGCCTTATTGGATACAATCCTACATTTTTGGATACAATCTGTCGAGTCGAATCTTCCTTTTTTTCGAGCACCCGTTTAGACTGTTAACCATTCAGCCGTACCACCAAGGGGAGCCTTCATGAAAAGGGTCGGGTTATGAGCGACCATGCGCAAAGCGTTCTCGCGCGGCTCAGGAACATGATCATCAGTGGCGAACTGCAGCCCGGTGAGCGCATTCCCGAGATCCCGTTGGCGGAAAAACTCGGCGTCTCCCGCACGCCCGTGCGGGTCGCCATCCGGCTCCTGGAGCAGGAAGGCCTGCTGCAGAAGGCCGGGGCACGCGGCTACAAGGTCCGCGAACTCAACGACCGGGAAATCAAGGACGCGGTGGAAGTGCGCGGCGTTCTCGAAGGACTGGCGGCGCGCCTCATCGCCGAACGGGGCATGACCCGCGAACTCAAAGTGATCCTGCATGAGTGTCTCGATGAAGGCGATGCCATCTTCGAGAAAGGCTATATCACCGAAGAGGACGTCGACGCCTTCCACGATTTCAACCGACGTTTCCACCACGCCATCGTCGACGCACCGGGAAACAACGCCATCACCAATGCGCTGTCGCTCAATAACGGCCTGCCGTTCGCATCGATCAACTCGTTGGCGGTCGATATGAGCGCGCTGGACCGGGAATTCACCCGCCTGCACCTGTCACACTTGCAGCATCACATGATCGTCGATGCGCTGGAACACGGCCAAGGCGCGCGCGCCGATTCCCTGATGCGCGAGCACGCCCTCGCGGCTGCCCATTACATCGAAATGTTCGGACCGGCCAATACGTCGCCGCTGAAACTGAAGATGATTACCGCCGCCGAATAGGCCGCACGTTGTATCCAAAAAATTCTAGACGTTGAAGCGGTACAGGATGACGTCGCCGTCCTGAACGATGTAATCGCGGCCTTCCTGCCGCATCTTGCCGGCTTCCTTGGCGGCCTGTTCGCCGCCCAATGCGACATAATCGTCATAGGCAATGGTCTCGGCGGCGATGAAGCCGCGCGCGAAATCGGAGTGGATGGTCCCGGCGGCATCCTGCGCCCGGCATCCCTTGGGGATGGTCCAAGCCCGCGATTCCTTGGGCCCTGCCGTAAAGAAGGTGATCAAACCCAGCAATTCGTAGCCTGCCCGGATCAGACGTGCGAGGCCGGTTTCCTCCAGCCCCATGGCCTCGAGGAACTCCCGCTTCTCGTCTTCGTCGGAGAGCTGCGCCACTTCGGCCTCGATCTTGGCGGAAACGACGACGGTACCCGCCCCTTCTTCGGCGGCGTGCGCGGCCACCCGTTCCGTCAGCTCATTGCCGTCAGCCGCCTCTTCTTCCGCAACGTTGCAGACATAGAGCACCGGCTTGGCGGTCAGCAGTTGCAGCATTCCAAAGGCTTTCGCCTCGTTCGGCGCGACTTTCGCGGCGCGCGCGGGCTTACCGTCGCGCAGCAACTCCAGCACCTGATCGACCAGCTTCAGTTGAAGCACCGCGTCCTTGTCGTTGCCCCGCGCCTTTTTCACCAACGGATCACGGCGGCGTTCGAGACTTTCGAGATCGGCCAGCATCAATTCCGTGTCGATCGTGGCGATGTCGTTCAACGGATCGACATTTCCGGCAACGTGGGTGATGTCGCCGTCGGCAAAACAGCGCACCACGTGCAAGATGGCGTCCACCTCGCGGATATGGCCGAGGAATTTATTGCCGAGCCCTTCGCCTTTGCTCGCCCCGGCAACCAGGCCGGCGATATCGACGAACTCAAGCTGCGTCGGCACGACATTGGCCGATTTGGCAATGGCCGCGATTTTATCGAGACGCGGATCCGGCACATTCACACGCCCGGCGTTGGGTTCGATGGTGCAAAACGGATAGTTAGCGGTTTCCGCCGCTGCCGTCGCGGTCAGCGCATTGAACAGGGTCGATTTACCCACGTTGGGCAGGCCAACGATGCCACAGGCGAATCCCATATTTTATTCTTCCTTATGTGACGGCGGTTCGCCGGTTGCCTTGGTGTCCGGTTTGGGGGGCTTCGGCTTGGGCGGGTTGACGATCAGCGCGACCTTCGACATGAACCCGCCATCGTCATCCTCAATCAAGAGCGGCATCGCATCGACGATGGCATCGACGATCTTGTCCATCTGCGCCTGGTCGGCATTGTCGAAATCCTTGAGAACGTGTCCGACCACCCGCCCCTTTTCGCCCGGATGGCCGATGCCGACACGCACCCGGCGGAATTGCGGACCGATATGATTGGCGACGCTCCGGATCCCATTATGACCGGCGGCGCCACCACCTTTCTTCACGCGGACCTTACCCAACGCCAAATCCATCTCGTCGTGGAAAACGATGACGTCCTCTTTGGGGATCTTGAAAAACCGCGAGGCTGCCCCGACGGATTTGCCCGACTCGTTCATATAGGTGGTCGGCTCGAGCAGAAGCACCTTCTCGCCGGCGATCTCGGCTTCCGCCAAGTCGCCGTCGAACTTGCCCCGGAACGGCGCACGCCCGTAGCGCCGTTGCAACGCATCGGCGATCATGAAACCGACATTGTGACGGCTTCGCGCGTACTTCTCTCCGGGATTGCCGAGACCGACCAACAAAAGCAAGGCCGCCTCCTCTGACGGGTTGGGCGGTGGAGGGGACTACTCCTTGTCCCCGCCTTCCTCGCCTTCGGACGACGCCTCTCCACCTTCTTCGGCAGCGGCTTCCGCAGCTTCCGCGCCTTCCTCGGCCGCGCCCTCTTCGCCCTCGGCAGCTTCTTCCTCTTCCGTCTGAACGGTCGGAGCAGCGATGGTGGCGATGGTGAAATCGCGGTCGGTCACCGTGGGCTCGACGCCCTCCGGCAATTGGATGGCACTGATGTGGATGCTGTCACCGATATCCAGCCCCGCCAGATCGAACGTCAGTTCCTGGGGAATGGTGGTCGGCGAACACAGAAGTTCCACCTCGCGGCGCACGACGTTGAGCACGCCGCCACGCTTGATGCCCGGGCATTCTTCCTCGTTGAGGAACACGACCGGCACTTCGACGGTGATCTGCGTGTTGGCGGCGAACCGCATGAAGTCGACGTGAAGCGGCCGATCGGACACCGGATCGAGCTGCACGTCACGGGCCAGCACCTGATGCGAGTCGCCGTTCAGCTTGACCTCAAACACATGGGTAAAGAACCCGGGTTCGGACAGGTGCCGGTTCAGCTCCTTGCCGTCGAGGTTGATGAGGAGGGTTTCCATTTTTTCGCCATAGATAACGGCGGGTACTTTACCCGACCGCCTCACAGCCCGAGCCACCCCCTTGCCGGCCCGGTCACGCACTTCGGCACTGAACGATAGAACGTCAGCCATTGTGTCTAACTCCCAATAAAAATGCAGTGGCCTCCAGGGGTGCCACTGCCCAGAAAACGGCGCTGTTTAGCGGGTTCTCGCCGATTAGTCAAACAAGCTTGATACGGAATGCTCGTCCGAAATACGGCGCATAGCCTCGGCGATCAAGGGGGCAATGGTTAATTGCCGGATATTGTGGGCCACGCGCACGGCCTCCGTGGCCATGATGCTGTCGGTGGTGACCAGGGTATCCATGGGAGAGGCCGTTACCCGGGCCACGGCCCCGCCGGACAGCACCCCATGGGTCACGTAGGCAGAGACCGATTCAGCCCCGGCATCCTTGAGGGCCTGGGCCGCGTTGCACAGGGTTCCCGCCGAATCCACGATATCGTCGATGAGGATACAGCGCCGCCCACTGACGTCGCCGATGATGTTCATGACCTCGGATTCCCCGGCCCTTTCGCGGCGCTTGTCGATAATGGCCAGATCGGCGTCGATGCGCCGGGCAATGGCCCGCGCCCGCACCACGCCGCCGACGTCCGGCGACACGACCATGGTGTTGTTGTTGTCGAAGCGTTCCTTGATGTCCTTGGTGAACACCGGCTCGCCATACAGGTTGTCCACCGGGATATCGAAAAAGCCCTGAATCTGGCCGGCATGCAGATCGATGGTCAGCACCCGGTCGGCGCCCGCGACGGTGATCAGGTTCGCCACCAGCTTGGCCGAAATGGGGGTCCGGGGACCCGACTTCCGATCCTGGCGGGCGTAGCCGAAATAGGGCATCACGGCGGTGACCCGGCGGGCCGAGCCGCGCCGCAAGGCGTCCAGCGTCACCAGCAATTCCATCAGGTTGTCGTTGGCCGGATAAGACGTGGATTGAATGACGAAAACGTCCTCGCCGCGCACGTTCTCGTTGATCTCGACAAAAACCTCCATGTCCGAAAACCGGCGGACACTGGCGCTGGTTAGAGGGAGGTTGAGATACGCGGAGATGGCTTCGGCGAGTGGACGATTGCTATTACAGGTGAGGACCTTCATGCCTCGGAGCCCCTGGTTAGTTCGTGGCCTTCAGTCAACTTTGCCTTGTTTCCAAGGGTGTGAACCGCATGCCGCATCAGCCGCGGGCTTTGTATCAGCGAGTCATAATTCTGTAAACGGCCAAGACCGGAAGAGAGGGATCAAAACGGCCTTTTTTCTCCTGGGCCCCGGCAAGCCCCTGGAATCCCACCCTGAAATCCCGGCGAATGCCATTACTGACCCTGGCGCGCCGCCTCGCCGCGGGCAATCAGCTGGGCGACTTCCGGGCCCGCTGCCTTGGCAATGAGGTCGGCGATTCTACCCCAACTGCCGTCCAACGACCCGGCAGGTACGGCATTTCGCTGCCGGATGGTCCCGATCTCCCGAAGGTCCGGAAAAAGCACGACCCAGTCGATGGCAATGCGCTGGCGGCCGGCCAATGGGGGATCCAGCTTGACGGTCCCGGCGACGACGTATCCCCCGCCGCCGACATCAGCCCCCACCCGGTTGCCGTCCAGGGCCAAAACCTGCCGCATGGCGAGGGCTAGCCGCTTGTTCCCGTCGCCCGGCGCCCCTTTGACGTCGGGCACGGCAATCGACAGGCGGGCCGATGACGCGGCAATTTGGGGACCTGGGGCGCCATCGATTTGCTTCACCACCTCGGCGATTTCGGGTACGGCCCCAGCGACGATCCTCTCGGCAAGATCGCGATCGAGGGTCTGCCAGCGCGAGGGCGCCCCCCTGATCCGCTGTTCGAAGGAAATCACCTCGGCCCCGGTGGCGTCATTGAGCGCCCAGCCGACCCGACCAAACAGGGTATCTTCGACATTGCCGCGGCCAGGGAGCTTTTGGCCCCGCACAACAATCCCGTCGATGTTCCCGGTTGCCGCCGTAGCGGCGACACCCGACTCCCGCAAGGCCAAGACCAACCTATTGCGGATAAGCAACGCCATATCCGGGGAAAACCCCTGGGGCGGCAGAACATGCACCGAGCGCACGCCGACGCCGGCCACCATCGGGCTGGCCGTCTCGCCATTATGGGCGAAGGGTTGCGGCAAAGATCCGCAAGCAGATAGGGATAATAGGAAGAGGGCCAAAAAAACGACCGACGCGAATTTGGGATATCTAGAGAGCACAGGTCACCAACGAAAGCGCCAACGCCACCATCAGCAATATGATCATATAGGGCATGATCTAAGGCTCCGACGGCCTAGCCATCGATCACGATGGCGGAAAGCTCCCGCCCATAATCTGATTCGCCCTTGAGAACCGAGCGGCGATAACTGAAGAAGCGTTCCTCTTCACCACAGGTGTCGCATGGCGAGCGGACGACGTGGCGGAGCGCATAACGCGACAAACGCCGCCAAACGTACCCCGCGAGATCGAACATCAGATGCCCCTCGCGCTTGCCCTCGGCAAACAAGGCCGCGTTTGCGGCATCTTCGTCCACAAAGGGCGGTGCGAAATCGTCGGAAACCTCGTAGGACCGTTGCGCAATACAAGGACCGATTGCCGCGACGATATTCTTCGGTTCCGCACCCAAATCGATCATCGCCTCAATGGTGGCCTCGACCACGCCCCCCTTGGCGCCGCGCCAACCGGCATGCGCCGCGCCGATAACACCGTTCTCGCCGTCCGCCAACAGGACCGGGGCACAATCGGCGGTCAAAATCCCCAACGCGATGCCGTGCTTGTCGGTAACCATACCGTCGGCGATGGGCGCCTCATCCGGGGCCCATGGCGCAGTGACGGTGACGACGTCGGACGTGTGTTTCTGATAGGCGGTGATCAGCGGTATCCCGGGTGTCCCCAAACGTTCCATCGCCAGTTCGCGATTGCGCGCGACAGCGCCCGGATCATCGTTGGATCCGAAGCCGCAATTTAGGGAGGCATAGAGTCCTTCGCTCACCCCGCCTTCGCGCGAGAAGAAGGCGTGCCGAATGCCGGGCAGATCATTGAAGGCGGCGAATGTAATCATCAGGTCGACGACAAGGTCCCGTGACAAAAGATCAAACGTGAGCCTCAAAACCTTCAGGTGGGGGCGCGCCCTCGGGCGTCAAGGCCATCACCTTGAACAAGGTGCCCATTTCGTCCGCGCCGATCAATCGATTTAACGCGGCGTCCAACTGGACCTGTTGCGGTTCGGTTGCGTTCTCCCGCAGCATGCGATGGCGCACCTCGATGCCCAAGGCGCGAAGGAAAACGCCCTGTGGGATCGGTCCATGTACCGCCGCGCCCGCTTGCTTGGCGGCATAGGCGAGGGCCTCAAAATCCACATGCGCGGTCAGATCGGCCGCACCGACGTCCTCGAGCACCGGATGATATTGATGGTCTTTCACCGCCTGAAGCGTATCGCCCACCGCACTGCGGCCGTGGCCGTAGTCGATGATAATCGCGGCCCCGCCCTGCGCCTCAAGATGACGGGCAATTTCCCCGACCACCTCCAACGCTTGAGGGCAACATTCCCAGACACTGCCTGGGGGTGCATCCTTCGACCGGGCCGGCAGATACGGTGGTTCGGCGGGCAGAGGCGCACCCAACGTGAAATCCAACCCGCCGTCGCCATCGCCGACTGTGATCAGCCGTTCGCACCAACCGGCGGCGCTTCTTTCGAATTGGTGGATGGGCAAGGCATCGAAGAACTCGTTGGCGATCAGCAGCAGCGGCCCCTCCGCGGTACCGGCAAATCTATCCGACCAGCGCGGCGCTGGTATCAATGCGCCAACGGTTTGCGCCTGCACCTCTCGCAGCCGGTCACTGGTCTCAATCAATGTCACCCGTGCGGCGTCGGTGAAGCCCGGTATGCGCCGTGCCGCCCGCCAGGCATCGGCCATCAAGGTCCCCCGACCGGGGCCCAACTCGATAACGTCAACCGGCGCGGGCGACCCCGTCTGATGCCAGGTCATTGCCAGCCAGAGACCGAGCAGTTCCCCGAACATCTGACTGACCTCGGGCGCCGTGATGAAGTCACCCTGAACGCCGAATGGATTCCGGTGCCGGTAATAGCCGTGTTCCGGATCGCCGAGTGCCGCCGCCATGAACTCGGCCACCGTGACGGGCCCCTCCGCCCGGATCCGTGCCGCCAGCTTTGAAGCAAGCGGGCTCACGTCGTCTTTCGGGCTCGGAACACCAAATAGAGCCCGAAGAGAAGCACGGGCAGGGACAGCAATTGTCCCATGGTGGTACCCCCGATAAGAAAGCCGATATGGGCGTCCGGCTGGCGCGCCAGTTCCACTAGACCGCGCGCCGCCGCATAGCCGATCAGAAAGAACCCGGTCAGCATGCCGGGCCGCAGGCGGACACCGTCGAAACGCGACAAGACAAACAATACAATGAACAGGACAACCCCTTCCAACGCGGCTTCGTACAGTTGGCTCGGATGCCGTGGCAACGGTCCGCCGCCCGGAAACACCATGCCCCACGGCACGTCGGAGACCCGGCCGTAAAGCTCACCATTAATGAAGTTGGCGATACGTACCGCGAATAGACCGAGCGGTGCCGCACACGCCAGTGTGTCACTGACCGCCAACAAAGAGAGGCCCCGGCGCCGGACAAACAATATCAACGCCACGATGACACCGATCAATCCACCATGGAAGGACATGCCCCCTTCCCACATGGCGAACACCCGCAGCGGATTATCGGTAAGAAGGCTCGGCATATAGAAGAAGACATAGCCGAGACGCCCACCGACCACGGTGGCCAAAATTCCCCAGAACAGAAAATCGGAGGCCTGCTCCCGGGTCAGCGCTTTGGGTTCTTTTTCGATGAGCTTGCGCACGTAGAGCCAAGCGAGAACACATCCCCCCAACCAAAGGACCGAGTACCAGCGCAGTGCCAGCGGCAAGCCCACCAACGGCGCGAAATCGATAATCACCGGGTCGATAGCGGGAAAGGGAATTGCCGCGATCACACTGAACGCCTTTTACCGGTAGGGGTCATCGGCATGGAGGTACCCCGTGACATATTGTGCAACACCGTCCTCGAGACTGGTGAAGGGTTGGTCGTAGCCAGCCGCGCGAAGCCGATCCATTTTAGCCTCGGTGAAGTATTGATACTTGTCGCGAATATTCTCGGGCGTCGGTACAAATTCGATATCCGCGTTACGGCCCAGCGCCCGGAACACCGCCGCCGCAAGATCGGCGAACGTCCGCGCTTCGCCCGTGCCGCAGTTGAACAACCCGCTGACTTCCGGATGGTCCAGCAGCCACAGCATCACCGAAACGCAATCGCCGACCCAAATGAAATCACGCGTTTGGCCGCCGTCGGGATAGTCAGGGTGATGCGACTTGAACAGACGGGCGGGCTCCCCTTTGGCCGCCCGCGCATAGATCTGCGGCACGACACTTTGCTGTCCGCCCTTGTGATATTCGTTGGGACCGTAAACGTTGAAGAACTTGAGACCGGCCCATTGGGTTGGGGTCGGCTCCCCATCCATGACCATCCGTGCGACCTTCTGGTCGAAGATATGCTTACTCCAGCCATAGGGGTTGAGCGGCTTGAGGCGGGCCAGGGCGTCGAGGGACATGTCGTCATCGAACCCTTCGCTCCCGTCGCCATAGGTTGCCGCCGAGGACGCGTAGATATAGGGCACCCCGGCCGTCATGCACCAATCCCACAAACGAAGCGACAGCCCGTAATTTTCATGAACCACGAGATCGACGTCCGTGGTCGTGGTCGACGAAATGGCGCCGAGATGGACCACCGCCGTAATGTCCTCTCCCTTGTCCTTGAGATAGGAAAACAAGTTCCCCGGCGTCACCGTGTCGGCCAACCGCCGCTTCGCCAGGTTCTTCCAACGCCCATCGTCGGTTTCGTGATCGCAGGCGACAACACCCTCGCCACGCTCATCCAGCGCCGCAGCAAGATTGGACCCGATGAACCCGGCAGCGCCCGTTACTAAAATCATGGTTCTGCGTTTTCTCCCGACAAAGGCCCCGGCAGAGGCCCCCACTGAGGCGACGTGGTACCAAGCAATGATCGCCGTCTTGGGTTAGTAAGACCAGGGGTTATAGGACCAGGCCGCACAGGCCGCAAGGTAACGGCCAAACTTGCCGCGTGAAGAAAAGTCCGCATAATGTCGGCAATCTCATAGGAGCAGAGCATGCAAAGTCGGAACAGGATGCTGGACGATTTGGCGCGAGTGGCCAGCGGGGCCGCCGGTACCCTTGCGGGTGTCAAAGGCGAAGTCGAGATGCTGGTGCGCCAGCGGATCGAAACGATCCTGTCCGATCTGAACCTCGTGACGCGCGAGGAATTCGAGGCTGTCCGGGATATGGCGGCCAAAGCACGCCGCGAACAGGAGAAACTCGAGGCCCGCGTTGCAGAATTAGAGGCGATTCTCTCCGAATCAGGGTCTGCAGGACCAAAAAGCCCCTCGAAACCCTCTTCAAAGGGCCCGAAAACCTCCTCGGCGAAGAAAAAATCTCCGACCGCCTCCGACAAGTAATCCACAGAGCGGCGTGAATCCGCCGTTTAGCCCTTCTTTATCCACAAGAATCTTCGAGTCAGGCGAGACTCCCCGCTTGCGCGCCAAATTTTCGTTTGGCAGGCTAGTGCTTGTAGGAAATAGGTCATACACCCCCTATATATGGGGCATGAGGCGGATGACCCTTTCCCGCCAATTACTGGCGCCACCGAAATCGGAAGGCAAAAGCCATGGCACAGCTAGATCTCCATACCGAAAACTATCGGACCCACCCGCTTGATATCGTCGAACAAGTCATGCACAGGCAGGGCTGGCATTTCAGGCGGGACCGCGACGACGAAATGGCCGCGGAATATCGCGGCAAATGGTGCGACTACGGCATGCATTTCGCCTGGTCGACAGAAATCGACGCGATTCACTTCACGTGCGCCTTCGACATGCGAATCCCGAGCAACAAGAAGACAAGCGTGCACGACCTGCTGGCGATGGTGAACGATCATCTCTGGCTCGGACATTTCGGTATTTGGCAGAGTGAAGGCATGCCCATGTATCGGCACGCCGTCCTTCTGCGCGGTAACGGAATTACCATCGAACAGATCGAAGACCTGCTCGATGTCGCCGTCTTCGAATGTGAACGCTTCTACCCGGCGTTCCAGTATGTCATTTGGGGCGGCAAGAACGCGAACGAAGCCATTGCAGCATCGATGATCGATCCTGTCGGCGAGGCCTGATCCTCCATGGCCACGGCTATACTGTTGGTCGGCTGTGGCAAGATGGGCCGCGCCTTGCTCGAAGGATGGTTGGCCACCGGCACCGCCGCCACTGACGTCCATATCGTCGAACCAGGTTCGGTCGATCAGGAAGGCCTCCCCGCAGGCATTGGCCTTCATCAAAACATCGACGGCCTACCCGAGAACTATTCCCCCGATGTCGTTGTATTTGCCGTCAAACCGCAAATCATGGGCGAGGTTGCACCGGCCTATAAAAGATTTGCCGGCAACGCCGATACCGTTTTCCTCTCCATTGCCGCCGGACGCACCATCGGCTTTTTCGAAGGTGCCTTGGGAAGCGACGCCGCCATCGTTCGGGCAATGCCCAATACGCCTGCCGCCATCCGGCGCGGCATTACGGTGCTGTGCGCCAATTCGCATGTTGGAGAAGACGCCAAGAAAATCTGCGCCACGCTGTTGGACGCCGTCGGGGAAACCGCTTGGGTAGCCGAAGAATCCCTTCTCGACGCCGTTACCGCCGTTTCCGGCAGCGGCCCGGCTTATATATTCCTCTTAAGCGAAGCGATGGCCGCGGCCGGGATCAAGGTAGGCCTGCCGGCCGATATCGCGGAACGGCTCGCGCGTGCGACAGTCGCGGGCGCGGGTGAATTATTGCGCCAGTCTTCCGATTCAGCGGGCAAACTACGTCAAAACGTGACCAGCCCTGGCGGCACGACCGAAGCCGCCCTATCGGTCCTGATGGCCGGAGATGGGTTGATTCCATTGATGGAAAAGGCGATCAAGGCGGCGACCGATAGATCGCGGGAGTTGGCCGGCTGATCCGGAGCTAGCGGACGGTTCCGCCGGACCGCGTCAAATGATCGGCAAGCGACGGTTCCAGAATATCACGCAGCATATTCAGGGCTTTGGCTTCCAACTGGCGCACACGATCCTTGGAAAGATTCAATTCCTTGCCGAGCGAAGCAAACGTATGTTTCGCCTCTTCCAAGTAGCGGCGTTGGATAATGAAGCGCTCGCGATCCGGCAGGGCGTCGAGCGCGCGCGCGATCACATCCTGCAAACGCCGCTGTTCCCGCACCTCCGACAAGCGCTCCTCGGGCGTCGGTTCGGAACTTTCCAACGCCTCAAGCCACGAGCCGGTACTTTCATCGTCCAGACTTGACGGCAGCGGTGCATTCAACGATTGATCCCGCGCCGAAATCCGGTTCGCCAAGTTGGCGACGTCGGACGCCGTCGTGCCAAACCGCTCGGCGAGCTTGCTCAAGAATTCCTCACTGAGCTGATCGGCATTGCCGATCAGCTCTGCCGTCCTTTTCCGCAACTGCAGGAATAGCGATTTCTGAGCCGACGTGGTGCTCAAACGAACGAGAGACCAAGACCGCACCACATGATCCTGTATCGCGGCCCGGATGGACCACACGGCATAGCTCGCCAGACGCACGTCCCGCTCCGGGTTGAAGCGCCGGACTGCTTGGATCAGGCCGATCATCCCCTCCTGCACGAGATCGCTCATCGGGATTCCCGATTGGCGGTAGCCCTTCGCGATTTTGAAAACGAACCGGATATGACTGGTGACCAGACGATTGAGGGCAGCCTTGTCACCGGACTCGGCGCGGCGCGCAAGCTCGCGCTCCTCTTCCCGAGCCAAAGGCCGGGTCAGGTTATTGGGATCCCGTCGTTTACCGGTCAATGAGGACACGATTTCCCACTCAAGATATCCGCCTCAAACATGCCGCGATCATACGGCCAACTGTTCCCAATCCCTAGGGGAAATACGGGCTTCAGCATGGCAAATTTCGGTGTTTGGGCCAAAAATCCAACATCAAAGTTGATCTACATGCTCATTTGGTAACCGCCGCAAGCGATGCTACCCTATCCTCCCGGTATTTTTTCATCGTCGGAGACACAAAAAAAGAGAACGGGAGCGTTGAATGGCGAAACGACCAGATCCTACCGCCCGAATCGTCGACTCCACGCTGAAGCTGGCCGCCGATCACCGCTGGCGAGACATCTCCTTGGAGGATATCGCGGCCAAGGCCAAAATTCCGATGGCCGGCCTTTACGACCACTTCCGATGCAAGCAGGCGATCTTGTCGGCGTTCAATACGCAGATCGATCGCCAGATGCTGACCGATGACGAAGGTCAGTCGACGGACGAAACCGTCCGGGATCGCCTCTTCGAGGTTCTGATGCGGCGTTTCGACGCCATGCAGCCCCACCGCGAGGCAATTGGATCTATTCTACGCGATACGGTCATCGTTGATCCAATAGCGAGCCTCATAGGCTTGGCCGATCTTAAACGGTCGATGGCGTGGGCCCTGGAGGCGGCGGGGGTTTCCTCCGCCGGGCCAGTCGGGCATCTCCGTGCGAAAGTGCTGGGCGCAATCTATCTCAGCGTCGTGAGGGCTTGGCTGGTGGACGATAGTGACGATCTATCCAAGACGATGGCGGCACTCGACCGGGGCCTCCAACGCGCCGAACAACTAAACGGCTTATGCCGGTTGCGGCGCCCGCGCGCGGAGCGTGCCGCAGCGCAAGAAAGCTGATACCGGGCCGCCGTTTCAATGTCTTCAGACCCGATTTCATTCGACGATTTTCTAAAAGTCGACATACGCGTCGGCCAAATTGTCGATGCACAACCCTTCCCCGAAGCCCGGCGGCCGGCGATTAAACTTTGGGTCGACTTCGGACCGGAAATCGGTGTCCGGAAGTCGTCGGCGCAAATAACGAAATACTACGAGCCGGAGAGTTTGATCGGACGCCAAGTTGTGGCCGTCGTCAATTTCCCGCCCAAACAAATCGGTCCAATCATGTCGGAATGTCTGGTGCTCGGTGTTCCCGATGAAGAGGGGGAAGTGGTGCTTCTCCGCCCTGACCACGATGTTCCCGGCGGCGGCCGGATGTTCTAGGCCTTCATCCAAGCCGGATCTAAACCGGCAACGTAACCTGGACCCGAAGGCCGCCCGCGGGCGCGGTCCCCAATTCAATATCGCCGCCATGCCCGCGTACCACATCCCGGGCAATCGCCATGCCTAAACCGACGCCACCGGTCACTTGGTTCCGCGATACATCGAGCCGATAGAATGGCTTAAAGACATCCTCACGCTTGTCTTCCGGGATACCCGGACCGTCATCATCGATCGTGATCTCGATCATGTCATCGCGTTGCCCCATCCGAACCGAGACGTGCTCTCCATAACGGGTCGCATTCTCGACGAGGTTGGTGATGCAACGTTTGACCGCATTCGCTTTGACCGGAACTTCGATACTCCCTTCGCTGTGCAGGTCGACGGCGGCGCCGTTGCGCCGCGCCTGTCCAACCACCTCCGCGACCAGTGCCGAAAGATCGGTTGGAACCGGTGTTTCGTCCCCTTCCCCGCGCGCAAACGCGAGATATCCCTCGAGCATATGTTCCATCTCGGCGACGTCTTCCTTGAGGTCCGCC
This sequence comes from uncultured Rhodospirillales bacterium, assembly GCA_913055735.1. Taxonomy (GTDB): domain Bacteria; phylum Pseudomonadota; class Alphaproteobacteria; order Rhodospirillales; family UBA2165; genus CAJXKD01. The sequence continues at coordinate 573,251 of CAJXKD010000001.1, forward strand.
GCCTCACTCGATTTGCCCAACATTTCCAATTGCAGTTTCATGCGCGTCAATGGCGTCCGCAAATCGTGCGACACGCCCGCCAGCATTTCCGTCCGCTGCATGATCTGACGTTGGATGCGATCGCGCATGGCGATGAAGGCTGCTGCGGCCCGGCGCACTTCCGCCGCACCTTCCGGTTTAAAATTAGGGGCATCCCGCCCCTTGCCGAAATCATCGGCGGCTGTTGCCAACCGCCGGATAGGTCGCACCTGATTGCGCATGAAAATGACGGCAACACCGAACAAGATCATCGCCGTGCCTACCGTCCACATAACGAAGATATACGTGGTCGAGCTGAACAAGCGCTTGCGGTTCGCGACAACCCTCAAGATCCCATCCTGCATCTGGATGGCGATCAGCACATGCCGATCAAATGCTTCGCTGTCGACAACAAGCGGCCGTCGCACCGCCTCTCCCAACGTGCGCGCCAGTGTTTGCTCAACCCGGCCCCCTGAACGCTCACTCGCCGTATTGGCCAATATCTCGTCAGGCCTGAACTCGGCTTGAAGCCCCATGGCGCCGGCAAATTGCCGGACCAAAAGAGCCTTCTGTTCAGCCGGCATTTCCGAGCGCATCAAATATGTAATCGCCGCCACATCGCCCGCTAAATTGCGTGCCAAACGCAGGCTGACCTTGTCCCAATGGCTTTCATAGAAAATCACCGCGGAGACAAGCTGCAGCAAAACGAGCGGCGCAACGATGATCATCAGCGAGCGGCCGAGCAGGCTACGGGGAAGGAAACGCTTAATCACTTGCACCTATCCATCGTCACGCCTCACTTCCTCATCGGCTTAATCGGGCCGGAGAACATACCCCTGCCCGCGAACGGTCTGCAGATAGCGCGGCAGTCTCGGATCGGTCTCGATCTTTTGCCGCAACCGGTTCACCTGAACGTCGATCGTCCGTTCAGTTCCAGCCCCCGAAAAACGGTGGGATAATTCCTCCCGACTCATGATGACCCCCGGATTCTCGGCGAGGATTTTCAGCAGACGTGTTTCGGTCGAGGTCAGGCGGATCAGCTTGGACCCTTGGCGCAGTTCCTCGCGTTGGTGGTCAAAAACAAAGTCCCCCAAACAGGTCTCATCCGGGGCCACTTCTTCCGGTAAACGCCGCAAGATATTTTTTATGCGGAGGACAAGTTCCCGCGGTTCGAACGGCTTGACGAGATAGTCGTCGACACCACCCTCCAATCCTTCGATACGATCTTCCGCTTCGCCCCGCGCCGTCAGCATCAAAATCGGCACTTTGCTCCTTGGGCGCAGCCATTCCGTGAACGCCAAACCGTCCTCGCCAGGCATCATGCGATCGAGAACGATGAGATCAAAGGTCAGTCCTTCTAGACGCTGCCGGGCGTCCTCGGCGCTTTCCGAGGCGGTCACCCGAAAACCGCTATCTGCCAGATATTTGCGCAAAAGTTCACGAAGCCGGGTATCGTCGTCGACAACGAGTATGTGCGCGGCATCAACCGTCATTCAATTTCCAAAACCTAACAGGCTGCGCGGAAACAAGCCCATCGCGACCGAACCAACACAATGGCTGAAACAATCTAGCCTACAATAGCCTTCAAACCCAAAAAGATACCGCTACCAGATTTTCGTGCCCGGGCCTTACAACTGCCATTATCCGGCAAGAGGCGGATGGCGGCTGATCATCCGCTGAAGCACGTCCATGAACCCATCGACCGCGTCGGGGCCGGCATCTTGGAAAGCACGCTCAAACCGCAAACGCTGATCCGCCGACAGCTCTTGTTCGAGCTTTCGTCCTTTTTCGGTCAGATAAAGATGCCGCTGCCGGCGGTCGTCGACCCCCTGTTGTTGTTCGACGAACCCTTCACGGATCAGTTGGCTCAGGACCCGGGAGAGACTTTGCTTGGTGATCTGTAAGATCTCCAACAACTGGCTGACGGTCATGGACGGGTACCGGCCCACGAAGAAAATCACCCGATGGTGCGCCCGCCCGAACCCATACGTCCTCAGAATTTCATCGGGCTGGGCGATGAAATCGCGGTAGGCGAAAAACAACCGCTCCATCCCCCGGCGCAATTCCTCCTCGCCGAAGCCGGAATCCCCGGTCTCCTGGGCCGGATCGTCTTTGCGTATTTTATCCACTTAAATTCCCAGAATAATATGTCAGTGTTGTTGACATATATGCCAGATATTGGTAGAAAGCGCAACATACTTTCGCACCTAGGGGACATACGGAAAGATAATTACATGGCTTCCAGCACATTCCATGACCGGGACGGATACATCTGGTACGACGGCGAGATGGTGGATTGGCGTGACGCCAAGCTCCACGTCCTGAGCCACGCACTTCACTATGCCTCGAGTGTCTTCGAGGGTGATCGCGTCTATGGCGGCAACATTTTCAAGCTGACCGAACACACCGAGCGGCTGTTCAATTCGGCCCGAATCCTAGGGTTCGAAATCCCCTACACGGTGGCAGAAATCGATGCGGCCTGTATCGAAACCTGCAAGGCCAACAACATCGTCGACGGCTATGTGCGGCCGGTTGCGTGGCGTGGCAGCGAAATGATGGGTGTGTCGGCACAAGAAACCAAAATTCATGTCGCCATCGCCGCATGGCCGTGGCCATCCTATTTCTCCCCCGAAGCCCGGATGAAAGGGATCAGGCTCAAGACCGCCAGCTGGCGGCGTCCCGCGCCCGACACCGCGCCGGTCCATGCCAAGGCCGCCGGTCTCTATATGATCTGCACCATTTCCAAGCACGCTGCAGAAGCGGAAGGCTATGAAGACGCGCTGATGCTCGACTGGCAAGGGCGCGTAGCCGAATGCACGGGTGCCAACATCTTTTTGGTGATGAAGGACGGCAAAATCCACACGCCGACCCCGGATTGTTTCCTCGACGGGATCACTCGGCGGACGGTGATCGAGCTTGCTCAAAAGCGCGGTTACGAAGTCGTCGAACGGCGCATCATGCCGGACGAGCTTCCGCTGGCGCAGGAAATCTTCGTGACGGGCACCGCCGCCGAGGTCACGCCGGTGGGCGCGATCGACAACTATACCTTTACGGTTGGCGACGTGACCAAAACGCTGATGGAGGACTACGACGCCCTCGTCGGCAAGAACAGCGCCGGTAAGGCGTCCGCCGCTTAGGCCCTCATGGACTATACGCACGACCGCCTGAAAACAGGATTCTGGGTTCAGGCGCTCGTGCGGCAATGCGATCTCGACGGAATTTCGGTTTTCGTCCGCCGCAAGGGTGACCCGGACGCGGGCGCGGTCCTTCTCATCATCGACAGGCTGAACGGGTCGCAGCGGATCTTGCGGCAGACGCGAACTCTCGACGGCGCCCTTGCCTGGAGCGAAGCCGGAACCGATGCGCTCGACGATATCCCTGCCTACATCGAACGTCAGGTGTCGTTCGATCCAGATCTTTGGGTTGTCGATATCGAAGATCCGGACGGTAAATTCCGTACCGACGCAAAAGTGATTTGAAGACGGGCGCTTTTCGCCCGATCATTCGCCCCTATGACAGCTGCAAAAGCAGCGACGGTCGTTGATCCACACCCAACCGGGCCCTAACCAGGGAGTGTAGAGATGTCGACGAACCAAATTCTGCGGGGACTCTGGATCGCCTTCCTGTTGGTAGCGCTCTGGCCGATTGCCGCGGTTCAAGCTCAGCAAAAAAATGCCCAGTACCCCTGCGGCCTTGGTTTCGTTCAACAAACTCCCCTGCTTCATAAAGCAGCGTGGGCGCAACCGAACGTCCCGACATTCCGACAGCTGGCGGACGCGGGCCACGCCGCCGTTCAGTTGACGTTCGTCGGTCATGCGACGTTCGAGATCTTATCCCCCGCCGGGGTGCGCGTGGTGACCGACTACAACGATTTCTACCGCGCCTCTAAACTGCCGCATATCGCGACGATGAACATCCAGCGGGGCAATCATTCGAGTTATTCCGTCGATCCGTCGGTCAAACATGTCCTCCGGGGATGGGACACGGGCACCGGTATTCCCCGGCACCACGTCACGCTCGAGGACGTGCGGGTTTACAACGTGCCCACCAACATCCTCGGCGGCGGCGGGCTCATTACCAACGACAGTTCCATTTTCGTGATCGACACCGCTGGCGTGTGCATCGCCCATATGGGGCATCTGCGGCATGTTCTCGATGACGAACGGCTCGCCCGCATGGGCCGCATCGACGTGCTGCTCATGCCCGTCGACCGCCAGGTTACCCAGAGCCTGGATGAAATCCTGTACAACGTGGAACGCATCAATCCGCGGCTGATCCTGCCCATGCATTATTACAGCCCCGAGATGGTTCAGAATTTCGTCGCCGCGCTCGGCGGTCGATATCCGGTCAAGGAGTTGACCTCCAGCCGTCTCGCGGTGACCCGGGCTTCCCTTCCCCAGAAAACGGAAATCTGGCTGATCAAGCCGGTCACCGGTTTCCTCGGCTTTGGCGGAGATTTGTGATCCGATGAAACCCTTATCAAAAACCCGCGCCGCCATCCTGTCGATTTTCCTGATTGCCGCCTTCGCGACCCCTCAAGAGGCGAGAAGCGCTGACCCAAAACCCGCGCCCTGCGGTGTCGGGTTCGTCCAGCAGTTTCAACCCCAATCTCTTTTTCAACGCGCCTCTTTGCGGCTTGCCGATGTGCCGGCCGGCCACGTGCGGGTGACCTTCATCGGCCACTCCACCTTCTTCATCGAGACATCGGGCGGTGCGTCGGTGGCAACGGATTACAACGGCTTCAACGTTCCGCCGACTATCCCGGATGCGGTGACCATGAACCGGTCGCACTCGACCCACTACACCGACGCCGTCGATCCGGCGATCAAACATGCCTTGACCGGCTGGGACCCCGACGGCGGCATCATCCGCCATCACGTGCAGATAAAGGATCTGCGCATCTATAACCTGCCCACAAATATCTTCGGCACGACCAACGGCAATTCCGTGTTCGTGTTCGAAGCCGGCGGCATTTGTCTCGCTCATCTCGGCCATCTCCACCACTACCTGAGCAAGGAAGAGATTGCGCAACTCGGCCGCATCGACGTCCTGTTCGTGCCCGCCGACGGGTCGGTGACGTTGAGCTACGAGGAAGCGATGTACATCATCGACCAGATCAAGCCGCGCCTGGTCATTCCCATGCACTATGGCAGCGGCGGCTTCGCCCAAGCCGTCGGGGCACGGTACCCGGTAAAGCAACAGGACGCCTCCACGGTCGTGCTGAACCGGGCAAGCCTGCCGATGTCCACCGAAGTGCTTATCCTCGGCGGCTATTTCTGACTATTAGAGAATTCCGCCCGGATATTTGAGGGCGTTCGTCGTCAACTCATCGGTGATGAAACTGAACGCATCATCTACGGAGTTTGTCTGAAAGATGGGCTCGAGGTCGGCGCGGTCTATGGTGCCGAAGTCCACCAACGCATCGAAATTGAGAACCTTGCTCCAGTAATCGGTCCCGAACAAAACGACCTTGATTTCTTTGGTGAGCTTGCCTGTCTGATCGAGGGTCAGCACCTCGAACAACTCGTCGAGTGTCCCGAAGCCGCCGGGAAAAACCACCAGTGCCTTTGCCAGATAGACGAACCAGAACTTGCGCATAAAGAAATAGTGGAATTCGAAACCAAGGTGCCGGGTGATGTAGGGGTTGCCCGCCTGTTCATGCGGCAGGGCTATATTGAGCCCGATGTTCAGTCCCTTGGCTTCCGACGCACCCCGGTTGGCGGCCTCCATAATGCCGGGCCCGCCGCCCGTGCACACCACGAAACGCCGGCCCTTCTCATCGAGATCCTTGGACCATTGGGTCAGCCGCTTCGACAGTTCCCGCGCGTCTTCATAATAACGGGACAGCTCCAACGCCTTTTCCGCAGCCTCGACGCCGGCACCCGTTTTCTTGGCTTCCCGCAGCGCGGCTTGTGCCTGGCGCCGCGATAGGGTGCGCGCGGAACCGAAGAAGACGATGGTGTCGCGCACGTCGAAATGCTCAAAGCGCGCTTGCGGTTCGATATATTCCGACTGAAGCCGCAACGGACGCGCGTCGGGACTGTCCATAAATTTCTGATTGCGGTAGGCCAGTACCGGCCCATGGTCCATTTTCGTGCGGTCTGATTTGCTCATAACCGACCTTCTGCAATTGGTCCTGCTCTCAATATGGGGAGCGATTTACTCCGCTGCACGGTCGGGATCGGTACGCCAGCGCGCCGCGGCGGCATCGTCGGACTCGCGTGCCTCGACCCAACGCGTACCACCGTCCGTTTCCTCCCGCTTCCAGAACGGCGCCTGGGTTTTCAGCCAATCGATCAGGAAGGAACAGGCCTCGATGGCCGCCTGGCGGTGCGCGGAGGCGGCGGCGACCAGAACGATACGGTCACACGGCTCCAACCGGCCATAGCGGTGAATGATCAGCGTTGCCTCCAAAGGCCAGCGCTCCCGGGCCTCGGCCTCGATTTTCGCGAGCTGTTTCTCGGTCATGCCGGGGTAGTGCTCAAGCGTCATCGCCCCCACCGTTGCATCGCCGGCAACGTCACGAACCAACCCGACAAAGGAACAAACACCGCCGACCTTGGGATTGCCCGCACTCAGCTTTTCAAGTTCGGCACCAACGTCGAAATCTTCGCGCTGCACCCGGATCATCGAATTATCCTCCGGTCACCGGTGGAAAGAAGGCGATCTCGTCACTTGCCGAAACGGGATGATCGAGTTGCGCATATTCCTGATTCACCGCGACCCGAAACATCGACATATCGGCAAGCGCCGCCGCATGGGTTTCGTCTTGTTCGCGCAGCCAATCGATCAGCGCCTGCACGTTACCGACCTCGGACGGCAGAGCGATATCCTCCTGGCCGGTTCCGACTTTATCTCTAAGCGACGCGAAATACAGAATTCTCAACGCATGACCTCGCTAAACGGTAGAAAATCCACCAACTGCCCTTTTTTTACCTCGAGGCAATCCTCGGGCAACTCCACCAATCCATCCGATTGTACCATGGAAGTCAGAATGCCCGAGCCTTCCTCCGGATATTTCACGGCCGTCAGCCTGCCGTCGCCGTCCGGTTCCAAGCGGGCACGGAGCCATTCCCGGCGCCCCGCCTTCTTGCGGAGTTCGAACTGGGCCGGCACCTTGAACAAGGCCGGACCGGTGGCGTCGCTCCCCGAGAGCCGCATGATAATGGGCCGTGCGATCAGCAGGAAGGTGACCATGGTTGCGACGGGATTGCCCGGCAATCCGATAAACGGCGTTTCCCGATCATCCTTTGTGATCACACCCAGCGCGATCGGCCGCCCCGGCTTGATGGCGAGGTTCCAGAAGTTCACCGCCCCCAATTCCTGGATCGCCGACTTGATATGATCCTCGTCTCCCATGGACACACCGCCGGAGGTGATCACCAGATCATGAGACCCCGCCGCCGCCGCGATGCCATCGCGGACAGCCTCGAACCGGTCGGGAAAAATACCCAAATCTGTGACCTCGCAACCGAGCCCGTCGAGCATGCTCAACAGCGTGTAGCGGTTGATGTCGTAGATGCAGCCGTCATCCAACGTCTGGCCCGGATCGCGCACTTCATCGCCGGTCGAGAAGACGGCAACCTTGAGACGCCGAAAAACCGGCAACCGGTCGAAGCCGAGGGAAGCGGCCATACCGACTTCTTGAGGCCGCAGACGCGTACCGCGTTCCAGGATCTTGTCGCCTACCTGCACGTCCTCGCCCGCCCGGCGCAGATTGGCGCCGCGTTTAAGACCGGCTGGCAAGGAAACCGTTGAACCGTCGCTCTCACAATCTTCGAGCATGAATATCGTGTCAGGCCCTGAAGGCACGGGCGCCCCAGTGAAGATGCGATAGGCCTTGCCCGGTTCCGCCGCCTTGCCGAGCGGATGTCCCGCGGCAATGGTCTCGGCAACCGGTAAACTGGTTGTCTCTCCTTCGATCAGATCGTCGAAACGGACGGCGTAGCCGTCGACCGCCGCATTGTCCGCGGGCGGCACCGTTCGGGAGGAAATCATGTTTTCAGCGAGGATGCGGCCGGCTGCGGCACGGGTGGCGACCTGTTCGACGCCGACAATCGGTACGAGCTTCTCCGAAAACTGCGCCATCGCTTCGGCAACGGTCATACGAACGCCCGATGCGGTGAAACAGTCGTTCAGAGACGGTGTCGTCATCCGCACACCTGCCTGTCAGGCTGCTTGGCGGTTGAGATGATCGAGAATGAAACGGGCAACGGACGCCGGATCATTGATGTCCAATACCGGCACGGGAACCGATGGCAAGGGTTCATCACTGGCAACAGCGATGATGTGCGGGTCGGCGGGCTGCAACAGCGGCTTTCCGACCGACTTCCGGTAGACCTCGATTTTTGCATGGGCATGAGACTTGAAGCCCTCGACAACGAGAATGTCCACCGGGGTCATTTTCTCGACGAGTTGTTCCAGCGGCACCTCGCCCTCGTCACGTAACTCGTGCATCAAGGCCCACCGGCTGCCGGTACAGATCATCACCTCGGTGGCGCCCGCTTCGCGATGGCGAAAGCTGTCCTTTCCCGGCTTGTCGATGTCGAAGTTCTTGTGCGCGTGCTTCAGCGTCGAAACCGTATGGCCGCGCGCGATCAGTTCCGGCAGCAATCCGGCGATCAGGGTTGTCTTGCCGCTTCCGCTCCACCCGACAATACCGATCAACTGCATGCTCTTCTTGGCTCCCATGTCTTCCGGTCAGGACCCGGACCCCGGCTCGCCCGTGGCAGAGGAACCGGTCCCTGAAGTCGTATCTATGTGCCGCAACCCCGCACGCAAGTAGTCGTACCCGGTGATCAGCGTCAGCAACGCCGCGCCCCATAGGCCGATCACGCCAATATCCGTCGTCGACAAGGGCCCAAAATCGGGGCCCGCGGCATCGACGATCAGAAACCCTAGGGCCAGAATCTGCAAGGTCGTCTTCCAACGGGCAAGCCGGGTTACGGGCATGCCGACATCGACACCTGCAAGGAATTCGCGGAGCCCAGAGACGAGAATTTCCCGGCACAAAATCACCACGGCGGGCAACACCGCGAGACCCGGAATGCGGCCGGTCGCGACCAGCATCAACAGGAGAGCGGACACCAACAACTTATCGGCGATAGGATCGAGAAACGTGCCCAACCGGGACTGTTGCGACCAGGCACGCGCCACATAGCCGTCGAGAAAATCCGTAATCCCGGCAAACGCGAGAATGCCAAGGCCCAGCCAATTACCGAGCGGCGAATCGAGATAAAACGTCCCGACAAGCAAGGGGATCGCGAAAATACGCGATAAGGTGAGAAGGTTTGGCAATTGGGTCAGCATTATTTCTTATCTCTCACCGATTGGTTTCCCCGCCACCGGTTAGGTGCTGCACTTTCACCTGGGGGCCTATTCTTCAGCGTGGAACCAGGCATAGATGCGGGCGGCCATGGCTTGGCTGATCCCCTCCACCGCCTCCAGGTCCGCGAGCCCCGCTTCGGCGACCGCCTTGGCCGATCCGAAGTGGTGTAGCAGCGCACGTTTCCGTGCACCACCGATCCCCTGAATATCATCGAGCGGCGACCGCTCGATATCCCGTGATCGGCGGGTCCGGTGACTGCCGATGGCGAAGCGATGGGCTTCGTCGCGAAGCCGCTGCAGAAAATATAGAACCGGGTCCTTGCTGTCCAAGCGAAACGGCCTCCGGCCCGGTAGGAAAAACTGCTCCTGTCCGGCATTGCGATCCGGGCCCTTGGCAATGGAGGCAATCGCCACGTCAGTCAGCCCCAATTCCTCGAATGTCTGGAGCGCCGCGCTGAGCTGCCCGGCGCCGCCATCGATCAGAACTAGATCCGGCCACTGCCCCTCGGCCCGCTCCGGGTCCTCCTTCATGACCCGGGAGAACCGGCGCGCCAGCACCTCGCGCATCATGGCATAGTCGTCGCCATCCGCCATGTCGATGGCGGCCCCCTTGGCATCCACCTGCTTTATGTTGAACTTGCGATAAGCGCCTTTCATGAAGCCCTCAGGTCCGGCGACGATCATCGCGCCGACCGCATTGCTGCCTGAAATATGACTGTTGTCGTATACCTCAATACGCTCCGGCGGCGCGTCGAGCTCAAAAAGCTCGCCAACACCTTCCAACAACTGCCGATGAGTCGCGCTTTCCGCCAAACGACGGCCGAGGGCACGCTCGGCGTTGTCGACGGCCAAGTCGACGACTTTCTTCTTGTCGCCGCGACGCGGCACCTCGAGCTTTACCCGCACCCCGGCCCGATCGGACAGCGCATCCGTCAACACCACCTTCTCATCGACCCGGTGACTCAACAGGATTAGTCGTGGCGGCACCTTGTTGGCATAGAACTGCCCGAGAAACGCCTCGATGATCTGCCCGACCGTCGCGTCGGTCCCGTGTGAGGGGTAATAGGCGCGGTTCCCATAGTTATAGCCGGCCCGGATGAAAAAGACTTGGATGCAGGTCTGACCAGCCGATTGATGCAGCGCCACGACATCCGCATCCTCGACACCGGTGGCGTGAATGTCTTGGCGCGCCTGAACACTGGTCATCGCCCGGATACGGTCGCGTAGCGCGGCTGCTTTCTCGAATTCAAGAGCATCACTCGCGGCCTGCATCTGGTCAGCGAGGTGGCGTTGTATTTCAGCCGACCGGCCCGTTAAGAAAGCCCGCGCCTGATCCACCAGGGCCGCGTACTCCTCTTTGGAGACATGCCCAACACAGGGCGCCGCGCACCGCTTGATTTGATAGAGCAAACAGGGCCTGCTGCGAGCCGCAAACACCGAATCTGTACAGGTGCGTAGAAGAAACGCCCGCTGCATGACATGCAGGGACTGATTGACCGCACCGGCCGACGCAAACGGACCGAAGTATTCCCCCTTCCGCTTGCGCGCACCGCGATGTTTGAGGACCTGCGGAAAATCGTGGTCGCCCGTGATCAGGATCGAGGGGAACGACTTATCGTCCCGCAGCAGGATGTTGTAGCGGGGCGCCAACCGTTTGATCAGATTGGCCTCGAGCAATAACGCTTCCGCTTCCGTATGGGTGGAGACGAACTCCATCGCCTCCGTCCGGGCGATCATGCGGCGAATACGGATAGACTGCCGTGCCAGGTTGGCGTAACTCGTGACCCGCTTCTTAAGGTTCTTCGCCTTGCCGACATAGAGGACGTCACCGGCGCCGGTCAACATACGGTAGACGCCGGGTGTCGTCGGGATCGTGGCCAAGTAGGACTTGATGACCTCGACACCCGTTAGGGCTGTATTCTTTTCGTCGGGTAAGCGGTTGTCGCCGCTACCGTTTTCCTGATTCATGGTTCTGCATACTGCTTGCCGCTGCGAATGCTGTCGCGGCGGACCTCATTTCTTCATTGTAGCAAATATAGTCCGGCCGATGTCGGCCCTTCCGAATCGGGCGGAAAATGATATCCACCAAAGCTGTGAATAACCCTGTTGATAACCCACCGAATGGAACGGCTAACCGAGACTTCCTGCCGCTTTCCTAAAATGCACACGAATTAGGCACATTCGATAAGGTATTATAAATAAAAGATTATTCCCAACAATGAGATGACATTGTGGTGACAGGCCGGCGAAATATCAAAATATGGTTATTTCGGTAAATACGTACTCGCCTGTGCAAAACTTCTCTTGCCAAACGCAAAAATGACGCGAATGCAATGACTTGGCCCGAGGACCGGGCGAGACGTCAAAGCCGGCTTCGCCGTTCGATTTCAACACCAACGCTGGTGGCATCCGGAAACACGTCCAGCTTCTCGACCCGCACTCGGGCAACGCGAACCCGGTGATCGGACAAGCACATTTCTGCGATTTGCTCGGCCAAGGTCTCGACGAGGTTGACGTGGCCCTGCCCTACCAACTGGCGGACGCCTTTCACAACGTCTTCGTAGCAAACGACATCATCCAGTTCGTCGGAACGGTGACCGCCCCCTTCCGACACGGCAAGATCCAAGTTGACGCGGATCCGCTGGTGCTTCTTTTGCTCATGCCGGTGAACGCCGATAAGGCATTCGAGCACCAAATCCCGCACGAACACGTGCCGCACCGCCGATTCGGCATCGGCGATCCTGAACGGGTGAACGACATTTCTATCCAATGCTGTCATGAAGTCTCTGAATCTCTATGGACGTATCGCCGCCGGCTGATCCGCCAAAACCTGGCTATTCCTCGGCCAAGTCGGCGCCCTTGGAGGTCGCCCACCCGAGGTGCTGGCCAGAATCCAGGGCTATCATTTGCCCGGTCATGGACGGTGACGCAAGGACAAAGCGTACGGCCCCACAGATTTCCCCGACGGAGACCTGGCGCCGTAAGGGTGTCCCCTCATATTGGCGCCTGAATTGGGCCTCGTCCTGACGTGGCGACGGCAGGGTCGGGCCCGGCCCGATGCCGTTGACCCGAATGGCCGGGGCCAACGCCAGGGCCAGGGTTTGGGTCAAGGTCCAGAGCCCGGCCTTGCTGAGCGTATAGGAGACGAAATGCGGGGTCAGGTTCCACACCCGCTGATCCAGGATATTGATGATGTTGCCGCCCCCCCCCTGAGGAAGCTGGCGGGCAACAGCCTGCGACAGGACAAATGGCGCCCGTAAATTCGTCTCCATATGCCGGTCCCAGGACTCGCGGGTCGCATCTTCCACCTCGTCGCGTTCGAAGGTGGAGGCATTGTTGATCAAGCAGGTGACCGGTCCAAGGCCGCCGGCAACGGCGGGGATAAGCGTATCAACCGACGCCTCGTCCATCAGATCGGCCGCCACCGCCATCGCCGTTCCGCCGTCATCGCGTATCTCGGCGACAAGGCTCTCGGCCTCGTCCTTGGATGTCCAGTAATGCGCGGCGACGGCCCAGCCCGCTTTGGCAAGATCGCGCGCAATCCCGCGGCCGATCCTATGCGCCGCGCCGGTAATCAGAACAACGCCGGAGCTATCTTTTGTCATGGGCGCACAATGAGCAAAGCCGTCACATGGTGCAAGTCAAAGCGACACATGGATTAGGCCCCGCTGGGATTAGGCCGGTAGGATTCGATCGATGCCCAGCCCGAGGGCAACCATATAAACGACATATAGAGCAACCATGGCACTGGCGGCGATCCGGCCAATCGCCTGCTTGCTGGTCACCATGAACGGCATCAGGATCAACGTTGCGATCACCATCATCCAAACGTCGAATGAGATGACCCGTTCCGGAACTTCGAGGGGGGTGAGAACTGACACCACCCCAACCACACCGAGGACATTGAACAGATTGCTGCCGACGACATTCCCCAAGGCAACGTCTGAATGACCGCGATAGGCAGCCACCGCGGATGCCGCCAGTTCGGGCAGCGAGGTGCCGATGGCGATAATCGACAAACCGATAACGGCGTCGCTGACGCCAAACGCCTGAGCGGTGGCGACGGCGCCCCGCACCAAGAGTTCGGACCCGAACAGCAACCCGCCGAGACCGCCCGCAAACATCACCATGGCCAACACCATGGATTGCGGCAGTCCACCGAGTTCCTCGACCTCCTCTACGTGAAGTTCGCCGATATCGTCCTTGCCCGACAATTCGCGCCGAAAGGAATGCCACAGAAACAGACCGAACGCGGCCAACAGGGCGATGCCCGCCCATAAATCGATGACACCGCGAAAGGTCAAAACCGAAAACACCAGCGTACCGCCCAGGAGCACGAGAGCATCACGGATCAGCCCCTTGGTCGCACAAGCAATGGGGGTGATCATGCCGCTGATACCCAAGATCAAGAGAATGTTGGCAATATTGCTGCCGACGAGATTGCCGATGGACAGGCCGGGCGCCCCGGAAAATGCGGCGTTCAGCGACACGACAAGCTCGGGCGCGGAGGTTCCGAAAGCGACGACGGTCATGCCAATGACCATGGTCGAAACGCCAAGGCGCTGGGCCATGCCAACCGCGCCCCGAACCATAATTTCCGCGCCGCCGACCAGCAGGACGAAACCGCCAACAATCTGGAGATATATCATAGCCGAGAGCAGTCCTAGACAGGCAGCGGTTAAACCTTCGATAAGGAGAATAGCCGGGTTGCGGTATGCCGCACTATGAGAGAACCGAAACGAAAATCAACGCCAAATACATGAGGACAACGATACCCGCCGGAAATTTCCGTCTCAAAGCGGATCGATGTCACCCATCGCGTGACGAGAGGTTGTTTCCTTTTGAAACGCGGCAAAAGTCCCGGCGTCGATGGCGGCGCGCATCCCGGCCATCAGGTCCTGATAATACTGAATGTTGTGCCACGTCATCAGCATGGCACCGAGAATCTCTCCGGCTTTGACCAGGTGGTGGAGATAGGCGCGGCTGTAATCGCGGCACGCCGGGCAGGCACACGCGTCGTCCAGAGGACGTGGGTCTTCGGCATGGCGCGCATTGCGGATATTGACCTCGCCGCGCCGCACGAAGGCCTGCCCCGTGCGTCCCGACCGGGTGGGAAGAACGCAATCGAACATGTCGATGCCTCGCGCGACGGCGCCGACCAAATCGTCGGGACGGCCGACCCCCATTAAATAGCGGGGCCGATCCGCCGGCAAATGCGGAACCGTCACATCCAGGGTCTCGAACATCGCCTGTTGCCCCTCGCCGACGGCGAGACCACCGACCGCATACCCGTCGAAACCCAACGCCACCAACCCCTGCGCGGAGCGAGCACGCAAATCCGGGCGGGTGCCGCCCTGAACGATCCCGAACAGACCGTAGCCGTCCCGGGACACGAACGCCGTCTTGCTCCGTTCTGCCCATCGCATGGAAAGTTCCACCGATGCCGCCAACCGCTTCGCGTCCGCCGGCAAGGCCACGCATTCGTCGAGTACCATGCTGATGTCGGCATCCAGCATGCGCTGGATATCCACTGAGGTCTCGGGCGTTAGACTGTGTCGGCTGCCGTCGATATGCGATTGGAAGGTCACACCCTTTTCTTCGATCTTGCGCAATTTGGCCAATGACATGACCTGAAAGCCGCCGGAATCGGTGAGGATCGGTCCCGGCCAATTCATGAAGCGGTGCAAGCCGCCCAAGGCCTCAATCCGTTTCGCACCGGGACGCAGCATGAGGTGATAGGTATTGCCGAGGATCATCTGTGCCCCCGTGCTCGCCACGGCCTCGGGCGTCATCGCCTTGACGGTCGCCGCCGTCCCGACGGGCATGAAGGCGGGTGTCTCAACGACGCCATGGGCGGTCGTGATCCTCCCCCGGCGGGCGCTGCCATCCGTCGTGAGCAGTTCAAAACCGGTGCCGCTCATGCGTTCTCCGCCGGGTCAAGAAGACAGCAGTCGCCATAGGAATAGAACCGGTAGCGTTGCGCAATCGCGTGCCGGTACGCGGCTTTCATCCGATCGATGCCGGCAAACGCGCAGACCAGCATGAACAACGTCGAACGGGGAAGATGGAAATTGGTCAACATGACGTCGACCGCCTTGAAACTAAATCCGGGCGTAATGAAGATCGCAGTATCGCCCACAAAGGGCATGATTTCCCCTGTGGGCGCGGCCGCCGTTTCCAAAAGACGCACGACCGTGGTGCCGACGGCAACGATACGGCGCCCGGCCGCCTTGGCATCCCGCAGACGCGCCGCCGTGGCTGCGTCGATTTCCCCGAATTCCGCATGCATGACGTGATCTTCCACACGGTCCGCCTTGACCGGCAGAAAGGTGCCTGCGCCGACATGCAAGGTCAACGTCGCGGTCTCGATCCCTGCGGCCTTCAAAGCCTCCATCAGATCAGGGGTGAAATGCAGTCCCGCCGTCGGCGCCGCAACGGCACCGTCCCGGGCGGCAAACATCGTCTGATAGTCTTGCCGGTCCTGGGCGTTGCCCTCGGACGGCCGCTTGATGTAGGGAGGCAGCGGCATCCGCCCGTATCGGTGAAGCGCCTCGAACAAGGCGGCGGTGTTCAAACCGAAATCCAAGACCACCTCTCCGCCATCCCGCTTTTCGATAACCTGCGCGCACAGATCATCCGAGAACGAAATTTCGTCATTCGCGCGCAATCGTTTAGCCGGGCGGGCAAAGGCGGCCCAGCGGCCGCCCTCGAGCGCCTTGTGCAACGTTACCTCCACCCGCGCCTCACCCCGTTCTCCGGTAAGCCGCGCCGGAATAACCCGGGTATCGTTGAATACCATTAGGTCGCCGGGCCGCAGGAGTCCCGGCAGATCGGAAACGTGATGATCCTCCAACCGGGATCCAACGTGCAACAGGCGCGCGGCTTCGCGGGGCACCGCAGGTGATTGCGCGATGAGGTCGGCCGGCAGGTCGAAATCGAAGGCATCAACCTTCATGAATGAATGGTCCTCGACGGGTTTTCCCTAGCGGGTATCCAGGGGTATGGCGCGGCGGCCGGCGCGGACCCTACAGCATCCGGTCGGAAAGCTGAACCTTTTGCGTTTACGTTGCATTCAGGGGCTAGGTTTCCAGGGGTTGTGGGACTATCTTCATGAGTATGAGACCCCTCAACCGATACGGCCCGATATCGTGATCGACGAAATCTACAATGTCGATGTTCTGCGCCTTGCCGCGAATATTTCGCGGATCGACCCGATCGACCGGCCCGACGCCCATGCCGAGCTGTGGAGCCCCGTTTGCGGGAGCAGCATAGCCGTCGACATTAAATTAAAAGACGGACGGATCAGCGATTTTGCCCAGCATATCAAAGCATGCGCCCTGGGACAGGCGGCGGCGTCCGTACTGGCACAGCACGTTATCGGCCATGATCTAGCGGAACTGGAAAAGTTGCGCGACCAAATGGCCGCCATGTTGAAAGGCGACGGTCCACCGCCGGGCGGCGACTGGCAAGCGCTGTCGGCACTGGCCCCGGCCAGGGCGGCGACGTCGCGCCATGGCGCCATCCTGCTTCCGTTCGACGCAGTAATTGCCGCAATAAAGTCGGCATTAGTAGAAACAGCGACAAGGGATGCATAGGGGAGACAATTGAAGCCGGTGTCTGAACTCTAGCCCTAACGGAAGTTTCCCATGCACGGGTCCGATGTCTTGATTAATGCGCTGGTCTTCCTGGCCGCTGCCGTTGTCATCGTACCCCTTTTGAAAATGCTCAAGTCGAGCCCCGTTCTCGGATATCTGGCGGCAGGGGTTTTAATCGGCCCATATGGGCTCGGTTTTTTCGCGAATGCGGACGCGCCCAATACCCTGGCCGAGCTGGGGGTGGTGTTCCTCCTATTCACCATCGGGCTCGAACTGTCCCTTGGCCGGCTACGACAATTGGGCCGATTGGTCTTCGGCCTCGGCACCCTCCAAGTGTCCGTCACCGGCGTCGTGATCGGTGCGGTCGCTCTGTTGCTGGGCACGGACATCAATGCCGCCATCGTCGTCGGCGCCGGTCTCGCCCTGTCGTCCACCGCCTTCGTCCTTCAGCTTCTGTCCGAACGGGGTGAGCGTACGACGCCCTTCGGGCAAATCGCATTTGCGGTGCTGCTGTTTCAGGACCTCGTCATCGTCCCGCTTCTTATCCTTGTCCCGCTGCTCGGCGCCGAGGGCGCCACGCTGTTTACCTCTTTGGCGACGGCGATCCTGAAGGCGGGCGCCGCCATCGTCGCGGTCATCGTTGCAGGCCGTCTGGTTCTTCGGCCCGCCTACCGGTTCATTGCGGGAACCGGGGGATCCGAATTGTTCGTCGCGGCTACTCTCCTCGTCGTGCTCGGGACGAGTTGGCTCCTGTCCTTGGCCGGTCTCTCGATGGCATTGGGGGCCTTCCTGGCCGGCCTGCTGCTTGCCGAGACCGAGTACCGCCATCAGGTAGAAGCCGACATCCGGCCTTTCCGCGGGCTCCTGCTTGGGCTGTTCTTTATGACCATCGGCTTGTCCGTCAACATCGCGCTCGTCGCCGACGAGATCGTTCGCGTCCTTTTGCTGGTCGCCGCGCTGCTGATCGGCAAATCCGTGCTTATCGCCCTCTTGTGCTGGGCCATCCGCCTCCCCTTCGGCACGTCGGCCCGTGTCGGCTTGCTGCTGAGCCAAGGCGGCGAGTTCGGGTTCCTCCTGTTTGGCGTCGCCATGACCGCCGGTGTTATCCCCGAGCGCCTCGGCGCCATTCTGCTCGCCACGGTGACAATCAGCATGGCGGCTACGCCGCTGATGGCCTGGCTCGGTGACAAGGTTTCCCATGTCCTCAACCCACCGATCCGCCGGGATCTGACCCGAATCGAAGCAGTGAGCACGGAGCTTACCGATCATGTCGTCATTATCGGGTTCGGCCGCGTCGGCCAGACGATCGGGATGATCCTGTCGGCTTGCGGCATCCCCCACCTTGCCCTCGACCGGGACCAGAAATTGATCGCCGAATGCCGGTATCGGGAGACTCCGGTGTTCTATGGCGACGCCACCGATATCGCAGTCCTTTCCGCCGCCGGCGTCGGGCGCGCGCGGGCCGCCGTGGTCACGGTCGATCAGGCGCAAGCGACGAGCCTCACCGTCGCCGCCTTGCGGGAAAGTTTCCCAGATCTGGAGATCATTGTGCGGGCGCGCGACCTGGCACACGTGCTCCATCTGGAACGCCTGGGCGCCTCCGCTGTCGTGCCCGACACCGTCGAGGCCAGTCTGCAATTGGGCGGTCTTGTCCTGCGGTCGACCGGTATCAACGCCGAAGACATTTCCGATCTTTTGGACGATTTTCGGGAAGACGATTACGCGCGACTCGGTGAGGTGGTGGATGACGACGGCGCTGCCACGAAATCAAGGCCCGCTTCATCCGGCTCCTAACCCGGCGGCGCGGGAGTCGGCCGATCGATCGCCAGCGGCAGTTCGAACCAGAAGGAACTGCCGACACCCTCCTCGCTCTCGAAACCGATGCGGCCGTCCAGATGTTCGACGATTTGCTTCGAGATGCTGAGTCCGATCCCGGTCCCCTCGATCTGTCCCGCCTCACGGCCTAAGCGATTGAACGGAACGAAGACTTGCGATTGTTGATCCTTACCGATCCCAAAACCGGTATCGATCACGTCCACCCGCAACCTGTCCGGTTGCACGACCGCCGCTTCGAGCGTGACCGTTCCGCCACTGCGGTTATATTTAACGGCATTGCTCAATAGGTTGAGCAAGACTTGACGGAACCTGCGGGGGTCGGTCCGAAGAACGGGAAGGTTTTGGCCCGATGCCTGATCGATAACCGTGACGCTTTTTTCGCGCGCGCGCTCCTCGACCATTGCCAGACAGTCCCTGATCGCACCCGAGAGATCGACGTCCTCGACCGAAACCGAAACCTTCCCCGCCTCGATCTTGGAAAGCTCCAAAATCTGGTCGATCAACTCGTGAAGATGCTGACCGCTTTTGATCACGTAGCTGACATACTCTTCCTGCCTGGGGGACAGGATTTCGCCCGGACACCCCTGCAAGAGTTCCCCAAAGCCGATAACGGCATTCAACGGCGTTCTCAACTCGTGGCTCATGCTCGACAGGAACTCGGACTTCGCCCGGTTCGCCATCTCAGCTTCCTGTTGCTGTTTCTTCAACTCCGTCACGTCGAAGTAGAAGGCGATTGTGCTACCGTCGGCGAGCCTCTGTTGTTTCACCTTGAGCCACCGTTCGCCGGCGAGCTTGATCTCCTGTTCACTCGATGTCCATTTACGCGAGTCCAATTGCTCGGCCACCCATGCCGCCTCGCGGCCACGCGCGCTTTCCACCTCGTCGCCATAGGCAACGGCCCAGATGTATTCCTCGAACGAGGTTCCGGGAATCAGCAGGCGTTCGGAATCCGGCCGGAGTTGCCGGAAATAGTTGTTGCACACGACGAAATGGTCGTCGGCATCCCACAATGTGAAACCGGCGTTGAGGCTTTCCATCGCCCAAAAGAAGCGCTTACGCGTGCTGTCCGCTTCCATTTGCGCTTCGACTTCCATCGTCACGTCGCTGGTCGATCCACGGTAGCCGACAAATTCCCCATCATCATCGAAGACGGGAATGCAGGAAACACGCGCGTAGCTGAGACTGCCCGCACCATGGGCGCGCGTAAAAATAAAGTCCGAGGCCGGTTTATGAGCCTCCATCAACCGGCGTAATCGCCCCACCTCACCCCGCCGGTCACTACCGACCAGGGCCTCCCAATAGACCTTCCCGACAAGGCGCTCGGAGGGAACCGTCAGCAGCTTCTTGGGCGGTGACACGTAGGTAAATCGAAAATCGCGGTCGAGTTCCCAGAAACGGTCCGCCGCGGTCGTCGCGAAATCCTTGAACCGTTGTTCGCTTTCCTTGAGCGCGTCCGCTGCCTGCTTGCGCTCGGTGATATCGTGATAGGTGCCCAAGACGCCAATCACCTCGCCCTCGAGACTCAGCAACGGCACCTTGGTCGTTTCCACCCAGACTGTCTCCTCGCCGGCTGTGATGTGGGGCTCTTCATAACGCAGCATGGGCCGCTGGCCCGCCATGGCCGCGCGGTCGTCGGACCGGAAACGCTCGGCCAACTCCGCCCAGGGCATCTGGTCGTCGGTGAGACCGATGATCTGATCGGGACTGTCGAAGCCGGCATCTTCCGCGAAGGCTTGGTTACATCCCGCATAAACCAAATCCTTATCCTTCCAGAACACCCGCGCCGGTATGGTGTTCAAGACGGCATTCAGCAACCGATTGGTTTCCAGTAGAGCGGGAGCGGATTTCCGCGACTTCGTGGCCGTGCGCCGTCGCGCCGGCGTTTTTCGCTTGTTGGCGGATGGCTCACGAGTCTTCGGCTTCCGCAGGTTCCGCGTGGAAGACGCTTTGGGCTTCGGGGAGGTGTTTTTCCGGGCCGCCATCAACGCCTTCCCATCAGGACGCTGCCTGCTGCTCGGCTGGTCCAGACTTCGCATCCGGCACCGGTTCGGCCATAGGGTCGATAACTTGGGGCATGTCTGCCGGCAGAATATTTTCTTTGATCAGGCGTGCGACCTGGTGCAGTTGATCGAACTGCTCGGGCACGGGCCGGCCCGAATTGGCCCGAATGGTCTCCGCAATCGCATCGGCCGTTGTGAACGTTACATCCTCGGTCGCGAACGGCGTATCGGAGATGAAATCGAGCACTTGCTTGGCGACCATGCTGACGCTGCCCAAGTATCCAATGGTCTCCGCACTGAGCGTATCGTCCATACAACTCGGCATGATCCGTTCGATGAGCCAAGTGATCTGATTTGAAAGTCTCTCGGCCTTTTGGTCTTTGAGAATCTTTTTGGCGCGATCGACCTTCTCGCGAAACGCCTTGGTCCGATATTCGCCGTCGATCTGCGCTTGGATTGGATTGGGAACTCGGATAAGGGGAACGGACTGTGTCGTCGAGGCACGTTTCTTACTGCGCCGATCGGGCCCCGTATAATCAAATGTCACGACGAACGGTTTTCGGTGCGTGACAATCCGGGAAATGCGCTTGGTCAGATTGCCTGACGACAGCGGTTTGACAATGAGATCATCGAAGCCGGCGTTCAGGACATTTTTGACAGCATCCTCGTCGGACGGATCGGTCATGGCGATAGCCACCAGAAACGGGTTCTCGCCGACATCCTGGACGCGGATTTTTTGCATCAACTCGCAAACTTCGCCCCCCGGCACTTCGGTTTCAGTCAACAACAGGTCGACACCATCCGCCGAGATCGCGCTTTCAATAGCTTCGTAAGTCATTGCAATTTCGATGCTTTTAAAGCCCATCGATTGCAGTGCATATTTGACACCGGTCTGTATTCTTTTATCGGCTTCACCAACAAGAACCCGCACCTCGGCAAGATTTACATTTTCCATACTTGCCCCCCTCGATTGCCGACGGGGTCCGGCGCTCCATTGTTTGACGGTTCACCATTGCCTTTTCCTCCCAATCCAAAGCCAAGAACCAATGACGCGCCGTCGACGGTGGCTTCCTGCGGGTTCGCTTGCGTGTTGTTCGTGTTTTCCGGGTTCTCGCCCGCATCTTGCTGTGCGCCGGCGTTTATCGTGGCCTCCACAGGCAGCGTCACGGTGAAGGTCGCTCCCTCTCCCTCGACACTCTGCACGGCGATGGTGCCGCCATGCATTTCCGTTAGTTTTTTGGCGAAATACAGCCCAACGCCGATACCTCCGGTACCCGAGGAGTTCGAGGCCCGGAAGAATTGATCGAAGACACGGGGCTGTTCATCAGCTGGGATACCGATCCCGCTGTCGGATACAACGACCGTAATAAACTTACCATCCGTATCGCCGCGAACGGAAATTTTCGGGGGACCAAGTGAATAGCGCACAGCATTCAAAAGGAGATTCAGAAAGATCTTACTGATCAACCGCGAGTCACCACTGATCTTCGACGGCAACCCATCGAGATTGAGATCGATCTCTGCTGTCGGTTCATTTTCCGTAATCTGCTCAACAAGATCACGGAGTATGGTGCGTATCTTACAAACCTCGGGCGTCGCGTCGGCCTGCTGACCGTCCAATGCGGTCATCTCAAGCGTGCTGGTCAGCAAATCGGTCATCCGCGCAACCGATGCCCGGATCTTGCCTAATCGGTCGGTAATCTGCTCCGGGCTCATACCGTCGAGGCGGCGCATCATCGCCTGGGCGGCACCGTCGATGATGGCGAGCGGCGTTCGGAATTCATGCGACGCCATGGCGATGAATTGCTGCTGCAATTCACTGAACATCTTTTCGGCTGCCAGAGCCTTAGACAGGCGGTCCGACCGTTTTTGCAGCTCCTTTTGCAGCCGTATTTCCCAACTGATGTCGCCGACCAGCGTTACCGTATGGGTAATGGTTCCATCCGCATCGCGCACCGGTGCAACCGCTGCACGGAACCAGCTTTCGTCCCCTGACGCCGAGTTATCTCGGAGCTGTCCGCGCCAGACTTCTCCGGCCGATATGGCGCGGTGGATGTCATGCAACTGCTCCGCCGTGAGCAACCCCGCGAAAAACTGATCGAAACCCATGCCAATTACGTCTTCCGGGGCAACGGACCACTGCGCCGTGAAAGCGGAATTGGCGTAAACAATCCGGCCTTCGATATCGGCGATTTGGATCGCGAAAGGACTCTGCTCGACGGCCTCCGACAAACGCCTGACTTCCGCCGTCCGATCGCGCACCAACTGGTCAAGATGATCCTGATGCTTCGCGATCTCCCGTTCCATGCAAAGCTGTCCGTGAACGTAGCGGAGACACCGGCCGAGTGACTCGGCATTGATCTCATCCTTGATCAGGTAATCGGCGGCGCCAGCACGTAGCGCCGCGGCGGCAACATTCTCGTCGCCGTTGCCGGTTTGCAGAACGAAAGCTGTTCCTGGCCAGGTCTTGCGCGCCGCCTCGATGATATCCACGCCGTTTTCTTTACCGAGCATGTAGTCGACGAACACGATATCGGGCGAAAATGATCTCAAACAGTGGTCGACGTCATCCGCCGAATGGCAGATCTCAACCGTTGGCTGCCACTCGGTCATCCGCGACAACAGTGTCTGCAGGTACCGCGCATCAGCTTCGGTATCGTCAACAATGAGAATAGAAATCGGCATGGTCAGGCTTGTTCCTTTTCCATCTGTCTCATCTTGGTCGGCAGCCAAGCCACGCCGAGCCAGAACCGGACAACCGTTTCCATTGCCGAGAAGAACTCATCGATGTTGGGGGACTTCACCAAATAGGCATTGACGCCAAGCTCATAGGAATCGCGGACATCCCGGCCGTCATCGGAGGTCGTCATGAAAACGACCGGAAGGCCCTTCAGAACGTGATCCTCTCGGATCTCCCGAAGCGTCCGTTTGCCGTCCATGCGCGGCATGTTGATATCGAGCAGCACCAGGTCGGGTTTGGGGGCCGTGTTCGGGTCCCGATAGGGTCCTCGATGTTTCAAATAATCCATGACTTCCTCGCCATCGGACACAACACGCAGGTCGATGTCGGGATCGTGGCGCAGCAAGGCCCGCTGAAACAGCCGCTGATCGGCAACGTTGTCATCGGCCAACAACACGACGTGCTGCTTCTCGCTACTAATGTTCATTATGCCCTCCAAACGTCGGCCAACGAGTCGCCATCGGGAAATACCGCCTCGTCCGAATGATGCGGCAAGGTGAAAATGAACTTGCTCCCCTTGTCCGGTGCGGAATCAACGCGGATGTTTCCGCCGTGGCGCTCGATGATTTTTTTGACCACGGCAAGGCCGATGCCGGTTCCATCGTAGGCCTTACGTCCGTGAAGCCGTTTAAAGGCGCCGAAGATCTGATCCCGGTAGCCATCCTCGATACCGATCCCGTTATCGGTCACGGAAATTTCCCAACTCCCGTTGACCCGCTGTGCACCCACCTCGATTCTGGGAGGTTGGTCGTTACGGAATTTGATTCCGTTGGAAATCAGGTTTTGAAAAACGCTCGTCAGCAGCGTTTGATCGCCCAAAACAGTTGGGAGGTGATGGGCACATTTGATCGTTGCGTCAGACTCGGCGATGGCACTGTGCAGATCCCTTTTAACCGTTTCGACACAATCACCGATATTCACAGGCGCGCGGGTCAATTCCTGATTGGTCGCCCGAGAAAGCTGCAGCAAATCGTTCACCAGGCACCGCATACGCGCTGCCGCTTCCGTGATATAGCGTATGTCTTCCCGGGCCTCGTCGGGAATTCGCCCGCCCATGTCGTCGATCAGAAGTTTGCAGTAGTTGGTCAGCGTCCTCAGAGGCTCCTGGAGATCATGGCTGACGACATAATTGAACTCCTCGAGATCCTTGACCTGTTGCTCGATTTGTTTTTGTGCCGACATCCGTTTGGTTATGTCGTGCATCAGGCCAATGAAGACGCGCTCGTCCTTGACCAAGGCCGTCGTTATCTGAAGCTCGAGCGGGAAAATGCTGCCGTCTAGCCGACGGCCCTCGAGCTGGCGGTCGACACCGATGACCTTACTGGGCGTCGTCGGGCGATACCCGGCAACGTGGTTATCGTGCTCGGCGCGAAACCTCTCGGGCATTAGGACTTTGACGTTCTTTCCAATCAGATCCTCGACCCGGTAGCCGAACATCCATTCGGCCGCCGGGTTGACCGTGATGATCATGCCCTTGGCGTCAATGGTCAGAATGGCTTCTTCCGTCGTGTTGACGATGGCCGCGTAGTGCTGCCGGCCTTCCTTTTCCTCCCGATAGATGGTGTTCAAACTCGCCAACACACCGAAAAGCACGATCCCATAACTAACGTCGTTAATGATGTGGGCAACGCCGAAGCCCTCACCGACGGGCCCCTTCGAAAACAAAATGGTTACCGCCTCCGCCAGCGCGGCGAAGATTGCGGCAAAAACCATCCACGGCTCGATATCGTTGTTTCCCCGCCGCCAGCGCCGAAAGAACCCTATCGCGACGATGACGAACGCGAACAACGCGGCAAATGCTACTGGGTGGTTGAGCGGCGAACTAAAAACGATCGGCTGGCCGACCCGCACAAGGCTGAAATACCAAAATGCGAGCGCGCCGCAGGCCACAAACGCCAAAAGAATCGTGAGGTCATTCTCCCACTTGCCTTCCTCAACCTCGAACACGCGCAAAAGTTCCAAGGCGCCGACCGAAACAGCCAAAGCAATCGCAAGATAAAGTCGGGAGGCGTCAGGCGACCAAAGCAACGATACGTCACCGTGAACGTGGGCGCCCTCAGCGAGCAAATGATATCCATCCATCACCGACGCGCTTAGGAAGGCCAGCCCAATAAAGAAGAAGATACTGTCCCGTCTGAGGTAATACCGGAATATAGCCAGTATGCCGGTGGTGAAGGACGCAAAGACAACGGAAGCCGCAACAAAGGTGTGGGCTCCGGACAAATTGCTGCCGCTGACCAAACGTGAAAAAGCGATCACGAGAACGACACCAACGGCCATCACCGTTACGAGAACGGCGCGTCGGGGCATTTCCATTGCGCTGCTCATGGCTGTCCGGCCCCAAGACGTCCATACGTCCTGCATAGCAAGTTAGAGAAATTGTTTGGAGAAATGGGTTTGCCGAACAAATACCCCTGCACCACGTCGCATCCGGCGGACCGGAGAAACTCGAACTGCTCCACGGTTTCCACGCCTTCGGCGATGACTTCCAGGCCGATCCCATGCGCCATCGCGATGATTGCTTCGACCAGGGCAGAGTCCTTTGCATCATGCGGTGCATTCATCACAAATGACCGATCGATCTTGACCGTTTTGAACGGATAGCGGCGAAGCAGGCTCAACGACGAAAATCCGGTTCCGAAATCGTCGATCGAGAGGCGAACGCCCTGATCGCACAGCTCATCCAAGGTGGCTACGGCAACGGGGGAGTCGCGCATCAGCAACCTTTCCGTGATTTCGATCTCCAGATTCTCGAAAGAAACACCCGCCGCCGCCGCCATATCCCTGATGCGCAGGGCAAGTTCGGGATCCTCGAATTGATTGGCCGAGAAATTCACGGCGACCCGAAGAGGCGCGGTATAGACAGCATGCCATGAATGGGCA
Source organism: uncultured Rhodospirillales bacterium (assembly GCA_913055735.1). Taxonomy (GTDB): domain Bacteria; phylum Pseudomonadota; class Alphaproteobacteria; order Rhodospirillales; family UBA2165; genus CAJXKD01. Next base: position 599,650 of record CAJXKD010000001.1, read on the forward strand.
GCCTTCAGCGCGGCCTTCAATATCCAATCACCCACCGGAATGATTTCCCGGCTCTTCTCCAGAAGCGGGATGAAATGGTCCGGCGGTACGATGCCGAGGTCGGGATTGTGCCAACGCAACAGTGCTTCGGCACCGACGATCCCGCCGCCATTGACATCGATCAGCGGCTGGTAATCGAGATACAGTTCTTCCTTGTCGAGGACGCCTGCCAAGTGCGACTCGAGTTTCAGTTGTTGGGCCGCAGCTTCGTTCATCTTGGGTAGGAAAAAGCGGTAGCTGTTGCCCTCCGTGGTTTTTGCTTCCGACTTGGCCATCGACGCCGCATTAAGAATTTCATACGGATCGCGAAGTCTACCGGGCCAAGTGGCAATGCCGACACTTGCGTCGATCCGAATGGGCTCTCCTTTCCACTCGAAGGGCTCGGAGAACACATCGAAAATCCTTTGGATCGATATCTCGGATAGGCCGAACTCCTCGGAAGCCGATACAACGACGAGAAAATCGTTTCCCTCGAGATGCGAGACCGAACTCGTGAAACTCAGTCGATTGATTGCCGAGTCCAACCGCCCGGCAACCTGCTTCAAAATTGCGTCGCCGGCGTGGCGGCCCAGGGAATCATTAACGATATGAAACTTGTCCAAACCGACACACAGGGCAGAAAGAAACCGCTTCTTGCCGTAGTGGTCGGACATGAGTTGCGCCAACCGGTCGATCGCCAGGGCCGTATTGGGCAACCCGGTGAGCGGATCGAAATTTTCCTGATACTTTAATTGCGCCTCATAGACGACCCGCAGACGCAATGTGGACTTGATCTTGGCCTGCAACGATTCGAAGTCGATGGGTTTGATCAGGTAATCGTCGGCGCCGATGCGCAACCCTTCGAGTATGTCGTCCTTGGCGCCGAGCGCCGATAGAAAGACAAAGGGAATATCGGCAAGCTCGGGATGATGCTCCCGAAGAGCCGTCAGCAACTGACGCCCATCCATTTCGGGCATGGCCACATCGCAAAGAATTAGGTCCGGCGGATTTTGGACGATCAAGGCAAGGCCTTCGGCACCGTTGCCTGCCTCCTCGACATCGTACCCCGACGCCACCAACTCGGCCGCGATCTCGCTGCGGACGCCAGATTCGTCGTCAATGATGAGAATCCGTGTCATCCGAGAGTACCTGCCCTGCCATTCTCGGCGTTCCCGCCGTCCCGATTCCCGAGGCACGCCTCGATCGCCGGGAGCAGAACGTCGTAGTTGATCGGCTTCAAAAACCAATTGTCAGGATGGATATCTGCACCTGGCGACGCCGAGTCCTGCTCAGCCAATGCTGACAGGAAAAAGAACGGGATATTCGCGCAGTCCGGATGGTTCCGCTTCACCTCCGCAAATAGCTGCGGCCCGGTGATCCCCGGCAAATTGACGTCGCACAGTACGAGATTGGGACGATGATCAAGGATGAGCTTCAACCCATCCACGCCGTTTCCGGCCTCGATGGTTTCATATCCGGCTTCGTTAAGCTCCTCGATCAGATCCTCGCGAAGATCCGGCTCGTCCTCTATGCACAAAATGTCCGGCATGTTGCCCTGGTTTCAACCTCTTGTTGCCCACCTGATCGCCTCACCAGAACCGGTCGCCGACTAACGAGCCGGTGTGAGATCGTGTATCTGCATTGGGTGACGGCTCACCGCTTTCGCGCGCCTTGTCATGGGAACTTTCGTCACCCGTCCACTTCTCGATTACGGCGCGCAGCGTCGTATCGTCGCAGGGAAGGACGAGAAGGTCGTCTACATCCCAATCTTCGGAATAATCGGGCATGCCCTCCATCGCTTCCGGGCGCACCAGAATACGCGCACCCAGTTCGGCGCTCGGCGCCGACTGCTTGATCATCTTGGCGACGAAGTCACCACGCATGTCGTCCGTGTAGAACCAGAGAAACGTGATGTCGGACTTCGTGAGCCCGGCCTGCTGCACGAAAGACCGGCCGCTGGAAATGGTCGTGACCTTATGCCCCCAATCGCGAAGTACGGCGCGAATGAGCGGCAGCCCATCGGCCTCCCGACCGACAAGCGTAATTGACAACGGCTGAATTTCCGCCTCTTCTTCCTCCGGCTTCTCGTTCACGAGGGCTTTGTAGAGCTTGATATGCTCCACTTGTTTTTTCTCCGCCATCCGCGAAACCTGACGCATGAACATGCGGACCTTGGCGTGCAAAAGCTCGAAATCGATCGGTTTGGTCAGATAGTCGTCGGCACCGAGGTCCACCCCCTCGAGGAAATGCTCGCGATCACTTAAAGATGTCAGATAAAGGAACGGCACATCCGCCAGGTCGGTAACCTCGTTCCTGATTTTCACCAGGAGCTCATGTCCGTTCATGTTCGGCATCATGACATCGCAAATGATAAGGTCCGGCTTATCCTCGACCGCGGCCTTCAGCCCTTCGAGACCATCGGCGGCCTGGATTACCTTGTGGCCAGCGCTCTCCAGCTCTTCCGCGATCTCCTGGCGGATTTCCGGCTGATCTTCGATACAGAGAATGCTGACCATGGCCTTTCTCGCTTACAATCGCTTCTCACCGGCCCGGTTAACGGCCAGCACCTGTTCTTGCGACAACCGCGAGACTCGGCACGGGGATCATCTGGACGTCGGCGGTTTTGGCGATTTCGGTCAGATTCTTATGAATATCCGCCGGCGATACCGTGTCTTCGGCGAGCATTTGCTTGGCTTCTTCCGCTTGCGCTTTGATGGTTCGAAGACGCTCAAGTGAGACAGTAAGCGCCTTCTCCATCTCGCTCAGACGGCGGATCGCTTCCTTATTCTCTTCGGCTGACCGTGAAAGCTCCCGTTTCAGTTCCACGATTTGATCTTGGAGCTTCAGACGTTCGTTGTACTCCGCCTCAAGACGATCCAATGTCTGGTCGAATGCCGCCGTGAAGCTCTTGTCCGCCTGGTAGTAATGCGTGAGCTTCTCATTGGCTGCTGCAAGCAGTTCCTTGAGTTCTTTCTTCGTTTGCGTCATCGCCTGCCGGTTCCAATTCTTGATGTCTAAGCGGATCGTGTTTGCAATTCGGCGGCACTCTTCGAGCGCTTCGCACCGTCGATTTGTCCGTTGTCATGCCCGGCCCGCGGGAAGCCCCGTGTGCTTTTTCTGGCGTGAGCGTATTCGGCGAGCGATGCCGGCCGTTCAGCCGCGAAGACAGGAAGTTGAACGGTAAACGTCGTGCCTTGTCCCTTGACGCTGTCAACGGTGATGTTGCCGCCGTGCAGATCGACAAGCTGTTTGACCAGGTGCAGGCCAAGGCCGGTTCCCGAAATGCCCGCCGAGGTCCCCGCCCTAAAGAAACAATCGAACACGTGGCCAACGTCGTCCGCATCGATCCCGACCCCATGATCTTTTACGGAGATCACGAGCCGCCCGCCCTTATCGCCCGCCGTCACCTCAATTTCCGGATCTTGAGGCGAATACTTGACCGCGTTCGACAGGAGGTTTGAGAAAATGTGCTCGAGCTTGCCCGCGTCCGCGAGAATTAGTTCCGGCAAGTTGTCGAGATGGAGCGAAATAGAGTGGAATGGAGAGAGCTCCTGCTGATCCTCACAGATCTTCTGGAGCATCGCGCTGACATCGCAAGGCTGCAGCTTTAGCTCCTCCTTACCCGCATCGAGGCGCGCCGATGTCAGCGTGTTTTCGATAACCTGCATCATCCGTTTGACGGCTTCGGTTATCTTGGTCGCCCGTTTCGTTACGATATCGGGTGAGAGAGTTTCGACGGATTTCAAAAGCCTATGGGCCGATCCGTCGATGATCGCGAGCGGGGTTCGGAACTCGTGGGCCGCCATGGAAACATACCGGCGCAAACGGCGGTTCTCCTTGCGCTCTGCCTCCAACGCCGACCGCAGTTCAGCCGATTGCGTTTTGATTTCGCGTGTCGCCTCTTCGATAAGATCACCGATCCGGCCACCTTCCTGGTGCTGCTCGACGTCCCCGTTGATTTGGTCGTCGGATACGCAGATCACCGCGAGTGGCACTTCGCCCGGCGAGTCGACGGGACGGGAAACCGAAAACTTGATGGGAATGTGCAGTCCCTGCTTTCCGACACCGGAAATTGACAGCGACAGAAGACCGTCGTTTTCGACCTCTCCTTCGAACGCCCTTTGTAGCGCCCGCCCGGCCGCGTCGAGGCATTGGTCGTATACTAGTTTACTGAAATCCTTGCCGACGATCTCAGACGACTTGTATCCGAATATCCGTTCTGCGCCCCAACTCCAGGATTTGATATGTCCGATCTGATCGACCGTCAAAATACCGTCGGCGGCCGTTTCCTCGACGGCATCGAGTGTCGCTTCGGCACGGGCCATGCGATCCCGGAAGACCTTGGCCTTTTTACCCCGGTCGGCATGCGCGACGACCGCATCGACGATCACGTGTGCCGGTGCGGCCTTATCGATCCATTCCTGAAAGGCAGCGTGGCCGGCAGCGACATCGTTGTCACGGGGATCACCCGAGGAAAGAAGCAGCAACGGAATATGATTGAAGTCCCGATGCTGGGAAATCAGCAGGGCCAGTTCGATGCCGCTACAGCCCGGCATGTTGACATCCATCAAAACCACGTCCGGCTGAACCGTCTTCAATGTATCGAGGGTATCGGCCGGATTGCTGATGACCGACATGTCGAAGCCGGCTTCGCTGAAGATTTCGCCGAAAAACTCGGTAATAGCGGGATCGTCGTCAATGAGAACAAGCTTGTAAGCATATTCACCATCCACTGCCCAAGCCTCTCTCAGCACCTGAGCCAAGTCGACACCGGCACGCGCGTGCTCGATAAATCCTTGCGCGCCGATCCGAACCGCCTTTAACCGGTCTTCGAGGTCACCCTGGTCCGAAAGGGCAATCACGGGGCGGGAAGGGTCGCTGACGTTCGACATCCGCGCGACAAAACCCGCTGCATCAGCCACGCTAGCCAGAGCGGCGTCGAGAGACCTCAAATCGAGAACGATTGCGGAATGGTTCAACTGTGCAAGACGTTCAACCACATCCTGTTCCGACGAAAGGCGCACGCGCCTGAATATCAAATGCGGGTTATTGTCCTGCAGGATATCGACGACGGTTTCGTTGTCGCCGACATAAACCACCGTTTCGACGACACTCGTCCCACTCTGAGCCTTCCACGGATTAGCGTGTCGCGCGTTATCCATTGGCTCATCCCAGGTTTCCGCGAGCACGGCTTCGGCTTCATCGGTCAATCGGACCAACATCGTCCGAGCGACTTCAAGCGAGTCGTCAGCCGTCGTTCCATTGGATTTGCCTTCGGCGCTTTGGCTTGAGGACCACTGTTCCAGGTCTTCGGCGCACTGCGCCAAGTCATGAAACCCGAATGTCGCCGCGGCGCCGCTTAAATTATGAGAAAGGCGGCATAAATCGCCGATGGATTGCGTACCCGCCGTATCGGGATAATTGAGCGCGAGGGTTTCAAACGCGCGCGTAAGATTGGAGAGTTGGGACCGAAGGTTTTTCGCCCATCTCACCCTATGGTCGAGGTAAATCTTATCGTCTTGCACCCGACTGCTAGCCATCTGGCTCACCTCATGGCCCCCTTATTGGGGGGCATGATTAATACGGATTTCGTCAACCGATACTGATCGTTCGACTCCCTGGTTTTCGACTTATGGTAATTGTTATTTAGATGGCGTGGCGGGGGAGGGCTGTCCACAAATCCGCACGTGAATTTTTGTCTTCACGGTGACGCTGTTTGTAAAGCTCAACGTTACAAACGATCGGCGTTCAACCATTTGAATTTTGGATGAAAAATGAAAATCACCGGCACGAAGCGAACGGATATGTGAACCTACGTCGACTGATTTTGCAGCGCAAATCCATTGACCGGCATGTGCATCGTCGAAACATCCGTTCACACCATGCCAAGGCTGGGTAATTCTCTATTTTCCCGCTGATCGACCCGCAATTCACGGGCGGCAACGACGCCTTGCCAGCGGCATGATCACGCTCGTGGGAGAAAGATCGAAACTTCTGTACCTTTTCCGACATCGCTGTCGATATCAAGATATCCACCGGCGCGGCTGGCCATGCCGTAAACGGTGCTCAATCCTATGCCGCTGCCTTGCTCGGGGCCTTTGGTGGTGAAGAACGGTTCGACGACCCTACTTTGGGTTTCGGGCGGAATACCGGTCCCTGTGTCGGAAACTGAAAGACGCACGAACGTCTCAGGTCCGGCTTCCCCACTGATCTCGCGGTATTCCGGCTTGCGGTTGGCAATATCAGCCCGGATCACGATGTCACCCCCGTCCGGCATGGCATCCCGCGCATTCAACACGAGATTGAGAAGCGCCAGTTGGAGCTCGACGCGACCGATGATCACGGGAGGAAGATTTTTTGCCGTATCAATTCGCAGGTCGATCCTATTGCCCAGGCTTAGTTTGAGGAGATCGGCGATATCATCGATTTCCTGCGCAATGTTCAGTTGCTCTGGCGCGCGGTCCGCAGACCGCACGAAATCAACCAACCGACGCGTCAATGCGGTACCTTCCGCAACCGCCGAAATTGCGTCGTCCATCGCTTCCACCAACCGATGATCGGTATTTCCCATGGATCGCTTTAGATGACTCAGCTGACCATTCACGATTGTCAGCAGATTACCGACATCATGGGCAATGCCTCCCGCTAGCTGGCCAAGAGCTTCATTTTTTTGCGCATGCAAGAGAAGAAGCTCCAAACGCTTCAAATCGCCGATATCCTGGAGAACGCCAGCCATCCGCATCGTCTCCCCCCGCTCGGACGCGACTTCGCCGGCAAACCGGAACCATTTGAAGCCCGCGCCTTTACGTTCTTTCAGCCGGATCTCGACATCGATCGGAACCCGCAAATCGAAAGAACGGCACATTGCCGCGTTCCATGCAGCAATGTCATCGGGGTGAAGTGCATCCAAAAAGTCTTTGTAAGTCGGCAGGACATCCGTCTTCGCCAAAACATCGGCTGCCAAACCGGACCAGCGTAGCCATGCCGGATCGCCATTCGGCTCAAACCACCATTCCCACTCGCCGAGCCCCGCGAGCTTGTACACGCGTTCAATCTGCCCCGCCCCGCCCGTCGGATGGAGGTCGGGACGCAGCAGGCGACCTCCACCGGCACTCCGGTCGGAACATTGCTTTACAAAAGGACGTTTTACAAAGCGTAGGGACGAGCGAAACGACCGTCCGAAATCTCTGAGTAGATCTTCCATGTCCAATCCGGGTTGGTGAAACCGGCCAAAAAGCCGATATCCCTAACTCAATGGTCAGTGCCGCCGTGGCCTGACCGATTCACCCCCAATTGGACAATGTTCTTAGTTGCTAATGTCGTCCGAGCTGGTCGCCTCGAGACGAAAATAAAACTCTTTCTTAAAAAAGATTGGTGCGACCGCTAAAGAATCCCAGTTACCAGAGGCATTTAAAAACTCGGAAAACGAGATATTCCTCGAATTCATCTTTATACGTTTCTCGGCGACGCAATCTAATAGCGGCGCCATTTCACCCTTGTTACCATTCATCCAACGCCATATTTGCGGGCCCGCGGAAACGTCTTAAAATTAGATAAAACTAATTTATTTCTCTGGAATATAAGCGTTTTACGGCACTTATCTTTTTTAAGTTCTAGCAGTTACATCACTTGACGGAATGCATACATTCCCCAAATTCAAATAATAAATCCCAGTATTGGGGTGGGGTGCTTTGTCTAACCTGAGGTTGATAAACGTTGAACTCGATTGCTTATCGAGACCCACCCATCTCCACGAGTGCGCCGAGGCTGTTGGTCGTTGATGACGATCAACGAATCCTCCGATATCTGAACAATTATCTCGAATCCGAAGGCTGTCATGTCACCATGGCCAGCACAGGAGCCGAGCTTCGCCGCCTTCTGGATCATGAACCCATTGACCTCATCATTCTCGATGTCATGCTCGGCAGCGAAAGCGGCTTTGATATTGCGCGCGAGATACGACGCGCCTCCAACATCCCCATCATCATGCTCTCGGGAAAATCCGATGTCGTCGATTGCGTCGTCGGGCTGGAACTCGGCGCCGACGACTACGTCACGAAACCGTTCGAAGAACGGGAACTCCTTGCCCGTATCCGTAATGCCCTGCGGCGATCGACGCTGACCATGACCACCAACGCTGCTCATCAAGGGCCGCGGGCAAAATTCGCCGGGCTTCAGTTGAATTTCGCGACGCATGAGCTGACGGCCGAAGACGGCTCGGAAATACATCTGACAGGACGCGAATATCTTATGCTTGCCGCCTTCATCCAAAATGCCAATCAAGTCCTGAGCCGGGATAAACTGATGGAAAATGTCGTCGGGCGGGACTACACCCCATTTGACCGGAGCATTGACGTCACCATCGGCAAACTGCGGCGCAAGATCGAAACGGACCCGGATCATCCCAAGATCATAAAGACCGTTCGCAACGCCGGTTACAAATTCGTCGCCGACGTCGCATATCTCTGACCAATCCCAAGCGCAAATCCGTTTGACACATCCTTTTCCGCACGCCTAACTCGCCGATAAATAAGCCAACAAGGCAGCCGAATTGGGGAGGGGCGCATGGAAACACCGGTCACATTTTCATCCGACGGCCTGACGCTGTCGGGCATTGTTCATAAACCCGACAATATGGGGGCAGGCGAACGCCGGCCCGCCTTTTTGTTGCTGCACGGATTTGGCAGCAGCAAAGACAGCGGCACCATGAAAACGGTTGCCGACCTCATGTGCGATTGGGGCTACGTGGTCATGCGGTTCGATTTTCGCGGCTGCGGCGAAAGCGAAGGCAAGAAAGCCTGGATTCTGTGCCTCGACCAGGTCGAGGACACGCGAAACGCCCTTACTTATATGATGACCCGCGATGACGTGGACCCGGATCGGATCGGCGTTATGGGGCACAGCTTCGGCGCGGCGGTGGCAGCCTATGTCGGGGGCGTCGACGACCGTTTCGCCGCAGTGGTGTCGTCCTGCGGCTGGGGCGACGGTGAAAAGAAGTTCCGCCGCCAGCATCCCACGCCCGAAGCGTGGGAGAAGTTCACCAAGATGCTGGCCGACGGCAAGCGGCATCGAGAAGAAAAGGGTGAATCGCTGATGGTGCCGAGGTGGGATATCGTCCCCATTCCCGAACATCTGCGCGGCGGCCTTGCGCCCGATTCGATCATGGAATTTCCGGCGGAAACGGCGCAAAGCATGTTCGACTTCCGGGCCAACGAGGTTGTCGGCAACATCGCCCCACGGCCGCTGCTGCTCTTCCACTCCGCGAACGACTCGGTAACACCCACCGAACAGTCGATCGGGTTGTTCGAACATGCGCGGCAACCCACGGATCTCATTCTCTTGGCCGACGTGGATCATTTTCCGTTCTCGGTTGAGAACACCCGTCCTCGGCAGGTTCTCAAGATGTGGTTGGACCAGTACCTGCCGGTGACATAACTGCGTCAGTCGCCGGGTATACCGATGTTCAATTTCCCGGCCAATGTCCGCAATTGATCCCAGGTCTTTGCCGAAACGGGGATGCCGTCATGGAGCCGTTGTTGATACAGGCGGTCTCCGCGTTCTCCCGGCATCAACACCTCGTCAAACCCGTCGGCCCGCGGTTGCGCCTTGATGGCGTCGACGGTTGCCGCCAAATCGGCGGCATAGTCCGTCGACGGCCCCACGACCGCAGGGTCCATGGCGACCACCAACCCGTTTTGCCGAAAGCCGGGATGCCCGGACGGGTGGGTGAGTTCCGTCGCCAGGAGCGGGTTGTGAAGCACGAGACTGGTCAGACATTCGATCATGAGCGACAGGCCCGACCCCTTGGCGCCGCTCATGGGCAACGGCGCGCCTGCTTTGTGCGGATCGGTTGTCGGCTTGCCGTCCCGGTCCAGGACCACACCCGGCGGCAAAGGCTGTCCAGTCGCGCGGGCGGCGGCAATCTTGCCCATGGGAAAGGCGGCCGTCGCCATATCGAGCAAAAGGCCGCCCGGTATGCCAATGGAGATCGGATTGGTCGATAGCGTCGGCACACGGGTCCCGTGATAGGTCATTAAGGGACCCGATGCGGTCATCACCATGGCGATCATATCTTGCCGCGCGATGCGTTGAGCGAAATAGCCGACCGCACCGGCATGGGAATGGTCCTTGATCAACACCCAGGCAACCGCCGTGTCCCGCGCCCGTTCAGCCGCGATGTCGGCTGCCCGCATGAGCGCCGCCGGTCCGATGGTGTGGTGCGCGTTGAGCCGAACCACCGCCCCCTTTTCCAATTCGATCTCAGGCGCCGCCGCCGGATCGATGATCCCTACTTCTACATAGCTCAGATAAGACGGGATGCGCAGCACGCCATGCGATGCGTGGCCGCGCAGTTCCGCCCAAACCAGAACGTCGGCCGTCGCCTTGGCGTGATCCTGCGTGAACCCGGAACGGAGGAAAATGTCCCGCACAAAGGATTTGAGCGGTTCGAGCTGAAGAACGATTTGGTCGGTCATATGAAAATTCTTCGGATCTGCGGCGGGAAAGCGTCTTTTTATATCGCCGCCGCCGGCCTCTGCCCAGGAGAGTTCGTTCAACTATCTCCCGAAAGGGCATCGCGGACGTCCGCCGAGGGTTCGCCGTCCTGATCAAGAAAGGTTTCGTCGTAATGCCCGGCATCAGCAAGCCCCTGCAGATCCTCAATCCGAATCATTCGCTTATCGGTATCGATACTGATGAGACCGTCCTTGCGAAGTTTGCGCATCGTACGGTTAACATGGACGATGCTAAGGCCCAGGGTATCCGCGAGGAGTTCCTGCGTGAGCGGCAAGGGATAGGCCCGCGCCGACGCAAGATCGACCAGTTGCAGCCGGTGCAGCAGCTCCATCAGCAAATGGGCTACCCGCTCATAGGCGGTGCGCCGCCCGAGCCGCACCACATGTTCCGTCAGGATCGAATGCTCGCGGCCACGCGCCCAAGCCAGCGCAAGCGCAAGATTGGGATTGCCATCGGTCAACCCGGCGATCTGCGTCGCCGGCACGGGATGAACGACGACATCGGTCAGCGCCTGCACGGAATCGTTCGACAGATCGAACAGGCTCTCCTTGAATCCGAAAATGTCACCCGGCAGCAGAAAGCTAATGACCTGGCGGCGGCCATCCGGCAGCAGCTTGTAGCGTATGGCCCAACCATCCTGAAGAAAGAAAACGGTTTGGTTCTCCTCTCCCTCGGAGAGAAGGTGTTGGCCTTCGCCAACAGCAAGTTTTTGAGAGACGAACTCCCGCATCAACACACGGTCGTCTTCCGAAAGATCGATAAAAGATCCGAGCTTGGTGAGAAAAATTTCCTCGTATGCGCTCATCGGCTTTTTCCCCTCACCTTAGGCCTCACGAGAAAAAACTTCGAAACGAACTTGCTCAGCGCAGTGACCTCCCAAAAATGGGCCGTCGGCTTAACACAGGTAAATGCACAGCCGATAAAACCAACTCTATATTGCAAAAATCGAATAGATGTTGCCGTTCGAACGGCAATTGGGAGAACGAATGTAGCGATTTTGTGGCATGGATAAACTGGAAAAACAGGCCCCCGGGATGGCGGCCTATACTATTTGCGAATCTGTCCTCCTGGCGCTCATCGAACAGGGCGTTCTGGACCCGGAAACCGTTACCGAGGCACTGGAGGATGCGGCAGAGGCCCATCGGCAGCAGGCAAAGAATGTCGCCTCACCCGACCGGCATGTCGATGCCGCGGACCTCATCGAGGAGACGGTAAAGACCCTCCTCGCGGCCGAGAAAGAGGCCTAAAACCGCGGCCAGGGGCCATTTTCGCTAACCGGTCCGATGTTAATGCTCCGTATAGGGTTCCAGGATAGCCTGGGGCCATTCATGGAGATTGGATATGCGTAACTTCGGGACCAAGATCGTTCTTATCGCGGGTGCTGCGGTTCTCGCCGTCGTCATGAGCGTTTTCGGCCTGGACGACGGCGTCCTCGATACCGCAACCCAAGACTTTACAACGCAAGAATTCACTGTCGGCCCTCAGGCGAACGTGTCGCCGGCCGACGGCAGCCTTCGGACTAAATCGACAAACTAACCTTTGCCGCCCGCCGGGCATCGCCATTTGGGTATCAGATGGCGCTGTCCGGCGACCGGCCTCCCCTTTCACAAATATAGCTTGGCGCAACCTCACACTGGCGTCCCGCCCAACGGGACGCTACGCTATTGCCGTAAACGCCCTATGCCGGACGAACTCAGTTGAAGAAATAAAGGGGAGCGTTATGACCGGACAGCGTGGCATGATGAAGTTGGCGGCGTACTACAATCCGACGGGCCACCACGTGGCCTCTTGGCGGCATCCGCGGGCACAGGCCGATGCCCACGTCAATTTCAAACATTACGTCGAAATCGCCCAGAAGGCCGAACAGGCCAAGTTCGACTTACTGTTCCTTGCGGACGCGGCCGCCTCGCGCAGCGCGGCGATGGAAGCTCTCTGCCGCTCGGTACAGTTCATCACCGGGTTCGAGCCGTTCACCATGCTGTCAGCCTTGGCAGCCGTGACCGAGCGCATCGGCCTCGTCGGCACCGCGTCGTCGAGTTGGAACGAGCCGTATCACATTGCGCGCAAGTTTGCGTCGCTCGATCACATCAGCGGCGGCCGCGCCGCGTGGAACGTGGTGACCTCAAGCACAGATACCGAAGCTCAAAACTTCGGGGCGGATAAGGCGATCCCCCATGCCGAACGTTACGACCGGGCGCATGAGTTCGTTCGCATCGTAAAAGGCCTTTGGGACAGTTGGGATGACGATGCATTCATTCGCGACAAGGAAAGCGGTCTGTTCTTCGATCCCGAAAAAATGCACGTGCTGAACTACCAATCGGATCGCTTTTCCGTGAAAGGGCCGCTGAACGTCGCACGGCCTGTCCAAGGCTACCCGGTGATTTTCCAGGCGGGCGCCTCGGAAGCCGGCATGGAACTCGCCGCCGAAACCGCCGAAGGCATCTTCAGCCCCCATCTCACCAAGGAAACGGCTAAAGAGTATTTCGATAAGGTCAAAGGCCGGATGCCCAAGTATGGACGCGATCCCGATCACTTGAAAATACTGCCGGGGCTCAGTGTCTTCGTTCGCCCGACGGAAGAGGAGGCCAACGAGGACTACGAGCTCACCCAATCCCTGATCCACCCCATCGTCGGCCGGGAAATCCTCTCGACCATGCTGGGCAATGCCGACCTGTCGAGCTATTCGCCCGACGACCCGTTGCCCGATCCCTTGCCCGAACATCACGGCAGTCACGGTCATATCAATGCCATCGTTGACATGGCCAAGCGCGAAAACCTGACCATCGGCGAATTGGGCAAGCGCGTCGCAGGGGCCCGTGGCAAGAACGTCATCAAGGGAAATCCCCAACAAGTCGCCGACTACATGGAGGATTGGTTCGTCAACAGTGCCTGTGATGGCTTTACGGTGATGCCGCCGTACATTCCGGGTGCATTGGACGACTTCTGTGAGCTAGTGATCCCCGAGTTGCAACGGCGCGGCCTGTTCCGCACCGAGTACGAAGGCGATACGTTGCGCGATCATCTGGGATTGCCACGACCCGAAAGCCATTACACCAAGCAAAGTACGGGCGTTCAGGCTGCGGAGTAATAGCCAGCCATCGCACAGAAGCAGGTTGATTCCTTGATCAATACCGGCAACGGGAATCCAGTTATCAGGAATTGCTCCCAATGCCTGGTGCATGTGCCGGACCTCGTGCGCTACGGCTCCAAACCGCGCCGGGAAATCCAAAAGGACACCTCGGTCCTCGCCCAGGTAGCGGCGTCTTTGCGCGCATTCGAGGAAGCGGAACGCTATCCGCCCAACCAAACCTTCATAGGCAATTTGACGCCCGATGCGCTGTCGGCGCTCCCCCGGCCCTGGTATAGGCCGGAGGCACTGGAACAACACGGACGACCGACGACGGGCCCGTTCGGGGAAATTATTTCCCAAGATTTGTTCTACGCCGTTCTCAAATGTGCGAACGTGCTGACCCCCGCCCTGATCGAACTCGCCGCGGAGGGACGTGAACGGATCGAGCCGCTTCTCAACAACCACCCCGTGCTTTCGCCCTTTGACGGTCTCGACTTCACGGCGGCGGGCTCGTTCCAAGAGGAGATCGACAACGGATCGGCACTGCCGCTCTATTCCGGCGACGCGTTGCGGGGGTGCGTGCGCCGCGACAACCGCGCCGAAGGCCGGGAAGACGACAACCTCGACGCCCATACCTTGCTGGAGGCCTTATGCACCAAAGCGTCGGGGGCCATCGCCCTACAATGGCTGTTGCACCGGGAAGGTCTCGGCGCCGAGGAAATCGACTATGTCATCACCTGCGGCGAGGAAGCCGCCGGTGATCGATATCAGCGCGGTGCCGGCGGTATGGCCAAAAGTATCGCCGAGATGTGCGGCTGCACGAATGCGTCGGGCATGGACGTCAAGAATTTCTGCGCCGGGCCGGCGTCCGCGTTGGTCACCGCCGGCGCCTTGGTGAAAGCCGGTGTGTATGAACGTGTGGCGGTGGTGGCCGGCGGATCGCTCGCGAAGCTCGGTATGAAGTTCCAGGCCTTTGTCGAGCTCGGTATCCCCATCCTCGATGATTGCTTGGGCGCGATGGCTTTCCTGGTCACCGCCGATGACGGCGTCAGCCCCATCTTTCACTTGGAGCCCGGCACCATCGGGCTGGCAAAAGTCGGATCGAGCACCTCCGACGAGGCGGTCTATCGGGAATTGATTTTAAAACCATTGCAGAAGCTCGGTCTGAACATGACCGATGTCGACAAATATGCGCCGGAATTGCACAACCCGGAAATCATGGAACATGCCGGATCGGGCGACGTGGTGCACAAGAACTATCGCATGATCGCGGCCATGGCCGTGATGGCCAAGGAGATCGGCAAACCCGACATGCCGGCCTTCATGGACCGGATCGGCATGCCCGGGTTCGCGCCGACCCAGGGACATATCCCGTCGGCCGTGCCATTTATCGGTCACGCCTTGCAGGCCATGCAGCAGGGCGAGATGCGGCGGGCGATGTTCCTGTGCAAGGCGAGCCTGTTTCTAAACCGGTTGACGGAACTCTATGACGGCGTTTCATTTATGTTGGAAGCGAACGCGGGTGCGCGCACCTGAAACCCAAGGAGCCGAAAAAATGCTAAAAGGCAAAAAAGTTGCGGTGTTCGGAGAACGTGACGACGTCAGCGGCCCCGCCGTGCGTAAATGCGTCGAGGCGGCGGGCGGCGAGGTCATTTACGAAACCACCTCCTGCTTTGTCTGAACGTCCGCCGGCGCCGCAGGTCTTGCGGAGCAGGAACAGATAAAGAAACTCGCCGACGAATACGGCGCGGATCAACTCGTGATTGTTTTCGGCCTCAACGAGCCGTTCAACCTGCGCATCATGGCGACGACCTTCAAAGATGGCGATCCGAGTTTTGCCGGCGCTTTGGGGGGCATCGCCCTCGGGCTCAAGAGCTACCACATCTTCGAACTGAAAGACGAAATCCCGGCGGACGTGTGGGAAAGCGAAATGGCATTCAAGGAACTGCAGACGGAAGACGAGTTGATCGAAAAAATTTGCGCCACCATGCGCGAGATCCGCGGCGACTAGTCCGGACCGACCTCGAACACCTGTTGTTCGGAAATATCCGTTTCCAACGCCTTCAGCGCGGTCTCGACCAACCGGCGGCGGATGGCCTTTTCCTGTTCAGGTGTCTTCGCCGGATCCCCCAAGGGGTGCGGAATCGCAACGCTGGGCACGATCCGGTTAGCCCCGACCGTCTTCGAAATGGGGATAATGGAACAGATATGCGCAGTCGGCAGACCGGCCCGTTCCAATTCTTTGACGATCGTTGCCCCGCAACGAGTGCAGGTGCCTCATGTCGAAGTGAGGATCACCGCCAAGGCGCCGAAATTGATCAGCTTACCCGCGATCTCCCGGCCGAATTGTTCGGCCCGCTCGACCGAGGTCGCATTGCCGACGGTGGCGAAATAGGTGTCGGCGAGCCGTCCGATGCGGCCCTCGCGTTCGAGATCACGCATGACGTCAAGCGGCAGCACGCGATTGGGGTCCTGGTTGGCATAGGTCGGATCGTAGCCGCCATGTACGGTTTGGTGACTTTCGGGCGTCAAACGCTCCAGCCCCTTCAAGGAATATTCGCCATATTTGCTGGCACTTGCCGATTCGATGCGGTCCGGGTTGCCACGCGGCACGATGCCGCCCGACGTCACCAGCGCCACCGTCGCCGAGGACAGGTCCTTGACCGGCGGCGCCGGGGGAACACGGCTGAAGACCGGCATGGCGTATTCGGTTTCAAACGCGTCACCACGTAATTTGCGCATTAGCATGTCGATCGCGCGTTGCGCGCCGGTAGATTCCGCGAAGGTATTTTGGCGTAGTCCCCGGGAAATCGTCCCGTCCGTCGCCGGGTCAATTGCTTGCTCCTCGACCAGTTTCTTGGCGACGGCCACCATGCCGCCAACAGCGTCCCGCATGCCCATCACGTCCGACCCGGCACGAACGATGGTCACCGCCTTGCGATAAATATCGACTGCCGGGTTTTCGGGATAGAGCGCAGTAATGGCGGGTTTCTCTAACCGTTCTTGCACAGCCTGACAAACCGCGCCACAGGCCATGCCATAGCGGCCCGCGTTGAATGCCGGCCCCGCCAACAGAAGATCGATCTCGGCACCGGCATTCTTTTCAATAAGACCGACTACCTCGTCGACCGCAGCGTCCGTGTTTTCGGCCATATAGTTGTCACCGGCCGTGACGGTGCCGACGATCTCGATATCGGGTGCCAGGGTTTGCAAAAGTTGCCCGGGCCCCTTGGGGCCGTCGAACCATTGAGGGCCGAGATCGGCCTTTTCTTCGCCGCCGAGACCGCCGAAGAATTGATTCAAATAGTGAACAACATGGACTTTTGCCAAGATTAGACCTCCCGGCACGTCAGGCGCCCGAAGCCTAACTCGTTGGTCGAGCCGATGATCGCCTGCAGTTCCACCTCCATGGTGCCGTCATCGCGCAAGCTGTGAGGATAGCCGCCGGCCAACCGTGTCACGTCGGGTAAAGGACCGAAAATCGTTTTCATCGCCGGAAGTTCGATGCGTTCGTTGGCGTTGCCGGTCGAGACGATGGCGTCCGCCTCAGGCGTGGTGTCCGCCAAGGACTGCGACCCGCCGTCCGTCCCGGCGAATTCGTCGGTCAGGCCAACGGTTCTGATCCCCGCCTGCTCGAGCCCGCGCACGATCATCATCATGTCGGCGTCGGGATTGCCGAAACCTTCCTTGCTGACGATGGCGCCCTCTGCCTTAAGTTGAACGACCTGTTCGATAGCAGCTTTTGCCGCGTTTTCCTTTTCCGCGAGCCGGGTCGGCGCAGGGGTGAGAACGATGCCGACAAAATTCCAGCGCGATCCATGTCCGCGCAACAACTCGGCAATGACGGGATTATTCTGATGATGATAGGTGGTGTTCTTGTCGCAGGCACTGACGCAATTCCCCGACACGACCCCATTGTCCATCACCACTTCGGGCGCAACGGTTATCGGCAATCCTTCCTTGGCATTACGTCCGAACACATAGGTATCGTGCAGCAAGCCCTGACAAAGGACCGGATAAACATAGGCGATGCGCGGCAGATCGGCTTCGGTGGAAATCTCCGTTAATGCGACCATCTCGATCTCGTCAGGCTCCGTATCGCGGCAAACCTCGGCAACAAAACCGGCGGCGGCAAGCCCCGCCTCTCTGACGGCCTCTTCGTGCAGGTGCGGGTCCAACCCCTCGACGACATCGATCTCCAGCACGATGAGCGGAAATTGAGAGAAGGGGGTATGCTCCGCTCCCGGCCCGGACATGTCGATGATCCCTTCCTGGAAGCCGACAATAGGGCCACAGGTAACGACAGCGACGTTCTCCAGAACACACAAGATGCCGTCACCCGCCTCGGCCCCCTCTTTTTTCACGCGCGGCTGGATGACGTCTTTGACGCAAACGATACGTGTGGCCTCGCCGGGCCGGGCGATCCCTACACGCACATCGGTTACCCGGCTGACTTGCGAACGCACATACGAAACCAGTGCTTCGCGGTCGATCGTCAGCCGCCCCTGCTGAAAGCCACTCCCCGTCCCAATGCCGACTTCGGCAACAGCATGTTTATGAAGAACCAGCGGCATGGTGTCCCTGGATGTCGATCGCCACGTTTATTGCCTCGATCATATACTCCGAACACCATGCCCGCACGTTATTCCCTCAGCGGTTCTCCCAATTCTCCTGGGCGAAGTCCCAATTGATCAGGTTGTTCAGGAACACGTCGACGAACGCGTCACGCTTGTTCTGATAGTCGAGATAATAGGCGTGCTCCCAAACGTCGCAGGTCAGCAGCGCCGTCTTGTCCTGGACCAACGGCAGATCGGCGTTGGCCGTGCCCATCACCGCGAGGCCGTCGCCATCCGCGACAAGCCATGCCCAGCCGCTGCCGAATTGGCCGGTGGCGCAGGTCTTGAAGGCTTTCCCAAACTCTTCAACGCCGCCGAATGCTTTATCGATCGCAGCCGCCAAATCGCCGGACGGTGCCGTCGAGCCGGGCGACATGGATTTCCAGAAGAAATCGTGGTTCCAGGTTTGCGCCGCCGAATTGAAAAGTCCCTGATTGCCGTCTTTCTTTGCCTTGGCAATCACCTCTTCAAGCGACATACCGTCCATGTCCGTTCCATTGATCGCGTCGTTCATTTTGTCGACGTAACCTTTGTGGTGCTTGCCGTAGTGGAACGACATGGTGTTCGCTGAAATGTGTGGCTCAAGCGCGTCTTCGGCGTAGGGCAGCGCCATAAGTTCAAAGGACATTTATTCCTCTCCTTTTGTTATTCGGCACCGTTGCAGTGCCGTCATTCTGGACGCCTTCACGCCCGACCGACCAAAAAGACCGGTCCGGCGCAAGGATATTCGGCGGCGCGAGACACCTTTGTGGTCCCGAGCCAACTGACCCCATTTGTGAAAGCCGAAAGATCGATGGTCCGTTTGTCACGGCACCAACGACATTAGTCCCTGGAAGATAGATTTATTTTTAGGGAAACAGGCTTAACACACCGGCGCGGGTGAACCAACCCGAGGAAAGTTAAGGTTTTTTTTGCCCATCCCACCCAGCGCGGCGGACGGCTTCGGCTAAACCGTCAAAACGATCTTGCCCCTGTGGGCACTGGTTTCCATGAGGGCATGTGCCTTCGGCGCATCTTCCAACGGAAAGGTCGCATAGATGTGCGGCTTGATCGTGCCGGCATCCAAGAGCGGCCATACGTCGCGCAATAAATTGTCCGCGATTTCAGCCTTTTCGACCGGCGTTTGCGGCCGCAAGGTGGAGCCAGTAATGGTCAAACGTTTCCCGAGGATGAGCCCGAGATTGGCGGTCGCTTGAGCGCCACCCAATAGCGCGATCAGCGCGTAGCGGCCGTCGCGGGAGAGCAAATTGAGGTTCTTCTGGAAATAGGCGCCGCCGACCATATCGAGGATGACATCAATCCCCTTCCCTTCCGTGAAATCCTTGGCGACGGCTTCCCAGTCCTCGGTCTTGTAATCGATGGCTTTGTCCGCACCGAGACCGGTGCAGAAATCGCATTTTTCGGCACTCCCGGCCGTCGTCAAAACCGTCACCCCCATGGACTTCGCCAATTGGATGGCCGTGCTGCCGATGCCACTGCTACCGCCGTGCACGAGGAGCGTCTCATCGGACTTCAACCGCGCCCGGGTGATCATATTGTAGTAGACCGTGAAGAAGGTTTCCGGGAGCGCAGCCGCCTGCACCGCATCGAAACCCTTCGGCCACCGCAGACAGTGACGCGCGTCGACTGCGGTGTATTCCGCATAGCCACCGCCATGGGTCAGCGCCGTCACCTTGTCACCCACCTGCCACCGATCCACACCGGCACCGAGAGCCACTATCTCTCCGGCCACTTCCAGACCGGGGATCGGGTTGGCATCGGTGGGTACCGGGTAGTTGCCTTGCCGCTGCAAGCAATCCGGCCGATTGACGCCGACGGCCTCGTTGCGAATAACGACGGCGCCGTCGCCGGCGTCCGGCACCGGCCAGTCGACGGCCGTCAGCACCTCAGGACCGCCGGGTTGGGGAATATCGATGGCACGCATGGTCGTTGGCAGGGTCATGGAACTCTCGGCAAGCAAACATTTCGCGGGCACCGGCCCGCATCCAATTTCGGGATAAACTCCCCGTTGGGCGGGGAAGAAACAAGGAATAATTTTACCCGGTCCGAGTAGTTGGCCGACGCGGGCAGCTATCCTTCAATGGCGGCAGTGTATATTCTGACGAAAACATGACTGAAGAGATTGAAATACGCGAAGGCCGGCCGGACGACGTTCCCGCGATCGAGAAACTGTATCCCGACGCGTTCCCCGATGAGGATTTGCTGCCGCTGGTGAAGGAACTGCTCGGTGAGGGACCAAATGTCCTGTCGCTCGTGGGGATAGTCGGAAAGACTCTGGTAGGCCACGCCATATTCACGATGTGCGGGGTTGGTGGACAACCTGACGAAGTTGCGCTCCTCGGGCCACTGGCCGTCGCGCCTGCTTGGCAACGGCAAGGCGTCGGAAGTGCCATTGTCCGCGCAGGCCTACGGCTATTGCAGACTACCGGCACGCACCAAGTCTTTGTCCTCGGCGATCCAGCCTACTACGGCCGTTTCGGCTTTGAACCGGATGATCATGTCACGCCACCCTACCCGCTGCCGGAGGAATGGCGCGGCGCATGGCAATCGCTCGGCTTGCGCGGCGATGAACCTCCTGTTAACGGGAAACTCTCCGTTCCGCGACCTTGGCGCCACCGCGCTCTGTGGGCGCCCTGAGTCTATTTATCGGCCCTGACTCTACGTCTCGGCGAATTCAAACGCTTCGAGTACCGTAAACGGCGACTCTTCGTCGGTCTGGGCGCACAAATGGATACTGTGGACTGATACCGGCGCCTCGCATAACGGGGCCACTTCCTGCGCCAGGGCCGTTTCCACCCTTTTCCGCTGCGCCTCATCCAATTTACCGGTCAGCGTCAAATGAAAGCGGAATTCGTCCATCACATAAGGGTATCCCCATTCATGGATATAAGCCTGCTGCCGGTCCGACAAGTTGACCGCCATACGGCGCTCGATCTCGCGTTCGGTCGGGTCTGCTCGAAATTCGTCGAATGCCGTGACGCAATCCCGCGCGAGCGCGCTGATCTTGTCCGATGGTTCACTCGGCACGAGGGCTAGGAAATTGCCGAGAACCGCAAGCCGAAGCAACGGCAGCGAAAAGGCCCTGCGCGTTGCGGCAAACCGGCGCGCGACGTCGACCAGCTCGAAAACCTTTTTTCCTTTTGCCAACCGGAATGGCGGTTTCAACGTTCCGTGAAATCCGTATCTGGCGGGAGAGGCCGTCAGGGCCGAACGCTCTTCGGGCGTGATACCGGCGGGAACCAAGGGAGTTACAGGCTGGCCGGAGAAATGATTCCGTCCCAACCACCTGCATCCGAATTCAGAGAGAGCACTCCCGCGATCGGGCACGTAGTAGAAAGCGTAGCGGGTCATTTAATTTGAAGATTTGTGGTTGGCGGGCGCGTCACGCTATCTCAATCATTTTGCAAACACGTGACAGGCCCAATTGTTGCGGAACTGCCACCCATCTGTCACGCCCCTTTCGTATAGTTCCCTCATAAATCGTCGCCCGACCCACAACATGTCGTTTCACCGAGTGACGGGACACATATGGCGGGGGCGGAGTTCCCGTGGGCGGCACCTGTCCGAGACGCAATAAAGCCCAATCAACCCGCCGAGCCGGCCCTTTTTGATCGGTCGGCATCTCCGGCAGGCTCGTTACCTTTGGTTTACCTTTGTTTGTCTATGGTGGCGCGACTCCCAATCACCGGCAAAGTTTGAGGTTATTCAATCATTTGCCAAGGCCGAACACGAAGGAAATGCCATGACCGTGACAAAGACCCAGCTTGCCGATGCCTATTCCGCCGCCCTGAACAAATCGTTGGGCAAGGCGTGGGACCACAAATTCAGCCGCAAGGACGCGAACACCCTCCTCGATGCCCTGTGGCCGGTCGTCTCCGACCTCGCTCTTAAGGATACCAAGAAGAAGACGCCGGGCAGCGTGCCGCTCGGCCATCTTGGCCGTATCAAGATGCGGTACAAGGAAGCGACGAAGGCCCGTAAGGGCACCAATCCCTTCACCGGCGAGCCGACCACTTTCAAGGCCAAGCCGGCAACCCTGCAGCCGCGCTTCACCGCGGGCAAAGCGTTCAAGGACGAAGCGGGCAAGTACTTCAGAAGCAAAATGAAGTAGGCCACCGCAATCAAGATATCGGCAGGGCCGCCAAGCGGCCATGCCAACGGATTTAACCCCGGCTTCGGCCGGGGTTATTTCATTGTCGGCTGGCCGCCCCTGGCGAGCGATTCAGAATTGAGAATGATTCTCAAATAATATATCGTGCGCGGCAGACGCTGCGTATGCCGGGCCGTCCCATCACCGGCCGGCTTTTCGTTGCGAGGGGGGGAACCGCACGATGGCCGGCAACGATCGGTCCGTATTGGTCCGTCTATTGCTCACGCATTATGAGGATTTGACGGGATATCTGACGCGACGGCTGGGGTCGGCGGGCGCGGCACGCGACGTCGTGCACGACACCTACTTGCGGCTCCAAGGCCTTGAAGCCCTGCCCGACCTAAGCAACCCGCGCGCTTATCTTTTCCGGATCGCCGACAATATCGCGCTGGATCGGCTCCGCGCCGATAGCCGCCGCAGCCGACGGTTCGTCGCCGCCGAACTGGGCGAGAGCCGGGAGAGTGACGAACCCAATGCGGAAGAGATACTGACGCAAAAACAGCGCGTGGAACGGCTTGTGCGCGCCATTGACGAATTGCCACCCCGGCAGCGTGACGTCTTCCTGATGCACAAATTTGATGGCCTAACCCATGCCGAGATCGCAAAGCGCCTCGGCATCTCTAAAAGCATGGTGGAAAAGCATGCCATGCGGGCGCTGGCCTATTGTCGTGATCGCCTCAAGCAGTGAGCCTCGGAAGTGACACACGATCAACATGCCCGTTTTCTCATCCGCCGGGGTGCGGATTACGGGCCGTTGTGTCGTCATAGTGATAATGAAGCCAGTGTGTTCTCCGGCAGTCGCGTGTCAGCCGGTCCCATATGTGCGGTAGCAGGTGATGTCCGACTCTCCTGATCCGAAAAAAACGCCTCACGACGAGGCGCTCGCTTGGTTTGTGCGCCTGAATTCCGGTGACGCGACAGATGATGATCGCGCCCGCTTTAGTGAGTGGTTACGTGCCAGTGCGGACAACTGCCAAGCCTATGACCAACTGGAAACGCTTTGGACCGACCTCGACCATGTCCCAGATCCGCGCCGCCCCGGCCGTTCCCGCCATGCCAGCCTTTCCCGCCGCACACTCCTGACCGGAGCAGCAGGCTTAACGGCAACCGCCGGACTCGTGATCGCCTCCGGCGTCACTATCGACACTTTGGGCGGTATGGTTCACGGCGACTACCATACCGGTACCGGGGAACGTAGAACGATCCATACACCCGATGGCTCTGCCGTCGAACTGGACGCGGAAACGGCAATCGCCATCGAATTCGATACACAGGTCCGCAGGCTCCGTCTGTTGACGGGACGGGCGGTGTTCAACGTCGCCTCTGATCCGACCAGGCCGTTCGACGTTGTCTGCGCCGGCGGCACTGTCCGAGCACTCGGCACCACATTCGCCGTCCACAAAAGGCCGACGGACACGGCCGTCGCAGTAGCGGAAGACGCGGTCACGGTTGTGATCGGCCCACCGGACGCAGGCGGCAAGGAGGCACGAGTCACAGAGGGTCAACGTATCACTTATGACACCGAAGGTTTCGGGCCGCTTGTCTCCGCCAGCGATGGCGCCGAAACTGCCTGGCTGCGCAACAAGTTGGTGTTCCGCGATCGTCCTCTTGGCGACGTCATCGCTGACCTGAATCGCTACCGGCAGGGACGTATCGTCATATGGGACGATGCGCTGCTGAATCTCCATGTCGATGGCATTTTCAACACTGGGAATCCCGACGGCGCGCTTGCCGCGATTGTAGGCACACTCCCGGCACGCGATTTCCGGCTAACCCCTTATCTGGTTATCCTCAGAAGCGCCTGACGCATAAAAAAAATTCCAACAAGGGTGAGGTGTCCCCGTCCTTACATCGTCTGGAATTATGTAGATGCGAATGCATCTCATTTTCAAATAAGAGCGACAAGGACCAAACCATGAAGAAGCGAGGATTTCCTGAGGCATTCACTCTTCATCGCCAAGGCGCTGGATGTGCTGTTGCCGCGCTGATGTTCGGGATGACGGCCGGCGGATATGTTGCGCCGGCCTCGGCGGCAAGTGATGAAATAGTAGTTGCAACGGTTGAGGCCGCACAGGCCCGACGGGACGAGGCACTTACCTTCAACATTCCAGGTGGCCCATTGCCCGATGTGCTCGCCGCGTTCGGCGAACGAACAGGCCTGCAGGTCCTTTACCCTTCCGCCGTGGCACGTGAATCCGTTTCGCAAGGCGTCTCCGGTACGATGACACCGGAAGACGCTCTCGTACGGCTCCTTGGCCGCACCGGTCTTCTCTACCGGTTTTCCGCGGCCAACACTGTTACGGTAGAGCCCCCTAATGCCGACGCGACGGTATTGACCCCGATCACCGTCGAGGGACAAAGGGAAACCGCCACCGGTCCTGTCGAGGGTTTCCGCGCCACACGCAGCGCGTCGGGAACGAAAACCGATACGCCGCTCGTAGAAACGCCGCAATCCATTTCCGTGATCACGGCCGATGAGCTGAAATCTCGGAATGTCAACAAATTCAATGACTCGCTGCGGTATACGCCGGGCGTTGAATCGGAGCTGTACGGCCTCGAGCCTCGCTTCTCTCACCTGAGCATGCGCGGCCTTCTATCTTCGTCGACGGGTTTGTTCCAGGACGGCATGGGGCTGATGAACCAACCCGGCTTGATCGTCAGTTACAATCCCGAACCCTGGGGCGCAGAGCGTATCGAAGTACCGCGCGGCCCTGCGTCGGTATTGTTCGGGCAGGGGAGCCCCGGCGGCCTTGTGAACTATGTTTCCAAACGGCCGACAACCGATCCATTCGCGATCACCCACCTCGAAACCGGCAGTTATAACCGGTTCCAGACGAAATTCGATGTCGGGGGCGCCGTCACAGAGAATAAGGACCTCGCGTTTCGGGTGGCCGGGCTGTTTCGCCGCAGCGACACGCAGATCGATTTCCTGGAGGATGACCGGATTTGGATCTCCCCACAGCTGTCATGGCAGGCGGTAGACAGCACGAAGATCACCATCTTCGGCATGCACCAGCAGGACGATACCCAGAATTCGCAGGCGTTGCCGGGTATCGGCACGCTCTTTGACAACCCGAACGGATCGGTGCCGCACTCCCGATATGTCGGCGAACCAGCCCACGATCAATACGACCGTACCGAATACGCCGCCGGCTATGAGGTGGAGCACAAAGCGAGCGATACACTCAATGTGCGACACAAGGTTCGTTATCACGTTGTCGATCTGAACGACGACATCGCCTACGGTTCCGGCTTCGACGGGAACCGGACATTAAGCCGCACATTTTATTCCAACCATGGCAACACAAAGTCGCTGACGGCCGATACGAACGCGGAACTCAAAACATCCTTTGCCGGATCTGAGCACACACTTCTCGGCGGGATCGACGTACAGTATGCCGACATGGAGACCGTCCAGAACAGCGGCACTGTCGCGTCGCTCGACATCTTCACACCAACATACGGTGCCTCCATTACCGGCCTGTCACCGACAGTCCTCAAGGATTTCATCAAAACGCAGTATGGGGTGTATGGACAGGACCAGATCGAACTGGGCGAGCACTGGCGGTTCACGTTGGGGGGACGTTACGACTGGGCGGTCAATGAGACTGACAACCATCTCAACAACACACAGTCAACACAGCGCGACGAAGCCTTCACCGGCCGCGCCGGCGTGGTTTATCTGTTCGATAACGGTATCGCGCCGTACGCGAGCTATTCGGAATCGTTCCTTCCCATCACCGGCAGCACCAGCGCCAGCGGGGATTTCTTTGAGCCCGAAACAGGGCAACAGTATGAAGCCGGCGTCAAATATCAACCGCCCGGACACGATAGCTTCGTGACTGTCGCAGCATTCGACCTGCGCCGCCAGAATTACACCGAATATGACAGCGGTTTGATGGCGACCGTGCAGACCGGCGAGGTTCGTTCGCAGGGCATCGAGGTGGAGGGTTTGGCGAGTTTCGATTTCGGCCTCGAAATCAAGGCTGGTTATACATACCTGCAAACGGAGGTGCTGAAGAGTAACAATGCGTCGGAAGTCGGTAAAAAGTTGACCCAGATACCGGACCATAAGGCAACATTGTGGGCCGAATACAAGGTCCCGCACGGAACATTCAAAGGATTGGGACTGGGTGCCGGCATCCGCTATCAGGATAGGCACTACGGCGACAATCAGAACACGCTATCGGTCCCCGGGTATACGTTGTTCGATGCGGCAGCTTACTACGAGGTCGATAAATTTCGTTTCGGCATAAACGCGCAGAACCTGCTCGACCAGGAGCACTTGGGATCCTGCTATTACAGAAGTACGTCGGTGCTCTGTACGGTCGGCGAAGGGCTGATGGTGACCGCAAATGTTTCCTATGAGTGGTGACCAACCTGTGCCACGGGAAAGGCGGGCCGCGGCAGGCCCGCCTTTTGCGCACATGAGACGCAACAATTCTCTCGTCGCGCGCTGGCTGCTGGGCAGCGTCGGCGTTCTCACCGCCGCCCTTCTGTTTACGATGGCCCTGCCCGTCCTACTACCGCCGGGTCCCGCCGAGATCGATAACATCGTCTGGCCGCTCGTCCTGGCGCCGGTCTTCTGGGCACTCCTATTCACTTACATCTGCCTGGAGGAAAACTTGCGGCGCAGCGCCATCCTCCTCGGGGGAATTAGCGTTGTTTGCGGCACTATCGTCGGCTTCACGCTCTTCGCTTAGTTCGGCAGTGAGGCCACGAACATGAAAAACTTGTCGCAAATTCAAATCAAACGGCTGACAACGGTACACGGTTGGTCCGGCACCATCCTCGGCGTCCTGCTCTATGCCGTGATCGTCACAGGAACGATTGCTGTCTTCGCACACGAGATCGCCGATTGGTCGGTCGGCGGCACGGGAAAAACAGATACGCTCAGTGCCACCATTGATCGCAACGTACGCGCCGTCGTCGAGCCCCTCCCCGAGAAATACCGGCACAGCATCGGCGTTTGGAAAACGGCACGGAGCGAGTTAATCGTATTTCCTCACTTCCACACCCGCAATCCCGAGACCGGGAAAATGGAAGATTATGGACCGATGTTCCGAATGGATCGCGGCACGGGTGAGGTTCTCGCCCGTCATGAAGGCTTCGCCTTTTTGAATGCCGACTGGTACAGAGCCAGCGCGCTCGAGAATTTCCTCGTTGATCTGCATGTCCAACTCTATATCCCTGAGCCATGGGGATTAATCGTCACCGGCATTCTTGGTCTGACCATGATGGCGGCCGGTGTGAGCGGCCTTGTTATCCACCGTCATCTGATACGTGATCTGTTTGTCGCCGAACGCTCCGGCGAACGCCTCGTCTCGGCCCGGGACCGGCACGTATTGGCAGCGAGTTGGGGTCTGGTGTTCGCGTTTCTTCTTGGGTTCACGGGCTCGTTCTTCAGCTTCGCGCCCACCATTACCTTTCCCTTGCTGGCTGAGGTTGCATTCGGCGGCGATCAGGAAGCTTTGGAGGAAACGCTCTACACGCCGCAAGTCAACGAGGACGCCCGACCGGTACCGATGGCCGATCTCGGCCAAATGGTTTCACGTTCCAGCGCGACCACCGGATCGAACACCGGATACATAGAAATCATGAACTACGGCCGTGCCGACTCCCGGATCAGCATCTGGCAGGAGCCACCCGCCCGCCAATTGTCCTGGGTGCACAATGTATTCGACGGTGGCAGCGGCGAATTCCTGGGCGCAAAACCCATCGTCGGACAGAAACCGTCGATCGGCGGCGTTCTTTACGATCTCATGTGGCCGCTTCACGCGGGCGATTTCGCCGGCGTACTCTCCAAATCGGTTTGGGTCGGGCTCGGCTCGGCAATGGCATTCGTGGTCATTTCGGGCCTCCGGCTCTGGGTAAGACGACGAGAAGAGCAACCTCTATGGCGCCGGTTTGGCCGTGTCATAACCATTGTCGCCTACGGATTGCCGGTCGCGATCCTGACTTGTGCCCATGCAAATTTCCTGGCGCTTGCCACGGGAGCGAACCCTTTCTGGTGGACGCCGGCCGGATTCCTGATCGGGTTTGCACCGTGCATTTTGCCGGGACTTTTGATATCGGATGATGAACCGCTGCGGCGCCTTTACCGTTATCTGCTCGGTGGCGGCTGCGTACTGCTTCCCTTGATCAGGATGGCAACAGGAGGCCTCGATTGGCGCGCCGCACTTCATGCGGGACAGACAACTGTCGTTTCCGTTGATATAACGCTCATTCTCTTGGGCTTCACGCTGATCTGGTGGGCGCAGCGTCCGCGAATAGCGGCTAAGCCAGACCCTGCGCCAGCGGAATGAAGGCCGCAAGGGTATGGAACTAACCGTCATCGTGGCATTGACAGCGAGCGTCACGGCACTTGCGCATCTTGCCCACGCCGATCCGAAAAGGCGGCGGGCATTCGGATTGCCCCTCTATGCGAAACGGCGCCGGACCACGATCACGCTCGTCATTTTGCTCCTGCCCGGCGTCGGGCTGCTGGCCTTGGGCGACAGTGCCGGGTTTACGATTTGGATAGGGGGGCTGACCTTACTCGGCTGGGGGATTGCCGCCGTACGTCCGAAACGGAACACAGCGCGCAGCGGGTAAATCTTAGAACACCTCGAAATACTCGCGATGTTCCCAATCGGTCACTTCCGACATGAACCTCGCGATTTCCGCCTCCTTGATGCCGACAAGGTAGTCGACGAAACGGTCGCCAAGCGCTTGGCGGAAAAATTGGCTTTGCTTAAGTTCCGCGACGGCCTCGTAGAGGCTTTGCGGCAAAAGGGGAAGATCGGTCGCATAGGGCGTATCCGACGGCGCGGGCGGGGTGAGATTACGTGCGATGCCATCCACCCCCATAAGAACCTGCGAGGCTAGATACAGATACGGATTGGCCGCCGGTTCGCCCGCGCGGTTCTCGACGCGCGTGGCCACATCGCCCGCCCCGCCAACGATGCGCAGCATCGCGCCGCGATTGTCGCGCGACCAGCCGAGCCGGTCCGGCGCCAGCGAATATGGTTTATACCTTTTGTAGCCATTGATGGTCGGCGCCGAGAAAACCGACGCCGCCCGGCCGTGCTCCAAAATCCCCGCGACAAAATTCCGGCCCAGTTGTGACAAGAGGTCGCCATCGGTTTCGGGCACGAAGGCGTTGTCCGTTGCGCCGCGAGGCCGCAACGATTGATGCAGATGCCAGCCGGACGAAAACAGGTTCGGCAGACCCGGGCGGCACATGAAGGTCGCGTGCAATCCGTTTCGCCGGCAAACCTGCTTCACGGCGCTGCGGAACAGAACCATCATATCCGCCGTTTCCATTCCCTCGCCCGGGGCGAAGGTGACCTCGATCTGGCTCGGCCCGAATTCCACCTCCATGGTGCGCAAGGGAAGATCGAGCGCCTGAAGGTTGTGCCGTAAGAGTTCGAAGACCGGATCGAGTTCGTCCGCCCGCATTTCGGTCAGATACTGAAACCCGTGCGACAGCAATTCCACGTCCGGGGGTGTTGCAGGCTGTCCCGCATCACGGGGATCCAGCCTGGGATCCAGCATTCGAAAAACATGAAACTCGACCTCAAGACCCGACACGTAGTCGTAGCCGACGTCACCTAACGTCGTAAGCGCATCGCGCAAAATCTGACGGGTCGAGAACGGAACGGGTTTGCCGTTGGGAAAGTAGATGTCGCACAGCATCCATCCCGTCGTCGGCGCCCACGGCAATACCTTGAACGTCGCGGGGTCGGGGATCATGAGGAAATCGCCCCCGCCCGTCATCTCCTCCATGGCGATGCCGCCGCCCGCCGTGTGCCAGGCGGTCGTGGTCCGGTGGGCCGTATCCTTGGTGAGCAGCGTGGTGACCATCGCGCAGCCGTTGCGCATCGCGCTATCGAGTTCCGACGCCACGATGGTCTTGCCGCGCAAATTGCCGTGCTGATCGGCGAACGACAGTCGGACGGTCTCGATCTTCCGGTCCGTGACGAGCTTGAGAATCCGCTCGGCCGCCGCTGCCGACGCATCGTCCCAAAGACCGTGCCTAGCGGCGAAGCCCGCCCTGCCGATCGTGCCCCCGTCCCTCTTTGTCATGCCATCATTCTCTCAAATGCGCGCCAAACCGGCAATGCGGTCCGCCCTTACCAGCGGACACGCCGTTCCCGGTCGACCTCGGGCCATTGCTGCTCCCAATCGCCGGTGGAACCAACAAAATCGACCGCCGCAGGCCCCGTCATCTCGGCCGCTTGCTGTTTCGAGAACGTAAACGGCGGTTTGGTTCCGTTCTGCAAACCGCCGATCGCTTGCAGCAACTGCTTGCGGTAGGCGGTGATCCCCTTGTCGGTGCTGCCGAGATGCTCGCGGGTCCGATCCGCGATCGGCCCCGGGGACTCCACCGCCCATTGATCATGAACGTTGATGTCGTCCCCCATGCCGGTATAGGTGCGTTCCTGCTGTTCTCTTGGGTCGAACCCCCAATTGTTCGACCGGTTCAACCGCGGCCTGTAACCCGGCACTTCGTAGAGCTTCTCTCGTTCGGCGCGCATTGCCGCTTTATCCACCGTGTGGTCGAACGACGTAAAGATCGCGTACCACCAGCAATTCTCGTCGTCGATGGGAACATGCCACTGCGTGATGATCATGTCCTTGCTCATCGGGATGACGATGGCACACGGAAACACCAGATTGGTGACGCGCACATGCGTGTGCTCATTGTCTAACTCGCGCAGGGCAAACAGCCGAAGGCCATAGCCCGTCGTCTCCACGTCCAGCTTCGGGCACGGATACTCGCGCAGAACTTGGGTCACGGGAATGTCCGCGCCCGTCGTGTTGTCACGAAACTGCTTGCCGTAATTGGCCGAGGCTTCCTCGTCTTCGAAGAACCGGTGCAAAAAGGAGGCGTGGGCCGGGTCGATGCCGACCTCCAGTGCCTGAAGCCAATTGCACTCGAGCAAGCCCTTGAACGCGAACGCATTCGCCTCGGGCGCGGCAAAACAATCGAACTTCGGGAAGGCCGGAGGTTCCCCGCCTCCCATATACGCGAAGATGATGCCGTTGCGTTCCTGGCACGGATAGGCCGTATGCTTGATCTTATCGCGGAACCTATCGGCCAACGGTTCCGCCGGCATATCCAGGCATTTACCTTCTTCGTTCAGCAGCCAGCCGTGGAAGGGGCAGCGAAGGCCGTTCTCTTCCAATCGGCCATAGGCCAAATCGACGCCGCGATGGGGGCAATACCGGTCGATAAGGCCGTAGTCCCCATTCGGTTTACGAAACAGGACCAAATCCTCGCCCAGCAATCGAACCGGCAGCACCGGCCGATCGCCGTTCAATTCGTCTGTTAGCGCCGCCGGCTGCCAATAGTGGCGCATGAGATCGCCACAGGGCGTCGAAGGTCCTGTTTGAGTCACAAGCCTATTCTGATCGGATTGCAGCATGATCGCATCTCCGTTCTCGGTTTACCCGCCAATTGCTGTCTTCTCACGGGCTGAATACGGCGGCAATGGAATTCAGGTCGAATTTCGCCACGTGAAAAGCCCGCTTTCGGCACGGATTCAGCTCTCGCCGAGTAATTCATTGATATTACTGCGTTAATGAGCGCCCCTCCGCCTGCCCACTCGGTAACATTGCGCCGCTACGGCAAATGAACTATTGGTGGTGAGGGGGGAATACGGACGAAAGTTTCACAACATGGCTGATCAAAAGGCGTCGCCCGAAAGCCGCAAAGGGTCGGGCATCCGGTCGTTGGCGCGGGGTCTCAGAGTCCTCCGCGCGGTTCGCGCCTTGGGGCGGTCGACGCTCCACGACATCCACCGCGCCACCGGCCTGCCGAAGCCGACGTTGTTCCGCATTCTGACCACACTTGAGCAGGAGGGATACGTTTGGCGCGGCATGGGCGACGATCTGTATCGGCTGTCGAGCCGTGTTCTGGACCTCAAAGAGCCGATCAGCGTGTCCGACATCGTGGCCGAGTTCGCCGCGCCGTTCATGGATCAACTCTCCGCCGGTGCCGGCTGGCCATCGGACATCGCCGTCTACCAGGACGGCGGGATGACCATCGGTGAGACTACACGCCGGCGAACCCCACTCATCATCAATCGTCTGGCCACGGCGCCGCGGGTGCACATGTTGATGTCGTCCTTGGGCCGCGCCTATTTGGCGTTTTGCCGAGAGGAAGAGCAGCGGGATATCCTCCGGTTGTTGCAGCAGTCTTCCGATCCTTACAATCGCAGATCTCATGACGAAGCTTATGTCCGCGACCTGGTTACCGAAGTGCGCGAACAGGGATACGCGCTGCGGCAACCAGGCTATTCGGTCACCCGTCCGGATGAGGACGAATTCATCGTCCAATTGCACAGCATCGCCGTACCGGTGCGCACCGACGACCGTCTCTATGGCTGTCTCAGTCTTGTGTGGATCGCAGAGGCTGCCAGCGAAACCGATATCATTCGCGCGCACCTTGCGCGGCTGAAAACGACCGCGAAAAACATCGCTGCCGAGCTTGGCACCAATGCTCTTGCCGCGGTGGAACCGACTTCTATCCGGCAATCTTAGGTCCGGGAAACTGGCGGCTATCTAAGCGAACCGCTTCCGATATTTCAAAGCAACTGGCAATTAGGCGAGGTAGATCGGCCGGCCGTCGACGATCGCCGCGTCCACCGTCGGTGTACCACCATCATGATCGTCGACGATGATGATGTCCGCGCGCTTGCCCTCGGTGATATCGCCCCGGTCCTCGAGACCGGCAGCGTGTGCGGGGCCATGCGACACCAGCGACCAAGCGTCGCCCAGGCCCATGGACATTTCCCGGTGCAGCCGGAAGGCGGCGAGCAGCTGCGCCGGATAGTAATAGTCCGACGCCAGCACCGTGCAGAGGTCCTTGGCGACCATTTCGGCCGCCGAGACCGCCCCGTTATGACTGCCGCCCCGCACCACATTGGGGGCGCCCATGACGATGGGATTGCCGTAATCGCGCGCCGTCCGCGCCGTTTCCTCCGTTTCAGGGAATTCGCACACCTCGCAGCCGAGCGCGTTGTAATAGGTGCGCGTCTCGGGCAAAGCGTCGTCGTGCGACAGCTGCGGGATACGGGCATCGCTCGCGGCGGCGGCAAGTTTCTCGACCGCCGACGGAACTTCGTCACCCCGGCCGTAAACCCGTTCGACGAGATCGATGAAGCCTTCCTCACTCAAGCCGGTCCGCTCGGCATACTTCGAGAGCTTCCCTCTTATATGACGTTGCTCATAAATTTCCGGCGTATGGTCGTTGAAAGCCAGCAGACCGATACGGCCGGACTTGATCCAGTCGACAACGTCACTTGCCACCGTCACGTTATAAGTTTCGAATCTCAGATGTAGGCGGGTGTCGCACTTCAGCCCGCCATTGAGATGCTCCAGCGCTTCCATGATTCGGACGAAGTTGTCGCGGCCGCGGAGACCGGGCTCCCACGACAGGGTGACGCCGTGAAAAGCCGTGGTGATGCCATTGGCGATCATTTGCCGGTCCGTGTCGAGCAGGGCAACCTCGAGATCGAAATGCACCCCGGGACGCGGCATGATCTGGCGCTCGAAGGCGTCACCGTGAATATCGACAATGCCGGGCAGAACGAACTTCCCGCCCGCGTCGATGATCCGGGCGCCATTTAGTATTCCCGACCCAAAACCGGTAATCCGGCCGTCCGCGACGCGAACCGCAGTCTCCTCGATACTGCCGTCGGCCAGCAATACGTTTCCGTTGATGATGACGAGCTCTTCCATCGATGTCCCCAATGTCAAATTCGGGGCGCTTTATAGCGAAGAAATGCGTCAACCAGATGAAACGGAAACTCTTCGGCACTTAAGAAATATGACGGTTTCGCAATCTGATCGACACAAACAGTTCATCGTTCTGAAAAGCATCGGTCATCCCACGTCCACATAGGCCCCGCACACTCCGCTCATTACAAACCTTGGCGCCGCGCGCGCCGTTCATGAGGTTTTGTCTCATTTAGGGGATAGTTGAATGTTGAAGAAATTGCTTGGCGGACTTGCCGTTGCCATGACGGTAGCCATTTCACCCTTGGCGGCACAGGCTGCCGATTCCATGCGCTTCGCCGTCACCGACATCGGCGGCATGGAGGAACTACAACGAGAATTCGGACCGTTCAAAAAGGTCCTCGAGGACATTACCGGCCTCGACGTTCAGTTCTTTGCCGTCAACAGCCGCACCGCCGCCGTTGAAGCCATGAACGCGAAGCAGGTTGATTTTGTGCTGACCGGTCCCGCCGAGTACGTCGTGTTTCGGGCCCGCACCAACGCCAAGGTCGTGGTCGGCTGGCAGCGCCCGGATTATTTCGCGCAAATCGTTACCCTTGCCGATGGGCCGATCAAGGGCGTCAGCGATTTGAAGGGACAAAAAGTGTCCTTCGGCTCGGTGGGCTCCACCTCGCAGCATCTGGGGCCGGCCCAGGCGCTCGCCGATTTCGGGCTCATCTATAACAAGGACTATCAGCCGCAAATCATCAGCCGCAACATCGCGATCGAGGCCTTGATCCGGGGCGACATCCAGGCGGTGGGCATGAACTTCACCCATTTGCAGAAAGTCCGGAAGGCCTTTCCCGACCATGCGTTTACAGTAGTTGCCCGTGGCCGAGATCTCCCCAATGACGTCCTCGTCGCCAGCCCAGACGTTTCGGATGCGCTGTTCAAAAAAGTCCGCAATGCTTTTGCTAAAGACGGCGACAAGCTGATAGCCGCGGTCGTGAAGGGCAAGGACAACGAGAAATATCTCGGCGGACACTTCCTCGCCTCTATCGAGGATAGGGATTACGACTATGTCCGCTCCATGTACCGGACCATCGGCGTCAATTCCTTCGGCAAATTCGTGGGGGAATAAGTGGCCACCTCGAACACGGCCACGGTTCAACCCGTATACGGTGAGTCTCAGGCACCGGCCGCACCGCGGCCGGTGCCGGTTGCCGATCTCAGCGCCGACCCGGTTTGCACCATCCGAAACCTCACCAAGTCATTTTCGGGAAGCACCCATATCCTGCGCGGTATCGATCTGAACATCGGCCAAGGCGAATCGGTCGCGTTGATCGGCTCCAACGGGGCTGGAAAATCGACGCTGTTGCGCTGCCTGGTGCGGCTTATCGAGCCCAACGGCGGCAGCATCCATCTTCTCGACCGGCCCGTTATGGAATTGGGGAGCCGCCAGTTGCGACGGCTCCGTTCCCAGGTCGGCTTTGTTTTTCAACGCCACAATCTAGTGCCGCGCCTCACCGCGCTAACCAACGTCCTTCATGGCGCCCAAGCCACCCAATCGGGGCCGCGCGTCTGGTACCAGTCGTTGGCGTCGTCGGAAACACGCCAACATGCCATGCATTGTTTGGATCGTGTCGGGCTTTCCGATATCGCCCTTCGACGCGCCGATCAGTTGTCGGGTGGCCAGTCGCAACGCGTCGCTATCGCCCGCACCCTTATGCAAAAACCCAAATTCGTCATCGCGGATGAGCCTGTGGCCAGCCTCGATCCTGTCGCCGGGGTCGAAGTCATGGATTTGTTCGTCCAGCTTCTGCGCGAGGACGGCATTACCCTGCTCTTCACCTCACACCATCTGGGGCAAGCGATCGAGTTCTCTGACCGGGTCATCGGGCTGCAAGCCGGACAGGTGACACTGAACTGTCAGTCCGCCAAGGCGCATGTCAGCGAACTGAAACATGTCTATGAATAGTATCGCGGCGAATCAATCTCGTGATGCCGCGCCGCCAAAGCCGCCAAATCCACCTGGACGTTTCGGGCGGCCCAATCCGCTCGCCTTCGTGCTCTATGTGGCAGCGGCCGCGTTTGTCTTGGTTGCTTTACAAAACTCCGGCCTGTCGATCGAGCGGCTGGCACGTGGTCTTCCCAGCATCAGCCGTATTCTCGGCCAGATGTTCCCGCCCAATATGGAGCGTCTCGGCCCCATCGCACTTTCCCTGTTCGAAACCTTTCAGATGGCGGTCGCGGGCACGGCACTCGGCATCCTTTTCAGCCTGCCCCTCGCTATTCTCGCTTCACGGGGACTGTCCCCGCATCCCGCCGTCTATTACTCCGCACGCAGTCTGATTTCCTTCTTCCGGACGGTTCCGGATCTTATTTGGGCGTTGTTTTTTGTCATCGCGGTCGGATTGGGTCCGGCGGCGGGCACGCTCGCCATTATGGTCGATACCATCGGGTTCTGCGGCCGCTTTTTCGCCGAGGCGATGGAAGACACCGACACAGGACCTCGCGAAGCGTTGACGGCCATCGGGGGATCCCGCACCGGCATGATCTTTTCCGCCGTCATCCCGCAGGCGATGCCGTCCTTCATCAACACGTCGCTGTTCAGCCTCGAAAAGTCGACCCGTTCGTCCGTCGTTCTCGGCCTCGTCGGGGCCGGCGGGATCGGTATCGAACTCAAAGTGGCGATGGACCTGTTCACCTACGACATCGCCTGCACGATCATCTTGTTGGTGTTCCTGCTGGTCCTAGTAGTCGAACAAGCGAGCGGCTATCTGCGCAGCAAAATCATCTAGGCACTGTTGCGGAACTGTAATCGGCGTGTCACGCCGCTTTCACAATGCTCTGCTCTAATCCGCGCGGGTCACACACAACATATCGTTACATCGAGCGACGGGATACATATGACGGTCGAGAAAGCGCAGGCAACCGACGCATTTGCCGAACGAAAACACTGGATGTCCGTGCTGGCCAAGGCGGACGGGACCGATCTCGAAAAAGCTTGGCAATCCCTTTCGATAAAACCCGATTACGATTTTCTCCGTGCCCCCGAAACGGGTCTGGTGATGGTCCGTGCCCGCGCCGGCGGCGTCGGACAGCCGTTCAATTTCGGTGAAATGACGGTAACGCGCTGCACGGTTCGCCTCGCCAATGGCGCGACCGGTTTTGGCTATGTTTCGGGCACCGATCGGCGCCATGCCGAGCTCGCGGCCGTGTTCGACGCGCTGATGCACGACACCGATCTCAGCGATCAAATCGCCAATGAGGTAATCGATCCGCTCGACGCGGCCCACGCAGCCGAGAAAAGGAAGAAAGCGGCCAAGAGCGCCGCGACGAAAGTGGAATTCTTCACCATGGTACGGGGCGAGAACGACTGATGCCGACAACGCTTACTGCCACCGGAAGCCATCCCGACCTCGCACCCGGGTTTAAGGACCCCGTTTTCGACGCGCAGACACAATTCCGTAACATTTTGACGGCCATGTCCCATCCCGGGCAGGTCGTTGCGCTCAACACCGGCCTCGAGCCGCCGGCACCGCTTTCGTCGGCTGCGGCAGCTGTCGCGCTGACGCTGGTGGATTTCGAAACACCGGTTTGGCTGGACGCTTCGATGTCCAACGAGGCGGTTACGGCCTTCCTGCGCTTTCATACCGGTTGTCCCGTCGCCGGCGGCGCCGAAGAAGCCCGCTTCGCCTTTATTGCCGACGGCGCGACCCCCCTTGACCCCACCCGTTTCGACCTCGGCACGGACGAATATCCAGACCTCGGCGCGACAGTGGTGGTTCAGGTGCCGTCTCTCGCGCAAGGCGCGGACAGCGGAACGGAATTCTCCGGACCGGGAATCGAGGACAAGACATATGTCGAAATCGGCGGGCTTGCCGACGATTTTTGGGCGGAGCGCAACGCCATTTGCGAGTTGTTCCCCCGCGGCCTCGACATTCTTTTCACGTGCGGCGACACGCTGTGCGCCGTCCCGCGCTCGACCAAGGTGGAGACATTGGCATGTATGTAGCGGTCAAAGGCGGCGAGAAAGCCATTGAAAATTCGCTCGATCTCGTTGCCGAAGAGCGCCGTGGCGACCGTGATGTTCCTGAACTCACGATCGAGCAGATCAAATCGCAGATGGCTTTAGCCGTTGATCGCGTGATGACCGAAGGGTCGATTTACGATCGCGATCTCGCGGCCCTCGCCATCAAACAGGCTCAAGGCGACATTATCGAAGCGGTGTTCCTGCTGCGGGCCTATCGGACGACGCTCCCCCGATTCGGTTATTCGGCGCCCATTGATACGGCGCAAATGGGTATCCAGCGGCGTATTTCGGCAACCTACAAGGATTTGCCGGGCGGCCAGATTCTCGGCCCGACGTACGATTACACCCACCGTTTGCTGGATTTCGATCTGACGGAGGAAAACCGCAACGGCCCCGCGGCTGCCCGCACGGCGCCCGAGGCGGTCAATGACGGCGAAATTCCCCACGTCACCGATCTGCTCAACCACGAAGGGCTGATCCAGCAAGAGCCGGAAACCGATGAAGACGCCCCCATTGCCGATCTGACGCGTCAGCCGCTGGCGTTCCCTGCCGGCCGGGACTTGCGGCTTCAGAACCTGGCGCGCGGCGACGAGGGATTCCTGCTCGCGCTCGGCTACTCGACCCAACGCGGTTACGGCAACAACCACCCCTTCGTCGGTGAGATTCGCATGGGCGAGGTTTCGGTCGAGATCGAACCCGAGGAACTCGGCTTTCCCATCGAGATCGGCGAGAT
Source organism: uncultured Rhodospirillales bacterium (assembly GCA_913055735.1). Taxonomy (GTDB): domain Bacteria; phylum Pseudomonadota; class Alphaproteobacteria; order Rhodospirillales; family UBA2165; genus CAJXKD01. The sequence continues at coordinate 638,491 of CAJXKD010000001.1, forward strand.
TACGGTCACCGAGTGCGAACTGGTCAACCAGTTCGCCGGCACCGCCGACAGTCCGCCCCAGTTCACGCGCGGATACGGACTAAGCTTCGGCAAGGCGGAACGTAAAGCCATCGCCATGGGCCTCGTCGACCGGGCGCTGCGGTGCCGCGAGTTGGGCGAGGAACCGACAGCACCGGCGCAGGACGAAGAGTTCGTTCTCTATCACACCGACAATGTCGAAGCATCTGGCTTCCTGCAGCACCTCAAGCTGCCGCATTACGTTGATTTCCAATCCGAGCTCGAACTGATCCGCAAATTGCGCGCGGAGTACATGGCGCGCCGCCAAGCGGCGGCCGAATAGAGGAAAACATGCCGCAACCCAGCTCTCTCAAAGCCGGCTACAACTTCGCCTATCTCGACGAGCAAACCAAACGGATGATCCGCCGCGCGATCCTGAAAGCGGTTGCGATCCCCGGCTATCAGGTGCCGTTCGGCAGCCGCGAGATGCCCTTGCCCTACGGCTGGGGCACGGGCGGCATACAGGTCACCGCCGGCATCATCGGTCCCGATGACACGCTCAAAGTCATAGACCAGGGCGCCGACGACACGACCAACGCCGTTTCCATCCGCCGCTTTTTCGCCAATACCGCCGGTGTGGCGACGACAGAGCAGACGGAGGACGCGACCATTATCCAAACCCGTCACCGGATCCCGGAAACGCCGCTCCAGGCCGGACAGATCCTGGTCTATCAGGTCCCCATCCCGGAGCCGCTCCGCTGGCTGGAGCCGAGGGAAACCGAGACCCGCAAGATGCATGCCCTTCAGGAATACGGCATCATGTACGTCCGGCTGTACGAAGACATTTCCCGGTACGGTCATATTTCCACGGCCTACGACTATCCCGTGATGGTCAATGGCCGTTACCTGATGCGGCCGTCGCCCATCCCCAAATTCGACAATCCGAAAATGGACCGCAACCCGGCCCTGCAGCTGTTCGGCGCGGGCCGTGAGAAACGTATCTACGCGGTGCCGCCTTATACGTCGGTGAAAAGCCTCGACTTCAAGGACTATCCCTTCCAGGTCCAGAAATGGGACGACTGCTGCACGCTCTGCGGCGCCGACGACAGTTTCCTCGACGAGATCATCACCGACGACGCGGGCGGGCGCATGTTTGTCTGTTCCGACAGCGACTATTGCGCCAAGCGCCGCGACGCCGGGCATAGCGGCCCCAACCCTGGCGAAGCCGCGACCAAGAAAATCGGCGAAGCAGGAGACGCCGCGTGACCGCACTTATGGATCAAGACCAACCGCTGCTGCGCGTCAGCAGCGTGACCAAATACTACGATCTGATGATCGGTTGCCGGAACGTATCGTTCGATCTGTGGCCAGGCGAGGTGCTGGGCATTGTCGGCGAGTCGGGCTCCGGCAAATCGACGTTGTTGAATTGTCTGTCGACGCGGCTTGAGCCCAATTCAGGCGCCATTGAATACAATACGCGTGCCAGCGGTCTGGTCGACCTCTTCACCATGTCGGAAGCCGAACGCCGCATGCTGATGCGTACCGATTGGGGCTTCGTGCACCAGAACCCCCGCGATGGATTGCGCATGGGCGTGAGTGCCGGTGCCAATATCGGCGAGCGCATGATGGCGGTCGGCGCCCGCGTCTACGGCGACATCCGCGAGTCCGCGGCCCATTGGCTCGGCCGGGTGGAATTCGATATCGACCGCATGGACCACCTCCCGAGCACCTTTTCCGGCGGCATGCAGCAACGTGTCCAGATCGCCCGCAACCTCGCGGTCAACCCCCGGCTCATTTTCATGGACGAACCGACGGGCGGGCTTGATGTGTCGGTTCAGGCGCGGTTGCTCGATTTGCTGCGCGAGCTTGTCGGCGATCTCGGTCTATCCGCCATCGTCGTTACCCACGATCTCGCCGTGGCGCGCCTTCTATCCCATCGCCTGATGGTCATGCGCAACGGCGAGGTGGTCGAGAGCGGCCTGACGGATCAGGTACTGGACGATCCGCAGCACCCCTATACGCAACTCCTCGTTTCCTCGATCTTGCAGGTGTGATTCCGTCATGAACGACTTCTCCCTCAATATCGAAAACCTCTCCAAGAGCTTTACCATTCACGCGCAGGGCGGCCTGCGTTTGCCGGTCCTCAAGAGTTTCGATCTGGATGTCGCCAGCGGCGAGTGCATTGCCCTCGTAGGTCCCTCCGGCGCCGGTAAAAGCACGCTGCTGCGGTGTATTTATGCCAACTATCTGGCCGACAGCGGCCGGATCGCCCTCAACAATCACGGCGAGGTGGTCGATATCCGGACGGCCGCGCCGCGCGAGGTTTTGAAACTCCGCCAGCATGTCATCGGCTACGTGTCTCAGTTTCTGCGGGTCATTCCCCGCGTGCCGACGGTCCAGGTGGTCGCCGAGCCTTTGCGGGATCGCAACATTCCGGCCGATGAAGCAACGGCACGGGCGGAGAAGCTTCTCGCGCGCCTCAATGTTCCGGAAAAACTATGGCAAATCCCGCCGGCAACCTTCTCCGGCGGCGAACAGCAGCGCGTCAATATCGCGCGCGGATTTATCTACGATTTTCCATTGCTCTTGCTCGACGAACCGACAGCCTCCCTCGACCGGGCGAACGGATCGGTGGTCATCGAGTTGATCAATGAAGCACGGGAACGCGGAGCCGCGATCATCGGCATCTTCCACGACGAGGACGTCCGCGCCGAGGTGGCGACCCGCCTCGTCGAGGTTCAGCCCCTGCAGGCCGCTGCCTGAAAAAGCCAAACAACCGACAGATACATAGCAAAAATGAACACCGAACAGATACTGACCAACGCTAATATCGTCTGCCGGGATCGGATCATCGAGGGGACGGTGCGCGTCGTCGACGGCAAGATCGCCGAAATCGACGATCAGCCGAGCAGCCTGTCCTCCGCCGACGACCTCGGCGGTGATTATCTGCTGCCGGGCCTGGTTGAACTCCACTCCGACAATGTCGAGAAGCACTTCGCGCCCCGTCCGGGGGTTGCCTGGCCGAGCTTGTCAGCCATGGTCGCCCACGATACCCAGATGACAGCGGCCGGCGTTACCACGGTTCTCGACGCGATCCGTATAGGTGACACACAAGGCAAGGAAGGCGCGCGCTGCGACCGCCATCTCGAAGTCACCAAAGCAATTACTGACGCTGCCGATCAGAGATGTCTGCGCGCCGATCATTTGATCCATCTGCGGTGCGAAGTGAGCTACGAGTTCGTCGTCGACGGCTTCGGCGCAGTTGCCGATCATCCGTCGGTGCGGCTGGTTTCCCTCATGGATCACACGCCGGGGCAGCGGCAATTCGTCAACGTCGACAAGTTCGCCCAGTACTACAAAGGCAAACACGGCCTGAACGACGAACAGCTTGCCGCCTATATGGCCAAGTTGCAGCACGATCATGAAGTCCACAGCCCTCGCAACCGCCCGGCGTTGGTCGAGGAAGCAAGGGGCAGGGGGCTGCCGCTTGCCAGCCACGACGACGCTATTCCCGCCCATGTCGCGGAGGCCGTCGGCGAAGGCGTGGTGATCTCCGAGTTCCCAACGACCGTCGAAGCCGCCGCCTGCGCCCGTCAAGAAGGACTATCCATCCTGATGGGCGCACCGAACTTGGTTCTCGGCGGCTCGCATTCCGGCAACGTCTCGGCCATGCAACTCGCCGAGCACCGCAATCTCGACATTCTGTCCTCGGATTATGTCCCGGCGAGCCTGCTGCATGGCGTCTTTCTTGTCGCCGACGCGGACATCGGCATCGAGTTGCCCGACGCCGTTGCGATGGCGTCGGCAACGCCTGCAGGCACCGTCGGCCTCGACGATCGCGGTGAAATCGCTCCTGGCAAACGCGCCGATCTCATTCACGTGCGGCGCAAAAGCGGCATTCCCATAGCTGTCCGGATGTGGCGGGAAGGACAGCGCGTTCTTTAGGAGGAAGCGAATGGTCAGCATGGACAACATTTTCGAGACGCTTCACCAGCAAGGAAGCGAACGTTACGGCAGCGAGCGGGTCAGTCAGCTCGATCACGCCCTGCAATGCGCTTGGCTTGCCGAACGTGCGGACAAGAGCCCGGCGCTGATAACGGCGGCGTTGCTGCATGATGTCGGACACCTGATCCATAAATTCGGCGACGATGCCGCCCTGCGCGGCATCGACGACCGCCACGAAGTGCTCGGCGCGAAATTCCTGGCGCGACTGTTCGGCGACGACGTCACACAGCCCATCGCCTTGCATGTCGATGCCAAACGCTATCTCTGCACGAACGAACCCGGGTACTACGAAATCCTGTCGCCTGGCTCGGTGCGAAGCCTGCATCTTCAGGGAGGTTTGATGACCGAGCACGAATCCGAAGCCTTCCGAAACACCGGCTTCTACGCCGCCGCCGTCGACCTCAGGCGCTGGGACGAACAAGCCAAGATTCCGGAATTGCGAACACCCGGCCTCGACTATTTCCGTAAATACGCGGAAGCCTGCATGATCCAATCGGAAGAGGACGACTCCCATGCAGCTTCCTTGGCGTACGGCGGCTAAATACCGGCACGAGTTGGCGCGTCATGCCATTTCCAGGTTGTCTTATCCTCGTCGTCGGACCGAGCGGCGCCGGAAAGGACAGCCTGATGAGTGGCGCTCAGGCGCAGCTACCCCGGAATGGCCGTTTCCGTTTCGTGCGCCGGTACATCACACGTCCGGCCGAGGCGGGGGGTGAGGATCATATCCCGATCGCGCCGGACGTTTTTCAAAAGCTCGTAGATGAACGGTTCTTTTGCCTGCATTGGCAAGCGCACGACCTGCTTTACGGAATTCCCGTTACCATCAACGACGAAATTCTCGATGGCCGAACCGTTATCGCCAATGTGTCGAGGAGTGTACTGGACACTGCGCGTACGAACTTCCCGTATGTCCGAATCATCAATGTGACGGCACCGCCGGATATATTGGCCGCGCGCCTCCATGGCAGGGGCCGCGAAAGTCTGAGCGATGTCACCAAACGGTTGGGACGGAGTGTGCAGGTTGCGGGTAATGACGTGTTCGAGGTGGTCAATGACGGTTCCATCGAGGACGGCATCCGCAAATTTACGACGCTGATCAACGCCTTCACTGAGGGCGGCACGCCAGCCGCGGCGCAATAGGTCGAGCCCACGTTTTATGACCGGAGTTTCAAAAAAAGTTCATCTACGAGTCACCGCCATGTCACCGCGCGCGGTGATTCTCCCTCCAGCACAACAACCACATTTGGGTATTGGGCATGACCGCTGTCGCTGTTACCAACCTGACCAAGTCATTTGAACGTAACAAACAAGCGCTCTGCGACGTTTCCATCAACATCAATCCCGGCGAAATGGTTGCGCTGATCGGCGCCTCGGGATCCGGAAAATCGACATTAATCCGTCATATTGCCGGCCTTATGCCGGGAGACAAAAACGGGGCTCCCTGCTGCGTCGAGGTTTTCGGCAAAAAAGTCCAGGAGTTCGGGCGGGTCACGCCGAACATTGGATCGATCCGCCGCGATGTCGGCGTAATTTTTCAGCAATTCAACCTGGTTGCCCGACTATCTGTTCTGACCAATGTCATTGCCGGACTGCTCGGCAAGGTACCGCAATGGCGGGGTACGTTGAAAATATTCAGCCGTACCGAGAAACTGAAAGCAATGCAGGCATTGAGCCGCGTCGGCATCGAACAAACCGCGCTTCGACGCGCTTCGACGCTTTCCGGCGGCCAGCAACAGCGCGCCGCCATTGCCCGGGCCCTGGTGCAGGAAGCCAAGGTGATTCTCGCCGACGAGCCCATCGCCTCTCTCGATCCGGCGTCGGCGAAACGGGTGATGGAGATTCTCTCGGATATCAACCAGACGGACGGCATCACCGTCCTTGTTTCCTTGCATCAGGTCGAATACGCGCGCCGCTATTGCCGCCGGACCATCGCCATGCGCGACGGTGAGGTGGTTTTTGACGGCCCAAGCCGCGAACTGACTCTCGAATTCCTGCGCGAAATCTACGGTGAAGCGTCGGACGAGTTGGTCCTGCCAGATGCGGGGGATGACGAACTTCACGACCACGAGACCATGCCGGCCATGCCTGAGGCGGCCATCGCCTAAGCGGCGCGCCGTCCCAAGGAACCCATGCGCAAGCACCTACGTGACTATCCAACCGATTGCATTCTTTAGGAGGTATCAAATGAAGCGATTGGCCAAATATGCATTGGCGGCGGCGGTGGCGCTTACCGCTGTCACCGGCGCGCAAGCCGCCGAAATGAAGGAACTGAAATTCGGCATCCTCGCCGTCGAATCTCAGGACCATTTGATGAAGCGTTGGGGGCCAGTGATTGAACGGCTTTCCGAGCGAAGCGGTATGAAGGTCGAGCCCTTCTTCGCTTCCGACTATACGGGTGTCATCGAAGCCCAACGGTTCAATAAGGTCGATATCGTTCACTACGGCAACAAATCGGCCATGACCGCGGTTGACCGCTCCGGTGCCGAGGTCTTCGCCAAGACCGTCGAGAAAGACGGTTCGCAAGGGTACTACTCCATCCTGGTGACCCATAAAGACAACACCAACATCAACAACCTGAAAGACGTTTTGGCCTGCAACAAGTCGATCGACTTCGGTATCGGCGATCCGCAGTCCACCTCGGGCTTCCTTGTCCCGACCACTTTTGTGTTCGCCGCGAACGAGGTTGAGCCGCGCGACTGCTTCAAGACGGTGCGCAACGCCAGCCACGAAGCGAACCTGTTGTCGGTTGCCAACAAGCAGGTTGACGTCGCCACCGCCAACAACCGCGCCCTTTACATCCGCCTCAAGGCCAACAACCCCAAGGCCTATGATTCGGTCAAGGAAATCTGGCGTTCGCCGCTGATCCCGTCGGATCCGCTCGCCTGGCGCAAAAATCTGCCGGAAGAGGTGAAGGCCAAGATCATGTACACCTTCCTCGGCATCGGCCGTATCGGCGACGAGGAAACCCTCAAAAAGGACCGCGCCGCCCTCCAAAACGCCGGCTGGGGTGGCTTTCTGCCGTCCTCCAATCTTCAGCTCTTGCCGATCCGCGAAATGGAGTTCACCAAGGAAATGGTGAAAGTCCAGAACGACGAAACGCGGACGGAAGCTGAGAAGAAAAAGCTGATCGCGGAACTCAAAGAAAAGATTCGCGACGTGCGGGCAAAAGTAGCAGCTCTGCCCAATATGTAAGTCCTAAGAACGGCGCGCCTTTTTAACCAAGGCGCGCCGTTTTTCTATCCGCAACGAGTATTTTCGGGAAATACGCCATGCAGCAGGCCCACGTGCACTCGATCGGTTTTCAACAGGTTGAATTGCCGAAACCGGAACTGACGCAAGAAATTTACAAATGGGCGATTTGGGGCGGGTTCTTTCTGCTGCTCATCTGGTCCTTCGTTCCAGCCGAAATGCATCGGGTAACGGAACTTTGGACCAATGCCGATAACATGGCGACGCTATTGTCGGAGTTCGTCGAGCCGAGCTTCCGCTATTGGCGCCAATATCTGGAACTCATGCTCGAGACGGTCCAAATGGCGGTTTGGGGAAGCTTCCTCAGTGTCGTCTTTGCCGTTCCCTTCGGTTTGCTGTCGTCGGAAAATATCGCTCCCAACTGGATCCGGTTTCCGGTCCGGCGTCTGATGGATGCTTTTCGCGCCATCAACGAGTTGGTCTTCGCGCTGATCTTCGTTGCCGCCGTCGGCCTCGGCCCGCTTGCCGGCGTGATGGCCTTGACGGTGCATACGACCGGCACCCTCGCCAAACTCTTCTCCGAGGCCGTCGAGGCCATCGATCCACGCCCCGTCGAAGGGATCCGCGCCACCGGGGCCAATACCATCCAGGAGATCACCTTCGGTGTGATCCCGCAGGTTCTGCCCCTATGGATTTCCTACTCTCTCTACCGTTTCGAAGCGAACGTCCGATCCGCGACGGTGCTCGGCATCGTCGGCGCCGGCGGTGTCGGCATGGCCCTTTCGGAGGCCTTGCGTGGGTTCAACTTCGGCGCCTCCGCGGCCATCTTGCTGATCATCATTTTGACGGTCTCGCTTCTCGACGTTTTCTCTCAATATCTGCGTAAGGTCGTCATCGACGGCGTCGAGCATAAGAAGCTCGCCATTTACTTCGGCGTCCTGTTCGTCATCTTCTTGTTCGTTGAACTAGCGGTTCGCAAAGTCATCGACATCAACGCGCTAATCCGCGCCATCTGATCATGTACCGGGGCCGAACTCCCCTCACCCCTCTAATCCGCAGCCGGCGGCGGCAATTGCCGCTGTCGGGTTTCGTGCCGTCCCTCCCACCGGAGCTGCACCGGCCGGATCGCATTACCCTGGTGACGTTAAACACCTGGAAGGGCGAAGGCGACTACGCCAAGCGTGTCGCCGCGATGGGTAGCCTGCTCGCCGGATTGGACGCCGATATAGTGCTTCTGCAAGAGGTGCTTGCCGTCCCAGAACAGGGCGTCAATACCGCGTTTGCACTCGCGCGCGACCTTGGCCTTTACGCCACCTACCATCCGGCACGGGAAAAACGACGAACGGTCGAGGGCCGGCGAATTGTATGCCAATCGGGAATGGCCATTCTCAGCCGCCACCCGATCCGATCATCCTCTGCCATCCAACTGCCGGCGGACGGACGAGACGGCGAGCGGATTGCGCAGGTCGCCGCGCTCGACATCGGCGCGCCGCTCAATGTGCTGAACGTTCATCTCAGTCACCTCAAAGGTGCGAGAGATCTCCGCCAACGCCAGTTTGCCGCCGCGCTTCGCGGGCTTCCGGATGACAGCTCGAGCGCATCATTGGTCGGCGGCGATTTCAATGAGTATGTCGATGAGGAATGGGTGTCTTCGTTGGCGAAAACGGCGGGCTTGTCTATCCAGAATAGTCGTTGGGCTGCTCCGGATTTATCGGCCGCGCCGACCCTGATCGGCTTTGACCCGATGGATGACACTCCACAAGCCCGCTGTCTCGACCACGTTCTGCTTGTCCATGCGTCGAACGTACCGGCGAAGCGCGTCACGGACTTGAGCCATCATGGCGATGCATTCGCCAGCGATCATATGGCGGTTCGCTCTACCGTAATGTGGCCGGATTTAGCCGCCTAGTTGCCGCTGGAATTCAAACGACAGCCTGGAAAATCACCCCAGCGGCGATTGCGCCGCAAATGCCAAGGCCGAGATAGGCGGCGAAAACTTGGCGTTTGACCAGAGACCAAACGGCAGCCATCGCCGGTATGGAACTGACCGCACCGGCGACCATAAAGGCCATGGCGGCACCCGCACTCATCCCCTGTTCCACAAGCCCCGCGACCAGCGGCGGCGCGGCATAGCTGTTGAGATAAGCAGGCGCGCCGACGAGCGCGCTGACGACGATCGGGAGGATGCCCTCGCCGCCGACCACCGATCCGATGAGGTCCGCGGGCACGTAGTGAATGAGCAGCGCCTCGATCAAATAAGCGAAGGTGAGCCATTTCAACAGGAACAGGCCATTGGCCGACGCCTGCGACACGAACTCGGCCCGGCGTGAGGCCTCTTCCCAAAACGCCCACTTCGGTGTGCCCTTGAAGGGCGACGTGCCGCACCCGCAACAGCCGCCCACCGAATTTGGCCGCAGCGGATCGGCGAAGGCGCCCCGCCGGATCATCGCCTGCAGGACGAAGCCGCCCATGAGACCGAGCGAGACGGCAGCCACCGCCTTGCCGACGGCAAATTCCCAACCGAGGGCACTCGCCGTGATCAGCAGCGTCGGCGGATCGATCAACGGCGACGATAGCCAGAACGCCATGACCGCCGACAAGGGGGCGCCGACGGCCAACAAACCGGCGATGAAGGGAATCACCTCGCAGGAGCAGAACGGCGCCAACCCGCCGAACAACGCGGCAAGAAAGATCATCCGCGTTTCCCGGCCCTCGAAGGCCTTCGCGACCAATGCCTCAGCACCGCTCGCCTTGAGATAACCGATCAGCAGCACGGCGATGGCGATGAACGGCAGCGTGCCGAGTAATGCCGACACCGCGGTATCGAAGAACGGCAGGATGTTGTTTCGATCGATGACAAAGACCGCAATCGGGATCAAGGCCGCCAGGACCCAAACGGATCCCAGCCAATCGAGGCCACGGTGCAAACTAGCGTAACTCCTTAGGGCGATTTCCGTCATTGCTCTTTCCTGTTTGAATTCAAGCAGACCGCTTCCGGGCGGTATTTGCGTCGACACAGCATTCCTTGAGAAGAAATCCGGCCAACTCCTCGAGTTGGTCGAAGCGCGCGCGATTGATGACGGTCCGGCCAAGCTTTTCCTGCTCAATCAATCCGGCATCCGCGAGAAACCGCAAGTGATGCGCCAGGGTCGAGGCGGGAACGTTCAACTGCGCCTGAACCTGCCCAACATTCAACCCCTCGGGCCCAGCGCGGACCAACGCCAATAGAACCTCGAGCCGGGGCTCCGATCCCGCCGCCGCAAACCCCTGCGCGGCTTCTTCCAATTTCAAGGACATGGCCCACCTTATCAAAGAAACGAAATAACTAGTATTATAGTTATATTACAATCGATCGAGTTCCTGCGGAAGCTGCTCCGGTTCGATTTGATATTTTGGATTTCGGTGTCTGGCTTTGACCTGCGGTTATCAGGTCATGAGACGAAATGGCGTAACAGGGAACCGACGCCCTCGATCAGGCACCTTCTCGTAGCCTTGCGCGAAGAACCGGCCATCAAGACCCTATTCGAGGCAGAACCGAACCGCAGATGCAGGGGAGATATTTATAATCGGCATAGCTCATTCCTATTCTCGGCATCAAGTTTGCTTAGGAATTACTCCAAAGGTCTAATTTCAGCAGGAACGACAGCTTTTCGCCGATGAGTGCCGCCGAAAGCATCACCATTCTGATCATTGATGAGAACCAGATTCGGGCGTCTATCCTCAAGGACGGCCTGTCCGAGGCCGGCCATACGCGGATCGTGGTGATCGACGAGATGAGCAATCTGCTCCGCAAGATCGTCGATGCCGATCCCGACGTCATTTTCATCGATCTCGAGAACCCCAACCGCGACGTGCTGGAGCAGATGTTCATGGTATCGCGCACGGTGCGCCGACCGGTCGCCATGTTCGTCGATCAATCGGATTCCGCTTCCATCGAGGCCGCCATCGACGCCGGCGTTAGCGCCTATGTGGTCGACGGGCTGAAGAAGGAGCGGGTGAAATCCATCCTCGACATGACCATCAGCCGCTTTAACGCCTTCGCCCGCCTGCAGGCCGAACTGGATGCCGCCAAGCAGAAACTGGAAGACCGCAAGATCATCGAAAAGGCGAAGGGAATCCTGATGCAGACGCGGAACCTTACCGAGGAGCAAGCCTATGCGCTCCTGCGCAAGAACGCCATGGACCGGGAAATCAAGATATCTGAACTAGCGCGCAGCCTGGTCACCGCGTCTGGGCTGCTTGAATAGGGGGAGAGAATGTTGATCGATGCCAGCGAACGGTTTCGGAAAGCAGGTCAAAAACGAGGCAAGGAGGCCAAGGGAGCCATGAACGACACCCCCGTGCGGCGCCGGCAAACGACGCTCCGCTGCGGCTTTATCCCATTGATCGATTGCGCTGTCCCCGTTGTTGCCAAGGAAATGGGCTTCGCCGCCCAAGAGAACATCGATCTGCAACTCGTCCGCGAAACATCCTGGGCCAATATTCGCGACCGGGTTACGGTCGGTCATATCGAGGGCGCGCACATGCTGGCAGGAATGGCGATTGCCGCCAATCTAGGGCTCGGCAACGTCCGCTCTGCCTTGGCGGCGCCCTTCTCCCTCGGTCTCAACGGCAACGCCATTACCGTCTCGACCAGCCTTTACGAGCGCATGGCCGCGGCATCGGATCTAACCGGCGCGGAAGGCCCCATGGAAATGGCACAGGCCCTGGCCGAGGTGATTGCGGCGCGCAAAGCGGCGGGGGACGAACCGCTGACCTTCGGCATGGTTTATCCCTTCTCATGCCACAATTACGAGCTTCGTTATTGGCTGGCCGCGGCCGGCATTCATCCCGATCAGGATGTCCGCATTGTCGTCATTCCGCCGCCATTGATGGTCGAGTATCTGGAGGGTGGCTTCGTCGACGGTTTCTGTGTCGGCGAACCGTGGAACAGTTTGGCGGCGACGGCAGGTGCCGGGCGTCTGATCGTCGCCAATGCGGATCTGTGGCGCATGGGACCGGAAAAGGTCCTAGGCCTCCGCACCGACTGGATCGAGCGGGAACCGGAAGCGGTTGCCGCGCTTATCCGTGCCATGGACCGGGCCGCGCGCTGGGCGGACGATCCCGCCAACCGAACCGAACTAGCAGCCCTCCTTTCGCAACCCGACTATGTCGGCGTCGACGCGAAACTCGTCGAAAACATTCTTGCCGGCGTCTTGCAGCGCTCGCCGACGGAGCCGCCCACCGAAACCCCGAACCTGGTTCTGTTCCACCGCAACGCGGCGAACTTTCCCTGGAAATCGCATGCGCTCTGGATCTATTCGCAGATGGTTCGGTGGGGTCAAGTGCCGGACACGCCCAGAAACCGGGAGATCGCCGCTGCAACCTATCGGCCCGATCTTTACCGTCATGCCTTGCGCGATTTCCAGATCGCGATGCCGGCCCGCAACTCTAAACTCGAAGGGTCGCTGCGCGAGGCCACCCCCGTCGGATCGGAAAGCGGCACCTTGTATCTCGGACCCGACGAATTCTTCGACGGCCGCCGCTTCGATCCCGACAGGCTCGATGACTATCTGGCCTCGTTCGACATCAGCCGACCCTTCGATCCCGACGCCATGGCGCACTTCGCCTAAATTGTCTATTTTTTAATCAAAAATAATACTTGATTATAAGATAGGCAGTTTGATAGGGTGTTTTTATCGCCGCTGGGCCACCTAACCGCCCAGAATTAGAAAAAGGCGTTGTAATACAACACCTTTTTGCATTGCCAAAGATTTGGCACGGCGGTTGCTTTTCTAAAGACGCATCACCAACGACGGTGTATCGCGCGATCCTCACCCGCTGAAGGGTGCTCCCCACAGATGGAATTCATGGGCCGATGGCGGCTGCCTGTTTGCCGCTGGGTCTGACCCGAACGGGCCCCAAACGGACCCCAAGGCGGACCATGAACTGAATTCTCGAAAACCGGCCCTTTCGAGGGCGCAACTGGCACTTCCGTTTCAACGTGACGGACTCTGTAGGAGAAGTACCGTGAGCCACAAATCACACAAAGAAAACATCCTCGCCTCCGACCTGTTGGCCATTACCCGGCGTAAGTTCGCCGCCCTGACGGCCGCCGCCGCGATGACCGTCGCGGCGTTTGCGGGTCATGCCAACGCCGCCGAACTCGACGTCGAAAAGGACGAACTCAAATTCGGCTTTATCAAACTCACCGATATGGCGCCGCTCGCCATCGCCGCCGAAAAGGGCTTCTTCGAAGACGAAGGCTTGTTCGTCACGCTCGAGCCGCAGGCCAACTGGAAGGTTCTGCTCGACCGCGTTATCGATGGCGAACTCGACGGTGCACATATGCTCGCCGGGCAACCGCTCGGCGCGACGATCGGCTTTGGCACCCAGTCCCACATCGTCACTGCCTTCTCGATGGATCTGAACGGCAACGGCATCACCGTCTCCAACGAGGTTTGGGCGGAGATGAAAAAGCACATCCCCCTGCAGCCCGATGGTAAACCCGTCCATCCTATCAAGGCCGACTATTTAAAACCGGTAGTCGAAAAATTCCGCGCCGAGGGCAAACCCTTCAAGATGGGCATGGTCTTCCCCGTCTCCACGCACAACTACGAACTGCGTTATTGGTTGGCAGCGGGCGGCATTCACCCCGGCTTCTATTCCGCCGACAACATCACCGGCCAGATTATGGCCGACGCGCTGCTGTCGGTGACCCCGCCGCCGCAAATGCCGGCGACCCTCGAAGCGGGCACCATTTACGGCTACTGCGTCGGCGAACCCTGGAACCAGCAAGCTGTGTTCAAGGGCATCGGCGTGCCGGTGATCACCGACTATGAGATCTGGAAAGACAACCCCGAGAAAGTCTTCGGTGTGTCCAAGGAATGGCAAGACGCCAACCCGAACACGCACCTGGCCGTTGTGAAGGCCCTGATCCGCGCCGCCATCTGGCTGGATGAGAACAACAATGCCAACCGTCGTGATGCGGTGAAGATCCTGTCGCGGTCCGAATATGTCGGCGCCGACGAGGAAGTAATCGCCAATTCCATGACCGGCACGTTCGAATATGAAAAGGGTGACAAGCGCGACGTCCCCGACTTTAACGTCTTCTTCCGTTACTTCGCGACCTACCCCTACTACTCCGACGCCGTTTGGTACCTGACCCAGATGCGCCGCTGGGGCCAGATCACCGAACAGAAACCGGACAGCTGGTACCACGACATCGCCAAAAGGGTGTACCGCCCGGACATCTACGTCAAAGCGGCCAATCTGCTGATCGAGGAAGGCAAGGCGAAGAAGGAAGACTTCCCCTTCGGTACCGACGGCTATCGCGACCCGCAAACCGAGTTCATCGACGGCATCACTTTCGACGGCCGCAAGCCGAATGATTATCTCGAAAAATTTCCCATCGGTTTGAAGTCCAAACAGATGGTTAGTGGCAACGCCGTGACCGGCGGCTGACATGGCCGGGGAGGTACACGCACTGCCTCCCCGTCTCCTTCATCCGAACTGGCACGAATCCGAATAAAGAAGGAAGCATCCAATGACTCCTCCCGCCGATGCAGCGACCGCCACGGTTCATCCGGCAAACGACCTTTCGGCGTCGGATCACGAAGCGCGGCAAAAGCGCAAAGAGAAAATCTTTGCCGCCATCACCCGGTCGTCGAAGTACCTCAACCTCGCCGGGCTGACTTTCGTCACACCAATCCTCAAGATGGCGGCCGGCGAAAGCCCCAAACATCAGATGAAGGAGCTTTGGCGCCTTCTTGGCCTCCCGCTGCTCGCCATCGTTATTTTCCTGGCCGTCTGGGCGCAGCTCGCCCCCATGGTCAACACGTCCCTCGGATCCATTCCCGGCCCGGCCCAGGTCTGGGAAGAAACAGTCAATCTTTGGGACGACCACAAGGCCGAGCGGGTGAAAGAAGCCGCCTTCTTTGAGCGGCAGGAAAAGCGCAATGCCCGCTATGCCGCAGAAGGCCGTCACGACAAAATCAAGGAACGCTCCTATACCGGCAAGCCGACCTATATCGACCAAATCTTCACCAGCCTGCAGACCGTATTTATGGGCTTCCTGTTGGCAACAGTCATCGCCGTGCCGTTGGGTATCCTCAGTGGTCTGTCGCCGACCGTGAACGCGCTTCTCAACCCATTGATTCAGGTGTTCAAGCCGGTCTCGCCACTCGCGTGGCTGCCAATCGTCACCATGGTGGTGAGCGCACTTTACGTGTCGAACGATCCCCTATTCGAAAAATCTTTCATCAATTCCGCGCTCACGGTGACGCTTTGCTCGTTGTGGCCGACACTGATCAACACCGCGCTCGGCGTCTCATCGGTCGACAAGGATTTGGTGAACGTCAGCCGTGTGCTGCGCCTCGGAGTATTCACCAAGGTCTTCAAGCTGATCATCCCGTCATCGCTGCCGCTCATCTTCACCGGCCTGCGCCTGTC
Organism: uncultured Rhodospirillales bacterium; assembly: GCA_913055735.1. Classification (GTDB taxonomy): domain Bacteria; phylum Pseudomonadota; class Alphaproteobacteria; order Rhodospirillales; family UBA2165; genus CAJXKD01. Next base: position 654,112 of record CAJXKD010000001.1, read on the forward strand.
GCTCGGCGTCGGCTGGATGGTGCTGATCGCAGCCGAGATGCTGGCGCAGAACCCCGGCCTCGGAAAGTTCGTCTGGGACGAGTTCCAGAATGGCTCTTCAAGCTCGCTCGCCAAAATCATGGTCGCCGTCCTCACCATCGGCATCATCGGTTTCCTTCTCGACCGGTTGATGTATGCCCTGCAGGGCATGCTCACCTTCGGCGAAACCCGCTAGGCATCGGAGGCGATCATGTCATTCTGCGAATTAAAGAACGTCTCCAAAACCTACGGCGACGGTGACGACAAGACAGAGGTGTTGAAGGACATCAACCTGTCTATCGACGAAGGCGAGTTCGTCGCCATCGTCGGGTTCTCGGGCTCGGGCAAGACGACCTTGATTTCCATCCTCGCCGGTTTGATTGGCGCGGACGAAGGCGAGGTCCTGTTGAAAGACGCACCGATCGTCGAGCCCTCGCCGGACCGGGGCGTCGTTTTCCAGAGCTATTCCTTGATGCCCTGGCTGACGGTGGAGGGAAACGTCCGGCTCGCCGTCGACCAGGTGTTCAAGAAGGAATCCAAGAAGGAACGCGCGGCCCGGGTTTCCAAATACATCGAGATGGTCGGCCTGGCTCATGCGAAGGACCGCCGTCCCGCCGAATTGTCGGGCGGCATGCGTCAGCGCGTCGCTGTCGCACGTGCGCTCGCCATGTCACCCGAAATGCTGTTGCTGGACGAGCCGCTGTCGGCGCTCGATGCGTTGACGCGCGCCAACCTGCAGCAGGAGATCGAGCGCATTTGGGCGCAGGAGAAAAAGACCGTCGTCTTGATCACCAATGATGTGGACGAAGCGATCCTGCTCGCCGACCGGATCATTCCCCTCACCCCGGCGCCCAACGCGACGCTCGGGCCAAAGTTCAAGGTCAACATCCCCCGGCCGCGCGACCGTCACGAGATGAACGATAATGCTGAGTTCAAGCGGCTCCGTGCCGAGATCACCCGCTATCTGATGGACGCCGGCATGGAGCGCGGCGCGGACAGCGACGACGATCTTGTGCTTCCCAATGTGCTGCCAACAACGCAACTCGAGCGGCCGCCAGCCGCCTATGCCCGCGCCTCGGCGAGCCCGATCACCGACCGTTTCGTCGAATTCGGTAACGTTTCCAAGGTGTATCCGACGCCCAAGGGGCCGTTGACCGTGGTCGAGGATTTTGAACTCCTGATGAAGAAAGGCGAGTTCATTTCCCTAATCGGCCATTCGGGCTGCGGCAAGTCGACGGTGCTGTCCATGGTCGCGGGTCTCAACGACATCACCAAGGGCGGCATCGTCCTCGACGGCAAGGAAGTCTATGACGCAAGTCCCGAACGCGCCGTCGTGTTCCAGGCGCCGAGTTTGTTCCCTTGGATGACGGCGGCGGAAAACGTCTCCATCGGCGTCGACGAGGTCTATCCCAAGGCGAGTGAAGCAGAGCGCAGCGACATCGTGCGCTATTACCTGAACCGCGTCGGTCTCGGCAACGACATGGACAAGCTCGCTTCCGACCTGTCCAACGGTATGAGGCAGCGGGTTGGTATCGCCCGTGCCTTCGCGTTATCCCCCAAGCTGCTGCTGCTCGACGAACCCTTCGGCATGCTCGATTCCCTCACCCGTTGGGAGTTGCAGGAAGTGTTGATGGATATATGGAAACGCACCCAAGTGACGGCCATCTGCGTCACCCACGATGTCGATGAAGCGATCCTGCTGGCCGACCGCGTCGTCATGATGACCAACGGACCGCGCGCCCGTATCGGCAAGATCATGGACGTTGGCCTGCCCCGCCCGCGGACGCGCAAGGAACTGCTCAACCACCCGGATTACTACGAATACCGCAAGCAACTGCTCGATTTCCTCGAGGAATATGAGCACGGCGCGTCCGGCAAATCGAAGCAGGCCGAAACCGGCAAGGAGGCCGCCTGACATGCTGATGAAAACGGGAAGCAAACCCAAGCTGGTCCTGATCGGCAACGGCATGGCCGGGATGCGAACCATCGAAGAAGTGCTGAAGATAGATGCCAACATGTATGACATCACGGTCTTCGGTGCGGAGCCCTACGGTAACTACAACCGCATCATGCTGTCACCGGTTCTTGCCGGCGACAAAACCGTCGACGACATCATGATCAACGACACGCAGTGGTATGCCGACAACGGCATTACCTTGCATGCGGGCAAGACGATCACACGCGTCGATCGCGCCAAATGCGTGGTCGAAGCGGATGACGGTACCGTCGAGCCCTACGATCGGCTGCTCCTGGCGACCGGATCAGATCCGTTCATCATCCCGGTCCCCGGCGCCGACCTCGACGGCGTGATCACCTTCCGCGATATTCACGACGTCAACCGCATGATGGAGGCAGCAAAAACCAAGAAACACGCCGTGGTTATCGGCGGCGGACTGCTGGGTCTCGAGGCAGCCAAGGGATTGATGATCCAAGGCATGGACGTCACCGTCGTTCATCTCATGGACTGCCTGATGGAACGGCAACTCGATCCCATGGCGGGCGGCATGTTGCGCCGCTCCCTCGAGGATCAGGGGATGAAATTCCTGATGCCCGCTTCGACCCAGGAGATTCTCGGCGAGGATCACGTGACCGGCGTCCGCTTTGCCGACGGCTCGGAGATTCCCGCCGACATCGTCGTCATGGCGGTCGGTATCCGGCCCAACATCAAACTGGCGCAATCGGCGGGCATTCATTGCGAGCGCGGCGTCGTTGTCAACGATACCATGCAGACCTTCGATCCACGTATCTATGCGGTCGGCGAATGCGTGCAGCATCGCAAGCAAACATACGGGCTGGTGGCGCCTTTGTTCGAACAGGCGCGTATTTGCGCCAATCACCTGACCGAACGCTGCGTGCTCCGCTATCTCGGCTCGGTCACCTCGACCAAGCTCAAGGTGACGGGCATCGACCTATTCTCTGCCGGAGATTTCATCGGGTCCGACGCCACCGAGGACATGACTTTCCGCGATCCGGCCCGCAATATCTATAAGAAGCTGGTCATCGAGGAAAACCGCATCAAGGGCGCGGTTATGTTCGGCGATACGGTCGACGGCGCCTGGTATTTCCAGATGATGCGCGACGGCACCGACATCAGCGCCTTCCGCGACACCATTCTGTTCGGCAAGGCGCATCTCGGCGATTCCGGCCGCGGCGATCAGAACCAGGCCATGGCTATGGCCGACGGCGACGAGGTCTGCGGCTGCAACGGCGTTTGCAAAGGCGACATCGTCGCCGCGATTACAAAAAACAAGCTCTACACACTCGATGATGTGCGCACGCACACCAAGGCATCTTCCTCGTGCGGATCATGCACCGGATTGGTAGAACAGCTGCTGGCGGCAACGGCGGGGGGCGATTACAGCGCAACACCCAAGGAAAAGCCGCTGTGCAAATGCACCGACCGGACCCACGAAGAGGTCCGCCGCGTGATCCTCGAACAAAGCTTGAAAACGATCCCCGAGGTCATGTCCTTCTTGGAATGGTCCAATCCCGACGGCTGCGCAAGCTGCCGTCCGGCGCTCAACTACTATCTCCTGTGTGCCTGGCCCGGTGAATATATCGACGATCAGCAATCGCGGTTCATCAACGAGCGCGCCCACGCCAACATTCAAAAAGACGGCACCTACTCGGTGGTGCCGCGCATGTGGGGCGGCGTGACCAATCCCAAGGAACTCCGCGCTATCGCCGATGTCGCCGACAAGTTCGATATCCCGACAGTCAAGGTGACGGGCGGCCAGCGGATCGATTTGCTCGGCGTGAAGAAAGACGACCTGCCCGCCGTTTGGGCCGATCTCAACGCCGCCGGACTCGTCTCCGGCCACGCTTACGGCAAGGCGCTGCGGACCGTGAAGACCTGCGTCGGGTCGGAGTGGTGCCGCTTCGGCGTGCAAGATTCGACCCGCATGGGCGTCGACCTCGAGAAAATGTGCTGGGGCACCTGGACGCCGCACAAGGTGAAACTCGCCGTATCGGGTTGCCCGCGCAACTGCGCCGAAGCGACCATCAAGGATTTCGGTGTGGTCGCGGTCGACTCGGGCTGGGAGCTCCATGTCGGCGGCAACGGCGGCATGAAAGTCCGCAAGACCGATCTGTTGTGCAAGGTGAAGACACCGGAAGAAGTGCTCGAATATTGCGGCGCCTATCTCCAGCTCTATCGCGAAGAAGCCTATTACCTCGAGCGCACCGCACCCTGGATCGAACGGGTCGGGCTCGAAAGCGTCAAACAGCGCGTCGTCGAGGACGCCGAGGGCCGCAAGGCGCTTTACGAACGCTTCCTCTATTCCCAAAGCTTCTCGCAAGACGATCCCTGGGCGGCACGTGCCCGGCAAGCGGAACTGCAGAGCGAGTTCCGCACTTTGGCGGCGGTGTAAGCCATGGAGACCTGGGTCAAGATCTGCCGCGTTGCCGATATCCCGCGCCTGGGGGCGCGGGTGGTCAAAAGCGCCCGCGGCGACATTGCCGTCTTCCGCACGGCGAACGATGAGATCTTCGCGCTGATGGACCGCTGTCCGCACAAGGCGGGCCCGCTCTCGCAGGGCATCGTCCACGGCAAAAGGGTAACCTGCCCGTTACACAACTGGGTTCTCGAACTTGCCGACGGTAACGCCCTCGCCCCCGATGTCGGCTGCGCCCCGACGGTCGGCGCCAAGATTGACGAAGAAGATGTCTATCTGGACATGCCGGCGGCGCGGACGACGCCGGTAGCGGCCGAATGAGCGGCGCAGTCAAAACCACTTGCCCTTATTGCGGCGTCGGCTGCGGCCTCGTCGCGACCCATGCCGAGGACGGCACGGTTGCCATTGCCGGCGATCCCGATCACCCGGCCAACTACGGCCGGTTGTGTTCAAAAGGCTCGGCCCTCGGCGAAACCATCGATCTCGAGGGCCGGCTCCTGCGTCCCGAGATCGGCGGCAAACGCGTCTCGTGGGACGAGGCGCTCGACACCGTTGCCGGCACGTTCAACAACATTATCTCAAATGACGGACCGGACGCGGTCGCGTTCTACGTCTCCGGCCAATTGCTGACCGAGGACTATTACGTCGCGAACAAGCTGATGAAGGGTTTTATCGGGTCGGCCAACATCGATACCAATTCGCGCCTGTGCATGTCATCGAGTGTCGCCGGGCACAAGCGCGCTTTCGGATCCGACACCGTTCCCGGATGTTACGAGGATTTGGAACTGGCCGACGTCGTCGTGTTTGTCGGCTCCAACGCCGCCTGGTGCCATCCGGTCCTATATCAGCGGATCATCGCCGCGAAAAAGAGCCGGCCGGAAATGACGCTGGTCGTGATCGATCCGCGCCGCACACCCACTGCCGAAACCGCGGATCTGCATTTGCCGCTTAGATCGGGAACCGACGCGATCCTGTTCAACGGTCTCTTGGTTTATTTGTTCGAGCGCGGCTTGGTCGACCGCAAGGGTGTTTCCAGCACCGTCGACGGATTGGACGACGCGCTCGCCGCGGCACGCAATTCGTCATGGGATGCGGAAAGCGTCGCGCGGGACTGCCATTTGGACATCGACGATGTCGCTGCTTTCTTCGAGCTGGTTGCCGGGCATGAGAAAACGGTGACGCTTTATTCCCAAGGCATCCACCAATCGAGCAGCGGCAGCGACAAGGTCAATGCCATCCTCAACTGCCATCTGGCGACCGGCCGCATCGGCCGCCCCGGCATGGGGCCCTTCTCCCTGACCGGTCAGCCCAACGCCATGGGCGGCCGCGAGGTCGGCGGTCTCGCCAATCAGCTCGCCGCCCATATGGAGTTGGAGTCGGCACATCACCGCGACATCGTTGGGCGCTTCTGGGGATCGAAAAAAGTTCCGGCGAAGGCCGGACTGACCGCCGTCGATCTGTTCGATGCGGTCGGGCGGGGCGAAATCAAAGCCGTTTGGATCATGGGCACAAACCCGGCCGTCAGCCTGCCCGATGCTGCGCACGTCCGCGCGGCGCTGGAGAAATGTAAGTTTGTCGTAGTCTCCGACGTCCTGCGCGACACCGACACCGCGCGCTATGCCGATGTGCTGCTCCCCGCCCTCGCCTGGGGCGAGAAAGAGGGCACGGTGACCAACTCCGAACGCCGTATTTCCCGTCAACGCGCCTTCCTGCCCGCCCCGGGCGAGGCGCGCGCCGACTGGCGCATCATCTGCGATGTCGCAAACCGCATGGGTTTCGGCGACGCTTTCGCCTACGACTCGCCGGCGGCAATCTTTCGCGAACATGCCGCACTGTCGGGTGTCGCCAACAACGGCACCCGCGATTTCGACATCGGCGACCTGCAGGGCATCAGTAACATTGCCTACGACACCCTCGCCCCGATCCAATGGCCGGTCCGCAAGAAGAACGTCAAAGGCACCACGCGCCTGTTCAGCGACGGCGCCTATTTCACCCCGTCAGGCAAGGCACGCATGCTGCCGATCATACCGCGGCAGCCCGTGAACGCACTCGACCGAACTTTCCCTTTTATCCTAAACACCGGCCGGGTGCGCGATCATTGGCATACCATGACCCGCACGGGCAAATCGCCGCGCTTGTCGAGCCACAGCGTCGAGCCCTATGTCGAGATGCACCCGGCGGATGCCGCCGTCTTGGAGATCGGCGACAGGCAACTGGTTTGCATCGAAAGCGCTTGGGGGTCCGCAACCCTCAAAGCGCGGCTGAGCGATGGGCAAACCCCCGGGACGGTTTTCATGCCGATCCATTGGACCGATCAGGTTTCGTCCCAATGCGTGGCCGGGATCCTGGTCAACCCGGAAACCGATCCCGTCTCCTACCAGCCGGAACTCAAACATACGCCCATCAGGGTGCGCGCCGTCGAAACTAAATGGCAGGCATTCATTCTGGCCCGCGATCCCCTCACGCCCACCGGTTCGGCCTATTGGGCACGGGCACGGCGCAACGGCTGCTGGCTCTATGAGGTGAGCGGGACCGACGATATTCCCGACGTGGAGGCCTGGGCCACGGCACTTTCCCCGACAGGAGTCGGCGGCGGCGACGTTATTGCGTTCGCCGATGGGCGCACCGGATCCCACCGGATCGCCGTTCTGGAAAACGGCCGGTTGGTCTTCTGTCTGTTCATGGCGTCGGGCCGCGCTCTGCCGGCACGCGACTGGCTGGTCAGCCAGTTCACGGCGGAACGGCTATCGGACGACGCCCGCACCGACATTCTCGCAGGCGTGCCACGGAGCGGGTCGGCGGATTGCGGCGCCACCGTCTGCTCCTGTTTCGGTGTGGGCCTGAAAACCCTGCAAGAAGCTATTGCGAGCGACCACTTGACCAGCGTCCAACAGATCGGCGAGGTCCTTCAGGCCGGCACGAATTGCGGCTCCTGCATCCCGGAGTTGGAGCAGTTGCTCGGCAGCGCGGACGATCGTAAAGCCGGCGCAGCGCGGGTGGCATCCGCAGCCTAATCTGTAACGGCGTATTGGCTGCGGTTGTGCCCAGAGTGGGTCTAAACGCGAAAAAAAGGGCCGCCCTAATTGGGCTAACCCCTTCAAAAACTGCCATCTGATCGATGGCGGTGCAGACAGTCTCCTGCGAACCCGTCTCTGGCCGGATTTACCTGCTAAACAGGGAAGATACCGGGAAATTTACGGGCTTCGGCCTGCAATTATCGATTTCCCATCAAACAAACTGCTGATTTTCAAAACAATTCAGCAAAATTCCCTACTCGACAGAACAGGGAATTTTTCTCATCAAACCGGGAATTTGTGCAGCGAAGCTGGGAAGTAGCCGACCGATCCCAACACCACCTCAACAGTTCTTACAGCGCCGCAACTCCGGCCTGCGCAATCTCGACATCGAGGTGAGGCGGCGCGCCCGCCACGCCGATGGCGCCGACGCATTGATCATCAACCAGCAGCGGGAGCCCGCCCGGGATCGGGGTATGGGGCAATCGTAGCACCGAATAACGCCCCTCGTTCAGCGGTTCCTCGAAGAACGTCGTCGGATGGCCGCCTTCGGCCGCCGAGCGCGCCTTGTCGAGGGCGCCTTCTGCGCTCATCAACGGGGCGCCGTCCATACGCGTCAATAATTGTGGATAGGTCGTGCAATCGACGACCGCGATCGACACGTTGAACCCCATGTTTTTGGCGGCTTCCTCCGCCGCCGCCATGATACGGCGCGCATCCTCGATGGTAAGCGACAGTTTGGTCTGCATTTTATCTCTCCGACAAGAAGCCTTATGCGAATGGGCCCATCAGGGGCAGGTCGTACCAACCCGCGCCGCCGTAAGTAATGCTGTCAGGCCATTCCGAAACGGACGGCGGAAACGATTTGGCGGTCACACTGCCGTCCAACCCGACGCGGTCCATACCGTAGAAAATTTCGATCGCGACCTTGTTCGGCCCCTGGATCCAGAACCCATACTTGACCCCCGGCGACAGTTGCGGCGGGAGGTCCAAAATCTTGACGTCGTTGTCGACAAAGAACTGATAGGCGTCCTTGAGCTGACGGTAGTTGGCGATGGCAAACCCGCAGGTCACGCCGAAAGAGTGGCCTTCCGTCTCGTAAACATCCCTCAACGCCGCCGGATAAAGGGCCAGGCTGTGATGTTCCGAATCCGCTCGGAGATAGACGCAGTCGTGGCCGTTCACGGTAACCCGCTCGCTCACAGCAAGACCTAGAACATCGCGGTAGAAGGCCGTCGAACTCTCGACGTCCTCGACGAAAACGCCGACCTTGGCGAGGCGCGTCAGCTTGAACGGACGCGGCAGCAGAATGCCATCGACGTTAAATGTCGCCCGTCTGGCTTCCTCATATCGATAACCGGCATGCACATCGTCACCGCGCGCGGCCGCTTGATCGACTTCCTGGTACTCAGGAATTTGCGGCAGATCGGGGCGTGTCGTGAAACCGCGGTCATACATGGAGCGGGGTTTGCTTTTGCCGTCCCAGCCGATCTGTTCGATGCCGTAGAAAATCTCGATAACGTAGCCGTCGGGATCGTAGGCGTAGCTGTGCCAGTTCGACCCCGGCGCATCGCGGCCGATGCGACGCAGCGTCGCGTTTTCGGCGATAAAATCCATGCCGTCGCTTACTTCCTGCAGGGTGCCGACTTGCCAGGACATTTGATTGACCAGTTGACCGGCGCGCGCGGGTTCGAGTTTGTCGAGCAGATTCTGGCTGCCGAGAACGACCGTATGGTGATCGCTTCCTAGCCGCAGGAACCACGCGCGGGCGTCCTCCTCGCTGATCGGCTCAGTCGAGCGGGCACTGAAGTCTTCGGTATCCGAAATGGATAAGCCGAGTATCCCCGTCATGAACTCGACAGTGTCGTTCACATTGTTCGTATGAAAGCCGAAATGACCGAGCCGCCGGACCCGGAAGGGTCGGTCGAGTTGAAGTCCCCCGACGTCATATTTCATGGTTTGCTTCCTCCCCTTGAACCTCTCGCACGCACGGTTGAAACCGCGGCTATGCCATCGAGGCGTCCGTTGTGTGCAGGCGTTTTGCCAAGTCCGCGACCACCGCATCGCCATCCTTTTCATTGCCCCCGCCGAACGCATAGAAGTCCGGACGGACAATTACGAAATCGGCATGATGGGAATCCATGAAGCCGAGATAGACACCATCTATGTCCTCCACGGCATGAGCACTGTCATGCGATCGAAAGACGGCTGTTGCGGTTCCAATGGACGCCAGATAGTCGAGACTCTTAGGGGATAGGAAACTTGCCGGATCGCGGCGGGCCCAAAGCTGGAAGCCGGAACCGACGATATCGTCACCTCGCCCGGTCACACCGTTCTTCGCTAAGGCTCCCTGCGGCGTGATCAGGCCGGTCATCCCCTGACCTTCTCCGCCAACGCCGTTCCACAGGATACCCGCCGTCAGATCGGGAAGATCCGGCGGCTGCCCGACGCCTGTTGCGCGCATCCCTGCGTTCCGTTTCGCCGCTTCCTCGGGATCGACGATATTGACGATCCGTGAAACCTGATCCGAACCAAAGACGATGGTGGTTACATGCGGTTTGCGTTCGATCTCGTACTCGTCGAGCAAATTCTCCGAACTCCGGCCCGACAATACTTCGACGAGCTTCCAGCCGAGATTGCGGCCGTCGCGAAAGGCAGCGCATGCGCCCTGCCCCATGTATGGGGTCATGGTATGTGCCGCATCGCCGACGAGAAATGTGTTCCCGCGCCGCCATTCGGAGGCAATTCGCGTGTAATAGTGATAGACGACGTGACGGAGGATCTCGATATCCTCCTGGCCAAGACCGTGCTTCTCCTTGAGAAAACCCCACGCGACGCCGGGCTCGACCATATGCTCGTCGGTTTCGCCTTCCATGACCCGGCATTCGAACCGTATACGTTTCGTGCCAATGGGCATGAACATATGGGGCCGCGCCGGATCCATAATGATCCGCAATTTCTCGAACCGTTCCGGCAGCGGGCGCAACTTGATCGCATCGAAATTCAGCCACCGCTCGTGCAAATCATAATCGCGCATATCGATGCCGAGAGCGTCGCGCACGAAACTACGCGCGCCGTCCGCGCCGACGAGGTAGCGGGCCTCGACAGTCCGCTCCCGTTTCTGCCCCTCTTTTTCCTGGAACGTGACCCTTACTCCGTCACCAGTATCGACGATCTCCGTTGCTTCCCACCCCAGGTTCAGTTCCACGTTCGGAAATGTTTGAATCTTTTCATGGATGGTTCGTTCGATGTCCGGCTGGAACACGTTGTAACGGGACGCAAAGCCGCATCTCAGGCCCGGATACTCGACGACCATGAGCTGGTCGCCCTCGCTGTCGTCGAAATAGGCCGCTTCCTGAACCGTAGATTCCTGCAGCGCGTCATCGATGTTAGCGCCCGTCGCCTGAATAATGCGCGCCACCTCGCCGTCGATGGAAGTTAGCCGTGGCAAGGGATAAGCCGTCGGCCAACGCTCGATGACGCATACCTTGAAGCCCGCCGCCGCAATCGTTGATGCGGTTACCTCGCCTCCAGGGCCATAGCCGATCACGACGACGTCAAAGATCTCAGACACGCATCCTCCTCTTCATTTCTTGTTGCCCCACGAAAGCGTCATAGCCGGTGCCGAATGGGGCTGTTACAACCGCGGTAGGGATAATATCAAAACGAAACGTAACGGCAATACCGATTGACGTTTGGCTTAAATCCTAATACTTTTAGAAACGTAGCGCCTTAATTCGTTACGTTAAGTAACGTTCCGGCTTTCGCCCTTCTTCGGACTCGTCTCATTGGACCAAACGAAGAGGCGGCAACGCCGCTGAATGAGAAATCGGGCGTCCGAACAGCGATCCTGGGAGGGACGCTGAAAACATTCTGTGGAGACGTTTTTGAACTCTGGGCAACCGTGCCGAACGGCTGGAACCCCAAGGGTCTAAGGGAGGAAAGATTGAAGCTTTTTCGCTTTAAGGCCGTTCTTGCGGCACTCGGTATCGCGATGTTCTCGACGCCGGCTCCGGCACAGGACGCCAGTCTCGTTTTTGCGACACTGAACGTTCCCGGTATTCCGATCAATTCCAGGTTCCTTCATCCCTGGGCTGACGGAATCAACAAGGACGGTACGGGAAAAATCCAACTGCAAGTTCGCGACGGCTATGCCCTCGCGAATTTCGGCAACGTCTATCAGCGCGTCCTATCGGACGCCATCCAAGTCGCTTTCGCGCTCCAACCGCCGGTCGGCGGGAAGTTCCTGCTGTCGGAGGTCGCGGGCCTGCCGTTCATCACCGACAATTCCGCCGATGCGTCGGCCGCGCTTTGGCGGCTCTATGAAACCGGCATGCTGGACGCCGAATATAAGGACATCCAGCCGCTGGCGTTGGTCGGGCTGCCTCAAGGCGGCGTTCATTTGACGGAGGCGACCGATCTCAACAACGGGCTCTCCGGCAAGAAGGTACTCGTGGCCAACAAGATCCAAGGCGAGATCATTGTCGCTCTTGGCGGCACGCCGCAGGCATTGCCCTTGACCGCTATGTACGAGGCCTTGAAGCGCGGGACCGTAAACGGGACGTCGGTGGGTTGGCCAGCGTTCCCGAGCTTCAAACTCTTTGAGGTAACGAACTACCATATCGAGGCGCGGCTGGGCGCCTCGACGGCGATGCTGTTCATGTCGAAGAAAAGATGGGACGGGCTGACGCCGGCCGCTCGTGATGTTTTGCGCAAGAATATGGGCGAGAACGTAAGCCGGAAGTTCGGCGAATACTGGGACTGGGCCGATGTTGGCGGACGCAAGATGACCGAGGCCAAGGGCGGTCACACCATCGTCGAACTGACCGACGCCCAAAAGGCGGATTGGCACAACAAGGCCGAACCGCTGCTTGAGAAATGGGCCGCGTCTCGTCCTAACGGTGCCGCCGTTAAGAAGCGCTTCCAAGAAATTCTGGCAGCCGTTAAAGCCGGCAAATAGAATGTGCATCAACTCCTGTGCCGCGCCTTCTGGAGGCGCGGCATTTTTTTGCCTGGAGGACCGCACCTAAATGCCGCCGGCCAATCAGACTTTACGAAGCCCTACGGGCATTGGTGCCCCCGTTCGGCGCGTCGAGGACGCGCGGCTGCTGGCTGGCTACGGTAAGTACGTTGATGACCTGTCCCTGCCGAGAATGGCGCACGCCGTGGTTTTACGCGCCCCCTACGCGCATGCGGTCATCCGTGCCATCGACGCCGATACCGCCCGCGAGATGCCGGGCGTGCTTTTGATCCTGACCGGTGCGGACATGGTTGCCGACGGGTTAGGGCCGCTGCCGTGCCAAGTTTTTCCCGGACCGCGGAATGACGGCATGCCGCCGCCGCATTGCATTCTCGCCGTCGACCACGTCCGGCATGTCGGTGACCGCGTGGCATTGATCGTCGCCGAAACCGTTCACCAGGCGCGCGACGCCGCCGAAGCCATCATCGTCGATTACGGCCCGCTGCCCGCGGTTATCGATCCGGCCGCCGCCCTGGCCGAAAACGCCCCCAAGGTATGGGAACAAGCCGCAAACAATCTCGCGTTCCAAATTGAAAAAGGCGATGCCGCGTCAACCGACAATGCTTTCCGGCAAGCGGCGCATGTCGTCACAATCGAGCATCGCTACCCACGGATCGCGGGCACGCCCCTCGAACCGCGCACTTCCATCGGCGATCACTCGCCGTGGGATGGCCGCTACACCCTCTATACTTCTACACAACAGCCTCATCGCATACGCGAAGTCGTCGCACGGGAAGTCTTGAAGCTTCCTGAAACCGATTTGCGTGTCGTCACACGCGACGTCGGCGGCGGGTTCGGGACCAAGGGAACCACGTACCCGGAAGATGCCTTGGTTGTGTGGGCCGCCGGCAAACTGAAGCGGCCAGTCAAATGGACGGGCGAGCGCGCCGAAGCCCTGGCCGCCGATATCGCCGGGCGCGATCACGTTGAACGCGGCGAACTTGCGCTTGACGAAAATGGGCTGATCACCGGATGCCGGCTGACGTCGGACGTCAATCTTGGCGCCTACCTCGCCTATTCCGCCGGTGTTCCGGCCATCAACGTCGCCAATCTGACCGGCGGCTACCGGATACCGGCCTATCACGGCGTCGTTCGGGCGGCGTTCACTAACACGGCGCCCGTCGGCCCCTATCGCGGCACCGGCCGTCCCGAAGCCAATTTCATGATGGAGCGGCTACTCGACGAGGCCGCGATCGCGACGGGCCTCGGCCGCGATGAAATCCGGCGGCGCAACCTGATCCCGGCTTCGGCAATGCCGAGCAATATGCCCGGCGGCTCGTCCATCGAGAACGGAGACTTCCACCATATTCTCGATCGCGCCTTGGAACTCGCCGATTGGTCCGGCTTTCCCGAACGGCGGGCCGGGAGCGAGCAATCCGGGCGCCGCCGCGGTATTGGCCTTGGCTTCTATGCCATCCTTGCCGGGTCGGCGATCCAGTCGGAGCGCATGGAGATCAGGGTCGATCGCGACGGCACCATTCTGCTGCTTGCCGGAACACAAGCCAGCGGTCAGGGTCACGAAACGGTCTATGCCCAGATGCTTTCCGAGTGGCTCGGGCAACCTTTCGAGAACGTCCGGGTTCTGGAAGGAGATACTGACCAGGTGATGTTCGGCCGAGGTAGTTTCGCTGCCCGCAGCATGATGCTCGGCGGTACCGCGTTACGCGCCGCAACCGATGCATTGATCGACAAGGGGAAGAAATTTGCCGGATTGTTGCTCGAAGCGGCCGAAGCCGACATCGAGTTTGCAGACGGCACATTCCGCATCGCCGGCTCCGACCGCGCCGTCAGTTTTACCCAGGTTGCCGAGCGCAGTTATGCGGTGTCGGGCAACCCTATGGAATTCGGCATCGGGCTGGGCGGCGACGGCGGGGGGCTCGTCGACCCCACTGCGCCAAACGGCTGCCTTGTGTGCGAGATCGAAGTCGATCCCGACACGGGTCAAGTTTCCGTTGAAAATATTGTCAGCGTCGACGATGTCGGTGTGGTTCTGAATCCGTTGACGCTGGCAGGCCAAATTCACGGCGCCATTGGCCAAGCTGCGGGCGAAGCGCTCCTGGAAGAAGTCGGTTACGATCCGAGTGACGGCCAGCTGATCACCGGCAGTTTCATGGATTACGGGATCCCGCGCGCCGACACCCTATGTAATATCGTTAATGAGTTCGTCGAAGTACCCGCGACGACGAACCCGCTCGGTGTCAAAGGCGCATCCGAACTCGGCTCCAGCGGCTTCCCAGCAGCCGTCGCCAATGCGGTTATCGACGCGCTGCGTCCGCTTGGGGTCGACAATCTGTCGCTCCCCATGACACCGCAAAAAGTCTGGCAGGCGATTCAGGGCGCGCGTCGAATCTAACGAATTCGACCTCAATTCATTGTGCTCGGCAAGGCCAACACGATGAACGGGAACGCGACGAGTAGCGCCAACTTAAGAAGGTCCGCCAGGACGAATGGCAAGACTCCTTTGAACACCGTTGCGACGGAGGTTCTCGGCAGCAGCGACTTCAGGACGAAGACATTCAATCCGAAAGGGGGCGTGATCATGCCGGTTTCGATAACGGCTAGATTGATCACCCCCCACCAAATCAGGTCGTAGCCCATTCCCGTAATCAGCGGCGTGACGATGGGCACCGTGATGATCATCACGGCAAATGAATCCATGACGCAGCCAAGCATCAGGAACACGACGAGTAACAACGCGATGATCAGTATCGGCTGAAGATCGAGGTTTTTGATGATCCCGGTTACCGTTTCGGGAACGCCGCTCGCCGCCATGAAATAGGAAAAGCTCAGCGCTCCGAAGATCAGCCCGTAGATTAAGGCGGTGGTCACTGTCGTCTCCGCGGTGATCCGCCAGAACACACCCCGCTTGAGCCGCTTTCGCACCAGAGCCAGCAGGAAGGCGCCGACCGCGCCGAAAGCCGCCGATTCGGTCGCGGTGAAGATGCCCGCATAAAGCCCGCCGATGACCACGCCGAACAGAAGCACAACCGCACCGGACCCCTTCAATGCTTCCCACAGTTCCTGTTTACTGGTCCGCTGTGCCGCTGGTGCGGCGCCGGGTGCAACGCGGATGTAGATACCGACAACCAGGAAATAAAGAAGTATGGCAAGTAACGCGGGAACGATCGCCGCGGTAAATAGCTGACCAATGGAGCTTTCCGTCAGCAGGGCGAACAGTATCAGAGGGCTTGATGGAGGCACCAAGGCACCAAGGGTCCCGCCGGCAGCGATGGTGCCCGTCGCCAACGTCACCGAGTAACCGCGCCGCTCCATTTCCGGCAAGGCTACCCGGCCCAGCGTCGCGGCCGTTGCCAAAGAAGATCCGGTCACCGCGCCGAATCCACCGCAGCCGGCAATGGTTGCCAATGCCAGCCCCCCGCGGAATCCGCCGACCACCGCCTGCGCCAAACGATAGAGGTCATCAGAGATTCCCGCCGCCGCCGCAAAGCTGCCCATCATGAGAAACAAGGGCAAGGTGGACACTTGGCTGTTCGTCAGAAATCCGACGGCTTCGGTAGCGAAGATGGAATAGGCAGGCGCCCAGCCGATGATGGTGGCCATGCCGACAAGCCCAATCAGCCCGACGGCGGATGCCAGAGGCACCAAGCCGAGCAGGCACCCCCACATCAACAAGAAAGCCAGCGCCACCGCCAATCCGATATTTTGCCGGATCCATCCAGCGAAACCATCGAAGTCGGCAATTCCATAGACAACGACAGCGGCAAGAAGGGCGAAGATCGCAAGCACGGCGGCCGCGGCGAGCGGCGACCCTCCCCGCACCGATACAGGCGCGCGTAATTTGGCAAATGCAGACAGGGTCACGACGATTTGGACGATCGCACCGAACCCGACGATACACGCAACGGCATAGACGAAGGGGGCTAGCGGCACGGAAAGGATTACGGTGGTCTGCCCCTGGGCGGCAAGGGAGCCGGCGTATTTGGCGATGTGCCAAGCGAGAATGCCGTAGAATGCAGTCAACGTTGCCGCGCCGAAGCCATCGGACCATGATGCGAACCTGGGCGGCAGGGCATTCTCGAGCAGATCGAGCCGGAGATTGACCTTCTTCGCCAACCCCGCCGGGATACAGGCGGCAATCGCCACGGCGAAGATCAGGCCGATAACTTCGTTAAGGGCCACCACCCCGGCATTGGCGAGCCACCTCAGAAGCACGTCCGCGACGGTTACGCCTGCGGCCGCAAGCATCGCCAAGGCGCCGATCGACGCCAACGGCGTGGACAACCGTGCAAGTAGCTTCTCCGCTTTCTGAATCACTCGCGCCCCGACGGAAACCGATCACCCCGCTTGGCTCTCAAGGGGCGTTTTGAGCGCCCGGCCAATTGCGGCCTAAATTGGCAGACAGACCGATCTTCCGTCAATCATTTTGACGTTACGTAACGTTTTATACTTTGCTTATTGCATGCAATGACGTACATCCGCAGCGCCGACGGCCAGCCTTACTCTCCTCCGGATGACGCAGGTGTGCTTGTTTCCTGGACGCGAAGCCCCCGCAGCAACATATCCACGGTGGCATGGATCGCGGGCTCGGGATTGTCGAGTTGATCCGTCAAGAGCCGGTAGATCGTGAATCCATAGAGCATGTCTATGGCCGCATCGATGGGCGCTTCTTCATCGATCTCACCCCGCCTGCAGCCCCGCTCGAAAATGACGCGGGCAAGATTGCGCCGCTCGGGCATAAATTGATCGCGCAATCGGGCAAGAGAGGCTTCATCAGCCTGGGATTCGGCGATCAGGCCACGAAAGGCGCGGCCGCAAGCCGTGTCCCGCCAAAAAGCGAAAAGAGCCACCATTTGGCCGATCAGCTCGGCGCGCACCGATCCCAAATCCTGGACCGGGAGCATCGCCGCGCTCTCCCGGTTATAGAGTTCCATGAACAGTTCCGACTTCGACTTCCACCACCGGTAGATTGTCGGTTTGCCGGCGCCGGACCGCTTCGCCACCGCCTCGATGGTAAATCTGCCGTAGCCAACATCGTTCAGGATTTGGGCGGAGGCCTCGAGAATGGCGGCGTGGGTGGCGCGGTTTCTGACGTTACGAGCCGTTGGGCGGGATGTCGTTTGCATGGTCCCGCGACATTACAAGTCTGGCAATAAAGGACAAGTGGCAATTTCCAGGCATCCTGAGCCCAGCAAGGAAAGTGAGCGGCGCAGAACGAAATTCGGGAACGGGACTTAATGGCGGTGGGGGTGGGATTCGAACCCACGGTACGCATAGCGCACAACGGTTTTCGAGACCGCCCCGTTCGACCACTCCGGCACCCCACCGCGGCGGGGCAGAGTGTTAATGGAATTCTGGGCATTCCGAAAGGGTTTATTGGATTTCCGGGGCCAAAAGGCGTCGAAATCGGTCGCTCGGAGGTGCGCCGGCCCTTTCCGTGGCCTCAGGACAAACTTCGGCAAGGACCCCGAAAGGCCCGGAAATTCCCCCTAGAATACCCGGAAAAGACCCCGAAAATACGTTGACACGGGGCGGCGGCAGCGATAGGTTCCGCGGCCTCGGGTGCCCACGAGCGGCGCCTGTTTTTACTTGGAAAAACCGGAACAAAGATACAGATCATGTTCGCAGTCATTAAGACCGGCGGAAAGCAGTACCGGGTTGCCCCGGGCGACGTCATCGTCGTGGAAAAGCTGGCCGGCGAACCGGGTGGAGCCGTGACGTTCGACAACGTCTTGATGCTCGGCGAAGACGGTAAGGCGCCCGCCGTTGGCGCGCCGACCGTGGCCGACGCCAAGGTTGTCGGTGAGGTCGTCGATCAATCGCGCGCCGACAAGGTTATCGTCTTCAAGCGCAAGCGCCGGCAGACCTATCGCCGGACGAAGGGTCATCGCCAGCTGCAGACCGTGCTGCACATCACCGAGATCAGCGGTGCAGGCATGAAGGGTACGGCGGAACCGATGGCGAAGAAGGCAACGGCAAAGAAACCTGCCGCCGCCGAGGCGAAAGAAGCCAAGCCTGCCGCCAAGAAGCCCGCGGCTAAGAAGGCGACTGAGAAGAAGGCTGCGCCTGCGAAGAAGGCTGCGCCCAAGAAGGCGGCCCCCAAGACCACGGCGAAGAAGCCTGCCGCCAAGAAGCCGGCGGCGAAAAAGCCCGCGGCAAAGAAAGCCGCATCTGGCACGAAGGCCAAGACGACCGCCAAGAAGCCGGCGGCCAAGAAATCGACGTCTTCTGCCAAGTCGAAAAGCACGACCAAGAAGTCGTAAGGAGATACCCAGATGGCACATAAAAAAGCAGGCGGTAGCTCACGTAACGGCCGCGACTCAGCGGGCCGTCGCCTTGGTGTGAAGCTGTATGGCGGCCAGGCCGTCGAAGCCGGCAACATCATCGTTCGCCAGCGCGGTACCAAATATCATCCGGGCCAGAACGTCGGCATGGGCAAGGATCACACGCTGTTCGCACTTACCCCGGGTACGGTGAAGTTCGAACATAAGAGATTGGGACGCGTCTTCGTGGCCGTGGAGCCGACCAGCTAAGCGCTGGCCGACCGTTCCATCATGCAGAGGGGAATGGCCGGCCATTCCCCTTTTTTAATGGTCCTTTTTTTATGGCTGCATGAAACCGGTAGGATAGCGCCGTGAAGTTTCTCGACGAAGCCAAGGTATATATAAAGAGCGGCGACGGCGGTGCCGGATGCGTCAGCTTTCGCCGTGAGAAATATGTCGAGTTCGGCGGCCCCGACGGCGGCGACGGCGGTCGCGGCGGCGACGTCATCGTCGAATGCGTAAAGGACCTCAACACCCTCATCGACTTCCGCTACAAGCAGCACTTCAAGGGCGCGCGCGGTACCCACGGCATGGGCAGCAACCGCACCGGCAAATCGGCACCGCCCATCATCCTCAAGGTGCCCGTCGGCACCCAGATCCTCGACGAGGACCGTGAGACCCTGATCGCCGACATGACCGAAGAAGGCCAGCGCCTCGTGCTGGCGCGCGGCGGCGACGGCGGCCGCGGCAATACCCAGTTCAAATCCTCCACCAATCAGGCGCCCCGCCACGCCGAGCCCGGCTTCCCCGGCGAGGAGCGCTGGATTTGGCTGCGCCTCAAACTGATTGCCGACGCCGGGCTGATCGGCCTGCCCAATGCCGGCAAATCGACCTTCCTCGCGACGGTGACCCGCGCGCGGCCCAAGATCGCCGACTATCCCTTCACCACCCTGCACCCCAACCTCGGGGTCGCCTATATCGGTGAAAGCGAAATGGTGCTCGCCGACATCCCCGGACTGATCGAAGGCGCCCATGAAGGCGCCGGCTTGGGCGACCGCTTCCTCGGTCATATCGAGCGGTGCGGCGTCCTCCTGCACCTGGTCGACGGCACCAGCGAAACGGTTGCCGAGGACTATCGGACCGTCCGCGACGAATTGAACGCCTACGACGCCGGTCTCGAGACCAAACGCGAAGTGGTGGCGCTGAGCAAATGCGACGCGCTGACCGAGGACATGATCGAAGAACGCCACGGGGAACTTTCAGACGCCTGCGGCCAGGAGGTGTTGGTGTTGTCGAGTGCCTCGGGCAAGGGCGTCGACACGGCGCTTCACCGTTTGCGGGCGGAAGTCGTCTCCTACCGTGAGCAGGAGGCTGTTGCCGAAAACGAAGAAGTAGCCGAAGAGACGGCGTCATGACTCAACTATCAAGCGCCGACCGGCTGAAACAAGCGAAACGCATCGTCGTCAAGATCGGCTCCATCCTTTTGGTCGATCCCGGCAACGCCACCCTGCATCGCAAGTGGCTCGATTCCCTCGCCGACGATGTTGCGGCTTGGCAAGCGCGCGGCCAAGAGGTCGTGATCGTTTCTTCCGGTGCCATCGCCCTGGGACGGCGTTACCTCTCCTTCAAACCCGGCGGTCTTCGCCTCGAGGAAAAGCAGGCCGCCGCCGCCGCCGGCATGGTGCGGTTGGCGCACGCCTATCAGGAAGCGCTTGGACGTCATAATCTGACCGTGGCCCAAATTCTGTTGACCCTCAGCGACACCGAAAACCGGCGTCGCTATTTGAATGCCCGCAACACCCTCGAAACCTTGCTGGGTGTCGGTGCGGTGCCATTGATCAACGAGAACGATTCCGTCGCCACCGACGAGATTCGCTTTGGCGACAACGACCGGCTTGCGGCCCGCGTCGCCGCCATGATCAGCGCCGATGCACTAATCCTGCTGTCGGACATCGACGGGCTTTATACCATGAACCCCGCCCTTTATCCGGATGCCGAGCTCGTTCCCGAGATTAAAGGCATCACGCCCGAGATCGAAGCAATGGCCAGCGCGCCCGTTTCCGCCGACAGCTCCGGCGGCATGACCACCAAGCTCGCCGCCGCGCGACAATGCCTCGGCGCCGGCTGCGCCATGGTGATCAGCGAGGGCAAGCCGTTGCACCCTCTCGCCCACCTCGAGAACGGCGCCCGTTGCTCCTGGTTCGTGCCCACGGGCAACCCCAAGACCGCCCGCAAAAGCTGGATCGCCGGATCACTGCAGCCCACGGGCACCATCACCGTCGATGAAGGCGCCTTGAAAGCCCTGAAGCAGGGCCGCAGCCTGCTGCCCGCCGGGGTAACGGCCATCGAGGGCAGCTTCGACCGCGGCGATGCTGTCAGTATTAAATCCACCGACGGGCGCGAGATTGCGCGCGGTTTGGTGGCCTATTCCGCTGCCGACGGGCGGCTGATTATGGGCCACAAAACCCGTGAAATAGAGGAACTACTCGGTTACCGTGGGCGCGATGAAATGATTCACCGGGACGATCTGGTGCTCTCGTGAGTGGCGCCTAACCAGGGCCTGACCAGGGAACGAAACCAATGACGGCAACCAGTACGGCGGAAAAACTCGAAGACGTGCATGCGCTGATGCAGCGGATCGGCGCGGCGGCGAAGGACGCCGCCCATACCCTGGCGCTCGCCCCGACCGAAGCCAAGAACCGGGCGCTGACCGAGGCCGCGCGCGCCTTGCGGGCACGCGCCGACGAGCTCATCGTCGCCAACGACCGGGACATGGCGGCCGCAGAGCAGAAAGGCCTCACCGGGGCCATGCTCGACCGGTTGAAACTGAACCGACAGCGGATCGACGGCATGGCGACCGGCCTCGAGGAGATCGCCGCCCTGGACGATCCGGTCGGCGGCGTCATGGCCGCTTGGGACCGGCCCAACGGGTTGCACATCGAACGCGTGCGCGTGCCGCTGGGCGTTATCGGCGTTATCTATGAGTCGCGCCCCAACGTCACCGCCGACGCCGGCGGATTGTGCCTCAAGGCCGGCAATGCGGTGATCCTGCGCGGCGGTTCGGAAAGCTTCCATTCCTCGACGGCGATCCTCGCCTGCATGCAGGAAGGATTGCAACGTGCCAACCTGCCCGAGGCCGCCATTCAGATGGTGCCGACCACCGACCGGGCGGCGGTCGGCGAAATGCTGACCATGACCGACACTATCGACGTCATCGTGCCGCGCGGCGGCAAGTCCCTGGTCGAACGGGTCCAGAAGGAGGCCCGCGTGCCGGTCTTCAGCCACCTGGAAGGCATTTGCCATACATATGTCAACGCCAAGTCCGACCCCGCCATGGCGCGCGACATCGTGCTCAACGCCAAAATGCGGCGCACGGGCATTTGCGGTGCTACCGAAACGCTGCTGATCGACCGCGCCGCCGCCAAAACGCACCTTCCCGCCATCATCGATGCGTTGGCGGATGCAGGGTGCGAAATCCGCGGCGATAAAAAGACGCAGGCAATGGACGATCGGGTTGTTCCCGCAAGCGATGCCGATTGGGACACGGAATATCTAGACGCCGTGATCGCGGTAAAGCAAGTGTCCGGCGTCGACGAAGCCGTCGAGCACGTCAATTTGCATGGCACCGAACACACCGACGCCATCGTTACCGACGACGCGGCGACGGCGGAGACCTTTCTCAACGGTGTCAACAGCGCCATTGCCATTCAGAACGCCTCGACGCAATTTGCCGACGGCGGCGAGTTCGGGATGGGTGCGGAAATCGGAATTGCCACGGGCAAGCTGCATGCACGCGGCCCGGTGGGGGTCGAGCAGTTGACCACATTTAAATATGTGGTTCACGGCACCGGCCAAACCCGCCCGTAGCGCCGTCCAAGCACGCCAAGGTATCCCCGGCGAATGGCCCAGCTCCCCGGTTCGAAAAGCGCGAAACGCATCGGGCTCCTGGGCGGATCCTTCAATCCTGCGCACCGGGGGCACCTGCAGATCAGCCAGAAAGCCCTCGAACGGCTGCGGCTTGACGAAGTTTGGTGGCTGGTGTCGCCTCAGAACCCCCTCAAGGCGGCAAGCGGCATGGCTGCCCTCAAGAGCCGGGTGGCGGCGGCCAAGGAAATCGCCACGGGAGCCGGAGGCGACCCGCGGATTGTCGTCACCGATATCGAGCGCGATCTTGGAACCACCTATACCGTGGACACCATAAAAGCGCTAAAAGCCCGGTTTCCTGCGGTTCGCTTCGTCTGGCTGATGGGGGCCGACAACCTCATCCAGTTCCCACGATGGCGGCACTGGCGGACCCTTTTCCGGCTGGTTCCCATTGCGGTTTTCCCCCGCCCTACGTATTCTAGACGGGCGTTGTCGGGTAAGGCGGCACGGCGGTTCGAGCGGTATCGCCTGCGCGGCAGCAGGGCGCCGGATTTAGCAAATATTAGTCCGCCCGCCTGGATAATTGTACGTGCCCGGCCAGATTCCATATCGGCAACGAGCCTACGCCAGGAAGAAGGTAGGTAGTTAACAGAGTAAAGGAGACACAAAGATAAAAGAC
Source organism: uncultured Rhodospirillales bacterium (assembly GCA_913055735.1). Classification (GTDB taxonomy): domain Bacteria; phylum Pseudomonadota; class Alphaproteobacteria; order Rhodospirillales; family UBA2165; genus CAJXKD01. Next base: position 677,322 of record CAJXKD010000001.1, read on the forward strand.
GAACCCAGAAAGCTTCCCACATCCAAGCAACTCTTGGCGGTGGTGGAAGCTTCTCTCGATGACGACAAAGCGCAAGACGTGGTCGTTATCGACCTTGCCGGCAAGACCGATTTCGCGGACTACATGGTCATTGCGTCAGGCACTTCGCAGCGCATGGTCAACACCATGGCGCAACATCTCCGGGAAAAAATGAAAGCGGAAGGCCTCGAAGGAATCGCCCTCGAGGGCACGCCCCAATGCGATTGGGTGTTGGTCGACGGTGGCGACGTTGTCGTTCATCTGTTCCGGCCTGAAATCCGCGCCTTCTACGATCTCGAAAAGATCTGGGGCGATCCGGTGGTTCGATCGCACCGGCGGTTCGAAACCGTCGATACGGGGTCGGCGTTGCACGCCCCGGAACAAATGTGAACCTGGTTATCGCCGCGGTGGGCCGGATGAAAACCGGCCCCGAGAAAGACCTGTTTACCACCTACGCCAAACGCCTCAACTGGCGGGTGGAACTTAAAGAAGTCGAGGAACGGCGTCCGCTGGGCGCCGCCGAGGTAATACGCAGCGAAGGCAACAAGCTTCTTGCCGCGCTTCCCGATAACAGCTGGGTCGTCGCCCTGGATCGAACGGGCGCCGCCGTAAGTAGCGAAGGCCTCGCTCAAAATCTCGAAAAATGGATCGACCTTGGACGCCCGTCCGTCACCTTCGTGATCGGCGGCGCCGACGGATTGGATACGCCGGTTCTGGAGCGCGCGGACGCCCGCCTTTCCTTCGGGGACCTTACCTGGCCGCATATGCTGGTCCGCGTGATGCTGATGGAACAGCTCTACCGGGCGCAATGCATCCTCGGCGGCCACCCGTATCATAAATAGGCGCAGTACAAATAACCGAAAAACGCCGATTTTCGCGCTCTCCGCCCGATCCTTCGACTACCCTTTCCGGGCAAAGATGCCTATATTGCCCCCATGCCTGACACCCCGCCGAACACATCCACCGAAACCGCCCGGCCGCGCCCGGTCGTTCTCTGTATCCTGGACGGATGGGGCGAACGCGCCCCCGGCCCCGACAATGCCATCGAGCAGGCGGCAACGCCGACCTGGGATCACTTGCGCGCCGACTGTCCCTTTTCCCACCTGCAGGCCTCGGCCCTCGACGTCGGGCTCCCCGAAGGCCAAATGGGCAACTCGGAGGTCGGCCACATGAACATCGGCGCGGGCCGTGTCGTCATGCAGGATCTGCCGCTGATCGATAAAGCAATCAGCGATGGCGCCATCGCCCAAAACGACCATTTGCAGGAGCTGATCAAGGCGCTCAAGGATAGCGGCGGGACCTGTCACCTCATGGGTCTCATGTCGCCCGGCGGCGTTCATTCCCATCAGAAGCATTTCGCCGTCCTGGCCATGCTCTTGAGCGAGGCCGGCGTCGCCGTTGCCGTGCACGCCTTTCTCGATGGCCGCGATACACCGCCGTCGAGCGCGATCGACTATCTCAAGCAGTTTCAGGCGGACACAAAGGGCGCCGCCAACCTGTCCATCGCAACGGTTAGCGGTCGCTATTACGCCATGGACCGCGACAAACGCTGGGAGCGGGTAGAAAAAGCGTATCTGGCCCTCGCCGAAGGCAAAGGCGAAACGGCGGACACGGCGCTTGCCGCCGTCGAACAAAGCTATGACGCCGGCACCACTGACGAATTTGTCTTACCGACGGTGGTGGGCAAGTACGCGGGCATGGCCGACGGCGACGGTATCCTGATGGTGAACTTTCGCGCCGACCGCGCCCGCGAGATTCTTGCCACCTTGGTCGATCCGGCATTTGACGGCTTTTCGCGCTCCCGGCAGATCGCGTTCGCGGCGCGCGCCGGCATGACGGAATATTCAACCGAGCTGAATGCGTTCCTCGATGCCTTGTTCCCGCAACGCCCGCTGACCCACATTCTCGGCCAGGTTGTTGCCGACGCCGGCATGACACAATTGCGCATCGCCGAAACCGAGAAGTACGCCCATGTGACGTTCTTCTTCAATGGTGGCGAGGAACAATTGTTCGACGGCGAGGAACGCATTCTTGTCCCGTCGCCCAAAGTCGCCACCTACGACCTGCAGCCGGAAATGTCGGCCCCCGAAGTGACCGACAAGCTGGTCACCGAAATCGACGCCGGAAAGTTCGATTTGATCGTCGTGAATTACGCCAACGGGGATATGGTCGGCCACACCGGCATCTTCGACGCCGCAGTTAAAGCGGCGGAAACCGTTGACACCTGTTTGCGGCGTCTGGAAGACGCGGTAACGCGCGCAGGCGGTGTCATGCTGATCACCGCCGATCACGGCAATGCCGAGCAAATGGACGATCCAGAAACGGGTCAACCGCATACTGCGCATACCCTATCGCCGGTGCCGTTCGTGATGGTCAATCCACCGGAAAATGTCGATGGCCTACAGAACGGTGTCCTGGCGGACATCGCGCCGACCATCCTGACATTGCTCGGCCTCCCCCAGCCCGGCGAGATGACCGGGCGGTCGTTGATCACGCCGTCCGCGCAAACGGATAGGGCGGCGCGCCGCCATGCCACGGCGTAGCCTCGCATTTCCCCCTTTGCGGCTGCGGGTAGCCGTTTTCCCTATTCTCTTTGCTGTTGTTCTCTCTGCGCCGGTTGTGTCCACTTGGGCGCAAAGCACCACGGGCGATGTCGACAGCAAGCTCAAAGCCATCGAACGCGAACTCAAGGAAAGCGAATCCAAGACAAAGACGTTGGATCGCCGTGCCGGCACCCTGGCCCGGGAACTCAAACAACTCAGTCAGGCCAAAATCGCCGCCGCGCGAAAAATCCAGGAGATGGAAGCGCGGCTATCGACGCTCGAAGCGGAGATCGCCGACCTCAACGCCGCCGAGCGGGAGAAGCAGCGGCTGCTCAAATCCAGACGGGCGCAGTTTTCGGATATTCTGTCGGCCGTCCATCGCTTGGCTCTGTATCCGCCGGAGGCGCTGATTACGCAACCCATCCCGCCCGGCGATTTGGTCCGCACCGCCGTCCTGCTGCGATCAACGGTGCCTCAAGTCGAAGGACAGGCAAGCCGGTTGCGCGACGATCTGCTCGCCCTCAACGAAACCCGCAATCACATTTTGGAGAGCCGCAAGCGGCTTTCCGACGCCCAGCGCGTGCTCGACGAACAGAGGCAGAAGCTCGCCGCCCTCCATGATAAAAAACGGCAGCAACGGTCTCAGACCCTGGCGGAACGCCGCCGCGAACAGCAACGCCTGAAGGAACTGACCGGCGAAGCAAGCAATCTGCGCGAGTTGTTTACCAAGCTCGCGGAAGAGGAGCAGGTGCGGGCGCGGGCAGAGGAAGAGGCGAAAAAAGCCCGCGAATTGTCAAAAAAAGCCAACGTGCGGCCGAGCGTCAAACTGGAAGAGCCCTTCACCTACCGCGACATTGCCAAGGCCAAAGGCAAGCTGCCTTTTCCGGTGGTTGGCCGAATTGTCAGCCGCTATGGCGAAGCGCAAACCAAGGGCGTGAGCCGCAAAGGCGTCACCATCGAAACCCGCGGCAATGCGCAAGTTGTCGCGCCGTTTGACGGAAAAGTAGTATTTGCCGGGGTATTCCGAGGATATGGGCAACTATTGATCATCGAACACGGCGAGGGATATCATACGTTGCTGGCGGGGATGGACCGCATCGACGGCGTACCAGGACAATGGTTGTTGGCCGGAGAGCCGGTCGGCGAAATGGGCCGATCCACAAACGACAAGCCCAGACTATATGTAGAATTTCGGCGGAAGGGGCAGCCGATCAATCCCCTTCCCTGGCTCGTAGCTCAAAAGTAAGGCAAACGAATGAGAAAAGCATTTTTGACGGCTGCTTCGGCATTGGCGTTTTTGTTCCTCGTGGGACCGGTCCAAGCTCAATCGACGGCAGATGCGCAAGCGCAGGCCAAGAACCAAGCCGATACATACCGGCTCTTGACCTTGTTCGGTGACGTATTCGAACGAGTCCGGGGCGAATATGTAGAGGAAGTATCGGATAAGGAACTGATCGAAGCGGCCATCAGCGGCATGCTTACTAATCTCGATCCCCATTCGAGTTATCTCAACGCAGACAGTTTCCAGGACATGCAGGTCCAGACCCGTGGCCGCTTCGGTGGCCTCGGAATTGAAGTGACCATGGAAAACGGCCTGGTCAAAGTCGTCTCTCCCATCGATGACACGCCGGCCACCCGCGCCGGCCTCCAACCGGGTGACTACATCACCCATCTGGACGGGAAGGCGGTTCTTGGGCTGAGCCTATCCGAGGCCGTCGAATTGATGCGTGGTAAGGTCGGTACCGATATCCGGCTGACCGTGCGGCGCCCGGATGTGGAACCCTTCGACGTCACGCTGACTCGCGCCGTTATTCCGATCCGCACTGTGCGCTCGCATACGGAAAAAGATATCGCCTATGTTCGTATTTCCTCGTTCAGCCAGCCGACCGCGGATGGTCTGACCAAAGCGATGAATAAGATGAAAGAGGAATTGGGCGACAACTTTAAGGGTGTCGTTCTCGATCTCCGCAACAACCCCGGCGGCCTCTTGGATCAAGCAGTGGCCGTCTCGGATGCTTTCCTCGAGCAAGGCGAGATCGTGTCGACGCGCACCCGCAAGAAAGAAGAGCACCAACGGTTCAACGCGCGGCCCGGCGACCTTGCCGACGGCAAGCCGATCGTCGTGCTGATCAACGGCGGTTCCGCATCCGCGTCGGAAATCGTTGCCGGCGCGCTTCAGGATCATCAGCGCGCGGTCATCCTCGGCACGAAATCCTTCGGCAAGGGCTCCGTGCAAACCATCGTGCCGTTGGGACGTTATGGCGCCATGCGGCTGACGACGGCGCGCTACTACACGCCGTCAGGCCGCTCCATCCAGGCCGTCGGGATCGATCCCGACATCGAGGTCGAACAGGCTCGAATAGAGGCCCTGACGCAACGTCAGACCCGGCACGAAGCCGACCTGCGGGGCGCCTTAACCAACGAGGAGCAGCCCGTATCGGACGAGGAGGATGGGGAAACCCCAGCGGCCACGAGCGAAGAACAGGCCCGATTGCAGGATTTTCAACTCCAGCGGGCTCTCGATCTTTTGCGCGGAGTTTCGCTGTTTTCTCAGCGTTTGAAGGGATAGACGCCCCTCACCCACCCCTGGCCCAGCCATGGCCGGTCTTGAACGCGCGGCAAATGAGCCCGATCTTCGTTAAAGCGACGTTCGCAATAAGACATTAGGCCATGGCCGATACCGACATTGAGGAAGCGCCGCCGGAAGAGGCGGCCGGGGACCCCGCTGACACGGCTGCAGACGACGCGGACGGCGAAAATGCCGCCGCTGAGGCCGCACCCGAGGGCGACGCGAACCCCGACGACGGCACCTCGGAAGAGGCCGCCGGGGAGGATGGCGAGGCGGCCGCCGAAGGCTCCGACGATATACCCGCTGACGAGAGCTTCGAGGATCTCGCCTTCGATGACGAGGATGAGTTCGACGAGGTCGACGACGAAGTCTTCGCCGAACGTAAGAGAAAGCTCATCCTCGTTGCCGGTAGCGCCGGCGGAACCATTGCCTTTCTTTTCCTCTTTATGCTCGCCCTGTCCTTCGGCGGCGGCGATTATTCGCTCCGTGTAAGCGCAGATCTGCCGCCACGCAGCGCGGCGCTACAAGGCCGCGCGGCCCTCACCCCGGGCGCACGCGGCGACGGCATGAACCAAACCTTCGACGGTCCCACCGGATTGACCATCCCCGCCGTTGCCGCGACGGCCTTTTCCGGCGTTCCCGAAATCGAAAAAGGCGAGCCGCTGCGCCCGGCCCCGATCCGCGATATGGTCGAGGGCGGCCCGAACGGCCTGCTCCCCAAGGTTCCGCCGGATGGACGGATGCCGTGGAAAGTGTACGCCCGGCCCTTTGCCGGCGATTCCGAAAAGCCGAAAGTCGCGATCCTCATCAATGGCGTCGGGATGAGCCAAGCTGCGGCAATCGCCGCCATCGAACAATTACCGCCGGGCGTTACCCTGTCGTTTGAACCCTATACCAGCGAGTTGAGCGAATGGGTGTCGCTGGCCCGCACGGCCGGACACGAGGTAACGATCAATCTTCCCATGGAGCCGATCGATTTCCCGGCCATCGATCCGGGCCCCCTCGGTCTGTTCACAGATCTCGATGTCAAGCAACGTGAAGCCCGGCTCAGCACGATCCTCGGCCTCGCCACCGGCTACATCGGATTTGTCGCGACCCACGGATCATTGTTCGCCACAACCGATGAGGCATTAAAGCCGGTTCTCGAAGCGATACGCACGCGCGGCCTGGCCATTATCGACCCGGGCCTTCTCAGCAACAGCCGCGTTCTACCGCTTTCCGATGCCATTGGCCTGCCCAACGCAAGGGTCGACATGCACCTCGATACCGTGCCCTCGACCGAGGCCATTCAGGAAAAACTCAAGCAGCTCGAAGACATGGCGCGGGCCAAAGGCCGCGCCATCGCGATCGCGGAACCGTATCCGTTGACCATCAGGCTCCTCGCGGAATGGAGTATCGGACTCCCGCAAAAAAATCTTGAACTTGCGCCCGTCTCAGCGTTGGTTAAGGAACCGCCGGTTCCGGAGACGAAGGCCTCGGCGGAAGAAGGATAAACCGCCCCAATTTCGCACTACCGCGGGTAGCCGCCGATGACGACCGATCCGCAGTCCCTCCCCTACCGCCCTTGCGTCGGTATTTTGCTGTTTAACGGAGACGGCAAAATATTCGTCGCCCAACGCATCGATCGCGACGAAGAAGCCTGGCAAATGCCGCAAGGCGGCATAGATAAGGGCGAGACGCCCGCCGACGCCGCTTTCCGCGAACTCGAGGAGGAAATCGGCACGGCGAACGCCGAGATCGTCGCCGAATCCGAAAAATGGCTCGACTACGACCTGCCACCGGAATTGGTGGGCAAAGTCTGGAAAGGCCGCTACCGGGGTCAGACCCAGAAATGGTTCGCCATGCGCTTTACCGGGTCCGACGCGGATATCCGGATCGATGCCGTCGAGCACCCGGAATTCGATGCCTGGCAATGGGTTAGCGTCGACGACCTGGTTGATTTGATCGTCCCGTTCAAGCGCAATGTTTACGAGCAGATCGTAGATGAATTTCGCCGAATTATTGTGTCTGTTCGGAAGGCGAACAATAGCGTATGATACGCGACGTTTCCGGCCTCTCCGGGAATGACCACAACACTTGTAGGTGTTTGATAATTTTAGCGAAACGCGGTTGGCGGGATATGTCCCGTGTGTTAAGAGGTTGGCTTCCGCGCGGGCCGAATTGAAAAGAGCCCACAACGATGCGATCCAGGGACCGTCACCCACTGAAGTTTTGCTGACCGTCTGAACTGGACGCGACACGGCGTGGCGGGCGTGTTGCGTTTGCGACTCATGAGGAGCCTGCGCCCATGGAAGGCACAACGGCCATCCCTGTAAAAGAAGGCCAACGCGAAGAGATCGAAGACGTCGTCATCCGTTTTGCGGGTGACTCGGGCGACGGCATTCAGATCACCGGCGGTCAGTTCACGCTGACCACGGCACTCGCCGGCAACGACCTGGCGACCTTCCCCGACTTTCCAGCTGAAATTCGCGCCCCTGCGGGAACCACCTTCGGCGTTTCCGCGTTTCAGATTCATTTCGGTTCACGCGACATCAAGACCGCGGGCGATGCACCCGACGTCCTTGTCGCGCTCAACCCGGCAGCCTTGAAAGTCAATCTGCGCGATTTGCAGCCCGGCGGCCTGATCATCGCCGATAGCGGCGCCTTCACCGATCGCAATCTGAAGAAGGCCGGCTTCACTGGCAATCCGTTGGAAGACGGCTCGCTCAGCAACTACCGTTTGATCACCGTCGACATCTCCAAAAACACATTGGAGGCGGTCAAGCCGTTCGGCCTGTCGCAAAAGGAAGCGCTGCGCTGCAAAAACATGTGGACGCTCGGCCTCGTCTATTGGCTGTACGACCGCGACCGCAAGCCGACCGCCGACTGGCTGCGCGCCAAGTTCTCGGAACGCCCTGAAATCGCGGACGCCAACATTGCCGCCGTCGATGCGGGCCACGTGTTCGGCGAAGCATCCGAAGTGTCGGACGGCGGGCGCGCCTATACCGTCGCGCCGGCGGAAATTCAGCCGGGCCTCTATCGCACCGTGACCGGCATCCAGGCGACCGCCTGGGGGTTGGTGGCAGGCGCCCAAAGTGTCGGCTTGGATATATTTTTCGCGGGGTATCCCATTACGCCCGCATCGGCGGTGCTGCATACGCTGGCGCGCCTCAAGCAGTTCAATGTCATTACCTTCCAGGCCGAGGACGAGATCGCGGCGGTCTGCGCCGCCATTGGCGGATCCTATGCCGGCAAACTCGGTGTCACGGCAAGCTCGGGGCCGGGTGTCGCTCTTAAAGGCGAAGCCATCGGCCTCGCCATCTCGGTGGAGTTGCCGCTGGTCATCCTCAACGTGCAGCGCGCCGGTCCGTCGACAGGCATGCCCACCAAAACCGAACAATCGGATCTCTATCAGGCGGTATTCGGCCGCAATGCCGACAGCCCGCTGGCCGTTGTCGCGGCCCGTTCGCCCGCCGATTGCTTCGAAACGGCGATCGAGGCGGCGCGCCTTGCCACCAAATACATGACGCCGGTGATGTTTCTGACCGACGGCTATCTTGCCAACGCGTCCGAACCGTGGCTGATCCCCGATGCCGACACGCTGGAGCGGACTCCGGTCAACTTCCATACCGATCCAGACGGGTTCCACCCTTTCCTGCGTGACGAAAAAACCCTGGCCCGCGCCTGGGCGATCCCCGGCACGCCGGGATTGATGCACCGGATCGGCGGCATCGAGAAATCATACGAGACGGGAAACATCTCGTACGAGCCGGAAAACCATCAGAAGATGACCGATACCCGGCGCAACAAGATTCTCAACATCGCCAACGACATTCCCGAGCAAACCGTGGAAGTGGGAACCGAGGGCGGCAAGGTAGCCGTCGTCGGGTGGGGGTCCACCTATGGTCCCATCAACCGGGCGGTCAATGTGTTGCGCAATGACGGGCTCGACGTCTCTCACATTCATCTCCGCCACATCTGGCCGTTGCCGCGCAACCTCGGCGATCTGCTGCGGTCCTACGACCATGTCATCATCCCCGAAATGAACACGGGCCAATTGGTGACGGTTCTGCGCAGCGAATATCTGATCGACGCGAAAGGCCTCAACAAGGTCTCGGGTCAGCCGTTCAAGGTTACCGAGATCGTTAGTGCCGTACGCGACCATCTGGAGGCACACAAATGAACGTCGCCACCCAACCGGAAAAACTGACCGCCAAGGACTACGCATCGGACCAGGAAGTCCGCTGGTGCCCCGGGTGCGGCGACTATGCCATCGTGCGCGCCATGCAGAAGACGCTTGCCGATCTTCAATCACCGCCGGAAAAAACCGTCTTCATTTCCGGCATCGGCTGCGCGGCGCGTTTCCCCTACTACATGGCGACTTACGGCTTCCACACCATTCATGGACGCGCAGCCGCGTTCGCGACAGGCACGAAGCTTGCCAATCCCGATCTCGACGTTTGGGTGATTTCGGGCGACGGCGATGCCTTGTCCATCGGCGGCAACCACTTGCTGCATGTGCTGCGCCGCAACGTCAACCTGCAGTACATCCTGTTCAACAACGAGATTTACGGTCTTACCAAAGGGCAGTATTCACCGACCTCGCGGGTCGGTACGCGCTCTCCGTCGACGCCGCTCGGCTCCGTCGATAAGCCGGTCTCGGCGACGGCGTATGCGCTCGGCTGCGGCGCGCGATTCATCGCCCGCTCGGTGGATTCCCTGCAAAAACATTTGCCGGAAATGTTCGCCCGTGCACACGCCCATCACGGTGCGTCCTTCGTCGAGGTGTTTCAGAACTGCATCGTCTACAACGACGGCGTCTATGATTCCTTCACGGACAAGAGTGTCGCCGCCGACAATCAGCTTCTTGTCGAACATGGCAAACCGATGCTGTTCGGCAAGGAAAACAACAAGGGTATCCGTCTTGACCCGGCGACCTTGAAGCTCGAGGTCGTCACCCTCGGCGAGAACGGCATCACCGCCAGCGATATTTTGGTCCATGACGAAAAGAACAAGCTGATCGCGTCGTTGCTGATCGAGATGGAACAGCCCACCTTCCCGGTTGCCTTGGGCGTGCTTTATTGCGACCCCACGACAACCTACGAAGACGGTGTGACGGCTCAAATCGAGCAGCAGAAGACCAAATCGGGTCCGGCCAATCTCAATGATCTGTTGCGCAGCGGACCGACCTGGACAGTTGATTAAGCGGCCGGCCGCCCCAACCTAAAGTCCATCCATACCGCTCTCCCTCGTATTCCCGGAACGGCGTGTTTGATGGTTGAACGCAACTTAATCGGCCGCATTTTCTACCTTGCCTGCTTCGCTGTGGCGCTGGCCCTCTCCGCACCCGTGCGTGCGGCGGACGTGCCAAGCGCGCCGTTCCGAACTTTCCAGGATTGTGCGACCTGCCCCGAACTGGTGACGGTGCCGCGGGGCAGTTTCATCATGGGCTCCACGGACGGTGTCCGCAAAAAGGAGCAACCCGCTCACCGGGTGACCATATCCCATCGGTTCGCCCTCGGACGCTACGAAGTCACCTTCGACGAATGGGACGCATGTTACGCCGACGGCGGCTGTTCCAATCCCGCCTTCGACCGCGATTGGGGCCGCGGCAAGCTCCCGGTGATCAATGTGACCTACGCCGATACCCAGGAGTATTTCGCCTGGATCAGCCGTAAGACGGGCGAAACCTATCGGCTGCCCTCCGAGGCGGAATGGGAATATGCCGCCCGCGCCGGCGCGCGCACCGGCTATTGGTGGGGCGATAAGATGATCGACGGCTGGGCCAACTGCCGCGGATGCGGCACCGAGTGGAGCGGCGTGAAAACAGCACCTGTCGGCAGCTTTCAGCCGAGCCCCTGGGGTCTCTATGACATGCATGGCAACGTTCTGGAATTCGTTGCCGACTGTTGGCATGACAGCCATGTCGGCGCGCCCGAAGACGGCACGGCGCGCGCCGACGGTCCGTGTACGAGCAAGGTCGTCAAGGGCGGGGCCTGGTATTACCTGTCCAACCTGTCCCGTGCTGCAACGCGTTTCCGCAACGACAATCGTGTCTACAGCTATTTCATCGGTTTCCGGGTGCTACGCGAGATCAAATAGCGTAACGCGTTAGGGATGTCCGGACCCCGGCACCCATCCTGCCGGTGCCAGTTCGAACCCTTCGAACGTAAAAGCGGGCGACACCGTGCAGCCCACGAGCGTCCAATCCCCGAGACTACGGGCCGACTGCCAGGCATAAGGAGCCAAGGAAACCTGGGGGGTTTCCCCCCGCGCTAAATCGGCCCCGAGTTTATGACGTATGACGTCGACGCCCTGATCCGAAACGCTGAGTTCCAATGGCGCACCGGCGTAATAGTGCCACTGTTCCACCGCATCGACCCGATGCCAGGCCGACACTTCCCCCTCCTGGAGCAAATAGAAGATCGCGGTCACGGCACCCCGTTCACCCGCCTCGGGGGCGCGGAAGGTCTCACGGTAATGTCCGCCTTCGGGGTGCGGCTGAAGATCGAGATGACGGATGATCTCAATGGCGCTCGACATGGACATCATGACGGCTCCCTTGGTTCGTTGAAATGTCTACTCTCCGGCATACAAGATCGAACGCGGTGCCGCAACGGGAACACCATCGATTAAGAGCCGTTGTGGTAAACTGTCGCTATGTGGCTGGATGTTGTCGATTTGCGGGATTTCTATGCGTCACCCCTTGGGCGGGTGACGCGGCGGATGATCCTGCGGGAGCTACGCCGAGACTGGCCCGATACGTCCGGCCAAACCGTTGTCGGCCTGGGGTTCGCGACACCGTACCTGAGCCCCTTTCGAATGGATGGCGCGCGGGTGATTGCCGCCATGCCGGCCTCCCAAGGCGTTTTGCATTGGCCCGCTGACAGTCCTGGACAAACTATCCTGACGGACGAGATCGAGCTTCCCTTGCCCGACTTGTCCGTGGACCGGCTGATCATGGTCCATGCCTTGGAGTCCGCCGAGCAGGTCCGCCCCTTGATGCGCGAGATCTGGCGCGTCCTGGCGGGCAACGGGCGGTTGATGGTAATCGTTCCCAACCGGCGCGGCATCTGGGCACGGCTCGAACGGACCCCATTCGGCAACGGCCGTCCCTATTCCACCGGCCAGCTGACCCGCCTTCTCCGGGATAGTATGTTCACGCCCATTTCCACGTCTGCCGCTCTGTACATGCCGCCCGGACGGTCCCGCATGCTGCTGCATTCGGCGAACGCCTGGGAGAAACTGGGACAACGTTGGTTCAAGGCGGTCGGCGGCGTCGTGATGATCGAAGCCAGTAAGCAGATTTATGCCGCAACCCCAGGGCTGGAAGTCGCGCGCAAACGGCGCCGCGTGGTGATCAAAAATCAGGAAGCAAGTTAGCGCTTCGCAGCGCCGCGGTTGAGCAGAAAGACCCCCTGCTCACCGATCAAATTGGCAAAAAACATGCTGGAGCCGATGCCCCGCGCGCGGCCGTCGTAGCCGACCGTGATACTGCGCTCGATGGTGATGCCCATTTCGTCGCACAGGATGATGAAATCCTTGATGGTGCAGAAATGGATGTTGGGCGTCTCGTACCACTCATAGGGCAGCACGTCGGTTTGCGGCATGCGACCGTGCAGCAGCAGCGACAGGCGCATGCGCCAATGGGCGAAGTTCGGGAACGAGACGATGGCCCGGTTGCCGATCCGCAGCAAATTTTCCAGCACGGTACGCGGCTCCCGGGTCGCCTGTAGCGTTTGGCTCAGGATCACATAATCGAAACTATCCGTCGGATAATCGTCCAGATCCGTATCCGCGTCGCCCTGGATCACCGAAAGCCCCCGCGAGACGCAGGCATTCACACCGTCGCGGGAAATCTCGATCCCCCGGCCGTCCACCTGCTTGTTGTGCACCAGGTGATACAAGAGCGCGCCGTCGCCGCAGCCGACGTCCAACACCCGCGAATTGGGGTCCACCATATCGGCAATAACCCGTAGGTCGACGCGGATTTCATCGTTTCGAGTGCCGGGCTCTTGACGTACGTCGTTCATGGATCAGCCCCGCAAGCCGCGATGCTCGGCGGCACCGTCGATAAACCCGCCCAACACTTTCCAGAACTCCGGCTCCTTGAGCAGGAAGGCGTCATGACCGAAATCGGACGGGATTTCGGCAAAGCTGACGTTTGCGCCGGACGCATTGAGCGCCTTCACGATATGGCGGCTTTCCGGCGTCGGATAGAGCCAGTCGGTGGTGAAGGAAATCACGCAGATACGGCTCGTCACGCCTTGGAACGCCTCCGCGAGAAGGCCACCGTGCGGTTCGGACAGGTCGAAATAATCCATCGCCCGGGTGATGTAGAGGTAGGAGTTGGCATCGAACCGGTCGACGAACGTGCTGCCTTGATGGCGCAAATAGCTTTCCACCTGAAAGTCGGCATCGAAGCCGTAGGTCACGGCTTCACGGTCCTGCAGCTTGCGGCCGAATTTCTGATGCAGCGAGGATTCCGACATGTAGGTGATGTGCGCAATCATGCGCGCGATCGCCAGCCCTCTGTGCGGGATGACGTCGTGACTGATGTAATCACCCTGATGCCAATCCGGATCGGCGGTGATCGCCTGACGGCCGGTTTCGTGGAAAGCGATGTTCTGCGCCGAGTGGTACGCTGCCGTCGCGATGGGCGCTGCGGAGAAAACGCGCTCCGGATAGAGGGCCAGCCATTGCAGCACCTGCATGCCGCCCATGGACCCGCCGACCACGGAAAACAGCGTCTCGATGCCGAGATGGTCGAGCAGCAGCGCCTGCGCACGGACCATGTCGGCGATGGTGATCACAGGGAAACCCAGTCCCCATGGCCTGCCGGTTTCGGGATTGATCTCCTTCGGCCCGGCCGTTCCCATGCACCCGCCGAGCACATTGACGCAGAGGACGAAATACCGATCCGTATCCAAGACCTTCCCCGGACCGACCACCGTCTCCCACCAGCCGGGACGGCCGGTCACGGGATGGGTCCCCGTCAGGTACTGATCGCCGCTGAGAGCATGGCAGACGAGGATGGCGTTGCTTTTGTCGGCGTTGAGGCGGCCGTAGGTCTGATAGGCAACGGGAAAATCGCGCAGTTCGACCCCGCTGTCCAGGCGCAGCGGCACATCGACCCCGAGCCGGACAAGTCCGTCTCCGGCCGATTGGTTCCCGGATTCCGTAGGGGAGCGGGTTGGCGCTGTATCACCTGGCGGTGCGGCCATCGTCAATTCCATCCTGTTCCGATAGGCCCGGCAGCCAGTCGCTTGGTCTTTGTGCCTCCGCTGCCCAGGCCGACGTCGTTGCCCGGCGCCGTTACAATGGCACCATTGCTATGAATCCAGCCTTAAAGTGTCAATGTTTTCTTTGATTTTGGGGCTTTAGGGGACTATCACTGTCGCCTCTCCAAAGAGGCGTTAATGGGATGACCGACACGGCGGACCAGGCACTCGCCGGGTACAGGCGGGAAATTGACGAGATCGACGATCAGATCCGGGACCTTCTGGGCCGCCGGATGGAGATCGTCGATAAGGTCGGCGCGGCCAAGGCCGGCGACGGGATCAAGCTTCGCCCGGGCCGGGAAGCCCAGATTTTGCGCCGATTAATGGCGCAAAATACCTCCGACTTCCCGAACCAGGAGCTGGCACGCATCTGGCGGGAACTGCTGGGTGCGACAACGCGGCACCAAGGCCCCTTTTCGGTCGCTCTGTTCGCCGGAAACAACCCACAGGCCTATTGGGATATAGCCCGCGATCACTTCGGGTCCTTCGCGCCCATAGCGGTGCACGAGACCCCGCGGCGGATCATCGAGCTCGTCGGCCACGGCGGGGCCACGGTGGGTGTGCTGCCCCTGCCTGCCCTCGATGACGAGGATCCGTGGTGGCGGCGTCTTGCCGCCATTGTTCCGACCGCCACCAGTGAAAATGTTCCGCGTATCATCGCCCGCCTGCCGTTCGGGCCGGCGCCCGTCGATCAATACGATCGGGCAGGGGCGCTGGTAATCGCGCAAGCGCTCCCCGAATTGACTGGCGATGACAAAACTTATGTCGTCATCGACCTCAACGATGCCGTCAGCGTCGAAAGCATCCGAACGTCCTTTGCCGATATGGGCATGGACAGCGTTCTCGTCGCGCGCTGGCAGGAGGGAGCCGCTCCGTACCCGAGCCTATTGCTCGAGGTCAGCGCGTTCCTCACCCCGGACGACGAAAAAATTGCCGCGCTTTTGGCGCGCCACGAAGGGAAAATTCAACAAGCCATCGTCCTCGGCGGCTATGCGACGCCGTGGCAAGAGGCCGCGGACGCAACTGCGGAGTAAAGGGAGATTGGGTCAATGAGCATGCCGCAACCCAAACCGTGGCTCCTCGACATCGCCCCCTATGTCGGCGGCGAGGCGGAGATCAAGGGCGTCGACCGGGTCATCAAGCTGGCATCCAACGAAGGTGCCTTCGGCCCGTCGCCGAAGGCATTGGACGCGATCCGCAAAACCGCGGATCAGGCTTACCGCTATCCGGACGGCGATTCCACCAAGCTGCGCCGCAAGATCGCCGAGAAATACAACCTCGACGTCGACCGCATCATTGCCGGCGCCGGATCCGACGACCTGATCCAGCTTCTCTGCCGCTGTTATGCGGGACCGGGCGACGAAGTGCTGTTCACCGCGCATGCTTTTGCCATGTATCCCATTTACGCCAGCACCACGGGCACGGCGTTGGTCGCGGCGCCCGAGTTCAACATCACGGCGGACGTCGATGCGCTGGTCGAACGCGCCAACGACAAGACCAAGCTGCTGTTCCTCGCCAACCCGAACAACCCGACCGGCACCTATTTGCCCGCGGACGAAATACGGCGGCTTCGGGAAAAATTGCCCGAGCACGTATTGCTGGTCCTCGACGGCGCCTATGCGGAATACGTCAACCGCAACGACTACGACGTCGGCGCGGATATGGTCACCCCCGACGGCAATGTCGTCATGCTGCGCACCTTTTCCAAGATCTACGGCTTGGGCGGTTTGCGCGCCGGTTGGGGATATTTTTCGGAGAAGACGGCCGATGTGATCAATCGCGTCCGCAGCCCGTTCAATATCTCGAACATTGCCCAGGCGGCCGCGACAGCGGCACTGGACGATGACGAATTCGTCGAGAAGTCCCGGCGCCACAACGAGGAATGGCGGCGTTGGACGTCAGAAAAATTGCAGGCTCTCGGTATTACGGTGCCGGAAAGCATTTGCAATTTCGTCCTGGCGCGGTTTCCCGAAGAGCCCGGCAAGAACGCCGAGGCGGCCGACGCCTTTCTTAAATCCCGCGGTATCATCGTGCGGCGCATGGGCGGCTATGGATTGCCCGATTCGTTGCGCATTTCCATCGGCCTCGAGGACGAAATGCGTCTCGTCGTCGATACACTCACAGAATTTATGGAAGCCTGATGTCTTCTCAACAATCCAAACCCCATTTCGGGCGCATCGCGCTGATCGGCATCGGCCTGATCGGCTCGTCGCTTGCCCGTGTCGTCAAGCGGGACGGGCTCGCCGATCATATCGCGGTCAGCGCCCGTACCCAGAAAAGCCTCGATACGGCCATGTCCCTGGGGATCGCCGACAGCGTCACCCTGGACCCGGCGGAAGCGGCCAAGGATGCCGATCTCGTCGTGATCTGCGCGCCGATCAGCGCCTATGAAGGTATCGGCCAGGCCATCTCGGGCGCCTTGAAGCCGGGCGCCATCCTGAGCGACGTCGGCTCGGTGAAGGAAGCGGTTATCCGCGACCTGGGCCCGCATGTGCCCGAAGGCGCACACCTCGTTCCCGCCCATCCGGTCGCCGGCACGGAGCATTCCGGCCCCGAAGCTGGGTTCCCGGAACTGTTCGATGGCCGCTGGTGCGTGATTACGCCGCCTACCGGCACCAATGAGGACGCCATCGAGAAGGTCGCCGACCTGTGGCGCGCCACCGGTTCGATGATCGAGATTATGGAAGCGCGGCACCATGATCAGGTAATGGCGGTGACCTCCCATTTGCCACACCTGATTGCCTACACCATCGTCGGCACGGCCACCGATTTGGAAAAGAGCCTGCGCAACGAAGTGATCAAGTTCTCGGCCAGCGGCTTTCGCGATTTCACCCGTATCGCGGCCTCCGATCCGACCATGTGGCGCGACGTGTTTCTCAACAACCGGGAAGCCGTTCTTGAGATCCTTCAGCGCTTCAACGAGGATCTGACGGCCCTGCAGCGGGCGATCCGCTGGGGCGAAGGCGATAAACTGTTCGATCTGTTTAGTCGCACCCGCGAGATCCGGCGCGGCGTCATCGACGCCAAGCAGGCCTAAAAAGCCGGCCAGTTGCCCCGCCAGTTGACGGGCTTGAAGCGAAGCAGCGATACCGGCCCAACCGCCAGGGTCCGATCCTGAACCGACAACGGCAGCTGCACCGCGGGCGATCCGTCCGCGGCCGTTCCACGAGCCAAGGCGCCGAGCACCAGCCGCGCCATGGTAGCGTCACGGGCGCGGACCAATCCCGCCCGCTGCAATTGATCGACCGTTTCGAAAAACCCCGAGAATTGCGCGGTCAGAGCGCCCATCGGTTGAAGCTCACCATCGAGCGCGACCGTGCCGTTTGCTTGGGCGCTCATGGGGCCATAACGGACGTCCAATTCGGCGATTTCGACGGTACCACCGGCATCCCGCCAGGACGCCAATGACGCCGGCAACGGTCCCGGCGGGACCAGCCCCTGCAACGTCCCTTCGACAAAGAGCCGCTTAAGATCATGACCGAGAACGAGATTAAGCACCTTGGGCAAGGCGGCATCCTGTAGGGACAATCCGAACGCAACCGTACTTTTGAGATGCGACGCGGTCTGCGCACCGGAGCGGGAAAGATGGAATGTCATCCGGCCGACACTCCCGTCGAAGTCGGCGCGCGAGGCATGGACCGTCAGATCGCGTGCGTCGACGGAAACATCGCGAGGACGCAACGCGTCGTTCAGAAGGAGATCGGCAGTCAACGTCCCAACCTGTACCTCCATCGAGGCGGCCGCCGCGCCGCCAAGCTCGATCCGGTGCGTTCCTGCGAGGTCTATGCGCGGATGGCGCCAGCGCCACGGGGTCAGTTCGGCAACGGCCCGCGACGCCCGCCAGGACCACGCCCGCCTGGCGCCCGCCCCGGGCACGGCAGCCGACGCGAAGTAGGGTCCGGCGACAGTGATGCGGAAGACGAACGGAAAGCCGTCCACCGCCAATTGGTCATAGTCGGCAACCATACCGGCGGCTTCGCGTTGAGCCACCCACTCGGCGGCCGCTTCGCGAACCTTCGCCGCGCCGTAGAACCACGCCGCGCTGTAGGCAACCGCCGATGCCACGACAAGCACGATCACGGTCCCAACGATCCGGCGACCCCTTTTCGGTCCGGGGGTGACGACAGCAGATTGAAAATTCATAGAACTTGTATCGGCGGTTCGCACCTTCGTGTAAATAGGGGCGGCCAAAATCCGCAGACGAAATCTTTTCGAGATCCCCGACGTGTCCCCACCCCAAGATACCGCCTTGCCTCCCGGCCCGCCGCAACCGCGCCCGCAGTCTCGGTCTCAGGCGGCCTGGATCAAGGCGATGCCCGGCCTGTTCGTGTTCCTGTGGGCGACGGGATTCATCGGTGCGAAGTTCGGCCTCCCCTATGCCGAGCCGTTCTCCTTTCTCGCGATCCGGTTCGCGGTCGTCGCCGTTCTTATGGCGGGCTTCAGTCTCGTTGTGTCTGCCCCTTGGCCTCGCGACCTTAATGCCCTTGGCCACATTGCCTTGGCCGGTCTGTTGGTCCACGGCATGTATCTGGGCGGCATCTTCGCCGCCATCGGACTGGGCCTGTCGGCGGGGGTCAGCTCCCTGGTCGCGGGACTGCAGCCCGTGTTGACCGCCATGGTCGCCGGTCCCTTGCTCGGTGAAGCCGTCAACCGGCGCCAATGGCTCGGCATCGTTCTGGGATTCGCCGGAGTCGTTCTCGTGCTCGGCAACCGGATCCACATTTCGCCCGATACCTGGATCGCCGTATGGCCGGCGGTCGTCGGACTCATCGGCATCACCGCCGGCACGCTGTATCAAAAACGGTTCTGCGCGCATATGGATCTGCGGACCGGCTCGGCAATCCAGTTTGCCGCCAGTTGTGCGGCGCTCGCCGTTCTGGCGCTGATCTTCGACGAGAAACCCGTCCAATGGACCGGCGAGTTCCTGTTCGCCGTCGGATGGCTGGTTATCGTCCTATCCTTCGGCGCGGTGACGTTGCTATATGTCCTGATCCGGCGCGGCGCGGCTGCCAAGGTGGCGAGCCTGTTCTATCTGGTGCCGCCGATCACCGCGCTCATGGCCTACTTCATGTTCGGGGAAACGCTGGGACTACAGGAATTGATCGGCATGGGCGTCGTCGTTGCCGGCGTGGCACTGGTCACCCGCAACTGAGGGCCACGCGCCCTATTCGCCCGCCACGCCAAGCCTTTTCAACAGGTCCAACAAGGACTGCTTCTCGGCGCCGGAGAGCTCACCGGCAATTCTGGCTTCGTGTGCCCTGACCATGGGTTTGAGCCGGTCGAGAAGTTTACTGCCGTCGTCGCTGAGGGCGAGCGCGTAGGAACGCCGATCCACCGGCGACGGACGCCGTTCGACGATGCCGCGCGATTCCAGGGTATCGATCACCGCCACCATGGTCGAACGTTCGATCCCGACGGCCCGCGCGAGCGCGGATTGCGTGAGGCCGCCGTTGGCGCCGATAAGAACAATCACCCCGAATTGCCCCGGCGTGATTTGAACATCGGCCATCTCACGCGCGAAATCATTGAACACCGCGATCTGTGCGCGACGCAGGTGATACCCAATAAGCGACGGCAGGAGATCGTATTCGATTTCTTCCTGCGCAGGCCCCGAACGGCCGGATTTGGTCGAATTCTCATCCACGGCCAAACGATACACCTATGGCGGATTGTTGAGGAAAAACAACGCCGTCCAACATAGGGGCAAGATATCGGATTGTCCACATTGAGCCCCGCACGGATACCGCGAAGGGACGGGCCAGGGACTCACTTTAGCTGGCGTGCGCGTGCTCGACTTCTTCCGCCATCTGACGCAGCTGGAAGCGTTGCAGTTTTCCGGTGGCGGTCAGCGGCATGCTGTCGATGAAATACATGCGCCGCGGACATTTGTAGATGGAAAGGTTCGACGTCAACGTGTCACGAATTTCTTCCTCCAGGCCGTGCTGATCGCCGTCCGTCTCGGAAGGCACGAGGAACAAGGCCAGGCGAACCAAACCGTCTTCGTTGGGGACCCCAACCACGGCCGCTTCGGAGACGCTGGGGTTCTTCAGCACATATTCCTCGATCTCGGCGGGACTGACCCATTGACCGGAGATCTTCAGCATGTCGTCGCCCCGCCCGCGGTACTCGTACCAGCCCTGCGCATCGCGAACGAAGACATCGTTGGTGCAATACCAGCCATCCCTGAAGACCGCCTTTTGGCGGCCTTCGAGGTTCCAATAACCCTTGGCCACCGACGCGAGTTTCACCCAAAGGATTCCCGGCGCATCGGGTTCGGTGACCGTCTTCCCGCTTTCGTCCACCAGCTTGACCTCGGTCCCCGGCGTCGGCTTGCCGGTCTTGCCGCCTTTGTAGTCGTCAGGCCGGTTGGCGAGAAACAGAAAGCAAGTCTCCGTCGCGCCGATACCGTCCAGGATCGGACGGCCGGTCAGTTCCATCCATCTGTCGAACAATGAATTGGGCAGGTTTTCTCCCGCCGACATGTAATGCCGGATATTGCGGAAGGCGTCCCGCTCCGCGACGCCGTCCCGCAATAGGTTGCGGTAGAACGTCGGTACGCTGAGCATGATCGTCGGCCGGAACCGTTCGACGATCCCGGCCACCGCCTCGGCATCGGGCCAATCGGGGAAGAGGATCACGGTCGCACCCA
The DNA here is from genome assembly GCA_913055735.1 of uncultured Rhodospirillales bacterium. Classification (GTDB taxonomy): domain Bacteria; phylum Pseudomonadota; class Alphaproteobacteria; order Rhodospirillales; family UBA2165; genus CAJXKD01. Next base: position 698,361 of record CAJXKD010000001.1, read on the forward strand.
GTTGCAATGATCCGAACAGGCAATGGCCGAGCGAAAATGCAAAAAACAATTTGGACGAACAAAAAACCCGGTCGCCACGAGTGACGTTCAACACGTCACCCAGGAATCGTGTCGCCGTAAACACCGTTCGTTGACTATGGACGACCCCCTTCGGCTTGCCGGTGGTCCCGGACGAATACATCCAGAACGCCGGGTCCTCCGCAGACAGGATAACTGGTTCGAGTTCCGCGGAACTCTCCGCCATCAGGTCGGCGAGCAACGGAAAACCCGCCACCGCCGCATCGGTCATAAGCACCCGAAGAGGGGTTTTGACCTTACCGGCAATTTTTTCGTACGTCTCGACGAACATTTCGTCCAACAGGAAGAGGACGCATGCACTGTCGTCGATCGTGTAAGCGAGATCGTCCGCGGAAAGACGTAGATTCAGGCCGACCGGAACCGCGCCGATCTTCAGCGCCCCCAGGTAGGCATAGACGTACGCCGGCGAATCCTTAACCATCAGAAGGACCCGGTCGCCTTGACCGACACCCAGCGACAGCAAAACGTTCCCTGCCTGGTTGACCCGTTCCGCAAGCTGCTCATAGGTCACGGCATCGTCGTCACAAATCAAGGCAACATCGTGCGCCTGCCCGCGCGCCAGCGGCGGGCCGAGGATCGCCTCGGCCATATTGAGCTTGGTTTTTTCCAACCGTGTCGACGATTGCGTCATGGGCTGATCGCGCCTCCCTCGCCCGGTCCGCCCAATTCGGATGGGTCATATTTACCGCGCACCCATATTGTTGGGCATACGAACTAATTAGGCAAGCGGCATCCTTGTCCCCGGTTTTCGGATTTTCCTTTGTCCGATCCCGCCGGATCGACATACTTGTCAGACGTATTGGCTTGGCGGACGTATTTAGCGATCGGGCCGTACCGACCGAAGGGGAGTAGTCCATGGTGAACCGCGCGCGCCCTGTCCTGGGCCTTGTCCTGGCGCTCTTTGTTGTGGTCAGCCTGAGTGCCTGCGCGCAGCGGGTCGCTTGGGAACATCCGACGATCCCCGAGGATTTCTGGGCAACGGATCTGGGTACGTGCCGCGACCGGGCCACCCGGCTGGTCGAACGGGAACTCAGCTACCAGGATCCCTTCAAAGCGGCAGAGCGGACCGGATTGGAACAGGAATTGGCTGTATTCGACGCCCGGAAACGCATCTTGAAACTGACCGAAGAGTGTATGCGGGATAAAGGCTACCGGCCAGTGCGAAAGGGCAAAACCGCCACCTAACCTGCCCCGCTCATGAAAACGGCGGCGGCATTTCTGCCGCCGCCTGTTTGTTTTCAGCTTTACGCTTTTAACAGGGAACTTTTTTGTTTTTCGAGTCGAACTTAGACCACGCGCGGACGCCGATAGCGGCGGAAGTCTTCGATACCAGCCTTCAGCAAGTGATGCGGTGCTTTGACCACCTTCGCGCCCAAGCCGGTCAGCAACGACGCGCGGATAAGACGCGCAGAACGCATGAGCTCTTCACCCCTCGATTCAACAGATTCCATCATTACACGTACTCCTTTTTGTTCTTATTGGCGTGTCGGCATTCAGTGGGGCCGGCAAGTCAACACGGATTAAATAAGACGGCGGGCCTTTGAAAAGAAGCGGCATTAAGGATTTACAGATATGCGTATTATGCATATCTAAATGAGATAATTTATTCAATAATATCAATTAATTATAAAGAATGCCGTCTCCTTTTCGGTGATTTCCCTCTTTTACTGACCCTAAAAAGGCCCTTAGCCTCCCTGATAGCGCATGCCGGGAACCGGCGGTTCGCCAGAGCCGCTCTTGTTCACCGGCCTGTCCCGGCATAGCTTTACAGGCATGGATCATAGCGAAACCGCCCCCTTGGACGCCCTTCTCCGCGATGCCGGAAGCGCGTTAAGCGAGGAAGACCTCTCCGCCCTCATCCTCGGCGCCTTGGCCGCACCCGGCACGGATGGCGGCATGGGAACGGTGGATGCCTGGATCGCCATGGTCGCCGACAACCCGCCCTCGGAGTTGCGCCTCCAATTGCAAGCGTTGTACGCCACCGCCCAATCGAGCGGCGAGCCGGCCATCGGCAAATCCTTTTCATCTGACAGGCTGACGGCGCTGCGCGAAGAGCTTGCCCGCCAAAGCTTGGCTGGGTTCGTTATCCCGTTGGCAGACGAGCATCAGGGCGAATACGTGGCCAAACGGGCCCGACGCCTTGCTTGGCTCACGGGGTTTACGGGGTCGGCCGGTGTCGCCATCGTTCTGGCGGAACAGGCGGCCTTGTTCGTCGACGGGCGCTATACGCTGCAAGCTGGCGACCAGGTAGACACAACCCTCTTCGACATCCGCCATTTGAGCGACTCGCCCCCGGCGGACTGGATTCGCACGCAATTGCCAAAAGAAGGACGATTGGGCTACGACCCATGGCTGCACACGGCCATGGGTGTTCTCAATCTCCGCAAGGCCTGCACTCAGGCGGGCGGTGAGTTGGTCGCCGTTCAGGCCAACCCCATCGACCGGATTTGGCAGGACCAACCGCCGCCGCCCCTCTCGCCCGTCGTCGGGCACGATTTGGGCTACGCCGGCAAGCCGTCCCACGACAAGCGCTCGGAGATCGCAGCCGATCTCGCCGAGGCAGGCGAGGACGCCGTTGTCCTGACCGCGCCCGATTCCATCGCCTGGCTCGCCAATATTCGTGGCGGCGACGTGCCCTATACACCCCTGGCGCTTGGTTTCGGTGTGCTGAACAAGGACAGCACCCTTGATCTGTTCATGGATCCGCGCAAAGTACTTCCCACCACCCGGACCGGTCTCGACAAGGGCATTCGGATTTTCCCGCCGGAAGAGTTCGCGCCCGCGCTCGACAAGTTAGGCGCGGACGGCAAGACCGTGCGCGCCGATCCAGCGACGGCGGCGGAAGCCATCTTTTCGCGGCTCGAAGCCGGCGGCGCCAAGATCAACCGCGGCGAAGACCCCTGCGCCCTGCCGAAAGCCCGCAAGAATGATACCGAACTTGAGGGTATGCGCGCCGCGCATCGCCGCGACGGCGCCGCCTTGACCCGGTTTCTTGCCTGGCTCGACGCCAACGCGGCAAAAGGCGGCATCACCGAAATCAGTGCCGCCGACCGATTGGAAGCGTTCCGCCGCGAGGACGACCTCATCCAGGGCCTCAGTTTCCCAACTATTTCAGGGGCCGGCGCCAACGGCGCGATCGTCCACTACCGTGTGACGCCGGAAACCGACCGTGCGCTTGAGCCGGGATCGCTCTATCTCGTCGATTCGGGAGCCCAGTATCTGGATGGCACCACCGACGTCACCCGCACCGTCGCTATTGGGACGCCGAGCGAGGAGATGCGGCAACGCTTTACCCAGGTGTTGAAAGGCCATATCGCGCTCGGGTCCGCCCGCTTCCCCAAGGGAACGTCCGGATCGCAGCTGGATGTGCTGGCCCGCCTCCCTCTTTGGCAGGCGGGGATCGATTTCGATCACGGCACCGGCCACGGCGTTGGCAGCTATCTCGGGGTCCATGAAGGCCCCCAACGCATCTCTAAAATCCCCAATCGGATCGCATTGGAACCCGGGATGGTCATCTCGAACGAGCCCGGCTACTACAAAACGGACGCCTACGGCATTCGGATCGAGAACCTAGTGGCGGTTCGGGAAGCGGGCGTGCCGGCGGGGGCGGAAAAGGACCTACTGGAATTCGAGACCCTAACTGTCGCCCCCATTGACCTCAATCTGGTGGATCGTGACATGTTAACGGACACGGAAACCGCTTGGCTCAACGATTATCACCGGTGGGTCCGCGAAACGTTAATTTCCCTCGTCGATAGCGCCACCGCCAGCTGGCTGGAACGGGCTACCCAGCCAATTTAGCCCCCTCTCTGGCATTCCAGGTCTATTGAAACGGCCCGGAAACTCACCACATTTCAAGGGACAGGGCGGGCTATAACGCCCCATATACCGGCCAGCGTGAGGGCATAATGGAGAACATGCGGAAACTGTATGCGGCTGAGATCAGCATGCTCAAAGCCAAGGGCATCGACCCAGCGCAGGCCGAAGCCAGCTACGCCATCAAAGGCAACTCCCCCACCGAAATCCTGGCCGCCGTCCGTGCCCTGCACCGGTTTATCGAAGCACGTTTGCCCTCAGAAGAAGGTGAAAACGCCGACGGCGAAGGTGGCGAACCCGCACCGAGCGCCGACCAACAGCGCTCGGACGAACTCAAAACCGAGATCCGCGCCCTGTCGCGCGCCATTCAGGAAACCAAGACGGAAATTGCCGCCCTGGGTATCGGCGCCGACCGGGGATCGCGGATCATCACCGCGAGCAACGAATTGGACGAAGTTGTGCAAGCGACCGAGAACGCGACGAACGAAATTCTCGCCGCCGTCGAAAAGATCGATGATCTTGGACAGAAGCTTCAGTTGAATGCCGGCGACCCTGCCGAGCGGCAAATGGCCGAAGAAATCCTGGAAAGCACGGTGAAGATCTTCGAAGCCTGTAATTTCCAAGATATTACCGGCCAGCGAATCACCAAGGTCGTCAACGCCCTCAAGTTTATCGAGGACCGTATCGATTCCATGATCGACATCTGGGGCGAAGAGGAAATCGCCGAGGTCGCCGTCGAAGAAGAAACGAAAGAAGGCGACGCAGCGCTCCTGAACGGCCCCTCCATGGAGGGCGAAGGCGTCAGCCAGGACGATATCGACAAGATGTTCGACTAGAACTTCCTAGAACTTCCCTGGCAAAACTGCCCTTTATTCACACCATCCTCACCGAGCCGATGGGCCGCGTAGGGACACGCGGCCTTGATCGCCGCGCCGGAATGGCCGATATAGCGGTCCTTTGGCAGATCGTTAGGGACAACCGATCATTTCGCGTTCGGACGTTCCTGGCGTACAGTACGACATTGGCAGTAGGACATCATGGCCGACCAGAAGAGACAAGGAGCCGCCGCCAGCGCCATTTGGGGGGGCAGGTTCGAGCAAGGCCCATCCGAGATCATGGAGCGGATCAACGCGTCCATCGGATTCGACAAGCGGCTCTATGCTCAGGATATAGCGGCCTCGAAGGCCCACTGCGAGATGCTGGTTCGCCAAAACATCATCGGCGAGCAAGACGGCAAATCGATCATCGAAGGGCTCGACAAAGTTCGTGCCGAAATCGAGGACGGCCAGTTCGAGTTCAAAACGGCGCTCGAGGACATCCACATGAACGTGGAAGGCCGCCTCGCGGAAATGATCGGCGATGCCGCCGGACGTCTTCATACGGCGCGGTCGCGCAACGATCAGGTCGCGACCGATTTCAAGCTGTGGGTGCGCGATGCCATCGACGAGTTGGAAGCCGGTCTGAAGCAGTTGCAGACGGCCCTCATCGCAAAGGCCGAGGAGCACGCGGGGACGATCATGCCCGGCTATACCCATTTACAAACCGCGCAGCCCGTAACCCTGGGCCACCACCTGCTTGCCTATGTCGAGATGTTAGGCCGCGACCGGGGGCGGCTGGCCGACTGCCGCACGCGGCTAAACGAGAACCCGCTCGGCTCCGGTGCCCTTGCCGGCACGTCGTTTCCCATCGACCGCCAGCAAACGGCGGCAACGCTCGGCTTCGACCGGCCGACGGCCAATTCGCTCGACGCGGTGTCGGACCGTGACTTCGCCATCGAGTTCCTTAGCGCATGCGCGATCACCGCGACGCACCTTTCCCGGTTCGCCGAGGAGATCGTCGTCTGGAGCAGCGAATCATTCGGCTTTATCAAGCTGTCGGATTCATTCTCGACCGGCAGCTCCATGCTGCCGCAAAAGCGTAATCCCGACGCCGCGGAACTGGTGCGTGCCAAGACCGGGCGGGTGTTCGGCGCGCTGATCGGCCTGCTGACGGTCATGAAGGGCCTGCCGCTCGCGTACAGCAAGGACATGCAGGAAGATAAGGAACCCGTGTTCGAGGTGGCCGACATCATGGGCCTGAGTGTCGCGGCCATGGCCGGTATGGTCACGGACATGAAAGTCGATACCACGCGCATGCGGACCGCCGCTATGGGGGGCGGGTCCAATGCCGTCGACCTGGCCGACTGGCTGGTCAGAACGCTGGGGATGCCGTTCCGCCAGGCCCATCACGTGACGGGTGCCGCGGTCAAACTCGCCGAGCAAAAGGGGTGCCGCCTCGAAGAGCTGTCACTGTCCGACCTGCAGTCCGTCCATGCGGACATCACCGCCGACGCGTTGGCGTGCTTGACCCTGGATGCCTCCGTGGCGAGCCGCACGAGCTTCGGCGGCACGGCACCCGAAAACGTCAAGCATGCCTGCGACGAGGCGAAGCGCAGGTTTCTATGAAGGGGATAGTCTGTATGAACAAACGCCTCCTCATGGCGCTCTTGATCGCTTTACTGGTCCTGCCATCGGTCACGGCGTGCGGGAAAAAGGGTGCACCGATTTCGCCAACAGGCAACGACGCCGAATACGATCGAAAATACCCGGCCCAATAGCCGGCAAACCGCCAGAACAGGCCAGAACAGTTAAGTCATGGACCATTTCACATATAACAACGGCACGTTGTGTGCCGAGGACGTCCCACTCGACGCCATCGCGGCCGAAGTCGGTACGCCCTTTTATTGCTATTCGTCGGCAACCATCGAGCGGCACTTCCGGGTCTTTACCGAAGCGCTTCAACCGTTGCCCGCGACGCTATGCTATTCGGTGAAAGCGAATTCCAACTTGGCGGTCATCCGCACCATGGCGGAGATGGGTGCCGGCGCGGACGTCGTCTCCGGCGGCGAGTTGATTCGCGCCCTCAAGGCGGGAGTCCCGCCGGAGCGGATTGTTTTCTCCGGGGTCGGCAAATCGAAAGAGGAAATCGCCCAAGCTATCGATGCCGGCATTTCGCAGATCAATGTCGAATCGGAACCCGAGATCGCCGCGATCAACGAGGTGGCGGCGGCACGCGGCACCAAGGCGCCCATTGCGCTGCGTATCAATCCGGATATCGATGCAGGATCCCATGACAAAATCTCAACGGGCCGTAGCGAAGACAAATTCGGTATCGAATGGACGCGGGCTCACGAAGTATTTACCGCTGCGGCAGCACTCCCGAACGTCGTGCCGATGGGCCTCGCCATGCATATCGGCTCCCAACTGGCGAACCTCCAACCGTTCCGGGATGCCTTCGTCCGCCTGCGCGACGTGGCCGCCATGCTGAAGGCAGATGGCCTTGAAATTCAAACACTTGACCTGGGTGGCGGGCTCGGCATCCCCTATGACGGCAGTACCCTGCCAACCCCCGCCGAGTACGGTGCCATGGTTAAGGATATCTTTGCGGATCTGGACTACCGCTTGTTGTTCGAACCGGGCCGGGTCATTGTCGGAAACGCAGGCATTTTGGTCACGCGAGTGCTATATATTAAGGAAGGGGCGACACGGCGTTTCGTCATCCTGGATGCGGCCATGAATGACTTGATGCGTCCCGCCCTTTACGGTGCCCACCATGAAATGGTGGCCGTCGCCGATCCGGGCCAGTCGCCACGGGAACCCGCCGACGTCGTGGGGCCCATTTGCGAGACCGGCGACGCGTTCGGGAACGGAGTGTCGCTACCGCCCCTGAAGGCTGGCGATTTGTTGGCCATCAGAACAGCGGGAGCCTACGGCGCCGTAATGGCGTCGATGTACAACAGCCGGGCCTTGGTCCCGGAAGTGTTAGTCAAGGATAGCAACTTTGCCGTGGTGCGTGAGCGCCTAGGAATTGAAGAGTTGCTGTCCCACGAAAAAATGCCGGGGTGGTTGCCGCAAACGACGAGGTGAAGTGAACGGAGCCATTTGTAGGGCATGAAGGTTAGGCGCGGTCCCCTCCTTAAAATTTATCTGCGACTGGCGCGCGCCGGTCTGCACTGGGAAAAGCTTTGGCCACGGTTGTGGCCGGCCGTTGGGCTTACAGGCCTTTTCCTGACACTAGCCTTCTTTGACGTCCTGCCGCTGTTGCCGCCATGGCTTCACGCCGCGATCGTTGTCGCCTTTCTGATTGCGATAGCCGCGGTTCTCCAAAAAACGCTAACCAGATTGGACTCAATAGGTGACGTCCGGGCACGTCACCGGATCGAACTCGACAGCGGCCTCGACCATCGGCCGCTAACCGCGCTCGATGACGAACTGGCGGCGGGCACACATGACCCGGCCGCAATTGCCTTGTGGCGCGCCCACAAGGAACGCGTGGCGGCACGGACGCGTGACCTGCACCTTAAATTACCCCATGCCGGTCTCGCCAAGCGTGATCCCTGGGCATTTCGGGCAGGCCTCGCACTGGTCCTCCTCATCGGCGTTGTCGCCGCCGGCGACCGGGGGTGGGAGCGGCTGAACCGTGCGCTCATTCCGCCGCTGTCGGTAACGGGCCTCGATCGTGGCGTGAGTTACGATGTGTGGATTACGCCGCCTGCCTATACCCGGGAAGCGCCTATCTACCTCGGAACCAATGAAGCCCATACCCCGGTCGGGGGCGACCCCGCCCAGGAAAGCGTCGAACGCATCCTCCGCGTCCCGGTCGGCTCGACGCTGCTGGCCCAAGTCGCTGGCGGCGGCGCGATACCGAGCCTGTTCATCGACGAGCGTGAAACGGAGCTCAACCGCGTCGATGCGGACGCCTATCACCTGGAAACGACATTGAGTGACGGCAATCGTTTGGCCATCGAGCAGAAAGGGCGCGAACTCGCGTCATGGAAGATCGCCGTGGTCAGCGATTTGGCACCGCGGATTGGCTTTACCGGGGCACCGGAAACCGGCGATCAACAGCGGTTGCGCCTTCCCTTTGAAGCCACCGACGACTACGGCCTGCAAAGCGTTACCGCCGTCTTGCGGCGGCTGGACGGCACCAAAATACCGGGTGGCAGTGACGAGATCATGCTCCGCCTCCCGTTCCCGGGCGAAGGCGCCACCGAAGCAAAAGCCAAATCGGCGCATGACCTCGTCGGTCATGTTTGGGCCGGTCTGCCGGTGCTCATTCACCTCGTCGCCACCGACCAGAACGGAAATATCGGTGTCAGCTCCGTGGAACCCGCGGTACTGCCCGAACGGCGTTTCATCCATCCCGTTGCCAAGGAATTGGTGGACATCCGCAAGCGGCTGACCGAGAGCCGCCGCGACCGGCTTCTCGCCGCCCTCAAAATCGATAACGTGACCGATGCCCCCGACCGTTTCCAAGAGAACACGACCGTCTTCCTGGCGCTCAGGATCGCACGCAGCCGGCTCATGGGCGAGGGTGGCGGAGAGGTCGTTGCCGGCGTGCAGGGGATGCTGTGGGATGCCGCCTTGCAACTTGAAGAAGGTTTGTCCGCCGTCGCCAGCCGCGACCTGCGGGAAGCGCAAAAGGCGTTGATGGAAGCCCTGCAGAACAATGCGGAGCTTGAGGAGCTCGAGCGGCTGATGGATGAAGTGCAGGAAGCCATGGACCGGTTCATGGAAGCCCTTCGCCAGCAGATGGAACAGCTCGGTCAAATGCAGACCACCGATCCCAACGCGCAAGTCATGAACAGTGAGGACTTGCAACGCATGCTGGACCGCGCCCGCGAATTGATGCGTCAAGGATCCCGGGAAGCCGCCGAACAGATGATGGCCGAACTGCAAAAGATGCTGGAGAACCTGCGCAGCGCCCTCGCGCAGCAAGGTCAAATGAATCAAGACGCGCAACGCGCCCAGAAATCCATGAAGGAATTGCAGGACATCATCCGCCGGCAGCAAGAATTGCTCGATGACACCTTCCAACGCGCGGAACGCGGTGAAATGGCCGAACCGCAAGAAGGTCAAACGGGGCAACCCGGGCAGGACGAGCAGGGCGACATTCGGCGCCAGCTTGGCCAATTGATGCAGGAATTCGGCGAAATGATGGGCCAAATACCGGACGCGTTCGGCCGGGCCGAACGTTCCATGCGCGAATCCGAGCAGGCCCTTGGTCAGGGCCAACCCTCGCAAGCTGTCGGCCCCCAGTCCGAAGCCCTTGAAGCGCTGCGCCAAGGTGCTCAATCGGCAGCTCAGGGACTGGCGCAACGGATGGGGCGCGGCAACCGTTTCGGACGTGCCGGCCCCGGCCCGTTCCCGGGCGGCCCCCAATTACGCGGGATGCGCCCCGGCAACCGTGATCCGTTTGGCCGCCCCGCGGAGGAAGACGGCAGCACCGGCACGGCGACGGGCAATGTCGAGATACCGGCCGAGTCGGAAATCCAACGGGCGCGCGAAATTCTCGAAGAACTCCGCCGGCGTGCCGGCGACCTGTGGCGGCCCGAAATCGAATTGGACTACATCGAACGCTTGCTGAAGCGGTTCTAATTTACGTTTGCTAGGCCGCGCCCTTCCCGTCTTTGACGACCCTGAGTGTAATCGCCACTTCCCGGATGATATTGTATTGGTGCATCGCCAGATGGGCGAGTTCGTCCGGCGAGATATCTCCGGCCTTTAGTTTCTCCAGCCAAAGGTCGTCGGGAACGATTTCCGTCTCTTCCAGTTCGAAATCTATGTCGTGATAAAGCCCGAGGGGCGAGTTCGCGTACCCCTCCTCAAGATCGTCGCGGTTCTTCTGTTTCGAAAACAACTGGAACTGCTCCGGCAAGATGGCCCGCACATGCGTGGGATCGATGATGAATTCGTCGTGGCGCGGATGCGGCACGCGGATTCTCACGACGGCACCGGGCCGGCAAATTCGATAAAGCTCTTTGAGGATCGCGATATACGCCCCGGCCGTCTCACCGAGATGTTCGAGTGTATGGAAGAGAAGAACCTCGTCGGCGGAATCGTCGTCGAAAGGCCATGGAACATGTTCCAGATCGACAACCTGATCCGGCGAACAGGCAGTTTCCCGGTCGACGTTCACGTACCCTTCGAGCTGGTTGAAACCGCAGCCTAGATTGAGCTTCATACAGATTCGCTACCGGTCGTTCGCAAAGAGCCTTGAACTCCGTCAACAAGGAGAGGTTTTAAAGCCAAAGCCCCAACACTCTAGCCCCACGCGCAATTCGCGGGCAACCACGAAGCCGACTCGGAAACTCGTTCAGGTATCGAAGCCAGCATTGAACAAAGCCCTGGCACAGTACCAGGCGAATTTTCTGGGTAATCGACGCGGTCAACGCAGTGCGGAACACGAAAAGTTCCCAGCGCGCTTCCAACCAACTTTCTGTCGAGGAGGGCGATGTCTCGCTGTAGCCGGTCGACGACCGCCGCAAAGGGCGGCAGACGATATGATCGGTCATTTTGATGCTCCCGTCCGCCCCGCTCATGACGGGACGGTTTTCGGGCTCCGACGCAATATTCATGCCGCCGGCCTGTGGCCGATTCCGCGCGGAATTCCCGGGCCTTTCGCAGAAACGGGAAGCGAAATCCGCAGAAAATATTGCCAGTAGTAGGAAATTTTTGCCGAACGGGCGACCGCTCAGGGCGCATCACTGGCCCGTATCACTGGCCCGTATCACCGGCCCGTATCATCGGCCCGTATCACCGGTTTGAGCTTCCTCGTCGGTGAAAGAGACGTCGACCCGACGGGCCGTGGGCACGGGATCGACGATGCGGCCAGTAAAGTTGAAGCGTTCACCCGGCTCCAGCGACGCACGCTCCGGCGCCACGGTAACGTGTTGGACCTCTTCCTCGGCGGCATCCACGAGAGCAATCCGAATCATCGGCACTGCACGGGACCTCTCCGACACATTGGTGATCGTCCCTGTGACAACGACCACTTCGCTGTCGCCTTCCGTCGTCCGCGCCGGATCCTTCATAACGATCTCCAGCCCAGCGCCCAGGGGCTCACCGAGCCCTACCACACCATAAACACCGGACATTGCCGGGAACGAAGAGATGATCGCCGTGCGCGCAAAAATCAGAACCAGCAGAACCAGAACGACAAACCCGATCGAAGACAAAACAATCCACGGTTTCTTCTTGCCGGGGGTTTCTTCTTCCTCTTCGCCCGCATCACTGAAGACTTCGGGAATCGGTTCCGGATCCGGAATCTCCTCGGGCCCCAGATCTGCGGTGGCGGCGTCGCCCTCCTCTTCGTCGGATAAGGACGCGACCGGTTCGGGATCAGGCAAAACATTGACCTGATCTTCATCGATCTCCGTGACGTCTTCTTCGGTCTCAGGTGTCGCCGAAGCGATCCCTTCCGGTTCGTCCTCGCCCAAGATCGCATCTAAATCCTCTTCGGAAGGCGATTCGGGTTCTGCCGCCGGTTCCGGTTCGGGTGCCGGCTGCGGCTCAGCTTCCTGAGGGGCGGGTTCCGGCGCAGGTGCGGGCGGTGCCGCCTCCGTTTGTGGCGGCGGACTTCCGGGAGGGGGTGGATAACCGGGCGGCGGCGGGTAGCCGGGCGGCGGATACGGATAGGGATACGGATAGGCGTAGCCGCCCTGTGGCGGATAACCGGGATAGGGCGGCCGCGCTGCGGCACGTGCCGCCGGTGCCGCCACCGGCATCTGACGCCATTCGTTCTGACAGTTATGGCAACGAACTACTCGGCCTTCGGCACCAATGACGTTGTCGTCGACATTGTACGAAGTTGAGCAGGACGGGCAGGTTATAATCATCGCCGCCAGTTCTATTGGTCGATCAGTTACTTATAGGTAAACGTGTAAATCAACGCAAGCTGACGCAAGGTATAGGAAATGATAAACCGCAAATGCTTTTGTGTACGCGGTTTTCCGCGTCTAGCGCTGGACGAAACGAAGCGAGGCATGCCATTGTGATCAGCACTATGCATCGAATCGAGTTCCGCACCAATGGATGAAGTCGTCCGATTCGAAAATGTCGGGCTCCGCTATGGGCTCGGCCCCGAAGTGCTGCAAGACGTGACCTTTTCCCTGACGCCCGGCTCGTTCCACTTCCTGATGGGGGCAAGCGGCGCGGGCAAATCATCGCTGATGAAGCTCATGTATCTTGCGCTGCGCCCGACACGTGGCATTGTTTCCCTGTTCGGACGCGAAGTCGCCATGGTGCCACGAGACGGCCTTCCGGCACTTCGCCGCCAGATCGGTGTCGTCTTCCAGGAATTCCGTCTTTTGACCCATCAAACGGCGTTCGACAACGTCGCCTTGCCGCTGCGAATCGCCGGACGCCGCGAATCGGAAGTCCGCAAACACGTCGAGGAGCTTCTCGCCTGGGTCGGTCTTCAAGATCATATGGAAGCGAAACCCGAAACGCTTTCGGGTGGGCAACAACAGCGCGTCGCCATCGCGCGGGCCGTTATTACACGACCGAAACTCCTGTTGGCGGACGAACCGACAGGCAACGTCGATGACCGCATCGCCGCCCGCCTGCTGCACCTGTTCGAAGAACTCAACAAGTTGGGCACGACCATCGTGATCGCGACCCACAGCAAGGTGCTGGCCGGCGAAACCGGCCATCCCATCCTGCGGTTGGAAGACGGGCATCTCGAGGTCGTCGAGCAGGACGCCGTTTTGACGCGGGGAGTACCCCGGGGGACATCACAAGGGGCATCCATCGCTCCGCCGCTCTCGCCGGGCGTCGAGGAATAGGAAATAGGCATGTTCACCCGGCGCTCAGACGTTCCCTTCGATAAGGACGATACCAGCCGCTATCTGCCTTGGCTGATCGCCTTCATGGTTTTCCTCGCGGCGCTTGCCTTGGCCAGCGTCTTCGTTCTCGGCCACGTCGCCGCGAATTGGGACCGCGGCCTTTCCGATACGTTGACGGTCCAACTGCCGTCCGGCGAAGACACGAAGACCGACGAACGGCGCGCCGCAGCGGCGATGGATTTGTTGAAGAAGACCTCGGGCATAGAACGCGCCGACTTGCTCGACCGCAAACAGGTAGCGGAACTTCTTGAGCCTTGGCTGGGTCCGGCAACCGGAAACAGCGATCTTCCCTTGCCGCAGGTGATCAACGTCGAAATCGACGGCAGCCTAGAGCTTGACGTCGCAGGATTGGAAACCGAACTCCGAGCCGTCGTTCCCGGCGCCACCATTGACGACCACCGCATCTGGATGGACGGCTTTATCCGCTCCCTTCATGCCGTCGAGGCGCTCGGCATTCTCGTATTCATCTTCGTCGCCATTGCAACGGTCGGCACTATTGTGTTCGCGACGCGCACCGGTCTGGGCCTCCACCGCGAAACCATCGAAGTGCTGCATCTGATCGGTGCCCGGGATTCATATATCGCGGGTCAGTTCGCCACCCGATCCATGTTCCTCGGACTCCGTGGCAGCCTCATCGGCATCCTCGCCGCCGTTCCCGTCCTGCTCGGTATCGGCCTTCTGGTTAATTCGCTGGATAGCGGCTTCCTGCCCAAGATGGAGCTGACGGCGGCCGGCTGGACGGCAATTGCCCTATTGTTGCCGACAACCGCGATCGTCGCCTGGATCACGGCACGAATCACCGTTGTTCGCACACTGAACCGACGACTTTAACAAAGTAGCGATAGGATGGCCGCCGACCGACCAAAACATCGCCAAAATATTCGCAGGCTGCTCGGGCTCGCCGTAATCGTCGGCGGCATCTGGCTCGCGGGCCTTTTCGTTTTCGTCAGCAATATCCCCCAGCAAACGGCAAATCCCGAGAACGTCACGGATGCTATCGTCGTTCTGACCGGCGGGTCGGGAAGGCTGGACGAAGGGCTGCAGCTGCTGGCCGCCAATCGCGCCAAGAAGCTCTTTATCTCCGGCGTCTATCGGGGTGTCGAAGTCGCCGAAATTTTGGAAATTTCCCAGAAACTGCCCGGCGATTTCACCTGTTGCGTCACCTTGGGCTATGCCGCCGCAAGCACATCAGGCAATGCCCGCGAAACCGCCGACTGGATATCGCAGAACGGTTTTCAGTCGCTACGTCTGGTAACGGCGAACTATCACCTGCCGAGAAGCCTGCTTGAATTCCGCCATGCCATGCCCGACATCTTTATGGTGCCCCATGCGGTTTTCCCGGAGACTTTCAAACGGGAACACTGGTGGGCATGGCCCGGCAGCACGGCCCTGATCGTCACGGAATATATGAAATACATCGCCGCTTGGATTCGACTGCAAACCACCGATCTGTTTAGGACCCTCCTGTGACCCCTGCAACGCGCCGCACGCTCGGCTCCCTCCTGTTCAACATTTTCTACTTCGGTTTGGTTGCAAGCATTTTGCTGTCACTCTGGGTGCTGCTGCCTTTTCGGGCGCATGCCTTCAGGCGTGGTGTTCGCATCTGGGGTACCGGAACGGTCTGGGGCCTAAAGACCTTCGTCGGCATCGATCATGAAATCAGGGGAACCGGGAACCTTCCCGACGGGCCGGTGATCTATGCGGCCAAGCATCAATCCGCCTGGGACACCAGTTTCTTCCTGGTCCTCAATCCCGACACGGCCTATGTGATGAAAAGCGAGTTGCTGAAGATTCCCTTTTGGGGCTGGTACATGCGCAAGGCGCGCCATGTCGCCGTCGACCGCAAGGGTGGCGCCTCCGCCCTCAAACTCATGATCAAGGGTGTGCAAGACATTCTCGCCGAGGGCCGGTCGGTTGTCGTATTCCCTGAAGGTACACGGGTCGCGCCGGGGGAAACGGGACAATATTTCGGCGGTGTCGCCGCCATCGCCACCCAAAGCGGTGTGCCGGTCATTCCCGTCGCCGTGAATTCAGGCATGTTCTGGGGCCGCAGGAGTTTTGTGAAAACGCCCGGCACCATCGTTCTCGAATTCCTTCCCGCCATGCCCGACGACCTCGACCGTCGCGCGTTCATGACGGAACTGCAGGCCCGAATCGAGACCGCGACACGCAAGCTCGAAGCGGAAGCCGCACAGGCAATAGATCAGGCCGCCGATCAAGCCGCCGATCAGGCGGTCGACGAGACGCCAAGCGGGTAGATTGCTGTAGACCTCGCATCCAATGGGTGTGGATAAGCCGGTGGACAATCCCACCGGGCCACTGTGGATGTCGAGGAAAAGCCGAAATTCTCATGTTTTTTAGGAACTTAAGGCAGAATACACCTGTGCATATCAGGTGGAAACAAATCAAGAACTTTCAATTGACCCTTAACAGGGCCATGCGTAAAATCACCGCTAAAATGCGACCAACTCATTGATTTTAAATTCTTAAATGGTGGGTCGCTGAACAAAGTTCCCGGCCTTCGAATACTGGACGTTTCGATCATGACCTACGCCGAGATGGCATCCATTTCCCAGCAGATCTGGGATATGAAATACCGCTACAAGGCAGCGGACGGGACGCCCGTGGACAAAACCGTTGAAGACACGTTCCGCCGCGTCGCCGCGTCGCTCGCCACGGCGGAGAAATCGCCCGATGATTGGGCTGAGGTGTTCGCCGAGGCCATGGACGATCTCAAGTTCCTGCCGGCGGGCCGGATACTGTCGGGCGCGGGAACGAGCCGCGACGTAACGTTGTTCAATTGTTTCGTGATGGGGCAGATACCCGACGACATGTCGGGAATCTTCGAATCACTGCGCGAAGCCGCATTGACCATGCAGCAAGGCGGCGGCATCGGATACGATTTCTCCACACTACGCCCGAAAGGCGCGCCCGTGCGCGGCGTCGGCGCCGATGCGTCCGGCCCCCTTTCCTTCATGGATGTTTGGGATGCCATGTGCCGCACGATCATGAGTGCGGGTTCCCGGCGCGGCGCAATGATGGCCGTGCTGCGCTGCGACCACCCGGACATCGAGGCCTTCATCGAAGCCAAGCAAGAAGCCGGACGGCTGCGGATGTTCAATCTGTCGGTCCTCGTGACCGATCCGTTCATGGACGCGGTCAAACGGGATGCCACCTGGCAATTGGTCTTCAACGGCACGGTCTACAAAAGCCTGCCCGCCCGGGAACTCTGGGATAAGATCATGCGGGCGACCTACGCCTATGCCGAACCGGGCGTCATTTTCATCGACCGCATCAACCGCCTCAACCCGCTCAATTACTGCGAGACCATTTACGCGACCAATCCCTGCGGCGAACAGCCATTGCCACCGTATGGCGCCTGCCTTCTGGGATCGGTCAATCTGGCCCGCCTGGTAGAGGCGCCGTTCGCCCCCGACGCCGACATCGACGACGACAAGCTCGAAAAGGTGGTTCGCACTGCCGTACGCATGCTCGATAACGCCATTGATGTCTCGCGCTATCCGCTCGATGCCCAGGCGCACGAGGCCGCCGCGAAACGCCGCATCGGTCTCGGCGTTACCGGTCTTGCCGATGCGTTGATCATGTGCGGTGTGCGGTACGGCTCCGAAGCCGCCGTCAACCTGACCCGGCGCTGGATGAAAATCCTTCAGCGCGCGGCCTACCTTGCCTCCACCGATCTTGCCGCCGAAAAAGGATCTTTCCCGCTGTTCGACAAGGAGGCCTATTTGGCAGGCGAAGGTATCGCGCGGCTGGATGAAGACGTACGCGCCGCCATTGCGGAGAAAGGCATTCGCAACGCCCTTCTGACATCGATCGCGCCGACGGGCACCATTTCGCTGCTTGCCGACAATGTTTCCTCGGGCCTCGAGCCTGTCTTCAGTTTTACCTATACCCGGCACGTGCTGATGCCCAATGGCGAACGCCGCGACGAAGAAGTCACGGACTATGCCTATCGTCTGTTCCGCCAACTGAAAGACGAAACGGCGCCGCTGACAGAAGCCTTCGTCGACGCCCAATCCCTGTCACCCAGAGATCACGTCGTGATGCAGGCCGCCGTTCAGGAATTTGTCGACAGTTCCATCTCGAAAACCATCAACTGCCCCGAAGAAATTTCCTTCGACGCCTTCAAGGATGTCTACATGCAGGCCTACGACCTCGGGTGTAAGGGCTGCACGACCTACCGGCCGAACCCGGTCACCGGCGCGGTTCTGGAAACGCCCGCGAAATCGGCACCGGCGCCTGCGGATAAAAAAAGTTCGAAAGCGTCAAAAGAGGACGCGGAGGCCCAAACCGAGCTGCCCCTCAATGCCCCGGCGGCGAACCTCAAACCCAGCGATATGGGCGATTCGGGCGCGCTGGTCTATCTGACGCAGCCGCTCGACCGCCCCGAAGCCCTGGAGGGAACGACCTATAAGGTGCATTGGCCGGAAAGCGATCATGCAATCTACATCACGCTCAACGACATCATTCAGGACGGCCGCCGCCGGCCGTTCGAGGTATTCATCAATTCGAAAAATACCGAACATTATGCCTGGACGGTGGCATTGACGCGGATGATCTCGGCGGTCTTCCGCCGGGGCGGCGACGTGTCGTTCGTAGTGGACGAATTGAAAGCCGTGTTCGACCCCCGTGGTGGACAATGGGTGAATGGCAAATATGTCCCGTCGCTTTTGGCCGCGATCGGTCAAGTGATCGAAGATCATATGGTTCGCATCGGCTTCTTGCCGTCGAAGGGCGACATGCCCGAGGCCGAACGCAAGGTCGTCAATCTGAACGACGAGAATAGAGGCGGCGGCACGATGTTCCGGCAATGCCCGAAATGCGGCCAAGCCGGCTTGGCGCGGGCCGAAGGCTGCGACACATGTAACAGTTGCGGCTACTCGAAGTGCTCCTAGGTGCTCAACGAAAAAGGGCGGCCTAACAGGCCGCCCCTCTTCAACCGAATTGATGGGTAACGATTAGGCGGACAGGAGCTGTTCGGCGACGATACGCGCCTTTTCACTGCCTTCGCCGGTACCCGTGCTTTCCGTCGTTTCGTTCTTGATCCAGTTCAGGACGGCCGCTTTGTCGACATTCTTCGCCAGCGCCGTGCAAACGATCGCTTCGAGAGCGATGATGTGTGCCGCGATGTCGTCCAATTGATCAAAATGCGCCTCAGCAGAATTGCCGATGGTCGTCATGTGATCACGCAGCGCTTTGATATTTCCGTCAATTTCCTTGATCTGGTCGAAGAACATCTCGATCTCCTGGTTTTCGCGACGCCCGAATTCTCCCACCCACCGGATAGCCGGAGCATCCGGCAGACGCGGTGGGAACCGTTGAAAATCCTCGTCATACAAGAGTGGCCACGGCCACCCACGAAGCAATGAGCCATTAGTAACCGCCGACCGGTTAAGAAAAAGCAAAAGGAGAAACCCGCGGAAATCCCCTCGATTCCCGGCTAACCGCCAAATATCCATGGTTTTTGCCATGGTTTTTTGCTTCGGGGACGGTTAAAGCTGAGAGATGGACACCGTCTTCGGAATCGTCGCTATCCTGCTTCTCGTCGCCCTGTTCGGCACCGTGGCCGTGCTGTTTATCGGCATCCTCTCCATGGGGCAACGGGGCAAGGTATTCTCACCGAAATTCAGCAACAAGATGATGCGCCTCAGGGTCATTGTGCAGGCCTTCGCGGTCGTTATGATCGCCATCTTGGTTGTGGGTCTATTGATGCGATGACCGGATTTCCATGGTAACGCTCGACAAGATTTATACGCGGGGAGGCGATGGCGGCGAAACCTCTCTCACCGGCGGAAAACGGGTTGCAAAGCATGACCTGAGGGTCGCGGCCTATGGGACGGTGGACGAAGCCAATGCCGCCATCGGCGTTGCGCGCCTTCATGTCGCCGCGGCGGATGCCGCCGTGCTTTCCCGTATCCAGAATGATTTGTTCGATCTTGGCGCAGATTTCTCAACACCTGGCGATGGTCCGTCCACGGAGAACGGCAAAGCGGCCCTTCGAATTGGCGACACACAAGTTGAGCGGCTTGAGCAGGAAATCGACAAGATGAACGCCGACCTGGCACCGCTGACATCGTTCATCCTTCCGGGCGGCACGCCGGCCTCGGCCTATTTGCATCTGGCGCGAACGGTTGTGCGCCGGGCAGAGCGGCTAGCGACCGAATTGGCAACGAGGGAAGCTGTTAACGCCGTGGCGCTCAAATATCTCAACCGGCTTTCCGATCATCTGTTCGTCATGGCACGCCAACTCAACGAAGGTGGCAAGCTGGACGTTCTGTGGGAACCGGGACACAATCGGCCGGGACACAATCGGAAAGAGACATAAAAAAAGATCTTGGCGTTGGGACACGTCAAAAATTTGGGGGAGGACACATCACCATGGCAACGCTGGACGATCTGCTGAATGAACTGGTCATCGCAAACCGGATATTGGCCCGCGAGGACGTCGTCGACGCTTATGGGCATGTCAGTATTCGGCACCCCGATAACCCGGATCGGTATTTCATCTCTCGCAGCCGTAGTCCGGCATTGGTCGAACGCGGCGATCTCATGGAGATGGAGCTCGATGGAACGCCCGTCGATCAACAAGGCCGGCGGATGTACGCGGAACGTCACATCCACGGTGCCATCTATGAAACGCGTCCGGAAGTCCAATCGGTGGTCCACAACCACTCCATGCCGCTGATCCCCTTTGGGGTGACCGGCACGCCTATCCGCCCCTTGTGCCATGTCGGTTCGGGCGTCGGCCCCGAGGTTCCGATCTGGGACATCCGCACGACCTTCGGAAACACCAACATGTTGGTAACCACCATGGATCAGGGTCGCGATCTCGCCAAAACCCTAGGATCAGGCCGGGCCGCCCTGATGCGTGGTCACGGCGCCGTGGTGGCCGGCGCCTCGCTGAAAGAAGCCGTGATGGTCGCGATCTATCTCCAGGTAAATGCGGCGCTTCAGACGGAGGCGATGCGCATGGGCGACGTCACCTATCTGACGCCCGAGGAAGAAGCCCTCTACTGTGAGGTTCATTTTTCGCCGCTTTCCGTCGACCGCGCTTGGGAGTATTTTTGTTCCCGGGCCGGATTCGGCCAGGGCCAATCCGGCTAAAAGCCTTTTCAGAACCGATCTCCATATGTTAAAAACCCCCGTTTTCCGCCATTTGGCGACGCATTAATCAAAATTTTGTTGCGTTGCAAAATAATCCATGAAACCCTCAATCCCCTAGCCGCTTCAGGCGAATTCGAGTGTCATCCATGAAAGTGCTAGTCGCTGTAAAGCGAGTCATCGACTACAACGTCAAAGTTCGGGTCAAAAGCGACCAGACCGGCGTTGAAACCGCCAATGTCAAAATGTCCATGAACCCCTTCGACGAAATTGCCGTCGAGGAAGGCGTAAAAATGCGCGAGGCCGGAACGGCCGAAGAGCTGATCGCCGTCTCCATGGGGCCCCCGCAGTGCCAGGAAACGATTCGCACCGCCCTCGCCATGGGCGCGGACCGGGGCATCCACGTCGAAACCGATCAGAATTTGGAACCCTTGGCCGTCGCCAAGATGCTGAAAGCCATCGTCGAGCGCGAATCCCCAGACCTGGTGATTGTCGGTAAGCAAGCCATCGATGACGACAGCAATCAGACGGGGCAGATGCTGGCCGCGCTCATGGGATGGTCGCAAGCGACCTTTGCCTCGGAACTGAAGCTCGAGGACGGCAACGCCGAAGTGACCCGGGAAATCGACGGCGGGTTGGAGACCATCAAGGTCAAACTGCCTGTCGTGATCAGCACCGATCTGCGCCTCAACACGCCCCGCTACGCGTCGCTGCCCAACATTATGAAGGCCAAGAAGAAACCCATCGACAAATTGACGCCGGACGAATTGGGCGTCGATCCCGCGCCGCGGCTCAGCGTGCTCAAGGTCGAGGAACCCGCCAAGCGCGAGGCCGGGGTCAAGGTCGAGAGTGTGCAGGAATTGGTCGATAAACTGAAAAACGAAGCCAAGGTGATCTGATGAGCGTGCTGGTTGTTGCTGAACATGACAAGGACGGACTGAAACCCGCCACCCTGAATACGGTCACCGCGGCACGCGCCCTTGGCGATATCACCCTGTTGGTTGCCGGATCCGATTGCCGGGCAGCCGCCGATCAAGCCGCCAAGGTGGACGGCGTGAGCCGTGTCCTCCTGGCCGATGCCGATTGTTATGCCCATGCGCTGGCCGAGCCGTTGGCCGCGCTCGTCGTCGGGCTTGCCGCGGATTACGGCCACATACTTACGCCCGCCACGACTTTCGGAAAGAATTTCATGCCGCGCGTCGCGGCCTTGCTGGATGTGATGCAGATCTCGGACATCGTCGGTGTCGAAAGCGCCGATACGTTCAAGCGGCCGATCTATGCCGGCAACGGGATCGCCACGGTCCAGTCGTCGGACGCAACGAAAGTGATCACCGTCCGCGCGACGGCATTCGATGCGGCAGCCGCCGAGGGCGGCAGCGCAAGTATCGAGGAAGTCGCGGCGGCCGACGATCCGGCCTTGTCGGCATTCGTCAGCACGGAACTGAGCAAGTCCGACCGCCCCGAGTTGACGGCCGCACGGGTGATCATTTCAGGTGGACGCGGCATGCAGAGCGGCGACAATTTCGCCCTTCTCGAGAAAGTCGCCGATAAGCTTGGCGCCGCCGTCGGCGCGTCGCGCGCCGCGGTGGATTCGGGTTTCGTGCCCAACGACTTCCAGGTCGGCCAGACGGGCAAGATCGTCGCCCCGGAACTTTATATCGCTGTCGGCATTTCGGGCGCGATCCAGCATCTCGCCGGAATGAAGGACAGCAAAGTGATCGTCGCCATCAACAAAGACGAAGAGGCCCCCATCTTCCAAGTCGCCGACTATGGGCTGGTGGCCGACTTGTTCCAGGCATTGCCGGAGTTGGCCGACGCATTGGATTAACGTGGGGGCAAGACGGCCCCGAATTAACAGAGGGACAGAGGCAAAGCGATGAGTGTGGAAATCAAAAAGGTTGGCGTGATCGGCGCCGGTCAGATGGGGATCGGTATTTCCCATGTCTGCGCCCTCGCGGGATATGACGTGCATCTGCTCGACGTCTCCGCCGAACAACTCTCGGCCGCGATGAGCTCCATCGAAAAAAACATTAAGCGCCAGGCGTCGCGCGGCAAAGTCGAGGAAGCCGACGCCAATGCGGCCGTTGCCCGGATCAATAGCAGCACTGAATACGCCGATCTCGGCGATTGCGATCTGGTGATCGAAGCCGCCACCGAGAACGAAGAGGTCAAGCAAAAGATCTACGAGAAGGTGTGCCCGGTCCTGAAAAAGGATGCCATCCTCGGATCAAACACATCCTCCATCTCCATCACCCGGCTGGCGTCGCGGACCGACCGTCCGGCGCGCTTCATGGGCATTCACTTCATGAACCCGGCGCCCCTGATGGAACTGATCGAGCTCATTCGCGGCATCGCCACCGAGCCCGAAGTGTTCGAAACAATCGGCGGTTTTGTCCGCTCCCTTGGCAAGACCCCGGTCAGTGCCGAGGATTTCCCGGCGTTCATCGTCAACCGCATCCTGTTGCCGATGATCAACGAAGCGGTCTACACGCTCTATGAAGGTGTCGGGTCGGTGGACGCCATCGACACGGCCATGAAGCTGGGGGCCCATCACCCCATGGGGCCGCTTGAGCTCGCCGACTTTATCGGTCTGGACACCTGCCTCGCCATCATGCAAGTGCTGCATGATGGGCTCGCCGATACTAAGTACCGGCCTTGCCCATTGCTGGTGAAGTATGTCGAGGCCGGATGGACCGGACGCAAATCGGGCCGTGGTTTCTACGATTATTCCGGCGAGACGCCCGTTCCGACCCGATAAACCGCGTTACGAAAGTTCCGCGCGCAATTTCTGACGCAGAATATCGATGGGCACGAGTTTGCCTTCGACATCGATGCACCAGAACTGCCAGCCATTACAGGCCGGCGCATCTTGCACCGCCGCCCCGACACGATGAATGGAGCCGCGATGATCGGCGCTGATGATCGAGCCGTCGGCGCGTACTTTCGCCGAATGACGCCGCCGCTGATCGAACAGCTTGGTTCCCGGGCTTAACAGACCACGCTCCACCAGCCAGCCGAAGGGTATCCGCGGCTGTTCGCGTTTCGACGGCGTCGTCGCGAGGCTATGATCGTCCAACGGCCGCACTTTGCTGATACGCTCCTTGGCGACGGCAATGTAATCCTCGTCCCGTTCGAAGCCGATGAAGTTGCGGCCGAGTTGCTTGGCGACAGCGCCGGTGGTTCCGGTTCCAAAGAACGGATCGAGCACCACGTCGCCCGGCTCGGTCGAGGCCAGGATGACCCGATGCAGCAGTGATTCCGGTTTCTGCGTCGGATGCGCTTTCTTACCGTCCCGCTTCAGGCGCTCACCACCCGAGCAAATGGGCAGCAGCCAATCGGACCGCATCTGCAGGTCCTCGTTGAGGGCTTTCATGGCGTCGTAATTGAACCGGTATTTCGCGTCCTTGCTTTTGGAGCACCAGATCATGGTCTCATGCGCATTGGTGAACCGGGTGCCGCGGAAGTTGGGCATCGGATTGCTTTTGCGCCAGACGATGTCGTTGAGAATCCAGAAACCCATGTCCTGCAGGATGGCGCCGACACGGAAGATGTTGTGGTAACTGCCGATCACCCACAACGTGCCGTCGTCCTTGAGCACCCGCTGCACCGCGCCCAGCCAATCGCGGGTGAACGCGTCATAGGTCTCGAAGCTTGCAAACTGATCCCATTCCGCATCAACCCCGTCGACCTTTGAGTTGTTCGGACGATGGAGAGCGTTTTCCAGCTGTAGGTTGTACGGCGGATCGGCGAATACCACATCGACGGATTTTGCCTGTAATCGGCCCATCAGTTCGACGCAGTCCCCCTGAACGATTCGCTCAGGTTTGATTTTAGATTTACCAGCCATGGCCGGCATCCTGAGTCGATCCGGATTCGGCGTCAAGAACTAAATGGAATCAATGACTTAACGAAACATGAAGCACACAAAATATGGTTATGACGACTCCAACCGACTCAATATCTTGGCAATCGGTGCAAAACTTTTTCGGTGGTGTTGCGTCACACCGAGGCGGTTTAGGGCCTCTTGATGCTCCGCAGTGCCGTATCCCATGTTGCGTTCCCAACCGTATCCGGGATGCAACTCGGCCAGGTCGCACATGAGCCGGTCGCGGGTCACTTTGGCGACAATCGACGCCGCGGCGATGGACAGGGAACGCTGATCGCCCTTCACCACCGTGGTCACGGCGCACGGCAAATCCGGCCCGCGGTTGCCATCGACCAAGGCCAAATCGGGCGTACGCTCGAGTGTGCCGACGGCCTTCGTCATGGCGGTCATTGTCGCCTGGAGAATGTTCAGCCCATCGATTTCGTCTACGTCGACGATACCGACGCCGATATCGGCTTCGTCCACCAGCGCCGCATACGCCGCGTCGCGCTTTTTCGGTGACAGCACTTTTGAATCGTCGAGACTGTTGTGCAAAAAAGACGAAAGCGCGTCGGCATCCAGAATTACGGCAGCCGCAACCACCGGCCCGGCCCAAGGGCCGCGCCCCGCTTCATCGATCCCCGCGACCAGCCGATGGCCATCGCCGTACGCCGCCCGCTCGAAACTGAAGTCAGGCATCTTCGTCAACATGTGTGCGCGAAGACGTTTCCACCGGTGCCCCTGTTTCCGGTTCTTTCTCTTTTTCTTTGTCTTTCGCTTTGGCCCGCCGCTTCATCGTGCCTTTTGCGGCACCGGCGATCTGACCACCCGCCACCGCCACCTTCGGGCCGACAAACCGTGCCGCGCGCGCCAGCAACTCAGCTTCGCGGCGGTACACCGACATCAGTAGCTGGC
The DNA here is from genome assembly GCA_913055735.1 of uncultured Rhodospirillales bacterium. GTDB lineage: Bacteria > Pseudomonadota > Alphaproteobacteria > Rhodospirillales > UBA2165 > CAJXKD01. The sequence continues at coordinate 723,821 of CAJXKD010000001.1, forward strand.
CGAAGGTCTCCACGCCCGTGCGTGTCACCCGGTGAACGCGGCGCACCGTGACCACCCACATGGGGCTTAGGGCCAAACTGAGCACCGTGACCGCGACCACGAGACGCATGGTGTCCTCGCCGATCAGCCCGGTTTCGAGTCCCGTGCGCGACAACAGGAATGAAAACTCCCCGATCTGCGCAAGAATGGCGCTGGTGAGAAACGCCGTCGTCCACGGCTGGCCGAGAAAGCGCAGGATGACCGTGTTCATCGCCGTTTTAAAAATCGCGACGATGAACAAGACCAAAAGCACGGTCCAAAGATTATCCCAGATAAAGCCAACATCGATCAGCAGCCCGATCGAGAGGAAAAAAACCATGATCAAAACGGACTGGATGGGTTTCGAGCCCTCCAGAAGCTGCGGCCGGTGATCGCTGTTGCCGATTACCAGGCCGGCGAGGAACGCCCCATAGGCGGGCGACATGCCGAGGACACCCGAGAGCGATGCGGCGCCGAAACAGACCGCGAGCGCCGTCAACGTGGCCAGTTCCGGATTTGCGGCAAAGGCTTTGCCGAACGGCAACCGGATTTGGTTGCCCCGCGCCAGATACCAAAGCAAGGCGGCAAGGATGCCGACCGAGCCCGCAACCGCAAACAGGCCATGGAAGGCCGTCTGGCCGACGCTGATCACACCGAGAATGAGGATCATGGGAACGAAGGCGACGTCCTGAGTGATCAGCACGCCGACACCGATAAGCCCCGGCCGCCGTTTTAACTCGCCCGTATCCTCGAAAATCTTGATCGCCGCGGCGGTACTGGACAAAGCGATGCAGAAACCGAGCAGCAACGCCATGCCGAACGGCCAGCCGGTGAAAATGGACAGGAGCAAGGTTACCACCGTGGCCGCCGCAATCTGCGCCAGGGTGGTGGTCAGCGCGAGCCGCCACATGCGCATGAACACGCGGATGGAGAGCTCCATCCCGATGACGAACAGCAGCATCAATACGCCGAGATCGGCAAGGGTATCGATCTGGTCGCGGTTCTCGACCAAGGCAAAACCGGACGGGCCGAGCATGACACCGGCCACGATATAGCCGACGAAAGACGGCTGGCGCAGACGTTCGAGAAACAGGCCGCACACCAGGGCCGCCAACGCGACCACGGCAATACCGGTCAGACCTGCATGCCCTGCTTCCATGACACCATTCTACGATAAATGAATTGAGTTTACGCCAACGAACAAAGTCGTCCTCAGCAAAACCACACAACGGTTATCCTAGGTCGGGAAAAATGTGCTTTCCGTTTTCGCCCAAAGGAAGACCGCGCGCGGAAACGACGGCGGATACCGGCAAGTCACCATACAAGTGCGGGAACAATGCACCGCCCCGCGACGCCTCCCATTTCAACGCGTCGCCCAACGCCGCCGGATCGACGGCCAGCAGGACCAGTCCGTCCTGACCGGCGCGGTGCTTCGCCGCACTCTCAACGATCTGCGTCGCATCGGAAAAATGGATAAAGCCGTCGGCCTGGTCCTGCGACGAGCCGCCATACGCGCCGCTCGCTTGTGCCGCTTCCCATTCATCGCGGCGGCACATGTGATAGATCAGACCACGATCGCTTGCCGGCATTTCAGCTCGTCAGCCGTTTATAGAGCGCCTTGAGATAGCGCAAATCATTGGAGAAAAATTCGCCGTCGGCTATGTCCGTCTTATAATCCTCTAGTTCTTCTTTCGTGTCCGCGGACACGCCCTTCTCCAACAGCTTATCGATCAAGGTCAAGGCTTCCGCCTTTTCGCTCTCGCTTAGAAGAGCGTCTTCGTTCCCGTCTGATTCATCCCCATCCATATCGACGAACGCGACGGGTTCTTCATCGTCATTGTCTAAATCGGCCTCGGGCTCGCGTTCGGGCACCAACAGGTCGTCCCAGGAAATGCCGGCCACCGTAATCCGCGCATGCAGGTCGCGGGCCGCCGTCAGCACAGCCTCATCATCGTCATCGCCCAGTTCTTGCAGCAATTCGATGAACTGGTCTCGGTCTAGGTTGGCAAACATCCTGTACTCCCCATCAGCCGCCCGATTTATGGATATTGGTGTCCGGTGTAACGAACCGGGATAGGACCTGTCCAGGCCATTCGCCGGATCGGCCCGATTTCAGCCGTCAACGAGCCGTGACACGTCCTGTTGATCATCTGCGGTGAAACCAACCACCACCTTGCCCGCCTGTTCAAAGACCGGCCGTTTGATGAGAGCCGGATTCTCGGACATGAGGCTTACCGCCTTGGCTTCGTCGACAGCTTCCTTGTCCGTATCGGAAAGACCGCGCCAGGTGGTGCCTCGCCGGTTGAGCAATTTTTCCCAGCCGGCGGCATTGGCCCAACGCTGAACGTCCGTGACGGTAATACCGTCGGCACGGACATCATGAAATTCGTGATCGATGCCTTGCTCTTTGAGCCACGAACGCGCCTTGCGGCAGGTATCGCAATTCTTCAGGCCATAGATTGTCAGCATTGGAAACTCCCCCTCGCCATTGGGAGATAAAACACCATGACGGACCAATCAAAACAAGGCGAGTTGATCCCCCGCCTTGGTGGGCGGTTTAAATAATGAGCTGTCGAGGTCGAATTCGCGGCGGTTCAGTTCCAGTCGATCGATCGCTACCTTGAATCGGTGGGACAGCAAATCCGCGTAGACGCCGTCACCACGCATCCGGCGGCCGAATTCGGCATGGTTGAGGCCGCCACCCCGGCATTGTCGCAGCAGGCTTTCAACGCGCCCCGCCCGATCCGGGTAGTGCGTGCCCAGCCATTCCAGGAACAGGTCTTTCAGTTCGTGGGGCAACCGCATGAGGATATAGCCCGCTTGATGCGCGCCCGCCGCGGCGGCTGTCTCGAGGATGCTCTCGAGATCCTGATCGGTGAGACCCGGGATCATGGGAGCCGCCAAAACACCCGCCGGGATACCGGCCTCGGTGAGCGTCCGGATCACCTCGAGCCGCCTCGACGGCCTAGGCGCACGGGGCTCCATCCGGCGGTGGAGATCGGCATCCAGCGTCGTCACCGAAATCATCACATGCACGAGTTTCTTTTCCGCCATGGCTGCGAGCAGATCCATGTCGCGCAGGATACCGGCGGACTTGGTAATGATCGCCACGGGATGGTTGAACGCCGACAGGACCTCCAGGATGGACCGCGTTAGTTTCAGCTCCCGCTCCACCGGTTGATAGGCATCCGTATTCACCCCGAGAGCAATGGTCGCGCAGCGATAACTCGGCCGCCGCAATTCCTTTTCCAGCAACGCCGCCGCGTCCCGTTTAAAAAACAGCCGGCTTTCGAAATCCAATCCCGGCGACAGCCCGAGATAACTGTGCGTCGGACGGGCGAAGCAATAAACACAGCCATGTTCGCAACCGCGGTAGGGATTGATCGACCGGTCGAAGGGAACATCCGGTGATTTGTTGCGGGTAATCACCGTCCGCGTTGCATCGGGCGTCAGGGTCGTCCGTAAAACGGGCGCGTCGTCATCACCGAAATTGTCCCAGCCGTCATCGCACGAAACCGTGCTTTCGGTTTCGAACCGGCCGGCTGGGTTACCCACTGCGCCGCGGCCCTTTTTGGGGATATTGGGAAGCGTATCGACCATTCCAAAATTATAGGGCGCGACCGGAACAATTCAAGAACATCGAGCGGCAACCATGGGAAACCGGCCAAAGAAATCACGTGATATAGTCGCGCTATGCTGAGCGTCATCATTCCTACTCTCCAGGCCGAAACCACGCTTCCCCATACGCTGGATAATCTGGCGCCGGCGGGCATTGTCGACGAGATCATCGTTGCCGATGGCGGATCCACGGACCGGACGGCGGAAATCGCGGAACGAAGCGGCGCCAAACCGATTTCTGCGGCGCGTGGCCGCGGCCCGCAACTAGCAGCGGGTGCCGCAGCCGCAACGGGCGACTGGTTCCTGTTCCTCCATGCGGACACGGTGCTCAGCCCGGGCTGGGAAACGGAGGTGAGCGATTTCATGCACTCGCCCGAGGCCCAAAACAGAGCGGCCGTGTTCACATTCGCGCTCGACGACCACTCTCCGTCGGCGGTCCGGCTTGCACGCGCCGTCGCATGGCGGACGCGCGTTCTCGGACTTCCCTATGGCGATCAGGGGTTGCTTATATCGCGTGACCTCTATGAGACCCTCGGCGGATATCGCCCGATACCGTTGTTCGAGGACGTCGACTTGGTGCAGCGCGTCGGAAAAAATCGCCTCGTTCAATTGGGCACCCCCGCGGTCACCTCGGCGGTCCGGTACCGGCGGGACGGATATGTGAAACGCTCCTTGCGCAACCTTTCCTGCCTTGCCCTTTATTTCCTGGGCGTGCCGCCGCGAACCTTGGAGAAGCTGTACCGGTGACCCTTCAGCGCCATCTCGTCATTTTCGCTAAAACGCCGCGCCTCGGAACCGTGAAGAACAGACTGGCCGCTGGGATCGGCCCGGTTGCCGCGACAGGCTTCTACCGCCAGTGCCTCGGAACCATCGTCCGCAGACTCTCGTGTGACACGCGTTGGCACACCACCCTCGCCGTCACACCGGAGAGAGATGCCCTGACCGGCCAGTGGTGGCCTCATAACGTGCCGCGTCTAGCGCAGGGGCCGGGAAACCTCGGTGATCGTATGGACCGAGTTGCCCGGACCATGCCACCGGGTCCCGTGGTGATTATCGGCACCGATATCCCCGACATCGCGCCACGCCATATCCACGCCGCGTTCACCGCCCTCGGCGATCATGAGGCGGTATTCGGACCGTCGGAAGATGGCGGCTATTGGCTGGTGGGATTGCGGCGGCGGCCCGTCATGCCCGATCTGTTCACGGGCATTCGCTGGTCGACGCGACATGCGCTCGCGGACACGCGGGCAAATCTCCCTCCGGGGACATCGGCGGCGATGCTGGAAAGCTTGATCGATGTCGACGAGCGGGAGGAATACCTCGCGTGGCGGAAACGCTAGGTCTTATTTTTCCATCAAGCGCGGCATCAGTTCGACAAAATTGCACGGCTTGAACCGATAGTCGAGTTGATGCACGAGAATATCGTCCCACGCGTCGCGGCAGGCGCTGGGTGACCCCGGCAGGGCGAACAGGTAAGTGCCGCCCGCCACCCCGGCCGTCGCCCGCGACTGGATGGTCGAGGTGCCGATCTTCTCGAAGCTCAACATGCGGAACAATTCGCCGAAGCCGGGAATCTCTTTTTCATAGACGGCATGGAAGGCTTCGGGCGTCACGTCACGTCCGGTCACGCCGGTGCCGCCGGTTGCCAGAACCACGTCGACATCCGGATCGTTGATCCATTGTTTGAGCTTGGCGGTAATCGCGTTCAGATCGTCACGCACAATGTCGCGGTCGGCCAGTACGTGACCGGCACCAGCGATCCTGTCGGCCAACGTGTCACCCGACTTGTCGTCTTCTTTCGTCCGTGTATCCGAAACCGTCAGAACCGCGATATTGACGGGAAGGAACTCCCGCTCATTTTTTTTGGTGGTCATCCTGTGCTACCTCGACACCGTCCCTGTTCATGCGAACGTAGGCTGGCCAAGCGCCGGATGCAACGGCCGTGAGGCTGGGGGTCGGCTCGCCGAGGCGGGAGCGGTAGATCCAGAAGTTCGACACCACGCGTTCCACGAAGATCCGCGTCTCGCGCAGCGGAATGCTTTCAATGAACAGCAGGGGATCGTCGTCGTGCTTTATCCCCTTGCGCCATTTGCTGAGATTGCCGGGCCCTGCGTTCCATGCCGTGACCATCAGGAACAGGTCGCCGGCGATATAGGATTCGTTGAGCAGGATATCGATATAGCGCTGCCCCAACGTTACGTTGATTTCGGGATCGAACAACGCCCGCCGCTTGCGGCCGCGATAGCCACGATCCTGCGCGATGAAGCTCGCCGTCCGCGGCATGATCTGCATGAGACCGCGCGCGCCGGCATGGCTCTTGGCGCGCGGATTGAAGCCCGATTCCTGACGGATCAACGCAAGAATCAACGCACGGTCGGCAACCCTCCCGTCATTTGCGGTCAAACGAGACAACGGATAGGCAGCGCTGTCATAGAAGCTTGTGCCGTTCTGCATCAACACATTGCCGAGACGCATCGCCAATGACGGCATGTCGGCGCGATCGGCCAGCGCCAGCATGGCATGAGCGAGATCCGGCGACACCTGGCCGAACAAATAGCGGAACTCCCGTTCCGCGCGGAAATCCTCACCGGCCTGCAACAGCGCGACGGCCCGTTCGCCGCCGGGCGCGCCCGCCAACTCGTTGAGCGCTTCCTGCGCCAAGGGTGGCGGCGCCCAATCGAACTCGACGGGCAGCCCCAATTGTTCCCGCGCCAGCAGACCGTAGAACGTCCGCGGGTGATCGGCAGCTTGCTTCAACCATTCGTTGACGCGCTCGGGACGATGGGACCGCAACTCCGCGCGCGCCGCCCAGAAGGCGCCGGCAGAGTGAAGCCAAGGCGATGTATATCGCGAAACGGCCACTTCGGCGAAATGCTTGGCGGCCAAGTCGTAGCGCTTAAGGCGCCAAGCCGCGAGACCCGCGGTCCAATGCGCCTCCGGCAAATACTTACCGGATCGCGCAGCCGCCTCGCCTGCCCATTGCAAGGCCCACTCGTCCCGCCCGGCAGCATAATACCCCGCGCCGAGTTTGGCCTTGGCGCGGTCGTAGCGCACCTTGTCGAATACGCGTTTTACTTCGTCACTTTGGATGAGTTTCTTCGCTGCTAGCGTCCATCCCTTACGTAGATACCAAGCGAGCTTGCGCTCATGGGACCGAACCTGGCGGCGTTGTTTGCGGCTCAAACGTTTGACCGGCGGGCGATCGTTCAGGGCGGCCGCACCGTCGTGGCCGGACCCGTAAAGGGGGCGGCCGGTGGGCACACGCGGCATCTTCCAGTTGCTCGGCCGGCGCCGCAACGCCAAGTCATAAAGACGCTTGGCATCCGGGTGGTCGGCATACTTGTCGAGCCAAGCCTTCAGTTCCTTGTAGCTGGTGCGGTATTTGGTCGGGTGCAGATAGCGCTGCGCCAGCACATGGCCCATAAGAATGGGGTTTTCGAGTTCGGCGATGAGCTTGTCAGCCGCTTTCCAATCGCCGTCTTCCTGAATCTCGAAGATATCGCGGTACCGTTCGACATCCTCCTCGGACAGAACCGTCGGCAGTTGGTCGGCACTCCACTCACCCGTATCTGCGACGGGACCGACAGGCGCGGTGTTCGGCGCGGTGGTCGACGCCTTTCCGCCCGTCTCCAGGGCGTGAACAGGTATCGCCGCAACCGCCCAAAGGGCCGCGGCACCAAGCATCAGGCCGAACGGATTTTTCGCAATCCGCGATGTCAGGAAAACAGGCGTCACCATCCCCTCAAGTTGGTGATTTAAATGAGTTTTTTTAGGTCCTCCCGCCTAATTAAGGGAGCTTAGGGCAAACCGCCAAAGCAGGCAAGCGGACCAATGTATCAAGGTTTATTATTTATTTTCAATGGGATAACTCGGACAGCTTATCCTTGAGGCTGAGCAGGTCGCGCCACGCCTCCCGCTTATGGGCGGGTGAGCGCAGCAGGTAAGCCGGGTGGTAAATGGCCATGGCATGGGCCGGACGCTGCATGTGGGGCGTGGCATAGGAGAACCATTTGCCGCGCATCCGGGTGATCCCTTCGGCCCGCCCGAGAAGCGTCTTCGCCGCCGGGCCGCCAAGGGGCACGATGATCTCGGGGTCGACCAATTCGATATGCCGTTCGACGAACGGCAAGCACGCAGCGATTTCATCCGTCGTCGGATTGCGGTTGCCCGGCGGGCGCCAGAAAACGATGTTCGTGATGTAAAAACTGGTGCGGTCGAGACCGATGCTCGCCAGCATCCGGTCCAGCAGTTGTCCCGACGGGCCGACGAACGGCAGCCCTTGCCGGTCCTCTTCGGCACCGGGGGCCTCGCCGACGAACATGATCCGCGCTTCGGGGTTGCCGTCGGCGAATACCGTGTTCGTCGCCGTTCGCTTGAGCCCGCACCCGTCGAAATCCATCAGGGCCTGCTTCAACTCGGCCAACGTCGTCGCCGCGGAAGCCATCGAGACGGCGGTATGCACGGCGGTCTCCGCCCGGCCACCGCTGACCTGTGGCACCGTCGACCGCGATGCCGGTTCCTGCGGTGATTGGTGAACGTCCTGCACCACTGACCGCCGGCCGCGCGGCGGCATGGCGTCGGGCTGCGATGCCACCGTGGCCCGTTGCTCTTTGGCTTGTTGCACGGCGGCTTCGTGTACCGCGAACCGGTCGACGGGTTCGTCACCGATGGCTTCGTCGGCGCCCGCCTCGATGTGCCACGCCAGAACTTCCTTGGGAGATAGCTCGACCATGCCGACAGCGTACCAGAGCGCGGACACGGGCGCAGCAACTCTCGGCAGGGCCGATTCACCGTGATATAGTCGCAGTAATCCGCATCGAACAATCATCCAACAAGCGAAGCGTTATGGAACGAGAATTCATGGAATTCGACGTGGTTATCGTTGGAGCCGGACCATCCGGCCTCTCCGCGTCGATCCGTCTCAAGCAACTGGCGGCCGAGGCCGGTTCGGAAATCTCCGTCTGCGTGGTGGAAAAAGGCTCCGAAGTGGGCGCCCATATTCTATCGGGCGCCATCCTGGAGCCGCGCACACTGAACGAACTGATGCCCGATTGGCAGGAGAAGGGCGCGCCCTTAAATACGCCCGCGGGCGAGGACCGGTTCCTCTACCTAACCGAGACAGGCGCCATGCGCCTGCCGACCCCGCCGCAGATGCACAACAAAGGCAACTACATCATCAGTCTCGGCAATTTCTGCCGCTGGCTTGCCGGCGAAGCCGAAGCCCTGGGCGTCGAGATCTATCCCGGCTTCGCGGCGGCCGAGGTTCTGTTTGATGAAACGGGCCGGGTCAGCGGCGTCGCCACCGGCGACATGGGAATCGGCAAGGACGGCACCCCCACCGACATGCATCAGCCGGGCGTCGAGTTGCGCGCGCGTTATACACTGTTCGGCGAGGGGTGCAGGGGACATCTTTCCAAGCAGTTGATCGCGAAGTTCGGGCTGGATAGAGACAGTCAGCCGCAGACCTATGGCATTGGCATCAAGGAACTGTGGGAGGTGCCCCCCGACAAACACCAGCAGGGGCTCATCATCCATACGGTCGGCTGGCCGCTCGACAGCAAGACCTATGGCGGTTCTTTCATCTACCATTTGGAAAACAACCAGGTGGCGGTTGGCTTCGTCATCGGTCTCGATTACGGCAATCCGCATCTGAGTCCCTTCGACGAGATGCAGCGGTTCAAGACGCACCCCAAGATCCGACCGACCTTCGAAGGCGGGAAACGCGTTTCCTACGGCGCACGGGCGCTGATCGAAGGCGGCTTCCAATCCCTGCCCAAACTGACCTTCCCAGGCGGCGCCCTCATCGGCGACGCCGCCGGGTTCATGATCGTGCCCAAAATCAAAGGCACTCACACGGCGATGAAATCGGGCATGACGGCCGCGGAAGCGGCCTTCGCGGCCCTGAGTGGCGGCGGTACGTCGGAACTCGACGCCTACCCCGAGAACCTCAAGAAAACCTGGCTGTGGAGCGAGTTGCGCAAAATGCGCAACATCCGGCCTTCGTTCCGTTGGGGCCTGTATGCGGGGATCGCCTATTCGGCCCTCGACACCTATTTGTTCCGGGGCAACGCGCCGTGGACCTTCGCGAACCATGCCGATCATTCCGCACTTAAGAAGGCCGCCGCGTGCCCGAAGATCGACTATCCCAAGCCGGACGGGGTCCTCACTTTCGACAAGTTGTCGTCGGTCTTCATCTCCAACACCAATCACGAGGAGAACCAGCCGGCGCATTTGCGCCTTAAGGACGAAAGCGTGCCGGTGGACGTCAATCTCGCGCTGTACGACGGGCCCGAGGCGCGCTTCTGCCCGGCGGGCGTCTATGAATTCATCGAGGAAGACGCCAAACCCAGACTGCAGATCAATGCGCAGAACTGCGTCCACTGCAAAACCTGCGACATCAAGGATCCGACGCAGAACATCACGTGGGTTACGCCTGAAGGCGGTGGCGGGCCGAACTATCCGAATATGTGAGTCAGCCGCGCCGTTTGTATGACACCCCCGTGATCGGCCTCCTTTGTCCTTGGTCGGCAAGCGTCCTGGCGGCTACACTTGTGAGCCTTTCCAACCATGGCTATATGCTTTGAATAGATGGCAAGCTTTGTTCACATGAAAAAACGCACCGTTCTGGCGGCCGGTCTTATGGCTGCGGCAATTTCCGGCGCCGCGCCTTTGCCGGCGGTGGCGGCCGCGGAACCCGGTGCCACGATCACCGGCAACTATCTTGCGGCGCGTCACGCCCAATACGCCCGCGATACCAAAGCCGCCGCCGAATATTATCTGGAAGCGCTCAAGAACGATCCGGACAATGCCGATCTGCTGCAGCGCACCTTCTTGATCCTCGCCGCCGACGGCCACCTGGACGAAGCCTTGACCCTCGCCCGCCGCCTGCTGGAACAGATCAACGACGACAGCCTCTCCATCCTTGCGTTGATGTCGGCCGACGTGGTGAACGGGCGCTTGAAAGAAGCCAACGCGCTGCTCGACAGGCTCCCCGACAGCGGCATCAGCACGTTCATCACACCGCTTCTGCGCGCCTGGCTGCTGGCCGGCGAAAAGAAATACGACGAAGCCGTCACCTTGCTGAAGGAACGGTCGTCCAATGAGGGCCTCGCTATTCTCTATGGCGCGCATACGGCTCTGATCGACGACATTGCGGGCAACACCGAGGCCGCGGAGACCGCCTATCAAACGGCCACCGATAAACGTCAGGCGCCGAACTTGCGGTTAACGCTGCTGTTCGGCAACTTCCATGAACGGAACGGCGCGTGGGATAAGGCACGGGCCGTCTATGACGCCTATTCGGAATCCCACCCCGGCACGACTGTATTGGAAACCGCCTACAAGCGGCTCGACAGCCGGACCAAGCCGCCGCGCGATGTGAGAAATGCCCGTGATGGCCTCGCCGAAGCCCTGTTCAGTATCGCGGGGTCCATCCGGCAGCAGGATTCCTTCGAGACCATTTTGCTCGCTCGTCTCGCCCTCTATTTGCGCGAAGACTTCGGCCTCGCAAAACTGTTGGTCGCCGAGCTATTGGAAGGCGACGGCCGGCTGGAAGATGCCAACGCAATCTATCGCGATATCGAGCGCGATGCCCCGTTCAGTTGGATGACGCGGCTGCGGATTGCCACGAACCTCGACCAAATGGGGAAAACGGATCAGGCGGCACTCGAATTGCGCACCATGGCACGCGAGCGCACCGACCGCTACGACATGCTCGTCAGCCTGGGCGATATCATGCGCCGCCATGAGCGCTACCGTGAAGCGGCCGACGCGTATGCCGACGCAAAAGCGCGTATCTCCTCGATCGAGCGGCAGCATTGGGCGATGCTCTACGCCACCGGCATCGCCTATGAGCGGCTGAAGGAATGGGACAAAGCGGAACCGGCGTTCCTCAAGGCGCTGGAATTGGAACCGGGGCAACCCTTCGTGCTCAATTATCTCGGCTATTCCTGGGTCGAGCAGGGCAAAAATCTGAAAAAGGCCCGCCAGATGATCGAGGAAGCCGTCGAAAAGCGGCCCACCGACGGCTACATCGTCGACAGCCTCGGCTGGGTGCTCTACCGGCTCGGCGATCTCCCGGGGGCCGTGACGCAATTGGAACGCGCGGTCGAATTACGCCCGGAAGACCCCACCATCAACGACCATCTCGGCGACGTCTATTGGTACGTCGGCCGCCGCAACGAAGCGCGCTTCCAGTGGAACCACGCCTTGATTTTGGATCCCGACGAGGAACTCGAGGAAAAGATCCGGGAGAAAATCGAGAACGGCCTGCCGGATACCAAACCTAAAGACGAATAGCTCCCTCCATGCGTGGCCCTCTGTCCATTGCCGCCCCCGCCAAGATCAATCTTTATCTGCACATCGTCGGTAAGCGGGACGACGGATTTCATTTGCTCGATTCGCTGATCGCCTTCGCGGGCGTCGGCGACGTGGTGACCGTCGATCCGGTCGACGAAGACCTGACATTCACTATCGATGGCCCCTATGCCGCAGGTTTGGCCGCCGACGGAACCAATCTCGTTCCCCAGGCCGCGAAGTTGCTTTCCGAGGCAACCAAGGCCGAACGCAAAGGACGGATCTCGCTCACCAAGAACCTGCCCGTCGCCGCCGGACTTGGGGGCGGTTCCATGGACGCGGCGGCAGCGCTCTATGGGCTTTGCCGTCTTTGGAACGTCGCCCCACCCCGCGCCGAGTTGTTGGAAATAGCCGAACACCTCGGCGCCGATGTTCCGGTCTGCGTTCAGGGCCGGGCGGCCTTCGTCGGCGGCATCGGCGAACGGATCGATCCGGCACCTGCGCTACCGGCGGCGTGGCTGGTGCTCGCCAATCCCAATCTGCCGGTGCCGACACCCGCCGTGTTTGCCGCCCGCCAAGGCGAATTTTCCGAGCCCGCCCGCTTCGACCAATCTCCCCGCGACGCCGCCGAGTTGGCCCAATTGCTGGCAATCCGAAGTAACGACCTCACGGAAGCCGCCATCTCCGTCGAGCCCACCGTCTCGCAGGTTTTGGAGGCCTTCACGGGCCTTCCGGGGGTTCTCCTCACCCGTCTGTCGGGCAGTGGCGCCACCTGTTTCGCCCTGTTCGACAACGAAGAAGCGGCACGAAACAGCGCCGATGAATTGTCCGAGGCCCACCCGAACTGGTGGGTCAAAGCCGCACCATTACTTGCCTCGACACAGATAAGTCCGAAAGACCTTATTCCCTAGCGCTCTAGCTCTTGCGCCCGCGCGCGCGGGCGATTATGCATAGACCCGCGCAGGCATTGGGGCGTGGCCAAGTGGTCTAAGGCACCGGTTTTTGGTATCGGCATTCGGAGGTTCGAATCCTCCCGCCCCAGCCAGCGTTTTCCAAATCAGACAACCGACGCAGACACCATCGTCCGCACCGCCAGCGCGGCGGCGGCAGTGCGATTTTCGACACCCAGCTTGGCGAAAATCTGTTCGAGGTGCTTGTTCACTGTCCGCGGGCTGAGATTCAGGATATCGCCGATATCCCGGTTGGACTTGCCCTGCGCGATCCACAAAAGCACCTCGGCCTCGCGGTGGGTCACCGAGAGGGTTTCCTCCAGGATCACCACATCCGACGGGCCTTTGCCCTCCACGACCCGGAAGAGATGTTCGTCGGCACCGGTCTGCCCGACATAGATAAAGACGACACCGCGGAAGTCTCCCTCGATGGGCCAACGCGCGAGATCGCGGCGCGGGTTGGGATGCGTAATCAACGCCGCGATACCGGCGCGCACTTCCTCGGGAAGCTCGACGGTACCGTCTGGACCGTCGAAGCCCGACCGCTCGCACAGCTGTTCCGCCTGCGGCGTTTGCCACAGGATATCCAACCCCTGTGTCACGGCGAGCAACGACCGGCCCGCCATGTCGGCGGCGACGCGAACGCTGTGCGCAAGCCGTGCATTCGCGAGATGCACGCCGATACGAGCGATAAGCTCGTCGGGCACGATGGGCTTGGTGACGTAGTCAACGCCTCCGGCACTCAATCCCTTGACGATATGTTCGGTTTCGGTAAGCCCGGTCATGAAAATGACCGGCGTGTCGGCAAGATGCTTTTTCTGCTTCAACCGGCGGCAGGTTTCGAAGCCGTCCAATCCCGGCATCACCGCATCCATCAGCACGATGTCGGGGGTTACCCGGTCGACCAAATCGAGCGCCTTTTGGCCGTCGCGCGCCACCAGCACCATGAGCCCGGCCTCCTCGAGCGCATCGGTCAGCACGCCCAGGGTTTCGGGCGTATCGTCGACGACGAGCGCGATATCGCGTTCACTCTGCATGGGTCCGCTCCACATCGGCGAGCAACGTATCGAGCCGGTCGAAATCGAAGGCCCCGACCAGGTTCTTTATCTCCGCCGTGAAGTGCTGCAGATCGGGATACCGGCCATTCAAGTCATCGATCTTTGCCTGCAAAGCCCGGACATGGCCGATCCCTGCCTGCTCTCGCAGCTCCTTGATGTCTGCCGCCGATACGCGTTTCCCTTCGCTCAGAATGTCTTTCACATTCCGCTCGGGCTCGGCGGCGGACATTTCATAAACCCAATCGATCTGCAGAAGCCGCCCGATGGTGCTGAGCAGGTCGTCGACGCGAATGGGCTTTTTGATCAAAACGTCATGATGTTGCGCCCCGAGGCCGCCTTGCATTTCGTTTTCCGGCGCCGCCGACACGACGACAATCGGTGTGTTGGCATGTCCTGAGCGGCGAAGCTCCTCGGCCACTTTCCAGCCGCTGATTCCAGGCATGGAAATGTCGAGGAGAAATAGATCAGGCTCGCACGTCGACGCCAACTCAAGGCATTGTTCCCCATCCACCGCAGTCAGCAATATGAAGCCCAGCGGCGACAGGATCTCACTCACCAATTCCCGATGATCTGGATCGTCATCCGCGAGGATGATCGTCAACCGGCGTCCACGATAGCCGTAAACGGGCCGCGCCCCTTCACTCTGTGCCGTCGGATTGTTGACCGCCGACAACATCAGACGGACGCGGAAGGTGCTGCCTTCGCCGTAGGCACTCTCCAGGGTGATCTCGCCACCGAGCACTTCGGTCAGGAACTTGGTAATGGTAAGGCCGAGTCCGGTGCCGGACCGCGCCGGCTGCCCCGGTTCGTGGACGCGCTCGAAAGGCCGGAATATCCGGTCCCGGTCTTCCTCGCGGATGCCGAGGCCGCTGTCCTTTACGGTAAACTCGGCCACCTGCCCACGGTAACGCACCTGGAACAGCACTTTGCCCTTGTCCGTATATTTGATCGCGTTCGAGAGAAGATTGATCAGGATCTGGCGCAGCCGCTTTTCGTCCGTATGGACAACCTCGGGCAGGTAATCGGGACGCTCGAACTCGAACTCGATCCCCTTGGCCTGCGCCTGGATGCTGAACATGTCCACGAGTTGGTGCAGCAGATCGTCGAAACGGAGTTCGTCCCGGTAGATGTTAAGCCGCCCGGCTTCGATCTTGGAAATGTCCAGAAGTCCCTCGATAAGACTCGCCAGATGTTCGCCGCTGCGCCTGATGGCGCGCACCGAATCCTCACGGTGCGCCGGCAGTGCCGGATCATTTTCCAGCAATTGGGCGTAGCCCAGAATGGTGTTGAGCGGCGTGCGCAGTTCGTGGCTGATGCCTGCCATGTAGCGGCTTTTGGCCTGGTTGGCGGCCTCGGCAACTTCCTTCGCCTTTTGCAACTGGGCGTCGGTGCGTTGGTGAGCACGGATTTCGCGCATCAGCAAATTAGTCTGACGGTTCGATTCCTCCTGGGCAACGTGTCGGCTTTCGTTCGCCAAGACAAACAGCCAGCATGTCACCCCGGCAACGATGACGAACACGAAAAATACATTCCATAGCGTTGAGGCGATGGCTGCCGCGGGCGCCGCCGGGTCCAAGGTCGCCTGTAGATAGATCAACCCGAAGAAAAGACCGGAAACGCCACATACCAAGGCCATCAGAGTGCAGTATTGGCCGAGGCGCGTATTGAGCCGTACGACGATGGCCTCCGGCAAAATCACCGACAGGAAGGCGAAAACCTGATCGTGCAGTCGGGAGTTGGTTTTGCACGCATCGCCGCAGCGCGCATCGAGTGAGCAGCACAAAGAACAGATCGGCCCCGAATAGACCGGACAATGGGTCATGTCGTCGATTTCGAGGGTGTGTTCGCAGATGCTGCATTTCTTCTTGAGGGAACTGGGCGAGTCCCAGCGGTGCGGTTCGCGGGCCAGATAGAACCGCCCGCGGGTCGCGATGGCGATGACCGGCGCGGTCACGAACGCCACGCCGAGCGCGAGGAACGAGGACAATGCCTGCATCACGTCGCCAAACAATCCCGAATAGGACGCCATGGACAGCATCGACGCGATGAGCATCGAACCGACACCCACCGGGTTGATGTCATAAAGATGTGCGCGTTTAAACTCGATGTGTTTGGGGCTCAGGCCGAGAGGCTTGTTGACGACGAGATCGGCGACGAGCGCACCGACCCAGGCAACGGCCACGTTGGCATAAAGGCCCAGCGTATGTTCGAGCGCCTCGAATATGCCGATCTCCATCAACACCAAGGCGATCGCCACGTTGAAGACGAGCCACACGACGCGGCCCGGATGGCTATGGGTCAGGCGGGAAAAGAAATTGGACCAGGCGATGGATCCGGCGTAGGCGTTGGTCACGTTGATCTTGATCTGCGACAAAATGACGAAGAGGCCCGTCACCGCGAGGGCAATCTCCGGCGATGCCGTCATATGCTGGAACGCCACCAGGTACATCTGCGTCGGCTCGGCGGCATGTTCCACGGAAACGCCGGCGCTGAGCGCCAACACCGCCAGGAACGACCCCGCCAGCAGCTTGAACACGCCGAGGACGATCCAACCGGGTCCGGCCGCCAGCAACGATGCCCACCACTGCAACCGGCGGCCTGCCCGTTGCCGCGGCAAAAAACGCAGGAAATCGACCTGCTCGCCGATCTGCGCGACGAGGGAAAACACCACCGAGGCAGCGGCCCCGAACAGCAACAGATTGATGGACCCGTCGGCGGCGCCGTAGCGGCCGGTGAAGCCCGTCCAGTCGTCCAGGGACATGACGCCTTTCACGCCGACGAACAGAAAAGGCAGCACATGGAGGACCACCCACAACGGCTGGGTCCACAATTGAAAGCGGCTGATAAAGGTTATGCCATGGGTGACCAGGGGTATGACGGCGAGCGAACTGACCAGATAACCGATCGACAATGGCACACCGAGGCACATCTCCAACGCCAGCGACATGATCGCCGCCTCGATGGCGAAAAAGATGAAGGTGAACGACGCGTAGATCAGCGACGTGATGGTCGAGCCGATATACCCGAAGCCCGCGCCGCGGGTCAGCAGGTCGATATCGACGCCGTACTTGGCGGCGTAATAGGTAATGGGCAGGCCGGAGAGGAAAATGAGCGTACCGACGACGATGATGGCGAGCGCCGCGTTGGTAAATCCATAGCTGAGAGTGATGGCGCCGCCGATGGCTTCGAGGGCAAGGAAGGAAATAGCGCCGATCGCGGTATTGGCGACGCGGATGGGGGACCAGCGACGCGCCCCGTGCGCGGTAAAGCGGAGAGCGAAATCCTCGAGGGTCTGATTGGCGACCCACTTATTGTATCGGCGCCGAACCGGTACGACCTTCTGATGCGCCGTCATTTCGGTAGTTTCCCCCAACTATCCGTTTCGCATCCGTCCTCTCCGTCAATGTCACACCCCGTACCGCCATTGGCCGCACCGCCACGGGGATATGCCATTTGATCAAGCCTGGCCTCATAGCAGTACTGCCAAATACGCATAACTCCCGGTTGGACAGTGCAGCGCTCGTCAGGCCCGATTTTTCTTAGCATCCGCATAATCGATTGTTTTACCAAACGTTTTTGTCGCTCTGACTTTCGTTTTGGAGCGCCCAAACGGCACCCCCCTCATCGCGTCAGCAACGTAGTACCTGCAACCGGCGTACCGCCATACGTCAATCGACGTATTGAGACAAAGCGGCCGGGAGGCGGATCGTTGTGGCTATCGGGCGACCCTTCGTCCGACCCGACCATCGTTCCAACAGACGAACGAAAAAGGAGAAACCATGACACGCCACACACAAACCCCAGCCCAATCCCCGACGGGATCGAGTGGGCTACGCTCCCCCCTCCGGCGCCTACTCTTCGCCGGTATCGCGGCGGCGTTTACCCTGCCGTTGCTGCCTTTCAACGCGAATGCCGCTGACGTAAACACCACCGGTCTCGCGGTTACCGATGACGTCGTTCAAGTCGGCATCCTCCACTCGGTGACCGGTACCATGGCCATTTCCGAAACCGGCTCCGTCCAAGCCGAGAAACTTGCCATCAAGCAGATCAACGAGATGGGCGGCGTTCTCGGACGCAAGATCGAGTTCATCCAGGAAGACGGCGCCAGCGACTGGCCGACCTTCGCCGAAAAGGCCAAGAAGCTGCTGGTCAACGACAAAGTCGCCGCGGTTTTCGGATGCTGGACGTCGGCTTCGCGCAAGGCCGTGCTGCCCGTGTTCGAGCAGTACAACGGCATGCTCTACTACCCGACTTTCTATGAAGGTTTGGAAGAATCGCCGAACGTCATCTACACCGGCCAGGAAGCGACCCAGCAGATCATCGCGGGCATCGACTGGGTGGTGAAAACGAAGGGCGCAAAGACCTTCTACCTGCTCGGCTCCGACTACATCTGGCCGCGCACCTCCAATAAGATCGCGCGTAAGCACATCGAAAAACTGGGCCTCAAAGTGGTCGGCGAGGAGTACTACCCCCTCGGCCACACCCAGTTCAACTCGGTCATCAACAAGATCCGGTTGCGCAAGCCCGACGTGATCTACGCCATCGTCGTCGGCGGTTCCAACGTCGCCTTCTACAAGCAGCTCAAGGCGGCCGGTATCGACATGACTAAGGAAAAGCCCGCGCTGCTGACCATTTCGGTGACCGAGGATGAAATCCGCGGCATCGGTGGTGAGAACATCGTCGGCGCCTATGCGGCGATGAAATACTTCCAGAGCCTGCCGAACGACAACAACCAGGCGTTCGTCAAAGCCTTCAAAGAGATGTGGGGCAAGGACATCGTCATCGGCGACGTCACCCAGGCCGCCTATCTCGGACCATGGCTGTGGAAAGCCGCCGTCGAAAAAGCCGGCAGCTTCGACATCGACAAAGTACGTGAAGCTTCCCCGGGCATCGAGCTGACCACGGCGCCCGAAGGCTACGTCCGCATCCACAAGAACCATCACTTGTGGAGCAAGACCCGTATCGGTCTCGCCAAGCCGGATGGCCAGTACGAAGTCGTCTACGAAACAAAAGAGCTGATGGAGCCGGATCCCTTCCCCGAGGGCTACCAATAAGCTCGATCGGGTGAGGGCCGGTCCATGCTCCTGACCATGCACTGGCCCTCTCTCCGGTTCTCTCAAGTTTCAAAAGAAAAGCGTTCCCTGTTCCCCGCCGTCCCATTCGTCCTTTCGTCCACGCGGGACGGCCAACAAAAAGGCTTAGGTCATGTTTAGCGGTTATACCCTCGGTGAGCTTGGTTCGATCCTAGCCATGCAGGGCTTTGCGGGGCTGATCCTCTTCTCCGTGTTCGTCCTCATGGCCCTCGGTCTCGCCATCATCTTCGGTCAGATGAACGTCATCAACATGGCGCACGGCGAGTTCATGATCCTCGGTGCGTACGTCACCTATCTCTGCTCCCTGTTTTTCCAGGAATACCTGCCCGCGCTGTTCAGCGTTTCCTTCTTCGTCGCCATGATCCTCGCGTTCATCGCGTCGGGGGCTCTCGGCATGTTCGTCGAATGGGCGCTCATACGGCATTTATATAAGAGACCGCTGGATACGCTCCTCGCCACCTGGGGCCTCAGCCTCGTTCTGCAGCAGTCCTACCGCTCCATTTTCGGCGCACGCGAAGTGGGCGTGACCCTTCCCGACTGGCTGCTCGGCGCCATCGACCTTACCGATTTCATTCAGATCCCGATCAACGGCATTTTCGTCATGGTGTTGACGGCACTCATCACCGTCGCGGTCTACTTCCTCATGTTCCGCTCGAGCTGGGGCAAGCAGGTCCGCGCCGTGGTTCAGAACCGCGTCATGGCCGGCGCTGTCGGCATCAATACCGAACGCACCGACCGAATGACCTTCGGGATCGGGTGCGGCATCGCCGGCGTCGCGGGCAGCGCCTTCACCATGATCGGGTCCACGGGACCGACGGCGGGACAGCTCTACATCGTCGACACGTTCCTCGTGGTCGTGTTCGGCGGCGCCGCCAGTCTACTCGGCACCATCGCCTCGGCCTTCACCATCAGTCAGGCCCAGTCGACCATCGAGTTCTTCATGAGCGGCTCCATGGCCAAGGTCATTACGTTGCTCACGGTTGTGGGCATCCTGATGCTGCGGCCGCAGGGTCTGTTCACTCTGAAAATCCGGCGCTGAGGAGGCACCCATGAACCGCGGATTTACCTTCATGAACCGCAACGAGCTGGTGTATCTCGCCATCCTCGCGGCATTCATCCTCGTCGTCCTGCCCCTCGGGCTCGACATCTTCCGTCTCAACCTATTCGGCAAGTACCTGACCTACGCCTTCGTCGCCATGGGGCTAGTGCTGTGTTGGGGCATGGGCGGCATTCTCAGCCTCGGCCAGGGCGTGTTCTTCGGCCTCGGCGGCTACTGCATGGCCATGTTCCTCAAACTCGAGGCCTCGACGCCGGAAGCAACCAAGATCCAGTCCACCCCGGGTATCCCGGACTTTATGGACTGGAACCAGCTCACGGCGTTGCCCTGGTTCTGGGAACCGTTCCATTCGCTCCCCTTTACCTTGCTGGCGATCATCGGCGTCCCCGTCATTCTCGCCTTCATCATCGGCGTCGCCATGTTCAAGCGCCGGGTCGGCGGTGTGTACTTCGCCATCATCACCCAGGCCATCGCCGCCATCCTGACCATCCTCATCATCGGGCGGCAGGGATACACGGGTGGCGTCAACGGCATCACCGATCTGCGCACCTTGCTCGGCTGGGACATCCGCACCGACGAAGCGAAATACATCCTTTACTTCGTCAATGCGTTCCTGCTCATCGGTGCCCTGCTCCTGGCGCAGTTCATCCGCCGCTGCAAACTGGGTGGATTGCTGGTCGCCATGCGCGATCAGGAAGACCGGGTACGCTTCTCCGGTTATGACGTCGCCAACCTGAAGATCTTCGTCTTCTGCCTGGCAGCCGCACTCTCCGGCATCGGCGGGGCCATGTTCACCCTGCAGGTCGGGTTCATGTCGCCGTCCTTCGTCGGCATCGTGCCGTCCATCGAGATGGTGATCTTCTGTGCCGTCGGCGGGCGACTGTCCCTGTTCGGCGCGGTCTACGGATCACTGCTGGTCAACTGGGCCAAGACGAGCTTCTCCGAGGTATTCCCCGAATTGTGGCTGTTCGCCATGGGCGGGTTGTTCATCGCCGTTGTCCTCGCCTTCCCCGCCGGTCTCGCGGGTCTCTACAAGACCCATCTGGAGCCGCGCATCACCGCCCTGCTGGCGCGGCGCGGCAGCACGAGCCCGCCGGATACGGCCTCGATGCCCGCCGGCACCGCAACCAAACCAGCCGAATAAGGAGATCGGATCATGTCCAACAACACGGACTTCCTGTTGTCGATCGAGAACCTGACGGTCTCCTTCGACGGTTTCAAAGCGGTGAACGAGGTCTCCGCCTACATCGACAAGAACGAGATCAGGGTGATCATCGGGCCCAACGGAGCCGGCAAGACCACCGTGCTCGATCTGATCTGCGGCAAGACCAAGGCAACATCGGGTTCCATCAAGTTCAAGGGGCGCGAACTCACCAACATGAAGGAGCACGAGATCGTGCTCGCCGGCGTCGGGCGCAAGTTCCAGAACCCGTCCATCTATGAAGACCTCACGGTGTTCGAGAATCTGGAAATCTCGTTCCCGCGCGGCCGAACGGTGGTGGGCGCCATTGCCTTCCGCCGCGACGCCGAGGTGATCGACCGGATCAAGGAAATCGCCGAGATGATCTTCCTCGAAGACCACCTCGACCTGAAGGCCGCCTATCTCAGTCACGGCCAGAAGCAGTGGCTGGAGATCGGCATGCTGCTCATCCAGGACCCGGAGCTTCTTATGCTCGACGAACCGGTAGCGGGGATGAGCGTCAGTGAGCGCAAGAAAACTGCCGAACTGCTTCATCGCATCATCAAGGACCGCTCGGTTCTGGTGATCGAGCACGACATGAAGTTCGTCGAAGACATCGCCCACCGGGTCACCGTTCTCCATCAGGGGAAGGTGCTGTCGGAAGGGTCGATGGAGCGCGTCAAGAACGACCCCAAAGTCGTTGAAGTCTATCTCGGCCACTAAGGAGAACAGCCATGCTTCAAGTAAACGATTTGCACGTTGCCTACGGCGAGAGCGAAGTTCTCCACGGCCTCGACTTCACTGTTCAGCCCAACGAGATCGTCGCCATCATGGGCCGCAACGGTATGGGCAAGACCACGCTGATGAAATCCCTTATCGGCGTGATGCCTTCCAAGAGCGGCGCCATCAACGTCGGCGGCGTCGACGTGACGGGCATGAAAAGCTACGAGCGTGTCGCCAGCGGCGTTTCCTACGTGCCGCAGGGACGGATGATCTTCTCCACCATGACGGTGCAGGAAAACGTCGAAACCGGCCTCACCGTTACCGGCGAGAAGACCGTGCCCGAAGACATCTACGAGCTGTTCCCGGTGCTTCTCGAAATGAAGGGGCGACGCGGCGGCAACCTGTCGGGCGGTCAGCAGCAACAGCTGGCCATCGCCCGGGCACTCGCCTCCAAACCCAAGGTTCTGCTTCTCGACGAACCGACGGAAGGCATTCAGCCCTCCATCATCCGCGAGATGGCCCGCACCCTGAAACGCATCCGCGACGAGCGCGGCCTCTCCATCGTCGTGTCGGAACAGGTCCTCAGCTTCGCCCTCGACGTCGCGGACCGCGTGCTGGTGATCGAGAACGGCACGTTCGTTCACGAGGATGCGCGCGCCGACGTCGATGAACAGAAGGTGGCCAGTTACCTATCGGTCTAACGAGCCAACAAAGTCATTCAAAACAAAATTGCACTATGAAGGAGACCCAATAATGCCTGAGACGATTATCGAAGTAGATCTGTCGGCCTCGCCCTACGACAACGACATGATCCACAACCGGTGGCACCCTGACATACCCATGGTGGCGACGGTCAAACCTGGGGACGATTTTATCGTCGAATGCGTCGATTGGACCGGCGGCCAGATTCACAACGACGACGATGCCGCGGACGTCCGCGATGTCGATCTGACCAAGGTTCACTTCCTGTCCGGCCCCATCGGCGTCGAGGGCGCCGAGCCGGGCGACCTGTTGGTGGTCGATTTCCTCGATATCGGGACGCTGCCGGAAAGCCTGTGGGGCTTCAACGGGTTCTTTTCCAAGAACAACGGCGGTGGCTTCCTCACCGACCACTTCCCCGAGGCGCAGAAATCCATTTGGGATATTTCCGGCCTCTATACCCATTCGCGGCACGTGCCGGGCGTTCAATTCGCCGGGCTCATTCACCCGGGTCTGATCGGTTGCCTGCCGTCAAAGGAACTGCTCGCGGAATGGAATTCCCGCGAGTTGGAACTCTACAACACCGACCCCGACCGGGTACCGGCGCTTGCCACCCTGCCCTACGGCGACACCGCCCACATGGGGCGCATGTCCAAGGACGACGCGACCAAGGCAGGCCTCGAAGCGGCACGCACCGTGCCGCCGCGCGAACACGGTGGCAACTGCGACATCAAGGACCTATCGCGCGGGTCGAAGGTGTTCTTCCCGGTCTACGTTCCGGGCGGCGGTCTCTCCATGGGTGATCTGCACTTCAGCCAGGGCGACGGTGAGATTACGTTCTGCGGCGCCATCGAAATGGCCGGCTGGATTCACATCAAGGTCGATCTGATCAAGGACGGCGTGCGCAAGTACGGCATCAAGAATCCAATCTTCAAGCCGAGCCCGATCACGCCGACCTACAACGACTATCTCATCTTCGAGGGTATCTCCGTCGACGAAGGCGGCGTACAGCACTATCTCGACGTTCACATCGCCTACCGCCAGGCCTGCCTCAACGCCATCGAGTACCTCAAGAAATTCGGCTACTCGGGCGCCCAGGCCTACGCCATCCTCGGAACCGCGCCATGTCAGGGCCACATCTCGGGCGTTGTCGACATCCCGAACGCCTGCGCGACGCTCTGGCTCCCGTCGGAGATTTTCGAGTTCGATATCATGCCGACGGCGAGCGGTCCCACCAAGGAGCTGAAGGGCGACATCGACGTGCCCTTGGCCCCCGACCTGTAAGGAGGACGGCATGCCCGTTTACGACTATGAGTGCCAAGACTGCGGCCCTTTCGCCGCGATGCGCCCCATGGCCGAGTACGAGCTGCCGATGGATTGCCCGGTGTGCGGAACATCCGCGCCCCGGGCGTTCCTTACCGCGCCACGGCTCGCCGTGTTGAGTTCGGAGCAGCGGACGGCCCACGCCACCAACGAGCGGAGCGCCCATGAACCGCTGACGTCGGGCCAGCTGGCCGACAACGGCAAACATGTGTGCGGGGCGGGGTGTTCCCATGATCACGGAAAAAAAACCAAGAAAAGCCGCACGGTCAAAGGCGCCGACGGCTCCAAATCGTTTCCCAGCGCGAGACCCTGGATGATCTCGCACTAAGGCACGGCAAAGGTTCCCCCTACGAGCTTGTTGCACCCCAGCTCGACCGGAAAGACGGGGCGTTCCCTTGAGGAGCGCCCCGATCTTGTGCGGCTTGCTCAACGCGGTCGGTTCTATCAGGATATCGGGCATAAGGTTCAATAAGTTGAGACCTCTCGTGTTTATCTACCGCAATTACGACCTCGCCGATCTCGAGATCCAGTACGATATCGATGCCACCGTTCCCGACCTCCCCGAGGTGCTAGGCGGCCTGCAAGCCTGGTCCGAAAAGGTGAAGCCGGGAATGCCGAATGCCCGTTACGACCAAGCTTACGGGGCGGACCCTCTCCAGACGCTCGATATCTTCCCCGCCGCACAGCCGAATGCGCCGGTCATGTTTTATGTGCATGGCGGATATTGGATCGGCGGCGACAAGGCGGGCCGCATGTTCCCCGCGGAGTTGTTCAACGAACGCGGCATTACATGGATATCGATTAATTACCGTCTCGCGCCTGCCGTGACCCTCGATGAGATCGTCGACGATGTCCGCACGGCATTTGCCTGGGTTTACGAGAACGCCGCGTCGTTCGGCGGAGACAAGGAGCGTCTCTATGTGGCGGGAACATCGGCCGGCGGCCATCTTACCGGCATGCTGTTGGCGCGCGGATGGCACGGCCGGTATAAGGTGCCGGAAGATGTGATCAAAGGCGCGTGCGCGATGAGCGGCCTCTACGACCTGCAGCCGTTCCTATACACCAGCCAGAAGGAATATTTGCGACTCGATCCCGCGGCCGTCGCGCGCAACAGCCCCATCGAGCATCTGCCCGACGCGGGTTGCCCGCTGGTGGTATCCTGGGGCGGCCGGGAAACCGACGAGTTTATCCGCCAGTCTGTCGCCTATGCCGAGGCATGGGGGCAGACGGGCGCGCCGCTCGTCACCGTGCCCATGCCGGAGCAGAACCATTTTTCCCTCATGGGCGAAATGGGCCGTGTAGACAGCCCCCTCGCCCAGGCCATGCTGGGCCTCGTTGACGGTTAATTGATCAATCAGCCGCGCGGATTGTTGTGTCCCCGAACAACCTATGGTATTCTGCCCATTAAGAAAAAAATCCAATAAATCAGTCACCTAACAGGACCATAAAGTTTTCTAGAAAAATACCAACATGGGCGGCTTGCCGTCCGCGCATCACGTCTTAGGGGAGACCATTCTCATGCTTAAAGTAAGAACACTCTTCACGGTCGCGGCCTGCGCGCTGGCAGCCACCGCGATGAGCCCGCAGCCGGCGTCTGCACAGGGCGTCACTGAACTCCGGTTCCACACCTTCCTGCCGCCTGTCGCAAACCCGATCAAGACCTTCTACGGTCCGTGGGCGGAAAAGGTGAACAAGGCCTCCGGCGGCAAGCTGAAGGTTACGATTTATCCTGCCATGCAGCTTGGTGGCGCGCCGCCGCAGCTCGCCGAACAGGTCAAGGACGGGGTTGTCGACATCGTTTGGACGCTGCCCAGCTACTCGACCGGCCGGTTCCCGAAGGTCGAAGCCATCGAACTGCCTTTCGTTGCCACCGATGCTCATGCAACGACATTGGCTTTGCAGGATTTCCAAAAGAAACACCTCCAGGACGAATTTGCCGACTATCACGTGCTTCTCCTGCACGTGCATGACGGCGACTTGTTCATGAGCAAGAAGCCGATCCGCAAGGCGAGCGATTTCCGTGGCCTCAAGATCCGCATCTTGAACAAAGCGGGCGCACGCTCCCTCGGTGCCCTCGGCGCCAGCCCCATCGGCGCACCTCTGCCGGAAATTCCGCAGATGCTGTCAAAGGGTGTCATCGATGCCACGATCCTGCCCTATGAAATCGCACCCGCGATCAAGTTGCAGGAATTGGTCACCTACTTCTCCATCATGGAAGGTGAATACCCGCGCTTCCATACGGGCGTCTTCTCGTTCCTGATGAACAAGAAGGCCTATGCCGGCCTTTCGGCCGATCTCCGCAAGGTCATCGACGACAACTCCGGGGCCAATATTGCCGATGAAGCCGGAAAGAACTGGGTCGCCATCGAAACGCCCGGCAAGAAGGTCATGGAATCGAAGGACAAGAACAAGTTCTACACGATCCCGGCCGCCGAGGTCGAAAAGATCCGCGCGGCATCGAATGCCGCCATCGAAAAGTGGATCGAGGAAATGGACGAGAAAGGCTATGACGGCCAGCTGCTGTATGACGACGCGGTCGCCATGGTCGACAAGTACACGAAGAAAATGAACTAGGCGGATACGAGCCTAATTTCAGGTACTTCGTAACGTGAGCGAAATCGAAACGACATGGACTCGGCCTACTGACTCAGTGGGCCGAGTCCTTTATTGGATTTGCTACGGCCTCTCGATCATCGGCGGGCTGGTTGTCTTTGGCATGGCGCTGCTCATCACGATCAGCGTCACTGGCCGGTCTGCTGTCGGCAGTCAGATTTACGGCGATTTTGAACTCGTCACCGTCTTCACGGGCGTCGCGGTCTTTCTCTTTTTGCCGCTCTGTCAATTGATGCGGGAAAACGTGGTCGTCGATTTCTTTATGGCAAACGCGCCGGTTTGGCTGAAAAGCGCCTGCGACGCGGTGTCTTCGCTGGTCTATGGCTTGGTCATCGCGCTTATGGCATGGCGGACCAGTATCGGGGGAATCAGCGTCTACGATTCCAATGAAGAAACGGTTTTGCTGTCCTGGCCCCTATGGTCGACCTTTCCCCTTGCCGTCTTTTGTTTGATCGTCCTTTTGTGTGTGTGCCTCTACACACTCTACACCGATCTAAAGCTGGCCCGTTCGGGATGAGCGCAGGTCGGAATAATTCCAAGAGCGTAAAGATTATGAGCGGTCTCGAATGAGTGGTTTGGCCATCGGAGCTACTGGCTTCGTCATCCTATTGGTGCTTCTGGCCTTCAGGATGCCCATCGGCCTCGCCATGGCGGCGGTCGGCATGGTCGGCTATGCCATCCTCACCGATGTCGACATCCTGCTCAACTATCTGAAGACCGAAATGTTCTGGCGGTTTTCCACCTACCAGTTGTCGGTGGCGCCGCTCTTCATCCTGATGGGAAATTTTGCCGCCAAGGCAGGACTCAGCCAAGCCCTATTCCGCGCGGCCAACGTTTGGCTCGGCCATCGCCGCGGCGGCGTCGCCATGGCGGCCATCGGCGGCTGCGCCGGGTTCGCGGCAATCAGTGGCTCGTCGCTAGCAACCGCCGCGACCATGGGCCAGGTGGCGCTGCCAGAATTGCGCCGCTTCAACTATTCGGGCTCGCTAGCAACGGGTTGCCTCGCGGCGGGCGGTACCTTGGGCATCCTGATCCCGCCGTCCGTCATTCTCATCATCTATGCGGTACTCGTTGAGGCCAGCATTGCCGGGCTGTTCCAAGCGGCCTTCATTCCCGGCATCCTCGCGGCCTTCGGCTATGTGTTGGTCATCGCCATCGTCGTGCGCGTCGATCCCAAGGCGGGACCGGCCGGCGCCAAGTCGACCCGGGCGGAACGCTGGGAAGCATTGCTCGACATCTGGCCGGTGCTGGCCGTCTTCCTTCTCGTGATGGGCGGCATCTATATCGGGTTCTTCACGCCGACCGAAGGCGCAGGTGTGGGCGCGATCGGCACCTTTCTGATTGCCATCACCAAGGGCAAAATGCGCTGGAAAGGTTTCGCCGAAGCCCTGATCAGCACGGCGAACACCACGGCGCTGATCTTTCTCATCCTCTTCGGCGCCGGCATCTTCAATGCCTTCCTGGGCTTCTCGCAAATGCCGCTTCTAGCCGCACAGTTCTTCTCGGAATCCGGCCTTGCGCCCATGACGCTGCTGCTCACGATGGTCGTTCTCTACATCCTGCTCGGCTTCGTCATGGATTCGCTCTCCATGATCCTGCTGACCGTCCCCATCTTCTGGCCGATCATCGCCGGTCTCGATTTCGGCATGGAGCCGGAAGACGTGAAGCTTTGGTTCGGGATCATTTCGCTGATCGTCGTCGAGGTCGGGCTGATCACGCCGCCCGTCGGGCTCAACGTGTTCATCATCAATTCCATGGCACGCGACGTGCCGATGATCGAGACGTTCAAGGGCGTGATGCCGTTCTTCGCGTCGGACGCGATCCGGGTCGCGCTGATCCTCGCCTTCCCGGCGTTGACGCTCTGGCTGCCGCACCTGGTCGGCGGCTAGCTGCCTTTCCAGATTTCCTTGAGGGTTTCGGCGCTGGTCACCTCGCCGAAGATGCGGCGCACGTTGGCGAGCGTCGCATTGTGCAAGTCGGTCGCGTAGGAGCCGACGCATTCTTCCGGCACCACCACGTAGTAGCCGTTGAAATAGCCGTCGCGGAGCGTCGATTCGACGCAGACGTTTGTCGCGACACCCGTCGGCACGATGGTCTTGATCCCGCGGAAGCGCAGAATGCGGTCGAGTTCGGTGCCGAAAAAGGCGCTGTAAGTGTGTTTTTCGATAACCAGTTCGTCAGACTGCGGCTCGACCCGGTAGAAATCCCAGCCCCAGGTGCCACCCTCGCAACAGATGGCCTCGAGGCCTTTCTCCTTCCATTTCTCAATGGCTTGATCGGAGAGATATTTGAGTTCGTAGTTGGCCTTGATCCACACGACCGGCACTTTGGCCGCCCGTGCCATCTCGACCAGCGCGTTGATCTGATCGGCGATGGGTTCGTTGGCCGACATATCGGCACCCGTCTGTTTGTGGATGTAGCCGCCCTCGGCACAGAAATCGTTCTGCATGTCGATGACCAGCAGCGCCGTCGTTTCCGGTCTTACTTTTTCGGCGAGTTGCAGCATGACTTTAACTCATATCCCAGTAGACGCAGCCCATCCCACAGCGCAGCTCGACGGCAGGCTCGTAACAGACAGTCTTCGCCGGCCGGTCACCGACCGCGCCCATGGTCACCAGCCAAGCCAATAACTCGCTGGTGCCGCCGTCGCCGGCAGCGACCATCTTATCGATGGTCGCCTCGCGCAGCACCTTTTCCGGATCGCCCTCTTCCAAGAGCCCCAGGAACCAGCGGTCGAACTTTTCGTCCACGTCGAAATATTTCGGCCCGCCCGGGTCGTGCGACAGCCCACCCGTCGCCATAAAGGCAACACGCATATCGTCGGGCAATTCGTCGCGCACGATCTTGGCGATGGTTTGGCCGACCCGATAGCAGTATTCCGGCTGCGGCAGCGGCGGCACCACGCAATTCATATGAATCGGCACCAGCGGGATATCGTAATCGGGCGTCAGGTAGTAGAGAGGCACCGACCAATTGTCGTCGAACAGCAGCTTGTCGCGGAATGCGAAGCGGATGCCCTCGCGCCCCGCCGCATTCACCAGCGTATCGGCCACCTGCTTATTACCCGCCACCTCGTAATGGGGTACCGCCACCCAATCCTTGAACCACTCGGCAGGACCCTCCCATTTGTCGGATGTGCCGACACAGAAATCGGGCGTGTTCTGAAATTCGAGGTTCAGCACGTGATCGTTGGCGACGCCGATGATCACGTCCGGTCTGGTGTCGCGCAGAATGCGACCCAATTCGGAGAAGCCGTTGACGAGACTGTCCTGTTCTTCCTTCGGTGCCTTGTCGAGCCAGCCGGTGAGCCCCGGCGCGTGCGACAAGGCGATGGTCGAAACGAGTTGCGCCATATCCCTCAGCCCTCCTGATCCGCGCCGTCGACCATGTTCCTGGCATAAACCTGGGCGGCTTCGCTGTTGTTATGGTTGTAGGCGCTGCCGTGAAAGATGCGCGAAATCTGCGGCAGGAAATATGGGTGCACGCCGAGCTCCGACAGTTTCTTGATGTTTTCGTCGCGGAACGCCTGCTTCTCTTCTTCCGAAAGGCCGTACATCTCCATGATCGGTTCGATGTTTTGGCGGAACCGTTGAAAAAGGGTCAGATCGCGGCGCAACTCGAACACCATGAGGTTCGATGGCAGCGTCCGGTTCGTGTTCATGATGCCCATTCAAGTCCTCCCAGTCGGCACGCTGGATTACACCGGATGGCAGCGGTGAAGGCAACAACCGGCATCGAATCATGTAAAAGTTGCATATTTTGCGTAGTCATTGCTCGATTGACGAGCTAGGTTTTCCCCGCACCCCCGACACGGAGACAAAAATGTTCACCAGACTCGCCGTCCTCATTTTTTTTGTACTATCGGTCGCTGGATGTGTCACGACCGTCCGAACCATCCCGGGTGCCGTTATGGGCAAGAAAATTGCCGTGATCTCGCTGATGGGCGACGAATTCAGACACGAGGCGAATTACGGAAATGAAGGGAAAATGAACTTTCCCGAGTGGCATATCGACGACTTCATTTTAGGTTTCGTCAATGCCGAACTGAACAATGGTGGCAAGGTCAAGCCGGTCGCTATTGAATATGACTACGCCGCCTTCATGGAGATATACGACGTATCAATCGCAACCGAATTTGGCGAAACGCTCCAGGGAGACATGTCCCGTCTTCTTGCGATCGGAAAAGAAACGACCGATTTCCGTAACATCGATTCCATCAAACCCGAGCTCTTCAAACTCGCCGAGGCCGCCGGTGCGAACATTCTGGTAGTCTTCACACGCAACAAGCATATACGGAGGGTCGGATATGGACTCGTGGAGAGCCGGGCAGGCCCAGCCGTTTTCGCTTTTATCGGCATTCGCGTTTTCGATGTGCCCTCGCAAGCGGTGTTGGCGGCGGCAAGCTCCGATACCGCGGACAGGGTCGATCCCGCCATCTGGAGCGGCTCCTTAGAGACGCTCTCTGCTTCGCAGAAAGGGCTCCTTCGCACCGAAACCGAGAAGCTCATAAGAATGGACCTGATTGCCGCATTGAAGCGGATGGGACTTATTTAACACCCATCTCAAGAGCCGGATTTGACCGGAGTTATTACCTCCCCATAACAATATCGGCGGTTTCCTGCGGCATGGATTGCAACAGATGATGATGCGTCGGCAGCTCGATGGTCTGCCAATCGCTCTGCTGCCGCGTCCAATCCGCGAACTGGTAAAACGGCGTGCCCTTCCTTTCGGTGCATAGCACGTAGACCTTCTCGGCGATCTTCAAATGATTGCCGTCGACATGGAGCTTCTCGGTAAGGGTCTTCAGCGGCTGCATGGATCCGAGCTCGGTAATCCATTGCCGGTCTTCTTCCGGCATATTGGGGGAGATGCTGCCTTCGGGCCGCGGCAGCCGCCACCCATCGCCGTGCTCTTTGGCAAGATCGAACATGCGCTGCTGGGTTTCGGGCGGGGTCAGATCGTTGAGGCTCTGGCCGTCGGCGGGCAGGAACGCATCGAGATAGACGATCCGGTCGATCTTCTGCCATTCCTTGTCGGCGACGCCAGTGATCACCATGCCGCCGTAGCTGTGCCCAACCAGGGTGAACCGGTCCAAGCGCTCGAAACGGATGACGCCGCGCACGTCTGCGATATGGGTCGAAAGGTCCACATCCGGCGTCGCCAGATGGAGCCGCTCGCCGAGCCCCGTATAGGTCACCACAAACACTTCATGACCGGCGGCGCGCAGCACGTCGGCAACCCGTTTATAGCCCCAGCCGCCAGACCACGCCCCGTGGCACAGTACATATGTTGACATGCGGGAATCCCCTCCCATTTTGCTTTGTTCTTCTTGGGAGATATCCAACCCTGTCAGTCCCGCAGGCGCAACCGCTTTTGCGCAAAAAGGTGCCGGCGGGGTACCCCCGCCGGCAAGGTAAGGGACGTTATGAGCCGTCCGCCGCTAAAGGCGCGCCTCCAGGATCATGTTGAACGGCGTTTCGAAAGCACGGCGAACCGAACTGAAACCTGCTTTGTTGAGAATACCGGCCAGCCGCCGCTCACCTGCCTGGGCGCCGAGTGCCAAGCCGACCTCTTCCGAGAGGGAATGAGCGCAGCAGAGCGTTGTCGAAGCGGCATAGTAGAGCTGTCCGACCGGGTTTAGATTGTCCTCCACCTTGTCACCGGCAAAGGGCTCAACCACCATAAACACACCATCGTCGGCGAGGGTCGAAGCGACTTGCTTGGCGGCCCCAACGGGATCGCCCATGTCATGCAGGCAATCGAAGAAACAAACGAAGTCGAACTTCTGGCCGTTTACGCCTTTTGCCGTTCCAACCTCAAATGTCGTCCGGTCGTCGACACCGGATTCCACCGCGATCTCCCGGGCCGCGGCAATGGAGTCCTCATGTGCATCGAACCCCCAAAATTGAGAATTGGGATAGGCTTCGGCCATGATGACCGTCGAATGCCCGTAACCACAGCCGATGTCGGCAACCTTGGCCCCCTTCTTGAGCTTCTCGTCAACACCCTCAAGCGCCGGAATCCAATTCTGGACAAGCTGGCCGCGATAGGAGTTTCGGAAGAAAGCGGCGACGCCGCAGAATAGCCGGTCGTTGTGCTCACCCCATGGCACGCCGTTCCCCGATCGGAAATCGGCAAGGGTGCGCTGTTCATCGAACCACATGGAGGCCGGGACCTCCCACGCAGGCGGCAGGAACACGGGGCTGGTATTGTCCGCAAGGACATAGGCCTGTTCCGGCGGCAACTCGTACGTCCCGCTTGACGGGTGATAAACGACATATCCGCCGGCAGCTTGAGAATTCAGCCACTCGCGTACATACCGTTCGACACAACCCGCCCGCTTGGCGAGCTCGGCCGACGTGAGCGGTCCGGCCCCCGCCATCGCTTCGTAGAGGCCGAGTTTGTGGCCCAAGTTGATCATCACGCCGGCATAGCCGGCGGAAAGGTCACTGACCGCCCGGTTCAGAAAATCGGTGAGTTTCTGTTCGTCTGTTTGCATCCTATTGTCTCCAAAACCCTTGGTGTTGCTGAGAGGTGGCGGAGACTAGGCATTGCAGCGGCGGGCCATTAGAGGGATAATCGCCAATACAGGTTCAAATATGCCAATTTAACTCGGAAATAAGCTGGCGGGAGAACAGGATGTCGGAGAAATCGAGCCAATTGCACGTGAGTATCGTGGTGATTCCTGAAGCCATGGCATCGACCCTCGTGGGAATGTACGAAGTGCTCGGCTGCTTCGGATTTCTTGGGAGCATCGACGATTCGCTTCCGCGAAATTCTCCCTTCCGCGTTGAACTCGTCGCTTCGTCCCGGGCGATACTGAACACCGCAGGCGGCCTGCCCGTTGTTCCGCAACGGGCCGTAGAAGAGATCGATCACACGGATATCATCATCATCCCTTCCATATTGGTGAATGGCGCCAGTTGGGAAATAGGCCGCTATCCGGAAATGGTCGACTGGATGAAAGCCATGCATGCTCAAGGGGCGGAGTTGTACTCGGCCTGTTCCGGCGTATTGCTGCTGGCGGAAACCGGGTTGATCGACGGGTTGGACGCGACGCTGCATTGGGCTTACGAGGAAATCTTCCGCCAGCGCTTCCCGCAAATTCCTCTAAAGCTGGAAAAGGTCCTCGTCGCGACAGGTAAACGAAACGAGTTTGTCATGTCCGGCGCCTCGGCCTCCTGGCATGATCTCATCTTCTATCTCGTCTCGCGCCATGTCGGCCCCACCGCGGCTCAGGCCATTTCCAAATTTTGGCTGCTCCAGTGGCATGCCGACGGGCAGACGCCTTACATAACGTTCCAGGCCAAGCAGAACCATGGCGATGCCGTGATTGCGAAGGTCCAGGAATGGCTTGCCAAGCACTATATGGCCGCCAATCCGGTTGAAGAGATGGTTGTGCGGTCAGGCCTTCCGGAACGAAGCTTCAAACGCCGGTTCGGCAAGGCGACGGGCCATACGCCGATTGCCTATGTCCAGCAACTCCGCGTTCATGAGGCCAAACGGCGGCTCGAAAGGACAAATGTGCCTGTCGATGAAATCTGTTGGGCTGTGGGGTATGAAGATCCGGCATTCTTTCGCCGGCTATTCAAGCGGATTTCGGGAATTACACCCAGCGCCTACCGGCAAAAATTCCAATTGCCTGACTTTTTGCTCGACGATCTGGGAGAGAACTACTCGGCAGCAGCGGAGTAGATCGGTCCGCGAGATTCACCGCTTGGCAAATTGCCGGATAAAGCTTTCCTTATCCTGGGGAAGTTCGAACAGCAGCTTGAAGCTTTTTTTCATCATGGCGTCATCGACGTCCTCGAGCGAGACACTCCAATATCCCTTGCAGTTCTCGTCGAGCCAATCTTCCAAGGTAGTGATGGATTGAGAGGTA
Organism: uncultured Rhodospirillales bacterium; assembly: GCA_913055735.1. Classification (GTDB taxonomy): domain Bacteria; phylum Pseudomonadota; class Alphaproteobacteria; order Rhodospirillales; family UBA2165; genus CAJXKD01. The sequence continues at coordinate 758,330 of CAJXKD010000001.1, forward strand.
TCGTAAACGACGCCGCACGTAAACTTACGCCGGGCAGGTTTGCGGTCTTCCTCTTCGGGCACCTCGACTTCATCAGGCACCTTGGCTTCTTCAGGCGCCTCGCCATCCATATGGGCGTCGTCTCCCTTAGGTTGATCCGGCATGCCTAGCTGCTCTTTGAATGGGTTAGAATCTGTCTGCACCAACTCTTCCTCAACAACAGGTAGGGATTGTCAGGCGAATGGACAATGTAGCGCAAAGCCGTCCGGCGCGATGTGATGCCTATCACCTGAAATCCCACAATTTCGGGCTCTTTTTGCACCTCGGCAGTTTTCCGGCACCAAATAAAAAAAGTGGCTGAATTCTGCCGATAATCCTGCCAAAAATTTGCCGCTCTTTGCTGGAGACCCCATATATGAGGGGTCCTTTGAGGGTGCCGCTCCGGTTAACGGATGGGGATAGAATGTCCCCCGGCGAAAGGGCGAACATAACGACATCTGGTTCGACAGGAGGTCGACGGCGGATGACGGCATTAGCGGCGTTTGACCCGCAGGTAACTGCGATCAATACCCTGACCGGTGGCGTGAACTCCATCGATCGGGCGCTCGTGCTTGGCCAAGGTCAAGCACAGACGGCTGCCGCCCGCAGCATCGGGGCTTTGTTCACCAACCGGCTCAATGAGGCCCGGGCCGCACTGGCAGCAGGCGCTTCCAGCCCGCTTATCGATTCCCTGGCTCGTCAACAATCTCTCCTGGTCAGCCGCCAGGAAAGGGTCAACGAGGCGCTCGCCGTCCTCAATCAGGCCGACACGCAGATCACCTATATCAAGGGGTGGATCGAGCGGCTGCGCGACAGCGTCGATTCCTATGAGGCCAGCGACATTACGGCGTCCGAGTTGATCACCGAATGGGACAACGCCATCCGTAAGATCAACGAACTGAGCGATGCCGGCGCCCAGACCTATTTCGACGCCGGCGTCTACTATGAAAAGAATCTGATCGGCTCGAACTCGCGTACGTCCTTCGGCACACAGGTTCTCTTGGCGCCGTACGACTCCACCAACAATACGCTGCAGATCGACGGCATCTATCTGGGTACCGACTATTACATCACCGAAGACGGCAGCGGCGACGTCTTCCTGTCGGATGCCGGGTTCCGTGCGTCCGAGGACGACACCGCTACCATCTATGAGTACTCGAGCTATCCGGACACGTTGACCGGCGTCTCGACGGCGACGTCGAACATTACGGTGAACAGCTTCGATACATCCACAGGCACGATCCAGTTTACCTCCGGCGACACGGGCACCATCGACGGTACGGTGACGCGGGGCGGATTGAAACTGCTTGACTCGTTTCTTTATCAATCGGCCGGCGCAGGAACCTTCGATGCCACGGCCGCCGAGAGCGACCTCGACGAGGCCGAATCCATTCTTTTGCTCGCCGAGGCCGAGTTCGATCTTTCGCGTCGCACCCTCGAAACACGGGCGACGGTCTTCGCTTCAGCGATTACGGGACTAGAACGGGAAATCCAGGAGCAACTGGAAGACATCAACAGCGAAAAAGAAGCCGACCTTCTGTCGGCCGAACTGGACTACAGCGTCGCGCAGCTGAACTTTGCCTTGCTGGCCAGCCGTGGCAACACCTTGATCCTCAGCCTGATCAACTCCCAGGATGCTCAAGAGGACAAGGACAACATCGCCAGCGGTAAGCTGATTGCCGGCGCTGTCTACAGCGAAACGGCCTAGACCTCCTAGCCGTCAAATCCGGTCAACTGGACCTAGACCATGGGTCCGGTTGGCCGGATACGTTTCTAGGCCTCGCGGGTGCCGTAGTACAAGGTCACCACGTGGACGGCTTCGGCAAAGAACAGCCACCGTTCAACCAGAACACCGGCGGCAACGCTGAGTACCCCCAACAAGGCCGCGGCAAGGCCGATGGCATCGCCGGCAACCCCGGCAATCGCCGACAAAACAATGGGAACTGCAAAGAGGAGCAGGATGGCGATTTGCCGAAGTTTGGCGGCGTGCTTACGCGCAACGCGATACCCCATTTCCTTTTGCAGATAATTGGCCTCGGTATGGGGCGGATCGAGGGGACGCACCGTTCCCAGCGAGCCGAGACCGGTCGCGCTTTCGGCGGTCGCCACCGGCGATGCATTGTCGATGTTTCGCCAATAGGCCAGCTTGCAAATTGACGCCAGTACCAACGAAACGACAGCCGTCCCGCCGCCGAGCAACGAGCCCACTCCAAACAGGCGCATTAGAGCGTCCATCGCCACCGCCCCTGTCGCCAGAGCCAACGCGATATAGGTCACCGGCACCCATGGATTGCTCCAGCGGGGAATGGCCTTCAGCGACGCATAGATCATCCCGGTGCAATAGACCGTGACCAAGGCCATCACCGCGGTCACCGGCCCCGCCCATACCCAGGGACCGGATACGTCTTCGAGCCAGATCCACGCCCAGGCCAAGGCCGCTATCGGAATATATGTCAGGATCGCCATGACGCCTTCGCGCGACAGCCAGGATGACCGCCATTGGATGACCGCCCGCCAAGCCCGCTCGGGATGCCCGAGATGGAATGTCGAGGACAGCAGTCCGGCCGAGACCAAACCGGCGGCGATACCCAAACCGACGAAACCCAGCCAACGATCGGCGGGAAGCCAGCCGGCGGCAACAAAAACTCCTAGTAGAGCCAGCATGCCGTAGCCAAGCCCCGACGCGGTGGTGAAGAATATGACGGAATAGGCGGGATGCATGGGTCTAGACGTGTTCCGTGGAAGACAGGAGGCGATCCACCCAACCGAGGAAACCACCCTCGGGGCTGGCGTCCTGCAGTTCCGGAACCCTATCGGTATCCCCGCCGGTCTTCTTAGGCCGCGGCGGCAGGTATTTATTGACGGGCTGGCAATCCATTTCCGGCATGAGATCGAACCCGCCTCGCTCCGCCGCGAGTTTCGAGACATTGGAATTGGGATCGGCGAAATCGCCGAAATGGCGCGCCGAAGCCGGGCATGTCGCGACACAAGCGGGCACGCGGTCGACCTCTTCGAGGTTATCGTTATAGATGCGGTCGATGCACAAAGTGCATTTCTTCATCACGCCCGCGTCGCCGTCGAACTCGCGCGCCCCATAAGGGCAAGCCCAGGAACAGAGCTTGCAGCCGATACACTTGTCCTCTTCCACGAGAACGATGCCGTCCTCAACCCGTTTGTAGGACGCGCCGGTCGGACAAACCGTGACGCAGGGCGCGTTGTCGCAATGCAGGCAGGATTTGGGGAAATTGACGACCCGCGTATCCGGCCCGGTCCCCACTTCGAAACTGTGGATACGGTTGAACCACACCCCGTCGGGTTCGACGCCGTAAGGATCGATATCGGTCAGCGGTGCGTGATAGCCGCCCGCGTTCCATTCCTTGCAGTTGACCGCACAGGCGTGGCACCCGACGCAGGTATCGAGGTCGATAACCAGACCGAGCTTTCTTTGCGGCGGGGTCGCGGGAAGGCCGGTCATATCACCGCCTTCCTTTCACAGCGCCGTAGCGGAGCACCGACGGTCGCTCCAAAGTCGTTGGAGGCTGGCCCAACACCTCGAACTGGGGCGACGAAACGGCGGTCTCCTCAGGTGACGCCTTTTCCAACCTCAGTTTGAGGTCGTACCATGCCGCCTGGCCGGTAATTGGGTCGGAATTCGCATAACGGTATCCGCCCGCCTGTTCCGGTAACAAATCGTCGATCAGATGATTGAGCAGGAAGCCTTGCGTCATGTCCTTGGCCGCCGGATCGAGGTTCCACGCGCCGGCGCGCTTACCAATGGCGTTCCAGGTCCAAACGGTTTTGGAATTGAGCGCCTCCATGATCCGTATTTGAACCTTGATGCGCCCCGATCGGCTTTCCGCCCAAACCCAATCATCGTCAACGAGGCCCAGCCGGTCGGCTGCCATCTTTGGAACGTATAGCCGATTGCTGCCGTGGATCTGACGCAACCAGGCATTCTGGGTTCCCCATGAATGATACATGGCCATGGGCCGTTGGGTCACCGCATGCAACGTGTATGTCGCGCCGTCGGTCGCATGATTGTCCAAAGGCTCGTACCAGAACGGCAGCGGATCGAAATAGGTTTCGACGCGCTGGCGGTCGCGGTCCGGGGGTTGGATGTCACCGTGGCCCCGGGCGGCCAGACGGAACTTCTGCAGCGGTTCACTGTAAAGTTGCACGATGACGGGATCGGTCGATTTGACGAACCCTTTCGACTGGGCGTAGGCCAGATAGTCCGCGTTGACGTTGCGGAAATACCGATGGCCTGGCGCGAGTTCCTCCCGCCAGAAACATTGATTCTCGACATAGCGGTCGAGCTGCGCCGGGTTGGGTTCGCCCTTGCCCGTCTTGTCGCCGTTCTCGCCGCGCCATCCCGCCAGCATGCCGACACCCGGCTGGCGTTCGTGATTGGCGATGTAGTCGGCATAGCCGCCCGGATAACGGGGGCGTCCGCCCTCCTTGATGAAACCGGAAAGCCCCAACCGCGCGCCGAGATCGATGAGCACGTCCTGAAACGGACGCACATCCCTGTCGGGCGTCACCACCGGATGGCGGATGGAATCGGCGGCGCCGTCCGCATCGCAGATGGGCCGGTCAAGAAGCGAGATACAGTCCCACCGTTCGAGATAGGTCGTATCGGGCAACACCAGATCGGCATATGGCACCGTCTCGGAATAGAAGGCGTCGGAATAAATGATGCGCGGGATCTTGTAATCGCCGGTTTCTTCGTCGGTGTCCGTCAACATGCGAATGGTCTCGGACGTGTTCATCGCCGAGTTCCACGCCATGTTGGCCATGTACATGAACAGCACCTCGATGGGGTACGGGTCCCCCTTCCAGGCGTTGGTGATGACCATATGCATCATGCCGTGCGAGGCGATGGGCGCTTCCCACGAGAACGCCTTGTCGATGCGCTGCGCCGCACCTTCCTCATCGACCAATAGGTCCTCCGGTCCTTGGGGGAAACCAAGGTGGGGTCCCGGAAGCGGACTGTTGGGTTTCACTTCACCGGGGCGTCCCGACGGGCGCGGCAGCGAATCGAAGCCTTTGGGGTAGGGCGGTTTGTAACGCAGGCCGCCCGGCGCATCGATGCTGCCCAACAACACCTGAAGCAAGTGAATGGCGCGGCAGGTCTGGAAGCCATTGCTGTGCGCCGAGATGCCGCGCATGGCATGCATGCTCACCGGACGGCCGACCATCTTTTCCTGACGGCGGCCGAGCCAGTCGGTCCACGGCTGGTCGATGACCACCTCCCGTTCGAACGCGGTTTCGGCGATCTCCGCCGCGATCCGCCGGATGGTCGTCGCCGGAATACCCGTTTGGAAGGCAACCACCGTCGGGCTGTAGTCTTTATGCAGATACCGTTCGGCCAGAAGCTGGAACACGGGCTTGGCCCGCCGGCCGTCGGCCAACGTATAGGCGCCCCGCAGGGCCGGGGCTTCGTCCGCTTGGTGCGCGGCCGCGGGCGCATCCTTGTTGTGGTCCCAGATCAGCGGCTGATCGTTTTCATCCCGGGCGAACAATCCATCGTCGGCCGCGCCGGGATTGTCGATCACGAGATACGGCGCGTTGGTGTAGCGCACCAGATATCCCGCATCGACCCGACCGGCACGCAACAGCTCGTGGATCAGGGAAAGTACGAACAGCCCGTCGGTTCCGGGCGTGATCCCCAGCCACTCGTCGGCAACCGCCGAATAGCCGGTGCGGATCGGATTGACCGAGACGAACTTGGCGCCACGCTCCTTGAGTTTGCTGAGCCCCATCTTGATGGGATTGCTGTCGTGATCCTCGGCAACGCCGAACATCAGCAGATATTCGGCGTGGTCCCAATCGGGTTCGGAGAACTCCCAGAACGCGCTGCCGAAGGTGTAGATACCCGCCGTCGCCATGTTCACCGAACAGAAGCCGCCATGCGCCGCATAGTTCGGCGTGCCGAATTGCTGCGCCCACCAGCTGGTCAACGCCTGGCTTTGGTCGCGGCCGGTAAAGAAGGCGAGCCGCCTTGGATCCGTCGCGCGCACCTGGGCGAGCCAGCCGATGGCGATGTCCAGCGCTTCGCCCCATTCGATTTCGCGGAACTCGCCCGATCCCCGCGGCCCCACCCGCCGGAGCGGTTTCGTCAGCCGCGCCGGCGAATTGTGCTGCATGATGCCGGCGGAGCCTTTGGCGCACAGGACGCCCTTGTTCACCGGATGGTTCCGGTTGCCCTCGATGTAGCGGATCGTGCCGTCCTTAAGATGGATTTTGATGCCGCATCGGCAGGCGCACATGTAGCAGGTGGTGTAGTCGGTCTTGTCGCCCAGGCTCGGCGAAAAATCGATGGGCCGATCCCCAAGTCGATTTCCTGGAGATGAAGGTTTGGACGTCATGTAAGCCTGGCTGTTTTTTTGGGCGGGTTATTTTGTTGTGTCGCCGAAGTGTAGGCACGCCAAACTTGGTTGGTCAACGAAACAACAAGTTGATCCTGTAAATTTTAACCTAATGAACTAGGTTATCCGATTAAACGGCGCGCCCCGTGTGGGCAAGCGCGTGCCGCACAACCTTTTTCATGACCGTGGGGAGGGCGTGATCGGCGAATCGATCAATAGGACACCACACGCCTTCCGGTTCCGTGTCGCCATCCGCTTGCGCCGCGATAACCTTCAGCTCCAGGTGAAAATGGGTAAACGTATGACGGACAACGCCAGGTAATTCCTGGTGATCGTCGAGATGTGCCGGCCGACCGTCGTCGGGCCATTCCCCCTCTCGCCACGGTGTCGACGGCACCTCCATCATGCCGCCGAGCAGCCCTTGTTCGGGCCGGCGGCGCAACAGGATGTTGCCGTTGTCGTCCGCGATCCAGAACGCGACCCCGCGCCGCACCGGCTTTTCCTTTTTGGGGGCCTTCACCGGATACAACTCCTGCGTTCCCGCCGCGAACGCCGCGCACATGGAACGCCAGGGGCACAGCGCGCAGGCCGGTTTTCGCGGCGTACAAACCGTCGCACCGAGATCCATGATCGCCTGCGCATAGTCGCCCGGCCGCGTGTCGGGCGCCAACACCGCCGCCAATTCCTTGATCCGGGGCTTTGCCTGCGGCAACGGCGTGTCCAGTGCATAGACCCGGGCGATTACCCGTTCGACATTGCCATCGACGACCGTTGCCGGGCGGTCGAAAGCAATCGCCGCGATCGCCGCCGCCGTATAAGGACCAACACCCGGTAGCGTCAGCAAACTTTCCTCCGTATCCGGAAAAACGCCGCCATGGTGATCGGCCACCGCTTGCGCGCATTTGTGCAGATTGCGCGCCCGCGCGTAATAGCCGAGGCCCTGCCAGGCATGCAGCACATCATCCAACTCGGCCCTCGCCAAGTCGTTCACGGTAGGCCATTTGTCGGTAAACGCCATGAAATACGGACCGACCGTCGCCACCGTGGTCTGTTGCAGCATAATCTCGCTGAGCCAGACGCGGTACGGATCGGCGGTCTCGTCCGGCAGCGCTCGCCACGGCAGCCGGCGGCGATGCCGGTCATACCATTTCAACAACGAGTCTGATGCACCCGGAGACAAACGAAGCTCTTTTCAACCAAAATTTGGCCGCAATTGCGCGGCATTCGGATGACGTTTACCATAAATCGTCTCGGGCGCCGTTTGAAGGCGTGCCGATGGAAGGTAAATCCGTGGGAACAAAAAAACGATATGGCGCTAAGAGATATGGTGTAAGGGCTGTCGGCGCGGCAGTCGAGCGGTTGACCCGGCCCATCTTCGGGCGGCGCGGTTTCGCCGACGCGAGCGTCATCACCAACTGGGCGGCCATCGTCGGCGAACATCTTGCAGCCCATACCTGTCCCGAACGAATTTCCTTCGAAGGCGACAAACGGATCGACGGCACGTTGCAGCTGCGCGTCGCCAATTCCGCCTTGGCCACCGAACTTTCCCATCTGGAGCCGCAGCTGCTCGAACGCATCAACAGCTACTTCGGCTATCGCGCCGTCGGACGGCTGCGCTATCTCCACGGCCCCATTCCGGAACGCGATTCGCCGGAAAAACCCCCACCACCCGCTCTAACCCCCGATCAGGAGCACGACCTTAACCAAAGGTTAAGCCCTGTCACCGACGATGAACTGGCAACCGCACTGCAGAAATTAGGACGCCGGTTGATCGCGGAAAACGCTTCGGAGAAGCGCAGACCGCAAGGATGAATCCGCGGAAATCTGCCGCGAAACACATCTGTGTGAAGGGCTGCTCAGGTCCTTGGGCTAGATCGGATGATGGGTGAATATAAGTAGTTGGCACAGCTTCAGGAACGCTTGTCGCGTTCGGACTGGCCATCTATATTCGTCAACATCTTGTATTACGGAGGCAAATTTGCCCAAAAATATAGTGCGAATTGGGGTGGTGCTCGCCGCGCTGCTGATCGCAGTGCCGGCAACGGCGCAAGCCCTGCCGCCGATGGAGGAAATCCTCGCCGACCGCGTTTTGGGAAATTCGGAGGCGCCGGTCACCATCATCGAATACGCCTCGAAAACCTGCCCGCATTGCGCGGCGTTCCACACGGAGATCATGCCGGCCATCAAGAAAGACTATATCGACACCGGCAAGGCCAAGCTCATCTTCCGGGACTTTCCCCTGGACCGGCTGGCGGTGGCCGCCTCCATGGTTGCGCGTTGCGCGCCCAAGGAGCGCTATTTCGCCCTGGTGGACATCATGTTCAAAACGCAGAACAACTGGGCCCGCTCGCAGGATCCTATCGCCGAACTGGCCAAGATCAGCCGCCTGGCCGGCGTATCCCAGGATACGTTCGATCAGTGTTTGAAGAACCAGGACATCTTCAACGGCGTCCTTGCCAAACGGACCGAGGGAGAGCGCGACTATTCGGTCGATTCCACACCGACCTTTATTGTCAACGGCCGCAAGGTCGAGGGCAGTCTGGATCTCGAAGAATTCCGCGAAGTTCTCGATCAAGCCGCCAACGGCAGCTGATCGTTAAAGGATAGAATACACGGTGCAATTTACGAAACTACGTCTTACGGGCTTCAAGTCTTTCGTCGATCCCACGGAGTTGGATATCTCGCCGGGTATTACCGGTGTCGTCGGTCCTAACGGATGCGGCAAATCCAACTTGGTCGAAGGCCTGAAATGGGTGATGGGTGAAACGTCGGCCAAGCAGATGCGCGGCAGCGAAATGGACGACGTCATCTTTGCCGGCACGTCCAACCGGCCATCCCGTAATATCGCCGAAGCGATCCTGTATCTCGACAATGCCGACCGGAAAGCACCGTCCCAGTTCAACGATGCCACCGAATTGGAGATCAGCCGACGCATCGAGCGGGAAAAAGGCTCCACCTATCGCGTCAATTCGAAGGAAGTCCGGGCCAAAGACGTTCATCTGCTGTTTGCCGACGCCGCTTCGGGCGCACGCTCCACGGCGCTGGTGAGCCAAGGCCATATCGGTGCCATCGTATCAGCGAAACCCGTCGACCGGCGCAAACTGCTGGAAGAGGCTGCCGGTATCACGGGATTGCATTCCCGGCGCCACGAAGCCGAGCTGCGGCTGCGAGCTGCGGAAACCAACCTGGAACGCCTGGATGACGTCATGGTCACTCTCGAGGCGCAGATGGCGAGCCTCAAGAAACAGGCACGCCAGGCAACCCGCTATCGCAATCTCAACGATCATATCCGCAAGGCGGAAGCGACGCTGTTCCTGTTGCGTTGGAACAATGTCGAAGCGGACATGGAGAAAGCCGGCGCCATGCTGTCCGAAGCCGAGACGGCGGTTGCGGAGCTGGCCGGCGTCGCGGGCGTCGCCGCTACCGAACAGGCCGAGGTGGCAAGCGCCCTTCCCGAACTGCGGCAATTGGAAGCGGAAGCGGCGGCGGCGCTGCAACGCCTGACATTGGCACGCGAAAATCTGGAAGCGGAAGAACAGCGCCTCGAACAGATGCGGCGCAATTGCGAAACCCGTCTCGCCCAGATCGACGCCGACACCACCCGCGAGAAGACGCTCGCCAACGATGCCAAGGAAGCCACCGAGCGCCTAAGCGCCGAGCGGGGCCGGCTAACCGCAGGCAGCGACGAGGAACAAGGCGCGCTCACCGAAGCGAGTGCGAAACTCGAAGAAGCACGGACCTCTTACGAAAGCGCGGAACAGCATCTCTCCGAGGTCACCAGCGAATTGGCGCGCACCGAGGCGCGGCGCAACGATTTGGAACGGCGCTGCGGCGAACTATCTGCACGCATCGCCAAGCTTACCGAAAACCGCGACAACCTCACCCGCGAGGTGAAGGAACTGGAAGCGCAAACGGCGGCACGCGACGACGTTGCGCAAGCGAGCCGGGAAGTCGACGAGGCCGCAACCGCCGCCGAGCAAGCCCGCGAACACGCGCAGACCGCCGAAACGGCCCGCACCCAAACCGCCAACCGCGTTTCCGCATCCCAGTCGGCGGCACACGCCGCGGCAACCGCCGCCACCAAACTGGAAACGGAGATCAGCACCCTGGCGGAAATCGTCGAAACCGGCGATCCCGATCTGTGGCCACCGATGATCGATGCGGTGACTGTAACGCCGGGATTTGAAACCGCGCTCGGTGCCGCGCTCGGTGACGATTTGACGGCGGCAACGGATGAAGCCGCGCCGGTCCATTGGCGTGCCAACGGCCACGGCGACGGGCCCGCGTTGCCCGCCGGCGCCGAGCCCCTCAGTCAATATGTTCAGGGCCCCGGCGCCTTGATGCGGCGGCTCAGCCAGATCGGCGTGGTCGCCGACGCCGATACGGGCCGCCGGTTACTGCCCCAATTGCAGCAAGGTCAACGTTTGGTCAGCCGCGACGGCGATTTCTGGCGCTGGGACGGATACGCGGCAAGTGCCGAAGTGCCGACCGCCGCCGCAACGCGCCTCAAGCAGCGCAACCGCTTGGCCGAACTGCGCGGCCAATTGGTCGGCGCACAACAAACGGCAACGGCCGCCGACGCCGAGGCAAATGCGGCCCGTGTTGCCGCCGAAGAGGCGGCACGCCGTGACGAACAGGCCCGCACATCTCTGCGTGATGCAGAGAGTAAGCTTTCGGCGGCACGCGACGCCCTGGCGACGCTCCGTCAGAAATTGTCCGAGGCCGATTCCTGGCTGACGGCACGGCGCGAGACTCTCACCAGCGTGACCGACGATCTGCGCGAAACGGAAGCCGCCCTGGCCGAGGCGCATGAAGCGTCTGCCGCCCTGCCCGATCTCGACGAGGAGCATCGCAAGGCGGACGAGGTCCGCACCGATACGGGCGAAAAGCGGGCGACATTTCTCGATTGCCAAAGCACGGCCCGCGCCCTTCAGGACCGCGCACAGGAACGGCGCCAGCGCATTCAGGAGATTACAGACGAGCTGGAATCCTGGGGCCGGCGCCAATCCGGCGCCGAGCAGCAGATCGCCCAACTGACCGAGCGCCGCACCGAAGTTGCCGCCGAGTTGGAAGCGCTCCAGCAGCGTCCCGAGGAAATCGCAGCCCAGCGCATGGCGCTGCTCGATCAGGTCAGCGAAGCCGAAGCCAAACGCAAAGAAGCGGCCGACACGCTCGCGGCGATGGAAACCCGCCTTGCCGACGCCGACCGCCATCTGCGCGACGCCGAACACAAGGTTTCCGAGGCTCGTGAACAGCGTGTACGCGCCGAAGCCGCCGTCGAGCAGGCGAAACAGTCGGCCCAAGCGCTTGGTGAACGGATGCGCGACCGGCTCGAATGCGGCCCCGAAGCGCTGCGCGACCTCGCCGAACTGGGTGAAGAGGCTCAGTTGCCAGACCTCGAATCGGCCGAGCGCAAGGTGGAGCGGCTCCTTCGTGAACGCGACAACATGGGCCCCGTCAACCTGCGCGCCGAGGTAGAAGCACAAGAGCTCGACGAACAGATGACGACCCTCACCACCGAGCGCGAGGACCTGATCAAGGCGATCGAAAAGCTGCGCCGGGGGATCAACGAGCTGAACCGCGAAGGCCGGGAACGGCTACTCGCCTCCTACCACGAGGTCGACAAGCACTTCCAAGAACTCTTTACCCGCCTGTTCGCCGGCGGCCGGGCCCATTTGACTCTCACCGATTCGGAAGACCCGCTGGAAGCCGGTATCGAGATCATGGCAAGCCCGCCCGGTAAGCGTCTTCAGGTCCTGTCGCTGCTCTCCGGTGGGGAACAGGCATTGACCGCCCTCGCTCTCCTTTTCGCAGTGTTCCTCACCAATCCGGCGCCGATCTGCGTGTTGGACGAGGTGGACGCGCCGCTGGACGATGCCAACGTCGACCGATTCTGTACCTTGGTCGAGGAGATCGCCCATTCCCTGTCGACCCGTTTCCTGGTCATCACCCACCACCGTATGACCATGGCGCGCGTCGACAGATTGTTCGGCGTGACAATGAGCGAACAGGGTGTTTCGCAACTGGTTTCGGTCGACCTCGGCCAAGCCATGGCATTGCGCGAAACGGCATAAAAAATCCGGCCAGTTTATCGACTGTTTTTTGGCCGAATTCCGGGGCTTTCAGTGTCAACCTTTGTTTCTTGACAGCGTTCTGCACGAACGATATGGTCCGCGCGAATTCGATGGTCCGACGTCACCCGTGAGGGGGTTCAACCCATAACCAATCGTCCGCAGCCCGCGGGCTTTCCAAGATGATCAATGAGACACCGAAGCCTCGCAAAGAGGATTTCGAGTCCCGATTGCGGGAAGCACGCAAACGCTTGGAAGAGCAATCGCTCGACAAGCCGGCAAGAACGACAGGACGAATGGGCACTGGCATGGCGCTCGGGTTCCGCATCGCGGCGGAGTTGGTTGCCGCCGTCGCCGTGGGAGTCGGGATCGGGCTGCTGTTGGATTTATGGTTGGAAACCCGACCCTGGTTTCTAATCGTGTTCGTGCTTTTGGGGGCTGTGGCCGGTATGATGAACGTCTATCGGCTGGCTACCGGCCAAAAGAAGGTTATGGGGTACGACAACCCGCCGGAAACGCCGGAAACGGATGAGACCGGTAAGGGTAACGACCGGGAACAACAAGGCTAGCAGGCTAGGGAAGATCATAAGTGGCCGAAGCACACAATCCCCTCGAGCAGTTCGAAATTCGCCGATGGATTCCCATCGAAGTCAGTGACATCGACATCTCCTTTACCAATTCGGCCACCTTCATGGTCGCTGCCGTCCTGGCCGCCTCGGCCCTGATGATCCTGGGCACGCGGAAACGGACCATTGTTCCTGGCCGCTGGCAGCTGTTGGCTGAATTGAGCTACACCTTCATCGCCAAAATGCTGTCGGATACGGTCGGCAAGGAAGGGAAACCTTATTTCCCGTTCATCTTCAGCCTGTTCATGTTCGTGTTGTTCGGCAATATGCTCGGCATGCTGCCCTATAGCTTCACCTACACCAGCCATCTCGCGGTAACCTTCGGTCTCGCGGCCTTTATTTTCGTCGCCATCACCCTGATCGCCATCGTCAAGCACCGCATGAAGTTCTTCAGTTACTTCTTGCCGCACGGTGTGCCGATCGTCATGGCGCCGCTGCTGATTCCCATTGAGATCATTTCCTACCTGTCGCGCCCCGTGAGCCTCAGCGTCCGGTTGTTCGCCAACATGATGGCCGGCCACACGCTGCTTAAGGTGGTCGCGGGGTTCGTCATTCCCCTGGGGGTTTTCGGCGCGGTGCCGGTTATCGGCCTGATCGGCGTGACGGCACTCGAAATGCTGATCGCATTCCTGCAGGCATACATCTTCACCATTCTGACCTGCATCTATCTCCACGATGCGATCCATCTACATTAACCTGTTTGACTACGGAAATTCCTAAACCAAGAAAGGAAATCTCGCCATGGAACTCGAAGCTGCAAAGATGGTTGGCGCTGGCCTCGCCACATTGGGTTTTGTCGGACCGGGTATCGGCATCGGCCTGATCTGGGCGGCCCTGATCAACTCCGTCGGGCGCAACCCGGCTGCAGCAGGCGCGATCACCACCACCGCCTGGGTGTCCTTCGCGCTCGTCGAAGCGCTGGCCATTTTCGCGCTGGTTATCGCCCTCATCATCCTGTTCGGATAAAGCTGTCCGGTTGGCGCCGGCGGGACCTCGCACTCGTCTTCGGTCCCGTTCCGGCCTGCCGGTTGCCCTAGCCCCGGAGCGCGCGTATGCCTCAATTTGATATTGCGACATTTCCGACCCAGATCTTCTGGTTGGCCGTGAGCTTTATCGTGCTCTACATCCTGATGTCGCGCATCGCATTGCCGCGCGTCGGCAGTGTGTTGGAGGAACGGCAAACCCGCATCGACGACAATCTCAGCCTCGCCGAACAACTCAACGCCGAGGCGAAGTCGGAAGCGGAAGCCTACGAAAACTCCCTCATCGATGCGCGGGCGAAGGCGCGGGCGGTGATCCAGGAAGTTACGCAGGACGCCGCCAACGAGGCGCAACGCCGCCACGACACCCTGGGCGAGGAACTTACCACGAAGGTCAAATCCGCCGAGACCCGCATCAAGCAGGCTAAGGAAACGGCCATCGACGGGGTTCGGGAAGCGGCCCGCGACGTCACGGCGACGACCGTCCAGCATCTCATTCAGGTGAGCCCCTCTCCCGACGCCGTCACCCAAGCGGTGGACGAAGCCCTCAAGGAAACGGAGATCGGAAAATGATCGGGACCGCCCTTGCACAGAGCCACGGCGACGCCGCCGCTCACGCGGAGCCTTTCTACTATGCGCCGGAATTCTGGGTCGCTGTTTCCTTCGTGATTTTCATCGCGTTGGCGGCCAAGCCGGTCTGGGGCATCGTCACGAAGGCGCTCGACAAGGATATCGACGCCATCCGCAACCAACTGGACGAAGCCGCCCGGCTGCGTGAGGAAGCGCAGGACCTCCTGTCTTCCTACAAGCGCAAGCTGGCGGAAGCCCAGAAGGAAGCCGAGGGCATCGTGTCGGATGCCCGCGACGAAGCGCAACGTCTCCGCGCCAAGATGACGGAGGACCTGGAAGCGTCCCTGGTCCGCCGCGAGCAGCTGGCCATGAACCGCATTTCGCAAGCAGAAGCCGAAGCCACCGCCGAAGTTCGTGCCATGGCCTCCGACGTGGCCCTGCGGGCAGCGCGGCGGATCATCAGCGATAACGTCTCCGGCGAGAAGGCCGACGAGTTGATTGACAAGGCCATCACGGACCTTCCCAATAAACTCAATTGATCCAATTCAAAGGGTCTGACGAAAGAGGCGCCAACCGGCGCCTTTTTTATTGCCTACTCAGCTACACCAAAGCACCGGCGGCATCGACTTTCCGTGATATCTCGCGCTCGTCATCCCGGATGGCCGCGTTGACGCGGGGCATCACCTGCTCCGCCATCAATTCCATGGAGCGCACGCCCAACGCCTTATCGGCCCAGTCGAGCCCCGTATAAACCAAAGTGCCGAACGGCCCGATCTGCTCCCGCAGTTCGAGGATTTGATCGGTGACGCTGTCGACGGTGCCGGCAATGACCTGGGTGTCGAGGGATTGCCGCAAGGTAATCTCCTCCTCCGGCTGATCCGGGTAGGTTCCGAACAGACCAATGCGCCCGCCCCCGCCGAGTTTCTTCATCAGATTGGAGAAATAGAAGCCGTAAGGACCGTCCTCGCTTTTGGCATAGGCGCGGGCCGTCGCTTCGTCCTCGGCGACGAAGATGCACTTCGCCACGCGCCAGCCCATGGGGTCCTGCGGTAACCCCGCGTTGGCGCGGCCTTCGAGATATTTGGGGAGATGAGTGGCCACCCAGTAGGCCTGTACATATTGGCAGGAAATGGGCTGCCAGCCGCGTTCCGCCGCCAAGGTAATACCGTGCGAATAGGGCGCGAGCGCCGTCACGACCACCGGCGGATGCGGCTCTTGTAAGGGTTTCGGGGCGATTCCCTGGCCGATCTCCGGATTATAGGTACGGGTCGTCGCGAAACTGTGGAACTCGCCCGTCACGTCATAAGGCGCGTCGCCCCACCACAGTTCCATGACCTGATCGAACACCTCGACCATCTTTAGGTTGCGGTCCAGCTCCCAGTTGCCGAACGCCTCGACATCGGACGGCTGCCCGCCGGGGCCGATCCCCCAGATAAAGCGGCCGTTCAACATCTGATCCATCATCGCCACCTGTCCGGCGATCATCACCGGGTGATAGACGGGCAGATTGGTCACCCCGGTGCCGAGCTTGATCCGGTCGGTCTCGCCGATCAGCCGCGCCAGAAATAGCAGGCTCGACGTAATGGGTTCCGCAAGGTCGGTGAAATGCTCGCCGACGAACGCCTCTTCGTATCCCAGCCGGTCGGCAAGGATGATCGACTCCATATCTTCCTGGAGGGTTTGACCGTAGGGACGGCCGATGGGGTGAACCGGCTGAATGAAATAGGAAAGTTCCATCCCGCAAGGCTAGCCGCCGTATTCGCCAACAGCAAGCACCAGCGCACGAACCTAATAGATCGTTTGCTTCATATATTCCGGGTAGCTTCGGTCATACGTATCGCCGTCAAAACCCTCGTCGAGCGCCGCCAGGATATCGCCCGCGGAGGGTAGAACCGTACGTGAGATCTGCGCCTCCGGGCTCCACAACCGTGACCGCGCCAGGGCTTTCTGGCATTGGTAATAAACCTGTTCGGCGGTGACCATGAGAACGCTCCGGGGTTCCTTGCCGTTCATGGCGAAAGAAGCCAGCAACGCGGGCTCGCTGACGATTTGCGCACGGCCGTTGACGCGCAAGGTCTCGCCGACACCCGGTATCAGGAACAACAACGACACGCGCGGGTCCCGGACGACATTGCGCAACGTATCGATGCGGTTGTTGCCCCGCCGGTCCGGTATCAGCACGGTTTTCTCGTCGGCAACCCGGACGAAGCCGGGGGGATCGCCCCGCGGTGAGCAATCGAGCCCGCCGGGTCCGCTCGACGCAACGACGACGAAGGGGCATTTCTCGATGAAGGCCCGGTAATGTTCGGAAATGTGGTCCAATTCCTTCACCACGGACCGGGCGACCGGCGGACCGTATAGAGCGTCCAGTTGCTCATCCGATGTCACACGATGTGACTCGGCGAAATTCGCGCTGAATGGTGTCATCGTGAGAATGTCCCTCGGTTTTTGCCGGGAACTCTATGTCACGACGGCGACGCTTTTATGACAAGGGATGCGGAAAGCGTGTTAGGCGCCCGTTTCGAGCCACTCATTCTCCCGGGCATAAAATGTCTCGAGTAGATCGGGCCGGTCGTCTCCGAGCAACTCCGGGTTGACGTCGTAGCCTTTGCGAATCTGGTTATAGGCGAGAAACTTGTACGATGGCCGAAGCGTCTTCACCAATTCCCAGTCCACGGGCAACTTTTCTTCCGGGTTGAGGAGCATGTAGTGATCGCGTTGATAGATACCTTCGAACGACGCGAGCCGCCAACCCGCGCCGGTGCGCACGACCCGTGAAAAGAACCGGCAATATTGGAAAACATCGAATTCGACACCGTCGAGCAGAATCCGGTCAAAAATGGTCGCGGGCGCCTCGGACAAGGCCCGGTCGCCGTTGATCCGCGGCGCAAAGGGGAAAATCCAATGCTTGGCCGTGCTGCCCTTGGTTTCCATTTTGAGGCGCGACGCTTCGGCGAACTCCTCGATGGTGCCATCGAACCAGGTTGTGCGGACAGGCGCACCCGGAACGTAGGAGCCGACGAGCCCGTCCCAATCGCGCTGATCGCGGGCGAACCGTTCGGCGCGGACGAGATCGACGATTTCCGTCCGCTCGAGCAAATAGACGAGCTTGTCTTGGTCGATAGCCTGAGTCACGCGATGGGTCCCCTTTCCGCTGATGGCTCTATTTCCATAATTTGCGGGTCGCGATGCGGGCGCCCTCGACCACGGATTTGAGCTTCGCCCACTGGATCGACGGATGGACCCGGCGGGTAAACGGCCCCTGAGCAAAGCCGCAATCGGTGCTGGCGATGACGTTTTCCCGCCCGACCAGGTTAGCCAGCCGGACGATGCGGTCCGCCACCAGTTCCGGATGTTCGACCACGTTGGTGCTGTGCGACACCAGCCCCGGCAGCAAGACCTTGCCCTCCGGCAGCTTCACGTCTTCCCACACCCGCCATTCGTGTTCGTGACGGGGATTGGCCATTTCCAGGGAATAACCGCCGATGTTCACCTTGAGCAGCAGGTCGACGATATCCTTGAGCGGCACGTCGTTGGTGTGCGGGCCGTTCCAACTACCCCAACAAAGATGATAGCGCATACGTTCCGGCGGCAATCCCTTCAGCGCGTGATTGAGCGCCTCGATCCGCAATTCCGCCCATTTGCGATAGTCCGCGAGCGTCTTCGGCGGCACCATCACGTCATAGAAGGACGGCAGGAAAGCGTCATCCACCTGCACCATCAGACCCGCGTCGAGGATCGTCTTGTACTCTTCGCGCAGAGCTTCGGCGATGGCGAACAGAGCTTCTTCTTCGCTTTGGTAAAATTCGTCGGCACGTTCCGGCGCGACACTGGCGGGCGCCACCACCGGCAGAAAGCCGGTCACACCGCCGGCCGCGTCAACGGCGCTTTCCAGGTTACCGATATCGCGTTGCAGCGCCGCCTGCCCGGTATATGTCACGGGCCCGGTGATGACCCAGGCACCCGTCAGCTTGGCTTGTTTGCCCATGCCGATGACACCCTGGGCGGCCTCATATTCCTCGTAGAACTCAGCAAACTCGCGCCGGTCCTTCCCGACCACCGCGCGGATGCTGCCTTTCGGCATTTCCCGTTCCTCAAAACCGCCGAGCCGCTCGAGGATATAGCGTGACCAGGTGATGGTCTTGCCGAACTCGCCGTCGCTGACCACGTCGATGCCGATCTCGGCCTGCTGCTTGACGATATCCGCCACCGCCTGGGTGAGGCAGGCGTCGAAGGCCGCCGCGTCAACGGCCTGGTGATCCTGTTGCTTCAGCAAAAACGGAATGAGTTCCTGCGGACGCACGAGGCTGCCCACATGGGTGGTGTAGATCCGGTCGGTCGATTTCATGGTGGCCTTCCCTGTCTATTCGGTGGCTTTTTCAATCAGTCGTATTTTAGGGAAGGCTAGTCGGAGAGACCCGCCCAAACAAGCACAGGCGTGTTACGCATCGCCGATAAGGGCCAGCCACTCTTCTTCCGTCAGGATGGTGACGCCAAGCTCTTGGGCCTTCTTGGCTTTCGATCCGGCGCCCGGGCCCGCCACCACGTAGTCCGTCTTCTTCGACACGCTGCCCGCCACCTTGGCGCCCAGGCTTTCGGCTCTCACCTTGGCCTCGGACCGGGTCACCGTTTCCAAGGTGCCGGTGAACACGACGGTCTTGCCGGCGACGGGAGAACCTGAGGTATCGGCGGCAACGAAATCCTCCACCGTCAACTGCGCCGTCAGGTCGTCAAGCACCTTGCGGTTATGATCTTCGTCGAAGAATGCCAGGATGTCATCGGCAACAGACGGCCCGATGCCGTCGATATCGGTCAGCTCGGCATAGGCTTCCGATCCTTCGTCTTCGGCCGCCATCATCGCCGCACGCCACGCGGCAAGCGAGCCATACTGCCGGGCGAGCAAGCGGGCCGTGGCGCTACCCACCTGGCGGATACCCAGGGCATAGATTAGCCGGTTCAGGGACACGGTCCGTCGTTCCTCGATCGCGTCGACCAGATTATCGGCGGATTTATCGCCCCAGCCTTCGCGGCCCGCAATTTCGTCGCACTTCTCCTTGAGCCGGAAAATATCGCCCGGCGTCGCGATCAATCCGTCCTCCAGAAAGGCTTCGATATGTTTCCCCCCCAACCCTTCGATGTCGAAGGCGTCGCGGGAAACGAAATGCTTCATCCGCTCGATGACCTGGGCCGGACAGATCAGCCCCCCGGTGCAGCGCCGTGCCGCCTCGCCTTCCTTGCGCACGGCATGGCTGCCGCATTCGGGGCAAACGTCGGGCATGGTGAACGGCTTAGAACCGGCCGGGCGCTTGTCCAACACCACCTCGACAACCTGCGGGATCACGTCGCCGGCCCGCTGGATCACCACCGTATCGCCGACCCGTACGTCCTTGCGCGCGATCTCGTCCTCGTTGTGGAGGGTCGCGCGGCTGACCACCACGCCGCCGACCGTCACCGGCGCCAACTCGGCGACCGGGGTCAGGGTGCCGGTGCGGCCCACTTGGATCCGGATCTCGTTGAGCACTGTCTGTGCCTGTTCGGCGGGGAATTTGTGCGCGATGGCCCAGCGCGGCGCACGCGACACGAAACCGAGCCGCGACTGCCAGTCGAAGCGGTTCACTTTATAGACGATGCCGTCGATGTCGTAGTCGAGGGACGCGCGCTGTTCCGCCATTTCGTCGTAATAGGCGAGCAACTCGTCGACGCCTTTGCACAGACGGCTATGGGGATTGACCTGAAATCCCCACCCCTTGAGCTTCTCGAGGAACGCCCATTGGCTGTCACCGATCTGATCGGACAGTTCGCCCCAGGCATAGCCGAAGAAACGGAGCGGCCGCCCGGCCGTGATCGAGGAATCGAGTTGCCGCAGGCTTCCCGCCGCCGCGTTGCGGGGATTGGCAAACACCTTGTCGCCCTTCTCCGCCTGCTTTGCATTAAGGGCAAAGAAATCGGGGCGGGTCATATAAATCTCGCCGCGCACCTCGAGGACATCGGGCGCGCCGCTGATCTCGTGCGGTATCTCAGCAATTGTCTTGACGTTGCGGGTGACATCCTCGCCTTCGGCTCCATCGCCCCGTGTCGCGCCGGTGACCAGCTTACCGTTCTCGTAGCGCAAGGAAATGGACAGGCCGTCGATCTTGGGTTCTGCAACGAATTCGACGGCAATCGACGGGTCGTCCCGCAATTCCTTGAGGAACCGCCGGATTCCCTCGACGAAATCCGTCAGCTCCTCGTCGGAGAACACGTTGCCGAGGCTGAGCATGGGCCGGGCATGAACGATTTTCTTGAACCCTTCGGCGGGGGCGGCGCCGACGCGTTCGGAAGGGCTGTCCTCGCGGATCAGATCGGGGAAATGCGCTTCGATCTCCGCGTTACGGCGGCGAAGCGCGTCGTATTCGGCATCGGAGATTTCAGGCGCATCCTTGGAATAATAAAGCTTGTCGTGATGCGCGATCAGTTCGGCCAGACGGGCAAGCTCTTCGGCGGCGGCCTCCGGCGACAGTCTGTCGATATCTGTATCTTTGCCGATGTCCACGGCGTTCATCCGCGTCCGAGAAGACTGAGGGCCGCCGCCCGGGCCTCATCCGTCACCGTCGCGCCCGCCAGCATCCGCGCGATTTCTTCGGTCCGCGCCTCATCGGCCAGGGGATCGACGCTCGTGCGGTTACCGCCCTCGCTGCCGGCTTTGGTGATCCTGAGATGATGGGCGCCGCGCGCCGCCACCTGCGGCGAGTGGGTCACGACCAGCACTTGCACGTCCGCCGCCAACCGTGACAAGCGCTCGCCGACGGCATCTGCGGCGGCACCGCCGATGCCCGCATCCACCTCGTCGAAAATCAGCGTCGCCACAGGGTCGGCGTCCGCCAGCACGACCTTGAGCGCCAGCATCAGGCGCGCCAATTCGCCGCCCGACGCAATCCGGTGCAACGGCCCCATCGGCGTGTTGGGATTGGTTTGAACGTGGAAAATCACGCGCTCACAACCGCCCTCGCCCCAATTCTCCTCGCCGAGCGGCTCCAAGACCGCCTCGAGCCGCGCATCGCCGAGTTTAAGAGGCGGCAGTTCGGCGTTCACCGCCTTGGCCAGTTTCGCCGCGGCATTCTCGCGCTGTTCCGTAAGCGCGCCCGCCGCCGCGACGAATGCCGCCTGAGCGTCGGCCTCCGCCTTACGCAAACGGTCGAGAGCACTGGTTCCCTCTTCGACGGTCGCGAGTTGGGCCTCCATGCGGTCGCGGACGCCCGCCAATTCATCGACGTCACAATTGTGTTTGCGGGCCAAGCCGCGCAGGGCGAACAAGCGTTCCTCGACCCGTTCCAGCTCACTGGGATCGATCTCGACGGCACTGCTGGCACGCTCCAGTTCGGCGACGGCGTCGGCCGTTTCGTTGAGCGCCCGGTCAAGCGCGGCGACGGCGGCATCGAATTTGCCGTCCGCCTTGGCCGCCACCCGTTCGATCTTGGAGAACGCCGTCCGCAGAGCCCCCTCGACACCGGAACCCTCGTTCAACGCCGCAAAGGCTTCGTTGGCGGCCTCGAGGATCTGTTCGCCGTGCATGAGCAGGGAACGCCGGCCGGCCAGGTCGGTTTCCTCCCCCGGCTGCGGGTTGGCGTCGGTTAATTCCTTTACGACGTGGCGGAGATAAGCTTCATCCTCGCGTGCCCTGGCGATGGCGGCCTCCGCGTCGGCACGGGCATCCACGGCGGCACGCCAAGCCCGGTAAGCTGCCGCCGTTTTCTCCAGATCGACGCCGTACCCGCCGAAGGCATCGAGCAATCGCCGATGATTGGCGGGGTCCAGGAGGCCATGGGTTTCATGCTGGCCATGGACCTCGGCCAGCAGACCGCCGATCCGGCGTAACAAACCGACGCTTGCCGCCTGATCGTTGATGTAGGCACGCGAGCGGCCGTCCGCACCGACCGTCCGGCGCAGAACCAGCCGATCGTCAGGCTCCAGCCCGTGCTCCTGAAGAACGGCGGAAACGGCATGATCCGATCCGACATCGAACTCGGCCGTGACGATGGCCTGATCGGTGCCGCTCCGCACCAATCCGGCCTCCGCGCGGCTGCCGGTGGCCAGCCCCAACGCATCCAGAAGAATGGATTTCCCCGATCCCGTTTCACCGGTGAGCACACACAGTCCCTCGCCGAACGACAAATCGAGCTTATCGATCAAAACCACGTTTCGAATGGAAAGTGTGCGCAACATCCGCCGGTTTGTTGACCTGAGGCCGGTTAGCGTCGTTTGCGGTTCAAAATGGCCAATACCACGGCTTCTTTTCCTCCACCTGCGGCCTGACCTGCTTACCTTCGACGATCTCGTAGGAGTCGATATACCATTCACTTCCCGGGAAGTTGTGGCCCAGAACCGCAGCGGTCCGTTGAGCCTGATCCTTCAAACCCAGGGCAAGATAGCTTTCGGTAAGCCGGTGCAGCGCCTCGGGCACATGCGTCGTGGTCTGAAAATCCTCGATCACCACCTTGAAGCGATTGATAGCCGCCAAATACTGTTTCTGCCCCTCGTAGTAACGACCGATCTCCATCTCCTTGCCCGCCAGATGGTCCCGGGTTAGGTCGATCTTGATTTGAGCGTCCCGCGCATATTTCGACTCGGGGAACCGCGCGACAATGGAGGAGAGCGCTTCCAAGGCCGCTTGCGTCATCTGCTGGTCCCGTCCGACATCCGAGATTTGCTCATAATAGCTGAGCGCCTTCAGATAGTAGGCATAGGCAATATCCTTGTTGCCCGGGTGAACTTGTATGAAGCGGTCCAACGCGATGATCGCATCATCGTAGTCATTGTTCTGATAATAGCTGTACGCCGCCATCAACTGAGCCTTGGTGGCCCATTGCGAATAGGGATGCTGACGTTCGACTTCATCGAAAGACGTGGCAGCCTCGGCATACTGGCCGCCATTCAGCTTGTTGAGCGCGTCGTTGTACAACGTATTGACCGGCCGCTCGACATAGGTCTCTTTCTTCTCGGAGCATGCGGCGAGCGCAACAGCGACCAATCCCGCGGTCAGGACGTACCGTGAAAATCTGCCCCATCCAGGCACGATAAAATGCATCATTTTCCGTCAAAGCGTCGTAAAGAACGAAATCGAAAGGCCCCCCGGCCGGGCATCATTGGCACGAACGGGTTCCCCTTCGGGCCCACGAATATACCGGGCTCGGTGGGTCTTGTCGCCCCCATCCGCGAGGCCCTTTCCCGCAACGTAAAACGCCGCCCCAAAGCGGGACGGCGTCCTTGAAATCGACCACGAATATGCCGAATCAGGCCTGTGTGGAAACCTCGACGACCTCGGAATAGGATCCACTCGCCGGCTTGGAGATCATGTCTTCTTCTTCGATCTCGGCCCTGACGGCAATCTCGTCCTCTTCCAACGTCACCCACCGCCACGCGGTTTCATCAGCAAACAACGCCCGCAGCAACCGGTTATTGATATTGTGACCGGCGCGAACGCCCATGAAATCGCCCTTGATGGTGGCCCCGGCAAGATAGAGGTCGCCGACCGCATCCAGGACCTTATGGCGCACGAATTCGTCGTCGTAGCGCAGGCCACCTTGGTTCAGAACGCAGTCCTCACCAATGACCACGGCATTGTCGAAAGATCCGCCTCGGGCCAAGCCCGCGGCCTGCAACTTTTCTACATCCCGGGCAAAACCGAATGTCCGCGCCCGGGCGATTTCCTTTTTGAAGGTCCCATTGACCAACTCGACAACAATTCTTTGCCGCGAGATAACGTGATGATCGAAATCGATCTCGAACCCGACCGTGAAGGTCGAACTCGGCACCAATTCCGCCATCTTGTCACCATCTTCCAGGCGAACGGGCTTCAGAATCTCGATGAGCCGGCGCGGCGCATCCTGTTCGATCACGCCGGCACACTCGATAAGAAAAACAAACGGTTGGGAACTGCCGTCCATGACCGGCACTTCCGGTCCATCGACCTCGGCGATCGCGTTGTCGATATGACATCCGGCGAAAGCCGCCATCAAATGCTCAACCGTCCCGACGGTTACGCCATCGGCATTGCCGATCACGGAGCACATGGTGGTGTCGACGACATGATCCCAACGGGCGGGAATCTCGGGTGCACCCTCAAGGTCTACCCGACGGAATACAATGCCCGTACCGGGTGCCGCGGGCTTCAGCGTCAAGCGGACGCTGGCACCGGAATGCAATCCAATTCCAACACAACTGATGGAGCGAGAAAGCGTCATCTGGTGGCATGAAAATGCCGTTACGTCACTTTTCGACGTCGAACCGCTTTCCAGCGCGTCAAAACTTTCTGAACCGGACAGAGCTGCCCCAATGTGGTTCATTATCTTTCCAACCGTTTCCGGCCTATCGCTACTCAGGCCCCTAGTCTTTATATTTTGAACCGCCGGGAAGCGACCCCTTTGGTTCATTCGGTTGAAGTCCCAACCTAACGTCGGGACCCCCGTTCCAACCCCGGCTATTTGGCCGGTCGGGATGTTGATCCGAGTGTCCCTAGAGTGATGTAACAACCCTCTAGGGAACACTCAAATCAACAAATATTGCAGTATGTTACGCTTTTTCAGGCGTCTTCGTCGGCGTGTCGTCGGTTAGCTCCTCAATTTGCCTCCTAGTTAGCTTGGCGGCGTAAAAATGCTGGAATATCAAGGAGATCCTCGTCTTCCGCCGACTCGGCGCCGGTGTCGCTCGCGTTCAGCGCCCCCAAAAGGGTTTTTGCGGGCGTTGCGGGCTTCGGCGTTTCGTCCTGAACCGCCTCGGACGCAGGCTTACGCGGGATGTCGGCACGCGCCGCCGAATCGCCGGCGGGCCGGCTGGACATGGACGGCATGACCGGATCCCGGCGTTCACCCCGGGCAACCCCCGTAACCCGCTCGAACAGGCTCGGCCCGCGCTTTTTGGCGGGTGCCGGCTGCTCCGCGGCGGGCTCCGCCGACTGGGCGTTAACCATATCGGCGGCGGCGAACGGATCGGGCTTGGCCTCCGGGGCCGGTGCGGCGGAAACCCGGACCGGCGCCCGCGGAATAAACGGAGCCTCCGCCGGAGCGGCCTTCGGCGGCGCGACCGGCGCGGCTTCCGCGGTTGCCTGATCCATCGCGCCAGATGCCTGAACCGGCATGGCCGAATCGGTCCCGGTCGCTTGCAACTCAGGCTCGGCGATCGCCGCGGGCTCCATCTCGCCGGCAGGCTCGGGATCGGACTCAAACCCCGCATGTGCCGGTTCACTGGTTTCCGACGCCATTGCCGGCATTGCCGCGGGTGCTTCCGGTGCTGTCGCCTCCATGACCGCTTCCTGGGCCACTTCCTGTGTTGATTCCTGGGCCGGGAACAAGGCAACTTCCGCCGGGGCTTCGTCCAACTCGTCGACCGATTCCGGTGCGGACAGTTGCGCGGGCTTCGGCGCTTCGGTCACATGACGGATCAAGGGTTGCGGACGAATACCCGCATTGGCTTCGATGCCGGTCGCCACGACGGAAACCCGAATACGGCCCTCGAGGCTGTCGTCGAACGTCGATCCGAAGATGATATTGGCATCCTCGTCCACTTCATCGCGAATACGGTTCGCCGCTTCGTCGACCTCGAACAGGGTGATATCGGGCCCTGCCGTGATGTTGATGAGCACACCTTTCGCCCCCTTCATCGACGTATCGTCAAGAAGCGGATTGGCGATGGCGGCCTCGGCCGCTTCGACGGCCCGGCGTTCGCCTTCGGCCTCGCCGGTTCCCATCATGGCCTTGCCCATCTCGCTCATCACCGCGCGAATGTCGGCGAAATCGAGATTGATCAGGCCCGGCATGACCATCAAATCGGTCACGCCACGGACACCCGAGTAAAGAACATCATCCGCCATCTTGAAGGCATCGGCGAAGGTCGTCTTCTCGTTCGCCACCCGGAAGAGGTTTTGGTTAGGGATGATCAGCAGCGTATCGACATATTGCTGCAATTCCTCCAATCCCGCTTCGGCAAGACGCATGCGGTTCGCACCTTCAAACTGAAACGGCTTGGTGACCACGCCAACCGTAAGAATGCCGCGCTCACGCGCCGCGCGGGCGATCACGGGAGCGCCACCGGTACCGGTACCGCCACCGAGCCCTGCGGTGATGAAAACCATGTTTACGTCCTGCAACTGGGCCATGATCTCTTCGAGAGATTCTTCAGCCGCGGCTCGTCCGATCTCCGGATTGGAGCCGGCACCGAGGCCGTGCGTCGCATTGATTCCCATTTGAATTCGGTGATCCGAATGGGAATGTGCCAGGGCCTGGGCGTCAGAGTTGGCAACGAGGAATTCGACCCCCTCGAGACCCGATTGAATCATGTTGTTGACCGCGTTGCCGCCTGCGCCGCCAACGCCGATGACTGTGATTCGTGGCTTGAGTTCCTGGCTATGAACCGTAGTGGGCACGCTCAAATTGATGGTCATTTAGGCCTCCATAGCTTGATGAGTGTCGGCCCGCCGAAGGCGCCGGAATCTCGGGCGGGTCGATAGGGAGCGCTCCACGTCTCCGTGGAACGGCGTTGAATGCCTCGCTTGCACGAGGCGGTGTTTGAAAAACTCACTAGAGATTTTCACGAAACCATGCCCCCAGCCGGCCAAACCGGCTTGACGGGACCTCCATTGCGCGGACGGCCGCGGTCGCGGACTCCGCCTGATTTGCGATGACGTATTTGATAAGGCCGGCACAGGCCGCGAACGCGGGCCCGCCGGTAGCCTCGGCCAACCCCCGGATGCCGACCGGACGTCCGATCCGAACGTTCTTGTCGAGCATTTGCGCCGTCAGTTCGCGCACCCCGGTCAGTTGCGAGGCGCCGCCGGTCAGCACGGCACGACGGCCAGCGACCTGATCGAAGCCGGTTTCCGCCAGCCGGTCGCGCACCATTTCGAGGATTTCCTCGATACGCGGACGGACGATGCCAACCAGCATTGAGCGCGGCACTTGATTGCTGTCGTGTTCGTCCTCGCCGACCAACGGCACCTGAAGCGCCTCGCGATCATCCGATGGAGAGGGCACGACGCTGCCGTAAAGCGTCTTCATACGCTCGGCATAAGAGAGCGGCGTCGACAGGCCGCGGGCGATATCGTTGGTCACGTGTGCGCCGCCCACCGGGATACAATCGGAGTAGACGACCTCACCATCGAAGAACACGGATACTGTCGTCGTGCCACCGCCCATATCGATCAGGGTGACACCCAATTCGGTTTCATCATCCACGAGGCAGGCCAGGCCAGAGGCATAGGACGAGACGACGTGATGCTCGATATCGAGGTGGCAGCGGCTGATGACGGAATCGAGATTGCGCATGGCCCCGGTCGCGGCGCTCAGGATCACCATGTTGACGCCGAGCTTGTCGGCGAACATGCCGCGCGGATCGCGGACGCCCCGATTGCCGTCGATGGAAAAAGCCACCGGAATGGTATGCAGCACCCGGCGGTCGTCGGGCTGATGGGTCCGCAGCCACGCGGGGTCGAGCGCCCGGCGCAAATCGGCATCGCCGATCTCATGACCGTCGATCGCCATATCGAAGGAAATCAACTTGGATGATGGTGCGCCACCGGAAATGCATACGGCGATGTCGCGCACATTCTCGCCGGCCATCTGTTCCGCCGTTTCGACGGTCGCGCGGACGACCGCCTCCACCGCCTCCATATCGACGATATTGCCGGCGCGGACACCCGCCGAAAGCTGATGGCCGATCCCCACGATTTCGGGTTCCCCGTCGGCGGAGGCTTTGGCGATGAAACAGGCTATTTTGGACGTGCCGATATCCAACGCCGCGATCAACCCGCTGCGGTGCCCGTTTTTCGTTGCTTTGCTTCTTTTCATCGGACTTCCATGATCACGTTTCGGTATGCCGTCTGGCGGACGGCGTTTGCTGACCGGGACCCGGACGGACAATCACCCGGTCCGGGTACCGCAAGTCGACGGCGCTGACGCTGCGCGCCAGCAATCCGTACGTTTGGTCGAGGTCGGCGAGGCGATGCCAAGCGCCTGCCGGATCTTCTTCCGGCAGGCGGACAGTGATGCCGCCCTCGAAATGCAGATTCCAACGGCGTGATCCGACACGAACGGCGGCTGTCACACGCCGGGCAAGGTCGGGCAACTGCGCCAGAACGGTGAACAGACCGGCGGCATTCTCGGGCGCATCGCTGCCGACAATGACGATCAATTGCCGGTAGCTATCCAAACGGTCGATATCGATCACCGCGCCGGCGGTATCGATCAGCGAGAACGTTCCGTCGTGCTGCCAGATGGCCATCGGCTGGCGCTCGACCAGCTGGAGGTGCACGACGTCGGGAAGCTGGCGCTCGATGGTCGCGGTGCGGATCCATGGCAGGGCCTCGATGCGGGATTGGATAACATCGGGATCGAAGGCCAGGATGGGGGTGCCCCGCTCCAACCGTAGCGCCTTGCGCAACGCATCGACGCTCGTTCGCTGCCGGCCCTGAACGAAAATTTCCTGAACGGCGAAACCGCTCTTCGCGGAGACGGCGATTACCGCCCATTTGGCGCGCTCGGCACTGCGCTGCACGATGCCGTTCTGCCAGACCCACCAGACGCCGGCCGCGATTGCAACGACACCCAGGGCCGCACCGCTGGCAACAACCACTGGCCGCCGCCACAACGGTTTGACCCGAGGACGGGGCGTGCCGCGCCGGGTGGCGGATGTCTTATTTTCCGTCACTCGTCGCATGACGCGTTCTCCACCATCCAGGCGCATAAATCCTGGAACGAGATATCGAGGTGAGCCGCCTGCTCGGGAACCAGCGAGGTCGGCGTCATGCCGGGCTGGGTGTTGACCTCGAGCAGATAGATGTCGTCGCCGTCGTAGCGCATGTCGGCTCGCGAAACCCCACGGCAGCCGAGAACGTCATGGGCCTGAACCGCGATCCGCTGCGCGTCGTCGTACACCTCGGACGGCAGATCGGCGGGCAAATGATGAGACGATCCCTCTTTCTCGTACTTCGCATCGAAATCGTAGAAATCGCGGTGGGTGACAATTTCGGTAACGGCTAGCGGCCGGTCGCCCATCACCGCCACGGTCAGTTCGCGGCCGGGTACGAAACGTTCCACCATCACTTGGCGGCCGTAGCACCATTGATCGTCATCGGCGGCGTTGAAGTTGTCATGCTCGCGCACGATGGTGACGCCGACGCTGGACCCTTCGTTGAACGGTTTGACGACGTATGGCCGTTCCATCACGTCGCCGTCGATCAAGTCCTGCCGTTTCGCGATGACATGTTCCGCCACCCGAATTCCCGCGGCCTCAAATAGAACCTTCGCCATCGGCTTATCCATGGCGAGCGCCGACGCCAACACCCCCGAATGGGTATAGGGAACGTCGATAATATTGAGCAGCCCTTGGATGCAGCCATCCTCGCCCCAACGGCCGTGCAGCGCATTGAACACCACGTCCGGTTTGGGATAGAGCCGCGTCAGCAACGCGCCCGCGTCGCGGCGCACGTCGATGGACGTCACCTGATAACCGGCATTGTTCAGCGCCCGCGACACCGCCGCGCCCGAAATCAACGAGACCTGACGCTCGGCGGACCAACCGCCCATCAGCACGGCGACGTGGCGGCTCATGATCCCGCCTCCTCGACGAATTCCTTGACCGGCGGCCCGGCGGGCACGCCGATGCGCCGGATTTCCCACTGCAGCTTGACGCCCGAGTGTTCGAAGACCCGGCGGCGCACTTCCTCGCCCAGTCCTTCGAGGTCAGCCGCCGTCGCCGTGCCGGTGTTGATCAGGAAATTGCAATGCTTTTCGGACACCATGGCGCCGCCGCGCTTGAGGCCCCGGCAGCCGGCACGATCGATCAGTTCCCACGCCTTGGCACCGGGCGGATTGACGAAAGTGCTGCCGCCGGTGGGCGTCTTGGTGGGCTGCACGGTTTCCCGCATGTCGCGGATGTCTTCCATCCGCCGTGCGATCTCGCCCACATCGCCTGGCGTCCCCATCAGGGTCGCGGACAGAAACAGCCAATCGTCGGGCGCGCTGCAATGCCGGTAGGACATGCCGAGATCGGCAGCCAAAGCCGTGTGCAACCGCCCTTGCGCGTCGACCGCTGTCGCCGACACAAGGATCTCGGAGGTTTCGCTGCCGAAAGCGCCCGCGTTCATACGGACCGCGCCACCGATGGACCCGGGGATACCGGACAGAAACTCGAAACCCGCAAGCTTCGCGGACCGCGCCACGTTGGCCACCTTGAGATTTGATGCCCCGCCGCCGGCAACGATGGTGTTTCCGTCGACCGTGATATCGGCAAACGCATCGCCGAGCCGAATAACCACGCCGGGAATGCCGCCGTCGCGCACCAGCAGATTGGACCCGACGCCGAGCACGGTCACCGGCACGTCGGCGGGCTTCGCGGCGAGGAACTTCTTCAAGTCCTCCTCGTCCGCCGGGCGGAATAGCACCTCTGCAGGCCCCCCGACCCGGAACCAGGTCAGCTTGGCGAGAGCCGCATCGGCGCTGTAGCGGCCCCGAACTTCGGGCAGCTGATCGATCAATCCCTTGGGTGCCCGTTTCGCGGCCATCATGCCCGAGCCTCCTTCGTACCGGCACGCAGCGCCTCGAGGTCGGCAGGAAGGGCGTTGGCCCAATTGGTGATGTTGCCCGCACCGAGGCAGACGACCATGTCGCCCGGCATTGCCATTTCGTCGATCAGGCGAGGCAGATCTTCGGCGGAATCCAAGCTGAGCACCGCGCGGTGACCCCGGGCCCGCAGCCCGTCCACCAGCGTATCGCGGCTGATCCCTTCGATAGGATCTTCACCCGCTGGATAGACGTCCGCGACGATGACGACGTCCGCGTCATTGAAGCAGGTGCAGAAACGTTCGAACTGATCGCGCAGCCGGGTATATCGGTGGGGCTGCACGACGGCAAAGATCCTTCCCTTGCTCGCCGCGCGCGCGGCCTTGAGAACCGCCGCGATCTCGACAGGGTGATGACCGTAGTCGTCGATTACCGAAATGCCGTCGACCTCGCCGGTCTTGGTGAAGCGCCGCTTCACCCCGGTGAATGCCGCCAGACCCTGGCGGATCAGGTCCTCTCCGATACTCAACTCATGCGCAACGGCAATCGCCGCCAACGCGTTTTGCACGTTGTGTGCCCCAAACATGGGCAAGTGCAGGTCCTTCATCGCGATCGTCGTGTCCGCGCGCCGGTCTGAAATCTCAACATCGAAGCGGATACCGTCGTTCACCGGCTCCTGATCCGTCACCCGGATGTCGGCTTGCGGGCTGCGGCCATAGGTGACGACACGGCGGTCGGAGACACGTGGGATCATCGCCTGCACTTCGGCATCGTCGATGCACAGAACCGCGAAACCGTAGAACGGGATATTTTCGACGAAGGCATCGAAGGCGGCGCGCAGCGCATCGAAGGACCCGTAATGGTCCATGTGCTCGGCATCGATGTTGGTCACCACTGCAATGGTGGCCGGCAGTTTGACGAAGGTCCCGTCGGATTCGTCCGCTTCAACCACCATCCACTCGCCGCTGCCGAGGCGGGCGTTGGAACCGAACGCATTGATAATGCCGCCATTGATCACGGTCGGGTCCAGCCCGGCAGCATCGAGCAGCGAGGCGACCATCGAAGTGGTCGTCGTCTTGCCGTGCGTACCGCCGACCGCCACCGACCATTTGAGGCGCATCAGCTCGCCCAGCATTTCGGCCCGCCGGACCACGGGCAGCAGCCGGCGGCGGGCTTCTTCCACTTCGGGGTTGGTCGATTTCACCGCCGAGGAAATAACCACCACTTGGGCGTCGCCGATATTCTCGGCGCGATGGCCGACCTCGATCGAGATGCCGAGGGTGCGCAGCCGCTTCACGTTGGCACCATCCGCGACATCGCTTCCCTGCACGGTATAACCGAGATTGTGGAGCACCTCGGCAATGCCGCTCATGCCGATACCGCCGATCCCGACGAAATGAATGATCCCGATATCCAGAGGAAG
Organism: uncultured Rhodospirillales bacterium; assembly: GCA_913055735.1. Taxonomy (GTDB): domain Bacteria; phylum Pseudomonadota; class Alphaproteobacteria; order Rhodospirillales; family UBA2165; genus CAJXKD01. The sequence continues at coordinate 790,915 of CAJXKD010000001.1, forward strand.
CGCCATCATGCCGCAACCCTCCGGTTGTCGTTGTCCGCCATCAGCGAAATGACCGCTTCCGCCAAATTGGCGGCGGCATCGGGGATACCCGCGGCACGCGCCGCGGCTGCGGCCTGTTCCAACAGACGCGGCATCGAGAACAGCGATTGCAGCCGTTCGGCCAGCGCTTCCGGCGTGAAGGACGGTTCCGGCATCAGCCAACCGCCGCCGACGCGATCGATGGCATGGGCATTATATGTCTGATGATCGTCGACGGCGTGGGGATACGGCACCAGGATCGCCGGCCGCCCGACGGCCGTGAGCTCCGAAACCGTCGAGGCGCCGGACCGGCAAATAACCAAATGCGCGGCAGCGATACGCGCAGGAACATCGTCGAAGAAACTCTTGAGCGTCGCGTCGACCCCAAGGCTGTCATAGGCACGCCGGACGCTTTCCAGGTCTTCGGCGCGGCATTGCTGGGTCACCCGCAGCCGCGTCCGCAATTCGTCGTCCAATTGGCCGATGGCCGCCGGCACGACGTGGCTGAAGACCCGCGCACCCTGACTGCCGCCGGTCACGAGGAGCTCAATGGGGCCGTTCGCCGCGATCGCGGGATAGGGCACATTCCGCGCCTCCAGGATCGCGGGACGTACCGGCATGCCCGTGCGCACGACCTTGCTCGCCGCGCTGTCCGGGATGGCTTTCACGGTTTCGAAAGACGTCGCAATGCGTTTGACGCGCGGCGCCAGCAGCCGGTTGGCGCGGCCCAATACCGCATTCTGTTCGTGGATGGCCGTGGCCACGCCGGTGAAACTTGCCGCAACCATGGTCGGCAAGGACGCATAACCGCCGAAGCCGACGACGACGGCGGGATGCAGCCGGCGTACCAATCGCCAAGCCTGCAGCGTACCGATTCCCAACTCGGCGACGCTGGTGATCCGATTGACCGCGCTTTTACCGGCAATACCGCCGGCCCGTATACGATGCACGTCGATCTCGCCCAAGCGTCCGCTCAAAGCGCCGCCACGCCGGTCGGTGATCAACGCGAGGCGATATCCCCGTTGGCCCAGTTCCGCCGCCAGCGCTTCCGCCGGGAACACGTGACCGCCGGTGCCACCGGCGGCAAGAACGACCAATGCCGATCCCCTATCTGATTCTTGGGGGGACCGACCAGATACTGTCTTTTGTGAAAGCGGATGCAACGAGGTCATAGCAGGGGACCTCCACCCGCCGGCCGATCGCGGGTCAGCGCGAGAACCATTCCCATCCCCAAGGCCAACGCCGCCATGGACGACCCGCCGTAGGAAATGAACGGCAAGGTCATGCCCTTGGTCGGCATCAGATTGATGGTCGACGCCATGTTGATCAGGGCCTGCAGACCGAACTGCACCAACAGGCCCGCCACCGCCAACTGGACAAAAAGATCGCTGTCTTTGAACACGCGCGAGAAACCGCGCAGCACCACGAACGCGAATAGGAAAACGATAAGGAGGCTGGTTACCAGCCCGAATTCCTCGGCGGCGACCGCGAAGATGAAATCCGCATGCGCATCGGGCAGCACGGCCTTGACCTCGCCCTCGCCGGGGCCGCGGCCGAACAGTCCGCCATTGATCACGGCCTCGAGCGATCGGGCCACCTGATAGGCCTCACCCCCCGCCGGATCGAGGAACCGATCGATGCGGCCCCGCACGTGATCGAAGGTAAAATAGGCGCCGACACCGCCGGCGGCGAACAGCAAGCCGATCCCCGCCACCAACAGCATGGGAAGACCGGCAAGGAAGAACTGCACGCCCCAAACGACGGAAACCAGAATGGTCATGCCGACGTCCGGTTGCGACAGCAGCAAACCGACCACCAGCACATACAAACCGATGGCGACCAAGTGACCCGGAATATCGCCGGCGACCCGCCAGCGGGAGAACATCCACGCGGCAACGACGGCGAAGCAGGGTTTGACGAATTCGGAAGGCTGCAAGGAGAAACCGCCGATATTGATCCAGCGGGTTGCCCCCTTGATTTCCGCCCCCACTACCAACGTCGCCGCCGTCAACGCAAGGGAGATGATAAACCCGGTAACCGCGAGACGGCGCACGCCGGTGGGGTTGAGCAATGAAACGCCCACGAGAAGAACAAGCACGATCGGCAGGAATACGAACTGCCGACGCACGAAATAGAAACCGTCGAGACCGATGCGCTCGGCGACCGGCGGGCTCGCCGCCATGATGAGAATGATGCCGATGCCGGTGATCACGGCCAACGCCGCCAACGTCCACCGGTCGACGGTCCACCACCAGCGGCCGAAGATACTGACGTCGGTGCGGGAATAGGTCGTCATGCGAGCCCCTCCACCAACGTCCGGAACGTGTCGCCGCGCTGTTCGAAGTTGTCGAACTGATCGAAGGAGGCGCAGGCCGGCGATAACAGGACCACCGAGTCCTCGTCGGCTTCCTGTGCAGCCGCATGTGCCTCGTTAACCGCTGTCGTCAGATCGCCGCACTGGCGAACCTCGATTTTCCCATCGAGGCTTGCCGCAAACGGCAACGCCGCCTCGCCGATCAAATAAGCGCGGCGGATGTTGCCGAAATAGGGCTCGAGATCCGTAAGATCGTCCTGTTTGGCACGCCCGCCGGCGATCCAATGGATGGCGCCGTAACAGGCCAAGGCCCGCGCGGCGGCATCGATGTTCGTTGCCTTGGAATCATTGATATATGTCACGCGCCCGATGCGGCGGATACGCTCCTGGCGATGCGCAAGACCGGGGAAGAATTTGATCGCAGGCACGATGTCCTCGGCCGCAATCCCCGCCGCCCGCGCCGCGGCATAGGCCGCCGCTGCGTTTTGCCAATTATGTTGGCCAGGAAGGCTCCCGACCGCCCTCAGGTCGAGAACCTCCGCCTGGCCATTATCCATGTCGTCGATCAACCGCCCGTCCGGGGCATAAACCCCGCCCGGCACCCGCTGACTGGCGGAAATGGGAATGATCTTGAAATCGCCGCGCACCATCAGGTCGAGACACAGTTCGCGCGAATGGTGATCGTCCATCCCAACCACCGCCCGCGCGCCCTGGGCCGGGTGATCGAACAAATGCCGCTTGGCCGCAACATATCCTTCCATGCCGCCATGCCGATCGAGATGATCGGGAGAAATATTGATCAGCACGGCGATGTCGATGGTCAGCGACGGCACGCGCTCCAATTGATAGGACGACAACTCGAGCACATACGCACCGTCTGCGCCCAAAATGTCGAGGTCGAGAACCGGCGTACCTAAATTGCCGCCCACCTGTACCGACCGGCCCGCTTGCTCGAAGATGTGGCCGATCAACGCCGTCGTGGTGGATTTGCCGTTGGTCCCGGTGACGCCGACATAGCGAGCATCGCCAACCTCGCGGGCCAGTAGATCGACGTCGCAAATGATCTCGGCACCGGCGTCCATGGCGCATTGCGCCGTCGGATGCGGCGCCGGGAAGGTCGCCGGGATACCGGGGCTGAGCACCAGCGTTTTGACGCGCTGCCAATCCCAGCCGTCGGGATCGCAAACATTTATGTCGGATGCGGCCGCCGTTTGGCGGTGGCCTTCGTTATCGTCCCACGCCCATACGTCCGCACCGCCCTTGGCAAGGGCACGGGCAGCCGACAGGCCGGACCGGCCCAAGCCCATCACCGCCACCGGCTGTCCTGCGAATGTATGAACGTCGATCATCCCGCTCCCTCTACCTCAGCTTCAAGGTGGCGAGACCCGCGAGCGCGAGAATCACGGCGATGATCCAGAAACGGATGACGATGGTCGGCTCCGCCCATCCCTTCTTCTCGAAGTGATGGTGCAGCGGCGCCATGGCGAAAACCCGCTTACCGGTGAGTTTGAAGGAAGCCACCTGAACGATGACCGAAACGGTCTCGAGCACGAACAACCCGCCGATCAGGGCAAGCACCAATTCGTGCTTGGTGATGACGGCAATCGTTCCAAGCGCGCCGCCCATGGACAGCGACCCGGTGTCGCCCATGAACACCATGGCCGGGGGCGCGTTGTACCAGAGGAAACCGAGACTGGCGCCGACGAGCGCCGCGCAGAACACGGATAACTCGCCGGCGCCCGGCACGTAGTGGACCTGCAGATAATTGGAGAAGACCGAGTTGCCGATCAGGTAGGCGATCATGCCGAAAGCACCCGCCGCGATAAGCACCGGACCGATGGCGAGACCGTCGAGACCGTCGGTAAGGTTGACCGAATTGGACGCGCCCACCATGACCAGCACCGCGAACGCGATGAAGAAGAGGCCGAGGTCGATCAGCACGTCCTTGAAGAACGGGATGGCGAGGGACGTCGCCAGCGGATCGCGGGTCAACCTCATGATCCATAGTGTGGCGACGACGGCGATAATGACCTGCAACAGCAGTTTCAGTTTGCCGGGCAGACCCCGGTGGTGGCGCCGGGTCACCTTCAGATAGTCGTCGATGAAGCCGATGGCGCCATAGCCCACGGTGACGCCAAGCGCTGCCCAAACATACCCGTTGCGCAAATCCGCCCACAGCAAGGTCGCCACGACCAACGCGATGAGGATCAGGAAACCGCCCATGGTCGGCGTGCCAGCCTTGGTGATCAGATGGGTTTCCGGCCCGTCATCGCGGATGGGCTGGCCGCCCTTCTGATGGCGCTTCAGCCAATCGATGACGACGGGACCGAGAAGGAAACTGACAATCAGGGCGGTCATCATCGCCCCGCCGGACCGGAACGTGATGTAGCGGAAGACGTTGAAAACCAGAATCTGGTCGGCGTACTGCGCCAAACTGTTCAGCATGCCGCGCCTCCATGGATTTTTCTCTGGGCCGTGCGTTCGCCGGAGGTATCCAAGGCTTTCAGCGCGTCGACGACCTTACTCATGGCGACACCCGCAGACCCTTTGACCAGCACCACGTCGCCCGATCGCACCGCGCCGGCAACGATCGGCGCCATCGACGCGGAGTCGGCGGTCCAATCACCCTGTTTCTCGGACGGCAATGCGTCGTTGAGCACGCGCATGGTCTCGCCGACGGTAAAGACGAGATCGATGCCATTGGCATCGACCGGCGTGGTAAGGCCGCGATGCAGATCCGGTCCGTTGTCGCCGAGTTCAAGCATGTCGCCGAGCACCGCAATCCGGCGCCCCGACGGTCCGGGCCGTGCCTGGCCCAAAACCGACAAAGACGCCGCAACGGCCGCCGGGCTCGCGTTGTAACTGTCATCGATCAATTCGAAGCACATGCCCGCCGAGCGGATACGGTAGCGTTCGCCCCTGCGCCGCGGCGGCGACAATTCGGCAAGATCGGCAGCCGCCTTTTCGACATCCGCACCAAGCGCGTTGGCGGCAGCAAGCACCGCAAGACTATTAAGCACCCAATGCGATCCGGGCAGCGGTAAGCGATAAGAAACCTCACGGCCTTGAACGGTCGCATCGACGAAGGAGCCGAGCCCTTCGTCGTCGGAGCGGTCAGCCAACAAACGCACATCCGCGTCGTCGTGACGGCCGAAACCGACAACCGTGGCGCCCGCGTCGCGGGCCGTGTCGGCCAGCAAACCGAAGAAAGCGTTGTCGCGGTTGAGGACGGCAATACCGCCCGCTTCCAGCCCGAGGAAGATTTCAGCCTTTGCCCGCGCGATGTCCCCGAGCGACTCGAAGAACTCCAAGTGGACCGGCTCGATGGTGGTGATCACCGCCACGTGCGGACGGACCATGCGGGTCAGCGGCGTCAGTTCGCCCGCGTGGTTCATGCCAAGCTCGAACACGCCATAGGCCGCGTCCGGCACCAAGCGCGCAAGTGACAAGGGCACGCCGAATTGATTGTTGAAACTGCCAACGCTGTAACTCGTCAGCCCCTGACGGCCGAGCACAAAAGCCAACGCCTCCTTCACGCTGGTCTTGCCGACGCTGCCGGTAACCGCGGCGATGCGGGCAGTTGCGCGCGCACGTCCCGCGCGCCCCAAATCCTCGAGCCCGCGCATGGTGTCGGTCACGGTCAGCAATGGTGCATCGCCGCCGACCCCCTCGGGCTGGCGCGCGACCATGGCCGCAGCAGCACCGCCTGCAAGGGCATCGGCAACAAAACCATGGCCATCGAAATTGGGACCGCTCAAGGCGGTGAACAGGTCGCCCGGCTGAACCGAGCGGCTATCAATGGACACGCCGGACGCGGCCCATACGCCCTGCGCGACACCCCCGGTAGCCTTGGCCGCGTCGGCAGCCGTCCAAAGAATACCCGTCGTCGCACCGACCGCGTTCATTGCGACCCTCCGTCGAGGCAGTCACGGGCGACGGCGACATCGTCGAATGGGATCACCTCGTCACCGACGATCTGTCCGGTTTCATGGCCCTTGCCCGCGACAACCAGCACGTCGCCGTCACTTACCAGATCGACGGCGGCGGCGATCGCCTTGCCCCGGTCGCCGATTTCCTGTGCATAGGGGCAACCGTCCATGACTTGGCGGCGGATGGCCGATGCATCTTCATGGCGTGGGTTGTCGTCGGTGACGATCACGACGTCGGCAAGCTCGGCCGCCACCTTGCCCATGGCCGACCGCTTGCCGGTGTCGCGGTTACCGCCACAGCCGAAAACCACGAGCAGCCGTCCCGACACATGGGGGCGCAAAGCGTTCAATAGAGTCGACAATGCGTCCGGCGTATGGGCGTAGTCGACATAGACCGCGCCGCCGCGGTGCTTGCCGATGAACTGGATCCGGCCGGGCACGCCGCGCAGCCGGGCCAAGGCCCGCACGGCATCTTCGGCCTTGCCGCCGTCGCCGATGACGATACCGAGCGCGCACGCCGCGTTCATCGCTTGAAAGGCGCCGATTAACGGCAAAAGAATGTCGTAATTCTGGCCGTCTACTTTAAGCGACATCGCCATGCCGTCGGCGCGCGGCACGAGATATTCCATACGAATATCACTGCCGGCTTTGCCGTAACCGATAACCCGCTGGCGGTGCTGTTCCGCCGCCTTGGCAAGGGCCGGGAAGTTTGCGTCGTCGGCATTGAGAACAGCGACGCCGCCCGCGCCCATAACCTCGGTGAACAGGCGCATCTTGGCCTGGAGATACGCTTCCATGGTCTGGTGATAATCGAGATGATCGCGGGTCAGGTTCGTGAAGGCCGCGACGGTCAGACGGACGCCGTCGAGCCGGTATTGATCGAGGCCATGACTCGACGCTTCCAAGGCAACGTAGTCGGTGCCGTTTTCCGCGAGATCGCGCAAGCAGGCATGCAGATCAACAGGATCGGGGGTCGTCAGGCTGCCGCCGATCCGGCCCGCGCCGGTAATCACCCCCAAGGTACCGACGCTTGCCGCCGAATGTCCGGCGGCCGTCCAAAGCTGACGTGTGAAGTCGGCGACCGAGGTCTTGCCGTTGGTGCCGGTAACGGCGGCGATGTGACGGGGCTGACGGTCGAAGAAACGGGCCGCGAACCGCGCGTAAAGACGCCGCGGGTTTTGATCGGTGATCACGCTGACCGGCGCGGACCCCGAGCCGTTGCTGTCGGGCAATTCGATCTGAGTTCCATCGGGCGCGAGAACCGCCACGGCGCCGCGTGCCACTGCATCCGAGATGAATTGACACCCATCGGCGCTGTGGCCGGGCAACGCGGCGAACAGAAACCCGGGTTCGACACGGCGCGAGTCGGACGTCAGCCCGCTGATCTCCCTGTCGGTAAACCCTGGTCCCGCCATTGCGTTCGTATCGACCCCCATCATCAATTCAGTTAGCCGCAACCTGCTGTCCTCGCCCACCGCTGGCTCGCGGGCGTGCGGTGGAGATGTAAAATGCTTCGCCCGGTTTCGGTTCGCGCTCGGCGTCGGTCGCCGGTTTCATGCCCATCATTGGCGCCATCTGGCGCACCACCTGGCTGACCACCGGTGCGGCCACCCAGCCGCCGGTGGCGTAGCCGAATGTTTCCTTGATCCCCTTCGGCTCATCGACCATGGCGAACACGACATAGCGGGGATCGTCCATGGGATACGCGGCAACGAACGAGGACATCACGCCCCGCGCGGCTGTGTACCCGCCAGCGCCGGACTTATCGGCTGTGCCGGTCTTGCCGCCGACCCGATAGCCGGGAACGCCGGCTTTCTTGCCCGTGCCGTTGCGGACGACGAGGCGCATGAGTTGGCGCACCTGCTTCGACGTCCGTTCGGAAATCACGTGGACCTCGTCATCGGGGCCGCGCCTGACGTCCGCCTCATTACCACGGGCGACCAACGTCGGCTGACGCAGAACGCCGCCATTGACCAGGGCCGAGATACCGGCCGCCAGCTGGATCGGGGTGACGGCAATGCCGTGGCCATAAGAAATGGTCATGGTGTTGATCTCGCGCCATGGCGAGGGCACCAGCGGCGCACCCACCTCGGGGATCTCGATGGAGGCCGGGCTCAACATGCCGAAAGCGCGCAAGTAGCGGCGCTGCGCTTCCGTTCCGACGTCCAGGGCCATTTTCGCGGAGCCGATGTTGGACGAATACACGATGATTTCGGGAACCGTCAGCCAGCGGTTCTTGGCGTGGTAGTCGTTGATCAGGAAACGCGCGATGCGGATCGGCTTGGTCGCATCGTACTTATCGCCGAGCCGGGTGACACCGGAATCGAGGGCCATCGCGGCGGTGAACAGCTTGAACGTCGATCCCATTTCGTAGACGCCCTTGGTCGCCCGGTTGAAGGCGGCTTCACCGACCAGGCTGCTGGGCTGATTGGGATCGAAATCGGGCAGCGACACGATGGCAAGCGTCTCGCCGGTATGCACGTCGAGCACCACGCCGGCGCCGCCGATGGCGGAAAACTTGTCGATGGCCGTCCTCAATTCGCGGCGCAGGATCGACTGAAGGCGGATGTCCAGGGCCAGATGTAACGCCTCACCGCCGGCACCCAACCTCTTGTCAAACGACAGCTCGATCCCGCCAAGGCCGTTGCCGTCGATATCGGTCGTGCCCGTAACATGGCCGGCCAAACGGCCATGCGGATAAACCCGCCGCTCGGTCTGACGGAAATAGATACCGGGAATTCCCTGGTCGTTGATCGCCGCTTGCTGCTTGGGCGTCAGGTTGCGGCGGATCCAAACGAAACTCCTGTCCGACGACAGTTTGCGGAGCAAGTCCGCGGCATTCATGTCGGGAAAGGTCTTCGCCAATTTCGTCGTGGCCTCGCGGGGATCGAGGATGTGGCGCGGATTGGCAAAGATGGATGCCGTCGGCATGCTGGTCGCGAGTAGCACGCCGTTGCGGTCGGTGATATCGGCGCGGACGCGGGCCGGCTCCGACGTGTGCGCGACACGGACGCTCGGGGTGCCGCCGCTTTTGAACACGGCCAATTCGACCAACCGCCCGGAGACCATCGCGAAGGCAAGCGCAAACACGACCGCCGTGACGACGAGCCGGTTGCGGCTGGTTTCCAACGCCTGCTTGCGGGTGCCTTCGAGAGGCACGGGACGTGCCGGCCGTTTATTTTCGTGCGTATCGACGTGAGGGCCTGGCGGGGTCATTGTTTGCCCCCCCGATTGATGTCGGCCTGGTTGGCGTCAGCGCGGGCGCGATGGGCGTCCGCGGCGATATTGCCGTCCGGCGTGAAAGCCGAGGGCACCGGCAACCGTTCGGCGATGTCGGCCGGGGTCGCGATCTGCTCGGGTTTGGTCGGTTCGAGATCGAGATAGCGGCCCGCCAATTCGCGCAGGCGGCCGGTTTCGTTGAGGTAGCTCCATTCGGCGCGCAGCACATGCACCGCTTCCTTGTCGCGGGCGATGGCACCGTTCAACTCGGCAAGCTCGTCCTGCAGGCTGTTCACTTCGTACTTGAGATAGAACAACGCGATGGCCATCAGCACGGCGGCGAAAAACGTGAACAAGGTTGTTTGACGCATGCCCCCCTCCCTACGCCGCTGCGCCACCGGCGAAGGCCGGCGCGTCGGTTCGTTCGGCAGCACGCAACAGGGCGGAGCGGCTGCGGGGGTTGGCGCGGATCTCGTCGTCGGAGGGGGTCAGGGGGCGGCGGTTGATCAGCGTGAAGCTCGGCGCGGCCTCGGCGGCGGGAGACGCCGGCCGGTGGCGCGAGCCGCGCGAAACGCGGCCCGCACGCCGGGCGAGGAACCGTTTGACGCAACGGTCCTCCAGGGAGTGGAAGGAAACGACGGCGAGCCGGCCGCCGGGGGCGAGCAGCATTTCGGCGGCACTCAGACCACGTTCCAACTCGCCGAGCTCGTCGTTCACATGAATACGCAGGGCGAGAAACGTCCGGGTGGCGGGATCGATCGCGCCCGGTTTGCCCGGCTTCACGTGCACGATGCGCCGCACGATGTCGGCAAGGGCCTGGGTCGTGAGGATGGGGCTTTCGGCGCGCGCCTCGACGATGGCGCGGGCGATACGGCGGGCTTGGCGTTCCTCGCCGTACTGATGAATGATGTCGGCGAGCTCCTTTTCCGGCAATTCGTTGACGAGATCGGCGGCGCTGGGGGATGCCTCGCCGGTCCCGCCCATGCGCATGTCGAGCGGGCCTTCGAAGCGGAACGAGAAACCGCGCGCCGGATCGTCGAGTTGATGAGACGATACGCCGACGTCCAGGGTCACGCCGTCGACCCGGGCCACGCCGGCCTCGGCCATGAGCGTGCCCATATCGCCGAAGCGGCCGTGCAGCACGGTCAGGCGGCCGTCGTACTGCTTGCTCAACTCGGCGCCGATGGTCACCGCGCGGGGATCGCGGTCAATACCGAAAACGGTGGTCGCGGCGGCTTCGAGAATGGCTTTCGAATAACCGCCCTCGCCGAAGGTGCCGTCGATATAGATGCCGCCGTCGCGGGGATCGAGGGCCTCGATCACCTCGCGGAGCATGACGGGGGTATGCCCCCCTTTCGGGATTTCGTTGTCGCCGCTCATGCGCCGTCTCCTGACCCCGGCTTTGGCCGGAGCTTGAGGGTGGCGCCGCGCGCACGGGCGCGTTCGAAGGCGGCGGTGCGTTGCTTGTCGTAGGCGTTGGGGTTCCAGATCTGGAAGCGGGTGCCGCGGCCGACGAAGGCGGCTTCGCCCTTGATGTCGGCGTAGTCGGTCAGGTCCTTGGGCAGGATGACGCGGCCTTCGGGGTCAAATGGCAGCGCCTGGGTATTTTCGAGGATAGTGGCGGCGAGGTCGTCTTGTTCGTCGGAAAACAGATCGAGGTCATCGAGGCTGGTGACGACGCGCTGGATGAAGTCGTCGTCGCAGGCTTCCAGCGCCGGGAACTTGAAAGAGGGATAGACATAGATGCCGCTGAATTCCTGACCGGCAAACGCGTCGCGGAACGGCTTGGGAACGGAGACCCGCCCCTTCTTATCTATCTTATTGATATGTCGGCCTAAAAGAACCGCCATCTCCCGCCTCTCAACCCGCAAAGCTCCTGCGTTCAAGCGCCCTTACGAGCCTTGCCTCACAGATGCTTCCCTCATCGAAATACCGACCCCGTCTGAACCCCTGGCCCCCATGACCGCCGTCGCCTTTTTAGGGCATTTTTGGGATATCATGGGTTTTGATGGGCGTCAATGGGAGAGGATGGTATTACTTGGGTTAAAGAAGTCTTTTCAAAGCAAAGAAAAACCGGATTTTTTGGCGCCAAGGTACTGCGCCGGTACAGGGACAAATCCGGGGATGAATCGAGACAGATTTCGCCAAATAAATCGGGCGAAATTATGTTCTCTTAATGTTCTTTTCTTGGGAATCCGCCAACAGGCGGAAAGAAACGCCTACAGCACCGCGTCGAAATAGGCGATGGTCTTTTCGAGGCCCTGGCGGAGCTGGATCTTGGGTTCCCACTCGAGGTGCTTCTTGGCCAAGGAAATGTCCGGCTGACGCTGCATCGGGTCGTCCTGGGGCAGCGGATGGGTCTCGAGCGTCGACTTGGACCCGGTGAGATCGATCACCGTTTCGGCCAATTCGCGGATGGTGAACTCCACCGGGTTGCCCAGGTTCATCGGCCCGGTCACGTCGTCCGGCGCCGCCATCAGGCGCACGAACGCCTCGACCAGATCGTCGACATAACAGAACGAGCGCGTCTGTTCGCCGTCGCCATAGAGGGTGATGGGCTTGCCGGACAGCGCCTGGACGATGAAGTTGGACACCACCCGCCCGTCGTTGGGATGCATGCGCGGCCCATAGGTGTTGAAGATGCGGGCGACGCGGATGTTCAGCTTGTGCTGACGGTGATAGTCGAAGAACAGGGTTTCGGCGCAGCGCTTGCCCTCGTCATAGCAGGCGCGCGGCCCGATGGGATTGACGTTGCCGTTGTAATCCTCGGTCTGCGGGTGGATGGCGGGATCGCCATAGACCTCGCTGGTCGAGGCCTGAAAGATTTTGGCGTGGGTGCGCTTGGCGAGGCCCAGCATGTTGATGGCGCCGTGCACGCTGGTCTTGGTGGTCTGCACCGGATCGAACTGATAATGGATGGGCGACGCCGGACAGGCGAGGTTGTAGATCTCGTCCACCTCCACATAGAGGGGGAAGGTCACGTCGTGGCGCATGATCTCGAAATTGCTCATATCGAGCAGACCGGCAACGTTATCCTTGGTACCGGTGAAGAAATTGTCGACGCACAACACGTCGTCACCGGCCGCGACCAGCCTTTCGCACAGATGCGATCCGATAAACCCGGCGCCGCCGGTCACCAATACCCGTTTCCGTCCGCCCTTCACCGCCGCCTCGTCCTTTCGTAACCGCTAAAACGCGGCGGACACTACCACCCGGAAGCGGCGCTCACCAAGATGTTTGTCGCGGCACGGTATCGGGATCAGTCTTCCGCCTTCTCCAACTCGCGGCGGAACTGGCGTTGCGGCGCATGGCCGCCGTGATGATCGACATTCTCCGGCGCCTTGAACTTGAACCGGCGCACCGTATTGGGATCGGCGGCTTCGACACCGGTCGGCCGGTCGCCCGCTATGGTCACCCGTTCCATAATGCGGCGCTGCGGGTAGTAGTCGTGGATGGCGTAATGCTGCGTCGAACGGTTATCCCACATGGCGATGGTGTGGGGCTTCCAATGATGGCGGAACTGATACTCGGGGACCAGCGCCTGATAGAACAGCGTGTCCAACAATGACCGGCTCTCGCGCTCGTCCATGTCTTTGATGGCCATGGTGAACTGCGGGTTGACGAACAGCACCTTGCGGCCGGTCACCGGATGGACGCGCACCACCGGATGGATCGCCGGCGGGTAGAGCATCTCGAAATGTTGGAGGTTCTTCCGGTCCTCCGGCGTGTTGGCGAACAGTTTCTTGAACGGCTTGAAGTCGTGGACGGCTTCGAGCCCGGAAATGAACTGCTGCATGCGGTCGCTGAGCCCTTCGAAGGCCGCCGTCATGCTGGCATACATAGTATCGCCGCCAACCGCCGGCACCTCCTTGGCACACAACACTGTCGCCATGGGCGGGCTTTCGCGGAAGGTTTCGTCGGAATGCCACACGTCGGTCCCGAACGGCGCGTTGTTGGCATCGTTGGCGAACTTGATCAGTTCCGGCACATCCTTGTCGTTGGGCGAAAACGGATGGACTGACAAATTACCGAACCGGCGCCCGAAGGCCATGAGCTGCTCGGAGGTGATCTCCTGATCGTGGAAGATGATCAGCTCGTTCTCCACGAGCGCGTCCTGAATGGCGTCGAAAGTCGTGTCATCCAGGGGCTGGCGAAGATCGACCCCGCTAATCTCGGCGCCCAAGTTCGCGCCCACGCGGGTTACCGTAATGCCGCTCGCCTGCTGCGCGCTGACTTTCTGATCCATGATATTGCCTCCGGCCACTCGTCGTTATTCGTTAAGATTTTCCGGCCGTTAACCATTGCATGGGCGTTGTGGGACCGGCACCACTTTATCTGTTTTACATTTTATCATTGTGAATACCCCGGGGTAAAGCAAACCGCTGCTGCTTCCGAAGCCTGGAAACGCCCACAAAAACGGCTGATTCCGGCCCCCAAAGATTAACGGCTCGTTCTCCCCAACACCCCCGGAAAATGCGTGACCGGTGAGTGATCCAGATCACAGGCAAATGGGGAAAATCCGGGGTTTTATTGTTGCTTAAAGATTACCACCTACACATTTGATTGCCTCTATCGCGTATCCGATTTGGCGGGTATTTCGATGTGGGGCTGATGGCGCGTGAGAGGACGATGGCCGACGGCGCGGCACTTGCACCTTCGCTGAAGGGGGCCCAAACCCCCGAAAGCAAACTTCTCGACCATGTGGAGCGGGTTCAGAACACTCGAGCCGGCCGCATCGCCGTGTTCGTGCACCTATCCCGGTTGCAGCCGCACAATCAACAGCCTCACCACATCCGCATTGCCAGCCGGATTTTCGACTCGCTGCTTAACTCGGCGGACGTTCAGCTGTTCATCCTGTCGACCGGCGATCTGGTGTTGGTTGGCCGCGAAGTCAGCCCCGAGGAAATCGACGACGTCATCGACAAGGTCCGCAGCCTGTTCAAGTCCGATGCCGTTGCCGAATCGCGGGAACGCGGCCAAGGCCATTTCACCACCTGGTTCGACCTGGAATACGACTTCGACATGTTCATCGAGCTCATCCGCAAGCTGGCGGAGAAGGCCGAGAAGAACCTCGACGCGACGCGCGAAGATGCCTCCGCGGGCCGTGAACGCGGCGTCCATTTCTCCGGTCAGGCCCTGAGCCCGAACGGGCTCGCCCGGGTGCTCGAAACCATGGGGCGCGTGCGCTTCGCCGAGATCATCCGTTCTCAGCCGGCGGTCATCATCGGCGGCGACGGAACGGAAAACATCCTGTTCGAAGAGAACTACGTTTCCATCAGCGAACTGCAACAACGGATCGCGCCCGGCTTCAACCTGGTTTCGAATACCTGGCTGTTCCAGCACCTGACCGAAACCATCGATAAGCACATCCTGCACGTACTCGCCAAGAACGGTATCGGAGAACGCAAGTTCGCGACCAGCATCAATCTCAATATCGCGACCGTCCTCGGCCGCGGCTTCGAAGCCTTCGACCGCTTCGCCAGCCGGTCGTCGAACAACATCATTATCGAGATGCAGCAGATCGACGTATTCGCGAACATTCCGGCCTATCGCTACGCCCGCGATTGGCTGCGCGAGCGCGGATACCGGGTGTTGATCGACGGACTGAACCCTGTCTCTCTCCGCCTGTTCGATCCGGGCATGTTGGACCCCGATTTCGTCAAGGTCGCCTGGGGCACCGAATACAGCGGCCGCACGAGCGCCCAAGACCGGGCGCAGCTGAGCGAGATCATCGAGACGGTCGACCGCGAAAAGTTCATCCTCGCCCGCACCGATTCCGAGGCTGCCCTCGCCTGGGCGTTGCAGCTTGGCATCCGGCGTTTCCAGGGCTTCTTCATCGACAAACTCGTCGCCAAACAGATTTCCAAGGAAGGCAATCTCGTCAGCACCGGCAAACGGCGCTAAGCGAACCGGGAGTCGAACCGAGCACATGGCCACACCCGCACCCCGCAAACCGACCCAAAGCCAGGAAAATCTGCTGCTGGATTACGTCCATCGGCTGGACCGTCATCGCCGCGGGCGTACCGCCGTGCACATCCATCTTTCTCGGTTGAAGCCGCAAAACCGGCGCGAGAACCATGTCCAGATCGCGACCAACACTATCGAGCCCATGGTGCGCGCGCAAATGGGCCAGCTGTTCATCCTCAAGAACGCCGACTTCATTTTCATCTACAAGGACGAGATTTCCGACGAGGTTGAAACCGCTATCCTGAAGCTGCGCTATCTGTTTTCGGACGATCCGCTGCTCAATGGCGACATCGACGATAAGAGCGGAAAATTCTGCACCTACTACAGCGTCGAGAAGCAGTACGACACGATCCTCAAGATGGCACATGACATCGTCCACACCGCGACCGCCGAGGAGGAAGCACCGACCCACGAAGCGACGGCCAAGGAACTGCTGCCGGCCCGTCAGCCGGATCGCGGCGAACCGCTGACCCCACGCATGCTGGGCAGGGTCGA
The DNA here is from genome assembly GCA_913055735.1 of uncultured Rhodospirillales bacterium. Taxonomy (GTDB): domain Bacteria; phylum Pseudomonadota; class Alphaproteobacteria; order Rhodospirillales; family UBA2165; genus CAJXKD01. The sequence goes on from CAJXKD010000001.1 coordinate 806,857, forward strand.
GAACACCCTGCAACGTGCCGATATCTCAAATCTCGTCCGGCGCCAATATGTGTGCGGCCTGGTCGGCGACGCGGCCCCGCAGCCCTTGTTCTCGGAGCTTTACATCTCCATCCGCGATCTGTGTGAAACCTTGATGCCGGGCATCAATATCGTCGCCAACCCGTGGCTGTTCCACCATCTGACGGAAACCCTGGACCGGCGGATGCTCGCCATGCTGAGCAAATCCAACGACAACTCCATCACGGGTGAAATCAGCATCAACCTGAACGTCTCGACGCTGCTGTCGCCGGAGTTCATGCAATTCGACGACAGCGTCATCGCCTCCATGCGCGGTTCCTTTGTCGTCGAGTTGCAGAAAGTCGACATCTTCTCCGATATCAATGCCTTCCTGTTTGCCCGCGCCTTCGCCAAGGAACGCGGCTACCGCATCTGCATCGACGGCCTTACCTACGAAACGCTGCCGTTCATCAACCGCGAACGTTTGGAAGCGGATATGATCAAAGTGATCTGGCAACCGGACGTGATCAAAGAAGCGGGTCCGCAGAAATTCGCCGAGCGCATCAAGGCAGCGGGCGGCTCCAAAACCATTCTTTGTCGGTGCACGGACAAAGCAGCTATTGAATTCGGGCACGCCACCGACGTAAAAATGTTCCAAGGGCGCTACATCGAGGATCTGATCGCCGACGATATCAGACGCCGCGATATGCAAGCAGCGCGCCGACGCCATAATTTCCAGGACGCATTTAATTAATGCGAGATTCCAACGACGCCCCGGACGCCGCCATCGACGTCCGGTCGCTTACCAAACGTTTCGACGATGTGGTGGCCGTGGATACCGTGTCTTTCTCCACCGCGAGAGGATCGGTAACGGGCCTGCTGGGCGGTAACGGCGCCGGCAAAACCACCACCATCTCCATGCTTCTGGGGTTGCTGATCCCGACCAGCGGCAGCATCACGGTCTTGGGCGTCGATATGCTCCGGCACCGCCACGACGCCTTGCCGGAGATGAATTTCTCATCGCCATACGTCGATATGCCGCACCGGCTGACCATCTACGAGAACCTCCTGGTTTACGCCAATCTCTACGGCGTGCGCCGACCGCGCGACCGTGTGCGCGCCTTGGCCGCCGATCTCGAGCTGGAGCCGTTGCTCGACCGGAATGTCGGCAATCTGTCGGCCGGACAGAAAACCCGCGCCGCGTTGGCCAAGGCGCTGATCAACGAGCCGACATTGCTGTTGCTCGACGAACCCACGGCGTCGCTCGATCCCGATACTGCCGATTGGATACGCAGCTATCTCGACGCGTATCGCAAGGAAAGCGGCGCGTCCATCCTGCTCGCTTCGCACAACATGTCCGAGGTGGAACGTCTGTGCGACAACGTGCTGGTCATGAAAAGCGGCAAGATCGCCGACGAAGGCACACCGGCGGCCCTCCTCGACCGCTATGGCCGCGAAACCCTGGAAGAGGTTTTCCTGGATATTGCACGCGACCGCCGCAACATCTCGGATGTGGAGGCGGCCGAATGACCGGCGACAATCGTCCCCGCCCCAGAACCCCCTTCTTCAGCGCCCAGCGCCTGTGGGCAATGATCCTGCGCCATTGGTTTCTGTTGCGCTCGTCCTGGCCGCGCATTCTCGAACTTTGCTACTGGCCGACGTTCCAGCTTCTCCTGTGGGGGTTTATCACCACGTTTTTCCTCTCCCATTCCTCTTGGGTGGCGCAGGCCGCGGGCGTGCTCATTAGCGCCGTCCTCCTGTGGGACGTGCTGTTCCGCTCCAACCTCGGGCTTTCGTTAATGTTCCTCGAGGAAATGTGGTCGCGCAATCTAGGGCAGTTATTCATCAGTCCCCTGAAACCGGTGGAAATGATCGGTGCCCTGATGGTCATGAGCTTTCTGCGCACCGTCATCAGCGTGACGCCGGCGGCGTTTCTCGCCCTCCCCTTCTTCGGTGTCTGGGTCTTCGATCTCGGGTTCGGGCTGGTCGCGTTCTTTTTCAATTTGATGGTCATGGGCTGGGCGGTCGGCATTCTGGTGTCCGGATTGGTCATGCGCCTGGGCCTCGGCGCCGAGAGCATCGCCTGGCTGGGCATTTTTCTCGTCGCCCCGATCTCCGGTATCTACTATCCCATCGAGGTTCTGCCCGACTGGCTGGAACCTCTCGCTTGGGCCCTGCCCGCGAGCTACGTCTTCGAAGGTATGCGCGCCGTCCTGTTCGACCAGACCTTCCGGTGGGACCTGTTGGCAGGCGCTATTTTGCTCAACATCGTCTATCTGGGGATCGGTATTGGAACGTTTCTTTATCTGTTCGGCGTTGCCCGGCGACGTGGATTGCTGCTACAGCAAGGGGAGTGATGAACAACCACGGACACGTCACACCATGACTTCCTTGTTCCGTTTCCCCGTCTTGGCTGCGTTGACCCTTTTGCTGACAGCGTGTGTTACCTCACCGATCGACAAAACGGCCCGGATCGTCAACAGCGCGCAGTCCGTCGTCGAGAAGATGAAACACAACAAGGAACTGCGGGGTTTCAACGATGCCCTGAAGAATGCCCAAGGTGTGGCGGTGTTCCCGACGGTCATCAAGGGCGGTTTTTTCGTCGGCGCCGAAGCCGGGGACGGCGTCCTCCTCGCCCGCGACGCGAGCGGCACCTGGGGCTACCCCGCATTTTATACGCTCGCTGCCGGCAGCTTCGGGTTCCAGTTCGGCGGCCAGGCGGCCGAGGTGGTGCTCATCATCCGCAACCGGAAGGCCGTCGAAGCCGTCATCAAGCATCAAGGCAAGCTCGGCGCCGACATCAGCGCGGCAGCCGGCACCAAGGGCGTCGGCTACGAGGGATCGGTCACCACCAATCTGGGGCTCGATGTGGTGGTATATTCGAGCAATGCCGGCCTCTTCGCCGGCACCTCTTTGGAAGGCACGGCATTCATCCGGCGCAACGACTTTAATCAGGCCTACTACGGGGCCGAAGCCGCCCCGCTGGACATCGTCCTCGGCAACCAACACCAGAACGCGGCCGCCGACGGGCTGCGGGCCGCCTTATCCGTCCCCTGAACGCTGCTAGGCTTGGCTTCACTGGCTTTTTTTGGCAAACAGGGCGCCCCACTGGCCCCTCAAGATCCTAGGCATGAACAAAAACACTGACGCCGACACCGCCGTGACAGCCGAGCCTTCGGCCACCGAAAGCCGCGACTTCATTCGCGAGCAGATCGCCGGCGACCTGGCGTCCGGCGTCCATGAAGGCGTCGTCACCCGCTTTCCGCCGGAACCCAACGGCTACCTCCATATCGGCCACGCCAAATCCATCTGCCTGAACTTCGGCGTCGCACAGGAGTTCGGCGGGCGGTGCCATCTCCGGTTCGACGACACCAACCCGGTCAAGGAAGAGCAGGAGTATATCGACTCCATCCAGGAGGACGTGCGCTGGCTGGGGTTCGATTGGGGCGACAACCTTTTCTACGCGTCCGACAATTTCGAAACGCTCTACACCTGGGCCGAGCATCTGATCGAAACCGGCAATGCCTATGTCGACGATCTGTCTGCGGACGAGATCCGCGCCTATCGCGGCACGCTCACCGAACCGGGCCGCAATAGTCCCTACCGCGACCGCACCCCGGATGAGAACATGGATTTGTTCCGGCGCATGCGGGCCGGTGAGTTCGACAACGGCGCAAAGGTCCTGCGCGCCAAAATCGATATGGCGTCGGGCAACATCAATCTGCGCGATCCGGTGATCTACCGCATCTTGCACGCCGCCCATCCGCGGACGGGCGAGACGTGGTGTATTTACCCGACCTACGATTTCGCCCATGGCCAGACCGACGCCATCGAGCACATCACCCATTCGCTGTGTACGCTCGAATTCGAGGATCACCGGCCGCTGTACGATTGGCTGATCGAGCATTTGCCGGTGCCGTCCCGTCCCCGCCAGTACGAATTCGCGCGCCTCAACCTCACCCATACGGTGCTGTCGAAGCGCCGCCTCATGCAACTGGTCTCCGAAAAGCGTGTGGCCGGTTGGGACGACCCCCGCATGCCGACCCTGTCAGGTTTGCGTCGGCGCGGCGTGCCACCAGGCGCGATCCGCGATTTCGTCGGCCGCCTCGGTATCGCCAAGACCAACTCAACCGTCGAGATGGCCTATCTCGAAAGCTGCATGCGCGAGCTTCTCAACAAAACGGCGGCACGGCGCATGGCAGTATTAAGGCCCTTGAAGGTGGTGATCGAAAACTACCCCGAGGGCGATGGTGAATTACTCGAGGCCGTCAACAACCCCGAAGACGAAAGCGCGGGGTCGCGGCAAATTCCTTTCTCGCGGGAAATCTACATCGAACAGGAAGACTTCATGGAAGACCCGCCGAAGAAGTTCTTCCGCCTGGCACCGGGCCGCGAAGTGCGGCTGCGCTACGCCTACTTCATTACCTGCACCGAGGTGATCAAGGACGAGGCCGGAAACGTCGTCGAGCTGCGCGCGACCTACGATGCCGAAACGCGCGGCGGCGACTCGCCGGACGGCCGCAAGGTGAAAGCGACATTGCATTGGGTGTCGGCGGCCCATGCCATTCCCGCCGAGGTTCGCCTCTACGAACATCTGTTCGACGCCCCCGATCCGGGCGCCGGCAAGGACGGCGATTTCCTCGCCGACATCAATCCCAATTCATTGGAAGTTCTAAACGACTGTTGGCTGGAACCGGCCCTTGGCGATACGTCCCTCGATGAGACGGTACAGTTCGAGCGCCTCGGCTATTTCTGCCCCGATCCCGACGGCAGCGCGGCAAAGCCCGTATTCAACCGCACCGTCGGACTGCGCGACAACTGGGCACGCCTTCAAGCAAAAGGCCAACAAAACGGCTGAGTCTCCGTTCAGCCGTCGCCTTTGGGCGCCTCGAAAATCTTGAAATCGTCGAAACGAATATTGAAAGCGACCGCGATCCGATCCTTTTCGCCGTGATAGGGCGTGACGCTGTGTCCAAGCCAGGCGGGGAACATATAGATGCGTCCGGCCTCGGGTTGGAACTTGATGCGTTGGCCGAATGGCTCGCCCGGGATGGGGATCATTTCGACCGCCGTGCGCGGATCGAGGAACTCGATTACGCCGTGCGCCATGCCGTCATCGCCTTCCATAGTCGAGCCGCCGGTATCGACATAATAGACGCCCGACCAAGCGCAGCCCGGATGGGTATGAACCGAATTGTAGGCGCCGTAGCGGAGGACGGTCGCCCACCCCAGGAAGGTCGCCTGCCCGCCGAACTGGCCTTCTTGCAGCCCCGTCGTCACCTTTGTCAGCTCAACCATGCCGGTACGCACGAAATCCCGGATTTGGCCCACTTCCGGAAACGGCCAATCGAAGAAATCCTCGGTGGAATGCCAGCCGTGCACGACGCTTTTGGCGACGCCTTTATCCTGCTGTTCACGCTCGAGGATGATCTCGCGCAAACGCGCGTTCACCGCCTCGGTATTGTCGAATTTTCGGCTGAAAACCGGTGTCGGCCACAGCAGCTTCACACCGTTTTCCAGATCCCTATTGAGTGACATCGATCCTCCCAATGGTGTCCCAACCCAATCCCACGATTAGGCATATAATGAGTGATCAGAGGAACAAGTCAAAACCCCAAAGTGGCGTGACGCGGCGAACATGAAACGCTAGAACCGTGGAACCAGGGAGGAAAAAATGGCCAAAAAAATCGAACACCTACATTGGCCGGACGCGCCCGACATGTGGATGCCCTATGCCCCGGCCATCAAAGTGACCGGCGGCACGACAATACATTGCGCAGGCGTTACCGCGGCCCCCGTCTACCATCACCATCCGCATCGGCCCGAGGAATTCGACAGCATGCCCGACGACATGGAGGGACAGGTCCGTGCGGCATTGGAGAATTTGAAGAAGGGCCTCGGCGCCGCAGGCGCCACCTTCGACGACGTTATTTCCTGTGAGCGTTTCCTCACCGACATCAACGAACAGGACGCGCTCAACAAAGTTTGGGCCGAATATTTCGGCGACGCCAAACCAGCAACGACGACAGTGCAGGTGGTCGCTCTGGCCACGGACCCGCGCTGCAAGATCGAGATCAATGCGATCGCCGTCGTTGACTGAGGACCCGCAACTCATGACCACTAACAACACACGCAAATAGGGGGGAGCCGAAATGGCCAAACCGAAGGTCCATATCTATATGCCGGTCGATGAAACCGGGAAATCCCACAAGCTGATGGAAGACGCCGGCGCCGATGTGATCGCGCCGGACGAAGGCTGGATGACCAAGGCCAACGCCTCCGAGAAGACCATCATCAAGCTCGAACCCGGCGCCGTCGCCGGCATGGGCGTCGCGGCGCTGAGCTTCCAGGTGACGCGTGAGACCATGGCCGCGTGCCCCGATCTGCGGATCATTTCCAAATACACGGTGGGCGTCGACAACGTCGATGTCGAGGCCGCTACCGAGATGGGCATCCTGGTGACCCATTGTCCGACCGAAGCCAATTTCGGTGCCGTCGCCGAAGGCACCATGGCCTTCATTCTTACGATGCTGAAGCGGGTGCGCGAGCGCGACCGCTACGTCAAGGAGGGAGGCTGGCGGAACCCGGAACTGATCGCCACCTATTTGGGCCGCCGCCAGCTGGACCCGTATGGCGGCATCACCATCGGCATCATCGGGCTGGGCCGTATCGGCAGCCGCTTGGCCGACTTGTTGGCGCCGTGGCGGGTTCGCCTCTTGGCTTACGATCCCTATATCGACGAATCCAAGTTCGTCCACCACGACGCCCGATCGGTAGACCTCGAAACCCTGCTTCGGGAATCGGATGTAGTCACGCTCCACACCAATCTCACCGAGGAGACTCGCAATATGATCAATGCCGAACGGCTCGCTTTGATGAAGCCGACGGCGATATTGGTGAACGCCGCACGCGGTCCCATTGTCGATATCGATGCGCTCTACGATGCGCTGGTCGGCGACAAACTTGCGGGCGCCTGCCTCGACGTGTTGCCGGAAGAACCGCCGGCGCCGCAATCGCCCATCCGGGGTCTCGGCGACAAGGTCATCCTGTCACCGCACCAGATCGCGCACACGCGCGGCGGCGGCCTGCAACCTGCCGTGCCCTGGGCAACAGATGCCGTGCTGTCAGCCTTGCGCGGCGAAGTGCCGCGTCACGTTTTCAACGAAGACGTCATTCCGCTGTGGAAGGAGCGGTTCAGCGGCAAGAATCTTCTCACCTAACTCATTGATTTTTATATCTATTCAGCGGCGAGTTGCTGAAAATGGGGCATCACTTCGTCAGTGAACAAGCCGAGGGAGCGCGTGGATTCCTCTAAGGTCAGATCGCCGAACGCGAACCGGGTCACGAAATAGTTGATCCCGGTCGCGGCGATCTGACGTTCGATCTCTTCACGTACCGTCGCGGGGGATCCGAAAATCAGTGTGCCCGCCCCGCGGCCGCCCGACAGCGCCAATTCGTCATCGGACGGGCGCGGATCGAACTTCTTCCACAAATAAGCATAACGGTCGTACCACATACGGAAACCGCGCGTGCCGATCTCTACCGCTTCCTCGTCCGTATCGGCAACGTAGATATGCCGGGTCACTGCCACCTTGGGCAACGGCTTGGCGCCGTGAAACTTGGCCCAGAAATCACCGAACTGATTGATCTGATCCTTGGCAACGTCGAGCGGTTTGTTGGAAACGATGTTCATGCCTTCGCGCGCGCACCACTCGACACTCGACGGGCTACCCGGGCCATACCATAACGGCGGATGCGGTTTCTGATAGGGGCGGAGTTCCATCGGGGTGCCGCGATAGGTGAAATATTCGCCTTTGAAATTGACACTCTCATTCTGCAGCGCCTGCATCATCACCTGATAGGCTTCACGGAAAATCTCCGGCGCCTCCAGATGGCTGATGTTGTAGTAGGCGAGTTCGTAGGGCGAGATGCCGCGCCCGACGCCAACCTCGATCCGCCCGCGGCTGATATGATCGAGCATACAGATCTCGCTTGCCAGACGTACGGGATCGTAAAGCGGCAGGATATAGATCAGGGACGCGAAGCGTAGCGTCTTCGCGCGCTGGGTCGCCGCCGCCAGGAAAACGTTCGGTGACGGCGCCAATCCCAGGGGCGTGGCATGATGCTCGGTCAAGTGAAAGGCGTAAAAACCGGCCTGATCGTAGAGCTCGATCAGCTTGAGCCGGTCCTCGAACATATCGGCGGTGGGCTGATCGTTCTTGTCGAGGTGATCGACGACCCCGAATGTCATCTCCATCGTAACAGCCCCGTGCCTAGACCGTTTGCTTCACGAACTCGACCATATCGGCGCTGACCGTTTGGTCCTCAGTGCCGAAACAGAAAATCTGCGAGACATGATTGTGCCCCCAGAGCTGCTTGAAATGCGGCGCATGGCCGTTGAGGTCAATCAGCTTGGCCGACAGTTGGAACGCTGAGCGCTCAAACGGCGTCGTCTCCAGTTCACCGACGGTGATCATCACCGGAAAATCCGAATAGGTGATGTTCGTCAGGATATCCTGCTCGTCGTATTTGGACGGATCGTCACCGTAATAGGCGATCCGGTTGGGTGCCAGGTTCTGCCGGTCGATGGTGTAGGTCCCCGACATGAGGATGGCGCCGGCGAAGCCGGGTCCGTCGGCCGGGTGGAACCGCGATTGGAAAGCATACGCCGCGACGTGGATGGCGCCCGCCGATTGGCCCATGATGAAAACCTTCTCGGGATCGCCGCCAAAAGACGCGATGTTCGCGCGTACCCAGGCCAACGCGCCGCCGACATCTTCGGCGCCCGCCGGCCATTGGCTTTCAGGGGCCAAGCGGTAGGTGGCATTGACGCCAATAATGCCGTTGGCGGCAAAAACGTTGGCCACGTTCCCATAGATCAGGTCGCCCACCTCATTTTTGTGACCCTGGATCATGCCACCACCATGGAAGAAAATAACCGTCGGTAGCCCACCGGTTCCCTTCTCCGCCGGTACATGGACGTCGAGGCGTTGGCGCTCATGGCTGCCGTAGGCCTTGTCCTTCTCGACCGTGATCCCCTCCCACCGGACATCCTTCAGGATCTCGGCATACATGGCCTTGGTGGTTTCGATGATTTCGGGGCTGAATTGCTTGCCGATGGCCTGGATTTTGGCCGCCATCTCCTCCGGCATCTGGAGCCGGAATCGAAGGGATTGGCTCATTTCGTTCATATCTGCCTCCCCATGGGCATTTCTTATGGCTCACTTCCCGGACTGCCCAAAATCCGCCACAAAACGGCCATCTGCCGGACATCCGGTCTGTATTTTCTTTAGCCTAGCAGACCTGCTGCCAATTAAGCACGCGATTTGGCACAGGACGGGCGGACATAGCCGAAAAGCTGAGGTAACATACGGACCAAAGGGATAAGAATTGATCATGGATAAGCAGTCACAGGTGCGGTCGTGCGATGTCCGGGCCGGAGGACCGATGGAGCAGGGTATGGATCACGTAACACAAAAATCCGAACCGACGTCCCTGGAGGAAGCCATGGAGGCCCTCCGCAAAATCGAGGCGCGACTCGAGACAGCGTTGGCCGAACGCGCTTCCATGCAGGACGAATTCCATGAGCGCGTCCGCGATTTCGCCCATGATATTAAAAGCGCCCTGGGAGGCGTTGTCGGGTACAGCCAGTTGCTGAAGAACGATTCGTTGGACACAGAAAAATCGCTTAAATATGCAGATGCGATCCATCGCTCCGCCCTCAGGGTCGTCGACATATGCGACGCCATGGTCGAACGCGAAATGGATATGGCCGACGCGGACCAGCCCGCCGCCAGCAATTACTAAGCCAGTTTATATTCAAGGGATATGACGGCCCTGGCAGAACAGGGCCACCGCAAACAACCCGGCGTTAGACGATCTTCGCCACTTCCTGCGAGAAGGTTTGCATCTCCTCACTCAGCTGCGCGGCATTGTTTCGCAGTATCTCGGCCGCTTTGCTCACATTTTCCGCCGATACGCGGCTTTGATCCGCGACCTTGCTGACCTCCGTGATGTTCACAGTCACCTCGCGGGTGCCTTCCGAAGCTTGCTCGACATTGCGCGCAATCTCATTGGTGGCCGCACCTTGTTCCTCGATCGCCGCCGCGATCGCTGTTCCGATCTCATCGATTTCGCCGATCCGCTCACCGATCTTAGAGATCGCATCGACCGAACTGCCGGTTGCCGATTGGATCGAGGCGACCTGGGTGCTGATTTCGTCCGTCGCCTTGGACGTCTGGTTGGCCAAGTTCTTGACCTCGGACGCCACCACCGCGAACCCCTTGCCCGCATCGCCTGCACGCGCGGCCTCGATGGTCGCGTTGAGCGCGAGGAGATTGGTCTGGTTGGCAATTTCGTTGATCAGGTTGACCACCTCGCCGATGCTCTGCGCGGCGCTGGTGAGACCCCTCACCTGTTCATTGGTTGCCTGCGCCTCGGCGACCGCATTAGCTGTCACCTCGGACGATTGCGACACCTGGCGTGAAATCTCGGAAATGGAACTCGACAATTCGGCCGCCGCGCTGGCGACGGTTTGAACATTGGTCGAGGCCTCTTCCGCCGCCGCGGCCACCGAACTGGAGCGCTCGTTGGTTTGGTGGGCGTTATCGTCGACGCTTTTCGCCGATTCGGTCAGCTCACCAACCGACTGCTGCACCGAACCGACCACCGAATTCATGCTTTCCTCGAAGGCCTCGACCACCGAGGCGAAGTTCTTCATCTTCGCGTCGATGGTTTCGGTCGCCGTATTGATGGTTTGGCTGGCGAGCTTATAGCTGCCGAGCATGCCTTTTTCGGCGATGTGGCGGAAAAACTTGTTTTCGGACACATACTTCAAACACGTCTGGGATTCCCGCACATAGGCTTCCATCCGATCGATCATATCGTTAATGGCGTGATACAGCGGTGCGAACTGATCGTCGTTATCGATGCCGATCACGCGCTGTTCCAAATCGCCGCGCACGGCGCTTTCACAGACGCTGACGGCGCGCTGGATGGACGTGGAGAGATCAGGCGCCGGTTGAGGCGCAGCATCGGGCTCGACACCCGCATCGTTGGCCGGCGCGACGTCCTGATTGGCAGGCGTCTCGGCGTCGGCCTCGGGCTCTTTATCAGATAAGACTCGCAATAAATTCTTCATAGGATTTTCCTGCGGCAGTCAATTGATCGACGACCATTTGGAAGGAGGCTTCCATGCCTTCCTTGCGGTTGGAAAAAGATTGCTCTTTTTTCAACAAGGCGTCGTACAACGGAATGATGGTCTTTTCGACAACCTCGCGGTTGGGCACCCGCCGGTTGGAGTGATAGCCGATGATATTTTTGTTGGCGTCATAGGACGGCGTCACGTGCGCCAATACCCAATAGTGATCACCATTGATCGAGCGGTTGATCACATAGGCGAAAATTTCTCCACCCTGCCCAATCGTGTCCCAAAGCAACTTGAACACGCAGCGCGGCATATGAGGATGGCGGATAATACTGTGGGGGGCGCCAATCGCTTCCTCCTCGGTCATCCCGGCGACACGGAGAAAGACGCTGTTGGCGTAGGTGATATGTCCCTTGAGGTCTGTCTTACTAACGATGAGCTCATCATCGTCGAAGAACCGTTCAACGCCGGTCAGAGATACGTCTTTAGACATGGCAAGTTCCCATTATTCGGCTGGCGGCGGATTTCCGAAGGAATGCCGGACGCAGCAGATAGGCCTTTCCTATCCCCACGTGTTAACCACAGGGTCTATGTGGGAACTGAGCCGGCCCGTGACAATCCCGGCCGCACTTCGTTAACGGCAGAAATGTCCCGTTTTTGATATTGAGAATGGCTCTCAGAGCCTAGCTTGCACTGGCCTTCGGCCGGTAATTCGCAAGCACCACGGCAATTACGATCAAAATGAACCCGCCGACGACGTTAAGACTTATGGGTTCCGACAGCAGCCAGGCGGCAATAAGGACCGCCGTAACCGGGTTCATGCCGACCGTGACGGCCGCCTGGGTGGGGGTAATGAGTTGGAGGGCCTTGCCCCACGACGCCATCATCATGGAGGCACCGGGGATTGCCAGCATCAGGACTATGAACCAGCCCGTCAGGCCGAAATCCAAGGACCCCGTGAGCGGCTCGGCAAAAAACAGCGCCACAACGAAAAGCAGGCTCGAGCCCATCAGCATGGCATAGACGTTAACCGGCATGGTCCCATAGCGGATCAGGTATTTGCGCGAGAAAACGTTGAAGGTACTGGCCGACATCATGCCCAGGAACATGAAGAAGTCGCCCCGCAAGGCGTTGGGCGCGACAACTTCTACCCGTTCGCCGAGGACCACCACGGCACCGGCAATGGCAACCAGAACGCCTAACGCCTTAAGCCAGGTGAGTTTCTCCACCCGGAACAAGGTCGCGAGAACGACCGTGCCGATGGGGATGGAACCGAAAATAATGGCGCCGCGGGCCGACGTCGTATCCTCTAGGGCGCGGGCAAAAAAGAAAGGAAAGCAGGCGAACATGATAACGCCGAGCCCAAGGATCGGCAGCCAGTCAGCACGCGCGATCTTGGGCAGACCAATGCGCGCCATCATGAACAGCAACAAAACCGCGCCGCCGATGAAATAGCGGACGCTGGCAAGCGACATGGGATCGGTTTCGTTGATAATAAGCCGGGTCAGCGCCACCGTCATGCCGCCGAGACTGGACGCGGTACACCCGAACAGAATACCGAGGAGCGTTGTTTTCAGCGCCGAAGGCTCGGAGGAGTCACCCACGCCAGTTCAGCCGCCCGCTGACTTTGGGGCAAATTCAGGATAGAGGCCGGCCAGTCCCTGTTCCGAAGCTGCGCAAACGCCGCGTTCCGTCACCAGGCCGCTCACCAGCCGGGCCGGTGTCACGTCGAATGCATAATTGGCAGCAGGGCTGCCGTCCGGCGTGATGGTGATATCGGCGATGTCCCCCGACGCCGTGCGCCCGGTAAGCACCGTAACCTCGGCCGCGTCGCGCTCCTCGATGGGAATTTCGGCCACACCGTCCCGCACCGTCCAATCGATGGTCGGGCCCGGCAGCGCGACATAGAACGGTACGCCGTTGTCATGGGCTGCCAGCGCTTTCAGATAGGTGCCGATCTTGTTGGCGACATCCCCGGTCCGCGTCGTCCGATCGGTCCCCGTGATGCACAGATCGACCATGCCGTGCTGCATCAGATGACCGCCGACGTTATCAACGATGACCGTGTGCGGCACCCCATGCTGATTCAATTCCCAGGCTGTCAAGCTGGCCCCTTGATTGCGCGGCCGGGTTTCATCCACCCAAACATGGACCGGAATCCCGGCATCATGGGCCTTATAGATGGGCGCCAGCGCGGTACCCCAATCGACCGTCGCCAACCAGCCCGCGTTGCAATGGGTCAGAACGTTGACACGCTCGGGCTTGCCCCTTTTTTCCCAGGCGCCGCGGATCAGCGGCAGGCCATGATCGCCAATGGACGAGCAAATCTCCACGTCGTCGTCGCAGATTTCCGCGGCGCGCCGGTAGGCCGCCTCAACACGCCGTTCCGCCGGGAGATTGGTCAAGACGGCGAGCACGTCATCGAGCGCCCAGCGTAAATTGACCGCCGTCGGCCGTGTTGCCATCAACGTATTGTAGGCTGCTGTGAGATTGCCGTCGGACGGATCGGCGCGCATGGCCAGCGCCATCCCGTAGGCCGCCGTCGCCCCAATCAGCGGCGCGCCTCGCACCCACATGTCGCGGATCGCCGTTGCAGCGTCCGCCATCGTCTCCAGCCGGACAGTGAGAAAAGCGTGCGGCAGTTTGGTTTGATCGATGATCTCTACTGCACCAATGCCGCCATCAGCGTCGTCCGCCAGCCAGATGGTGCGATAGGGGGTTCCGGAAATTTTCATGGAACGCGCTTATAGCGCAACAAACCGGTCCACACCATCATGGATGTCGCGTCCGCTTATCTCAATTGATCCCATAAAAAGCGGGCCATTTCGCGCCGGTAAATATCGCTATGGGACCCGCCTCCGGTAAAGGCCGACCGGCAATTGACCATCTCACTGACGTCGAAGACGTGAACAGGGGCTCCATTCAGGCGTTCATGAGGTGTCCGGTCTGCAAACGCCGTATTGCACGAGGCAAATCCATAATTCAGGGAGCTACCCCGTGAACGGGCTCGGCTACAATCAACGAAGTTGCCATACGTGCCAGTCGATCCCGGAGCACAAACCTTGTCATATCCTTTCGCGCTGCCGGCGTAAGTGCCCCAAAATGCCGTATCAACGGCCTCGTCAAATTCGGACGACGTAACCGTGACACGTAGATTCCTGTTAGCAATGCTCGGATGCAATTTGTCGAGCTCCTTTTCGTCGACAAAAAGCTCTTCAATCTTAAACGCACCCTGAAGCGCTACGAACTGATCTCCCTTCCGGAAATTCAGCATCTGCGGCACCGCCCGTGCCGCTTCGCGTCGGGTGTTTAGAACCCGATTTTCCGTGACCGATGCCATAAGAGCACGAGCACCGAAACTATGGCCTACCAGAACGATCTTCGGCCCCCCATTGTTGGAGGTACCATTGCGAACGGGCAGCACGACATGTTCGATAAGCGCGCGCAACCACGTTATCCCGACTTCCTTGGCATCATTGGCTTTGTTCGGAAAACTGATTGCCCGAACCAACGCTGGCGGCAACGGCAACAAGGGGCTCAACTCCCAATCCGATGCCCAGGTCACGCCGATCAATAAGGGTCGGAAGCGGCACTCCGGGACTTCTTTATTCTTTTCCCCACAGCCACCGTGTACTGCTTTACGTTTCTCATCAACTTCATCGAGCATATGTCCGATGATGCTGTTGAAGTTCTGGACAGCCTCACCTTGAGGCGTATTCCATCCCATGACGATCACGAAGATATGGGAGATTGGCGGAACTTTGCTTTTCTCGTCCGTTCTCAAATCCGCCTCGAGCGACTTCTTCAAATCGGCGAGTGCGATCCAGCTTTGTTCAAAGGCGCCGGAAACGCTGAATTTTTCACCTGCCGACGCATCATCCCCACTAATTTCACAGCGGCTAAACATTCCCTGTGCGGCATCATGTGTGTCGCCCTTGTCACTCGGCGGCAGCAGCGAATAGACGGCACAGGATTTGATACGGTGAGGGAAAACGGCGTTCGCGTCGTTTACATCCGAGTATCGCATTACATGGGTAATCAAATGCGATTTGGGATTTGTCATCAACGCCCTTTGAATCTTGGTGGACGGTCTCCCCTCTGGAAGCGTCAACAATTCGGGTTCGACGCGTGGCCCGTTAACTTTCTGTTGGCGGCTTTTTTCAATGCCAACGATGTATCCCGGGAACCGGAAGCCGACACCGTTGGGATAAAGAACGGCGCGGTGAAACTCACGATGATCCGCGCCCCAGAAATTATTCTTTATCCCGAATTTTTCTTCTGACTTGTCGAGCATGGTAGGTAATTCGCCGCAAGCCGTCAGTACAACAGATAGTAGCGCCAGCATCGAGACGATTCTTCCGTGCCGCGCCAAAGACGTTCCCAAAAATGCCGATGACATACACCCCTCCCACACCTCGCGTTTGCCGCGAATGAATTGATACTTTTTATAGTATTTAGATGCCGTATTACTGGCAACTATTATGCGTCTCAACGGAAAAATTCGAAAAGGGAAGCGACCGCGCCTTCCGTAGCGTGGACATTTTCACGCTATCGGTTGAGCACCCGACCGGCCACGGCTTCGAGCTTTTTCATCATGGCGGGATCGCGCGCATCGGGCGCGGTAATCAGCGCCGTTTCCAAGGCCCGGTGGCAACCGTGATCGCAGATCTCCGCGCGGCCCGCGAGACGCGGCGCCACGTCCTTGACCAACGCGCGGCCTTTGTCGGCATTGTCGAGCAGCACCTTGATGATCGCCTCGACGGTGACATGGTCATGATCCGGATGCCAACAGTCGTAATCGGTGACCATGGCGACGGTCGCGTAACACATCTCCGCTTCGCGGGCGAGTTTGGCTTCGGGCATGTTGGTCATGCCGATGACGTCACAGCCCCAACTCCGATACATCTCCGATTCCGCGAGCGTAGAAAATTGCGGGCCTTCCATGGTGAGATAGGTGCCGCCCCGCTGGATGTTGATCCCCAGCGCCTTGCAACTTTCCTCAAGCGCGTCACCGAGACGGCCGCACACCGGATGGCCGAACCCGATATGCGCCACCAAACCCGTGCCGAAAAAGGACTTCACCCTGGCAAACGTCCGGTCGATGAACTGGTCGACGATAACGAACGTTCCCGGCGCCAAGTCCTCACGAAACGAACCGCATGCCGACAAGGAAATGATCTCGGTAGCCCCCGCGCGTTTGAGGGCATCGATGTTGGCGCGGAAATTCAACTCCGACGGCGGGATGCGGTGGCCGCGCCCATGACGCGGCAGGAACACCAACTGCAACCCCTCCAACTCGCCAAACAGCAGTTCGTCCGAGGGATCACCGAAGGGGCTATCGATCTTTTGCCAGCGTGTGTTGGTCAGTCCATCGATCTCGTAGAGACCGCTGCCGCCAATAACCCCGATAACCGGACGTGTTCCGGACTCCGCCATGCGTCTTCTCCCGCCTTACATTTTCAGAATTATCACCGGACGCGTCGAAACGGGCCGACACGCATGCAGGCAGACTATTTTAGGATTTCCGCTTTCTCAACCACAACCGGCTCCTGCGGCACGTCTTGTGGAAACGGCCCGCCGGGTCCCGTCGGCGCGCGGCTGATCCGGCCGACGATATTCATCCCATCGATGACCCGGCCAAACGCGGTGTAGCCCCAACCCGCCCCGGATTTCGACACATGATCGAGAGCGCCGTTGAATCGCATATTGATATAGAACTGCGCGGTTGCCGAATGCGGATCCGAGGTGCGTGCCATGGCAACGGTACCACGCTCGTTGGACAAGGCCGTGTCGGCCTCGTTGCGGATCGGCGCCCGGGTCGGCTTCTGCTGGAATTGCGGCGTAAATCCACCGCCCTGAACCACGAAACCGGGAATAACACGGTGAAAGATCGTGCCGTCGTAAAACCCGTCCCGTACATACTGTAGGAAATTATCCACGGTTTGCGGTGCCAGGTCCGGTTCCAGTTCCAGAGTGAATTCACCGGCATTTGTGATGAAGCGAACCTTGGGTTTACCGGCCGCGATTGCGTCAGACGACATCACCGTCACCACGAAAAGAGCCGCAATTAAACAAACAAACCGCCCGCAGAAGCGATCGAGATAGGCCATGAGCTTCCTCCCAAAATGGCTGTGGGCGGCAATCGCCGCCCACATTTTTCATTCGGCCCTCACTGCTAAACTCAATGCAGATCCGACCAAATCTTTCGTTTGAGCGCATACGTCATCGCCGTCAGAACCAAGAGGAACAACAACACCTTAATGCCGAGACGCTTACGCTCTTCCAGTTCCGGTTCCGCGGTCCAGGCCAGGAACGTAGTCACGTCCTTAGCCATTTGCTCGACCGAGGCCGATGTGCCGTCCTCATACTCGACGGCGTCTTCGGACAGAGGCGCGGGCATGGCAATCTGATGGCCCGGGAAATACTCGTTGAAGCTCATTCCCTCGTTCATTTGCATGCCTTGCGGTGCATCGCCATAGCCCGTGAGCAGCGCGTAAAGGTAGTCCGCTCCGCCGAGCCGGGCCTTGACCATAAGGGACAGATCGGGCGGATAGGCTCCGCCGTTGGCCGCCCGGGCCGCTTGCTCGTTGGGATACGGGCCGGGAATCCGATCAAACGGTTTCCCTTGACGCGTCGTGGACTCACCGTCGGAATCGGGCTCACCGGCGACCTCGACCTCGGCGGCTATCGCCTTGACTCGATTTTCGGAGAACCCGATCGCTTCGAGATTACGGAAATAGATCTGCCGCAACGAATGACAGGCCGCACACACTTCGGAGTAGACCTGATAGCCGCGTTGCAGCTGATCCCGGTCGAAGGTCCCGAAGATGCCCGCATGCTGCCAGTCCTGAGCCGGCGGCGAAATCTTTTCGGCGGCGGTTACCGTACCGGCAACCCCCAAGGTGACGAAGACGGCCGCGGTTGCGGCGATTTTCGAGATAGATCGCAACATCACGAGGCCTCCTTACGCTTTGGCGCCGGCGGACGTCACCGCCGCGCTGATGCTTTCGGGCAACGGCGCCGCTTTCTCGAACTTCCCGAGCAACGGCATGAACACCAGCAGATGAACGAAATAATATAGGGTTGCCAATCGCCCAATGAGCAGCATGAGCCCCTCCGCCGGCTGCCCACCGACATACCCCAACAGGATGCAGTCGGCGAAGAACAGCCAGAACAGATATTTATAGACCGGCCGGAACTTGGCGCTCCGCACCCGCGAGCGGTCGAGCCAGGGCAGGAAGGCCAACAGGACAATCGAACCAAACATCAGGATCACCCCTGCCGTCTTGGCGCTGACGATGACCGGCAGGATGCCCCAAACGTCGATGAAGTTGTCCGGCACGGCCCGGAGTATGGCGTAGAACGGCAGGAAGTACCATTCCGGCACGATATGGGCCGGGGTTACCAGCGCGTTCGCCTCGATATAGTTGTCCGGCTCGCCGAAGAAGTTCGGTGCGAAGAAGGTGAAGCCCAGATAGATGATCAGGAACACGCCGAGACCGAAGAAATCCTTCACCGTGTAATAGGGATGGAAGGGGATGGTGTCCTGCGGCCCCTTGATGTCGATGCCCAAGGGGTTGTTGGACTTGTGCTCGTGCAGCGCCCACAGATGCAGGAAGACGAGACCGAAAATAATGAACGGCAACAGATAGTGCAGCGAGAAGAAGCGGTTGAGGGTGGGGTTATCCACCGCAAAGCCGCCCCACAGCCATTCCACGATCGCATCGCCGAAGAACGGGATCACCGAGAACAGATTGGTGATGACGGTGGCGCCCCAGAAGCTCATCTGGCCCCAGGGCAGCGTGTAACCGACGAAGGCGGTCGCCATCATGGCGAGGAAGATCAACAGGCCGATAATCCACAGAAGTTCGCGGGGGGCCTTGTAAGACCCATAATAGAGACCACGGAAGATGTGGATATAGACCACCAGGAAGAACATGGAGGCCCCGTTCATATGCAGATAGCGGAGCAGCCAGCCGAAATTCACGTCACGCATGATGCGTTCGACCGAATCGAAGGCCAAATCCACGTGCGGCGTGTAGTGCATGGCGAGGAAGACACCGGTGGCGATCATGATCACCAGGATGACGCCGGCAAGCGAGCCGAAGCTCCACCAGTAGCTCAGATTACGTGGCGTCGGATAGTCGACCAGGCTGTGATGCGTCATCGTAAAGATGGGCAGCCGGTGGTCGATCCATTTAACGACAGGATTTTTCCATTGAGGTGCGCTCATGATCAGCCCCCTACCCGATCAGGATGGTGGTGTCGCCGGTAAACTCGTACGGCGGCACTTCTAGGTTGCGCGGCGCCGGGCCCTTGCGGATGCGGCCCGAGGTATCGTAGTGGGATCCATGGCAGGGGCAGAACCAGCCACCATACTCACCCTTGGGATCGCCAGGCGCCTGTCCTTTGGGGATACAGCCGAGATGCGTACAAATACCGACCATTACCAGCCACTCGGGTTTCTCAACACGCTCCGAATCGGGCTGCGGGTCCTTAAGTTGAGACAACGGCACCTCTTCGGCTTCCTTGATCTCGGTCGAGGTGCGGCGGCGGATAAACACCGGCTTCTTGCGCCACATCACCGTGATCGACTGACCTTCCTCGACCCCGGAAAGATCGAATTCCAGGCTGGCCAGCGCCAACACGTCGGCAGATGGGTTCATATAGTCAATGAACGGCAGGGCAGCGGCAATTACACCGGCGCCACCGACAACGACGGTCGACGTGAGGAGAAAGTCGCGACGCGAGCTGTCCTCATCGTGACCATGACCCGTGGGTACAGTCGTATCAGCCATGGTTAGGTCCTTTTACGGGAATAAGCATGAGATATTTTCGCTCCTAACGGCGAGCCTTAATATTCAATCCTAATTAGTTAGATGGCATTTCGGCCCGCAAATTCCACATAGAACTTTCCCGGCAGCGATTCCGTACGGACCCATTGCGGGTCTCGGTTGGACATCATCTGTCTGCCGATCAAAGAGTTCGAGGTCATGGAATTTTAGGCCGGAAACATGCTAGGAATTGCGCCATGGTATAATCCAGATTCTCCGCTGTGCAAAGGATAAATCCCCCTGAAATATACGGTTTTTATCCGGGAAACTTTCCGTGCGACTTGCGCTCTTCGAACCTGACATCCCCCAGAACACCGGCACCATATTGCGCTTGGCCGCCTGTTTCCGCGTCGCCGTCGATTTGATCGAACCAGCGGGTTTCGTCATCGGCGACAAACGCATGCGCCGCGCCGGTATGGATTACCTCGACCACGTGGAATTCGTGCGTCACACATCGTGGAAGGTGTTCCATCAATGGGTCGCGGACCAGGGATATCGCTTGGTTTTGCTGACCACCCGGGGTGCGACGCCCCACGCGGATTTCGAATTCACCGACAAGGATATTCTTTTGCTCGGCCGGGAAAGTGCCGGCGTCCCCGACGAGGTTCACGCCGCAGCCGATGCGCGTATCCGCATTCCTATTGCGGCGAACCTACGCTCGCTCAATATCGCCGCCGCCGCCGCTATCGCCCTGGGCGAAGCCTTGCGCCAAGTGAATGGATTTCCCGCGGACAGTGGTTGACGGACGTCAACGTTGCGGCGAGGTTCCCATGTTAGAGAGGGACGACCAACATAACGAAGGAAAATCCCATGACGATGGACGACCAAAAGAACCGCGCCTCGGCGTGGTTTCGGGACCTGCGCGATCAGATCTGCGCCTCTTATGAACAGTTGGAGGATACGGTCGACGGGCCGAACGGCAGCGACACGCTGCCGCCCGGCCGGTTCGAACGCACCCCTTGGGACCGCCCTGAAGGCGGCGGCGGCGAGATGTCGGTCATGCGCGGGGGGCGGGTGTTCGAGAAGGTCGGCGTCAACATCTCCACCGTGTTCGGCGAGTTTTCCGAGGAATTCCGCAAGCAGATCCCGGGCGCCGACGAGGACCCGCGATTTTGGGCGTCGGGCGTTTCCCTCGTCTCGCATCCGCGCAATCCCCATGTCCCCATCGCGCATATGAACACGCGGATGATCGTCACCACCAAACATTGGTTCGGCGGCGGCGGCGACCTCACCCCCATCTTTCCCATCGCCCAGGATACCGAGGACTTCCACGCCGCCTTCAAGGCGACCTGCGACAAGCACGATCCCGCCTACTACAAGAAATACAAGGAATGGTGCGACGAGTACTTCTTCATCACGCATCGGGGTGAAATGCGCGGTGTCGGTGGCATCTTCTACGATTATCTCGACAGCGGCGATTGGGAGGCCGACTTCGCCTTCACCCAAGATGTCGGCAAGTGTTTCCGCGATATCTACCCGGAGATCATCGGCCGCCACATGAACACACCATGGAGCGACGCCGACAAACAGGCGCAACTGGTGAAACGCGGCCGCTACGCCGAGTTCAATCTGGTGATCGACCGGGGCACCAAGTTCGGTCTGATGACCGGCGGCAATGTCGAGGCCATCCTCATGTCGCTGCCGCCGGAAGCGGCGTGGCCATGAGAACCAGATTACTCGTCGCGCTAGCCGTGTTCTTGGCTCTCGGGGCCTGTACAGCGCGATGGTCAACCATCAAAGCAGATGAGAATGGCATTTCCTGGGATGTCACGGTCAGGACAGAGTATCAAGGAAAGATGCTCGAGGACGCGGAAAAGCGGGCGGCATCTCATTGCAAAGCGTACGGCAAGGAAGCGGCGCCTGTGAGATTCAATGTACGAGGACGTTGGGTCATGAGTTTCCCTTTCGCCCCCAGGCCTCAGCCCGGAATTCCGGTTGAAATAGTAGGAACTGTTTCGGCGGCTTGTCAGGAAAAAGCAGACGCAACTGCTAGCTCCTAGACAGAAGGCATTAAGCCGGCTTAAGGCTCATACGCGAGGTTCGGGGCCAGCCAGCGTTCGGCCTCTTCGACACTGATCCCCTTGCGCCGGGCATAATCCTCCACCTGGTCGCGCTGAATGCGGCCGACCCCAAAATATTGCGCTTCCGGGCGCCAGAAATAAAAGCCGCTGACGGACGCCGCCGGCCACATGGCGTAATTTTCGGTGAGCGTGATGCCCGTTGCGTCAGTCGCGTCCAAGAGATCGAACAAGGTTTCCTTTTCGGTGTGATCGGGACAGGCCGGATAACCGGGCGCCGGGCGGATGCCTTGATAAGCTTCCTTGATGATTTCCTCGTTGCCGAGTTTTTCGTCGGGCACATAGCCCCACAACTCCGTTCGGACACGTTCGTGCATGTGTTCGGCAAATGCTTCGGCCAATCGGTCGGCAAGCGCCTTGACCATGATCGCCCGGTAATCGTCGTGTCTGTCTTCGAACCGGCGCACGATATCTTCAGTGCCGATCCCTGCCGTCACCGCGAACCCGCCGATATAATCGGCAATGGCACTTTCCTTGGGCGCGACGAAATCGGCGAGCGCGAGATTGGGCCGGGTGCCCGCGCGTTTGCGCTGCTGACGCAAGGTATGGATGACGGCCTGCACGCTTCGGCGGTCCTCATCGTCATAGATTTCTATGTCGTCCCCCACGGCATTGGCAGGGAAAAACCCGACAACAGCGGCGGCCTCGAGCCGGCCTTCGGCGACGATGTCTTGCAGCATGGCTTGGCCGTCGGCGAGCAAATTGCGGGCGGTGGACCCGACAATGGGATCGTCGAGGATTCTGGGAAAGGTTCCGGCCAAATCCCAAGTACGGAAAAACGGCGTCCAATCGATGCGGTCAACCAAGCGGGACAGCGGATAGTCGGTGAAAACGCGTGGGCCGAGAAAGGATGGCACGGGCACTTTCAGCTCCAAATCGGGCAATAGCCGGTTCGCCCGCGCCGCGGCGATCTTCAACCCGTCGGCTTTCTTACTGCGCGCCTGATGCTGTTCGCGGATCGCGGCATAATCTTCTTTGACGTCGCGAACGAAAGCATCGCAGTGCGTCTTGCTGCCGAGGCGCGTAGCGACGCCGACCCCGCGCGAAGCATCCAGCACATGCACCGTCGTCCCCGAATAGGCGGGTGCGATCTTCACCGCTGTATGAACCCGCGAGGTGGTTGCCCCACCGATCAGCAGCGGCAGATCGAGCCCCTGGCGCTCCATTTCGGCGGCAACATGGGTCATCTCGTCGAGGGACGGCGTGATCAACCCGGACAACCCGATCATGTCGGCCCCCTCGGCCAGCGCCGTTTCGATGATCTTCTGTGCAGGCACCATCACGCCGAGGTCGATCACCTCGTAATTGTTACAACGAAGCACGACGCCGACGATGTTCTTGCCGATGTCATGCACGTCCCCTTTGACCGTCGCCATGACGATCTTGCCTTTCGTCCGGCGGTCGCCCGCCTGTTTCTCCGCTTCGATAAAGGGAATGAGATGCGCCACCGCCTGTTTCATCACACGGGCGCTTTTCACCACCTGCGGCAGGAACATTTTTCCCTCGCCGAACAGATCGCCGACAATGTTCATGCCGTCCATCAACGGCCCTTCGATCACCTCGATGGGTTTATCGGCGGCAAGCCGCGCCTCTTCGGTATCGGCATCGATGTAATCGGTAATGCCATGGACGAGCGCATAGGCCAGCCGTTCATCCACGTTGCCGGTGCGCCAGCTTAGATCCTCGCCGCTCGACAACCCCCGGCCCTCGAAGGCGTCGACAACGGCAAGCAGACGTTCGGTGGCGTCGGCGCGGCGGTTGAGGATGACGTCCTCCACCCGCGTGCGCAGATCGGGCGCGATATCTTCATAGACGGCAAGCTGGCCCGCATTGACGATGCCCATATCCATGCCGGCGCGAATGGCATGATAGAGGAACACGGAATGCAGGGCTTCGCGGACGCCGTTGTTCCCCCGAAAGGCGAAGGACACGTTGCTGACCCCGCCGCTAACCAACGCATGCGGTAGTTCTTTCTTGAGACGCCGCGTCGCGTCGATGAAATCCAAACCGTAGTTGGCGTGTTCGTCGATCCCGGTGGCGACAGCAAAGATATTGGGGTCGAAAATGATGTCTTCGGGCGGAAACCCAAGACGATTAACAAGGATGTCATAGGACCGAACGCAAATCTCGACCTTGCGGTCCGCCGTGTCCGCTTGCCCCGTTTCATCAAAGGCCATGACGATCACGGCGGCGCCATAGCGGCGCACCAGCTTGGCCTGGGCAATGAAGCTTTCCTCGCCTTCCTTGAGACTGATGGAATTCACAACCGGCTTACCCTGTATGCATTTTAGCCCGGTCTCGATGACGGACCATTTGGAGGAATCGATCATCACCGGCACGCGGCTTATTTCAGGCTCGGCGGCAACGAGGTTGAGGAACCGCTCCATCGCGGCTTCCGAATCGAGCAGACCTTCATCCATATTGACGTCGATGATCTGCGCGCCGTTGCGCACCTGTTGGCGCGCCACATCCAAGGCCGTATCGAAGTCCCCGTCGCGGATCAGCTTGGCGAACCTGGCCGAGCCGGTCACGTTGGTGCGTTCGCCCACATTGACGAACAGACTCTCGGGGCCGATTTCCAGGGGCTCCAGGCCACTGAGACGGCAATGGCGCGGCACATCGGGAATGGGGCGCGGCGCGACGCCCGCGACCGCCTCGGCAAGCGCGGTTATATGATCGGGTCCCGTCCCGCAGCATCCCCCAACCAAGTTGACCAACCCCCGGCCGATGAAATCATCCATGACGGCGCACATTTCATGCGGCGTTTGATCGTATTCGCCGAATGCGTTGGGGAGGCCCGCGTTGGGATGGCACCCGACAAAGGTATCGGCGATCCGAGCCAACTCCTCGATATGCGGCGCCAGTTCCTTGGCTCCGAAAGCACAATTGAGTCCGATGACCAGCGGTTCGGCATGGCGCACCGAATTCCAAAACGCCTCCAGCGATTGCCCCGTCAATGTCCGGCCGCTGGGATCGGTGATCGTCCCCGAAATCATAAGGGGAAGGCGCAGGTCCGCAGTTTCAAAATAGCGGTCGATGGCGAATAGAGCCGCCTTGCAATTCAAGGTATCGAAGACGGTTTCAACGAGTAGGAAGTCGGCACCGCCCTCGACCAATCCATGGATTGCGGTGGCATAGGTTTCTACCAATGCATCGAAGGTGACATTGCGCGCGCCCGGATTACCGACGTCCGGCGAGATCGATGCCGTCCGGTTGGTCGGCCCGAGAACGCCGGCAACGAATCGGGGGCGCTCCGGCGTCAACCTGGTCATCGCCTCGGCGGCATCGCGGGCCAACCGCGCGCCGGCGAAATTGAGGTCGTAAACCACGTCCTGCATGCCGTAGTCGGCCTGCGCGATCGCCGTCGAATTGAAGGTATTGGTTTCGAGAATATCGGCACCGGCCTTCAGATAAGCCGTATGGATATCGCGAACGATATCCGGCTGGGTCAACGACAGCAGATCGTTGTTGCCCTGCTGCAGCTTGTCGACATGGGCGAACCGGTTCCCGCGAAAGTCGGCTTCGTCGAGTTCGTACCCCTGGATCATTGTCCCCATGGCGCCGTCGAGCACCAGAATGCGCTGCCTCAACGCACCCGCGACGTCGCCACGCGCGACCGCCTTCACCCGACGCGACGTGTTCGTTTCCCTCACGCTGTTCTGGGGTTTCGTGAGACTCTCAACCACGGATCCCCCTATCCGGCCGCTGCGATCACGGGCTCTTCGCGGCGCGGGCGAAGGCCGAGCATGTGGCAGATGGCATAAGTGAGATCGGCACGATTGAGCGTATAGAAATGGAACTCGGTGACGCCGTTGGCCTGCAGCAGACGGCATTGTTCCGCGGCGACCGTGGCGGCGATCAGTTTCCGCGTCTCCGGGTCATCGTCGAGTCCCTCGAACAGATCGGCCATCCACGTCGGAACCGAGGACCCGCACCGCCGGCTGAACCGCGCCACCTGAGCGAAGTTGGTCACCGGCAGGATGCCGGGCACGATCGGCACTTCGATACCCGCCGCTGAAACCCGGTCGACGAACCGCAGATAGTCGTCGCCATTGAAGAAATACTGCGTGATGGCGCGTGTCGCCCCGGCGTCGAGCTTGCGTTTCAGATTATCCAAATCGGCGCGCGGGCTTACCGCTTCCGGATGGGTCTCCGGATAGGCGGCGACGCTGATTTCGAAATCGGCAATCCGTTTCAGCCCGGTGACGAGGTCGGCGGCGTACCGGTATCCATCCGGATGCGGCACGTAGTCTCCATCTCCGTCCGGCGGATCGCCGCGCAGTGCCACGATGTGACGAATACCGGCGTCCCAATAGCGGCGCGCCACATCGTCGACCTCGGCACGCGAGGCGCCGACGCAGGTTAAGTGAGCGGCGGGGATCAATGATGTGTCGCTGAGAATGCGCTGGACGGTGGCGTGGGTTCGATCACGGGTGGAGCCACCGGCCCCGTAGGTCACGGAGACGAAACGCGGCCCCAGGGGCTCGAGCCGTTTGATGGCCGCCCACAATCCCCGCTCCATTTTCTCCGTGCTGGGCGGAAAGAACTCGAAAGAAACAGCCAATTCCCGCGCGTGCCCCGGCGGATATGGCAGAACGATTGGGAGTTTCTTCCCCAAGGCAATTGGAGACGTCATGTCCAAGCTTCCTTGTAACTTTGCCGGGGCACGATCCGAACAAGCCGCCTGCCCACTCAAAATTCACGCGTGTTGAACGGGTTGTACAACAGGTGGCTAACACATGCGACTCAAATAGTGGGATTTCGATTAAATATCGGCGATACTCTCTATTATATTATTGTTTTTCAACGAGAAAATTTCGGCCGATCCTCCCCATGCATCGCCCTAAGTGAAAGTGGGAAAAGGCAATTTTAGCCCTAATCCCACTGCGGTTTTTCCGCCTGAATATAGGATTTTTCCCATACCTCACGCAACCAACCCCATTACGCCAATACACAATTGGCGCGGATTGTCTTGGCGGCCTACAGTTGCGCCTTTCCGGTTTCAACCCTGCCACCCCACACGGTGAACCATGGACTTCGACCAGATTCTTTTGGAGATCTCTCGGTACGTTCAACCCCTGTTCGGCAAAGGGAAGGTAGCCGACTACATTCCCGCCCTTTCCGCCGTCCCGGGGACTAAATTCGGCATGGCGCTGCACACCGTCGGCGGTGAAACTTTTCAGATCGGTGATGCGGAGGAACGGTTCTCGATCCAAAGCATCTCGAAGTTATTTACGCTTAGCTTAGCCATGGGCTTCGTTGGCGAAGAGCTGTGGCGCCGGGTTGGGCGGGAACCGTCGGGCAATCCGTTCAATTCACTCGTACAGCTTGAATACGAACACGGCATTCCTAGGAATCCGATGATTAACGCCGGCGCCTTGGTTATCTGCGACGTTTTGCTGAGCCATACCAAGGACGCGAGGCAGGCAGTGCTCGATTATATGCGCGTTCTGTCGGGGGCACACGATATCGTCTTCGACGCCGCCATCGCCCGTTCCGAAGCGGACACCGGTTATATCAATCTGGCGCTCGCGAACTTCCTGAAGGGTAACGGCAATTTGGAAAACGACGTCGAGGCGGTGCTCGACCTCTATTTCCACCAATGCTCTCTTGTCATGAGTTGCAGCGAACTGTCGCGCGCGGTTCTTCATCTCGCCAACGGCGGCGTATCCTGGCACCTCAGCGAAACCATTCTGACCCCCGGACAGGTCAAGCGGCTCAATGCCGTCATGCTGACATGCGGGCTTTACGATGCCGTCGGCGAGTTTGCCTACCGGGTCGGCCTCCCGGGGAAAAGCGGGGTCGGCGGCGGCATTGTCGCCGTTATGCCGCGGGAATATTCGGTGGCTGTCTGGTCACCCGAACTGGATGCGTTCGGCAATTCCATGGTCGGCGGCGCGGCCCTGGAATACCTGACGACCCTCACCGGCCGCTCTGTTTTTTGAAACGTCATCCCCAACCGGGGAGTCATCTATTTCTTACGGAAATGCAGGATGCCCCAAGTCAGGTAACCGCTGTCGGCAGCCGCTACCCAATTGCCGAGACCGACGATCATTCGGTCCAGATAGGTTTTGTTGGTCGTCGCCGCCAAGCGATCGTAATTGGCCTCCAACTCCTCGCGAACCCGATTGTAGTGATTGCGGAGATTGTAGGTCAGATCCTCGATCTCGACGGTTTCGAAGCCGAGCCGCTCGGCGCATTCCTTATAGAAGCCGAAAGAACCGAGGCTCTGCAGATGGATACGATCGTAGACCGGCTGCAACACGCCCTCAGGACAATCATCGGCCTGCATGGGGTCCGTGAAGATCAGATGCCCGCCGGGCTTCAACACACGGTAGGCTTCGCGGATCGGTAGCTCGCGGTTGCCCGAATGGAGAAACGCATCCTGCGACCAGGCGACGTCAAAGCTTTCGTCGTCTTCCGGAACTTCCTCGAAGCTTCCATGCACAAACCTGACCTTGTCGGCCAGCCCTTGTTCTGCATTCAGCCTTTCACCGTATGCATTCTGAACGCTGCTAAGGTTGAGGCAGACGACCGATGCGCCGTAGGTCTTGGCGAGATACCTGGCGCCGCCGCCGTATCCGGCACCGAGATCGATGACATTCCCATCAAGCGGCTGTCCTTGGCCCTGAATCTTGCCGGCCATGCGCTCGACGGTCCGGCGGCTGGCTTCCTTGATGTCGTCCGTTTCATCATAGAGGCCGATGTGGATGTCCTCGCCACCCCAGATGTCCATATAAAACTGATCGGCGTCGCTGCTGTCGTAATATTCCTCGGAAATGGCAACGACGTCTTTTTCATCGCTCTCCTGTGCACTGTCGCTGGAGACGGTCTGTGTCTGGTCCATGTTTCCCTCCTCTCGTTTCGGCCGACTAACCCTAGCTCTCTTCAGGGTGCAGCTTCTCCGCCACGTGGACAAAAAAGTCCGGCTGGTTTTCCTGATAAGTTTCCTGGAAGTCACCGTAAGTATGGATGTGCTGAAAACCGGCCTCGGTCATGAGGCGGCGTACATAGTTTTTGCGCAACGGGAACATGTTCAGTTTGAATTCGGAATTGTCCGGGAAGTGATAGCGGAAGCGCGCGAGGCCATCGTCCACATATTCCGGCTCGGCCGTCACCTTGTCGCCGCAGTAATAGTATTTGTGCTTGGATGAAAAGCCGTTGTCGAGAATTCCGTCGTAGTTGCGCTGGTCGATGATCAAAATGCCGTCATGTTTCAACGCGGCATAAAACTCGGCCAAGGACCGGCGACGGTCGCCTTCGTCGAACAGGTGGGTAAAGGAGTTTCCGAGGCAGATGATGGCGTCGAATTTGCCGTGAACATCACGGTTCAGCCACCGCCAGTCCGCTTGCGTCGTTTTGAGGATCAAGTGGCGGTCTTTTGCATTGTCGAAAGCCTTGGCAAGCATCGCCGCCGAACCGTCGGCCGACGTAACATCGAAACCGGCTTGCAAAAGTTGAACGGAATGGAAACCCGTGCCGGTGGCAACGTCGAGCACCTTTTCCTTGCCGCGGGAACGTAGAATATCGATGAAGAACTGCCCCTCGCTCTTGGCACGCGCGTCCCAGTCGATGAGCTCATCCCATTTCTCGACGAAGCTCATGACATATTCGGCCCGGTAGGTATCCGTTTCGCGTACGGCCAACGGATCTTCGCCGTAGTCCTGCTCTGTCATCGCGAGTTCGGGATTAGTCTCCTTCACAATATCGTCCATGGTTATTCCTCTTTTTTGGTCCCGTATTGCCGCCGGCCGCATGGCCATTGCCGGCAATTATGAAATGCACCCCATCCCTTAAGGAGCGGGCACGAAAAACCGTTGATGCAGAAAAACAAAGATGCCCGCCGGTGGCGTTATCGATTAGCTGGCGGGAAAACAATCGGACGAAAGCCGAACTGCGCCTCACTTGGAGGCGGATCATGCCGGGATGCGATCTCCAGGACATGATTTCAAGACGACGCCGGATCTAAGCGGGTATTGAGGCTATTCGGGCCGGAATTCATATCCGGCGAAACAAGGCCTCCATATCCCCATAGTTCCGGTTTTTTTCTTCGACGGCCCCTTTATCCGCGAAATATCCATGAAATATGTTCTGAATATTCATTTGATAAATGGACCCTTCGAATAAACAGCCGGATTTTACACTGAAGTAATACTTCATATTCCGGCCATTCTAGGCCAATCATTGGCGTCAAACGCCACCATGCAATGCTTTCTTTCTCTGCGCACCTCCTCGTATGTTCAACTTTTGGCGCACCATATACAAAGGGGTCCGTGGATGTAACCCTTCGGCCGTGAATTTATTTTGAAATTTTTCTATCCCACTAGAATGTTTGACTTTAGTGGGCAGAATCCAACTCTTGTCGCAATTTCTCTAGACACGCTGCACGATCGGCGGAGAACTGCCCTTCCAGCCACCAGGCCTCGACGGCATCGAGAAGCCGTGACACCTCCGGGCCGGGGGGCACGCCCAGGTCCAACACATCGCGGCCACGCAAGGGGAAAACCTTCTCCTGCCAAGCCTCGGAACGCTCGATCAGGCGCTGCCATGCTTCGGTTTCCTCGCGCGCAAGTCTGGAATCCGTCACCAATCGCCGCGCCCATTCCATGAGCATCAAATCGACGGCCCGTTCCCGTCCGAGCCGGTGCAAGACTTGGTCGAATTCGACATCGCCGACAAACGGCTCCGCTGTCCACCGAGGCGCAACGAGGTCAACCAGTTTGTCGCGTTGCGCGTTCGACAGGCGCAGACGGTCGGCAACCGCCGTGGCGCCGGCCATGTCGGTGTCCAACAAGATGGCTAGGCGCCGGATGGCATCGGGTGCGACGGAAGCAAACTTGATTGCGGCGGTCTCCAACCATTTGAGCCGCATGAGCGCGTCGGGCGGCCCCGCTTCCGGCAGGATATGGGCCAGGATGCCGTGATCCTGCATCATGCGGACGACATCGAATTTCATGTCGGAGGCAAGTATCTTCAGAAGCTCGTCGCGGATACGTTCGCCGGAAAGCTGATCGAGATAGGGCGCCGCCTGTGCACAGGCTTCCAGTTCACGCCGGTCTTCGGCATGCATGCCAAGCGCCCCGATAAACCGGAAATACCGTAACACGCGCAACCGGTCTTCGGCGATCCGGTCGCGGGCGACCCCGACGAAACGGATCACCCGGTTGCTGAGGTCGTGGATGCCGTTGAAATAGTCATGGATATGTCCGTCCGGCGTGGCACTCAACGTGTTGAAGGTAAAGTCGCGCCGCTCCGCGTCGGCCCGCCAATCGTCGGTGAATTCGACCACCGCCCGCCGGCCGTCGGTGGAAACATCGCGCCGCAAGGTCGTAATTTCGTAGGAGTGATGGTTTACCACCGCCGTGATCGTACCGTGCTCGATCCCCGTAGGGACGGCTTTGATCCCCGCCTCGGCGAGCAATTCTATGACGCGTTCGGGCGGCTCCGGCGTGGCAATATCGACGTCGGTCACGGGCGCATGCAACAGTGCATCACGGACGCACCCACCGACGAAACGCGCCTCGCGGCCATCCGCCGTGATCGCGGCCAACACGGCCTTAACCTCCGACGTCTCCATCCAAGGCTGAACCGCAATCTGTCCGCTGGCACCGTGAAGGTTGTCTTCGAGTTTAATCACGACATTCTCGAACTCGGGCGCCGCTTGTTTGGCGCGCGTATCGCGCACGGTACGCTGGCGCCGTGTCAATAGAAACGTCAGGATCACGATGGCAACAAGGCCGATCAGCCACCGCCCCGTGGGACCGGAAAGACCGAGCGTGTCGAAAATAGAACTCATCGTATGTTCGGTGCCGTCCTAAACAAAACGGCCGGGAACTATGGAGCTGCTCTGCGCAGGGGGAACCGGGATATCGCGCTGACCGCCCGTCGTCGTCCAAAACAGGTAGCCGAACCCGGCCACGGCGAGAACGAAGCCGACAATGATCGCCCAGAACCAACTGCCCTCTTCCCAACTGGGCAATCCTTGATCCTTCCGTTTGGCGTTGAAATAGGCCCACAGACCGTAGAGCACGACGGGCAGGAGCAAGGGGATCAGTATATGGATCAAAAATCGGCTCATCTTTCCGCCACATCGTCCTTCAAATTGCCGATCAGACCATCCGTCAGCCGCCCGGCCAAGTCGCGCAGCATTCCGGCGGTCGCGCCCCAGATATAATAGTCGAGATAAGTGATTGCGTAAAAATGTCGGATACGCCCTTCGAATTCCCGATGGTGCCGCGCGACGTTTGCCGGATCTATCAGAAAATCGAGCGGCACCTCGAACACTTCAGCGACCTCGTGATCATGAGGCGCGACCTCAACCGGCGGCTCGATGAAACCGACGACGGGACTTACCAAAAAGCCGGAGCCGACGATGTACTGATCGAGATGGCCCACCACTTCGATACGATGCGGCGCGATGCCGATCTCTTCCTCGGTTTCGCGGAGCGCCGTATGAACCGGCCCATCGTCGTCGTCGTCCATACGCCCGCCGGGAAAACTGATTTGGCCCGCATGGGTCGACAAATGATCCGTGCGCCGGGTCAACACCACAGTCAGACCGTCTCCATGATTGACCAGCGGCACGAGAACCGCCGCCGGACGCAAAGGTACATCCTCCGGATGCCATGGGTTTATTTCCGGGGGGGGCGTCCCCGGGGCGGCAGGACCTTCTCGGACGATGCCGGCATTTGAGCGCCGGCGCCCCTCTTGCGACGCGGCATTCAACCTTTCAATAACGAGATGCTTGGTGAGCACGCATTTGTTCCTGGTTATTTTCTCGTCTAGTCGTTCGTCGGCCTATTCGCCCGAAGGATCGTCCAAACTGCCGATGACGAAGAATTCGCCACCGCTCCACACACCATATCGGAGCTTGCCGTCCACGTCCTCCTCCACGCCCAAGTCGACAAGTTGATAATAGACGGACCGGGTGAGACGCGCCTCCAATCCGTCGCGCACATGGACATAGGGCGACGGCTCTTGCGTCACCAAATCGACGTCGACGCGAATCGGATTCTCTTTTCCGGCAATCACAATTTCGTCAACGTTGGTGCGAAAGCGGATGGTTTGTGCTTTTCCGTCCCCCTCGGCCTCCATCTCCACGGCGGCAAAGGGCACGTCATCCACCAGAATTCTGCCCTTTTCTGCGGGAGTGACCAGCCAGTAGGTGCCATCGTCATCGCGCTGTAACACGGATGCGAAAAGCTTCACGAGTTCTTTGCGGCCAATAGGGGTACCGTGATAAAACCAATGAGCGTCGCGATCGATACGGATATCGAGGTCACCACAGATGGTGGGGCCAGATGTCGCGTCGACGGAATTGCCCGAAACTCCAGCATCTGGCTCAGGCGTTTTCCCCGCGATGAGGGACGTTAGGCTGTTCAGTTTCTGTTTAGACATTCTGTTTAGTCATTGTTAACGACCCCCGGTATTGGCCGAGTTCCTTCAATAAGGAGATATTGCCGTGACCGAACCCGCCAAATCAATTGAAACACCAGAAATGATCGACGAGCTCGAACGCGTGAGCCATAAATTCGTCGACGCCAAAAATGGGGTGGGGCGCGTAATCTTTGGCCAACAGAAGGTGGTCGAGGAAACCTTGATCACCTTGCTTGCCGGCGGCCACGTGCTGCTGATCGGGGTTCCCGGCCTCGGTAAAACGCGGCTTGTCGAAACCTTGGGCACGGTGCTCGGGCTCGACGACCGGCGTGTCCAGTTCACGCCGGACCTGATGCCTGCCGACATTCTCGGCACCGAGGTGCTCGAGGAATCCGAAAGCGGCCGCCGTTCCTTCCGCTTCATCGAGGGTCCCGTGTTCTGCCAGCTACTTATGGCGGACGAAATCAACCGGGCCAGCCCGCGGACCCAGTCGGCCCTGTTGCAGGCGATGCAGGAACGCCGGGTATCGGTGGCGGGCCATTATCATTCCCTGCCCTCACCGTTCCATGTGCTTGCGACGCAGAACCCGTTGGAGCAGGAAGGTACTTATCCTTTGCCGGAAGCGCAGCTCGACCGCTTCCTCATGCAGATCGACATCGATTATCCCCACCTGGCGGCAGAACGGGAAATCTTGATGGCAACCACCGGCGCCCATGAGGAGCAGGCCGCAAAAGTCATCGACGCCGCTGACCTTCTGTCTGCTCAGCGCTTGGTTCGCCATGTGCCGGTCGGCGAGAGCGTCGTCAATGCCATCCTCGATCTCGTGCGCTCGGGACGGCCCGACTCGTCGGACATCCCCATGGTGATGGAACATGTAGCCTGGGGTCCCGGCCCGCGTGCCAGTCAGGCACTGATGCTTGCAGTGCGTGCCAGGGCCGTCATCGAAGGACGCCTGGCGCCATCCGTCGACGACGTCATCGCCCTCGCGCAGCCCGTCCTTCGGCACCGCATGGCGCTGAACTTCGCCGCCCGTGCCGAAGGGATCACCATGGCCCAGGTCATCGACGAGCTGTGTCAACGCATCGGTTGAGGGCGACGTAAGCCGGATGAGCATCGACGTCGCGACTCTTCATCACCGCGCGGAACTTCTTGCGGCCAATCTGCCGCCACTTATGGCGGCGGCAGACCGCGTGGCCGCGACCGTGTCACAGGGGGTGCACGGACGGCGCCGAATCGGACAAGGCGAAACCTTTTGGCAGTACCGGCGCTACGAAATGGGCGATCCGATCCAAAAGATCGATTGGCGGCGGTCAGCCAAGTCCGACCCCGTCTACATTCGCGAGAATGAATGGGAAGCGGCGCAAAGCCTCTGGCTGTGGAGCGAC
This sequence comes from uncultured Rhodospirillales bacterium, assembly GCA_913055735.1. Lineage (GTDB taxonomy): Bacteria > Pseudomonadota > Alphaproteobacteria > Rhodospirillales > UBA2165 > CAJXKD01. Next base: position 841,673 of record CAJXKD010000001.1, read on the forward strand.
GGGTCGCCGTCCATGCACTACAAGTCGAAGAAGAACCTGCCGGAGAAGGCCGAGCACGGCGATATTCTGATGCTCGCCCTCGCGTCTTTGCTTGTCCGGGGCGGCGAACAAATCGCGCCGCTCGGGCGCGGGGCGCGGCCAACCGCCGGACGCACTGCCTTGTTGCTGCTTGCTCAATCCATCGAGGAACGGCTTCTGTCCGCCAACGACAATCAGCCCGTCGGCAGCCTGCCGCCGTTCGAGCCATTGCCGCGTCACAGCAATGTGGTTTTGTTCGGCGACTTCCTGGAGCCCTTGGAAGACATCAACCGCGCGATCGGTGCCTACGCCGACCGTGGCGTCCGAGGGCATATGGTGCAAATTCTCGATCCAGCCGAACGCGCCCTTCCCTTTGGCGGGCGCACGCGGTTCGAAGGAATGGAGAACGAAGGCACGGCGCTGATCGGACGCGTCGAAGGTATCCGTGAGCAATATGCCGACCGTTTCGACGCGCATCGCGGCGGATTGAAAGCGATCACGCGCTCGGCAGGCTGGAGTTTTGTGACGCATTATACCGACCAACCCCTGGAATCCGTGCTGTTGGGGCTCTACATGACTGTTGCGGGACCAAGGAGCCTGTAAGTCATGATGACAATCGGCGCACTCTCCTTCATTGCCCCATGGGCCTTGCTTGGATTGCTCGCGCTGCCCGCACTCTGGTGGTTGCTCCGCATTATCCCGCCGGCACCACGGCGCATTCGCTTCCCCGCTATCCGGCTGATTATGCGGCTGGTCAATCCCGAAGAGAGTTCGGCCAAAACACCCTTGTGGTTGGTGATCCTTCGGTTTGCCTTGGTAGCCGCCGTGATCGTCACCGCCGCGCATCCTGTTCTCAACGCCACCAATCAAGTGGACGGACGCGGGCCATTAGTGCTGGTCGTTGACGACGGCTGGGCCGCGGCACAGAATTGGGATGCACGGCGAACCACCCTCGGCAATCTCATCGATCAGGCAGAGCGCGATAGCCGCGCCGTCGCGTTGGTCACCACCGCGCCGTCGGCAAGCGCCGGACGTCTTGCCGTCTCGTTCATGTCGGCGGGCGAAGCGCGCGAACGCGCCCAGGCGCTGCAACCCAAACCTTGGCCCGTCGACCGAGGGGCGACCGAGATATTACTCGCGGATATCGACGCCCGGGGAAGCGCGCAGGTTGTCTGGTTGAGCAACGGTATGGAGATGGGCTCCGCCGACGACTTTGCGGCAGCGCTTCGCCGAATTGGGACGCTGACCGTCTTTGCCGATCTGCCCGGCGCCCTGCCGACCGTTCTCTTGCCGCCGAATGCCGATCGCGAAGGCCTTGCGGTGACGGCGATGCGCGCCAGCAACGGTGAGCGGAAGAGCTATACCATCCGGGCACGCGATGAAGACGGCGCCGTTTTGACACGGCGTGAACTGACCATCGAGTCGGACGAACGCGAAGGCACCCTGCGCCTCGATCTCCCCGTTGAAATCCGCAACCGTCTCGATCAATTGGAGATCGAGGGACAGAACACGGCAGCCGCGGTCGTCCTGGTCGACGAACGGTGGCGCCGACGGCCTGTCGGTCTCATCTCGGATTTGAGGCGTGGTGCCGATCAACCGCTTCTCGACGAGCTATTTTATCTCGGCAGAGCTCTGGACCCCTTTACCGAAGTTCGCACCGGTCCCATCGAAGACCTGTTGAAGCGCGAACTATCGCTGATGGTCCTGGCCGATCCAGGCCGTTTGACCGGCACGGATCGCACGGCACTAACGCAATGGATCGAAACGGGTGGGGTCGCCGTCAGGTTTGCCGGGCCGCGCTTGGCGGGCGATACCGATCCCTTGCTACCGGTTAAATTACGGGACGGCGACCGGGAGTTGGGCGGCGCGCTGTCCTGGACCAAACCCGCTACCATGGCCACTTTCGACGAGACCAGCCCATTCGCCGGCTTGACCATCCCCAAAGACATTCGTATCCGCCGTCAGGTACTTGCGCAGCCTTCGGTCGACCTTGCCGACAAGACCTGGGCACGTCTGGCCGACGGGACGCCCCTGGTGACCGCAGAGAAAATGGGTGACGGTTGGCTTGTGTTCGTTCACGTCACGGCCAACCCGCAATGGTCCAATCTGCCGTTGTCGGGCCTGTTTGTCGAAATGTTGCAACAACTCGTGCAGTTGGGCCGCGGTGTTGCCGCCGAAGGCGAGAACCGGGTGCTCGCGCCTCTGCGTTCCGTCAACGGGTTCGGCCACCTGACCTCTCCCCTGCCCGGCGCCCAAGCCATCGCCGCCAAGGACCTGCCCTCCGCCGAACCCGGGCCGACGACGCCCCCCGGTTTTTATGGTGACGAGACGGCCCGGCGTGCCTTCAATTTGTCGACGTCTTTGGGCGCGCTGACACCGATCGCAAGCCTCGGTCCGGGCGTGTCCGTCCAGGCCTATGAAGGTTCGCGCGAAACCGACATGCGGCCGTGGGTATTGACCCTTGCGCTGCTTATCGCCATCGCCGACGTTGTCGCCTCTTTGGCACTACGCGGCCTGTTTGTTTTCAATCGCGCGGCGGCAGCGGCCGGCCTCGTTCTGCTTGCGGTAACGCCCGCGCTTGCGCAGTCTGGGCCAGCGGCGACGCCCAGCCTCGGCAACGCCGATGCCGCGCTCAACGTCCGCTTGGCCTATATAGAGACGGGCGATCCCGAGATCGATGAGGCGACGCACGCAGGTCTGCGCGGTCTCAGCTTCATCGCCAACAGCCGCACAGCCGCCGAACTCGCAGAGCCAATGGCCGTCGACCCATCCACGGACGAGCTTGCCTTCTTCCCCCTGATTTACTGGCCGGTGACAGCCAACGCGCCCGTCATTCCGCCGACAGCGGCAGCCCGCGTCAACACGTACTTGAAACGCGGCGGAACGATCCTGTTCGACACCCGGGACGAAGGCGGCGGCAATTATGTCGGCAACAGGCTGCAGATCATGGCCCGGCATCTGGATATCCCGGCCTTGGTGCAGGTTCCCTCGGATCACGTCCTGACCAAAGCCTACTACTTGCTGCGCGAGTTCCCCGGCCGATGGACAGGCGGGCTTGTCTGGATCGAGCGCGAAGGGCTGCGGGTCAATGACGGCGTTTCCTCGGTGATCGTGGGATCGCACGATTGGGCCGGTGCCTGGGCGATCGATCAAGGCAACAAACCTCTCTATCCAGTTGTTCCCGGCGGCGAACGTCAGCGGGAACTGGCCTACCGTTTCGGTATCAATCTCGTCATGTATGCCTTGACCGGCAACTATAAAGCCGACCAGGTACATTTGCCCGCCATCCTCGAAAGGCTCGGTCAGTGACAAGAGGCGCCGCCATATGACGACAGGCTTCACCGGCATCGGGTTCGCGCCGCTTATTCCCTGGCAGGCCATCGCCGGACTGGGTGGCATTCTCGCGCTCCTGATCTTGTTCGGTCTTATTCGCGGCGCCCGCGGTTCGTTCCTGCGGATGTTCGCAGGCGCCATCCTGGTGCTCGCCCTGTTCAACCCACGCCTCGAAAGCGAAACCCGGCAGCCGCAATCCGATGTCGCCGTTGTCGTCGTCGATGAATCGTCGAGCCAGAATGCCGGCGACCGGCGCAATCAACTCAAAACGGCTATCGAGGATACGCTGGCAAAGCTCGGGCAGATGGACGATCTCGACGTGCGGGTGGTGCGCGGCACGGAAACGGATGACGGTACGCAGTTATTCGGTGAATTGAAGCGCGCGCTTGCCGATGTCCCCGCAAACCGGTTTGCGGGCGCGGTAATGATCACCGACGGGCAGGTCCACGATGCGCCCGTCCTTACTGAAAACGATGGACCAGAGGCTAAAAGCCGGACGGAGATCGTTTCCGAGATGGTTGGTCCCCTCCATCTGCTGATGACAGGTTCCCCCGACGAGCGCGACCGCCAATTGGAGGTCGTTCAGGCACCGGCCTTCGGGATTGTCGGCAAGACGGTCGAACTGTCGCTGCGCGTCGAAGACCGGCCGGGGAGCGGGGGCGGAACGGCACTGGTCATCATCCGCGAAGGCGACGAGGTCACCATGGCGCGCCGGATGCCCGTCGGCATCGAAACCACGCTGCAGATTCCCATCGAACATGGCGGCCAAACCATCCTCGAAATCGAGGCGGAGGCGATGGCCAACGAGATGTCGCTGATCAACAACCGCGCGGTTGTTGCCATCAATGGTGTACGCGACCGGTTGCGGGTGCTTCTGGTTTCCGGCCAGCCCCATGCCGGGGAGCGGACGTGGCGCAATCTATTGAAATCGGATCCGTCGGTGGACCTGGTTCACTTCACGATTTTGCGGCCACCGGAGAAAAACGATTTCACGCCCCTCAACGAGCTGGCGCTGATCTCCTTTCCCATCCGCGAGTTGTTCGAGGTCAAACTGCACGAGTTCGATCTCATCGTGTTCGACCGGTACGTGATCCGCTTCGTTCTGCCGCCGGCCTATTTCCAAAATATCGAGACCTATGTGCGCGATGGCGGCGCCGTGCTTGCCGCAGTCGGTCCCGACTTCGCCGGTGTCCGCAGCCTCTATCACACGCCGCTGGGCGCGGTGTTCCCCGGCATCCCGTCAGGAAATATCGTCGAAGAACCTTTCCGCGCCGAATTGACAGATCTCGGACGGCGCCACCCGGTCACCGCCGGTTTGCCGGGGGCGGCCACGCCGGGCGCCACCAGCGCGTGGGGCCATTGGTTCCGTCAGATCGATGTTTCAGCCCAGTCCGGCGTCGCGCTCCTCAAAGGCGTCGACGAAAAGCCGCTCTTGCTCCTCAACCGGATCGGCAAGGGCCGCGTCGCCCAGTTCATGAGCGATCATATCTGGCTCTGGGCGCGGGGATATGACGGTGGCGGCCCCCATGCCGAATTGCTGCGGCGCTTGTCCTATTGGCTAATGAAAGAGCCGGACCTCGAAGAGGAAGACCTTCGCGCCATCGTCGACGGCAACAAATTGACCGTGCAGCGACGCTCCTTGTCGGAAAAAATTCCGCCGATTACGGTGACGGCGCCATCGGGCCAAAAAGAGATTATCGAGCTTTCCACCGATGAAACCGGGGCAGCCTCGGCAACCATCACCGCGGCCGAAACCGGTCTCTACAGCGTCGAAGACGGCACCCGGCGCACCATGGCCGCCGTCGGCAAGCTCAATCCGCCGGAACTTCAGGACCTGAGGGCCTCGCCCGACCGGCTGCTGCCCATCGTCAAGGCGTCGGGTGGCGGCGTTATTTGGATCGGCGACGGCCTTCCGGATTTCCGCCGCACGCGTCCCGGCCGTAGCGCCGCCGGATCGTCCTGGCTCGGCATGGTCGACAACGGCGCCTATATCGTCACGGGCGTCCGCCAAGTGCCGTTGCTGCCCGCGCTCTTATTCCTCCTGCTTGCCGCCGGCGGCATGACCCTCGCGTGGTGGCGCGAAGGACAATAAGGGCAACACTTCCCTAACCTCTTTGGCCTTAGATTAAAGGCCCCAGGCGTTGAAGACAGACGCCGGAGACATTTGTTTTGAGGGTCCCATGCCTTTCGTCCGGCGCAACGCCGATGGTAAAATTGACGCAGTATTCCAAACGGCCGAAAACGGTGCCGAAGAGGAGATCGCGATCGATCATCCCGAACTCCGGGCTTTCCTCGTCGAAGTGGAGGCACACCAAGTCGAAGACGAATGGCTCAAAGCGGACCTGTCGCTGGCGCGTGTTATCGAAGACCTGATTGGTGTCCTGATCGACAAGGGTGTGATTTCCTTCACCGACCTTCCCCACCATGCACAGGAAAAGCTGATCCAACGCAAGGGCCTCCGCCAAGAGCTGTCTTACGTCGCCAAGCTGTTCGGCCACGGCGAGGAAGACGGCTACCTCTAAACTCTCTCGCAGATCGGCTTAGTTTATTCCGCCGCTTGATCGATCGGCGGCTGCCAGCGCAATACCGGATTGCGGGCGGCCTTGGTTTCGTCGAGACGGCGGCGCGGCGCGTATTTGGGTGCGTCGTGGAAGGACGCCGCCTCCCCCGCTTTCGCCCGTTCGGTAAGACCGCGCACCAAAGCGATATATTGCTCCAACGACTCGCGGCTTTCCGTTTCGGTCGGCTCCATCAAAAGCGCGCCGTGCACCACCAACGGGAAGTACATGGTCATCGGGTGGACGCCCTCGTCGATCATCGCCTTGGCGAAATCGAGGGTCGTGACATCCGTGTTGCGCAGAAAATGATCGTCGAAGAGAACTTCATGCATGCAGGGTCCGGGATAGGACTGGGTCAGCAGATCATTAAGCCGCGCCGCCAGATAATTGGCGCTCAGCACGGCATCGGCGGAGGCCTGACGCAATCCGTCGGCACCCATGCTCAGCATGTAGGAAAGCGCCCGGACAAACACCCCGGCCTGGCCGTGGAAACCCTTCATCCGGCCATAGGGCTTCGCGTCGGTTTGACCGGCGTGTTCAGCCAACTGGAACCCGTCAGGCCCGTGCATCACATAGGGCAAGGGCATAAAGGGCGCCAATGCCTCGGACAACACGACCGGGCCCGCCCCCGGTCCGCCGCCGCCATGCGGCGTCGAAAACGTCTTGTGCAGATTGAGGTGCATACTGTCGATGCCGAGGTCGCCGGGACGTACGCGCCCGACGATGGCATTGAAATTTGCGCCGTCGCAATAAACGAAACCGCCTACCGCATGCACCGCGGCACTGATCTCGACGATTTCATCTTCGAACAGGCCGCAGGTATTGGGATTGGTGATCATGATGGCGGCAACGTCGTCCCCCAGCCGTTCCTTAAGGACAGCGAGATCGACGCGACCCGCTTCGTTGGCGGGCACCGCCTCGACCTTGTAGCCGCACATATGGGCGCTCGCCGGATTGGTGCCGTGAGCGGATTCGGGGACCAGCACCCGCTTGCGCGCATCGCCACGATCCTCGAGTGCCGCACGGATGGTCATCAGCCCCGTCAATTCACCGTGCGCCCCGGCGGCCGGGGACATGGCCACCGCCGGCATCCCCGTCAGAACCTTCAGCCATTCGGCACAGAGATCGATCATCGCTAACGCGCCCTGCACCGTCTTCTCCGGCTGGAGCGGATGGATATCGGCGAATCCCGGCAGACGCGCCATCTTCTCGTTGAGACGCGGATTGTGTTTCATGGTGCAGGAGCCGAGCGGATACATACCGGCATCGATGGCGTAATTTTTTTGGCTGATGCGCAGATAGTGACGCACCACCTGCGGCTCCGCCAGGCCCGGCAGACCGATCTCGCCTTTGCGCGCCGCGTTACCCAACCGGCTTTCGATCTCCGGCACCTCCGGCAGATCGACCGCCGTGCGGCCCGGCGCATCCTGTTCGAAGATCAACGGCTCTTCGAGCTGCAAACCACGGTGACCGGTGATGGTGTCCGGAATGGAATTCGCCATCACAGAACTCCCGCCAACGCCGAGACGAAAGCATCCATGTCGGATGGCCGCGCCGTCTCGGTTGCCGCCACGAGCAATAATTGGTCGACGGCCGGATCGTCCGGGATCAGACGCGACACGGGCACACCCGCCAATATATGCCGGTCGGCCAGGGCATCGACCACCTGAGCCGCCGATTTCGGCAGACGCACCGTGAATTCGTTGAAGTAAGCATCGTTGACAATCTCGACGTCCGGCACCGCAGCCAACTTTCCGGCAAGCGTGACCGCCGCTGCGTGATTGAGGGCAGCGAGTTTGGTGAACCCGGCTTCGCCCAGCAGACTGAGATGAATGGTGAAGGCCAACGCACAAAGGCCGGAGTTCGTACAAATGTTGCTGGTCGCCTTTTCCCGCCGGATATGCTGCTCGCGGGTCGACAGGGTCAACACCCAGCCGCGCCGGCCATCGACGTCGACGGTTTCGCCCGCCAAGCGTCCCGGCATTTGGCGCAGGAAGCGTTCGCGCACCGCGAACAATCCGACATGAGGGCCGCCGAACCCCATCGGATTGCCCAGCGACTGTCCCTCGGCGGCGACGATGTCGGCGCCCATGTTTCCGGGCGCCTCGACGGCCCCCAGAGACACGATCTCGGTCACCACCACGACCAAAAGCGCGCCGGCGGCATGGCAGGCATCGGCCAAAACCGACAACTCCTCGACTTGGCCGAAGAAATCTGGGTTCTGTACAACGACGCAAGCCGTTTCGTCATCGAGATGCTCGGAAAGGTTTTCGCCGCCTTCGGCGTTCGCGGGCAGGGCGTCGATGGTCAGGCCCATGAAACGGGCGTTGGTTTGCGTCACCTCGCGATAATGGGGATGCAATCCGCCCGACAGCACCACCCGGTTCCGGCGCGTGACGCGGCAGGCCATCATCGCCGCCTCGGCGCACGCGGTCGCGCCGTCATACATGGAGGCATTGGCTACATCCATCCCCGTCAGCAGCGCGACCTGGGTCTGGAATTCGAATAGAGCCTGCAAGGTGCCTTGCGAGATTTCGGGCTGATAGGGCGTATAGGAGGTAAGGAATTCGCTGCGCTGGATCAGATGGTCGACCGTCGCCGGGGTGTGGTGCCGATAGGCACCCGCGCCGAGAAAGAAGGGGACCGACCCCGCACTGACGTTTTCGGCCGCCAGCGCCGCCATTTGCCGCTCGACCTCCAGCTCACCCGCATGGAACGGCAGATCAACCGGTTGGTCCAGCAGCACGTCCGCAGGAACGTCCTTGTACAGCTCCTTGATATCTCCGGCCCCGATGGCCGCGAGCATTTCAGCCCGGTCGGTATCGGTGAGCGGCAGGTAGCGCATCAATCCAATTCGGCCGTATAAGCGTCGTAGGCCGCCTTATCCATCAAGCCATCGAGTTGCGAGGCATCGGCGATCTTGATCTTGAAGAACCAGCCGTTGCCGAACGCGTCGCTGTTGACGGCACCGGGCTCATCCTCGAGCGACCCGTTGGTTTCGACGATCTCGCCGTCGACGGGCGCGAACACTTCGGATGCCGCCTTCACCGATTCGACCACGGCCGCCTCTTCACCCTTCGAAAAGGCCTTACCCGTTTCGGGCAACTCGACGAAGACCACGTCCCCCAGTTGCTCCTGCGCGTATTCAGAAATGCCGACCGTTCCGACGTCACCGTCGACGGCAATCCATTCGTGATCCTTCGTAAACTTCATGTCCGACATGCTTCTTTTTCCGTCCCTGTACGTTGAATATGCTTCGGCGAAACGCGCCGCCGGTTCTTGGGCTACCCCTTGAAATAGCGATGAGCGACGAAAGGCATCTCGATAATCTTGCCGGGCAACAACTTGCCCCGGACCACCAAATTGACTTCCGTTCCCGGCTGCGCGCAGTTGCTTTCTACATACCCCATGGCGATGGGTCCGTCGATAGTGGGACCGAACCCACCCGAAGTAACCTCACCGACGACACTGCCATGTACATTCTGAATCTCCGCATGCGCACGCGCCGGTGCGCGCCCGTCGAGCCGGATGCCGACACGCTTGCGGCCGGGGCCGTCGGCAATCTGCCGCTGAATGATCGGCGCTCCCGGAAATCCGCCTTCTTCACGCCGCCGTTTGGCAATCGACCACAGGAGATCGGCTTCCACCGGCGTCGTTTGTTCATCGATATCTGATCCGTATAGGCATAGCCCCGCTTCGAGCCGCAATGTATCGCGGGCACCGAGCCCCCCGGGAACGACCCCCGGCAATGCCAAGATTTTTTCGACGAGAGCCACCGCGCTGTCTGCCGGAATGGATATCTCATACCCATCCTCACCCGTGTAGCCCGAGCGCGAGACGTAACACGCGACATCCCCCACCTCCATCTCGGCAAACCCCATGAATTTCATCTCCGCCGCCGCCGGCGCGAGCGCCGAAAGCGCGTCCGCTGCTGTCGGCCCCTGAAGCGCCACGAGGGCGCGGTCTTCCAGCGTCCACATGACGATCCGCTCCGCCAGCGCTTCCTTAATATGGGCGAAATCCGCCTCCTTGCGGGACGCGTTGACGACGATAAACAGGCCAGCACCCATATTGGCGACCATCAGATCGTCGAGGATACCGCCATTCTCGTTGGTGAACTGGGTATAGCGCATCCGACCGGTGGCCAATCCGGCAAGGTCCGCCGGAACCAATGTCTCCAGAGCGGCCGCGGCATCACCTTCAAGGATCGCTTGGCCCATATGGCTGACGTCGAACAACGAGGCGGCTTGGCGTGTATGGAGGTGTTCGGCAAGGATGCCGTTCGCGTATTGCACCGGCATCTCATACCCGGCGAACGGGACCATCTTGGCACCCAACGACCGGTGCAGATCGTAAAGCACCGTGCGCTTCAGATCACCGGGGATGTCGTCCATCTTATCGGCCACCTGCCGCGTTCCGGCGGCCTCGCTGCCGGTTACGATTATAGTCGAGTTGTTCGCGGGTGAGGGCAAAACCCATGAAAATGTCCACATCCGGACCTTGCAGGTCGGCGCTAAGGGGAATGTTCAGGCGCACCTCGTTATCGACAACCTGGACGTTGTTCCGGTTTTCCGGAAACGCCACCTGCAGCTTGAACTCCGATTTACCCTTCGGGTCAGGGTGAAAATTGGAAATGGCGACGAAATACGTCAGCGCCACCGTACGGCTTGCAGCGGCAGGACCGCGACCCACCTCGAATGCTGGCTTGACCACGACATCGACGGAAGTCCAATCGGGCGAGTCGCCGTTATATTCACAGTCACCCTGAAAGCCGGCCATCCTGGCTTCATATTCTATGTCGGTAATGTCGCGGCCCGGCCCCGCGCGGAAGGACGTGATCTCCGCCGCGGACGGCAAAATGCGTACCGTCGGACAGGCTGGTAACGCCGCCTTCTTCCCAAATGGCGAAATATCGGGAATGCCGACTTCGCACCCCGCCAACATCATCGCAACCAACCCCACGGCAGCCAGATGCCTAGAGCGTCGAAAGTTCATATGGCGGTACTTCCTTCTACGTTTCAGCCCTTCAAAGTGAGCTATGGGTGCCGTCGCAATAGGGCGGTTTTTTGGTATGCTTGCAACCGCAAAAGAAAACGGTTTCATCTTTCTCCGCGGTAAAAACCACGGGCGTCAGATCGGTTTGTTTGTGCGACCCGTTACAGAACGGCTGCTTGTCGCTCAAACCGCACGCACACCAGGCATATTTCTCACCGGCTTTGATGTCAAACTTGTAGGGCATCTTTTGGGCGATAACGGGACCGCTCATACTCCAGCCTCCTTTTTTGGCTCCCTTTTTGGTTTATTTCTTCGCCGACGGCGAAGTCCCAAACGCAACGCGACAACGACTGTAGAGGAGGCTCCAAAACGGGACAAGTCGCGCCGGTCCGCGGTGCGATCACTTGCCAGCGAGGACCGCCACCGCTACAGAAGGACATATGAACGACACCTCCAACCAAGTCGAAATATTCACGGACGGCGCCTGCAGCGGCAATCCCGGGCCGGGCGGATGGGGTGCCATCCTGCGGTGGCGCGACAACGAACGCGAAATTTGGGGCAGCGACTCGGCGACCACCAACAACCGTATGGAGCTCCAGGCCGTCATCGAAGCCTTGCGCAGCCTCAATCGTCCTTGCCGCGTCGCCATCTACACCGACAGCCAATATGTCCAGAAAGGCATGACCGAATGGCTTGCCGGCTGGAAGGCCAAAGGTTTTAAGATGAAGGGCGGAAAGATGCGCCCCAACGCTGATCTTTGGCAGGAATTGGATGCGCTAACCGGCGAACACGAGGTTCAATGGCATTGGGTGCGCGGCCACGACGGCCACCCGGAAAACGAACGCGCCGACGAATTAGCGCGGCGCGGTTCCAAGGCGGCCGCGGAAAGCTAACCTTTCCGTTTCGAGTTCCCGTAGATCACCAGCGACTTAATGACCCCGCGCAGGGTGCGAATCTCCTGCTCGGTCAGTTCGGCGCGCTGAAACACATTCCGCAGATTGCGCACCATGGAGGGCCGCTTCTCCTCCACATGCAGGAAGCCGCTGTCGTCGAGCGCGCTCTCGAGATGTTCGAAGAACCCAACAAGTTCCTTCTTTGTCGCCGGCCGTGAGCCGCGCAGGTGCATATCCTCGCCCGCATCGGGATCGCCTGAGCGGTACCATTGATAGGCGACCACCAAGACGGCTTGCGCGAGATTGAGAGAGGAGAAACCAGGATTGAGAGGCGCCATGAGAATGCTGTCGGCGAGCGCCACGTCGTCGTTGTGCAAGCCTTTCGCCTCACCGCCGAACAGGATGCCGGTGGCGAGGCCTGCGCCCCGAATCTCCGCCGCCGCCTGCTCCGGCGTAACGACTTGTTTGGTCATGTCGCGCGAGCGTGCCGTCGCCGCGTAGACCCGGTGCAGATCGGCGATGGCTTCTTCAGTCGTGTCGAAGACTTCCGCCTTTTCCAGAACGACCTCGGCGCCCGAGGAGGCCCGTATCGCCTTATCGCTGGGCCAGCTTTTGCGTGGCCGCACAATCCGGAGGCGGGTCAGTTCGCAGTTGAGCATGGCGCGTGCCACCATGCCGACATTCTCGCCTAGTTGCGGATCGACGAGGATGACGACCGGTGCCGCCGCCGGGTCGGCGGCAAGCTTATCGGTCGCCTGGGTCTTCGCCCGACGCAACTCGCCCGCCCTAAGACGGGTTCTGTCGGTTCCTGCCATGGAATGAACAGCCCCAGATCAGGCGGCGCCAGCCAGCTTACCGCCGACGCGCGCGCGATCACGGAACAGCTTATAGGTAATGGCGTCGTGCAACGCATTATAGGATGCGTCGATCACGTTGGTGGATACACCCACCGTCGACCAACGTTCGCCTTCGTGGTCAGCGCTTTCGATCATCACCCGGGTCACCGCGCCCGTCGCTTCCCGCGGCGTCAGGATACGCACCTTGTAATCGACCAGCCGCACGTCCTGAAGCTCGGGATAATGAGGCAGCAGTATTTTTCGCAAAGCGGCATCGAGCGCGTTGACGGGGCCATTGCCTTCGGCGACGGTCATATATTCTTTGCCGTTGAGTTCAGCCTTCACGGTCGCTTCGGACAAGTTGATCAGATCGCCCTTGGCGTTCCAGCGCCGCTCGTCGATTACCCGGAAACTGGTCAGGTTGAAATATTCGGGCACCTCCTCGAGGGCGCGCCGCGCCAGCAATTCGAAACTCGCCTCGGCGCCGTCATAGGCATAGCCATCGAATTCCCGTTCCTTCACGATTTCGACAAGCCGCATGATCTTGGGGTCATTGGAGTCCACGTCAAGACCGATCTCGCGGAACCGGGCAAGAATATTGGATTTGCCCGATTGATCCGAGACCACCACATGCCGCTGGTTGCCCACCAGCTCCGGTTCGATGTGTTCGTAGGAACGCGGATCCTTTTCCACCGCCGACACGTGCAGGCCGCCCTTATGCGCGAAGGCACGCTCACCCACATAAGGCGCCCCTCGGTCCGGTGCCCGGTTGAGGCGTTCGTCGAGTAGATGGGAAACGTGGGTCAATTGTGTCAGTTTGTCGCGCGAGATGCCCGTCTCGTAACCCATCTTCAACATCAATGTCGGGATGATGGTGATCAGATTGGCATTGCCGCAGCGTTCGCCAAGACCGTTCAGGGTACCCTGTACATGGCGTACGCCCGCGCGCACGGCGGCAAGGCTATTGGCCACCGCGTTACCCGTGTCGTCGTGGCAGTGAATGCCGAGGTAGTCGCCTGGCACCTGTTTGGTGACCTCGCGAACGATCTCTTCGACCTCATGGGGCAACGTGCCGCCGTTGGTATCGCACAGCACGATCCAGCGCGCCCCGGCATCAAAGGCCGCGCGGATACACGACATGGCGTAATCGGGGTTTGCCTTGTACCCATCGAAAAAATGCTCGGCATCGAAGATCACTTCCCGGTCTTGCGCAGCCGCGTGAACAACGGAATCGCGAATCATCTCGACGTTGTCGGTAAGCTCGATACCCAAAGCCACCGTTACGTGGAAATCATGCGTCTTACCAACGATACACACAGCCGGCGTCCCCGGATCCAGGAGCGCCTTCAGTCCAGGATCGTTGGCGGTCGAGCGGCCGGAACGCCGGGTCATGCCGAAAGCGGTCAGGCGGGCATGCTTGAACTTGGGCGGCGATGCGAAAAAAGCATCGTCGGTAGGGTTGGCCCCCGGCCAGCCACCCTCCACATAATCGACGCCCAGCCCATCGAGATCCGCGGCAATCGCGGCCTTGTCCGCGGCGCTGAAATCAATGCCCTGGGTCTGCGCCCCATCGCGCAGCGTGCTGTCGAAGATATAGATGCGTTTATCGCTCATAAATTCACCAATCTGGCCCGGAAAACGCCCCTAAATGCCCCTAAAACTCACCAGGGGGGCCGAACCTGCCGGAAAGCGCGGGAGAATGCCCAAAAACGGCGCCAATAACAAGGTTTTCCACACCCCCGCGGGCCTCGGTTCGGCTTGGATAGCGGGGTCTAAGTCCCCATTTATATTGAAATATGTGGTGGCGCCAGCCCCCTGTATGGGGATTTGGCGCCAGGAGAAACCAACAACCGGGACCCCATGGACGCCAGCGATTTCGCCACATTCCAAGAAAAGGTTCGTGGAACCAACATCAGCGAGCATACCCTGCTCGCCACCGACTATCTTAACCATTTCAACGAAGTGGTGATGGTCCTGGAGATGGTGGCCGATTTCCCCGACGCCCTGGAGGACGTTAAGGCGTGGGAACCCCTGAGCTATATCGAGCATTTCCAGAACTCCCATTTTTCGGACAAGGACCTGGCCATCGCCGCCTACGATCATGTCCCAGCCAACTTCCGCCGCGCCTTCGAAACCACCGTCGATCAGATCAATCAACTGATCGCGGCAACGGTCCGCCGCTTGGAGCGCATCTCGGGCGAAGGGGATGCGGAAAAGCTGCGGCACGAGGCCGGTGAAGCTTCCAAATCCATCCAGAAGCTGATGGATGTCGCGTCGGCCATTATTCATGGCAGCGAAGTGACCATGGATCAGAGCGAGATCGATAGCCTGTTGCGTGACGAATAGCGCCCCCGACTAACTATAAAGTTGTAAATCTCCATTTCGTACAAGATACTTGCGTGTGTAGCTATCTGTTTAGACGCCAACGAAAAAATGGGGGAAGGCATGAAAATCAGAACTTTGCTCACTATTGGTGCGGCAACCGCACTTGCCGCTTGCGCAGGACCGGAGTTCCCAAAGGAAGGGACCGCCTCGCCATATGACGGCACATGGAAGGGAACTCTCGTATCCGACAATCTGAATTGCAGCGGCCTTACGGTGAATGGTGAAGTGAAGTATGGCTACTTGATCTCTACGGTCAGGGAAACCGCCACGGGTCAATCCGGCACCTATCAGATCTGGGGCCAGATCGACGAAAGCGGTAAGCTGGCCGGCAAACTGGGCCAACAGGGGATAACCGGTGGCTATGCGACCGTCGATTTTACGGCGCGGAAGGCCACGGGCACATGGGGAAGCCACTATTGCGACGGAACGCTCAGCGCTGAAAAGGTCGCATCGTAATCACTCGGAGTCGTAACCGCGGCAGCGCCGTCCGGACAATCAACGCGCAATTGATTTACTTCCGGACCGGAACGGCTACCTTGGCGCATGGATGCCAACAAGAAGCCTTCCGCTGCATTCGGCGGGGTCGGTCGCGCGTTTTCGAGCCGTAATTACCGTGTCTATTTCTCGGGCCATATCCTGTCCGTGCAGGGTGTGTGGATCTACCGCTCCGCCGCACTGTGGCTGGCGCAGGATCTGACCGGGTCGCCCGCTTGGCTGGGCGCCGTCGGTTTCGCCTTTCTCGTGCCATTGTTCTTTCTCGGCCTGGTCGGCGGTGCCATTTCGGATCGGTTCGGTCATCGCAACACCGCGTTCTACGCGTCTCTGTTGGGAATCGCAGTGGCGGTCGCGACGGCGGCGGCAACCGTGTCGGGGCTGATCACGCCGCACCTGCTGGTCGTCCTGGTTTTGATCCAGGGCACCCTCGCCGCCTTCGACATGCCGGCACGGCAGGCGTTGATCCCGGACCTCGTCGAGCGCCGCAACCTGTCGGCAGCCATTGCCATCAACTCGACGACCTTCAACTCGGCGGCCTTCATCGGCCCCGCTATCGGCGGCATCCTGCTTACCTTTGGCGGTGCGGCGGCGGCATTTGCCACCTACGGCCTCACCTTATCGTGGATGTGCCTCGCGCTGTTCCGGCTCCGGCTCGCGCCGCGGCCGGCGTCTGTAGGCGGCAAGGGCCTCGGCAGTCTGTTCGGCGATATGGCGGACGGTTTCTGGTACACGGTACGGCAGCCGGAGATCCGGCTGGTAATGCTGATCTACCTCACCGCGTCCATGCTCTTGCGTCCCTATGTGGACCTTTTGCCCAATGTTTCCGTGGACGTGTTTGACAGGGGCCAGCAAGGCTTCACCAGTCTTCTCGCGGCGGGCGGCTTCGGCGCCTTCCTTGTCGCCATCACCCTTGCCCTGCGCGGCCGCGTTCAAGGGCTGGTGCGTATTCTCGTGGGCGGGGTTGTGTCGTCGGCGGTTTTCCTGATCGTTTTTTCTTGGAGCCCCGATTTCCATCTCGCCCTGCTGCTGCTGGCAATTACCTCGGGCCTGTTCGTCGCCGCGACCATCGCGTCGCAATCCCTGATCCAGAACGTCGTCGACAACGCCTATCGCGGCCGGGTGGTGAGCTTCAACGTTTCGCTGATCATGGGCCTGCCCGCCTTCGGTGCCCTCGCCATGGGCTGGATCGCCGAATTCATCGGCGTTCAATGGACGTTGACCGGCGCCGGGGCCTTGATCCTCGTGGCGGCTGCAATTTTATCCGGCAAGATCATGCGCCGGACGTCCAACTATGAGGTGGAGCCGGAAACAGCCGCCGGACCGCCCGCCTAGCTCCGGATTTCCGGCCTTTCGCCTCTTCCCACCTTCGATACAATTTTTTTCTAATTGATAATGATTATTATTTGCATGCTTAACCATCCTGCGGTATAGATATCGAAATTGAGAAGCATTCGCATTTAGAGCGAACGCGCAAGAGACAGCAGGACGGCGCAAAAAATGAACCAAATCACCCGGGATGACGCCTCGAAACGCAGAGCGGCCAGATCCTATCCCCGCACCGATCACCTCCCCTTCGCCGAGCAACTGGTGCTGTGGAGTTTCCGCTACTGGGTGCTGGGCTGGCGCCACCAGATCAGCGTTCAGGGCCGCCTCCGCGAGGCCTATGCCCGCGTTCATATCCCCCATGCCGCCACCTGGCTGGCCACGCTGATGGACACCCTGTCGGGCAGCCTGTCGCGCAGCATCGAGGTGTATTGCGCCTGCGACCGGCGGATCAGCCCGGATGAGCGGCTGATCCTCGACATTTTCGCCGGCTGCCAAGCGGTGAACATGGCGACAGAACCTGTAGACACCCTGCATGCCCTGCGCGATTTCATCGACCCCGAGAAGCTGCACCTGGTCGAGCCCTTGTTCCGGCGGTTCGCCGAAACCTTGGTAGAAGGCCGGCTGCGGCTTTCCGGAACCAGCCATTTCACCGCCGCGGGCCTGAGTGCCGGATCGGAGGCCAATTACTTGCCAGGGACCTGTACCCTCCACTAGCCGCCGATTTCCGGGATTTTTGGATCGGTTAACGTTATAAATTAGAATAATTATAAAAAACTTAATATCTTATTGAATATAGATATATTTAGTGTGGTTTTTATCGGCGCCGAAAGGCCCGCTTCGAACAAAAGTACGCTGAAAAAAGGAGACCCCGATGACCCGCGTCCCTAACGCCACGTTCAAGACCCGCGTCCGCAACGATGCCCTCGAGGGCCCGAATCCCTACGAGTGGAAGGACGTCACCTCCAACGATATTTTCGCCGGCAAGCGCATTGTCCTGTTCGCGCTCCCCGGTGCTTTCACGCCCACCTGCTCCTCGACCCACCTGCCAGGCTATGAAGCCGCCTATGACCAGTTCAAACAGGCCGGCGTCGACGAGGTTTACTGCCTGTCTGTGAACGACGCCTTCGTCATGTTCCAGTGGGGCCGCCATCAGTGCGTCGAAAAGGTGAAGCTGCTGCCCGACGGCAACGGCGAGTTCACCCGCAAGATGGGCATGCTGGTGCAAAAGGAAAATCTCGGCTTCGGCCCGCGCAGCTGGCGCTATGCCATGGTCGTCAACGACGGCGAGATCGAAAAGATGTTCGTCGAGCCGGGCTATGACGACAACGCCGAAGGCGATCCGTTCGAGGTGTCCGATGCCGAAACCGTGCTCGCCTATGTGCGCGGCGAGAAGGATGCCAAAGCTGCCTAACTTCTCATCCTAATAGCGAATTCCCTCGTCCATACTGGACGCTTTCACTCACGGCCGGCGCTTGCGCCGGCCGCTTTTTTTGGCAACAGCGTCTCTCGACCATAAAGTGCATTCGCCTTACACTCCTCTACTGCAGAAACGGGAAGGAAGGCCATGCCGCTGTTCTATGAACTCGACGAACTGGAACCCGACCGGCGCACCCGAGTCGCCGCTAACCTGCTGGCGCTGCGTGAGGCCCTGACCCAGGGAAACGACGATCCAGATCAGCGGATCCCCCCGAAGAACACCGACGACACGCTGCTCCTCGCCACCTGGAACCTGCAGGCTTTCGACGGCGGCGATGCCGACAACCGCACCGACGAGAGCTATTGGTACATCGCGGAGATCATGTCGCATTTCGACCTGATCGCCGTGCAGGAGGTCGGCGCCGATCTCGGCGGTCTGGAGAAGCTCGAAGATATGCTTGGCCCGACCTGGGATCACATCGTCACCGACGTCACCAAAGGAACGGCAGGCAACGGCGAACGTCTCGCCTTTCTGTTCGATACCCGTAAGGTCCTGTTCGGTGGCCTCGCCGGCGAAATCGTCGTCCCGCCCGTCGAGGAAAACCGCCGGACCATCGCGCCCTCCAACCAGCTCGTCCGCACACCGCAGTTGGTCGGCTTCACCTCGGGCTGGTTCAAGTTCATGCTCACCACCGTGCATATCATCTGGGGCGAGGATGAAGAGAACAGCCCGCTGCGCGTCGAAGAGATCCGGACCCTGGCCCAATTCCTCAAGGAGCGCACTGAGGAGGAAGGCGTGTGGTCGCAGAACAGTATCCTGTTAGGCGACTTCAACATCTTCAGCCGCGAGCCGCACAATGACGCCTATCAGGCGTTCGCCGACAACGGCTTCCTCATCCCCGACAAGCTGCAAACGGTGCCCCATTCCAACGTCGGCAGCGAACATCGCTTTTACGATCAGATCGCCATGCGCACCGTGGAGAGCAATTTGATGCCGACCGGCAAGGCGGGCGTGTTCGACTATTTCGAGGTGGTTTACCGCGACGAAGATTTCGGCACCTATATCCCCGACATGTCAGGCGGCTATCCGCCGGACGACCGGCGTAACGGTCTCACCTTCAACACCAAGGGGAACCCGCGCAGCGACCGCGCCCAGAAAACCTATTACAGAACGAGTTGGCGGCGACGGCAGATGTCGGACCATCTGCCCATGTGGGTCGAACTTAAGATCGACCACGGCCTCGACTATTTGAACAAACGAAGCCTTTAGCCGCGTTTCCAGGTGGTGCCGCCGGCGCCGTCCTCGAGGACAATACCCTGCGCGGCCAAGTCGTCGCGGATCTGGTCGGCGCGGGCGAAATCCTTGGCGGCGCGCGCCGCTTTGCGTTCCTCGATCAGGGCGTCGATATCGGCATCCGAAAGCCCGCCGGTCGTCCCCTCGGGCTGCCACTTGAACCACTCTTCGGGATCGAGTTGCAACAGACCGAGCAACGAAGCCGCCTTAAGTAACGCGCCCTTGGCGGCGCTATCGCCGGAGGTTTTGTTCAACTCTCCCGCCAGCGCATGCAACGCGGCGATTGCCTGCGGCGTGTTGAGATCGTCACGCAGCGCATCCAATACGGCGGCCGGCGTCTCGACCTCGGCGGGCACGATGTCCGCCGCGCCGCGCAGGGCGCCGTAAAATCCGTCCAACTGGCTTTTCGCCTGCTTCAAGCCTTCCGCTGTCCAGTTCAACGGCTGCCGGTAATGGGTCGAGAGCATGGCGAGACGGACGGCTTCGCCGTGATGGTCCTTCAGCAAATCGTGCACCGTGATGAAATTGCCGAGCGACTTCGACATCTTCTCGCCTTCGACCATCAGATAGCCGTTGTGCATCCAATATTGGGCGAAGGTGCCGGACCCGTGCGCGCAGGTGGATTGGGCGATCTCGTTCTCGTGGTGGGGGAAGACGAGATCGATACCGCCGCCGTGGATATCGAAGGTGGCGCCGAGATGCTTTTCCGACATGGCCGAGCATTCGACGTGCCAGCCGGGCCGTCCCCGCCCCCACGGGCTGTCCCAGCCGGGCTGGTCATCCGTGGACGGTTTCCACAACACGAAGTCGGCGGGGTCTTTCTTGTAGGGCGCGACCTCGACGCGGGCGCCGGCGATCAACTCGTCGCGGCTGTGACGGCTGAGCCCACCATAGGTTTCCATGGAGGGCACGTTGAACAACACGTGACCGTCGGCCTCGTAGGCATGACCCTTATCGATCAGCGACGAAATCAGCGCGATCATCTCGCCGATATGCTGGGTTGCGCGCGGCTCGACATCGGGCGGCAGCGCGCCCAGCGCCGCCATGTCGGCATGGAAAGCATCGGTGGTGCGCTGGGTAATCGCGCCGATGTCCTCGCCGCTTGCCTCGGCGGCGGCGATGATCTTGTCGTCTACGTCGGTGATGTTGCGCACATAGCGCACGTGATCGGCGCCGTATTCGTGGCGCAGCAACCGATACAGCACGTCGAACACGATCACCGGCCGCGCATTGCCGATATGGGCATAGTCATAGACCGTCGGCCCGCAGACATACATGCCCACATGGGCCGGGTCGCGCGGGGTGAAGATCTCCTTCTGGCGGGAGAAGGTGTTGTAGATGCTCAGGGTCATGGCGGCGCCCTATTTAGCAACGCCCCCTCACGCGGGCAAGGAAAAGCCCCCTAGGCGCTCAAAAGCCTGCTATTCCGCCGCCTTGCCCTTAACGGCCTTCTTGGCCTCGTAGGCCTCGCGGGAAGCGTCCGATGCCTTCATGAAGGACTGGGAGAAGCCGTCATGCTTCTCGGTGGCCATGTCGTAGCTGGCAATGCGGCCGTCGCGGGCGCCCGTGAAATGGGGCGCCACGTAGCGGGAGATCAACTCGTAGCTCTTGAGCGTCGCGTCCCAGCGGGCCCAGTTGTTGGCAAAGATCAGCATGGTGCCGAAGCCGCCGACGGCGCCGCTCACCCGCTCGATCTCGGCGATGATGTCGTCGGGCGTACCGAACACGGCGACCTTGTTTTCTTGCGCATAGGCGATGGGATCGGCGGCGTCCTTCGGCACCGGCGAGGCGGGCAGCACATCCTGGGCATAGCGTGCCCAAGCGCCGAAGCCGAACTCGACGTCCTTGAGGGCCTGTTCGCGAGTTTCGGCGCAGTGGACCATCATGGTGATGCGCCAATCGTCGCGGCTCACCGTGTTGCCGTGTTCTTCCGCCGTTTCCTGGCAGATGCCCCAATTGTCGACATAGTGCGCCAGCGCTTCGTCCGAGACGCCGCCGAGCACGAGCACACCGAGGCCGTATTTCCCGGCGGCGATCATGCCGGCGGGCGAGCGCATGCTGGTCACCGCCATTTCCATACGCGGCTTGGTGTAGCAGGACAGTTGCAGCCGCGCCTCGTTGAGGGTGAACCAGTCGCTTTCGCGGCTGACCGTCTCGCCCTGCAACAAGGGGATGATCACCTCGATGGCCTCGTCCATGCGGCGGCGCTGATCGGCCACCTCGATGCCCATCTGATACGCATCCGACGGCAACGCCCCCGGCCCGACGCCGAACAGCACCCGGCCCTGAGACATATGGTCGAGCTGCGCCATCATGTCGGCAACGATCATCGGGTGGTAAAAGGGCAGCGACTTCACGCCCGTGCCGAGACGGATATTCTTGGTACGCTCGGCAGCGGCTGCGATGAAGATCTCCGGCTGGGAGATGATCTCGAAGCCGCCGGAATGATGTTCCCCTACCCACAGTTCCTGATAGCCGAGCCGGTCGAGATGCTCGGCCAATTCGACATCGCGCCGGATTGCCTGGGTCGGGTTTTCGTTCAACGCGTGAAACGGCGCCATGAAAACGCCGAACCGGGTAGGGCCTGTCATTTGCTTTCTCCTAATCGCCCCAATCAATCACCTTTGACGACGGGGTTGGTGAGCGTGCCGACGCCTTCGATCTCCATGACGATATCGTCGCCGGGTTTGAGGAAGGTGTTCGACGGCGCGCCGACGCCCGCGCAAGTGCCGGTGGCAATGATGTCGCCCGGCAGCAGCGTCAATTGGTGCGTCAGCGCGACGATCAGTTCGGCGACACCGAACACCATCTGCTGCGTGGACGAATCCTGCTTCACCTCGCCCGAGATTGTGGTCTTGAGCTTCAGGTCCTGCACATCCTTGATATCGGAAGCGGGCGTGATCCACGGGCCCATGGGCGCCGCGTTGTCGAAGGACTTGTGGCGCATCCAGTCCATGCCGAACGGCCAATCGTCGCGCTTGCCCATCTCACGGGCCGACAGATCGTTCATGATGGTGTAGCCGGCGACGCAGGAAAGCGCATTGTCGAGGGTCAGATTACGCGCCCGCTTGCCGACGACCACCGCAAGCTCGACCTCCCAATCGTATTTCTGCGAATAGTTCTGCGGCAGGCGGATATCGTCACCGGGGCCGATGACCAGCGAGCCCGATTTGCAGAAAAACAGGGGTTCGATCTTGGTCTTGTCGAGGCCGGTGTTGCCCATCTCGGCGGCGTGGTCGTAGTAGTTGGCGCCGGCGCAATAGATGGCGCTCGGCCGCTGAATGGGCGCCATGAGCTTGACCGCCGACAGGGCCTGCGAATTGTCGCCGCGCGGATTGTTGGCGATGGATGCCAATACGGGCGCCGCCCGGTCCCAGGCGTCCAGGATGCCCTTCACATCCGCCGCATCGAAGCCGTTGGCCCCTGCCGCCGTCACTTCGCTTTCCACATCATAAACCGTCTCGCCGACCAGAAGCCCCGCGCGGGCCTTGCCCGACTTATCGGCATAAGAAAGCAGCTTGTACGACGCCATGGATCAATTCCTCCCCTGGAATGTGTCTTGAGTTGTTTTCGAGCATCCAGCCCTTTGTTGGCGGAAACTATAGCAGAGGGGGGCGGGGAGGAAAGCCGCGATGGTAGGCCCGAGCCGCCCGGTGCGGCTTAGTTCGCGAGAAATGTCCGCAGCGCGGCAAGCACGGCGTCGGGCGCCTCCTCGGGGATGAAATGGCCGCACGGCAAACCCTCGCCCGACACCTTCTTGGCCCGTTGGCGCCAGATGTCGAGCACGTCATAAGTTTTGCCGACGAACCCGTTGGCGCCCCACAACACCATCAGCGGGCACGCGATCCGGCGGCGGAGATCGGCGCGGTCGTGTTCCAGATCGATGGTGGCGGCGGCGCGGTAATCTTCGCAACTGGCGTGGATGGTTTTCGGATTCGAGAAACAGCGCAGATATTCGGCAACCGCTTCCTCGGTGAACACCCCCGGCTGCGGCGAGCGCAGCGTGCGCGACGTCAAATAATATTCGGGATCTGCACCGATGAGGCGTTCGGGGAAATCGTAGGGCTGGATCAAAAAGAACCAATGATAGTAGCCGGTGGCCACCGCCATGTTGGTGCTCTCATAGAGATCGAGGGTGGGGATGATGTCGAGCACCATCAGCCGTTCAATGTCATCAGGGTGATCAAGGGCCATGCGGTGGCCGACGCGCCCGCCCCGGTCGTGCCCCACGACGGAAAACCTGTCGTGCCCCAAGCTTTTCATCAGGGCCACCTGATCGGCGGCCATGTTGCGGAAGGAATAGGGCTCGTGGCGGTCGTCGGTCTCGGGCTTGGAGGAATCGCCGTAGCCGCGCAGATCTGCCGCGACCACCGTATGGGTTTCAGCCAAGGTCGGCGCGATCTTGTGCCACAGCACATGGGTCTGCGGATAGCCGTGGAGCAGCAGCACAGGCGGCCCCGAGCCGCCCTTGCGATAATGAATGGTCTGGCCGTTGACCTCGGCGTCGCCGACCTCGAAGCCTTCAAATAGCGCCACGGATTGTCCCTCCCCTGATTTCTGGTTGCCCGGACTATAGCAGGGCTCTCAAGGTCGGGTCCTGCAAAGATCACCAAGAAAGGCCTCATCCTGAGCCCGTCGAAGGATGAGTGACCGCATTCCTCGTACTTCGACAAGCTCAGCATGAGGAATGCGGAAAATGGATGCCCCGATCAAGTCGGGGCATGACGGGGTTGGCTGATTTCTGCAATTTTTCGTCACCCCCCGGCTTGACCGGGGGTCCATCTTTCGTCGCTTCTATTGCGAAGGGGGGCCGGGGCCGATATATAAGGCGCCCCAATCGAGACCCGACTTTTGAGAAAGGCAGCCGCCCGTGAGCGACACCAACGCGAACCCCCTTTTCGCGCCGCGCACCTCCATCGAACAAGTGGAGGAAGGCAACGAGCTTGCGCCCAAATTCGACGCCAACGGGCTGATCCCCGTGGTGACGACGGATTTCGATTCCGGCGAGCTGCTCATGCACGGCTACATGAACGCCGAGGCGCTGGCCAAGACCATCGAAACCGGCGAGGCGCATTATTATTCCCGCTCGCGCCAGGCCATCTGGCACAAGGGCGCCACCAGCGGCCTCGTTCAGGAAGTCGCCGAAATGCGCATCGACGACGACCAGGACGCCGTGTGGCTGCGGGTCAAGGTGGCGGGCTCCGGCGCGTCGTGCCATGTCGGCTACCGCTCCTGCTTTTACCGCTCGGTGCCGACCGGCAGCGCTTCCGGACCGTTGACGCTGCACTTCGAGGAAACGGAAAAGACCTTCGACCCCGTCGAGGTCTACGGCGACGCGCCGAACCCAACGAAGCTTTAAGCCGAAATCCCTGAAGCTCCCGAGAAACAGTGGATGCCCGGATCAAGTCCGGGCATGACGGTGAGCATGTGATGTTCGTCTAATACGTCACCCCCGGGCTTGACCCGGGGGTCCACCCTCTTAAAGCGCAAACACCCGTTCCGCGTTGCCGCCGAGGATCTTGTCCGCCTCTTCCTTGGGCCGGGAACCGATCATGTCATAGAGCTTGCCGACGTCGGCGGGCATGGGCAGGTCGGTGCCGAACAGCACCTTGTCCGGCCCGGCGATGTCGATGCAGAGCGACAGCGCGCCCGGATCGTAGAGCACCGCGTCGTAATAGATCTGGCTGAAATAATCGCTGGGCAGTTTGGGGATGTCGAACTTGGCCAGGGTTTCGACGCCGAAGAACATGTCGATGCGGCCGTTGACGTAGGGCAGATAGCCGCCGCCGTGGCTGGCGATGATCTTCACGTCGGGGAATTTCTCGAAGAAACCGTCGATGGCCATGCGGGCGATGGCGATGGTGGTGTCGTACATGAAGCCTGCGCCCGGCATAAGGATGCGTTCGTAACCGAAATTCACGTCCTTGGCGCCCAAGGGCGCGGTCGGGTGGACGAGCACCGGGAACTTGAGGCGGTCTAATTCCTTCCACACCGGGTCGAACAGCGGATCGATGAGATGTTTGTCGCCGATATGAGCGACGCACATGACGCCGACGGCGCCGAGTTTGATGGCGCGTTCGAGTTCCAGAATGGCGTCTTCCGGATATTCCCACGGCAGCGAGGCAAAGAAGCGAATACGGTCCGGGTGCTTGGCCTGCCCCGCCGCCATTTCGTCGTTGAACAGGCGCGCGGTTTCGACCGAGACGTTGTGGCCACCGAAATGGACGTTGGGCGAGGTCAGCGACACGACGGAGATATCCACCTTGTCGCGGTTCATCATTTCCACCCGCTTGTCGAAATCGAAGGCCTCCACCTCCAGCGCGCAGGCGGGCGTACCGTATTCGACGAGATAATCGCGGCCATCTTTTTCGGTGGTGATCTCATAGGCCGGGGCGCCGTGCTCCTTGATGTTCTTCAGCCAGGCGTCGCCGAACGTATGGGTGTGGATATCGATAACCGCCATGAGATGTTCCTCTCTTCGTCCCTAACTTATATGTCGGCCCAGTTGAGCCTTATAGCAAATCGGTAAAGCCGTTGGTGATGGGGTAGCGCCGGTCGCGGCCGAAGGCACGCGACGTGATCTTGACCCCCGGCGGCGCCTGGCGCCGCTTGTATTCCGCCCGGCCGAGCATGCGCCACACTCGTTGCACCACCTCGAGGTCGTGGCCGCGCGCGGCGATGTCGGCGAGCGCCATTTCCCCTTCGATCAGGCATTGGAGAATATCGTCGAGCGCGTCATAAGGTGGCAGCGAATCCTGATCCGTCTGATCCGGTTTCAATTCCGCCGACGGCGCGCGGGTGATGATGCGTTCCGGGATGACCCGGCCCGTGGGGCCCAGCGCCTCTTCGGGCGTCTGCTGATTGCGCCAGTTGGACAGCGCATAGACGGTCGTCTTGTAGATGTCCTTGAGCACCGAATAGCCGCCGCACATGTCGCCGTAAAGGGTGGCGTAACCCACCGACATTTCCGACTTGTTGCCGGTGGTCAGCGCCATGTAGCCGAACTTGTTGGAGATCGCCATGACGATCATACCGCGGGCGCGGGCTTGGATGTTTTCTTCCGTGGTGTCTGCCTCGCGGCCCGCGAAGATATCCTCCAGCATGTCGTTGAAGGAGATCATCGCCGGTTCGATATGCACCGTGTCGTAGCGCAGGCCGAGCAGCTTGGCGCATTCGGCGGCGTCCTCCAGGCTTTCGTTGGAGGTGTAGGGCGACGGCATCATCACGCAATGGACCTTGTCGGGGCCGAGCGCATCCACCGCCACCGCCGCCGACAAAGCGGAATCGATGCCGCCCGACAGGCCGAGGATGACGCCGGGAAAGCGGTTCTTGTTCACATAATCACGGAGGCCCAATACCATCGCCTGATAGATGGAATCCAAACTGCCGTTGACGACGGTCGCCAACGGCCCTTCGTCGACGGCCCAGCCGAAACTTTCGCGCCGCCACGTGGTGGTAACGACACAGCTTTCCCAAGCGGGACACTGCACCCGCAACCGCCGGTCATGGGCGAGCGCGAAGGACGCCCCGTCGAACACCAATTCGTCCTGGCCGCCGATCTGATTGACGTACAACAGCGGCAGGCCCGTTTCGGTGACCCGGGCCACGGCGAGATTGAGGCGCTTGTCCGGCTTGTCGACCTCATAGGGGCTGCCGTTGATGACGATGAGCATTTCGGCGCCGGATTCATCGAGGCACTCGGCAACGTCGGGTTCCCACATGTCCTCGCAGATCATCACGCCCAGGCGCACACCCCGGAAAGCAACGGGCCCCGGCGTCGGACCGGCATCGAACACGCGTTCTTCGTCGAACACGCCGTATGTCGGCAGCAGATGCTTATAGACGGTCGCGGCGATCTTGCCGTTCTCCAACAGAAGCGCGGCGTTGTGGAGCATCTTGCCGTCGCGCCAGGGAACGCCGAGCAGGACCGCCGGGCCGCCGTCGGCGGTCTCTCCCGCCAACGCCGTCACCTGCGCCTCGACGCGGTCGAGGAAGGCGGGCCTGAGCACCAGATCTTCGGGCGGATAGCCGCTCACCACCAGTTCGCCGGTGACCAGCAGATCGGCACCCGCCGACGCCGCCTCGACCCGCGCCTGGCGGACGAGATCGACGTTGGCATCGACCGCGCCGACGGTCGGGTTCAACTGAGCGATGGCGATGGACAGTTGGTCGGTCATATACCTGCCGGGTCTGCAAAAAGCCCGCAAAAATGCCAAAGAAACAAGGCGGTAGCTTTAGAGAACCGCCTTATCCGAGTCAATGACATGGCTGGCACACGGCACGCATACCACCCGTGTGCCAAAAGCCGGTCAACCGGCCAGTTGCTCGACCGTCGTGCGGTGCGCGTCGAGGATCTTGGGGAGCCGCGATGGCTCGCCCCGCGCCCAGCCGCATTCGGAGCCGATACCGTCCACTTTCACGAACTTCCGCGCCGCCGCGAGACGCGCGGCATTGCCCTCGTCGTCGTTGGGGAAGACGAGGCCAAGATACAGCTCCGTGCCCGGTTTCAACTTCAAATTCTTGAAGGGCTCGAAATAGGCATCGTCGGTGCGGTTCTCGATCACCGGCATGTGGAAGAACTGGATGGAGCGTTTCACCCGCGCGCAGATGCGGTTCACCATCTCGACCATGATGCCCGCATCCTTGGGCAGCACCATGTGTTCGTCGGCGGGGCTGCCGTAGCACAGGTGATAGCCGAATTCGATATCCTCGGGGATGGCATCGCCGACGCGCACCAGCACATCGATGGTTTCGGTTTGGAAATCCACCGGGCCTTCGTCGTAATAGCCCTCCCAGGCGAGCACCTCCTGGCAGACGTCCCATTGGAAGGCGAGCCGGTCGTGGGGGATGGCGGCGGCGATCTTGGCCACCTCGCCCTCGAAATGTTCGACGATGGCGGGGATCATCTTGGGCCGGTCTTCGGGCACCATATTGTTGTAGGTCGGCGCCAGCGGCGTCGGCAGGGAGACCTGGAACTTCACGCCCCCCGGGATGACGCCTTCCTTCTGCAATCGGTCGAACACGGCGAAGGACTCGATGGCCATATCTGCATAGCCGGTGACGAAACCGTCGGCGGTCACCTCCTTGCCGGGGATGACGTGCAGACGCGGGATCTCGCGCACCACGACGCCGTCCCATTGCACGAACTTGAAGGGCGGCGCGTCGGGATCAAGCTCGATCGCGGGGTGATCAGCGAGCACGTCCTGAAGGAACTTGATCCAGGATTTGCGGATGCCGGTTTCGCCATCCGGCAGACGTGTGAGATGCGGGCCGACGGCGCCGCAAACGGTCCGGAAAACGGATTCGGAATCGGGCAGCGGCACGCTGCCGACGAGATGAACGACGGGATGATGCGCGTTCATGATACTCCTCCCTGTTTATTCAAGTTTCCGCATATTTTTTCCCCGGTTGAACGGGCACCGTGCGGATTGTCTTCCCCGATCCTATTCGGCAAGATGCGCCCCATCAAACCAATACTGTGACTTCGGGGAAGGGGAAAACTCATGGGTATGTTCGGAATGGGCCAGCCGGTGCCGCGCACCGAGGATCCGCGCCTGTTGACCGGCCGCGGCTATTACGTGAGCGACGTCAGCTTCCCCAACCAGGCCCACGGCTATACGGTGCGATCCCCCCACGCCCACGCCAAGGTGCTGTCCCTCGACACATCCGAGGCGCTCAAGGCACCGGGCGTGCTCGCCATCCTCACCCACGAAGACATCAAGGACGCCGACCTCGGCGTGACCCACCCCCATTTCCCGCCGCGCACGCGGCCCAAGGACGGCTCCTCCCATTATTGGGCGTCCCACCCCGGATTGGTGCCGGTCGGCGATACGGTGAAGGTGGTGGGCGATGCGGTCGCTTTCGTCATCGCGGAAACATTGGCGCAGGCCAAGGACGCCGCCGAAATGGTGATGGTCGATTACGAACCGCTGCCGTCGGTGACCGACACCGCCCTGGCCATCGATCCCGCGAGCCCGCAATTGTGGGAGGATTTCCCCGACAACATTTCCAACATCTTCAACGTCGGCAACAAGGAAGCGGTCGACGCGGCCTTTGACAAGGCGGCGCACGTCACCAAGCAGCGCTTGGTCATCAACCGCATCTCGACCAATTCCATGGAAACGCGCGGCTGCGTCGGCGAATACGATCACCGCGAAGAGCGCTACACCATGTATTGCGACACGCAATCGCCGCATTCGTCGCGCGCGACCCTCGCCAACGAGGTCTTCAAGGTTTCCGAAAACAAGGTCCGCGTCGTCGCCCATGACATCGGCGGCGCGTTCGGCCTCAAGGATGTGCACTTCCCCGAAAACCGGCTGTGCCTGCTGGCGGCCAAGATGCTCGGCCGGCCGGTGAAATGGGTGGCCGAACGCTCAGAATCCTTCATCTCCGACGACCATGCCCGCGACCAGGTCTGGGATGCGGAACTGGCCCTCGACGAGAACGGCACTTTCCTTGCGGTCCGCACGCGGGTGGTGTGCAACATGGGTGCCTATATCACCGGCGGCGGCGCCATGGTGCCGACCTTCATGAATCTGGGCAGCCTCGCCGGCACCTACACGACCCCGGCAATCCATGTCGAATCCATCTCGGCCTACACTAACACCCAGCCGACGGGCCCCTATCGCGGCGCCGGGCGGCCCGAGGCGGCCTACGTCATCGAACGGCTGATCGACATCGCGGCGGGAGAGATGAACCTCGACCGCGTCGAGCTGCGCCGACGCAACCTGATCCCCAAGGACGCCATGCCGTTCCAGACCGGGCTCACCTTCAAATACGATTCCGGCGATTTCGAAAAGAACATGGACATGGCCATGGAGATGGCCGACACGGCAGGCTTCGAGGCGCGCCGCGCCGAAACGGAAGCGCGCGGCAAGCTGCGTGGTCTCGGCGTCGTGCATATGATCGAAGCCGCGGGCGGCCCGCGCCCCGAGCAGGTGGAAATCCGTTTCGACCAGTCGGGCACCGTGAGCGTGCTGGCCGGGACCAAGAACCAGGGCCAGGGCCACGACACCATGTACAAGGTCATGCTGTCCGACATGCTCGGCATCGACACGGACGACATCCGCGTGATCGACGGCGACACCGACCAAGTGACCTTCGGCATGGGCACCATCGGCTCGCGCTCGGCGCTCTCGGGCGGCTCGGCCATGCGCGGCGCCGCCGACAAGGTGATCGATAAGGGCATGAAGATTGCCGCCCACATGCTGGAAGCCGCCGAGGCCGACATCGAGTTCGACAAAGGCGCCTTTCGGGTTGCGGGCACCGACAAGCAAGCAACCATCAAGGACGTGGTCAAGGCGGCTTTCAACCCGATGATGCTGCCGCCGGGCATGGAAGTGGGTCTCTATGAGCGCTCCACCTTCACCCCGCCCGCGCCGAGCTTCCCCAACGGCTGCCACGTCTGCGAGGTCGAGGTGGACCCGGACACCGGCCGCACCGAAATCGTCCGTTACGTCGCCGTCGACGACGTCGGCACGGTGGTCAACGCGCTCACCCTCGAGGGTCAGGTGCACGGCGGCATCGTCCAGGGTGCCGGGCAGGCCCTGTTCGAGAACATCAACTACGACCCGGAAAGCGGCCAGATGCGCTCAGGCTCGTTCCAGGACTACGCGATGCCGCGTGCCGACGATTTCTGCACCTTCGAAATCGGCAATAACCCGGTGCCGGCAAAGAACAATCCCCTCGGCATCAAGGGCGCGGGCGAAGCGGGCACTACCGGCGCACTGGCCGGCGTGATGAACGCCATCAACCACGCGCTGGCCCCGCTCGGCGTGCGGCATCTCGAGATGCCGGCGACACCGGAAAAGGTGTGGCGCGCCATCCAGGATGCTAAACTGGCGAAAGCTGCCGAGTAATTCCGTCGGCGAAAGCCGACGGCAAGCGCAAGTGCGCGCCGCGCGAAAGCGCGAAAGCCCCAGATAAATTCCATGTGGGCGTTTGAACGCAGCCCAACAACGTTGGGCGTAAAAAAAATGGGAGAACAACGGATGAAATATCTGCACACGATGCTGCGCATCACCGACGAGAAGGAATCGCTCGATTTCTGGTGCAGCAAATTGGGGTTGAAGGAAGTGCGGCGGCGCGAGGTCGAAGCCGGACGGTTCACCCTGATCTTTCTTGCCGCGCCGGGCGATGAAGAGGCGCAGATCGAACTGACCTACAATTGGGACCCGGAGGAATATGACGAGGGCCGCAATTTCGGCCATGTCGCCTACGAGGTCGACAACATCTACGCCGCCTGCCAGAAGCTGCAGGACGCGGGCGTCACCATCAACCGGCCGCCGCGCGAAGGCAAGATGGCCTTCGTCCGCTCACCCGACAACATTTCGGTGGAACTGCTGCAAAAGGGCGATGCCCTGCCCCCCGCCGAGCCTTGGAAGTCCATGGAGAACGTTGGCCACTGGTAAGCTAGGGCACTGGTAAGCCGCGTTTCTACGTCGGCAAGGTTCCCAACTCCGCGTCCGTAAAGGGAATTTCGCGCGGCAGTTTGGTCCAGCCGGGCATGGTCATCCATACCCTGAGCAGCATCCGCGCCTTTTCCTTGTCCGTGTAATCCTCGTAGTCCGAACGGCTGTGCAGGACATGGCGGTTGTTGAGGAATTGGAAGTCGCCGGGCTGCAAATCCATGTCGAGGATCAGTTCGGGCCGCCTGGCGGTTTCGTCGAAGACCGCGAGCGCGTCACGTTCCTCCGGCGTCAGCGTATAAAGCCCCGCCCGCTCGGTCATCAGGATCGGTTCCGACAGATAGGTGCACACTGTATCGCCGCGGATGTCGGAATAGACCGGGCTGCGGTAGTCGTTGAGCACCCGCCCGCCATCCTCGGTGAGGTAATGCCGGTCGAGATGGAAGAAGCCGCGATAAAGGGTGTCCAACACATCGGGCCGTTCCGCCAGCAACAGGTTGTGCAGCGCACCCGACGAAACGATGCCACTGAGACCGCCGCGCAGCGCCGGGCGGATACACAGCAGCCCGACAACATCCACCGGGTCCATGTGGAACGGCAACGGCCCACCGCGGTGGTAATAGAATTCCTTGGGGCCCGCGTCGCCGATATCGGTGACCTCGGAGATCATCGCGGGATGATCGGCGGTCTGCAAGGTGACGAGGCCTATATGACGGCCCATCTCCTGGTGGACGATCTTCAACTCATCCAATGAGTAATCGGAAATGTCGAGCCCACGCAGCAGGCTGAAGCCGGTGCCGGTGGCGAGCGCGTCGCGGATGTCCTCGCCTAGTTCGGTGAGGCCGTCGCGCAACTCGGGTATCGGCGTGTAATCCTCGAAGCGCACCCCGGCGGCGCGCACCTCGTCGATCAGTTTGCGGATGGCTGTCGATGCCGCCTCCGGAAAAGGCGAAATCCATTCGCCGTTTTGGAAATCGCCGGCATCCCACACATGGGGGCCGCGCACGGGCTGTCTCGCCGTTTCCTTGGCTATCGCATCCATTCCTCGCCTCCCCGCGCGTTTGCCGCGCGACCTTCTTTGCTTCAGGCAGAAAGCCTAAGGGAACGCGCGGGGACGGTCCAGCGTCTGCTCAGTTCGCGTAATGGCGGGAAATTGCGGCACGATCCAACTTTGTTAGGAAATCCACATATTTCTTTGAAAAAATTGAATAGAGGTACGAGTCATTATTGGTTTGGAAACCGAATGATTCGGCTATCCGTACCGATAAACACCTTTTTCTTTGCCCCGGGTCCAATTTTTTCTCGAAAACAATAAATGCCGATACGACTTCTTTCGTTTCTGAAAGCAGTCCGGTAGCTCCGACGCAAGGATTCCCGGATGCCCGGGTCTCAGCCAAGTACCGGTCAAATCCACTACCAAAGAGTCTTTTGTAAACGTCACTTGAGCGCTCTAACTCCTCGGAGACGCTTGAAGTAGCAACGATTAAGTAGTTCGCGGGTATCTTAAAGCTATCGTCGTAAACTACGGGCACTCGCGTAATTTCAATTAGTTCGTTGAGAAATTCTTGAGCAGTGCTCCGGTCGTCAGTTTCAACATCTATAAATCTAAGCACTATCTTGCGGCGCCATTTATATAGAATGGCTCCCTCTTCGTCCGTTGTAACTATGAAATCCGCGAGGAACTGATCTATCTGTGACTCCTCGAACTCTCCGGCGCCACTGGTCTGAATGGTACCAAAGAAAAGAAACATCGCGAACAAAGCTATCCAAGCCGCCCTGAGAGATTTCATACTGCGCGCTTCACACATGAATTGCTCGAAAAGTTAAAGCCTAAGCGCGCGAACGAAAATGGTCCAGCTGGGAACGCCAGACCAACACCCCCACCCCAACCCTCCCCCCTCAAGGGGGGAGGGTTGGGGTGGGAGGCACGACGGCAACGCCACGTCCCCTCCCCCACTTGCGGCGCTTGTTGCTGCAAGCAGCGACAAGTGGGAGGGGGAGGGGGAGGGGGAGGGGGAGGGACAGGGACAGGGAGGGGGGAAGCAGGCGAAAGCTACTCCGCCGCCTCGGAAGGCGTGCTGCGGTCGGTGGGCGCCGCTTCCTGTTTGGCCCAGTAATCGTCCCGGGCACGGGTTTTGGCCATTTCCTCCGCCGTTTCGAAACCGGGCGCCATGGAGGCCGCCGTGCCGGGCAGCACCTGATGGTGATCGATGTTCATGGTGCGCAGCCAGCGTTGCTGTCCCATGGTGACGGAAATGAAATAGCCGATCTCTACCTGCTCCTCTTCGCTGTAATACTTGCGAAGCTCGTCCCACATGTGATCGGTGACCGGCAGGTCCCAGACGATGGTTTCGGCCCAGCGCAGCGCCGCCTTCTGGCGGTCGTCGTAGCGGGTCGATTTCTCGAAGTTCAATAGGTCCATGTAGTCGCGTTCGATCAGGCCTCCGTCGCGCGACTTGATCGAGCGCTGGTTGCCGCAGAACTCGCACTTCACCGAGTGCGACACATAGATGCGGCATAGTTCCTTGATGTTGTGATCGGCGATGCCGGTATGGAACACGTCCCGCCAGGTGTTGGCAAAGGACCAGAAGACGGCGGGCACATGGGCGCGCACGGCCTGGCTTTCCGGGCGCGGCGTGCCGTAATTGGCACAGCGTTCCATTTCCGCGCGCATGTCTTCGTCGAGATTCTCCACAGGCACGTAACTGATTCTGGGTTCGTTCGACATGGTTGCCTCCAACGTAAACTTTATTTGTTGGAAGCAATCATGCGGCGGACCGCCGCAGCGGTCAACGCACCAGGAGGTGAGCGGAACTTCGCGCGAAAGGAGAGCAAGGCTGGTAGCGCGAGTAGCGTCAGGACTGCACCCCCTCACCCTGTCCCTCTCCCTCGGTGGGGAGAGGGGACGCAATCGCTATGCCGAGGGTCCTCCTCTCCCTTAACGGGAGAGGATCGAGGTGAGGGTGAAAAACGAAACTGAGAGTAGCGTTATTCGGCGGCGGCGGTAGCGCCGTTGGCAAAACCGTTGAGCTTGCCGCCGATACGCTCTTCCTTCAGCCGTTCGGCGATAAGGAAGGCCAACTCCAACGCCTGCTTGGCGTTGAGGCGCGGATCGCAATGGGTGTGGTAGCGGTCCGACAGATCAGCCTCGGTAATCGCCTGGGCGCCGCCGACGCATTCGGTGACGTCCTTGCCCGACAATTCCAGATGGATGCCGCCCGGATGGGTGCCCTCGCCGCTATGGACGGCGAAGAAGCCCTCGACCTCGGTGAGGATGCGGTCGAAATAGCGCGTCTTATAGCCGGTGGAGCTTTTCACCGTATTGCCATGCATGGGATCGCAGGACCACACGACGTGACGGCCTTCTTCCTTCACCCGGCGCACCAGCGGCGGCAGCGCCTGCAGCACCTTGTCGGCGCCCATGCGGCTGATGAGGGTCAGGCGGCCCGGCTCGTTCTCCGGGTTCAGGATGTCGATCAGCTTGATCAGGTTGTCGGGCTCCGTGGTCGGGCCGACCTTGGACGCGATCGGGTTCTTGATGCCGCTGAGGAATTCCACCTGGGCGTTCTCGATCTGGCGCGTGCGTTCGCCGCACCACAGCATGTGCGCCGAGGTGTCGTACCAATCGCCGGTGGTCGAATCGACACGGGTCATGGCCTGCTCGTAGTTGAGCAGCAGCGCCTCGTGCGAGGTGAAGAAGTCGGTCTCGCGAATCTGCGGCGTGGTATCGGAGGTCAAGCCGCACGCCGCCATGAAGGCGAGCGTCTCGTCGAGCCGATTGGCCAAATCCTGATAGCGTTCGCCCAACGCGGAATCGGAAACGAAGCCCATGTTCCACTGATGCACGCGGTGGAGATCGGCGAACCCGCCCTGAGCGAAGGCGCGCACCAGGTTCAGCGTCGCGGCGGCCTGGTTGTAGGCGCGCTCCATGCGGTTGGGATCGGGAACGCGGGAATCCTCGGTGAACTCGATACCGTTGATGATGTCGCCACGGTAGCTGGGCAGTTCCACATCGCCCTGCTTTTCCATAGGCTCGGACCGCGGCTTGGCGAACTGGCCGGCCAAACGGCCGACCTTGACCACCGGACAGGCGGCGCCAAAGGTCAGCACCACCGCCATCTGCAGGATGACGCGGAAGAAATCGCGGATGTTGTCGGGATGGAATTCGGCGAAGCTTTCCGCACAGTCGCCGCCCTGGAGCAGAAAAGCACGGCCCGCGGCCACCTCGGCCAGCGACTTCTTCAGCCGCCGGGCCTCGCCCGCGAACACCAGCGGCGGATAGCCGCTCAACCGCTTCTCAACTGCTTTCAGGTCCTCCTGGTCCGGATATTCCGGTACCTGGAGAATGGGCTTATCGCGCCAGCTCTCCGGCGTCCATTTGCCAGCCATTTTCCTCGTATCCCAGGTATTTTTCTATTTAAGGGGGCACTCTATACGCCCCTAAGCCGTTGGTTTCCAGGGTAAATAACGTTCGCCGCCCTAACAATGGCGGCCCGGAAACCTCGGAAATCCAACAGGCTTCCAAGCCTACAGTTATCCTGCATGGCCGCTAAAACAAGGGATTCCCCGGCTTTCGGGCCGATTGGACGGCCCAGCCCCTATCCGGCCTTTTATTCCGCTTTTACTCCGCTTTTTCCGGCCTCTTGTCCCGCATGGTGACGAATTCCTCGGCCGCAGAAGGATGGATGCCGATGGTGGCGTCGAACTGGGCCTTGGTCGCGCCGCATTTGAGGGCGATGGCAACCCCCTGGATGATCTCGGGCGCGTCCATGCCCATCATGTGGGCGCCGGCCACCCGCTGCGATTTGGTATCCACCACCAGTTTCATCAGCGTCCGTTCGTCGCGGCCCGACAGGGTGTGCACCAACGGCTTGAAGCGCGAGATATAGACGTCGACCTCGCCGTATTTTTCGCGCGCCTGGTCCTCGGTCAGCCCCACCGTACCGATGGGCGGGGTCGAAAACACCGCCGACGGCACGTTCTCATAGTCGGTCTTGATGGGATTGTCGTTGTAGAGGGTTTCGGCAACGGCGCGGCCCTCCTGAATGGCGACCGGCGTCAACTGGATGCGGTCAGTGACGTCGCCGACGGCGTAGATATGCGGCACCGACGAGCGGTTCCATTCATCGACGGGGATGGAACCGTTATCGGCGAGCGTCACGCCAGCTTCCTCCAATCCCAGGCCCTTGGTGTTGGGCGCGCGCCCGGTGGCGTACATGACGAGATCGGTTTCGATCATTTCATTGCCGGCGCAGCGCAATGTGTAGCCGTCACTGGTCTTCTCGATGGAGCGGATGACCGTATCACTCATCAGGTTGATGCCGCGTTTCTTCAGTTCGTCATCGA
Organism: uncultured Rhodospirillales bacterium; assembly: GCA_913055735.1. Lineage (GTDB taxonomy): Bacteria > Pseudomonadota > Alphaproteobacteria > Rhodospirillales > UBA2165 > CAJXKD01. Next base: position 878,975 of record CAJXKD010000001.1, read on the forward strand.
GGGCGACACGGATGTCCTCGTCAAAGCCGCGCAGCACCGTGTCCGCGCGCACGACCTCGGTCACCTCGACACCGAGGGCGGCGAAAATACCCGCGAATTCGACGGCGATATAGCCGCCGCCGACGATCACCATGCGCTTCGGCAACTCGCGCAGTTCCAACGCCTCGTTTGACGAGATCACATGTTCAATGCCGGGAATATCGGGGGTCGACGGCCAGCCGCCGACGGCAACCAGAATGTTTTCCGCCGTATAAGACTTGTCGCCCACTTGCACCGTGTGCGGGTCGGTCAGCACGCCGCGCCCGTCGAGGATATCGACGTTGTTGTCGCGCAAGATACGCAGATAGATGCCGTTGAGGCGGTCGAGTTCGGTGTTCTTATTGTCGATCAGCTTGGCCCAATCGTGGGTGGCGTCCTCAACGCTCCAGCCGTAATTGATCGCGTCCTCAAGATGTTCGGCGTAGTGCGCCCCATAGATCAGCAGCTTCTTGGGGATGCAGCCGCGCAACACGCAGGTGCCGCCGACCCGGTCCTCTTCCACCACCGCGACGCGCGCGCCGTAACCGCCGGAGAGGCGCGAGGCGCGGACACCACCGGACCCAGCCCCGATGGTGATCAGGTCGTAATCATATTTCGGCATAGTCAATTCTCCGCTGAAGGCAGCGGAGTATAGCGATGCGATCCCGGCGTGTCAGGGCCGGTTTAGGGAATAGATGCCCCCCTAGTCTGCGACGCCGAATACCGTCCACTCGGCTTTCTTGCTGGTGGCGCCCATCAGCACCCGGCCGCATTCCTGCGCGATCTCGTCAGCCAACAGGATGTGCTGCGTGCCGGTGTGCGTATCCCGGTAGGCACGTTGCAGCAGACTCGGACGGATGGCGACACCGCGCGCCGCCTTGTGGGCGAAGGTCGCGATCTCGGACACCACGTCGTGCAAGTGCCGCATGGCGAGACGGATCAGCGCCACCTGCTCCACGGTGCCGGGCTTGTTCTTGGCGTAGTTCTCGCAAAGATCGGTCCAGGAATTGTAGACAAGTGCGCGAGCGGCACGGTACTTGGCTTCGGCCTCGGCGTATTTCTGCTTGAAGCTGGCGCTGTCATGCATGCGGCCAAACGCATCGACTCGCACCAAGGCGAGCTTCGCCAGTTCGTCCAACACCCGACGGCCAACACCCAGTGCCCAACTCGTGTGGCCCCAACTGGTCATCACCGGCAGGCCGCCCATGTATTGGATGCCGCCGCGCTGTACCGGGGGATTGTCGAACATGAAGCAGGTATCGTCGGGAACGAACAATTCCTTGCCGCCCTTGAGGGTGTAATCGAAACTACCCGAGCCACGCAGGCCGAGAACGTCCCAGTTGCCCTTGAGCGTGATGGTATCACGGGGATGGTGGCACAGCACGACCACGGGGTGGCCGTCAACCATCTTCATCTGATCGCCTTCCATCAGGAAGCAGCCGGAATGGATCCATTCGGCGTGCCAGATGGTGCTGCCGTAACTCCAATGGCCCTGGATCTTATAGCCGCCATCGACCTTCCAGGCCTTGCCGTTGGGCACGCCCTGCCCCGCAACGGTGACATCAGCACCCCTGGGGAACATCTTCTTAGCCCCGGCTGCCGGCAAAAAGGCGCCCGCGTTGGAGCCCATCACGCCCGCGACCATCAGGCACCAGCCCGCCGAGCCGTCGGCATGGGCAACCATTTCGGCGATCTCCATCGCCTCGACCCACGGCAGTTCCGAGCCGCCGAGCGCCTTGGGAGTGCACATGGCATAAAGGCCCGCCTTGCGCGATGCGTTCACCACCTTGTCGGTGAGATGATATTGGGATTCGGCTTCGTCGGCTTCAGCCTGAATCAGCGGCAGCATATCCTTCGCCGCTTTCTTGAGCGCCGAAAAGGACGGCCCCTTAGGAGGACGCTTGGCCGCACGCTTCGGTTTCGGCGCGACCTTCTTGGTCACCGATTTTGCCCGCGGCGCACGTTTCGCCACGGTCTTGCTTCCCCTCGTTGTTGAGGCCTTTTTTCCGCGTGCGGATTTCTTGGGTGCCGTTTTCGCCATGATGATCCTCCCCGATCAGCCGTCCCACTTGTTATGTGCGGGCGAGTATAACCCGCCCACACCGACAGAAAAGTCCTTTACGAACGTGTGGGTATTGCGAAGCAACCTCTGTCCGGCTGACGGCACGCCGCGTTAGGTCGCCACATTAATCGGCCAAGTCAATCAGCGAGACCGCCCATCAGCGTGTATTTGATTTCGAGGAAATCCTCGACGCCGTACTTGGAGCCTTCGCGCCCGAGACCCGATTCCTTGATGCCGCCGAAGGGCGCAACCTCGGTGGAAATCAACCCTTCATTGACGCCGACGATGCCGTATTCCAACGCATCCGACACGCGCCAGATGCGGCCGACGTCACGGGCATAGAAATAAGACGCCAGACCAAACTCGGTATCATTGGCCATCTGGACCGCCTGCTCTTCGGTCTTAAAGCGGAAAAGGGGCGCCACCGGCCCGAAGGTTTCTTCGCGCGCGACCTTCATCTCCGTCGTCACATCGGCAAGCACGGTGGGTTCGAAGAAGGTGCCGCCCAACTGGTGACGGTTCCCGCCAACCACCACGCGCGCACCCTTGTCAACCGCGTCGCCGATATGTTCCTCGACCTTCTCGACCGCCGCCATTTCGATCAGCGGGCCCTGTTGCGCCCCTGATTCGAGACCGTTGGAGACCTTGAGGCCCGACACCGCCTGCGAGAGGCGCGCCGCGAAATCGTCGTAGACCCCGTCCTGTACCAACAGGCGGTTGGCGCACACGCAGGTTTGGCCCGTATTGCGGAATTTGGACGCAATGGCCCCGTCCACGGCGGCATCGAGATCGGCATCGTCGAACACGATGAACGGTGCGTTGCCGCCGAGCTCCAGCGACACCTTCTTAATGGTGTCGGCGCACTGACGCATCATGACCCGGCCGATTTCGGTCGACCCCGTAAAGGACAACTTGCGCACGATAGGATTGGAGGTCATCTCCGAGCCGATGGCACCTGCCGAACCGGTCACGACGTTGAGCACGCCGGGTGGGAAGCCCGCGCGCTCGGCCAGTTCCGCCAATGCGAACGCCGAATAAGGCGTCATGGACGCCGGCTTGATCACCACCGGGCAACCGACGGCGAGCGCCGGCGCGCATTTGCGGGTGATCATCGAGTTGGGGAAATTCCACGGCGTGATCGCGGCAACGACGCCGATGGGCTCCTTGGTAACGACGATCCGCGAATGCGGCTTGTGCGCGGGGATGATGTCGCCGTAAACGCGCTTGGCTTCTTCGGAGAACCATTCGACGAAGGACGCGCCATAGACGATCTCACCCATGGATTCGGTCAAGGGCTTGCCCTGTTCGGTGGTCATCAGGACGGCCAGGTCTTCCTGATGCTCCATCATCAGTTCGAACCAGCGGCGAATGATGGCGCCGCGCTCCTTGCCGGTCTTTGCGCGCCAGGCCGGCCAGGCCTTATTGGCGGCGATGATGGCGGTGCGGGTTTCGGCGGCACCCATCTTCGGCGCCGTGCCGATCACCGAGCCGTCGGCAGGATTGGTGACCTCGAAGGTCTCACCCGAGTCGGCATCCACCCACTTCCCGTCGATATAGCCCTGTTGGCGGAAAAGGCTTGGGTCCTTGAGGTTCATTTCTCTCTCCCTGGTCGGATCAATGTTCGCAATCGATTGCAATTGCGCCGGAGTATAATGGGCGAAATCCCCCCTTAACAGCCCCACTGCGAACCGTTCGCGACAAATTCACGGGTAATCAGAAGGTCGTGACCTGCCCGCTTCGGACGCGTGCGGCTCTTGACCTTCCAGGTGGGGGAATGATTAGACACCGCATATGTTTTTCGAACGAATGGACCAGAAGCAGCGGTTTGCCGTGGCGGCCGGCGGCATCGTGGCACTTGTCGCCGTTTCATTTCTCTATCTGGGTTATGGAACCGGAGAGACGGCCGGCATGGATGCCGGCAACGCCGAGCTGGTCGCCCTGGGCAAGCCGCTCTACGACGCCAATTGCGCGTCCTGCCACGGCCTCAACCTGGAGGGCCAGGCCAATTGGCGTGTGCCGTTACCAGCCGGCGGCCTGCCCGCGCCACCCCATGACGAAACGGGCCATACCTGGCATCACCCGGACAAGTTGCTGTTCGACTACACAAAATTCGGCGGCGCCCGCATTGCCCCACCCGACTTCAAGAGCAACATGCCGGGTTTCGAAGAAACACTATCGGACAAGGAGATCTGGGCCGTGTTGTCCTATATCGAAAGCCGGTGGCCCGACGACGTCCGCAAACGCCAAAGCTACATCAACCGGCAGGCGTCAAACAACTAGCCGGCCCAAATACCAGTTCACCCTATCGCCGCCACTCAATTCGTAAGATCTGATCTCGATTTCATCGAGGGCGGACCGAACCTTGCCGCAAACCAGGCACGCGTCCGGCACGTCGCACCAATCGGCGACAACCACCTCCGCACCGGCCCGCGCGACCCGCTTCATCTCGGTAAGCGCCTGCACCGGATCGCCGACATAGTGAAACAGGTTGGCGCACACCACCCTCTCGAAACTGCCGTCGGCAAACGGCAATGCATCCGCATCGCCGGCGAGGAATGTAATCGGCCCACTGGTTTCGAACCGTGCAATGCGCAACACGGCGGGCGAGACATCGAGACCGGTCAAACGCAGGGTCGGTTCGACCGCCGCCAGACGGCGTAACAATGCCCCGGTGCCGCAGCCGACGTCGAGGATCGACAAACCGGATTTCAGATTGAGCCTTGCGGCGATCTCGCGCTGGGTCTCGTCCACATAAACGGCCCAACGGTCCTCGTTGCGCACGGGGGTCAGTCCCGTGCGAGATCAGGGATGGGATGGGGGAGCGGCTCGCCCGCGAAATGGGCGGCGAGGTTTTTCAGCGCGCCTTCGGCTTGCGCCCGGACCACCGGCACGGTGACCCCCGCCCGGTGCGGCGTCAGTACGACATTGTCGAGCGCGAGATAGTCGGCGGGCACCTTGTCGGGCTCGCCTTCGATCACATCGAGGGCCGCGCCTGCGATGATCCCGTTCTTGAGCGCCGGGATCAGCGCGTCGTTATCGACCACCGAGCCGCGCGCGATGTTGACCAAATACCCGGTCGGTCCGAGCGCGGCCAAAACATCCGCGTTGATCATATGCTTGGTTGCCGAGCCACCAGGACAGGCAACGATGAGCACGTCGACATCGCGCGCCATGGGAGCGAGTTCCGGATAGTACTGGTAAGACACGTCCGAGGCGGCTGTCGGTTTGTGGTAGGCGACGCACGCGCCAAAGGCATCGCACAGTTTGGCAACACGCCGGCCGATTTCGCCGAAGCCGACGATGCCGACCTTCATGCCGCGGAATTCCGGCGTCATGGGCGGGCCGAACTCCGGCCCCCACCTTCCGTCGCGGATGAACTTCTCAGCGGGGAACAGCCGCCGCACGCAGGCCAGCGTCAGCATCAAGGTGTATTCGGCCACGGCGGCGGCATTGACGGCGGGCACGTAGCTGCCGGTGACGCCCATCTCGCGGAATAGCGCGAGATCCATGCTCTGATAGCCCGCGCCGAGATAGGCGAGATGTTCCAGCTTGGTCATCATGCGGACTTGTTCGGTCGAGGGCGCGAGGATGGAAATGGGGATCAGCACTTGGGCGAGCGGCGCGGCTTCCTCGATCAGAGCATCGCGCTCGGGGCCCTTCTGCATGGGCATGACATGGAGCGTGTAATGCGCGCCCAAGGCATCGAGAATTTCCCGCTTGGGCTCGGCCATGAACAGAATGTGGGGTTTGGAGTGCGGCATGATGCCGCGAGCTTATTCGACCGTAACGCTCTTGGCCAGATTGCGCGGCTGGTCAACGTCGGTGCCCTTGATCACCGCTGTGTGGTAGGCGAGGAGCTGCACCGGGATCGTGTAGAGGATGGGCGCGACAAAGGGATCGACCGCAGGCAGGGCGATGGTCGCCGCCGCCAAACCGCCCAACTTCTTCGCGCCGCCGGGGTCTGAGAGAAAAATCACCCGTCCGCCGCGCGCAATCACCTCCTGCATGTTCGAGGCTGTCTTGTCGAACAGGTCGTCCGACGGCGCGATGACGATCACCGGCACGTTCTCATCGATGAGCGCGATGGGACCGTGCTTCATCTCGCCCGCGGCATACCCCTCGGCATGGATGTAGCTGATCTCCTTCAGCTTCAACGCCCCTTCGAGGGCGATGGGATAGCTGGTGCCGCGCCCGAGATAGAGAACGTCGGTGGCGTGCGACACTTCATATGCCAACGTCTTCAACCGTTCGTCGTGGTTGAGCACCTCAGCGGCGCGCGACGGCACCTCCGTCAGGGCCTGGGCCAATTGCGCTTCCTGTTTCTTGTCGATTGCGCCTCGCGCCCGCGCCATGACGATGGTGAGGCACGCAAGCACCGTAAGTTGCGTCGTAAAAGCCTTGGTCGACGCGACACCGATCTCCGGTCCCGCATGGGTCGCCAGCACCGCATGGGATTCCCGCGCGATGGTGCTTTCCGGCACATTGACGATGGAAAGCACCGTCTGCCCCTGGCTCCTGGCGTAGCGCAGCGCCGCCAGCGTGTCGGCGGTCTCGCCCGATTGGGAGATGAACACGGCGAGCCCGTCCTTGGGCATATCCATGGCCCGGTAGCGGAATTCGGACGCGATATCCACTTCCACCGGCACCCGCGCGATGCGCTCCAGCCAATATTTGGCGGTGAGCGCTGCATAGAAAGCGGTGCCGCAGGCCGACAACGTCACCTTACTCACCTTGGCAAGGTCCACCGGTAATTTGGGCAGCGTGATGGTGCGGTCGGCGGGGTTGAGGACACTATGCAGCGTGTCGCCGATCACCTGCGGCTGCTCGTAGATTTCCTTGAGCATGTAATGGGGGTGGCCGCCTTTGCCGGTGAGCGCCCCGGAAATGGACGCCTCGTACACCGCCCGGTTGACGAGCTTGCCGTCGCCGTCGCGGATCACCGCCCCCGCACCATTGATCACCGCCCAATCACCGTCATCGAGGTAAGTGATGCGGCTGGACAGATGGGCCAAAGCGAGGGCATCGGAGCCGATATACATCTCGCCGTCACCGTAGCCGATAGCAAGCGGACTGCCGCGCCGCGCCGCAATCATCAGATCGGGTTGGCCCGCGAAAACGATACCTAGGGCAAAGGCGCCTTCGAGGCGGACGAGCGTTTTCTCCACCGCTTCCTCGGGGGTCATGCCCTCTTCGAGGTAAAGGGTGATCAGATGCGCGATCACTTCCGTGTCGGTTTCGGATGCGAGTTCGCGGCCCGCGGATTCCAACTCGTCACGCAACTCGCGAAAGTTTTCGATGATGCCGTTATGGACCAGCGCCACCCGATCCGTGGCATGGGGGTGGGCGTTGACTTCGTTGGGAACGCCATGGGTCGCCCAACGGGTATGGCCGATACCGGTGGTGCCGTCGATGGGACTGGTTTCCAGCCGGTCGGCGAGATTGATCAGCTTACCCTCGGCGCGGCGGCGTTCGATATGGCCATTGACCAGGGTCGCGATACCGGCGGAATCGTAGCCACGGTATTCCAGCCGCTTGAGCCCCTCCAACAGGAGCGGCGCGACCGCTTTCTTTCCGACGATGCCGACAATGCCGCACATTAATTCTTGTCCTTGTTTTTCTTTTCTTTCGCCAATTTGTTTTTTTCCTGGGCGTCGCGCTGCCGTTTGGCCCAGCCGGGAACTTCCTTTTGCTGGCCACGCGCGACCGCAAGCGCATCCGCCAAGACGTCCTTGGTAATCACCGAGCCCGCGCCCGTAATCGCGCCCGCCCCAACTCGCACCGGCGCCACCAACGCCGTGTTGGAGCCGATAAAGGCGCCCGCGCCGATCTCGGTCACGTGCTTCAGGTAGCCATCATAGTTGCAAGTGATGGTGCCCGCACCGATATTCGCCCCCGCCCCCACCGAGGCATCGCCGACGTAACTCAGGTGATTGGCCTTGGCACCCGTGCCGATCTCGGCGTTCTTGATCTCGACAAAATTGCCGATATGAGCGTCCACACCGATACGCGCGCCGGGGCGTAACCGCGCGAAGGGGCCGATAATGGCACCCTCTTCCACCGCCGCGCCCTCGAGATGACAGAAGGCCCGGATGTCGACGTTCGCGCCGACCGTGACGCCGGGACCGAACACCACGTTGGGCCCGACGGTAACGTCGCGCCCGAGCTTTGTATCCCAGGAGAAATAAACCGTGTCCGGGTCGAGGAGGGTCGCGCCCCCTGCCATTGCCCGGGCCCGTAGCCGGTTCTGGACGATGGCTTCGGCGCGCGCCAAATCGGCGCGGCTGTCGATACCCATCACTTCCTCGTCGTCGGCCTCGACCACGGCACAGACGGCGCCCTCACCGCGCGCCAAACCGACGATATCGGTGAGGTAATATTCACCCTTTGCGTTGTCGTTGCCGATCTGTCCAAGCCAATCGAACAAACGCGTCCCATCCACGGCCATGATGCCCGCGTTGCAAAGATCGATGGCCAACTCCTCCGGGCTCGCGTCACGCGCCTCGACAATACGTTCGAGCGCGCCGTCGCTCCCCAGGATCAAACGCCCATTGTTACCGGGATCGGCGGGGCGCTTGCCGACGACCACGACGGCGGGGCCTTCGTCTCTTTTCGCCATCACCGCCTGACAGGTCGTGGCCGTGATCAGCGGATCACCGGCAAACAGAATTAGGATATCGCCGTCGAAACCGGCAAGCGCGTCACGCGCCGCCAGCACCGCGTGGCCCGTACCCAAACGGTCATGTTGATACGCAATTTCAGGAGACAAAGAATGAGCCCGGATTGTCTCGGCATGAGGTTCCGATTCGGGACCGATCACCACCACGGCCCGGTCGATTCCCGCTTCCACCAACGTGTCGAGCACCATCAGCACCATGGGCCGCCCGGCCAACGGATGCAGGGCCTTAGGCAAATCGGAGTTCATACGGGTGCCCAGCCCAGCGGCAAGGACGATGGCGGCGGTTTGGCGGTGGGTCATGTCGATCTAAATCGGGCCGATCTCAAGCGGCGGTGTCCATTCCAGAAGGATGCCGCTTTATATTGCGCGCGAGACCTTGCCACAGGGTGAAAAATAGGCCAAGTCAAAGATTATTACGGAAAATATCATCAAATCCGTAAATTCGAGCCGATAAAGAGCATCCCCATTCGACACCGCCTCGTCATTTTCGATCTCGACGGCACGCTGATCGACAGCGCGCCCGACCTGTGCGCCGCCCTCAACCGCACCCTGGTGGCACACGGCCGCCGGGCGCTGAGCGAAGAGGAGGCCGAGCAGCTCATCTGGGCGGGCGGCGACAAGATGATGGGGTGGGCCTTCGAACGCGCCGGCGGCCCGTTGCCAGATCATGAGGCTGACGCGGCGCTGACGGTTTTCCTCGACGACTATGGCAACAACTGTACCGTCGAAACCCGCTTTTTCCCGGGCGCCCTGGAGGCCATCGATACCCTTCTGTCCCAAGAATGCCGGGTCGCACTCTGCACCAACAAGCGCACGTCGTTGACGCGGCGGGTGCTCGACGGCCTCAATGCCGGACATCTGTTCGAGCCAGTGGTATGCGGCGATACGGTCGCGACCCGCAAGCCGGAACCGGAGATGATCCATCACATCCTCGACCATCACGGGATCGACCGGTCCGAGTCGGTGATGGTGGGGGATTCCTTTGCCGACGTGGATGCGGCCAAGGCAGCGGGTGTCACGTCCATCGCCGTCAGCCACGGCTATTCGGTCAAGCCGGTACATGAGCTCGGCGCCGATGCGGTGATCGATCATTTCGATGCGCTCGTGCCTGCCCTGTCAAAAATCGCCGGTTAGCCGCTTCTTTTCCGTAGCCGCCTACCGGACAACCTGCCACTACTCAACCGAGTATTTCCGCCAAACGTTTGCGGGTATAGTACCGCCTGCATAGAATGCCGCCAAAATTGGGGGGAGTGAATAAATGGCGGGGGACGTGCCTCACAACAACATCGGCGAAACCTTCGACTATGTGATCATCGGCGGTGGATCGGCGGGCTGCGTTCTCGCCAATCGGTTGAGCGAGGACCCGTCGGTAAGCGTCTGCCTTCTCGAGGCGGGCCCGCCCGACCGCAGCCCCTTCATTCACATTCCCTTGGGTGTCATGCGGGTGATGTTCGACCCCAAGATCAACTGGAAGTTCTCCACCGCGCCCCAAGCGCAGATGAAGGACCGCAACGTCTATATTCCGCGCGGCAAAACCCTCGGCGGGTCGAGCTCCATCAACGGCATGGTCTACATGCGGGGCCACCGCACGGATTACGACGATTGGGCGGCGCAGGGAAATTCGAGTTGGTCGTGGGCGCATGTCCTGCCCTATTTCCTGCGCGCCGAAAACAACGAACAGTACGGCGACAAGAGCCCGCTCCACGCCAAGGGCGGACCGCTCAACGTCACCTTCATCAATCAAAAGAGCCCGCTCAACGAGACCTTGATGGAGGCGGCCGAGTCGCTGCAATACAAACGCACCTATGATTTCAATGGCCCCGAACAGGACGGCTTCGGCATCAGCCAAGTGACCCAGAAGAACGGCCGCCGTTGGTCCGCGGCCAAAGCCTATCTGCAGCCGGCACGGAACCGCCCCAACCTCGACGTGGTCACCAATGCGCCGGTAAGCCGTATCGTCGTCGAAAACGGCCGCGCCACCGGCGTAGAGTTCAAACGCGGCGGCGCCACGGAGCGTGTTCACGCACGGCGTGAAGTGCTGCTCAGTGCCGGTGCCGTCGTGTCACCCAAAATTCTTATGTTGTCGGGAATCGGGGATCCGCAGGAACTGTCGCGCCATGGGATCGAGACGGTGCTCTCGCTGCCCAACGTTGGCAAAAACCTGCAGGACCATGTTTCTTGCCCCGTCTTTCTGAAATCGGAAAGCACCGAGCCGTACGGCCTGTCGCTCAAGGCGCTGCCCAAACATATCTGGTGGACCGTCGATTATGTGCTGCGGCGCCGCGGCATTTTGTCGAGCAACATGGTCGAAGGCGGCGGCTTTGTCCGTACCAATCCGACGTTGCCGCGTCCCGATATCCAGTACGTGTTCATTCCCGGTTACCGCCCGTCGCCGACCCGGATGTACGGCATCGGCCATGGCTACAGCATGACCAGCGTGCTGTTGCGCCCCAAGAGCCGGGGCGAAATCCGGCTGGCGGGCTCGGAGCCCGAAAAAGGTCCCGTCATCGACCCCCGTTTCTTCGAGGAGGCAGCCGATCTCGACGTGCTGCAGAAAGGCGTGGAGATTTCGCGGCGGCTATTCGAAAGCCCGCCATTCGAGAAGTACAACGCCGTCGAGATCTATCCCGGGCCGGACGTCCAGACCCGGGACCAATTGAGCGACTATATTCGCGACTATGCGGCAACCATCTTCCATCCCGTCGGCACCTGCCGGATGGGCAACGACGACGGCGCCGTCGTCGACGAACAGCTGCGCGTACGCGGCATCCAAGGACTACGGGTGGTCGATGCCTCCATCATGCCGACCATCGTCGGCGGCAACACCAACGCGCCGACCATCATGATCGCCGAGAAAGCCTCCGACATGATCCGCGGCAAGGCGCCTTTGCCCGCCGCAGAGATATAAAGAGATTTAAGCTGTCGCGGTTTCGACCCCGTCACCGACGCCGACGATCAGCACATCAAGGAGCCCGAGGAACAGGCCCGTTTCGACGACGCCGGGGATATTCTTCAGCACACCGTTGAGGGCCTGCGGATCACCGATCTCGCCATAAGGGCAATCGAGGACATAGTTGCCGTTATCGGTCAGCTTCGGCGATCCGGCACCGCCACGTAAGCTCGGCGTCACGCCGGTTTGGGCAATGGTCCCGGCGACATATTCATAACCGAAGGGCAGCACCTCCACCGGCAACGGGAATGCGCCGAGCCGTTCCACCCGCTTGGAGGAATCGGCGATGATGATCCGTTTCTGCGCCGCGGTGAGGACGATCTTCTCGCGCAGGAGCGCTCCGCCGCCGCCCTTGATCATGTTGAACCGGGCATCGATCTCGTCGGCACCGTCGATGGCCACGTCGAGGCTTTTGACCTGACTGAAATCGGTCAATTCGATGCCGGCCGCACGGCATTTAGCCGCCGTGTCCTCGGACGTAGGTACGCCGCGCAGGCGCAGACCTTCGTCCTGCACGCGTTTCCCGAGGGCTTCGAGGAAATAAGCTACCGTCGATCCGGTGCCGAGCCCGACGGCCATACCATCGGCCACATAATCGGCAGCGGCATAGCCCGCCAAGCGTTTTTCGTTATCGGGATTCGACATGCTCCGCCCCCAGCTATTCCCCCTGAAACTTAAGGGGGTGATTAGCACAGGAGGGCCGGAACAGCGAGGCTCTAATCGAAAACAGGAAGGAGAAAAGGGAACCGAGGGCGGCACCGCCGTTTGAAATGTGCAGAGCAAACGGCGATTGGGGGCTACAGGGACTTGTGCCGCCCTCGGCGGGGGTAATCGTTAGTTGTCGTCGTTGTCGCGGCCGCGGCGGAAGCCGTCGCCCATATGCTCGCGCATGCGCTCCCGCATCTCTTCGCGGTCGTCATCATCCATGCGCCCGCGGAAGCCGTAACGCGGCCCCCTATCATCCTCGGAGAGGACGCCATCGCCGTTGCGATCATGACGGCGCACCATGTTGGTGAAACGCTCGGAAAATTCGTCGTAGGTCACCTTGGCATCACCGTCATCGTCGTGACGTTGGAAGGCATCGACCATGCGCTCACGCATCACGTCGAGCCACAGAGCCTGGTATTCCTGTAAGCTCAGGGTGCCGTCCTTGTTGGCATCGAACTTGTCGAACTGCCCGCGGCGGAAGGCATTGATCTCGTCCTGGGTGATCTTGCCGTCGCCGTCCGCGTCGAACAGCTCTAGCATGCGCTCCCCGCCCATACCGCCGGGACCGCCCCTGAATCCCCCATGACTGCCAAACCCGGCGTGGTGGAATCCCCCACCGGAGCGCCAGCCGTGGCCGCGCTCGTCAGCAAAGCTTTTGCCCACTGCGGCAAGAGATCCAATTGCAACAACGGCCACACCGGCCGCCAAGATCATTTTCGTAGACCGTTTCATGAAATACCTCTCTCTCAACATGCCCGAATGGGCCGTTCATGAATTCATCAGTGGTCCAAGTAAAACGCCGGGATGTGTCCAGAATTTGTCGTGTTTAGGGGAAAAGTGTCGCCAAATATCCCCGCGCCGGCGGCTGCGACAATTTGATACAATTTTTCCGCAACGGGTGACCGGCGCCCTGGCATAGTCATCCCGCCTCGTAACCATATCCGAGAATCATGGAGAGTACGCCTCACATTCTGGTCGTCGACGATCACCGCGACATCCGCGAGTCGCTCGCCGCCTATTTGACCAAGAACGAATACCGCGTTTCGACGGCGGCGGGTGGCGCCGAAATGCGCAAGGTGCTGGAGGCAAGCGCCATCGATCTCGTCGTCCTAGACATCATGATGCCGGGCGAAGACGGTCTCACCCTATGCCGCCATTTGCGCGAGACCACCGACATTCCCGTGATCATGCTGACCGCTGTCTCCGAGGATACGGACCGGGTCATCGGCCTCGAGATGGGCGCCGACGATTACCTTACCAAGCCCTTCAATCCGCGCGAACTGCTGGCCCGCATCAAGGCGGTGCTGCGCCGCGCCAACAGCTTGCCGCCCAGTCATAAACCGAAACGGCAAGGTCAGATTACTTTCGCCAATTGGACCGTCGATACCGGCCAACGGGAACTGGTCGGACCCGACGGCATTTCCATTCCCCTCAGCACCAGTGAATACAAACTGCTGATGGCGTTCATCGATCATCCCAATATGGTACTCAGCCGCGACCAGTTGCTTGACCTGACCAGCGGGCGGGGCGCCCACGTGTTCGACCGCTCCATCGACAATCAGGTGAGCCGGCTGCGCAAGAAACTGGAGACCGATCCCAAGAACCCGACCATCATCAAGACGGTGTGGGGCGGCGGCTATATGTTTGCTGCCGAGGTGATGGCACCGTGAAGAAGTTTTTTCCCAAAACCCTGACAGGCCAGTTGATTCTCTTGCTACTGCTTGCCCTCGTGGCGACGCATGCCATCACCTTCTTCATTTTTGCCGACGAACGCCTCGCGGCCGTACGCACCACGGCGCGCGAACAGATCGCGTTCCGGACAGCCTCGATCATCCGGCTGCTGAACGACACGCCGCCAGAACTGCATCAACGGATCGTCGATAGCGCTTCATCATCGCGCCTACGGTTCGAACTTTCCGATACGCCGTCGATCGATGACGGTTTTCAGGACGCGACGAGCGCCGCCATCCGTGGCATGCTCGCCCGGTCGTTGCGCGGAGATGTCCATGAGGTACGGGTCGAAATCAGCGAACGGCCGTTCTCTTTCGCCCAGCCTCGATTTCCGTCCTGGATGGCCCGCCATCATCGCGGCGTAGAGGATGATGACGACGATGGTCGTTCCCGCGACCGCCGATATCGCCGAACTCCACCGCGGATCATCGAACTGCGCATCGCGGCCCAGACCCTCACCGGCCCCTGGATCAACGTCGCGACGCTCTCCCCCGTCGCACCGCCGCGCTTCGGCTGGTCGGCAATGGTCTCGGTGGCGGCAACCGGCATCCTGATGATGCTGATCGTCATCTTGGTGGTGCGCCGGGTGGCCCGGCCGATGGCACGTCTCGCCGAAGCATCGGAGCAACTCGGCCGCGGCGAAACGGTCGCCGGCCTCCCCGAAGAAGGCCCGGCCGACGTGCGTAACACCACCCGCGCGTTCAACCAGATGAACGACCGGCTGCAACGGTTCGTACGCGACCGGACATTGCTGCTCGCCGCCATCTCCCACGATTTGCGCTCACCGATCACGTCACTGCGTTTGCGGGCCGAGATGATCGAGGACGCAGAGACCCGCGAGCACATGATCGAGACCCTGCGCGAAATGCAGGAACTGGTAGAGGCGACCCTGTCCTTCGCCCGCGACGACGCCGCCAAGGAGGAAACCCGGGTGGTTGACGTGGCGGCGCTCGTCGAAAGCCTCGCCCAGGACCTTCAGGATCAAGGCCTCAACATCCAAACCGGCGACATGCCGCCAACCCCTTATCGCTGCCGCGGGACGGCGCTCAAGCGGGCGCTCCGCAACCTGATGGAGAACGCCGCGCGCTACGGAGAGCGCGCCATGATCGCCCTCAGCAAAACGGCCGACGGTATCGTGATCACTGTGGAGGACGACGGGCCCGGCATCCCTGAAGCAGATCTAGATCGGGTATTCGATCCCTTCGTGCGGCTGGAAACGTCACGCAGCGCCGAGACCGGCGGCGTCGGCCTCGGCCTCGCGATCGCACGTTCCATCGCCCGCGCCCATGGCGGCGACATTACCCTCGCCAATCGCCCGGAAGGCGGTTTGCGCGCCGAAATCAGATTGCCGGCGGTCTAGCCGTCCCACATCCACCCTTCTGCTTGCCCACTGGGATGACATGAGTGACTATGGTGGGACCATAACAACACCAATCCAGATAAGGGGAGAGCATGGGCGAGAAAATTGGAATGATCGGCCTCGGCAAGATGGGGCTGGAACTGGCGCGGCAGATGATGGCCGACGGCCACGAACTTTTCGGCTACGACATAGATCCGGAACGGATGAAAATGCTGGCCGATGAGGGTGGAACGCCAGTGGACTCTTCCAAAATCGTCGCCGAAAATTGCGACATCACCTGTTCAATCCTCCTCGCGCCCGAGCATATCGAAGAAAACACCATCGGTGAGAACGGCATCGTCCAGGCGGGCAAGAAGGGCCTGATCCATATCGAGATGAGCACGATGGCACCGTCCTTCCAGGTCGAGCTGGCCGGCAAACTTGCCGCCCACGGTATCGACATGCTGGATGCGCCCATTTCCGGCTCCCACGACAAAGCGGCGGCCCGCGTCATCACCTTCATGGTGGGAGGTTCCGACGCCGCATTCGAGCGAGTGCGCCCCATTCTCGAGCCCCTGGCCAAGGACACGTCTCATACGGGTCCGGTGGGTTCGGGTGCGACCATGAAGGTGATCACCAACCTTTACGTCAACTCGGTAACCGCGCTGTTGGCCGAAATGGCCGTCGTCGGCGAGAAAGCCGGACTCAGCCATGAAACGATGATGGAATGCCTACCCAAGGGATCCGTCCGGGGGTCCATGTTCGACACCATGATCCCGCGTTTCTTCAACCGTGATTTTGCCCCCAGGGGTGCGGTGGAGATTTTCTACAAGGATATGGGCTTGGCGATCGAACTCGCCGAGAAGCACGGTGTCGATCTGCAAGTGGTTCCGGCGGCGCGCAAAATGTTCAAGCGCGCCATCGACGCCGGCTGGGCCAAGGACGACGCCAGCCGGGTGCTCGAGGTTTACGAAGGCAAAGACCAGGGCTGATTAGGTCGGGCTAGGTCTTCGCGACGTGGCGTGACTCCATGTTGTCGCCGTAGCGGACACGAAACAGAAGCGTGCGCTGATCGCCGTTGACGTATTCATGGATTTCGCCCGGCGGATGAAGGATGAACATGCCCGGCTTAATATCAATCTTCTCGCCGTTGACGTTCATGTGGCCGCCACCTTCCAAACAGAAATAAATCTCCGTGGCATGGGGGTGGCAGTGATTGGGGCTGGTTTGGCCCGGCTCCCAGCAAGCGACGGTAACGTCTCCTCCCGACTCGACACCCAGTATTTTCTCGATGTGTTTGGCCGGTGAGAATTCCTGCTCGACTTTGAGATCGAATGCCATCATGACCGACTCTCCCGTATCCCTTTATAGGCAGCGACTAGCTTAGGCCTCGAAACCAATGCGCCTCCGGAAAGGGCACGTAGAACACGTGCGTGAAAATAAGATAAGCAACAATGCAGATTACCACGGGCACGATCAAAGCCAGCCCAATGTTTCGGCGCGTCTTGTCCAATGTCAGATAGACTGACGTCAGAACCAACATGAGCAGACTGGATAGCCAGAACCCGAGGCCAAAGATCAAAAACATATAGGCCAGCACAACCACCAGGAACACGGATACGTCAATGAAGGCATGCCGATCCTCCGAAGAGAATTTGAGGGTGTCCGGGAGGTGTTGCATAACGGCGGCAATAACAACCCGCGCCAACAGCAAAACGGCAATCGCGACGATCACGTAGTTGGCAAGCTGAGGAAAGATCCAGTCCTTGGGATCGGAACTGGAGCCGGTTGAGAAGACCGCGGCGATACAGAGCAAAACCAGCGCGGTCAGGACATCTTTATCAAATAATCTTTGCATGATGCATTCCTACTCCGGCTCGCCCACGACTTCTGTCCGATCCTCTAGCCGGGTACTTGCACGTTCCCGCACGTGATCCTTCCAGCGCGCCCAAAGGACCAAGGCAATCGAGAGAATGGTGAGCACGATCAAGATGATGTTGATCGTCCCGGTGAAGAATACATGTCCGATCGACGTTGCGTCGGCGATGTACAAGGCCTGAACGAGCGACGGTTCGATGATGGGGCCCAAAATCAAACCGAGACCGATGGGACCGGGGTGAAAGCCCAAACGCCTGACGAGGAATACGAACACCCCGAGGCCCAGCATGAGGTACACATCAAAGATGTTGTTCCGGATGGCGTAGGCACCGATCACGGCCAAGAGCATGATCAAGGGGGCCAGAAGCCGCAATGGTATGCGGATAATCCAAACCAGTAATGGCGCGAACAGGCTGCCAAGAATGAAGGTTACGATTCCGGCCACCAACAACGACCAACCGAAGGTGTAGACGAGCGTTCCGTCACTCTGGAAAAGTTCCGGTCCGGGATTCAATCCCCGCAGCATGAGCGCTCCGGCGATGACCGCAGCGGGCGAGGAACCCGGGACCCCCAGCGTGACCAGCGGGATCATCGCCGCCGGTGCCGCCGCGTTGTTCGCGATCTCCGATGCGGTGACGCCGCGCAAGTCGCCCTTGCCAAATTTGCTTTTGTCCTTACTCCAGCGCACCGCTTCATTGTAGGAAACCAACGCAGCGATGGGGCTGCCGGCACCCGGCAGGATTCCGATGAAAGAACCGATCACTGCGGAGCGGATACCGTGTATTGGATTCGAGAGCACATTTTTAACGGTTTGTAGCGTCACGCCACGCTTGGATTTGTAGTCGGCGATATAGTCACTTTTGCGTAGATCGGCGACCATCGACAGCACCTGCGGGACCGCAAAAATGCCGATCAATCCCGCGACCAGGGATATACCGCCGCGCAGTTCGGGGATGCCGTAGGTAAATCGGGAAATTTCGTTGCCGTGACTGATCCCGATGCTGCTGATCAGTAGCCCGATCGCGCCGCCCGCGAGCCCCTTCAAGATCGAACCGCTCGCGAGGCTGCCGATAATCGTCAGCGCGAAGATCCCCAGCCAGAAGAATTCGGCCGGGCCGAACTTGAGCGCGATCGTGATCATGGGCCAGGCGAGCAGCAGATAGCATCCGGCACCAAACAGCGTCCCAAAGGCAGAGGCAAAGCACGCCGCGACGATGGCTTCCTGTCCGCGCCCCTGGTGAACCATAGGGTGACCGTCGAAGGCGGTGGCCATTGCCGCCGGTGTCCCCGGTGTATTTACGAGCACGGCCGGTATGGCGTCGGAAAACATGGCGCAGACGTAAAGACCGCCCAACATGGCGATGCCTGCGTCCGTCGGTAGGGCAAAGGTGAAGGGCACGAGCAATGCCGTCCCCATGGTGGCGGTGAGTCCCGGCAAAGTGCCGACCACCATGCCGATCATGACCCCCACGGTAAGCCAAAGCATGACCGATGGCGTGAGTGTCTGCAACAGACCTTCGATCACAGAGAAACTCCTAGTGCGGTGCCGCTGTCATGGTCCTGGCTGCTGCGCAGGCCACACTTATCGATGACATTAGGACAACGGTATTATTGATTTTAAAGCCAAGAAAACAGGCTGCCCAGGCATCGCGACTTCCGATGCAAGGGCAGCCTGAAACTGTGAAAGCCTCTACTTAGAGAACTTTTTTACCGCGACTTCGACATAGGCCTTGGCTTCCGCCGGGGTCTGACGCATCTGCAACAACCCGTTGTTGGTCACCAATTCTTTGACCTTGGGATCGGCCGTCGCTTCATTCAGCGCCTTGTTGAGAATGGCGACGCGGTCAGCCGGCGTGCCGGGAGGCGCCATGACGCCCCACGTCGTGGTATACGTCCAACCCGATTCATAAGGTACGCCCGGCAGCGCCGCGGATGCCTCCGGGCCCGCAATCACGAGCGTGTCGATGTTCGCCTTGTGCTTGACCGCATGCGAAGATGCCGTCATGCCCGCATCGACGTGGTTGCCCAACAGCATAGGAATCATCTTGCCGACGCCGCCCGAAACCGGGACATAGGCCGTTTTGATTCCCAAAATATCGGCGAGTTCGGCAAAGTTTTCCGCACCGGTGCTTCCCACGCCGGCCACCGTCAGCTTGCCGGGGTTCGCCTTGGCCGCCGCGACAAACTGCGCGAGGCTCTTATATGGGCTGTTTTTGGGAACCATGAGCGCGCCCACCGCGCGGGCGGTCATGCCGATATAGGAAAATTCAGCCGGCTTGAAACCGATGCCTTCACCTTTGGAGGTAATGACAATGTTCGGAACGACCACGTTGCTGATCGTATAGCCGTCCGGCTCCGAGCGCCAAAGTTCGCTGAACCCGACCGCACCGCCGCCGCCGGTCTTGTAGATAATCCGAACTTCGACACCGAGTGCTTTTTCCAGGCCAGGCTGCAACCGACGCGCCTGCTGATCGGATCCGCCGCCCGGCGAATACGGAACGATGAACGTGATGGGTTTATCGGGATATTCCGCATTGGCGCCGCCGGCCGCAACCGCAAAGACTGCTCCGACGAATGCGCCAAGGACCGCGCGGGCCCAAAAAATTGGATGCTTCTTCAATGTAACCTCCCTGTGACTAGGTATCTCGACTCGTTATTTTTGCTTTTTTGGGACAGTCGAAACGTCCATCCCACTATTAGCCTATATGTGTGATCCGAAGGCGAATCTCAGTCATATATAAGACCATAGCTAAGGCACATAATATTAGGCCTATTGGAAATGTCCATAGCGCTGGTAATTTCCGGATAATAGCTGTTTAAGCCTAGAAATCCGGCACCAAGAACGGCGCCAAGTTAGACTAGGAAACCTCGGCCAGACGCCGCTGAAGTTCCTCCAGATTGGGCACTGCGGTGTAATCTTCGCTCAGATTTCCCGATCCCGCCGGGCTCTTGCAGGTGAAAAAGCGGCACGGACCTTCAAGAATCCGAATGCCGTGCACCGTGTTGCGTGGGATATGTACCAGATCCCCGGGACCGATGGCGAAAACTTCGTCCCCGAGCAGATGAGCAAGGCGACCCTCGAGCAGATAAATCCACTGCTCGTCATTGGGATGAGAATGGGGCGGCGGCACTTCGCCCTCCTGATAGGTAACGATGCCGACCTTGATGAGGTCGCCTCCGAACTGCTTCATCATGACGTTCGGATTCACGACATCCGGTGTCGCCTGCATGTCTTCCGCCTTGTAAACCGGCATTGAAACTCTCCCTGTTGCAAACCTGCCTGTGATCGCCCATCGGCCCAGCCGAAAATGATCTGGCCGGATCGATTTGATTTTTCATCAAACCAGCCGCTGCCCGGACGAAATTGTGGGACAAGGCTAAGCCAATCCGGCCGTCCCAACAAGACCGCCCACGCACCAACGCTACCGCCTGCCGGCGTTGATAGAGAATGCGTCAGGCACTAACGCTGCCAGCCACGTCCCCGATATTGTTGGGATTGACCCGAGTGACAGCGCGCTTCGCCATATCGTAGCGGAGCGTCGGAATGTGGGTTAGGTCCGTTCCCGTCACCCGCACAAAACGGGCATGATCCGGAAAATGGATGGAATGGATTTGGTGCGGCCCGAACATTCCGGCGTGGCCAGGCTCCAACCGGTATTTACGCCGCTCTTCGAGATCGGCGTGGCCTTCCTCCTTGCCATCGTCGAGGCGGTCATACTCGGTCATATCGGTCCAGCCGATGGCCTGGCCGTAGATCGCCCAGGACGCGCCGTGATCGTGCGGCGGCGAGGTGCGGCCCGCGGGATAGACATGGGCCAGCACCATGAAGTCGAGATCGGGATCATGGTAGAGGGTCGTGATGCCCATGGGTGCCTCGGGCCCACAGACTTCGTCGACGAAGGCCTCGTTTTGCAGCAGAGCTTCGAGCTTTTGACGGACCTTTTCGCGGCCGTCGGCGCCACCGTCGCGGGAGAGGAAATCCTTCGCGTCGGCGCAGAATTCGCTTAATTCGTAAGCCATGACATGTTCTCCCCGTGTTTTTGTGTAGATTATCCTACTCCCGGACGGGAGCAGTTCACAAGGGAGCCGAAGGCAACCTTGACACCCGCGGGCCCCGGCCCTTATATGCGGGTCCCTCACCGCCTGGAAATTGGCGAGATACGGGCGCGTAGCTCAGCGGGAGAGCACTGCCTTCACACGGCAGGGGTCACAGGTTCAATCCCTGTCGCGCCCACCATTTTTCACTCACGTCAGTTCACGAACAATTCCGTCGGAATCAATGACCGCACCGCGTTGACGCTGTCGGTGGTGAGGCCGGTCATGGCGCGGTAATTCGCCGCCGTTTGAAGTTCTTCCTCGCTCAGCACATCGTGGATGTCGTCGAAGCCGTCGGGGGCGCGTTCCTCGACCAGCGGCATGAATTCCTCGGGCCCGCCCTTGCGGTTGGATTGAAGAATACGGGTGAGCGCCGGGCGCCGGTCGGCCTCGTAGGCTTCCAGAGCGGCTTCGGGGTCATCCGGCCGCATCGCCAATTCGCGGCCGAGAATGCGGGCATCGATGACCGCCAGAGACGCGCCGTTCGACCCGACCGGGGTGAGCGGATGGGCCGCATCGCCCAACAATGCCACCCGGCCAAACGTCCATTGCGGCAAAGGGTCGCGGTCGACCATGGGAAACTCCCAAATCCCTAGATGGCGCGTGACGATTTCAGGAACGTCGATCCAGTCGAAGCGCCAGGGCTCGAACGCCGGCAGGAACTCGCTCATGTCGCCGGCGCGGTTCCAACTCTCCGGCCTGAACTCCATGTCGTCGGGCGCTTTCAATTCGCAGATCCAGTTGAGCAACAGGTTGCTCTCGCCCTCGCGGCGTTCCTCGGCTGGCTTTTTGATGTGGTAGCAGACGAACTTATGATGATGCAGCCCGGTGACGCACATCGTATGGCCGTCCAAGATACGAACGCCCTCGGTAATCCCCCGCCACATGATCGTCCGGTTCCAGTGCGGCGGCTTTTCGTTTTTGTAGAACAGCGGACGGACCGAGGAATTGATACCGTCGGCGGCGATCAGAATATCCCCCGTTGCCGGTTCGAGCGAAGCGCCGGTGCGGCGGTCTTGGAAATGCGCCGTGACCTGCCCGCCGTGTTGCTCGACATTTACGCATTGGTGACCGAGCCTCAGGGCATCGGGCCCTAAGCGGCGCTGCACCTCGCGCGCCAAGATCATTTGGAAGGCGCCCCGGTGCATGTGCAGTTGCGGCCAGTCGAAGCCGGCGGCCGAGCCGATCTTGTCGGTGAGCAAGTGCTGGCCCCGCCGTGTGAAGTAGGCCATCCCCTCCGCCGAGATACCGGCATCGAGGAGCGTCTCCTCGAGCCCCAAATTGAAGAGTTCACGGACCGAATAGGTCTGCAGGTTGATGCCGACGCCCAGCGGCTTCAGCTCGCTCACCGCCTCGTAGACCGCGCAGGAAATGCCAAGCTGATGGAGGGTGAGTGCCGTGCTCAAACCTCCGATACCGCCACCGACGATGAGAACGTGCATCCCTGTCTACCCTCCTAACCCGATCTACCCCCCGAAGCGCGGTTCCGGGACACCTCGGATTCCCAGCCCGGAAACCTTGAACAACGAGCCCGCGCCGAATTGCGGTTTGCTCTCGACGACGAAGGTATCGTGATGGGCGGCACCGGGATGATCGATCCGCGCCATCGACGTGACATAGATCTCGTCCAGATTGTCGCCGCCGAACATGACACTGGTGACGTTCTTGACCGGCATGCCGATGCGGCGCTCTTCCTCCCCGTCGGGGGTGCGCCGGACAATCTCGCCGCTGACCAGTTCGGCCGTCCATACGCATCCCTCGGCATCGACCGTCGAGCCGTCGCATACGCCGGCAATCTCCTTGGTCGAAACGAACTGCCGCTGATTGGACAGGGACCCGGTTTCGATGTCGTAGTCGTAGGCCCACATGATGTCCTGGAAGGTGCATGTCACATAAAAGGTCTTGTCGTCGGGCGACCAGCTGGGGCCGTTGGTGCAGATGATACCGCCGCCGATCCGGGTGAGCGATAGGTCCGGATCGAGCCGCCACAAGCCGCAAATATCCAATTCCTCCTGGTCGTCCATGCCGCCGGCGACAAACCGGCCGCGCCGGTCGACCTTGCCGTCGTTCAGTCGCGTGCGCGGCTGGTCTTCTTCGATCTTGTGAATAAGGTCGAGCTCGCCGCTGTCAAAATCATAGAAATAGAACCCGTCATCCACGGCCATCACCAGACCGCCGTTCTTGCGAACCGCCAGGGCACCGATGTCGTGGTCGGGGATGGACCGGGTCTCGACCGCTCCGGTGCGCGGGTTCAGACGGAAAATATTGTCTTTGCCCTTACGCCGCCCGGTGCCGTCGACCCAGTAGAACATGCCGCTTTCGACATCCCAGACCGGGCTTTCCCCCAAATAGTTCTCGCATGCCACAAGGCATTCGATCTTATAGTTCATGATTATTTGTCCCGAAGAAATTCGCTTCACTGTCGGCCATCATCACAGAAACGCCGGGTTTTCCAAGGATTTTGGCCTTTGTGAAAAAGCCCTTTTCTTCCTCGCGGCTTTAGATTAGAATTATTCTAATTATAAGAAAGCCTCTCCCCCAGCCCACCCAGGGGGCGACCGCATAAATCGGCATGGTTCTTAGGATATTCGCGGGTGTTCGACGACCGAGCACCCAAGTCGCGTAGCCGCTAGAGGAGGTAACTATGGACGGAAGCGATAAGAGTAGCGCGGGCAAGTGCCCGGTAATGCACGGTGGCAATACATCCACCGGCATGGATGTCATGGATTGGTGGCCCAACGCCCTCAACCTCGACATCCTGCATCAGCACGACACCAAGACCAATCCGATGGGCGAGGATTTCGACTATCGCGAAGAACTCAAGAAATTGGATGTCGCGGCCCTCAAGAAAGATTTGCATGCTCTCATGACCGACAGCCAAGTGTGGTGGCCGGCGGACTGGGGCCATTACGGCGGTCTGATGATTCGTATGGCGTGGCACGCAGCCGGGTCCTACCGTCTCGCCGACGGCCGCGGCGGCGGCGGCACTGGCAACCAGCGTTTCGCACCGCTGAATTCCTGGCCCGACAACGTCAGCCTCGATAAGGCGCGCCGCTTGCTGTGGCCGATCAAGAAGAAGTACGGCAACAAGGTGAGCTGGGCCGATCTGATCATCCTCGCCGGTAACATCGCTTACGAATCCATGGGTCTGAAGACCTTCGGATTCGGCTTCGGCCGCGAGGACATCTGGCATCCCGAGAAGGATACTTACTGGGGTTCGGAGAAGGAGTGGCTCGGTAAGGACCGCTATGCGAACGCCAGCGACGAGGCCTCACTCGAGAACCCGCTGGCCGCCGTGCAGATGGGCCTGATCTACGTCAACCCGGAAGGCGTCGACGGCAAGCCGGATCCCATGAAAACGGCGGAGGCCGTTCGCGTGACCTTTGCCCGTATGGCCATGAACGACGAGGAAACCGCCGCCCTGACCGCTGGCGGACACACCGTCGGCAAGACGCACGGCAACGGCGATGCGAGCAAGCTGGGCCCGGATCCCGAAGGCGCGGACGTCGAGAACCAAGGGTTGGGCTGGGCAAACCCGGCCATGGAAGGCAAGGCGGCCAACGCCATAACCTCCGGCATTGAAGGCGCCTGGACGACACACCCAACGCAGTTCGACATGGGGTATTTCGATCTCCTGTTCGGCTACGATTGGGAAATCCGGACCAGCCCCGCCGGCGCCCGGCAGTGGGAGCCGGTCGGCATCAAGGAAGAGGACAAGCCGGTGGATGCCACCGACCCCTCGATCCGTCACAATCCGATCATGACCGATGCCGACATGGCCATGAAGGTAGACCCGATCTACAACAAGATCTGTCAGAAGTTCATGGCCGATCCCGAGTACTTCAAGGAGACCTTCGCCCGCGCCTGGTTCAAGCTGACCCATCGCGATATGGGCCCGAAGGTTCGTTATATCGGTCCGGACGTGCCGAAAGAGGATCTGATCTGGCAGGATCCGATCCCGGCGGGCCCTACCGGCTACGACGTCGGGGCGGTCAAAGCGAAGATCGCCGGCAGCAGTCTCTCGGTCAGCGAAATGGTCTCGACCGCCTGGGACAGCGCTCGTAACTATCGCGGCTCTGACATGCGGGGTGGCGCCAACGGCGCGCGTCTCCGCCTTGCGCCGCAGAAGGACTGGGAAGGCAACGAGCCCGACCGTCTGGCCAAGGTGTTGTCCGTGCTCGAACCGATCGCGGCGGAAGCCGGCGCCAGCGTCGCCGACGTGATCGTTTTGGCGGGCAACGTCGGTGTCGAACAGGCGGCCAAGGCGGCCGGTTTCAACATCACCGTCCCCTTCTCGCCCGGCCGCGGCGACGCGACCGACGAGATGACCGATGCCGAGTCCTTCGAGCCGCTGGAGCCCATCCACGACGGCTACCGCAACTGGCTCAAGAAGGACTATGCCGTCAGTGCGGAGGAACTGATGCTCGACCGGACGCAGCTCATGGGCCTGACTGCCCCTGAGATGGTCGTCCTCGTCGGCGGCATGCGTGTCATGGGCACCAACCATGGCGGCACCAAGCACGGCGTGTTCACCGGCAGCGAGGGCGCCTTGACGACCGATTTCTTCGTCAATTTGACCGACATGGGCAATGAGTGGAAGCCGGCCGGCAATGGTGTCTACGAGATCCGCGACCGCAAGTCGGGCGACGTCAAGTGGACGGCGACGCATCTGGATCTGACCTTCGGGTCGAACTCGATCCTCCGTGCGTATGCCGAACTCTACGCCCAGGACGACAACAAGGAGAAGTTCGTGAAAGACTTCGTGGCCGCCTGGACCAAGGTCATGAACGCGGACCGCTTCGATCTCGACTGATCATCGTCCATACGTAAAAAACAAAGGCGGCGTTTCAATACTATTTGAAATGCCGCCTTTACGTATGGACACTTCCTCTACGTCCGGAACAAATCCCGTTTCACGCCGGCAGCGTCGAACAGGAAGTCGCGGGATGTTTCGAGTTGTCTGCGCAGTTTAGGAAGGTCAACGTCGAGCAATCGCCCTTTCCATTTGCGCACTTTCCCCGCGACCATCACCGTGTCGACATTATTGCGTTCCATCAGGGTGACCACGGCGCCGGGCACATGATTGAGCGGCGCCACATTGATGGCCGTCGCATCGAGCAGAATGAGGTCGGCCTCCTTGCCCGGCGTCAGCGTGCCGATCTTGCCGTCGAGCTTGAGCGTCCTCGCCCCTTCGACGGTGGCGAAGCGGATCACGTCGCGCGAGGTGAGCAACGCGGGCGAGTCCTCGTCCCCCGACAGCGCCGCCTGGTTCACTAGCGCCCGTTGTAGCGTTAGGGTCGAGCGCATCTGGGTGAAGAAATCGGCGGTCATGGTGCACTCGACATCGGTACTAAGCGACGGCTGAATGCCCATTTCCAGCGACTTGATGATGGGCGGCATGCCGTGGCGCATGGTCATTTCGATGGGCACGGCGAGGGAGACGGACGCGCCCGCGTCCTTGGTCGCCTGCCAGCCGAAATCGGTCATCCCCGTCATATGGATGAAGATGTTGTCGGCGCCGAATTGTCCCGCTTTGGCGAGCTTGTCGAAGGTCTCGGCCATGCCGAAACTGCCGACGATATGGACGGCGATGGGAATGCCCAGGTCACGGCCGATGGCCCAGGCCTTCTCATAGCCGGGAAGATAAATCTCACCGCCCATGACCATCGTGGTGAGTTGGTCGGTTGACGAGAAATACTGCCGCTTGATGCGCCGTGCATCGTCCGGATATTTGGCCGCGTCGCCCCAACCCTCGAAATAGCCGAAGGCGGCGCGGCGACCGGCATCCACCAACCCTTTGATGGCGGCGTCCGAATGTTCCGGCGAATGGTGGATTTGCGAGATGTCGAGAACGGTGGTGACGCCCGCGTCCAATTGGCTCAAGGAACCGAATAGTTCATTGATATAAACGTCTTCGGGCCGGTACACCTTGGAGAACTTACCGAGAATGTAATCGAAATAATTCACGGCGCCATGCGGCTTGCCGTCGTTGAACAGCAACCCATCGGCCAGAAAGCTGCGCAGCGCGGTTTCGAACTGATGATGGTGGGTATCGACAAAACCGGGCATCACAATCATGCCATCGGCTTCGATGACCGTCGCGTCATCCGCGCTGAGATTGGGACCGACGGCAGCAATCCGGCTCCCCTCGACCAGCACGTCCGCTTGTGTAAAATCACCCACTGCCGAATCCATCGACAGGACCGCACCACCCCGGATTAACACCCGGCGGCCCGGCGCGCCGGTATTCGCCGGGGCGTCCATGCTTTGCGCGGATACCGTGTTCTGCGCGAACATCGCGGTTGCCGCCGCCGCGGCGCCGACACCCGCCGTCGTTTTCAGGAAATCCCGTCGGGACGGGCCATGATTTCGAGGTTTGCCGTCATCGCATAATTTGCACATGAATATCGCCTCCCAAGGTTTTCGCTGTCGGCTTGCTGCCGGTAATTCTTCTTGGTTGAAAATCCTATTCAGGATTCACTTCCGCTGGAAGGGCGTTTTCATTTGCAGCAAGCAATGAATCGATGAGAGTGGGACGAAATCTCGCCATTGACCTAAATCAATGCCGGTCCGCGCGAGTTCGGGAAAATATCTTCACAATGCGGCCGAAAAAGGGCCCGGAAATGTGGCATTGGAGGTCAGATCATGTCTGACGCAGAAGCGATTTTTCTTGGATTCGTGATCGTCGCCATGGCGGTGTTCGTGGTTGTTCTCGCCTGGGGCGATTACTACTCGAGCAGACGTTAAAGCAACGGCCCGTCCCTGACGCACCGCGCCCCGCCGGGGGCAGCGGCGGTTTGTCGTGCGTCTACAGGGCCTCCCTCACCGGTCTTTTATTGGCATTCTCCGGCGAAAATTGGCACCGTGTCCTTGTGCCCGGCACGGCCGGGTTCTATGCAAACACGATCCGAAGAAAACAATCATGCGGGATTTCATGTTCAAATCTGCCGCTCTTTTAGCAACCGCAGCGATTCTATTCAGCGCCCCTGCATTCGCGGCGGATTCACCGCCCTTGCATGGCCAAATGGAGACCTTCGAACTTGCCGAAAAAGCGCGGCCCCGCCCCGACATCGCATGGACGACGCCTGATGGCGAGGTTATCACGCTTGCCGAATTCGAGGGCAAAGTCGTTCTGATGAATTTCTGGGCGACGTGGTGTGCACCCTGTCTCCGGGAACTGCCGTCCCTCGACCGGTTGGCGAACGGCCTCGATGACGGGATCGCCGTCGTCGCCATCAGCATCGACCGCCAGGGCGAGGCCGTTGCGGGCCGAACCATGCGCAAGCTGGCGCTGACAGACCTAAAGCTTTACTTGGATGCCAAGAGCACTGCGGCCCGCGCGCTCAAAGTTCAGCAAATGCCCACGACCGTAATGTTCGACCGGCGCGGACGGGAAGTCGGCAGGCTACAAGGTGCCGCGGAATGGGATTCGGAAGAAGCGCGCGCCCTGCTCCGCTACGTTACCGCCAACCCGGACCACCTCGACGCATTGCCTACGGAAAAGTAGGCTGAATTAGTCCGCCGAGGTTGCGGTAAAAGGGCGCTTGATCTCCACCGGGTCCCGGCTGAGTTCGACCACGAGTTGGTTTAACGCGTCCTGTACGTCAGGATTTGTCACGGAATTGGTTGCCGGCACCGACGCCGACACCTCGATCATCGCCGTTCGCTCGCAGAAGGCCGCGAGAATGCGTAATTTGTCACCCGACGGGGCGGACGGCACATTGCCCGGGTCGGCACAGATCGTATCAGCGCCCATCCCCATGGGCGGATTGAAAACGAAAACCATCTTATAGGGCGGCACTTCCGTCGCACCCGGGGTCAAGGTGAAATTCGTATTCAAATACCGAAATTTCCGATTGAGCTTGTCGGTGATCGTCTGAGCAACCTGGGCATCCGGTTGGGTAAACGGATTGCCCGATACCACGACCCGGAAATCGTTTCCGGCGGCGGCATAGGACAGAAAGCTGCTCGGCGAAGACACAGAATAATAAGGGCCATATACCGTGACGCATCCGGTCAAAAGAACCAGCGAACCTACGGCGGCGGCCTTAGAAAACAACCTCATCGCGTTCTCCTCCACTGATGAGTGCTTTTACTGCAGAACATCTAGTCAGCGACACGGGCTTTCGCAAAGGGTGCATGGGTATCGTGAGCTAGGCACATAGCTGCACTCACTAAGATGGGTTTTCAATCACCGGGTCAATAATGCTATCATTATTTCATGTCTGGCCCATTCTTTGACGAAATGCACAACCCGGATGGCTCGTTACGGGAGCTTTACCGTCAAATTCAAGAATGGATCGACGAAAACCCCCCAGATTTCATAGAAATGAAACGCCGGGAGGCGGAGTTCCTCTACCGCCGGACCGGCATAACCTTCGCTGTCTACAGTGAAGGCGGCAGCACCGAACGAATTATTCCCTTCGACATCATTCCCCGCCTTATCGACGCCAATGAATGGGATTTGCTACGCCGGGGTTTGACCCAGCGGGCCCAGGCGCTCAACGCTTTCCTCGCCGACGTCTATTCCGATCAGCGCATCCTCAAGGAACGGATCGTCGATCCCGCCCTAATCCTGCTGAACTCGGCTTACGAACCGGAAATGCAGGGGGTGAAAGTGCCCGGCGACGTCTATACCCACATCGCCGGCATCGACATCGTGCGCGTTGGGCCGGAAGAGTTCTACGTGCTCGAGGACAATGCCCGCACACCGTCCGGCGTGTCCTACATGCTCGAAAACCGGGAAATGATGATGCGTTTGTTTCCCGATCTGTTCACTCGCTATGCCGTCGCGCCGGTAGACCGCTATCCCGAGGAATTGCTGGCAACGCTGGCTTCGGTTGCACCGCCCAGGATCAGTGGCGAGCCGACCACCGTGCTGCTCACGCCGGGACGGTATAACAGCGCCTACTACGAACATTCCTTCCTGGCCGACATGATGGGTATCGAACTTGTCGAAGGGCAGGACCTGTTCGTCTCTGACACCGTGGTTTACATGCGCACCACCGAAGGACCGAAACGCGTCGACGTCATCTATCGCCGGGTGGACGATGCCTTCATCGATCCGCTGACCTTTAATCCCGATTCCATGCTCGGCGTGCCCGGTCTGATGACGGCCTACCGCGCGGGCAACGTCGTCCTCGCCAACGCCGTCGGCGCCGGCATCGCCGACGACAAGTCCGTCTACACCCATGTTCCCGACATGATCCGGTTCTATCTGGACCAGGAGCCGATCCTCAAAAACGTGCCGACCTACAAATGTTCGGAAGCGGACGATCTCGCTTATACGCTCGAGCATCTCGAGGAACTTGTGGTCAAGGAAGTTCACGGCTCGGGCGGCTACGGCATGCTGGTCGGACCAAAGGCGACCAAGGAGGAACGGGAGAAATTCGCCGAGAAACTCAAGGCGATGCCGGATCAATTCATCGCCCAGCCGACGCTCGCGCTTTCGACGGTCCCGACCTACGTCAACGAGGGCATCGCACCCCGCCACGTCGACCTCCGACCCTTTATCCTGTGCGGATCGGAAATCACCATCGTGCCCGGCGGCCTTACCCGCGTCGCATTGAAGGAAGGTTCCCTGGTCGTCAATTCCAGTCAGGGCGGCGGCACCAAGGATACTTGGGTCATCACCGGCGAACAGGCACGCTATGCTTAGCCGCACCGCCGACAGCCTGTTCTGGATGGCCCGTTACATGGAACGGGCCGAGAACTTGGCGCGTCTCCTCGAGGTCGGGCATCGGCTGGCCATCACGCCAGGCGAAACGGGCGGCAACGAATGGCTATCGACCGTGACCATCGCTGGCTGCGGCCAGGATTTTTTCGAGACCCACCAAAACGCGACGGCACAGACTGTGACCGACTTCCTGGGCCTCAGCGAGCACAATTCCTATTCGATTCCTTCCTGCATCGCCAACGCGCGCGGAAACGGCCGCGCCGTGAGAACCGCGTTGACCTCCTCCATGTGGGAATCCCTCAACGGCACTTGGCTCGACCTCGAAACCAAGCGGCGCGAGGCATTGAGCGGCACCGGCGTCATCGATTATCTGGATTGGATCAAGGACCGCTCCATGCAGTTCACGGGTGCCATTACCAGCACCATGCTGCGCAGCGACGCCTATTATTTCACGCAGATGGGCACCCTTTTGGAACGCGCGGACAATACGGCGCGAATCCTCGACGTGAAGTACCACGTATTGCTGCCTGAGCACGAAGCCGTGGGTGGCGGCCTCGACTTCTACCAATGGAACGCCATCTTGCGCGCGGTGACGGCCAACCGCGCCTATCATTATCTTTATCGCGATAGCCTGCAGCCGTGGCTTATCGCCGAGATGCTGATCCTGCGCAGTGAACTTCCGCGTTCCCTCGTCGGTTGCTTGGCGGGTGTTACCGATTGCCTCGAAAAACTCTCCAATGCCTATGGTGCCCGCAAAGACTGTGTGCGAATGGCGAACGCGCTCCATGCCGATCTCGCCTATGGCAAGATCGAGGATATATTCCAGCAGGGGCTGCATGAGTTCCTGACAGATTTTCTCCGGCGCAACTATGCCCTCGCCGACCAAATCCAACGTGATTACTTGTTGTAACCGTCATGCATTTATCGATCAGCCACGAAACCACCTACCGCTATGAGCATCCGGCTTCCTATTCGATCCAGGTGCTGAGGCTGACGCCACGAGGCTATGCCGGCCAATCGATTCTGCGGTGGGAGGTGACGGGCAACGGTCGATTGCTGACGCCCAACGGCGAAGACGGGTTCGGAAATCCCATCCACACTATGACGACCCAGGGCGACCATCAGAGCGTTACCATCCGCGCCAGCGGCGATGTGATTACGACCAACACGGACGGCGTCGTCGGGGATGCGATGGAGCGATTCCCGCCGCTGCTCTACAAACGTTTCACCGATTATACGGCGGTGGACGACCGGTTGGCCGCCCTGGCCGATAAGGCCGGCGCGGGGGCCAAGGATGAATTGGATTTGGCGCACCGA
The DNA here is from genome assembly GCA_913055735.1 of uncultured Rhodospirillales bacterium. Classification (GTDB taxonomy): domain Bacteria; phylum Pseudomonadota; class Alphaproteobacteria; order Rhodospirillales; family UBA2165; genus CAJXKD01. The sequence goes on from CAJXKD010000001.1 coordinate 911,425, forward strand.
CTGATGACAGCGGTCCGCGATGCGGTCGAGTACGATACCACCACCACCGAATCCTCCCATACGGCCACGGAAGCGCTCGCCCTAGGGGCTGGCGTTTGCCAGGATCACGCCCATATATTTATCGCCTGCGCCCGCCACCTGAGCCTGCCGGCCCGCTATGTCAGCGGCTATCTGTGGTCGGAAGGCGCGGTCGGCCCCCACGAGGCGGGCCATGCCTGGGCCGAGGCCTATGTCCCCGACCTCGGATGGGTCGGGTTTGATGTTGCAAACCGCCTTTGCCCGACGGAAGATCATGTCCGTGTGGCGGTTGGGCTGGACTATTTGAATGCGGCGCCGGTCCGCGGCCTGAGATATGGCGCGGCCGATGAAATTCTCGACGTTCAGGTCCATATCCAACAAGGATACAGTCAATAGTCACCTGCCTAAGGCCGGTGGACTTTCAAAAGGATGGACTTGAATGACGTACTGCGTCGGTGTGTTGGTCAACCAAGGCTTGGTGATGCTGTCCGATTCCCGGACCAGCGCCAGCGTCGATAACATTGCGACTTATCGGAAGATGACCGTTTGGCAGCAGCCGGGCGACCGCATGATCTGCCTGATGTCCGCCGGCAATCTTGCCATTTCCCAAGCGGTGGTGAACCTGATCGAGGAGTGGAACGGCAGCGACCGAAGCGGTGGCGTCTATGGCGTCACCAGCATGTTCCGCGCCGCCCGCCTGGTCGGCGACGCGATCCGCAGTGTGTATGAGACGGACGGCAAAGCGCTGGAACTGCGGGATCAGCCGTTCAACGCGTCCTTCTTGCTCGGCGGCCAGGTGAATGGCGGCCAGACCCGGTTGTTTCAAATCTATTCCGAAGGCAATTTCATCGAAGCCTCCGACGAAACCCCGTTCCTACAGATCGGTGAGCACAAATACGGCAAGCCAATCCTCGATCGCGCGATCACCGTGGAAACACCCCTGATCGACGCCATGAAACTGGCCCTCGTCTCCATGGATTCGACATTGCGAAGCAATTTGTCCGTTGGTTTCCCGCTCGATTTGATGGTCTACGAGGATGGCATGTTGGCGCCCAAGATCTGGCGCCACATTCGGGAAGACGACCCCTATTATTCCAATATCCGGGAGCAGTGGTCGCTCGCGCTGCGGCGCGCTTATACCGAGATTCCGGATCCCGATTGGCTGTCCGAACCGACGGCGACCGTTCACGCACTCGGCACACCGGAACCCGGCGCATAAAGACTTGACCTCCGCCCGCCGGGCGTCTCAATTACCTGCTCAATAATCGACGCGCCAATCAGGGGGGCCTTCCGGACGCGGACATACGGTGCCGCCAACTCTCCCCCTTTTTTTGGCCAATGAAACAATAGCCGCAGAAGCGGCCGCAACAGGGAGAGCAGCAATCCATGCGTCACTTGCAAACAGGGTTGACGGAACACGACAAGGCCCGGGCGACCGAGGGCTACACCCTCTTCACGCCGATGATCGACAACATCACTCATCTGATCGATATGGACGGCAAGGTCGTTCACGAATGGACGCTGCCGGCGGGACCCGGTGCTTACGCTTACCTGTTGCCCAACGGCAATCTGCTCGCCGCCGCCAAAACCGAAGATGGGCCGAAACTGCCGGCCCGTGGCGGCCACCTCGTTGAACTCGATTGGGACGGCAACATCGTCTGGGAACATGTCGACAACAATCAGCATCATGATTTCCGCCGCCTGTCCAACGGCAACACGGTCTATCTGTGTTGGGAGTTGTTGAGCAAGGAAGACGAAAAAAAGGTCATCGGCGGCGTGCCCGGTACCGAACACGAGGATGGCGTTTATGGCGACATCGTCCGGGAAGTGACGCCCGACGGCGAAATCGTCTGGGAATGGCGCGCTATCGACCATTTGGACGGCAAGAAATTCCCGCTCCACGTCGCCGCTATCCGCGAGGAATGGGCGCACGCCAATACCATCTGCCCCGTTCCCGACGGCAATTTCATCATCAATTTCCGCCACAACAATCTGATGGCGATCATCGACAAGCAGACCAAGGAATTCTCCTGGACCTGCTGCAATCTCGACTTCCGCCAACACCATGACGTGCAAATGCTGGAGAACGGTAACATCCTGTTCTTCGCCAACGATGCCGACGTCATCAGCCGGGGCCCGGAAGCGGGCTCGCGCATCATCGAGATCGACCCCAAAACCAACGACATCGTGTGGCAGTACCAGGGCAATCCGCCGGCATCGTTCTACAGCTGGTTCATCAGCGGCTGTCAGCGGCTGTGGTCCGGCAACACGCTGATCTGCGAAGGCGTCTATGGACGTTTGTTCGAAGTGACGCCCGACGGCGATGTCGTGTGGGAATACATCTCGCCCTACTTCAAGGCCAACCCGCCGCAATACGGTAATTCCAACCGGGTGTTCCGCTGCTATCGCTACCGCGCGGACTCACCGGAAATCAACGGCCGGGTCTAATTTTTGTAACAGGGGGAACAGAAATGCCGAGTATCGACACCAGAACCGGGATCATCCAGTACGACAAGGACCGCGCGACCCCCGGCTACACCCTGTTCACCCCGCTCGGCCTGACCAGCACCTTTCTGGTCGACATGAACGGTAAGGTCGTCCACGAGTGGAAGCTGCCCGCCGACGTCGGCAACTACGCCTATCTCCTCGACAATGGCAACCTGCTCGTCGCCATCCGCACCCAGGACGGGCCCAAGGGCCTGCCCGCCAAGGGTGGCCACCTGATCGAATATGATTGGGACGGCAACATCGTCTGGGAGCATGTGGACAGCACCCAGCACCACGATTTCCGCCGCCTGCCCAACGGCAACACCGTCTATCTCGGCTGGAAGTTGCTCAGCGATGAACAGGCGGCGCGGCTGCCCGGCGGCCTGCCCGGCACCGAGCACGAGGACGGCATCTACGCCGACACCATCCGCGAGGTGACCCCGGCGGGCGAGATCGTGTGGGAATGGTTCGCGGGCGACAATATGGATATGGAGAAGTTCCCGCTGCACCCCGGAGTACCGCGCGACGAATACGGCCACGGCAACACCATCGCGCCGACCAACGACGGCAACTTCATCCTCAATCAGCGCCACACCGGCACCATGTGCATCATTGACAAGGCGACCAAGGAAATCGTCTGGTCGCTGACCGATTACGAATACGGCCAACAGCACGACGTGCAGATGCTGGAAAACGGCAACATCCTGTTCTTCGCCAACGGGTCCTGGCCGGTCACCTACCTCGGCCCGGAGACGGGATCGCGGGTGGTGGAAATCGATCCCGAGACCAACAAGGAAGTTTGGTCGTATGCGGGAGATCCGCCGCGCTCGTTCTTCAGCTGGTTCATCAGCGGCGCACAGCGCCTCGCGTCGGGCAACACACTGATCTGCGAAGGCTTATGGGGCCGTTTGTTCGAAGTCACGCCCGAAGGCGACATCGTTTGGGATTATGTCTCGCCCTATGTGATGACCGATCCGCACCCGGCCTATACCAACGGCAACTACGTCTTCCGTTGCTACCGCTACGATCCCGACGGGCCGCAAATCCAAGGACGCCTCGGAGACCCCCGCTAGGCCAGATCGAACAGGTTGCGGGCGTTGCGCTCGTAAAATTTTTCCGGGTTCTTGACGGCAATGGCGGCGGCTTGTTGCGTCTGCTCCATGCTGTCGTCGTAGGGATAGTCGACAGCGAACATCAGCCGGTCCTCGCCCACCACTTCCTCGACGAAACGCACCGCCGGGTCCCAATTGTGCCCCGAACTGGAGAGCCAGAAATTCTCCAGAAAATACTCGCTGGGCCGCCGCGTCGCACGCCAATGAGGATAGGCGCCGCCCTTGCGGCCGCGCGCATATAACCGATCGATGCGATCGAGCCAGAAGGGCACCCCTTCCCCGAGATGGCCGAGCACCACACGTAACCTCGGAAATGCATCGAACACGCCGGTGACGATGAGCCGCAATGCATGCACCGCCGTTTCCGTCTGGAAGCCCCACAACGCGCCGTCGAGATGGCGTTCGAACATGGGCGCCATCATGGCGGGCGGCGCCGGACGGGGATGCAGATAGAGCGGTAGATCGAGGGCCTCGGCGGCCTCGAGAATAGGCCGGTAGCTGGCGGCGTCGAGATACTCGCCCTTGGTATGGGAATTGACCATCACGCCCTTGAGGCCAAGGCCCTTGGCGCGCTCCATTTCCTTGGCCGCGGTCTTGGGCGCCTGCGGCGCGATGGCGCCGAGACCGGCAAAGCGATCGGGATGTTTGCGCACCGCCTCGGCCAGCACGTCGTTGGCTTGCACGGCAAGTGCCGATCCCGTCTCGGCATCGAACACCTGTACGCCGGGCGCGGTGATGGCGATGACCTGCATGTCGACGCCAGCAGCATCCATGATCCCGAGACGCACCTCACCAAGATCGACGACCTGGTCGCGCACTTGGGCACCCCATCCACCGGTGGCATTGAGAATGCGGCTAAAGTGATGATCGAGCCCCGCCTCGCCCGGCGCACCGTCCTCGATCAGCACCTTCCAGGCTTCGACCAGTTCGGGCGTGGCAAACGCCTCTTCCGTTGCGATTTTCTTGTAAGCCATTGGCGAAGCCGTCCCCGTATCGTTTGCGTATGCGTCAGCTTAGCGGCGGCACCCGGCGCGGCGCACGCAAAAAAAAAGGGCCGCGACGGTTTCCCGCCGCGGCCGTATCGTCAGGATTCCAACTTAGGCTTTCATCGCCTCCTTCACGCGATCCGGCGTGAACGGCATCGAGCGCACCCGTGCGCCGGTGGCGGCGAAGATGGCGTTCGAAACCGCGCCGCCGACCAGCGGCAAGGCGATCTCGCCGATGCCGGTCGGCCGGTTGTCGGAGGCCATCACGTGGGTGTGGATCTCCGGCGCATCTTCCATCCGCATGACCGTGTAGTCATGATAGTTGGTCTGTTCGATGGCACCGTTATCGTAGGTGATGCGCTCCTTCAACGCCTGGCCCAGACCGTAGATCACATTACTTTCGGTCTGCGCCGCGATGGTATCGGGATTAACGACGATTCCCGGATCCACCGCGGACCAGAAATTGTGCGCCTTTACCGCACCGGTGGCCTTGTCGACACTGACCTCGACAATACCGGCGGTGCGCGTTCCCCAAATGATGGCGTAGGAGAAGCCGAGCGCCGTGCCCTCGCGCGTGCGTCCCCAATCGGCCATCTTGGCGGTTGCCTCGATCACCCGGCGCGACCGATGGTCGTCCATCATCCGCAAGCGGAACTCGATCGGATCGACCCCCTCGGCATGAGCGATTTCGTCCATGAAGGCTTCGATGACGAACTTGTTGTAACCGCTGCCGATGGCCCGCCACGCGGCAAGCGCCGTATCGCGCTGTTCACGCAGATACTCGGTTGCCTTGTTGGGGATGGTGTAGAGGGTTTCATGGCCCTCCATGGTCAACGGATCGACTCCCTTGGACGCCTTGAGACGCTGGGGCGGCCCGGTGAAGCCGATGATGGATTCGCCGACCAGCCGGTGATGCCAAGCGTCGATCTTACCGTCCTTGACACTCGCCTCGAGGTGGTGAGCGGTCATCGGCCGAAGTTTACCGGCACCGATGTCGTCCTCGCGGCTGAAGATCACCTTGACGGGTTTCTTGGTGATCTTGGACAGGATCAGCGGGTAGGCGACCATGTCGGGATAGATGCGCCGGCCGAAACCGCCGCCGAGACCCAACTGATGGACCCGGATTTTCGGCGGTTTGGTCTGCAGGATCAACGATCCGACGAAGGCCATGAGGCCCGCCGCCTGGGTCCCCACCCATACGTCGGCGCCCTTGCCGTCCGCATCCACCATCGCGGTGATGTTCATGGGCTCCATTTGGCCATGATAGGTGTAGTCGGCCGTATAGGTTGCCTTGTACACCTTGTCCGACCCGGCAATGGTCCCTTTGGCATCACCCTCGGTGAGCGCGGGCAAGCCCGCCTCGGACAGGTTCTCGGCCCGGGCGGCATATTCGGGCAGCGCGTTCACGCTGTTGAAACCCGCCGCAGGACCCGGCTTCCACGTGACCTTGAGCGCGTCCTTACCCTTCTGGGTCGATTCGATGGTCGAGCCGACCACCGCAACCGCATCCTTCAGCTTGAACACGCCGACCACGCCCTTGACCGCCTTGGCCGCCGCATCGTCGACCGTGTCCGGCGATCCACCCTCAATGGGTGTCCGCAGAAGCGAGGCATAGACCATACCGTCGATTTCAGCGTCCATCCCATAGGTGAATTCGCCGCGCGTCTTGGCAGGCACGTCCACACGGGGAACGGACTTCCCGACAATGCGGAAATCAGCCGGCTTCTTGAGGTCAGCTTCCGTCAGTTTGGGCAACTCGGCAGGCACCGTCGCTGTTTTGGCAATGTCGCCGTAGCTCATGGATTTGCCGGACGCTTTGTGAACCACCTCGTTGGGTTCAGTCGATAGTTCGGAGGCAGGAACGCTCCATTGCGCCGCCGCCGCATCGATCAACACGCGCCGCGCCTGAGCACCGGCCATGCGGACCGAATCCCAATAACCGTCGACTGCCCGGCTGGCCACCGTGATGACCCCGCCGCCGAGCTTGGGGTTGCCATAGGTCGGCGCCGCAGGGGCCTGGACCACATTGACCTTGTCCCAATCGGCATCCAGTTCCTCGGCGATGATCATGGGGATCGCCGTCATGATGCCCTGGCCCATTTCCGCCGCAGGCGACTGGATCGTCACCGTATCGTCGGGATTTATGGTGACATAGGCGTTAAGCGTATTGCCCTTGCCCGAAGCCGCCAACACGTCCGCCGAACGGGCGGTCATGAAACCGGCCGCGGAAACGGCGAATGTCAGCCCTGCCGCGCCCGCCATGAAGCCGCGGCGGCCAACGGTGGGATTGACCGCTTCGGCGAGCGTCGTCTCGACCACGTCTCCGTTGGTTTTCAACGCGGCTAACTCGGTCTTCTGCGCTTTCTTTTCATGATGAGTCATGACTTAGGCCTCCCGTGCCGCACGCTGGATCGCGCGAATGATCCGCGTATAGGTTCCACAGCGGCAGATGTTACCGTTCATGTGCTCGATGATCTCTTCGCGGCTGGGATTCTTATTCTTCGCCAGCAAGCTTGCCGCCTGCATGATCTGTCCGGATTGACAGTAACCGCACTGCGGCACCTGCTCGGCAACCCAAGCCACCTGCAAGGGATGGGTGCCGTTCGGGGATAGCGCCTCAATGGTGGTCACGGATTTGCCGGAGACGTCTCCCACCGTCGTCTGGCACGAACGTACCGGCTCACCATCCAGGTGGATGGTGCACGCGCCGCACAGGCCCGCGCCGCAGCCGAATTTCGTGCCGGTCATTTTGAGATGTTCTCGGACCACCCATAGTAAGGGCGTATCCGGTTCGGCATCGACATTTGTCGATTTGCCGTTGAGTGTAAATGCGACCATGCGTCACCTCCTGTAAAACTCGGACGCGGCCGCGATGAACCAAAATGCGCGCACGGCCGCCGGGGCAATGAACGGTCCCGCCACGGGTGCATGCGCGGTAGAGAGATGAGTACGGAATGGGTGCAGGTTGCGTCCACATTACCGGTCAGCACGACGCTGCCACGGTATGACGTCGCAATCATGTCACGCGGCGCTTCGGTTGCGCCGTCTTCCCTCGTTACGCTCTCCCAGACCGGCCGCGCCGACTTATCTGCCGGTCACCGGGCCGTTCATCTTTTTATTGGGAAAAACGCTAAGAGCTTCCGCTTCACGAGTCAACGAGCAGCACATGGTGCTCGCACGGAATTGTTTAGAAAGTGGGACACGGTGCCACGTCTACATCCCACTCTTTTATCGGTCGTATTTCGCGCTTTATTCGGAATCCGGCTGTTTGCTCGGATGCGCGTTCTGAAACGCGGGCAACGCCTGACACGCCTCGTCGACCGCGCGGATCAAGGGAAAGGGATCAAGATCGGCCTTCGCGGCGCGGGCGTTGAAAATTTGCGGAATCAGGCAGATGTCGGCCATGGACGGGGTGTCGCCATAGCTGAAGCGGCCGCGATTGGGTTGCGCCGCGAGGAACGCCTCATAGGCTTCGAAGCCCTTGGTGATCCAATGACGCATCCAGGTATCGCGCTGGTCCTCGCTGCACCCCAATTCTTCGACGATATATTTGCGGATACGCAGATTATTCACCGGGTGGATGTCGCAGGCGACGATCTGAGCGAGCGCCCGGACATGGGCGCGGCCCGCCGCATCGCGCGGCAGGATGGCCGGATCGGGATAAACCTCGTCGAGATACTCGATGATGGCCATGGACTGGTTGACGGTGAGATCACCGTCAACCAGAGCCGGCACTAAATGCTGCGGGTTGACCGCCGAATAATCTGACCCGAATTGCTCACCGCCGCCCCGGGTCAGGTGAACCGGTATCGAGTCATACTCCAGACCCTTGAGGTTGAGGGCGATCCGCGCCCGGTAGGCGGCGGAGGAGCGGAAATAATCATAGAGTTTGAGCATCACCAAGGCCCTTACAGGTCCAGCACGAGGCGTTCACCCGGCAGCGCCCGCGAAATGCAGATCTGGATCTTGGTATTGGCTTCTTTCTCGTCGTCGGTCAGGCATTCGTCGCGGTGATCGGCCTTGCCCGATACCAGCCCGACCTCGCAGGTGCCGCACCAGCCTTCCTCGCACACATAGACCGTGTCGACGCCAGCATCGCGCAAAACCTCGAGAATGGTTCTATCGGCGGGAATGGTGAACACCTCGCCCGACGATTTCAATTCCACCTCGAACGGCTGATCGCCGGCTTCGTGGATATGAATGTCTTCCGGCGCCTTGGCGCTGGAGAACAGTTCGAAATGAACCGTGCCTTCCGCCCAATGGGAGGCCGCCTCACGTGCCGCGTTCAACAGGCCACCAGGTCCGCAAATATAAACATGGGCGCCTTCGGGCTGATCCTTGAGAACCTCGGCCAGCTTGATGCCTTTCGAGGGATCGCCGCCGTCGTGATGAAAGGTGACGTTGTCACCGAACACGTCCTTCACCTCGTCCATGAAGGCCGTCGTCTCCGGTGCCTTGGTGCAGTAGTGAAGATGGAAATCGGCGCCCGCGGCCTTGAGGGCGTACCCCATGGCGAGCATCGGGGTGATGCCGATACCACCGGCAATCAACATGTGCGACTTGGCCGACATGTCGAGCGGGAAATCGTTTAGCGGCCCGCGCGCTTCCAAAATATCGCCTTCTTTGACCGCTTCATGCATCCACTTGGAGCCGCCGCTGCTTTGGGGCTCACGCAAGATGCCGGTGACATAGCGGTCGGTTTCTCCGGGCTTGTTGGCGAGAGAATAGGAACGCCAATGTGTCTTGTCGGTATGGAAATCGATGTGGGCGCCGGCCTCGAAAGCGGGCAACGAACCGCCATCGGCGTTCACGAGCTCGAAACGTTTGATATCGGGCGTCAGGTTCCGGATGCCGACGACCTTGAGTTTTAGATCCATTCTCTCAATCCCTAGGCTTTACTTGTCACGGCCCTATGTGGGCGGTTCTCCGTTGGCAGTTCACGATTGGCTGTTCTCGGGGCCGATTTGTTGGCCGTTTTATACAGACAAAATATTTGTTAGACCACCGAACAATATAAATGCCCGGCAGCCGGCGTTATTCCCCACCGGAAGCCGTTTTGGGGCGGGATTCCTGGCGCGTTGCGCCGCCGCCCGGCATGAGCTTTACTAGATTGCAGAGACCCACTCAATACATCGACGCCAGCGAGGACACGACCACATGACCGACGCCTTCATTTGTGACGCCATCCGCACGCCCATCGGCCGCTATGCGGGCGGGCTTTCGGCCATCCGGGCGGACGATCTGGGGGCGATCCCCCTCAAGACCCTAATGGACCGCAATTCGGGCGTCGATTGGGCGGCGGTTGATGATGTGATCTATGGCTGCGTCAATCAGGCGGGCGAAGACAACCGCAACGTCGCCCGTATGTCGCTGTTGTTGGCGGGACTGCCCCAAGATGTGCCGGGTGTCACGGTCAATCGTTTGTGCGGCTCGGGCATGCACGCCGTCGGCAGTTGCGCCCAGGCGATCCGCGCAGGTGAAGCGGACCTGATGGTTGCGGGCGGCATCGAAAGCATGTCGCGTTCGCCCTTCGTCATGCCCAAGGCGGAAACCGCCTTTTCGCGGCAAACCAACATCTATGACACCACCATCGGCTGGCGTTTCCCCAATCCCAAGATGGAAGAGGAATACGGCCTCGATTCCATGGGCGAAACGGCGGAGAACGTTGCCGCCGAGTATCAGATCTCGCGCGAAGACCAAGACGCCTTCGCCGCACGTAGTCAGGCAAAGACCGCCACCGCACAAAGTGACGGGCGGCTGGCCGAGGAGATCGTGCCGGTGGCCGTGCCGCAACGGCGCGGCGATCCGGTGATGGTGGAAAAGGACGAACACCCCCGCGGCGATACCACCCTCGACAAGCTCGCCCAATTGCGCCCCGCCTTCCGCAAGGGCGGTTCGGTGACGGCGGGCAACTCCTCAGGCGTCAACGACGGGTCCTGCGCCTTGGTCCTCGCTTCGGAACAGGGCGCCAAGGATCACGGCCTGACCCCGAAGGCCCGCATTCTCGGTATGGCGTCGGCGGGCGTACCGCCCCGCATCATGGGAATGGGCCCGGCACCCGCCAGCAGCAAACTTCTGGACCGGCTCGGCCTCAAAATCGACGATTTCGATATCATCGAACTGAACGAGGCCTTCGCCGCACAGGGCCTCGCGGTATTGCGCCAACTTGGCATCGACGACGACGATACGCGGGTCAATCCGCAAGGCGGCGCCATCGCCCTCGGCCATCCCTTGGGGGCAAGCGGCGCGCGGCTGGTCACCACCGCCATGTACCAGCTGATGCGCGGCACCGGCAAACGGGCGCTGTGCACCATGTGCATCGGGGTCGGTCAGGGCATCGCCATCGCCATCGAGAAACTGTGAGCCGCGCAAGCCGGGTAATCCCGGATAGCCCCCCGATAACCCGTTGACCCGACATACCGATCTGGCACAATCAAGGTCATAAGAATGACAATCGTCACAGGCATTACAGGGACACGCCCTCAAAAAGACCACCCAATCCATAAATAACGACCGAACGGGGCTTGGCGCGCCGAGAAAATTTTGCGCGCAAAAACAGGGAATTCAGGCGGGGGAGACAGATGACGGCTCAATTCGCCATCGTGGGGTCCGGTCCGGGCGGCATGTATGCCGCCGATGCGCTGTTGAAGCAGCTTCCCGATTGCCGGATCGACGTGTATGAGCGCTTCCCGGCGCCCTTCGGGCTTATCCGCTATGGCGTCGCCCCCGATCATTTCAAAACCCGCAACACGGCACGGCAGTTCATCCGTACGCTGGAACTCGACAACGTCACCTATTTCGGCAACGTCGAGGTCGGCCGCGATGTCACCCTCGACGAACTGGAACGCCATTATGACGCGGTAATCATCGCCGTCGGTGCCTACAACGATCGCACGCTAGGCATTCCGGGCGAGGAGCTGCCGGGCGTGTACGGCGCCTGTGCGTTCGTCGGCTGGTACAATGGCCATCCCGACCACCGTCACCTCGATCCGCTGCTGGATGGCGAGGGCGTCGCGGTTATCGGGATCGGCAATGTGGCACTCGACGTCTGCCGGGTGCTCGCAAAAACGCCTGCGGAAATGAGCGGCTCCGATCTCTGCGCCCATGCCGCCGAAGCAATCCAGGCGGGGGCATACAAAAATCTCTACATGTTCGGGCGGCGCGGACCGTTGGAAGCCGGCTTTACGCCCAAGGAATTGGGCGAGATCAAGGATCTGGAGCGCTGCCAGGTGATCGTCGACCAAGCGCAGTTGCCGGGCGACGTGCCCGACGATTTCGACGGCCGCGTGAGGGGCATTAAGGAAAAGAACCTGCAGATTTTGCACGAGCTTGCGCTGCAAAATAAACCGGACCTGCCGATCAAAATGAACGTCCGCTTCTATTCGGCGCCCAAGGAAATTATCGGCACTGACCGGGTGGAAGCCATCCGGGTGGAGCGCACCAAAGTGGAAGACGGCTTTGCCGTCGGCACCGGCGAGATCGAGGAGATTCCGGTCGGCGCTGTCGTTACCGCCATCGGCTACCGCACCGAAGTGCCGGGCGATCTGGCCCTTGACCGGGGAAGGGTCGCCAATCAGGGCGGGCGCGTGCGCCCCGGCATCTATGTTGTCGGCTGGGCCAAGCGAGGCCCGAGCGGCACGATCCCGACCAATGGCCCCGATTCCCGCGATGTCGCCGAGGCCGTGATCGCCGACCTGCAGCCATCTGACAAACCCGGCGGCAAGGGTATTTGGCCCTTGCTTGGCGAACGCAATAGCCGCATCGTGACTTGGGACGAATGGGAACGCATCGCCGAACAGGAAATCGCTCGCGCCCCCGCGGGGCGGCCACGTGAACGCTTCACCTCGGTTGACGAAATGCTTTCGGTCCTCGACAACGTCCCGAGAAAAGCATCAAACCAATAAACTGTCGTTTCGTGGCTGATCTGAGTTGGTATTTATTATCCGTCCTCGCCTTCGCCCTCGCCTATGACGAGCGGCGGGTATTGGTGACGTCGGGCAACCCGTCACCACCCCTCGGGCCTTACCCCATTTTGTTCAACTCTGCCGCCTGGCTCGGCGGCATCGCCTGTATCGCACTGTTGATCGCCGGTTTTTTCATTGGCCCCTGGTGGGGGCCGCTGGTTGCCATGGCCGTGGGCACCGGCAGCAACCTCTACGGTCGCGTCGCCATTCCGGATAATTGGCGGTGGCTGGCCACCTTTGCCGCGACGGGGGTCGGGATCGGCGCGGGCGTCATGGTGATCCGCGACCTTTGATTCCCTTTATGGCCGGCGAAGGACTAACGTCGTCCATTCGCCCACGTCAATTTTGCGGACCAGGTGCAGGCCTTGCGCACGATGGGCAGCCAACACCCGGTTGGCATCTGGCGACAACAACCCGGCGAGGACTGCGGTGCCCCCCGGCTCCAAATGGCGGGCGAGGTCGCCCGCCATGCGCATCAAAGGACGGGCGAGGATATTGGCAAATATCAGGTCGTAGCGCCGATGGCGGATCATCGGATGGCGATAGCCGATGGACCTTACCGCACGGATCGACCCGGCAACGCCGTTGGCAACCGCGTTCTCTTCCGTAATCGTCACCGATTGGGGGTCGATATCGGCGGCAACGATGCGCCCACCCGCGAGGCTGGGGAACATCTTCGCCGCCGCGATGGCCAGAATGCCCGAGCCGCATCCCATATCCAGAACCGAGTGTGGTACCGGACCCGTATAGCCGTCGAGCGCCAAGAGGCAACCCTGGGTCGAGCCGTGATCGCCGGAGCCGAAGGCGGCGGCCGCAGGCACCCGAAGCGCGATCTGGCCCGCGGGAACCTGACCCTCGAATTCGCGGCCGTGGATAAAGAACCGGCCCGCCATTAATGGCGGAAACTCGTGCAGATTGTCAGCGACCCAATCGCGCGTCTCGATCTCGGCAATCTCGATCTCTGGGACAGCAATGCCCATCGCGGCGGCAGCAGCCGTGACCGCCATCATCATGCGCGCTTCGTCGGGCGGCCCCGATGCGAAGCCAGTGATCTTGGCCTCGAGATCGGGATCGTCCTCGTCCGCCGTCCAGGCGATGGAATCGAGATGCGGTTCGAGGGCCGCGCTTACCGCATCAGCGGCCCGGCAATGAACCACCGTGCTTACACGGAAAATATGCGTCGGCTTCGTCACGTGTATTTCGGTTGCCTCAGGCGGGCTCGACAAAGCTGTCGATTACCTTTTTGGTGCCGGCCTTGTCGAAGGCAACCTCCAGTTTGTTGCCGTCGCAGGATTTGACGTGGCCGTAACCGAATTTCTGATGGAAAACCCGGTCGCCCAACGCGAACCGCGAAGAGGCGCCGCTGTCGGCCACTTCCCAGGCATCGCCGTCGATCACGACGCCGTCGCGGCGGCGGGCGGGACGCTGACGGCCCTGGGAGAGGCCCTGGGATCGGCGTGCCGCGTCGAACGCGAAGGCGTTGGGCGCCTCGCGCAAATTCATGGAGCCATGCGTCGACCCGTACAAGCCCCGATCGGCCATCTGCTCGACGTGATCGGCGGGCAGTTCGTCGATGAAACGGGACGGCAAGGCGCTTTGCCACTGATTGTAGATGCGTCGGTTGGCCGCGAACGTAATACGCGCCCGCCTGCGTGCCCGGGTAAGGCCGACATAGGCAAGGCGGCGCTCCTCCTCCAAACCTTTCAGCCCTTCCTCGTCGAGGGAGCGCTGATGCGGAAACAGTCCCTCCTCCCAGCCCGGCAAAAAGACCGTGTCGAACTCGAGGCCCTTGGCGGCGTGCAGGGTCATCAGACTGACCTTGGCGTCGCTGTCGTTGTCTTCGTTATCCATGACCAGGCTGACATGCTCTAAAAAACCCTGGAGATTCTCGAACTCGTCGAGGCCTGCCACCAATTCCTTGAGGTTCTCCAGGCGGCCCGGCGCCTCCGGCGACTTGTCGCGCATCCACATTTCGGTGTACCCGGATTCGTCGAGGATGAGCGCCGCCAGTTCGTCGTGAGGCAACGTCTCCATCAATTGCCGCCAGCGGTCGAAGTCCTCGATCAGGCCGCCGAGGACGGACCGCGCCTTGGGCCTGAGTTCGTCGGTCTCGCACATTTGCCGCGCGGCTTCATAAAGCGAAATGTTTTCGGCACGCGCCAAAAGATGCACCGCCTGTACCGTCGCCTGCCCCAGCCCGCGCTTGGGCACATTGACGATCCGTTCGAAGGCAAGGCTGTCGTCCGGGCTGACCACCACCCGGAAATAGGCAATGGCATCGCGGGTTTCCTGGCGCTCGTAGAAGCGCGGGCCACCGACGACCCGATAGGGAATGCCTAGGGTAATGAACCGCTCTTCGAATTCGCGCATCTGGAAGCTGGCGCGCACCAGCACGGCCATGTCGTCGAGCGACTCGCCCTTGCGCTGCAGCGCCTCGATCTCGTCACCGACGACACGCGCCTCCTCTTCGCCATCCCAGACGCCCTGCACCGCGACGCGATGGCCCTCTTCGGAGCCCGTCCACAATGTTTTGCCGAGCCGTCCCTCGTTATGAGCAATCAGGCCCGACGCGGCTCCCAGAATGTGCGGCGTCGACCGGTAATTGCGTTCCAGACGGATCACTTCGGCGCCCGGGAAATCCTTTTCGAAGCGAAGGATGTTGCCGACCTCGGCGCCGCGCCAGGAATAGATGGATTGATCGTCGTCGCCGACGCAGCACAGGTTCTTGTGTTCCTGGGCCAGCAGCCGCAGCCACAGATACTGCGCGACGTTGGTGTCCTGATATTCGTCCACCAGCAGATAGCGGAAACGCCGCTGATACTCGGCGAGCACGTCAGGTTGCTCGGTGAACAGGGTCAGGTTGTGCAGCAACAGATCGCCGAAATCGGCGGCGTTGAGCGTGCGCAGACGATCCTGATAGTCGGTGTAGAGCTTCAGCAATTGCCCTTCGGCGAAGCCGCTGCCTTCTTCCGCCGACACTTTTTGCGGCGTCAGACCACGGTCCTTCCACCGCTGAATGACGCCCATGAGCATGCGGGCGGGCCATTTCTTATCGTCGATGGAATGGCCTTCCATCACCTGTTTCAACAGCCGCACCTGATCGTCGGCATCGAGGATGGTGAAGTTCGGCTTGAGGCCGACCGCCTCGGCATGGGCACGCAGAATGCGCGCCGCCAACGCGTGGAAGGTCCCGAGCCACCACCCTTCAACGGGACGGCCGACGATGGCCGCCACCCGGTCACGCATTTCCCGCGCCGCCTTGTTGGTAAAGGTCACGGCCACCACTTCCCACGGCCGCGCCTTGCCCTGCATAAGGATATGCGCGAGACGGGTGGTCAGCACGCGGGTCTTGCCGGTCCCGGCACCAGCCAAGACCAGTACCGGGCCGTCGATCGCTTCGACGGCGCGCCGCTGTTCCTCGTTGAGGCCCTGAAAATAGGGGGGCTCGGCCGCCGGAAAGCTCGATGGCGCCGCATCGGCACCGGCCGGAGTGGGCGCCGGGGCGTCGGTCAGATCAAATGGGTCGGACATGGCGTCATTATATCACGCCGGCGTTGGTGAAACACATCCCCGAATCACAGGAAATTCAAACGCCTAGGCGCCGTTGTCGTGTTCCTCGGCGCGGGCCTCGACGAGCGCCCGGTTATACGCCGCCATGACCTCGGTTTCGAACAGGGTGCCGACGAACTTCATGGATTTGTGGTCCTCGACCACCGCGATGTAATGCTCACCGGTATCGCGAATCAGCTTGTTCGCGGTCTGCAGATCGTCGTCGGCCTCGATCACCGGTGGATGTACGCGCGCCACGTCACCGGCATTGATGAGGTGATCGACAGCCGGATCGAAGGCAACCTCGTGGAGATCGTGCAAGGTGATGGTGCCGAACAATTCACCGGTCCCACGCAGCACGAACAACTCGCCCGTCGGCGAATATTGGAGTTGGCGGCGCACCTCTGCGAGACCGGTTCCGATATGAATAACCTCGCTCTCCTTGGTCATCACATTGCGCACCTTGATGCTGCGCAGCAGCGCCGTTTCGAACCCGCCCTTGAGGTCCAGACCGGCGCGCTCGAGTTGCCAACTGAAGAAATTGCGGCCGTGAAATTGCTGGACGATCACCGAGGCGATCACCACCGCGACCATCACCGCGATGGTCAGCTGATAGTCATCGGTCAGTTCAAAGACGATGAGGGTCGTCGAAACCGGTGCGCCAAGCACCGCCGCCGCCACCGCGCCCATGCCGATCATTGTATAGGCGTCCGCCCCCGACGACAGATGAGGAAAAATACCCGTCGCAACAATGCCGAATGCGCACCCCAGCATCGCGCCAACCATCAAGGACGGCGTGAAGATCCCGCCGCCGAAACCGCTGCCGAGACAAATCGACGTCGCAACGATCTTGGCAACGAACAGGATAAGCAAGAGGTCGACGGAAAACAGCGTCTGCAGCGCCATATCGGTGGCAGCATATCCGACGCCCAGAATTTGCGGATAGCCCAACGCGATCAACCCGACAAGGAAACCCGCGATGGCGGGACGAGTCCACTCGGGTATGGGCACCTTCTTCCATGTGTCCTCGGTCAACATCACGCCACGCATCAGGATGATCGCGGTTATGCCGCTGGCGATACCCAGCCCGACAATAGCCGGAAACTCGAGTACCGACACAAGCGGATGCTCATAAACCTCGAAGGCCGGAAAATTGCCGAAATAGGTCCGCGTGATAACGGTCGCGACAACACTCGAAATAACGATGGGTGCAAAAGCACTAAGCGCAAAATGGCCCACCACCACCTCATGCGCGAACAGCGCGCCGGCGATGGGCGCGTTGAACGACGCCGCCACCGCGGCGGCAGCCCCGCAACCCAGAAGCGCCCGCGACAGCGACCGGGTGAGGTGCAATTTCTGGGCGACCCAGGCGCCCAACGTGGCGCCCAAGTGAATGGCTGGTCCTTCCCGGCCGACGGAAGCGCCGGCACCGATGGAGGCGACGCTGGCGATGGCCGCGCCGATACCCTCGCGGATCGACATTCGGCCGCCACGCAAGGCGCTCGCCTCGATGACCTTGGCGACGCCCTGAGGACGGCGGCCTGGCATGACATAGTAGAGAAACAGACCAACGAGGAGTCCCCCCGTCGTGGGAACCGCGAGGACTTGCCACCACGCCAGATTACCTGCCTTGCTGAAAATGTCCTCCGCCGCCGATCCGAAGCCGGCCGTCTGAAAGAAATCGATCCCTTCGCGGATGGCAATGGTGCCGAGACCGGCCAGCGCGCCGACGACCACGGCCAAAACGACAAGGATCAATTGATCGTTGCGAATGAGCCGGCGGGACCGCATCAGCAAGCGGCTTGGCCGTAGGCGAGGTTGGAACATGGACTAATAGAAGTAGAACATTCTAAACAAAAACAAAACACCGACCCGCGAAATGCCGGTCGACATCGTAAAATCACCCACCTGGAATCAACCGCGACTTGCTCAGATTGGTTTCCGACATGACTCGGTTGCGCCCCTGTTGCTTGGCAAGATAAAGCGCCGCTTCGGCACGCACTGTCAACCGGTTGAGTGGCTCTCCCGCGATATATTGCGCAACACCCCAGGAAAGCGTGACAGACCCCAGCTGGCTGCCGGTCCGCTTGTTGACGACCCGCTTGCTCGACAATTGTTCCCGCAGATTCTGCGCCAACGTCATCGCGTCGCGAAGCTCAGTGTTGGGCAAGATGACGGCAAACTCATCGCCGCCGTAACGGGCGGCGATGTCCCGCCCCTTGATGCTATCGGTGATCGTATGGGCGAACAGTTTCAACACCTGATCCCCGA
The DNA here is from genome assembly GCA_913055735.1 of uncultured Rhodospirillales bacterium. Classification (GTDB taxonomy): domain Bacteria; phylum Pseudomonadota; class Alphaproteobacteria; order Rhodospirillales; family UBA2165; genus CAJXKD01. The sequence continues at coordinate 929,812 of CAJXKD010000001.1, forward strand.
CCGAATGCCCATGTGCTTCGTTGAACGTCCCAAAGGAATCGATGTCGGCCACGAGTAGGCACAAATTGGTTCCCGCCTCGGCGGATTCCGTTGCTTCCCGGTGCAATGCCACGTCGAACAATTTGCGATTGGCGATCCCGGTTATTTTGTCGGTGGAGGCTTCACGCCGGGCAGAATCCACTTCCTTGCGCAACCGTTGAATTTCCTCGGTGGACGTTTCGAGCCGCAACTCCAATTCCTTGGTTCGCACTTCCATCTCGCGCGTCTCGCGTACGATCGTTTGAACGATGTCATCGAAACTCGCTTCGGCCGGCAGGTCGTCCAACTGTCCGGCAGCGGCGGCGAGCGTCTTGGTATAGTCCGCCGCATCGGCTCCGGCGGCATTCATAACCTCCGCCGCCCGGTCCAGGGCTTGCTCAACCCGGACCGCGGCCTCGTGGACCGTGGCACCGTCCGTTTCAAAGGTGAAGAAGCGGTCATACAGGTCCGCGCAATGATCGTCGGTGATGGCCTCGCCACGATCGATCATCGCATCGACCGCCACACAAAGGTCGGGATAGGTCCGGGTGAAGTAATGATACCAGACGGCAAAATTGGTCGGCGTCGGGGGAAGCGACAGTTCCGCGAGACGCTTCCAAGCGGTTTCGGCATGCGTCGACGCTAATTCCATCCCAACCGTATCGTGCAAACCAGTGCTCCCCGCCCAGGTCTATTAAATGGGCATGTCCAACGGAACACTATTTAGGGACCGTTCGGGATGGTTAACAGACCCGGATGAATCAGCCCGCCGAGATTTCCGCCGAAATCGCCGGACTATGTTGGAGGGTCTGCAGAACTACGCAATAACGTTCCGTCAGCCGCAGCAAGGTTTTCAACTTTTCCTGATCCGCGTCACTATCCACCTCGAAGCGGAGGCGGATACCCGAAAAACCGACGGGCGCCGCCTTGTCGACACCCAGCGTTCCGCGAAAATCAAGGTCACCCTCCACCCGAACGGTACCGCCGCGGATCTCTATTTCCATCGCCGTCGCCACCGCGGTCAGCGTGACCCCCGCACAGGCAGCCAATGCCTGCAGCAACATATCACCGGAACAGGCAGCCGAGCCGTCGCCGCCCGTCGCGGGGTGAAGCCCCGCATCGGCAATGCCGAAGCCGGCATCTACCGTACAAATCAGATCATCCGGTTTAAGAGAACCTTCAGCCGTCAACACCAGCCGCGCCGCATCCGGATCGTCTTTGTATTGCGCCTTCAGCGGCGCCTGCAAATTTTTCAGATCTTCCGCGTCCATCACCTGTTCCCTCGTTTTTGACGGCCCGACGCCGCCTTTCGGTTTTAGATCGCAATTTTCGCCTTTTGCCGCACATGATAAAGCCGTCCTATGGAAAGCCGCGCACCTTCAGGACGTGTACGCCAGTTGCGGTGCGAGCCGCTTTTCCACTTCTGCCGTATCAACGTTCAGACGGCGCGCATAATCCGCCAACTGATCCCGGCCGATGCGGCCAACACCGAAATAGGCGGCTTCGGGATGGGCAAAATAATACCCGGCAACGGATGCGGCGGGAACCATTGCAGATGTGTCCGTTAGCGTCAGGCCCACCTTGCCGGGCGCGTCGAGCAATTCGAAAAGCTGTGTTTTGCCGCTGTGGTCCGGACAAGCGGGATAGCCGGGCGCCGGACGAATGCCGCGATAGGCTTCGGCGATGCGGTCCTCGTTACTCAGCTGTTCGTCCACTGCGTACCCCCAGAACTCCCGTCGTGTCCGTTCGTGCAGATATTCGGCAAATGCTTCCGCCAGGCGGTCGGCAACCGCCTTCAAGAGGATTGCACGATAGTCGTCATGAGCGGCCTCGAATGCGGCCACCTTGGCCCCAACCCCATGCCCTACGGTGAGGGCAAACATTCCGAGGTAATCGGCCAAACCGGTTTCCTTCGGCGCGACAAAATCGGCGAGACATAGATCCGGTCGTTTTCCGGTCTTGTCCACTTGCTGTCGCAGGAACGGCAACACCGCCGCCACATGCGTGCGTGTCGTATCCGCATAGATTTCCACGTCGTCTCCGACGGCATTGGCAGGGAAGAAGCCGACCACCGCGCGCGGCGCCAACCACTTTTCTTGGGCAATTTGCCGCAGCAGGGATTGAGCATCGTCGAACAGGTCGCGGGCCGCCGCACCGGTCGCCGGATCGTCAAACGCATTTGGATATGTACCGGGTAAATCCCAGGCCCGAAACAGCGGCGTCCAGTCCACATAGGGGAGTAGGTCCGTAACGTCGACGTCATCGACAAGCCGGACACCCGGAACCTTGGGCACCGGCGGAACATAGCCGGACCAATCCAACCGCAACCGCCGGTCCCGCGCCGCTTCGAGGCTCAGCAATTGGGACTGCCGATCCTTCGATCCATAGCGGCACCTTGTTTCCTCGTGGGCGCGCGCGATACTCGCCAGGAAATCAGCTCTCGTTTTCTCATTCAGGAGGCTCGCTGCGATGCCGACCGCCCGCGACGCATCTGCAACATGGATCACCGGTCCGTCATAAACGGGGGCGATCTTCAGTGCCGTATGCGCCCTGGACGTCGCCGCGCCGCCGATCATCAGCGGCACCTCGACCCCCGCGCGCGCCAGTTCCCGGGCCGTCAGTACCATTTCATCCAAAGACGGGGCGATAAGCCCCGATAGGCCGATGATATCCGGCTGTTCGGCGCGGACCGCGTCGACAATCCGCGGGTAGGGAACCATGACGCCGAGATCGACAACGTCGTAATTGTTGCACTGAAGAACGACCGAAACGATATTCTTCCCGATGTCATGCACGTCGCCCCGGACCGTGGCGATCAGGATCTTGCTCTTCGCGCCACGAGCGGCCGTGCCCGTTTCCTCCTTCTCGATGTACGGCAACAACTGCGCCACGGCCTGTTTCATCACGCGCGCGCTTTTGACCATTTGCGGCAGGAACATACGGCCGGATCCGAATAGATCACCGACGTGATTCATGCCCGCCATCAGCGGACCTTCGATCACGTCGATGGCCTGGGCCGCCGCCTGGTGCGCCGCGTCGACATCTTCGGCAAGAAAGTCGGTATTCCCGGAGACCAAGGCATGGATCAGACGGTCTTCGATGGTCGCATCCCGCCAAGCCAGGTCCCGGTCCACGCTGGATGAGCGTACGGGCGCATCGATATCCTGCGCCGCCTCGAGCAAACGGTCGGCGGCATCGGCTCTGCGGTTGAAGATGACGTCCTCGATGCGTGTCCGCAGGTCGGCTGGGATATCATCATAGACGACAATCTCGGCGGCATTGAGGATACCCATATCCAAACCGGCACGTACCGCGTGATACAGAAAGACCGTATGCATTGCCTCGCGGAGCGGCGCGTTCCCCTGAAAGGAAAATGAGACCGCGCTAATCCCGCCGCAGGTAAGCGCGCCCGGAAGATGGCTCTTGATATGTGCGACCGCTTTCAGGAAATCGGCGGCCGTAGTCGCTTGTGCGTCGATCCCCGTCGCAATGGGAAAGATGTTAGGATCGAATATGATATCGGAGGGATCGATCCCGGCGCGCGCCGTCAAAAGCCCATAGGCCCGCGTGCAAATCTCCACCATGCGATCGAAGTTGTCGGCCTGCCCCTGTTCATCGAAGGCCATGACGATCATTGCCGCACCGTACCGCCGGATTTCCCGCGCCTGGTCGACAAAAACCGCTTCGCCGTCCTTCAAACTGATGGCATTGACCACGCCCTTCCCCTGCACCTGCCGGAGACCGGCTTCGATCACCGGCCATTGCGACGAACCGATCATCACCGGTACCTTTGCGATCTCCGGTTCCGCAGCGAGAAGATCAAGGAAACGATTCATGGCCATCGCGCCGTCGAGCATGGCGTCGTCCATGCTGACATCGATCATCTGTGCCCCGCTTTCGACTTGACGGTGGGCAACGTCGAGCGCGGCGGTATAGTTCCCTGCCGTGATAAGATCGCGGAACCGCGCCGAGCCGCTGACGCTTGTCCGTTCACCCACGTTGATGAAACCCGTGACGTCGTCGACGGACAATGCCTCGAGCCCGGCAAGACGGCAGACGTGCGGCTCTTTGGGAACGCGGCGTGGCGTAATGCCATCGACCGCCTCGGCAATGGCCCGGATGTGATCGGGCGTGGTGCCGCAACACCCGCCCACCAGATTGACCAATCCCTCCTCGGCAAGCTCACGAAACCAAACCGCCATATCATCCGGCGTGTCGCCGTAGCGACCGAGCGCGTCGGGCAAACCCGCGTTCGGGTGGAAACTCACCGGCACGGACGCAATTGCGGCAAGCGCCTGAAGATGAGGCCGCAATTGACCGGCGCCGAACGCACAGTTGAGACCGACGGCCAATGGTCGGGCATGCGCCACCGATATCCAGAACGCCTCGACCGTCTGTCCCGAGAGTGTGCGGCCCAAGGTATCGCCGCCTGATACATTACCAATTGTCGCCGAGATGATGAGCGGGACGCGCGTGCCACGGGTCTCGAAAACCCGTTCGAGGGCGTAGATGGCAGCCTTGCAATTCAACGTATCGAAAACCGTTTCAAGGAGCAGAAGGTCAACGTCCCCATCGAGAAGCGCCGTTGCCTGCTCTTGGTAGGACGTCACCAAGACTTCGAACGATGTCGAGCGAAGCCCCGTGTCCTCCATTGCCTGAGGAAGAGAGGCTGCGCGATCCGTCGGCCCAAGAACACCGGCGACGAAACAGGCATGCTCCGGCCGGCTCGCGACAAAAAGGTCGGCTTCCGTTCGCGCCAATTGCGCGCCCGCAAGATTGATCTCTGCGATCAGATTCTCGGTGGCGTACCGCGACTGGGACAGGGCGTTGGCGTTGAAGGTGTTGGTCTTGATGATATGCGCGCCAGCGCTCAGGTAGTGGCGGTGAATCTCGCGAACCGTATCCGGCTGCGTGAGATTGAGAAGATCGAAGTTTCCCTTCAGATCGGGCCCATGCGTTGCGAAGCGGGCTCCCCTAAAATCCGCCTCATTGAGGCCGCGTGACTGCAACATCGTTCCCATCGCGCCGTCGAGAACGACGATACGCTGCGCCAGCACTTCCTCGAGCGTATGTTTCTGCGCCATCGCGTCCGCTATCATAGGAGGTTCCTGAAGCCCGCAAGCCACAGCGATTCGCGGAATGTCGTTTGCGTGAAACAGGCGTCTATCACGATCCGATCACAAATCCGGCACATACCCGTCATCCCGCCGCGCTACACCACGTGAAAAAGTGTGTCAGTAGGTCACGACATCGTCAATTTTCAGGCCACACAAATATAGCGGTTGCCGCAACGAGATATCTAAAAAATTGATTTCACTACAAAAAATCAGAGGAGTTGATCCGATGGGACCGAGTGGGATCACGCGCGGCGTATGTGGCAAATTTACAACGTTCGATGTGAACCACGAGCGCCTACGGGTTCCCTCCACTGGTATTTTTCATGCCCTTGTGATACGCAGAAAACTGGGCAAGTCATAGACAACAACCGTATTTCATAGGTTCGCAATTAAGGCCGGCAAAGAAGCATCCCGGCTCGAGATGCCCAACTTGAGGGGTTGATCTATTTTTAAGACGGGGATGCTATGAACAGGCTTTCGGGTGGAGAAATTCAACCACTTCTTTCGATTTTCAGCGTGCATAGAGGGAATGTGTCGGTGGACGGCTTGTCCAAAGGGCTGAAAGCAAAAAAGCCCATTCAAATCAAAAGTATTTTCAAGCGGATTGCGGTTCTGATGGTGGTGGCTTTCATGGCCGCATGTGCCTCCGCACCGCCTGCTGACGATCCCGAATCCGTTGCTGAATTCAAACAGATCAACGACCCCATCGAACCGTTCAACCGCGCTATTTTCGGCTTCAACCAGGGCGTCGACAAAGCCGTCATCAAACCGATCACTGGTGTCTATCGAACGATCGCACCCGATCCCGTCAGACGCGGTGTCCACAATTTCCTGGGCAACCTGCGCGCACCCGTGATCCTGTTCAACGACATCATGCAAGGCGAAATGGAACGCGCGGGAACGACCATCATGCGGTTCCTGATCAATTCCACCGTCGGCATTCTGGGTTTCCGGGATCAGGCCGCGGAATGGGGATATGCGCCGCACCGGGAAGATTTCGGCCAAACGTTGGCCGTTTGGTCGGTTCCCGAAGGCCCCTATGTCATGCTACCGGTGCTTGGCCCCTCCAACCCCCGCGATGCCGTGGGTATCGTGGTCGATTTTCTGATCGATCCGCTGAATTGGTGGGCATCAAATACCGATCGGGAGTACATAACCTATACCCGAACGGCGGTAAGCGGTATCGACACGCGTGATCAGTTGTGGGATGTCCTTGAAGACCTTGAACGGTCCTCAATCGACTACTATGCGGCAATCCGGAGCCTATACCGGCAACGCCGCGCCGATGAAATCCGCAACGGCGCAACCCCGGGCGAACCACCTGCGCCAGGTTTCACCGGCAGTGTGAAAACCGCCGCGCAGACCGGACCGCTGACGGACCTGTCAGCTAGATAGATCCCATGTTTAAACGTGGATTTCCCTCCGTCGTTGCGGTCGTGTTTGCCGTGTTTGTGCTGTGGCCGGGCCAAAGCTCCGCAGCCGGGGGTGACCTTTCGGCGGGCGCACAAAAGCTCATCCAATCCATGGCCGATGAGGCCATCGACTCTCTGATCGACAAAAACATCTCGGCCGAACAGCGGGAAAAAGAATTTCGGCGGCTGTTTCGGACAAACTTCGACGTCGATGCCATCGGCAAATGGGTTCTGGGACGGTATTGGCGGACGGCAACGGAAACGGAGCGGCGCGAGTATCTGGCGCAGTTCGAAGAGTTCGTCGTCAAAACCTATGCTAAACGGTTCCGCGACTATTCCGGAGAAGTCTTCAGCATCACCAACACGTCGATGGTTGACGATAGCGCCCTCGTTCATTCGGAGCTGACGGGCCACGGCGAAGGACAGATCGTCCGCGTAGACTGGCGCGTAGCCTCGGCAGACAGCACCTACAAGATCATCGACGTCATCGTCGAAGGTGTCAGCATGTCACAGACACAACGCTCCGAGTTCAGCTCGGTCATCCGGCGCAACGGCGGCAAGGTAACCGGTCTCATCGATGCGCTGCGTAAAAAGAACGCAATTCTGAACGGACGCTGAGAAAGCGATCAATCCCGGGTAAGCGGTTTGTACTTGAGCCGGTGCGGCTGGTCCGCGTCGTCCCCGAGCCGGCGATGGCGGTCGGCCTCGTAGTCGTCATAGTTCCCCTCGAACCATACGACCTGGCTGTCCCCTTCGAAGGCCAGCATATGGGTCGCGATGCGATCGAGAAACCAGCGATCGTGGCTGATCACCACGGCGCAGCCGGGAAACTCCAACAGAGCCTGTTCGAGCGCCCGCAGGGTTTCGACATCAAGGTCGTTGGTCGGTTCGTCGAGTAGAATGACGTTGGCGCCCGATTTCAGAACCTTTGCCAAATGCACACGGTTGCGCTCACCGCCGGAGAGCTGCCCAACCTTCTTCTGCTGATCCGGCCCCTTGAAGTTGAACTGTCCGACATAGGCCCGGCTCTGCATTTTGCGGTGGCCAAGATCCACCTCGTCGGCCCCTTCGGAGATCTCCTCCCACACGGTCTTGGACGCATCCAGAGCGTCGCGCGACTGATCGACGTAGCCGAGCACCACCGTGTCGCCCAGCCGAATGGCACCTTCATCGGGTTGTTCCTGCCCCGTGATGAGGCGAAACAGCGTCGTCTTGCCGGCGCCGTTGGCCCCGATCACCCCGACGATACCGCCGGGCGGTAGCCGGAAATCGAGATGATCGATAAGCAGATGGTCGCCGTACCCTTTGGTCAGTCCTTCGGCCTCGATCACCACGTTGCCGAGACGCGGCCCCTCGGGGATGATGATCTGTGCCGTGTCCGGATTACGGTCGGCGGCCTGTGCCTGCAATTCCTGGAAGGCGGTAATACGTGCCTTGCTTTTGGCCTGACGGGCGCGCGGCGATTGCCGGATCCACTCCAGTTCCCGCGACAGGGTCCGCTGCCGCGCCTGTTCCTGCTTCGCTTCCAATTCCAGGCGTTTCTGTTTCTGCTCCAGCCAGGAGGAATAGTTCCCCTCGTAGGGAATGGCCCGGCCGCGGTCGATTTCCAGAATCCAGCCGGCGACATTGTCAAGGAAGTAGCGATCATGGGTCACCGCCACGATCGTGCCTTCATAATCGTGCAGATGGCGTTCCAGCCAGGCGATGGATTCGGCGTCCAAGTGGTTGGTGGGTTCGTCGAGCAGCAGCAGATCGGGCTTTTGCAGCAACAGCCGGCAAAGGGCGACCCGGCGGCGCTCACCGCCTGACAGTTTGGTCACGTCGGCATCGCTCGGCGGGCAGCGTAGCGCATCCATGGCGATTTCCACGGTGCGCTCGATTTCCCACCCATTCACCGCATCGATCTTTTCCTGCAGCTCACCCTGTTCAGCGAGCAATGCGTTCATTTCGTCATCGTCCATGGGCTCAGCGAACTTTTCGCTGATGGCATTGAACCGATCGACCAGATCCTTGACCTCCGACAGCCCTTCCATGACGTTACCGCCGACGTCCTTGGTGGGATCGAGGTCCGGTTCCTGCTGCAGATAGCCGACCTTGGCGCCCTCGGCCACCCAGGCTTCGCCGTTATATTCGGTGTCGATCCCCGCCATGATCTTGAGGACCGTCGACTTACCCGCACCGTTGACACCCAGCACGCCGATCTTTGCGCCAGGTAGGAACGACAGAGACACGTCTTTGACCAGTTCCCGCCCACCGGGCAGGATCTTGGACATCTGTTTCATGACATAAATGTATTGATAGGAAGCCATGGGGGTCCGCGTCATCCTTTGATTGTTCGTTGGAAATTGTTGGCGCTTCTTTTAGCCGTGGATGCGGCCGGGCGCAATCAGCGCGCCATGCCGGTTTTCCCATAAGGACCTATGGCGGGCTGCCAAAGGCAGGATTCTCGAGAAATTCCTGGTCGGTCAGACTATCGAGAAAGGCGAGGAGGTCCGCTTTTTCGCTCGGCGTCAGCGTAAAGCCTTTGATAAAGCTGCTTTTTTGCGGATGCGCTCGGCCGTCACCGGCCAACGGCCCAGCCGCGATCGCGCGCCCGCCCGCCGCATAGATGTCGATCACCTCGGCCAACGTCGCGACGCTGCCGTCATGCATATAGGGCGCCGTGACGGCGACGTTGCGGAGGCTGGGGGCGCGAAAACGGCCGCGGTCCTCTTGCTTGCCCGTATGCTCGTAAAGGCCTTGGTTGTCCGCCGGATAGCGCCCCGACCCGCCGATGTTGTAGAGGCCGATATTGTGGAAGGCGATTTCGGCGAAAGGCAGCCCTTCGCGGGAAAACGCGCCCGCAAGATGCGGACCGGTGTGACACTGGAAACAGTTCAACCGATCATCGAAGAACAAAGCCATGCCGCGCTTGGCCGCGGGCGATAGGGCGTCTTCTTCGCCATCGTGTAAATATCGATCATACGGCGCGTTTGCCGAAATGAGCGTCCGTTCGAACGCCGCCAGCGCCTTGGCCATAGCCGCCAAAGAAATCTCGCCGAAGATGTCGAGAAAACGGCGGCGGTAATCGGGGTCCTCCCGAAACAGGCGCAACAGATCGCGTTCGCGCCCCGCCATGCCCATTTCCACCGGCGCCGTCCCAAATAACGGGATTTCCAATTGCGCTTCGAGACGGGTGAGACGCGGATGCGCCCAGGTCAGCACGGGTAAATAGCCGACATTGGCGAGACTGGGCACGTTGCGTGGCGCCGCTTGGCCCGTCACGCCGACCGGCACCTTGCGCCCATCGGTAAAGGCGCGCGCATGCTGATGACAGGTGGCGCAGGCCATGCTGCCGTCCGCCGACAGACGGGTGTCATAAAACAAACGCCGGCCCAGTTCAGCCTTTTCCGCCGACTGCGGATTGTCTGCCGGAACGGGCGGTTTGGGCAGCCATACGGGTAAGATATCGGCGGCAACGGCTATTTCGGACAGTGCGCCAACCACCACCGCCACCGCCAATATCCGACGGAGAAACTTTTTCATGAATGCAGTTTAGCCGCGCTTCATGCGCGACGACCACGGCCTTTAAGCGACCTCGTCGCTTTCCCGTGAATCGATGGCGTAACCGCCGCCCCGCACCGTACGGATCAGATCCTGATCGTTCTCGGCGTTGAGGGCCTTGCGCAGCCGCCGGATATGCACGTCGACGGTGCGTTCCTCGACATAGACGTCGCGGCCCCAGACTGCGTCAAGCAGCTGCTCGCGCGAAAACACCCGGGTCGGGCGCTCGAGCAAAACCCGGAGCAAGCGGTATTCGGTGGGCCCCAAATGGATGGACCGGCCATCGCGGCGCACCTTATGGGCAGCGAGATCCATTTCCACACCAGCGTAGTTCAGTATTTCTTCGGTCAAGGCCGGGCGGGTCCGCCGGATAACCGCCCGTGCGCGGGCAATCAACTCGTTCGGTGAGAACGGTTTGGTCACATAATCGTCTGCGCCGGCATCGAGGCCGCGAATCCGGTCGCCCTCCTCACCACGCGCGGTGAGCATGATAATCGGCAGGCCGCGGGTCTTGCGGCGCTCGCGAAGCGACCGGCACACCTCGATCCCGGACATGCCGGGTAGCATCCAATCGAGGATAACGAGGTCCGGGTTCTCCTCCTCGACCAGCAGCAAGGCTTCCTCGCCGTCGGCCGTCGTCAGGGTATCGAAGCCGGCGCTCTGAAGGTTGTAGCGCAACACCTCGATCAGCGGCGGCTCGTCTTCGACGATAAGGACAAGCGGTTTCACGAGACGCTTTTCGTCACTTCCGCGCCGTGCCGTCGGCCTCGACGACGGTGAAGCTAGAGCTGTCGCCCTTGGGTCGGTCATCTGATGGCATCTCCCCATGGACCATGAAATGGATCTGTTCGGCGATACTGGTCGTATGATCGCCGATACGTTCGATGTTCTTGGCAATGAACAGAAGGTGTGTGCAGGGCCCGATCTTGCGCGGGTCCTCCATCATGTAGGTCAGCAGTTCGCGGAACAGGCTGGAATGGATCTGGTCCACTTCCTGATCGCGCAACCGCACGTCATCGGCCTTTTCAGCATCGCGCGCGATATAGGCATCGAGCACATTCTTGATCATCCCTTCGACGACGTTGCCCATACGCGCGATGGTATTGACCGAGCTGCCGATGGTCGGCGTCTTGGCAAGGGTCAGCGTGCGCTTGGCGATGTTCTTGGCGTAATCGCCGATGCGCTCGATGTTGCTCGAGATCTTGAGGCCGGTGATCACGATACGAAGGTCGTCCGCCATCGGCTGACGCAAGGCGACCAGCTTGACCGTGAAGTCGTCGACCTGGGATTCCAATTCATCGATTTTCTTGTCGTCCGCAACGATGCGCTGCGCGACATCGGTATCGAAGCGGATCAAGGCGCCGATGGCCGCTGCCAGCTGCGCCTCGGCCAATCCGCCCATCTCGGCAATCATGTTGTCGAGACGGCTAAGGTCCGCGTCGTAACCTTTGACGATATGTTCTGTGCCCACCATATGCCTGCCCTCTAGCCAATACGTCCGGTGATGTAGGACTGCGTCCGGTCATCCACGGGATTGGTGAAAATCTGCTCCGTGTCGCCCTGCTCCACCAGATTGCCAAGATGAAAGAACGCCGTGCGTTGCGACACACGCGCCGCCTGCTGCATGGAGTGGGTGACGATCACGATCGTGTAGTTTTGCCGTAACTCATCGATCAATTCCTCGATCTTGGCGGTTGCAATGGGATCGAGCGCCGAGCACGGCTCGTCCATCAGGATCACTTCCGGCGCCACGGCGATGGCGCGGGCGATACATAACCGCTGCTGCTGACCGCCCGAGAGGCCGGTTCCCGGTTCATCGAGACGATCCTTCACCTCATCCCAGAGACCCGCCAACTTGAGGCTGCTTTCGACGATCTCATCCATCTCGGTTTTATTCGTGGCCATGCCGTGAATGCGCGGGCCATACCCGATATTGTCATAGATGGATTTTGGGAAGGGATTAGGCTTTTGGAAGACCATGCCGACCCGGGCACGCAATTCCACCGGATCGACGTCTTTGGAGTAGATGTTTTGGCCATCGAGAACGATTGAACCTACGACCCGGCAACCATCGACCGTGTCGTTCATCCTGTTGAGACACCTGAGGAACGTCGACTTGCCGCAACCCGATGGGCCGATCAGCGACGTTACTTGGTGTTGGCGGAAATCGATATCGACGTCCCTGAGCGCATTGGCCTCGCCGTAGAAGACGCCGACCCCGCGCGCGGAGACTTTGATCTCGGTTTCCATGATTTCCGAATCGTTCACCGGCTGATCCAAGCTCATCGCTGCGTTTTCCATTTTCCTACCACCGTCTCTCGAATTTCTTTCTTAGAAGAATTGCCGCCAAATTCATAGCAATCAGGAACGCGAGGAGGACCAGGATCGCGGCGGACGTGCGTTCGACAAAGGCCCGTTCGGGGGCATCGGCCCACAGATAGATTTGTACCGGCAGGACCGTCGCCGCATCGGTAATCGAGCCCGGAATATCGACGATGAACGCGACCATCCCGATCATCAGGAGCGGCGCGGTTTCGCCCAATGCCTGGGCCATCCCGATGATGGTGCCGGTCAACATGCCCGGCATGGCAAGTGGCAGAACATGGTGGGTGACGGTTTGCATGTGGCTGGCGCCAACCCCGAGGGCGGCCTCGCGGATAGACGGCGGCACGGCTTTCAACGCCGACCGGCCGGCAATGATGATTGTCGGCAAGGTCATGAGCGCGAGCACGAGGCCGCCGACGAGCGGCGCGGAGCGGGGCAGACCGAAGAAATTAAGGAATACCGCCAAGCCGAGCAAACCGAACACGATGGACGGCACGGCGGCCAGGTTGTTGATATTAACCTCGATCAGATCGGTCCATTTATTCTTGGGCGCGAACTCTTCGAGATAAACCGCGGCGGACACACCCACCGGAAACACGATCACCAGGGTCACCAGCAGGGTCAGGGCGGAGCCGACCAGCGCACCGAGAATACCGGCCTGCTCCGGCTCACGGCTGTCAGCCGTGGTGAAGAAGGTCGTGTTGAAGAGGCGCGACACCCGCCCTTCGGCGTCCAGCTTGTCATACCAGCCGAGCGCCTGATCGTTCACCCGCCGGTCTGCCTGCGGCAGATCGCGATTGATATAGCCTTTGGACAGCATGTCGATATCGGCGGCCGATTTGACCCACACCCGCTTGGTCGTGCCGATCAGCGCTGGATCAGCCAAGACCATGCGCATGACTTCGAATTCGAGATCGGTGCTGAACAATTTATAGAGGTTGCGCGTATCGCGCCGCCCCGTCACCTCGGGAAACGTGTCGCGCACGGCCTCGCGGGAGATGCCCCGATAATCGGCCCGGGCCAAGGTTTGCGGATTGCGCGTCCCCTCGGGATCGATGACCGATTGATCGAACGTCACATCGAGCGCGATATGGGTCTGCAGGAAGGCGGAATAGCCCTTGGCGACGATCGTACTCAACAGGATCGCCAGCATGAGCATGGCGGCACCGATGGCGATCAGCCCATAAAGCCGGAACCGCTTCTCCGCCGCATAGCGGCGGTTGATGCGTGCCCGCGACAGGTCGGGCCTTTTCGAGGCCAATAGGGCGGCGGCGTCAGTCATATTTCTCTCGATACTTACGCACCACCGTGAGGGCGATGACGTTGAGGATTAGGGTGACGATGAACAGGATCAAGCCGAGCGCAAAGGCAGCCAGGGTCTTGGCACTGTCGAATTCCTGATCGCCGACGAGCAAGGTCACGATCTGTACCGTAACGGTGGTCACCGCCTCGAAGGGATTGGCGGTAAAATTCGCCGACAGACCCGCCGCCATAACGACGATCATGGTTTCGCCGATGGCGCGGCTCACCGCCAGCAGGATGGACCCGACGATGCCCGGCAACGCGGCCGGGATAATAATCTGCCGGATGGTTTCCGACTTGGTCGCGCCCATGGCGAAGGCACCATCGCGCAAACTTTGCGGCACGGCGTTGATCACATCGTCCGACAGGGACGACACGAAGGGAATAATCATAATTCCCATAACCAGCCCGGCGGCCAGCGCGCTTTCGGACGCCACATTCAGACCGACACTTTCGCCGAGATCGCGAATGAACGGGCCGACGGTCAAGGCGGCGAAAAAGCCGTACACCACTGTCGGAACACCGGCGAGAATCTCGAGGAGCGGCTTGACCACGGAGCGGAAGTGCGGCGTCGCGTACTCCGCCATATAAATCGCGGACAGAAGGCCGATCGGCACGGCGACAATCATGGCGATGATCGTGATCAGCAGGGTACCCGCAAAGACCGGCACGGCGCCGAAGGCGCCCGTGGAACCGACCTGATCGGCGCGCAGCGCCGTTTGCGGGCTCCAATGCAGGCCGAACAAAAACTCGATGGGCGATACCTTGGTGAAAAAGCGGCTCGCTTCGAAGAGAAGCGACAGAACGATGCCGATGGTGGTCAAGATGGCGATGATGGAACAGGCGATAAGCAGCCCCATCACCATGCGCTCCACCCAGCGCCGCGCCCGGAACCGGGGGGCGATAAACCGCCGCGAATAAAGAAGCCCCATCGCACCGATCCCCATGGTAACGACGATCAGGCCTGCGGTGCTGAGGAACTGCAATTCACCGTAGCGGTCAGCAAGCGCCAGCTTGGTCTCGTCGATATTCGTCGATCTGATGGCACCGCTCGCGATGTTACGAATCTCGCTGAGGATAAGATTGATTTCGGCCGTCGACAGGTCCTGCTGCTCTAAGGACAGCGACGATACCATCATGCTGTTGATGATGGCATTCTCGGACGACAGCCAGAAAAAAACGATGATGGCAGCGGGGAGGATACACCAGAGGGCGACATAGGCCCCGTGGTAGCTGGGCAGGGAATGAAGAAGGTGGCCGTTGCCGCCGACGGAGGCCAGCGCTCTCTTCCGGCCGACATGATAGGCCAAGGTCGTCATGGCCAAGAGAGCGATAATAAGAAGGAGCGTATTCACGGTGTCGGCGGGCCTTTATACGCCCGGAGAGGCCGGGCTTGTTTTGTGCGGTGTGGCGGCCGGACTTATTGAGCCCGGCCGCCACTACCAGCAAGCATACTTACATGCTCAGCGGCGCGAGATTTCTGGAGCTCGCGGCAATCTTCGCACGATCGGCATCGGGAAGCGGGATCAGGCCTTTTTCGACCAGATACCCGTCCGGGCCCCACGCCTTCTCAGCGGTGAACTCGGTAACATATTCCTTGATGCCGGGGATCACACCGACGTGCTGCTGCTTCACGTAGAAGTAAAGCGAGCGGGACACACCGTACTTACCGGACGCGATCAACTCGAATTCCGGCTCGACACCATTGACCTTGGCACCTTGGATTTTGTCGGCGTTCTGGTCGAGGAAGCTGAAGCCGAAAATACCGACAGCGGCCGGATTGGCTTCGAGCTTTTGAACGATCAGGTTGTCGTTCTCACCAGCTTCGATGAAGGCGCCGTCTTCGCGGATCTCGTGGCAGGCCTTCTTGGCCAGACCGAGTTCCTTGGCACCCTTAACTTCCTTGCAGCCCGCTTCCATGGCGAGCTCGACGAAGGCATCGCGGGTACCGCTGGTCGGCGGCGGGCCGAGAACTTCGATCTTGGTCTTCGGCAGCGACGCATCGATATCGCTCCAGTTCTTATAGGGATTGTCGACGAGCTTGCCGTTCATCGGGACTTTCTTGGCCAGCGCCAGGAAGATCTGGCCCTTGGTCAGGCTCAGCTGCGGCGCTGCTTTGGAGTTGGCCAGCACGATTCCGTCGAAACCGACCTTGACCTCGGTGATACCGATGCCGTTCTTCGTGCAGGTTTCGAACTCGGACTTCTTGATCCGGCGCGACGCGTTGGTGATGTCGGGATGGTTCTCGCCGATGCCGGCGCAGAACAGCTTCATGCCGCCGCCGGAACCGGTGCTTTCCACGACAGGTGTCTTGAAACTGGTGGTCTTACCGAAGGTTTCGGCAACCGCCGTCGAGAACGGAAATACCGTCGACGAACCGACGATACGGATTTGGTCACGCGCCTCAGCAGCGCCGGCAAAAGCAACCGTTGCAGCGGCAGCGGCCAAGATGAAGGTCTTCCTGATCATTAAAATCTCCTGTGAGTGATCATTCCAATGGCGATCAATCGGACGGGTACGATGCCCCTGGAGCCCGGATCGTAGGAAGCGACGGATTCCTTTTTATGACAGAATCATTACAGTTATGTGACAGTCGAAAAGGCTGGAAACCAGCCATTTTTTCGGCGCTTAGCCGCGCTCTCCAGGCGCCGAAGGCCGGAAAACCGGCAGATAGACCGTGAAGGTGGTGCCTTCGCCTATCTTGCTACTGATCGCCAAATGGCCACGGTGGCGGCTGATGATATGCTTGACGATGGCAAGCCCGAGGCCCGTCCCCCCCATCTGGCGGGAGCGCCCCTTATCGACCCGGTAGAAACGTTCGGTCAGGCGCGGCAGATGTTCCGCGGCAATCCCCTCGCCCTGATCACTGACGGCGATCGACAGGCCGGGTTCACGCGACCCTGGCACCGGCGTATTTGGCGTCACGATAGCGCGAACCGCCGTGTCCGGCCGGCTGTATTTCACGGCATTGTCGAGCAGGTTGTGAAACACTTGGATCAGTTCATCGTGATCGCCCATGACAGCGGGTAAACCATCCGACTTATCCGAATCTATGGTGATCTCGATGCTCTTCCCTTTTTCTTGGGCGCGCAGGCCCAATAGCTCCGCCGTGCTTCGCAATACTTCTTCTATGTCGACCTGACCGCGGGGACGGACATGCTCCGAGGTCTCGACATGGGACAAGGACAATAGGTCGTTGATGAGACGCGACATCCGTTGAGCTTCCTCGGCCATCATGGCAAGGAATCGCTCCTGCGCCTCGGCATCGTCCTTGGCCGGACCTTGCAGGGTTTCGATGAAACCGACCAGCGAGGAAATTGGCGAGCGCAGTTCGTGGCTAACGTTGGCGACAAAATCGGCCCGGATTTCCTCGGCCGCTTTGGCGCCGGTGACATCCTGAAAAACGAGCATCACACGGGCGGGGCTGATGTCGACGGCCACGGCACGGACACGAAAACTGCGTTGCACGGGCGCCGAAAGATCGATCTCGGCCGAGGTTTCCGATTTCCCGTTGATGATCGCGTCGGCGGCCTCGAGGACCGCGGGATGGCGAAAGGAGACCGCAAGGTCCCGGCCCGCAAAGGTCCCGCTGAGCACGTCAGCCGCCGCGGCATTGGCAAATAGTACCTCGCGGCGGCCGTTCAGCAGAATCACGGGATCCGGGAACTGATCCAACAACGCCGCTTCGCGAATCGTCCCGGCTTGGAGGGTTGCTTGGCCCGAATGCGCCGCTATGGATGGAGGTCTTTGGTCGGCCACGCGCCGCCCCCGTAGTGGTTATCCCGTTAGTCCGCGTCAAAAAGATCCGTCATGCAATGCGGCGTCTATTTAGCCCGGCTTTCGTCCAAGTGCAAAATTTCGCGATACCCAAAGAAAAACGGCGGCTATTCAGCCGCCGTTCGGGTGCCGTTCACTTGTCTCTATGCACCGGGCTGCGGGACGATCCGCAGATAGGGCAAAGGCGCCTTCCAGCCATTAGGGTATTTGGCCTTGGCTTCTTCGTCTGAGACGGCGGGCAAAATCACGACGTCCTCGCCTTGCTGCCAGTTGACCGGCGTCGCCACCTGTTCCTTGGCCGTGAGCTGGCACGAATCGAGCAGCCGCAGGATTTCGTTGAAGTTACGGCCGGTGCTCATGGGATAGGTGAGCATCGCCTTGATCTTCTTATCGGGACCGATGATGAACACCGACCGCGCGGTAGCGTTGTCGGCGGCGGTGCGCCCTTCGGACGATGCCCCGACATCTTCGGGCAGCATATCGTACGCCTTGACGACCGACAGATCGGGATCGCCGATCAAGGGATAGTTCACGGCATGGCCTTGGGACTTCTCGATGTCCTGCGACCATTTTTCATGTTCCGTCACACCGTCGACACTGATGCCGATAATCTTGGTGTTGCGCTTGGCGAACTCGTCTTTCAAGCCGGCCATATAGCCGAGTTCGGTGGTGCAGATGGGCGTGAAATCCTTGGGATGCGAAAACAAGATGCACCAGGAATCTCCAATCCATTCGTGGAAATTGATCGTCCCTTGGGTGGTCGGAGCCGTAAAATCGGGCGCGGTTGCGCCAATGCGAAGCGACATTTTTTCCTCCTAATGTTTGGGCACGGTGAATGCCCTGCCGCGCCGCGTCATTGAATTGCATTATGTAGTAATGTTCCGCGCGGCGCTGATGCGGCTATACATAAGCCGATTGCAAACCGCTCGCAACGACTCCCTATGCAAGAAGCGCGTTCAGATCGGCAACAGGCAAAAAAAATACGCCCGAGGGGGCCCGGGCGCTTCAAGGAAAATTCCGGGATCGTGCTGTTAGGAGGAGTAGCATCCCGGTACTCTGTTTTTCTGTTTTCTTCTGTTGTTTCACCACCATCCCGCAATGGGAGAAAACGTTACGTCCGGTCAAGAGCTCAACATGGCCGGGAGCCCCAACATACGGGCGGCTTAGGCCACGTTCCCGCTATATATACCGGCTTTGGTCCTGAGAACGGGTCGCAGAGACGGAAGGCCCCCTATGCGATTCCTGCATAGAGGGCCGATTTTCCTCTCGTTTCCGGGGAATTTCAGCCCGTATCCGCGTTGCGTTCGGCCGCGAAAACGTTTAGATTTGAATAGTTCAAGCTTAAAATATTAACGGCATATATTAACGCAGTGGGGACGACCGGTAGACGTCATGAGCCTGGAACGTGACACGCCCCCGAACCGCCCGGAACAGCGCGATTATGAGACGGGATTGGCCGATTCCGCGCATCTCGACCTGCGGGTGTGGCTGCGCCTGCTAACCTGTACCACCCTCATCGAGCGACAGATCAAGCGCGGGCTGCGCGGCGATTTTGAAACCACCCTGCCGCGGTTCGACGCCTTGGCCCAATTGGACCGGGCGGGGGGGACCATGACCATGCGGGAACTCTCCAGCCATATGATGGTCACCAACGGCAATATCACCGCCATCGTCGACCGGTTGCTGGAAGACGGATTCGTCGTACGCCGCGCCGACCCGAAAGACCGGCGTGTTCACAAGGTGCAGCTCACCGACGCCGGCCGCGAGTTCCTCGCGACCATGATCCCCGTTCACAACGCATGGGTTTCGGAGGCGATGGCCCAGGTGGACGAACAAGACCTCGCCCACCTTTACAAGCTGCTCGGCCAACTCAAAAACTCCGCCTTGCAGCGCGATGAGGAACGCGACCGGGAGTCCGGCCGATGAAACTGCTCGAGCCGCTTGACATCAATGGCATGCGACTCCCCAACCGGGTGCTCGTCCCGGCCATGGTTACCCGGCTGTCGGGCGAGGATGGCTACGTCAATCAGGATATCATCGACCGGTACGTCCGCTATGCGGCGGGCGAGATCGGCCTGATCGTCGTCGAGGCCATGGCCGTCCACACGGCCAAATCCGGGCCGCTCCTGCGGATCAGCGATGACGCGTTCATCCCCGGCCATCAGGAGTTGACGAAACGGGTTCACGATACGTCGGGCTCCAAGATCGTTCCCCAAATCATCCATTTCATGAAAGTCGCCCGATCCGGCTGGCGACAAACCATCGACAGCCTAAGTCACGCAGACATCGACCAGATCGTCGACGAATTCGGCGCCGCGGCGGCGCGGGCCCGCGAAGCCGGCTATGACGGCGTCGAACTGCATTCCGCCCATGCTTATACACTGTCGTCATTCGTCTCGCGGCTCAATCCACGCGCGGACGAATACAGCGGCAAGACGCTGGAGAACCGTCTGCGCATGTTCGGCCGGGTCATGGCGCGGGTACGCGAATGCGTGGGCACCGATTTTCCGGTGGGCGCGCGTTTCCTCGCAGAGGAGTGCATTAAGGACGGCTACACGGTCGAGGATGCCAAACTCATCGCGCTGCGCATGGCGCAGTTGGGTGTCGATTACATCTCGCTGTCCGTCGGCGGCAAATTCGAGGACGCGGTCCACCGGGAGGGTGAGCCCCTGTATCCTTATACCGGCTATTCCGGCGACCGGTGCATGCCGGGGGATTGGTACAGCGGCCTTCCCCACGCCCACCTCGTGGCGGAAATAAAAAAATTCGTCAACGACCACGGGTTCACGGTACCCGTCGTCTCGGTCGGCAAGATCTCTGACCCTGCCGATGCCGAGCAACTCCTGGCCGACGGCAAGGCCGACATCATCGGGATGGCCCGCCAAAACCTCGCGGATCCCGATTGGATCAAGAAGGTGCGCGAAGGCCGCGAGGATCAGATCATTCGCTGCATCTGGTGCAACGTGTGCAAGCAACTGGACGAAAATTTCAAGGAAGTGAATTGCTTCCTATGGCCCAAGGGCATGCGTCAGGCCCCGGCCGATTTGCCCGATGCCGAAGCACCGCTGTGGCCGGATAAAGGCGCAAATCTCGGTGTTGCCTTGGGCGAGGACGGTGCCGCGCGGCTGACCTGGGACGGGGCGCACGGCGATATTGCGGGCTACGATGTTTACCGCGCCGACGATGACGGCACCGTCAAATGCATCGAAGCGGTTAAGGGAAAACGCTTCGTCGACAAGACGATCCTTGGTGGACGTAAGCATGTCTACTACGTACGCGCTTTTTCGCCGGGCGGGGTCGCGTCCGTGCCATCTAACAGCGTCACCCTCGAACCGCCGCTGCCCGATTTCTCATCGGCACCCGTATCCCCCCCTGCGACCGCGGAACCATAACCATGATCGAACCTGGAAACGTCCCCACCGCGCATCTCGACACCTTCGCCCGCGACAAACTGCCGCCGCGCGACCTGTGGCCCGTGATGGATTACGGCGTGTTGCCCGAGTTGGCCGCCTACCCCGCCAGGCTCAACGTCGCGACGGCGCTTCTCGACGGCATGGTTACAGCCGGGCACCGCAATCGGCCCGTCTTGCATCTCGGCGATACCAGTTGGACCTATGGCGATTTACAAACGCGTGCCAACCAGATTGCGCGCGTGCTGGTCGAAGATATGGGGCTGGTGACGGGCAACCGGGTGTTGTTGCGCGGCGCCAATACGCCGATGCTGGTCGCCTGCTGGTTTGGTGTCCTCAAAGCCGGCGGCATTGCAGTCACCACCATGCCCCTCTTGCGCGCCCGCGAGCTCGCCTATGTCGCCGAGCGCGCAGGTGTCACCCATGCCCTGTGCCAGGCAGATTTGGCGGATGAATTGGAAGGCGCGCGTGATCTCGCGCCGCACATGGCCGAGATCAAATTGTTTTCTCCCGTCGGCGACGGCAACGCCTCCCTCGAAACGGCGATGACGGACAAACCCTCGGACTTCCCCACCGTTGACACGGCGGCGGACGATGTCGCGCTCATCGCCTTCACCTCGGGCTCTACGGGCGGCGCCAAAGGAACCGTTCACTTCCACCGCGACGTGCTCGCAAGTTGCGATTGCTTCCCCCGCCACATCGGAAAGATAACGCCCTATGACGTCGTTACCGGCACGCCACCGTTGGCGTTTACTTTCGGCCTCGGCGGCCTGACTGTCTTTCCCATGCGATTCGGCGCCTCTACCCGGTTCCTGACCTCGCCTGCGCCGGACGACGTGCTCGATACCATCGCCCGGTACGGCGTCACGCAGATCTACACGGCGCCCACCGCCTATCGGGTCATGGCCGATCTCGTGGATAACTATGATATTTCTTCGCTGCGCCAGGGCGTGTCGGCAGGCGAAACCTTGCCGGCAGCAACCTGGGACGCCTTTCATGAGGCCACGGGCCTGCGCCTCATCGACGGCCTTGGCGCCACCGAGATGTTTCACATTTTCATCTCCGCGACGCCGGAGAACATGCGCAGCGGCCGGACCGGCCGAGCAATCCCGGGCTATCAGGCACGTGTCGTCGATGACGCCGGCAACGACGTGGTGCCGGGGACGCCCGGACAATTGGCCGTGCGCGGCCCCACCGGGTGCCGCTACCTCGACGATATCGAACGACAGAAGATCTATGTTCGCGACGGCTGGAACTATCCCGGGGACGTCTATGAAATGGATGATGACGGCTATTTCCGCTACGTCGCGCGGGCCGACGATATGATCATCTCGGCGGGCTACAATATTTCCGGCCCGGAGGTAGAAAGCGTGCTGCTGGAACATCCGGCGGTGGCCGAATGCGCCGTGGTCGCGGCGCCTGATCCCGAACGCACCAATATCGTCAAGGCGTTCATCGTGCCGCGGCCCGACGCCAATTGCGATGAGGAAACGGTCAAAACCTTGCAGGATTTCGTCAAATCCCGTATCGCGCCCTACAAATATCCGCGGGCGGTCGAGTTCGTCAGCGAACTTCCCAAGACCCAAACAGGCAAAGTACAGCGCTTCAAACTGCGCCAGCAGGAAACCGCAAAAGCCGGCTAACCGCCCGACGCTCCTTGCATGACGGGTATCGCGCCGGTGATTGAGACAATCGCCAGTGCACAAAGAAAAACCGCCGCCCTTTCGGACGGCAGGCTTTCGCAACAGATACTTTTGGTCGGCCGAAAATCGGCCTGAAAATCACGCGGTTAAGCGGCGATCGACTTTCCCCGATCGTTCGAGGGCGTGCCAACGCCGGCGGCCGCAACATGGCCGGTAACCGAGACCACACTGTGGTCGTCGCGGCGCTTGACCATTGTCCGGTAGACATGGCCAGGAATGTCGCTGCGGGTCAAACCGATATCGGCCAACTCGCGGTCGGAAAGACGGGACAGTTCTTCAGTGGCGCGAACCGCGGCCACAGCACCGACGATGGGATCAACAATAACCGTCTTCACCCCCGTCGAAACCGCCCGGACCAGCCGAGCGAAGAACCCGAAAATGACCTCGGCTTGTTCGGCCCGGGCCTTCCGGATCATTTCGTCGACTTCGGCTCGGTCGAGAACCGACATGTCGTTTTTATAAAATTCGTTATTCATGGGACTAGCGTACTCCTTAGCTCGTTTGGTGGCTTGGTAGCTGGAGTTCAATATAGGGGCGATACCTCACTCTACTAGTCGGATAATAAGCAAATAAGCCATGCTCTTTTTGCATAGCAAAATTAGGCTTCTGGAAAGGATTTTCTAGGAAAACAGCGGGTTTTCGCGAAACCCGGGGGGCAGATTTACCGTGGAAAGTAGTGTTATTTGGCGCTGATTCGCGTTGGATGGGCCGCCCGGTACCCCAGCGCATTGCTGATACGCCCGGCAAAAGTGGCGGCAACCTTGCCCAGAATCTCCTCCCGTTCCGGGCGGTAGCGCGCTTCGGGCAGTGAAACCGTGAAGCTCCCCATCACCGAGCCGCAAGCGCCGAAGATCGGCGAAGAAAAGGCCGCAATCCCGGGCGCCCTGTGCCCTACGGAGTGGGCATACCCCTTCTTCCGGACGGTCTCCAGCACCCGCATCAACACCTGGAAATCGGGCAATTGCTGGTCTCTTCGCGGCACCGACGCCGCCGCGTCGTAGATCTGGCGGACATCTTCTTCCGGCAAGAATGCAAGAATCGCATATCCCGTTGCCCCCTTGAGCATCGACCAGCGCCGATACCTGGGCGGCGCCAGGTCAAATTGCTGGCTCGCCTTCAGGGTTTCAACCACCATCATGCATCCCTCCGACGGAAGATACATGTTGAGCATGCAAAATTCGTCACAGGCCTCCACCAACTGGCGCATATAAGGCAGCGCCACCTTCGGCAGTTGGGTCTTGTTGACCACCAGCGCCCCCAGCCGGAAAAGCTCTGCCCCGGCGCGATAGGTCGGTGCGTTGGGATTCCGCTCGATAAGCCCCTGATCTATAAGCAAATGTAGAAGACGGTGAACCGTGCTCGGCGCCAGCGATAGGCGCTCTGCGATCTCTTTGATGCAAATGTCATCGCTGGCTTCGGCGACGCAGCGCAGAACGTTGGCGGCACGGGCAACCGTGCCCATGCTGCCGCCATCCATGTCCCGCGATAGAACGCCGTTTTTCAGCATCGCACCCTCATGCAGCGCCGCCCGCCGCACAAGTGAGAGCAGAAACGTTCCGTGGCAAAGCCTTCAATGGCCTCATAATTCCATCAATATCCCTAGCGATACGGGCAAAATCCGCAATTCAGGCGGCACTTAATGGGCATTTCAGCCCGATTATTTCTTCCCGTTTTCTGGGAGATACGTACAAATTTGCCCCCCCGTGGTCAAGAATCGAAAGGTTAACAGAATACGGCGCCAAATAAGTACACAAATTTTATGGTTTTTGTCCTGAAAACGGCGGTTCGGGGCACCCATTAAATGTCAGCAGCGGGGAGCGGCGACCGGCCCCGCAAGATGTCAGAGGCCTTTTCGGCGATCATGATCGTCGGCGCATTGGTATTCCCGCCCGGCACGGTCGGCATCACCGAGGCATCGATCACCCGCAAGCCGTCGACGCCGCGCACCTTTAACTCCGGATCGACGACAGAACCCTCATCGACCCCCATACGGCAGGTCCCGATCGGATGAAAGATGGTCGAAGATTGCGCACGGATAAACTTGTCGAGCTCATCGTCCGTCTGACAGGCCGCGCTAGGGTCGACCTCATTGCCGACATAGTTGGTCAACGGTTCCGTCGCCATGATCTTGCGCGCTGTTTTGATACCGCTGCGCAAGGTGATGAGATCGGCGGCGGACGACAGAAAATTGTTGAAGATAACCGGCGGATCGTCGGGATTAGCCGACCGTAGCGTCACCTTGCCCCGGCTTTCCGGATGCAGATCGATGATCCGGCAGGTCATATGGGGTCCCTTGGGTTTGCGGAGTCCCGGGAACCATACTTCCGCGTCAGGCGCCACCGGGGCCAGCAGATATTGAATGTCGGGCCGTTCGAGACCGGGACGGGTTCGCAGGAAGCCCATGCTCGCCAACGGCAAGCCCGCGGCGATACCCTTGCCGGTCAATCCCCATTGGATCATCGACAAGGCCAGCCGGTCTAACCGAAGCTCGCGTTCAAACGAAATCTCGGGACTGCACGCGAAGAAAATTCCGACCGCTAAATGATCCTGCAGGTTCTTGCCCACGGCAGGTAAATCGGCGCGCGCTTCGATCCCGTGTTCACGGAGCTCGTCCGCCGGACCGATACCGGACAGCATCAGAAGCTGCGGCGAGTTGATGGCCCCGCCGGACAAAATTACTTCCCGCTCGGCACGAACCTCCTGCATTTGACCCCGCCGCCGGTAGGCGAGACCCACGGCACGACCGTTTTCGAACACGATGTTGGATGCCAATGCTTCCGTCTCGACGGTGAGGTTCGGTCTCGAGAGGACCGGCCGCAAAAAGGCACGCGCGGTGCTCGATCGTTTTCCGTCACCGATGGAATAGTCGGGAATGCCGAAGCCTTCAGGGGTAGCGCCATGCACATCGTCCGTGCCGTTGAAACCGGCATTCTCGGCTGCCTTTGTCACGGCGTTGTAGATTTTCCGGTTTACCTTGTAGGGGGTCACCTGCAGCGGGCCCGAGCCACCATGGTAGGTGGTTTCCCCGCGCGAATCGGTTTCCGCGCGCTTGAAGTAAGGCAGCACGTCGGCGTAGCCCCAGCCCTGCAGCCCCATCTGCCGCCACTGATCGTAGTCGGCGGGATGACCGCGCGAATAGACCATGCCATTGATCGACGACGAGCCCCCGACAACCTTGCCCCGCGGCACCGCGATCGGCCGATTATCGAGGTGAGGCTCGGGCTCGCTCATATAGTTCCAATTGAACCGCGGTTCGAACCACATCCGCTTGCTGGCCAACGGCAGCTTCAGGAAAAAGCTCCGGTCCCAATCGCCCGCTTCGAGCACAAGGACGGACACGTCCTTATCGGCGGTCAGCCGATTGGCCAAAACGCACCCGGCCGATCCCGCACCGACGATGATGTAGTCGTAGCTCCGCATTCCATCCCCCTGCTTACAGTCGACTTTTTGTCGTCCTTACGATTATACCGGCGCGGGCGGCTTGGCCATACATAGCGGTCGAACTTGTCCGCGGCCGGTGGGAATTATTCCCCACAGCCGACCCACTGAAGGCTTGGCCACCGGCGCCGATCATGGGAATTTGTCGGTCAACAACAAACCCGCAGGGAGTGACATATGAGCGACCTCTCGGACCGCGCCGCCACCCGTTTCGGAATTTCAATCAGCACGGGAGAAGACCTTCCGGAGAACGGAACCCTGACCGGCATACTGGAGCGGCGAACTATTCGCCGGTACGCCGATCGTGCGGTGCCTGACGGCCTGCGCAAAATCCTGCTCGCCTGCGCCCAATCGGCCCCGGCCAAATCGGATCTTCAGCAGTACGCCATCATCGATATCACCGACGCCGATAGAAAACAGAAGGTCGCGGAGTTATCCGGCACCGCGTGGCTCGCAACCGCGCCGATCCTTTTGGTGTTTTGTGCCGACATCCGCCGCGCCCAACGGATTTGCGAAATGCGCGGCAAACCCTATGCCCAAAACACGCTCGACAGTTTCATGAACGCGGTCATCGACGCCTCTCTTGCCTTCCAGAATTACGTTACGGCGGCGGAAGCGGCAGGGCTCGGTTGCTGTCCGATCAGTCAAGTTCGGCGTGACCTGGGATTGATGGCTGAATTGTGTGCTCTCCCCGACGGTGTGGTGCCCATCGCAGGGTTGGCCGCGGGATGGCCTGCGGAAGAACGCGACGTCACGCTGCGCCTGCCGCCCGCCGTGGTCGTCCACGAGAACGCTTACGATGACACTCATCTGGCGGAAGAGATCGATGCCTACGATCAACGCCGCCACGCCCTCCGTCCAACGCCGCCTGATAAGCAGGCGCTCACCGACAAGTACGGTATCGCGGATTTCTATGGCTGGTCCGAAAACCAAGCACGCCGATTAAGCGTGCCTGATGGCCTGACCAACCTACGCACTTACCTGGAAAAGCACGGCTTTAACTTATGTTAACGAGCCACCCCATCTCGTTCACACCAGTTATTTTCACATTAATTGAATGCAAATATCACATAAAAACGGGTCGTATAGGCTTACTATCGCAGTAAAAAGAAAGTAATTCTTACCTCTATATTGGAGGCGACGATGAAAGGAATAATATTCAATGAATTCCTGGATATGGTCGAAGAAAAATTTTCTTTGGAAATTGCCGACCATATCATCGAGAACTCGAATCTCGGGTCCAAGGGAATTTATACGGCGGTAGGCACATACGATCATGGTGAGATCGTCCGGCTGGTACAGAATCTGAGTACCGCCGTCGGCGTAGATATTCCTAGTCTCCTGAAGATATTCGGCTTTCATTTGTTCGGCCGGTTCCACGCGACTTATCCCGAGCTGTTTGTTGGGATTAAGTGCCCCATCCAATTGCTGAGCAAGGTGGAAGGCGTCCTCCATATGGAGGTCAAAAAACTCTACATGGAAGCGTCCCTCCCGACCTTCGACTACGAAACTGTCGAGCCCAACAAACTGTCTTTCGTTTACGCCTCGCGTCATCCGTTCGCCGATCTCGCCGAAGGGCTCATTTGCGGATGCGTGGATCATTTCGACGCTGACATGGACATACTGCGTGAAGATCTCGGCGCCAAGGACGGCACCAGCGCGCGGTTCACGGTCGAGCGGAGGGCCCCGTCATGAACAAGATCAACACGACAGACCGAGTGACCCTTCTGGAACGCAAGATCGAACGAGAACGTGCCGCGCGGAATGAGGCCGAGCGTCTGCTCGAGCGTAAAAGCCGCGATCTCTACACGATCTACGAAGAGCTTCGCCGTACGAGCGAGCAAACCAAGGCTGTCATGAACAGCATCGGCGAATGCGTCGTGTTGTTCGCCCAGGACGGCACCATTGAAACGTACAACAAACTTCTGCTCGATATTTTCGATCTCGACGAGCAAACGGTTCCCATGAACATCGCCTATCTACTTGAGCCTGCCCAAGGAAAGGAGTTTCTCAACTCCCTGGCCCGGTACCTGGAAGGCGGCGACAAGGCCTTTGCCAATGGGAAATTGAAGGAAGTCATCGGCATCCGCAACGATGCGCCCTTCCCGGCGGAAGTCTCGGTCAGGGAATTCAAGCTCTCCAATGGTAAGAAATTCGTGGCGTCCCTGCGCGACATTACCCAACGCAAGGTCCGTGAACAGGAGCAGGAGACCCTCAAACAAGAGCTCATGCAGGCCCACAAGATGGAATCTGTGGGTCACCTCGCGGGCGGCATCGCGCACGAGATCAACACCCCGATCCAATATGTCGGCGACAACCTGCGCTTCTTGAAGGAATCCTTCGGCAAAATTACGGGCGCTCTCAATTCGTTCCAAGAACTCTGTTCCGCCGCTCTGGATATAGCGGACATAAAGGAACTGGCCGAGAGGACCCGGCAACAGGCAGACGACGTGAAGATCGATTTCATCTTGAGCGAACTTCCCGATGCCGCCGACGAGGCACTGGACGGCGCCGAACATGTGGCCCGCATCGTCCAGGCCATGAAGGAGTTCGCGCATCCGGGCAGCAAGGAACCGGAGGCGATGCAATTCAACAAAGCGGTTAAAACGACACTCACGGTCAGCCGTAACGAATGGAAGGATTCCGCCGAAATCGCCCTCGATCTGGCAGAGGATATTCCGGAGATCACGTGTCTGCCCGGCGAGATTTCCCAGGTATTCCTCAACTTAATCGTCAACGCCGCCCATGCCATCGAGGCGAAAGGGGACGGCGCGATGGGAACGATCACCATCCAAACCTCTTATGAGAACGACATGGCCGTTTTCAGGGTTTCAGATACAGGCACCGGCATTCCCGAACATGTACAGGGCCAGATTTTCGAACCCTTCTTCACCACCAAGGAAGTCGGCAAGGGAACCGGCCAAGGTCTCGCCATTGCCCGGGATATCGTCGCGCGCAAACATGGAGGTGCTCTGGATTTCGAGACGACCATGGGCGAGGGCACCACATTCATCGTGAAACTCCCGCTCAAATTCGCGGGAATCGTCGAAGAAGAGGAATTTCCGTCAGACAACGACCCGCAGAAAGTTGCCGTCTAGGACGTTCGCCCTTTTGTTTGCAACAGTAAACGGTGGTCACCATGGAACCCAAAGTCCTTTTGGTCGATGACGAGAGCAAGGTCCTGCGCGGACTGCGTCGGTTCCTGTTCGAGAAAATCACCGTCGAGACGGCGGAGGGCGGCGAGGCGGCGCTCGAAACCCTCGATCGCGAGGGACCGTTCGCCGTGGTCGTCAGCGATATGCGCATGCCGGGCATGAACGGTGTCGAACTTCTCGGCGAAATAAAGAAGAAGCACCCGGATACGGTGCGCATCATGCTGACCGGCAACGCAGACCAGAAAACCGCGGTCGACGCCGTCAACAAAGGCAGCATTTTCCGTTTCCTCAACAAACCCTGTGACGCGGAAACCCTTGTCGCCGCTATCCAGGATGGCATCCGCCAACACCAGCTGATCACCGCCGAACGCGAGCTCATCGAAACGACGCTCGCCGGCAGCATCAAGGTGTTGATGGATACGCTCGCCATTCTCGACCCTTATGCCTTCGGACGGGCCACGAAACTCCGGCAATGGGCACAGAAGTGCGCCAAATACTTGGACCTGACACCGAGTTGGAAAGTCGCCATGGCCGCCGAGCTGTCCCTCTTGGGCTGCGTAACCTTGCCACCGGAACTGCAAGCCAAGATCCGCGAGGGTGCGCAAACCACCTCCGAGGAGAACGAAATTCTCCGCGCGGTCCCCGAGGTTGCCCGCAAGCTGATCGGCAATATTCCCCGTATGCAAGACATCGCCGATATTGTTTATCTAAGTAGCCGCGGGTTTGACGGCTCTGGCTTCCCCGAGAACGGGCCCGCCGGCACCAATATCCCGGTGGAATCCCGACTTCTGCATGTCCTACGCGATGTCATTGAAATCACCGGTGGAGACGATCCCACGCCGGAAACGTTTGACCATGCCGACCTCGCTCTCAGCCGGTACGACCCGGAAATCTTCTCCGCCGTCCGCACCTGTCTTACCGGCGCAAAGGCGCCGTCCGGCAAGCCCGTAACACCTACTAAGAACGTGAAACCGCAAGCGGAGGCCGCGACCCAAATCGAGACCGTCAGCCTTCCTCTCGGGGCCGTCTTGGACGGGGATCAGTTGGCGGAAGATCTCAAATTCACTGATGGCGGGCTCGTGTTGGCAAAAAATATTCTTTTGAGCGATACGCTCATCGCCCGTGTCCGTCACCATCACAAACTGCGCAAAATTACGGAGCCTGTGAAAGTGCGGCGTACTGTCACCGTCAAGGACGAAGCAGCATAACATCGCTGATCACCGGTGCCGCGCCAACTCCGTATAGAGCAAATCGCGCACCCGCGACACCGGTCCCGACCAATCGTTGAAGGATTTTTGCCGGAACAATCGGAGACTGGGGTAAAGCGGCGTGGTGTCCGTCTCCGTCCCCCATCGGAAATCGTGATAGGTGGACAACAATAGGCAACAGGGTTTGTTCAGCGCACCGGCGAGGTGGGCCGTGACCGTATCGACGGTCACGATCATATCGAGACTGTCGATCAAGCCGGCAACACCGACGAAAGCCCCTCCGTTATCATGCAAGGCTGCATCGAATTCGATCAACCGGCTCTCCGCCGGTTCTCTTTGGAGGGAATAGAAAGCAACATCGGAAAGATCGAACAAAGGATTGATTTTTTCCAAATCGATCGAGCGGAAGCGGTCGCCGTCATGGTTCGGATTACCGTACCAGTTGATCCCCACATGTAGCCTGACGCCGGGAACCAGTTTGTCCGCCCAAAAGGCTGATCCCGTTGGTGGTAGGTCGAGATAGCGCCCCACCGGTTCGTCGGCACCCAGATTGCGCATTACAGCCGGCAGGCTCATCAGCGAGATGTGGAAATCGTGAACCGGCAATTCGGCGCCGGTCGGCAAAAAAGATCCGCTGCCCGCAAACATGCCGAACAAGGACTGTAGTTTTGCGCCGCATTGCCAAATTACCTCGCCCGTGTCGCCAACAAGTTCTTTCAGCTTTCGTTTGTATCGGAAGACCTGAAAGTGATCGCCGTATCCCTGTTCCGAAAGAACCAATAGGGTCTTGCCGCTCAGGTCTTCGCCCCGCCAAGGGGGCTGCGCCGTCGTTTTCCGTCCCGGCCGCCGTTCATAAAGACGCCAGCCCGCTTCCTCCATCCCCAGACGCAAGGCGAGCATCCCCACATGCAGGCTGGTTTGTGGATCGAGGTTCGGATGATCGACAAGCGACGGCAGCATCCGGCGCGCCGCGTCTTGCCGGTTGGTGACCGATAAAACAAGCGCCCGATTAAGCAATCCGCCGAGATGAGTGGGATTTTGGGCCAAAACCTGGTCGCACAATTTGACCGCTTCGCCGGGATCCCCCTGATACAATTTAACCACGGCAAGGCTGACCAGAACGTCCGCATCGTCGGGAAAGGCCGCCAGGATTCCGCGGTAAACCTCCTCCGCGCCGGTATAGTCTTTGCTGCGCCGCCGGGCATAGGCAAGGTTCAACAGGATTTGGCGGTCGTCGGGCGCGATGTCGCGGGCGTGGGCGAGAACCGTTACTGCCTGTTCCCACTTTTCGTCGTCGAAGAGCGCGGTGCCGTAGTTATAGAGGATCGAAGGATGATTGGGGAACGCGGCCGCGGCGGCTTCCAACGCCGCCGACATCTCTTTGGTCCGGCCAAGCCGTTGCAAGGCGGCGACCAGCGCCAGATGGCAGCGAGGATCCTCGTTCGCAAAACGGCTGACAAGTCCTCTGGCGATCTCCCGCGCGGCGTTCGGATCGGTCGGCAGCAACTCACGCACGCGTTGGAGTTCGTATTCGATTGTATCGCTCACGTGAAGGCTCGACCCACCTCATCCAATCAGGCCGTTATATTTAATTCTTTTTGAGTGGATTCGAAACCGTTAGCCGCTTTCCACTATTCTTCGCGGAAGGCGCGGACGAGACTGCGTTCGATAGGACGAAGCATATAGTCCATGGCGGTTTGCGCGCCAGTGACGATCAGCACTTCCGCCTGCATCCCAGGGGTCAACGGTTTCCCCTCCAACTGCGTCTCGAACCCGTCGGCCAGCCGTACCCGGGCGACGTAATATCGCGTGTTGGTTACCTTATCCACGAGACTATCGGCGGAAATGGTCTCCACTTCGCCGTCGAAAGGCACCGTGCTGCGCCGGTTAAAGGCGGTAAAGCGCACCTGCGCTTTCTGACCGGCTTCAATTACGTCGATATCGCCCGGCCGCACTTGCGCTTCGATTACCAGCTTCTCCCCACTCGGCACGATGTCCATGAGCGGTTCGCCGGGCCGGACGACGCCGCCCGCGGTGTGGAACTGCAACCCGACAACGGTGCCGGCAATGGACGCCCGCACCTCGGTGCGCCGGAGGACGTCCCGGGCCGCCAGCACCTGTTCCTCGAGATCGAACAGCTCGGCCTGAACGTCACGCAATAGGCCGATAGCCTCCTTAGCGAGGCTGGCCTTCAATTCGTTGATGCGCAGTTCCGCCTCGCCGATGCTTTGATGGGCGCGGGCGATGTTGGCGATGTTCTGATTACGATCGCCATCGATCCGGGCCGCTTCACGTTCGAGGGCCAAGATACGCGTCCGCGGCGCAAATCCCTTCTCGAACAGCTCCCTAAGACCGGCCAACTCGTCACGAATCAGCGCCAGTTGGCGTTCCTCCGACCGCACCTGACCTTGCAAGCCATTGATCTCCTCGCGGAATTGGGCAATGCGTTGGGTGAGGATCGAGATTTCGCCGTCAAGGGCCTGGCGTCGCGATCTGAAGATATTGTCCTGTGCTTCGATGAACCTGGCGTAGTCCGGATTATCCGAGTGGCCGGTTAAGGAAGCGGGGTAGGCAACCGACGACGCACCATCCCGTTCCGCGATCAGCCGCGCTTCCAGTGCTTGAGCGGCGGCCTTGCGGCCAAGCAGGATGGCGAGGCGCGCCTGCGGCTGCGTTTTCTCCAGCTGAACGAGCAAGTCCCCCGGCGCCACGCGCACCCCATCACGCACGGCGATCCGTTCGATGATGCCGCCCTCGAGATGCTGGATCGTTTTGCGGTTGCCCTCGACAACAACGCGGCCAGACGCAATGGACGCACTATCGAGGGGCGCCAGCGCCGCCCAGGCGCCGAGGCCGCCGAAGAACACCGCAATGATGGCGAGACCCAGGAGAACGGGGGTACGGATGCCCATCTCAGCCATGAGATTGCACCGCCACGTGCGGCCCCTGTGGCGTGGCGCGCGCCGGACCGGTAATGGAATCGATGACGGCATCGCGCGGTCCGAAGTGTTCCACCGTGCCGTTACGGAGAACCATGATCTTGTCCACGTAGCGCAGAACGCTCGGCCGATGCGCAATGACGACGACGGTAATGCATTGCGCCTTGAGCGCTTTGATAGCCGTCAGGAGCGCCGCTTCGCCTTCGCCGTCGAGATTGGCGTTCGGCTCATCCAAGACCACGAACTTCGGCTCGCCATAGAGCGCCCGCGCGAGTGCCACCCGCTGCCGCTGGCCGCCGGAAAGCACGGCACCGTCATCGCCGATCTGCGTATCGTATCCGTGCGGAAGTTTGAGGATCATGTCGTGCACGTCGGCAAGCTTCGCCGCCGCGACCACCTTGTCCGGATCGGGCGTGCCCATGCGGGCGATGTTCTCGCCCACCGTGCCGCTAAACAGTTCGATGGTTTGCGGGAGATAGCCGATGTGGCGGCCGCGTTCCTCGGGATCCCAGCGGGAAATGTCGACGCCGTCGAGACGCGCCGCGCCGAGACCGGGTTTCAGATTGCCGAGTAGGATTCGTGCAAGCGTCGTCTTGCCCGCCGCCGTCGGCCCGACCAGGCCCAGGGCCTCACCGGGCTGCAGCTTGAAACCGACATTACGGAACAGCGGCTCGGTCGTGCCGGGATGAGCGAAGGCGACACCTTCGGCCTCGATACGGCCCTCCGGCGCGGGAAGCCGCATACGTTCGTCCGCGTCGCCCATGCGGGCAAGCTGTTCCTTGATCCGGCCATAAGCATCCCGGGCCGCCGCCGCCGATTTCCACGACCCGATGGCCTGATCCACCGGCGCGAGCGCCCGGCCCATAAGAATGGAGGCTGCAATCATGGCCCCAGGTGTCATATCTCCACCGATGGTCAGCCAGGCACCGGTGCCAAGGATGCCCGCCTGCAGGAAAAGACGAATGAATTTCGAGACCGCCGTTATTCCACCACTGCGGGCACTGGCCCGTGCTTGCTTATCAAGGCTGCTATCGTTGTGACGCGCCCACCGCCCGACCAAGTTGGACATCATCCCCATGGCGGCGACCACGTCGGCGTTGCGCACGGTCGCTTCCGCCCTCTTGAACGCCGCCGCCGATTCGGTTTCCGCCGCGCGCAACAAGCGCCGGGTGGCGGCCTCGTTGACGAGAGCGAGCGCCAGAAGCACGACCGCACCGCCCAGGGCGAGAACGCCCAGGAGCGGATGCAATAGGAAGATCACGACGAGAAAAATGGGCGTCCACGGCGCATCCAGGATAGGAAATACCCCAGGGCCGGTGAGAAAGGTCCGGAAGGTTGCGAGATCGCGCAAGCCCTGAACGGTCGGGTCTCCGGCCCGCTGCTGTGCCGCACTGGCACTTTCCGTGAGAAGAGGATTGGACAGTACCCGGTCGAGCCATAGACCGAGCTTGACCATCACCCGGTTGCGCACCGCTTCCAACGCACCGAGGGCAACGAAGGCGACGCCCACGATAAGGGTGAGGAAGAGCAACGTCTCCACGCTGCGGCTCGCCAGTACCCGGTCGAACACTTGCAGCATGTAGATCGGCGCCGCCAGCACCAGAAGGTTGATGCACAGGCTGAACAGCAACACGGCCACAAGACCGCCCCGGCATTTGCCGAGGGCGTCCTTGAGTACGGCACTCTCATGGGAAAGGGAACGGTCCGCCATCAGAAAATGAAATCATCCGCATCCAGATCGTTCTTATCGACTCCGATCAGCAAAAGACTGTTGTCAAAACCAAGGTCGATCGACACGTCGCCGCCGGCCTGGGTGGCCGCTGCCGTAACGTCGGCAAAACTGTTCAACGCGGTGACAGCGGTAAAATCGATCACGTCCCCTATACCGGCGCCCGCGGTAAAATCGGTGAGTAGATCATTGTCGGTACCGTCGTCGAAAACGAACAAATCGTTGCCATCCCCGCCGGAAATAACATCATTGCCGGATCCGGCGATGATCGTGTCCGCGCCGTCGTCACCGTTCAAAATGTCACCTCCGATACCACCGACGATGAAGTCATCGCCAGCTCCGCCGGAGACCGTGTCGGCACCCTCACCGTCATAGATAACGTCGCCCCCATCGCCGCCGAAAAGCGTATCATCACCGTCGCGGCCGTCGATGAGATCGGCGCCACCATTACCATTGATTACATTTGCTATTTCACTGCCGTAGAGCGTGTCGCCCCCGGAGCCCGCGTTGATGTTTTCGAAATTCAGAAGTTGTTCCGCGGCAGGATCAAGAAACGTGATCCCGGTCGTTCCGGCGGCCAGGTCGACCGTCGTCGACGCGGTGGCGGGGTTGAAGTCATACGTGTCGATGCCATCTCCACCATCCATATAGTCAGTCCCGCGGGCACCGCTCATGATGTCGTCACCCGCGCCGCCGTAAAGGGTATCGTTGCCGTCGCTGCCAATGAGATAATCGTCGCCGTCACCACCATAGATGACATCATCACCCTCGCGGCCATTGATGAAATCATTACCGGCGTTGCCTTCGATGACGTTTGCATTCGCGTCGCCGAACAAGGTGTCGTCGCCTGAACCCGCCGCGATATTCTCTATATTTAACAGCGTGTTAGCTGTTTCGTTGACGCCTGTCGGTCCGGACGTGCCCGCAGCCAGGTCGACGGTCAGGGCGTCGGTTGCCGGAACGAAAGAAAGGGTATCGTTCCCGTTCCCGCCATCCAGATAATCGAGGCCAGTGCCCGCGCCCAGAACATCGTCGCCGTCGCCGCCGAAAATCGTATCGTCACCATCGCCGCCAATCAGAAAATCGTCGCCACCACGACCGTCGATGGTGTCATCGCCGTCATTGCCGAAGATCCTGTTGGCGCCACCGTCGCCATACAGCGTATCGCTCCCGGACCCTGCGTTGATGTTTTCAAAGTTGAGAACCGTGTCCGCACCCGACGTTCCTGCGGCAAGATCGACGGCAACCGAGATCGTCGCACCGCCGAATGAATAGGTGTCCGTACCGTCACCGCCGTCCAGATAGTCGGCGCCCCGGCCGCCGCTGATCACGTCGTCTCCGGCACCGCCGTCGATGGTGTCATTCCCATCATCGCCAATTAGCGTGTCGTCCCCGTCACCGCCATTGAGGACATCGTCACCTTCACGGCCATCGATAGTGTCGTTGCCGGCATTGCCGTCGATGACATTGGCGCCCACGGTGCCATACAGCGTGTCGTCTCCCGATCCGGCTCGGATATTCTCGAAGTTGAGAACCGTATCCGCACCCGACGTTCCTGCGGCAAGGTCGACGGCAACCGAGATTGTCGCACCGCTGAATGAATAGGTGTCTGTACCGTCACCGCCATCGACGTAGTCCGCGCCACGGCCACCACTGATGGTATCGTCACCATCGCCGCCGAAAATATTGTCTGACCCGTCGCCACCGGAGAGCGTGTCTGCCCCAGCATCACCGAACAGAACGTCGTCGCCGTCGCCCCCGTCGAGCGCATCGTCACCGTCTCCGCCGTATGCAACGTCGGCCCCCAGACCGCCACTGATGGTGTCATTGTCTTCACCGCCATAGAGAACGTCGTCGCCATCGCCCCCATCGAGCACGTCATTGCCGTCATCGCCGCTAATAACGTCACCACCGGCGCCGCCGGAAAGGGTGTCGTCCCCGTCGTTGCCGCGCACCTCGTCGTCACCGTCGCCGCCATCGAGGGTATCGTCGCCCGCGCCACCATAGAGGGCATCGTTCCCGTCGCCGCCGATCAGCGTATCGTTGCCG
The DNA here is from genome assembly GCA_913055735.1 of uncultured Rhodospirillales bacterium. Classification (GTDB taxonomy): domain Bacteria; phylum Pseudomonadota; class Alphaproteobacteria; order Rhodospirillales; family UBA2165; genus CAJXKD01. Next base: position 966,937 of record CAJXKD010000001.1, read on the forward strand.
TCACCGCCGTTAAGAGTATCGTTTCCGTCGCGGCCATCGATATGGTCGTTGCCTGCATTACCTTCGATGAGGTTGGCGCCCGCATCACCCAGCAATGTATCGTTGCCCGCCCCCGCCGCGACGTTCTCGATGCTGATCAGCGTGTTGGCAAAAGGGTTGAGCACTGTCGGGCCCGACGTGCCCGCCGCCAGGTCAACGGTTTGGTCGCTGGTCGCCGGGGTGAAAGAGTAGGTATCGCTCCCAGAGCCACCGTCCATGGTATCGAAACCCAGGCCGCCGCCGAGGATATCGTTTCCGTCGCCGCCCAACAGCGTATCATTGCCGTCGCCGCCTATCAGGACGTCGTTTCCATCACGGCCTTCAATATAGTCGTCGCCGCCATTGCCAACGATCCTATTGGCCCCGTCGTCGCCGTATAGGGTATCGCCCTCGGATCCCGCATTGATATTTTCAAAATTCAGGATCGTGTCCTCGGTTTCGTTGATGCCTGTACGGCCCGAGGTGCCGGCGGCGAGATCCGCCGTAATTGCGATGGTCGCACCGCCAAAGGAATAGGTGTCTTTGCCGTCGCCGCCATCCACATAATCGGACCCGCGGCCACCGCTGATCGTGTCGTCGCCGTCACCGCCGAAAATGGTGTCGTCGCCGCTGTCGCCAATCAGCGTGTCGTCGCCATCAAGACCATGGATTTCGTCGTCCCAGAGCGTGCCGGTGATGGTGTCGTCCCCGGCGGTACCGATGAAGACCTCATTCTCGCCGGTGACGGTCAATGTCACCGTCGCCGTCGAGGTTTCCCCGGCGAGGTCGGTGATGGTGTAGGTCAGTTCGACCAACGCTTCCTCGCCGTCGCCGAGCGCCTGATAGGCCGAGCCCGGATCGTATACGACCTCGTTATCGATGACAGACGCGGTCCCCGCGCCCGAGGTAACCTCCACCGAGACAACCGACAATTCGTCCAGGTGATCGGCGTCGGTATCGTTCGTCAACACGTCAATGGTAATCGAGGAATCCTCATCGATCGTGACACTGTCGTTTCCGGCTTCGGGGCCCGTGTTGACGAGATTGACCTCGACGTCTTCCCAATTGCGGATTTCGAGATCGAAGCTCGTGAATTGGAAAGATGGCTGATGCCAATGACGGAACCAGCCGCCATGATGATGGCCGCCACCGTCGAGATAGTCCTCGAGAGCCGCGAGATCGGCAGCAGCAGCCGCGGCCTCGCCATAGGTCAGGTTCAGCTGAAGCGTATCGGCCCCCGACCCGCCGTCGTAGTAGTTGGCCGACGCCCAATTCTCGGATGCCGTGAAAACGCCTGTATCGCGCCCGCTGCCGCCATACACGATATCGTTGCCGGCGCCGCCATCCATCGCGTCGCCGCCCGATCCGCCGATAAGAATATCGTTGCCGTCACCACCTAAAAGGGTGTCGTGCCCGCCGCGGCCGATCAACACGTCGTCGCCGCCGAGACCGGACAAGGTATCGTTTCCTCGCCCCCCGATCAGCCAATTGGCGCCGTCATCCCCGACGATCTCCCGGCCGTGCGGCCCATGATGATGACCGTGATGGGGACCGTGGTGATGATTGTGCTTATACGAAGCATGCCAAGATTTACCGCTCATCGTCGACTCCTATAGCTGGGGACCGTGACTGGCCAGCCACGGATAACAAAGGATTTGCGAAGGAAATTCTCGAATTGGAAAAAGGCGGAAAAAGAAATCCCGCTGTCTCGGAAGAGACGGCAACCGGCCACGCCTTGATCGGCATTCCGGCAATACGCTGCCACGTCGGCTGACCCGGCAATCCATCCTCCCCCAAATCAATGCGGCGCTTATCACGCCTTTCACCGCCGTTTCCCCGGCGGATGACCGCAGAGCGCGAACGCTACCGCCGTCTTGTTACAGCATTATTATGAGGATTATTCCGCCGCGCAATCGGGAAGTGGTGTTTCAACCGTAAAATGTAGGAAATATCCCGGATACCCGCTCGGTGGGAGCCCTATCCGGCGGGGCAAGCGGCCATACCGTCTACGCCGCGGAAAGTTTCAGCCCACGGAGAAGGATACGCCCAGCCTTGCCGCCGTTGCCCGAGAGCCGCTTCTTGGCGATGAGCATCAGGGCCTCGGCATAATTATTAAGCGACGTCATGTCCTGGTCATCCAGGGCATCCTTCGTTACGAGCAAATTGTCCGCCTCGGTCGCGATGATCGTCACCAGGTGATATCCAAAGGTGGTGCCGCCGCCTTTCAGCGTATGGACAAGTTGCTTCACCTTGTCTTTGGCGTCGTCATCGGCCGGATCTTCCCCCAGGTATTGCATTGCCCTTCCCAAGTCCTCGCAGTGATCGACAAGACGCTGCTCATACATTACCTGCAACTCGGCCAGCTTGTCGGCGCCAATGCCGTCCAATTGCATGGCCGGCCCATCATCCTGTTGATTGATTTCCGATAGCTGGTCGATGATGTTCGATACGCGCTGCAATACCTGCGCGAAATCGGCGCCCTCGGCGATGGCGACCAGCTCGTCGTCGGCGTCCGTCGGCAGCATGACGTGAGAGGTCGTCGGTGCCTGCGGGATAGAGGTGTGAATTTCCTCTTCGAGCTGAGTATTTATGGATTTCAGCAAGGACGGCAGTTCGAGCGGCTTGGCGCAAACATCGTCCATTCCCGTCTTCATATATTCGCCGATATTCTTGGTCGTCAGGTCCGCCGTCAGCGCGATGATTGGAATGTTCGCCTTCCTGGGGTCATCCATCGCCCGGATAAGCGTGCAGGCTTCCAGACCGTCCATAACCGGCATCCGCACATCCATCAGGATAATGTCGAAACCGTTTCTCTTGGCGAGGTCGACGGCAACGCTGCCGTTTTCGGCAATGGTCACTCGATGGCCGAGTTTCTCGAAAACGGCCAGAATGACCTGCTGAATCACCGGAGTATCTTCGGCCACCAGAATATCCAGTGGCCTCGACGCCACCCACCTGTCGATCGCATGGCGTTTGTCCCGCGCCTCGACCCGGGTGGTCGCCGGCGCACACTGGACGGTAAACCAGAACCGGCTGCCGTCGCCCTTGACGCTGTCGACGCCAATGTCACCGCCCATCAGTTCTGCAAGCTGCTTGGAAATCGAAAGGCCGAGCCCAGTGCCGCCATAAGTCCTCGAAATCGAACTGTCCGCCTGAACAAAGGGATTAAAAAGTCTGTTCTGCTCGGCCTCGTCCAACCCGACACCGGTATCGGCAACCAGGAAGTGAAGCATCACATCGCCGCCCGTTAGCGGCTTATGGTCGACGTGAACCGATATGCGGCCGCTTTCAGTGAACTTGAGCGCGTTGCTGATCAAGTTGGAAAGAATTTGACCAATGCGAAGCTGATCTCCGTTGACACTTTCTGGCAGGTTTTCGTCGAGGTGAACAACGAGATCGAGGCCTTTCTCGTCGCATTTCGCGGCGAAAAGGTGCGTGATGTCGTAAATCAGCGACGGCAAATGGAAGTCGATGGGATCCAAATCGATCTTGCCCGCCTCGAGCTTCGATTGGTCGAGGATTTCGTTCAAGATCGTTAGCAGGCTCTGGCCGGAGGTCCGGATACCCGTTGCCCATTTCAATTGATCCGGCGATAGATCGCTTTCCAGGAGCAAGTCGGCCATGCCGATGACACCGGCCATGGGCGTGCGGATTTCATGGCTCATGGCGGCCAGGAATTCCGACTTGGCCCGATTGGCGGCCTCCGCTTCGTTCTTGGCGGTCAGAAGATCGTTCTCCATCCGGTTGCGCTCGATCACGTTTTCCCTGAAGACCTGCAGCGCGTTCTTCATGGACTTGATCTCGTAGGTGTTTTCCGGAACCGAGAACTCGGCCTCGACGTTGTTGTTCGCCAGATGGGTCATGGCGTTCGTCATGGTATTGAGCGGCTTCGAAATGCGCGCGGCGAAATAGATAGACACCGCGGAAAGCAGCAGGAGCGAGAACCCGCCGATGGCAATCAGCCACCACTGGATATCGCTTTTTGTGCTGGTTCCCAGCGACAGCAATTTTTCCCGGGTTACCAGCGTCTTCCATTCGGGGATGCCGACACAGCGCGTTCCGACGCTTTGGTCGCGGACATCCATCAAATCGGCGCAATGGAGGATATAGAGTTCGCCGCCGATATCCTGCAGGACTTCCCGATGGCCGGCATGGACGAGCTTTTGCTCCGACCGCGCTGCCAACCGTGGGACGTCCCGGTCAAATCCGGCTGCGGAAATGGGGATATCTTCGAAATAGGTGGCGAATGCATATCCCGTCAGGCGATGGAGTCTATCGACAGGATCGTTGAATTTGTTGAGCAGCTTGCCGACGATGATGACGCCCAGGGTCTCCCCAAAGGCATTCCGCAACACGCGCGCAGAGATATAACCGAGATCGCCCTTGCCGGGAACGCCGCGGCCCTCGAAACCATACGCGGCCAGAAAGGAGGAATCGAAGCGCATGATCCCCCGGAAATCTTCCGGACTGCCCTCCGCCAACGCCACCTGCATCCATTCGGCCAGTTTTGTCATCCGATACCGCCGCGCGACCTCAATGTCGTCCATGTCGTCGTTGGAGAACGCCAACACCTCGCCATCACTGCTGAGGACCGTAATAAAGTCGACATCCCTCTCCATGGCGGAGGTTTTCAGGACGAAATTTAATGGTTCCCGCTGGCTCTTTTCGGCAAAAGTGATGACGTCCTGCCGGCGGCTTTCGACCCGCGCCGTCACATCCAAATTTTCCTGTAGCCCGTCATAGATGAAATCGAAAATTTTCAGCGACCGGTCGAGCGCCGCCTCCACTTCGGTGACTGTGAAGCGGGTAACGAGATCGCCTTGGCGCTGGATGCTCTCGCTCACCACCCACCACAGGAGCGTCCCGGTGATGAAAATGATCAGGATGCCCAGGGGCAGGAAGGAGGCCAGCAACTGCCCCCTCAATGTCTTCAACTGGGTCATCCGCCCCGACTATTACGACTATTAGTAGGGAAGCGCATTGGCGCGCCTGATCGCGGCCTGCGCCTCGGGCGACGAAAGGAAGTCGATGAACTTGCCGACCATTCCGGTCCGGTTGACCTCCTTGAAAACAACGGCAATCACGCCATGACTGGGATAGCCGTCATCCGTCGGGTGATGCCCGTTGATGGACAGCACGTGTACATCCGCGGCAACGGCACCGGGATACGGCCCGAAACCGATGGTCCTTGAGGTGTTGGCGACAATTGCAAAATTTTCGTCCGTCAATGTCGCGATCTTTGACCGGGCCAAAATCTGAATATCCGCGAACCCGGGAAATGACGCCCGCAGATTATTGAGCGAGCTGTCGCCTTCCTCGCGGCGGACGACCCGGATGCCGGCATCCGATCCGCCGACGTCGCGCCAATTGGTGATTGCGCCGCTATAAATCGCGTTGACTTGGTCGGTGGTGAGATTCCTGACCGGAACCTCCCGATTGACGAAGAACACCGTCGGCACCCGCGCAAAAGGCAGATACGTCAAACCGTACTGCTTCTCTCTTTCCTTGATTTTGCGTGCCACCCGGCCCAGCGCGAACTGATCGTTGCCCACCGCCTTGATGCCGCCTGACGACCCGATGCTTTCCGGCACATCAATCTCGACGCCCGGATTTGCGCGGGTAAACGCCGACCCGATCGCCTTGAGAATAACGACGCCGTCTCCGGTACCGACAATGGTAATCTCCTCCGCAGACGCGGGGATCGAAACACAAACACTCAGGAAAAGGCCGGCAAAAAGATGTTTCATGGGTTCCCTCTCACACGACGTGCATTCGACTGACGCCTTCCCAAGGGAGGTGAAAGAGTCACTCCACCCGAACAGGCGCGCCCAAAGGAGACAATCGGACGAAGCAAACAGAAGCTCTCGAAATTTGGATTTCGGCGTTTTTGCCTCCAAGAAACATAAAAATCCGCCTCGATTAAGTATCGGTAAATATTGGCGTTTTTCCGGGAATTTATGTACGCCGAACGCCCTCCGAAGAGGCCGCGCAGGCAAGGACAGTTAATAAAAATCAACTGTGAATAGTGTAACCAAATATGTACACACGGGAAGGAGGAAATTGGTGCGGGTCGATGACAAAACATCGAACCGGAACCACAGCGCTCAAGTAGCCCGAAGGGCGGTAGCGACGAAAAAGATGGTGGAGGTCGATGACGAAACATCGAACCGGAACCACTGCGCTCAAGTAGCCCGAAGGGCGGTAGCGCCGAAAAAATGGTGGGCCCGGCAGGACTCGAACCTGCAACCAGACCGTTATGAGCGGCCGGCTCTAACCAGTTGAGCTACGGGCCCCACCGTCGGAAGGGCAGACTTATACCAGCCACGTGGGGCCCACGGAAGCCGATACCCTCCTAGACCCGGGGAATACCCCACTTCTCCATCCACGCAAGACCTTCTGAGGTTTTGCCCGCAGGGAAATATTCCCCCGCCACCCAGCCGTCATAGCCGGCGTCCGCCAGGGTGCGGAAGAAATGGAGGTGGTTGAGTTCCCCGGCGTCGGGTTCATGGCGATCGGGCGCGTTGCCGATCTGCACGTGCACGATGACATCCCGGTTGGCAAGGAACCGCCGGGCGATGTCCCCTTCCATGCGCTGCACATGATAGGTATCGAACAGCATGCGCACATGGGGCGAACCGACCGCCTCGATCACGGCCCGTGCCCTTGCAATTTTGTCGAGCACATAGCCGGGAAAGTCCTTGGAGCAATGGGGTTCGATCAACAGCGTGAAATCCGCCGCCTCAAGTTTGGGCAGCGCGGCGGTGAGATTGGCAATCAACACCTGCTCACACTCCTCATATGTCGCGCCGTCGGGCTTGAGCCCGAACAGGGGCGCGAAGGCCATGCGCGTTTCCAGAATACGCGCCCATTCGAGGCCGCGCGCGATGAGGTCCGCCGTCTCAGCCTCGCGCCCCGGCAGCGCCGCCCAGCCCCGCGCCACGCCCGGTTCCACCTCGCCCGGCGGAAAGTTGAACGACAAGACGGTGATCCCCGCCTCGTCGGCGGCACGTTTCACGTCGGTCACGTCGAGGTCGTCGAGGTAGCACAGTTCGGCGTGGGAAAAGCCGTCGCGCCGCGCGGCCGCGAACCGGTCGAGCGGCGCATGCTCGCGGTACATGAAATAGAGATTGGGGACGAAACGGATCATCGGACGCGGTTTATCGGGAATTAGAAAAACATTGCTCTGGGTTAATGCGGGTGCCACAGCATTGCCGCAATATAGCGGCACGATAAACAACCGATCCATTGATCGAAACAACGGAATGGAGAGAGAAAAAATGGGTATCGAAGTTGGCGGCATTTTTGGTCTTTTGATTTTGATCGCCGACATCTGGGCCATTGTCAGCACCTTCCAAAGCGGCGCCTCGACCGGCGTCAAGGTTGTCTGGATCGTCGTCATCCTGCTGCTGCCGATCCTTGGGCTTATCCTGTGGCTGCTGTTCGGCCCCCGCAGCCGCCCCCGCATGGTCTAGGGCGCAGCCTAGCCACCGCTCGTTTTCTTCAATCGCGAACATCTCCTCTGCGTCCGGCAGCGCTCGGACGCGGCGCAATAAGCCTGCCGAATATTTACATCGCGCCGGAACACTATTAACCTAAGGTTTATATAAAAACACATTAAACGCTTGATACGTGTGAAGGCCATACAGGGGAGGCGCTCGATGGCCAAGTTGCATGAAGACGGCCCGGTGTTTGAAACGGCCCGCACGGCGACCAACACGACAGGGAAAGCTATCGTTCTGTGTTCGGACGGCACCGGAAACGCGCGCGGCCGAAGTCGCGGAACCAACGTCGGCAGGATATTCAAGGCCACCGACTTATCGGCCAATCAGATCGCCTTTTACGACGATGGCGTCGGCACCCAGGAAAATAAATACATCAAGGCGTTCGCCGCCGGGTTCGGCTGGGGTCTGACGAGAAACGTTCTTCAACTTTATGAGTTCCTTTGCCGAAACTACGATTCCCAGGCGAACGACCGCGTCTACCTGTTCGGGTTCAGTAGGGGCGCGTATACCGTACGGGTGCTCGCGGGATTGATCACTGCGTGCGGCATCGTCGACACAAAAAAACCCAACGCCGGACCTGGCGGATCCTTGAAAGATGTCGTGAACGACGCCTACCGGGCATATCGGAAAAGCCGGGACCATGTGGGCCCGAACAATCCCGCGGATGCTTTTAGAAAAGAATGGGCCCTGGACCCCGTAAATCCGCCCCCAATCCACTTCATCGGGGTCTGGGATACGGTCGACGCCGTCGGCCTGCCGGTCGACGAAATGACGACTGTCCTCGATCGTTTTTACAAGTTTCGATTTACCAATCACAGATTGGGTGACAACGTAAAGAAAGCATGTCACGCGATCGCCATCGATGACGAACGCCGGACATTCCACCCTGTCCTGTGGGACGAAACGTTTGAGGCCGGCAAAACCGGCCCGGATGAAGCCCCACGCATCGAACAGGTTTGGTTTGCAGGCATGCATTCCAATGTCGGAGGAGGGTATGCGAAGGATGAACTCGCATACATCCCCCTCGAATGGATGATGTCAAAGGCGGCTGCCTGCGGATTAACCTTCCACGACGAGATCTGGGACACATATTGGCGGAACGCAAACGCGAACGGAAAAATGTATGACTCCCGCTCGAGAGCCGCACGATTCTATCGCTACCGTCCACGAGACATCATTGGATTCGACTCGGTTTTCACGTTGCAAAAGCCGATCCTCCATGAGTCCGTGATCCGTCGAATCCAGGGTACTGAAGTCGACTATGCACCGCTGAATATCCCGCCGAATTTCCGGATTGCCTCCGATACGCGCCCAACGAAAGGCGGCATTCCTTTCCCGCCTGCAGCAGCGAAAGCATTTCAGCAGAATACCGCCCTCGCGTGGTGGCGGCAGGTTCTTTATGTTTGGTTTTTATTTACCGTGGGTTTGACGCTCGCCGTGCCGCTGTTGGTCGACGCCGACGAGACGGTTGGCGGCTGCTCGGCTTGGATGTGCTGGCTCGAGCCCGTTTTCGGCGCCGCCCGAATGGTTACCGGCGATCTAATCCTGCCTTGGCTTCGGGATTTGGCCGCCGCCCCGTATCTGTTCGCGTGGATCGCTTTTTCCTTTATCGCGATTCTGACCCTCCACATTGTGCTGGTCAGAGCGATGAAGAAGGCGGGGATGTGTATATGGAGCGCTATCCATGGCAAAACCACGAAAGAGATGCCCACGGTTTGCTTTTACCACGACGTTGCGAACTTCATCCGCCATCACGAATATACGGAGAAGATTGTCGCGGTTTGGAATCGATGGGTTTTGCCATGGGGAACCGCCGCGGCTGTGCCCGCCATTGTCATCGCCCTTGCCTACTTCATCAACGACGCGAACACGACCAAATACCTGGCTGCGTCGGGTGCCGATTGCACAGCAACCGATACCGAACTGCTAATATCGGTCGGCGAGCCACAAACCGATATTTCGTTTGCCACCTCAAAAAATTGTCACGCGACCGGCTTCAAGATCGAGTCCGGCCGGACCTATGTGATCAATATTGAGGATAAACTGTCCGATCGCGACAAATGGGTGGACTTATCCATTCCCGGCAAACCGCCGCGTGGTTTTTCGTCCTGGGAAGGCAGTTTTCTGATGAACTTGACGGTGCCCCTGCGCCGTCACATCGAGCAGCCGTGGTTTCAGCTCATGGGCAAGATCGGACGGAACGGCACGCCGTTTCCGATAACGAGCCTTTCGTCACGGCTGCCGCCTAACCAGGAAGGGGAATTGTTCCTGTATCTGAATGATGCCGTTTGCGCCGTCTGCCCCACTTCCGAGCAGTGGTACTTCTATAAGAACAACAAAGGAAACGTGGTCGCACGTATTTCCGTTGAACGACCAAACTAGTTGGTTGGCATACCAGATAATTTTTTTGGGAGAAGTAGAATGAAGGGACCGTATCGCCGCATTGGGCGGGGATTTGTGCTGATTATCATCGTGCTATTAGGGGCTTGCACCACGACGTCCTCGGGAAACGGCAGCTCGTCGGCGAACGGGGAATCCAACAGGCTCGATTCCGCTAAATCCGAAATCAAGGGATGCCTGGATCGTGTTACGACCGGGATCACATCCGACGTCGGCCAGCTGGACGCGGCCATACAGAATTGTTTGGGCCCGGCCAACTCGCCTTATGCAAAACTCGTCCGCTCGCAATCGGCCCTGATGCTTCTAGCCATGCACGGTCAACGGTCGATCAAGATATCGGTGCTTCAAGACGCGGATGATGCCGCGAGCCAAGCGCTCATCCTGAAGCACCGCATCGAAAAAGCCGAAGGGAAACTCGACGACGTGAAGACAAGAGTGGATGCGCAGGCCTCCAGCGGCGCGCCAAATACGGCGTATCCCCTGTATCGCAACGCGGCAGTGAACGAATTCGGCGAGGTCCAATTATATGGCGTCATGCGCGGGGCGATCTCGCCCGTGTTCTGGCGCACGAAAGAAACATTCAAAGACTACGCAAAAGGGGCCACAGGTGGGATCGGCGGCATTCTCAAGACGGTCTTTGAGCGCAAGGAAGTTATTGCCGCCAAGATCGGCGGCGCACAGCGGACGATTACGCTCGGAAACGCCGCCCTCATCGACACGCGGTGCAACTTGAAAGAAATAGACAGGGCGGCCACCCTGCCCGACGGACATAGCGACAAGCTCGATTGCGCTCATTCAAACTTCGGCAATCCGCATTGGCAAAGGGTCTGGGTCGAGAACGTCGAATTGATCAAATTCGCGAAAGACGAATTGGACAAACTCGCCGACGCCTTCTAGCCCGGCGCCCGAAACAAAAACGGCGCCTCATAAAGAGGCGCCGTTTCCCTAGGTCCGTAGGGACCAGAACTTAGTAATCGAGGAACGAGCGCAGTTTGCGCGAGCGGCTCGGGTGTTTGAGCTTGCGCAGCGCCTTGGCCTCGATCTGACGGATACGCTCGCGGGTGACCGAGAACTGCTGGCCCACCTCTTCCAAGGTATGGTCGGTGTTCATACCGATGCCGAAACGCATCCGCAGGACGCGTTCCTCGCGCGGCGTGAGCGACGCCAGCACCCGGGTGGTGGTTTCGCGCAGGTTGCCCTGAATGGCGGCATCCAGCGGCTGCACCGCGTTCTTGTCCTCGATGAAATCGCCGAGATGCGAATCCTCCTCGTCGCCGATGGGCGTTTCGAGGCTGATCGGCTCCTTGGCGATCTTCAGCACCTTGCGCACCTTGTCGACGGGCATGCCGAGCTTGACCGCCAGTTCGTCCGGGGTCGGCTCGCGGCCGATCTCATGCAGCATCTGGCGCGAGGTGCGGACCAGCTTGTTGATGGTCTCGATCATATGCACCGGGATACGGATGGTGCGCGCCTGGTCCGCGATGGACCGGGTAATCGCCTGACGAATCCACCAGGTGGCGTAGGTCGAGAACTTGTAGCCGCGGCGGTATTCGAACTTATCCACCGCCTTCATCAAGCCGATGTTGCCTTCCTGGATAAGGTCCAGGAACTGCAGACCGCGGTTGGTGTACTTCTTGGCGATGGAAATCACCAGGCGCAGGTTGGCCTCGATCATTTCCTTCTTCGCCTTGGCGGATTCGCGTTCGCCCTTTTGCACCGTGGCGACGATGCGCCGGAACTCCGAAATGGGCAGGCCCACCTCGTTGGCGATCTCGGCGATCTCGGCACGGATGTCCTTGATCTCGGCGCGGTTGTTCTTGACGAACTCCTTCCAGCCCTTGCCGGTCAGACGGCCGACGCGGTTGGCCCAGTTGGGATCCAACTCGTTGCCGTAATACTGCTCCAGGAAGTCGGCCCGCTTGACCTTGGCCGAAACCGCCAAGCGCAGCAGACGGCCTTCGAGGCCGATCAGCTTGCGGTTGAGGTCGTACATCTGATTGACCAGATACTCGATCCGGTTGTTGTTCAGATGCACCTCTTCCATGTGCTCGATGAGTTCCGACCGCAGCGTGCCGATGCGCTTTTCCTGCGCGGGCGTGATCTTCTCGGCCGACGTGATGGCGTTGAGACGCTTGTCCTGCGCGCGATGCAGCTTGGCGTAGGTCTTCTCGATGGCTTCGAGCTGCTTGAGGACGCCGGGCAGCAGGGTTTCTTCCATCACCGCCAGGGAGACGGTGTTTTCATCCCCATCTGCGTCGTCGTCATCATCCTCACCGCTTTCGGAGGAGCCTTCTTCCTCGTCGCCGGAACCGTCCGTCTTGGCCGGCGCCGCTTTCGCTTCGCCGTTCGCCTTCTTGGCCTCGGCGCCATCGCCGGCGCCGTCGGTAACGGGCGGAATGGCCGTCGCGTCTTCCTTGGGACCCGAGAAGGTGGCGTCCAGATCGATAATGTCGCGCAGCAGCATCAGGCCCTGATCCAACGCATCGCGCCAATTGATCAGCGCGCGGATGGTCATGGGGCTTTCGCAGATGCCGCCGATCATCATCTCGCGGCCTGCCTCGATACGCTTGGCGATGGCGATTTCGCCCTCGCGCGACAGCAGTTCAACCGAACCCATCTCGCGCAGATACATGCGCACGGGATCGTCGGAACGGCCGAGGTCGTTCTCGTCGACGTTACCGGCCGAGCTTTCGGATTCCTTATCGCTGGAATCGTCGTCGTCGGAATCGTCGCTTTCTTCGTTCTCGACCACATTGATGCCCGCTTCCGACAGCATGGACATGGTGTCCTCGATCTGTTCGGAAGAGACCTGGTCGGGCGGCAGGGCGGCGTTCAGCTCGTCATAGGTGACGTAGCCGCGCTCCTTGCCACGCGCGATCATCTTTTTCACTTCGGCGTTGAGAGTGTCGAGAAGAGGACTGTCGTTGGATTCAGCCGATGCCTGACCCTTAGCCTCTTTTTCTTTTGTCGCTGTTGCCGTCGTTGCCATTTAATTCCCCGCCTTCACTTGATCTCGCCTAACTTCTACCACTTGCCAATTCTTTCTCATTGTTGAGGCCGGCTTCTGCCGGTCCTCGCATAATTCTCGCTCCCCGAAGTTTTTCTCCGGAGAGCTACGCCGCGTCGGTCGACCTGGAACCCGAATAGCCGATATCGGGCCGGTCTTCCTCCTGGACCTGCTGCTGTTTTTTTAGTTCGATCAAACGTTGGAAGTCGGCATCATTGGGTTCATTGCCAAGACGCTCTTCCACCGCCCGGATCTCAGCCAGCAGCCGATCCCGCTCATAAAGCCTGAGAACTTGTTCCCAGCCTTTTCTGGCGACGTCAAAAGGTTCGTCCGGCCGGGCGAAGCTCGCGTGGTGATATACCTGCCGGCTCAAAAGGCCGCGCAATAAACCCGAATACCCGGTGTTAATAAGATGGGAGGAGAGGCCCTCGAAATCAAGGTCAGCCCTACCCGCGAGGGTCTTTAAAACTTCTTGCCTCAGATTGTCAAGCTCCGGGGCCGAAAAAGCCAGGTAACCCAAGGGTTCGGCGACCTCGTCGAAGAGCTCCGGATGAGTGATCAGGGTGGCCAAAAGGATGCGCTCCCGGAGGACCAGGCGGTCCACTTTAACCTCTTGGGCCCCGGTACTGACCCCGGAATTAACCATTGACCGGGATTGCCCCCCCCTGCCGGCAAAAGTGCTGGATTTCCGGGCCTGCTGCCCGGCTTTTTGCTTTGAAGCGCGGGCAAGCTGCCACATCCGGTCGCGGATATCGCTCAGATAATGGCTGCGCACGGTCTCATCGGCGATCCGGAAAGCATGATCCTTGAGACGCTTCTCGAGCCAGGCCCGCTCCTCCGGCGTTTCCAGCCGCTGGCCCGCCGTTTCCATCCGCCACAAGACCTGCGACAAGGGCGCGGCCTTGGCGACCGTCTTGCGCATGGCCTCGAAGCCACGCGTGCGCACCAGGCTGTCCGGATCCTCGCCCTCGGGAAGGAAGGCGAACGACAGGGAATAGCCGGGCGTCAGCAACGGCAAAGCCCGTTCGGCGGCACGCGAGGCGGCGCGCTCGCCCGCCTTGTCGCCGTCGAAACACAGAACCGGTCCACGCGAGAACCGCCAAATGAGCTTGATCTGATCCTCGGTCAGCGCGGTGCCTAACGGCGCGACTGCCGTGCGCAGACCCGCCTGATGAAGCGCCAGCACGTCTGTGTAGCCTTCGACGACGACAATTGGTTCGGTGCGCGCATGTTCGCGCGCTTGGGTCAGCGCATAAAGCTGACGCCCTTTGTGGAACAGTGGCGTTTCCGGCGAGTTCAAATATTTGGGCTCGCCGTCGCCGAGCACCCGGCCGCCGAAAGCGATCACCCGTCCCCGGCTGTCGAGGATGGGGAACATCACCCGGCCCCGGAACCGGTCATAGGATGCCCGGCCGCCGTCCTCGGGGCGAATCACCAGCCCTGCCTCGACCATCTGATCCTCGCGGATACCGTCGGCGGCGAGCGCGCTTTTCAACACGCCGCGGCCGTCGGGCGCGAAACCGAGGCGGAACGCACGGATGGTTTCCTCGCTCAACCCACGATCCAACAGATAGGCAAGCGCGCGCTTTCCTTCCGGCATGCGCAGTTGTTTTTCGAAAAACCGGGCGGCGGCTTCCATAACATCGTACAGGCCCTTGGCCCGTTCGGCGCGCGCCCGTTCCTGGGGACTGTCCTGCGGCACTTCCATGCCCGCCTCGGCGGCCAAACGTTCGACCGCTTCGGGGAAGGACAGGTTTTCGGTTTCCATGACGAAGTCGATGGCGCTGCCGTGGGCGCCGCAGCCGAAACAATGATAGAAGCCTTTCTCTTCGCTCACCGTGAAGGAGGGTGTCTTCTCATTATGGAAAGGGCACAGGCCCATATGCTCGCGCCCGTGCCGTTTGAGCGCGACTTTCTTGCCGACCACCGACACGATCCCAACGCGGGACCGCAACTCGTCCAGAAACTGATTCGAAAAGGCCATGATACAATACTATCAGGCAAGTAGTTGACCGCACCGGGAATTCACACAATTTCCCCGTGTTTCTTTTTTATCCACAGACTGCCGGTGGATAACTTTTTCCTGATAAATTTTAGAGACCGTGACGTTCTTGAACGGGAACCGCGGCTCAGCCGAGCATCTCCTTGACCATGGCGCTCGCCTTGCCGAAGTCCATTTGGCCGGCATAGGTGGCTTTCAGCTCCCCCATCACCTGCCCCATTTCCTTGAGGCTCGACGCCTTGACCTTGGTGATGGCGCCCTTGACGGCTTTGGTCATTTCTTCCTCGGACAATTGTTTCGGCAGGAAGGTTTCGATGACGTCGATCTCTTCGCGTTCCTTGTCGGCCAGCTCCTGGCGGCCCGCTTTTTCATAAACGTCGATCGATTCGCGGCGCTGCTTGATCATGGACTGAAGCAAACTCAGAATCGCATCGTCGCTGATGCCGTCTTGATTCCCTTTCGACCGGTCCGCAATGTCCCGATCCTTGAGCGCGGCAAGAATGAGTCGCAGTGTCGACACCGCAACATCTTCTTTTTGCTTCATAGATTCCTTAAGAGCGTCTTTGAGTTGATCGCGCAGCATGCTGCATGAACCTCTTCGTTTTCGGAGGGAACGGACGTTAACCAAAAACCGCAATCGAAGTCAAATGGCAGATGAAAAATAACCCCTTGAAAACAATAGGGTTTTTATCTCTTTTTTGCTTGACGGCAATAGTATCAATGCTTTAAGCAACAGCTCCAACCGAGAGGTGACACCGGAACACATTGCGCGCGTTTTTTTGTTCGTTATGTTTTCCGATACCGTCATCCAAAACACCAACGCTTCAAACGTAAGGACCTGACGCCGAATGCCGCCTGCCGAAACCGGTAAGGCCGCGCCTGAAAGCGCGCGAGAACCTCAAACTCCACCCCCCGGGTGTAATGCGGCATTGGTTTTGGAAGATGGCTCGGTGTTTTGGGGACACGGCGTCGGCGCGGCGACATCCGCCACCGGCGAGATTTGTTTCAACACATCGATCACCGGCTATCAGGAAATTCTCACCGATCCGTCCTATGCCGGACAGATCATCACTTTCACCTTTCCGCACATCGGCAACGTCGGCACCAATTTCGAGGACATCGAAACGACGACACCGGTGGTGCGCGGCTGCGTGTTGCGCGCCAACATCACCGAGCCGTCCAACTTCCGCGCCGTCAGCCATCTCGATTCCTGGCTCGCCGCGCACGGCCTGCCTGGCATCGCCGGTATCGATACCCGCGCCCTGACCCGGCGCATCCGCGATAAGGGCTTCCTCAACGCCACCATCGTCAACGGCGGTAGAGGCGAGATCGACATCGCGGCCGCGACCCAGGCGGCGGGCGATCAACCGGGCCTAGAGGGCATGGACCTCGCCAAGGACGTCACCTGCCGGCAGACATATTCATGGGAAGAAACGGCTTGGTCGCTGGCGCATGGGTATGGCCGCCTCGAAGACCCGAAATATCACGTTGTTGCCGTCGATTTCGGCGCCAAGCGCAACATCCTCCGCTGCCTCGCCAACGCGGGCTGCAAGGTCACGGTGGTGCCGGCGACAACCACCGCCGAGGAAATCCTCGCCCACAAGCCGGACGGCGTGTTCCTGTCCAACGGGCCGGGCGATCCGGCGGCGACCGGCGCCTACGCCGTTCCCATGATCCAAAGCGTCGTGCAATCGGGCACACCGACCTTCGGCATTTGCCTCGGCCACCAGATGCTGGCCCTCGCGCTCGGCTGCAAAACCGAAAAAATGCATCACGGCCACCGCGGCGCCAATCATCCGGTGAAGAACCTCACGACCGGCAAGGTGGAGATCACCAGCCAAAACCACGGCTTTGTCGTCGTGCGCGAGAGCCTACCCGAGGGCGTTGTCGAAACGCACACCTCCCTGTTCGACGGCACGCTCGAAGGCATCCGCCTCGACGGTCAGCCGGTGTTTTCGGTACAGCACCATCCGGAAGCCTCCCCCGGCCCGGAGGACAGCCATTACCTGTTCGATGAATTCGTCGAGATGATGAAGGCCCGCACCTGATGCCCAAACGCACCGACATATCCTCCATCATGATCATCGGCGCGGGGCCGATCGTCATCGGTCAGGCGTGCGAGTTCGACTATTCCGGTGCACAGGCGTGCAAGGCGCTGAAGGACGAGGGTTACCGCGTCATCCTGGTGAACTCCAACCCGGCCACCATCATGACCGACCCGGAGATGGCCGATGCCACCTATGTCGAACCCATCGTGCCGGAGATCCTGGAAAAAATCATCGAAAAGGAACGGCCCGATGCGCTGCTGCCGACGATGGGCGGACAGACCGGCCTCAACGCGTCACTGACATTGTTCGAAACGGGCGTGCTCGACAAATACGGCGTCGAGCTGATCGGCGCGCGCGCCGACTCGATTGAGAAAGCGGAAGACCGGCAGAAGTTCCGTGACGCCATGGACGCCATCGGTCTCGAAAGCCCCAAGAGCAAACTGTGCAAGTCGGTCGACGAAGCCTTCGCCGCCATGGAAGAAATCGGCCTGCCCTTGATCATGCGGCCGTCCTTCACCTTGGGCGGACGCGGCGGCGGCATCGCCTATAACAAGAGCGAGTTCGAAACCATCGTGCGTGCGGGCCTCGACGCCTCGCCGGTGCACCAGGTGCTGGTCGAGGAATCGGTGCTCGGCTGGAAGGAATTCGAGATGGAAGTGGTCCGCGATCATGCGGACAATTGCATCATCATCTGCTCCATCGAGAACATCGATCCCATGGGCGTGCACACGGGCGACTCCATCACCGTCGCCCCGGCGCTGACGCTGACCGACAAGGAATATCAGATCATGCGCAACGCCTCGATCGCGGTGCTGCGCGAGATCGGTGTCGATACCGGCGGGTCCAACGTTCAGTTCGCGGTCAATCCCGACAACGGCCGTCTAGTGGTGATCGAGATGAACCCGCGCGTGTCGCGTTCCTCGGCACTCGCGTCGAAGGCGACCGGCTTCCCCATCGCCAAGATCGCCGCCAAGCTCGCCGTCGGCTACACATTGGACGAGTTGGACAACGACATTACCGGCGTAACGCCCGCTTCGTTCGAACCGACCATCGATTATGTGGTCACCAAGATCCCGCGCTTTACGTTCGAGAAGTTCCCCGCCGCCGAGGCGCTGCTCTCGACCTCGATGAAGTCGGTGGGCGAGGCCATGTCCATCGGCCGCTGTTTCGCCGAATCCCTGCAGAAGGGACTGCGCTCCATGGAAACCGGTCTCACCGGTATCCACGATCCCACTCTCGAGGGGATAACCGACAAGGATGAGATTCGCGCGATCCTGTCCGAGCCGCGCCCCGAACGGCTGCTCGCTGTCGCCCACGCCCTGCGCCACGGCATGACCCCCGATGAAATTCACGCTGCCTGCAAGATCGACCCCTGGTTCATCGACCAGCTCAAGGATGTGGTCGCCGTCGAGGAAGAGGTGCGCGAAAAAGGCCTGCCCAAGGACGGGCCGGGGCTGATGCGCCTCAAACAGATGGGCTTTTCCGATGCGCGGCTTGCCGAACTGACCGGCAAGAACGAGGCCGACGTCACCAAGGCGCGGCGCAAGGTGAACGTTACGCCGGTCTACAAACGGGTCGACACTTGTGCGGCCGAGTTTGCGTCGCAAACCTCTTATATGTACTCGGCCTACGAAGGCACCGGCATGGTGCCCGGCGAAACCGAAGCCGAGCCGTCCGACAAGACCAAGGTGGTCATCCTGGGCGGCGGCCCGAACCGTATCGGCCAGGGGATCGAGTTCGACTATTGCTGCGTCCATGCCGCCTTCGCCATGCGCGAGGCGGGCTACGAATCCATCATGGTCAACTGCAACCCCGAAACCGTGTCGACCGATTACGACACGTCGGACCGGCTTTATTTCGAGCCGCTGACCGCCGAGGACGTCATCGAGTTGATCCGCACCGAGCAGAGCAACGGCACGGTCAAGGGCGTCATCGTCCAGTTCGGCGGACAAACGCCGCTGAAATTGGCCGCCGCCCTGGAAGCCGCCGACATTCCCATCCTCGGCACCTCGCCCGACGCCATCGATCTCGCCGAGGACCGCGAACGTTTCCAGAAGCTGCTTGCCAAACTGAAGCTCAAGCAGCCGCCCAACGGCACGGCGACATCGGCGGATGCCGCACGGCGGATCGCCGCCAAGATCGGCTATCCCGTGGTGATCCGGCCGTCTTATGTTCTCGGCGGGCGCGCGATGGAAATCGTCCACGACGAGGCGCAACTCGACCGCTACATGAAAACGGCGGTAAAGGTCTCCGGTAAATCGCCAGTGCTCATCGACTGGTATCTGCGCGATGCCATCGAGGTGGACGTGGATGCGGTGAGCGACGGCGAAGACGTCTATATCGCCGGTATCATGGAGCACATCGAGGAAGCAGGCGTGCATTCGGGCGATTCCGCCTGTTCGCTGCCGCCCTATTCCCTGCCCGAAGATGTCATCGAAGAGATCAAGCGCCAGACCCGTGCCCTCGCGAAGGGCCTCAATGTCGTCGGGCTGATGAACGTGCAGTTCGCGGTCCAGGACGGTGTCGTCTACATCCTCGAAGTGAACCCGCGCGCCAGCCGCACGGTCCCGTTCGTCGCCAAGGCGACCGGCGTGCCCATCGCCAAGATCGCCGCGCGCGTGATGGCCGGAGAGAAACTGGAAGGCTTTAACTTGGGCGACCAGTTCACCCTCAATCATGTCGCGGTGAAAGAGGCCGTGTTTCCCTTCGACCGGTTCCCGGGCGTCGACATCCTGCTCGGCCCGGAAATGAAATCGACCGGCGAAGTGATGGGCATCGATGCCGATTTCGCCCATGCCTTCGCCAAGTCGCAACTGGCCACCGGTTGCCGCCTGCCCGACAGCGGCACGGCCTTTATTTCGGTCAAAGGATCGAACAAGGCCGCGGCTTGCAAGCTCGGCGCGCGGCTCGTCGCCCTCGGCTTCGATGTCGTTGCCACCGGCGGAACCTGCCAAGCCCTCAACGAGGCCGGTGTCCCCGCCACCCCGATCAACAAGGTGCAGGAAGGCCGCCCCCATTGCGTGGACGCCATCGTCAACGGCGATGTTCAGCTGGTGATCAACACCTCCGAGGGGGCCCAAGCCATCGCCGATTCCTTCTCCATCCGGCGCGAGGCCTTGCTTTGCGGCATCCCTCACTACACCACCGTGGCCGGCGCCTCGGCGGCCATCGACGCCATTGAAGCCAGCCGGACTGATACTGGGACAGATACCGGTAAGGGCGGACTTGAAGTCGCGCCCTTGCAGTCATATTCTTAGGCACCAACTTCATCCGAATTTCTGGTTCTATGTGTTCCGTAGCGGGGTGTTACGGGACAGGTAGGCTATTTGCCTATTGACCGGATTCGGGATTTTCACCGACCCTGTGTGACAGTTAGAGACGGACGGAAATCGATCAAATGGACAAGATTCCCATGACAAGGGGCGGCCTCGAGGCGCTGGAAGATGAGCTCCGGCGGCTGAGAACCGAAGAAAGACCCCAGATCATCAAAGCGATCGAAGCGGCACGCGCCCACGGCGATTTGTCGGAGAACGCCGAATATCATGCCGCGCGCGAACGGCAAAGCTTCGTCGAAGGCCGGGTGGCCGAGTTGGAAGACGTGATTTCACGCGCCGATGTGATCGACCCCAAAACCCTGTCGGGCGATGTGGTGCGATTCGGCGCAACCATCGATATCGTCGACGAGGACACCGACGAGGAAATGACCTTCCAAATCGTCGGCACCCACGAGGCCGAAGCCGAGAAGGGCAAACTGTCCGTCACCTCGCCGCTGGCGCGTGCGATGATCGGCAAGTCCCTGGGCGATTCGGTGGAAGTGACCGCCCCGGGCGGCTCCAAGTCCTACGAAATTCTCGAAGTGAAATACAAATAGCCGGTATGGCCGATGGCCGGCCGGCTAGGCGTCTGCGACGCCGTTTTCCCCCGCATTCTCCGTGACCGGAACGCCGGCTTCGTCCTTCGAAGTGCGGATGGTTTCGAAGGTGGTCACCTTGGACACGTTCGGCGCCGAAGTGAGGCGCATGGTCAGTTCGTCCCGATGATCCTTGTCGCGGGCAACGACCTTGAGCAGGAAATCGCCGCCGCCACGGATCATGTGGCATTCGCGGATCTCTGGCCAATCGGCGACGAATTTCTCGAAACCCGAGAGCACGTCCTGCGATTGACCGGTAAGGCCGACCAGCGCGAAGAACATCTCCTTGAGACCCAGAAGCCCCGCCGCCAGATCGGCATGGTAACCGCGGATGTAACCGCCTTCCTCCAGCGCGCGCACCCGGCGGAGGCACGGCGGTGCCGAAATCCCGACCCGCTTGGCCAGTTCGACATTGGTGATCCGGCCGTCGGCCTGGAGGTCGCGTAGTATTTTTCGGTCGATGCTATCGAGTTTGACCCGCGACATGGCTGGGCGGTTTCCTCCTGGTATGCATTTCCGGCAGCCGGCGGCCCTGAAATAGGCCGTGTGGGCCAGGGCTTTTCCGAAAGTTGGGTAATAATATTACCCGGACAGCCCCCCGGCAATAATATTTCAAATCCGCCAAGGTGCCGGACCCAAGAGCCATGCAGCCTACGAGCGGTGGGAAGGAGCCGCCGATTTGAGGCCACGTCGCGGACACGTGACAATTCAGCGCCGCAAGCCTTCTTGCGCCCGGACAGCCAGGTTTCTATCTTTAGGAGAGCCTTGCGCTATCTGCAAAGCAGTTCTTGCATACCAGCGGCGCCCCGTTTTATTCAGACGCCAAATAACATCTCAATCAAAAGGGACGGAAAAGAGAAGTCACCATGGCCGAACATCATCATTCCAAGGTCATCATCCTCGGGTCCGGCGCCGCCGGCCTGACCGCCGCCATCTATACGGCGCGCGCCAGCCTGCAACCGACGCTGATCCACGGCATGCAGCCGGGCGGCCAAATGACCATCACCACCGACGTGGAAAACTTCCCCGGCTTCGCCGACGTCATCCAGGGGCCGTGGCTCATGGAACAGATGCAGAAGCAGGCCGAGAATGTCGGTACCAATATGATTGCCGACATCATTACCTCGGTGGATCTCGCGCAACGGCCGTTCAAACTCACCGGGGACTCGGGCGACACCTACAGCTGTGACGCGCTCATCGTCGCGACCGGTGCCCAGGCGAAATGGCTGGGTCTGCCCAGCGAGGAAACCTTCCAAGGATTCGGTGTGTCCGCTTGCGCCACTTGCGACGGTTTCTTTTTCAAGGACAAGGAAGTGCTGGTCGTCGGCGGCGGCAACACCGCGGTCGAGGAGGCCCTCTATCTCGCCAATATCGCCAGCAAGGTGACCCTGGTTCACCGCCGCGACGAATTGCGCGCCGAAAAAATGCTGCAGGGCCGCCTGCTGAAACACCCGAAGGTCGAGGTCATGTGGGATTCGGTGCTGGAGGAAGTGACCGGCACCACCGAGGGCTTCGCTCCGGAAGTGACCGGCGCCAAGATCAAGAACGTCAAAACCGGCGAGGTCGCCGAGGTGCCCGTTGCGGGCGTGTTCATCGCCATCGGCCACAAGCCCAACACGGACCTGTTCGAGGGCGTGCTGGACACCGACCCCGAGGGTTATTTGGTCACCAAACCGGATTCGACGGCCACCAACATTCCCGGCGTGTTCGCCGCGGGCGATGTTCAGGACAACAAATTCCGTCAAGCCGTGACCGCCGCCGGCACCGGATGTATGGCGGCGCTCGAAGCCGAAAAGTATATCGCCGAAATGGAGCAGACGGCCGAGGCGGCGGAATAGTCGTAGGCGTACAAAGGGACTGATCAGCGATGGCCATGGACTGGGACAAGCTGCGCATTTTTCATGCGGTCGCCGAAGCGGGCAGCTTCACCCATGCCAGCGAGACGCTGAACCTGAGCCAATCGGCAATCAGCCGTCAGATCAGCGCCCTCGAACGCAGCCTCAACGTGCCGTTGTTCCACCGCCATGCGCGCGGGTTGATCCTGACCGAACAAGGCGAGGACCTGTACCTCACGGCGCATGACGTCTTCCACAAGCTCGCCATGACCGAGGCGCGGCTGACGGACAGTAAGGAACAGCCGGCGGGGTCGCTCAAGATCGCCACCACGGTCGGCTTCGGGTCGGTGTGGCTGACGCCGCGCATCCGCGAGTTCGTCGATCTCTATCCCGACATCGATGTCAGTATCGTGCTGACCTATTCCGAGTTCGACCTGTCCATGCGCGAGGCTGACGTGGCCATCGAGTTGACCCGGCCGACCCATCCGGAACTGATCCAGCGCCACCTGATGAGTATCCGCCACTACGTCTATGCGACGCCGGAATATCTCAAGGCGCACGGCATGCCGCAAAAGCCGGAGGATTTGGACAAGCACCGGCTGATCACCTTCGGCCAGGAAGTCGGCGATCAGCGCGAATTGCTGCCGACCCTCAACTTCCTGATGGCCGCCGGCGCCAATCCGCGCCGGCCGCGGCGCCCGGTCCTGCAGGTCAACAATATCTACGGCATCTACCGGGCGGTGCTGTCCGGTCTGGGCCTCGGGGCGCTGCCCAATTATTTCGACGAGGGATCCGCGAATTTGGTGCGTGTCCTCCCCGAGCTGCAGAGCCCGCCGACCGAGGTTTACTTTGTGTATCCCGAGGAATTGCGCCAATCAGCCAGAATCGCGGTTTTCCGCGAGTTTTTGATCCGCAAGGTGATGGAAGCCCGATAGGGCATCCTGGAAAAACGCCAGTTTTCCCGGCCTTTTGGATATGCAGATGGCGCATAGGTCCATTGCTGTTATGGCACTGGCTCCGAAGAGCAGGTTTCCTTATTTTCATCCTCAGCGACGACAACTTGTCGGCGCTTTCCGGGCGCAAGGCCTGGAATCTGAGGGTCTTCGGACCCTACGTCTCCCAGACGTGAAGCCTCCCTGTTAAACTCACCGGGAAAGTTTTCTTTCCCGGTGTTTTTTTATCTGCATTCCGGTTCTTTTCTCGAATTATTTTGCGGCGCACCAATGCAACAGAAGCATGGTTAATTTTTTCGCGCGCGCCTATTGCAAAACGTTAAGAGGTCCCCACGTTTTTTATTAGCTCGTTTGAATTTTCCGCGCGGGCGCTATCGTGGCCCGCGCCGGCTTAAGGTTTCCTCCCTGTGAAACTCGCCGGGTCCATTCCGTGGGCCCGGTTTTTTTTGCCAAATTTTTCGCACTAGTGCGCCGTCAACTCCGTCTGCCGCGCACCGATGACCTGGTCAGCCGCCTTGCCTGTCAGCTCCTGCAGCCGGTCGAACTCAAACTCGAAGGTGCCGACGCCCTGGGTCAGGGAGCGCAACTCGTTGATCAGGTCGAGGATCTCCGATTCCGGCATGTGCGCCGATACTTCGTCCCAACCTTTCCAACCGTCCTTGGGTTCGAAACCCAGAATCTGACCGCGCCGCCCGGAGACCAGCCGCTGTACCCGCGAGGTAAACTCGGACGGCACCGAGAGGATCACCGCGAAGATCGGCTCCAGCAGCACCGGATTGCATTTCGGCATGCCTTCGCGCATGGCGAGGATGCCCGCCGTCTTGAAGGCCTGATCGGAACTGTCGACGGCATGGTATTGGCCGTCGGTCAACTCGACCGCGACATCGACCACGGGGAAACCCAACGGCCCGCGCGACAGATATTCCTTTACGCCGTGCTCTACCGCCGGGATGTACTGCTTGGGTACCACGCCGCCGGAAATGGAATCGGTGAATTCGAACCCCGTGCCACGCGGCAGCGGCTTGATGTTCACATGAACATCGCCGAACTGGCCGTGACCGCCCGATTGTTTCTTGTGACGGGCATGCTGCGCCACCGGCTTGCGGATCGATTCCTTATAGGCGACATGCGGCAGTTCTGCATGCACCTCGAGCTTGTTGCGGTTCTGCAGCTTCTCCAACGCGATGCGGAGATGGGTTTCCCCCTGCCCGCGCAGAACAAGCTCACCCGTATCGGGGTTAGGCGAATAGCTAAGCGACGGGTCCTCCTCCACCAGCTTCGCAAGCGCGCCCGCCATCTTAACTTCATCGTCGCGCTTGTCCGCATGAATGGCCAAGCCATAGACGGGCCGTGGCGGAACCGGCCAGGGCTCGCCCGCCGCCTCCTCGTCGTCCGCCGACAACAAAGCCCCGGTCGCCACGTCATCGAGACGGCCGAGCCCGATCACATCGCCGGCACCCGCTTTGTCGGTCTTGTTCTGCGTCGCGCCGAGCAACGAATACATGCCGCTGACCCGATTGCCGCCGAAGCTCTCGCCGTCCTTGATCTCGCCACGCCATACCCGCGCGACCGAGATTTTGCCGGTTTGCGAGCCATGCGATGTCTTGAATACTTGCGCGAGTGTCCCACTGTCCGCGCCAATGCCGAGGCGGTCCGCTGTCGCCGAAACATCGGGGGCTTCGTGACGCAAAGCCTTGAGCAACCGGGTAACGCCATGGCTGGTTTCGGCTGATCCAAAAAACACCGGCACCACCTTGGCCGCGCCCGAAGCCGACGCCAGATTGGCATAGATCTCGTCGGCGTCGGGTACCTCGTCCTCAAGCAGTTTCTCGAGCAGGGTGTCATCGAAATCCGCGAGGGATTCCAGCAACAGCGTGCGCTCCATCTCGACTCGCTCCGTGAGGTCTTCGGGCACGCCGTCCAACTCAACGCGCCCGTCCTCCTGCCAGGCGAAGGCGCGGCGGCTGGCGAGGTCGACATAGCCGGTGACCTCCTCGCCCGTGCGTATGGGAATTTCGCGCAACACCAGCGGCGTGTCGGTCATTTCACGCAGCGCATCCACCGTTTCCGCAACACTCGCCTCGGCGACGTCGATCTTGTTGATGAAAATGATGTGCGGCTCGTCGCGCGCATCCAACTCGCGCAACATGCGGGTAACGCCGAGGGCCTTGTCGGCGCCCGGCTCGATCACCACGACGGAAATATCGGCAACGCGCATGGCGGCGGTGGTGTCCATCAGAAGCTCGATCGACCCCGGACAATCGAGGAAAGTCCAGGCGTCACCGAGATACTCGGTGCTGGCGACGTTCATCTCGGTGCTCATCTGACGGGCGCGGGCCTCGGGCGCCGCGTCGCCAACGCTGTTGCCCTCGGTTACCTTGCCCTTGCGGGTTACGGCGCCGGTTTCGAACAGGATGGCTTCGAGAACGGTGGTCTTGCCGCTGAGATAGGGGCCGATGAGGGCCGCGCAACGGGGCGAAGAAGGATTTTGGCTGGCCACGATGGTGGTCCTCCCAACTGGTGAATACCTCGGGTGGACTTTTTTGGCCGTGCGCCAAAGTCGAGACCGCAGCGGCCCGTCCTTATGGGGAAAGGTTAGCGGGGGGCCGTTCGTGGAGTCAAAGGGATTCCCGATCGCGACGCGCAATCCAGGCTGTATGGCCGTGAATCTCGGGATCCTGAACCCGACGCTCGACGACCGTAAACCCATGATCGGCCAGCTGCCGTTCGTATTCCGCGCTGCTCAGGCTGGCATGAAACAGCTTTTCGCCGTTGACATCGCCATAGGCTTCCCCGTCCTCCGTACCGGTAGAAAGGAGAAGCGTGCCACCCGGAAGCAAATGACCGGCAAAGAGCGGAAACATGGCCCGCTGGTCCTCCTGGCACAAAAGGAAGAAGCTGTCCCAGGCAATGATCACGTGAAAGCGCCGGCCGAGATCGAGTTCCCGCATGTCACCGACGATCCACTCCATGTCCGGGAATCGATGCACACAATGCGCGATCATTTCCGGTGACGAATCGAGACCCACAACCCGGCTGCCCGCGCCGATAAGATAAGCGGCGATGGGCTCCGCCGTGCCGCAACCGAGATCGAGAACATCCAACCCATCCAACACATCCGCCGAAACGGCCGAGAGAGCAGCGTCGAGAACCGGTTTCTCGAACAGGGTCTTGAGACGGGCTTTATCGAACCAGTCCGCGTGACGCCGGTACTGGCCGATGACCTCGTCCTTCGGATGAGGGGAACCGGCAGACACCTCAATCAGCCAAGCGCCGCGCAGGCCCGCTGAATGCGCTGGCAGGCATCTTCGAGCGCCTCGGTCGAGGTGGCGTAGGAGATGCGGAAATGCGGCGCGAGCCCGAAAGCCGTGCCCAGCACCACCGCGACGCCTTCGGCCTCCAACAGATAGGTGCACACGTCGCCATCATTTTCCAGCACCTTACCGTCCGGCGTTTTCTTGCCGATCAGTCCGGCGCAGGAGGGATAGACGTAGAACGCGCCTTCGGGCGTCAGGCAGTCGATGCCTTGCGCCTGGTTGAGCATGGACACCACCAGATCGCGGCGATCCTTGAACACGGCGTTACGCTCGGCAAGGAAGTCCATGGAGCCTTCGAGGGCGGCAATGGACGCCGCCTGCGAGATGGAGGTGGCGTGCGACGTCGATTGCGACTGCACCTTGTTCATGGCGGCGATCAATTCCGCCGGCCCGCCGGCATAGCCGATGCGCCAGCCGGTCATCGCAAATGCTTTCGACACGCCGTTGAGGGTGAGCGTGCGGTCATAAAGGCCGGGCTCCACCTGGGCCGGGGTGGTGAACGCGAAGTCGTCGTAGACGATGTGCTCGTACATGTCGTCGGTGATCACCCACACGTGCGGATGACGCATGAGCACGTCGGTGAGCGCCTTCAACTCATCGCGGGTATAGGCGGCGCCGGTCGGGTTGGAGGGCGAGTTCAGGAACACCCACTTGGTCTTGGGGGTGATCGCCGCCTCCAACTGATCGGGCTGCATCTTGAAGCGGTTCTCGGCGGTGCATGGCACGAACACGGGCGTACCTTCAGCCAACAGCACGATGTCCGGATAGCTCACCCAATAGGGCGCCGGGATGATCGCCTCGTCGCCGGGATCGAGGGTCGCCATCATGGCGTTATAGATGTTCTGCTTGCCGCCCGAGGCCACCTGGATCTGATTGGGTTCGTATTTGAGACCGTTCTCGCGTTCGAACTTGCCGCACACCGCGGTGCGCAATTCAATAGAACCAGGCACGTCGGTATACTTGGTATAGCCGTCCTTGATTGCCTTGATGGCCGCTTCCTTGACATGATCGGGGGTGTCGAAGTCGGGCTCGCCGGCGCCGAGGCCGATCACGTCGCGGCCTTCGGCCTTGAGCTGCCGGGCCCGCGCGGTGACCGCCATGGTCTGCGACGGCTGAATTCGGCTCAGTCGGGACGCGATAATGGACATGATAGGGTCTCTCTTTTCCTCCTGGGCCCGCCCCTCATTCTCACATAGAGGGCCGGGCAAAAACGGCGGCAACCTACGCCCGGAACCCGGTGGGTGCAAGGGTCCATTCACGGGTTATATAAAGAAGCCGGAGCGGCTAAAATAAGGACCGAAGCAGAGACAAAAAGATGCCACTCAGAGACCACGCCGGAGTCGCCTTTATCCCCGAGAAACGGCCCGCCATCGAAGGCGGCAAGCCGTTGCACGTGGAATCGCCCTTCCTGCCGGCGGGCGACCAGCCGGACGCCATCGCCGAATTGACCGCCAGCATCCGCGCCGAGGAGCGGGATCAGGTGCTGCTCGGCGTCACCGGCTCGGGCAAGACCTTCACCGTGGCGCACGTCATCCAGGAGGTGAACCGGCCGACCCTGGTGCTCGCCCCCAACAAGACCCTGGCGGCGCAATTGTACGGCGAGATGAAGGAGTTCTTCCCCGACAACGCGGTCGAGTATTTCGTTTCTTATTACGACTACTACCAGCCCGAAGCCTACGTGCCGCGCACCGACACCTATATCGAGAAGGATTCGTCGATCAACGAACAGATCGACCGCATGCGCCATTCGGCGACACGGGCGCTGCTGGAGCGCAACGACGTGGTGATCGTGGCCAGCGTCTCCTGCATCTACGGTATCGGCGCCGTGGAAACCTACGCCGAGATGATCGTCAAGCTGGAGACCGGCGGGCATATCCCCCGCGCGACGCTGATCAAGCAGCTGGTCGAACTGCAATACACCCGCAACGACGCGGCGTTCTTCCGCGGCACCTTCCGGGTGCGCGGCGACACGATCGAGATCTTCCCCTCGCACTTGGAGGACCGGGCGTGGCGCATTTCCATGTTCGGCGACGAGATCGAGGGCATCTGGGAGATCGACCCGCTCACCGGCGACAAGACCGCCACCCTGGAAGAGGTCACCGTCTACCCCTCCAGCCACTATGTGACGCCGCGCCCGACGCTGCAGCAAGCGATCCCCGGCATCAAGGCGGAGCTCAAGGAGCGTGTCGCCTGGTTCGAGAAAAACGGCAAGCTGCTCGAAGCGCAGCGGTTGGAGGAACGCACCACCTTCGATCTCGAAATGCTGGAGACCACCGGCCATTGCGCCGGCATCGAGAACTATTCCCGCTATCTCACCGGCCGCGCGCCGGGCGAGCCACCGCCGACCCTGTTCGAATATTTGCCCGAGAATGCGTTGCTGGTGGTCGACGAAAGCCACGTCACCGTGCCGCAGATCGGCGGCATGTACCGCGGCGACTTCAACCGCAAATCGACGCTCAGTGAGTTCGGCTTCCGCCTGCCCTCCTGCGTCGACAACCGGCCCCTCAAGTTCGAGGAATGGGATGCCATGCGGCCGCAGACCGTTTTCGTTTCCGCCACCCCCGGCCCGTGGGAGATGGAGCGCACCGGCGGCGTGTTCGTGGAACAGGTGGTGCGCCCGACGGGCCTCGTCGATCCAGAATGCATCGTCCGCCCCGTCGAACAGCAGGTGGATGATTTGCTCGCCGAATGCCGGGAATGCGCCAACAAGGGCCAGCGGGTGCTGGTCACCACGCTCACCAAGCGCATGGCCGAGGACCTCACCGAATACATGCACGAAGCGGGCCTCCGCGTACGCTACCTCCATTCGGACATCGACACGCTGGAGCGCATCGAGATCATCCGCGATCTGCGCCTCGGCGCCTTCGACATTCTGGTCGGCATCAACCTGCTGCGCGAAGGGTTGGACATCCCCGAATGCGCCCTTGTCGCCATCCTCGATGCCGACAAGGAAGGCTTCCTGCGCTCAAAGACCTCGCTGGTGCAGACCATCGGCCGCGCCGCGCGCAACGTCGAGGGCCGCGTCCTTCTTTATGCCGACAAGATGACTGAGTCATTGGAATACGCCATCGGCGAGACCAACCGCCGCCGCGCCAAACAGCAGGCCTATAACGAGGAGCACGGCATCACCCCGGCGAGCGTCAAGAAGGGCATTTCCGACGTGCTGCAATCGGTCTACGAGGCCGATTACGTCACCGTCGATCTCGGCGTCTCAGGCGACGACCACAAGGTCGGCCACAATCTGCAGGCACACCTGAAGAGCCTCAACAAGCGCATGCTCGACGCGGCGGCCAATCTCGAATTCGAAGAAGCGGCGCGCCTGCGCGACGAGATCCGCCGTCTGGAAGCGCACGAGCTCGGCCTCGACAAGGCGGGTGTGTCCCACGCTGCTGCCGAAGCCGCCGGGGTCCGGCCGTCACCGTTCAAATCGGACAAGGCCGGGGTACAGCAACGCACCGCGGGCAAGCGCAAATCCAAGGCCCACGGCGGCAAGAAGCGCCACCAGCAAGGGCCGTAACGGACAAACCACCTATCCTGCCCTCCTCTCGCGCCGCCGCTTGGCGTCCGGCGGGGGGCGGTTTAAGCTGTTCCTTCGCGCATGCCCGCCGTCCCGGATGTCTCCATGTTTCCGCTTGCCGTTGATCTGTTCCGCGCCACCCCTTTGCGTCCGCTGGCCGAAGCCGCGGACCTGTCGCTATGGGATCTGGGCGCGCGCGGCGGCGTGGATGTGAGCCTGCAGCCCCTTGCCTGGTGCACCAAGGCCATCGCCTTCGAGCCGGACCCGGCGGCGGCCGGCCAGCTGCGCGCCCAAGGGCCCGCGCCCTGGGCCGACGTGCGCGTGATCGAGGCCGCCGTTGCCGGCCGCGATGGGAGCCGCCAGCTAAACGTCACCGAAGACCCCGCCGGATCGACGTTGCTGACGCCACGCCCGGAAATCGCGGCACGATACGGCATCGCGCCCTTGTGCCGGACCGCCAAGCAAATCGACGTGGAAACCGTCAGCCCGCCGACAGCGTGCGCCAGATACGCGGTGCTACCCCCCGCGTTCCTGAAGCTCGATATCGAGGGCGCCGAGCTCGAGTTGCTGCAAGGTGCCGGCGAGATGCTCGACCCCGTCGCCGTCCTCAAGACGGAAGCCGCCTTCGTAACGGTGCGGGATGAGCAACCCAACGCCTGGGACATCGTCGAATGGCTGCGGCCGCGCGGGTTCGTACTGATGGATATCATCGAGCCCGCTTATTGGCGGCGCGGCAACGTCGCCTGCGCCCCTTATGCCGCGCAGCGTGGCGGCTGGTCGCGGGGACGGCTGGCACAGGCGGACCTGATCTTCCTGCGCGACCGGGACACCCTGGCGGACGACGGCGAGCCAACGTCGGTCCCCATGCGATGCGCGCTGTCGGCGGCGGCGCTCGGCTATCTCGACCATGCCCGCGACATCCTCGAGCGGCCAAATGCGGGGGCGGCGTTCAAGGGTCTCACGGGCGCGGACCCCGAACCGGTTCTTGCCGAAATCGCGAAACGTGCCGGGCGCCGGGATGTTAGCCGAACGATCCGGACACGGCTCCGCGACCTCATCCCGCTGCTGCGCAGCCAGTTCGGCGGCGTGCCGCAACCGCGCTCTTAGGAAAATCGTTCTCGGGGGAAAACCGAACCCCGGCTACCAGCAGACGGATTGCGCCGCTTCGGCGCCGTAGCGCATCAGGAATGCCGCATAGCGGCCGTCCTTGCAGACCGCCGCGAGACCCTCATTGAAGATGTCGCGCAGCATCGCGTCCCGGAACGCCACCTTGTAGCCGGTGACCGGGGGAAAAATCGGGTAGGTCAGCCATTCGCGCCGGTCATGGCCGAGCTGCAGACTGAAATACCGGAAGATGGCGCTGTCGATGATGGCCACGTAGCCGTCCTGCCGCCAGAAGGTGCGCACCTGATCGGCCTGATCGGCGAGCTCGACATAGCCCGCGCGGTCGGGTCCGCCAATGCCGAACATGTCGAGGAACGGGCTGCCGAGATCGACGTCCGCCCCCTCCCACGTCAGCACCCGCGCGCCGGAGAGATCGGCAACCGTGGCGATAGGACGCAGATCGGATTCCTTGGTAATGGCGACGTCGGCAAAACGGGCAAACTCGGCCGAATAGAACACCTTGTCTTGAACCCCGTCCCCCTTGCGGCGAACCGCCGCGGCGACGTCCGCCTTGCCCTCCTGCACCGCCGTGGCGAGGTCCCCGAAGGGCAGCTGCACGAATTTGAGCCTGTAGTCCGGCAAGGCCGCCTGCAGGATATCGATGTGCATCCCGCCGCTTGCCTTGCCGATGACATAGGGCGGAATGTCGAGGGAGACCGCGACCGTTACGACGCTGCCCTTGGTGATCGGCTTCGGTTCCTCGGGCTTCTTATCGTCCGACATCTCGGCGGCACAGCCGGCGAGCAGGACAGGCAGCATCACAAGGGAGAACAAAAAGGCGGCGGCGCGGGTCATCTTCGATCCTTTTGGGCCAAAAACATTGGGGTCACGGACTGTCGAAAGGCGTTATAGGCGATGTTGGGCTGAAGGGATGGTTTCGCAACCGCCCCGCGATCGCCTTATCCGCACACCGATTGCGACGGGTCGGCGCCATAGCGCTGCAAATAGGCGGCGTAGCGGCCGTCGCGGCAGATGGTGGCGAGGCCCGCGTTGAACGCGTCGCGCAGTTTCGCGTCCTTGAAACCGACCTTGAAACCGGTGACCAGCGGGAAGACGGCGTGCTTCGTCCAGTCAGCCCGCGTATAGCCGAACCGGGCGCTGAAATAATCGAAGATGGCGCCGTCGATCACGGCAACGGAGCCCGTTTCTTTCCAGAAGGTGCGCACCTGATCCGATTGATCGGCAAATTCGACATAGCCCGCGCGGTCAGGCCCGCCCGCGCCGAACATGTCGAGGAACGTGCCGCCGAGATCGAGGTCCGCCCCCTGCCAGGTGAGCACCCGGGCGCCTGCAAGATCGGCGATGCGGTCGATGCGGCGGCTGTCGGACGCCTTGGTGATGGCGAAATTGGCGAATCGGACGAACTCTTGGGAATAGAAGATGTGGCCCGTTTCCCCAACACCGGTACCGCGCACGGACGCCGCGACGTCGGCCTTGCCCTGCTGGACCGCGGTTTCGATCTCGCCGTACGGCACTTGCACATAGTGGAGTTTGTAACCCGGCAAGCTCGCTTCCAGGATATCGATCTCCAGTCCGTGGGTTGCCGTGTCGGACACATAGGGTGGAATGTCGATGGAAACGGCGACGGTGAGCGTCTTGTCCCGCCGCATGGGCGGCGTTCCGTCAGCGAACTCCGCCACGCAACCGGCGAGCATCACAGGCAGCATCAATAGCGAAAAGAGAAAGGCGGCGGGACGGGTCATTTTGGGTTCTCCGGGGCAATGGTTCTACTGCGCAGCGGCTGGATCAGCATCTTGTCGAGCCACAGGTCGCGCCGCGTGCGGAACTGTTCGATGCCGATGGTCATACCGTCATGGCCGTCGCGCGGCTGGGCCGTATAGGTGCGGAACAGACGGTCCCACCAGGGCAGATTAAAGCCGTAATTGCTGTTGGTTTCCACCGGATAGACCGAATGGTGCACGCGGTGCATATCGGGCGTCACGACGATCCAGCGCAGGTATCTGTCGAGGGCAAGGGGCAGGCGCACATTGCCGTGGTTGAACATGGCGGTGGCGTTGAGCAGCACCTCGAACACCAGAACGGCGGCGGCAGGCGGCCCGAGCACCGCAACCACACCGAGCTTGATGCCCATGGAGAGCAAAAGCTCGACCGGATGAAAGCGGACCCCGGTGGTGACATCGAAATCGAGATCGGCATGGTGCATACGGTGCAGGCGCCACAAAACGGGCACGGCGTGAAACATCACATGCTGCGCGTAGATGGCCAGATCGAGTAGCAGCACGGAGACGACGAAAGCGATCCAGCCCGGCACCTCAATCACATTGAACAGCCCCCAACCGCGCTCCGCCGCAACCATGGCGACACCGACGGCGAGCACGGGGAAGACAAGGCGGATAAGGACGGTGCCGATAGCCACGACGCCGAGATTGCCGAACCAGCGCAAGAGACGCGGCATGGACCGGCGACGACGCGGTGCCACCACCTCCCACAGCGCCATCACGGCCAACACGCCACCGAAGGCGGCAAGCCGGATCAGCGATTCATGGTTCAGGAGTGCTTGTTCCAACGACACGCCCCATCATAGCTTATATGGGCGCTAATGCATGTCCTCCGATCCGGGGGCGGCGCGCACGTTGGGCTGCTCGGACGGGTAATGATGCGAAGCGTAGCGCAACACGAGAACCGCGATGGCAAGCATGAGGATGCCGCCCATCACGACGAGAAGTCCCAAGTGCGGCGTCTGGATCGCCGCCATCAGATCCACATGCTCCAGGTTCACCATGCTGATCAACAGGCGGGTGAGCGCGGTAAGCGCCACGTAAAGCAGGAACCGCACCGGCATGTGGTTGGTGGTGAAATAGATGCCGACCATGGCGCCGAGTTCGAGGAAGATGAACAGCAGCAGGATATCCTCGACCGTGGCGTGGCCCTTGGCGGTCATCTTGGAAAATTCGAATACGGCGGCCCACACGATGGTGGCGCCAATGGCAAACAGGGCAAGTACATGAAAGCCACGCACCAGGATGGTGCCAAGCCTGTCGGCAAGTCGCTGGGCGCCGTGATATCCCTCATCCAGCCGTCGAAGCGCATCCGACATATGCAATCCCCATAATGTTTGTGTTATTTATGATCTTAGCCGCAAACAAGCGGTTAGGGAAATAGGGCGTTTGCTGAGGGGGGAGCGCCGACACCGAATCCGTTTACCGAATTCGCGCCGGGATTAAGCCAAGTCTGGGCAGTAGCGGCCCTAAGATTGGCGGCGATGCGTTTGGGGTAGGTTGGAAGCTTTCTTCTTCTTCGGAGCCGGTTTTTTGGCGGCAGCCTGTTCGGCGGCCGCTTTGTCTTCGGCTTCCTTGGCGAGACGCAGCGCCCGTAGCTTGGCTGTCTTGGCCGCCTGTTCCTCACGGGCTTTTTCCCGTTCCTTGAGGACTTGCTTGTCTTTCTTCTGACTGGCAGCGAACTGCTGTTCGGCTCTCGATTTAACCGTCGATTTCACCATATCGCTTCTCCTCTACAAAAGTGGAAACATCACGACCGGCGGTTCCCGACCCAAAGATAGGAGGGACCGTCCGCGAGCATGTTGCCCGGGGTCGGCGGCGGTGAACGGTAGCCGCCCCCGGCCAAGGCCGGAGGCGGGTATTCGTATCGTTAGTCGATAAGCGCGATATTCTCGGCGGCGGTTTTGCCGTCGCGTCCGGGCTCAAGATCGAAGGAAACCTTTTGCCCTTCGTTCAGCGTGCGCAAACCGGCGCGCTCAACGGACGAAATATGAACGAACGCGTCCTTGGAGCCGTCGGACGGCTCGATGAAACCATAACCCTTATCCGGGTTGAACCATTTTACAGTACCAGTAGCCATAGTTACTTCCTCTAACTGGAGACTTAACAATCCACGCCCCACACCGTGTGGCGGCGCGGCCGAAATAAAACGCTCACAATGTCAGTGGATAACTAAGCTTAACGGCGTACCGGTTCTTTAGGTAACACCAAACAAATGTAACGCGTATGAGGGAAATATAGCAGATTTCCTGAAAAAGTCAACGAAATCAATTCCTTCAGCGAGAGGTGTTTCTTGGAGACATATCGCCTCCTGACGGGGAGGCACCCGCCCGGCGATGTGATCCGGCACCGCTTGGCCTTGGCCACCTGCAGGTTTAAGCTATGAGGAGAGACGAAGGCCGAAAGGAAAAGGTGCTCTATGCCAGATGAAACGAACGGCGACACCAAGGAAAAGATCGTCAAATCCGACGCCGAATGGCGCCAGGAGTTGGACCCCGAAACCTATCACATCACCCGCGAGGCCGGGACCGAGCGCGCCTTCACCGGCAAGTACGCCTATACCAAAGACCCCGGTGTCTACACCTGCACATGCTGCGGGCAGCCACTGTTCGATTCCGACACTAAATACGAGTCGGGGTCCGGCTGGCCGAGCTTCTACCAGCCCATCGACGCAGACGCGGTGGAAACGCACGAGGATCGCGCCTACGGCATGGTACGCACGGAAGTGGTGTGCAGCCGCTGCGACGCCCATCTCGGCCACGTGTTCCCCGACGGTCCCGAGCCGACGGGCTTACGTTTTTGCATGAATTCCGCGTCGCTCAACCTGAAGAAAAAAGACTAACCGCCGCGTATGGCCGCTCCGCCGGGGTTCCTTGCCCGCGCCGAAGCGCGGTATTCCAACAACGTGCTCGGTATCGCCTACATGGTGGTATCGGTGATTTTTCTCGCC
This sequence comes from uncultured Rhodospirillales bacterium, assembly GCA_913055735.1. GTDB lineage: Bacteria > Pseudomonadota > Alphaproteobacteria > Rhodospirillales > UBA2165 > CAJXKD01. The sequence goes on from CAJXKD010000001.1 coordinate 1,003,299, forward strand.
GCCGTCGACACGGTGGTGAAAATCGTCGCCAGGGACGCCGCCGCGCCCATCCATCCAGTCGAAATCGTTTTCTTCCGTAATCTGTTCGGATTGGTGGCGCTGGCGCCTTACTTCCTGCGCACCGGTTTGGGCGGTTTCAAGACCGAGCGCCTGGGCTTCCATGCGCTGCGCGGCGCGGTGCATTCGGTGGGTATGATCAGCTGGTTCTGGGCGCTGACCCTGACGACCCTCGCCGACGCGACGGCACTGTCGTTCATGATGCCCATCTTCGCCACCATGGGCGCGATCCTGTTCATGGGCGAGCCGAGCCGCCGCAACCGCTGGCTCGCCATCGCCATCAGCTTCGTTGGGATGCTGATTATTCTGCGCCCCGGCGTCGGCGCGATCACCGCGGGATCGGCGCTGGTGCTGTTGAGCGCCGTCGGGGCGGCAAGCTCGAAACTCCTGATGAAAAGCCTGTCGCGGACCGACAGCGTGCCCGCCATCCTTTTCTACCTCACCTTCTTCCTGACCATATTCTCGTTCGTTCCGTCGGTGTTCGTCTGGACGTGGCCGACGCCACAGTCCCTAGCGCTTTTGTTCCTCATTGGGATTTTCGGCATCCTCGGCCATCTGTTCATGACCTGGTCGTTCCGCCTAGGCGACGTAACGGCGGTGGAACCCGCCTATTTCACCCGGCTGATCTTCGCGGCCATCATCGGCTACGTCTTTTTCACCGAGGCGCCACCGATTTGGACGTATGTGGGATCGGCGGTGATTGTCCTCGGTTCCGCCTGGCTGGTGCGCTCCGAAGCGCGCGAAGCAAGACGCGCGCTTCTCACCACCCAAAAACCTCTTTAGCGTAACGTGTTGAGAATCTCCACGGTGCGCGCCCAGGAGTGCGCCGAGGCATCGGCGTCCCAGGCCGGAATGCTTTGCGCCGTATAGCCATGCACGACGCCGGGATAGGTGTGGATTTCGAGATTGTCCATGCGCGCAGCAGCAGCTTGAAACTTCTCCACCACCTCGGGCGGTGCGGCGTGATCCTCGGTGCCCCAATGTAGGCTGACCGGCGCGGAAACGTTCTCCAGCTCGTCGAACCAATCCTCGACATTGGTGCCGTGGTACGCAAAGCCCGCATCGAGGCCGAGGCGCGCCGGCCCGATCAGCGCATAGGGCCCGCCAAAGCAAAAACCCGCAACAGCCACCTTGCCGTTGCACTCGGGCCGCGTCTTGAGATCGGCAACCGCATCGGCCAAATCCTGGACACCTTGCTCGATCAGGTCGTGGCGGGGTTGGGCGCGGGCGCGGGCGCGTTTCATGTCCTCCTCGCTCCGGGTCAACGGACCGGAATCGCCCCGCCAGAAGAAATCAGGCGCGGACACGACGAAGCCCTGCGCGGCGAGATTGTCGGTCATGTTGCGCATATCGTCGTCGACGCCAAACACCGCAGCCACAAATACAATGCCGGGACCCGTTCCGTTATCCGGCGGCAACGCGAGATAGGCCGGGATTTCCCCGCCACCAGAAGATGTAATTGTAATGTCCGTGCCCGCCATGACGTGCCTCCCCAATAAGATTATTTCGTTGACGAGATTATGGGGAAGTTCGGCCGGATGGCCAAGATGCGCAGAAGAACGTTATTTCCACGACGGTTTGCGGTATTCGCGCACTTCGGTAACGCCGTATCCGGCCTCCGCTGGGATATGGAAGATAAAACCATCGTCGGTGAGTTCCATGCCCGGCTCTACCGAGACAATGGGCCGTGTCCGCGCCGCCTCGATCGCTTCCTCGACCGTTTTGCTTTCGCCGAGCATGGCAACGTTGAGCCGCGTCGCGATAACCACCGTGCGGCGCCCGGCTTCTGCATCGGCGAGGGCGTCTTCGGGACGGATCCACACGGAATCGACGGTTTCGCGGTGATCATGCCCCGCCAACTGTCCCTCGGGCGCCGCGGCCAGATAGAACATGGTGTCGAACCGTTTGGGCGATTGGCGCGGCGTGATCCAATGGGCGAACGGGATCATGGCGTCAGCCGCAAAGGTAAGCGTCTCTGTCGCGACCACGTCGCGGAGCGACATCTCGTTGTGATGCAACGGCTCGCGGTATTTATCGGCGAGTTCCGTCGTGCGCTTCGGCCCCAGATAAGTGCCCCCCGGTGCATCGCGCGCGAGCAGCACGCCCGCTTCCTCGAAAGTTTCCCGGATACCGCATAGACGGAGCGCCACCTCGTCATCCTCGAGCCCGTCACGCCCGTCGGTGACCGCGAATACCTCGGGGTGCGCATCGGCGGGGTCGAGCTTCCCGCCCGGAAACACCAGCGCACCCGAGGCAAAATCCACCTGGCGGTGGCGCTCGACCATGAAGACTTCGAGGCCCGCCGCCCCGTCGCGCAACAGCAGCACCGTCGCCGACAACAGCGCTTCGACCGGCGCGCGCGGCGCCTCTGTCGATGTCCTTGGCGTTCCGGACATGCGGGACCTTCTAGGAGACGTCTTCGTCGAAGAAGGCGATGGAGCGGATTTCGATGGATTCGCGCGGCGGTGCGCCGGCAGGTGTCGTCGGGTCGTTGAACGAGGTATGCGCCGTGAAACGCGCACGGCCGTCCTTGGCCGATTCGTACACCTTGAACACCAACGCCTCGTCACGTGCCATCAACGGGAAATAGTACCAATCGTGATCGGGGTTGTACGACACCCAATAGGTTTCGCCGACCCGGTTGGGATAGCGCCGTTCGGCAGCAATGAGATCCTTGGTGGGCAGGCTGCGGGCATCGGCGATGGCCAACGGGTTGGATTGGATGGGCGTGTTGATGGCGCGCCAGATTTGGATGATGGCAAAGCGCTTCTTCAACAGTTCCTCGGCCTCATCCGGCAGCACGTCGCGCACCCGCTGTGGCCCCGACCATTCGGTGTAGTCGTTGTGGACAGACAGCACGGGTTCGCGGAGAAGCTTCTCTTCGCGCACCTTTTCATCGCCGTTACGCACGGTGTGATCGAAGATCACGACGCGAGACGCGCCGGAGACCTTTTTGATCAACTCCTCGGCCTCACGGTAGTAGATCGATTTGATCTCTTCCGGATCGTAGAAACTTTTCATCTGCGTCTTATGATCGACAAACTCGAAGCCATTGACGTCGAGCTTGAACGTATCGCGCATGGGCCGGCCATTGCGGATGTGCACCGCTTGCTCGTTGGTGGCACCGGTGCGCTTACGCATGGTGTTGGCAGGACCGAATGTCTCGTTGACCGGCTTGACGCCCGTGTCGACCGCATAGGTCAGGAAGGCTTCGATCTCTGTCGGTGCGGCGGCCGCGTCGGGCGCCTGCATTGTGGTCGTGGCCATAAGAGGGTCCTCGTCTGCGGGTGTCTATTTCTTGCCAATAGACTTAAGCCCTGGCGGCAGACCGCGCAAGCGCCCGAGGGAAATATGGGAAAAATATGGGAAGTATCTGGGGGGATTCGGCCTAATACCGGACTTTCAGGGTGATTACCGTCCCACTGGAGGCCACGTCGAACGCGGCCGTGTCAAAGGCTGGCGGGCCGAGGAAAACGGGGGCATCGTTGGAGAAACCGTAGCCCTCCAACGGGAAGCCGTTGACGAATGAGCTTTTGATACACGGTTTTAGTTGTGATCATTGCTTGGTCGACATGGGCCTCAGCCTAAATAATCAACTCGGAAAAATCTATCTTTGATAGAATCATATGTGATAAATTCAATTAATAAGAATACGTTGTATATTCGCTGAATTGGGGGCTTGCCATGTCATTTAATCTAAAAGCGATTTCATTGACGACGTTACTTTTTGCAACGCTTTCATCATCGGCAGTTTCCGCGGAGCAGCTGTCTGTGAGCTATTGCTTTGGTGATCGGGGCGGCTTGATCCCCAAAGCATTTGATGGAACACATTACCCGCTTTCTTTTCACGTTGACGGTTTCTGCCAAGTATTTAAACCCAATAGAGTCATTGAAGGCACTCGCAATGGATTACGCGACATCGGAATAGCCCATTCAAGTTTTGCCGGACGGTACGACGATCATCTGGGGCTACTACAATATCCAGATACTTTCGAAAGCGCCGAAGGCTTTATTAATTTTGCAAGTAGCGACGAGGCAAAATCGCTCTTCCAGGAATTTGAAAAGCAGGCAAACGTAAAGTTTTTAGGGCTCGCTTATCTTGGGAGCCGAAATCTTCTATCGAAAGACACCATTCGACCAAGCGATAAGCTGCAAGGTAAATATATCGCGGTATTGCCGAGACCCGGTGTAATCGAACTGTTTCGAGAGCAAACAGGTCGCACCCCGCAAAAAGCTCCAGCTCATCTTGGCCATCGACTTGAAATGATACAGAAGGGTGTTGTCGACTACGTTGATGTAAATTCTGTTGAATTAAACGAATTCTGGAGAGGCAATCGCTTTATTGCCCAAAATTTGAATGTCAACTTTGTACGAAGTTCTCATTCATTTGACAGTGTAATCTTTATGATGAATTCCAAGAGCTTCGATAGCCTTCCAGGCAGCAAACGCGACGAAATTGAACCAACATTTCAGCGTATAACCAGAAAGTTGAGCATGCTGGCGCTCGATGCTGAAACAGAGTTGTTTAAACGTATGAGTAATTCTCCCCTCAATTACTGGGAAGGCGCAATCTCAGCGAAGAAAAAGAAAAAATGCGGTGGAACTTGTCCAAAGAATGGGGCATGCCCCCAACAGTTCTTTGCAAAGAAAAAAAAGGAATGTTGTCCAAAGAATGGCGCCTGCACACAATGACCACTGAAGAAACAGCAAAAGGTAATTCTCAGGATCTGGCAGATCTTGACCGGACAAAAAAAACGCCCGCACGAAAGAAATTTAATGTTCGCGGACTTTCGGTTTCTGACTACGTCGCTGTTTCAGGGTTTGCTTTAGCGCTAGTTGGGAACGGATATCTGCTTATCGAGCACCTTAGAGGTGCCGAATTAACTTTTTTTCCTCCTGATGAGGTCGAGTTTAGGTGCACAGAGTTTGACCATGTTGGCCCCGATCAATTCGACTCCGATCCTGATGGTCATTATCATTGCTCACAGAGGAGCAACCTTACTCTTACCGCGACGATGTCTTATGTGAATACGGGACGCGTCAACTACAATGCCGTGTTACGTAGAGAATACGCGAGCGTGCGTTTTTCTGCGAAGAATAAGGTAGATTTGGGGTGGCAGTATTTTTCAGACATCACCAGCGTGGACGTCGAAGAAAAAGTTGCCGTACCGAGCTTAATTCCAGGTGCTGGTTCACTAAGTCATGAAACTAGGTTTTATCCTAAGATAATAAATGGATTACGCCCAAATCACATGAAATGGTCGGACTTCCGAAATCTTTACGAACCTTCAAACGAAGGCATTCCATCGCCCATAGCTACCGTGGATTTGGCAGCAGAACTATTCGGAATGGAAGAGAAATTAAGTGCAAGCTGTACTATCGAATTTGACAATCAAACCATCGAGAAACTTCGCGATCACGGTGATCATTTTTTCGCAATAACGTTACCTTGTGTACAAAAAAATCTACGGTCGGATTGAGAATCAATACCGAATCTTAAGGGCAACACCTACATCCTCTGAAAATATTTCGAACGCGGCCGTGTCAAAGGCTGGCGGGCCGAGGAAAACGGGGGCATCGTTGGAGAAGCCGTAGCCTTCGAGGGGCATGCCGATGGCGTTGGTGGCCATCTCATCGTTGTCATCCTCGTCATGATGAACGGCGAGGGCGTAATTCCCGGGCGGCAGATCACCGAGCGTTACCGTGACACTGTCACGCTGGGCAGGCACCTCGAAGCTGCGGAGCTTGGTGCCTTCGGGAAATTCCGCTGCTTGGTCGTACACGGCAATGCGCAAGACGCCCGCGTCGCTGCGCAAACCAGTCACCGTGATGATCAGTTCACCGGCGTACGCGCCGGACGCGGCAAAGCACACGGCGAATAAGCCGCCCGCCAGAACGGCAGCGATGAAACGGCGCATGGCTCCTCCCGCCAGCCAGTTTAAAGCAGGCGGAAGCATAAGCCCAAGAAGGTTATGGGAGGGTTAGTGCTTCTCGGTCGAGTGGCCGAAAGTGGCGGCAACCAGGGCTTCCGAGACGCGGAGTTCTACTTCGGCCTCGAAGCGGGTCAGCTCGTCGGCGGCGGCGTGCGCTTCCTTGGCCTTGGCCAACCGGGCCGAGGCGTCATCGGCGCTGATCTCGGATACCGGCACCGCAGCATCGGCCAGCACCGTACAGCGTTCGGCTGTCGCCTCGGCAAAGCCGCCTTCGACGAAAATCCGCTCGGTCACCTTGCCGCCGTTGTGCACGTCGACAATTCCCGGGCGGAGCCGGCTGATGAGCGGCGTGTGGCCGGGCAGCACGCCGAAATCGCCGTCGGCACCCGGCACCACAATCATATCCGCCTCCTCCGACGCCATCAGGCGCGCGGGCGTGGCGAGATCGAAAGCGACCTTGTTGGGATTGCTGTCGGCCATGTGTGCCTCTTATCCTTTGGCTTTCCCTACGGGCGTTAGGCGGCCTCGGCGGCCATCTTCTGGGCCTTCTCGACGGCTTCGTCGATGGTGCCCACCATGTAGAACGCGTTTTCCGGCAGGTGATCGTATTCACCGGCGCAGATCGCCGAAAAAGCCTTGATGGTGTCTTCGAGGTTCACGAACACGCCCGGCGTACCGGTGAACACTTCGGCGACGTGGAACGGTTGCGACAGGAAGCGCTGGATCTTACGCGCCCGGGCGACGGTGAGCTTGTCCTCTTCGGATAGTTCGTCCATGCCCAGAATGGCGATGATGTCCTGCAGCGACTTGTAGGTCTGCAGGATACGCTGCACTTCACGCGCCGTCCGGTAATGTTCCTCGCCGACCACCTTCGGGTCGAGAACCCGCGAGGTCGAGTCGAGCGGATCCACCGCCGGATAGATGCCCAACTCGGCGATCTGGCGGCTTAGCACTGTCGTAGCATCCAAGTGCGCGAATGAAGTCGCGGGCGCCGGGTCGGTCAAGTCATCAGCCGGCACGTAAATAGCCTGCACCGAGGTGATCGACCCCTTGGTGGTCGAGGTAATGCGTTCCTGTAGAGCACCCATATCGGTCGCCAACGTCGGCTGATAGCCCACCGCCGACGGAATACGGCCCAAGAGCGCCGACACTTCCGAGCCCGCTTGCGTAAAGCGGAAGATGTTGTCGACGAAGAACAGCACGTCCTGGCCTTCCTGATCGCGGAAATATTCGGCGACCGTCAAACCGGTCAGGGCGACACGGGCACGGGCCCCGGGAGGCTCGTTCATCTGGCCATACACCAGAGCCGCTTTGGAACCCGGGCCGTCGGCCTGGATAACGCCCGATTCCATCATTTCGTGATAGAGGTCGTTGCCTTCACGGGTCCGCTCACCGACACCGGCAAACACGGAATAGCCGCCGTGCGCCTTCGCGATGTTGTTGATGAGTTCCATGATGATAACCGTCTTGCCCACGCCGGCGCCGCCGAACAGACCGATCTTGCCGCCCTTGGCGTAGGGGGCGATCAGGTCGACGACCTTGATGCCGGTGACGAGAATTTCGGTTTCCGTCGATTGGTCGATGAATTCCGGCGCAGGACGGTGAATAGGCAGCTTCTCGGTGGTCTTCACCTCGCCGCGCTCGTCCACCGGTTCACCAATGACGTTGAGGATGCGGCCCAAGGTCTCGGGACCGACCGGCACCGCAATCGGCGCGCCCGTATCGATCACTTCCTGACCGCGGGTCAGACCGTCGGTGGTGTCCATGGCGATGGTGCGGACCTGGGATTCACCCAAGTGCTGGGCAACTTCCAGCACCAAACGGCGGCCGTGGTTGTCGACCTCCAGCGCGTTCAGGATCTCCGGCATCTCGCCTTCGAACTTCACGTCAACGACAGCACCCATGACCTGGGAAATCGCTCCGACGTTGTTCTTTGCCATTGTCTTCAGCTCCTCTGGGCTTGCTCGGCTTGGGACACCACCGTTCTAGACGGCTTCGGCACCCGAAATAATTTCAATCAATTCACTGGTGATCTTCGCCTGACGGCTGCGGTTATAGGTCAGTGTCAGGTCGTCGATCATATCGCCCGCGTTGCGGGTCGCGTTATCCATAGCGCTCATCCGGGCTCCGTGTTCGGACGCGCCACTCTCAAGAAGCGCGTGGAACACCTGAACACGCAGGTTGGTCGGCAGCAGTTCGCCGAGGATATCCTCACCCACCGGCTCGAACTCGTAAATCGCGCCGCCCGCCGTTGCCGCTGTTTCCTCGCCCTCGCCTTCAGCCGGAGCCTCGATGGAAACGGGGATCAGTTGCTGCACGGTAACGATCTGGGTCATTGCCGACACGAAGCGGTTATAGATCACCGTGCAAACGTCGAACTCGCCTGCATCGAACATCTCGACCAGTCTCTTGGCGATGTCACCCGCTTCGTCGATGGTGACCACGGTGCGGCCGATATCCTGAATGGTATCGACGATCTTGTCGCCATGCTCACGGCGCAGCTGGTCGCGCCCCTTACGGCCGATACACAGCAATTTAACCGTCTTACCGTCGGCTTCAAGTGCCCGGATACGATTGCGGGTTTCACGCGAAATGTTGGCGTTGAAACCGCCACACAAACCGCGATCCGACGTCACGACGATCAAGAGATGGACATTGTCCGACCCCGATCCGGCGAGCAATTTCGGCCCGCCTTCGCCGGCACCCGGCGTCGCCAGAACGGAAGCGATCATACGCTCCATACGTTCCGAAAACGGGCGTGCCTGTTCCGCCGCATCCTGCGCCCGGCGCAAGCGGCTCGCCGCCACCATTTTCATGGCTGACGTGATCTTGCGCGTCGAGTTAACGCTCGAAATCCGGTTTTTGAGTTCCTTGAGATTGGCCATATGCTTGTCGTCAGGCTCGCGGTTTCGTTGGTGCCGTCAGTTTCCTAAGGCGTCCTTCAGGAGAAAGAATTCGCGAAGTCGTCGAGAAATGACTTCAACTTTTCCTGAGTTGCGTCGGTAATCTGCCCGTCGGTGCGAATCGCCGTCAGGATATCCGTCCCGCTGGACCGCACGGCGTCCAGCAAGGCCGCCTCGAAACGCACCACATCGGTAACCTGGAGCTTGTCGAGATAGCCGTTCACACCGGCGAAGATCGATACGACCTGCTCTTCCACCGGCAGCGGCTGGAACTGGCCTTGCTTAAGTAGCTCGGTCAGCCGCGATCCGCGCGCCAACAGACGCTGGGTGGCCGGGTCGAGGTCCGACGCGAACTGCGCGAAGGCCGCCATTTCACGGTATTGTGCGAGTTCCAGCTTGATGGAACCGGCCACCTGCTTCATGGCCTTGATCTGAGCGGCGGAGCCCACGCGGCTCACCGACAGACCGACATTCACCGCCGGGCGGATACCCTGATAGAACAGTTCGGTCTCGAGGAAGATCTGACCGTCCGTAATGGAAATCACGTTGGTCGGAATGTAGGCCGACACGTCGTTGGCCTGCGTCTCGATCACCGGCAGCGCCGTCAAAGACCCCGCCCCTTGATCGTCGTTCATCTTGGCCGCGCGTTCCAGCAAACGGGAGTGCAGGTAGAACACGTCACCCGGATAGGCTTCACGCCCCGGAGGACGGCGCAGCAACAGCGACATCTGCCGGTAGGCAACGGCCTGCTTGGTCAAATCGTCGTAGAAAATGACCGCGTGCATGCCGTTGTCGCGGAAATATTCGCCCATGGTGCAGCCCGTGTAGGGCGCCAGGAACAGCATCGGCGCCGGCTCGGACGCGGTCGCAGCAACGACAATGGAATATTCCAGCGCGCCGTTATCCTCGAGCAACTTCACGAACTGAGCTACCGAGGAACGTTTCTGACCGACGCTGACATAAACGCAATACAGCTTCTCGGAATCGTCCTTCGCGGCGTCGTTGATCCGCTTCTGATTAAGGATGGTGTCCATGATGATCGCCGTCTTGCCGGTCTGACGGTCACCGATGATCAGTTCACGCTGACCGCGGCCGACGGGGATCAGGCTATCAATGGCTTTGATGCCGGTCTGCATGGGCTCATGCACCGACTTACGCGGAATAATGCCCGGCGCCTTCACTTCGATCAGACCACGTTTCGACGTGTTGATCGGCCCCTTGCCGTCGATGGGTTCACCAAGACCGTTGACCACCCGGCCGAGCAATTCCTTGCCCACCGGCACGTCGACGATTTCACCGGTCCGCTTGACCGTGTCGCCTTCGCGGATGCCACGGTCATCACCGAAGATAACGACACCGACATTGTCTTCTTCCAGGTTCAGGGTCATGCCCTTGAGGCCGCCCGGAAACTCGACCATCTCGCCGGCCTGCACCTTATCGAGACCGTAGACACGGGCGATACCGTCGCCGACGGACAGAACCTGACCAACCTCGGCAACCTCTGCTTCGGTACCGAAGTTCTGAATTTGCTCCTTCAGGATCGCGGATATTTCGGCCGCACGGATTTCCATTATCCAACCCCTCTCATGGCGAGACGTAAATGTTGTAATTTCGTATTGAGCGAACTGTCGATCATGCGCGAACCCAGTCTAACGACCAGACCGCCCAGCAACGCGGGATCGACCTTCGCGGTGACATTGACGGCACCTCCAACGGTGCGCCGCAGCGTATCTTGCAGGGTCGCAAGCTGCTTGTCGCTCAGCGGATGCGCCGAGGTCACCTCGGCCGTCATCTCACCCCGCCGTCCGGCGAGAATGGCGAGATACTGATCGATGATGTCCGGCAAGGCGAAAAGGCGCCGGTTGGCGGCCAGAACCCCTGTGAATTTGCGGGTCATTTCGCTGGCACCGGCTTTTTCCAGCAGCGCGCTGATGGCAGCGCCCTGTTCGCCGCGGGAAATGACGGGCGAACGGATCATGCGTTGGAGATCGGCACTTTCACCGATCATCGTGGCCAATGTACGGAGATCGTCAGCTACCGGATCGAGAGCGCCGTTTTCATCGGCGAGATCGAACAAGGCCGTGGCGTAACGCCCGGCGAGCCCGGTGGCCCCTGTGCTATCGGTTGCCAAGTAAGTTGACCCTCTGTTCTTGATTCCCTGGCGACACGTGGTCGTTGCGGCAACGGATGATAATTGTGAAAGTCGAATGCCTCAAAACGGTTCAGAATGGCTCATTCCCGCCGGAAGCGAGCGTTGTCTACCATACTCCCCACGTGCTGGCAAGCGGCCGTCCCCACATCAACGCATCAGTTTTTTCTGTTGATATTTCAATCAGTTATTGCGAGCGCAGACTCATAAAAAACTGTAGGGATCGACGTCGACCTGCACACGCACCTTGTTAGGCGGTATCGCCTGCGCCAACCATTTGCGCACGCTCGCCTGAACATTGACGTCGCGCGCCGCCTTGACGAGAAAACGGCGGCGATGACGCCCGCGCAACAGGGCAATCGGCGCGGGCGCCGGACCCAACACCTGGATCCTGTCGTCGTGCGGCGCGACACGGCGCAGCGCATTGGCCGCGCGGTCGACCAGATTGGGATCTGTCGACGACAAGACGATCCCGACCAGACGCCCGAACGGCGGCATGCGCGCCGCACGGCGGTCACGCGCTTCGGCGGCCAGAAATCCGTCCCGATCGCGGGCGGCGAGCGCGGCGATAACCGGATGCTCCGGCATATAGGTCTGCACGAACACCCGGCCTGGATGCTGGGCCCGCCCAGCGCGGCCGGCAACTTGATACAAAAGCTGGAATGTCCGTTCGGCAGCCCGCAAGTCACCTCCCGAGAGGCCAAGATCGGCGTCGATCACACCGACCAACGTCAAATGGGGGAAATGGTAGCCTTTGGCGACGATCTGCGTGCCGATCACCAGATCCACCTCCCGCTCCTCGATACGGCGTACCAGGTCCGCTGCCTGCTTGGGTCCATAGACGGTATCCGACGCGGCAATGACCGTGCGCGCATCCGGAAACTCGGCGGCGACTTCCTCGGCCAGACGCTCCACCCCCGGTCCGCACGCGGTGAGCTTACCTTCCGCTTCGCAGTTGGGACATGCCTTCGGCAACCGCGCCGAATAGCCGCAATGATGGCACTGCAGCTGTCCGGTGAGGCGATGCTCCACCAACCAGGCGGTGCAGTTGGGGCATTGCAGCCGGTGACCGCAAGCGCGGCACAATGTCAGGGGCGCATAGCCGCGCCGGTTGAGGAACAAAAGCACCTGTTCCTTGGCCGCCAATGTCTCCTTAATCGCCTCGGTGAGGCGGGGCGACAGCCAATGGCTGCTGTCGGTGCCCTCGGCCCGCATGTCGATTACAGTCACCTCGGGGAACTCGGCCCCCGCATGGCGATCGGGCAGATTGTGGTGGCTGTATTTTCCCTGGTTGACGTTCTCGACCGTCTCCAGCGACGGCGTTGCTGAAACCAGCACCACGGGGATCTGTTCCTCGCGGGCGCGCACGATCGCCATGTCGCGGGCGTTGTAGACGACGCCGTCTTCCTGTTTGTAGGAACCGTCATGCTCCTCATCGATGACGATCAACCCCAAATCGGGAAAAGGCAGGAATAGGGCCGACCGGGCGCCGACCACGACACGCGCCTCGCCGGTGGCGACGGCCCGCCAATTGGTACGCCGTTGCGCCTGGGTGAGATCGGAATGCCATTCAGCGGGGCGACAGCCGAAGCGCTCGCGGAAACGATCCAACCACTGCGCCGACAGCGCGATCTCGGGCAGCAGCACCAGGACTTGCTTGTGATCCCGCAGCGCCGCAACGATGGCTTCCAAATACACTTCCGTCTTGCCCGCCCCCGGTATTCCCTCGAGGACATCAACGGAAAAAGTAGCGGCATCGACGGAACGGCACAGATCGTCGGCGGCGGCTGCCTGCTCTGTCGACAGGCGCGGCCCCTCGGCGGAGGGGTCCGGCCAGTCGTACGCTTTGGGGGCGGCGATGGTAACCTGGCCGAGCACGCCCGCTTCGGCCAAACCTTTGACCACCGACGGGCCGACCCCCGCCTCACGGGCGATCTCGGCCGCCGGGCGGGGCGGACCACCGGCAAGGACCTCCAGCACCCGGCGCCGCGCCGGCGTCTCGCGGAAATCGGGCGGCGACGGGGTCAAGGCATAGGCGGTGATCGGCTTGGGCGGCAATAGGGCGTCCGGCATGCTGAGGACCATTTTCAGGACGCTGCCAACCTGCGCCACATTATAAGCGGCCACCCAATTGACGAATCCCCGCATCGCCGGGGTCAGCGGCGGCACGTCGTAACGGCTCGCGACCTCCTTGATCTTGGCGGCATCGATATCGTCCACGGGCGCGCCCCAAACGACGCCTGCCACCTCGCGCGATCCGAACGGCACGGCAACGATATCGCCCACGGTCACGGTCAATCCTTCCGGCACCCGGTAGGTGAACGGAACGCCGAAGGGCATGGGCAGCAAGACACCCGCCAAGGCGCCCGCCGAAAACGAGTCGACGATTTCCTCGGCGAGGTCGGGTGTCGGTTTTGTGGCGCGCGAGTCGGGCATGGGCTACACTGTAGCCGCTGGACCCGGCAGGAGGAATTGGCTTCACGCAGGGACCGGTCGAATCCCCGGAGACACGGGGCGGGGACACCATGACGGCCCCCGAAAACAGCAGCCTTGCCAGGGTGGATCACGCGAATCGGGGCCTGCGTCTGTCGGCGGAGGACTTGGGGCGCAAGAAGACGCCACGCAAATCCACAATGGCGGGCAGAGGAAGTTGGAGGTCTAATACCGCCCTATGAAGTTCTTTATCGACACCGCGGACATCGACGAAATCAAATCGCTGGTCCCGACCGGCATGGTAGACGGCGTGACCACCAACCCGTCGCTGGTCGCCAAGACCGGCCGCAAGTTCATCGATGTCGTTGCCGAGATTTGCACCATCGTTGACGGCCCGGTGAGCGCCGAAGTGACCGCCACCGATGCCGACACCATGATCGAGGAAGGCCGCCTCCTGGCAAAGATAGCCGACAACGTCGCGGTGAAGGTGCCGCTGACCGAAGAGGGACTGATCACCTGCAAAGCTTTGTCGGATGACGGCACCATGGTCAACGTGACGCTCTGCTTCTCGCCGGCGCAGGCACTTTTGGCGGCCAAAGCGGGCGCCACCTTCATTTCCCCGTTCGTTGGACGGCTGGACGATATCGGCGAAAGCGGCATGGGCCTCATCGCCGACATCGTCGATATCTATGCCTCCTATGAAAGTATCACCACCGAGGTGCTGGTCGCATCGGTTCGCGGTCCCAACCACGTGGTCGAGGCCGCCAAGATGGGCGCTCATGTTGCGACCATCCCGCCCAAGGTTCTGCGCCAGCTCTATCAGCATCCGTTGACCGACAAGGGCCTCGCCGCCTTCCTCGACGACTGGGCGAAGACCGGCCAAAGCATTCTATAATTTGGAGATCATTGCATGACCGCCGGCAAAGACAGCGCCCCAGCCTCCCCCGACCCCATCGACAACGACCTTGAGCCGGCAGCACCCGATTTGGATCCAACGGACGTTGCCGCCTATCTCAGGGCCAATCCCGACTACCTGAAGGAAAATCCCGATCTCTTGGGCGTTCTGTCACCGCCGAGCCGATGGGAGGATACCACCGAGGAAGATGGCGGCGTCGTCGACATGCAAGTCTTTATGCTCGACCGAATCAAACGCGAGTCGGAGAACCTGCGCGACGTTGCCCGCGAAGTAGTCGCCACCACCCGCGCCAACATGTCGGTGCAGACGCGCACCCACGCGGCCGTCATTGCCATGCTGAACGCCGACAGCTTCGAAAGTTTCGCCCATGTGGTGCGCCTCGATCTGCCGCTGCTTCTCGACGTCGATGCGGCGGCATTGTGCTTTGAATCGGCCGTCGGAGATGAAACGGTGTTCGAATCGTCCGATATCCGGCAGGTGCCCGTCGGCGCCGTCGATCATCTGTTGGAGAACGCCGAGTGCGAAGCCAAGCTGTTCGAGGAGACGGGCGACGACGGCACGGTGTTCGGCGAGGCGGCCGGCTTGATCGCCTCCGCGGCCATCGCCCGCCTGCGGCCATCGACCGTGACGCCGCAGGGCATGCTCGCCCTTGGCGCACGCCACGCCGGCACGTTCCATCCCACGCAGGGCACAGATCTTCTGCTGTTCCTCGCCCGCGTCACGCAACATTGTTTGGACAGATGGCTGGCGCCGACGTCCTAGCCGGCATCACCGCCGAACCGGCGGTCCTCAAGGCGCTCGAGACTTGGCGTCAGTGGCTCGCCGCCGAACGCCGATGTTCCGACCACACGGTCGCCGCCTACGGCCGCGATATGGCCGCTTTCTTCGCGTTCCTCAATGAACATTTGGGATATGCCCCGGGCCTCAGCGATCTGGAGGGACTGCAGGCCGCCGACTTCCGCGGTTATCTCGCGCGGCGCAATGCAGACGGTTTATCCAAGAGTTCAACCGCGCGCGCCCTATCCACGATCCGCAATTTCTTCCGCTTCCTGGAAAAGAACGGCCTCGCCGCCAACGCGGCGGTCAAGGGATTGCGGACCCCGAAGCTTCCCAAGGCCCTGCCCAAACCGGTAACGGAGGCTGAAGCCGTCGAGGCCATCATGAGCGCCGCCGACCTAGCCAGCGCGCCCTGGATTGGGCTCCGCGACATGGCGCTCCTGACCCTCCTCTATGGCTGTGGCCTCCGCATCAGCGAGGCGCTCGGCCTCAACCGGGGCGATGTTGCCAACAAGGAGACATTGGTCATCACTGGCAAGGGCGACAAGCAGCGTGTCGTCCCGGTCTTGCCCGCCGTCACCGACGCTATCGCCGTCTATCTCGAGGCCTGCCCTTTCAATCCCGGCAAGGACGGCCCCCTGTTCGTCGGCGCCCGCGGCAAGCGGCTCAACCCCGGCGTCGTGCAGCGCCAGATGCGCCAGGTGCGCGCGCTCCTCGGCCTGCCCGAAACGGCAACGCCGCACGCACTGCGTCATTCCTTCGCCACCCATTTGCTGGCAGGCGGCGGCGATCTGAGGACAATCCAGGAACTGCTGGGGCACGCCTCGCTGTCCACGACCCAGCGCTATACCGAAGTGGAACAGGCACGCCTGCAGGAGATCTATCGCGACGCGCACCCCCGCGCGAGAAGCGAATAATTAGGCACAAGATGACCGAGCCCACCGACGCCACCTTCCGGCGCACCAAGCTGTTTTCCCTCATCCTACTCATCGCCTGCGAATTGGGCGCATTGACCTTGTGGTTCTCGGCGACAGCCGTGATCCCCTCGCTTCGCGCCGAGTTCGCCATCTCGGACGGGTATGCGTCGTTGCTGACAAGCAGCGTCCAGGCGGGTTTTGTCCTCGGCACGCTGACGAGCGCGGTATTGGGGTTGGCGGATAAGCTCGATCCCAGGCGCTATTTCATGGCCGCAACGTTGATTGCCGCAATAGCCAACGCGGCGATCCTAACCCAGCCGCCGGGCAGCACCGCGATCATCATCTTGCGGTTCGTTACCGGCATTGCCATGGCAGGCATCTACCCCGTCGGCATGAAGATGGCGACGACCTGGGCGAGAGGCGACCTCGGATTGCTGGTCGGCTTGCTGGTCGGTGCCCTCACCCTGGGCTCGGCGGCGCCGCACCTGTTCTCGTTTCTCTATCTGGTGGATTGGCGGGTGACCGTTCTTGCGGCTTCTGCCGTCGCCGTCGCTGCCGCCGGCGCGGTTAATTTCATCGCCCTCGGCCCCAACCATGCCGCGCCGCGCACCTTCCGATGGGGAGATGCGTTTCACGCCTTCCGGGACAAGCCGCTGCGGTTGGCCAATCTCGGCTATCTCGGCCACATGTGGGAACTTTATGCCATGTGGGCATGGATCGGCATCTTCCTCGATGCAAGTTTTCGGGTTTCGCTCGGCGAGATCGGCCCCTTGTGGGCGCGGGTCGCGACATTCGCGGTCATCGGCCTGGGCGGCGCCTTGGGCTGCATCGCCGGCGGGCTATTGGCGGACAGATGGGGGCGCAGCAATCTGACCATGGCGGCCATGAGCATCAGCGGCGGCGCGGCCCTGATCACCGGCTTTCTGTTCGGTGCGCCACCGCTCCTCCTATTCCTCGTCTGTTTGATCTGGGGCGTCTCGGTGATCGCCGATTCGGCGCAGTTCTCTGCGGCCATCGCCGAGCTTTCGCCCCCCGACCGGATCGGCACCATGCTGACGATCCAAACATCGGCGGGTTTCCTGCTGACCCTCGTGACCATCCACGTGATGCCGCTGGTGGTGGAAAGCGTCGGTTGGGGCTACGCGTTCGCGGTACTTGCCATCGGCCCGGTCTTCGGGGTGATCGCCATGGGACGGCTGAAGACCCAGCCGGATGCCGTCAAGCTCGCCGGCGGGCGGGGCTGAGCCGCTTTCGCTCGGGCGCCTTCAACAATTTGACCCCCATCAAGGCGGTCCCGGCCCCTTCCCCTAGGATAGCGTCAACAAAATCTGGAGGAAGGATCGATGGGCGAGATCGTTTTCGCGGCCAAGGTAACTCATGTGCCGTCCATTTGGATGAGCGAACACCTGCCGAATTTCAAAGGCATCCGGCAGATGGCCATCGACGGTCTCAAGGAATTGGGACGGCGCGCGAAGGAAGCCGGCACGGAAACCTTCATCGTCATCGATTCGCACTGGATCACCAATCAGGGCTTTCACCTCAATGCGCGGGCGCGCCACTCGGGCACCTTCACCTCTCACGAAGTGCCGCACATGCTCGAGTATCTCGAATACGATTACGCAGGCGACCCCGAACTCGGCGGCCTGATCTCGCAAAAGATTGCCAAGGGCGGTTACATCTCCATCGCCCACGATAACCCGAACCTGCAGGTCGAGTACGGCACCCTGGTCCCCATGGAACAGATGAACGAAGGTGCCTACGCGAAGGTGCTGCCCATCGCAGCGTGCCAGTTCGCCTCCATCGAGGAAGGCAAAGAATGGGGCGAAGCCATCGCCGAAGCCGTCAAGGAAACCGGCCGGAAGGCGGCGCTGATCGCGTCGGGATCGCTGTCGCACGCTTTTTGGCCCAACCGGGTGAGCGAACAAGGCCTCAACAGCATCAACACCGAGTTCAACCGTCAGGTCGATCTGCGGGTGTTGCAGCTTTGGGAAGAAGGGCGGGTGTCCGAGTTTCTCGACATGCTGCCTGACTATGCCGAGCGCTGCCGCGGCGAGTGCAACATGATCGACACGGCCATGCTATTCGGCGCCTTGGGCTGGAAGAATTACAACGGCAAAGCGGAAGTGATCGGCGAGTATTTCGGCTCGTCCGGCACCGGTCAGGTCAACGTGGAATTTCCAGCCGCCGCAGCCGCGGCCGTAAAAGCCGCCTAGCTCTTAACCCAGGTCCACGCGGCCTCGATTTCCGCCGACGGAAATTGTTTTACGTCGGCGGACATGAGCTTGTCGCCGATCTTGGCGGTAAGCTCTTCCCAGCGCGCATCGCCAACGATCGCCATTTTCTCGATATCGTTCCAATGCTTGAGGCCGAAGGCAAAATCGTCCCACGCCGCTTGCCATTCCCAGCCTTCGAACTCGGTGAGATCCATGAGCAGCTTGAGCTTGCCCTCGCGGGCGAGAATAGCCTCCACCTGCGGGACGAAGGTTTCGTAATCGGCATCGGTGAGCTTGCCGACCGCCTTGACGCCAACGGTCTTCCCCGCGCTTTCCGGCAGGATGATGAGCATCGCGGCCCCTAGATGTGAAGCGCCCGGCCGTTCGCCGCGAGGGCCGCTTCCTTGACGATCTCGGACAGGCCCGGATGGCCGTGGCAGGTGCGGGCGATATCTTCCGCTGCGCCGCCGAATTCCATGGCGACGACACATTCCTGAATCAAATCACCGGCCTGAGCACCGATGATGTGCACCCCGAGAATACGATCGGTTTCCTTGTCGGCGAGAACCTTCACGAAGCCTTCCGTCGCGTCCATGGCGCGGGCACGCGCATTGGCACTGAACGGATACTTGCCGACGTTATAAGCGACGCCTGCCTTCTTCAATTGTTCCTCGGTCTTGCCGACACCGGCGGCCTCGGGGAAGGTGTAGACGATGGCCGGGATGGCGTCGTAATCGATATGGCCCGATTGACCGGCAATGATCTCGGCAACCACCGAGCCTTCGTCCTCGGCCTTATGCGCGAGCATGGCCCCGCCGATGACGTCGCCGACGGCATAGATGCCCTTCGCCTTGGTTTCCCAATGGTCGTTGACCGGGATGAAGCCTTTTTCAAGGGTGATACCGACCTTGTCGAGACCGAGGCCTTCGGTATAGGGCCGCCGCCCGACGGCGACCAACACCACGTCTGCCTTGATCTTCTCGGCGTCTCCGCCGGCGACCGGCTCGACATCGAGGGTCACGTCGTTCTTGCCCGTTTTGGCGCCGGTCACCTTGCTCGACAGTTTGAAGGTCATGCCTTGCTTCTTGAGGATGCGCTGCATGTGTTTGGAAATCTCGGCGTCCATGCCCGGCAGGACGTGGTCGAGATATTCGATCACCGTCACCTCGGCACCCAAACGGCGCCACACGGACCCCAATTCGAGGCCGATAACGCCGGCGCCGATCACCGCCAGATGCTTGGGCACCTTGGGCAGCGCCAGTGCACCGGTGGAGGAGACGATCTGCTTCTCGTCGATCTCCACGCCCGACAGGCTCGCAACATCGGAACCGGTGGCGATGATGATGTTCTTGGTGGCAAGCTTCTGATCGCCGCCCTTGGCAACCTTCACCGTCACCTCGCCCGCCTTGCTGATTGCGCCGGCCCCGACGATACGGTCGATCTTGTTCTTCTTCATCAGGAAGTCGACGCCCTTGACGGTATCGGCGACCACCGCATCCTTATGAGACAGCATGGCCTTGAGGTCCAATTCGACCTTGGAGGTCTTGATGCCCTGGCCCGCGAACTCATGGCCCGCCGCCTCGAACAGGTGCGAGGAATGCAGCAACGCCTTCGACGGAATACAGCCGACGTTCAGACAGGTACCGCCCAACGTCTCGCGTTTCTCGACAATCGCGGTTTTGAGGCCCAGTTGGGCAGCGCGGATGGCGGCGACATATCCGCCCGGTCCGCCACCGATGACGACGACGTCATATTGGGTCTCGGCCATGATCACTCCTTGGTTCGCAGACAGGCTGTTTTCGGGCGGGCTTCTCGAACGGCCCGCTCTACATATC
The DNA here is from genome assembly GCA_913055735.1 of uncultured Rhodospirillales bacterium. Lineage (GTDB taxonomy): Bacteria > Pseudomonadota > Alphaproteobacteria > Rhodospirillales > UBA2165 > CAJXKD01. The sequence continues at coordinate 1,023,432 of CAJXKD010000001.1, forward strand.
CAACATAATACGTTGCGGGTCTTCAATACACTCCTTGACGCGAACAAGGAAGGACACCGCTTCGCGGCCGTCGACGATCCGGTGATCGTAACTGAGGGCGAGATACATCATCGGCCGCACGACCACCTCGTCGTTGATCACCACGGCGCGCTTGACGATGTTGTGCATGCCCATGATGCCTGACTGCGGCGCATTGAGGATCGGCGTCGACAACATGGACCCATAGATACCGCCGTTGGAAATGGTGAATGTACCCCCGGTCATTTCGTCGAGGCCGAGATTACCGTCGCGCGCGCGCTTGCCGAAATCGGCGATGGCTTTTTCGACGTCGGCGAAATCCATCTGATCCGCGTCCCGCAGAACCGGCACGACGAGACCTTGCGGCGTGCTGACGGCGACGCTCACATCATAGTGGTTCTTATAGACGATCTCGTCCCCGTCGATCTCCGCGTTGATGGCGGGGAACTCGCGCAGGGCGACAATGGATGCCTTGACGAAAAAGCTCATGAAGCCAAGACGCACGCCATGACGCTTTTCGAACACGTCGCGGTACTTGGCACGGGTTTCCATCACCGCCGTCATGTCCACCTCGTTGAAGGTGGTCAGCATGGCCGCCGTGTCCTGCGCCTCCTTGAGGCGTTGGGCAATACGCTGACGCAGGCGGGTCATCTTGACCCGCTCTTCGCGCGGCCCGGCGGGCTTGGACGGGATCTGGACGGAAGGGCCACCAGAGGGGGCCTCAGCGGCGGCAGGCGCCTTTGCCGGCGCGGCAGCCGGTTTCTCGGCGGGCTTGGCGCCTGATTTCAGGTAAGCCAGCACGTCGCCCTTGGTCAGGCGACCATCGCGTCCCGTCGCCGGGATCTGCGACGGATCGAGACCTTCATCCTCGACCAGCTTGCGAACGGCGGGCGACAAGGTGGAGTCCTCTCCAGTAGGAACTGCGGGAGCCGGGGCGGCGGCTTTCTCCGCCGGTGCCGGTGCGGCAGCGGCGCCGGAACCACCAATGGTCCCAAGCAAGGCGCCCACCTCGACCTCGGCGCCTTCGGCAGCCGCGATCTCAGTAAGCGTTCCCGCCGCCGGGGCATTAACCTCGACGGTTACCTTATCCGTTTCGAGCTCAAGGAGCGGTTCATCGGCCGCAATGCTATCGCCGACTTTCTTGTGCCAATTCGCCACCGTCGCCTCGGTGAGGGACTCCCCGAGCGCGGGCACCCTGATCTCCACCGCATCGCCACCGCCATTGGCGGCGGCGGGCGCAGGAGCCGGCTTCGGCGCCTCTTCCTGGGGTGCGGCGGGGGCAGCGGCTGCGCCGGCGCCGTCACCAATACGGCCGAGCACCGCGCCAACTTCAACATCGGTGCCTTCGGTGGCAAGAATTTCGGACAGCGTCCCGGCAGCCGGCGCATTGACCTCGACGGTCACCTTATCGGTTTCCAGTTCCAACAGCGGTTCGTCCGCCGCGACCGTATCACCGACTTTCTTGTGCCAGGTGGCGACCGTTGCTTCCGTCAGGGATTCGCCCAGGGTAGGAACTTTGATCTCGGTAGCCATGATATTTTATTCCGTTGAATCGTTGATACGCGCCATGAAGCCCAACGCGGGGTCTTCCTCGGGACGGGTGAAAGGCCGGCGCAAATCCTTGACGTTCCAGGACAGCGCCTGATCCACCAACTGCGTCTGTTCGGCGTTGTGTACCCTGAGCGAGCCAGTTGCCGGCGATGCCGCGGCGGGGCGTCCAACATAAACGGGACGTTTGTTGGGCCGTTGTCCGCCGCTATCTTCCTCGATGATATATTCGAGGCGGCGCATGACGAATGTCCATGCGCCCATATTGGCGGGTTCTTCCTGGCACCAAACCACTTCGGCATTGGGATATTCGGACAGGCGCTTGGTCAATGCATCGCGCGGCCAGGGATAAAGCTGCTCGATGCGCAGGATAGCAACGTCGTTGATCCCGCGTTCGCGGCGCGCTTCGAGCAGATCATAGTAGACCTTGCCGCTGCACAGGACGACGCGCTTCACGTCCTCGCCGGGCACCAGATCGTCCACTTCGCCAAGCGTGCGCCAGAAATGCGACTCGCCGGTAAATTCCTCGATGTCGGAAACCACCAGCTTGTGACGCAACAATGACTTAGGTGCCATCACGATGAGCGGTTTGCGGAAGTTGCGGCGCACCTGGCGGCGGAGCGCATGGAAGAAGTTGGCGGGTGTCGTGCAGTTGACGACCTGCATATTGTCCTCGGCGCAGAGCTGCAGATAGCGCTCGAGGCGGGCCGAGGAATGCTCCGGCCCCTGTCCTTCGTAGCCATGAGGCAACAGGTTCACCAGGCCCGACATGCGCAGCCATTTGGATTCACCCGACGAAATGAATTGGTCGTAAATCACCTGGGCGCCATTGGCGAAATCGCCGAATTGCGCTTCCCAGATGGTCAACGTATTGGGGTCCGCCAGGCTGTAGCCGTATTCGAAGCCGAGCACGCCGAATTCGGACAATGGGCTGTTCATCACCTCGAAACGGGCCTGACCGTCCTTGATGCTGTCGATGGGGTAGTACTGCTCCTCCGTGTCTTGATCGATAAGGATGGAGTGCCGGTGCGAGAACGTCCCGCGCCCCGAATCCTGCCCCGACAGGCGGACGGCGGTCCCTTCGACGACGAGGGTCCCAAAGGCCAGCGCCTCAGCCATGCCCCAGTCGATGTCTTTGCCCGTTTCGATCATCTTCTGGCGGGCCTTGAGCTGGCGAACGACCTTGCGGTTGACGTTGATGTGCTCGGGTACCCGCGAGATGGCGAGCCCGACGTCCTTCAGCTCATCCACGGGCACGGCGGTCACGTCGTCGCGTTGCTCTTCCTCTTCAGCAAGCTGCGCGAAGCCCTGCCATACACCTTCGAGCCAATCCGCCTTGTTGGGCTTATAGGCGTTGGCGGCCTCGAACTGATGATCGAGATGGTCATGGAATGCGCGCACCGTGGCATCTGCTTCCTCGGCCGTCATCACCCCTTCGGCGATCAATCGCTTGGCGAAAATCTCGCGCGTCGTCGGATGCTTGGCGATGGTTTTGTACATGTGCGGCTGAGTGAACATGGGTTCGTCACCCTCATTGTGCCCATGCCGGCGGTAGCAGAACATGTCGATGACCACGTCGCGCTTGAATTTCTGGCGGAATTTCATGGCCAAATGCGCGACCTGCACCACTGCCTCGGGATCGTCGCCGTTGACGTGGAAAATCGGCGCCTGGAACCCTTTGGCAACGTCGGTCGCATAGGGCGTCGAGCGGGCGCTCGTCGGGTTGGTGGTGAACCCGATCTGGTTGTTGACGATGACGTGGATGGTACCGCCGGTGCGGTAGCCCATCAGCTGCGCCAGATCGAGGCTTTCCGGCACCAGTCCCTGCCCGGCGAACGCCGCGTCGCCATGCATGAGGAGGCCCATCACTTTTTCCCGCTCCTTGTCGCCGCGCATGGTTTGCTTGGCGCGCACCTTGCCGAGGACAACCGGGTCGACGGCCTCGAGGTGCGAAGGGTTGGCGGTGAGACTGAGGTGCATCCGCTGACCGGCGATTTCGCGGTCGGCGGACGCCCCCAAATGATATTTGACGTCGCCCGATCCCTGAACGTCCTCGGGCTTCGAAGGGATGCCCTGGAACTCAGAGAAGATTGCCACGTGCGGTTTGTTCAAGGTCTTGGCGAGCACGTTGAGGCGGCCCCGGTGAGGCATGCCGATGACGACTTCCTCGATCCCCTGACGCGCCGCGGTGGCCAGAATTTGCTCGACACACGGCACCATGCTTTCGCCGCCATCGAGGCCGAACCGCTTGGTGCCGGGATACTTGACCTGAAGATAGTTTTCGAAGCCTTCGGCCTCGACCAGATCCTGAAAGATCGCCTTCTTGAGGTCGGGTGGCATGGAGGCGCGAAAATCGACGCCCTCGACACTTTGCTGTATCCAGGCACGCTCCTCGATCTCGGTGATGTGCATGTATTCGACACCGATAGAAGAGCAATAAGATTCCTTGAGGACATCCAAGACCTGGCGCAGCGTCGCGCGCTCAAGCCCGGCGATCCCCGTCATGGTGTCGAGATAGATGGGGCGGTCGAGATCGTCCTCCGTAAATCCGTAGGTCCGGTAGTCCAGCTCGCGGTGATAGCCGGCGCCCTCGATGCCCAACGGATCGAAGGCTGCCGCCAAATGGCCACGCACCCGGTAGGAGCGGATTAAAATACGTGCCCGGATGGATTCCCGCGCCGCCGATTCGATATCCTCGACATTCGGCGCGGCGCCCGGTTTTGCCGCGGCCGGTGCGGCGCCGTTGCCGCCCGCCTCTTCGACCGGACCGACGAACGGCCGCGCCCAACTGGCGCCGCCGACCTCACCGCGGATCGCTTCCGCGTCGTCGCCCAACTCGGCAAACAGCTGCGCCCAATCGGCGCTCACCGAATGAGGATCTTTTAAGAACCGCTCGTAAAGTTCGGCAATGAATGCCGCATTGGAGCCGGTGAAAATCGAGTCGATTTCTCTCGCCATGGTCCCGCTTTGCGTTTCGCGCCGGACCGCTTCGGGCGTCAAGCCAACTTGGCCGCCTTGGGCGCGCGCTAACCTCTTATGACCTCCGCCATCGTGGCCCCCAGCGCTGCCGGCGAATCGGCGACGGCGATACCCGCACTCTTCATCGCCTCGATCTTATCGGAAGCGCCTCCCTTACCGCCGGCAATAATGGCGCCGGCGTGCCCCATGCGCCGCCCGGGCGGCGCCGTAACGCCGGCGATGAAGCCGACCATGGGTTTCTTGGTTTTTGACGATTTATAGAATTCGGCGGCATCCTCTTCCGCGGTTCCGCCGATCTCACCGATCATAATGATCGCCTCGGTTTCATCGTCGCCGAGGAACATATCCAGACAATCGATAAAGTTGGTGCCGTTGACCGGATCGCCGCCGATCCCGATACAGGTCGTCTGACCGAGGCCGGCCGCCGTCGTTTGAGCAACCGCTTCGTAAGTCAGCGTCCCGGACCGCGATACGATGCCGATCTTGCCGCGTTTGTGGATATGGCCCGGCATGATACCGATCTTGCATTCGCCGGGCGTAATGATGCCAGGGCAATTAGGGCCGATGAGCCGTGTATTCGATCCCGACAAGGCGCGCTTTACCTCCACCATGTCGAGAACGGGGATACCTTCGGTGATGCAGACCACCAAGGAAATCTCGGCATCGATCGCTTCGAGGATCGCTTCGCCCGCGAATGGCGGCGGCACGTAGATCACGGACGCATCGGCGCCGGTCTTCTCCACCGCCTCGGCGACCGTGTCGAACACGGGCAGGTCGAGATGCTTGGAACCGCCTTTTCCCGGCGTCACGCCGCCGACCATTTTGGTGCCGTAGGCAATCGCCTGTTCTGAGTGGAAAGTACCCTGTGATCCGGTGAAGCCTTGGCAAATGACTTTCGTATTCGATCCGACAAGTACGGCCATCAGGCGGCCTCCTTGACGGCCTTCACCACCTTCTCCGCCGCATCGGCAAGATCGTCCGCCGAAATAATCGGCAGGCCAGATTGGGCCATAATTTGCTTCCCTAGATCCACGTTTGTTCCTTCAAGACGCACGACGAGCGGTACGCTCAGACTAACCTCGCGGGCCGCCGCGACGACACCCTCGGCGATCACGTCGCAGCGCATGATGCCACCGAAAATATTGACTAGAATTCCATCAACGTTCGAGTCAGACAAGATCAACTTGAACGCGGTTGTCACGCGCTCCTTGGTGGCGCCGCCACCGACATCCAGGAAGTTCGCCGGCTCGCCGCCATAGAGCTTGATGATGTCCATGGTCGCCATCGCCAAACCGGCACCGTTGACCATGCAGCCGATGCTGCCATCGAGCTTGATGTAATTGAGGTCGTGACGCTCCGCTTCCAGTTCGGCCGGATCGTATTCGGCCTGGTCGCGCATCTCTTCGATGTCCTTGTGCCGGAAAAGGGCGTTGTCATCGAAGTTCATCTTGGCATCGAGAGCAACAACGTCACCCGCCTTGGTCACCACCATCGGATTGATTTCAACGAGACTGGCGTCCAAGTCGACGAACGCGCGGTACATGGCCATGACGAATTTGACGCAGGACTTGATCTGATCGCCTTTGAGCCCCAAGCCGAAGGCCACCTCGCGGGCGTGGAAACCCTTCATCCCGGTCGCGGGATCGATATCGACGGTAACGATTTTCTCGGGCGTTTTCGCGGCGACCTCTTCGATGTCCATACCGCCTTCTTGCGAGGCGATAATCGTGACACGCGATGTCGCGCGATCGATCAGCAGGCTGAGGTAAAGTTCGCGGTCGATATCGCAGCCATCCTCGATATAGACCCGTTTGACTTCCTTCCCTTCGGGGCCTGTCTGGTGCGTGACCAGTGTCGCCCCCAGCATTTGATTGGCCGTGTCTTTGGTATCCTCCACCGACTTGACGACGCGAACGCCGCCGCCAGAGCCGGCGGAGGATTCCTTAAACGTGCCTTTGCCGCGACCACCAGCGTGGATCTGGGACTTGACCACCCATATCGGGCCTCCGAGTTCCTTGGCAACCGCCTCGGCTTCGGCCGCTGTATAAGCGACCCCGCCTTTGAGGGTGGCTACGCCATATTGTGAAAGGAGCTGTTTGGCCTGATACTCATGAATGTTCATATATTCGTCCGATCCACCTGGCGGTAACTCTAAATTAGCGGCGGCTACCAGCCCGACGGGCCTTGGACACGGTACGACGACGACGAGAAACGGACTTACGCATTCTCGCGGGCGACTTCCGTGCAACCCGGGCCGAAGAACGGCGGGCCGTAGACCGACGACGGGCCGAAGAACGGCGAGCCGTCGACTTACGAGCCGTGCTCTTCCGACGGCGAACCGGAGACTTCCGAGCCGTCGACTTACGGGCCGTGCTCTTCCGACGGCGAACCGGAGACTTCCGAGCCGTCGACTTGCGAGCCGTGCTCTTCCGACGACGAACCGGAGATTTCCGAGCCGTCGACTTACGGGCCGTGCTCTTCCGACGACGAACCGGAGACTTCCGAGCCGTGCTCTTCCGACGAACCGTCTTACGAGCGGTCGTCTTCCGGCGGGCCGGAGACTTACGAGCCGTCGTCTTCCGACGAACCGTCTTGCGAGCGGTCGACTTACGAGCCGTGCTCTTCCGACGAACCGGAGACTTCCGGGCCGTGGACTTGCGAGCCGTCGTCTTGCGACGACGAACCGGCGACTTACGGGCCGTGGTCTTACGGGCCGTCGTCTTACGACGACGAACCGGGGACTTACGGGCCGCGGTCTTGCGAGCCGTGCTCTTCCGACGAACCGTCTTGCGAGCGGTCGACTTACGAGCCGTCGTCTTCCGACGGGCCGGAGACTTACGGGCCGTGGTCTTGCGAGCCGTCGTCTTGCGACGACGAACCGGGGACTTACGAGCCGTGGTCTTACGAGCCGTCGTCTTCCGACGAGCCGTGGTCTTGCGGGCCGTGGTCTTACGAGCCGTCGTCTTGCGACGACGAACCGGAGACTTACGGGCCGTAGTCTTACGGGCCGTCGTCTTACGACGAGCCGTAGTCTTCTTACGGGCCGGAGACTTTTTCCGAGCCGTGGATTTTGCAGAAGATCTCATGGTGATTCTCGCTACAGTTATTGAGAGGATTAGTCAGTGGCACTAGCCTTTCCGTGCCCTACTTTTAGGCTTTGATTTGTTGTTGGGCTTTGGGGCGGTTTTTTTGCGAGTCGTGCTCCCCAGGGAACGGAGAACCTTCTTCGCTTCGCCCACGACTTTCCTCACTGCGTTAACTGATTTGTCGAATTCGGCCTTTTCGGACCGATCGAGCTGAATCTCGACAATTCGTTCCACGCCTTTCGCGCCGATCACCACCGGCACACCGACATATAAACCTTTTACGCCGTACTCCCCTTTCAAATATGCCGCGCACGGTAAAACCCGTTTCTTGTCTTTAAGATAGGATTCGGCCATTTGGATGGCCGCACTTGCGGGTGCGTAGAACGCGGACCCGGTTTTCAGCAAACCGACAATTTCGGCCCCGCCATCGCGGGTACGCTGAACAATTTCGTTGAGCCGCTTCTGGCTCAGCCACTTCATCTTGACCAGATCGGTCAGCGGAACGCCGGCAACCGTCGAATAGCGTGTCAACGGCACCATCGAGTCGCCATGGCCACCCAAGACGAAGGCGGTGACATCCTCGACCGAGACGTTCAGTTCGTCGGCGATGAAATAACGGAAACGGGCCGAATCCAGAACGCCGGCCATGCCGACGACCCGATTGTGCGGCAGACCGCTATAATCGCGTAGGATGCCGACCATCACGTCGAGAGGATTGGTAATACAAATGACAAAGGCCTTGGGGCAGTATTTCTTAATACCCTCGCCGACAGCCTTCATCACACCTGTATTAATGCCGATCAGGTCATCGCGGCTCATGCCCGGCTTGCGGGGGACGCCGGCCGTCACGATAACCACGTCGGCGCCACGAATAGCCGCATAGCTATTGGCGCCGGCAAAATTTCCGTCGAAACCTTCGATTGGGGCACTTTCGGCAATATCGAGGGCTTTGCCCTGCGGCACGCCTTTAACGATGTCGAACAGAACGACATCGCCAAGTTCTTTCAAGCCTGCCAGGTGGGCCAGCGTCCCACCGATATTTCCCGCACCCACCAGTGCGATTTTATGTCTCGACATAAAAGTTCCTCTTCCCCCGGTTGGCTAACTCAGGCCCTAAATTTTTGCTCTTTTAAGCGCCTTGAGTGGGCTGGCGCCCGTTAACGAATGGCCTGCCGGTGGTAGCGCAAATTAATATGCAGGGCAAGTCCGCACCCACGCGATCGTCGCCCTGTAGCGCACAAATATTCGCGAACTCCATACCAGAGTAGAAAAACGTTAATTTCATACAGACGGAGGTAGGTCCTATAGGGTTAAATTTCAATTGAAAACAAGACGATGTTCGAAAGATTCAATAATTTATGTGAGCAAGATCACACGCCGTGAAGTAGTTACGATTGCGGATTATGCGCCAATTTCATGTATTCTTCGGACTGCATTTCCATCAACCGGGAAATTAATCTCTCGAATTCGAACTTTCCTTCGCCTTCCGGATAAAGTTCTTCAGCGGGTACATCGGCGGAGCAAATCAAGTTCACTTTGGCTTCGTACAGCGCATCTATAAGAATGACAAAGCGCCGCGCAGCGTCGCGCATGGCCGGCGTCAGCTGCGGGATATCGTCGAGTACCAGCGTGTGGTAGCGGGCTGCGATCGCGAGGTAGTCGGCGGGCCCCAGAGGCCGGTCGCACAAGGCCCGGAAATCGGCCCTCCCCACACCGTCCGTCGCGGCGGGTATCTCGACCGTCCGTCCCTTTACATCGATCATATCGGGATGCGGCTCGTGGCCGTCGGTCAACACCCGGAAACAATCATCGAGGGCGGCGCGCGCCGACGGTCCGAGCGGTTCGTAATAAACCTTCATGCCCTTCAGCCGTTCGAGGCGGTAGTCGGTCAAACTGCCCAGTTCCAGAACGTCGAGGCGGCGGGAAATCATCTCGATGAACGGGATGAACTTCTCCCGTTGGAGGCCGTCCTTGTAGAGATCCTGCGGCGGCCGGTTGGAGGTGGCAACGACAACAACGTCGTTCGCGAACAATGCCTCGAACAGACGCCCCAAAATCATCGCGTCAACGATATTCGACACCTGGAACTCGTCGAAACACAACAGCCATGCTTCGTCGGCGATGGCGGCGGCGACGGGCGGGATCGGGTCGCCGTCGTCATCCTTGCCGCGGCTGTCTCGGAATTGGTTAATGCGATTGTGGACGTCCTGCAAGAACGCGTGGAAATGGACGCGGCGTTTACGCTCCACCGGGGCTGTATCGAAGAACAGATCCATGAGCATGGATTTACCGCGGCCGACGCCGCCATAGATATAGAGGCCCTGCGGCGGCTCGGCACGGCGACGGGTGAGCCCGAAGCGCTCCTTCCAACCGGTATGCCCCGATGTGGGTACATAACCCGACAGCGCCCTATGCAGGATTTGCAGCTTCTCGGCCAGCAGCGCCTGGGCGGGGTCGTCCTTCAACTCACCCGCGGCCACTTTTTCCCGGTATCTGGACAGAGGATCGTCGCTCATGGCATTCGTATATAGGGATTGATACGTGGGAACTGAGGAGATGAATAGGGCGAGGCGCTAATTAGGGAGCGAAACCGGCGATGTAAAGCCTGCAATCCCTAGGCGGCACGATTGGGCGGCTTTCAGCCCTCTTTATCTTTGAACAGCAGGTCCTTGTCGTAGAGGTCGAATCCGGTTGGATCCACGCCCAGTATACTACACAGGGTTACCACCTCGATCTGGTCGACCAACTTGGTTTCCCCGTTGGATTCGGCGACAGCAAGGCAGATACGGATCATCAATGCAGACCGTTCCGGGTCGCCTTTGACCGCGTCAATGGCCTTGGCCGCTTTTCTATGTCCCACCTTCGGATCCTCGAGGATCGCTTCCGAATACTCGCGGAACAGGTTCACGCCTTCATGGGGATCGTAGATCTTGAGCGCGTCCAAGGTCTGCAGAATCTGATCGACCCGCACCTGTTCGGAGAAGGACACATTGCCATCGGCGGTCGCCACCATCGCGCAGGCCGCCATGGTCGCCTTCAAGAACGGCTGATTGTGATGCCGCTCCATTTGGGCTTGGTACATCCCTTTGAGCGTCGAGAGAAACCCGGCCATTTGCTGTCCTTGGTCCCGTCCTTGGTCCCGTCTTGGGCTCTATGTCCGATTATCCATGTGTGGCAGGTAGCATAGACGACAGATATGGTGAACGATCAGGATAACGTCACCCTCCTCCTCCGCAAACCGTAATTAAAATGGGAGAATGGGGTGCCGACCGGCGCAACCCGTACTCCCCTGTTTTGGCATTCCCCAAGCCCAAGTCCGGAGAATGGGCGCCGGCACATAATTTGGGGAACAAATTGATTGCCATCGCCAAACGGGCAGGCCAGTTTACGGGAAAAGCCGACCGGGTGGTGCGTTGCCGAAAATTAGCCACGGCACAACTGCTTGGTCCAAAAGTCCAGTATCCGGGCCAGTGCCCAGGAAGGAGCGCAAAAATGAAAAACATTGACGACTTGGTGGCCATCGACATCCACACCCATGCCGGCGATCCCTGCGGCATTCACGACGACGATGGCTATGCCGAGTTTCAGGCGGCGATGAAAGCCTATTTCGGCGGCGACCACGATCATCAACCGACCATTGCCGAAACCGCCGACTATTACCGCGACCGCAAGATCGGCGCGATCATCTTTACCGTCGATTCCGAAGCCGAAACCGGCTTCAACCGCCATCCCAACGAGATGGTGATGGAGGAAGTCGCCAAACACTCGGACATCCTGATGCCGTTCGCCTCCATCGATCCCCACAAGGGCAAGAAGGGCGTCCGCGAAGCGCGTAAGATGATCGAGGAATACGGCGTCAAGGGTTTCAAATTCCACCCCACATCGCAGGGCTTCTACCCCAACGATAAACAGTGGTATCCGCTCTACGAAGAGATCGCGGCCGCGAAATGTATTTCGTTGTTCCACACCGGCCAGACCGGCGTCGGCGCCGGCATGCCGGGCGGCATGGGTCTGAAGCTCAAATACTCGAACCCCATGTACATCGATGACGTGGCGGCCGATTTTCCGGATATGCGCATTATCCTCGCACACCCCTCCTTCCCCTGGCAGGAAGAGGCGCTGTCGGTCGCAACCCATAAGCCCAACGTCTATATCGACCTGTCGGGTTGGTCGCCGAAATACTTTCCGCCGATCCTGGTGCGCTATGCCAACTCATTGCTCAAGCACAAAGTTCTGTTCGGCTCCGACTGGCCGGTGATCACGCCGGACCGCTGGCTGTCCGATTTCGAGAAGCTCGACATGAAGGAAGAGGTGGTGCCGCTTATTCTCAAGGAGAACGCGCGGAAGCTGCTGGGTATCTAGGAAACCCAAAAAAAAAGAAACCCCTTCGCTCCGGTTGGAACGAAGGGGTTTTTGTTTGCCTTAATACCTACTCGGCCGCGGCGACCATTTCCGCCTGCTCGGCGGCAATCATCTCGTGCAGCTTCTTACGGGCCAGGAACAACGCCTGGTCGGCCTTGATGTTGACCAGCTCGCGGGACGGATCGTTCTCCAGCCGTTGCTGCTGAATCTCCATGATCTCCTTGTCCTCGAGGAACGTCGGATAGGTTTCGTCATAGAGCTGCTGGGTCGCGGACGGATCGTCCTGACGGTAGCCGTTGGCCATCGAGAAGAAATAGTGGAACGAGGTTTCCGTCTCGGGCGTCGCATGATGGAACAGACGGAAATGAAGCCCCGGCTGTTCCAGATTCTCGCGCGCGCCCTTACCCACATCGATCCCGATGGAGCGCTGGATCACCGATGCCGGCGCCACATATTCGAAAATCTGGGCGCGATCGATATTGCCCTTGAAGCCGACGGCCTTCACGTAGGTCGGCGGCGGCGGCGAATCCATCATCCAGCGGGTCAGCAGACAGCCGCGTTCCGTCGGCTCGGCGGTGGTTTCCGCCCCCGTGTGGACGTTCGGGTTGCCGCCGATGGTCTTGCCGTGGACATAGCCGAGGTGGCTGAGGTCCATCAGGTTGTCCATCATCATCATATAGTTGGCCTTGATCGGGAACATGGTCTTGCGGTGCGGCCATTTGTCCGGCTGTTCGTGATAGGGATAGTCGATGATCAGGCTTTCGTCGGCTTTGGCCGGATCACCCATCCATATCCAAACGAACTGGTGCCGTTCAACGATGGGGTAGCTGCGCACCCAGGCATTGGACGGCACATTGTCCTGCCCCGGCACGCGGACGCATTTACCGGCGCCGTCGAAGATCAGGCCATGATAGCCACATTCGATACCTTCCGACGTTACCTGACCGCTCGTCAGCGGAGCACCGCGATGGCAGCAACGGTCCTCGAGGGCGGATGCCTTGCCGTCGGCATCGCGGAAGATCACCAAGGGTTCGTTCATGATGGTCCGGCCGACGAGGCCGTCGTCGAGTTCCTCGGCCCAGGCCGCGATGTACCACGCATTGCGCACAAATGGTTCAAACGTCGTATCGGTCATCTGCCTATTCCCTATTCATCCAGTACCGGTTCTTTTATTCGTTTGTGGGGACCAAAGCTTCCTGCTCGCGATATCGGCCCCTTCCACCATCGCCTTGAACTTCGCCCAGATCACGCTGGGGTGGACTTCCGTATGATAACACGCCTGCGACGAGAACCCGCAATCGGCACCGGCGATGACGTTCTCCCGGCCCACCAAATTTGCGAACCGGATGAGCCACTCGGCAATGAGTTCGGGATGCTCGACGATATTGACGGCATGGGTAATGACGCCCGGCATGATCGCCTTGCCGTCAGGCAGCTTGTGTTCCTCGAAGACATGATAATCGTGCTCGTGGCGCACATTGGCCGCCTCAAAAGAATAAACGCCTGCATTGATGCGCAGCACATACTCGATCACGTCCGCCAACTGGGGTTCGTGAACCCGCGGCCCCTGATTGATGCCATAGCAGGTGTGATAGCGGATACGGTCCTCCGGCAGGCCGCGGAGCGCGTGGTTGAGGCTTTCGACGTAGAGGTTGCCCTGGCGGTCCTTTTCTTTGTCGTCGAAGCGCACCTCGCCGAACAGGTCGCAGAGGAAAGGATCGTCGATCTGCAGATCGAAGCCGGCATCGAGGATCGCCTGGTATTCGACACGCATGGCCTCGCCCAGCGCCTCGAAATAGGCTTCGTCGCTATTGTAGTAATTGTTGGCACCGATACCGCTTGGCGCGACAGAGGGAACGAATGCGCCCTCGCAGTCGACGGCATCGACGGCGGCCCGCAGATTGTCGAGATCCCGTTTGAGGTCGGCCTGGCCCTTGTAGGTAATCGGCCCCACGCAATAGAGGGACTTGATCGGCGCGACAGTACCGCCCAGCATCGCCTTGGCAAAATACTCTTCATAGTATTCGGGGAAGGCACTGACCTCGGCCTCGTAGAAAGGCCGGTTGCGTTCGGGGCGCGGTTCGAACCCGTCGAGCCGTTCCTTCACATAGACGAAGAAACCCGGCTTGGACATCTCGCCGTCGGCGACGATATCGAGGCCGCACGCCGCCTGCTGCGTGACGATGTCGGCGACGGCCCGGCGCAATGTCTTGTCGTAGGCCGCATCGTCGACGGGACCACCTTCTCCCGTCAGCCGCGCCTTCATCATGTCGAGCAGGTCGTGCGGCCGCGGCAAGCTGCCGACATGGGTGGTGAGAATACGGTCCGTGGAACGTGGCATGATGTCTCCCTACGTCCGCGCCGGTTCCGGCCTCTCACCCGAGGCTCTTATCCGTCGGCGCTGTGTTCTGTTAGGGGGATTTGACACCAGCCGGGCCGCCTTTGCAATTTCGGAGGCCCCAAATGTCCGAAAGCCGTCCCACGGCGGTGGGACGGCCCCGGAAACTCAAATCTTTTCGATAGATGCCCTAGCGGCGCTCCACCATCTTCTGCTTGATCTTGCCGATGGCCTTGGCCGGGTTGAGACCCTTGGGGCACGTATTGGTGCAGTTCATGATGGTATGGCACCGGTAGAGCCGGAAGGGATCCTCGAGGTCGTCGAGGCGCTCGCCGGTATACTCGTCGCGCGAATCGGCGATCCAGCGGTACGCCTGCAGCAGGGCCGCCGGGCCGAGATAACGATCACTGTTCCACCAATAGGACGGGCAGCTGGTGGAGCAGGAGAAGCACAGCACACATTCCCATAGGCCGTCGAGTTCCGCCCGCTCATCGGGCGATTGCAGCCGCTCTTTGTTCGGCGGCGCCGGTGTGTCAGCCTGCAGCCACGGCTTGATCGACGTGTACTGCGCGTAGGCCTGGGTCAGATCAGGTACGAGGTCCTTGATCACCCCCATATGAGGCAAGGGATAGATGGCGGCGTCGCCGCGGATGTCGGCGATGTCCTTGATGCAGGCGAGCGTGTTGGTGCCGTCGATGTTCATGGCGCAGGACCCGCACACGCCTTCGCGGCAGGACCGGCGGAAGGTAAGCGTCGAATCGATCTCGTTCTTAATCTTGATCAGCGCGTCGAGCACCATCGGCCCGCATTGGTCCAGATCGATCTCGTAGATATCGACGCGCGGGTTCTCGCCCGAATCCGGATCGTACCGGTAGACCTTGAACTTCTTGATCCGGGTTGCCCCTGCGGGGGCCTTGAAAGTCTTGCCCTTCATCACCCGGGAGTTTGCGGGAAGCGTGAATTCAGCCATGACGCGATCCTTATATCCTTAGTAAACGCGCGCTTTGGGTTCGATGTACTCGACCTCGTCGGTCAAGGTATAGGTGTGCACCGGCCGGTAATCGAGGCGAACATTCCAGTTACCGTCGACGTAAGCCAGCGTGTGCTTCATCCATTCCGTGTCGTCACGGTCGGGATAATCCTCATGGGCATGGGCACCGCGCGATTCCTTTCGCGCCGCAGCCGATTCGATGGTCACCTTGGAACACGCCATCAGGTTCTCGAGTTCCAGGGCTTCGACCAGATCCGAATTCCAGATCATCGACCGGTCGTTGAGCTTGATATCGGCGAGGCTCCTGGCCGACGCGTCGATCTTCTCGCAGCCTTCCTTGAGCGTCTTGTCGGTGCGGAACACAGCCGCGTCCGTCTGCATGACGCGTTGCATGTTGAGCCGGATGTCCGCCGTGGTCAGACCGCCGTCGGCGTTGCGCAACCGCTCCAGACGCTGGATGGATTGCATACCGGCATCCTTGGGCAGGCTGCGGCTCTGCGCCCCCTTGTCGACGATCTCGGTCGCGCGGATCGCCGCTGCGCGGCCAAACACCACCAGATCGAGAAGCGAGTTGGTGCCGAGGCGGTTGGCGCCGTGCACCGACACGCACGCCGCTTCGCCGATGGCCATCAGGCCGGGACAAACGGCATCGGGATCGCTGGCCGTCGGACGCAGGGCTTCGCCCCGATAGTTGGTCGGAACCCCTCCCATGTTGTAGTGCACGGTGGGCAGCACCGGGATCGGGTCCTTGGTGGCATCGACACCGGAGAAGATACGCGCCGTTTCGGTAATGCCCGGCAGACGCTTATGCAGCACGTCGCCGCCCAGATGCTCGAGGTGCAGGAAGATGTGGTCATTCTCCTGCCCGACGCCGCGGCCTTCGCGAATCTCGATGGTCATGGCGCGGCTGACGACATCGCGCGACGCCAAGTCCTTGGCGGTCGGCGCATAGCGTTCCATGAAAGCTTCGCCCTGCGAGTTGGTAAGATAGCCGCCCTCGCCGCGCGCCCCTTCGGTAATCAGACAGCCGGCACCGTAGATGCCCGTCGGGTGGAACTGCACGAACTCCATATCCTGGAGGGGCAGACCCGCGCGCGCCGCCATGCCCGAGCCGTCGCCGGTGCAGGTGTGCGCCGAGGTGCAGGAGAAATAGCTGCGCCCGTAGCCGCCGGTCGCCAGAACGACGAGCTGTGCGGTAAAGCGATGCAACGTGCCGTCGGCCAGGTTCCACGCCATGACACCCCGGCAAACGCCGTCATCGTCCATGATCAGGTCAAGGGCGAAATACTCGACGAAGAATTCGGCGTCGTGCTTCAACGATTGCTGATAGAGCGTGTGCAGAATGGCGTGACCGGTACGGTCGGCGGCGGCACAAGCACGCTCCACCGGCGCTTCGCCGAAGTTGCGCATATGGCCGCCGAAGGGCCGCTGATAGATCTTGCCGTCCTCAGTGCGTGAGAACGGCACGCCGTAATGCTCCAATTCATAGACCGCGGGAATGGCTTCACGGCACATATATTCGATAGCGTCCTGATCGCCGAGCCAGTCGGCGCCCTTGACGGTGTCGTACATATGCCATTTCCAATTGTCTTCGGCCATGTTGCCCAGTGCGGCACCGACGCCGCCCTGTGCCGCCACCGTATGGCTGCGGGTCGGGAAAACCTTACTGATGCAAGCGGTCTTGAGACCGGCCGCCACCATGCCGAACGTCGCTCGCAGACCGGCGCCGCCGGCACCCACCACGATAACGTCATGGGCATGATCGATGATTTCGTAATCTTTCTCGGCCATCCGTCTTCAGCCTCCGAAGGCCACGCGCAACAGCGCGACAATGCTGGACACGCCGCAGAATAGAGCGACGAACTTATTGAGGATCAGGGCAACGGTCTTGGTCGATTCGCCATGCACATAATCTTCGATCACCACCTGAATACCCAGCTGCATGTGATAGAACAGCACGCCGACAAACAGGATCATCAACAGAAGATTGCCCGGCGCGTCGAGCCAGTCGATAAAGCCGGCCAGATCAACCCCCGCGAGCGAAACCGCGGAAAAGACGAACCACAGACCCAACGGCACCAGCGCGATGGCGGTCAGACGCTGGGCCCACCAATGGCCAACGCCTTCCTTCGCGGAACCGAGGCCGCGGACCCGTCCAAGATCGGATCGTAAAGTCATTGTTTTATTTCCCTCATCCGGCCCAGATGACGGCCCACGTCAACACGGTCAGCACGATCGACACGACGATCACCGTTATGCCCGAGGCCCGCGCCTGCGATATCTCGAACCCGCGCCCGGCATCCCAGACCAAATGCCGGATGCCGTTGCAGAGATGATAGAACAACGCGAAGGTCCAGCCGATCAGCAGGAGGATCCCGATCCAGGAACCGAGGATCGATTGCGCGGTTGCAAAAGCGTCATAACCATATGCCGCCGCGTTCAGCCAATAGGTCAGCACCAACGCGCCGACGGCCAATCCGACGCCGGTAAGCCGGTGCAGGATCGACATCGCCATGGTGATTTGCCACCGATAGACCTGAAGGTGCGGAGAAAGCGGACGATTATCCGTAGCCATTTTAGGGTCGCCTCTGGGGAGTCGGCTGAGCCAATAACATGTGTCAATAGACCGTGGGGGTCGCCAATGTGGGGGTTCCTCTGCGAAACAGAGGGACGCCAGCCAGACCCGCCAGCGTCCCTTGTGATGTAGCGGCTCGATCTTCTCAAGTCAACGTAACAACAGGGTCACATAAACATGCATTCACACGGCGAAGCCCCACCCCGCCATTCACCGACATCCGCCGTTCTCGCCGCGACAAATGAATTAACCGATTGAATAATCACAAAACCCAGTCGTGGCTGTGCAATGTTCTGTGGATAAGTTGTGCATGTTTTGTGTAAATACCGACAAGTTATGCACAGAAAAATGCAAGAATTGATCGCATTTTTATTGAAGGTTTTATTTGATCTACTCACAATAATTCTCGTGCGCGATAGCGTGTTCGCCGCAAAATTCGAGGCGATTTTCTGGTTTCGGCCAAAAGAATGTTTCGAGGTTTGCAGCTCCCGGTTCCGGGGTCGTGTCTTCGGAGACGATAACGGGGCCGGAGGCGGATGAGACCGCCGCGCGGTGCGGGCCGGCTTGCCGGTCCGGCTTCGAGAGAGGGGCCCTGGGCCGATCTCTCGGGGGAGCCGCGAGGTAGGACGTTCGCCGGCGGCGTGCTTTGTCTCGCAAACGGGACGGGCGTTCGCGACGTCTGTGGCTCTTGCCCTCGCTAAGAGCTGTGGCGCGAAAGTCCTGGAACTGATCGTCGACGGCACCCCAGATCACTGGCATGCCGGAGAGGGTTGGGATGAGGACTGGGGCGGATGGGTTCCGACCGTTGCGGCCATATAGCAGGCCGTGCGAGGTTGGCCGAAAGGCCGGCTGTTCCGGGTTCGAGGAACGCGGTTCCGGCAACGGAATTTGTGGAAATCGGGTCCGCCACGAGGGGTTGTCGATCTCTCTGCCAAGGGAACATCGACAAACCGTGTGGGTTGAACGGAGAAGGCGTTATCGGGTGCGTGGAGCCTGGCCGGCTCTACGAGGCGTCAGGAGCACCGTTTCGGCGGTGCGTTACACGGGGGTCCCAGGCCTTGTGTACCTGACGCCTCTTCATTATCAGAATCAGCGCGCCGAATCAACAGCGTCGCGACCTTATCCACATTTTATTCTTATAGTTATCCACCCGGTTATCCACCGAGCAGGCAACTCATGACGTTTTGAGAAAAAACTTTATGCCGCTTCTTCGAGATAAAGCTGGGTCAAACGTTCGGCGATCTGCACCGCGTTCAACGCCGCGCCTTTGCGCAGATTGTCGGCCACCACCCACAGATTGAGACCGTTCTCGACGGTCGCGTCCTCGCGGATGCGGCTGATGTAGACCGGGTCCTCGCCCGCCGATTCCTTTGGCGTGACATAGCCTTCGTCCGCCGTGTGATCGACCACGACAATGCCAGGCGCGTTGCGCAGCGCTTCGCGTGCTTCCTCCGCGGACACGACATGCTCGAACTCGATATTGATCGATTCGGCGTGGCCGATGAACACCGGCACGCGGACGCAGGTCGCCGTGACCTTGATCTGCGGATCGAGGATCTTCTTGGTCTCGACCATCATCTTCCATTCCTCCTTGGTCGAGCCATCTTCCATGAAGACGTCGATGTGGGGAATGACATTGAAGGCGATGGGCTTGGAGAACTGGGTCTGATGCATATGCTCAGGCTCGTTCATATAGACGCCGCGCGTCTGCTGGAACAGTTCATCCATGGCGTCCTTGCCCGCACCCGAAACGGATTGATAGGTCGACACGACGACCCGCTTGATGGTCGCCAGTTCGTGCAGCGGCTTCAACGCCACCACCATCTGAATGGTCGAACAGTTGGGGTTGGCGATAATGTTCTTGCGTGTGTAGCCGGCGATGGCATCCGGGTTGACCTCGGGCACCACCAGGGGCACGTCCGGGTCCATGCGGAAGTACGACGTATTGTCGATCACCACTGCGCCGGCGGCGGCGGCGCGCGGCGCGAACTCCGCCGAGACCTTGGCACCGGGGCTCGACAGCACGATGTCGGTGCCGTGGAAGTCGAAATCCTTCAGGCTGTGCACCTTGAGCACGTCGTCCTCACCGTAGGACACCT
This sequence comes from uncultured Rhodospirillales bacterium, assembly GCA_913055735.1. Lineage (GTDB taxonomy): Bacteria > Pseudomonadota > Alphaproteobacteria > Rhodospirillales > UBA2165 > CAJXKD01. The sequence continues at coordinate 1,043,428 of CAJXKD010000001.1, forward strand.
CTACGCCCGCCGAGCGCTCGGAGGCGATCGCGGTCACGGTTTCCGCCGGAACATCCCGTTCGGCAAGAATCTGAAGGATTTCCCGGCCCACATTGCCTGTGGCGCCTACCACGGCGTATTTGATCGGCATTTTCCGTCTCTTTTCCGTCTTAAGGGGCCATTTCCAGGCTTTTTCCCGGTGTTTGGGCCCAAATTAGGTCAATTTCGAGGCTGATTTACGCCTGAACGCGCGCCGTTGCAAGAAAAAGCCCGCACGCATTGACGACGCCCGAAATTATCGCCTGAAGGTTAATTAGCTGCTGAGCGCGTCCAGTTCGGCCTGGATGGCGTCGCCCATGGCCTCCGTGGAAACCTCCTGTTTGCCCTCCTGCATGATGTCGCGGGTGCGCAACCCCTTATTCAGCACGTTCTGCACCGCCTGATCGACCAGGTCCGCCTCGTCGGCAAGGTCGAAGGAATAACGCAGCATCATGGAGAAGCTGAGCACCATGGCGAGCGGGTTGGCGAGGCCCTGCCCGGCGATGTCGGGGGCGGAGCCGTGCACCGGCTCATAGAGGGCCGGACGGCGGCCCGTATCGTCGGGCGCCCCCAAGGACGCCGACGGCAACATGCCGAGCGAGCCCGTGAGCATGGCGGCGCAATCGGACAGGATGTCGCCGAACATGTTGGTGGTGACGATGACGTCGAACTGTTTCGGGTTGCGCACCAACTGCATGGCGGCATTATCGACATACATATGGGTCAACTCGATGTCCGGATGGCGTTCGCCGACCTTGGTCATTTCCTCGCGCCACATGACCGTGGTTTCGAGGACGTTGGCCTTGTCGATGGAACAGACGCGCTTGTCGCGCTTGGCGGCGAGATCGAAGGCCACCTCACCGATGCGCTGCACCTCATCCGAGGTATAGGTGAGGGTGTTGAAGCCGCGGCGTTTGCCGCCGCCCAGATCCTCGACGCCGCGCGGCTGACCGAAATAGATACCGCCCGTCAGTTCGCGCAGGATCATGATGTCGAGGCCCTTGACCACGTCGAGCTTGAGGGTCGAAGCCTCGGCCAACGCGTCGAACACGAGCGCGGGACGCAGATTGGCGAACAGGCCGAGCTCCTTGCGGATACCGAGGAGGCCGCGCTCCGGCTGTTTGTCGAAAGGCAGTTTCTCATAGGTGGGACCGCCGACCGCGCCGAGCAGAACCGCATCCGCCTTGTGAGCGGCATCGATGGTTTCCTGAGGCAACGGCGTTCCCGCCGCGTCGTACGCAGCGCCGCCCAACAGACCTTCGGTAACGTCGAATTTGACCGCGCGCTTGTCGCCCATCCAATCGATGATGCGGCGCACTTCGCCCATCACTTCGGGTCCGATGCCGTCCCCCGGCAAACATAGCAAAGATTTATTCGCGGTCATGATCAACTTCTCTCAGGAATTATGTTTTGGTGAAATGCACCACCGATAGACGGCGCAGAGAAATTAGAGCCAGGGCTGTTCCGCCTTGTGCTTTTCCTCGTAGGTTTTGATGGCATCCTGCTTCTGCATGGTCAGACCGATGTCGTCGAGACCGTTGAGCAGGCAATGCTTCTTGAAGGGATCGATGTCGAATTTGATCACCCCGCCGTCGGGCCCGGTGATCTCCTGGTTCTCGAGATCGACCGTGACGGTGGCATTGGCGCCGCGTTCGGCATCTTCCATCAATTTGTCGACGTCTTCCTGCGGCAGCTTGATCAGCAGGATGCCGTTCTTGAAACTGTTGTTATAGAAGATGTCGGCAAAGTCGGGCGCGATCACGACTTTGATGCCGTAGTCGGCCAAGGCCCACGGCGCATGCTCGCGCGACGAGCCACAACCGAAATTGTTACCCGTCACCAGGATTTGGGCGGCCTTATAAGCCGGCTTGTTGAGCACGAAATCAGGGCGCTCCTTGCCCTGCTCGTCGAACCGCAAGGTATAGAACAGGCTTTTGCCGAGACCGGTGCGCTTGATGGTTTTGAGGAAGCGCGCCGGAATGATCATGTCTGTATCGACATTGACCAGCGGCAGCGGCGCGGCAACGGCGGTGAGTTTTTCGAACTTTTCCATGTCCCGTTCCTCAATCTAGATCGCGGACGTCGGCCAGATGGCCAGCGATGGCGGCGGCGGCGGCCATGGCGGGACTGACCAGATGGGTGCGCCCGCCGGGACCCTGACGCCCCTCGAAGTTGCGGTTGGAGGTCGACGCGCACCGCTCACCCGGCTGCAGCTTGTCAGCGTTCATCGCCAGACACATGGAACAGCCCGGTTCGCGCCAATCGAAACCGGCCTCGATGAAGATCTTGTCGAGACCCTCGGCCTCGGCCTGTTCCTTCACCAAACCGGAACCCGGCACGACCATCGCCTCGACGGTGTCGGCGACGTGGCGTCCCTTCTCTATTGCCTTTTGGGCCACCGCGGCGGCAGCGCGCATATCTTCGATGCGGCTATTGGTGCAGGACCCGATGAAGGCGCGGTCGATACGGATGTCGCGCATAGCGGTCCCCGCTTCGAGGCCCATATACTCCAGCGAGCGCTGCATTTTGGCGCGACGGTTCTCGTCGGGCTCGTTCGCCGGATTGGGCACGGCACCGGTAATGGGCACCACATCCTCGGGGCTTGTCCCCCAGGTCACCTGCGGCACGATCTCGGACGCATCCAGCGTCACCTCGATGTCATAGGTCGCGCCGTCGTCGGACGCCAGCGTCTTCCAATAGGCGACCGCGGTTTCCCACATGCCCGCCTTGGGCGACATGGGCCGGCCCTTGAGATAGTCGAAAGTGGTTTCATCGGGCGCGATGAGACCGGCGCGGGCACCGCCCTCGATGGTCATGTTGCACACCGTCATGCGGCCTTCCATGGACAGCGACCGAATTGCCTCGCCGGCAAACTCGATGACGCAGCCGGTTCCGCCGGCGGTGCCAATCTTGCCAATGATCGCCAGGATCATGTCCTTGGCGGTGCATCCAAGCGGCAACGCGCCGTTGACGGTCACGCGCATGTTCTTGGATTTACGTTGGATCATGGTCTGTGTGGCAAGCACGTGCTCGACCTCGGACGTGCCGACACCAAAGGCCAGCGCACCGAAGGCGCCGTGCGTCGCGGTGTGGCTGTCGCCGCAGATCAGCGTCGTACCGGGCAGCGTGAAACCCTGTTCCGGGCCGATAACGTGGCAGATACCCTGGCGGATGTCGTCCATACCGAACAGTTCGACACCGAAATCCTTGCAGTTCTTGACCAGGGTCTCGACCTGAATGCGCGATTCCTCGTCGTCGATGCCCTTGATCCGATCTGAGGTCGGCACATTATGGTCCGGCACCGCCAAGGTCATTTCCGGATGGAGCACCTTGCGGCCGGACTCGCGCAAGCCTTCGAAAGCCTGCGGACTGGTAACCTCGTGAACGATATGACGGTCGATATAGAGGAGCGCCGTGCCGTCCTCGGATTCCTCGACGACGTGGGCGTCCCAAATCTTGTCATAAAGAGTGCGTGGCGCGCTCATCGCTTCCTGGTTCCTCGCTCTGTGATATTCCCCTTAAACCGGCATTTAGGCGGCCGGCTTTTTTGTCGTCGCGGCCGGCCTTAATCGGCCGGCCTTATTATGCAGTCTTTATTTAGAAGCCTTTTTGGATGCCGCTAACGCCACGGCGACTTCTGAAACTATTTCTGTTCGTCGCCTTCCGCGGGCGCTTCGGCTTGGGCCTCAGCAGGTGCCTCTTCGGCTGCTTGGGGCATGCCCTCCATCAATTCCTCTTCGCTCGCCTGCGCAGCGGAGGCAATGGCCTGACGCTTTTCCTCGGCAGCCGCTTCGCGATCGGCCGCGGACAGCTTGGCCGCATAGCCGTCGGTCCGCTCGGAGATCCGCGCCGACTTACCCGACCGGTCACGCAGGTAGTAAAGCTTGGCCCGGCGCACATCGCCGCGGCGGAGCACTTCGATGTTCGCGACGTTGGGCGAGTAAAGCGGGAACACCCGTTCCACGCCTTCGCCATAGGAAATCTTGCGCACCGTGAACGAGGAGTTCAGCCCGTCGTTCTTGCGGCCGATGCAGACGCCTTCAAACGCCTGGATCCGCTCGCGGGAACCTTCGACCACCTTAACGCTGACACGCAGGGTATCACCCGGCGCAAACTGGGGCGCGCCACGGCCTTCCGTGAGCTTCGCCATCTGCTCTTGTTCGAGCTGCTGAATAATATCCATCGTTCGTACCTCGATCCAACTCTCGCGGTTAGTCCTTGTTTGTCCTTTTGCGGGTTTGGTAGGCCGCCCAAAGATCCGGCCGCCGCGCCTGCGTAATTTCTTCCGCCCGTTCCTGCCGCCAGGCACGGACCTTTTCGTGATGGCCGGACAGCAACACTTCGGGAACTTCCCGGTCTTGCCAAACCCTTGGCCGCGTATAGTGGGGATACTCCAGGAGACCCCCTTCGAAACTTTCTTCCTCAGATGACGCTTGGCCGCCCATGACGCCGGGAAGCAAACGTACGCATGCGTCGATCATCGTGATGGCGGCCGGTTCTCCGCCGCTCAACACAAAATCACCGACGCTTATCTCCTCCATCTGCCACGCGTCGATCACCCTTTGGTCGATCCCTTCGTAGCGTCCGCAGAGCAGCGCCACGCCGGGACCCTCGGCCAGTTCGCGAACCCGCGCCTGGGTAAGCCGCCGCCCTCGGGGGGTTAGGCAAACCAGCGGCAAATTGCCGTTTCGGGCGGTCCGCTCGAAGCCCGATCCGGTCAGCGCCGCGTCGATAATATCGGCGCGCATGACCATTCCAGGCCCCCCACCAAAGGGGGTGTCGTCGACGGAGGCGTGTTTATCGCTCGTAAACTCCCTAATGTCCACCGTTTCCAACGACCAAGCCCCGCCTTCCAAGGCCTTGCCAGACAACGATATCCCCAAGGGACCGGGAAACATTTCCGGGAACAGGGTAAAAACCACGGCCCGCCAACTCATCATCCCCGCCCTTCCCGATCCGTCGCGCCACCGTCTTCCTCGGATTCCGCCTCAAATTCCCCCTCGATCTCCTGAGGCGGATCGATCACCACCCTACCGCCTTCAAGGTCGATTTCCGGCACCGCCCGGCGGGTAAAGGGCACGACCAAGGAGGTTCCGTCCGTCAATTCGACCTCCATCACGTCGCCAGCGCCGAAATTGTCGAGCGTCTTTACCTTACCCTGTGGTCGGCCCTCCACATCTTCGACTTCGAGGCCGATCAGATCGGCGTGGTAGTACTCTTCCTCCTCCAACTCCGGCAGCAGCGCGCGGTCGACATAAAGTTCCGTTCCCTTGAGGGCCTCTGCCGTCGACCGGTCACCGACCCCCTTGATCCGCGCAACCAGCATTCCCTTGGCCCACCCGGTCAGCGTCAGCGCGAACTGCCGGTTTCCCGTTTCGTCGGTTAGCTGGCCATAGGCGACGATGTCCTCCGGATCGGCGGTAAAGCTTTTCAGCCGCACTTCGCCGCGAACCCCATGTGGGGCGCCGATCACCCCGACACAGATGCGCGTTCCGTCGGACATCCCTTCGGACATCTATGCCACCCGGATGGCTACTCCGCCTTTTCTTCTTCGGCAGGCGCCTCTTCAGCAGCCGCTTCCTCAGCCGGCGCTTCCTCGGCGGGAGCCGCTTCTTCAGCAGGCGCTTCTTCAGCCGCTTCCTCTGCAGGGGCTTCGGCTTCCGCCGCTGCCGCTTCTTCGGCAGCCTTGGCCGCTTCGGCCGCTTCCGCCATGCGCTCCTGCGCCTTGGCTTTCGGTAGGTGCTGCTTGGTCTGTTCGGCACGCGCCGGCGCCTTGCGGATACCTGCGGTGTCGAGGAATTTCGCGACCCGGTCGGACGGCAGCGCGCCGTTGTCGAGCCAATGACGAACACGGTCTTCCTTCAGGGTGATGCGTTCCGGATGATCCTTGGCCACCATCGGATTGTAGGTGCCGAGCCGTTCGATAAAACGGCCATCGCGCGGCGAGCGCGAGTCGGCAACAACGATACGATAATAGGGCCGTTTCTTGGCACCGCCCCGTGACAATCTAATTTTCAAAGCCATTCGTGTTTCTTCCTTCCGAGTAACAAACCTAATTCAACGTGACCTTTATTCAGCGCGTCGGCGGCAACATGCCCGGCGGCAGGCCGCCGCCAGGTCCGCCGGGACCGCCAAGGCCGCCCAACGCGGCCATGCCTTTCTTGCCGAGCTTGCCCATCTTTTTCATCATGCCGCTCATCTGCTGGTACTGCTTGAGCAACCGATTGACCTCCTGCACCGTCGTGCCGGAGCCTGCGGCGATGCGTTTACGCCGCTTGGCATTCAATAATTTCGGATTGCGCCGTTCCGCCGGCGTCATCGACTGGATGATGGCGTGCTGGTGGGCGATCATGCGGTCATCCACATTGGCCGCCGCCATTTGTTTCTTCATCTTACCGACACCCGGCAGCATGCCGAGGATGCCGTTGAGGTCACCCATCTTACGCACCTGGGCAAGCTGCGCACCGAGATCATCCAACGTGAATTGACCTTTGAGCGCCCGCTTGGCGACCTTCTCAGCTTCGGCTTGATCGACGGTTTCCTGCGCGCGTTCGACAAGGCCGACGACGTCACCCATGCCGAGGATGCGCCCCGCCACCCGGGTCGCCTGGAAATTCTCAAGGTCGTCGATCTTTTCACCGACACCCATCAGTTTGATCGGGCAGCCCGTGACCGAGCGCATGGAAAGCGCCGCACCACCACGTGAATCGCCGTCCACGCGTGTCAGCACGATACCGGTAATGCCGACGCGCTCGTTGAACGTGCCTGCCGTATTAACGGCGTCCTGGCCGCTCAATGCGTCCGCCACCAACAATGTTTCGGACGGCGATACGACGTCGCGCACCGCGGCCACCTCGGCCATCAGCGTTTCGTCGATCGCCAAACGGCCGGCGGTATCCAACACGACGACGTCGTAGCCTTCGCGCCGACCGGTTTCCATGGCGCGCCGCGCGATCCCGATCGGCTGTTCGCCGATTACCGGTTGCAAGCAGGGGATGCCGACTTGATCGCCGAGCAGCTTCAATTGTTCTTGGGCCGCGGGACGCGCCACGTCGAGGCCGGCGAGCAGTACCTTCTTGCGCTCCCGCGTCTTGAGCCGGTTGGCGATCTTGGCCGAGGTCGTCGTTTTACCGGACCCTTGCAACCCCACCATAAGAATGGCGGCTGGCGGCGAGGTCGACAGATCGATCGTCGCATCTTCGGGACCCAGCATGTCGACCAATTCGTCATGAACGATCTTGACGACCATTTGGCCGGGCGTGACACTTTTGAGGACATCGGCGCCGACCGACCGGGTACGCACCCGCTCGATGAACTCCTTGACCACCGGCAAGGCAACGTCGGCTTCCAGGAGAGCGACACGGACTTCGCGCAGCGCCGCATCGACGTCGCCTTCGCTCAGCGCGCCGCGACGTTTGAGGCGATCGAAAATGTCGCCGAATCTGCCGCTCAATCCTTCAAACATGGCCTTCAAACATTCTTCCGTCCGTCATCCTGTTTCCCGCCGCGCCCTGACAAGCGAATCTCACAAGCAAAAAAGCGCCAGTGCGCGAAACTCGCGGACTGGCGGCGCCCCATTTTGGTGCCGATCGGCGAACAGGGACGTCACTTTGGGCACGTCGTGAACGGCGGGAACCTAAGGGCCTGCCCCTGGCAAGTCAAGTCTTCCCGGTTTGAGGCCAAGGATAAAGGCGCGGCACAACCTAAACTTTTTTATTTTTCTGTTTGATTTCGGCCAATCGAATGACAACAGATATAAAAAGGCCTCCTAAACATCTGAGAGAGGAAATCACAGGCTTTTTATCGCCTTGGCAGCAGTAAATTGATAATCTGACAACTATTACACGTATGAAGTTGTAACTCCCGGACATAATCCGGATACGGCTTTTGGTCGTATTTTATAGGGAAGAAAGCACATTTTAATGAGAAAGGCGCCGGAATGAGAAGGAGAACGGTTAAGGACGATGGCCCCGATCCCATCGACCAGTATGTTGGATCGCGGGTGCGGGCCCGGAGGGTAGGCCTGCGCATGAGCCAGACGAGACTAGGCGATGCCATCAATGTCACGTTCCAACAGATCCAAAAATACGAGAACGGGACCAACCGGATCGGCGCTAGTAATCTCTACAAGATCGCAAAAACTCTGGGCGTTGAGGTCGGTTTCTTCTTCGAAGGCATGCCCGATTTCGACAAGAAGTCGAAACGCGGCCGAAAACCCAAGGAAATAGCCGAAGCGCCCTTTAAGGAAGATCCGCTGACCTCGCGGGAAGCCATCGAATTGATGCACAACTATTTCCGGGTGGACGATGAGCAGGTTCGGCGGCGGCTGGCTCAATTCGTCAAAACCCTCGCCCGCACCATGGGATCCCGTTAAGGGTCGCGATAATTTAGGCCCCATAGGCTTTTTCGGTGTTCGGAACCGGGCCGTCAGTGACGGTCCGGTTTTGTTTTTCGGACGACGGCCCGGAAATTCCCTTGGACTTCGGAGGCCTGCCGCCATATATCCCGGTCCATGAGCCGCATTGAATTCACAAAAATGCACGGACTCGGCAACGACTTCGTGGTGTTGGACGCCCGCCGCACGAAACTGACGGTGGACCCGGCCCGCGCGCGTGCCTTGGCCGACCGCCGCCGCGGCATCGGCTGCGACCAGGTGATCCTGCTGGAGCCCGCCCGCAACGGCGACGCACAGCTTCATATGCGTATCTTCAATGCGGACGGCAGCGAAGTTGCCGCCTGCGGCAATGCATCACGGTGCATCGGTGCCATGCTGCTCGATGAGACCGGCACGGAAACGGCCGTCATCGAAACGGATGCCGGCCTGTTGGAGGCAGTCCGCGGCAAGAACGGCATCGCCATCGATATGGGGCTGGCCCTCGACGATTGGCGCGACATTCCGTTGATCGAGGCGCGCGACACCTTGCATCTCGAGATCGTCGAGGGACCGCTGGCCGATCCGGTCGCGGTCAGCGTCGGCAATCCGCACGCGGTATTTTTCGTCGAGGACGCAGAGGCCGTGCCGTTGGCCGAGCTCGGCCCCAAATTGGAACACCATCCCCTATTCCCCGAACGCACCAACGTCGAGGTGGTCGAAGTCCAAACGCCGACCCGCCTGCGCGTCCGCGTTTGGGAACGGGGCGCCGGCATCACGCAGGCCTGTGGAACCGGCGCCTGTGCCGCCGCCGTCGCCGCCAACCGGCGCGAAATGGCAGAGCGCCGCGTGACAATCGTGCTCGACGGCGGGGAACTGGACATTCATTGGCGAGAAGACGGTCACGTCATCATGACCGGACCGGTTGCGACGGTCTATTCCGGCGTCGTCGACGAAGCCGCCCTGTCATGAGCAAAGCCATGACGAAACCCGAAGCCTCCAAGCTCGAGGTCGTGACCATGGGCTGCCGGCTCAATGCCTTCGAGTCCGAGGTCATGCGCCGTCATGCCGAGGCGGCCGGTTTGGATGACGCCGTCATCGTCAATACTTGCGCCGTCACCGGCGAAGCGGAACGCCAGGCGCGCCAAACCATCCGCCGGCTGCGCCGCGACCGGCCGGATGCCCGGATCATCGTTACCGGCTGTGCCGCACAGATCCATGCCGACCAATTCGCCGCCATGCCGGAAGTAGACCAGGTATTAGGCAACGAAGAAAAGTTGCGGGCGGACAGCTATCGCTCCACACCCAACGAAGCCCCGATCCTCGTCTCCGACATTATGCAAGTGGCGGAAATCGCCGGCCATCTGATCGGCGGCTTCGAGAGCCGGACCCGCGCCTTCGTTCAGGTTCAGCAAGGCTGTGATCACCGCTGCACCTTCTGCATCATTCCTTTCGGGCGCGGCAACAACCGCAGTGTCCCCGCCGACAGCGTGATCGCGCAGATCGCCGAGCTCGCCGCCAACGGGTACCGGGAAGTGGTGCTGACCGGCGTCGATATCAGTTCCTATGGGATGGATTTCGATGCGCGGCCCGGCCTCGGCAAACTCGCCCACCGGATACTGCGCGAGGTTCCCGAGTTGCCGCGCCTGCGGCTTAGCTCCCTCGACCCCGCCGTGATTGATGAGGACATTTTCGATCTGCTGGCAACCGAACCACGGCTGATGCCGCATCTTCACCTCAGCGCTCAGGCCGGCGACGACCTTGTCCTCAAGCGCATGAAGCGCCGCCACAGCCGTGCCGATTTCATTTCGCTCGCCGACAAGCTGCGGGACGTGCGCCCCGACGTGGTCTTGGGCGCGGATCTGATCGCCGGCTTCCCCACCGAAACCGAGGAGATGTTCCAGAACAGCCTCGACATGGTCACCGAAGCCGGTCTCGTTTACCTGCACGTCTTCCCCTACTCCGAACGGCCGGGCACGCCGGCGGCGCGGATGCCGTCCGTCGCAAAGTCCGTCCGCCAGGAACGCGCCCGCCGCCTGCGCGCCGTGGGCGATGCCGCCAAGATCGCCTATTTCCGGTCACGTGTCGGCGGCGAGGCGGACATCCTCATCGAGCAAGCGGGGCGCGGTTATACGGAACACTATGCGCCGGTTCGTCTCGACAGTTCGGATTCCTCCAGTGTCGGCGCGTTGGTTCGCGCCCGCATCGAAGATGTCGAGGACGGCAACCTCATCGCCACCTTACCCGCCCAAGCCGCATAAGATCGCCCACGGAGACTTCCCATGAACACTGAACCGGAAGAGAACGGCAAGCGCCGCGGCTGGTTCCAACGTCTGCGTGACGGGCTCAGCCGGACCTCGTCGAACCTCACCCGGGGCATCGGCGACCTGTTCACCAAACGGAAACTCGACGCGGAGGCGCTCGACGATCTTCAGGATTTGCTGATCACCGCCGACATGGGTGTCGAAACCTCGGCCAAACTCACCCAAGCACTCGGGGCGGAACGGTTCGACCAAGAAGTGAGTGGCGACGAAGTACGCAGCCACCTCGCCAAACAGATCGCCGCCATTCTGGAACCGGTCGCAGTTCCTTTGACCCCCGATCCTGCACGCAAACCCCACGTCATTTTGGTGTGCGGCGTCAACGGCAGCGGCAAGACGACAACCATCGGCAAACTCACCCGACAGTTCGGTGACAACGGTCTCAAGGTCATGCTAGCGGCGGGCGACACCTTCCGCGCCGCCGCCGTCGAGCAACTCAAGATCTGGGGCGAACGCGCCGGCGTGCCGGTGATCGCCCGCGCGACCGGTGCCGACGCGGCAGGCCTCGCCTACGACGCGTTCGAGGACGCCCGCGCCGCGGGAAGCGACGTGCTGATGATCGACACCGCCGGCCGTCTTCAGAACCGCTCCGAACTGATGGACGAACTGAAAAAGATCGTCCGCGTGCTCAAGAAGCTCGATCCCGAGGCACCGCACAGCTGTCTCCTCGTCCTCGATGCCACCGTCGGCCAGAACGCACATTCGCAGGTGGAAGTGTTCAAGGAAATGGTCGACGTCACCGGATTGGTGGTGACCAAACTCGATGGCAGCGCGAAGGGCGGGGTCATCGTCGCCCTCGCGGAACGTTTCGGCCTGCCGGTCCATGCCGTCGGCGTTGGCGAGCAGGCCGAAGACCTGCGCCCCTTCGACGCCACCGATTTCGCTCGCTCGCTCATGGGCCTGGCGGACGACTGAAACGGCCCCCGCCCCACACCCGAAACTTCAAATCAAAACCTCGGAATCGCAACCGCCTAACCCGTTGCCGTGCGGGAACTCGCCCGAACCTAAGCCTATTCCAACCCCTCTCCCGCCGGCTATTTTTTATTGAAATATCTAATATTGATTTTTCAATCTTTTTCAGCGAAAATGAGTAAATGCGATGGCGGTGCAAGGGAGGCGCGCATGATTCCGTCTAACGGAGTGGCCGATACGGACCTCAGCAAACCCGAAAGCGGGATGCACCTCGACAGCCATGTGCCCGCCCTCCTCGTGATTCTCGGCAGCAAGATGGGCGCACACGCGACGCGTCACAGCGCCCGGAAGTTCGGTCTCGACCTTACGGAATGGCGGATTGTCCAAATCCTCGGATCGGAAGGCCGCTCCAGCATCATCAACATCGCCGACACGATCGGGATTGACCGGGGCGGCGCCAGCCGCTCCATCGCGCGGCTCGAGGACCGAGGCTTTATCGCGCGGCACGGTGATACATCGGACCGACGTAAATCATTTGTCGACTTGACGGAGGACGGCCGTGAGCTGTTCCACGACATCAGCCAATTTGCCCTGGTGCGCGAGGAACGCTTGCTGCGCCGTTTGAAACCAAGCGAACGCTCTCAGCTAAGACGACTCTTGAGCGTCCTTATCGAAGAAGCCGATCAGATGATGAAGGAAGAGTGGCCGGCGTGAACCGGTCACGCAGCATGTCCGGCGGCACCCAAAACGAGACCACCGGACAGACGGGAAATTAGACACGGAGGTTATCGAAATGTCCGAGCTTGCTATGGAACCCTTGGTGCACAATGCCTGGTACGTCGCCGCCTGGTCACACGAGATCGACGACGGTCCGCTTGCACGCCGCATCATGGGAGAAGATGTCGTCCTGTTCCGGGGCGGCGACGGGAAAGCCGCGGCGCTGGAAGATCGCTGCTGCCATCGCGGCGTGCCGCTCTCTCTCGGCACAACGGTCGAAACCGGCATTCAATGCGGCTACCACGGAATGGTGTTCGACGGCAGCGGGGCTTGCGTCGACAACCCCGGCGAAAAAACCGGTTCCGCCTTCGACGTTCGTGCGTTCCCCGTTGTCGAGCGCCAGCACATCATTTGGATATGGACAGGTCATCCGTCGCAGGCGGACGAAAGCCAGATCGTCGATTTCCCCTATCACGATATGACAGACGAGTGGGATTTCAACTACGGCCGATACGACATCCACGCCAACTACATGTTCATGATCGACAACTTGATGGACCTGACCCATCTCGGCTACGTGCATGGCTCGACCATCGGCGGTGATCCGGAGGCACACAACGACGCCGAACTGACGACGACCCGGACCGAGCGCGGCGCGAAATACGTCCGTTGGATGATGGCGTCACCGCCGCCGCCATCCTTCGTCAAGGTCGCAGGCTTCAAGGGCAGGGTCGACCGTTGGCAGGAGTTCGAGTTTGTTGCGCCATCCTCCGTCTTGCAATGGGGCGGCGGCCACGACGCCGATACTGGGGGCCGGGAGGACCGCAACAAGGATGGCGGGCTCGCCGTCCGACTATTCCATCACGCCACACCCGCCGGCGATTCCGGGTTCCATTATTTCTTCTCAACTGCCGTACGGAGGCACGCCGCCAGTTCGCCGGCCGGCGCTGCATTCCATCAGGATATTCTGGAGGCGTTTCTGGAAGACAAACTCTTCATCGAAGCTCAACAGGAAACGATCTCGAAGTATCCGGAGCGAAAATTGATCCTGCGCGAACATGATAAAGCGGTTGCCTTCAGCCGGCAGGCAATCCACCAGATGCAGGCATCCGAAATGAGCGCGGCGGCGGAATAATTCCGGATTTGGGTAGGGGCGTCGCCTACTCCGGCGCCTCGAACCGCGCAACCAACGGCGCGTGATAGGAATCCGGCGGATGATGGACGTCGCGATAGGCGACGAGTTCGTCGCCCAGATCCTCATTGTGCAGTTCGGCGTCCACATACCAGCCCATCAAGGCGCGCGAAACCAGCATGTGGTCGAGAAGCTGCCGCCGCCCATGATGGATCACCGAATAGCGTTGATCGGTGGGAATTGATTTTTCCACCGCAATGAGCGCCCGTCCTGCCAACGCTCCGTTCCCAGTATCCTCTTCTTCGCCGAGCAAAATGCGCAACGGCACTTCGTTTTCGGTGGCGTTGAGGTCGCCGCACACGGCAATCAGCGCCTCTGCGTCGGCATCGAAAAGCCGGTCGAGATCGAGCCGCACTTCGAGCGCCTGCCCGGAGCGCTTCATGGACGAAACGAAATACCCTTCGGCCCAGCCGCCGACCGTTTTCCAGGTGAAGGGTTCGGTTTTCTGACCTTCGATATGCGCGGCGATGGGCGCGCGCAGATGCAGATTGAAGACATGCAGCAATTGTCCGCCGGGAAGCCGGACCACCACCCGTTGCGCGGGCCGGTCCCATTCGACCGAACCCACAGCCCCATCGCCCCCCGTTGCCAAACGATAGGACGGCGCCGCCACGAGATCATGGCGCAGTTGGACCGCCTCTTCGATGGGGAACCGGCTGATCACCACGAGATTGTGCTTGTCGGCAGGACTGTCGCGGCCAGCAAGATGAGTGACGGCCCGTTCCATATCGGCGTACGCGGTTCCCTCGAGCAATTGATCGAGTGCTGCCAAAACACGGGGCGCCTTGCTCGCGGTTTTTTGCGCGTTCACTTCCTGAAGACAGAGGATGTCGGCACGCAGCCGCTGCAGTTGCGGCCGCAAAACGGTTATGCGCTCCGACAGCGGCGGGTCTGCCCGCGGGCCGAGATCCAAATTCTCTACGTTGAAAGTCGCGAGCCGAAACATCCCGTCACATTAGGCACCATGAATTCACTGCCTATGATGCCATTCAAATCACCTAAGGCAAACGGCCTGCGTGTAAACGGGACAACAAACGAAAAGAGACAGAGGAAACAAGAAGGCTAGATGACGACGTTGAGGTAATAGCCGCGGGGGACGTCGTCGCGCAGCGGCTCGCCGGAATTTAGAATTCGCTGTAGGCGGCCGATGGCCTTTTGCAGGTGCGGATCGTCGTTGGATCCGGCCGATGCGGCATGGCGCTCGACCTCGCGGCCCGCTTGATAGCCGGTCGATGCCCGTTGCGGCGTGGCGCGGGCGCTGCCGGAAACGGGAGTCACGGGAGGGAAGGTCTCGCTCATGGGACCCAGTTTAGCCCCCGAGGGTTAAGGGAATCTGAGGGAATCGATTCCACCTTTCCTCACGCGGGCAGGCCGAAAAAGGCCTTGGATTTCCGGGAAAATTGCCCGCCGTGACAGTCCCGGGCTACAAATTGCCGTCGATGGGCACCCGTCATTGCTTCCCGACACCGGGGTCCCTGACGCTGGATTTATTAATTGGGAATTTCTTCGCGGAATTCTCGACCGGAGGCGCATCATGGCCGACGACAGCTCAATTCACGATCCAGACCCGCGTTCATCCACCGAAGACACCGAGACGAGAACCTTTCTCGGCGGCACCCGTCTCGGAACCCGAACGGCTTCGTTTTTTGTATTCGGCCTACTCGCCATCGCAGGGGCCGGCGGCCTCCTCTATCAGGCCGACCGGCTGACAAACACGGCGCTGGACAGAACGACCGCCAGCCAACAAGTCCATGGACTGGTCACACGTATTGAAGCAGGCGTTCTCCACCTCCAAAGTGACGAAAGGAATTTTCTCCTGGAGAAGGAGATGCGCTTCGCTGCCGACTTCGACAAACGCGTTCAACCGGTCCTCGCGGACATCGAGCACCTCTACAATCATCCCGCTGCAAAGACCGTTACCAATCACATTTCGACGGTGAATGACGGCGTCGCCCAACTCTCCAGTCAATTCGAACGCATCGTCGGCATTCAGCGCATCGTCGGGCTGAAGGACGGCGACGGGCTGGTGAATATGGTCTGGGATACCGCTGCCGGCGTCGAAGACCGACTCACGGCGCTCAATGCCACCGGCCTGATTCAGGATTTCTCGACGTTGCGCAATCTGGAAGCGCGGCTTGTTGCAGCACAAGGCGCCGTCAGCGCCGAACAGATCGACAGCAAGCTGAACGCGTTCAAAAACAAGGTATCGACGTCGGCGCTGCCGCAAACCGATGTCGGCCCGGTGCGATCCCTCGTCGACGCCTACGGGAAAGATTTCACGCAACTGGCAAGTGCCAACCAAACCCTCACCACCGAGATCGGCCGGCTGGAAGAAATCAATAGCTATATGATGCCGAGCCTCGACGCCCTTGTCGCGTTTGCCAAGGACATCCTCTCCGAAGCGCAGACGGCCCAGAACCGGACACGGGATACGGTCCGGCTGATGCTCGGCGGCGGTATGGGCGGGATCGTTCTCGTCCTGACCTTGATCGGTCTGATGTTGATCAGCAGCGTCACGCGACCCACCGCCCGCCTGGCCCATGCTGCGACACGTCTCGCCCATGGCGACGGCCGCACGACCATCCCGGCGCTCGGCAATGACGACGAAACCGGCGCGATCGCCAAGGCACTGACCTACTTCCGGGAAAACATCAATCAGGCCGACCGGCTGCGGAAGGAATTGGAAACGTCGCTCGCGAAAGCCGCCACGCCGGCCGCCGCGCCCAGTCAACCGACACCGGAGGCCCGAGCCCCGGCATTGCCCGCTGAGCGATCAGCCGCCGACAGCCAGATCACCGAAATCAGCCGCCTCGTAACGCAAACCAGCGAGAACGCCTCCATCGCCGCAAAGGAAGCCGAGCGCACCAGCACCGTAATCAAGGGGCTCGAAAAAGCGGGGCATGCTCTCGATGAGGCCGCTCACTTGATGAGCGACATTCGCGATCAGGCCGGATTGCTCGCCACACAAGCGGCGATGATGGGCGCCCGGAACGCAACGCCGGAGATCGACCACCACGAGACCGACGACGAAAATCTCATCGTCTTGCCGACCAAATTGCGGGGCGGCGACCGCAAAGGACCGTCCCCATTGATGTCGCCGGAGGAACGGATTGAAGATATTCAAAACCGCTCCCAAAAGGCCGGCGACCTGATGCGCGAGATCACGCGATCTCTCGATACCGTCAGCAGTGTCGCAAAGGATCTGGCCGCGGAAACCTCTAGCCATGCGCTCCAAGCGGCAACCCAATTGGCTCGCCAATCGGAAGACCTGCGCAGCATGATCGATGGATTGGTGGAGAAAGTTCGCCCCAGCGAGCCGGACACACCGCAATCGGATCAGGACGACAAATAGCTATTCCGCCGTCAAGACGGCGACACCCGGCAGGGTTTTCCCTTCGAGCCATTCGAGGAAAGCTCCGCCCGCCGTCGAAATATAGGAAAAACGATCAACCACATCAGCGGCAGCCAACGCCGCCACCGTGTCGCCGCCACCGGCGACGCTCAACAAATTGCCCCCGTCCGTAAAACCCGCAGCGGCCTGCGCCACCGCGACCGTTCCCTTGTCGAACGGCGGAAATTCGAATGCGCCGAGCGGCCCGTTCCACACGAGCGTTCTGCATCCGGCCAGTAGATCGGTGAGCGCGGCAACCGATGCCGGGCCGATATCGAGCACCATTTGATTTGAGGGAATGGCGTCGATCGCGACCGTTTGCGTGGCGGCACCCGTTTCCAAGGCCGCCGCCACGACACCATCCACGGGTAACACGACGTCGCAGTTCTTGGCCTCGGCCGCCTTAAGAACATCGCGCGCGGTATCCGCCATATCCGCTTCGTGCAGTGACGCGCCCACCTCGACGCCCTGCGCATGCAAAAAGGTATTGGCCATGGCGCCGCCGATCACCAAATGATCGACCTTGTCGAGCAGATTCTCAAGCACCGTGAGTTTGGTGGAAATCTTGTTGCCGCCGACGATGGCGACGACCGGATGATGGGGGCTCACCAACGCGCGCTCAAGGGAACTAAGCTCGAACTCCAACAGCCGGCCGGCAGCAGACGGCAACAACCGCGCGATCGCATCGATGGAGGCGTGCGCACGATGCGCACAGGAAAACGCATCGTCGACATAATAGTCGGCGAGCGACGCCAAGGATTTCGCGAATTCAGCGTCGTTGGCTTCTTCGCCAGGCTCGAAACGCAGGTTCTCGAGCAGGCCGACCTCCCCTTCCGCAAGGGACCCGGCAAGTTCCCGCGCGGCAGGACCAACGCAATCCTCGGCAAACCGCACCGATGTCCCACCAAGGGCCGCGCTCAACGCCGCGACCAGGGGCTTGAGCGAAAACTCGTCGCTCCGCTTGCCCTTGGGCCTTCCCAGATGGCTGCCGACGATCACGATGGCCTTTCGGTCGAGCAATTCGCGGATGGTTGGCGCGACCCGCTCGATCCGGGTGGCATCGGTGACGACACCGTCTTTCAGGGGAACATTAAGGTCGACGCGTAGAAACACGCGCTTACCGGCGACATCTAGATCATCGAGCGTACGGAAAGAAGGCATCGGAAATAGGCCATTTCGAGGTTGCGAAAAACGGGGGCCTATATGCCACCCGCGTTCCGCTTTGAAAAGGCTGCGAAGAAAAACGCGTTTAACGTTGCGCGACGAGGGGAATGGAAGACGCGCCGAAAATCGGGCCGGCATGCTCCGATTGCAGGAAGACCGCGCATTTATCACTGTTATGGCGGCGGACATCGTCGGCGCTGACGGTCAGGGTAACCGGCTCGCCACGCCAATCGCCGATTTTGACCAGTCCTTTGACGACGTTGTAGTTCTTGATCACTCGGCCGCGGTTCTCACCGCGTTTCACCTTGGTTTTGTGGACATTGTCGTAAAGGACCAACCAAACCGACGCCTGCGCCGGCTGCCGCGCCCCGGAAATTTCGACCTTAAGACCGCCATTCCGGACAAGGGTGAGCTTTACTGGAACGTCGGGCATCGACGCCACTTGCTTCACCCGTTTCAGCACCCCGCTCTTGTCCGATCCCGAAACCTCGGTCACCCCTTGGATCACCATTTGCGGGGTATAGACGTAGCTCCGGTTGAATTGCCTGGCGTAGGAGCGCTGACGGTTCGAATTCGATGCACTGGCGAAGGGGTCCTTCCAGCCGATGTAGTCCCAGTAGTCGACATGGAACGACAACGCGATGACATCGTCACGCTGCGCAAGATCGCCAAGAAATGCATCGGCAGGCGGGCAGGAGGAACAGCCTTGCGACGTATAAAGTTCGACCACCGTCGGCCCGTTCTCACCGGCATCAGCGGGACCGCCAAAACCGGCGAGTGCAAGTACCGCCCCAATGCCGATAGCGCCTAAAAATTTTGAGAATTTGCCACGTCGGATCATGCCAAACAGATACGTGATGACACGCTCACCTACCAATCACTTGCCAGTGAAACACGGATTGGTGAACACGGTGAACGGCATCATCTCCCCCCCTTTAGATACCCGCTGCGCTCCGGCATCAGATGCCGAATGGTGGCGCCCTTTTTTTAGGACGCTTTGAGACGCCTCAACACGTACTGCAGGATGCCGCCATGGCGGTAATATTCCACCTCGTCGGCGGTATCGATCCGGCACCAGAGCGTGATGTCTTCGGTCGAGCCGTCGGCGCGGTGAACCTTGCAGGCAACATCCATACGCGGTGTGATTCCGTCGGCAAGGCCGAGAATATCGAATGTCTCGGTACCATTGAGCCCCAGCGTTTCGCGGTTCATGCCATCCTTGAACTGAAGCGGCAGGACGCCCATCCCGACCAGATTGGACCGGTGGATGCGTTCGAAGCTTTCGACGATCACGGCCTTGACGCCCAGGAGACGGGTACCCTTCGCCGCCCAGTCGCGTGACGAACCGGTGCCATACTCCTTACCCGCAACGATGACCAGCGGCACGCCTTCCTCGGCGTACTTCATCGCCGCATCATAAATCGGCATTTCCTGGCCCGACGGCTGGTGAATCGTAACGCCACCTTCGGTACCCGGCGCCATCTGGTTGCGGATACGGATATTGGCGAAAGTGCCGCGCATCATCACTTCGTGGTTGCCGCGCCGCGAGCCGTAGGAATTGAACTCCGACACCCGGACCTGGCGCTCGGTAAGATAACTGCCCGCCGGGCTTTCCGGTTTGATGGCACCGGCTGGCGAAATGTGGTCGGTGGTTACTGAGTCGCCGAGAATGGCGAGCTCGCGTGCACCGACGACGTCTTCGATCTCGCCCGGTACGTCGGGCATACCCTCGAAGAAGGTCGGGTACTTCACATAGGTGCTGCTGTCCTGCCAGGCATAGGTCTCGCTCTTGGCGGTTTTGATCTTCTGCCACTGCTCGGGCCCTTGCCAGACATTGCCGTAGCGTTCCTTGAACATCTCCGGTGTCACCGCCTGAGCCACGGTGTCGTGGACCTCGGCATTGGTCGGCCAGATGTCCTTAAGATAGACGGGGTTGCCGTCCGCATCCTCGCCGAGCGGATCGGTCGTCAGGTTGATCTTCATGGACCCGGCGATGGCATAAGCAACCACCAGCGGCGGTGAGGCGAGATAGTTGGCCTTCACCTGCGCATGGACGCGGCCTTCGAAATTGCGGTTGCCCGACAACACGGAAACGACCGTGAGATCGCCGTCGTCGATGGCATCGGCGATGGGGTCGGGTAGCGGGCCCGAGTTGCCGATACAGGTGGTGCAGCCGTAGCCGACCAAGTTGAAGCCCAGTGCATCGAGATCGTCTTGCAACTCAGCCTTTTCCAGATAGTCGGTGACCACCTGGCTGCCCGGCGCGAGAGACGTTTTCACCCAGGGTTTCACTTTGAGCCCCTTGGCAACCGCGTTGCGGGCCACGAGGCCGGCGCCCAGCATCACCGACGGGTTAGAGGTGTTGGTGCAGCTGGTGATGGCCGCGATCACCACGTCGCCGTCCTTGAGCGCATAGTTGGCGCCCGCCACGGGCACTTCCTTACCGCCCGCACCGACCTGCTTGAGGGTTTCGGTGAAAGCCGGTGCGGCCTTGGACAGTTCGATCTTGTCCTGCGGCCGCTTGGGACCGGCAAGGGACGGCTCGACGGTGGAAATGTCGAGTTCCAGCGTGTCGGTAAACTCCGGATCCGGCGTCGACGCATCGCGCCACATACCTTGTGCCTTCGCATACGCCTCGACCAGGGCAATACGCCCAGCATCGCGCGAAGTGAACTTCATGTAACGCAGCGTTTCGTTATCGACCGGGAAAATGCCACAGGTCGCGCCATATTCAGGCGCCATGTTGGCGAGGGTTGCGCGGTCGGGCAGCGCCAGGCTGTCGAGGGCCGGGCCGTAGAATTCGACGAATTTGCCGACCACGCCCTTTTTGCGCAGCATCTCGACGACGGTGAGCACGAGATCCGTGGCCGTCGTGCCTTCCTTGAGTTGGCCGGTGAGCTTGAAGCCGATGACTTCCGGGATAAGCATGGAAACCGGCTGACCCAGCATGGCCGCTTCGGCTTCGATACCGCCGACGCCCCAGCCGAGAACGCCCATGCCGTTGACCATCGTGGTGTGGCTATCGGTACCGACGAGGGTATCGGGATAGGCAACGGTCTTACCGTTGACGTCGGCCGTCCAGACCGTTTGCGCGAGATACTCGAGATTGACCTGGTGACAAATCCCGGTTCCCGGGGGAACGACGCGGAAATTGTCAAACGCGCCCGCACCCCAGCGCAGGAATTCATACCGTTCGCGGTTGCGTTCGAACTCGAGGTCGACGTTAGCGGTAAAGGCGCTTTCCCGGCCGAACTGATCAACCATGACCGAGTGGTCGATCACCAGATCGACGGGGCTCAACGGATTGATCTTCTGCGGATCACCGCCGAGATCGAGCATGGCCTGACGCATGGCGGCGAGATCGACCACCGCGGGGACGCCCGTGAAGTCCTGCATGAGCACACGCGCCGGACGGTAGGCAATTTCCCGGTCGGACCGCTTGTCTTTCAACCAGGCGGCCAACGCCTTAACGTCGTCGACGGTGACCGTCTTGCCGTCTTCGAAGCGCAGCAAGTTTTCGAGAAGAATCTTCAGTGAGAACGGCAGCCGGCTGATGTCGCCGAGGCCGGCGGCGGACGCCGCTTCGAGACTGAAATAATCGTAATCGGAACCGCCGGCGTTGAGCGTACGCCGTGTCTTCAGACTATCATGGCCGACGTCGGTCATGCGAAAACTCCTCGTGTAGCTGGACTTTTTTAGTTGTCAGAAATTCTTTTGTCAGAAACGTTGAATGTCCCCGACGTGAGATGGAACACTGCGTACACCATCGTTGGCGTCAAATCCAGACCCACGCGGGACACTTCCCACGAATGCATCACACATTCGTGACAATTGAAGCATAATCTCGCCACAATTTCCTGACTAAATACGCAGCATCAGGCCTCCTGATTAAGAGGACTGCGCTCCTCTTACCCCCTTATGGGCAGCGAGAGCTGTCCGGACTTTCGGCCGGGGAGCCCCCCTGACTTCCCGGCCGTTTTTTCTTATCTTGGTCCCGCCGATTTCCCCCAAGGCCGTTGCGTGGTAGGTTGCGTCCCTGTATGGCAGGCCAAGTCGCTCTCCACAGGGCATTTTTTCCCGTATGACACTCGCATCTCCGACTTTTTCGGCGACGTTCTCCGCTACCGGCCTGAGTTGCGTGCGTGGCGAACGGGGCGTGTTCGGCGGGCTTAGTTTTGACGTCAGTAGCGGCCAGGTCTTGTATCTCACGGGCGCCAACGGCAGTGGCAAATCAAGTCTGTTGCGTGTTCTCGCCGGCCTCATACGTCCCGCAGACGGCACCCTCACCTGGAACGGCACCCCGATCTCGGACACCCGTGACACCCATCGCGAGCGGGTTCGCTATGTCGGTCACCATGATGCGGTAAAACCGGTGCTAACGGTCGCCGAGAATCTCTCTTTCTGGATCAACCTCTCCGTCAGCGAAATCGAAGCGGAGAACGATCCGGTCATGAATGCGCTCGATCATTTCGGATTAAAGACGCTCGCCGACATGCCTGCCCGGTTCCTGTCGGCCGGTCAAAAACGGCGGCTCAACCTGTCACGCCTGATCGCCGCCCCCGCGCCTTTGTGGCTGCTGGATGAACCGACGACTGCCGTCGACCGCGCCGGCATCGAAGCCTTGGATCATGCATTGGCGCGTCATCTCGGCAACGGCGGCATGGCCATCATCGCTACCCATGACCCCTTAACGGCGGACGTCGTCAATCTGGATGTCAGCGACTTTCCCTTCGCCGCCGACATGGACACAGTATGAACAGCGCAACCGCCCTCCTGCGCCGCGAACTGCGCCTCGCTTTCCGTCAAGGTGGCGATAGTCTGCTGGTGGTGATGTTTTTCGTGCTGGTCGTGGTATTGTTTCCGTTGGGCGTCGGCCCGGAGCCCGGCATCCTCGCGCGCATCGGCGGCGGCGTGATCTGGGTCGCGGCACTATTGGCCGCCATGCTGTCCATGGACCGCCTTTTCCAAACCGACTATGACGACGGCAGCCTCGAACTGCTGGTGCTGGCGCCTGCGCCGCTGGAAGTTCTCGTATTGGCCAAGGTCGCGGCCCACTGGCTGACCACCGGCCTGCCGCTGATCATCGTTTCGCCGTTGCTCGCATTGCTGCTCAACTTAAGCCCGTCGGGATACGGCGTTCTCGCCGCTGCCCTCGCCTTGGGTACGCCGTCCTTGAGCCTCATCGGCGCCATCGGCGCGGCCCTCACCCTGGGCGCGCGGCGCGGCGGCGTGCTGCTGTCGCTTCTGGTGCTGCCGCTGTTCATACCGGCGCTGATCTTCGGCGTCAGCGCCGTCGATGCGGCGCTCCTCGATCTCAACAGCCGGCCGCCGCTTCTGATCCTTGGCGCCCTGTTGCTGCTCGCCCTGGCCCTTTGTCCCTGGGCAGCGGCTGCCGCCATCCGCCAAGCGACGGAATGAGGCAACGGAATGAGAAAACCCTCAAAAAGCTGGCAGCGGCGATGGAATAGACCAAATTGTTTTGTTGTTTACAGCGGCAACGCCATCCTTGAGCACCATCAAGGGCAAAGCCTCCCCGCTCGGGCAAGTTGGCCGTGCCGGTACGGAGTTTCACGTTCCCGAGAGGCTGCTGGAAATAACGATCCAAGCGGGATAAAACCGCTCTCGGCCCTGACACATAGGCCGAAACATATATATAGAACTCGGCCTTCACTGCGAAGATTCGGGAGAGGATAAGAAAACCGATATGCACAGCTTCGCCAATCCGACCCGCTTTCTGCGCTTGACCCGGGCTCTGCAGCCCTGGGCGGCGGGCGTCGCGTTGGTGTGCCTCGCGGCGGGACTTTATTTTTCGCTCTTCGCGTCACCAGCCGATTACCAGCAAAGCGAGACGGTGCGCATTATGTATGTGCACGTCCCGGCAGCCTGGATGGCCATGTTCTGTTATGTCGCGATGGCGGCGGGCAGCGCATCGTTCCTCATCTGGCGGCACCGGGTCGCCGATTTGGTTGCCAAGGCGACGGCGCCCATCGGTGCCTCCTTCACCTTCCTCGCGCTGGTCACCGGATCGCTGTGGGGCAAGCCCATGTGGGGCACCTGGTGGGTCTGGGACGCGCGCCTCACCTCGGTACTGATCCTGTTCTTTCTCTATCTCGGCTACATGGCGCTCTATAACGCCTTCGACGATCAGGCACGCGGCGCGCGGGCAGCGTCGGTGCTCGCCCTGGTCGGCGTCGTCAACGTACCGATCATCAAGTTCTCCGTCGATTGGTGGAATACGTTGCACCAACCGGCCAGCGTCGTGCGTCTCGACGGCCCCTCCATCCATCCCAGCATGCTGACACCATTACTCTTGATGGCCGTCGGCTACACTGCCTTCTACGCCTGGGTGCTGTTTCTGCGCGTGCGCACCGAATTTGCCGCTGAGAAGATCCGCGCGTTGCGCTTCCGCCAGGCGGCCGTGCCTCCGGCACGCGAACTGAAAAGCCAGGAGGGCTGAGGAATGGCGGAATTCTTTGCCATGAATGGATACGCCGGGTTCGTTTGGCCGGCCTTCGGCCTGTCGGCGGTCATCCTGATCGGCCTGTTCGTTTCCAGCCTGCGCGCCATGCGGCGCACCGAAGCCGAGTTGGCGGCGCTCAAAGGGACCGACGGCGGAGAGAACGCGTGAAACGCAAACATCAACGCATGTCCCTGTTGGGTCTGGCCGCACTTGCCATCGCCGGCGCAGCGGCATTGATCCTAACGGCTTTCGAAGACAACATCGTTTTCTTCCACAGCCCCACGGATTTGGTGACCAAGGAATTTTCGCCGACCCAGCGGCTGCGCGTCGGCGGATTGGTGGAACAAGGCAGCGTTCAAAAACAAGGGGACGGCGTCACGGTCCGCTTCGTCGTGACCGACACCGCGGAGTCCGTGCCGATCCTCTTCAAGGGTATCCTGCCCGATCTGTTCCGCGAGGGCCAAGGCATCGTCGCCGAAGGCACCTTCCGCAACGGCGTGTTTCAGGCGTCCGAAGTTTTGGCCAAACATGACGAGACCTATATGCCCCGCGAGGTCGCCGATGCGATCAAGGCGACGGGCCAATGGAAAGGCGACGAGTAATTTTCCCGCCTTATAAACGGATAACCGGCAAACGGATAAGCGGCAGCGAGGATGACGGCTGAAATAGGACATTTCGCGCTGATCTTGGCGCTGGTGACCGCCGTGGTTCAAGGCGTGCCGACCCTGATCGGCGCCCAGCGCCGCGACGCCCTGTGGATGGCGCTCGCGGTCCCTGCGGCACTGTTGCAATTCCTCTTGATCGCGCTCGCCTTTGCCGCGCTCACCAAGGCCTTCGTCACCTCCGATTTTTCGGTGATGACGGTGGCAATGAACTCGCACACCGCCAAGCCCATGCTCTACAAAGTTGCCGGCGTGTGGGGCAACCACGAAGGCTCCATGCTGCTGTGGGTGCTGGTGCTGAGCCTGTTCGGCGCCGCCATCGCATTATTCGGCCGCAACCTCCGTCCGAGTTTGAAAGTGCGCGTGCTCGCCATTCAGGGTTTGCTCGGCGCCGGATTTCTTACCTTTATCCTGTTCACGTCGAACCCGTTCGCGCGGCTGTTTCCGGTGCCCATCGACGGGCAAGATCTGAACCCGTTGCTGCAGGACCCCGGCCTCGCCTTCCACCCGCCGCTGCTCTATCTCGGCTATGTCGGTCTCTCGACCACCTTCTCCTTTGCCGTGGCCGCCCTGATCGAAGGCCGCGTCGATCCTGCCTGGGCGCGCTGGGTGCGTCCCTGGACGCTGGCGTCATGGGCCTTTCTGACGGCGGGCATCGTCCTCGGTTCGTGGTGGGCCTATTACGAGCTGGGCTGGGGCGGCTGGTGGTTCTGGGACCCGGTGGAGAATGCGTCCTTCATGCCGTGGCTCGCGGCAACCGCACTGCTGCATTCCGCCATCGTCTCGGAAAAGCGCGACGCACTCAAAAGCTGGACCGTATTTCTCGCCATCATCGCGTTCGCCTTTTCGTTACTGGGAACATTCCTGGTGCGTTCCGGCGTGCTGACGTCGGTGCATGCCTTCGCCTCCGACCCGACACGCGGCGTGTTCATCCTTGCGCTGTTGATCGTCACCGTCGGCGGCGCCTTTGCCTTCTATGCGTGGCGCGGTCCGGCGCTCAAAAGCAGCGGCGTGTTCCACCCCATCTCACGCGAAGGCGGATTGGTACTCAACAACTTCCTGCTCACCGCGGCTGCCGCAGCGGTGCTGCTCGGTACGCTCTATCCGCTCATCCTCGACGTGCTCAACGCCGGCAAGATCTCCGTTGGTGCGCCCTATTTCGACAGCGTCTTCATCCCCATGATGGTGCCGCTGATCATCGCCATGGGCGTCGGCCCCATGCTGAATTGGAAACGCGGCAGTTTGAAAACCGCAACTTACAAATTGAAATGGGCGGCTCTGATTGCCGTGCTCTCCGGGTTCGGCGTGTGGCTTGCCATCGACCGGGCGAGCGCGCTCGCCGCGTTCGGCATGACGCTGGCAGCGTGGCTATTGCTCGCCACCCTTTATGAACTTGCCGACCGCATCCATCTGTTCCGCAGCAATCCGTCGGAAAGCCTGCGCCGTTTGCGCCGCCAGCCGCGCGCGCGCTGGGGCATGACATTGGCGCATGGCGGTCTCGCCTTGCTGATCGCCGGAATGACGGCCTCGTCAGCATGGAAAACGGAAAAAATCGAGGCCATGGCGGCAGGCGATACGGTCACCCTCGCCGCCTACACCCTCACGTTCAAAGGCGCCGAACAGGTACGCGGCCCCAACTACATGGCGACACGCGGCACCTTCGAAGTGCAACGGGGGTCAACCGGCACGCCCTTTATTCTGCACCCCGAGAAACGCGTCTACGACGTCCAAGGACAAACAACCGAAGCGGCTATTCAGCCGACATTTCTGGGCGACATCTATGCAGTGGTCGGTGACACGCAGGACGGCGGCAAAACGTTCGTCACCCGGCTTTATTTCAATCCGCTGGTGCCGTGGATGTGGACCGGCGCCCTGGTGATGGTGCTTGGCGGGTTGATCAGCCTCTCCGACCGGCGCCACCGGGTTGGCGCACCCGTAGCACGGCGGCAACCGGGTTCTGCCACGCCGGCACCGGCGGAGTGAAAAACTGCCTATGAAACGGCTTTTATTCTTCGTCCCGCTGATCGTGCTGGTCGTTCTCGGCGTTTATTTCGCGTTCGGCCTACAACGCGATCCACAGGTTCTGCCCTCGGCCCTCATCGACCAAAAAGTGCCCGAGTTCGACCTGGCCGCCATCGAGGGCGCGAGCCAAGGCCTGTCCAACGCCGACCTCATGGGCCAAGTAACGTTGGTCAATATCTTCGGGTCGTGGTGCGTCGCCTGCCGTATCGAGCATCCGTTCCTCATGGAGCTTAAGGCCAATAACGTCATTCCCATTTACGGCATCGATTGGCGGGAACCCAACCGCCAAGCCGGCCCCGCCTGGCTCAAAAAATTCGGCAATCCCTACACCCGTATCGGCGACGATCCGCGTAGCGAAGGGGCGATCGCATTCGGCGTCACCGGCGCGCCCGAAACCTTTATCGTCGATAAGCGCGGCGTGATCCGGCACAAGTTCGCCGGCCCCATCACGCGCGAAATTTGGGAACGGCAATTGCGGCCAGTGGTGCAGAAACTGCGGTCGGACTCATGATCAGATTTTCCGCCGCCCTCATCCTCGCGCTTGGGCTGTTGATACCATTCCAGGGTGCCCAAGCCGTCAATCCAGACGAAGTGCTCGCCGATCCTGCGCTTGAAACCCGCGCCCGTGACATTTCGCAGGAACTGCGCTGCGTTGTTTGCCAAAACCAATCCATCGACGATTCCGACGCCGATCTCGCCCGCGACCTGCGCGTGCTGGTACGCGCCCGCCTTAAAGCCGGCGACAGCGACGACGAGGTAATCGCCTATGTCGTCTCGCGCTACGGCGATTTCGTATTGCTACGGCCGCCGGTCAAGGGAGCGACCTTTATCCTGTGGTTCGGCCCACTGCTTATTGTGATCGTCGGTGCCATCGGGCTCTTCTTCTATTTCCGCCGCGCGGCACGTGATGCGAACGCGCAAAAGGAAAGCCGATGACCATCGAGGTGTGGATCGGTGGCGCGTTCTTGTCGCTCGTCGTGGTCGCGGCGCTCGCTTGGCCGCTGTTGCGGCGGCGGCAAGCGGCGGACGGCGGATACGAAACCGCCGTCTATGCCGATCAACTCGCCGAGGTTTCCCGGGACGTGGAACGCGGCGTCCTGGAAGAATCCGAAGCCTCCCCGCTCCGCCAGGAAATCGAGCGGCGCATGGCGCGCGCCGCCAATGAAACCTCGACATCCAGCGGCCCCGGCAATCGCCGCTTGGCGGTCACATCAGTCATCGCTTTGCTAGTGCTGATTCCGTTTGTCGGGTTCGGCATTTATACGAACCTGGGCACGCCGGATTTCGCCGACCAACCTTATGCTGATCGTATCCGGACAGAACCGCCGACCGACCCGGCGGCAAGACGGACCGCCGAAATCGTCGAACAGTTGCACGCACGGCTAGAGGCGGGCCAAGGCGACTTGCGCGGTTGGGTGCTGCTTGGCCGTTCCTTGATTGCGTTGGAACGGCCACTCGAGGCGGCGAAGGCTTTTCAACGCGCGCGCGCCCTGGCGCCCGACCGTGCCGATATCGCCGCCGATCTCGGCGAAGCCATGGTCATGGCACAGGACGGGCTGGTTTCCGACGACGCTCTCGCTGCCCTCGCCGCCGCACAACAACTTGCGCCCCGCGACACGCGCGCCCTGTTCTATATCGGACTCGCCGCGGCGCAACGCGGAGCCTACGCCGACGCGGTGCAGCAATGGACCAACCTGCTGGCCGTTTCCGCCGCCGAAGCGCCATGGCGTGCCGAGGTGGAAGCCCGCCGCCGTGCGGCCGCCGAGGCGGGCGGCATCGATCTCACCGCGGTTAAACCGGCGTTCGAAAGTCCCTTGAAGGGGCCAACTGCCGCCGATATGGATGCAGCGGCGCAAATGACGCCCGAAGAACGCCGGCAAATGATCCGGTCCATGGTCGAAGGATTGGCGGCGCGGCTCGAAGAAACACCCGACGATCTCGACGGATGGCGTCGCTTGGCGCGGGCCTACCGCGTGCTGGGCGAAACCGAAAAGGCGGATAATGCCGACGCCCGTATCAAGGCACTCGAAGCTGAACGCTAAGCGGCCGCCAACACTTCTTTCAATGCAACTAGACAGCCTGCATTGTCGTCACGGTTGCCGACCGTGATGCGGATGAAATTCTCGTAGCCCGGATCCGGCCAGGCATGGATTTGATAGCCGCGATCCAACAATGCCACCGTCACGTCGCGCCCGTTCACGGGAATTTTCACCGACACGAAATTGGTCACCGACGGGAACGGATCGAGGCCCATGGCCTTGAGCCCTTCCGTGATCTGGGCACGTCCCTCGGCCACCCAATCGAGCAGCTTGTTCAGGTGCTCCGTATCCAGCAGCGCCGCCTCGGCTGCCGCTTGGGCGAGGATGGGCACATTGAACGTGCAGGTGGTTTTGCGCAACGCCTGGGCAAGATCGCCGTCGCTGCAGATCGCGTAACCGATGCGCATACCCGCCATCGCATAGGCCTTGGAGAAGGTGCGCACCACCACCCACGGCCCGCGCCGCTTTTTCAGCATGGCGATGAGATCGGGTCCACCCGCGTGGCGGCCGAATTCCGCATAGGCTTCGTCGATACCGAACAGAACGCTATCGGGAATGCCGTCGATCAGCCGTGACAAGGCATCGGCGTCGAGGTAACCGCCGCTCGGGTTGTTGGGCGTGACGCAAAACACCAACCGCGTCTTGTTGCCGATGGCGCCGAGGACGCCATCTATATCCACCTTGCCGTCGGGCAGCATCTCGATATAGGCGCAGTCGGCCTCGGCGGCACGCACCATGGCGCGGTAGCCCCAGAAGGTGGGAACCGGCAGTACCATGCCGTCACCGGGTGCAAGCGACAGATGGATGGTTCCCTGAATCAGTTCTTCGCTGCCGTTGCCCCAGACAATGTTCTCACCGGGTACGCCTTCACGCGCCGTGACGATATCGGTGAGGTGAGGACATTGGGCGTCGGGATAGCGATTGATCATGTGGACCCGCGAGCGCACCGCCTCCACCACCTTGGGAGAGGGCGGGAACATGCTCTCGTTAAGGCCCATGGGGCGCACCGCCTCCGTATCGAAGCCCTGATGGCGCAGAAAACCTTCGGTCGGCGGATCGAATTTGGGCGGCATTTCCTGCAATGTCCGCCGGATATAGGGAACGAACTCCCGGGTCGTGGTCATTGTCGATGGTTCCTAATCGCGTGTTGCGCCATGGCGTAGCGTCGTGGGCCGGCGGCGCGCAGATTAGCCATCGGCGAAGCCGGGTTCAAACATCTGTCACGTTTGAGGTTTTACTCGAAGAAATTGCCCGCGTCCGAGCCGATCCATTCCGTGCCGGGTTCGAAGGCAGTGCCAACGGGATCGCCGCCCTCGACGATGACCTTGAGCTGCTCCTCGTAGAATTTACGCAGCATGCGGATACCTTCGTCGCTTTTCGCCAGATGCTCTTCCGAGTGATAGCTGATCTCTCCCTGACCGACCTGGGCCTCCCAGTCGCCGGGGAATTTCTGGTGCTCCTCCTCGGTGAGATCCCACCAATATTTGCCGTTCATTTTGGACCGGTGTTTACAGAGTTCCCCTTTTTCCGTCACCCGTGCGACGGTGAGCAGCTTATAGTGTGTCGAATCGATGGGCACCGTCCAGCCGATGGAGGCGCAACGCCCAGGCTGCAACACCGGGCTCGGCACCACGCGAAGCGTCGGCAACAAGGCTTCGGTGCGGCGATAAAGCGTACGCCCGTCCTCCAGCTTACGCACCTGTTGGCTGCGCATGCCGTATTCGTAACGGGCGAAGCTGACCTCCGGCATGATCGCCATTTCCGGGACGAACTGGGTGCCGCTGAACGCCGCATGCAGAATGGCCACATGGAACGGGTCCATCACGTTCTCGAAATGCTGTAGCCAATTGCACGGGGCAATACCCAACCCGCCGGTGCCGAGCCCGGTATCGTCGGTATCCAGCATCTCACCCTCGTCCAGTTCCTCGAGGAGGTTGAACCGCGGCAGCAACGGCTTGCGTTCCGGCGGGCCCATATAGGCGAAGATGAGACCGTAGCGCTCCTCTACCGGATACCAGGGTTGCCGCACCCGGTCGCGGTAGCCTTCGCCTTTGTTGGGTTCCACCGGCATGTCGAGGCAGTGGCCTTCGATGTCAAACAGCCAGCCGTGATAGCAGCAGCGGATGCCTGTTTCCTCCACCTTGCCGTAATAGAGAGTGGTGCCCCGGTGGCAGCAACGTGGATAGACGAGACCGGGCCGTCCCTGGCCGTCGCGGAACAGGATCAGGTCCTCACCCAGGAGCCGGACTTTTTTAGGTGTGCCAATGGCATCCTCCGACAGGCCGACGGGATGCCAATAGCGGCGCAGAAGCTCGCCCATGGGCGTGCCCTTCTCGACCTCGGTCAAATCGGCCCGATAGCCGGGTTCCGGCAGGGTATAGGCGGTGGGTTCTGCCGTGCCTCCCGAACTGTCCATATACCCCTCCTTTTTTTGCCCTTATCTATTCCCTTGGCGCGCCTAAGCAGGCGATAATGCGACCCTAAGACAGACAAGACAAGTTGCAAAAGCAACGATTTTGCGTGGGAGCGTACGATCCATGGACAGCAAAGTAACCGGGCCGAGCGCCATCGTCCCGGAGGGACTTTTAGAGACCGGCCCCGACGGGCCCGACACCAGCAGATTCGAAATCCTCGATCTGTTCACGGTTCGATTCGCCATGCTGGCGCGACTGATGGACCGGGAATCCAAACAGTTGCTCGACATCAATTTCGGCCTGTCGCTAGCGGAGTGGCGCATCCTGGCGATCCTAGCCATTAGCGGACCGATGACGGTGAGCGATCTCGCCGAACAGGGCGGTTTCGATAAATCGCAAATCAGTCGCGCGGTGGCGAGCATGGAAGAGGCGGGGCGGGTAACGCGTTCGGACAGCCCAACTGATGGGCGCAGCGCGATCATCTCCCTCGCCGAAGAAGGCAGCGCACTCTACGGCAAGATGATTCCAGTGATCCGCGAACGCAATCGGCGCTTGCTTGCCCTAATGACACCCGACCAGCGGGCCACCCTCTACGAAGCGATGGATATCCTCACCAACCATCTGCGCGAAAAGATGGACTGATCCCCTTTTACGGACATTCAGGTGCGCGCGCCCGCGCTTGCCGCGTGGATAGGCGCTGGTTAGCATGCGGAAAACTTACAAGACCAAAATACGGGGCCCAGAATACGGGCCGGAATACGGGGAGAGCCTTTTTCATGGACTGGACTGATCGACGCGAACACTATCGCGCCCACCTCGCCGGCAATACGTGCCTCCATCCGGGATCGGTGTTCGATCCCATCTCGGCCCGGATCGCCGAGGATCTCGGCTTCGAGATCGGTATGTTCGCCGGGTCCATCGCTTCCATGACCGTGCTCGGCGCGCCGGACCTTCTCGTCCTCACGCTTTCCGAGTTCAGCCAACAAATTCTGCGCATCAACCGTGCCGGCAACTTGCCGCTGATGGTCGATGCCGATCATGGGTACGGCAACGCGTTGAACGTGCGCCGAACGGTGGAGGAATTGGAAACCGCGGGCGTCTGCGCGATGACCATCGAGGATACGGATCTGCCGCAACCTTTCGGCACGGTCGGCAGCCAACGGCTTATCTCCATCGATGAAGGCGTCGGCAAAATGAAGGCGGCGCTCGACGCCCGCCGGGACAAGAGCCTGGTGATTGTCGGGCGTACCAGCGCCGTTGCCGTCACCGGTGTCGAGGATACCATCGCGCGCGCAAAGGCCTATGCCGCCGCCGGTGTCGACGCCATGTTCTTCGCCGGCCTCAAGTCCAAGGATGAAATGGATATCCTGGCCGATGCCCTGGATATCCCGATGGTGCTGGGAAGCACGCCGCCGGCTCTTGCCGATCTCGACTATCTCGGGAAAGCAGGTGTACGGGTTGCCTTGCAAGGGCATTTGCCGTTTTCGGCCGCCGTGCAGGCCGTCTATGCGACCTTGAAGGCGCTCAAGGAAGGGGAGAAACCTGCCGACATTGACGGTATCGCCTCCGCAGATCTGATGAAAACCGTTACGCGTGATGCCGATTACCGGCGCTGGATGACCGCTTTTCTTGGCGGTTAATTACTACCAGCGTCCGCGGAATCGGCAGCGGCGTTTTGATTTACGGGTCTAAATCCCGCGACCGCCATCAATAGCGGGACGACGGTGACGATAAACGCGAACCGAACCAACTGATGAGCGACGACGAATGTGACGTCGATGCCCAAGGCGAAAGCGATAAGCGCCATTTCCGCGAAGCCGCCCGGCGCAAAGGCAAGGATCAGCCCCTTGGCCGACACGGCGCTGAAGCTATCCACAAGAAAAGCGAATCCGATCGCGACAATTATGGCCAACAGGGCGGCAACCGATCCCTGCCATAGCGTACGCGCCACTTCGCGCAGCCGGAGGCCGTTGAACATGGCACCAATACTGCCGCCGATCACCAATTGGGACGCGGCCACCAAAGGATCTGGGACCTTGGACACAACGATCCCGCCTAGAGTGAGAGCGCCGACGGCAATCATCGGGCCCATCAACGTCGGCGCCGGCAAGCGGCACAGCTTGGCGATGGGGATCGCGACGACGCTGGCAGCGATCATGTAAAGCGCGTCATGTGCCGTGATGTCGGCAAACGAAATACCGACCCCTGTCGCGCCGGTCGGGTGATAGCCCCCGAACAGCCGAAAAGCGACGGGGATCACCATGACCGTCACCACAAGCCGCGACATTTGGGTCAAGGAAATCGTCCGCTCGTCGCCGCCATAACTACCGCCGATGACGACCATGGGAAGCAGGCCCCCCGGCGCGGCTGAAAAATAGGACGTCACCGAATCCAGCCGGGCGATCCAATGCAAATAGGCGAAGATCAGACCAGTCGCCACCGCGACGTAGAAGAGAACGGCAGCCATGCTGGGCAGCCAGCCGGTCGCCTGTAGCGTGATATCGGGAGTAACGGTCGTGCCGAACAGGGCCCCCATGAAGGCGAACATGAAGGCCCTCAGCCATCTGGGCACCCAGACATTGACCCCCGCCATGGCCGCCACGCCGGTGACAAACATCGGCCCGATCACCCACGGCAACGGCGCGGTCAGATAGGAAAAAACGAGGGCACCCGCGAGACCCAGCCCCAAACAGGTGGCAAATGCCGCCCATTTCCGGCGGAATTCTTCGATCGGAGCAATCAGAACGTCAAGCAAACGGCGGGATCCATTGAATTGGCGCCTAAGATATCTGCCTCCGACAAGCCCAGGTCAATGCCCAAACCCGTCCGGTCGCCATTAAGAATTGTTACAATAAAGGCTGAGACTCCCCTCTGCCCCTATGATATTTAAGTGTTACTCACTGTTACGTGTTGATACAAAAATAATACTTAACCATCCGGGATCGGGTGGGGGGAACTGAAATGATTAATCGCCCCGTAAAGAGGGACGTGCGGCTATTTCTTGGTTTTTGCTTGGACCTCAAGGGTACCGGCAAACCGGTTTTTGGAGTTCGCGCAGGCGTTCTGTCCAAGCCCGCCCAAGCCGCTCCCGTGACGGGGCCTGACTCCGTATCAAATACCGTGCCGGCGCTGCCCACGCCACAGCGGCTAATCACTTCTTCCCGAATGGTCGAAAAACGGCAGGAATCTGTGAATTTCTCGGATGCTCTGGCACCACGCGGCTCGTTGATAGACGTTTGTGCCTAGCGGGAGCTTCCGTCCGGCTGCGAAAACTGATGCCCGGTAGAGCCCCCTATGTTAAAAAAAGTAACCACCAGTGTAACAGTTGTTAACAATTTAGAATGATTTTCGAGCTAACCTTCTCTTAATCGACACTGCAAAGGCAGTATCCGACCGGGAAAAGCCCGGCAACAAAACGAAGAAACGAGACAATAAAAAGGCCGCAAATCGGCCTCAAAGAGAAGAAAAGTTAGCTCGGTCCCGAACAAAAAAATAAATCGGGACCCATTGAGGAAAATGGACGATCACGATGACGAATATTTCTAAAGGGCGGCTGCAACCCGCCTGGAAAGATCGCCGGGGGGAGTTCGATCGCCGCTGCGGAGAAGACCGGCGGCAGATGGATGTGGAAAACCTGCCCTTCCCCGACCGCCGTCAAACGCTTGACCGCCGAACCGGCGAAGAACGCCGCGCGACGGACGAAACGGCCAGCCTCGCGGAACGCGCTGCGTTGACCCCGAACGAGATCCGGGCTCTTTTCCGGCCGCAATAAATTCGGCCCCGTTAAGTCGATCTGCAATTTGCCGCCGGAATAACGTGCGCGGATGTTTCTCACGCCCTATTTTTCGCGTAATGCGCGGCCTGCGACACGGTTGAACGGCTTCAGAATATATTGAAGCACCGTGCGTTTGCCGGTGATCACATCGACGGTCGCCGTCATGCCCGGAATGATGGGCAAAGGCTTGTCGTCCGCGTCCTTTAATCCCTCGGCCCGCGTTTTCACGCGCACCATATAGAACCGCTCACCCGTTTCCTCCTCAACGATGGTGTCGGCACTGATGTGATCGAGCGTCGCCGGCAAGGAACCATATATCGTCGGGTCATAGGCGGAAAATTTCACAGTCGCCTTCAGACCGGGATGAAGAAAAGCGATATCGGCCGGTTTGATCTTCGCCTCGACAAACAGGTTCTCTTCCGCCGGCACGATTTCCAGCAAATCCATCCCTGGCCGTACGACGCCGCCGATGGTGGTGATAAACAGCTGCTTGACGGTTCCCTTGACCGGCGCACGCACCACCGTGCGGCTCAGCCTATCGCTGCGCGAGGTGAGGTTCTGACGTAACGCCTCCATGTTGACCTGCGCTTCATTGAGTTCCTCGAGCGCCCGGTTGCGGAACTGGGCTTGGACTTCATCGATTTCGTCCTTCGTTTCCTCGATGGATTCGAGTATGCGCGCGACCGATTGCTTGGCAACCTCAAGGTCGCCCACATACTGGCTCTCTTCGCGACGGAGACGGATCAGTTCCACCGGGGCGTTGATACCCTTTTCAACCAACGGCGCGAGGATAGCAATCTCGTCGCGGGCGAGATCGATGGCCCGTTTGAGTTGCTCGATACGTGCCCGGGTCT
Organism: uncultured Rhodospirillales bacterium; assembly: GCA_913055735.1. Lineage (GTDB taxonomy): Bacteria > Pseudomonadota > Alphaproteobacteria > Rhodospirillales > UBA2165 > CAJXKD01. The sequence goes on from CAJXKD010000001.1 coordinate 1,079,740, forward strand.
CTTCCACCTCATGTTCCCGCTGGCGGAGTTGCGACGCATATTTCGCCAGTGTCGAGACGCGCTCCTTGGCACGCGACTGAAACAATTCACGCTCCGACTTGGCAACGTCGGGAAGCTGTTTTTCGATTTCTCCGGGAAAGGCCAGCTTGGTCTCATTGATTTCGGCCTGCAGGCGCGCCGTGACCGCCTGCAAGCCGAGAAACTTAAGCTCGTTCTCCTTGAACTCGGACGAAAACTGCGTGTCGTCCAACTGCATCAGAATCTCGCCCTGTTCGACCACATCCCCTTCGGACACACGGAGCTCCGAGAGGATGCCGCCTTCGAGGTTCTGCACCACCTGGACCTGACTGGACGGGATGACCCGCCCCTCGCCGCTGCTCACTTGATCGATCTCGGCCCATGCCGCCCAGATAAAAGCGATCAGAAAGAACGCCGCGACCCCCAACAGCAGCATGTTGGCAACGACCGTCGGGCGGCGGCTCACCGCTGCCCGCAAGTCGGACATATATTCGAGATCAGAGTCCGACGACATGACGTTTAAGTCCCCGACGCGATACGGCCGCGCGCGAGCATCTCGAGGATGGAATCCCGCGACCCATCTGCAACGATCTTGCCGTGATCGAGAACGATCAGCCGGTCGACCAGCTTCAGCATCGACGTGCGATGGGTGATGAGGACGATGGTCTTGCCTTCCATAAATTTAGGCAACGCGTCGATCACCTGAGTTTCGCTGCCGATGTCCATGGAACTCGTCGGCTCGTCCATCACCAACATACTCGGATGCTTCAACAATGCCCGCGCCAGCGCAACCGCTTGGCGCTGGCCGCCTGACAGGCCATCACCACGCTCCCCGACTTGCAAATCGTAGCCCAGCGGATGATGGGTGACGAAGTCGTGCAAGCCGACCGCTTCGGCCACCTCGGTGATTTCCGAGTCGTTGGCATGCGGCACGGCAATGGCAATATTTTCCTTGATCGTCCCCCGGAAAAGAAACAAGTCCTGCGGCACAAACCCCATATTGGCGCGCACGTCGCTGGGCTCGATCTGACGCAGATCGGTGTTGTCCATGAGCACCGTGCCCTCCGTTGGGTCGTAAAGGCCCGCCAGCAGCTTGGCGATAGTGCTTTTGCCCGACCCGACACGGCCGACAATGCCGACCCGCTGCCCCGGTTCGATGGAAAACGAAATATCGGAGAGCACGTCGTGCTCGGTGCCGGGATAGCGGAACGACACCTCCTTGAAATCGATCTGCCCGATCAGGCGCGGCCGGTGAACGAAATTAGCCTGGGCCGGGCGTTCGACAGGACTTTCCATAAGACCGTCGAGGGATTTGAGCGAACTCCAGGCCTGATGGAAACGCATCATCAACTGCGACACCTGCGCCATCGGCCCGAGCGACCGCCCCGACAACATCACGGAGGCAATCAAACCGCCTGCCGTCAGCAGACCGTCCTTCACCAGAAAGACCCCCATCACGACGATCAGAACGGAGGTCAGCTGTTGCACGAACTGGACGAAATTGACGCCAAGATTGTTGAAGAGCTTGGTCCGCTGGCCAAGCGCGGCGTTCTGACCGACAAGCCGTTCCCACAACGCCCGCATGCGGCCCTCGGCGCCGACCATCTTGATAGTCTCGATACCATTGATGCTTTCAATCAACAGGCCGTGCTTGCTTTCACCCTGCCCCATCAGGGACCGTATGTTCCGTGCGATCGGAATCTGAATGACAATGCCCCAGATGAAGACTACCGCCATGGCGAATGCGATTATGAGGCCGATCGGTAAGCTGATCAGCGAAATCACCGTCACAAACAAGATGGAAAAGGGCAGATCGATAAACGCTGCCAGCGTCGCCGAGGTAAAGAAATCGCGCACTGTTTCGAATTCGCGCAACATGCCCGCAAAAGCACCCGACGACGGGGGCCGATGCGAAATCTTCATGTCGAGCACTTGATCGAAGATCCGGCACGCCAGCACCACGTCCGCCCGGCGTCCGACAAAATCAATGAACCAGCCGCGCAAATTCTTCAACAGCAAATCGAACAGCAGCACCGCTGCCGTCCCGACTGCGAGAACAACGCCCGTTTCGATGGCCGCGTTGGGCAAAACGCGGTCGTATACGTTCATGGTGAACAGCGGATTGGCTAAGGCGAACAGATTAATTAAGACCGACGCGAGAACCACCTGTGCATAGGTCCACCAGTTGTTCGCAAGCGTCCCCCAGAACCAAGATTGCGGACGCGGGACGTCGGCGCCGTATTGCTGGCCGGTAAAGGCAAATTCCGGTTTCACCAGGATCGCATACCCTGAATACTGAGCAGCAAGCTCATCCATGGGAACCGCGGTGGTGCCCTCCCCTCCGTCGCCGGTCACGATCACACAACGGCCGTCGGCCTGACGTTCTATCAGAACGACCGCGTCGCCATCCTTCAGGGCGAGTACGGCCGGCAGCGTCCATTTGTGAATCCCGGAAAGGTCGCGGTGCACCACGGTGGCCAGCAAGCCGGCGCGCGCCGCGGCGCGCTGAAATAGGCTGGTGGACATCCGGCCCTCGGGCTTCGGTAATCCGGCCATCAAAACGGACGCGGATTTGGGCCGACCGTGAAACTTGGTCAGAAATACCAGACACGCGAGCAATGGATCATCGGCAGCATTGGGGTCGGCATCGAGGCCATGTATCCCTTCTGGCATGCCCACCGCATGTGCGCTGTCATCCGCCGCTTGCGCAGGCGCCGGGGATGCTGCTTCCATCGGCTGGTCCTTCATGTCGCCATGTGCCCCAGTAATTCCTTTGGCGCTTTTAAGCACGCCAATAGGCGCGTCCAACCCCGCCGGGAACGCAAAATGCGCCGCGAACGGGACTAAACACAAGAATTATATAAATAATGCTCCAATGTCCGCCGTCCAACCACCGGCGAGAATATACTCTCCATACGGGCGGAATGGAGAGATTTCGGCGACTTTTATTGGTCGGCGAGCGGCCCGGCCGTATCGACGTTAACGCCTAAGTGGGTCAAAAGGGTTCCGCTCGCGGCCATGAGATCGTAGGCCGCCCGGAGGCGATCATATTCGACCGACGCAAGCTCAGTACGGGCGAGGAACAACTCGTTCCCGGAATCGAGGAAATCCAGGGTCGTCCGCTGCCCCAACCGGAACTGCTGAGCATAGGCGCTCTGCACGTCACCGGCGGTCGCCACCCGTTGACGCAATATTTCCGCCTGATCCCCGGCAACTTCGTAGTCATTGAGTGCGGTGGCTAACTGTTCACGCAACAATCGGTCGATCTCGCGCGTCTTGAACCGCGCCTCGCTCCGTTGTGCCAGGGCCCGCCGCCGCGCCGCCAGATCGCCGCCGCCCGCGTACAGATCCCAATTCATCTGAAGCAGCGCCGTGGTATCTTCGGCAACCCCCAAGGTCGCGTCGACGTCGTCACGCCGCTCATGCGACAATTCAAGGCTGAATGTCGGGAAAAAGGCACCGCGTGTCGAAGCCGCCGTCGCCGTCGCGGCCCGTTCCTGGCCAAGCGACGACAAAAGATCGGGGTTGTTTTTTAATGCCACATTGACCGCATCGTCCAACGACGCCGGAATATTTCCGGCGGGAAGTTGCGGACGTGTCAGATTATCGGGCGCCTGGCCGACGGCCTCGATAAAGTTGGTCACTGCATTGCGCAGGTTGCCTTCGAACCGGCGACGTTGCGATTGCGCGAGAAATAGCCTTGTGCGTACCTGCGAAACATCCGCGCCGGCACCGCCGCCCGTCCGGGCTGCTTCCTGGACATCGCTCAAAATGCGATCATGCAGCTGTACATTGTCGGCCGCCAAATTAACGAGTTCGCGTTCCCGCAATACGTCCAAATAAGCCCGGACCGTACGCTGAGCAATTTGCGTCGCCGCCGACAAGACGCCATGGCGCGCCGCTTCCGCCGTTTCCCGGGAGGACTCTACCTCCTTGGTGGTCGCGAACCCATCGAACAGGAGTTGGCTGATGGTCACGCTCTCACTGTTCCGATACTGGTCATCGTCGGTAGATGTAGTGCCCGGCCGCTTGGCATCCTGATATCCCGTATCAGCGGACAAATTCACGGTCGGCAACAACCCGGCACGCGCTTGACCGATACCCTGCTCGGCCGCCTTGTAGCCCGCCTTGCTCGACGATACGAGGGGATGCGACTGCACCGCCAGAGATACCGCCTCGGGAAGGGTCTGCGCCCAAGCCGCACTGGTGGCGCAAATACCCAGCACCAAAACCGTCGCGCCCAGCGCCCACCGTGACAGAATTCGGCTACCGGACGACTCCGGCTTTTCCGACCCCAGCGCTGCCGGCAGTACTCGTTGTTGTTGTTTCATGGAGACTACTCAATCAGACTCTTAGCGCCGGACGAAGATGCCGGAAAGACAATCAAAGAGGATATTCTTAAATATAGGAACGATTCTACGTTAACCAATTTCTTTAACCCTCTCAAGCACTGTCCATATTCCGTAATTCTAGCACTTGCCAATCGTCGCCTAAGTGTAACAAACGCCGACAACCCTCCTTTTCAAAAGGCGGCATCGCCCGGCGCGTTTAAATTGCCACCATCAAAATCCGTTCGACCCACGACACAAGTCTATTATTCATAGAATAAATTAATATCGTCAAACGTATAACGAGAATGAGGCCGCTTACATGCTGAAACTGGTGCTAAACCTCCGGATGGTTTTACAGCGAAAAAATTTCCCGTTTCGCAAAAAAATCAACGATTCCCACACTTTTCACACTATTTAGCCCGTCATTCATTAAGGAAATAGGTCAAATTTATGTAACTCATTGAATTATATAATTTTGTCTGACCAGCGGACATTTTGATGGTCAAGTATGCGCCGCCGGACGATTGCAATTAACCTTTGGATAAGATATGCAACAGGATGCCCAGCCAGTGGATTTCAGATCAGCGGGCGATGAAGACGGCGGCGGTGCCCCGCGAGACTTTTATACAAGCTTTTACAAATAGATAGGGTGAACATCGCCCGGAAAATCCTTGCCGATGTCGTTGCCGGCTGGGGTGGGAAGAGGAAAGCGGCATGGTCAAGATTTCGATCACACGGCAATCGGGTGAGAAGATCGAGCTGGAGCTTTCGCCCGGCGTACAAGCCCCGCCTTTGCGCCCCGGCGACCGTGTCAGCATTCTCGCGTCCGATGGGCAAATCGCCCCGGTCCTCCAGGGCAATGACGTCCAGATCAATGTTCTCGACGCCAACGGCGCGGTCGAAAGCACCTACACCTTTGAAAATCTCGGCCTCTATCTGAACGACGACACGACCGAGCTGGCGATCGTCGACGAGGCGACAGGCACCGAGACAGTCATCGACGACCCCGCGCAAGTCACGACATTCGAAACGGCAGGCGACGAAACGCCGCAGCCGCAGCCGACGTCGGATCACGTCCGGCTCCACACGGAAACGGACTTCGATGCCGAAACGCGTGGTGAGTTAGATCGAGGTGAAACCGATGGCGGCGTCGAAGCGATCAATAACGTCCTGAACCGGGAGCCCCTTAGCGAGAGCATTCAGTTATATGCCGTTACGTCCGTCGATGGTGGCGGGGCGCAGATTGAAAAGGTCGTGGTCGAACTGACTACGACGACGACCGGTACCGGCACGACGACAACGACCGCCTCGACCGTCAGCGGTCAAGCCATCGACGGTTACATCGTCGGCGCAACCGTCTTCGCCGACGCCAACGGCAATGGCGTGTTGGATAGCGGCGAAGCCTTCACCACCACCGGCGCCAACGGCGCCTTTACCCTGACCGGCGGCAGCGGCCCACTGATCCTCACTGGCGGTATCGATGTTTCCACCGGCCAGGAATTCAAGGGTGAACTCATGGCTCCGGAAGGGTCGACGGTGGTCACGCCGCTGACGACCCTGGTGCAAACTCTTGTCTCGAACGGCAATGCCGCGAGCGCCACTGCGGCCGAGACCCAGGTCAAATCGGCGTTCGGCCTTTCGAACAGCATCGACCTCTCCAGTTTCGATCCCGTCGCCGGCGTTGAAAACGGCGTCTCCGGCGCGGATGCCGTGTTGTCGGCCGCGATCAAGGTTCAGAACACCGTCGTTCAGGCGGCCTCGGTTCTCAAGGGATCGAGCGGCTCGTCCGTCGATTATGAAGATGCCGCGGAAGCCGTGTTCTCACAGATGGCAACCGAGCTGACGAACAACCCCGGCAACTCGCCGATCGACAACGCCACAAAGGTCCAATCGCTGATCACCAATGCGTCGTCGTCGTCGTCGCTCAACCTCGACACCACCGCCAAGAACCAGATCAGCAATGCGGCTTCCGACGCGGCAAATATCATCAATAGCAGCAACACGACCGTTGACGGTCTCGCCTCATCGGGATCAAGCCTGCTGCAGGACTTGGCCCAAGTCGCCTATGTCGCGCAAAAAAGTTCCGCGGAGGCTCTTTTCAACGCCCTCGACGCGGTGCAAGGCGATTCCGGCAGCAACCCAGACCTGTCGGCCGCCACCACCGCCTATACCGGAGCCAACCTGAATACGGCGGTCACCAATGCGTCGACGGAAACCGGCACAGTGGGCACCGCGAGCACAGCAGGCACTTCGGGTGACGACACCATTACCGGCACGGCCGGTAACGACACCTATTCGGGCGGTGCCGGCAACGACCGGATCAGCGGCGGCAACGGCAACGATACCCTGCTCGGCGGCACCGGTAACGACGCGTTGGCCGGTGAGGCCGGTAACGACAAGCTGAACGGCGGCGCCGGCAACGACTTCCTCGACGGCGGTGCCGGTATCGATATCGCCCAGTACGATGGAAAGTTCAGCACCTATACCATTGCCGCCTCGAGCACGGCAGGCCAGGACCTGACGGTGACCAACACCTCGTCCGGCACCGACGAGCTCGACAAAATCGAGGTGATGAATTTCGCCGACTTGACCGTGCGTGTCGCGGGCGGAGACAGTGCCTACACGACATTTGCGAGCGCGTTGGGAAGCTCGCTGTCCGGCGACCGAGTTCTGCTGCTCGACTCCAGCCTCATCCCGTCGAGCCTCGCTCTGACAAAGAAGGTCAGCGTTCAAGTAGTGGGCAATGACGCGGCGGTAACCATTGCCTCGGACAAGGCGCTGGTGATTGATGCCAGCTTGCTGTCGGCAACAACAACCCTCGACCTCTCGGGCCTGCCGGGAACGACGCCAGTCCGTATCACCGATATTGGTAACGTAACATCCGTGGTGACCAAGTCCGGTCAAACGGTGACCCTGGCGGGCAGTGATCTCGATGGACTTGGCGTTTCCGGTAGTGGAACGCTGCTACTGTCCGACAACACCATCCCGTCCACCGCCGATTTGAGCAACGTTGCGGCCGGTCTGTCCGTGTCGTCGGGGAATACGCTGTCCCTGACCGCCGCCCAGGCCGACGGCAAGACCATTACCGGTGCCGGCAATGTCACGGTCAACAGCCTCGGCAGCGCCGATACGGATCTGTCGGCGATCACGGTTAGCGGCACCAAGACGGTCAACGTGCCGTCAACGGCGACCCTCCACACCAACACCAACCTGAGCGGGTTCAGCATCGCCGTGGCAAGCGGCGCGACGCTGACCTTGTCGGAAGCTCAAGCCGACAGCACGACCATTTCCGGCGCCGGCGGTGTGACCGTAAACGGACTGGCGGCGGACACCGATCTGTCGAACGTGTCGGCGAGCGGCACCGTGACCGCCGTTGTCAATTCCACCATCAACATCGGCTCTAATACCGATCTCGGCGCCATCGATGCCTATAATGTGTCGGGCACCCTGACGCTGACCGCGGCCCAGGCCAATGGCCTCCCCATCACGGGTAATGGCAATGTCACTGTTACCGGCATCTCGGCAACGACCGATCTTTCCAATGTCGCCGGCTCCCTAACGGTCACGGCAACCGTTACCGCCGATGCGGACCTCAGCGGTAGCGATCTGTCGTCGCTCGACCAGTTCCAGGTATCGAGCGGCACCCTGACACTCACGACCACGCAGGCCGATGGCCTACCCGTCACCGGCGACGGCAATGTCAATGTCACGGGCTTTGGCACGGTTTCGGCGGACCTGTCCAAAATTTCGGTTACAGGCACCAAAACGGGAACGATTACCTCGGATACGACCCTGATTAACACCACCAACCTCGGCGGCTTCAGCTTATCGGTTGACAGCGGCACGACCCTGACACTCACGGCCGCGCAGGCCGATGGTGCGACCATTTCGGGCGCGGGCAGCGTCACCGTAACCGGCCTTGGCGCCTCGGCGGTTGATCTCTCCAGCATCACGGCATCCGGTACGCTAACAGCGGAAGTGCCGGCCTCGGTCACTCTGAATTCAAGCACCAACCTCGGCAACTTCGGTGTTTCCGTCGCCACCGGCCAGACCCTGAACCTGACGGCGGCGCAGGCCGACGACGTCGCGATTTCGGGCGCGGGCAATGTGGCGGTCACCGCCCTGGGCTCCGGCGAAGTCAACCTTTCAACGATCACGGCCACGGGTACCAAGACGGCAAGCGTGCCGTCATCGGCGACCCTGAACGGCAACACCGATCTCGGCGATTTCTCCGTCACGGTCGCCAGCGGCCAAACGCTGACCCTGACGGCGGCCCAAGCCGGCGGTACGTCTATTGGCGGATCGGGCGGCGTCACGGTCACGGATCTCGGCAGCGCCGCAGTCGACCTCTCGACCATCGGCGCGACCGGCGCCAAAACCGTCAACGTGCCGACGACGGCCACGTTGGATGCCTCGACCAACCTCGCCAATTTCAGCGTCACGATCGCCTCGGGCCAGACCGCGACCCTCAGCGCCGCCCAAGCCAACGGCCGAACAATCAGCGGCGGCACCGCGGAAATCAGCGGCGATATCGGCGCGAATACCAACCTGACGAACATTTCCTCGACGCTGAGCTTCAGCGACAGTTCCATCGACGTGAACAGCGGCTTCACGCTTACCGTGACCGCCGCCCAAGCCAACAACGCGGATATCAACGGCGCCGGATCGGTACTGATCAGCGGTGATATTTCCGCGAGCGCCAATCTGACGGCCATCGATGCGTCGTTGATGTTCACCAGCAACACGATCGACGTCGCCAGCGGCCAGACCTTGACCCTGATGGCGGCGCAAGCGGGCGACCGCGGCATCACCGGCGACGGCACCGTTTCGCTTTCCGGCGACGCCGTGGCATCCGGCCTGGACTTCAGCGGTATCATCGCCGACATCTCGGTTACGAGCGGTCAAACTCTAGCCCTCAGCACGACGCTCCTGTCCGGGCTCGACAGCGGTGCCATCCCCATTGCCGGTCCCGGCACGGTCACTTTGTACGGCAACGCGACGAGCCTCGGATCCCTGAGCAGCTATGTGACGGCGACCCTGGAAGTGCCCTCGGGCCAAACGCTGGAGTTGACCGCGGCGCAGGCCCATGAACTCGACCTGGGCGGCGCCGGCAACGTGACCATCACCGGCCTGGGCACGGCCGACACCGATCTGTCGAACATCGACGCGACCGGCACCAAGACGGTTACGGTTAGCGCCGACGTGACCCTCGACGGGAATACCGATCTTACCGGTTTCACCCTGAACATTCCCACCGGCCGCAAGGTGACCATGACCGCCGATCAGGCCGACGGGCTGACCATCACCGGCGGCGGCACGCTGGCCCTGACCGGCACCTTGGACGACGACATCGTTACGTCGGCTTGGGGGACGAGCGCCATCGACCTGACGGGGGCGACGATCAGCCTGACCGGCGACGAGCTCGACATCGCCGGCACCTCGCAATTCCGCCTCACCTATACGCAGGTGAATGGCCTGACCGGCGGCATCAATGGTGACGCGCAAGCGAACCACATTGTCGTCGACGTCAGCGCGGCGACCGGCGGCGTCAACTATGTCGGCAATGCAGCCAGCCTCGCCGTCAATTTCAACCTCGGGGACGGCAACGATCGTCTGACCTTCGATTTCGGCGCGCAGGCCGGCAACACGATCAACCTCACGGGGAGCATCCTTTTCGGCGACGGCACCGGTGACATCCTCGCTGTCAGCAACGGCAACCTCAACCTCGGCAGCGCCACCGTCTCCAACTTCGAGGGCTTCGAGATCAACTCGACGATCACCGTGCCGGCAAGCATTTTCACTCTGCTTTCCAACTGGGGCACATTGTCGGGCGAAGGCACCTTCACCGTCACACTCGACGACAATTTTTTCAGTGGCGGAAGCTCCCAGTCGCTAGACCTCAATCGCTTCACGGAATTTCAGCCGGCCGGCGGTATCCTGCCGACCCTCAATGTCGCCGGCGACGGGTGGGAAATAAGCGGCGGCGACGACGGATCGGGTGACGGTATTGCAACCCTGGTCAACACGACCGCGGGCCGGACGGTGACCGTCACGCTTCCCGCGGACGGAAGCTTCGACACCAGTATTCCGGTCATCGTGCAGCTCGACAACGACACCGACGATCCCTATCTCGGCGAGTTGGATGACCAGCGACCGTACTTCCAGGAACCGACCACCGTCTATAACGGCACTCAGTTTGCCGATCTAGTTGCAGACATCGTCGCCGGAACGCCGGGAGTCATCGGTGATCTCGACGCGGACGACATCGATACCATCATTTTCGGCGGCCCCATCGTCCTCGACAACGATTCCACCCTCGATGTGTCAGGAACCGGCGTCACCATCGATTACAACGGTTACGGAATCCAGGTTACCGGCGGTGACAGCCTGACCCTTACGGCGACGCAGGCAGACGACGGCACCATCACCGGTGCCGGCAGCGTGACCGTCACCAATCTTGCCGGCGCGCCGACGGATCTCGATCTGTCGGGCTTGACGGCGGCGACGGTTACCCTCGAGATCACGGGCACGGTGGACCTGTCGTCCCTCACCAGCCTGGTTCTCGGCGGCGTGAGCATCACGGTCACCGATCCCGGCGAATTGACACTGACCGCCGCCCAGGCCGATGGCCTCGCGATTTCGGGCGACGGTGCTGTCACCATCACGGGCCTGGACGCCACCGAAGTCGATTTCTCCGATATTTCGGCATCCAATGCCACAGCCACAGTTTCCAGCAGCGCTACACTCGATGCCGCAACGAACCTCGGCAATGCCGGCCTCGAACTCGGCGACGGCGTTACCCTGACCCTGACCCGGGCGCAACTGAACGGCCGCACGGTCGATGTTGCGGACGGTGAAACGGGGACGTTGCGCTTCGGCGGCGACGCGACCGCGATCAGTCTCGCCAATGTCGATACCGACATTACGTATGCCGTCACCTCGGGCCGTACTTTGACCCTGACGGCGGCGCAGGCTGACGGACGCACCATCGCGGGCGAAACCGGCACAAACGTCTATGTGACGCAACTCGGCGCTGCCCAAGTCGATCTGTCGCAGATCAGCGCGCCGGGCGTGCTGTCTGCCAACGTGCCGTCCTCGGCAACCCTCGATGCCTTGACGGATCTCGGCGATTTCGCCGTCACCGTGGCCAGCGGCCAAATCCTGACCTTGAGCACGGCGCAGGCTGGCGGCACGGTCATCACCGGTGCAGGTGGAGTCACGGTTACGGGCCTAGGCAGCGATGCCATCGATCTGTCGGACATCACCGTCACGGGCGCCAAGACCGTCACGGTCACCGGCACACAGACGCTCAACGCGTCCACCGATCTCGGCGGCTTCAACATCACGGTCGACTCCCCGAACACGCTAACCCTGACTGCGGCGCAGGCCGATGGCCTAACCATCACCGGCACGGGTTCGGTGACCATTACCGGTCTCGGCAGCGGCGAGGTCGACCTGTCCGGCATTTCCGCGTCAGCGAGCGCGGATGTCGCGGGCGATGTCACCCTGGACACCAATACCAATCTCGGCAGCGTTGCCCTCAACGTGACATCTGGCACCGTGACCCTGTCCGAGACTCAAGCAGACGGCGCGACCATTTCGGGCACGGGCAATGTGACGGTCGACGATCTCGCGGCGGATACCAACCTTGGCAACGTCAACCCGGCAGGCACGCTGACGGCGAATGTCGCCGACACCATCGACATCAGCAGCAACGGCAACCTGGCCAACGTCGATGCCTATGTAGTCACCGGTACGCTGACCCTGGATGAAGGGAAGGCCGACGGCGCGGCAATCTCCGGTACCGGTAACGTCACCGTCACGGATCTCGCCGACGGCACCAACTTGTCGAGCGTCACGACGACCGGTACCGTCATCGCGACGGTCACCGGCGATACAAACATCACCGGCAACAGCACGCTCGATGCCGTCGACGAATTCCAGGTCGGCGACAGCAATTTGCTGACCCTGACGGCGGCGCAAGCCAACGGTCAAGCCATCACCGGCGCGGGCGACGTCACCGTTACCGGCATCGACGGCACGGTGATCGATCTGACATCGATCGCAGCGACCGGCACGCTAACCGCCGTCGTCTCCGGCGATACGACATTGAATGCAGCTTCCGATCTCAACGGCTTCGAGATCGACGTCACCGCCGGTACGCTTACCTTGTCGGCGGCGCAAGCCGACGGCGAGACCATTACCGGAGCCGGCAATGTCACGATCGACGGTCTGACGGCAACGACCAATCTGGGCACGGTCAATCCGACCGGCACCCTGACCGCCAATGTGGCCACCGCCATCGATGTCAGCACCAACGGCACGCTCGGGAACGTCGATACCTATAATGTCACCGGCACCTTGACCCTGACGGCGGCGCAGGCAAGTGCCAAGACGGTTACCGGGACCGGTGCCATCACGGTAACGGGCGTTGCCGATACGACCGATCTTTCGAATTTCGCGGCGGCGGCAACGGTCACCGCGACGGTTACCTCCAGCGCCGATCTCAGCGGCGTCGATGTCAGTTCCGTCGACTTGTTCGAAGTCGCCAGCGGTCAGACGCTGACCTTGTCCGGAGCCCAGGCATCGGGAACAACGGTGACCGGCGCGGGCAACGTCGCCGTCGACGATCTGGGTGCGACCTCGGTCGACCTGTCGGGGATTACGGCAACCGGCACCCTGACGGCGGAAGTGCCGGCATCGGCGACACTCAATTCAGGCACCAACCTCGGCAACTTCGATGTTACCGTGGCCAGCGGCCAAACGTTCACCCTGACCGCCGCGCAAGCGGATGGCCAGACGATCAGCGGCGCCGGCAACGTCACCGTAACCGACCTTGGCTCGGCGGTCGTCGATCTCTCCGGCATTACCGTCAGCGGCACGAAAACCGTCGAATTCGATGCGACGGCAACGCTGGCGACGGGCATGGACCTCGACGGCTTCGCGGTCACGGTCGACACCGGCGCGGTCCTTACCCTGACGGCAGCACAGGCCGACGGCCTTACCGTCACCGGGGCCGGCGGCGTAACGGTTACCGATTTGGGCTTGGCGGCCGTCGACCTGTCGAACATTTCGGCAAGCGGCACTAAATCCATCGACATCACGAGTTCCCTGGCACTACCGAGTGGCACCAACCTCGGCAGCTTCGACGTCACGGTGGCCTCGGGGCAGACACTGACCCTGACGGCGGCACAGTCGAGCGGCGTTTCGATCAACGGTGCCGGCAATATCACGGTCACGGGACTTGCCGCGGATACCGATCTCTCCGGCGTCGATCCCTCGGGCACCCTGACGGCACGGGTGGCAACATCCATCGACGTTACCGGCAACAGCAACCTCGGTACCGTCGAGGCATATGTCGTCAACAGCGGCCAGGCCCTCACCATGACCGCGGCGCAGGCGGATGGCCGGGCCATTACCGGCGACGGCGCAATTACCGTTACCGGTTCCCATTCCGATGGCGATTTCTCCGGCGTGGTGACCGACCTGGATTTGACCGGCACGACCCTCACCGGCACAACGGTCCTGCCGGATGTCGTATCGGGTCAATCCATGACTCTGACCGCGGCGCAAGCCGACAATCAGACCATCACCGGCGCGGGTGATATTGCCGTTACGGCCCTTGGCGCGACCGCTGTTAATCTTTCGGGTATCACGACGACCGGTTCCAAAACGGCCGCCGTTCCGGCGACGGCCAACCTGGATGCATCCACGGACCTCGGTGATTTTGCTGTCACGGTCGCCAGCGGCCAAGTCCTGACGCTAAGCACGGATCAAGCCGACGGCCGGACCATCGGCGGCGACGGCGGCGTCACGGTCACCGGCCTGAGCAGCACCAGCGTCGACCTGAGCACAATCACTGCTGCCGGCACCTTGACCGCAGCGATCGTCGGCGACGTGACCTTGGCCACCAATACCGATCTCGGCGGCTTCACCCTGACCGTGGCAACGGGTCAAAGCCTGACCCTGACGGCCGCGCAAGTGGACGGTCTGACCATCACTGGTAGCGGCTCCGTTGAAGTAACCGGCGACATCGAGGGCATCGACCTTACCGGAATTGCCGCCACCATCGATCTGACGCTTCCCGCGACCGGTGACATTCTCGATATTCCTGCTGGCGAACAAGTCGATATCACTGTCGCGGAAGCCAACGCCTACGACTCCATCACGGGTGACGGCACCTTGGCGCTGACCGGCAATGGCGAAACGACGTTCGATGAATTGTTCGCAAAAATCGACGCCACCGTGCAACTCGCGGTGCAGGATACCGGCACTCTGATCCTGACGGCGGCGCAAGTTGACGGCCTGGAAATCTCGGGCGGCGGCAACGTGACGGTCACCCAGCTTGGCGCCGATCTCGTGGATCTGTCCCCGATCACGGCAACGGGAACCAAAACCGTCGACGTGCCCAGCGATGCGACGTTGGATACCGATACCGATCTCGGCGATTTCGCCGTCACTGTGGCCAGCGGCCAGACGTTGATGCTGACCACCGTTCAAGCCGATGGCCGGTCCATTACCGGCGACGGCGCGGTGGCCATCACGAGCCAGATCGCGGGCGGCGATTTCTCGAACATCTCCACCGATCTGGATGTGAGCGGCGCGACCCTGCATGGCGCGACCGTCTTCCCGGACGTCGGCGCGAACAAGACGCTGACCCTGACCGCCGATCAGGTGCACAGCGTCAGCCTTTCGCTGGATACTGAGGCGACGCTGCTTGTCCATACGGCGTTCACCGATTTGAGCGCCTCGAACGACGCTCTGCCCGGGATCGATATCGCGGGCGTCATGGTCGACGGCAACAACAACCCATCGGTCCTATGGGACCGGATCGAGGTCGCCTCCGACGATATTACCGACAAATTCAAACTGTTCTGGGTGAGCGCCGACGAGGCGTATTACGATGATTGGCCGTCCGCCGACTGGGATGCCAATGAGGCCTTTGTCCAGCTTGGCAACATCTATGTCGACTATCTCGCCGGTACGGACGGCATCCTCGGCACTGCCGACGACGGCGAGCCTCTCCTCGACGTGGTACAGACCAAGGTGAGCGGCGATCCAGACTTCGAAGCCCGCCAGCAAAGCTTGCACGACAACCTGCTCGGCAATCTGGGCGACGGCGCGATCACCAACCGGTTTGGCACCGATCCGGAGGATGACCCACGCAGCGATCTTGCTAAGACCTTTGGCGACCGGCCGTTCCATGCCGGCTATGTCTCGGATGGCGACTATTCCAGCGAGGCGGACACCTCCGGCGTTGTCGCCTGGGACATCGCGCATGGTCTGAGTTATCCGGAGACACTGACAGACGCTTACTCGTTCTTGAACGATGCCAATACGATTTCCGGTACTTCAAGCGCCGATTACCTATTCGGCGGCGGTGGGAACGATACCCTCAACGGCAACGATGGCGACGATGTCCTGATCGGCGGTTCGGGCAACGATATCCTTAACGGCGGCGACGGCAATGACGTGGCCCAATTCAGCGGTACGTTCGCCGACTTCGACACGAGCGTCCTGTCGGCGACCGATGGTGTCGTTTCCGGCACGATCTCGAGTGCCGCCGAAGGTGCCGACACCCTTTCCGGGATCGAAGTTCTGAAATTTGCTGACGGCTATCACGTGCTGGACGGCATGTCGATTCAGGCCGCCATCGACGCGGCCAGCGACGGCGATACGATCTATGTTGGCTCCGGCACTTACGCCGAATCGCTGACGATCGACAAATCGGTGACTCTGATCGGCGATCCCGATGTCGCCGGCGGCGCGGGAGCCGGCACCTCCGCCCCGCAGCTGCTCGGCAGCGCGACATGGACGTTGGCCACGGTTTCCATCGAGGCCGAGAACGTCACCTTCAGCGGCTTCGACGTCACCAATGCCACGGGACCCTACGGCATCCACATCAAGGCCGGCGACGCCGAGGTATCCGAAAACCGCGTACACGACATCAACGGCGCGCTCAGCGGCGACGGCCTGCGGGCGATCTTCATCAACCCGGTCGACAACGTCACCGTTTCAAACAACATCGTCGAGGATTTCGGCAACGCCACCAACGACTCGGCGGCCAGTTACGGCAAAACGGCAGCTGGTATCTTCGTTTGGGCCCGCGGCGGATCGCTGCCGGGCGGCCTCGGCACGATCGAGGAGTTCTCGAACATCACCATCGAGGGCAACATCATCCGCAACGATGATCTGCCGACCTTCACCGGCGCATCGGTTTACGGCATTTGGGCCGGGGGTTCGCAGGGCGGCTCGGAAATGAACGGCCTGAGCATTATCGGCAATGCGATCAGCGATTTGCATTCCAGCAATGCAAGCAAAGCGGCCGGCGGCATCCTCATCAACCATGGCGCTAATCCTCTCGACACCGAAGGCTTCAGTTCTGACCTGGTCATTTCGGGCAACACCGTCGACGACGTGTCGGGTGCATCCGTGTTCGCCATCGGACTCCAAGGCGATACGCCTTCGGCCGAGGTCATCAGCAATACCATTACCGACCTCGCGCTGGCGGAGGGCATATCCGACGGGTTGATTGCCGCCGTGTGGTTCGAGGACAACCCGAGTACGGATACAGTTTCCCTGACCGACAATAGTTTCGGCGACTATGACCTGGCCCATGTGGGCGGGGACACGGATGCCGACACCCTCAGCGCCATCGACGGCCACGACAACATCCTTGTCGGCCTGGGCGACGACGATGTCCTCGTCAGCGGCGACGGCAACGACATCATGGTCGGCGGTGACGGCAATGACGTGGCCGAATTCAGCGGCTCCTTCGCCGATTTCACCACGAGCGGCCTGACGATAACTGACGGCGTCATTTCCGGCACGATATCGAGCGCGGCCGAAGGTGACGATGACCTATCTGGTATCGAAGTCCTCAAGTTCTCCGACGGTTACCGCGTGCTCGACGGCATGTCGATCCAAGCGGCCATCGATGCGGCCAGCGACGGCGATACCATCATCATTGAGGCCGGCACCTATCAGCTTACCGACGCGACCGGCTCGATCACCGTCGACAAGGAACTGAATATCGTCGGCAACGGCGAGGTCATCATCAAAGGCGCGCTCACGGTGGGCAATAGCGCAACGCCGGTGGAAGACACCGACAATGTCGATGAACTGCTGCAACTCGAGTCGACCGGCACCGCCTTTGGCGCGCACCCGCAAACCGGCATCATCATCGACGCGGATAACGTAACCTTGGAGAACCTGACGCTGCGGGAATTCCAATGGGGTGTCAGTCTCGAAACGACGGATGGCTCGACCCTCCGCGATGTCGACATCACGCAGACCATGTCCGCGATCGTCAACGGCGGCTACCCCAACACGGGTGCCAGTTCCGAGGCCGGCGCATCGGTCACCAATCTGACCATCGACGGCGGCACCATCAGCCACGGCGAAAACGGTATCGTCGTGTGGGCGAGCAAAAATGACCTCGACGCCGATGGAACCTACACGTCGACCAGCGAGTTCAGCGACGTCACCATTACCGGGGTTACCTTCTCCGATCTCAACGAGAAGGGCATCTATCTGGCAAACGCCCAGGATTTGACGATCACAGGCGTTACGATGACCGATGTCGGCGAATACGGCCGCACATTGCCCTTTGGCGCACCAATCGGCGTAAACGGTGCCGGGATCGTGGTCAGCCTTGCCAACGACGATTACAGCAACATCGTCATCACGGATTTCGATTTCACCAACGTCGGCCATAGTAACGGCGCGGGAAGCTCGGACGAAAACGGTGCCGGCATTGTCATCCAGACCAACGTCAGCGGAAATCCGCCAGCCTCGTTGGACGGCGTCACCATCAGCACCGGCACCATTGACGGTACCTATAACGGCATCCGCTTTGATGGCGGCGGTGCAACCGACGTTACCGTCAGCGGCGTGACCATCACCAATGCGGACAATCAGCCCTACGTCAACGGCTCCCCCTTCCCGGTGACCTTGGTTTTGCCGGACGGTGTGGACAGCTTCACGATTTCCGATGACTGGATCGAAAGCGGTGCCGCGGGCTTCGTCATCGAAGGCGGCACCGGAAACGATACCATCACCGGCAGCACGGCTTCCGACGGCGCGAAGTTCACCGGCGCCCTTGCCGATTACACGATCGCCTATGACCAAGGGACCGATACCTACACGGTCACCGACAATACGGCGGATCGCGACGGCACGGACACCCTGGTCGGCGTCGAACGGCTCGTCTTCTCCGACGGCGCCTACCTGATGGTCGACGGCACCCAAGCCAACGGCAGTTTCGCCACCATCCAGGATGCCATCGATGCGGCGGCTCCCGGCGACTTCATCCTGGTGGCCGACGGCACCTACGACAGTTTCACAGTCGACAAGTCCCTGAAGATCCTGTCGATAAACGGCGCCGAGAATGTCATCATCGAAGGTCCCGGGGCCAGCCAGCAGGCAGGTATCCGCATCGAGGAAGGCGTCGAAGACGTCATTATCGGGGCCAGCGGCCAAGGCTTCACCATCAATGCCTCTTCGGGCGATCTTGCAGCGGTTTATCTCGCCGAAGGCGCCAGCGATGTCACCATCGAAGGAAACGTCCTCAATGGCGGCAGCGGCCATGCCTTCCTGACGACCGGCTCCATCAGTGATGTCACGGTGACCGATAACGCGCTGAATGCCGACGGGCCGGCGGCGGTGGCCTATGTCAACGGCACCGCGAGCCTGGGCTCCGAGCGTGCCTCCGACAATGTCGACTTCACCAACAACACCATCGACGGCGGCAGCAACGCGGGCCTGTTGCTCGGCAATGAAGCGACCAATTCCGAGATCACCGGCAATACCTTCTCCGGCGACAGCAGCTATGCCCAGGTTGAACTGTGGGCAGCCGGCGATACGGTGAGCGGCAATAGCTTCTCCGCCAACGGTGACGTCGCGGTTCTCGACAGCACGTCGAGCTACGACGAGGCAGATCTGGTTGCCGACAACACCTTTACCAACGCCGTCTATATCGATGGTGAAGATACCATCTACACCTCGATCCAGGCTGCGGTCGACGCCGCCAGCGACGGCGACACCATCGTCGTCGGCCCGGGCACTTACGAGCCCTTCATCGTTCGGAGCACAGACGCCGCAAATCTCAAGATCGTCGCCTCGGAGAACGGGGACACGATCATCGACGGCACCGACCCCAGTGGACCTGGTCGCCTGATCGACATTTATGCCGATGGCACGGAGGTCAGCAATTTCGTCATCAATGGTCCGGGTGGCCTCGATGTCGGAGGGATTCACGTCGGTATCGCGATCCGAGGCCAGGACTGCGTCGTCGAGAACAACACCATCAGCAACATTTTGACCGGCATCCAAACGGGGTCCGTGCCCGCCGAAGCGCGCGCCACCATTACCGGAAATACGGTTTCATCCGAGTATGGCATCAGCCTCCAAAGCTCAGGCAATATTGTATCCGGGAATACTGTGGACGCGAGTGTCGAGGGCGTGGGCCTCACGACCGGCGACAATACCTTCACCGACAATATCTTCACGTTCGGAGATACCGGCCTGGTTCTGTATGTCGGCGCCACCACGACGAACCTCGTCGCCTCCAATAACACCGTGACGATCGGAAACGGTGCGGATATTCAGAACGCCATCGCGCTGACCGGCGACGGCGGCACGCTCAATCTGCTGAACGGCACCTACGAACTCGACACGAGCACCTTGACGGTCAACAAGGACATCACGCTGATCGGCGAGAGCGAGGCGGGCGTCATCATCGACGCCAGCGCCGTCGACGGCTACGGGATTGCGCTCAGCGCCAGCGGTGCCACGCTGTCAGACTTTACCTTGCTTGGCCCGCAAGGCGGCGATCCGGAAGTCTGGTCTTCCTATCGCGACAATTACGGGATCAAGGTATCCCCGCTCGGCACCGACACGTCGCTTTCCGGCATCACATTGCAGAACCTGACGGTACAGGGGTCGCACAATTCGGAGATCGACTTCAACGGAATCTATAATTCGACGTTGTCCAACATTACCGTCGACGGCGGCACCGGCGTCGCCGGTAACGGCATTTCCTTGACCGACAGCAGCAACATTACGGTCAACGATGTCACCGCGACCGACAATCCGTGGGGCGGTGTCGCCGTCTACACCTACGGTGCCTACTATACGGGCGGCTCGGATGGTATCACCTTCACCGGTAGCTACACCTACGATGCGGGTGAAACCGGTGCCTCACCGATCTACATTCAGACGACCGACAACACCTATCCGGTGACCAATCTGACCCTGCCCAGCGGGTACGACTATGCGGTGACAAACGTCGACTTCCGGGCCGACGGGAATGAGTTCACCTTCTTCTTCGACAACGAAACCGAGGCGCAAAGCTTCGCCTCTTCGTTGAGCGGCACCTCCCATGTCAGCACTGCGGGAGCCGATGTCCTCTCGGGCGACGGCTATCTGTTCGGCGGGGCGGGTGATGACACCCTCACGGGTGGCACCGGCGACGATCTGCTCAACGGTAGCACCGGCAGCAACACCATCGACGGCGGCGACGGCACCGACGCGGCGCTGCTGTCCGGCAATTTCGCGGACTACACCTTCACCACCGACGGCAGCGGCAACTTGCTCGCCAGCGACGGCAGCGAAACCCAAACCCTGTCCAATGTGGAACGGCTCAGGTTTGAGGACGGCAATGTGCTGGTGGTCGGCGCGGGCAGCCAATACGCCACCATCCAATCGGCCATCGACGCGGCAGCCGAGGGCGACACCATCCTCGTCACCCCGGGCACCTACAACGAATCCGTTACCATCGGCACCGCCGACGTGACCATCCAGGGCATGTCGGGTGCGATTGTCAACGTCGACACTCCGGCCAGCACCGATTTCGACGACAGGACCATCGGGTTCACGATTTCTGCCAATAACGTGGAGATTTCGGGAATCGAGATCGCCGGGCCATTGAGCGGTATCGAACACAGCACGACGGACTTTGCGACGCAGGGCTACATCTACGGCATCTACGTCAACAGCGGCGTCACCGGTGCGATTTTGACGAACAATACGATTTCCGATCTCCGGACGGGCATGGATTTCCATTCCGACGTTACCGCCACCGTTTCCGACAACGTGATCGAGAACACCCGTGGCGCGTTCCTGATCCGGTCGGGCGGTATCGATCTGAGCGGCAACTCGTTTGGTACCATCGGCAACGAGTGGGATCTGACGTACCTCGCCGGCACCCCAAGCGATCTGTTCGCCGATGCGCTTGTCGACCCGGATGCCTACGGGGACGGCATGATGGCTCTGTCGGCGGCCAACAACGACATGAAAATCGCCGACCGGATGTATGGCGAGGGCGGCATTCTTGCCAATGCCGAAAGTGACCCGACAGCCAAGGCAGCTCTGGAAGCGGTTGCCAACCGCTCTCACGTCGAGGTTCAGGCGGGTGCCAACAACGACACGGAAGCTGGGCTCGGAGAGACGCGCGGCAACGGCTTCGGGACGGAGCGCCTGCCCATTGGCACGCTTCAGGACGGTGTCGATGCGGTGGTCAACGGCGGTTCCGTCAATGTGCAGGCCGGCGATTACAGCGGTGAATCGGTAACCGTAAGTACCGAAGATTTGACCGTCACCACCGAAACCGGTGCCTTGGGCATCAGTATCACCCTTGGCAGCGGCATCGAGGATATTACCCTCACCGGCGATCAGGGCATCACCCTGACGGGTAATGACGAAGATAACACCGTCACGACCACCGGCGGCGACGACACGATCGACGGCGGCGCGGGTACGGACACGGTCACCTTCACCGGCGCCTTCGCCAACTACACGATCGACGTCGATGGCGACAGTTTCACCATTGCGGACGGTGGCGACGGCGATGACACGTTGGACGGCGTCGAGAAGCTGGTCTTCTCCGACCGCACCGTCTTGCTGGTCGGCGGATCATCCGGCTATTCGACGATCATGGAAGCGGTCAATTCGGCATCCGAGGGTGACACCATTCTGGTCGCGCCGGGCGAATATGAGCCCTTCTCGATGGGCTATTTCAGCCCAGACAACCTCACCATTCTGGGGATGACCGGTGCGATCATCGACGCCACCAATGACTCCGGTTTAGCCGCCCGCATCGTCGAGTTGACGGCCGATGGCACCACGTTCAGCGGTTTCACCATCAACGGCCCCGGCGACGTCGACGTGGCCGGAATCCATGTCGGTATCTCAATCCCCGCGGCGAACGTTACCGTGGAGAACTGCATCATCAACGATGTGACGACCGGCATTCAGACCAATACACCTGCCAACGAGTCCGACGCCGCGTTCATCCTCAACAACACCATTACGGGGGCGAATGTCGGGATCAGCCTGCAAGACCTCGACAACACGGTCTCGGGCAACACGGTCACCACGGTGGCGAGTAGCACCGACGGTGTCGGCGAAGTGGCGCTTGGCGTCCTCGGTGGCGACAACACCATCACCGATAATATCTTTACCGTCTCCGCCAGCGGCAAGGCCGTCGGCCTGCCGAATCCGCCGGCGGTGGCCAATCTCGCCGTCTCCGGAAATGACATCACGGTCGGCGAAGGCGCAAGCCTCCAGGAAGCGTTGGATCTGACCGGCACGAACGGATCGCTCACCATCACGGCAGGCGATTACAGCGGACAGAAGGCGGCGGTGAATATCGACGGCCTGACGATCGACACGGTTGCCGGTGCGATTGGCATCGAGCTGGGGCTCGGCCAAGGTATCTCCGACGTTACCGTGACCGGCGACGCCGACGTCTCGATCTTCGGCAACAGCCTGAATAACACCCTCATCGGTGGTCTCGGCGCCGACATCCTCGAAGCGGGCCTTGGGGCAGACATCTTGACCGGCGGCGATGGCGACGACCTGTTCGTCCTACAGCCGGGCGACAAGAGCGCCGACCGGATCACCGACTTCACGACGGGCGATACGGTCCAGTTCGAGGACGTGCTGACCGATATCGCCACCGACCTGATCTTCAGCGATGACGGCAACGGCAACGCAAATGTTGCGATGGCCAACAATCCGAACACGACGGTCGCGGTATTCGAAGGCTACTCGGCAAGCGATCTCCAGACCAACTTGACCCTGGACGCCGACGGCAACGTAACATTGGATACCCCGTCGACGTAATCGAACACACGCCACAGAGACAAACATCAGAACGCCGGCCGAATAGGCCGGCGTTTTTTATTTCCGAATTAATGATTAATTCTAAAAATATAAATGAAAAGAAATCAGAAAAATAAAATTCCTAAATAAAAGTCGGAAAAATATTTCATATACCCATTATTTTAGAGAAATTATACCCCTCCCTTATTTTTTAACGAAATAAAAGCCATTTAAATTGGCGCTCCTGATCACCTCGAATTCTTGAAAACCTCGCCATTCTCCCCATCTCAATCGTGACCGGCCGCCCGAACCGGGCGTCCGGCACATGTGCCGTGGTGCGCTGGTTTTGGGCCGGTTTTGAGACAGTGCGCACCGCGTCAATACAAGATTAACGTATCAACCGTCTCCTCATTGATCGCAGAATCAAGGGTACATTGGGTAAGGGTTTTTCGCCGTCAAATATGGCGGGAGAACTTATCCGATGAACCAATGCCTGGGCACCGACGCGATAGACTTGGGACCGGAATGGTTTGAGCTTATGGCTGAAAACCTGCCGGTCGCCGTCAGCTATGTCGATTCCAGTGAACTTTACCGGTACTGCAACAAAACCTACGAAGCATTCTTCAAGCGAGACCGAAAAAATGTTCTTGGCCGGTCCGTCGAAGACGTCGCGGGCGACCAGGACTATCCACGGTTAAAGGACACGATTGACAAGGTCCTGTCCGGCGAGACCGTATCCTTCGAGATCGACTTCGTCACCGCAAACGGCGAAACGAGAACCGCTTCATCAACCTACAATCCGCATTTCGACGAGAACGGAAACGTCGCCGGCTATTTCGCGCTGACCCAAGACATCACCCGGCAAAAACGCGATGCCGACGCGCTCCGTCACAACGAGCAGCGGTTCATGGATTTCGCCGCGGCTGCCGCAGACCGCGTCTGGGAAACCGACAAGAACCACGTTTATACGTATATGTCTGAACCGACTGACGGCCTTCCGATCCCCGTCGAAGAGATCATTGGGAGACGTCCGTGGGAAACGATATCGAAGTCCGGTGACGACAAAACAAACGCCGAGATCAAAGAGATCTTCGAGAAAAAAGAAGCGTTCCGGCAGGTTCGATTCACGGTTGTCCCCTGGGAAGGCTTCACAAATCACATCGTCATGAGCGGCATCCCCAAGTTCGACGACAACGGTGAATTCATCGGATTTCGAGGTATTTCGATCAGCGAGTCCGAGATTGTCGAAGCACGGGAGAAAGCCGCCCACATCGAGAGAAAATTCCTTGAGGCCATGGAGCACATGGGCGGTGGCTATACCCTATGGAGCCCTGACGGCAAGCTCGAAGGCTGGAACGAGGCCTACAGGGCTCTCGACTGGGAAGACGATCATATACTGGTGAAGGGAACCTCCTTTTTGGACTTCATGACGGCGGTCGCCGAGGTTCGACTTGGCGACCGGTCCCCAGAGGACAGAGCAGCCTGGGTGGCGGAACGTATCGCGGCATTCGACGCCCGTGAAGTGGGTGAGGATCTATACCGGACCAAGACCGGCAGATGGTTCAAGATCGTGCGCCGGCCGCTCGAGGACGGCAGCGTCGTGCAGTTCGTCACCGATATTACCGAGCAGAAAGAGCGCGAGCGGGAAATTAGGGCCAGCGAGGAGCGATTCCGCGATTTCACCGCGGCGGCCGCAGACCGCTTTTGGGAAACGGACGAAAATCATCTGCATACTTATATGTCGCCGCCCACCGAAGGGCTTCCCATGCCGTCGGAAACGATCATCGGCAAAACGGCCTGGGACGTGGAAACGCGGGAGGTCGATCCGGAAACCAAAGCGCGGATCGCCGCTTTGTTCGACAGCCAGGAGCCTTTTCACGGCGAACATTTCCATTGGAAAAGTGTCAGAGGGCACGAAATCCATGTCGTCATGAGCGGCGTGCCGGTGTTGGACCGACAGGGAAACTTCAAGGGCTATCGCGGCGTGACCATCAACGAAACCGACGCTGTGCAAGCCCGCGAGCGTGCCGCCCGGGTCGAACGCAAATTCATGGAAGCCATGGAGCATATGGGCGCCGGCTATACCCTGTGGAGCGCCGATCGGCATCTCGAAGGCTGGAACGAAGCCTTCGCCAGAACGCGTGAGGACTTCAACGAAGTCTTGGTCCAAGGCATGGACTATCCGTCTTATCTGCGTTTCATCGGCCGTTCGGAAAATCCCGAATTCGACGACGCCGAACTCGACAGTTGGGTAGAGGGCCGGCTCCACGACCTGGACGAAAAAACCAGCGTCGAACACGTGGCTCAAACGCCGGACGGAAACTGGTTCAAGGTTTGGAAACAGAAACTCGCGGACGGCAGCGTCGTCATATTCCAAGCCGACATTACAGAGCAGCAGAAACGTGAAGAGGAACTGCGCGTCAGCGAAGCGATGTTCCGCCAGACATTCGAAGCAATCGGGAACGGCATGGCCGTTTTGTCGGTTGAAGGCGAGTATATGCGTGTCAACCAAGCCCTTGCCGACATGCTCGGGTACACCAAAGAAGAACTTGTCGGCAAATCGCTTTTCGACGTCACTCATCCCGACGACAGGGAAGCGTCGGCAAGCCAAAGGTCGGCTGAAAACGTTAGATCAGGACGAGACCTTCTGGCTCTGGAGAAGCGAATGGTTCGAAAGGATGGGAAAGTCATCTGGGTTCTCGTAACCGGAACGGCTGTCCTCGACGCCAGCGGAAACCCCTTGTTCCGCGTCGGCCACATCCAGGACATCACCAAGCGGCGCGAGGACGAAGAAGCCCTGCGCCAGAGCGAGGAACGGTTCCGCCTCATCGTCGAGGCGCTCGACTGGATTTCCGACGGCATCGAGATCATCGAACCCAACGGCCGGTTGCTTTATTGCAATACCCGCAACGCCGAATTCTACCCGCCCTATGCCGAGATCGCCGTCCCGGGCACGCCGCTAGAGGACCTGGTGCGCGCGGTGGCCGATTCCGGTCTCATCGCCAATGCGCTCGAGGACAGGGAAAGCTGGATCGCCGCGCGCATGGAATCCTTCAAAAAAGGTAGCGCCGCCGAACCCAGGGAAGGCCGTCTGACCAACGGACGCTGGCTGCTGGTCAGGAACTTCCATACCGACAACGACAGTCTGATCACGGTACGAACCGACGTCACCGAGCGCAAGACAACCGAACAATCCCTGTCTCAAAGCCAACAGCGGCTGCAGGCGATTACCGAAACTCTCCATGAAGGAGTCCTTGTTATCAACGAACAAGGACGGATCGCCTTCTCCAATCCGTCCGCCGGCGAAATGCTGGGTGTCGACCGGGAACAATCGCTGCTCGGCACGCCGGTGGACGATCTGTTCTGCTTGGTAGAGGGGAGCGAACCCGTGATGTTCGCCGATGGTCCGCTTCGCCAGGTCATCGATGATGGCGTCGCGGTGTCGAACGAAGATGCCGTCTTCGCGACCAGCGCCGATCAAATCCTTCTGGTCGATTTCGCATGCGCCCCGCTTCGGGAAAAAAAGAAGAGCCATAGTTGCGTGTTGTCGTTCCGCAACATCAAGGAGCGCAAGGAAGCACAGAAAGAGTTGTTCCAGTCCATGAAGCTGGCGAGCGTCGGCGAACTTGCCGCAGGTATCGCCCACGAGATCAACACACCGGTTCAATATATTGGCGACAATCTGCGCTTTATCCAAGATTCAGTCGCAGATATGCAAGGGATCATCGAGGCCTACAAGAAGGTCGAAGAGGCCGCCGAGAAGGCCGGTGTTCTGGAGGACCCGATCAAGGCGCTGCACGACACCCTTAAAGATGCGGACCTCGACTATTTGATGGAAGAATTGCCCAGCGCGACAAAACAGTCCCTCGGCGGTGTCGAGACCATCTCCCGCATCGTCCTAGCGATGAAGGAATTCGCCCACCCCGGCCAGCGGGAAAAGGCCATGGCCAATATCAACAAATCCGTCGAGAACACCCTTACCGTTTCCCGCAATGAATGGAAACATCACGCGGAGTTGGAGACAGACCTCGACGAGAATATTGCCTCCGTTCCCTGCTTGGTCGGCGAGATCAATCAGGTTCTGCTTAACCTCATCGTTAACGCCACACACGCCATTCAAGACCGGCACGGCGACGAGATGGGATTGATCAAGATCAGCACACATCAAGACGGCGAGTTCGTGGAAATCCGCGTTTCCGACAATGGCAGCGGCATTCCGGAACATGCCCAGGACCATGTTTTCGACCAGTTCTTCACCACCAAGGACGTGGGAAAGGGAACCGGTCAGGGTCTTGCTGTCAGCTACGACGTGATCGTCAACAAACACGGTGGCACCATCACTTTCGAAACCGAGGAGAGAGAAGGCACGACCTTCATCATCCGCCTCCCGGTGAACACCAATGAAGAGAAACCGGAGGCAGCGTGACGGCAAGCTAAAGGGAAAGAGACAGCAACTGAGGCCTACCGGCCGGAGAGCCGGAAGCGACGTTGGGGGTGACGGTATAAGCAATGGATTAAGGGCTTACGCGGTACATCCCATGTGGGCAGACAACAGAATAGACGTCCAAAATGAATGGTTTCGGCTGATGGCCGAGAACATACCGTTCATCATCAGCTATGTCGATTCCGACGGGCTGTACCGCTATGCCAACAAGGCATGGGAGAGATTTTTCAACATTTCCGCGAAACACGTGCTCGGGCGCCATATTCGCGACGTTGCAGATCCGAAGCATTTCAAACAGTTTGAAGAGTGCATGGTCCGGGCACTCGCCGGCGAGAAAGTCTCGTTCGAACTTGCCATTCCGAAAGAGAACGGCGCCACCAACTACATCCTCACCAACTACGTCCCTCATTTTGGCGACCGCAAAAAGGTCCTCGGTTATTTCGCCCTAACGCTCGACATCACCGAGCGGAAACAAATGGAGAAGCAAACCGCGCAGGCCGAAGAACGCCTCGTGGAGGCGCTTGAATCCATCGACGGCGGCTTTGCCATTCACGATCACGAGGGAAATTTGGCCGCCTGCAACACGACCTACGAGAAAATTAGGCAGGACATTCTCGGCCCCGGCGCCGACAACCGAAACCTGATCGACGAAATCAGGTCGGCGGCGGAAAAATCGGCAAAAGCCGAGAGAAATACTGCCGAGACGGATGAATGGGGGTTCGGCTCCGAAGAAGAACCGGAGCAGGACGCCAATAAGCTCGAATACCAGTTGGCCGACGGCCGCTGGCTTCTGGTCGTGGAACGCCCCACGCCCGGCGGCGGACGCGTCTCGACTTTCACCTATATAACCGACCAGAAGGCGCGCGAGGAAACCCGCCGCAAAGGCGAGCAACGGTTCAGGGATTTCACCGCCGCGGCCGCCGACCGGTTCTGGGAAACCAATGAACGCCACCGCTATACCTATATGTCCCCGCCCGTGGGTAAATTGCGCATCCCAACCGTGGAGATGATCGGCCATACGCCATGGGACGTGACATCCCGTCAGTGCGATCCCGAAACCAAAAAGCGCATGCAGGCGCTCCATCGTGCGCAAAAGCCGTTCCATAACGAACGCTTCAGCTGGCTGGACGTCGACGAAAAGCCCATTCACGTCGTCATCAGCGGCGTCCCCGTGTTCGACGGCGCAGGAAAGTTCAAGGGGTATCGCGGCACCATCGTTGACGAGACCGATATCGTCGAAGCCCGCAACGAAGCGCAGCTGCTCGAACGGAAGTTCCTTGAAGCGCTCGAACATATGGGTGCCGGCTACAATTTGTGGAGTAAAGACTTCAAGCTACTCGGCTGGAACAATGCCTTTGCCCGCCTTCGGCCCGAATTCAAAGATTTCCTCACCAAGGGTGTTCACTTCAGCGACTTCATGATGAGGATCGCAATGGTCCAGTTTCCAAAATGGAGCGAAGAAAAGCAGCGATCGTGGGTTGCTGAGCGCCTCCAGGAAATGATCGACGAGGAATACAGCGAGGACGTCTACACCACCAATGACGGTGTTTCGCTCAAGATCTGGCGGCGGCGCCTGGATGACGGCAGCACGATCATCTATGTGTCAGACGTTACCGAGCAAATGAAGCACGAAGAAGAACTCCGGCTCAACGAAGAGAAGTTCCGCGGAATCTTCGAGCATGCCAGTACCGGCATGGCTATTGTCGGATTGGACACACGTTTCGTCGACGTCAATGCGGCATTCTGCAAGATGCTCGGATACGAAAGGAACGAGCTGATCGGTCTCTTAGTGGCCGACGTCACCCATCCCGACGACGTTGAAATGGTAGCTGTTACCAAAGATACGCCGGATGAAAAACGTTATCTGCACAAGGACGGCCGAACCATCTGGGCATCTCTGAGCCGATCCGTGATCCGCGATGCGGATGGTAACGTCATTTACGGAGTCGGCCATATCCAGGACATCACGGAACGGCGCGAGGCCGAGGAAGCCCTCCGCAAATCGGAACAGCACAACCGGGTGGTCGTCAAGGCGCTAGACGAAATCTCCGACGGTATCGAGATCATCGAGCCGGACGGACACGTCCTCTACCGAAACGCACGAAGCGTGGATCTTTTCCCCGGAAAAACGAAGGCCATAAGCCGAGGCGCTCCATTGGAGGAATTGGTCAGAGCGATCGTCGAATCCGGTCTGGTCCCAATCTCAGAAGACCGGGACGAGTTCATTCGCAAACGCGTCGAACTATTGAAACGAAGCGCCAGCAGCGTCACCGAAACACAGCTGACGGACGGGCGCTGGATGATGGTCCGAAACTTCAAAACAAACGACGGCAGCATCATCCTGGTTCGAACCGACATCACCGAGTTGAAAAACGCTCAGCAGGAGGTGTTGCAGTCGATGAAGCTGGCGAGCGTGGGTGGTCTTGCGGCGGGTATTGCGCACGAGATCAACACGCCGGTCCAGTACATCGGCGACAACCTGCGCTTCATCCAGGATTCCATCGGCGACGTCCAAGAAGCGATCGATACCTTCCAGAACGCTTGCGGCGCGGTCGGGTCAGGCGCCTCCGTCGAGGACCAGATCAATCAGGTGAAAAACCGCCTGAAGGAACTCGATCTCGACTATCTGCTGGAGGAACTACCGAGCGCCACCGAGCAGTCCCTGAACGGCGTCGAGACCATCTCCCGGATCGTCCTGGCAATGAAGGAGTTCGCCCATCCGGGGCAGCGCGACAAGGCCATGGCCGACATCAACAAGGCCATCGAAAACACCCTCACCGTGTCCCGCAATGAATGGAAGCATCACGCCGAACTGGAGACCGACTTCGACGAGAACCTCGCCCCCGTCCCCTGCCTCGTCGGCGAGATCAACCAGGTGCTGCTCAACCTGGTCGTCAATGCCTCCCATGCCATTCAGGACCGCCACGGCGACGATCTGGGCCTGATCAAGATTGCCACCCAACAGGACGGTGACTTCGTCGAGATCCGGGTCTCCGACAACGGCACCGGCATCCCCAAGCAGGCTCAGGACAAGGTCTTCGACCAGTTCTTCACCACCAAGGAAGTGGGCAAGGGCACCGGACAGGGCCTCTCGGTCAGCTATGACGTCATCGTCAACAAGCATGGCGGCGCCCTCTCCTTCGAAACCGAGGAAGGACAGGGAACAACATTCATCATCAGACTACCCATCAACGCAACAAACCAAAACTCGGAGGCCGCGTGATGGGCCGCTAGGACGGAGAAATACTGGACCACGGCTCACCGGCCGCAGAACCGGGAGCGACATTGGGGGTGCCGGAATAAGCGATGTGATCACGTGATGCGCCACGTGAGATTTGTGAGAAAGAGCTTAACCGATGCATCCAACGTTGCCAGATAACAAAGACGTCGCCAAAGACGATCTATTCCAGACGATCGCGGACAATGTTCCGGTCGTCATGTCCTATGTCGATGCCGACAGGAAGTATGTCTACGTCAACCGGTCCTACGAGACGTATTTCAATGTGAAACGCGAGGACGTTGTCGGCCGTAAGATCCAGGACGTTATTCCACCGGTTGATTTCAAGCGGATGAAATCCGCCATGGACAAAGCACTCAGCGGCGAGAAATCCTCGTATCAATTGGAAGTCAAAGGGAACGAGGGCCAGGCGAAAGCCGTTTGGGGCACTTACGTTCCGCATATCGACGAAAACGGCAAAGTGCTCGGCTATTTCACCTTCGTTGCCGACATCACCGAGCTCCACGAGCGCGAACAAGAACTGAAAATCAGCGAACAGCGGTTCAAGGATTTCGCCGCATCGGCCGCCGACCGATTCTGGGAAACCGACGAGAACCACGTCTACACCTACATGTCGGCACCCGTCGGCCGCTTATCGCTGGTCTCCGATGAATTCATCGGCAAGTTGCCTTGGGAAATCCCGGCGCGGGCACGCGACCCGAGCACCAAGGAACGGTTAACTGCGCTGCACGAGGCAAAGAAACCGTTTTCCGGCGAACGCTTCACGTGGTCACACCCCGGTGGCGGGCCCCTGCACGTCGTCCTGAGCGGTGTACCGGTCTTCGATGAAATGGGAACTTTCAAGGGTTTCCGCGGCATCATCGTCAACGAAACCGATGTCGTCGAGGCCCGCAACGAAGCGCAACAGCTGGAACGGAAGTTCCTCGAGGCCATGGACCATACGGGCGCCGGCTATCTCCTGTGGAGCCCCGAATTGCGCCTTGTCGCCTGGAACGACGCCTTCACCCACCTGCAACCGGGCTACGAAAAGTTCATCCGCAAGGGGATGAGCCTCGAAGAGTATTTCGCCGACGTGGCCAGCCTCTACTTCTCTCAAACACAATTATCGGCGCGGAATGACATCCCACAGGCGAAGGAAAAATGGGCCAAACAGCGCATCGACGAAATTATCGCCAACGATTCCACCGAGGTCATCTATCAGGTCTCTGCCGATCGATGGCTCCGGATTTGGACCCAACGGCTCAAGGACGGAAGCCTCGTCCACTATCTGAACGACATCAGCGAGGAGAAACGGCGCGAAGAGGCCATGCGCATCAACGAAGAGAAGTTCCGCGGCATCTTCGAATTCTCCGGCACGGGTATCGTCCTCCTCGGCCTTGACGGGAAGATCATCGACGCCAATCCGGCCTATTGCAGATTGCTGGGGTACCCCCTCGACGAGCTTATCGGCAAAGCGGCGGCCACATTAGTGCGTCACGACGAACAGCATGTAATGCAGGAAGAACTAGCCGCAGTTTTGCGGGGCGAACCGACACAGGAAATCGAACGGCGTGTGATCCGCAAAGACGGCCGGATCGTTTGGGCCTCCATCGTCAGATCCGCCGTCTTCGATAAAGACGGAAATCCGAGCTACATCATCGGGCAACTTCAGGACATCACCAAACGGCGCGAAGCGGAAGAAGAACGCGAACAGGCTCGTGCCCAGGAACGTAAATTCCTCGAGGCCATGGAGTACACAGGCACCGGGTACCTCCTGTGGAGTCCCGAGGGCAAGCTGCTCGCCTGGAACAAGGCGTTCGAAGAGGTCCGGAAAGGGTACGGCGAGCTTGTCGAAGCCGGCATGGATTTCCACGACTATCTTTCACGCGTAGCGCAAGGCTACCTCAAGGCCCTGACCGACGAAGAGAAAGAAGAATGGGTGGAAGGGCGTACGCAGAATTTCTTGAGTGAAGACTATTCCGACGAAATACGCAAAAGTGGCGACGGCGGATGGCTTCGGATCTGGCGGCAGCGGCTGCAGGACGGCAGCGTCGTCCATTACATCAGCGACATTACCAAAGAGAAGCAGCGCGAAGAGGAGCTGCAGCTCAACGAGGAAAAATTCCGCGGCATTTTCGAGTACGCGGCGGAGGGGATGGCGGTGGTCGACCTCGACGGCAAGTTCATCGACGTCAATCCCGCCTATTGCAAGATGACGGGCTATTCCCGCGATGAGGTCGTCGGACGGGGTGTCGGCGATCTCATACACCCCGACGACCACAATGTGATCGTCTCTTCAGAGACGGAATTGCAGAGGATCGGTGGACAAGTGCCGCCAATCGAATTTCGCCTTATCCACAAAGGCGGCCGTCATGTCTGGGCGTCGCTCAGCCGCGCCGCCATTCTCGATCCGGACGGCAACCCACAGTATGTCATCGGACATATCCAAGACATCACCGAGCGGCGGGAAGCCGAAGAAGCGATCCGTAAGAGCGAGGAACACAACCGCCTGATCGTCAAAGCGCTCGACGGTATTTCCGACGGTATCGAGATTTTCGAACCATCGGGCGACCTCCTTTATTGCAACACGAGGAACAAGGAGTTCTATGCCGATACGGATATCGATCCCGTTCCCGGAATATCGATGGAGGCGCTTGTCCATGCAATCGGCAGATCGGGACTCATTCCGGCTTCGAGGGGACGGGAGGCCGAATGGGCGGCCGATCTCCTGGAAACACGAAAGAGGGACGACAACCATATGCGGGAAGCCCAACTCGGCAACGGCAGTTGGGTTCAGGTCAGAAACTTCGTCACCGACGACGGCAGCATGATCGTTGTCCGGTCCGACGTGACCGAACAGAAATCAGCCGAGCATCAGCTTCTGGAAAGCCAGCAACGTTTGGCCGGAATCACCGAGAACCTTTACGAAGGGGTTCTGGTGATCAATGAAAGCGGCGAAGTTACTTTCGCCAACCCGTCGGCGGCAAGGCTGTTCGCCCGAGAGAGCAACGACCTGGTCGGAAAGAACGCCGACGACATCTTCAAGCTTGTCTTCGACGGCCAACCGATGGCTTTCCTGGAAGGGCCGATCCACAAGGTCATTTCGGGGGGCACCGTCTTTCAGGAAGATGACTCCACCTTTGCGGTTTCGGGCGGGGAAAACATCCCCGTTGCCGTCGGTTGCGCCGCCCTAACCGGCAGTGAGAACACGAAAAGCTGCGTCCTTTCGTTCCGCGACATCACGGAACAAAAGGAGGCCCAGCAGGAGGTATTGCAATCGATGAAGCTGGCGAGTGTGGGTGGTCTGGCGGCGGGCATTGCGCACGAGATCAACACGCCGGTCCAGTATATCGGCGACAACCTGCGCTTCATCCAGGATTCCATCGGCGACGTCCAAGAAGCGATCGATACCTTCCAGAACGCCTGCGGCGCGGTGGGGTCGGGCGCCGCCGTCGAGGATCAGATCAACCAGGTGAAAACGCGCCTGAAGGAACTCGATCTCGACTATCTGCTGGAAGAGTTGCCGAGCGCCACGGAGCAGTCCCTAAACGGCGTCGAGACCATCTCCCGGATCGTCCTGGCGATGAAGGAGTTCGCCCATCCGGGACAGCGCGACAAGGCCATGGCCGACATCAACAAGGCCATCGAGAACACCCTCACCGTCTCCCGCAACGAGTGGAAGCACCACGCCGAACTGGAGACCGAGTTCGACGAGAACCTTTCTCCCGTCCCCTGCCTCGTCGGCGAGATCAACCAGGTGCTCCTCAACCTCGTCGTCAATGCCTCCCATGCCATCCAGGACCGTCACGGCGACGATCTCGGCCTGATCAAGATTGCCACCCATCAGGACGGCGACTTCGTCGAGATCCGGGTCTCCGACAACGGCACCGGCATCCCCAAGCAGGCTCAGGACAAGGTCTTCGATCAGTTCTTCACCACCAAGGAGGTCGGCAAGGGCACCGGACAAGGCTTGTCGGTCAGCTATGACGTCATCGTCAACAAGCATGGCGGTGCCCTCTCCTTCGAAACCGAAGAAGGACAGGGAACAACATTCATCATCAGACTCCCCATCAACGCAACAAACCAAAACTCGGAGGCCGCGTGATGCCTAACACCGTTCTCTTTGTCGACGATCACCCGGATATCCTGCGTGGCCTCAAACGAATGCTGAGAGGTATGCGGGACCAATGGGAGATGGTTTTCGTTGAATCGGGCGAAGAAGCGATCAAGACGTTCGAGAAGCAGGACGTCGACGTCATCGTCTCCGACATGCGGATGCCGAAGATGGATGGCGCGGAATTGCTGTCACTGGTCCGTGACCGCTACCCCAAGACCGTCCGCATTATCCTTTCGGGTTATTCCGACTACGAAGCGATCTATCGGACCGTCGGCCCCGCGCATCAGTATCTCGCGAAGCCGTGCGATGCCGACGCGTTGGTCGATACCGTCACCCGCGCCTTAGGATTGCGCGAGTTCCTGGGATCGAGCGAGCTTCGCCTGCTGGTCGCAAAGATGGACCGGCTGCCGGCCCTACCCGACGTCTATAAGGAACTCGTCAGCTATCTCGAGAAAGAGGAAGCATCGGCGGCCGGCGCCGCGAAGATCCTCAACAAGGACGTCGCCATGGCGACCCAATTGATGAAGCTGACCAATTCGGCGTTCTTCGGGCTGCCGACCTTGGTAAAGTCCACGCTCCAAGCCATCCAGATCCTCGGCTTTGAAACGGTCAAGTCGCTGGTGTTGGTCGTCGGCATCTTCTCGCAGGTCGAGAACGATCCAAAACTGGTCGAGGAACTCGAACATCTAAGCGAACGAAGCAACCGTATCGGGTCTATCGCCAAGGCGATCGCCGTTGCCGAAGGATGCGACGACATGGTTGTCGATCAGGCGGGCGCGGCGGGCATTCTGTCGCATATCGGATCGCTGCTGCTGGCTGTGCTCGACTTTCATAAATTCAAGGAATCCGGCGATATGGTTGGCCAGAACGGCGTCAACATCGTCGAGGCGGAACGCAAACTTTTCGGGTCCGCGCATCCCGAAGTGGGTGCTTATCTCCTCGGCCTTTGGGGATTCCGCGATCCCGTCGTCGAGGCCGTAGCCTTCCACCATAACCCGAAGGAAAGCTCCTGCCGCAAATTCGATGTCATTGCCATCCTGCATGCGGCGCAATTTCTGTCCCACCGGTCGCTCGACGATGCACAGGACGGTTCCTACTCCCTCGATTTGTCCTACTTCGAGGAAATCGGCAAAGCCGATCGGCTGAAAGAATGGGAAGAAATTGCCAAAAAGGCGGGCACCGCGGAGGACGCAGCGTGAGCGAAAAGGTTCTCATTGTCGACGACGACACGAACCTCCTGGCTGGGCTGAAGCGCCAGATCGGCAGGAAGTTCGACGTCAGCTTTGCCGAGGGTGGCGAACAGGCGGTCCAGCTGGCCAAAACGGAAGGACCGTTCGCCGCCATCGTCAGCGACATGAACATGCCGGGGATGAACGGGATCGAGCTCCTCCTCAAATTCAAGCAGGAGTGGCCCGACACGATCCGCATGATGCTGACCGGCAATGCCGATCAGCAAACCGCCATCGATGCCGTCAATCAGGGAAACATCTACCGGTTCTTCAACAAGCCCTGTTCGACGGAAAAGCTTACCGAGGGACTGAACGCCGCCCTGACCATGTACCGGCTGATTACGGCGGAACGCGTTCTGCTGGAACAAACGCTGGCGGGGAGCGTCAAGGTAATGACGGATTTGCTTTCCGTGTTCGACGCCTCGTCCTTCGGCTCCGCCGACATTATGCGGCAATGGGCCCGCAAGCTGACCAAACATCTCGACGCACCGCATTCCTGGAAACTCGATCTTGCCGCGATGCTGTCACCCATCGGACGGGTGGCCGTGCCCCTAGAGGTTCTCGTCAAACAGGCGGCGGGGGAGAATTTGGAAGCGGCGGAGAAAGCCATGATCGACCGTGCCCCCGGGGTCGGCAAAGATCTGATTTCCAATATCCCGCGCATGGAAGATATCGCGGATATCATCTACTACCAGAACAAGAAATACGACGGATCGGGATTCCCGGAGGATGACGTCGCCGGCGACGATATCCCCATCGAAGCCCGTATCCTTAGGTTTCTCGGGGACCTGTATAAGCTGACCAAGGGCCGCGCGCCGTCGATTGCCCACCTCGAGAAGCTCAAGAACTTCTCCGACTGGTATTGCCCCAAGGTGTTGGAGGCCGCCGAGAAATGGTTGGCCAGCGAGCCGCCGCCCGCCGAATCGGACGCTGAAATGGGAACGGTTGAAGAGGACGCTGTCGCCTTCGAGGTTCCGTCCAACGAACTGAAACCCGGACATTTCCTGCTCTCGAACGTCGAAACCCTAAGCGGCGACCTGATCCTTCAAAAAGGCATTCGGCTTTCCCGCGTCCATGTAGAACGCGTGAGAAATGTCAGAGAAAGGGAAAAGATCCGTGAACCCATCAAAATCCGCGAGCCCGTGGTTACCGGCAAGCGGTGAGAAATTCGATTTCAATTTAACAGAACGGAAAGCCCGATCGATTGAAACTGAGGAAAATCATGTCTGAGGAAGGAAGCCGCGATGGAGGCGGCATGACAGAGAAGATCTTGCTTGTCGACGACGATGAAAACCTGCTGGCCGGTCTTCGCCGCCAGCTGGGCAAGACGTTCGACCTCGTGGTTGCAAACGACGGCAAGAAAGCTCTCGAACTCGCTGAGTCGATGGGACCTTTTGCCGTTGTCGTCTGTGATATGACCATGCCCGGCATGAACGGCGTGGAAGTTCTCACGGCCTTCAAGAACATCGCACCGGACACGACCCGGATAATGCTGACCGGTAACGCCGATCAGCAAACCGCCATGGATGCGGTGAACCAAGGAAACATCTATCGGTTTTTCACCAAACCCTGCGACACCGTACAACTAAGCGCCGGTATCAACGCCGGATTGGAGTACCACCGGTTGGTCACCGCCGAGCGGGTCCTCCTCGAACACACGCTCGCCGGCAGTGTCAAGGTGCTGACGGACCTCTTGTCCCTCCTGGATAAAGACTTGTTCGGCGCCTCACATCATATTCGTCACTGGGCTCTGGAACTCACGCCCTATCTTGACCTCGAACAGCCTTGGAAACTTGACTTGGCTGCCATGCTCGCCCCGATCGGTCTCGTCGCGGTTCCACAAGCTATATTGGCCAAACAACGAACGGGACAGGGACTAGAGGAATCGGAACAGCAGATGATCGACCGGTATCCCGAGATCGGCATGAAATTGATCTCCAACATCCCCCGGATGAAGGAAGTATCCAACAGCATCCTTTATCAGAATAAATGCTTCGACGGCTCGGGCTTTCCCGACGATTCTGTTTCCGGACCTCAGATTCCCTACGAGTCTCGGATTCTGAAGTTCCTAAACGATCTCAATGAGCGTGCCGACGGCAACCCGCCGACGCTGGCAATGGTCGCCGAGATGAAAAAGGCGTCGGGCCAATACTGCCCGACCGTTCTGAAGGCCGCCGAGGAATGGCTGGGGGCGGCATCCAAGAAGCGGGGCCTGGCACCGGTCGAAGAGGACGATGACGACGTCATCTTCGAGGTGCCCCTGAAAAGCCTATTGCCCGGCCACGTGGTAAAAATGGACGTGGTCACGCTGGAAGGCGATGTCGTCATCCCACGCGGCACCGAATTGAGCGAGGTGCAGATCGAGCACCTCCGCAACGTCAGCGAGTCCAGCCGCATTCGCGAACCGATCCAGATATTGCAGCCCCTCCCCGAGTAACCGTTTCACGACCCAAACGCGCCGTCGGCCTAGACCGTTTCGCAGCCGGAACGTCTGCAACGGCTAGGACGCCCCTCCGTCCCAGCAAATTCTTGAAAAAACGTATATCAACACCACCTGTAGGGATATTTCGGCGTTGTAGGGCTGTCGCGGCTACATCCTCTACGTTTATTAGAAAACTCACCTAATAACGTTCTTCCCCGCAACCCCGAAGATCGGTAGCGAACCCGCAAAGAAAAGCGGGACCAGGAATAGTTCGGCGGAAAGTTCATTGGGGGACTTCCATCCGATGCGATCGGCTCTGACGGATGGCGTTGCGGAATATAGTGCTGACTGGTTCCAGCTGATTGCTGACAACCTGCCGGTTATCATCAGCTACATCGATTCCGACGAACGCTTCCGGTACAGCAATCTTGCATATGAGACTTTTTTCGGCCGGCCACGCGAGGAAGTCCTCGGCCGGCGCGTACGCGATGTCGTATCCGATAAGTTCTATCCGGTCCTGGAAGATAAAATAAAACAGGTTCTTATCGGTGAACGCGTCACCTTCGAGAGCAACATCAAACTCCGCAGTACGGAAGCCACCAAGA
Source organism: uncultured Rhodospirillales bacterium (assembly GCA_913055735.1). Lineage (GTDB taxonomy): Bacteria > Pseudomonadota > Alphaproteobacteria > Rhodospirillales > UBA2165 > CAJXKD01. The sequence goes on from CAJXKD010000001.1 coordinate 1,119,227, forward strand.
TTCTGTCCAACACCTATGTCCCTCATTTCGATGGCGACAAGGTTATCGGTTACTTCGCGCTAAGCATCGATGTCAGCGACCAGAAGCGGCGCGAGGACAAACTCCGGCTCAGCGAGGAAAAGTTCCGCGGCACATTCCAGTCCGCCGGCAGTGGCATGGCCATCATCGACGCAGACGCCAACGTGATCGACGCGAACGAATCCTTTTGCGATATGCTGGGTTACACGCGCGATGAGCTTACCAAACTCAACATCGCCGATATTACCCATCCGGACGACTGGAAGGATGCGCGCAAGGGCGGCAAACCGATCCTCGACGAAACTCAACTCGCCCGCCATGCCGAAAAAAGATACATCCACAAAAGCGGCCGCATTGTCTGGGCATCCCTGACCGAATCCATCGTCAAGGACACAGCCGGCAAACCGATCTACGGCGTCGGCAACATCCAGGACGTCACGAAAAGACGCAAGGCCGAAGACGCGCTCCGCAAAAGCGAGGAGCGCTATCGCACCATCGTCGAGGCACTCGACTGCATTTCCGACGGCATGGAAGTCGTCGAAGCAAACGGACGTCTCCTTTACTGCAACACCAAGTTCATCGAACTCTATCCGTTCATTGCCGACATCGCCGTTCCGGGGGCGCCATGGGAGGATCTCGTACGCCGGATCGCCGCGTCGGGGATCATCAAGAATGCTGTCGATCATGAAGAGGAATGGCGCGCGGAGCGCCTGGAGGCATTTTCCAAGAGTTACGTACCGCCGGTCGAAGCCCAACTCACGGATGGCCGCTGGCTGATGATCAGAAACTACAGAACCAACGACGGCGGCTTGATTACCGTTCGCACTGATATCACCAACCGGAAATCGGCCGAGCAGATGCTGCACGAAAGTCAACAGCGTCTGCAGGGCATCGCGGAAAATTTGTTCGAAGGCGTTTTCGTTTTCGATGAAGACGGCCAAATTGTCTTTTCCAACCCATCGGCCGATACGATACTGGGAACGCCGAGGGCCAAATCCATCGCCGGAAAGCACATTGACCATGTTTTCCAATTGGTCGAAAACAACGAACCCATTCCTTTTGCCGGCAGCCCGCTACAGCGCGTGATCACGGACGGCATCGTCGTGCGGGACAACGACGCCGTGTTCGTTACCTCGGACAACCGGTCGCTCATGGTCGCCTTCTCGTGCTCGCCTCTCGAGAACGACGGCAAGCGGCATAGCTGCGTTCTGTCATTCCGGGACGTCAAGGAGATCAAGGAACAACAACAGGAAACACTCCAGACCATGAAACTTGCCAGCGTCGGCGAACTGGCCGCGGGCATCGCTCATGAAATCAATTCACCGGTTCAATATATCGGCGACAACCTGCGTTTTATTCGCGATTCCATCAACGATGTCCGCAAAGTGTTGGATATGTGCGCCCTTTTCGGTGGCCCGGCTAACGACGTCGATCTGCCGCCGGAAAACATTCAAAAGCTGAGAAATTCCGTCGAAGAAGCCGATCTGGCCTACCTTGCCGAAGAGCTGCCCGCCGCAATCGAACAATCCCTGGGTGGTGTCGAACAGATCTCCCGGATCGTCCTGGCCATGAAGGAGTTCGCCCATCCCGGCGTAAAGGAAAAGGTCAGTACCGATATCAACAAAGCCATTGAAAACACACTGACCGTGTCGCGAAACGAATGGAAGCACTATGCGGAGATCGAAACCGACTTGGCCCCCGAGCTGCTGCCGGTTTCCTGTCTCGCCGGTGAGATCAATCAGGTTTTCCTGAACCTAATCATCAATGCCACACACGCCATTCAGGAAAAGCACATGGATCGGCACGGTCTCATCAAAATCGCAACACGGCCGGCCGGCGACTTCGTCGAGATTTCCATTTCCGACAACGGTTCCGGCATTCCGGACGATGTCAAAAACAAAATCTTTGATCAGTTCTTCACCACCAAAGAAGTGGGCAAGGGAACGGGATTAGGCCTCTCGGTCAGCCGTGATGTCATTGTCAACAAACACGGCGGCCAATTGTCTTTTGATTCCGTCAAAGGGGAAGGCACGACATTTACGATCCGTTTGCCGATCGCCGACGAATTCAAGCCGTCGGAGGCTGCGGAATGACCGACACAATATTGTTCGTCGACGATCATCCCAATATCCTAGCCGCCTTGAAACGCATGCTTCACGGCATGCGGTCCGAATGGGAGATGCTGTTTTGCGCCTGCGCGGCAGATGCTCTCAAGGTCTTTGAAAAACAAGATGTCGACGTCATCGTCACGGATATGCGCATGCCGGGGATGGATGGCGCCGCGCTGTTGACGAAAATTCGCGAGGATCATCCAGGGACCGTTCGGATCATTTTGTCAGGATATTCGGACAAAGATACGGTCTATCGCACCGTTCTTCCGGCCCACCAGTATTTGGCAAAACCGTGCGACGCTGAATCATTGATCGATACCATTAAATGCGTACTCAAGCTGCAAGGATTGCTCGGCTCCCAGGATCTTCGACTATTGGTCGCCGGAACGGATAAATTACCATCGGTGCCATCCGTCTATTCGGAACTGCTTGATCATTTGAGCGCGAACGACGCCACGGCGGATTCCATTGCGGCGATCGTGTCACGGGATCTCGCCATGATGGCGCAGATACAGAAACTGACCAATTCATCCTTCTTTGGACTGCCCAACGCCGTCAGTTCCGCGTACCACGCCGTCCATATGCTGGGGGTCGATACCATTAAGCATCTGGTATCAAACGTCGATTTCTTCCTCAAAGCGGATGCCGATCCGAAAGTACTGGCCTACATCGAAGCCCTGAGCCGAAGAAGTATGCGTATCGGCGAAGTAGCCCGTGAAATCGCCAAAGCGGAAGGATGCAATGAACAAGCTGTCGATTTCGCAGGAACGGCAGGAGAGTTGTCGCAAATCGGCACGTTGTTACTGGTAAGCCAACACCCCCAGAAATATGGGGAGGCCAGAGAGATCGCAAAGTCTGAAAAAATCGAAGTCTTCGAAGCGGAGCAGCGCGTTTTCGGGTCCGGCCATCCCGAAGTAGCAGCGTACCTGTTGGGACTGTGGGGTTTCGAGGAACGCGTCGTCCGCGCGGCGGCGTTCCACCACCGGCCACGCGAAAGCAACTGCAAGCAATTCGGGGCCCTGGCCGCAGTGCATGCCGCGCAGTTCTTTTGCGGGAAAACGGCAAATCCTTCGAGCGGTATCTTTCCTATTCCTCTTTCCATCGACGCCGAGTTCTTTGAGATGATGGGCAAACGGCATCGCTTCGATCTTTGGCATGACATTGCGGCTCATACAGGAACGCAGGAAGTATTGGTATGAGTGAGATTGTCCTGATCGTCGACGATGACCCGAACATCCTCGCCAGCCTTAAACGGCATCTTGGCAAGCAATTCAGTGTAGCCACGGCTGAAGATGGCGAAAAAGCCCTTCAGGTTGCCCGCCAATCGGGCCCGGTCGCGGTCGTGGTCTGCGATATGTACATGCCGGGGATGGACGGGCTCGAAACGCTGAAGCGCTTCAAGCAAGCCATGCCGGATACCGTCCGCATCATGTTGACCGGCGGTGCGGATCAACAGACCGCGATGGACGCAATCAACCAGGGCAACATCTACCGGTTCTACACCAAACCTTGCGACGCGACCCATCTAGCAGAAGGAATCGCCGCCGCGCTGGAGTATTACCGGCTTGTATCGGCGGAACGAATTCTGCTGGAACAGACGTTGGCGGGTAGCGTTAAGGTTCTCACGGACATGCTCGCCATGTTAGATCCGGAACTCCTGGGGACCACGCAAGTCGTTCGAGACTGGGGCCGGAAGCTTGCGCCCATCCTCGGCCTTGCACATCCCTGGAAACTCGATCTTGCAGCGATGCTCGCGCCCATCGGACGGGTCACGATCCCGCGCGACGTCCTCAACCGGCAACTGACCGATGCGAACCTGGCACCGGTCGAGCAGAGAATGGTCGATCGTATCCCGGAAATCGGCCGGGACCTGATTGGCAACATCCCCCGCATGAAAGACGTCGCCGACATCATCTATTATCAAAACAAGCATTTCGACGGCCGCGGTTTCCCGGACGACTCGGTGTTCGGTGAAGACATTCCGCTCGAAGCGCGCATCCTCAAGGTTCTTCAGGACCTAAATGCCCTGTCCAACGGGAAAACGCCGACGCTATCCATGGTCGAAGAAATGAAGCAAAAGCCCGGTTGGTATTGCCCTATTGTCCTCAAAGCCGTCGAGGTTTGGCTCGGCAATCCGGCGAACGTGGAGAAAGCGGCGGCCGAATAGACCCCTCGCCGCTAAAGCGGCATGGCGATCTCCGCCGCTAAAGCGGCATGGCAATCAGCGTGTCAGCCCGCACCGAATCCGTGAGCACGAGTTTGTCGCGGAACTTGGGGCCCTCTTCATCGAAAACGACCTCATCCCGATACCGCCCGGCGGCGAACACGGTCATGTCACCGTCCTGGGTCGTGCGGACCACCATGAAATTCGTCTCGGCCGTCACGGCACCGTCGCTTTCGTCGACGACATGAGTTCCGCCGAGAATATGACGATATTGCTGGGGTTCGTAGATGGCGGTTTCCCGTAAACAGGTCACGCGGTCCTGAAACATGGCCTGACCGTCACAAGAATAAAATCCGATGCGAAGGCCTTCGTTATAGGTTTCCTTGGGAATGATGAGGTAATGTCCGGCCTCGGTGAAAAATGCCGGCCACCCCTCTATCTCACCGTCGTCGATCTGGCGCACGTAGCGGCGCAGCAAATCCTCTACTTGCAGCCGGGTATCTTCGCTCGACACCTCTTTCCGTCCTCCCTGCTCCGGTCTTCTTGGTTGCGTATCCCGACCTTTAGAGCCCCATCACCTCGCGGTAGGCACGCCAATATCCGCGAACGGCGCCTTCCGTCGCCCGATGCGTCGTCTTGAGCTCGATATCGCTGCCGCCCAGCTCCACAACCGAACTACCGTCCGGCTCTTCACGCAGCGCTCGCTGCACGAAGTCGAGCACGGCACCGTCCTCCAAGGAAACGAAACCGGCGGGGCCGACCATATTGCTTTGTTTGTGCCGGATGGCGTTGATGTTTTCATCGTCGTCCTCATAACCCAACAACGTCCAGATCAACTCGCATTGGTCGAGGCCGCGCGGCACCAATTGCCGCACCCCGATGCAGTTCTGAATCTGCTGCAGCAGGAAGGTGGGGAAGATCGATTGTATCTGTGTGGTGATGCCGTCTTCGAATTCCGGGTAATATTCGGCCGTCGACGGATCGGCCAGGGTGAGATGCGAGCGCATATTGGGCAGCTTCGCGTTCTCATAGTCGGTATTGCTGACATCATCCGCGGCGCGCTTCGAGAAGCTGACGTGATGCCAGCCCCGCGGGTCCATTATGATACCGCCCTCCATGGACAGGCGGTTCAATCCAAAGGTGTTATAGAACAGGTGCAGAATACCGGCGTGATAGGTATCCCGCACATTCTCCATCATCAGCTTCCAATTGTTGCGGAGCAGATGACTGTATCGGCCGATAACCTTGACCGGCCGATTGAGCACCCGGGTAACATAGGCGCACATCTCCGGTCCGAGATACTCTTCGATATCGTCGACCTCGTCGCTAAAGGTCCCAAACACGAGACCGGCGAATGTCTGAACCCGAAGGCGTTCCAGCCCATGCGCCGCCATGTCGAAATCCTTGGGCATACCGCCCTGTCCCTTGACCCCGGCGCGAAACGCCACGCCACGCAAGGCGCCGGTCTGATCGAAGGACCAGTTGTGGTAGGCACAGGTGAAAATCTTCTTGTTGCCTTTCTTATCGTGGCACACGAGCGATCCACGGTGCGCACACCGGTTGACCAGCGCGTTGACCTCGCCATCGGCCGTGCGCGTCACGATCACCGGAATTTCGCCAACCAACGTCGCCTTGAAGTCGCCGGGATTGGGCACCTCGGCCTCGAGCGCGAGATAGTTCCAAACGGGACCGCGGAACAGGCGCTTATGCTCCAACGCGTAGATTTCCGGATCCGTAAATACGGCATAGGGAACCCGTGTCACGCCCTCGGCGGGCCAGCGAACCGCAGTTTCATTCAGGATCGGGCGAGCATCATCCATGAGCGAGAGTTTAGGCTGCTTTCATAGGGCCTAACAAGCCGAGCGATTCACCTGTCCGAAGGACGGGCCGATTGGCGATTGGGCTATTAAGCCCGGAAAACATAGCTAGACTACGCACCGCTAATATAAAAAAGGGGGCACGGCCAGGATCATGGACCAATTCGACTACATCATCGTCGGCGCGGGATCGGCGGGTTGCGTACTGGCACACCGGCTCAGCGAGGACAAGGACGCCAAAGTGTTGCTGCTGGAAGCCGGCGGACGCGACCGTAGCCAATTCTTTTCCATCCCGCTGGCCATGCGGCTGGTATCGCGTAATCCGAAATATCTGTGGAACCTGGAAACTGAGCCGGAACCCTATTGCAACAACCGGCGTCTGCAGCCGCCGCGGGGCCGGGTGCTCGGCGGCTCTTCGTCTATCAATGCCATGATCTATGCCCGCGGCCACCCTATGGACTACGACCAATGGCGGCAGATGGGCCTTACCGGTTGGGGATATGCCGACGTACTACCCTATTTCAAACGGTCCGAGAAGAACTGGCGCGGCGAAAGCGACTATCACGGCGGCGACGGTCCGCTGAAAGTTTCTCATCAAAGTATCCCGCAAACCTTCGGCAAGATATTGATGGAAGCAGCCGAAAATGCCGGTGTTCCGCGCACCGAGGATTTCAACGGCACCGCCCCCGAAGGCTTTGCCGATCCCGATATGACCATCGGCGACGGACGCCGGTCCTCGACGGCCCGGATGTTCCTGCATCCGGTGATGTCGCGGCCCAACCTGACCGTCGAGACGGGCGCCCAAGCGCGGCGCGTGATGATCGAGAACGGCCGCGCCGTCGGCGTAGAATTCAGCCAAAACGGGACAGTTCGCAAAGCTTACGCGGAGCGTGAGGTGGTTCTTTCCGGCGGCACCTATAACTCACCGCAGCTATTGCTGTTGTCGGGTATCGGCCCAGCCGACGAATTGAAGGCGGTGGGAATCGACCCGATCCTCGACAGTCCCGACGTCGGACGCAACCTCGAGGAACACCCCAACGCCTTTGTCATCTTCGATCTGAACAAACCCATTTCCCTCATGCCTTGGCTGCGCGCCGATCAGGTTCTTCTCGCGGGCCTTCAATGGGAATTGTTCCATACCGGCCCCATGACCAACTTCCCGGCAAGCGCCGTGGGATTCGTCCGGACAAACCCCGAGAGCGAACGGCCCGACGTCGAGATTATCGCCGTCCCCGTCTGGCAGGAGGAAGAGGTTTGGTTCCCCGGCTTCCGCCGTCCGACCGGCCATAAGGTCACCATGCGGGTGGCATTGCTGCACCCGCGCAGCACCGGCCAGGTCAGCTTGCGATCCGCCGATCCCTTGGCGCCGCCGCGCATCCAGTGGAACTTGTTCAAAGACCCGGCAGACCTCGCCACCTTGCGGGAAGGCATCAAGAAAGTCCGCGATATCATGGGGACATCGCCCGCCGCCGACATCATCAAGGGCGAAGCGGATCCCGGCGTAGCGGTGGGCAGTGATGCCGACATCGACGAATGGCTGCGCAACAATTGCACCACCGCGCAACATCCCGCCGGCACCTGCCGTATGGGGACGGATGACAACGCCGTGGTCGATGAGGCGCTGAAAGTGCGCGGAATTGAGGGCCTTCGGGTCGCCGATTGTTCGATCATGCCGCACGTCGTCGGGGGCAACACCAACGCGCCCACCATTATGATCGCCGAGAAGGCATCGGATATGATTCGTGGGCGTCAGCCCCTTCCGGCAGCGGAGGTGTAGAGACGCAGGTTTGGACGTTAAGACTCTATGGCTGGAGGCAGCCCTGCCTGCTGGCTATGATACTTTCACCATAAACCAAGAACTGTAGCTGGGAGGCTAAAATGCTTCTAAATCTCAAGAAATCCGCCATTCTTGGCGGTATGGCACTGACGTTGTTCGCCAGCGCGGCAAGCGCCCAAACCATGATCATTGCCACCGACCGCGTGGGCACCACCTTCAATGCCATCGGTTCCGGCATCGCCAAGGTGGTCACCGAATCCTCGCCGGCGCGCGTGATTGTCCGCCCCTTCGGCGGGCCGGACGCCTTCCTCGGCGGCTTCGACAACGGCGAATTGCAGTTGGCGACGCTGTCGTCCTCGTCGACCTTCTGGGCGGCATCGGGCAAGAATCCGTCGGGCAAGAAATACGCCAACATGCGTATTATCCGTGCCGGCGCGGGCGGCGTTCGCCTGACCCTCGCGGTGCCCAAGGATTCCGATATCAAGCGGATCGCCGACCTCAAAGGCCGCAAAGTGGCCTCCGATTACGGCGGACATGCCGTTATTCCGACGTCCGTATCGGCGGCACTCGCCACCGGCGGCCTAACCTGGAACGACGTGAAGCAGGTTCCCGTCACCGGCGCCGTGGAAGGCGTGCGGCAGATCGGCGAAGGCCGGCTCGACGCTGCTTGGGCCGCGTTCGGCATGCCCATCGCCCGCGAAGTGCACGCAAAAATCGGCCTGCGTTATCTGTCTTTCGAAGCCACCCCGGATTCGCTGGCGACGTTGCGCAAAATGATTTTCCCCGGCGCGCAACTCGTGACCATGAAAGCCAACCCGAAGGTCGGACTCGAAACCGACACCAACTTCATTTCCTATGAGTCTTATCTTCTGGCGCACAAGGACGTGGACGACGCGAGCATCAAGGCAGTGTTGGCGGCGTTGTGGGATAACACCGATACCTTGACCAAAATTCACCGTGGTCTGAAGGGATTCACCAACGACTACGCCGTTTCGACCTTGCCGGTCGTGGCCTATCACCCAGCCGCCATCGACTTCTACAAGGAAAAGGGCGTCTGGACCAAGGAAGCCGACATGGCGAATGCCAACCCGATGGTTAAATAGGCCCATAGTCAACTAACGTCGATTCTTTTCAACTATGAAAAACCCGGGATGGGGAACCGTCCCGGGTTTTTTGTGCGCTATTCCTTATTCCCCGGCGACCGTTTGGGCCACGTTGGTTCGGCGATCCCATTGATAAAGTCCGGCCGCCACAACCAGGGCTGCAAAGACCAACGCCCCCGACACGATCGATTGAAACGGCGTCAACAGGATCACCAGTCCGGTAATCAAGAACGCAAGCCGCATGACGCTGCCGAGGTGCCCGTGCAGATATCCTGTGACGCCAACCGCCATAACGGTCACGCCGATTGCCGCCTTGATGCCCGCCACGGCAATGTCGAAAACGCTTCCCTCAAAAATAAGCCCCGGCTGGAACACCATGGCGAAGGGGACGACGTAGGCCGCGATTCCCAAGCGGACGCCCGCCCAACCGGCTTTCCAGAACGGCGTTTCGGCAATAGTCGCCGCCGCGAACGTGGCAATGCACATGGGCGGCGTGATCATGGACAGCATGCCGAAATAGAACAGGAACAAGTGTGCGGACATGGGCAGCACGCCCATCTCCTCGAGCGCCGGGGCCACCAGCAAGGCCAACATCACATAGATCACGCCCGTCGGCATGCCCATGCCGAGAATGATGCAGACGATGGCGGTAAGGCCAAGCAGCACGAGGACGCTGCCATGAGAGGCGTGGATGAGCAGTAGCGAAAAATTGAAACTCAGGCCCGAAATCTGCAACGCACCGATAACCACGCCGGCAATGGCCGAGATGACGATGAGGTCAAGGATGGTCCGCCCCGTTTCCTCGATGGCCACCCACAATCTGCGTAACGAGGGGCGCGTATCGGGATGGGTAAAGCCGACCACCAAGGCCAGCACGACCGCCGCCATGGCCGATTTGCCGGGGCGCCAGTTTTCGAAGACGAGCGTCCAGATCAAGACGCCGATCGGGATAACGAACACCCACCCGCGGCGCCCGACCTCACGCATGCGCGGAAGATCGGCGAGCGGCAACCCGGACATATTGTGTTTGGCCGCTTCCAAATCCACCTGCACAAACAACGCAATGTAATAGAGCACCGCCGGGATCAACGCCGCGACCACCACCTCGCCATAGGAAATCTGCAAGTACTCGGCGATCAGGAAGGCGGCGATCCCCATGACCGGCGGCATGATCTGGCCACCGGTGGACGCTACCGCCTCGGTCGCCGCGGCAAGATGAGCGGGATAGCCGCTTCTTTTCATCATCGGAATGGTGATCGGCCCGTCCATCACCACATTGGAAACGGCGCTCCCAGAAATAGTGCCGAAGAAACTCGAAGCGATCACCGCCACCTTGGCCGGTCCGCCGCGATAACGGCCCATGGCCGACAATGCAAAATCGGTCAGAAGCTTGTCACCATTCACGGAATAGAGCACCCGGCCGAACAGGATGAAGGCGATGATGATGCTCGCCGTCACGTTCATGGGCAGACCGAACAGCGCATTGCCGTCGAGATAGAGATACGCGGCAACGCGTTCCCAACGCGGGCTGGGCATGTTGAGCATACCCGGAAACAAATGGGAGGTCAGCGTATACGCGATAAAGATAAGCGCGAGCCACACAAGCGGCATGCCGAGCGTCCGGCGTGTCGCTTCCAGTACCGTCACGACGGCAACCAGGCCAAGAAGATAGCGGTCGGGCGACAAAGAGCCGAGATCGGCGAGGATCACCCGGTAATTGATCACCACGTAGAGGCCGACGACGACACTTGCGGCAAACAAAAGCCAATCGTACCAGGGGACACCGTCACCGGGCTCGTTGCGGCGCGCCTTAACCCGGATAAACACGGCGCCAATTCCAATGGCAAAGATCAGGCCGAAGAACTGCTCGGCGAAAATGTTAAGCCCGACGATCAGATGCAATTCTACTGCCCATGCCGCACCAAGCAGGGTCAACGCAACGACCAGCGTTCGCTCGATCGCTTTCGGAATTAGCGACAAATTGCGGAATTTCTTGGTTTCGTCGATAGAGTCCGGCAAGGACGGGCTATGGGGCGGACTATCGTGCGTCGGCGTTTCAGACATGGCTGTATCCCAAATCACGCCGCTCCCTGATGGCCGGGCATGCATCTCCGTTATCGGGCCCGATTATTATGTGCGGCTTATATTATGGGAAATAATGCCGAGGCGTTCCGGCGCCGTCGAGGCCGAATGTGGAAATCAGACCGACGTCCGAGGGATGGACTATTCGGCCGGCTCGCGACGGAGACGGATGATGGCGGCATCATCGCCTTCAGTGTGAAGCCGTTCGACCAATTCGGCACGGTGGGACAGAACCGCCCCCTGGTTGATGTAGCCCTTATCCGTAATCTCACCGGCTTCGATGGTCGGCATTTCGGCGACCAACATAGCCCGGGTAACCCGCATGGAACTGCCGCCGCCTTGATCCGAGAGACGCATCAGGCCATCGGCCAACGCCGCGCGTACGCGGGGATCGTCGAGAATGTCAGAAACGGGTGCGTCGGCCGGAAGATCGGGGCAAAGCGAGCGGCAGCCCGCCACGTTCGGAAACACCAGCGCCCCAATCTCTTCCCGGTTATGGCCGGTGATCACGCAATCCTGCGCCACCGGCGCGCATGCCGCGATCAGCGCGAGGCGCAACGCACCGACATGCACCCAGGTGCCGGTCACCAGTTTGAAGTTCTCGGCAATGCGGCCGTCGAACTGCAAACCCGCCATCGGATCGTCGGGGTCCACCAACTTCACGGCATCGCCACTGCAATAGAAACCTTCGTCATCGAAAGCCTTTTCGGTAGCATCCGGATTGCGCCAATAGCCTGGCGTGATGTTTGGGCCGCGCACGCGGATTTCCAGCTTGTCGCCCACAGGCGTGAGTTTGACTTCGACCCCACGCACCGGAAGCCCGATATTGCCGGAGACGGTTGTCGGGAAATTCATACTGGTCGACAAAGGTGCCGTCTCCGTCGTGCCCCAGGCCGACACCAACGGGATTTCCCGACCGGTCACTTTTTCAGCGAGCTTTTTGATACGCGTTTGGATCGGATCGGGCATGGCCGCGGCGGCATACAGGAATAGATCGAGATCGCCCAGCACCCGGGCCGCCAAGTCCTCGTCCTTTTCCAAATAATCCATCAAAAGCCCGAAACCCGCCGGGACGTTCAGCAACATGGTCGGCGTGACGTCACGCAGATTGGCGATGGTGGTTTCGATCAGGCCCGGTGCCGGCTTTCCTGCATCGATGTAATAGGTGCCGCCGTTCCACAAAACGGTATTGAAGTCGTAGTTGCCGCCGAAGGTATGACTCCACGGCAGCCAGTCGAGCAGCACCGGTGGCCGCTCGGAAAGGAACGGCCACACGTCGATGATCATTGCCTGGTTGGCACAGATCATCCGGTGGGTGTTCATCACGCCTTTGGGCAGGCCGGTGGACCCCGAGGTGAACAGGATTTTCAAAACGTCATCGGGATCGACGGCGGCAGCAGCCGCATCAACGGCGCCGCTCGCCTCGCTCGCCGTTAAAGTATCAAAGGGGGTCACACCGGCATCGGCGGGAAGATCGCCGGCAACCACGATTTCCGCGCCGGTCGCTTCCAAAACTTCTCGGGCCGCCGCGAACCGGTCCCAACTGTCGACCAGGATCACACCGGGCGCGACGGTTTGGGCAACGTGTTCGAGCTTCCCGAAACCTTGTCCCGGACGGGCATAGGCCGCGGAAACCGGCGCAAACGGCACCCCGACAAATGCGGCCCCAAGCCCCAGCAAGGCAAATTCAATCCGGTTCTCGGAAACGATCAAGACCGGGCGCTCCTGAGAGAGTCCCCGATCCAACAAGGCCTGGCCGATGGACCGGGCCAGGGCATAGGCTTCCTTATAGGTTACTTTGCGCCAAGCTCCATCGGGGCCCCGGTCGGCCAGAAAAACGGTGTCGGGGCGAGCGTCCGCCTGCCGCGCCAAAACGTCGCCCATGCAGCGGTCAAAGGGGCCCAATGGTCCGTCAGCACGCAAAATGGTAGCGCCATCGCCCCGGTTCTCAGCGGTAATCTGCGGAATGGAGAATTTCGACCACGGAGTCATGGATTGTTCCCTGGAAGCCTGTTATATGAATGACGAGTAGAAATTCTATAACTCATTCGATAAAATGACCACCGCATTCGCCACATCGTCGGCGACGGCTGTGAAAAAATCTACGGGAGGAGACCCCACCATGTTGAAACATAAGATTGCCTTTGCCGCGGCGTTGATGACGGCGGTTGTTGTTGCCGGACCAACTGCGTTCTCCGCAGAAACGGTTCTGCGTGGCGCAAGCTGCTTTCCCCAAGGTTCCTTTTTCTCGAAGCGATTCGAAAGCTTCGTCGAACAGGTGAATGCACAAGGCAAGGGCGTCGTACAGATCAATTATGTCGGCGGCGCGCCGGCAATCGGCACGCCCTTCACCCTGCTGCAGAAAATGTCGCAAGGCGTTTACGACATCGGCTCCTGCACCGGCGCCTATTATCAGAACGTCGTACCCGAAGCCGATGCGTGGAAGCTGTTGGAAAAATCTCCGGCCGATATCCGGCAGAACGGCGGCTGGGCGCTGATGGAAAAGATCCACCGCGAGAAGAATCTTCTGCCGCTCGCCCGTGTGAATTACGGCATGCCGTTTCACCTGTATCTCGCCGACGGCCACAAGATCGACAAACCCGACCTGACCGGTCTGCATCTGCGCGTCGCACCGATCTACACCAATTTTTTCAAGGCTCTGGGCGCGACGACCCAAACATCCAACCTCGCCCAGATCTACACCCTGATGGAGAACGGTACCGTCAACGGCTACGGCTGGCCCATTGCCGGTCTGCGCCCGGGCTGGGAAAAGGTGACCAAGTATCGCGTCGATCCGGGGTTCTATGACGCCGACATCCAGATCGTTGCCAATGCTTCGAGCTGGGACAAACTGTCCAACGAAGCCCGCGACCTGATGTCCTCCATTGCGTTGAAGATCGAGGCCGATTCCACGGCCAACGATCCCAAGGCCTCGATGATGGCGGCGGAGAAACAATCGAAGCAAGGCTTCGAGGTCATCACCTTCACCGGTAACGAGGGTAAGGAATGGCTTACCAAGGCCCGCGACGCGGGTTGGGAAGGCGTCGTCAAGCAGAGCCCCAAGTACGGCCCTGATTTGCGTAAGACCTTCGCCAACGAGTAAGCGCTCTTAATTGCAGGCGGTCCCGTCTTGATACGGGGCCGTCTGTATTTCACACTGTCCTCTTCCTCTGACCATCCAGGAAATTCTCGTGGAGACGTTCCGCCGTATCGATGCGTGGGTTGGCCGTGCCTACCATGTGGTGGGCAACCTCGTCGGCATTTCCATAGGATTGTTTGCCCTCGCCATTTCAATCGATCTCGGCCTGAGACAATCCGGCATCGGCAACCTGCCCGGTATGCAGGAAGTCATCGAATACGCCCTCTATGCCGGTGTTTTCCTCGCCGCGCCCTGGGTGCTGCGGCTTGGCGCCCATGTCCGGGTCGATCTGATCCTCGCCGCGCTACCCGCCAAAACCATGACAAAGATCGAGCGGGCGATCGACGTTTTCGGTGTACTAACCTGCTGTGTCCTGGGGTGGTATGCCTGGAAAAACCTATTGAACGCCTATGCCAGCGGCGCCTTGCAGCGCCAGCAGTTCAATATTCCCGAATGGTTTATTCTCAGTTTCCTTGTGATCGGCATGCTGTTGCTGGCAATTGAGTTCATCTTCCGCATTATTCGCGCAGGCAGTCCGCCGGAAGCGTCCGAAGACGAAGAAGGGGGTCTATAGCCACCATGTTTATGGAATGGTACTGGGCCCTGACGATACTGCTTGGCGGCGTCGTGGCGCTATTGTTGTGCGGCCTCCCCGTCGCGCTTGCCTTTTTTGCCGTTAATATCGCCGGCACCTTCGTCTTTCTCCGGGGTGACATCGGCCTGACCGCCATGCCCATCGAGTATGCCTTCTCCATCTCGAAATTCACGCTGGTGCCGGTGGCCCTATTCGTTCTCATGGGCGAAATCCTGTTCCAAACGGGCGTGGCCTTCCGCGCCATCGGCGCCATCGATCGGCTAATTTCGCGCGTGCCGGCACGGCTGTCTATTGTCTCCATCGCCGGCGGCACGGTTTTCTCGTCGCTGTCGGGATCGACCATCGCCAATACCGCCGTCCTCGGTGACCTGTTGCTACCCAACATGCTAAAACGCGGCTATCACCCTACCCTCGCCATGGGCCCCATCATGGCGGTTGGCGGTATCGCCATGCTTATCCCGCCATCGGCCCTTGCGGTACTTCTCGCCAGTCTTGCCGAGCGTTCCATCAAGGATCTGCTAATTGCCGGTATTGTGCCGGGCATCGCCATGGCCATCCTGTTCGTGCTCTATGTGGTGCTGCGGGCAAGATCCAATCCTGCTTTGGCACCGGCCTCGGAACAGGTCCCGTCGGAGCGTGGCTGGGCGCGGTGGCGTCCGTTCATTGTCGACGTGTTGCCGCTGTTCACCATTTTCGTCGTCGTCGTCGGCAGTATCTTCCTGCGCATTGCCGCGCCCGAAGAAGCCGCCGCGTTGGGGTGCATTGCCGCCGCCATTGTGGCCGCCTGCTATCGCAAACTGACCTTCGCCAATTTGATGAAATCGTTGCGCGAAACGGCAAAGATCAATGTCATGTTGCTGTTCATTATCGCCGGGTCCTTGACTTTTTCGCAGGTTCTCCAGATTTCCGGCGCGACCAGCGGCTTGCTGCAACAGATCTCGGCTTGGGAACTCAACCAGGTCAGCGCCATGATCCTGATGATGGTGGTCCTGCTGTTCCTCGGCTGCTTCATGGATCAGGTGAGCATGGCGTTGCTGACCCTGCCGTTCTTCCTGCCCATTGCCGATACGCTGGGCATGAATTCCACCTGGCTGATGGTAATGATGCTGATCGCCATGGAGATCAGCCTGCTAACGCCGCCATTCGGCCTGCTGCTTTACGTGATGCAGGGCGTTGCACCACCACAAATCCGCATCACTCAAGTCTACGCAGCGGCCATTCCATTTATCGGTCTCGAGGTTTTCGTGATGGCGATCCTGGTTCTCTTCCCGAGCGTCGCCCTGTGGCTGCCTAACTTGGTGCGCTAACCACCGGATCTTAAGGACGGCGTAGAAAGCCGTTGAGCAACTGGCTGGCGATGCCGGCGCCGATTTCGTCGATCGTGCGGTCTTTCACCCGCTTGCCGTACCACACGAATACGCCGTTGCATTCGCTGATGAACCGCAAGGCCGCAAGCTCGCAATCGAGGCCGGGATCGAAACGGCCATTTTGCACGCCAACCTCGATCAAATCAGTGATCAGTTGTTCATATTTGCGAGCTTTCTTGCCGACGCTCTTGCGGCTTTCGTCGGGAAGCAGAAAACGTTGGCTGATGAAGGTGCGAACATAGTCGCCCCGCTCGACCAAGCGTTTAACGTGATTGAAGACCGCCGCGACGAGCTTTTCCTCGACCGGCAAGTCCATTTCGATTACGGCGATGAGCCCCTCGATCAGATCACCGACGGCCTTGGTGCAGACCTCTTCAAGCGCGGCTTCCTTGGAGGTGAAATAGTAATAGAGGCTGCCCTGCTTGATACCGACCCGATCGGCAATCAACTTCGTGCTCGCCCCGTGATAGCCGAGCTCGGAAAACACCGCCGCAGCCGCATCGATAACCTCTTCGCGCCGCAGGTCGTATTTCGACGGCACCTCCTCGGCACCGGGTTCCGCGACGTCGGCGGCAATGTTTCGGGACTGATAGATCACGTCAGCGTAGCCTTTCCTGCTGAGGTTTTGGAAGCATTCTAGAGTTATTGCCCGGACCCGAAAAGCAACCTCTATAGATCAATAGATAAAATTCCGGCAAATGTCTGCCGAAAGTGCCGTTGGAAGCAATGCGGACATTGCCGAAAGAAGGCTCAGGGAAGGCTTCTACGCCCCGGAATTCCGTATTAGCATAGACTGAAAGAAAAAAGGCCGGCCCACATCACGGCCCACCACCAGGTACAGAGGCGAGGCTGACATGACCATCGATATGCATTCCCATTGGCGACCGCCGGCGCTAATCGACGCCCTGCGGGCGCGGACCACACCGCCCCTGATCGAAACGGATGAAAATGGCGAGGAAGTGCTCAAGAGCCCCCGCGGCGTCGTGCCCGTTTCCGAGTCTTTCGACGATCTCGATCAGCGGCTTGTCGAAATGGATAAGCACGGCATCTCGACAGCCGTCATATCCCTATTCGGCCCTTTCCAATGGATCGAACGGGGACCCGTCGAGGAGTCTCTGCCGCTCGTTCAACTGTACAACGACAGCACGTCCGAGATGTGCCGCGCGCATCCCGGCCGGTTCGCCGCCTACGCATCCCTCCCGCTGGCCGACATGAACGCCGCGGCGACGGAATTCCGCCGGGCCATGGACTTACCAGGCATCATTGGTGCCATCCTGCCCGGCAACGCCTTCATGACGTATGAAGACGCCAAGGCCTACACCCCACTGCTCGAGGTCGCGAACGAAAAACGCGCCATCGTGTTCATCCACTGGAATCCGCGCCCCGGTGATGCTTGGCCCCGCATTCCCCGGACCATGGACAACGCTATCCTGCGCCTCGGCACGTTGGATATGCAGGCGAGCCTGTCAGCGGTAATGATGACGTTGTGCTTCACCGATATCCTGGAGCCGTATCCCAACGCCTTCTTTCACGTTCACAATCTGGGCGGCAACATTCCCTTCGAGATCGAGCGGCTGGATCACCGCCACTACCTCGACACACCGAATGAGGCACTGCCGTCGAGCCAGTTGCGCAAACCCAATCTCTATGTGGACTGTAATTCCTTCGGCGCGCGGTCCATCGACGCAGGCGTTGCCGTTTACGGGGCGGACCGCATCGTGTTCGGCACGGACGGCACCGATTTCGGCAGCGACTGGTCGTTGAAAGCGGTTGCTGAGACCCATCTCGGCGACGCCGAGCGCGATATGATCCTGCATGGCAACGCGGCGCGGATGATGGGCCATCTGACCGAGCTTGCCGGCCAGCGAGAAGCCGCCGAATAAAGGGCGAGCAACTCCAGGAGAGGAGCCATGGAGGGAAGCCAAAGAGCGAAACCCATGAAGAACGGCACGCCGGGAAACTACGTCGTTGGCGGCGTGCGGTTCGCGCGGCCCTTCCGCTTGCGCCGCCTCGGCCATATCGGCCTGTTTACCCGCGATATGCCGGCAAGCCTGCGGTTCTATCACGAACTTCTCGGCTTTCAGATCTCCGACGTGTTGGACTTCGCCGCCAATCCGGACGCGCCGGATACAGTGAAACGCCTGAACCAGACCGAAGGCTATTTCATGCGCCACGGCACGGATCACCATTCGTTCGTGCTGTTCCCGCAGCAAGTGTTCGAGGCGATGGGCCGCGCGCGCGACGGCGTTTCCATCAATCAGATGACTTGGCAAGTGGGCAGCCTCAAGGAAGTGGTCGATGCCTGGTCTTGGCTCGAAGCGCAAGGGATCGAACGCTCGCGAACCGGCCGCGACGTGCCCGGTTCCAACTGGCACGCCTATTGTTTCGACCCGGACGGCCGTGTGCTCGAGCTGTATTACGGCATCGAGCAGATCGGTTGGGACGGCCGCAGCAAGCCGCGCAATCTGTACGAAGAACGCTTCACCGAGCCGCCGTCCCTGCCGCGTATTTCAGAAGGCACGGAGATCGCCGAGGCACAGGCCCGTGCCGTCGATTTGAGTTCAGGCCTGCGCGGAGAAGATCCCTTACCTGCCCGGTACGATGTGGGCGGCATTTTGCTGCCGCGCCCGTTTAAAATCACCTGCCTCGGTCCCATCCGGCTGTTCGTTGAGGACATGGGCGCCAACTTGCGCTATTACCGCGACCTGTTCGGTTTCATGGAAACCGAAACCGTGACTTGGCGCGGCCATACCTGCCATTTCCTGCGCATCAATTCGGATCATCACGCCATCGCGCTCTATCCAATGGCGATGCGCGCGGAACTGGGTCTCAGTGCCGAGACCAACGCCTTCTCCATCGGCCTCAAGGTGAACGACTATCAGCAGCTTAAGGACGCCATTGCGTTCCTCGAGGAACGCGGCGTTACCATCCGCAAACTGCCGCCGGAACTGTCACCCGGCATGGACTATACGGCTTTCGCCCTCGACCCGGACGGCCATGCCATCCAGCTCTATTACTACATGGAACAGGTCGGCTGGGACGGACGTCCGCGACCGGCGGATCAGCGGCGCCCCATCGACAACGATGCCTGGCCCGACATCCTCGACGCGTTAAGCGACACTTTCCAGGGCGAAACCTTCCTGGGACCTCTCGGATAAAAATTTCGGTCTAGAAGGGCCGGTCGCCGTTGATGGTCACCCGGTGCATCACCCGCCGCCGGCCGGCATAATCGTTCAGCGCGTAGTGGAGCGTGCTACGATTGTCCCAGAACGCAACATCGTTTTGCCGCCAACGGTAGCGGCATGTCAGGGTCTCACTGGTGATATGCGTCATGAGGTAATCGAGCAACGGTTTGCTTTCTTCCTCGGTCATGTCGGTGAAGCGTGGTGTGAAATCGCCGCCGATGAACAGCAGCTTGCGGCCCGTTTCGGGATGGGTGCGCACCACGGGATGTTCCATCTCCATGGCGCTGTTCGAGCGCATGCGGATGGAGGACGGTTGATCCCCATCTTGGGCGCGTAGTCCTAACGCCTTCGCCGGCGTATGCACGGCGGTAACGCCGTCGAGCATCTTCCGCATCCCCGGCGATAGGGTTTCATAAGCGAGATAGAGGTTGGCCCATAGCGTATCGCCCCCGACCTCCGGCACTTCCTTGGCATAGAGGATGGAGCCGAGGGGCGGTTCCGCCAGATAGCTGACATCTGCGTGCCATTGTCCGCCGAAATTACGTGCATCTTCCGGTTCCTTGCGGACCTCCATGAGTTCGGGATAATCCGCCATCCCCTCGACATAAGCGTGGATATTGAGGGTCCCAAAACACCGTCCGAGCGCGAGATGTTGTTCGGGCGTCAAGTGCTGGTCGTGAAAAAAGATCACCAGATTATCGAGCAATGCCTGGCGTATTTGGCCGATAGTGTCATCGCTGAGAGGCTGCGATAGGTCAACGCCTTCGATCTCCGCGCCGAGCGCCGGCGCAAGTGGCGTGATTTTGATTATCGCATCCGCCATGGCTCTCTAAGCCGCTGTCCAGCCGCCATCCTGGGTAAAAACCTGCCCGGTGACATAGGATGACGCATCGCTTGCCAGATAAAGCGCCAGCGGTCCCAATTCCTCGGGCGTGCCACGACGCCCCATGGGGGTTCCTTCGAGGATCGTATCTTCGAACTTAGCCGTTTCCGCATTGGACCGCCCCCGTCGGTTGGCTTCGCCCAATCGCGTGCCACCATGCCATCCCGGCGCGATGGCATTGGCGCGGATATTATCCTTGGCATATTCCACCGCCGTCTGGCGGGTGAGGCCGATAAGCCCTGCCTTGGCCGACGCGTAGACCGCGTTGAGCATGGCGAAATCGGGATAGACGCCGATAAGACCGGCGATGGACGAAATGTTGACGATCGAGCCGCCGCCTACCGCCAGCATCAGCGGCAGGACCGCTCGCGAGCATAGAAACGCGCCGGTCAAATTAACCGCCAGCACCTCGTTCCAGGCCTCGATGGGCAGTTCGTGCACCCGTTTGGCGACATTGGCGATACCGGCATTATTGACCAGCACATGCGCGCCGCGCCCGCCTTCCGCCACCACCTCGGCCAAGGTCTGCACCGACGCCGCGTCGGCCACATCGACCGTCACGGCACGTGCCTTGCCGCCTGCCTCGATCACGATATCGGCTGTTTCCTGAACGCGCTCGGCGTCCCGGTCGGCGGCAATAATTTCGGCGCCGGCTTCTGCAAACAAAGTGGCGAACACCCGCCCGAACCCGCTGGCCGCGCCGGTGATCACCGCCACCCGGCCCGACAGATCGAATAATTGTGCAGTCCCCGTCATGTAATTTTTTCCATCACATCGGAAAAAGGCGGCGAACCCGTTGGTCGCAGGTTCGCCGCCCCTTCATCTCGTCACGTCCTATTTGGACAGGAAGTCCATAATCTTCGTTACCGCTTCCGGCTTCTCGTCGAGCACGATATGCCCGGCGTTCTTGATGATCTGCACTTTCGCGTCCGGGATCAGCTTCGCCCATTCCTTACTTTGCTGCCACGGCACGATCCGATCCTTGTCACCGTACAGCAACAGTGTCGGCACGCTGATCCGGTGCAGCCATTTGGGCAGATTCAGATCATAGGCCCGTTCCCAAGCCAGCCGCGCCCAACTCGTCGTCTCGCGGTAATTGCCGACGATGAAGTCGAAGAAGGCAGGCGTGTCCGGTGCCGGCAGGAACTTGAGGAATGTGTCCAGATTGTGCGCCAGGTAAAGCGGGAATTCTTCCGGCTTCAGCTTGAAGATGTCCTGATTGGGATGCTTCTCTACCTTCAGCCCGGCAGGCGCCACCAGCACCAGCTTGTTCAGACGGTGCGAGTTCTGAGTTGCGAAAGTCGAGGCGATCCACCCGCCCATGGAAAGGCCGACCAGGTTCACCTTGTCGAGCTTCAACTGATCGAACATGTCGAGGTAGTGGAGAACATAGTCGTCGATGCAATTGAACTCGCCGTCGCCCGACTCACCGAAACCCGGATGAAAGGGCAGATAGACCTTGAACTTCTTCGTCCACGGCGCAGCGAACTCGATTCCGGTCGCCGTCCCGGCACCGTGAAAGAACACCAGCGGATCTCCCGACCCGCCGACATACATCACGGTGTCGACGCCATTGACCTTCAGGGTTTCCCGTTTGAAAACTCCGGCCACCAACTTGCTGGCCTTATTGTTTCCTTGGGCCTTCTTCTGCGTGGCTTTCGCCTTCCGCTTCGCTTTTACCGTCGCCATTATGCCGCCCTCGCTTTTGCACGTTTGCCTGATACCGCCTTTTTCCGGCCGTTCTTCTTACCGCCGGTTTTAACGGTTAGTTTCTTTGGGGATGCCTTCTGGCTACGCAAGGCACGCAGTTGCGGCATCACCTCCTCGGCAAACATCGTCATGTTCTTGACCACTTTCCAATGGGGCATGTCGCCCATATGCAGCCAGGTGATGACACGCGACGATTGGGCTTCTTCGCACCAGGTGGCGATCTTTTCAGCGACGGTTTGCGGCGACCCGACAGCGACCCGCCAATCTTTTTTGATCGCTTCCCAATTGAAGCCGCCATGTTGGGCATTGGCCGACGCCGCACGGATTTTAAATTGATCCAACGACACATAGCCCGGTGGGTTGAGATAACGCGGCGTGGTGCGCGCCAACACCGTGAAGAAGTGTTCGAGGTGGTGAACCGCTTCCTTCTCCGCCTGTTCGTCGGTTTCCGCGACATAGATGATGGTATTGATAAGCGCCTTATCCGGCGTCATCTCGTTGCCGTACTTGGCCGACATCTCGCGCATCATTTTGAAGGTCTTGATCTGCACCTCGCGCGGCACGAATACCGACGAATAACCCCAGCCGCGCTGTGCCGCCATTTCAATGGTTTCCGGGCTGCCCGTACCGACAAAGGAAATCTTCGGGTGCGGTTTTTGCACCGGCAGCGGCCAGGTGTTGAGATATTTGTAGTTGAAAAACTCGCCCTCGAACGAGGTCGGTCCCGGCTGGGTCCAGGCCTGCACCATCACGTCGACCGCTTCGCGGAAACGCGCCCGCGCCGTCGTCGGATTGACGGTGTTGGACCAATACTCCATGCCCGTACCCAGGGGCATGGCGATTTCCAAACGCCCCCCAGACATCACGTCGAGCATGGCATACTCCTCCGCCAGCCGGTTGGGATTAACCAGATTGACCGGCACGCCGAACACGCCGATCTTTGCCTTCTTGGTCATGGGGATGAGAGCCGCCGCGGTTAGCGTGCAGGCCGGCATCAGACTATAGATCGTATTGTGGTGCTCGTTGACGCAGATCGCGTCGAAACCCAGCTCGTCGGCGAGCGCCAGCTCGCTCAAGTAACGCTGATAAAGCTGCGTCCCCTTCGCCGGATCGAAATGTTTGTTGGAATAATCGACCCAGAACGAGTCGGTGTCGTGATCTTCGCCCTGCGGCTTATCCAGATAGGGCATGAAGTGGAAGGCATAGAACTGCAGATCGTCTTGCCAACGCATGAATTCCTCCCGATGTCGTTTTGTTTTGTTGGAGACCCGTTCCTTGTGGGACGCTTCTCCTCCAATGAGAGTATCAACGTCCGGCCCACACTTCGAGGTTCTTTTTTAAACTTTCCTTCTGGACATTCCCCGCCGTCCCTCGAATGATTTCGGAAAATCAGAAGTCAATTTGGGAGGTATCCATCATGAAAGTCGCCCTAATCGGCGCGAGCGGCAACATAGGCTCGCAAATCCAGGCCGAAGCCTTGTCGCGTGGCCACACCATTACTGGCATTGCCCGCAATCCGGACAAAATCACCATTCAAGACGGCGTTACTGCCAAAGCAGGAGATATAACCGATCCCGCTGCCCTTGCCGAAACCCTTAAGGGGCACGATGCGATCATCGTGTCCGTGCGGTTCCGCGACTTCGACGTCAATGACATGCTGGACGCGGTTCGGAAATCGGGCGTGAAACGCGTGCTCATCGTCGGCGGTGCGGGCAGCCTCTTGGCACCGGATGGATCCGGGGCCACTTTGCTCGACTCGCCCAACTTCCCCGAAGCGGCCAAGCCGGAGGCGACGGTGGCGGCGGCAGGCCTCAAGATTATCCGCGACGTAGATGATCTCGATTGGTCGTTCCTCAGCCCCTCGGCAATCATCGGCCCGGGCGAGCGGACGGGGAAATTCAGGCTCGGCGACGACGAGGCACTGTTCGACGCCGACGGCAAAAGCCACATCTCCATCCCCGACTTCGCCATCGCGATGGTCGACGAACTTGAGAAGAACGCGCATATCCGCAAGCGTTTTACGGTCGGTTATTGAACTCAGGAAGAGAGACGGGACGTTTCACCCCGTCTCTCTTCAACATTCTGCGATACCGAAAAGTAATCACAGAGGATAATAAACAGGTATTAGAGATTTCCTTTCCTCCTACCTACCATCCGCTCGCGGGGCACTCCCGCCCCGGCTGACGACAGCCAAAAAACGAAGACGGATTTCTCGATCACAGGAGGAAAATCATGAGGCGTTCACGTCTGCTTCTATCGGCCCTGGCCCTGGGTGCGGCAATCACGCTGCAGCCACAGGCAAGCTTCGCCGATTATCCCGACAAACCCATTTCATTCATCGTGCCCTTCGGCGCAGGCGGCGGCTTCGACCAGATGGTCCGCGTCCTCGTCCCCAAGATGGAAAAGCATTTGGGCGTCGCCATCGCCATCAAAAACAATCCCGGCGCAGGCGGTCGGCGCGGCAGCATCCTGCTGTATAAGTCGAAGCCCGATGGCTACACCATGGGGCTCAACTACTTCGTGCCGTTTCTGGTCGACAAGCACATCCTCGGCAAGAAGCCGGGCCTCGACATGGAGAAAGTGTCGGTCATCTATAAAACATCACATAGCCGCCACTTCGTGTTCGTCGCCAAGAACGGACCCTACAAGTCGCTAAAAGACTTCACCAAAGCCGACAAGTCGATCAAGTTCCCGACCACCGGCATCGGTGCCTCGGGCTGGATCGCGGCCAGCGCCCTCGGCGCCGAGATGGGCTTCGATTCCGCTTTCGTCACCGGCTACAAAACGCTGTCGACGGCGGCGCTGGCGGTGGCACGCGGGGACGGTGACGCGGGCGTCGGCGCCATCCACCACTTCGGCGGCTTCACCAACGAAGTTCAGCCGCTGGTATACCTCGGCGCCAAGCGCGAAGCGCACTACCCCGACGTGCCGACCATCGCTGAACTGGGCTACCCCCAGCTGACGGCGCTGGGCGCCGCACATGTTCTTGCCGCACCTCCCGGTACGCCCGAGGACCGGCTTGAAGTGTTGCGTGAAGCTGCCCGCAAGGCGGCCCGTGATCCCGAGTTCATTGCCTGGGGCAAGGAAACGGCCACAGACATCGAGCCCACCGAACCGAAAGGCGTTTGGGAAGAAGTCGAAGAGACCGGAAAAATGTTCTCCTCGCTCAAGCCCTTGTTCGAGAAAAGCAAAAACTAACTACGATCGTGATCGCCGGCCCGGTGCACACTGGGCCGGCGGCACGACAACAACCACGAATTAAGAAAAGATAAGCCTCCATGCTCGACGCAATGCTCCTCGCCGGCACCCGCCTGGCGGATGTCTCGTCCATTCTGATGATCTTGGCGGGCGCCACCATGGGCGTGATCTTCGGCGCGCTTCCCGGCCTCGGCAGTGTGGTCGCATTGGCGATCGCGCTTCCGTTCACGTTCGGCATGGACCCCATGCTCGCCATGTTCCTCTATGCCGGGATTATGAGCAGCGTCACTTTCGGCGGATCGGTTCCCGCCATTCTGCTTAACACGCCGGGCACGCCGCCCAATGCCGCCACCTGCTTCGACGGCTATCCCATGGCCCAGCGCGGCGAAGGTGCCCGCGCCATCTCCATCTCGGCAACATCCTGTTTCGTCGGCTCCGTCGGCGGCGCGGTGATCACCATTGCGCTTCTACCCGCGGTCAAACCCATCGTTTTTGCCTTCGGGCCACCGGAGTTCTTCTGGCTCGTGGCCTTCGGTCTGGTGATGATCGCTTTCGCCGCGAAGGGCAATATGGTCAAGGGGCTGATCGGCGGCGGTGTCGGTGTGATGCTGTCGATGATCGGTTTCAGCGACATGTTCGGCGCCTTTCGCTTCACCATGGGCAGCGACTATCTGTGGGACGGCATTCCGCTAGTGCCGTTCGTCGTCGGCGTTTTCGCAGTCAGCGAACTGATCAATTATTCCAGCCGTGGCGGATCAACGGCGACGACCGATGTCTCGTCTCAGGATATGGACTGGCGCCATCAAACGCTGCAAGGCGTTGCCGACGTGCTGAAACGGCCGATCGTTTGGATGCGTTCGGCCGCGATCGGCTCGGGCATCGGCATCATCCCCGGCCTGGGTGGCGGTGTCGCCGCCTTCATGTCCTACGTGGTCGGCATGCAGCGTACTAAGGAGCCTGAACTCTACGGCCGTGGCAGCGTCGAAGGAATTATCGCCAGCGAGACCGCCAATGACGCCAAGGATGGTGGCGCGCTACTGCCAACGGTCGCCTTCGGCATTCCCGGCAGCCCCGATACCGCCATCCTGCTCGGCGCCTTCATTTTACACGGCTTGCAACCGGGACCGGTGCTGCTGCGCGACAATCTCGATTTGGTTTACGCGCTCCTGTTCGGCATCGTCGTCAGCCAAGTCGCGACGAGCGGCATTGGATTTCTGTCGGCACCGCTACTCGCCCGGATCAGCGTTCTAAAAAGCAGGTGGATTGCCCCGTTCGTGCTGACCCTGGTAATCGTCGGCACCTATATGCTGCGTGCGAACATCCTAGACGTCGCCGCCGCCATCACCGCCGGCTATATCGGCTACGTGCTGCGGCGCTACGGCTACCCGCTGATCACCATCGCCATCGGCTTTATCCTCGGCCCCCTTGCCGAAAAATCCTTCCTGCAATCGATGCTCATCTCGGACGGCAACTTCATCATCTTCTACAAGGAGCCGATCTCGCTGATCCTGATGATCCTCACCTTGGGGACCTTGGCGGTGCCGCTTGTCTCGGCTTGGCGCAAACGGGGACAGAAGAAAAGCAGAGAACCCGCCCCCACCGATCGCCGGCCGCGTGGCCTTTTTAGAGGCCCCATCATCTGTGCGGTGCTTTTGGCAGCGGCCATTCTGGCGGCGTTGTTCAACGCCCAAACCCTGCCCGCCGAAGTGCAATTGATGCCCGTCGTGTTCGGCACCATCACGCTAGCCCTTCTCGTGCTCGATATCGCGGGTGAGGTTTCTCCGGCCGTCGCCCGCTGGACCGCCCCGGCACTGACCGACATGTGGAATAATTCGTCCTCGGGCACCGACGAAGCTCAGGCCCCCGAGCGCCCCGCTCCCTGGGGACCGGTGTTGCGTGTCATCGCGATGATCGCTACCTATTTCCTGCTGGTCTACACCCTCGGCCTCTATGCCGTCCCGGTGATTGCCATCACCGCCTATCTGGTGTTTCAGGCGGCGGTGAAGCTGCGCTATGCGCTTCTCGCGGCAATCATCTCGAGCGTCATCGTGGTGATCAGCATGCAGTTATTGCGCGTCGACGTCTGGACCGGTGTGGTCTCGGAAATCATTCCCGGCTATCTCGGCGGCGCCATCAGCCCCGATCTGTGATCGCGGGGAAATGGAAAACGAAATAAGAAAGGGCAAAAAATGGCCGAAATCGTACTCGCGGTAGGATCCTCACACAGTCCGACCCTCAATAGCCCCGCGGAAGAACAGGAGCTGCATGCCGAAGTGGACAAGGGCATGCCGTCTTGGCCCCGGCAATTGGTCGACAAGTCGGGCAAGAAAGTGAGTTACGACGAATTGCTTGCCCAGGCGCCCGCCGACCTCGTCGAACAGATCAAACCGGAAGTGATCGAACAGCGCGTGGCCGATTGCCAGACCAACATGGACCGGCTGGAAAAGGAAATCGAGGTCGCCAACCTAGATGCGCTGATCATCGTCGGCGACGACCAGAAAGAGCAGTTCTTCGACGACAACATGCCCGCCGTTCTGATCTATTGGGGCGAAACAATTCCCAATACGACGCTCGATCTGCCCGAGGATGCGCCCGAGTTCTGGAAGCACGCCCGCTCCATGTATCACGAGCAGGAAGGCTTGCATGAGTACCCAGTGGCGTCGGACTTGGCGCGCCACATGATCAGCCACATGATCGATCACGATTTCGATGTCAGCCACGCCAAGAAACTGCGCTTCGAGCGCGGCGAGGGCCATGCCTTCGGTTATGTCCATCGCCGCCTGATGCGCAACAAGGTGACACCCATCGTCCCCGTCGCGCTCAACACCTACTTCCCGCCCAACCAGCCGCGGCCCAGCCGCTGTTACCAACTCGGTCAGGAAATCCGCCGTGCCGTCGAAGCCTGGGACAAGAATGCCCGGGTCGGCATTCTGGCATCGGGCGGCCTCAGCCATTTCACCATCGACGAAGATCTCGATCAGGATATGTTGCGCGCCCTCAAGGCACACGATGCCGATGCGTTACGCAATTTGCCGCGCGAAAAACTCAATGCCGGTAATTCGGAGATCCGCAATTGGATCACCATGGCCGGGGCGTCCGAACACCTCGACGTGAAGTGGATGGAGTATATTCCCTGCTACCGGTCAGCCGCCGGAACCGGTTGTGCCATGGCATTCGGGATTTTGGCGTAGCCGTTGCCGGCCCGTTTCCCCAATTGGCGGATGGCTTTGTGCAGATAGCTGAGGAACTTTTCGTCGGCCGGGCCCACTGATCGGCTACGGCGGCTGACGAGCATACGGTCCAAACCGACGTCACGAATGCGGCAGGATTGAAACTTACCTTCCCGCACGTCGTCGGAAACGGCGGGTCGGGACAACACACCGTAGCCCATCCCGAGCCGGACGAATTCCTTGATGACCGTGATGCTGTCGACCTCGTGCTCGATACGCAATTTGACCGACTGGCGTACCGCTTCCCGCTCGAGCGCAACACGCGGCCCGCTCGGGAGACGCAAGGCAATGAGCGGCAGGTCTGAAAGATCTTTGAGTTGCACGGTGCCGGCCGGAAAACCCGGATCATCGGGATTGCCGATCAGATGCAGATGATCGGTGGCCAGTTTCTCGTAAACAAACTGCGGCCGCCGCTCATGATCGATGACGAGAATGTAGTCGAGCCGTCCGTCTTCGAGGCTTTCGACGAGGTTCTTCGGCCCGGCTTCCACGAGGCTGAGCTTGAGTTCCGGAAATTCGGATTTCAGGCTTTCCGTTAGACGCCCGAACAGCATCCGGCTCATCACATGGGATGTGCCGAATGACAAGGCGGCGGAGACGCCGCCATCCACCGACATCATATCGAGACGCAACGCGTCCAATTCGTCGAGAATTTTCGCGGCGCGGTCGGCAAATTCTTCACCGGCTTCCGTCAAGGTCACACCACGGCGGTGACGCTCGAACAGAATAACGCCGAGTTCGTCCTCCAAGGCGCGGACTTGGCGCGTGAGAGCCGGTTGCGCCACGCACAGGCGCGACGCGGCGCCCCTGAAACTTCCCGTTTCAGCAATACGAATAAAATACCTGAGCTGTCGCAATTCCATAATCCACCCCTCCCCCGGCATCTTCATGCCGGTGATCGTGTGGCGCCGCTCAAAGCCCCGTTTGCGTCAAAAACGACCCGACCGTGTCGACCAAGCCATCGGGATTGTCACCCGCGATATCGTGACTGCCGTCGACCTCCACCGCCGTGACGTTCGGGTTCGCTTGGCGGCATTTCTCCACCGTTTGCGGACCGAACATATCCGACGTCGTACCGCGCATCATCAGGACGGGAATGGCAAGGCCCGACAGCATGCCCCACAGATCGACCTTGGCCGGCGCCGATTTGCCGGTTTCCAGCACTTTCTTGAAGTTGTCGCGGTAGTGCAGATCGCGCCGGAGAACATAGCCGTCGTCGTCCTTGCGCAGGAACGCATCGTAGCGCTGATAAACCGCCGAATTGGGCGCCGCGTTCGCGTCTTCCCCGTGATAGGCGAGCGCCTCCGCCACCGACGCGAAGCGGTCCGGCTGACGTCCGATGCGTTCGGCCACTTTGCGCCGCCCCGCCGCTTCAACGTCGGGCGCGAAATCGACGCATACCAACCCCGCCGTGCGATCGGGATACCAAGACGAGGTAACTAGGCATACGCGCCCGCCCATGGAATGCCCCATGAGCACGGCCTTTTCCCAACCGAGCGCATCGAGCACGGCGGTGACATCGTTCGCCAGCGTCCTCAATCCGTAGTCACGCTCCGGGCTCCAAGTAGACTCGCCGAACCCCCGCATGTCCATGGCGACGACCTCCCGGTCGGCGGCAAGCCGGCTCGCCGGTCCGATCCAATCGTAGGAGAAATAGGAAAGCCCGTGGACGATGAGAATCGGCGTTTTTCCGGCCAGGTTACTTTCTTGGCCGAAACGGCGGTAGAACAACGTGACGTCACCGGAAATGACGGTACCCGTCTGATGATCGATGTCCATATCGGTGCTTGGGTTTGTCTTGGCATCCATGCGGATGTCCTCCCCTTCCAATAAGAGCCTCGCCCGTTTGGGATACGGGTCTGTTCCGTTAGCCGCGCCCGCAGATGACGCCCATACCGGTGATCCATTCGGGGATCAGCCGGTAGCTTGCCAGTTCGTTTTCACGCATACCAAGCGCGCGCGCCGCCGCGGCAGCCGCAACCCAACTGCGCACTTCGTGACCGCCAAACCCGGCATCGCGGTCGATTTCCTCGTCCGTAATCGAGTCCAGACGGTCGGTGCGGAATTCGAGAATGTCGTCCAGGAATTGACGATCCCATTCCTCGCTCGGCGGCAGGCACGGCCCTTCGCCGACGACCAGATTTTTCGCCGCTTGGATGACCCGGGCCTGCCGCCCATCCAATTCCTCGCGAGATGCCACATGGCGGTGGATCAGCCGGTCGGCAACCTCGGGTGGTGCGGTCTGGATGCGCGGCGTCGGTGGATCGTGCGACAGCCCACCCGAACCGATAACCGCAACCCGCAATCCCTTGTCCGCCAGAAACCGGCCCACGGCGTCGCCGAACGCCCGTACGCGGCGGAAGGTCGGGCGCGGATCGGCGGCGCAATTCACAAATATCGGCATCACCGGGTAGCGATCCAGACTGCCTGCCAATTTGAAAAGCGGAATGGTCGTTCCGTGATCGACGCCCATGTCATAGGAAACGGCTACATCGATATCCTGCTGATGCAAGGCGCGCACGCAGTCCATGGCCAGATCCCGGGGCACGTTCAACGGTCCCGGGTCCAAACTCCAATCCTTCATGCCGGTCGCCTTGAGGCCGATGCAAAAGGACGGCATCAAATCGAAGAAGAAACCGTTGAAATGGTCCGGCGCGAAAACAACCACGACCTCGGGGTCAAAGTCCGCCAACTCCCGGCTGGCGGCGGCCATGTGGTCGTAATAGTCCTTATGCGCCGCTTCATCGGTAGCGTTGATATCGGTCTGCATCAACGGACTATGGGACGCACAAATAAATCGAACGGACATTCCTTCTCTCCCTACACCCGCGATTCTTCGATCGTCGTTTCGGCGAACATTTCCTCAACTTTGAGATGGCGAACGGCCAATCCCTGCTCATAAGAATACCGCGCCATGGCTTCCAACGTCTTGCGGTTGGCGTCGACACCGTAGGGCCAATAATCTTTGCCCATGACCGCCTCGGTTTCCTCGAGCTCCGCCGTCACCCAGGGAAGCGTGACCTTCAGCGCGGCCACCTCGTGCAGATCCTGGTCGGCGATACGCTTCGCCTGTGCAAAGGCCTTATAGACGCTGGCCGGCAACCAAGGATGTTTCTCGACCAGATCATTGCGGACGCCGACCGCGTGCATGATCGGGAACAATCCCGTCTTCTTGAAATATTCCTTTTCCCGCGCACGGAAATCGGGAAACAGGCGGACGACGTTGGGATGCCCGTCGATAAAGCACGACGGCGCCCGCGCCGAGAACACCCCATCCAGTTCGCCGTCCGCCAGCAATTGGGTCAAGGGTTTGCCGACCGGCGCGCTTTCGAGCGGAAAACCCTCGGGCAAGTTGAGCGGAAACTTGTCCTTGCGGCCCCATTCTTCCAATCCGCCCTGCACCCAGTTGATATCGCTGACGTCGATGCCGTACTCGTCCTTGAGCACGCCGCGCAGCCACAGTACCGCCGACATCTGGTATTCGGGAACGCCGATCCGCTTGCCCTTGAGATCGGCGGGGCTGTCGATCCCCCTGTCGTTGCGAATATAGCCCGCCGAATGGCGGAACATACGCGACAGGAACGCGGGCACGGCGGTATAGGGCGCCGTTCCACGGGACAGGGCGATCAGGAAGGGGCTGAAGCCGATCTCCGCCACGTCGAACTCGCCGTGGAAATAGGCGCGGTGAAAGACCTCCTCGACAGGATTGGCGATATAGGTGACGTCGCACCCCTCGATACGGACACGCCCATCCATCAGGGGACGCACCCGGTCATAGTCCCAGGTGGATACGGTCAGGGGGATTAGGCTCATGGTCTCCCGGCTCTCTATATATAGGCTTTTGCCCAACTCTAGCGCTTTAGAACCAAAAGTCTAGGTTTAACACTTTTTCTATTGGCGCCGGTGTCGCGATGTGTAACCGTGCCCACTTGCTGTCCCACAGCCCCCCTTGCCGGAAGCATTGAATGGGGAGACCGTTTGCCGGGATTTTGCTAAGCTAGGTGCCTGGAAAAGACGATGCCCATGGATACTGAAAAACCCGAAACCATCCTCGACGAGATCGCCGTGCCCGATATGGGTGCAGGGGGAAGCGACGCGCCCGATCTCGACCGCAGCCGCGTCGCCCGATATTTGCAGTTGGCCACCTTGTTCCGCAATCGGATTGCGTCGGGACGCTGGCCGGTGGGATCGCGCATTCCCAATGTGGATACGCTCGCACAGGATTTCGGCGTTGCACGGGAAACGATCCGTCAAGCACTCGGGATCCTGGAAAAGGAAGGCTTCGTTGAGCGCTTCCGCGCCAAAGGCACCTTCGTGCGCCGTGTACCGACAAGCGGCGTGCCGCACAAACTCACGGTCGATTGGGACTCGCTGGCCACCGCCCATGAAGGCGCCGAGCTGGAGGTACTCGCCGAAGGCGATACCGATACGCCACCGGTTCCTGATGTCGACTGCACGCTCGCGCCCGGTTATCGCATGATGCGCCGCCTCCATACGCGCGACGGCATGCCCTATCTGGTTGGCACCTTCTTTCTCGACAATCGGCTGTTTGATGCGGTCCCGGTTCATCGGTTCCGCACCGAGCCCACCCTGCTGATCTTGCAGGATATCGTCGGCGACCGCATCGCTCAGGCGCGGCAGGTTCTGACGATCGGCACGGCGGACGTGGAGATCGCCTCGCTCTTGGAGGTGCCGATCAATACCCCCGTGGCGGAAGTGCGGCGCTATGCCATCGATACGGACGGCACGCTGATCTATGTCGGCGAAGGTATTTACCGGGGCGATTCACTACGGTTGGAAATCGACCTCCGCTAATAGCCGAACCTGCTAGACGATTTCCTGCGTTTGCCAGGCGATGTCCAACTCTTCCCGCCAAGCGAACTTCACGATGTGCGATTCGATAATCTGCTGCATCACCTCGACGCCCTTTGCCGATTCCGATTGGCAATGAACCATGAGCGCATCGCCCTCGGCATTCATCCGGCAAGGCCCCGGCGGCAGCTCAACGAACGCTTTGTGGGCATCGTATTCCGCCGTTACCTTATGGGCGAAGTGCTTACAAAGCTGTTGCATATATTTGCTCGCGAATTCGGTTCTGATGACCGCCGTCGTTTCGATCGCGTTTCCCATAGCAAACCTCGTTTCTCCATACTGACTTTTATTTCTTTAACGCAGTTCCCCGGCCCCGCCAGCAAGCACGCCGTCGGTAATGACGATTGGCGTGCCGTTGGAGCAGGTTTCCACCCGGCCCTCGACCCGGTAGGCGCGGCGCAAATTCTCGGCGGTCATCGCCTCTTTCGGCGGCCCGTAGGACAACACGCCGCCGTCGCAAAGAAGGGCGATCGAATCACAATGACGCAGAGCGAGATTGATGTCGTGCAACGCCATCAAACAGAGACCGCCCTGCTCCGCAAGCGTATCGCGGATGATCTGAAACACGGCCAACTGCCAGCGGAGATCGAGCGCGCTCGTCGGCTCGTCGAGCAGTAGTACCGCCGGTTTGCGAACGAGGATCTGCGCCAACCCGACCATTTGCCGCTGCCCGCCCGACATCTTGCTCAACGCCCGGAAAGCAAGCGGGGCGATCCCAAGCCGCTCAAATGTTTCCTCGGCCGCCGCCTCCACCGCTCGTTTGGATAGGTCCGGGCGCACGGCACGGCATGCGCTGATCACCGCTTCATAAGCCACCAAACTCGTTCCCTGTGGCGGCGTTTGCGGCAAATAGCCGATAAGCCCGGTCCGCCGCAGATGGGACACGGCCGACAACGGCTCATTCATCAGTGTAATTTCACCGCCGTAAGACTGCATTCCGGCCAGGGCCCGGAGCAGGGTCGATTTCCCGACGCCGTTGGGGCCGAGCACGCCGACCATCGAACCAGGATGAAGCGCCGGAAAGGATACGCCGGAAAGCACGATGTCCTTGCCGTAACGCAGCGTCAGGTCTGTTACCCCGAGCAAGCTCATCGTGCGCGCCCCCGCTGGCCGATCAATAAGCCGAGGAACAAGGGAATCCCCACCAAAGCGGTAACGATCCCATCGGGGACTAAGATGCCCGGTACAATGGATTTACTGGCGATCGAGGCTCCAGACAGGATCAACGCACCGGCCAACGCGCTGCCGGGCAGATAGAACCGGTGGTCCTCGCCGAACGCCAATCGCGCAATATGCGGCCCGACGAGGCCGATAAATCCGATCACCCCGGTAAAGGCCGTCGCGACGGCGGCAAGCAAACTGACCCGCAGCAAAACCATCAAGCGCAAGCGCTGGACCGAGACGCCGAAGCTTTCGGCATATTCCTCGCCGCCACGCAAGGCGGTCATCTTCCACATGTGGCGGATCGACAACGGCAGGCACAGCGCGAACACCGCCGAGACGATAGCCACCTTCTCCCAGGTTGCCCGCGCCAGGCTGCCCATTGTCCAGAACACCACCTGTTGTAACGCATCCGAATCGGCGACGAACTGAATCAACGAAATCAACGCATCCAAGGCGAACACCAATGCGATGCCGAATAGGATCACCGTATTGACGGTCGCCCCGAATACCCGCGCAAGAAATTGGATCAACAGCGTTGCCATCGTCGCGGTAACGAATGCGCAAGCGGGAACGACGTAGTTCTCCGACACACCAAATATTTCAATCTTGAATACGATGGCGAGGGAGGCCCCCAGCGTCGCGGCAAACGTCACACCGAGCGTATAGGGGCTGGCAAGCGGATTATTGAGTACGGTCTGCATCTCTGCGCCCGCCAGGCCCAGGCTGGCCCCGACACACACCGCCATCGCCGCATACGGCAAGCGGACGTCCCACAATATAACCTGGGTCGCCTTGGACAGCGCGTCCGGCCGAACCAGTCCGATCAGAATATCCGGCAACGGCACGCCCGCCGGCCCTGTCGTGATGTTGACGACAACCGTCAGGCCGAGCACGGCCAACAAAACGAACGACCAGAATAGCCGCCAGAACACGAACCGCCTGTATTGGATCGCAAGGGACGCTGGCTTATCTGGGCAATCGGGCCGTCCGGCGGGTGCGTTCTCCACCGCTTGGGTCACTTATCCTCCAAACTCGTCCAATAAACACCGTCCGCCGGAAACGGCTGAAAACGGTCGAAATAGATCTCCAGGGTTTTGCGGGGATCAACATCCGCGAACCGGTCGGGATGAATCCATTTCGCCATGGCCTGCACCGCCGCGACGTTCATGGGTGTGTTGTAAAAGTGATGCCAAATGGCATGCGCACGGCCCGCCCGAACAGCCTTCAAGTCCTCGAAACCTGTTCGGGTCATCGCCCGTCTAAACGATGTTTGCGCCATGTCGCGGTCGGTTGCCGGTCCTAAAACGATGCGCTTCGACTCTTTGTCGACGCGGCCCGCCGCGCCGATCGCGGTGCCGATATAGACATCCGGTTGGCTGATCATCAAATGCTCAAGATTGACCGTCGCGCGAGCGCCCGGGATCTTATCGCCGAAAGCATTGACGCCACCCGCCTTTTCGATGAAGCGGCCCATCATGGAGTTTCCCATGGCTTCGCAACATTGATCGCGCATCCCCACCCAAATTTCTAGAAACACTCTCGGCTTTTCGGTCACATCCTTGAGACGGCCGGAAACGAGATTGAGTTGGGTTCCATAGAAATCGAGAAACTCGGCTGCCTCTTTCTCGCGGCCCAGCAAACGACCGAGCAACTCGATGCTTTTGGGCGTATTCACCAGCGGATCGTAGCGGAAATCGACGACAACCACCGGAATTCCCGCAGCATCCAACTGGGCCAGAAGTTCCCTGTTCCGATCGCTCGGTCCATGGCCGCTATTCAGTCCGAAAATGGCGACGTCGGGTTTGACGGTGATGGCCTTCTCTATGCTGAAGGTTTCCGAGCCGTTGAACCCGATCTTGGGAATATCTGCCAAATGGGGGAAGCGTTTAAGGTAGTGAGCATATCCCGCCGGATCGAGGCGCTGGAACTCCGCCATCATCCCGACGACCCGCCGGGTCGGGTCAGCCCGGTCCAGAATGGCCAACGTCGGCAAGAATCGCCCCTCTCCCAGGATCAGATGGTCAACCGGCACCTGCACCTCGACCGAGCGGCCGGAAATATCGGTGAAAGTCACCGTTTTCTTCGCCGCAGCCGGCAGGGCGGCAACAAAGGACATGATGAGCGCGCCGCATATAGCTGCGATTATTTTCATCGTCTGCATCTCCAAAAAAGCCGACCGACGCACCCCATGCCCACCGATCAAAGGGACAGAGGGCGCGCCGGCCAACCGCTCCAAATCGAATACGCCTAAAAGTCGACCTTGGCCGTAAGCAGGAATGTCTGACCCGGCTCCTGGTAGGGAACGACGTTGCTGTTATCGACACCGGCGTTCGCCCGGTCCACATACTCCTGATCGAGCACGTTTTTGGCATCCAGACGCAAAGTGACGTAGTCGTATCCTCGGGGTGTCCATTCGGCATAGAGATTGGCCACAAAATAGGATTCTTGGGCTTCCGAGCCGCGTCGCTCGAGCTCATCACTCGACGGCGCGTAGTCATTGGTCATACCCAGCTTGAGCCCCAGATCGGGCCACCGGTGCCCCACTTCCAACGTATAAATGTCCCCCATCGACAGACCCTGATAGATGGTCGTCGAGCTGGGCACCGACCCGTCGCTTCGAACGATGGAACGGTTGAAGGTCCCCCGGATAAATCCGTCGCCGTATGTGTATTTCGCCGACGCGTTGAAGCCGCGGCTCGTCAGATCGACCGCCGTGGCCCGGCTCGTCGACGCCACATTGTGAGCGCCGTTGATCTTGGTATAGAACACGCTGAAGCCGCCGCTGAACGGCCCGTAGCTACCGGTGAAACCGGCTTTATAGTTGCGCGCACGCGACGGTTTCACATCGTCGTAATTCCATGTGCCGCTGAAATTGTAGATGGCCGATTCCCCCATGGGGATCGCGCCGAACACATTGCTGTATCCGGCGAAGCCCGTGAGCCACGTGGCAACATCGTATTCGGCGTTCACATTTCCGCTGAGGCCGAAGTTGCTGAGACTGCTCCCGTCAATGCCGCTGAACCACTGCTGATCTCCCCGGCCGCCGAAAGATAGGCGAAGATCGTCAAAGAACGTCAATCGTGCTTGGCCGAAGACGCCGATGTCCGTTGCCTGTTCGGAATAGGATTGGCCGATCGCGCCGCCGGTTGCGTCGTCATAGGTGAAGTCGGCGCCAGCGGTCACGGTACCTTGGCCGAAGGCAAAGGTATTTGCCGCCTTGCCGTTGAAGGTTTTGTTGTCCGAATACCAACCGGGCGTGAGAGTCACCTCATTCCGGTTGTAGCTGAGCGACAATTTGGGATCGATCATTTCCGTCGGCGTTTCGTCCTCGTACGACGACGAAAACGTGGTGCGCCTGTAATCGGTATAACGTTGTGCATCGGTCGCGGTTAGGCCCGCGAAATTGGGCCGGTTGGGCCGCACCCCCGCATCCTCGACACGATTGAGGGAGAACTCGAACCGTGACCCTTCGGGTTGAGAGACCGCCATTTTGAAGAGGCCGGTGCGTAACTCCGGTGCGGTGCCCGAAACTTCCGTTCCCGAACCGTCCGTGAAATTCTGACCATGGGCATTCGACACATATCCAAGAAGCTCCAACCCCTCATGACGTGTCGCGATGGTCAATTTCTCGGTAAAACCTTCCGTATTGGAATCGAACGCCAATGACGTAAATCCGCCGAGAGCTTCTCCTTCCGCCAAAATATCGCGCGCATCCTTGGTTTCGAACTCGACCGATCCCGCGAGCGCACCAGGGCCGGCATCCGCGGGCGCCACGCCCGTTTCGATGCGAACCGCCTTGAGCATCGCCGGATCGATCACGATCGACCCGACATGGTGGAACGTCGTGTTGTTCTGCCGTGCGCCATCGATCTGGACGCTCAGTTTTTGATCTTCGAGACCATTGACGTACAGCTTCTGCGACACCGGGATCGCACCGCCGACTGTCGCGCCCGCCTCTCCCGAGAAGAGATCCTTCAGTTCCTGGGGATTGGTGCGGTCGATGGTTTCCGCATCCACCTGCACGCCGCCGGCCCCAACATCGGTGCCCGCTTTCGCCTCGACGGAAATGGGAGACAGGGTTGTCGCCGTCTGCGCGATGGCTGGAATCGGCAGAACGAGGCATGCAGCACTCGCCATCAAGACTGCCTTAGCCGTCCATCCCGCCATTTCTTGTCGGTGTAGTCGTTTCGGTGAGTTGCCCCAGGAGTTGTGTATCCGCATCGTCAATCATCCTCGATCTAGGCTTTTATAACCCCAAAGAAAAAAGGGGCTTTACTTGTTGAGAATGATTATTAATATCAGGACAACCATGGGACAGCCATGGCGCAGGCTTTTGAGAAATCTCGTGTTTTGTTTGAGAAATCAGCTTCTGTACGGAACTTTGTCCGCTGACCGGAATAGCAGGTTGATTTCCCACAGGCATGACGTAAAGACGCGGAACTTAGGAAAATCGGCATGTCGCACCACGCAAAGGCTCATGGCAGGCGCAATCTGAGGCAGCGATATCACCAGGATATCGATCAAAATGCCTTGGATCTTCTCGCCCGTTCGGCTCGGGGACGCGTCGAGCCGCGGGCCAAGCTTGGCGCGTCCGACGATGTGATCCTTCGCGGCCGTTTGACCAATAATGTATGCCGGTCCAACCTCAATGTGCACGTCACCGATGCCGTTGAAGTTAAAGACTATGTGGCGGCAGCGATTGTTTCGCCCCACGTGACCGTGTCTCTCGTTCTCGCCGGAAGCGTGCGCGGCAGGTTCGATGAGGTGCCGTTCGAGTTGGACGGCCAAGCCAAACCCACCGGATATTTCTGGTCGGTGACCAAACCGGCTCGATTCGAGCGAACCATCGTCAAGGATATGCTCGTCCGCAAAGTCAATATCTCGGCAAATCATGACTGGCTCATGGAGCAACTGGCCGATGCATCGCCGACGGATCAGCGCTTGTTAGAGCTCGTTCGCCAAAACTTGAAATTTACGAGATGGGCGCCGTCCAAACGCGCGATCAGTCTGGCCGAACAGATTTTGACGGCGCCCCGTTGCTCACCGCTCATCCAGAACCTGTATATGGAAAGCAGAGCGCTGGAGATATTCTCCGAAGCGTTGGTGTCGTTGGCTGGCGATCCGGTCGGACACGTCATCGAAACATCGACCGCCGATCAATGGAAAGTTCAACGCATTCGGGGGTTTATCGAAGACCACTGGAACGACGATCTCACTCTGGCGTTTTTGTCGAAGGAGTTGGGTATGAGTACTGGCAGTCTCCAAAAGCTCTTCAAAGCAGCCTATGGCACGACGATCATCGATTACATCCGGGAGCTGCGGCTGACCAAGGCCCGCGAAGCGATGGACCGCGACGGGATGACCATTAGCCAGGCCGCCCATTTGGCGGGATACGGCAACGCCGCCAATTTCTCCACCGCTTTCAAGAGATTGTTTGGGGTATCTCCCTCGGCGGTTCGAGGGTAATCTTCATGCTTGGATCATTTTCCATTCGGCGAACGATCGAACGGCCGCCCATTTTCTCAAAAAAAATTGATAATAGGACGCCGCTGAGTCGTCATAGGGATATGACACGCCATTTGGGACCGGCTAACTAACCGATGATGAACCTGCAGACATCAAATCTTGAGCCCGGCCAACCGGGCCTTAGCACATCCGGCGGGGGGATGCTCACCCGACCCGTCCGGCGGCGGCCGGTGATCAGCCTTACGCCGCTCATCGACGTGGTCTTCATCCTGCTGATCTTCTTTATGCTCGCCTCGTCCTTCCTCGATTGGCGAACGGTCAAACTAAGCGCGCCCGCCGTCTCCGCGGCCTCTTCCTCCATGGAAGGTTCGCTGCTGGTGGAAATCCGCACCGACGGTTTGCGTTTCGGTGGCGAGACCGTTTCCCTCGACCAGCTTGTCGAACGGATCCAGAAAGGTCTCAGCGACAGCGACCGTCGTGTCGTTCTGATCCGGCCCGATCAAGGCATCTCGCTGCAACAGACGGTCACCGTTGTCGACCGTTTGACCGCAGTGGGCATCACCAACATGTCGCTGATCCGCGACAAGTCGAAATAGGCCAGGGAACGGACACAGCCATGCGTATTGTTCCCACCCAGCGCCGGAACGACGACGAGCGGATATTGCCATTGATCAATGTCGTCTTTCTGCTGTTGATCTTTTTCATGCTGGCAGGAGAGTTGTCGGCACGCGATCCGTTCAACATCCAACCGCCCAAATCGGCCAGCACGACGCCCGCCGATTCTCGCGATATCGTCCTTCAAGTCGCGGCGGATGGGCGTATTGCCCTCGATGGCGAAGAGATCGCCGAAGCCGATCTCGTCGCCGCCATCAAAGGCATGTCGGAATATCTGCTGACGGCAGACCTGTTCCTCAAATCGGACGCCTCGGTCGACGCCGTCCGCATCGTCGAGATCATGGAAAAACTGCGCGCCGCCGGCGTTGCCAAACTGCGTCTCCTGACAGTGGAGCGCGCGCAATGAAAACGCCGAAGTTTTTACAGTGGGCGGGCGCCGCCTCCATCGCCGTCGGCATCCATGCCGCCGCCTTCTATGCCATGTTCAACGCAACGCCCGCTTCCGGCGCACGGGATATCGGATTGGGCGGGATCGAGGTTTCCCTGGGACCGGCCGGAGCGCCCGCCAGTGTTCCTTCCGTCGCCGCGCCGGAAACCCCGCAAAGCGAGGTCGAACCCGAGGATGTTCCGGAGGAGCAACCCGAAGAGACGATAGAGAAACTGATCGAGGAAGTACCGGAAATCACGGACATCGTCGAACAGGTGGCGCTGCCCGAACCGATCGAGGAATCGGCGATCAAAGAGCCTTTGCCGGAAACGGTTCCCGAACCGGTCGAAGAGTTGCCGCCTTTGGAACCGGCCGAGACGGTACCGGTGGAAACACCGACCGTGCCGGTCGTGCAGCCCCAACGAAAACCACACCCGCCGTCACCGATCAAAGAAGTTGTCGAAGAGGTAAAGCCGGTGGAAATGGCGAAGGTCGTCGAGGCTGCGCCACCTCCCCAATCGGTCGCCGCCAGCCCGGCCGTTGACGGCAAGGCCGGCACCACCGAAGGCGACCAAACCGGCGGGGAAGCGGCGTCATCCGGCGGCGGCACACCTGGTGTCTCGCCTGATTATACGACGCTGCTGCAGGCATGGCTGGAGAAGCACAAAACCTATCCTGCGCGCGCGCGATTGCGGCGCCAGGAGGGGATCGTCCATCTTTCCTTCACCATAGACCGCCAAGGGCAAATCCTGGCGCACGCGATCGAACGGAGTTCCGGCTACCGGCTTCTCGATCAGGAAGCGGTAGACATGCTTACCCGCGCGGCGCCCTTGCCGCCCATGCCATATGACATGCGTCAGCCGCAATTGGCGCTCGTCGTGCCCGTACAATTCTACCTGACCAGCCGGCGATGACCGGACAATTGCGATTACGTTCCACCAGGATAATGAAAGCCAGATCCATGCATCGTACAGAGAACAGATCACCTACCGGCAAAGTGGCGTCCCGGCACCTGCGGCAAGTCCTGATTCTTATAACGGCTGCCACCTTCGGCGCCGTCTTTTCGACCGGCAGCCACGCGGCACCCGGGGCAACGCCCATCCAAATGGAACTCAACAAACTCGAAGCAGGACAGAATGCGTGCCGCGTCTACATGGTTTTCGAGAACGGATCAGCGCATGCTTTCAAATCCCTGAAAACCGATCTTGTTGTGTTTGGGAATGACGGAATCATTGCCAAACGCCTGGCGGTCGAGGGCGGACCGCTGTCGGCAAAAAAAACCATCGTCAAGCTGTTCGATATCGGTGGGGTGAAGTGCGATGGCATCGGGCGGGTGCTGCTGAACGGCGTGATGGCCTGTGAGGATGAAAGCGGTGTCCGCGACGATTGTACGGCGGCCATTCAGGTCAAATCACGAGCCGACGTCCCGTTCGTAAAATAAGAAAAGCGCGAAGGAGTTTCGACGATGAACCAATCTATGCCGCTCGGTGACGGCCTAACCGGAGCCCAACCGTCCACCATGGCCCAGATCGGCGAGTTTCTGGCCGCGGGCGGGCCTGTTGTCGCGATCCTTCTCGCCATGTCGGTCATCGCCGTGACGTTGATCGTCCTCAAATGCTGGCAATTCTACGGCGCGCGGTTCGCCGACCGGGACAAGACCGCTTATGCCATCCGCCTTCACCAGTCTGGGCGGACCGATGCGGCGCTGGCTGCGCTTAGCGGTACCCGAAGTCCGGCGGCCCGTACGCTCACCGTCGCATTGACGGGCCTTTCGCGCCGGGACATCAAGGAAAGCACGGTCCGCGAGGAAGTTACCCGCCGTGCCATCGGCGAGATCGAAAAACTCCGTAGCCTCTTGCGGCCACTCGAGGTAATCGGCTCGGTGGCACCACTTCTCGGTTTGTTCGGCACCGTGCTCGGGATGATCAACGCCTTCCAGCAACTCGAAGCGGCGGGCAACAACGTCAATCCCGCCATCCTGTCCGGCGGCATCTGGGAAGCCCTGCTGACCACCGCTGTGGGTCTCGCCGTCGCCATCCCCGTCGTCATGATCCTCAACTGGTTCGAACGCATCGTCGAACGCACCGGCCACGACATAGAGGACGTGGTCACTCAGGCGTTTACGGAAGATTTGACGGCAGATCAAATGGGCGCATCCGGC
This sequence comes from uncultured Rhodospirillales bacterium, assembly GCA_913055735.1. Classification (GTDB taxonomy): domain Bacteria; phylum Pseudomonadota; class Alphaproteobacteria; order Rhodospirillales; family UBA2165; genus CAJXKD01. The sequence continues at coordinate 1,162,311 of CAJXKD010000001.1, forward strand.
ACGGTAGCCGATCCGGTAAAGGTTCCCGCCGAATAGTGTCTTGATAGACCGGAACTCCTTCGGGTCTACTGGATGTTCAACCGCCTGGAATCAAGGCGGAAACAACCAGATGGACCAGGGGGAGAAAATGAATACGGCACCGAACGATGCACGGGTCGTGGATGGCTTTAAGCGCCAACTGCAACGCCGCGATGAACTTATCGCCGCCGGGAGCCGGCCTCTCGGCTGGAAAGTCGGCTTCGGTGCGCCGGAAGCCCTCACGAAATTGGGCATCAGCGGACCGTTGGTCGGATTTATGCTGTCGGGCGGCCTACTGAAATCCGGCGAGGCGGTCTCGATTTCCGATTGGACCAACCCCGTCGCGGAGCCGGAAATCGCCATTCATATGGGCGCCGATCTTCCCGGCGGTGCAGACCGCGCCGCGGCCGCGGACGCCATTGCCGCGCTTGGCCCGGCCATAGAACTCGCCGACGCCGACAGCCCGCCCGAAGACCCCGAGCAAATTGTCGCCGGCAACATCTATCACCGGGGGGTGGTACTGGGCGCGCCGGACAATTCACGCGCCGGCGCGCGTCTCGACGGCTTACGGGGCCGCGTCAAACGGCAGGGGGAAGAAGTTGCCGTCGTCGACGAATTGGAGGCGAATACCGGCAACCTGATCGACATCGTTCGTCATGTCGCCGACAGCCTGTCCGACGCGGGCGAGACATTGCGCGCAGGCGACGTGATCATCGCCGGCTCGGTTACGCCGCCCATCTTCCTGACGGCGGAAGATACCGACATCGCTTTCGACCTCGAAGGGATCGGAGAGGTTTCGCTCAAATTCGGTTAAGTCAGTCGGCCTTAACGTCCGGATGCACTTCGTAACCCGAAGCTTCGAGCGAGCCGGCGCCACTCCAACCCCAGACCAGTACGACGTCTTCGTCGGACGTGTTGTTGAAACCGTGCCATGAGCCGCGCGGCGAGTACACGACGTCTCCCTCGCCCGCCGGTTCCTGATCCTTGCCATCCGGCGTATAACTCATGCCGTGGCCCTTGAGAACGATGAAGAACTCATCGCAATTGTGATGCAGATGCCGGTCGTGCTTGGCACCCGGCGGCAACACCGTCCACCCCAAGACCAGGTCCTTGTTGCCGGTGAGCTTCTCGTTGATCAGGAACTGCACCCGCATGTCGAACCAGCCGTCCTCTTCACGCAAGCCGCCCTCAAGCGGGATATCCTTCAGGTTCGTCTTGAATTGCTTCATTCGTCCATTCCTCCAAGTCGCCGGTAGACGCGGTGCGCTACCACGAAATCATTGTGATCGACGCCCATTCCGCGGCAGGCATTCATCATCTCGTTGGCGTTCGCCGCAAGCGGTACATGGCACCCCAATTCGCGCGCGAGATTAAGCACCAGCAGCATATCCTTCTGCTGCAACGTCACGTCGGCAAGCGGCACCTCGGGCATTTGACCATCGAGAATGAATGGTCCCCGGTAGCCGATGACCGGCGATGCGGCGACGCTTTTCAAAATGGCATCGAGCGCCACATCCCGTTTCACGCCCCCCTTTTCGGCAAGCGCCACGGCTTCACCGAAAGCAATAACTTCCACCATCAGGAGCGAATTCACGGCCAGCTTCATGTGAACCGCCTGACCGCTTTCCCCGATATACATGACCTTTGGCCCGATCAGCAGCAAGACGTCGCGGACACGCTCATAGGTGGCCTCGTCACCGCCCACCATAATCGAGGCGTCGCCGTTGGTCACCGTCACCGGGCTGCCGGAAATCGGCGCATCGAGCATAAACATACCGTGCGCCTGAAATTCGGAGGCAATTTCCGTGCTGACGGACGGCGCGATCGTGCTCATGTCGATGAAAACGCCACCCGGCTTCAGGCCTTTAATTACGCCGTCTTCCCCAAGTGCAATGGATTTCACCGCGTTGCCGTCCGTAACGATGCAGAACACGATCTCGCATTGCGCCGCCACGGCACTGGGCGTATCGGCCCATCCCATCCCTTGTTTCATCAAGGGCTCGGCACGGGACTTGGTGCGATTCCAGCCGATAACCTCGTGGCCACCATTCATCAGACGCGGCACGATCAGCTCGCCCATTGCCCCCAGGCCGACAAATCCAATTTTCACCTGATCCTCCCCTTATGTCGTTTTTACAGGTTGGCCAATAGTCGCTAGGCAGTTCTTCCCCGTCAAATTCTTTGGGCCTCCTTCTACCGATTAACCGGTAAGCTTGAGACCGTAACGAAAGGATCGGAGGCACGTCCCACGCCGTCCCACCCCCGGAACTTGCCCCTCAACCTGCCTTTGATTGCGCCGGTCGAGGGCGCAGGCTAGGATTATCCGACAGGGATAAAAATGTCGGTCGACGACCTCGAAAACGGGGCGTTCGACAGTCCAAGGGTGGCGGCATGAATGTTGTGGGAGGCGGCGCCGAAGATCGGCGTCGGCAAAATCTTTTCGAAATTGTTCCGGTGGGCGCGTCCATCGGCGCCGAGATCAAGGGTATCGATCTCGCAACGCCCCTCGATGGCGCGGTGTTCGGGGCACTCTATGCCGCGCTGGTCGAGCACAAGGTCATCTTTTTTCGCAATCAACACCTCACCGCCGAACAGCATGTCGCCTTCGGTCGTTTGTTCGGCGATCTCGAAACCCACCCGTTCCGGCCCGACAAACCGGGTCTGCCGGAGATCGTTGTCCTCGATAACCACAAGGACAATCCCGTTCTGTCGACCGATATCTGGCACGCGGACACCACGTTCCGCGAATGTCCGACGAAATTCTCGATCCTGCATTGCCTGGAAGTTCCGCCGCGCGGCGGCGACACCTTATGGGCCGACATGATCGCTGCCCATAACGGGTTGAGCGCTCCCGTAAAAGGGCTCATCGCCGGTCTTGAAGCGATTCACGATTTCAAGAACTTTCGCCTGCTTTATGGCGACGACGACGAAGGACGCGACAAACTGCGCGAGATGGAACGGAAATACCCGAAGCCTCGCCATCCGGTCGTCAGCACTCACCCCGACACGGGCGAACGCGTACTGTATGTCAATCCGCAGTTCACGTTGCGCATAGACGGCATGTCGGTGCGCGAAAGCGACGGCATCCTCTCCATCCTGTACGACCAAGCGAAAACGCCCGAATATCAATTCCGGCTGAATTGGGAGCCGGGAACGGTTGCCATGTGGGACAACCGCTCGACCCAACACTATGCCTCAAACGATTATTACCCTGCACGGCGCCTCATGGAACGTGTCGCCGTGATCGGGGAAAAACCCTATTTCGACCCCGACGCCACACCCGCACGGCAAACGTCATCGATCGCCAGGGTGCACGCCTATGACGGATTACATTGACCAATTCACGAAAAATTTCAGGGAGGAGAACCATGAACATCAGAAAATTGGCTTTCGGCCTTGCCGCCCTCGCGGCGAGCACGGCCTTCACCGTTACGAACGCAAACGCGCAACGCGTCGTCCTCGGCGGCAACCCACAGGGCAGCCTGCTCTATTCCATGTCCAACGCCATTGGCGCGACGGTGACCAAGCACTCCAATCTCAAGGTGGATGTCCTGCCGCAAGGTGCCACCGTCTTTTACCCCATGATGGCCTCGCAAGAGGTGGACTTTGGCATGGTCAATCCCATGGACGTGCTGGCAGCCGCCAAGGGCCTGCCACCCTATGACAAAGTCACCGGCGGCAAGGGTTTCCCGTTGCAAACCTTGATGCTTGGCTCGCCCATCCGCCTCTCGCTTGTCACCTCTAAGGATTCGGGCGTTGCCAAACTCGAAGACCTGAAAGGCAAGCGTGTTGTTGCCAATTACGGCGCCTTCGCAAGCGCCGGCAAAACGGCATTATCGGTCCTCGCCAACGCCGGCTTGGGAGCAAATGACGTTAACGTCGTGACCGTATCGTCCTATCCGGAAGGCGTACGCGCCGTCATGGAAGGGCGCGCGGATGCGGCGGTCGGTTCCATCGGCAGCGGCATCGTCCAGGAACTCGATGCGGCCCGCGGCGCCCGTATTCTGCAAATCGATCCGGGGTCGGATGCCATGGGCAAGACCCGCAAAGTCGGCTCCGCCTTTGTCCCAATGAAAGTCAATAAGGGCCTGCCCGGAATCGAGGTCGATACATGGGTGATCGGCTATTCCATTCCCATTGTCGCACGCACCGACTTGGACGAAGACACCGCATACGAATTCGTCAAAGCCGTGTGGAATCACTACAGCGAGCTCAAGGGTATCTTCCGGCCCCTCGCAACCTGGACCCCGGACCGGTTCGCCAGCACGGAAGCGGTGCTGCCCTATCATCCCGGCGCCATCAAGTTCTACAAGGAAGCGGGCGTTTGGACGGACGAAATGGAGAAACACCAGGCGCAACTGAAGTCGGCGATGTAGTCTGGACGTAACGGCTCACCCGCCCTTCTCAATTCGCTTGGGAGGGGCGGCGGCCTCGTATCATGCTCGACAATAAAAGATACCTGACCGGCGCCTGGGCTATCGCCGCGCAAACGCTCGCAGCGCTGCTGCCTATAGCGACCATCATCTATGCTCTGCAGCTTTTCTCCAAAGCCGGCATCGTCATCTACAAGGAACAATTCCTGACGTTCTTCCTGACGTTGGCGATGGTCCTCACCTTCATGACCATCCCGGCGCGCAAGCCGAAGGAGGGCACGGAACGTCCGTCGGCCGGTTCGGGGAACGTTCCTTGGTATGACGTCATCCTGATTATCGCAGCGCTCGGCGCGGGCGGATATACGGCGTTCTGGTATCATATCCTGTTGCCGCAAATCGGATTCCTCACCACCGACAAAATCGTCGTCAGCACCATCGGTGTCGTGTTGCTGCTCGAGGCGACACGGCGCTATGCCGGTTGGACCATGGTGCTGGTCGGAGCCGCCGCGCTCACCTACGCCTATTTCGGTCACACCCTCAGCGGGATTTTCGAAACCCGCTTTATCCGCTTCGACCGACTGATGCTGCTGAATTACATGGGACAGGATGCCATCCACGGCATCCCCTTGTATGTCGCCGCCACCATCGTTGCTGCGTTCATGCTGTTCGGGCAGATGCTGTTCGAGGTGGGCGGCGGCAAGGCCATTTCCGATTTCGCCTTCGCCATCTTGGGCAAGCGCCGAGGCGGCCCTGCCAAAGTCAGCGTCGTCGCAAGCGCGCTGTTTGGTTCGCTGTCGGGGAGCGCCTCGGCCAATGTCGCGACCACCGGCATGGTGACGATCCCGATGATGAAACAAACCGGCTATGCCGATCACAAGGCTGCCGCCATCGAAGCCGTCGCCTCGACAGGCGGGCTCATCCTGCCGCCGATTATGGCGGCGACCGGCTTCATCATGGCCGAGTTTCTCGGCGTCCCCTATGCCGACATCGCCATTGCCGCGCTGCTGCCGGCTTTGTTGTTCTATCTGTGTGTCTATATCCAGGTCGATCTCGAGGCGGCCAAGACGGGGATAACTGGCTGGTCCAATAGCGATCTGCCGCCCCTGAAACCCGCATTAATCGCCGTTCTGCCCATCGCCGTCCCCATCGCCATCTTGCTCTACAGCCTGTTCGGCCTCTATCAACGCCCTGAAACTTCAGCCTTTTTCGCAACTCTTACCACCCTCATTGTCAGCCTGGCGTTGCCGTCCATGCGGCGATCCTGGCGGTCCTATCTCAAGGCGCTGACAGCAACAGGCGAGGCGGTCGTCTATATCGCGATCATCTGCGGTATCGCCGGTTTGGTCATGGGATGTCTCGGGATCACCGGGCTCGGCGGCAACTTGTCGCAGAAGCTTGTCCAGGTGGCGGGCGGAGACGTGTGGGCATTGCTAGGCCTTGCCGCTGTCGCCAGCATCGTCCTCGGCATGGGCGTGCCGGTGACCGCCACCTACATCATCCTCGTCATTCTGGTCGGACCCGCGCTGGTCGCCGCCGGCATTAACGAACTGGCCGCACACATGTTCGTGTTCTATTTCGGCACGCTGTCGTTCCTAACCCCTCCCGTGTGTATTTCGGTCTTCGTTGCCGCCGCACTCGCCAAGGCCGACCCGATGAAGACGGCGTTCTTCGCTGTCCGGCTCGCCGCCGTCGCCTATATCATCCCCTTCGTTTTTGTTTTCGACGAAGGCTTCCTGCTGGCGGGCGGATCGCTGGCAATTGCCAATGCCGTGGTCGGTTCTGTTGCCGGGGTGCTTCTCTTGTCCATCGGACTTGTCGGCTTTTTCGTCGCGCCGCTGCCAATGCCCCTGCGCGCCATCACATTTGCCACCGGTCTCGCCGCTCTTCCCCTCGGCGCCACATCGTGGGCCTTTGCCGGGGCCGGATGGGCGCTCGTGATCGCCCTCTATGCGCTGCAGCGGCGCAGACGGCCAATGCCTTTCGCTGCTCAGTAAGTATCATCGACTTGTGCTTGGAAAGAAGACGTTGTGAAAACACGAAACAAATGCGCCTGCCAACTGAAAACACTCTGCGGCCGGTCGTTTACAGTCATTCTATTGACAATCCTGCTGACAGGGTGTGCCGAAAAGGGTGGAAAGTTTAAAGCGCCCGCGCCGACACTTGAATCTTCGATGGCCTATTGCGTCCTAGGCAGGTGCAGCAGGACGCCCGTCGTGATGACTGTCTTCCACAAATTCGATAGCATGAAAAGTTTCGAATTTCGCAGCTGGATTATGTATGACGGCCGAATCAGAGCGCACAGCGACAAATTCATTACAGTCCTCGACAAAGACGCGAAGCCAGTATGTATGGGCGCTTATCGTTGGTCCGGCTTCGGACGAACAAGCGATGTAAAGCTTACCTGCTTTAGATGGCAGTCAGTTGGTGTTGGAAAGTTCAGAACCGAAGGCCGCCAAACCGAGGGTATTTTCGCCGGCAAAGGCACTGGAACAGGTTTGATTGCAACCAAAGAAGAACTCATCGCGTTCGTTTACGGCGTAACGTTGGAGGAGTCGAACACGGCGGAATTTCGGGACCTTTGGAGAAAATACGGCGGCCCAAGGGATAGTTTGCCCGATCAGACTCCTAAGAAAACGGATTCAGTCGCTCCACTAGGAAAAGATTTTGAAATCTAGCTCGCGATCGAGACGCGCCAGCTTGTCCGGATTGCGCATGATAAAAATACGGGAAGCCTTGCTGTCTGCAGTATAGGCAAACGTCACGACAGCAAACACGTCGTCCCCTTGGCGCACGACAAGCGACGGTCCGGAATTCACATCCTCCACCGAGATCTCGCCGGTGCGCCAAACAGGCGAAAGAACCTTCTCCACAAAATCAAGAACCGCCTCCGCGCCCTCAAGAGTTTTGCGAATACCGACGACTTTGCCGCCGCTATCCGCGCTCAAGGTGGCATCAGCTGACAGAAGTTCGGCAAGTTTCTCGGTCGATCCGGTGGTGATGGCCAGCGAGAACGCGGCCACCAATTCGTTCTGATGTTCTTGCGGCGCCGGGTACAAGTCGTCGGTACGCTGCACGTTTGCCCGTGCCCGCGACACCAGTTTGCGGCATGCCGCTTCGGTTACATCAAGGTTGGTGGCAATTTCATTGTACTCCATGGCGAACACGTCGTGCAGAAGGAAAGCCGCCCGCTCCTTCGGTGCCAAGCGTTCCAGCGTCAAGAGGAACGCCGTCGTCACACTCTCTGACAACGCCAGTTGAGTTTCCGGTGTTTCGAGCACCTCTGTATGTGCCGGTTCAGGCAACCACGTGCCGACATAGTCGGTCCGCACCCGACGTGCGGACCGCAATACGTCCACCGCTTTGCGCGTACAGACCGTGGTAAGCCATCGGCGGGGTGCCACGATCGTTCCGTGGTCGGCATCCATCCAAGCAAGAAAGGTATCCTGCACGACATCTTCGGCCTCCGCGACGGAGCCCAGGACCCGATAGGCGAGACCCATCAACATTGGTCTCGCCGCCTCGAACAGATCAACATGTGTCGAAGTCGGGCTCATCAGTGCTGTGATATCCCGATCCGATTCCACAGATTGATCATCGCCACGATGGCCGTTAGTGCCGAAATTTCCCGTTCGGTGAAATGTTGTTTCAACGCGCCGCGGAGGGGCGCCAAATCCGTCTTGGCATCCAGTTCCGTCAAAGCCTCCGTCCAAGCGAATGCCGCCTTTTCCCGCGGCGTGAAATCGTCCACCTGCCGCCAAACGATCAGATGGTCGAGGCGTTTATCGGTTTCGCCGTTTATCCTGGCATCGCGTGTGTGCATTTTCACACAATAGGCACATTTGTTGATTTGCGAAGCCCTGAGCAGCACCAGATGATGGAGTTCCGGCTCTATGCTATATCCACCGATGATGCCTTCCACTGCTTCGAGGGCCGCCAAGATATCCGCGCCATGTGCCCTGACATCAATGCCGGTCGGATCAGTATTGCTGGTTCCGTCCATGAAATTCTCCTTTCCTGTAATGGACCTTTTGAAAGAAGACGATTGGGCTTACCGGTTTGTGACGTGACGCCCGCCTTTTTTTAGATAACTTGCGGCAAGTCGCCGAACCGAACATAGTCCGCCCATGATCCAACCTGGTCGGACCGGCCCCTCAGAGACCTTCGATGTCGCGATCATTGGCGCCGGTGCCGCCGGACTGATGTGTGCTATTGCCGCGGGGCAACGCGGGCGGCGCGTCCTGTTGCTCGATCACGCGGACGAACCCGGAAAAAAGATCCTGATCTCGGGCGGCGGGCGGTGCAATTTCACCAATCTCGACGTTTCCCCGGAGCGCTTTTTTTCAAAAAATCCGCATTTCTGTAAGTCGGCGCTCGCCCGCTACACCCAGCACGACTTTATTGCGCTCGTCGAAAAGCACGGCATTGCCTATCACGAGAAGACACTTGGGCAACTGTTTTGCGACGGATCGGCGCGGGAAATCGTTCGCATGCTGCTCGACGAATGCGCGGCGGTAAACGTCGACCTGCGCACCGGTCACCGCATTACGGATATCAGCCATGCGGGGGAATTCCGTATTGGAACCGATCACGGCGAGTTCACGGCTACTTCGCTGGTGCTCGCGACCGGGGGCCTGTCGATCCCCAAAATGGGCGCCACGGATTTTGCCCACCGCATGGCAAAGAGTTTCGGCCTGCCGCTCACCGAGACGCGGCCCGGCCTGGTGCCGTTGACCTTCGGTACCGACGACCTCGCGCTGATGGCGTCTTTGAGCGGTGTGGCCGTCGAGGCCGTCGTCCATTGCGGCAAAGTGAGTTTCCGCGAGGCCCTGCTGTTCACCCATCGTGGCCTGTCGGGCCCCGCCATCCTGCAAATCTCTTCGGTCTGGCGGAGCGGGCAATCCATCGTGATCGATCTGCTGCCCGGCACGGATGCGCCGGTTGTGCTGATCGACGGCAAGCGGGCGCGGCCTAAGGCCGATCCCAAAACGATCCTCGGCCAAATGCTGCCGCAACGGTTGGCGCAAGCCTTGGCCGATGCGCATCTGCCCACGAAACCGATCGGCGAGATCACCGACAAGGACCTCAAAAACTTTGGCGCCCTGCTCAATGCCTGGCGCGTCACCCCCGCTGGATCGGAAGGCTACGCCAAAGCGGAGGTGACCGTCGGCGGCGTCGATACCAAAGCGCTCTCTTCCAAAACCATGCAGGCCCACGACGTCCCCGGCCTGTTCGTCATCGGCGAAGCGGTGGACGTCACCGGCTGGCTCGGCGGTTATAATTTCCAATGGGCTTGGTCGAGCGGCTGGGCCGCGGGGGAAGTGGTGTGAAGTGGCGGAGGAAGGGGGTCGACGATCGACCCGGGAGCCGTGCGCTCAAGTAACCCGAAGGGCGGTAGCGCAGATGAATATGGCGGAGGGAGAGGGATTCGAACCCTCGATACGCGTAAACGTATACACGCTTTCCAAGCGTGCGCCTTCAGCCACTCGGCCACCCCTCCGCACGATCCGGGGCGGCAACCGGCCGAATTCGGCCTCGGGAGCCCCGGTGGGCGCAAAACCTAGCCGACACCCGGCCTCACCGCAACGTTTTTGGAGATGTTAAGCATCTCGGGCTACACTCCCGCGCATGAATGTAGGCCTCCTTATCGGGCTCCTCTTGCTGCTGCTGGCGTTTGTCACCGCCGCGGCGGAAATCGCCGCGCAGGCAACGGCGCGGGATGCCGGGTTTTTGTCTTTTCTCGACGTTCTTCGGATCTTGGCGCCGGAGGCTCTGGCCGCCGTCAAAAGCACCGTCCAGAGCTACATCCATCCCGCCCTCTGGGACCCGGTGATGACCGGGGCGATGGCCCTGCCCGGCTGGCTGCTGTTCGGCGTCCCCGGCGCGCTCATTGCCTGGGGGTTCCGCCCACGCTCGGAAGACAGCGATGACGACATGGATGACGGGCCCTACAACACCTATGACGATATCGTCGCAGCCGCCGACGAGGCGGATGCCGAGGAATGGGATTTGGAAGAAACCCGTCCCGATAGCACCGCCGATTTGCCGGGCTATCTGCCACCGACCGAGCGAGATAAGAAAAAGTAGTTAGTCGTCGCCCATCTTAAGGGCGGCGAGGAAGGCCGACTGCGGGATCTCCACCTGGCCGAACTGGCGCATACGCTTTTTACCCTTCTTCTGCTTTTCCAGCAGTTTGCGTTTGCGGGTCACGTCGCCACCGTAACATTTGGCGGTGACGTCCTTACGCAACGCGCTCACCGACTCGCGGGCGATTATCTTGCCGCCAATCGCCGCCTGAATGGCAATCTTGAACAGCTGCCGGGGGATCAATCCCTTGAGACGCTGACAGATGGCGCGGCCACGGGATTCCGCCTGTGCCCGGTGCGCGACGAAACTGAGCGCATCGACCGGCTCCGCGTTGACCAGGATGCTGACCTTCACGAGATCGGATTCGCGGTATTCATCCATCTGATAATCCAGGCTGGCGTACCCGCGCGACGTCGACTTCAAACGGTCGTAAAAATCGAACACCACCTCGTTGAGCGGCAGGCGGTAGACGAGCATGGCGCGGCTGCCGGCATAGGTCAGCTCGATCTGTTCGCCGCGGCGTTCCGTGCATAGGGTGAGGATACCGCCGAGAAACTCGTCCGGCACCAGGATGGTCGCCTTGATCCACGGCTCCTCGATGAAATCGATGTGGGTGGGATCGGGCATGTCGGCCGGGTTGTGCAACTCGATCATGGTGCCGTCGTTCTTGTGCACCTTGTAGACGACGCTCGGCGCCGTGGTGATGAGATCGAGATCGAACTCCCGCTCAAGGCGCTCCTGAACGATCTCCAGGTGCAGCATGCCGAGGAAACCGCAGCGGAACCCGAAGCCAAGTGCCGCCGAGGTTTCCGGCTCGTAGACAAAACTCGCGTCGTTCAGACGCAGCTTGGCAAGGCTATCGCGCAAATCTTCATAATCCGCCGCATCGACAGGAAATAGGCTCGAAAACACCACCGGCACCGACGGCTTGAAGCCCGGGAGCGCGGTCGTCGCGGGACGTTTATCGTCGGTGATGGTATCGCCGACCTGGGTCTCTGCGACCGTTTTGATGGACGCCGTCAAATATCCCATTTCGCCCGGGCCGAGGCTATCGACAGGTGTCAGTTTGGGCGAAAACACGCCGACCTGGTCCACCAGGTGGACCGCGCCGTTGGAAAGGAAACGCACCTTCATGCCTTTTTTCAGAATGCCGTCGCGCACCCGCACCAGGATCATCACACCGAGGTAAGGGTCGTACCAGCTGTCCACCAGCATCGCCTTGAGTTCGGCCTCCGCATTACCGGTGGGCGGCGGCAAGCGCTCGACCAACGCTTCCAGCACGTCCTCGACACCCATGCCCGTCTTCGCCGAAATGGGAATGGCATCGGACGCATCGATCCCGATCACTTCCTCGATCTGCTCCTTCACCCGGTCAGGCTCGGCGGCCTGGAGATCGATCTTGTTGAGCACCGGCACGATCTCGTGGTTGGCATCGATGGCGAGATAGACGTTGGCCAGGGTCTGCGCCTCGACCCCTTGGGTGGCATCGACCACCAGCAGGGAGCCCTCGCAAGCGGCAAGCGACCGGCTCACTTCATAGGAGAAGTCCACATGTCCCGGCGTATCCATCAGATTGAGGACATAGGTCTCGCCGTTTTTTGCGGTGTAGGAGAGACGCACTGTCTGCGCCTTGATGGTAATGCCGCGCTCGCGCTCGATATCCATGGAATCGAGCACTTGTTCCTTCATCTCCCGGCTGGTCAGGCCGCCGCACTTTTCGATCATCCGATCGGCCAAGGTGGACTTGCCGTGATCGATATGCGCAATGATGGCGAAATTTCGGATATGGGCGAGGTCGGTCATGGAGCGGTGTCTAGCACCCGATAAGGGGAATTTCCACTCTGATAGGAGGCTATCCCTTTATTTCTTATGAATAACGTTTTCCGCGCCGTCGCCGCCCAAATAGACGGCGAGAATGCGCACCGGTTCGTCGCCTGTGTTCATACCGTTATGCCAGACGTCCATGGCCTCCATGAAGGCGTCCCCCGCCTTATAAACGCGCACGCCTTTGTCGCCATAATCGACCGTGGCCTCACCCGATAGGATATAGACGTAAAGCGGCACACCGTGTTTGTGCCAGCCCGTTTCCGTCCCCGGATTGATGGTGACGATCAGCGAGGCAATCTTGGCGCTTCCATCCAGATATGTGATGGGCTCACCGACAATGGTCTTGTCCGTGGACAGAACCGTTTTGGCTGTCGGATAATCCTTCTCGGTCGGGTCCTGGGCAGAGACCGTCGTGGCATAATGAAGAAGGCCGGAAAGGGCCACGAAAAGGCCGATGAGCAGGGTCCGCATCGATGATTCTCCAAGATAGGTAGAAGGCCTAGAACAGTCCCGACAGGAAGCTCGCGGGCGGGACGCCGATGATGGTTTCGTGCAAGGCCAGCAATATGGCATACACCACCAACCCGATGATCACGGGACCGAAGCCGATGCCTCGCCAGTCGATGGATGCCCGCCGGGTGAGCGCCGCAACGAAAGGGATGTTGGACGTCGCCGCCACATAGGCCGACCACGCCTGCCCGGACAATTGCTGCTTCTTCTTATCGATGAACCAGGTGCCCGCGAGGGCGAGCACGATAAACCCGCCGAAAAAGATGATCGCCGCAGCATCGCCCATGGCCGCCATATGAAGCGCGCCCCACAAGGCCAACCCCCACATCATCGGATGACGGGTGATGGTAAAAATGCCTTTGGGTCCATCATTGAGTTGAGCGGTCTTGCTGTTCACCGTCGCCGGATTGCCACGCATCTGGGCCGCGATGATCAGGATGAAGGCGATAGGCATGAGCGCCAACGGCAGATGGCGTAGGCCGATGGGCGCAGACCACACCGGTTCATACGGCGCGTTGATGAAAGCGAAGATCATCCATACCAAGAGCGCCGCCACCAGGAGCGAGTAGAGCCCCTTGTAGGGGCCGTCACCTAAACGCGCGATCAAAGTATCGCGTAGCTTGGTATTGCTGACGACAAGATGGGCACCGACAAAGGCGAGCGTCGCGATGAAAAGAAGAGGCAAGGTTCCAGTCATGGCGCGATACTAACCGGAAATCACGGCCGCTTGAACGGTCAATTGAGGTACTGGCGCGCTATACCTCAGGAACCTCGATATCATTGAGAGCACAGGCCGCCGTGACCGTGTTTTGCAGCAGGCACGCGATAGTCATCGGGCCGACACCGCCGGGAACCGGCGTGATGGCACCCGCCACCTGTTTGACACCCTCGAAATCGACATCGCCGCAAAGGCGCGCCTTGCCGTTGGGATCATCGGGGTTGGGCACCCGGTTCATGCCGACATCGATTACCGTGGCACCTGGTTTGACCCAGTCCTTCTTGACCAGTTCGGGCACGCCGACCGCCGCGACGATAATATCGGCGCGCTGCGCTTCGGCCGCGAGGTCGCGGGTTCGCGAATGAGCCACCGTAACCGTGCAACTTTCGGCCAACAGCAGCTGAGCCATGGGCTTGCCGACGATGTTAGAGCGGCCGATCACCAGCGCCTGCATCCCCGACAGATCTTTGCCCAGCACATCCTTGATCAGCATCAGGCAGCCAAGCGGCGTGCAGGGCACCAGCCCCGGCGCACCGGTGGCGAGCTTACCAGCATTGATGACGTGGAAGCCGTCGACATCCTTGGCCGGATCGATTTTGCCCAACACCGCCTGCGGGTCGATCTGCTTGGGCAACGGCAACTGCACCAGGATGCCGTGGATTTCGGGATCGCTGTTGAGTCCGTCGATAAGGGTAAGAAGTTCCTTCTGGCTGGTATCGACCGGCAACGTATGCTGCACCGACTTCATGCCCACCTCTTCGGTGAGCTTTGTCTTGCTGCGCACATAGATCTGGCTCGCCGGATCCTGACCGACGAGAACCACCGCGAGACCCGGCGTCAGATGATGAGACGCTTTAAGCTCTTTGACTTGTTCGGCGACCCGGGACCGCAACCCTTCGGCAAAGGCCTTGCCGTCGATGATTTTTGCATCTGCCATGGTGAAGACTTCATCCGTTTTTTGTAACCGTGTCGTCCAGCCAGGCGGCCAAACGGGCCAGCACTCTAGCCGGATCGCCCGAGATGGCAACGGTTTTACGGCGATTCGTCGCGCCCTGAACGATGCTGAGGGACGATTTGGAAATATCCCATTCGTGGGCCAGGAGCGCGATGAGCGCGGCGTTGGCCCTCCCTTTGTCCGCTGGTTCGGTCACCGATACCTTGAGCGCAACGCCGCCGACCGCATCGGGCGCCAATCCGCCGATCCCCCGGCGCGCGGCCTTTGGCGTAAGGCGGATCGCCGCCCACACCCCATCCTTGGTCGCGGAAAAAGGAGAGGCCGGATCAGTAGAGGAGGCGGCCGCCATATTCCCGGAGAAGGGAGCGCAGGAACCAGATCGCCAGGAGAACCACGATGGGCGAAATATCGAGGCTGCCGAAGCTCGGAATAAACCGCCGAACCCAGCGGAATACCGGCTCGGTAATGCGGTAAAAGAAATCGACGATCATATAGACTGGCCGGTTCGACGTGTTGATCACGTTGAAGGTGATCAGCCAACTCAGGATGACGGCGATTAGCACCGCCCATCCGTAAAGACTGAGGATGATATCGATCAGGCCGAGAAGAGATTGCATGCGGAACCGCTTGGGCTTGGTTGAAAGGTGGCAGAAACCCTACAAGGGGTTGGAACGGCTGGCAAGATATAGGCCGCCAAGCTTCACTTGACAGGGGCCGGGACCGGACACATTATCCGGCCTCCCGACCTCGGGGCCGGCACCCGCCGGCGACTGAGGAACGGAGCCGACGATAAAATCGGGATCGTCGATTTTATCGGAGGAGCCCGCAAGCGCGGGCCGCCGCCTCAGCGGCGAAAGCCAAGGGCACGGATGTGCCCGCCGGCGACTGAGGAACAATATGATGGGGCCGTAGCTCAGTTGGGAGAGCGTCGCGTTCGCAATGCGAAGGTCAGGGGTTCGATTCCCCTCGGCTCCACCAAACCTCCCAAAAACCTTAGGAAACACCGGCGGCGGCATCGGGTAGGATCATCTTTCGGTCCCCGCAAGTCACCAAATCTTCATTGGTCGTCAACTAATCTTCGCGCCACACAGTTTGTAGGCGTGGATAGGGGGACGAATGCTAGGGAGTCGAGACGCTGACAGGCCACTCGTGGCTGTGTACGACCTTTCAGTTTGTCCCGTTAATTATGATTTCGTGCACTTTTTGATTTTGTCCGAAATCGAGCGCACGCGGCTTGGCCTGTCTCACGTTCATATCGTCATTGTCCCAGGTGAAACCGACGGTTTTTTTTGGGGCATGCCTTACGACACAGAAAACAAATGGTGGCGACTTCAAAACATCGTCATGCCGGCCTGCTCCTTGTTGCCGTCGTGCAAACAGACCACACTATGCGCCAATCGAGAAGAAGCGGCGGCAACCATAGAAAAAGCCGAGCACACCTTTCCGAAGAATTATGATTTGAGTAAGCCCGTGGGTTATTACATGGTTTGCGAAGTTGTCGCAGCCTGGGCAATCCATGGACATGATTTTCCCTTGGCGGCCCCGGCGCAGGCCCGCTCATACATACAATCGTGGATCGATTCTTTCGCCAATGGAAAGCACGTTGTCACCATCACGTTGCGTCAAGCCACGTACCAGGAAATGCGCAATAGTGATGTCAATGCCTGGGCGGATTTCGCCCGTTGGCTCGAGAAAATGGGCTATTTCCCGGTTATTATCCCGGACACGGAAGCCATTTTTAAACCTCCACACAAAGCCTTGGACGGCCTCACGGTGTTCAATGAGGCAGCCGTCAACCTGTTGTTGCGGGCGGCGCTCTATGAACTGAGCTATTTGAATATGTATGTCGGCAGCGGCCCCACCTCGATCTGCCGCTTCAGTTCTCGTACGCGTTATCAGCACTTTCGCATAACGAGTCCTGGTTCCCTTGATACCAGACCTGAAATCATCGAAGGCGTGTGGGGTGTCGACTACGGGTCGCAGTTTCCTTTTGCAGGCGAATATCAAAAGCTCATTTGGGAACCGGAAAGTTTCGACCTTCTGAAGGATGAGTTTTTAAAAATAGAAGGTGTGATTGACGGCCGCATCGACAGCTCTCAGTACCGCCCGGTTGTTGTTCCCAAACCGGAATCGATCGCCGAGAAATTCTATAAAGCCGGACGTTTTGTGCAGGCGAGAGATATCTACGAACATCTGCTTTCCCTCGGTCAGGGGGACGACAATCTCAAGTCCAAGCTCGGGCATATTTATGTCGAAATCGGCAATCCGGAGAAAGCGTTACCTATTTTGGATACGATTTCCCCTGACTCCCCTGAATCCTTAGAAGCCTCAATCCACCGGGCCGACGCCCACTTGAAAATGAACCAAATCGAAAAGGCAGTAGGACTATTCCGTGAGGCCGCCGCAAAAGCCGCCGCAGAAAATTCAGTTCTATACGTGAGTGCGGTGATCAAATTGGCCTGGGCCCTGGAATCCATCGATCGGCTCGGCGAAGCCATCGACGTTCTGCACCAATCCCTTCACCGGCTGCCGGACGAACTGCTTTTGTATCGCGCCTTGGGCGATCTGCTGGAATCACATGAACTATCCGATCCGGCAAAAAAGTGCTTCACGGCCGAACTTCGTCTAAGCGAGAAAAAGGGGTCCCTCATGGACGAGGATCCCAAATTGAAAATCCGGATAGGCGCCCTTCACAATAAACTTGGTGAGTATCAAAAAACGGCAAGCTCGCTGACGGAATTATTGGCAGTGCAGCCCGGCGAATGGACGGCCTACGAGCATCTTGCGGACGCGTTTGCCGGCTTGGGTCGTTTCGACGAGGCCATCCAGTCTTACGAAAATGGAATCAAGATGTCCTGGGGACGGGATGCGCAGCTCCACTACAAATTGGCCCTTGCCCTCAAGAAAACGGGGCGACTGGACGCCGCCGCCGAACGCACCGAACAATGTCTAAAACTCACCCACTCGAACTATTCGCGCGTATACGAACTTCTTGCGTCGCTATACCACGACCTGGGGAGGCAAATAGATGCCTCCAAGATGATCAGCGAACTAAATAAGATCAGGATCACTCAGGACTTAGGGTCGGAATTTCCGTGAATAACGCCTTGCCACGGTAAACGGCGGCGCGTGGCACTGAGTGAAGTTCTCGATCAAATGCGGGGACCTGGGGCTTATTGCCCAACATCCTCAAGTCCCAAAAAAACCAGGCCTAAACCCACCCGACTGGAGCCTCGGCACTCACACGCTATATTAGGGGGCAGGAGAACCGCCCACCGCCGGGGTCATTCGGGACCCCAGCCTTGGCCCGCGGCGTCCGGCACGCCATGATGGGCCCGAGAATAACGGAGAAACCTATGCCAGAGATCAAGGAGGCGCCCGCGCCCCAGCCGCAGAAAAAACGCGCGCCGCCGCGCCGTGCCCAAGTGGCGCGCGTCGAACAGGTACTGCCGCGCCTCACCCGGGTCACTTTCGGCGGCGACGAATTGGCGGGCTTTGGTCCGGCCAAGCCGGGCGGCCACATCAAATTGCTGTTCCCGGAACCGGGCGTCGATTGGCAGCCGGTCGGCCGCGGTGAAACTTCCAACGCGCCGCGCCCACCGTCGCGCACCTATACGCCGCGGCGTTTCGATGCCGCACAAGGCACTCTTGAGGTCGAATTCGTGCTGCATGGCGACGGCATCGCGACGAACTGGCTTGAACAGGCCAAACCCGGCGACCCCCTATTCATTGGCGGCCCCGGTGGCGGCTACGACATTCCCGAAGATGCCGAGGCGCTCGTGCTTTTGGCCGACGACACGGCCTTACCGGCAACCGGCATGATGCTGGAAGCGCTGCCGGACGGCTGCCTGCCTTACGTGTTCTGCGAGGTAACCGATACGGACGACAACCGGCCCCTGAGCCCTGACGTGCCGTCGACACCCAATTGGCTGTATCGGGCGGAGAACAATGCGCGGCCCGGCTCCCTGCTGGAAGAAGCGGCGAAGGCGCTCGAAACGCCCCCCGGCAATTGCTATTGGTGGATCGCCTGCGAAGCGGCCACCATGCGGCGCATCCGCCAGCATCTTCTTAAAGAGCGCGGCATCGAGCTAAGCCATATCCATTCGCGCGGCTACTGGAAGCTGGGCGAGGAAAACTACCCCGACCACGATTACGGCAACGACTAAACCGGTTTAGTCGTTGGGCCATACCTCATCGGCGATTTCGCCGATGAGCTTCAGCTTGGCTTCCTGTTGCGGAATGCTCATGGTCGTGGCGTATTCCCCCGATGCGAAGCCGCATTGCGGGCTGAGCGCCAAACTCTCAAGGGGAACGAATTCGGCGGCTTCCGCAATCCGTTGCTTGATCACCGCTTTGTCCTCCAGCGTGCCGTCCTTGGTGGTGACCAAACCGAGCACCACGGTCGTACCGTCCCGCACATGCACCAACGGACTGAAATCGCCGGCGCGCGGTGAATCGTATTCCAGCAGCAAGGTGTCGTAATTGGAGAGACGCGGGAACAAGTCGGCGGCGATGCGGCCATAGCCACCGTCAGCGAGATAGCGCCCACCCGGCGCATTACCCCGGCACAGATGGATGGCCTTGGTGATGCCGGTGATGCCGTCGAATACCGAATTGTCGATTTCCGCATCCTCGATCAATTCAGCATCGAGATCCCGTCCCCATTCCTTGAACTTTGCGCGGATGCTGGGATCGATATGCCATTGGGAATAGTTGGGCGCGTCCAAATGGATGTAGTCGCAGCCCAGTTCGATCAGCTGCTCGACGACGCCCCGGATATAATCGCGCATGTCCAATAGGAAGTCGCGCACGTTGGGATAGGCGCCGCCCGAATACTCCTTTTCCCAGGCCACCCGATGCCAGCTCGGCGCCGGGAACGTGTATTTGGGCCGCGCCTTGGTCACGCTTCTGGCCAGCGCCGGATATTCCTGCCCGACGATGTCATAGCGTTTCCCCACCTTATCGACGATCAACGAGCGCGGGCCGACATCCCCTTCGACCAGCGGATTAAATTCACCGTCCGGATTCTTCCACAGCTTCATCCATTGCGGATCGGCCTGAATGGTCTCAAAGCCCGAGACCGATCCCAGTTCTCCCTCCCGAACACCCATGGTGGCGATGAAATTGGGGCGCCAGAACTCCCCGTCGGTCACCACGTCGAGGCCCGCCGCCTCCTGCATTTCGACAGCGTCCTTGATGGCGCCTTCGGTCAGGCTTTTGAGATCGGCGTCGCTAACCTTGCCGTCGCGCCAGTCGACGCGTGCCTTCCGAAGATATTCGGGGCGCAACAAACTGCCGACAACATCCGCGCGTGCGATCTTTGTCATTGTTTTTGATCTCCCCAATCCGTGTCGTCGGTTTTCTTGATTGTTCTTAGACGCCGAACATGTCCATTTTGAGGCCGAATGCCAACCGGCCGATGCCGCCGGCAAATGTCGGAATCTGCGACGAGGTGTGGCTGCGGTACATGGCCGCGTCGCGATAATACCGCTCCATCTTCTGACCTGTCCGCGCCGCCGACGAACTCGCCGCGCGGAACATGGTATCGACGGCGTCGCAGGCCATGTTACCCGCATATTGCAGCATGCCCCACATACGGGCGCTTTCCTCGACGGAGAAATCGGTGCCGTCCTCGGCCCAGCGCTGACATTTTTCCATGTACATCTCGCTCGCCCGGATCAGCATGGCTTCCGCCGCGTCGGTCAGCATGATCGCCTGGCCGAAATTGCGCTGCACGTCGCTGTTCTCGTACCAGGCGGTGACCGGCGGAAACCGCGTTTTTCGGGCCCGCGCGATGCCCTCCATCTCGTCGATGGCGGCGCGCGCCGCGCCGATCGCCGGCACGACCAACGAACAATGGTAAGGGCCCATGAGGCGCGCCAGATACATGGGATTGCCGTGCAACCGGGTGCCGTACGTGCCGTTGCTGATGTCGGCCGCCGACCATAGGCCAGGCGCCGACGGAATAACATGATGCTCGGGCACCACCGTTTCCTGAACGCGCACACTGTTGGACCCGCTTGCCCGCATCCCCAGCACATTATCGCCGCCCCAATCATCAAGGATATCATAGCGGTCACGGGGTACGATGAAGGTGATACTCTCGGGTCCGTCGCCGGGATTTTCGACAACGGCGGTTCCGATGAAATGGGTCGAATAGGGACAGCCCGAGGCATATCCCCACACACCTTCAACCAAATAACCGCCGTCCACCTTTTTGACGGGAACTGGAATGCCGGCCCGATGCGGCGCCACGAAGTGGCCATCGGCGGGAAAGATTTCAGCCTGCGCCTCTTCCGGCCATAGGGCGGCGACAACGGGCGCATGCGATGCGCCCAGCGTTACGCACCAACCGGTGCCAGGGTTGCCACGGCAAATCTCCAGCATCACCCGGTAGAAGGTGACGTAGTCGAATTCGTAACCACCGAACATGCGGGGTTGCAGAATGCGATAGAACCCGGCCTTGACGAACTCCTGCTCCAACTCCGGTGAATGGCAGCCGCGCTTCTCGGATGAATCCTGCTCCTCGCGAATTCTATCGCGAAGCGCACGAGCGCGATCGATCAGCATATCCCGCGTAAGGTCGGGCTCGGGCACGGGAATTCGTTGTTCCCTGGGCGGCACGGCGTTGGTCATAAAGCTCAATTTCCAAAAGTTCAGGTTGTTAGGCTTTCTTGTGCCGCATGGGACCACGCAGCGCCAGGAATGCAACCAAAATCACCGTCACGGCGATAATGCCGCCGCTGATCGGCCGGGTCACGAAAACGGTGAAATCCATGTCATTCGCCGTCAGTCCGTTGCGCAAATTTTCCTCAAGCAGCGGACCGAGAACGAGGCCGAGAACGATAGGCGCCATGGGAAACTCGAAGCGCAACAGAATGAACCCGAAAAGCCCGATGACCATGATCGCCATCACCTCGAAAGGCGTTCCGTTGACCGCGAAGCCGCCTGCCGCCGACAACACGGCGACCACCGGGATCAAGGTGTGGTTGGGAATGCGCACCACGCAACGCAGAAGGCCTCTGGCACTCAACCCCAATGCCAACATCAGGATATTGGCTAGTCCCATGGCAATAATGATGAAAATGAACTTGTTGCCGTCATCCCGGATGAAAAACGGACCGGGATCGATACCCTGGATAATCAACGCGCCGATCAGAACCGCGGTCACCGGATCGCCTGGAATTCCGACGGTCAACAGCGGCACCATGCCGCCGCCTGTCACCGCGTTGTTTGCGGTTTCCGCCGCGATCACGCCCTTTTCTTCCCCCTCGCCGTAGGCGTCGCCCGGCTTGGCGGTGCGCGCCGCTTCACCGAAGCTCACCCAGGCGGCGATATTGGGACCGAGGCTCGGCAATATACCGATGAAAGTGCCGATCACCGCGCTTTTCAGGAGCAGCCATTTGTTGCGCAGATAGATGGGAAGCACCTGACGTAATCGGAACTCCTTCTGTGGCGGCAACATGGTTTCCGAGGCATAGACGTCCTGCGCCTTTGTCAGCAGCTCCGTGATGCTGAACAATCCCAGCAGCGCCGGGATCAACGGCACGCCGCCCAACAGATCGATGGTACCGAAGGTCAGGCGCTGGGTGCCGGTCACCGCATCGATCCCGACGGTGCTGGCGATGATCCCGATCATCGCCGCAGCGATGCCCTTGAGCAACGACTGGCCCGCCACCGCCGCTACCGCGAATAGACCCAGCAACGCCAAACTGAAATATTCGACCGACGTGAATTTCAGCGCCACCTTGGCAAGCCCCGGCGCCAGGCTGGCCAGTACCAGTACCGAAAAGATGCCACCGATAAATGAGCAGATGACCGCGAGGCTCACCGCCTCGTCGGCGCGGCCTTTCTTGGCCAACATATAGCCTTCGATGGAGGTCGCGGCATTCGCCGGCGTCCCCGGCGTATTGATCAAAATCGCCGGAATGGAACCGGCGAAATAGCCGGCGGTATAGGCCCCCAGCAGCAATGCCATAGCCTTTCCAAAATCCATATCGAACGTAATCGGCGTGATCACCGCCAGCCCGGCAATGACGGTCACGCCGGGCGCCGCGCCGAAAATCAGGCCGGCGACGACACCGACCACCAACAAGAGCACGACGACGGGGTCTGTGAACTGAGCGAGCGCCCAGAGAATATCTTCTTGGGAAATCAAATCCATTGGGGCAACAGTATTTCAAAGCCGTAGCGAAAGATGACGAACGTGATCAGCGATACCGCGATGGGCGTGATCACAAGCTGCTTTCCGCTGCGCGCGCCCAGCAGATACATGGAAGCCAACATCAGCGCCCAGGTCGACAGCCGGAAATCGACGATGGTGAAGGTGAAGAAATAAAGCAGGAACACCACGATCAGACCGATGACACGCAGATCGGAAAAATTGGGCAGCGATTTCCGCGTCGCCAGCAGCCCCTTAATCGCCAGCCCCAGACCGCATAGCGCCAACCCGATACTGGCCAACACCGGGAAGAACCGTGCGGTGAGAACCTCTTGCGGCGCGGTCTCGATTTGCCAGGACAAATAGGTCATCACGGCACCGGCCACGATGAGCGCAAGGCCCGACAGAATATCGGGGTGACGAATCATGATTGGATGTCCCTGAGTCGGTTTTTTATACAAACCAACGCCTGCTCCCCTACGGGAGCAGGCGCGGTTCAAATCAAGTAAGGGTTTAGGGCTCGATCGGCCGTTTCAGCAATCCGACCGCGTCGAGACCTTCGCGGTAGCTGACGATGGCCGCCTGCACGTCTTTCAACAGCCCGTCGGCGTCCTTGTAGTCCGGCGTGAACGCGAACTTCTGCAGCGTGACCTTCATCTCGTCGCTGGTGACGGTCGTCTTGATGGCCGCCGCCAGCTTGTCGACCACGTCCTGCGGCGTTCCCTTCGGTGCGAACAAGCCCCAGAACGACGTCGCAACGACATCGTAGCCCTGCTGCTTCATGGTCGGAATCATTGGGGCATATTCCCATGTGTCGGCCGACGTCACGGCAATCGGGCGGTAGTCACCCTTGCCGACACCGTCCTTGACCTGACCGGGGATACGGCTGGCGCCGAACATGATGAATTCGACCTCTTTCGACAGCAGCTTGGTCACGGCGCCCTGGCCGCCCCTATTGCCGATGTGAACGAGATCGAGACCGTTTTTCTTGGCCCAGGTGGCGCCGGTCAGATGCACCGAAGAGCCGGTCCCCACGGTGGTGTATTTGGTTCCGGGGTTGGCTTTCAGATAGGCCGCCAATTCCTTCACGTCCTTGACCGGGCTATCGTTGCGTACCGCAACGCCCATGGGCAGATAAGCAAGCTTACCCAGCGGCACGAAGTCCTTGTGGGTATAGCCGGTGTCGCTGGCCTGGGTCGTCGAGCCCAAGGTGCCGTCGGAGCCAACCACCAGCGTGTAGCCGTCGGGCCGGGCTCGTGACGCCTGTGCGGTCCCCACGGCGCCGCCGCCGCCGCCGATCGCCTGGGTCACGACACTGACGCCAAGGGTATCGGACAATCCCTTCGCCACCAGCTTCGCCAAGGTATCGGTAGCACCGCCAGCACGGAACGGAACGATGATTTTGATCGGTTTTTCAGGATATTCGGCACGAACCTTGGCCGCATCCGAAACGAATAACGCCCCGGCCAGGGCCGTCACCGCGGCAATTTTTAATGGTAATGAACGAAGCATAGGATCCTCCCTTTTTGCCCGCCAAATTTCTATCTCGGCTTATGCCTTTGACCAGCACCGCGGACGTATGCTGTTTTGCTTATGGAAAAGCCTAACAAGAATTGTCGGGGGGCAAAACATTTTTGCCGTCATCCGTCCGCAGAGCCGACGGATGGGAGGCGAAGGGCAGGATCGCGCGCGGGCGTCTATGGACGGCCAGATATAAGAAAGCTAGATTGATCCTGGTCATGGAGCCCGGATCCGCCGGTCTCTATAGAAAGAAAAGGGCAAATGCCTAGGGAGAGGACCGGAACAGGCCATGGACGCCGTATCCGCTAGCGAATTGAGCTTCGCCGACATAATCAGCCCCGTGGACCCGACCGAGTTTCACGAGCGGTTTCGCGGCGCCGCGCCCCTTCATATCGAGGGTACACCGGACAAATATGCCGGTGCCATGTCCTGGGACCTGCTGACCGATATCCTCAATCAGACGGCCATTTGGACCCCGAGCAAACTTAAGCTGGTGCTCGATACCCGCGTCCTCACCGCACAGGAATATTGCACGGTCGGGCATCTTCCGGACGGCAATCAAGGTCTGGTGATCGACATGGCCAAGGTCCGCGAGTGGCTGGCGCGCGGGGCATCGATTGTCTTGAATGACGTCGAAACCTTCACCCCGGGAATGAAGGCCATTTCGGCGGCACTGGGCGTGGAGCCAGGCGGCAAGGTGCAGGGAAATCTTTATTGTTCCTGGAAAGAGCACCAAGCTTTTCCCGTTCACTATGACACCCATGACGTTTTTGCCTTACAGGTAGCGGGGGAGAAGCGGTGGCGCATTTACGGCCGCCATTTCAAGGATCCCATCAATCATCCGACCTTTAAACAGATCGATCAGTCATTCCATGAGCAGCACAAAGGACCGCTGAGCATGGAATTCGTTATGAAACCGGGGGATATGGTCTATGTGCCGTCCGGCTTCTATCACGAGGCGTTGGCCGAATCGGACGGAACCATTCATGTGTCGTTCAGCGTCGTGCCGATGATCGGGCTCGACGTGATCTCGGCGATCTTCGAACGCGCCGTCATGGACGATGTATTCCGTCAGGCAATTCCCCATCTATCTGTCCGCGACGGCAAGGCGACCGAAGAACATTTGATGCGGCTGGCGGGACGGTTCCGGGAATTACTGCGCGATCCGCAAATGATGGATCAGCTCAAGAAAACGCTCAGCAGCTTCCGCTTTCCGCGTTCCACCATCAAACTCCCCGACGACATTTTTAAAGAATAGCGCCCGAGAAACAACGAGTGCCCCAAAATGAACGTCCTGGTCCGCAGAAAACCGCCTAATAGCCGGTTTTCCGGTCCACCAGATTGATCAGGGATTCACCTGCCCGTAGGCGGCGAATGTTTTCAACCACCACCGGGATGGTTTGTGAAAGCGGCGGCCGTCGTGCGACATGCGGCATAATGGTCGCTAAGGGATGCACCCACAATGGATTGTCTTCCGGCAGCGGCTCCGGCTCGGTCACATCCAGGGTCGCCCCGGAAAGATGACCAGAATCCAGTGCCGCAATAAGATCATCGTTCACGACAATGATGCCGCGCGCCAGATTGATGATGCTGGCCCCCTTCGGCAAAGCGGCAAATAGTTCCTTGTTCATCAACCCCGTGGTCTCCGGCGTAACCGGAAGCATGCACACCGCAATCTCGGTCTTCGCCAGAAACTGTTTCAAGCCGTCGTCGCCGTGGAATACGTCGATATCAGCATCGGGTTTGGCTGTCCGTGCCCAAGCAATGACCTCGAAGCCGATCGATTTGATCAGTTCGACCATTGGTTTGGTAAGCGTCCCGTAACCGAGAAAACCCACCGTCCGCTCTGCCACCGGGGGCTGCGGCAAGGGATTCCACTCACGCCGCATCTGCTGAACATGGTAGGCATGCATTTGCCGGTGATGGCGTAACACGTGGAGCAACGCATATTCGGTCATCTGAGGGTCGCCGCCCTCCGGCTCCACCTTGGCGAGGGGTGCATCGGGAAGCGCTGGATTGGCGATCACCGTTTCAACACCCGCAAGCAGCGTCATCATCAACTTGAGGTTGGGGAGCGGCGGCAACTCCTTGAGTGCCGGCCGGCCGAAGAGCATAACATCGATTTCGGCGGGATCACCGACGTCGGGAAACACGCGGATTTCTTCCTCGGGCAATGCGTTTTTCAGCGCCGTCGCCCAATCTTCGTTGGTTCCCCTGATTGCGTTAAAGATGAGTATCGCCATGCGTCCCTTCCCCTTTTTCGGTCCCGTTTTTTGGCTTTATACGGGGCCCACCCCAACAGGAGCGCAACAATGACCGCTTCGACCGGCTCGATCAAGCATCGGCGGGCATGCTAAGAAGGGCCTAAGCTTAAACACGAGGCGGGAAGATTTATGAACTTTGCCAGCGACAACGTTGCCGGTGCCGCACCGGAAATTCTGGATGCCCTAGCCCGGGAGTCGCGGGAACGCGCCACGCCCTACGGCGCCGACCCGCTGACCGAAAAGGTGACGGCACGGTTCGCCGAGATTTTCGAAACCGACCTCGATGTGTTCCTGGTGGCGACCGGCACCGCCGCAAATGCCCTCGGCCTTTCCGCCATCGTTCCGCCCTATGGCGCGGTCTATTCTCATGAAGACGCCCATATCCAGGTCCACGAGGCAGGCGCGCCGGAGTTCTTCTCCGGCGGCAAGATCATTCCGTTGCCCGGCGATCATGGCCGACTTCTCCCTGCCACCATCGAAGACGCGCTCAGCAAGGCGGCACCACCGGTTCATCACGCAAAACCATCCGCCGTAAGCATCAGCCAGATCACCGAATGCGGCACCGCCTACACCGCCGCTGACATTTCGGCGCTCGGCGAGACGTGCCGCAGCCAAGGCCTCAAACTCCATATGGATGGCGCCCGTTTTGCCAATGCCGTGGTTACAGCAAATATCTCTCCGGCGGCCATGAGCTGGCAGGCCGGAATCGATGTGTTGAGTTTCGGCGCAACAAAGAACGGTGCTCTGGCGGCCGAATCCATCGTGTTTTTTGATCGTGCGGCGGCCCGGGAGTTCGCTTACCGACGGAAGCGCGGCGGCCACCTCTTTTCCAAGATGCGGTTCCTGGCGGCCCAGTTCGACGCCTATCTGACCAACGGTCTATGGCTGACGCTGGCGGCGCGCGCCAATCGTGCCGCGGCCCGGCTCGCCTCCGGTCTCTCGGAGGTTCCCGGTATCGACATTCTCCATCCGGTCGACGGCAACATCGTCTTCGCGGCGCTGCCCGCGGACATGGCGGCTGCCCTACAACAACAGGGGTTTCAATTCCATAGCCACGTGCAAAACGGCCGAGCTAGTGTCCGGCTGGTCTTAGCGTTCGATACCGACGACGGCGACATCGACAATTTCGTGTCCGCCGCGGGGAATTTCGGGCCAGCAACGAAAAACGCCGCGCAATAAACCCGCGCGGCGTTGAAGACGAAATTCGAGCAGGGAATTAGGCGTAGCTCGAATATTTCGGCATGATGCTGAGATTATCTTCTACCGATTTGACGCCGGCGATATTTTCCGCCGCGACATGCACCGCTTTGCGAGCATCTTCCGTATCGACGAACCCCCAAAGCTGCACGTTTCCTTCGTTGACGGTTACGTTGATGGTCGCCGTGTTGGCAAGTTCGTGACCACCGATTTCCTCAAGCAGCTTGACGCGAATTTCCTGATCGTTCGCAGCGATCTTGGGCAATTGCGCGCCTGCCCCTGCCACCAGCGCCTGTAGGATATTGGCGCGGCTGATAATACCGACCAGCTTTTTGCCCTCGACGACCGGAACGCGCTTGATCTTGTTTTTCTCCAGCATTTCGGCAACGTCGGCGACGGACGTCTGCGGCGAAACCGTCTTCACGTTACTCGTCATGACGTCGGCCGCTTTCTGCCCGTGCGCTTTGAGATATTCCTGCGGTGTCTCGTTCGGATCCCCGACGAGTTGAAGCCACCATGACCGTGGCCGATCGCCTTCGCTGCTGACGCGGTGGACCAAATCCCCTTCGCTGACGATCCCTTTGAGGGTGCCGTCCGTATCGACAACGGGAACCGCGCTGATCCCGCGTTCAATCAATAGCCGCGCGATTCCGGTAACCGGCTCGTCAGGCCCCACGGTTACGACATTTACCGTCATAATATCCTTGGCATTCATGCCTTCCTCCTCGTGTTGCACAGATCACAACCGGTTCAACCGGCAGATCGATGTTCGTTAGTTCGGTCGGATTCTGCTGTCCGAATTATGAGCCCAGCCTATTGCACCGGGACTTACGGAGTCGAGCATCGACACGATTTCCCGGCTGATCAACTGCCAGCGCGCACGGCCCTCGTAGTCGCCGATGCCCAATAGCTCATCGGCCCGCACGCAGGCTTCCTGTGGCGCCTCTTCTCCGAAGCGTTCGATGAACTTGGCGGCGGCTGCGCGGATAACGCTCATTTCCGTAGTATCGTGCCGGGAGCGGGGACACCTCCCTGCGCAATATCCGACCAAGGGACAGTCGGGCATCGGGGGTTTCGCCGGCATTACTCGATACATTTCGCCAATCCTTTTCGCTAAGCCCCTGGTATCCCTGCGTTTCGGGCTCTTGGGTTTACTGTCCCTCCCTTACGATAGTTACGCTACCCTAGGGACCGGTGCGGGGAATTGACGGCAATCAAGGTGGCGGCCGCCACCCCTTCCCCGTCCTTCGGCCGTCAATGGGCCATCAGAACCGGCATGGTCATGTGTTCGAGCATATGCGCCGTAACCCCACCCAGGACCAGTTCCCGCCAACGGGAATGACCGTATGCGCCCATAACGAAGAGATCGATACCGCGGTCGGCCGCTCGCGACAGGAGCATATCGGCGATCCCCACATCCCGGACGGTCAGGGATTGTGCCTCTGCCGGGATTCCGTGGCGTGCCAAATGACGGCTAATGTCGGCACACGGGATCTCGCCGGCGCGATTGCTGCCGTTGGCGTTGATTGCCACCACATCGACCTCTTCCGCATCGGCCAATAGGGGCAGGGCATCATGGACAGCGCGTGCCGCCTGGGCGCTGGCGTCCCATGCGACCATCACGCGTTTACCTATCCGATCTGCGTGTCCGGCATAGGGAATGATCAATACCGGCCGGCCGACGGTCAAAATGGCGCCATCGGGCATATCGTCGTTGCGTTGCGAATCGGGATCGCGTTGCGCCAGAACGACCAAGTCGCAGGAATGAGCATGATCGGCAATCGCTTCGCTGACCGGCCCCTCGACGCACCGCCACTCGTGTGCAATTCCCGCATGATCGGCCGCCTGATTGAAGTGCGTCTCGGCCTCGCCGGCTCGCTGGCGATCCGCCTCCAACTGTTTTTCGAAGAACTCTGTTGGGATTTGCTCGGGGCCATACATGGGAAAGAACGGCGGATAGAGGACGTACAGCCCCGTAAGATGTGCGTCGTGCGCTTGCGCCAGACGGATCGCCGCTTCCATGGAAGCATTGCGTCCCGCCGAGGCGTCCACATGCACCAAAATATCCTTTATCGCCATATCTGCCTCTCCTCGGCTTCCCGTTTTTTCAGCACGTTATAGGTAGACGCAGGCACCGACGGTCCGGCGTCTGCGCCGTTTGTTATTTAGACTTCACGTCAATCTTGCGGCTCTTCTTTTGGGCCGCCGCCGTTTTTGGCAAGGTTACCGTCAGAACACCTTTCTCAAATTCCGCTATGACTTTGCCCTCATCGACGGTCCCGGGAAGACGGAAGGAGCGGCTGAAAGAGCCATAGCGCCGTTCGGTGAGATGATAGTTCTCTTCCTTCTCTTCCTTTTCCGAGCGTTTTTCGCCTTTCAAGGTGAGCAATCCATCGGACAAGCTCAGTTCGATATCCTTCTCACTCATGCCCGGCAGTTCCGCCGTCACTTCATAGGCTTTGTCGGTTTCCTTCACATCGACGCTGGGCGCGGTTCCGCCGAACGCCGCGCGGAACGGCTCAAGATCGGCAAACCGTTTTGACAACAGACCCCGTCCCATGGGCGCGCCAATGAACCGGTCGAAGACCTTGTCCATTTCGTCGCGGAGCGACAGCCACGGTTCATCCCATAGCGGCGAAAACGGCGTCATCGCGCCCGTTTCTTTCTTGGACGTTGTTCCCTTCCGAACATTTACTGCTTTCTTTTGGGGTCGTGTCGCCATGAGTCCCTCCAGGTTCTGCAATTGTTAGGTCTAAATGTTCGTCGGTCGCCGTTATTCGCGCATTGATGTAAGTCAACCTGTCCCTCAAGGACCGTCCTAGATCATCCGGAGATTCAGCCGCGTGCGGCGAGATCGGCGAGGGCGAGGACCACAAAAAACACGCTGACGACGACGCCGGCCACGGGCACCCACATAGGAATTATCAACTGCTCGCCGAGCGGAGAAGGGGTCCTCCATTTGAGCCGCACGAGCGCGGCGTTGACCAGAATGGCCACGGCAACAATGCCGATGGTCGTCACCTGGGCAAGCGTTTGAATTTGAAAGCCGAGCGCGAGGATGACGACCGCGCCGACCACCAGCGCCGTCGCGGTAACGGGCGTCCGCGTTCGGTGATGAATTCGACCGATGGAAGAAGGCAGCCAGCCACGTTGGCTCATGCCATAAAGAACGCGGGCGGCCATGATGATTTGGATGAGCGCACCGTTTAGAACTGCGGCGACACTGATCACCGTGATCGCCGTCGCCGGCCGGCCGGTATTGTGCTCGAAGATCAGTGCCAGCGGTGCTTCGCTGGCGGCAAGGTCTCCGATAGGCACGGCGAGCACCGCCACGATTGCGATCGCGCCATAGAGAAGCGTCGTTAGCACCAACGTGATGACAATGGAAATCGGCAGGACGCGGCGGACATCTTTGACCTCCTCAGCCACGTTGACCATGTCCTCGAATCCGATGAAGGCGTAATAAGCGAGGAACGATCCGCCGAGGATGCCGGCCCAGACCGCGATGTGAAGGGGCGGTAGCAGGTCCGGCAACCGTACCGGAAATGTCGCCAATTCGCCGCGCCCGACCCAGACGATGATTAAAAGGCCGCCGATCTCGACGATCGTAACAATGGCCGCCGCCGATACGGATTCGCCAATCCCCCAGGCCGCGAGCAGACCGAGCAGGATAACGATACCCACGACGGCAGCCCAATCGGGTACCGGAACGAGAGTTCGGAAGTAGCCGGAAAAGCCGATGGTCAACGCCGCCGTCGAAACGATACCCGACGCCACCACGAGATAGCCGACGAGTTGCGCCAACGCCTTAGAGCGCAGCCCCTCCTCCACATAAACAGCCTCACCGGCACTCAACGGGAAACGCGCCGAAAGCTCCGCAAAGCTCAATGCCGTAAACGCGGTTAGGACGGCGGCCAGTAAAAATGACACCGGCGCATAGAGCCCGGCACGCCCGGCGACCGCGCCGACAAGCACGTAAATGCCACCGCCCACGGTGGTACCCAGCCCATAAAGGACTAGCATCGGCATGCTCAAGGTTCGATTAAGAGTGGGCGTTTCCACGGAAGGCCTTTCGCGGACTGAACAACGGCGTTAGGACTGTGTCATAAAATGTCGGTACGGATCGCTCTACATTGACTGCGATCAACATAGCAAAAATTCGATCCTGTGCTTTGCACGAAGAATGCCAACAAGGACCGCATGATGACAGACCCAAATAGCCTCGACGCCTATGCCCCCGCCGAAATCGCCGCACGCGTAGAGGTGTCCGGTGTCGGCAAGGCCAATTTACCGACACTCCCCATGTTCGTGCTGGCACTGCTGGCCGGTGCCTTCATTGCCTTCGGCGGCATGTTCTTCACGCTTGTCATTACCGATAGCGGCATGGGCTTCGGTCCTCAGCGCTTGCTCGGCGGCATAGCTTTTTCCCTCGGGCTGATCTTGGTCGTGGTTGGCGGGGCCGAGCTTTTTACGGGCAACACGCTTATCGTGATGGCCTGGGCCGCCCGCAAGATCACCACACTCCAATTGCTGCGAAATTGGGTGATCGTCTATATTGGCAATCTTGTCGGCTCCATTGCCACAGCGGTCACGGTCTATTGGTCTGGCATCCTCGCCCTCGATAACGGGGCGGTGGCGATAACGGCCATCGGGATCGCCGACGCGAAGGTCGCCCTCCCCTTTACCGAAGCGTTGCTCCGTGGTCTGTTCTGCAACGTCCTTGTGTGCCTCGCCGTCTGGCTGTGCGTCGCCGCGCGCTCGGTCGTCGGCAAGATTTTCGCCATCGTCTTCCCTATCTCGGCCTTTGTCGCGTTGGGGTTCGAACACTCGGTCGCGAACATGTACCTGATCCCGGTCGGCTGGATGGCCGGCAGCGATGTCGTCACTTTGGAAGGATTGATCGGCAATCTCGTGCCCGTCACTCTCGGTAACATCATCGGCGGCGGTGTCCTTGTCGCGCTTGTCTATTGGCTCGTCTATCTTCGGCACACGGACGGGAGCGCCGGTTGAAGGGCCGGACAGGGGATCAGGCAAAGGGATTGACGGCGTTTAGATGACCTCCGATAGCGAGCTTCAACACGAGATAGCCGACTTCCTGTCGCGGCCGGGAAATCTTCCTGGTGCGGCAACGGATGTCGAGCGAGTCGAGACCCATATCTCCATTATTTTTCTAGCGGGTGACCGGGCATGGAAATTAAAGCGCGCCCGCACGTTTCCTTATTTGGATTTCTCGACATTGGAAAACCGCCGAAAGGCCTGCGATGCGGAGGTCTCCCTCAATCGCCGAACGGCACCCGACATCTATCTCGGCGTCGTAGCGGTGACCCGCAAACCGCGAGGCGGTTTCGAGGTCGGCGGTTCCGGCGACCCGGTGGACTGGATGGTGGAGATGCGCCGCTTCGATCAGTCCACCCTGTTCGACAAGCTGGCAACCGAGAACCGCCTAGACCGCCCGCTGATGGAGGAGCTGGCCGAAGCCATCGCCGAATTTCACGCCAAAGCGGAAGTCTATACGGACAGAGGCGGCCGCGCCGGTGTCCAGGCGGTTGCCGACAGCAACGCCGAATGTTTTATCCGCGACGGCAAAGGCATTTTCGAGGACTGTCTCGTCGCCGATCTCGACACCCGAACCCGCGCCGCCGTCGACAGGGTCGGGGACGTACTCGATAAACGCCGCGCCGACGGACGGGTCCGTCATTGCCATGGCGATCTCCACCTGCGGAATATCTTCCTTCACGACGGCAGGCCGACCTTGTTCGATGCCATAGAGTTCAGCGAAGACTTTTCGATCATCGACGTTCTTTACGATCTCGCCTTTCTGTTGATGGATCTCGATCATCGCGGGCACCGGCGGCTGGCCAACCTGGCCTTCAATCGCTACATGGCGGTAACGGGCGATGTCGGCGGGCTTGCCTGTCTCCCGCTGTTCCTGTCGTTGCGTGCCGCCGTGCGTGCGCATGTCGGCGCCGCCGCCGCCAACACCCAAAGCGACAAGGCTCAATCGGCGTTGCAGGCGGACGAGGCGCGGCGGTATCTCGAGGCGGCCCTCGCCTATCTCGACCCCCTTCCGCCACGCGCCGTTGCGGTCGGCGGATTGTCGGGCAGCGGCAAATCGCGTTTGGCCCGCGAGATCGCCCCCTATATCGGTGTCGCACCGGGCGCGTTCATTGCCCGCAGTGACGCCATCCGCAAGCGGCTTGCCGGGACCAGTCTAAGCGAGAAACTGGACCAAAGCGGCTACACCCCGGAGATGACCCAACGGACCTATGAAACGGTCTACGCGGACATGGCAACGGCGCTCGAGGCTGGGCATGCCGCCATCGCCGACGCCGTTTTCGCCAAACCCGAACAACGAACCGCCGTCGAAGCCGTGGCACGGGAGCGGCACGTGCCCTTTGACGGCATCTGGCTGGAATCCGACCGCAGCACCATGGCCACGCGTATCGACGAGCGCCAGGACCGGGTTTCCGATGCCACGCCATCGGTCTTGGACCGGCAATTGACCTATGAACTAGGGGAGATTTCCTGGCACCGGGTGGACAGTTCCGGTACGCGGGAGGCGACCCTCCAGGCGGGCTTGGCGGTTCTGGGCGTTAACCTTTCAGGGACGCCGCCGACCGGATCGGACGATTAACGATTTCCCGCCTCCAGGGCCCATATAACAAGCCTGTGAGAACGGTTAAAATCGTTACTTTTCAATAACTTAGACATGTGAGCCCGGTCACTGCGCCGGTTGACCGAATTCCCTACACTCCGCATACTTTTGATGAGGTGGTCGGGTAGTAACCGATCCCCGAAACGGCAAACCGCCGGAAACGGCGGGACGCAAAGTCACCGGCCTAAGACCCCGCGGAGGTGAGGGTTACGGCAGCGGAACCACCGAAGGGAAAAGACCATGGAAGTCAATCTGTCGTCAGGTGTTCGCGAAACGCTCGGCTCGCTAAAGCGGGTTTCCGAGCTGCAGGATCGTACCTCCGAACGCCTGTCCAAAGGCAAGAAGGTCAACTCGTACAAAGACGATGCGATTTCGTTCGCCATCGCTCAGAGCCTGACGAGCCGGGCCTCCGATTACAACGCGGTCAAGGACAACATCGGCCAGGCCGTGAGTAAGGTCGACACGACTGTTGCCGGCCTCGATTCCATTTCCTCGCTGCTCGACCAGGCGAAGGCGCTGTCGCTGCAACGGCAGTCGACCAGCGACGCGACCGAACAGGCCGCGTTGGACGCCCAATTCACCGAAGTCGCGCAGCAGATCACCAACATTTCGCGTGATGCCAACTATGGCGGCACCAGCCTGATCAGTGCGACGCCGGACACGGTGAACGTGAACGTCAACCCCGAGGGGACGTCGCAGGTCACCCTGACCGGGTCTGCCAGCGACGCAACGACGCTCGCTATCGATATTACCGATCCGGCGACCATCGACGCAGCCCAGGCGACGATCCGTTCGACGGCGCAGACCATCGGCTCACAAGCCGCGGTTCTGGACATCCGTGAGAACTTCACGAAAGAGCTGACCAACAATCTCGAGGCGGGCGCGGCCAAGCTGGTCAATGCCGACCTCAACGAGGAGGCGGCCAATACGCTGTCACTTCAGACGCGTGGTGCCCTCGCAGCCGAAGCTCTCAACATCGCCGCCAAATCGGAACGTGCCATCCTCCAGCTATTCTAGAGCCCCAACTCTTCTAGGATCCCTCCGACTGATCCAATTTCCACCACCACTTCACACTCCGCCGCCCTCACGGGCGGCGGTTTTCTTTTCTTGGCACCCTCACGGGCGGCGGTTTTCTTTTCTTGGCACCCTCACGGGCGGCGGTCTTCTTTTTGCAATCGCGGTCAGCCAACCGTCATCGTTTGGTCGGAGTAATTGAGGGTCACGGTAAAGCTCCCCTCATTCAACTTCCAACGGCGAAGGGTGTAGGTCCGCAGACCGGCGGCATGAAGCGGGTCCGCGGCGGCAATTTTATCGGCTTCCTCGAAATTGGCGGCCCGGATGATAATCAATCCGGCGGCGGGCGCCTCGGACCCTGCATCGAACATCGGTCCGGCGGCAAACAGGATTCCAGCCTTCTCGAGCTCGATCTGGCGTGCCAAATGATCCGGCAGCTTTTTCATAATCTCTTCGCCCGGCGCCGCCGGTGTCGTCACGATAACATAGAGCTCTTTGCCCAAAACGTTCGTGGTATGCAGATCCGCCATTTTTTACTCCCTGATTTTGCAGCCGTTCTTTCTTCGGCCCCCTATAGCGGCGCGGTGTGCTTGATTTGTCAAACCCTACCCGAAACCGGGCAATTCCAGCCCCTCTGGCCGCCGCCGCCAATCCCTTGACCTTTGGGGAAATTCTTACAAATTATGGGGTGTGGAAGCTCGCGACGCGTTGGCAGATATTTGAGGCCAAATTGCCGGGAGCAGAAGCTTGGGGCGCCTCGCTATTGGGCCCCGATTGCCAGACTCGCTTGGATTAAGGAGGAGGCACGGCATGTCTCGCGTGCAAATGTTCAATAGCCCCCTGTTGCTGGGCTTCGACCAACTCGAACGGGTACTCGACCGGGTGTCGAAAACATCGGCCGAAGGTTACCCTCCCTACAACATCGAGCAGATCGGCGAAGATCGCCTGCGCATCACCCTCGCGGTGGCGGGTTTTTCACTCGACGACCTCGATGTATCGACCGAAGACAACCAACTGGTCATCCGCGGCCGTAACAATGAGGACGATGGCCAGAAAGTCTATCTCCATCGCGGCATCGCGGCACGGCAGTTCCAGCGCAGCTTCGTGCTTGCCGAAGGAATCGAAGTAACCAGTGCCCGGTTGGAAGACGGTCTGCTGCACATCGATTTGATGCGGCCCATTCCGGAGCCGGAAGTTCGCAGCATCAAGATCGAGAAAGGCACGCCCGCGGGCGGCAAATCCAAGTCCAAGACCATCGACGTTGCACCCGACAAAGGGTGAACGGCCACGGTCATAGGAGCTTATGAGAATGACCAGAAACGATAATACATCCGATACACAGCTGAACGAGCAGTTCGACGTGCTGCCTTTGTCCGCGGAGCATTTCCGTGCATGGGGATTGGGGGAGATTGCCTACATCCGGCCCATCGAAATGGATGGCGAGGCTTACGCTGGCATCTTTGCCGCCGACGGCGAACAACTGGGCGCCGCCCCGAGCGCGGCAATTGCCGCCGCGACCGCGATCCAGGAAGGCCTGGTTCCCGTTTACGTCCACTAAACCAGAAAGCTTAAACGCAAAAGGCCCGGCATGCCGGGCCTCATAAGCGTATCGCGGCCTCGGATTAAGCCGCGCGGGTTGCCGCCTGCTCGGTCAAGAGAGCAAACAAAGCCTCGGACGTGTCCGTGGCGCGCAACTTGTCGCACATGCTTTTGTCGCGCAGCAATCGTGACACCCGTGCCAACGCCTTGAGATGATCGGCGCCGGCGTTCTCCGGCGCCAACAGCAGAAAAATCAAATCCACCGGGCGCTCGTCGATGGAATCGAAATCGATCGGCTTTTCCAAACGCGCGAACACGCCATACAAGCGATCCAACGTGGCAAGCTTACCATGGGGAATAGCGATACCGTTACCGACACCCGTCGTACCGAGCTTCTCCCGCTCTAGCAGAACGTTGAACACTTCCCGTTCGTCGAGATCGAACAGATCTTCTGCACGTCGCGCCAGTTCCTGAAGCGATTGCTTCTTGCTGGTGACTTTGAGGTTGGGGATGACGCTGTCGAGTGTGAGGAGGTCGGAGATTTCCATGACCGGTCCTTGGCTATTTACGTCTTTGCCTTGTGCGTTTGAACGCCTGTCGGCGTCATAACTGCTTGTTTCCCTATCGACGAAATCGAATACCCCACGGTGTCGGAATGCCATCTGCCCGCTACCGGGCTTCGCTTCGATGCGCAACACGCAAAATTCGTGAGTAATTCCCTAGAATTCGCCGCTAGTGGTGCCTGGCATCAGGGCCGGCCCCCACAGGAGGGCGGGACGTTAGTGCCGTGTGCTCGGCCTGTCAAGGTCTCGAATTAACCTAAAGAAACCCTTTGTTAAGACACCCGCGATTTTTCCCGGCGACGCTGAACAGATGACGGAATTTTCATTGATTCCCGGTACTTAGCGACCGTCCGGCGGGCAATATCGATCCCATCCCCATTCAATATCTCGACGATTTTATCGTCCGACAACACCGCATTGTGGGGCTCTGCGTCGATCAGGCTTTTGATTCTGTGACGAACGGCCTCGGCCGAGTGGGCCGCGCCGCCCTGGGAAGAGGCAATCGCTTGGGTAAAAAAATACTTGAGTTCGAAAATGCCGCGCGGCGTGTGGATGTATTTGTTCGATGTCACGCGGCTAACCGTGCTCTCGTGCATCTCTATTTCTTCTGCGATATCCCGGAGGACCAGCGGCTTGAGATATTCAACGCCCTTGGCGAAAAAAGCGTCTTGCTGACGAACAATTTCGCGCGCCACCTTGAGAATCGTGGTCGCGCGTTGATGCAGAGCCTTCACCAGCCAATTGGCGTCGTGGAACTTCTCGGTGATATAGGATTTCTCCTCTTTGGTCCGAACCGCTCCGCTTACTTCTGCGTAATAGCTGTTATTGACCAACACCCGCGGCAGGGTTTCATTGTTCAATTCGACAATCCAAACGCCACCCATTCCGGGGCGCATGAGCACGTCGGGCGTAATGGGTTGCGCGGTCGTTTCGTCGAATGCTTCCGCCGGGCGATGATTTAACGACCAGATCTCGGCGATCATTTCGCGGATCTCGTCGACCTCCACGTGACACAGTTTGCTCAGCGCGACGTAGTCGTGCTGCTTCAAAAGCTCCACGTTATCAATCAAGGTCTGCATCGCCGGATCGAGCCGGTCACGTTCGCGCAACTGTATGGTCCAGCATTCAACAAGATCCCGCGCGAAAATGCCCGGCGGGTCCAATTGCTGCAGCCGCGTTAACACGGCTTCCACGCGCTCAACATCGCACCCCAAGACTTCGGCGACGTCGTCCAGATTGCTTGTTACCCTTCCGGCTTCGTCCAGCCCGTCCGTCAGATGAACCGCAATCATCCGATCAATGGGATCATCGATATCCACGTTGATTTGCGCCATGAGGTGATCACGGAGCGAAATCCCCTGCGACAAGGTTTGCTCCAGAATGGACGACGTACTTTCGAGTTGTCCGCCGCTTGCCGATTGGCCCGCGGTTCCATATAGCTCCGATGATGTCGGGGAATTTCCCTCATCACCCCATTCGTTTAGATAGTCGGCGTCGAGATCCTCCACTTGGGGCGTATCGAGCGAATCGGAGGTCGCCATCTCCAGGTCGGGCACAGTATCGCCGTCGCCGGTATCATCGGCCTCGCCGGTCTCCGTACTGCTTACGGATTCAGCGCCATTATCGGACGTGTCTCCAGACAAGCCCGATTCGTCGCTCTCATCCCGCTCCAACATGGGATTCTCGGACAAGGCTTCTTCGACATATTCCACCAACTCGACATTCGACAATTGCAGCAGCTTGATTGCCTGTTGCAACTGCGGCGTCATGACCAAGGACTGGCCCTGGCGGAGTTCGAGACGGGGGGTGATGGCCATGGCCGTTGCCTGACTAGAGGCTGAACCGATCGCCGAGGTAGACGCGACGTACGTCTTCGTTGCCGACGATATCCTCCGGCGTTCCCTCCATCAGGACCATGCCATCGTGGATGATGTAGGCGCGGTCGATAATGTCGAGGGTCTCACGTACGTTGTGGTCGGTGATAAGGACTCCGATGCCGCGATCCTTAAGGTGGCCAACCAGGGAGCGGATATCGCTCACCGCGATCGGGTCGATACCTGCCAACGGTTCGTCGAGGAGCACGAAATGAGGACGCGACGCGAGTGCGCGGGCAATTTCGACCCGGCGCCGTTCGCCGCCCGATAGCGCAAGCGCAGGCGTCCTCCGAAGATGGGAGATCGAAAACTCAGCCAACAAGGCCTCGAGCATCGCTTCGCGGCGTTCACGCGAGCTTTCAGTCACTTCAAGAACGGCGCGAATATTGTTCTCTACCGACAAACCACGAAAAATCGACGCCTCTTGCGGCAGATATCCAATTCCAAGCCGTGCCCGGCGATACATTGGAAGGTCGGTAATGTCGCGGCCATCCAGATAGATGTTGCCGTAATCGGGCGTGATGAGCCCCGTAATCAGATAGAAGCAGGTAGTTTTCCCGGCGCCGTTCGGCCCCAGAAGACCGACAACTTCGCCCCGCTGGATACCCAGCGAGACACCACGCACAACCGGACGCCGCTCATAGTTCTTGCCCAGATTCTTGACCATCAGTCCGCGGGCATTTTCCGCCACCAACCGAGGACCGTTTTCGCCCTCGTCTGCCCGCGCTCTGCGGATACGGTCAAACTGACGGATCATGACAATTCCCAATTCAGGCCACGCTCGATCGCCGAGCGCCCAGCCAATCCCAATTTTGGCGTTCTTTTCTTCATCTTCTTCCGTTCCGGTCTTAGCCGGGACACTTCGTATCCCCCGGGCGCGGACCGCCCGGCACCAACAAACCCCGCACGCGGGGCGACCCCGGCTGCCCAGCCGATTGTCCCCCAGGCCCTGTTAAAAGCTTACTAACCCCCGTATTGAGGTTGATTTCCGCCCGGTCTCCCGCGAACTGATTGTCACAGCGATTGATCCGGACGTTGCCTGTTAGCGTCGCGATTCCCGACTCTACGTTATAAACGCCCTTGTCGGCCTGCACCGTATCCTGCTTGGTCTTAATAACGACGTTGTCGAAGGCCTGAACCCGAAAGACCTCGGACTTGCCGGCTTTGTTCTGCCGCAGAAAGGCGACCAGGGTTTCGGCCTGAATCCGTTTTCCCTCGCGGATGGCAATCGCATTTCCGCGCGCCACGGCCATTTGCCGCGTTTCCCAATATTCCATTTGGCGATTGGCACGAACTTCGTCGCCATCCGTTACCAGGCGAACGTCGTTTCCCTTCACCAACAAAATGGCTTTTTCCATGTCATACACGGCGGTATCGCCGGTGATGGTTTCCGCATCGGACGCGATCTTCACCCGGCCCGCCGCATCGAGGCGCGACAATTTCGTCCCGCCGCCCGCTTCCTCACCGTAATAGGCACGTAACGTATCGGCATTGACGGCAACACCACTCCGCACGGCACGAGCATTTCCCCGGGCGATCAGAATTTCATTGTTCCGCTGCCATTCAATCCCGTCGTCGGCAAAAATCTCGATGGGCTTATCGCTATCGCCGCTCGCCAGATTGAACATCTGCGCGGACGCTCCAGACCAGCCAGACCAGACCACACAACCGAAGACAAAGGCCATGGCCGTCGCGATGAACTGCTCTTTCCTCATTGGCGCGCCTCAGTGGGTTTAGAGAAGATGGTCGCTTTCGATTTACCAGTGAAGAAAATCTTCTCGCCCTTGTCCTCGATGCGGAAACCTTCCGATTCAAGTTCGCCGAACGGACCATGGCCGCTGACATGCGACGAACTGGTCGCGGCACCTAATCCGAGATCAATCGCTGCCTTTTTGGTGGAGAACTCATAACCGGAATCGTGAAACAAATTCACGGCCCCCTCGAGATCGAGCGTTTTGCCCGATTGATCATAGACGCCCGTATTGGCCGTCAGCACCAGCCAACTACCATCCTGGGTCGTGATATCGGCTTTTGGCATTTCTAGTTCCACTGCCGCATCACTGGCCATCAAATTGGTCGCCAAATCGGCCGTGATCGTGAACGGTTGGTCTTTGCGGTCGGCACCGACGAAACGTGCATTTACCATGCTCTGATCGTTGGCTTCCGATTCCAACGTGGCGAACTGCAATCCGAAGCGGTTGTCGCCGATATCCAGCTGCGGCCATACCACGACCAACGCAATAAGCAGAAGCGCCGTCGTCGGCAGGAAT
Source organism: uncultured Rhodospirillales bacterium (assembly GCA_913055735.1). Taxonomy (GTDB): domain Bacteria; phylum Pseudomonadota; class Alphaproteobacteria; order Rhodospirillales; family UBA2165; genus CAJXKD01. Next base: position 1,203,854 of record CAJXKD010000001.1, read on the forward strand.
ATCTTCATCACGGAAACGAAGCGACTGTAATGAAGCGACGCGTGCCGTCCGGTCCGATTGGGGTCGGCCGACAAAAGCTCGGATCGCGCCACGGCGGACGTATGGGCGGATACCGCGGCCGATTTGTCCTCGGCCGGCTGGCCCATTGTCCGATCTATTGTTTGGCCATCCATCGCTATATCACGCCAGCCCGCAAACAATCATGAATGTGGATGATGCCCACAACCGCGTCGTCCTCGGACACAAACATATTGGTGATCTTGCGGTCGTTCATGACCTGCACTGCCTCGCTGGCGAGGGCGCCGGGACGGATCGTCTTGGGATCCGGCGTCATAACTTCGGCTGCCGTCCGCTTGAGAATGCCGTCCGACATATGCCGGCGAAGATCGCCATCGGTAATGATGCCGATCAACCGTGTCCCCTTGACGACACCGATACACCCAAAGCTCTTCGCCGTCATCTCAACCAGCACATCGGACATACTTGCCTCGCCATCGGTCAAGGGCAGCGCCGCGCCATCGTGCATGACATCGGCCACCCGCAAAACCTTCAGCGTCCGGCCGGCAAGCGGGCCGCCAGGATGGAAAACTTTGTAGTCACCGGGTGAAAATCCTTTGCGTTCCATCAACGCAACGGCGATCGCGTCGCCCAGTGCCAGAGACATGGTCGTCGAGGTCGTCGGCGCGAGCCCCATAGGGCACGCCTCTTCGACGTTGGGCAGAAACAGCGCGACACTCGACTGCTGTGCGAGGGCGCTGTTGGCCCGCGCCGTAATCACCACCAACGGAATGGAAAACCGCCGTGTATAGCTGACCACATCAGACAATTCCGGTGTTTCGCCCGAGTTGGAAAGCGCAAGAACCGAATCGTCCTTGCTGATCATGCCGAGGTCGCCATGGCTCGCCTCGCCGGGATGAACGAAAAAGGCCGGCGTTCCCGTCGAGGACAGCGTCGCGGCAATCTTGCGGCCGACATGGCCGCTTTTGCCCATGCCGGTCACGATCACGCGACCCTTGGTATTCTGAAGAATGTCGAGCGCGTTCTGAAAAGCACCATCCAGGGAATCGGCCAAAGCCTGCAACGCGTGCTGTTCCAACCCGAGCACGCGGCGGGCGGCGTCGAGATCGGTCGACGTTTTTTCCGGTATATCTGCTTTTTTGCGTGCGGAGGTTGATTTAGCCATTTCGCTCTCTGGTCGGACCGCGTCTATTCAAATGCCGGTAGTGTAGCCACGCCACGATGACGGATGAGCGGTCCAACGCTCAAAAAACCCGGCAACCGGTCGTCAACGGAAACCCAAGATATTCCAGGCCATTGGCGTTCGCCAGTATGCGGATCACTGTCTTAAAGGTCAATAAACGCCGCATATTCGGCAAAGAAATTGCATACCGGAGATTTAACGGCGTTTTCAACGGGTTCCGGCGAATTAATCGTCCATTAATCCAGTCCCGCAGGGCAGGCCCTCATTCGCCGCATACCCGGCCCATCACCGCCAGTGGCCAAGCCGACCCCCGGATTGCCTCGGGCGGAATTGCGTCAGGAGTGGGCGAAAATGTCCTGATCCGGCCAGCCTGCGAGGTCCAGCAAAGCCCTGTCGGGCAGGAAATCGAAGCAGGCCTGGGCCAACTCGGTCCTGTTTTCCCGGGCAAGCCGCTGATCGAGGGCCTCTTTCAGCCGGTGCAGATAGAGGACATCGGACGCGGCGTAGTTGAGTTGTTCCTCGGTCAACGTCGCTGCGCCCCAATCCGACTGCTGCTGCTGCTTCGAAATATCGACGCCCAGCAACTCATTGCACAGATCACGGAGCCCATGGCGGTCTGTATACGTCCGTGTCAATTTGGAAGCGATCTTGGTGCAATAGACCGGCCGGCAGGTCACCCCCAGATACTGCTGAATCATGGCAATATCGAAACGTCCGAAGTGAAACAGCTTGGTAACGCCCGGATCGGCCAGCAATTTCTTGAGATTGGGGGCGTCATACGCGCCCGCAGCGAGTTGGACCAGGTGACAATCGCCGTCGCCAGCCGACAGCTGAACCAAACACAAGCGATCGCGGACGGGATTGAGACCCAGGGTTTCCGTATCGACCGCGACGCTCTTGCCGAAATCGAGCCCGGCGGGCAAGTCGCCCTTGTGCAGTTCTACGGCCATGGCGGATCGCCTCGCCTTGTGCGCTTACCCCCGGAAACCAAACCGGAACAAGCAAATGGTGCCCAGGAGAAGACTCGAACTTCCACGGCCTTGCGGCCACTGGCACCTGAAGCCAGCGCGTCTACCAATTCCGCCACCTGGGCATGGAAACGGGATCGTTGAAACCTTGCGCCTCAGCGCCTGCAGGTGGTAGCGCCCCAACCCGGAAATTGTCAACCACGATTCTAGTCCCCAAGCACCGCATGACCGCTCTATCTAGGGAGGCACCCGCGGAATGTGAAGCCTCCTGATGAAATATCCCCAAAGAAACATCTCAATGACACATCGAAGTGAAGCAGTTGAGGGATTCAGCGATCGGGGGTAAGTTCTGGCACAATTTGCATTCCACCCGGAACTGCCCTTACCTATGAAATACCGGACATGAAAAACCAGCGCATCACAATCTTCGGCGGCTCGGGCTTCCTCGGCCGTCACTTGGTCAAACGGCTCGCGGATCGGGGCGCCATCGTGCGCGTCGCCGTCCGCGACCCCGAGGCTGCCTCGTTCCTCAAGCCGCTCGGCAATGTCGGACAAATCGTGCCCTTTGCCGCCAACCTCCGCGATCCGGCAACCGTCGCGGCCGCCGTCGACGGTGCCGATGCCGTCGTCAATCTGGTCGGCATCCTCTACGAAAAGGGCAAGCAGACGTTCGACGCAGTCCATGTTGAAGGGGCGGCAACCATTGCCAGGGCCGCCAAGGCCGCCGACGTCAAACACCTCGTCCACGTCTCGGCCCTCGGCGCCAGCGCCAAGTCGGCCGCCAAGTACGCCCGCTCCAAGGCGGCCGGCGAGGCGGCGGTGCAAGAGGCATTTCCCGAAGCCACCATTCTGCGGCCCAGTGTGGTGTTCGGACCGGAGGATGATTTCTTCAACAAATTCGCCGCGATGACACGGATTTCGCCGGTTCTGCCCATCCTGGGCACCAAGAAGCCGGGGGGCACCAAGTTCCAGCCGGTCTATGTCGGCGATGTCGCCGAGGCAATCGTGGCGGCACTGACCAAGGACGGCGCGCGGGGGATGATCTATGAGCTCGGCGGACCGAAGGTGATGACCAGCCGCGAGGTCATGGAACTGATATTGGAGGTCACCGGACGGCGGCGACTGTTGATGGCGGTACCGCTCGGCCTGTTGGCTTTCAAGGCTTGGTTCCTGGAATTCGCTCCCAAGCCGTTGCTCACCCGCGATCAGGTCAAGCTGCTGCAGACCGATAACGTCGTCGCGGGCGGCGCACATACGTTTGCCGAACTAGGCATCAAGCCGGCCGCCGTCGAAGCGATCGCGCCGACCTATCTCGCCCGCTATCGGCCGGGCGGCCGGGCGCCGCAACTGCGCAAAGCGTAAGGAAAGGTTTAGGCGGCGCGGGGCGCCACTTCAGCCGACGCGGCGGCGGCGGTGATCATGTCGCCGTATTCGCGCAGAAAAACCGAGCCGTGCACCGTACGCTGCACCAGCACGCTGCGCCGGTCCTGCGGGTCCACCTTGCGGCGCACGAGATCCAACTGGCCAAGCTTGTCGAGGGCCCGGGTGATCGCCGGCTTCGACACCTTGAGATGTGCCGCGAGGCCGCGCACCGTGTGCGGGCCGGGCGTCAGATAGACCATCAGGAGAAGCGCCATTTGACGGGTGGTGAGGTCGGGCGATTCCCGCCGCACCCCCTCGACGATGGTGCGCCGCCACAGATCGAGGGCTTCGACAGGTTCTAGTTGAACGGACATTTGCTCCACACCCCTTTTTGAACAGCATCCGTTTCACTTGCGAAACGGATAATGTGCATATTGGGAGCCGTTGATGCCGTTCAAGTAACCGGGGTTACGCAGCCGCTTTGAAATTCGTTCCTTGGCGTATCACTCTTTCGAAGCGAGATGATCGCGGATGGCGGTATAGAATGTGCGCATGCCCATCGCCTCACCGCCTTCGGGCCGGCCGGGTCGCGAGGCTTGGTTCCAGGCCATCACGTCGATATGGGCCCAAACATCTGCGCCGGCGACGAATTCCTTGAGGAACAAGGCCGCGGTGATGGCACCACCGAACCCGCCTTCGGGCGCATTGGTGATGTCGGCGACCTTGCCGTCGATCTGCTTGCGGTAGCCGGACCATAGGGGCAGACGCCACAGGGGATCTTCGATGCGCTTGCCGTTGGCAAGAACCCGGTCGGTGAAATCGTCGTCGTCGCAGAACAGCGCCGGCAATTCGGCGCCGAGAGCCACCCGCGCCGCGCCGGTCAACGTCGCGAAATCAACCATGATCTGCGGTTCCTCGGAGGCCCCCTCGGCCAGGGCATCGGCAAGGATCACCCGCCCTTCGGCATCGGTATTGCCGATCTCTACCGTCAGACCTTTGCGCGTCTTGATCACGTCGAGGGGCCGGATGGCATTGCCCGCGACATTGTTCTCCACCGCCGGGATGAGCACGCGGAGCCGCACCGGCAAGCCCAGGCGCATGATCATGGTGGCAAGGCCGAGAACGATGGCCGCGCCGCCCATGTCCTTTTTCATCAGCTTCATGCCGCTCGCCGGTTTGAGGTCGAGCCCCCCCGTATCGAAGCACACGCCCTTGCCGACCAGCGTCACCTTGGGGGCGTTCGCATCGCCCCATACCATGTCGATGAGGCGCGGCGGATCGTCGCTCGCCCGGCCGACGGCATGGATGGCGGGATAGTTGGCGGTGAGCAGATCGTCGCCGACGATAACGCTGAACTCGGCGCCGTATGCTTCCGCCACTTTGCGCGCCGCATCGGCCAATTGGCTCGGCCCCATGTCCTCGGCCGGCGTGTTGATGAGGTCCCGCGCCAGGATCGTCGCCAGCGCCGCCGCTTCGACGCCCGGCCGATCGGCGAGCGCCGGCCAAACAAGCCGTGCCTTGCCCGCCTCCATTTCCTTGTAGCGCGAGAAGCCATAACCGCCGAGGGCCCAGCCGAGGGCAAGAGCGGAATGACGGGATGGGCATTCGATCCCCTCGATGACATAGGACCCTTCCGGCAGTTCCTTCACCAGATGGGCGATATCGAACTGGGATTTGTCGTCGCTGACACCGGCGAGAACGGTTTCGATCCTGCCGCCGTCACCGGGCACATAACACAGCTTACCGGTCTTGGCGGCGAAGCCCGTGCTTTCGATCCATTTCTGAATGTGTTCCGGCTGGCGCACCAGCCAACCGGCCAACTCTTCCGCATCGACGGGACGAAGCGGCACGGCATCGGCAGGCGCGGAATCGGCAAAAAGATCGGAAATGTCCGGCAATTCGAAATCGGTCATGGTGTCAATTCTTCTGGGTGTAAAATTCTTGGAAAAATGTGGCCGCGGTCTGCGCGGTCTTGCCCCTATCGGCGGGGGTCGATGACAACTCTGTCTCGGCGTGTGTCCTCCAGAACGATTTTATATCCCTCGTTGGCCGTCGCCAGCCCGAAAATACAGTCGTCGTTTATGGCATAGGGTCTGTAGGTGCCGCTTTCGAAACCGGCGCGCAGGGCCTCGAGAATATCCGCCGACCCCCGGTGATCGACCTCCAGGTTACTCACCCCGACAAGGCGGAGGTTACCGCGATAGAACTGGCGGAGGTCGAGGGGCACCGTGTCGGCGAAGGTGGCGATGATGATCTGCCGCCCCCATTTCGCGAGGCAGTGCTGCGCCGTCTCGAAATAGGGATCGCCCACGGAATTCATGATGATGTCCGCACCGCGCCCCTCGGTCCGGTCTAGGATCGCGGCGCGGAGATCGGGCTCGGTCGCGAGGTTCACCACCTCGACCGGGCCGGAGGCGTGGCCGGCGTACGCGTCGCGTGACCGCTCGACGGCGATCACCCGCGCGCCAGCCGCCGTCGCGAGTTGCACCGAGGCCTGCCCCACCGCGCCGTTAGCGCCGAGCACGGCGACCGTTTCGCCCGCCTGAACGGCAGCGCCCAAAATCATGCCCATATGTGCGCAGGTCCAAGAGACGCCGAGGCTTCCCGCCTCGTGCATGGAAAGATTGGCGGGCTTTTCGCGGAGCGCGGCGGCATCGATGACGGCAAACTGCCCATGGTTGCCGTTCCGCGACATGCCGAGATCGCCGCCCGTGCCCCACACTTCCTTGCCGACCCAATCAGTTGGACCTTCGGCCACCACGCCGGCAAAATCGCGGCCCGGAATACGTGGCCATACAAGGCCCGGCATCTTGCCCAGCAGCGCTTTAACATCGGACGGATTAACGCCAGAGGCGTGCACCTCGATCAGGCATTCCCTGGCACTTGGCGTCGGCGGATCGATCTCGGTAACGGCGGTTTTCAGCCCGGCCGCGTTCGCGGATTTCTCGGGCGCGACAATTACTTTTATTGGGGCCTTCATGGAGGTGTTCGCGGCGTTCCCTGTGAACGAATCTTTCTTTGTCGCAGTCTTATATATCTTTTCTCCGCTTGGTGACAGAGTGCGCGCCAGGGATCAAGTCATCTGTCGTCGTTGCGGACTTATCGGGTCGCGTGCTTACCCGCGCACGGAAGACGTGGACGGACACATCCCTTTTTCCTAGGCTGCCCCGACTGACCCGGCGGCGAGAGAAGGAAGACACAAGTGCTCGGCCTCGCGATCTACGCGTTTCTGGCGATCGGTTTGGGCGCGTGGGTGCCGGCACTGACGCTTGGCGGCAAGCGCAGCCTCGGCGCGACCGTCCTGGCTGGGTACGCCGTAACACTCGTTGCTGTTTTCCTTTTTCACGTTGTTTTCCGCATTCCTCTCTTTCCCATGGCCGCCATCATCGCGATCGCGGCGGCGGCAGGATGGATACGCGGTGCGGCATCGATTTTCCAACGCGAAACCCTGACCAACCCCGTCCCTTTTCTTTTGCTGCTCGGCGCAATCGGCATCGTCGTCAACGGCGGCATCGGCTATGTCCCGTTCACCATCGACGAATTCACCAACTGGATCGGTGTTTCCCGCAACATCTACCTCTTTGATGGCTACGAAGCCGTAGCAGGGGGCCCCTCTTATGTCGGGTACATACCGGGGTGGCAGCTCCTTCTGCTGTTACCGTGGCTGGCGGGCGGAACACTGGATCTGGGACAATCGGCCGCCGCGCCGTTCGTGTTCCATGTCGGCCTTGCGGGGCTTTTGTTCGACATCGTCCGTCACGAAACGGCGTCACGGGCCCGCATGACCCTCGCCACCGCGACGCTACTAGCCTGGGGCGTCCTCCTTCTCTATCTGGCGGCGGAAGGCACCGGAAAGCTCTGGATCTACACGCTGCTGATCGAACAGCCGCAGATTTACGCCCTTACCGCAAGCCTGCTGTTTCTCTTCCTGCTAGAGCGTTCGGACGTTCCCAAAGACCGCGTGCTGTTGCACACCGGACTGGCCGTCATGGCGGGTTATCTCCTCAAGGCCGCTATGCTGACGTTCCTGCCGGGACTTGGCCTTGTTCTGTTGATCCTTTTTTTCCGTGGGCCGGCCCAGGGAATGGGAGAACGTTGTCGCGACCTCGTCATGGACGGTCTCCGTCTCCTGTTCCCTGTATTGGCCGTCGTCCTTTTGTGGCGGGCCGTCGCTCCCGCAAGCGGGAGCTGTCTATCCAACCCGACCATGACCTTTTCGCCGGAAGCGCTTGCCAATATCGCTCACTTGGATTGGCGGGATTTGCTGAGCCGGTATGCGGCCGCCGTCGGACATTATGTCATAGCGTACAAGACGCCGATCCTGACCGCCGCCGCCGTTGGGGCCTTATTAAGCGTTTTTGGGCGCCGCCGCCTGTGGCTCGTGGCCTTCGGATCTTTTGCAGCCGTCTATATCGGTATCTTGTATTGGTATCACCTGACCTGTTTCGGGCCGTTCTATTTCGAAAACCTGAACTCCATTCCGCGTTTCATGCGTGTCGTCATTCAGCCCTTCCATGCGGTGGGGCTGGTCGCGCTCGCGATCTTTGTCTTCCGACTTCTCGCCCAAGAAATTCACGCCCGCCTGCTTTCCCGGAAACCCGTCTACGTTCTGGGGTTTGCGGGATGTCTTCTTTTGATGGGGTGGCAAGCCGTTCAAATCCACCGCTCGGTCCAGGATGTGACGACACGGCGATTCCAATCCGTCGATTCCCGCATCGGCGACGTCCGGGCCGCCGCCGCCTTCGTTCGCGATTCCGCTCAATACGCGAAAGCAGTACCGTTGGTTCAGTTCATCAGCCAGGGAACCGATGCCGATATCTTGGGCTTCGCGAAGTTCTATGCGATCGACGGCACACGTGGAAAACCGCGCCAGCTATTCCGGTATGGAGATCAAATCAGCTGGAATCCCGCCGCCCGCACCAACATTTGGCAAAAGGTCGCGAGCAAGGATCAACTTCGCGCTAAATTCCTGGAAGCCGATATCGTCTGGCCCATCGTGGTCGATCCCTTCGTGTCCGATGTGTTGAAGGATATCGTGCCCGCCGGTTGCGCCAGCGACTTCACGACGCAGATTTTCGTAAAATCGGAAAATGGGGGGTTCACCTGCGTTCCGAAGCGCCCCCACGCGAAATAGCAACCGAATAGAAAAACAAACTTGCGTCCGTCGCATGCGCGCATGCGAAACGCGGCTCCGGCGCTAGATCAAGATCAAGTTGCTCCTGCCGAGCCTGTTCGAGGATGAAAGAAATAGCGGGTCGTCCCCATCCCGTGCTCTCGCAAGGAGGAACGCCATGCCTATTCTATTGGAACCGCGCGACGTGACCGAAGACCTCAAGGGTTTCAAATCGGTCTTGATCGTTTCCTGCCCCATGTGCCCGCCCATGTCCCTGGCGATGCAGAAAAAGAAGCCGTTTATCGAGTTGTTCAAACACGGCATCAAGACGGAGGTGTTCGAGGATTACATCAAGTCCGTCCGCGAGCCGCTCGAACAACGCGGCGTTCAAACCGAGGTCTACACCACCCGCGTCCCCTCGCCCTTGATGTGCCTGTGGACGCAAGGGCAGCGTGACGCGTTTCTGGAGCGCGCCAGGAAATACGAAGCCGTGCTCGTCATGGGATGCACCTCGGCGATCAGCACCGTGAAAGAAGTTCTCAAGAACACCGATTGCCGGATCATTCCGGCAATGCGGATGAAAGCGATCGCCAATGCGACAATGAAATTCCGGTTTCCCTTTACGATCGGACTGGACATGCATCCCAAACGGAAACATCGCAAGGTCCGTCAGCACGGGAATGCCGCCCGCAAAGTCAGGGAAAACAGACGGGCGGCGCTGTCGCCGTCCCAACGCTGATTTTTGCTCGTATATTATCGTTCGTTGACGTTCACAGTGGGCAGGTGACCACGCTTCCCTGCACGAAATAACATTTTCGTATTTGTGATTACTACAGGATGTGGAATATTTTGGCTTAGCGACACGTGTCGGGGGAAAATTCTTTGTTGGTTGAGACAAAGGACCTAGACAATACGCTGCAAGCCGTCGAACGTGTGACGGAGTTGATCCGAAACGAAAAAAATCCAGAAAAACTTTTGTGGTCCATATGCAGCGAGGTTTTGGAGCGTTTTGAGGCCGATCGGGTATGGATGCTGTATCCATGCAATCCCGACGCCGCGTTTTGGGAAGTGCCGATCGAGCAGTACAGGCCCGGGTATCCCGGTGCGCATGTATTGAAAATACAACGGCCGATGACGCCCGACGCGGCCGAAATTTTCCGCACCGCGCTCAAAACCCAATCCCCGTTGTCCTATGGCCTCGGCGGGCTGGACATAGTGGAAACCGTCGAGGCATTTTCCGTGCGCTCGCAGTTATTGATGGTGATTAATCCCCGTCACGGCGAGCCGTGGCTGTTCGGCATGCACCAGTGCTCGCATGATCGCCAATGGTCCCCTGCGGAAATTCGTCTGTTTCAAATCATCAGTACAATGGCCGGCGAAGCCTTGGGCAATCAACTGCTCCTAACCAGCCTGCGCGACATGAACAAGGAACTCGAGGACCTCGTCGATATACGGACAGAAGAGCTCAGGGTATCGAAGGAAGCCGCCGAGAACGCGAACAAGGCAAAGTCCGAGTTTCTGGCCAACATGAGCCATGAGCTGAGGACCCCGCTCAATGCAATCATCGGCTATGCCGAGATTATGAAAATCGGAATCTTCGGCGACCTGCCCCAAAAATATCAGGAGTATGCGGATCTGGTGATGTCGAGCGGACTCCTGCTGCTGGAAACGGTCAATTCAATCCTCGATCTCGCAAAGATCGAAGCCGGGAAAATGGAGCTCTACCCGGAACCCACGGATTTGAACGAACTCGTTTCCAAGGTCCATTCCCTGTTGCAGGTGTTGGCATCCTGCAAAAACGTCGATCTTAAAAACGACACTGCACACTTGCCGGTCCTCGCCGTTGACCCATTGCGAGTGAACCAGGTTCTGATGAACATCGTCGGCAATGCCATCAAGTTCACCGATAGCGGACAGGTCGTCATATCCAATCATGTGGATGATAACGGATACCACATTACCGTCGCCGACACCGGCATCGGCATGACACCGCAGCAGATAAACATTGCTCTGGAACCCTTCCGGCAGGCGCATGGATCATCGCAGGTCAAACGGCTGGAAGGTACGGGGTTGGGACTGCCGCTGTGCCGGGAAATCATGAACCTTCACGGCGGCAGTCTGTCTATCGAAAGCCGGGAGAACGCCGGCACTCAAGTACAATTGACGTTCCCTTATCCTCAAGCCTGACGCGCGTCACCGGTTGAAACGCGGCAGAAGATCACCGGCGCCGTTCTTTTTAGAAGTTTGGTGGAGCCGAGGGGAATCGAACCCCTGACCTTCGCATTGCGAACGCGTTACCCTCCTACTTGATAAGAAAAAAAGCTCCGAGATCAAGGTCTCTTAGCTGCAACCGGCTTGCAATCGGCGTAGCGCGTTAGCCGGTCGGCGGGAATCCAAATGCTGGCCAACAGGAGAACGATTCCGGTTGCAATCCCCGCGATGTCGACACCTGCCGCGTAGCCATGGCCGGCGCGTAAGAGGCTGAGTACATGGTCACCTGTCACAATGTAGTTAAGGGCGGGCAAGCCGGCGGCCAGGACCGCCGTTGCAGCAAAAAGTTCCTTGCAGGTCCGGTATTCGTTGCGACGCAGCAGTGCGTAGAGAACGGCGGCGGCCCAAACGCCGAAATAGGTAATGCCAATTACGGAGATCCGATTTTGCGCACTGTCGGGCAGAAGTTTGTCGGCGAAGAAAATGGCGAAACTGGCCAATCCCATTCCGGCGCAGACGCCGACGGTTGTCCGGCTAAGAGCCCGGATAAAAACGCGCGCGTCGCTGCCTTGCAGGCGGCGCTCGAGCCAGATCATCAGGCCTGTCGCGGTGATGAGGCAAAGGGATATTCCGAGAACCACGTAGAGGAACTTGATCCAGAGCCCGCCGAACTGCCCGTAATGCAAGGTCGTCATTGCGGGGTTTACCCTAAAGGTAAGGCCTGGCTTGTCGGTCAGCCGGGCATCGATGATGCGGCCTGTTGTCGCGCTGATATCGATCCATGCATGACTAATCAACGCGCGCGAGGGCGGATAGCGAAAACGGTACTTGGCCTTCTCGTCTCCCCAAAGAGAAATCGACACGCTGTCTGGCCGAATACCGACGTGGACGTAGGCGCGGTCGCGCGCCTCGTCTATGGAGAACATGCGGGCCGATATGCCGGTGGGTTGCGGTTGCGGCCCCAACACCGCCTCGATGAGAGCACCGGTATCGCCCTTGAAGGAAATCATTGCGGTGATGGGCACGAATATGATGACCAGGCCCAGCCAGGCGCCGGTAAAGGCGAACATGAGGTGACAGGGCAGGCCCCAAACGGCGATCGTCTTATGGCTGTCTTGCCATTTCAGGCGGATCGATCGCGAAAGACGCCAGGTGAATATTTCCTGGAAGATCTTGCGATGCATTACTAGGCCCGAAACGATCAGGACGAGCAGCACGATGCCCGACAGGGCAACGAGAAACCGGCCCAGTGTCCGATCCAGCATCAGGTTACGGTGAAAATCGACGATCCAATAGGAAAGGCCTTTCGTGCGTAGCGGCAGAACGGTTCCAGCGTTCGGATGCCATCGCTGTTCCTCTGTGATGACCGGACCGTCTGCCGTTTTGACCAGCGCCGTCGCCAGATAGAACGGTTCGGGCCCCGTCGGCAAGTTGAGGGACAGGTCCAGAAGCCGCCCCTTCTTCGTTGTTTCAGCCACGAACGCCGACAACAGGGGCATGACGGGGGCTGTTTCCCTGGCGACGGCAATGCGGGTCTCCTGTTCCTCCCAGGTGCGCAGTTCGTCGCCGAACAATGCGAACACGCCGGAAAGCGAGACCACATAGATAAAAAGCCCGCAGACGACGCCAGTCCACGCGTGCAGGTCATATACTCTTTTTGTGCGCTCCTGCTCCATCGCTAGCTGGCTAGGTAAGGAAAACAACGGCACCGGACAGCAGCGATGCGGCGGTCAGGCCCAACACGGGACCGAGAGGGCGTTTCGGCCAGTAGGAAAAAAAGAACAGCAGAGGCCAAAGCAGGGGGAAGAGGATGCCGGCCCATATGAGCCGGGCCGGAACGTCACCTGGCGCAAGCACAATAAACGCGGACGCCAACAGCATGGATGCGACGGGCGCAAGAATAAGTGCACTAAGCAATCTCATACGTTTACGAGCCGCCGGTTCACGGATGTCCTCCACTGATCCCGAAGGCCCCGGCAACGACAGCGAGCACGATGGTGGCGACGGCACAACGGGAGAGCCAAAGGGGTGACAGGGCCGCGATGAACAGGCTTGCGATACCAGCGGCGCTAAGCAGTCCCAGCCAGGCCGGAACGGCGATCTCCCATCCAAACCAGGCGCCCATCCACCAAAGCGTAGCCGCTAAGCCGGCCCACGACAGAATGCCGGTTACGCGGCGCGGGCGGCTGCCTTGCGCCAGAATGGCAGATCCGGCACCGCGCGGCGCGGCCATCGCCAGGCCGGCTGTTGATGCGACGAGGCAGGCGGAAACTGCGATAAGGACCGCCGTGTCCATTAGAACTTGAACCTTACTTCGGCGCCGATGGTACGGCCGTCACCGATGCTTGCTTCGTTGGAACTCGAGGAACTGTTTGAAAGGCCGGTCAGATACTGTTCGTCGAACAGGTTGTCTGCATAGAGCGATATTGCGGCGTTGTCAGTGGCGTAGCCGACTTTGATGTTAACCAGATACCGTTCGTGGATCTTGTAGTGTTCCCGGTTGTTGATTTCGCCTTGGGTGAAATATTCACCCGTATAGTTGGCGCTGGCGCTGGCGAATAAGCCGGAATGATGGGTATAGGCTCCGCCGAGAGCTGCCGTGAAACGGGGCGCTTCCGGAAATTCGTTACCTTTGCAATTGCCTCCCGACGGTGAGCATGCGTTGTCGCGGAAATCTCCGAGTTCCGTTTTCAGCAGACCCAGAGACCCGAACATGTGGAATCCGTTTCCGAACTCGTACCGACCGTCTATCTCGGTGCCGTAGGAGATCGAATCGCCGGCATTAAAGGTATTGGATTGTGCAGTGGACGCGTTGGTGATGGCGATCTGCTGATCCTTATAGCTGTTGTAGAAAACGTTCGCGCCGAAATTCAGCCGTCCGTCGGAAGACGTTTGACGGTAGGCAACCTCGTATGTCCAAACGAACTCCGGATCGACAGCATGAATGGTGGAGGTGCCGGACAAGGCTTCGGTAAGTCCTTGGCGATATCCGCGGGAGGCAGTCGCCGCCACGGTTTGCGTCTCGCCGAGGTCGTATGCCAAACCGAGCTTGGGCAACAGGACATCGTACTCGGCTTCCCGATCCGCATAACTATCGCCGAAAGCGGATGCCGTATCGATGAAGTTGTGCACTGTGTCGTGTTGGTAGCGAAGTCCGCCGATTAGCGACCAGCGGTCGAATATCCTGTATCTGAGATCGGTATAGGCGGCCAGCGTCTCCGTTTCATTGATGAAGATGCCGTCCTGATAAACCGTCGCGCCGGAGGCAATATATGATTGAACCTTCTGACTAAAGTCGCCGTAGAACAGGCCGAACAGACCAGACAAACCAGAAATGCCGTTGCCGACTTCGAACCTCAAATCCTCGCTAAAATCGCTGTCTCGGCGATGATCGTCCCGCGTATAGCTTGCCGATTGGGGCGAACTGAAAATCGCGAGGTCCGTCTCGTTTACCGACGAAACCGACCGTAGTATCCAATTGTTGTCGAACGCGTAGGCGACGTCGGCGACATAATTGTCGACCACCATTTCCCGAAATTCGGTCGAGGTCGATGCCGGCGCGAACTTTCTTGCATAGAAATCCGGCCCGGTAACTGCCGCGGCGGTAGGATTGTCGAACGTATGGCTGACGGTCACGAGGGCGCTCAAGGCTTCGACGGCCCTGGGTTCCATCAACAGCTTGCCGCGGACATTGAAAAACTCGTCGTTGGTGAACGGTTTGTTCCCATCGTCCGAGAATTCCACGTCCTTCGCCTGGTCCCGATATTCGCTGCTCAGGCGGAAGGCAAGCTGATCGTCGATGATCGGGGCCGAAACGGCAAAGGCAGCGTCCTTGCGATCCAAACTGCCGGCAAGCGCCTTCATCGTCATTTCAGGCTCATAGGTCGGATCGTTGGTTTCGATAACCACCGCTCCGGCGAGCGCGTTTCGTCCCTGCAACGTGGATTGCGGACCGCGTAAGACTTCGATTTGTTTGATGTCCCATACGCCTCGGGAGCCGCGCTTCAATCCTTCCGCCGATTGGGTCGCCCCATCGATAATGACGGAGATCAGCGGCGCGGAATTCGACGGCTGGGTCACCCCGTCCGCATTGACACCGCGAATCTGAAAACCGTTGTTTCCGCGGCTGTTGGAGAAAAGGCGAACGTTCGCCATGTTGTTGAAGCTGTCGGGAAGGTCGTCCACGTTATAGGTTTCGATGTCTTCCCCGGTCGCGATGCCGACGCTGGTATAGGTCTCCAGATAGGAACGTTGCGTTTTTTCACCCTCGATAACGATGGGATCCATTCGGAAGGCGCCGCCGTCGCTTGCGGCCTGTAGGGTGATCGTTTGGGGATCGGTGAATTGATAACTGATGCCGCTTCCCGCTAACAGGCGCCGGAGGGCTTCCGTCGTTGTCAGCGTCCCGGCAATACCGGGCGAGTTCCGGCCCGAGAGATCGCCCGTTTTATAGATAAAGGAAATACCGGCTTGGTCCGCGAAGGTGGCGAGCGCTGAGGATAGCGGCTGTGACGGGATCGAGAAACTGCGGGCGTCTCCGCTCTGCGCGAGTTGCGGAACGGCCGGCACGGATTCGGCCGAGGCGGAAATCGGAAGCGCGATGAGAACTGTCAGCCCGGCCAAGGCCAAGTGGAGGCCCATGGTGCGGGTGGCTGCCGACGGATGACGGTGTTTGCAAAATATTGCCGCCGCCGGTCCCTTGGCGGTGGTCTTGGTGTTGGTGTGGACCATTGGTCTCTCCCCCTTAGAGCTTTGAGGTCATTTTTGCAAATGAGACGCATTCGCAGAACTGACCTACCCTAGAGACGAGTGGGAAAGAGAAAACCGGTGCCCCGCCGGTGATTTTTTTTGGCTTAGCGGCGGACTATCATCAAATAGTCGGTGATCCGCGTGACGCTGAACCCATAAATACTGGCCAAGGCGTTGATTCCACTTTCAATCGAAGCGATTGAGATACGGCCGGTAACGTCGCCTAATTGTGACATGTCGCCGATAAGGACAATCCGACCCGGTCGGTAGCGATCAATCTCGGCGACGGCTTCGGCGAGAGGCAGGCCGTCGATGCTGATGACTCCTTGCCTCCAAGCAATTGCCGCCGCAGTGTCCGCGACAGGAACGAGTTTGGGTCGCGTGTGTCGGCCGTAGCGTGCTTGATCCCCCGCATGCAGCAGCGTGGCGGACGACGGTTTCGCTTCGGACGGTGCTACGCTGACCCGCCCTTCGGTAACCGTGACGATCGCCGTGTCGGCCTGCCTGCGGACGGCAAAGGCCGTTCCAACGGCGCGGCTTTTACCGCCCAAGGCGAAAACGTCAAACGGACGGGCCGGGTCCTTCTTGACCTTGAACAGCGCCTCGCCGCGTACCAGCGAAATTTGTCTTTGGCGGTCGCTGTATTTGAGTTCGATCGCGCTGTCGGTGTTCAAGTAGGCTGTCGAGCCGTCGGGTAGGGTAACCACGATCTGCTCGCCGACGCCGGTTCGATAGTCCGCAGTAAGTACCGAGAAGAAATCCGTCCCCAGGAATACAACGAGCGCCAGGCTCGCGGCAATTAGTCCTGCAGCGAGCCCCATGCGGGCATTGGAAAACCGGACATTGCGGTGCTTGTGGATTCGTTCTTCGCGTCGTTTCCACAACCGGCGCCGTTCGTTGGCAACGCGGGGTGCGTCGCCCGGAGACGACGAGCTTACCCTTTCGAAAGCAAATTCCAGCGCATCCGCGCCGTCCCATAGATTCTCTATTTCGTCATAGGCCAAACCATGGCGCGGGTCGGCGCGGTACCAAGCATCGAAATCGGTCCGGTCGCGATCCGACAACTCGCCGGCCAGCCTTTTGAGAAACCAATGCTGGGCTTCATCTTCTATGGACGGGATCGGCCAATGCTGATCTTGCTTATCTATCATCTAGGTGCCCGGCAAAAAATTGGTCGGTTCCGTAGGGACCGATTGCAACAACCATCCTCTATATAGAATAGACGAGTGAGCGGACATTTTCTCATGCTCGAAGTTTCAGGCCGGTGATTTCAGGACGAGAAGTCCAGGAAGCGCCGCCGCGCCTGGACCAACAGATTGAGAGCTTTCTTGAGATCTTTGTAGACGGTCGTCAAACCGACCCCAAGTTCTTCGGCGATTTCCGGCTGGGTCATCCCCTTATAGCGGGCGAGGTAGAAAACCTCGCGGCATCGCAATGGGAACTTCGCGATTTCGGCCTCCATAAAGTCGAGCTCCTCGCGCGCCATCGCGTAACGTTCGGGCGTAAGGGCGTTGTTGGGCGGAGATAAAACGCCTTCGCTTTCCACCAATATCTCCGTTCGCCGCTTTTCGACGCGAAGATGGTCCGTCGCCAAATTGGCGGCCATGCGGAACAGGTAGGCGCGCAGGTCTTTTATCGGCGGATGTTCGTCCACCCGAAGCAATTTGATATAGAGATCCTGCGCGATGTCGGACGCGGTCGCGGTCGAGCCCAGGCGCCGTCCGAGGAACTTGAGCAGTTCCCATTCGTACTCCCGGTAGGCCTGCAATAGGGCCGACTCCTGCATTCCGCGTACCCCCAACGGTTCTGCGCACTTTTCTCGGGCGTCGGTCCTACCCCCTGCTGTTCGGACCTGAACCCGTCGATCCCCCATAGAGAGGCCACATTAGGTGGGAAATGTCCATAATGAGAATGCCTCTCATTATTAATAATTTAAAATTCTGTGAGAAAAGCGCCTAATTCTAGGCCCTCGCACGGGGAAATGACGCGAAGGCGATATCGGAAACCATCTTCACCCGGATGGACTTCCGGTGCAGACAAGTTGACCCGCAATTTCTATGGATCTTAGTAGTTGGTGGAGCCGAGGGGAATCGAACCCCTGACCTCTACAATGCCATTGTAGCGCTCTCCCAACTGAGCTACGGCCCCGTTTGTTTGCCCTCGGTGACGTTTCCCTCGGGCTATGTTCCTCAAGTGCCGGGCGAATTGGGAATTGCCCCGGCCTGAGAAGGCGCGCAAGTTAGAAAAATCAGGAGAGCAAGGCAAGGGAAATCAGCGCCGTACCGCTCCCGCCATCCTCTCCATGATTTCGCCCGTCTCATCCCCTATGGGGCGCCTTGTTCGGCGGCAGCGGCTTTGATCCCGAACGGAAAAGCCGATGTCGAAACCGGACTAGACGACAACCGACCTACTTGTCGTCGTCGTCATCGCTGGTGACGCTGACGGCAACACCGTCGTCATCGTCATCCATATCGTCATCGTCGATGAGCGTATCGTCATCGTCATCGTCGAGATCGACGTCGAGATCCTCGTCATCGATATCGAGATCGACGTCGATATCGTCTTCGTCCTCGTCCCCGTCCTCGGCTTCTTTGGGTTTGGGTTTCTGGGCCGGCGCTTTCTGCTCAACGGGCGCCGGGGCGCGGCGCGCCTTCGGCTTTTCCGCGGCCAGCTCGGTACCGCAGCTCGGACAGACGACGGGCGTCTTCTTCAGATCGTAGAAACGTGTGCCGCAATCTTGGCACGTATGTTTGGTTCCCCACTCGGGTTTCGTCACGCGAACTTTCCTCCGACATTCAGGCTCGGCAAAACAGATAATGAACCGAGGTGCCAATTGCCATGTTCATTTCCATCTGTCAAAAGCAAAAATACAGGTTTCAAAATCGTTACCGGCCCCACTAAACATTCCGGGCAGCCATTCGCGGGCCATTGTCGCGGATGGCGAAAGGTTCCCATCCGGCCCGCGTTCAGCCGGACTGTTCAGGCCCGGGTAAAAATGCTAGAGACCGGCTCACCGATTTCAACCCCCAACGTCAATGCTTGGCGTCAATCTTCGGCTTCGTTCCTCATGAGTGCGATACGGTCCTCCGCCGCCAATGCCCTTTCCGGCGACATCACCGTTCCCGGCGACAAGTCCATTTCCCACCGGGCGCTGATGCTGGCCGGGTGCGCGGTGGGCGAGACACGCATCACCGGCCTGTTGGCGAGCGAGGATATCCTCGCCACCGCCGCCGCCATGGAAGCGCTCGGCGCCGAGATCGAGCGGCCGGCAGAACAAGACGGCCCTTGGCGGGTCTGGGGGCGGGGCGTCGGCGGCCTCGCCGCCCCCGGCGACGTGCTCGACATGGGCAATTCCGGAACCGGCGCGCGCCTGCTCACCGGCATTCTCGCGAGCCATCCCTTTACAAGCGTGTTGACCGGCGACGCGTCGCTCCGGTCGCGGCCCATGGCGCGGGTGACGAAACCGTTGGAGCGGATGGGCGCGCAATTCATTTGCGCCGATGGCGGGCGCCTGCCCATGACGATCCTCGGCGCGACCGACCCCCGGCCCATCGTCGAAACACCCAGCGTCGCCTCGGCTCAGGTGAAATCGGCGATCCTGCTTGCCGGGCTCAACGCGCCGGGCAAGACCACCGTGATCGAACATATGCCCACCCGCGACCACACCGAACGCATGATGCGTGCCTTCGGTGCCGAGGTGGTTTCCGAAGAAACATCCGAGGGTCTTGCCGTCACCGTTACCGGCCGGCCGGAGATCGGCGGTATCGACGTTCAGGTCCCCGCCGATGTCTCATCGGCGGCTTTTCCCCTGGTCGCTGCGCTGATTGTCCCGGGTTCAGCGATCACGGTGCGCGGCGCCGGCATCAATCCGTTGCGCGCGGGATTGTTGAATGCGCTCGACGCGATGGGCGCCGATATCTCTGTGACCCCCCTGGAAACCGCCCCGGGGGGCGATCCCCTCGCCGACATCACGGCGAAGACCAGCGCGCTCAAAGGGGCCGACATTCCGCCTGAATGGTCCGCCTCGATGATCGACGAATATCCCATCCTGGCGATGGCCGCAGCCGTCGCCGACGGCAGCACCCGCTTCAACGGCGTCGGCGAATTGCGGGTCAAGGAAAGCGACCGGCTGGCGGCCGTCGCGCGCGGCCTCGACACCTGTGGCGTCCGTATCGAGGAAGGCGAGGATTTTCTCGTCATCCACGGCACGGGCGGCAACGTCAAAGGTGGCGCAACCATCGCCGCCGATCTCGATCACCGCATCGCCATGTCTTTCCTGGTACTGGGACTGGCCGCCAAGGCCCCCATTACCATCGACGACGGCGCCACCATCGCGACCAGCTTTCCGGGTTTCGCCGATATCATGCGTTCCCTCGGTGCCGTCCTCGAAGAGGGTATCGAAGATCTATGATTATTGCTGTCGACGGACCGGCGGCATCGGGCAAAGGGACGCTCACCCGCCGCCTGGCCAAGCATTTCGATCTCGCCGTTCTCGATACCGGCCTTCTCTATCGGGCGGTGGGGCTCGGCGTTCTGCGCCGTGGAGGCGACCCGGCGGACGCCGATGCGGCGAGCGAAGTCGCCCGGGCGCTGAATCCCGCCGATTTGCACGATCCGGAATTGCGCAGCGAGGCCGCGGGCGGGGCGGCCTCCCAGGTGGCGGCCCATCCGGGTGTGCGCGCCGCCTTGCTCGATTTTCAGCGGAATTTTGCCAATTTTCCGCCCGGCAGCAAGGAAGGCGCCATTCTCGACGGCCGTGATATCGGCACCGTTATCTGCCCCGACGCGGACGTGAAGCTCTTCCTCACCGCAAGCGCCGAAGTCCGGGCCGAACGGCGCGTTAAGGAGTTGCGCGAGCGGGGGTCAGAAGCTATATATGCGCGCATTCTGCGGGACATAGAGGACCGCGACGCCAGGGATGCATCGCGGGCCGTGGCTCCGCTGGAGCCGGCCAAAGACGCTTTGGTCATCGATACCAGCGATATGGATGCCGATCAGGTGTTCGACACGGCACTCGCGCATATAAATAAATCGCAGAATTAACCGAACGCAGACGAAGACCCGATAACAGGGCGCAGTCTGCGTGTTATGAACCGCCACGGCACGCGAAGCTTATAACCGTTTCGGGCGCCGGGGCCTCTGTTTTGGTCAAAGACCGCCGGAACCAACCGGCCGGCCAGACAAACGATGGAAAAGAAGGAAAGACATATTTATGGCTAACGCAAATACGACGTCCGATACCGGACTTCCCCCCGAAGTCGCCAATCAGATGGCGAACGAAAATTTTGCCGACCTCCTGGAAAAATCATTCGAACAAGAAGAGCGCCTGCAAGGCCGTGTGGTCAAAGGCACGGTGCTTGCCGTTGAGAATGATTTCGTGCTGGTCGATGTCGGACTGAAGTCCGAAGGATCCATCCCGATCAAGGAATTCTCCGAAGCGGGCACGCCTGCCAAGGTCGCCGCCGGCGACAAGGTCGACGTATTCGTCGAGCGCTTCGAAGGCCGCGACGGCACCGTCGTCCTGAGCCGCGAAAAAGCGCGCCGCGAGGAAGCCTGGAACGTTCTCGAGAAGGCATTCGAATCCGATCAACGCGTCAACGGCGTCATCTTCGGCCGCGTCAAAGGCGGCTTCACCGTCGATCTTTCGGGCGCCGTTGCATTCCTGCCGGGCAGCCAAGTGGACATCCGTCCAATCCGCGACGTCACGCCGCTGATGAACAGCCCACAGCCGTTCCAGATCCTCAAGATGGACCGCTCGCGCGGCAACATCGTCGTCTCGCGCCGCGCCGTGCTGGAAGAAACCCGCGCCGAGGAACGCTCGGAACTGATCTCAAACCTGAGCGAAGGCCAGGTGCTCGAAGGCGTGGTCAAGAACATCACCGATTACGGTGCATTCGTCGATCTCGGCGGTGTCGATGGCCTGCTGCACGTCACGGACATTGCCTGGCGGCGCATCAACCACCCGTCGGAGGCCCTGCAAGTGGGTCAGACGGTCAAGGTTCAGGTCATCCGCTTCAACCCGGAGACGCAACGTATCTCGCTCGGCATGAAGCAGCTTGAAGCCGATCCGTGGGACGGTGTCGATGCCAAGTACCCGGTCGGCGCCAAGATGAACGGCCGCGTCACCAACATCACCGACTACGGTGCATTCGTCGAGTTGGAGCCGGGGGTCGAAGGCTTGGTCCACGTTTCCGAGATGAGCTGGACGAAAAAGAACGTCCATCCTGGCAAGATCGTTTCCACCAGCCAGGAAGTCGAGGTGATGATCCTCGACGTCGACCGCAACAAGCGGCGTATCTCGCTCGGCCTCAAGCAGTGCATGGCGAACCCGTGGACCGATTTCACCGAAAAACACCCGATCGGTTCGGAACTGGAAGGCGAGATCAAGAACATCACCGAGTTCGGCCTGTTCGTCGGCCTGACCGAGGAAATCGACGGCATGGTTCACCTGTCCGATCTCGACTGGGTCAAGTCGGGCGAGGAAGCCATTGCCGAATACAACAAGGGCGACATGATCAAGGTGAAGGTGCTCGACGTCGATATCGAGAAAGAGCGTATCAGCCTTGGCGTTAAGCAGCTGACCGAAGATCCCGTTGCGGACGGCCTGGAGCGGCTGAAGAAAGGCGACATCGTCACCTGCACCGTTTCGGCGGTGGGCGACAAGGGTATCGACGTCACCATCAACGGCGACGTCCCCGGCTATATCCGCCGTTCCGATCTGTCGCGTGACCGCTCCGAACAACGGCCCGACCGTTTCGCCAAGGGCGAACTGGTCGATGCCATGGTCACCTCGGTCGAGCGGTCCAGCCGCAAGGTCAACCTGTCCATCAAGGCCCGCGAGGTCGAGGAAGAGAAGATCGCCATGGCGGCCTACGGTTCCTCCGACTCCGGCGCGTCGCTCGGCGATATCCTGGGCGCGGCCTTGAAGGAAAAAGACGCGAACAGTCAAGACGACTGAGAGCGCCTGTTGCCCTCCGCCATATCCGCAATAGAAAACGGACGCTAACCCATGTCGCTTGAGACCGACAGCCTGATTGACCGGCGTCGGCTCAAGCGGCGTTTGGGTTTCTGGCGGGTCATTGCCGTTCTGGCGCTGATAGCTCTGATCGCGGCCGGCGCCGGGCGGTACGCCGGCCTCACTGGCGGAAAACACATTGCCATCCTGGACGTCAACGGCGTCATCATCAGCAATCCAGAAATCAGTGCAGCGGTCCGAAGGCTCGTCGACGACACGAACGCCGAAGCCCTCATTGTCCGCATCAACAGCCCTGGCGGCACCGTTGCCGGCGGCGAAGGTCTGTTCCGCGATATTCGCCTTGTCGCCGAGGTTAAACCCGTCGTCGCCGTGATTGGCGAACTGGGCACCTCAGCCGGTTATATGACCGCGCTGGGCGCCGACCACATTATCGCGCGCGAAGGATCGATCACCGGCTCCATCGGCGTCATTCTCCAGTCCACTGATATTACGGGACTTTTGACCAAATTAGGGATCAGCGCCGAGGCCATCAAAAGCTCGCCGTTGAAAGCCCAACCCAATCCGCTCGAGCCGCTAACGCCGGAAGCCCGCGCCGCCACACAGGCCGTGGTTGCCGACATCTACGACATGTTCGTCGGCATGGTGGCCGAGCGGAGGAACATGTCACGGGAACGGGTCGCGCCGCTGGCGGACGGCCGCATCTTTACCGGCCGCCAGGCTCTGGCAAACGGCCTGATCGATGGGATCGGCAACCTTCCCGAAGCGCGCGACTGGCTGGCCAGCGTCCACAATATTCCACTGGATACCCCGGCACGCCTTATAGAGCGCCGCCCGGAGGACGGACTGCTGCACGACGCGTTGGACGATTTGTTCGGAAAAGCATTGTTTTCTGAAAGACTTAGACTTGACGGCTTGATCTCGCTTTGGCACCCTGGCGTGCAATAAATTTGGCTGAACGCGCGGACCGGGTGGTTCCGCCGAACGGTTCCGCCAAAGACCAGGGGCCCGACATAAAAACGTCACTATCTGTCTGACACTCTGTGCGTGACGTTTTTTGGGGGAGGGACGGACTGATATGACCAAATCCGAACTGATCGACTTCTTGGCGGAACAGAACCCCCACCTCTATCAGAGGGACGTCGAGCGCATTGTGACGACGATCTTCGATGAAATCGGCGCCGCCCTTTCACGGGGTGACCGCGTCGAGCTACGCGGCTTCGGTGCCTTCTCCGTCAAGCAGCGCGATGCTCGCGTCGGACGCAATCCGCGGACCGGCGAAGCGGTCAAAGTTGCCGCCAAGCGCGTACCTTATTTCAAGACCGGCAAGCAATTACGGGATATGATCAACTCCTAAACCGCCGGCAACGAAACATTAGGAAGCTAGCTTCTTGACCCGGATTATTTCATGGATCGTCATGCTGGTTGTCGGCGTGGCGGTCGTTGTTTTTGCAGTGGTGAACCGGTCGCCCTTTGCAATCGATCTGTGGCCGCTGCCCTATCAGACTGAAGTTCCGGCCTTCGCGCCGATTTTCGGCGCAGCCTTTGTCGGGTTCGTCGCCGGCGGCATTATCGCATGGTTCTCGGCGGGCGTAACACGCCGTCGCGCGCGGTTTGCCTCACGGCGAGCGGAAACTCTGGAGCGGGACCTGGGCAAGCTCAAGCATCAGATCCGGGAACTCGAACACCGTCAAAAGCTGCCTCCGGCCGATAAGTCCTAAGAGGCCCGCCTCTGGAGAAACCGGCCTGCAACGCGTATAAAGCGGACCGGAAAATTTCTTCGACTGCCAGCGGGATATACATCAATGACCTTGCAGCCCCACGAGCGCATTCTCGTCGCCCTGGACACGACCGATGCAGGTGTCGCCACAAGCCTATCCCGTCAAGTGGCCGGGTCTGTCGGCGGCATGAAGATCGGCAAGGAGTTCTTCACGGCTCTCGGCCCCGAGGGTGTTCGCCGGGTTATGGATCACGGCGTCCCGCTTTTTCTGGATCTCAAATTTCATGACATCCCGAACACGGTCGCCGGCGCGATCCGCAGCGCCGTCCGACTGACGCCGCTAATGGTCAACGTTCACGCGGCAGGTGGTGCTGCCATGCTACGCGCCGCCGCGGATGCCGCCGAAGAAGCCGCCACGGCGACGGGGGTGACGCGCCCGTGGGTCTTAGCCGTAACGGTGCTGACTTCGCTGGATCAGAATGACCTCGCCGCCATCGGCGTTGCGGGATCCGTGCTCGATCAGGTGAAACGCCTAGCGGCACTGGCCCAGGAGAATGGCATTGACGGCGTCGTCTGTTCGGGCGCCGAGATCGAGGCCCTGCGAAACCAGTGCGGGCCGGATTTCAAACTCGTGGTTCCCGGCATCCGCCCCGCCTGGGCCGCGGCAGGCGATCAGAAACGTATCCTGACACCGGCGGACGCGGTTTCGCGCGGCGCCGACTATCTGGTTATCGGACGGCCCATCACCGGCGCCGACGATCCGGCGGAAGCCGCCGCGCGGATCAAGGATGAGCTCGACGGTGTCAATTGACGTCAAAATTTGTGGACTCGACCGGGCCGAGGCCGTGGATGCCGCCGTCGAAGGCGGCGCCCGCTATACCGGGTTCGTTTTCTATCCGCCCTCGCCCCGCAATCTGACACCCGAAGCCGCCGCGCCGCTGATCGAGCGCGTACCATCCTCGGTCATCCGCGTCGGGCTTTTCGTCGACCCCTCAGATGCCAAGATCGACGCGGTGTTGACGCAAACGCGCCTGGACCTTGTGCAACTGCACGGGAGTGAAACGCCTGAGCGGGTTGCCGAGATCAAGTCGCGCACGAGTCTGCCGGCCATGAAGGTCGTGCGGCTTGCAAGCGCCGACGATTTGGACGCCGCGCATGCCTATGAAGGTACCGCCGACCGCCTGCTGTTCGATGCCAAACCCCCCGCACATATGAAAGAGGCCCTTCCCGGCGGCAACGCCCTGGTTTTCGACTGGGAATTGCTGGCCGGATCGAACTGGCCCGTTCCTTGGATGCTGGCGGGCGGCTTGACCGCGGATAACATCGGCGAGGCGGTGCGGATATCGGGCGCCAGGGCCCTCGATGTCTCATCGGGGGTCGAGGACCGGCCCGGCGTCAAGAATATCGAGAAAATCAGGGCTTTTTTGGCCGCTGCCGCCGCCATCGCCTGACCACGAAATCCGCAAAATAAAGGCTCGTGGCAACGGGGCCAGTATGGTTTATTACCGCCCCGCGAGACACTCACGGCGAAAGCGCGCGCAAGGATGACCAAGCTGAACACCTATAGGGGAGAGCCCGACGAGCACGGGCATTTCGGCATTTACGGTGGCCGTTATGTCGCCGAAACGCTGATGCCCCTGATTCTCGAGGTCGAGAAGGCCTACGACGTCGCCAAGAACGATCCCGCGTTCCAAACGGAGTTTAAGGGGTATCTCAAGAACTATGTCGGACGGCCGACACCGCTCTATTTCGCGGAACGGCTGACGGAGCAGTTTGGCGGCGCGAAGATCTATTTCAAGCGCGAAGACCTCAACCATACGGGCGCGCATAAGATCAACAACTGCATGGGACAGATCCTGCTCGCCAAGCGGATGGGCAAGCAGCGCATTATCGCCGAGACCGGCGCCGGACAGCACGGCGTTGCCACGGCCACGGTGTGTGCCCTGTTCGGCATGGACTGCACTATCTATATGGGCGAAACCGACATCGAGCGGCAAGCACCCAACGTGTTCCGCATGAAGATGCTCGGCGCCGAGGTCAAACCCGTCACCTCCGGATCGGGTACCCTGAAAGACGCCATGAACGATGCACTACGTGACTGGGTGGCGCGCGTGCACGATACCTATTATCTCATCGGCACCGTCGCCGGCCCGCATCCCTATCCTGCCATGGTGCGCGATTTTCAATCGGTGATCGGCACCGAACTCATGGCGCAGATGCAGGAAGCCGAAGGACGCGATCCCGACACGCTGGTCGCCTGCATCGGCGGTGGCTCCAATGCCATGGGCATGTTCCATCCCTACCTCGACAACAACGGCGTGCGCATCATCGCCGTCGAAGCGGCGGGCGAGGGCATCGATACCGGCAAGCACGCCGCCAGCTTGAGCGCGGGAAAGCCGGGCGTGCTGCACGGCAACCGGACATATCTGCTGCAGGACGCAGACGGACAAATCACCGAAGCACATTCCCTATCGGCGGGCCTCGACTATCCGGGGATCGGCCCGGAACATGCCTGGTTGCACGATGTCGGACGGGTCGAGTATGTCTCTATCACCGATACCGAGGCGGTCGACGCCTTCCAGCTCTGCACCCGGACGGAAGGAATTATTCCGGCGCTTGAATCGGCCCATGCCATCGCCCATGCCGTCAAGATTGCCGGCACGCTGCCGACCGATCACGTCATGGCCGTCAACATGAGCGGTCGCGGTGACAAGGATCTCGATTCCGTGGGGCGCTTCATCGAGGCACGCAAGGGATGAGCGATACGCGTATTTCCCAGCGTTTCGCCGCGCTCAAGGAAGAAGGCCGTGCCGGGTTGGTGACGTTTATCACGGCGGGCGATCCCGACCGCGACACTTCGCAGGCAATCCTCAACGCCCTGCCGGACGCCGGCGCCGATCTCATCGAACTGGGCATGCCGTTTTCCGATCCCATGGCCGATGGTCCCGCCATTCAGGCCGCGAGTCTCAGGGCCATCGGCGCGGGCGCCTCCATGCGCCGGACCCTCGAAATGGTCACGGATTTCCGCAAGACGGATAACGAGACCCCCATCATCCTTATGGGATATTTCAATCCGGTCTATGCCTATGGCGTCGACGAGTTCCTGACGGATGCCAAACAGGCGGGTGTCGACGGGCTCATCATCGTCGACTTGCCGCCCGAAGAAGGTGAATTGCGCGCCCCCTTGGCGAAGGCGGGAATCGATTTCATCTATCTCACCGCGCCGACCACGGACGACGAGCGTCTGCCGACCGTGGTAAAAAGCGCCAGCGGTTTCATCTATTACGTTTCCATCACCGGCATTACCGGCACGGCCTCGGCCAACGTGAACGATGTCGCCGATGCCGTCGCGCGTATCCGCAAACATACGCCGCTGCCGGTGGCGGTGGGTTTCGGCATCAAAACCCCCGAGCAAGCCGCCGCCGTCGGAAAAGTTTCCGACGCGGTCGTGGTCGGCTCGGCCTTGGTCGGCCAGATCGCCGACCATCTCGACGAAAACGGCCGTCCGGCGCCGGGCTGCGCCGACGCGGTTCTCGGTCTGGTCCGCGACCTGTCGGCGGGACTGCGCAACGGCATCGCCTCCTAAGGGCAAGCTCCATGCTGTCAGGTGACGCTCTATCGGCGCGGCTCAACAAGCGCCACCCACGGGTGATCGATCTTTCCCTCGACCGCATCAACGAACTGCTGCGCCGCCTGGGGAATCCCCATAACAAAATACCGCCGGTAGTGCATGTGGCCGGCACCAACGGCAAGGGATCTGTGGTCGCCTATCTCCGCGCCTTCGCCGAAGCCGCCGGCCTCAAGGTTCATGTCTATATCTCTCCGCATTTGATCCGTTTCAACGAACGGATCCGCGTCGCCGGTAACCTGATCACCGATGACGCGGTGCTCGAACTTCTGGAGGAATGCGAGACCGCGGCCGGTGACGACCCGGTGACCTATTTCGAGATCACGACGGCGCTCGCCTATCTCGCGTTCGCCAGGACTCCAGCGGACCTCGCGGTGATCGAGACAGGTCTCGGCGGACGCCTCGACGCCACCAATGTTTTCGAGCGGCCGGCAGTGACGGCGCTTACCCCCATTTCCCTGGATCACGAACAGTTCCTCGGCAGCGACATCAGGGGCATTGCTGCGGAAAAAGCGGAGATCATGCGCAACCACGTACCTTGCGTGGTATCCGCCCAGCCCGATACCGTCATGACGGTTATCAAGGACGCCGCGGCCCGCATTGGTGCCAAACTCGCCGTGGAGGAAGAGGATTGGTCCGTGGCCCGTGACGGCGGCACTATGACGGTCCGCTCCGGTGCGCGTAGCCGTTCGTTGCCGCTGCCGGCTCTCGCTGGCAATCACCAAATTCATAATGCCGCTCAAGCCGTCGCCTGCGTCGACGCCCTCGCGGAATCCCCTGCCGGCGTCACCATTCCGGATGCGGCCATTGCCACCGGCCTCACCACCGTGGAATGGTCGGCCCGGCTCCAACGGCTGGCGCATGGGCCGCTGGTCGAGATGCTGCCCGCCGGGTGGGAGCTCTGGCTCGACGGCGGTCATAATGAAAGCGCGGCAGAGGTTATCGCCCACCAAGCGGCCGAGTGGCAGGATAAGGCACTCCATCTGATTTTCGGGATGATCAACAGCAAGGATCCGACCGTCTTTCTGGCGCGGCTAAAACCCCACGTCCGGTCGCTTGCCGGGATCACGATCCCGGACGAGAGCGCATCCTTGAGCGCGACCGAGGTCGCGAGCGCAGCTGCCGATCTGGGGATTCCCGCCGCAGAAGTGAAGGATGTGAAAAGCGCCATTGAACGGATTGTAAAATCCGAAACCGGCGAGGCACGCGTTCTGATTTGCGGCTCCCTCTATCTCGCCGGCACGATCCTCAAAGAGAACGGCTAACGTTTCTGGAAAACGACTGATCAGGCGGCGGGAACGAGTATCCCGAGCTCGAGCAATTTGGGCAGCCGGGTTTCGCGGAAATCGGCGACGGCGGAAGCAATCGCCTCCGTTTCCGTCCCTTCCTCGAAGGTCAGTTGCTGGCGCGCCTCGATCATCCGTTGGAAGGCCCAACTGGAGACTTCGTTGCGCGTCGCTTCCACTGAACAAAGCGCAAACAACGCATCCGCCATGGGCAGCTCGATGATGGTGCCCGCTTGTGGTGCCGAAAACCCGATGGTAGGGGCGGCGAACAGTCGGCGTTTCAGGAATTCCACATTGACCTTGGCGGAAAAACTATAGCGTTCGGCTGATAATTGACCCGCGTCGGCGGCCATGGTCGCTTTGCCAAACGGGACGACTTGGCCACCCGCGGTCAGGAACTTCATGGCATCTACCAGCAGTTCGCGGTCGTAACGGGAAAGCTCCGGCGTCGCGCAAAGCTGGTCGACGGTCCGCGCGCCATTTGCCAAGGCCTCGACGGCACCAAGGAAAATATCGGATTCATAGGACAACCGTACCTCGCCGAACTGGGCCGAATGGGCAAAGTTCGCCGGCGCGCAGTTGAGACCGAAAGGAATGGCTGCCAAAAGATCGGTTTGCTCCTCCGCCGTTAGATCGGGCCGGTCTTTCCGCACATACACGTCCTTGCGGAACCGTGTGTTGCGAATGAAATCGCCACGTTGCTCGAATTCATTCCGCGATGCCGCGTCTCGAAGCAGCTTGTGGAATTCGGCGGGAGCCGCAATGTCAATCATGTTCGTGTGCAGAACCGCGGACCCTGCAAACGAGACCCCAACCGAGCGCATCTCGGCCGCCACTTGGTGGAAGTAGTAGGGCTTGAGTTGATCGCTAAAGAATTCGTGGACCACATAAGCAAGGTCCTGCTTCTTGATCTCTTCAAGGAACGCTTTGGCAGGCGGGTTGTCAGCAAAAAAGCCCGCGTCATTCGCGGCAAGGAAGCTGAGATAATCGAGCCCCGCCTGCGCCTTCATCAACGGATCGACACCCATCGCCATGGTGTGATTGATGACGGCATCGCGCAGCGGCGCAAACGCCGACCAGCCCGGCATGGCATTGTAACTGACATAGACGACCCCGCCCGGGTTCAGGTGCTTGCCGATAAACCGACGCACCGCATCCCGCGATGACGGATCGACCCATGCATAGACACCGTGCAGAACGATATAGTCGTAGGTCGGATAGTCGTCGTCTTGCAGGTTGCCGAAGTCTGCCGCGAAAAATTTGGCGTTTGCTAAACCAGCGCCCTCGGCAATTGCCGCAGCGTTCCCGATATGCGTTTTGTCGACATCGATCCCGTGGAACTCGGCATGGGGAAATACCGCCGCCAACGCGTTGATTGTCACGCCATTGCCGCACCCTAGATCGCAATAAGAGAAAGGTTTTTCGAGATCCTTGGGACGGTATCCGGAAAGAACGGAAACATAATTGAGGAAGGTGGGATCAAGCTCTCGATATAGACCCCAGGTATAGCTCACTCCATCCGTTCCGCTATTGGCCATATCGACACCCTCCATCTGACAGCAGGGCGGGGGTACCAAATGAAAAACCCCGTCCAGTGGACGGGGTTCTACATGGAAAAGATCAATACAGGCTTAAAGAAAGCCTAGAAATCCTAGTTAAAGGACCGATTCGACCCATTCCTTCAGCTTGCTCTTCGGCAAGGCGCCGACTTTCATCGAAGCGACCTCGCCATCCTTGAACAGCATCAGCGTCGGAATACCGCGCACGCCATATTTGGACGGGGTTTGCGGGTTGTCATCGATGTTTACCTTGGCGACGGTCAGCTTATCGCCCAGCTCGCTGCCGATTTCTTCCAGAGACGGGGCAATCTGCTTACAGGGGCCGCACCATTCGGCCCAGAAATCGACCAATACCGGCCCGGAAGCCTTCAGGACGTCGGATTCGAACGACTCGTCGCTAACTTCTTTTGACATACCAAAATCCCATTTTTAGCCCCGCCGCAGGCGGACGAGGACGGTAAATTTCCCTTTCTCCCAATCTATGATTCTGCCGAAATCGCGTCAAGGTACGTACCGGTCCGTAAGAGCCTCGGGGACGGTCATGATCGATGGCCCATCCGTCCACAAGAGCAAGCACCGCACTGATTTCCCAGGATAAATCTCTCCCACGGCGGTGCGGTAGATGGCCATCTGGCGGAGGTAAATTGCGGGCACATGATCTGGCTCGGCGGGCGGCGGGCGATTGGTCTTGTAATCGACGATCGTGACCTCCGTGTCGGTTACGAGAAGCCGGTCGATCTGGCCCGACATCACCTGATCGCCGACCCGGCCGACGATCGGAACCTCGGCCCGCGAGCCCGGCGCAAAAAGCGGCGCAAAATCGGGACCCTCGATCACGCTCAAGGTCTCTTCGACGATTTGGGCGCGAACCGCGTCCTCGAGATCCGGCGCGCTGCGCGCCAAAAACGCCGCCGCCGCAGCCGGGCGCTCCCCGGCATCGAGGTCAGGCAGGGTTTGCAGCAACGCATGAATGAGCCGGCCGCGCCGAAAACGCACTCCGTCATCGGCCCCCAAGGGTGAGCGCACCGGCGGCTCCTCCCCCTCGGGACGCGACGGCACCAGTGGCGACGGCGGCAGAGCCTCTGGCGGCGGCGGGCGAAATGCCCATTCCGGCAACCCCCCGAACACGTTCTCTTCTTGTGCATAAGGCGGTTCCGGTTCCCCAGCCTGCGGCGAAACAAGTCGCAAAACCGTACCACCGGGAATATCGCCCCATTGATCCAACCCGGCATCGATGGCCTCATCGGCAATCAGATCAAGCCCCGTCTGGATCAGATTGTACCAACATCCCTCGGGCGGACTGACCTTTGTCTTCCAGCCACAGACATAGAGCCGGTCCTCGGCACGTGTCATGGCAACATACAAAAGACGCCGGTATTCGCGATCCCGGTCGCGCTTTGCGTCCGCATCCAGCTCTTCTGCAATTTCCTCGAAATACGCGCGGCGCGGCGGCCACAAGACGAGGCTGTCGCCATCGCCGTCGCGCTGCCACAGAAGCGACGATCGACCGCGCGGCACCTGCATGGTATCGGGCAGAAACACAATTGGCGCCTGCAGCCCCTTGGCGCCATGCACCGTCATGACGCGCACGGCATTGCGCGTCGCCTGTTCGAGATCGCGCTTGATCTCCACCGCGCCCGCCTCGAGCCATTGCAGGAACCCTTCGAGAGACGGCACGTGGGCGCGCTCATAGCTGATCGCCAAATTGAGAAACTCGCCGAGGGGATCTTCCGCATCGGGGCCCAACCGTGCAACAATCCGGCGGCGCCCGCCGCGTGCCCCGAGGATATCGGCGTAAAGCTCGAACGGTGGCATGAAGTCGGCCACCGCTAGAAGATCTGCGAGAAATGCGCGCGCTTCTTCGAATTCGGATCGATCGGCGGCTTTTTTCCCCAGCGCTTCCCAAAGGGTCCCCGGGCGGCCATGAGCGAGCGCGAACAGATCGTCCTCCGACAAGCCGATCAGCGGGCTTTTGAGGACCGTCGCCAGCGTGAGGTCGTCCTCGGGCAGCAGCAGGAAACGCCCAAGCGCGATCAGATCCATGACGGCAATATGTTCAGTCAAGATCAGCCGGTCGGCCCCGGCGACCCCGATGCGGCGTTCCTTCAAGGCGCGCACCAGTTCGTCGACAAAAGACGTGCGGCGCCGGACGAGCACCATGATATCGCCCGGCTGGATGGGACGGTTTTTGGAGTCCAGCATCTCGTGATCGTCGACCATGCGCTGGATACGCTCGGCGACCAGCCTGGCCAGACGCGCTTGCGGTGAATCCCCGGCGATCCGTTCGATGGGTGGTTTCCAAGCGGGTTCCTCGTCGGCCGGACGCGGTTCCACCGGCGGCCACAATTCCACCAGCCCGCCGTCGTTGGCGCGCCAGGCCTGATGCGAGATAGCATGGCCGTCGAGGGCCACGCCGTCGGCCGCGTCGGCCGCCGCAAAAACAGTGTCGACCGCCTCGAGCACCGCGCGCGTCGAGCGGAAGGAAATGGTGAGGTCCACTTCCTGCCAGGCACCGCCCGAAGCCGGCACTTTTCGCGACAGCTGCGCGCGCATGTCGGTGAACGCCACCGGGTCGGCGCCCTGAAAACTGTAGATGGACTGCTTGACGTCACCGACCGCGAACAGGGTGCGGTCGATCTTGCGCGCCCCCGTGCCCGCAAAAAACTCGTCGGCGAGCGCATCGACCACACGCCACTGATCGGGGCTCGTGTCCTGCGCCTCGTCAATCAACACATGATCGAGACCGCCATCCAGTTTGAACAGAACCCACGGCGCGACGCCGGGACGGCTCAACAGATTGCGCGCCTCGAGGATCAGATCGTCATAGTCCAGCAGCGCGCGCGCCTCCTTGTGAGTGCGGTAGGCATCCAAAAGCGCGTTGGCCACGGTGACCAGTGCCGCCGTCGCATCCGCCGTGACGGCGGCCCGCCGACGGACGAGAATATGGGCGAGCCGCGCCGCTTCATCGACGAGGATTCGATCGACACCCGGCGAGGCTTCCGCCGCTTTCTTGGTGATGAGGGTTTTACGGGTTTTGCCTTCCTTGGTGAGGTAGGCGCCGATATAGGTGTCGAACGTGCTTTCCCGGTCATCCGCCGCAAGCCATCCGGCGATCACCTCGGCCCGCGCCGCGTCGGTGGACGAACCGGCGCGCAATGCCTCGACCGCGAGCCGCAGCCCCATGACGTCGAACGCATCGTCATCGGCGGCGGCAGCGACAATGGTTTCCGCGGTCTCACCGGGCGCCAAGTTCAACGCCTCGCGAACGGCGCGGATTAATCCGTGCGTGCTGCCATGGCGCGTGATGAGCCGCCGAAAGCGCCCGCGTGCGCTGCTGATCGAAGCGACAAGCTCGGCAAACTCCGTCTCGTGAACGTAGCGCGTCAGTTCCGTCAGCGCGGCCGCCAACTCTGTGGCGCTTCCTTGGCGGGCACGGTTGAGCACGTCGGCGCGCGCGTCGGTCAGCAACTCGGCCGCATCGCGTTCCTCCATCAGGGCAAAGTGCGGTGCCAATTGCGCCTCTATGGGAAAGCGGCGCAGCAGCGATTGGCAAAACGCGTGGATGGTTTCGATCTGCAACCCGCCCGGCGCATCCAACACCCGCGCGAACAAGCGCCGCGCGTGATCGAGCATTGCCTTATCCGGCTTGGACCCGCGTAATTCTTCGAGCGCCGCTGAAAGATCGGCATCCTCGGCCATGGTCCATTCGCCGAGACGGTCGGCGACCCGGCCCGCCATCTCGGCCGCCGCGGCTCGGGTGAACGTCAGACACAGCAGATTTTCCGGTGGCGTTCCGTCGAGCAGCAGGCTCAGCACCCGGTCGGTCAGCACCTTTGTCTTGCCCGCGCCCGCCGACGCCGACACCCATACCGACGCGTTCGGATCGGCTGCCCGGCGCTGCTGCGCCGACGGCGCGGCAGGATGGACGAGTAGCGTATTCATTCGCCGCCCTCTTCGACCACTGACCATTCCTTGATGCGGGCGAGATGCTCATAGTCGGAATAACGGGGCGCCTGCGCCGGACGCGGGCGCGCCTCATAGGCTGTCTCCTCACGGTCAAACACCGACACCAAGGCGGTCAGACCCTTGAGTGCATCTGCTGCCAGGGCTGCCGCATCACCGCCCGCCGGAGCGATTTCGCCCGCCGGCACGCCACCGCGCAGACGCCAATAGTCGAGCGCGACGACGGGCTGGACCTCTACTCCTTCGAACCCGCCCGTCGACGCGATAGCCGCCTCTAACGGCAACTGCGGTGCGTATCCCGCGGCGACCTCGAGCTTGGACGGCACCGCGCCCGTTTTGTAATCGATGATACGGAGCCCGCCTGCCGTAAGGCGATCGATCCGATCGGCAACGGCAATCAATTCGAACGGTCCGGCGGGACCGTCAACGGTCAGTTTCCCCTTTGCCTCACTCGCAATCGCGCTCACTTCAGCGCGCCGAACTCGTTCTTCTTCGATGAACCAGGCGGCAATCCGTTCGAAGCGCGGCCACCAGAATGCCCACACGCCGGGATGCGCCAACGCGTATTCGAACCGGCGCTGTCCCAAGGAGAGAAGCTGATCAAGCGCGTCATCAGGTAAGCCATCCGGGAAGGCCGACGTAAAATCATTGAGGGCACGGTGGATAAGCGTGCCGTACTCGGCCGCATCAGGAGCCGCGTCGATAGGGTCCAGGGCCTTGAGGCCCAGCACGTGACGGGCATAGACCGCATAGGGATCGCGCATCCAAGTTTCGACCTGGGTAACCGACAACCGCCGCGGACGGGCCGCGACCGGCGGACGGGGCGCCGGGCGCTCAGCGCGAACCGGCTCGGCCTGATCCAGCAACGACTGCCAATAGAGCCAGGGATCCTGATCGAGGCGCGGCAGACGGTCATTGAACCCGGTAAGAAACGTGTCCAGCCGAACCAGCCAGCGGGACGGGACGGTGGGTGTACCGTCCACCCGGGTTGAGCGGGTCATCACGACCTCGGGCGCCACAAAGGCCTGAACGAAGTCGTGCGCCGTTAGGCCGATACGGCGTTCGGGTGCCGGCAGACCGAAATCGCGCCGCATGGGGCGGCTCATCCACGGATCGGCAGCGGCCTCCGGCGGCCATGTGCCTTCGTTCAGCCCGCCGAGGATCATCAGATCGGCGTGCTGCAACCGCGCTTCCAGCAGCCCCCAAATGGCAAGCCTGGGATGGATCCCGAACCGGGGGCGTACCACGCGCCCCTCCATCAACGCCTCGACCAATGCCGGATAGTCGGCGGGCCTAATGTCACCCAGCACGTCGAAAGCGGCCGCAAGATCGGAAACGAATTCGGCCGCCGCCTCGCCGGCCTCCCCCGACCACAAACGGCGAGGACCATCATCATCGCGGTCGGCCGCCAACGCTTCGGCCAACGCGACATGCGCGGCAAGCAGCTTCGCGGGAGAAACGGGTGGCCCGTCGAACAAGGCCGCCATTTCGTCGGCCATCGCCGCGAGGCGATCGAGCCACGGTTTCAAATGTTCGTCATCCTTACCCAATATCCGGCGCAACCCGCGCAGGCCGGGCGCGGGGCGCGGACCCCGCAGCGCCGCGATTTCGAGATCGCGTACCTTGGCACGGAATATCGCACTCGTTTCGCCACCCGCCGCCAACGGATGTTTCAACAAGGCAAGAACGGGAATGGGAGCGAACCGTTCGGCCACGGCATCGGCAACCAGACGCAGGAAGGCACCGGGCGGGGTGCGCGCCAACGGCTCCCCCGCCGAATCGTCAATTGTAATTCCCCATCGTTTCAATTCGGACGCGACCCGGCGCGCCAGTTGCCGGTCGGGTGTTACCAACGCGGCGGTGCGCCCCTTGTTCTCCAGGACCCCGCGCATCATCAAGGCGATAACCCGCGCCTCCTCCTCCGGCCCCGGACAATCGACGCGGCTGAGCCCAATGAGCGCCTCCTCAGGCGGCGCACCCAGGTCACGCCACCGGTCGGTAACGTCGGCCGGCAGCAAGACGTCGTTGATCAGCCGCGCCCGCGCCGGATGGGAAACCCCTTCCAACGTGACCGGCCAGACCGCGACATCCGAGACCGCCACCTCCAGCCGGTCGAGCAATCGCATCATGCCGTATTGCGGATGGTCCGGATCAAGGGCCTCGTGGGCGGCCTCGTCGAGATCCCTATCCAATCCCGGCAGAATTACCTGACCATGGGGGAGACCGGCGATCACTTCCAACAGATCAGCCGTTGCGGGAATACTGCCGGTCGATCCGGCGGCAATGACCGGCCCCGCCGGCGGCTGGGATCGCCACATTTCGGCCTGCGTGGCAAGCAACTGGTTACGGCGGGCGGCGGGATCGATGGCCCCCTCTTCGGCGAGGATGGCAGGCCATTGTTGTGTCACGATCTGCAGGAACTTGAGGGTCTCCTGCCAATGATGCGCGTATTCGTCCGGCACCAGACCCGTGAGGCGATCGAAATCCAATCGCTCGGTCTGGACCTCATCAAGCAGTCGCGCCAACTCCGCCGCCAACCGCGCCGCCTGTTCTGGCGACACCGTACCGCCTTCGAACCGCTGGACGAGACGAGTCAACAAAAGCTGCCGCCGGGTGCCGGAAATGGCCGGTGGCGCCAACATGCCGGCGGGACCGGCCAGCTCCTCCCAGCCGGTGATGGTCAGGGCGTCTTCATCGAGATCACCGAGGGTTTGCAATCGCGGCAACAGCAATGGCCGGCCATCGCTCAACCGCAGGAACGCCTCACGCAAGCTGCGGACCGCGCGGCGGGTCGGTAATAGAATGGTATAGGCGGCGAGGGCTTCGGGCGCCGGCCCGGCGTCGTCAAGGACGCCCTTGGCGAGGGCATCGACAAAGGGCACACCGGCGGGGATGGTGAAGAGACGGAACCGGTGCGTGCCCGGTGTCATCGGTGGCGAATTCCCGGGAACCGTTCGGCCATGTAGGACTCGGCCTGATCGAGACCATCGGGCGTTCCGATATGGAACCATTCGCCGTCATGAATGATCCCATAGAGACGCTCGGCTTCCAACGAGCGGTCGAACAAGACGTTCAGCGAAAACGCGCCGCTGGGCGCGTCGGCGAACATGCGCGGATGCGCGATCTGGATTCCCATGTAAGCGTATGGCGACTGTTCCCGCTCCGGCCGCCGCACGAGGCGCCCAGTCGGTGACACGACAAAATCCCCCGACCCGGCGTAGCCATAGGCCTCCACCGTCGAATGGAGCAGTAGAAGCGCATCCATGCTGTCCTCGTCATACCCGGCGGCTAGACGCTGGAGCGCCGGGGTCGGCCCGTCGAGCCACAAGGAGTCCGTATTGAGGATAAAGAACGGCGCATCGCCGAGATGCGGTAATGCGTTGACGAGACCGCCGCCCGTGTCGAGAAGCTCGTCCTCCCGCGACAGGATGATCTCCGGCTCTTTACGTTGCTTGAGGTGCGACGCAATCAGGTCGCCCAGGTAGTGGATGTTGACGACCACCCGTTTGACACCTGCCGCAACCAAGTGATCCAGGCTGTAGTCGATAAGGGTGTGCCCCTGCACGCTGATAAGCGGTTTCGGCGTTTTATCGCTGATGGGCCGCATGCGCTGTCCCCGGCCGGCGGCCAGGATCATGGCGGTCTGCGGGATGGTCTTCATGCCTTTTGCCTTTCGTTCGCTTTATCGCCCGGAAGTGTTTTATGGGGAAGCACTCTGTTTTCGGGCGGCACCGTTCGGTCAAGCCATTCCCGGAGCGGCGCCAATGCCGGATGCCTACAAGAATTTTCCAAGAGCCGCCATACCCGAGGGATGTGCCCGAGATAGCCGTCTTTGCCGTCGCGGTAAGCCAAACGGGTAAAGATACCGATGACCTTGCAATGCCGTTGAGCACCGAGAATCGCATAAGAGGTATTAAACGCCGCCGCATCGCGATCCGGGAACGCCGCGCAATAGTAGGCCACGAGATCATCGACCAAACCGGGCCGGAAATCGCGGCGGGCATCCTCCAGCAGCGACATCACGTCATACGCGGTCGGGCCCGCCACCGCGTCCTGATAATCGAGCACGCCGCAACTCGCCACACCCGCCCGATCCGGCAGCCAAATGAGATTATCGGCATGGAAATCGCGCAGCACGATGGTTTGCGGCTGGTCCCGCAATACCGGAAACAGGTCCTGCCAGATGGCAATAAACGCGCCGCGCGCCGTGGTATCGATTCCGTCCTCCAAAACGCGCGGCAAATACCAATCGGTAAACAGCAAGGCTTCGTCGCGCAAACGTGCATCGTCATAAGGGGGCAAACCACTAGGAATTGCCACTTCGGCCGGTTTGCGGTGGAGATCGATCAAAAGATCGACAGCGGCACGGTACAATTCCGCCTCGTCGGCTCCGGCCGCGAGCGCTTTGGTGTAGGTCGCATCGCCCAGATCTTCCAACAGGATGAAGCCGTGCTCCGGGTCCTCGGCCCGAATGCCGGGCGCGCTATAGCCAAGGCTTAGAAGGTGCCGCGTGATCCTGACGAAGGGCCGGATGTCCTCTTGCGGCGGCGGGGCATCCATGAGCACCCCATGCAGCCCGTTCTTCTCGACCCGCTCGTAACGGCGGAACGAGGCATCGCCCGCCAACGGCCGGCGATGAGCCCCACGCCAACCGATCGCGGCAAGAAAGGTTTCGATTTCCCGGTTCCTGTCAGTCATTCAACGCCACGCTTTCGATACGTCCGGACCATGCGTTTCCCGCCACCACTTGGACACGGCGAGCTTGGTCCGTTTTGCCGAAAGTGAAGGTGATATCGAGCCGATCAGCGGGCAAATACGGTCCCAAGCGTTCCGGCCATTCAATCAAACTGATGCCGTCGGCAAAGGCATCTTCGATATCCAGTTCGAGAGCGTCGTCGGGCGCTTCGAGACGGTAGAGATCGAAATGCCAAATTTCCCCTTCGGGAAGGTCGTACGTCTGCACCAGGGTAAACGTGGGGCTCGGCACTTCCTCACCGCCGCCGCGCGCCCGGACAAAGGCACGGGCGAATGCCGTCTTCCCGGTTCCGAGGTCACCATGCAAGGCGATGACATCCCCCGGCCGCGCCAGCGTGGCCAGTGCCGCCGCCAACGCCTCGGTCGCCTGCTGATCGGGAAGGTAAATTTCCCGCTCGATGATGCGCGCCGCCGGGGCCGGCTCTACGTGCTCGGTGTTCATGGGGTTTCTTTTACTGTCGGGGTCATCGCAACGCAAAGATGATTACATCACGCCACGGGCAAACGGCAGGTGACCGTCGTGCCGCGGTTAGGACGCGACGCAATCTCGAGCGTACCGCCGTGCAGCCCGACGATGCTTTTGACCAGCGTCAGACCGAGGCCGGCACCGGCGGCCGGTACATCGGCGCCGCGTTCGAAAGGCTGCATCAACCGGTCGACCTCCGCTTTCGGCATGCCGACACCGGTATCGGTCACGTTGATTTCTACCGCGTCTTCGGTCCGCGCCGCCGATAGACCTACCGTGCCGCCAGCAGGCGTAAAAGTAAGGGCGTTGTTCAACAGATGTATCAACGCCTGTTTAAGCCGTTGCTCATCGGCAATCATTCGTCCGATATCGGGTGGGCAATCGAAAGCCAGCGAGAGTTTCCCGTGTCGCGCCCGTTCCCGCACCAAGCCAAGCACACTTGCAAGACAGGCATGGATGTCAACGCTGTCTTTCTGTAACTCGAAGAAGCCCGCCTCGATATTGGCAAGATCGAAAATATCGCCGATCAAAGCAGCCATCGAGCGGGACGCATCGGCGATGCCCGCAACATACTCCTTCTGACGCCGGTTCAGATCGCCCACATGTCCTCCTGCCAGAATATCGGCGAAGCCACCGATGGTCGTCAGAGGGGTTCGCAGTTCGAAGGACAGGTTGGCGAGGAACTCACTTTTCAGGCGGTCCGTCATTTCCATCGCGGTGGCGCGATCACGTAACGACTGTTCGGCCTCTGCCCCGCTGGTCACATCTGCATAGCGCAGCAGGATCGATCCGTCGGGCAACGGCCGGCGAAGAAAATCGAGAATGCGTCCGTCTTCGCGATGGAATCGCGCTTCCTCGCTGGTCCGCCGGAGGTAACGGGCCACCAATTTCTCTTTTTCGGTCGGCCAGTCTTCATCGCCGTGCAAGGATTGAATGCGGTCGAGAAAGTCACCGATCCGAAAGGCGCTGCTCGTCACCACGTCGTCGGCCAGATCCCACATCTGAAGAAAGGCTGCACTGGCAAAGCGCAGCCGGCCGTCACTTGCAAACACGGCAATCCCCTCGGCGAGACTATCGAGCGTCGCCCGGTGTACCGCCCGCACTTCGTTATGCGTCCGCGCCGCGGCAAGCGATCCGGAAAGATCTTCGAAGGCGAATATCAGTCCGCCCCCGGTGCGCGGCGCCGCAATCCGGCGCAACGTCGTGCCGTCGGGCAGCACCATCATCTCCTCGTGGGTTTCATGTAGACGGCCGAACAGACCCATCTGTGCATCGCGATAAACCGCGAAATCCGCCTGCTCGGGAAGTTTGCGCAGATCGCGCAGATGAGACAGAAGCTCGCCCAGGGTCGGCTGTCCGGCAAGCCACGCAGCTCTTATGCCGAACAAATGCCGAAAGGCGGCATTGGCGTGATCGAGACGTTTGTCGACGCCGAACAGGGCGACGGCCAAGGGAAGCGCATCGATAAGCGCAACGTCACTGTCGAGTTGAACGAGATCGGGCACCGGCGAATCCTACGCCGGTGCCCGTTTATCAGCAAGATGTCTCGAACGAGACGGAATGCTTAGTAGCGATAGTGCTCAGGCTTGTACGGACCCAACTCGCTGAGACCAAGGTACTTTGCTTGTTCCTGGGTCAACTTTGTCAGATGCGCATTAAGCTTACCGAGGTGCAGGCTCGCGACCTTTTCGTCGAGGAACTTGGGCAGCACATAGACCTTTTTGTCGTACTTGGCGTGGTTGTGCCACAGCTCGATCTGCGCCAGCACCTGGTTGGTGAAGGAAGCGCTCATGACGAAGCTGGGGTGGCCGGTGGCGCAGCCCAGGTTCACGAGACGGCCTTCGGCCAGAACGATCAGACGCTTACCATCGGGGAATTCGACCTCGTCGACCTGCGGCTTGACGTTATGCCATTTGTAATTGCGCAGGGATTCGATCTGAATTTCCGAATCAAAGTGGCCGATGTTGCAAACGATGGCCCGGTCCTTCATGTCCCGCATGTGGTCGAGGGTGATGACGTCGATATTGCCGGTCGTGGTGACAAAAATGTCGCCGATGGACGCAGCTTCTTCCATGGTCACCACTTCGTAGCCTTCCATACAGGCCTGAAGGGCACAGATGGGATCGATTTCGGTCACGAGCACGCGGGCACCCTGGGTGCGCAGCGACGCCGCCGAGCCTTTACCGACATCGCCGTAACCGGCAACCACCGCAACCTTGCCCGCAACCATCACGTCGGTGGCGCGCTTGATGCCGTCTACGAGGCTTTCGCGGCAGCCGTACAAGTTGTCGAACTTGGATTTGGTCACCGAGTCATTGACGTTGATTGCCGGAACCGCAAGCGTGCCCGCCTTTTCCATTTCATAGAGGCGGTGAACACCGGTAGTGGTTTCCTCGGAAAGACCCTTGATGTCCTCCAGCATGTCACGATGCTTCTCGTGCATGACCAGCGTGAGGTCACCACCGTCATCGAGGATCATGTTGGGGGTCCAGCCATCGGGACCGGTGATCGTTTGATCGATGCACCACCAGAATTCTTCGTCGGTCTCACCCTTCCAGGCGAACACCGGAATGCCGGCGGCGGCAACGGCCGCGGCAGCCTGATCCTGGGTCGAGAAAATGTTGCAGGAGCTCCAACGGACCGAAGCGCCGAGATCGACGAGCGTTTCGATCAGCACCGCCGTTTGAATGGTCATATGCAGACACCCGACGATGCGCGCGCCGTCGAGCGGCTTCTTACCAGCATACTCTTCGCGCAGCGCCATCAAGCCGGGCATTTCCGTTTCGGCGATGGCAATTTCCTTGCGGCCCCAATCGGCCAGCGACATGTCGGCAACTTTATAGTCGTTCGACGTACTCATTAATTTCACTCCAGACGGTCATTCTTAGTTTAAGTCATATTTGCGAATGGCGGGCAGGGATAGCAGCCGCACCTTTTAGGCGCAAGCGCAAAGCCGGTGAAACGTTGTAAACGGATGTACGCGTCCCACTCGTGGGACGATTTTGGCTAATTTCCGACGCTTACGCATCCCACATCAGGTGTCTTCTTCCTCGAATTTATCCTCGACGAGAGCCCTGATCGCGGCCAGCGCGGCCCCCCCTTCGGCGCCTTCGGCGGATACCTCGATCTCCTGGCCCGGCCCCGCCGCCAACATCATCAATCCCATGATCGACGATCCCGACACCTGGGTCCCGTCCTTGGAAACTTTCACATCGGCATCGAATGTGGCAGCCAAGCGCACGAACTTAGCCGCGGCCCGGGCATGCAATCCGCGTTCGTTACAAATGGTCAATCGGGCATTGGGCATGACAAATTATGATCGGGTCGGTAAACGGCGGATCGAGAACGGGTGGTTAGCTGCTTTCTTTGGCCAGCAATTGAGACGCGACATTGATATATTTGCGCCCCGCTTCCTGTGCCTTGGCAACGGCGTCCGCCAAGTTGGTTTTATCCCTGACGCTCGCCAGCTTGACCAGCATAGGCAAATTCACGCCGGCAATCACCTCGATATTGGCACGTTCCATGATGGAGATGGCCAAATTGGACGGCGTGCCACCGAACATATCGGTGAGAACGACGACGCCGTCCCCTTGATCCGTCGCCTTGACGCCGTCGACAATGTCCTGGCGGCGTTGCTCCATATCGTCGTCGGGGCCGATGCACACGGACCCGATATGTGTCTGAGGTCCGACCACGTGTTCCAGGGCGGCGATCAGTTCGTCCGCGAGGCG
The DNA here is from genome assembly GCA_913055735.1 of uncultured Rhodospirillales bacterium. Lineage (GTDB taxonomy): Bacteria > Pseudomonadota > Alphaproteobacteria > Rhodospirillales > UBA2165 > CAJXKD01. The sequence goes on from CAJXKD010000001.1 coordinate 1,247,539, forward strand.
CCCGTGGGTGACGAGTACCAATCCGATCATAATGTGTCCCTCATTACAGGTCCCGGCCCCTGTTTTTTCACACGTTTTAGCTTGGGCCGCGACCGACGTCACGATGGCGAACCTGGACCTTTTCCCCCAGCGATTCAAACCACGCCGCCAGGGTCTCGGCCAGGAACACCGACCGGTGACGGCCGCCGGTACAACCGAATGCAACCGTCAAATAGCTTTTTCCTTCGGCCTTGTAGCGCGGCAGGAGGGGGGCCAGCAAGCCCGTTAGTCCATCAACGAAAGTCGTGTACGCCGGGTCCCGGCGAATAAAGGTTTTGACCGCCTCATCCATTCCGGTGAGTGGACGCAGTGCCGGTTCATAATGGGGGTTCGACAGAAAGCGAACGTCGAATACGAGATCGGCGTCGCGGGGCAGCCCTTGGCGGAAGGAAAAGGACGTGACGAAAACGGCAAGCCCCGCTTCCGTCCCCACGGCGAAGTGTCCCTCGAGCACGTGTTTCAATTCGCCGGGCGCCATGCCGGTGGTGTCGACAACCAGATGAGCGCGGTCGCGGAGAACCGAAACGAGACGGCGCTCGCGGGCGATCCCATCGGCAATCGGACGGTCCACGGCCAAGGGGTGGCGATGACGTGTTACTTCGTAGCGCCGTGCGAGTTCTTCGTCGTCGCAATCGAGAAACAAGATCTGCACATCGAAGGCGCCGTCCCGGGTCAATTCGTCATAGCGCTGCAAAAACGTCTCAACCCCGAAATCCCGCGTTCGGATATCGACACCGACGGCCAGGGGACGCTCCAGACGCGCGCCGCTCAAGGCGGGCTGATTGGAAAGAACGAGGCTATCGAGCAAGGAAAGCGGCACATTGTCGACCGCTTCGTAGGACAGATCCTCCAGCGCCTTCAGGGCCGACGTCTTGCCCGCACCGGACATGCCGGTAACCAGCACGACCTTCGCACCCGTTGTTTCGGCGACCTTCTCGCTGTCGCTACTCATTCCATCTCCTGTTCCGCGTCGAGCATCCGATCCAACGGCAACCGGCGGGCACCGCCGGTAACCAGCTTTACAGCCAGCCGCACTTTCGCTGGTGTCGATGTCTCAAATGGCGCGAGCCGAAGCAAGGGGAATTCATGCTCAAGGATCATGCACGTTTCGGGGTCGGGAAGACGCTCGATTTCCTCACGGGGCACAAGATCGACAACCAGCCCCAGAAATGCTTCCCGAGATGTGTCGGCCGTCGCCATCTCGGCCAAACCTACGCCGCGCACCTCTATCAAACCCTTAAGGCGGTCAGGCGCGGAAAGCCTCACCTTTTCGCCTTCCGCCGTAAGGTTCACACGGTCGTCGGCAACGAGAGCCGCGCCGCCATCGATGAGACGTAACGCGAGATCGGACTTCCCGCTGCCGGCCGGTCCTCGGATAAGGACGCCGATCCCATCGATCAACACACTGGTGGCATGACATTGTTCCATCTTCTGGCCATAAAAGCCCAGACGGGCAATCTGTCAACCGGCGCTGACGGAACTACTCTTCTTCGGCGGGAAGCGTCACGACGAACCGGGCACCGATAATATTGCCGGTGTCGTCCTCCCGATTCTCTGCGCGGATGGAACCTCGGTGAGCGTCGATGATCTGCTTGGAGATACTAAGGCCGAGACCCGAGTGGGTGCCGAACTTCTCGCTCTCGGGACGTTCCTGATAGAAACGCTCGAAAATCTGTTTTTCCATACCCGGCGGAATTCCCGGCCCCTGGTCTTCGACCGCAACGGTAACAGCGCCATCGGCCTTGGCGACGCTCAATCGAATTTCACCGCCTTTCGGACTGAAACTAAGCGCGTTGCCGATTACGTTTCGAAAGACCTGAACAAGCCGGTCTTCCAGCCCCAACACCCGGCAAGGCCCGTCATCGCACCGGTCCAGAACCAGCCGCACACCCTGATCCGCGGCCGAGGCCGAGACGGAATCGATAAGCAGCGCCACGAGCCCATCCAAATCGACCGGCGACATTTCGGCCCGGGACAGCTCCGCGTCCAACCGCGACGCATCCGAGATATCGGATATCAAGCGGTCGAGCCGGGAAATGTCATCCTGAATGATGGCCATCAACTTGCGCTGCTGTTCGGGGTCCTGCACCCGGGCCGCGGTTTCGACGGCACTTCGCAACGACGTCAGCGGGTTCTTGATCTCGTGCGCGACGTCGGCGGCAAACCCTTCGATGGCGTTCATGCGCTGCCATAGGGCTTCCGTCATTTCCTTCAGCGCGCCGCCGAGCTCTCCGATTTCATCGGTGCGCCCCGATAGATCGGGCAACATATAATGATGCGCAACGCCGCGGCGGACCCGGTCGGCGGCCGCGGCCAACCGGCGCAACGGCTGGGCGATGGTGCCGGCGAGGTAGACCGACAGCGCAATCGTCACAAGAAGCGCAATGGCAAAGACCTTGAGGATATCGAGGCGCACCTGAAAAACGGCCTCATCGATGGTGCGGGAATCGCGGAACAGGAGAAGCGCGCCCAACACCCGCTTGTAACGCTGGACCGGTGCGGCGACGCTGATAATCAGAGTCCCGTCGGGAGCCGAGAAAATGGCACTGCCGTGTTCCCCGACAAGCGCCCGGCGGGTTTCTGCGAGATTGGAACTTGCTCCCAGCACGTCAAGGTCGATGTGTTCCGTCCGCGTGCCGCGTAGCCATCGGCCGATACGATCATATATGCCGAGGAAAAAACCGAATACCGACCACTCCTCTTCGGGCGGCGGCAACGAGTCGATGCGCACGGTACCGCCGGGACCGACGAGGAACTGGCTGTCCGTGACGACGTGTCCTTCGTGATCGATCAATTGAGCACGGGTCTTGGAAATATCGGCCAGGCGACGGACCACCTGCCGGGCAACGTCTACGATCAGGCGTTGATCGTCGGAGCCCTCGGCACCGACCGCCGCTTCCCCCAGCGCCGCCGCGATAAGATCCGCCTGCGTGGTCATCGCCTCGACCTCGGCGTTGATCAGACCGTCGCGGTATTCGCCGACATACAAAAGGCCGACAACCAACACCGCCAGTGCCAGCATATTGACCGCGAGGATGCGGCGGGTAATGGGTGAAAAGCGGCTAAGCGCTGTGGGGGGACCAAGTTTTTTCTTTCTCCCCAATATTCCCCTGAACATGCTGGCCTCGACCCGGAGCTCTATCCGGCGATTGCGTTGCCTTCCCGGTACCGATAGCCGACGCCGTAAAGGGTTTCGATTTCGGAGAATTCCGGATCGACCGCGCGGAATTTTTTGCGCAGACGTTTGATATGACTGTCGATGGTCCGGTCATCGACATAGATGTTTTCGCCATACGCCGCGTCGATCAATTGATCGCGGTTCTTGACGTGACCGGGGCGCACCGCCAGCGACTTGAGAAGCAGGAACTCGGTAACGGTAAGATCGACAGGCTTCCCTTGCCAGGTGCATTGATGACGACTGGAATCGAGGGTGAGGGAGCCGCGCCGGACGACATCTTCGCCGTTGACCGGTTGCGCGCCGGTTTTCCCTGCGTCGCGGCGGCGCAACAACGCACGGATGCGCTCGATCAACAACCGTTGCGAAAACGGCTTTTTGATATAGTCGTCGGCGCCCATGCGCAGACCCAGGACCTCGTCGATCTCATCATCCTTGGAGGTGAGAAAGATCACCGGCATGTCGCTTTTCTCACGCAGCTTGGTAAGCAGTTCCATACCGTCCATGCGCGGCATCTTGATGTCGAGGACCGCGAGATCAGGTTGCGCGCGCGACATCCCGTGCAAGGCCTGCACAGGGTCCGAATAGGTTTTGACGTCAAAGCCTTCCGCCTCCAAGGAAATGGAGACCGACGTCAGGATGTTGCGATCGTCGTCCACGAGGACGATGGTATGAGCCACGAATTCCCCCTTATGCTATTGGCTGGCCCTCAAAATGCCGTTTTGGACCTCCCAAGCAGGGTCAAATAAGCTTAATTCAAGGTCGAAATGTGTCAAAAATATAGACCAATTGGGGCAGCGTGTGGAACTCATCGCAGATTCCGCCAGCATGGCGGCCGGCCCGGGCGCCGGTTCGTCACCCCACCGGAGGATAATTGTGTCACGACGTCCTGAAAATCCAGTGTCGGCCGGGGCTACCGTCAGATGGCTTCTGCGAACGTCCCGGAAAGCCGCCCTGGCCACCATTGGCGGTGGCGGCGATGAGAGCCCTTATAGCAGTCCCAGGGGCTATCCGGCGACTGCGCTGACAGCGGTCGCAGCCGCTTGGGACGGCAGCCCCATCCTATTGTTGTCCCAATTGGCCGTCCACACCCGGAACCTGGCCGCGGATTCCCGCACCTCCCTTCTGTTCGACGGCACGGCGGGCTTCGCGAACCCGCAGGCCGGCCCCCGGGCCAGCCTCGTTGGACGGATCGCACCTGCCGAGGACGAGAGGCTGGGCGAGCGCTATCTCGCCTATCACCCCGACGCCCGGCTATACGCGGGATTTGGCGATTTCGCCTTCTATCGCATGGAAGTTGAAAATGTTCATTTCGTCGGCGGCTTTGCCCGCGCCATGTGGCTCGCCCCGCGGAAGGTCCTTTCCCCCAAGGGAAAGGCCGCCCAGATCGCCGAGATCGAGGCCGGGGTGATCGCCCACATGAACGCCGACCACGCCGATGCCGTCGCCCTGTATGGCACCCGGCTCCTTGGGAAACGGGGCAAGCGCTGGACCATGATCGGCATCGACCCGGACGGCTGCGATTTGCGATGCGGAAAGTCGGTCCACCGCCTGGCCTTCGATCAGCCCGTCGAAGACGCCAAATCCTGCCGGGAAGCGATTGTCGCACTTGCAAAAAAAGCGCGGAATCCGGTCTAGGGAAATGGCGCCCAAATGGGCGTTTCCCGGTTGCGCCGCTCTGCGGGCCACGTTACAGTTTTTGAACAATCACCTTTCACGCAACAACTGAATAAGAGATGCCGTTAGGGCAGGGGGCCGATACCGATTTAAGGCCCCGTTGGGAGAGATTTTTATGAGCGCCACCAAAACCAACCGCACGACCAACGCCAAGCTGCTGGCATGGGTTGAAGAAATGGCGGAGCTATGCCAGCCTAAAGACATATATTGGTGTGACGGTTCCAAGGAAGAGTTCGACCGGCTCTGTGAGCAGATGGTCGAAGCCGGGACGCTCATCCGGCTCAATCAGGAGAAACGCCCCAACAGTTTCCTCGCCCGTTCCGATCCCGACGATGTCGCCCGTGTCGAGCACCGTACTTTCGTCTGCTCCGAAAAGGAAGAAGACGCCGGGCCGACCAACAATTGGATCGATCCCGCGGAGATGCGCAAAACGTTGAACGGGCTGTTCACCGGTTCCATGCGTGGCCGCACCATGTATGTGATCCCCTTCAGCATGGGCCCGCTGGGTTCGCACATCGCGCATATCGGCGTGCAACTTTCCGACTCTCCCTATGTTGCCGCCAGCATGCGGATCATGACCCGCATGGGTCAGGATGCGCTCGACGTGTTGGGCGACGGCGAGTTCGTGCCGTGCATGCACACGGTGGGCGCGCCGCTCGAGCCCGGTCAGGAAGACGTGGTTTGGCCGTGCAATGAAACCAAATACATTGTTCAGTTCCCCGAGGAACGCGCCATCTGGTCCTACGGCTCCGGCTATGGCGGCAACGCGCTTCTCGGCAAGAAATGCTTCTCCTTGCGCATCGCCTCCGTCATGGCGCGGGACGAGGGCTGGCTCGCCGAACACATGCTGATCCTCGGCCTCGAAAGCCCCAAGGGCGAAAAAACCTATGTCGCGGCCGCGTTCCCGAGCGCCTGCGGCAAGACCAACCTCGCCATGATCATTCCGCCGGAAGGCTTCGAAGGGTGGAAGGTTTCGACCGTGGGCGACGACATCGCCTGGATCAAACCCGGCAAGGACGGCAAGCTTTACGCCATCAATCCCGAGGCCGGCTATTTCGGCGTGGTGCCCGGCACTTCCTATCACACCAACCCCACCGCCATGAAAATGATGGAGCGCGATACCATCTTCACCAACGTCGCATTGACCGATGACGGCGATGTGTGGTGGGAAGGCAAGGACGGAGAGACCCCAGAACATCTCATCGATTGGCGGGGCAACGATTGGACGCCGGACAGCGATACGCCGGCGGCCCATCCCAATGCGCGCTTCACCTGCGCCACATCGCAGTGCCCGACCTTCGATCCGGCGTGGGAAGATCCCAACGGCGTGCCGATCAGCGCCTTCATCTTCGGCGGCCGTCTGACACACACCTTCCCGCTGGTCTTCCAGGCCTACAATTGGCAACACGGCGTTTACCTCGCCGCGACCATGGGTTCGGAAGCAACCGCCGCCGCCGTCAACCAGGCCGCCATCCGCCGCGATCCGATGGCGATGCTGCCATTCGCCGGCTACAACATGGCCGACTATTGGAGCCACTGGCTGGAAATGGAAAGCAAGCTGGAGAACCCGCCGAAAATCTTCCGCGTCAATTGGTTCCGTAAGGACGAAAACGGCGACTTCCTATGGCCCGGCTTCGGCGAGAACATGCGTGTGCTGCAATGGATTGCTGGCCGGGTGAACGGCAACGCCGAGGCAGTGGAAAGCCCCTTGGGCTGGATGCCCCGCCATCAAGATATCAACTGGTCGGGCCTCGACTTCCCCGAAAAGACGTTCGCCGAGATCATGGATATCAACACCGCCGAAGGCCGCGCGGAAGCGGAGTCGCAAAAGGAACTTTTCGACAGCTTCGGCAACCGCCTTCCGGACGAGATGGAGGCGGAACGCCAAGCGCTCATTGCGCGGCTGGAAGCAGCGCCGCCCGTCTGGCGCGTTGCGGCGGAATAAACGGTAAGGACATCAAATGTCGACGGTTAAAACATCGACCACCGTTCCGGTTCCCGCCGAAAAGGTGTGGGAAGCAATTGGCAATTTCAACGCATTGCCCGAATGGCATCCCGGTGTCGAGAAAAGCACGTTGGAGGACGGCGGCAAGGTCCGCCGTCTCAAACTGCTCAACGGGGCGGAACTGGTCGAACGGCTCGAACAGCATGACGACGACGAATATACCTACACCTATTCCGTCGTCGCGGGCCCGTTGCCGGTAATGAATTACAGTTCGACCATCAAAGTGCGACCGACGGAAGACGGTGGTGCGGAAATCGAATGGTCCGGCGACTTTGAACCTGTCGGCGCCGCAGCCGAGGCCGCCAAGACAATACAGAATGTCTATGAATCGGGCCTCGAGAACCTGCAGAAGATGTTCAGCGGCAAGTAAGAAACGGAATTAAGCCGTCTTTGCCGCCGAGGCCCGGGCCTTGCGCTTGTTGTCGCGCTGCCACTTCACCCAATAACGATACGCCAGCAATGCGACGATGATCGCGCCGTAGATGATCGGCCGCGAAAAGTCGGCGCGGATCATCATGTAGAAGTGGAACACCACCAGCAGTGAGATCGGGTAGACCAGCCAATGGAGACGCTGCCACGCGCGGCCGCCCAGACGTTTGACCATGCCCTTGGTCGAGGTGATGGCAAGCGGGATCAACAAAATCAACGCGATGATCCCGACGGTGATGAACTTCCGTTTGATGATATCGTCGACAAACAAAGACCCGGCCCGCGACAAGCTGTAGATCCCTTCGAGGTCGATCATCACGTAGGTGGCGACATGAGTCACCGCATAGAAAAAGGCATAGAGCCCCATCATGCGGCGGTAGGCCGTGAACTCGCGGAACTTGGTCAATTCCGCCGCGGGCCTGAGCGCCAAGGTAATGACGATGAAAATCAACGCCCAATCGCCAAGCTCGCGATTGATGTTCATGATCGGATCGACGCCGAGAATATGGGTGCCGAAGACGCTATCGGAATAGATCGCCCAGACAATCCAGGCGAGCGGCCCGAGACTGGCGACAAAGACGAGCGGCTTGAAGATGCGCCGCTGGGTTTTGGTATTCATCGGTCCAATACGGTCTAGAAGTTCTTCCGCAGATCCATCCCCTGATAGAGCTGGGCAACCTCGTCGGCATAGCCGTTGAACATCAGGGTTTCGACCTTGGGTGCGAACAGCGCCTTGAAACCCGTTTCACCGGTGATGCGGCGCTCCCGGTCCTGCCCCCAACGGGGATGGTCGACCTCCGGGTTGACGTTGGAATAGAAGCCGTATTCGTGCGGCGCCTGCTGATTCCACGTCGTCGAGGGCTGTTCCTCGACGAAGCTGATCTTGACAATCGACTTGATGCTTTTGAAGCCGTACTTCCACGGCACCACCAACCGGATCGGCGCGCCGTTCTGGTTCGGCAGTTCTTCGCCGTAGATGCCGACGGACAGAAAGGTCAGCGGATTCATCGCCTCATCCATGCGCAATCCTTCGACATAAGGCCACGGCAGGGTCGGGCGGGTTTGTAGAGGCATTTGCTCGGTGTCGACCAACGTTTCGAACGCGACGTATTTGGCCTTCGACGTCGGCTCGAAGCGCTTGATCAAATCGGCCAGAGGAAAACCAACCCAGGGGATCACCATGGACCACGCCTCGACGCACCGCAGGCGATAGATGCGTTCTTCCAGTGCATGGGGTTTGAGGATGTCATCCAGATCGAACGTCCCGGTCTTCGCGGCATGGCCGGCAATCTCCACGGACCAGGGGCGCGGCTTCAACGTGTGCGCGTTTTCCGCCGGATCCATCTTGCCGGTGCCGAACTCATAGAAGTTGTTGTGCGTCGTCGCCGCCTTAAACGTCGTCGGCATTTCGGGCACAGCGTATTTCGAATTCGTGGTAACGTCCCCGAGCGCGGCCCGCGCGTCGTTGGCAAACGCGGGCAGCAGCGTCGTACCGCTCGCTGCGGCAGCGGCGGCCATGAAGGAGCGCCGGTTGAGGAATATCTCGCGGGGGGTGACGTCGGATTCCCGCGCGTCGGAGGGCTTGGCGATCTTGATCAGCATGGCGGCGTCTCCCGGTTCGTGAACAAAGGCACTTACCCGATAAATGGCGGGGAACCGGAATTATTCCAATGGTTTCACAGGAAATCGACAAAAATTCCCGTGAATCGGGACCTCAAGGGTATTAACGCACCGATTAGTGCGCTTCCTCCCAATTTGGACCGAATCCGGTATCTACGGTCAACGGCACGTCGAGATCGGCCACCCCCTCCATGACCGCGCGAGCCAATTTGGCGGCCTTGTCCCTTTCCGTCTCGGGCACTTCAAAAATCAATTCGTCGTGCACCTGCAGCAGCATCCGCGTCTTGAGCCCGGCGTCCTTCAACGCGCCCGGCATGCGGATCATGGCCCGTTTGATAATATCCGCCGCGCCTCCTTGCAGCGGTGCGTTAATCGCCGCCCGCTCGGCAAAGGCGCGATGCGCACCGTTCTTGTCCTTGATTCCCGGCGTGTGACATTTGCGGCCGAACAGCGTCGTAACGAAACCGTGCTCGCGGGCATGCTCCTTGGTTTGTTCCATGTAGTCACGAATGCCGGGATATTTTTTGAAGTAGGCATCGATGTAAGCCTGCGCGTCGCCGCGCGAGATACCCAGTTGGCGTGCGAGCCCAAACGCCGAGATGCCATAGATGATACCAAAGTTGATCGCTTTGGCCTGACGGCGGACCATGGGGTCCATGCCTTCCACCGGCACACCGAATACCTGGCTTGCCGTCATCGCGTGAATGTCCATGCCGTCGCGGAAGGCCTGAATAAGCGCGTCGATCCCGGCGACATGGGCGAGCAACCGCAGTTCGATTTGCGAGTAATCCGCGCTGAGCAGCACGCAGCCTTCGTCAGCAACAAAGGCCCGGCGGATTTTACGGCCTTCTTCGGTGCGGACCGGAATGTTCTGCAGGTTGGGATCGTTGGAACTCAGCCGGCCCGTGGAGGCAATCGCCTGGCCATAGTTGGTATGCACCCGCCCCGTTTCCGGATTGATCTGTTCGATCAGCGTGTCCGTATAGGTGCTCTTGAGCTTGGCGAGTTGCCGCCAGGCGAGCACCCGCGCCGGCAACTCGTGCCCTTCGGCGGCGAGCCCTTCGAGGATATCGGCCCCGGTGCCATAGGCACCGGTCTTGGTCTTCTTGCCGCCCGTAAGTCCCATCTCGTCGAATAGAACCTCGCCCAACTGTTTGGGCGACCCGATGTTGAACTCATGACCGGCGAGCTTGTGAATGTCGATTTCGAGATCGCCGAGGCGTTTGGCAAAATCCTTGCTGAGGTCCTTGAGGACCCCCGCGTCCGCCTTGATACCGGTCAGCTCCATCTCCGTCAGCACGCCGATCAAGGGCCGCTCGATGGTCTCGTAGACCGTCACCATATGATCTTCGACCAGGCGCGGCTTGAAAAGCGCGTGCAACCGCCCGGTGATGTCTGCATCCTCGGCGGCATAGTCCAGCGCCTTGTCGAGGGCGACGTGATCGAAGGTCACCTGGGATTTGCCGGTCCCGGCGACGTCCTTGAACTTGATGGTGGCGTGGCCGAAATGCAGCTCCGCCAACTCGTCCATGCCGTGACCGTGGAGACCGCCTTCCAGCACATAGGACAGCAGCATGGTGTCGTCGACGGGCGCAACGCGCACGCCGTAGCGGGCGAAAATCTCGTTGTCGTACTTAATGTTGTGGCCGACCTTGAGGACCGACGGATCCTCCAGCAACGGCTTCAGCAACGCGATCGCCCGGTCCCGCGACACCTGCTTGATAGCCTCCGTGGAGGCCTCGTCACCGCCGCCGTCGCCGAGATCGAGGCTCGATTGTCCTTGCGCCGCGACATGGGCCACCGGAATGTAGCAGCCGTTGCCCTCTTTTAGCGACATGGACACGCCGACCAATTCTGCGGTTACCGAGTTGAGCGACGTGGTTTCGGTATCCACCGCCACCCAGCCTTGCGCGGTGGCCTCGGCGATCCAAGCGGCAAGGCGATCCTCGTCCTGCACCAATTCATAGCCGTCGCCGCCAGCGGCATCCTTACTTGATTTCTTGTCACCTTTCTTATCGGAAGATTTTTTCGCCGGTGTTTTCGCTCCCGATTCCTTTTCATCCGGAACGATCCCGCCCTCGGCCTTCAACTGGCTTTCGATCCGGGAAATCAGGGATTTGAACTCCTGTTCCCGCAAAAAGACGAGCAGTTTCTCGTGGTCGGGCTCGCGCACCGCGAAATCCGACAGCGGGACCTCGATCGGCACGTCCTGCTTCAACCGCACCAGTTCCCGCGAAACACGCGCATCCTCGGCCCCGTCGATCAAGGACTGACGGCGCTTGGGCTGCTTGATCTCTTCGGCGCGTTCCAACACCGTGTCCAGATCGCCGAACTCGTTGATCAACTGCGCCGCCGTTTTGACGCCGATGCCTGCAATGCCGGGAACGTTATCGGTGGAATCGCCGGCCAGCGCCTGCACGTCGACGACCTTATCGGGCCCGACCCCGAATTTCTCGACAACGCCTTCCGGGCCGATCTCCTGATTCTTCATAGCGTCCAGCATGGTGACCTTGTCGCCGACCAACTGCATGAGATCCTTGTCCGACGACACGATGGTGACGTCCGCGCCCTGCTCCAACGCTTGGCGGGTATAGGTCGCAATAAGGTCATCCGCCTCGTAGCCTTCCATCTCGACGGCGGCGACATTCATCGCCACGACCGCCTCGCGCACCAACGGGAACTGCGGGATAAGTTCTTCGGGCGGCGGCGGACGATGGGCCTTGTAATCGGGATAGATGTCGTTGCGAAAGGTCTTGCGCGCCGTGTCAAACACCACGGCAATGTGGTCGGCGTCCGTGTCCTGGATGAGCCGCATCAGCATCTGGGTGAAAATATAAACGGCATTGACCGGCGTCCCATCGGAGCGGGTCAGACTGCCCTGCATGCGGGCGAAGAAAGCGCGAAAAATGAACCCCGAGCCGTCGACGAGGAAGAGATGCTTTAAAGGTTTGTCGTCGGCACTCAGCGGGCCATCCTCACAAGTCAGTCGTTTCTTTTTATGCTTGTTAGTCGGTTAGTGATCGGACGCGGTGTCGGCGCCCTCGAGAAGAACGTAGGTCCGGCTGCAGTAGGGGCAGACGATACGGTCGTCGTCGTCCAAAGTCAGAAAAACGCGGGGATGGCCGAGCGGCCCGCCACCGCCATCGCACGCGACCGTGCGGCTGGAAACCATGATCGGGGTATCGAGATCATCTACGTCCACGGGAGTCTCCTGTTACGGCCAAATATATCGCGTATCGCGGCCGGGCGTGAATGATACCCAATGGTGGCCGGTAATCAACTGGCACCAACGGCGAAACAAGACTTATATGGTGCTCATGAACATCCGTCGCATCCTTGTCGTCGCCTCCCTGATCTTACTTGGCGCCTGTGCGCCGCGCTTTGCCCTGCCCGGACCGCCCATCGAGGCACCGCATCTGACAAACGATGCCGCCGTAATGGCCGACGGCACCGCCCTGCCTTTACGCGGCTGGCCTGTGGAGAGCGACCTAAAGGCCGTAATCCTGGCTCTGCACGGCTTCAACGATTACAGCAACTTCATGGACGAACCGGCCGCCTATCTGGGCGCGCGTGGCATCAAGGTCTATGCCTATGACCAGCGGGGATTCGGCGCCGCGCCCCTTCGCGGCCGCTGGGCCGGAATCGAGGCCATGGCCGACGACGCCAAGACCGTCGCGCGGCTGTTGCGCGCCCGCCACCGGGACACGCCCTTTTACCTATTGGGCGCCAGCATGGGCGGATCGGTGCTGATGGCCGCCGCGACCGAGGGCACCCCGCCGGAGGCCGATGGCCTGATCCTGTCCGGACCGGCGGTATGGGGCCGGGAAACCATGCCCTTCTATCAACGCTGGGCCCTGTGGATCGGCGCCCACACGGTACCCTGGGCGACAGTGAGCGGACGCGGCATCAAACGCCACCCCTCCGACAACATCGAAATGCTGCGGGCGCTCGCGCGCGACCCCTTGGTCATCAAGGGCACCCGGCTCGATACGATCTACGGGCTTGTGGGTTTGATGGACCGGGCCCTAAACGCGGCGGCACAGCTCGACGGGCGTGTGCTCCTTCTCGTCGGGGCCAATGACGACATTATCCCGCCCAAGCCGACGGCATTGATGCTGAAACGGCTGCCGGACGTTGCCGCGGCCACACGCCGCGTCGCCCGGTACGGCAAGGGCTATCACATGCTGCTGCGCGATCTGCAGGCGGAAACGGTTCTGAGCGACATCGCCGCCTGGATCGAGAACCCCGCCGGGCCCCTGCCGTCCGACGCGGAGATTTCCCCCACTGACCCGTAAGTGCCCGTAAGTGTTTGCCGTCTAGGGGCTTTCCGTCGCTTTACGCCGTGGAAAGGCTGGGGTAATGTGCGCGTCCTTTCCGTGGGCGCCCGTAGCTCAGCTGGATAGAGTGTCGGCCTCCGAAGCCGAAGGTCACAGGTTCGAATCCTGTCGGGCGCGCCATTCCTTCAGAAAAAGTTACCCTCTCATTTAAAAACGAGTTCGAACTCTGTTCGAATGGGCCCGGCGGATCACGTCCCCGTGCGGTCGCGACACCGTATCTACTTTTCCCTTACTGCACTCTCAAGCCACTGCTACTCTTATCCACAGAAACGGATGCAATTGGGAGGCGCGCGGAATGCTTCAGTCGACCGAAGGTATAACCGAAAGTTTGGCGGGCATCTGGGCGGATATCCTCGGGATACTGCCGGCGGCACTTGGCGCTCTCGCCATTCTCATCGCGGGCTGGATATTCGCGCGTATCTTGCGGGGGCTGACCGTCCGCTCTGCCGGCACCCTCAATCATACCATTGGCCGGATTGGCGAACGGTCGCGCGTCAGGGTCGGAACGCTGCGCGATACGACCGTCCATTTCATCGGCAACATCGTCTATTGGCTGGTTATCCTGTTTTTCCTCGCCGCCGCCACGCAGATCCTGGGACTCGCGGTATTCGCCGGCTGGCTCGACCGGTTGGTCGCCTTCCTTCCCAATATCCTGTCGGGTCTTTTGATCATCTTTGCCGGCGCGGTGCTCGCCAACATTGCCCGCGATGCGATTCTCGCGGGCTTCAGCAACCTCACCGCCTCGCAACGCAATCATCTTGCGCGCCTAGCCCAGGTCGGAACGCTGGTCATCCTGATTATCGTCGGCGTCGATCAGTTGGGTATCGACATTACCGCCGTGATAACCGTCTTGGCGATCGTTCTTGGCGCCGCGCTCGGCGGCCTTGCCCTCGCATTCGGACTGGGATCGCGTGCGTATGTGGGTAACCTCATCGGCGCACACTATCTCAGCGACGACTACCGGGAAGGAGAACGTATTCGCGTCGGCGATCAGGAGGGCGTCATTCTCGAGGTGACGCAAGTTGCCGTCGTCGTCGAAACCCCGGAGGGCAGATTAACCGTGCCGGCGCGCCTGTTTGCGGAACAGGCCGTTCTCCTACTGCCCCGCGATACACAGGCGACCACGATAGCGGGGCCCGCAAATGAGTGATGCACAGCCCCTTGCTCACGCCTTCGCCAAGCGTCACGCCGAGCGCACGGCGGAAGTTCTGGAATCATTAGATCCAGACGCCATTGCCGGGTTTATCACGTCGTTGCCGCTCGACGGCGACGCCGATGTTCTGGAGCTGATGGCGCCCAGGACGCTGGCTGAAGCGCTGGCTTTGTTATCGGAAGCGGACGCGACGCATTGGCTACGCCGCATAACCCCGCAGGCGGCGGCCGGCGCCCTGCGCTATCTCGCCGATGCACAACGCGGCGCACTTCTCACGGCAATGCCGCGCGCACGCCAGCTGCAAATTACCCTCATCCTGCGCCAACCCCTCCTAACGGTGGGCGCCTGGATGGATACCCGTGTTGAGGCCGTCCGGGAAAATGCGGCAATCGCCGATGTTTTGAAACACCTGACAAATAACGACGTTTCCGTGCCGGTTACCTTTGTCGTCGATGAGGGGCGGCATCTCATCGGCACGGTCGACCTTGCCAAGCTTGTTACCGCTGCACCGGACACGCCGCTCACTGCTCTGATGATCAAGAATCCCCCTCGGTTGCGGGCAAACGTTGCCATCGAAACGGCGCTCCAGCATGGCGCCTGGGAAGAGCACGATGCGCTGCCTGTTGTCGACAGCCATGACAAGCTGGTCGGTGTTATCCGCTTCGCGGCGTTGCGGCGCGGCCATTCCGGCGCTTTGACCGCGCGGGACCCTGGGCACGAATTCGGCAGTTTCATGGACGTCGCCAACCTTTGCTACATCGGCCTGGCCGGCGCGATGAACGTTTCGATTGCGCGGCAGAAAAGCACGCCGCGCGAGTCGCAAGAGGACCTGCCATGAGCGACAGCGCAGCGGAACGCCTTGACGCTGATACGATTGCCTCGCGGGCCATCGCGGAACGTTTCATGACGGAGTTTCCGGTGGAGGCGGCGCACGAACTCGAAACGATGGACGTGCCGGCGGCAGCGCGCTGCCTCGATTTCTTGCCCCTTGATGCAGCGGCGAAGGTTTGGCTGGCGACGGCTTCCGGCTTTGGCGTCCTGGTTTTCAAGGCGCTGGAAGCGCACCGCCGCACGGCGCTGCTCGGCGTGCTCGACAGAAGCCGGGCGGCCGAGTTGCTTTCCTTATTGGATCAGGAAGATCGCTCGGCCGAGCTGGCGGCAGTGCCGGAAGGGCTTCAACAGGAATTGCGCACGCTCCTCGACTATCCCGAAGATACGGCCGGGCGCGTCATGGACACGCGGATTTTTGCACTGCACGGACACGTCAAAACCGGCCAAGCGCTGGAAAATCTGCGCGAGCGCGGACGGGGAGACATTTATTTCATCAAAGTTGTCGATGAAGAAAACCGGCTGAGCGGTCAAGTCGACCTGCGTGATTTGGCTTTCGCCGATGCGTCGCAATCACTCGAGGCGCTGGCCCGGCCGGTTCCTGCGGTTGTCGGTCCCATGGATACGCGTGAAATGGCGGTCCAGAAATTCGAGGAAACGGGCGTGCGGGAAATACCGGTCATCGACCTCGACGGCCATGTCCTCGGTGTGTTGCGGCACGACCGGCTGATCGGCGAATTGCGCGATGATGCGACCGTGGATATCCAGACCATGGTCGGCGCCTCGCGCGACGAGCGTGCCTTGTCAACGAGTTGGTTTGCCGTCCGCAAACGCATGCCGTGGCTTCAGATCAATCTGTTGACGGCGTTCCTCGCGGCCTCGGTGGTCGGCATGTTCGAATCGACCATCGCCAAGTTCACGGCACTTGCCGTCCTGCTTCCTGTCGTCGCCGGCCAATCGGGCAACGCCGGCGCGCAGGCTCTTGCGGTGACCATGCGCGGCTTGGCGCTTCGCGAGATTCATTTCGGCCAATGGTTCCGGGTTGTTCGCAAGGAAGTGAATGCCGGACTGTGGAACGGCATCGCCATCGCCATTACGTGCGCTATCGGTGTCTTTATCTGGTCGGGAAGCCTGGGGCTGGTCATGGTGATCGTGACATCGATGATTCTATCCATGATCGCGGCGGGGATTGCGGGCGCGCTCGTTCCCATCACCTTGGCGCGGCTTGGTCAGGACCCGGCGGTTGCCTCATCTATCATCCTGACGACCGTCACGGATATCGCGGGCTTCATGTCCTTCCTCGGGATCGCGACGCTACTTGCCAGCTTTTTGGGATAAACCGTTTGAGATCTAAATCTCGGCGCCGACACCGAGAAGGCTCGCCTGCATGGCCTCGTCGGCCTTAAGGGCCTCGCAGGTGCCCTCCCAGACCACCTTGCCGCGATCGAGCACCATGGCGTCCTTAGCGAACTCCAGCGCGAGATCGACATGCTGCTCGACCAGGATCATGGTGACGCCGGATTCGTCGCGCACCTTGGCCAAGGCTTCGAACAGGGATTCGACCACCACCGGCGCCAGACCCTCCATTGGTTCGTCCAACAATAAAACCTGGGGCCCACCAACCAGGGCGCGGGCCACAGCAAGCATTTGCTGTTCGCCGCCCGAGAGTTTGTTGCCGGCGTTCCGGCGGCGTTCGGCGAGACGCGGGAACAGTTCGTAGACTTTCTCCAACGTCCAGCCGCCGGGCCGCATAGCCACCAGCATGTTTTCCTCCGCCGTCAAGGACGGGAAGATTTCACGTTCCTGCGGCACGTAGCCGATCCCGGCAAGCACCCGCTTGTGAGGCGTTTCGGTTTCAATGGTCCGTCCTCCCAGTTTGACGGAACCGCTGTGGCGGGTAGTAAAGCCCATAATGGTGTTGAGCAGCGTGGTCTTGCCGACGCCGTTACGCCCGAGGATGGCCAAGGTACCGCCCGCTTTCGCGTCGACGGTAACGTCGTCGAGCACCACTGTTTCGCCATATCCGGCGAACAGGTTCTCGACACCGAGGCCGATGCTACTCTCCTGGCTGTTTTCCTGGGCGCTCAATCCCGGCTCCTCCCCAGATAGACGGCGCGCACTTCCGGATCCGCGGCGATTTCATCGGGATGGCCCTGGGTGAGCACCGCGCCCTGCACGAGTACGACAATTTCCTTGGCGAACTTGAACACCAAATCCATGTCATGCTCGATCAGCAGGATGGCGATCTCGGCCGGCAACCGGTCCAACGCGTCGTGAATGACGTGCGCCTCGGTCGACGGCACACCGGCCCCAGGTTCGTCGAGGAGCAACACCTGCGGCTTCAGGGCCATGGCGATGGCAATTTCGAGCAGACGTTGTTCGCCATACGGCAGATGCCGCACCTCCGTATCCCCGATGGCGGCAATCCCCATGTCGGCGAGCATGCTTTGCGCTTCGTCGAGGCATTCCCGCCACTGTTTTTTATAATTGAGCATGCGCCAGGCATATCCGCTGCGTTCCGCAATGGCGACGGCGATATTGTCGCGTGCCGAACTTTCGACCAGCAACGTATTGATCTGATGGGTACGCGCAAGGCCGCGCCGCACGCGCAATTCGGGGCGGATACTCTGGATAGGCTGACCCTTTAAAAGGATCTGGCCTTCATCCGGTTTCACGACACCCGTCAGCAGATTGACGAAGGTGGTTTTGCCGGCACCGTTGGGACCGATCAGCCCGACCCGGTCGCCGGGTTTGAGATCCAGGTCGATGGACTGGGCAACCGCCAGCGCGCCGAAATTCTTGCTGAGGCCACGAACGGACAGGATGGGATCGCTCATGAACGTTCCCCCTTGCCCACGAGACGCGCGAGGCCGTCACGCGCCTTGTCGACGAGGCTGATCAATCCGCCCTCCAGGAACAGCACCACAGCGATCAGCAGACCGCCGATGATGAACTCCCACAAGTGCGGATTGAGTTTGGCCGTGTAATCCTGCACGAAGACGTAGATAACCGCGCCGATGAAGGCGCCGTAGATGCGCTTGGTGCCGCCGAGGATCAGCATCACCGCGACAATGCCTGACGTAAACAGGCTGAGCGCCGACAGACCGACAAATTGTGTCGAGTGAGCCAACAGGCCGCCGGCCGACCCCGCCATGGCCGACGAGATGGTGTAAATCGCGACCAGCCGCCACCACACGGGTGTACCGATGGCACGCATGCGCTTTGGGCTCTGGCGAATTCCGTCGACCGATTTGCCGAATGGCGAATGCACGATCTGCCACGCGATCACGAACCAGATGAACAATATAGCGAGCGAATAGAGATAAGCGGTGTGACCGAAGAAATCGAATTCGAACACACCCAGCAGCGGATCGATGCTCATGCCCTGCAGGCCATCGTCACCGCCGGTCAACCATTTGGCGCTGTTGGCGAATTCGAACAGCATGGACAGGATGGCCAGCGTCAGCATCAGGAAAGTGACGCCGGTGGTGTGAAGAATCAGGATGCCGGTCACGAAGCCGAGCGCCGCCGTCAACACCGTCGCCACCAACAGCCCGGTCAGCGGGTCGCCAGTAACGTGAATAGAGAAAATCCCGGCGCAATAAGCCCCGAAGCCAAACAGCGCCGCGTGCCCCAACGTAACGATCCCGGCATAGCCGAGCGCCAGATCGAGGGACATAGTGAACAACACCCAAATGATCGCCTGGGTACCGAGGCTGAGGTAGCCCTCCGCGGTAAAGTAGAAAATGATCGCCAAAACCCAAGGCAGCAGGTGCCAAGTGAGGGAGAACTTCCCGCCAAGCATTTGCGGTCCGGCGGCCGGCGCCGTATTTTTGGGATCGTTCATCATGCCGCGGACCTCGGTGGCAACAACCCTTGGGGGCGCCAGAGAAGCAGGATGAAAACGGCGATATAGAGCAGATAGGTCGCGATTTCAGGGATCAGGTATTTACCCGCCGTATCGATGATACCGAGGGCGAGAGCTGCGACGAACGAGCCTTTGAAGCTGCCTTCACCGCCGACAATGACAACCACCAAAAACAGCACGATGTGCTTGAGCGCGTAAGTTGGCTCCAGCGATAGCATCCCGGCACCGATGGCGCCGCCTAAAGCGGCAAGGGCGCTCCCCGCGACGAACGTGGCGGTGAACAGGAAATTGACGTTGAGCCCAACCGCACGGGCCATGTTGGAATTGTCGACAGCCGCGCGCAGCTTGGCGCCGAACAGCGAATATTCGACCAAATACCACAACGAGCCGGCGATGATCGCCCCGACGACAATGACGAACAACCTGTAAGCGGGATAGGTGCGAAAGCCGATATCGACCAACTGATTGAGATGATCGGGAAAGATCATGGGATAGGGGAAGGCGCCGAACACGGCCGTGATCAGGGCGATGGAAACGAACACCACGCCGATAGTCAACAGCACTTGCGCCAATTCGCCCTTGCGATAAAGCGGCCGATAGATGGTCATCTCACAAAGGCCGCCAAGAATGCCCGATACGATCATCGCCGCCACGATCCCCAGATAAAAATTATAGCCGTTCTGGGTCAGATAAGCCGTGACATAGCCGCCGATCATGGCGAAAGAGCCATGCGCGAGATTCACCACCCGCATCAGTCCCATGGTGACGGTCAGTCCTACCGAGATGATGAACAGGATCATCCCGTAAGAGATTCCGTCGAGGAGTACGGTAAGGGTGTAGGAAAGCATCGGTTTTTGTTGGAGTAAGACGTTTCGAAATAAATCGATTGAAAATATGGGGCCGGAGGACGCGCGGCGTCCCAAAGGACGCCGCGCAAACACCGTAGGCTATAGACCCTTTGGCTTTGCCTTACAGGGTCTTACTTCGGATTGTCCGCTTTCCACGGATCCTTGAACATCGGGACCGTCTCGATGTCGACATTGACCAGCTTGCCGTCGACTTTTTCCACGCGGCGGATATAGATGTTCTGGATGATTTCCCGTTCATCCGGGTCGATCATGATGGGTCCGCGCGGGCTATCGAGCTTCTTGCCCTTCATATAGTCGACATACTTGAGGCCGTCGGCATCGGCGCCGAGCTCGCTCAGGGCACCATAGATCAGTTTCATCCCGTCCCAAGCCGCAATCGACGCGATATCCGGTTGCGCCTTCGGGTCAACGCCCTTAAGCGCAGCGATCAGCTTCTTGTTTTCCGGGTTGTTGTTGGTTTCGGTGTAGTGGAACGAAGTCAACGTACCGATCACGTCGTCGGTGAAGTTGGGCAGGAAAATCTGCTGGGTCTCGCCGGAGCCGACCAACTGGATACCGGCCTCCTTGAGGCCACGTTGCACGTACGCCTTCACCAGGTTCACGGACGGCGTGCCCGCCGGCATGAATATGTAGAGGACGTCGGGCTTGGCCTGCAGAACCTTCTCGACGTAGGACGAAAAGTCGACATTGTTGAGCGGGCTACGAGCCTTGCCGACAACCTTGCCGCCGGCGCGCTCGAACGCCTTGATGAAATACTCTTCGGCGTCGTGGCCGGGCGCATAGTCAGAGGTCAGCACGTAGGCTGATTTCATACCATGGTCGATCAGGTATTTGCCCATGGGATAGACCTGCTGCGGAACGGTCATGCTCACCCGCACGTAGTAGGGCGACATACGCACGATTTTCGCGGTCGCGGCATTGAAGATTACCACCGGGATCTTGGCTTGCTTGGACAGGTTGGCGACCGACATGGCATGCGGCGACAGATCGTATCCAGTCAGCATCTTGACCCGCTCGCGCAGAACCAATTCCTCGCTGAGCTGTTTGGCTTTATCCGGACCCTGACTGGCGGAGTCGCGATAAACCATTTCGACGTCGATGGTTTCGCCGTTGGGTCCCTTAACGGACGTGCCGTTGACCTTTTGGAAGGCCTGAACGGCTTGCTGGAACTGGGTTCCCCAGGTGGCAAAAATGCCCGTGAAATCGGCGACAAGGCCGATCTTGTAAGTCACAGCATGTGCCGCCGATGCAGACATCGCCACAAAAGCCGACACGGTTAACGCTAAAAGAAGTCTCACTTGAAATTACTCCCTGGTAATTCGTGATGCCTAACCGACACTTAGGCCTAACCGACACTTAGGCACGTATTCTTGGTTAGTCGCTTCGTACTCTACGCCACAGGGAATGGTCAACACAAACCGGGGACAAATTGCCGAGAGTTCGACAGTATTGGCGCCGGTCCCACACTGGCACCCGCCAAGCAAAAGCTTCGGAATCGGCCAGAAACCTGTCTCCGCGTGTGGAAATTTGACCGTATTGGGCACCCGCCCATGGGCTCCCGCTCACCGGAAAATTTGGGCGTGGCGGTTTGTCCGCCGGTGTTTTGACGAGGGTCAAGGCAGACCGTTGCATTTTCATCTAAATTGTATTTCAAAGTTCAGCCAGCTTGCCTGACGGAGGCATACTAAGGGGGGAGACCATTGGCAGAAATCGTTTTCGGCGTTGGAACGTCGCATAGCCCGCTCCTGGCCACAGAACCCGAACAATGGGACCTGCGCGCCGACGATGATCGGAAAAATCCGGCGCACCCGTTCCGCGGCAATGTTTATACATTCGACGATCTCATGAAGCTGCGCAAAGGTGAGAACCTCGGAACGCAAAACACCATCGACGTCCGGCGCGCCAATCATGTGCGCAATCAGACCCACCTCGATTTCCTTGGCCAGAAGATCAAGGAAGCCGATCTCGACGTGCTGGTCATATTCGGTGACGACCAGCGGGAAATCCTCCTGCAAGACATTTCACCGCCGTTCATGGTTTTCACCGGCGACAAAGTCCCCTTCATGCCGACAACACCGGAGCGGTTCGAGAAAATGCCGAAAGGCGTACAAGTCGCCGATTGGGCGCGAACGCCGGAACGGGACATGTGGCTGAAAGGTGCGCCGGATCTAGCTGTTCATCTCGTCAATGAAGTGCGCACCGACTTCGACGTCGCCGTTTCGGATACCGTTATCGAAAAGGAAGGCGGCGAACGGGGCGTTGGCCACGCCTTCGGGTTTTACTATCACCGCCTGCTCGATGATCTGATCGACACGCCGCGGATGGCGACCCTACCGATATTCATCAACACGTTCTTTCCGCCCAACCAGCCACCGATAAAACGGGTTCTCGAATTCGGCAGGTCGGTTGGCCGCGCAATCAGGTCATGGGATAAAGACGTTCGCGTCGGGATCGCCGCGTCCGGTGGATTGAGCCATTTTGTTATCGACGAAGAACTGGACCAGCGGATGATCGATGCCCTTAAGGCCGGCGATGAAGCCGCCATCCTCGCGGAACCTGAAAACCACTTCCAGTCGGGCAGCTCCGAGATCAAGAACTGGGTGGCCGCCATGGCCGCCTTGGACGGCACGGGATTGAAATTCCAATTGGTCGATTACGTGCCCTGTTATCGCTCCGAAGCGGGCACCGGGAACGCCATGTGCTTCGGCTTGTGGCGGTGAGGTAAAACAGATGAAATGCCGGCCTGGAAACTCAACCGGGCCGGAGAAAGGAAATGCCAGCCGCATCCTGGCGGCAAATTAAGTCAAAATCTTCGCCGCTATGGAGGGTTTCCGGTTGCGGGAGCATTTGAAGCGCCTGTCCCCAATGGCTAAGCGCCGCATTAGGGGCAGTACTGATGCTGATTTCTTCGTCCAGGTACAGATCGAACCAAAAGATTACACCGTCGCAGGTGCCGGTCTCGGTAACGCTGACGGTTCGCGATTCTTGCGTCCCGAGAGCCGACATACTGTCGAATTGATACTCACCAACGACGAAAGGCTCACTCAGCAGCCGATGGTCAAGTGAGCGTAAGTCGACTTGGCTATATTCGAGTTTCCGGAAGACGTCGAAATCGCTCATGTCGAACCCGGCGATATCGGCGATGGATCGGGTGTGTCTCATTTTTTCGCATTCGATTAGTGCCGCATAGATACGTGCCGCCGCCGGAATTATGCGTGCATCAGGTGTCAGAAGATTCTCCCTAGCATGTAGCAATGTCGGCAAACACTGTTCTCCCAACAATCCGACATCGAAGATTTCCGCAATCAGCAAATCGGCACGCTCCGAGAACTCCTCTCCGACCTCGAGATCCATCGACTTCTTCCCGATTATTTGGATACGATCCTCGAAGCCGTTTTTGCGAACGATCTTTTCTGCGATTTGAGCCAAGGTCGGAATCTGCTCACAGGCCGTTATTTTCGCTGCGCCGGCACGCGCCGCCATCATCGCGAGAAGCCCCGAGCCCGTCCCGATATCAAGCACGTGCTTCGCGCCCTCTGCCGCCTTTCGAATGGCATCGTCATAAGCCTGGTTGCGCGTCGTATCCGCCAACATGCCGAGATGCCACCCCGGGATACGACGGCTTTGAATACTGTGCAACAAGCGAATAGCGGCTTCATAGGTCGGCTCGACGGCAAGCACCAATTCGAGCTGCTGAACGGCTTGATCCAACTCTCCCAACTGGCTCAGCGCAAGGGCAAGGTTTGTTTGAGCGTCGAGTCGCAACGGGTGAGAATCGATTAGTTTTTTGAAGAGGTCGACGGCTTCGGCGGGACGATTCTGTTCGAAACGGATATTTGCCAGATTATAGAGCCCATCGGGATCATTCGGCTGCCGCGCGAGATATTCGATATATGCTTCCGCAGCGGCTCCGATCCGTCCCTGATCCTTTAGCGCCTTGGCACGATTATAAAGAGCATCCGTAAATCCGGGATCGATCATCAACGCTCTGTCGAAGGCGGCAATGGCTTCCTCAAATCGGCCTATGCGCGTGAGAGTGAGGCCGTAAAATTGAGATTGCAACGGGGAGTCACTTGCGTGCCCCGCAGCAACCGAAAGAGGCTCAACGGCTTTCGCTGCCACCCCCAATTCCAAAAGCACGTAGCCGTACCAGAATGCAACCTCTGGATCGCTGGGCACCTTGGCGGCCAAATCGGCTAAAACGCTGCAAGCGTCATTCAACTGCCCGCTGCGCGCCAAATTTATTGCCGATGTAAGGTTGGGTGAGGCGACGGTCATAGCCGGACCCGCACTGGCTCCATCCCCACCCTGAAGGCAACCGTCACGCTGTTTGCCGCCGCATGGCGGGTTTCCAGCGCCGGATTCCGGACGCAGATTCCGTCAATCCGAAAGTGGGCATTGAGTTCCAGAAACCTACGTGTTTTTCCTGCCACCGGCATCCTTCCTCTCTAGCGTCCCGGTTAATCGCGAGGCCATCAGCGGCGATTCCAGGCCATTATTCTGAAATCCCGCAGTCTACCGTACCTTTTTGCCGAAATTTCGTTAACAATTAGCGGCAACCCGCCGTTCAGTCAGCCCGTGTCGGTTGTTGAATAACCTGCCTAAAATGATCACTTCTATGTTAAGTAGTGAAAGGCGGAGCTAGGGGGCTTCGGCCCCGGGGGCAACAGCAAGACCGACATGATGATGATTGCAGCGCGTCGGCTAAGTAGGCCGCGGCGCGGGTTAATGATATTGCTGGCTGCGATTGGGGGCAGCTTGCTGTTCGACGGGATTGCATTCGTCCTGTTGGGCGGCCATTTCGGCTTCGCCAATCTAACGCCGTCGGTTTTTATCGGCCCTTCCATCATTGGGGCCGTGACGGCCGCTGCGATCGTTGCCGTATTCATCCGCTATCGCGAACTGCTCCTTGAGCGCACGGCGGTGGCCGAAGCAAGCCGGGTTTCCTCCGAACAGAAATACCAATCGGTGATCGAGTCCATGTCCGAGGGATTCTGTATCCTCGACGCCAACGAGCGCTTCGTGGAAGTCAACGAAGCCTGTTGCCGGCTGATCGGACGCCCGGCCCACGAAATTCTCGGAAAACGAGTCCGAGACCTCGTTTCCCCCGACTCCAAACAGCAAATGTCCGAGCAATGGGAGCGCCGCAAACGTGGCGAGAACTCCGTCTTCGAGCTCAAATACGATCAGCCCGACGGATCTGCGCATTGGATCCGCGTCAACGCCCGCCGCATGACCGACGACAGAGGACGATTCATCGGCTCCCACGGTTTCATGACGGACATTACCGAAACCAAGCGGTACGCCACCGAGTTGGAAGAAGCCCGCGACCGGTACGAGCGTGCCGCAAGCGGCTCCTCCGACGCCATCTGGGATTGGAACATCGAAACCGGAGAGGAGTACCTTTCTCCGCGCTGGGAAGAGATATTGGGGTACGACAACCCGACGTTCGTTCAACAAACAAACTACTTTATTCGGATGCTGCATCCGGATGACGTCGACATTATGGAGGAACATATCACCGCTCACTTGCGCAGAGATGTTCCCTACGATGTCGAGTTGCGGGCCCGTCATAAATCAGGCAACTACAAATGGATTCGCTGCCGTGGTCAGGTTCAACGCAGCCCGGATGGCAAGCCGCGTTATATGTCGGGATCCATAACGGATGTCACGGCGCAAAAAGAAGCGCAAATGGCATTGCGGGAAAGCGAGGAGCGTTTCCGAGATTTCGCCGAAGCGGGCGCAGATCGCTTCTGGGAAATGGACGCGGAGCACCGGTTCACCTATGTCTCACCGGCAACCCCGGGGTCGGTACGTTTCGATTCCAACGAAATGATCGGCAAGCAGCGCTGGGAATTGAGCGGTATCGATGCCAACAATCCGGAATGGCGCGCACACCGGGCGGAACTGGATGCGCACGTCGTCTTTCGGGATTTCGAATACCAACGAAAAATGAGGGACGGCTCCGTCATCCATATGCGGACAAGCGGCATCCCCCGTTTTGACGAGCAGGGGCGGTTTATCGGCTACCGCGGCATCAATCGCGACGTCACACCGGAGGCGCAGGTCAAGCAGCAAGCCGCGGATGCCCAGCGCCGATTCATGGAGGCCATCGAGAACCTGAAGGACGGTGTCGTTCTTTGGGATGCCGATGACCGCTTCGTTATCGGCAACACGCGGTTTTATAGTTTATCCAAAGAAAGAGTCCGCAATCTCCTCAAACCCGGCCTTTCTTGGAGCGATTTTGTCCGTGCCCGCGCCGAAGCCGGCATGGCCGAAATTTACAATGTAACCGTCGATGAGTACGTCAAGCGTGCCAATGCGGCGCGGTCGCAGCCAGAGTCCGTGGTTCGAACGCCAGATGGATGGACGCAAATCCGGCGCCAGGAGCTGGCCGATGGAAGCGTCATCGAGTTCTATTCGGACATTACCGCATTGCGAGAAGCGGAGGATGCCCTAAAGCGCAGCGAAGAACGGTTCCGCAACTTTACTGCCGCGACAGCCGACCGTTTCTGGGAAACCGACGCCAATCATCGCTATATCTATTTTTCGCCTCCAACCGGGAATCTTAAACGTACCGTGGACAAGCTGCTTGGCTACGCCCCCTGGGAAGCCCAAGGGCGCAGCGCCAATGGCGACTGGGACTGGCTTAAAAAAACCATGGAACGGCATGAACCGTTCCGCGATTTCCGATATACGACCTTCTTCTCGGACCGGCAGGACGTGCATGTCCGCTATTCGGGTGTTCCGGTTTTTGATCAGGACGGCAATTTCACGGGCTACCAAGGAACAACGACCGACGAGACGGCGGAGGTCGAAGCTCGGGAGCTTGCTAAAACCACGGAGAAGAGATTCTTTGACGCCATCGAAAACCTCCAAGCGGGCTTCTTCCTATGGGATCCAGAAGATCGACTGCTACAAACCAATAGCTACGTAAAAACGCTCTATCCGAAATTCGCCGACCACTTCGTCTCGGGCCGCAACCACCGGGAGATCGTCAGGGCGACGGCAGAGAGCGGTGACGTAAATCTGAACGGTAAATCGATCGAGGAATACGTCGACGATTGGATGGCGGATCACCGCAAAGCCGCGGCAAATCAGATTCACCACATGAGCGACGGCCGCTACATCAATGTCCGCAAGCAGCGCCTGGCGGATGGATCGACCATCGCCTTCCATCTCGATGTCACCGAGGAAAAACGCCAGGAAGAAGAGCTGAAACGCGCACGAGACGAAGCCAACGCCGCCAATCGGGCCAAATCGGAATTCCTGGCCAACATGAGCCACGAGCTTCGCACGCCATTGAACGCCATCATCGGGTTTTCAGAAGCGTTGAAATCGAATGCGTTCGGCGCGATACCCGAAGAACAACAAAGCGAATATCTGGATTTGATCTTCTCGTCGGGCACGCACCTGCTGAATTTGATCAATGAAATTCTCGATCTTTCCGCCATCGAAGCCGGAAAGTTGACCTTGAACGAGCGCGAACTTTCCCTGGCCGATATCAGCTATCAAGCCTGCCAAATGGTGCGCCACCAAGCCGAGATCAACAATGTTTCGATTGTCGATAAGACCGCCGGCACCCCGATCCATGTTTATGGCGACGAAATTCGCCTCAAGCAGGTTCTGGTCAACTTGCTGTCGAATGCCGTCAAGTTCACACCCTCCGGCGGCACGGTCACCATCGACGCAGAATCCGCGGGAAACTCACTAACGGTTTCCGTGACCGACACTGGCATCGGCATGGACAGAGAAGAGAAGACCAAGGCGTTGGAATGGTTCGGCCGTTCCGCCATGGCAGCGCGTTTAAACGAAGGAACCGGCCTCGGCCTGCCCCTTGCCCATCAATTGGTGAAAGAGCATGGCGGACGCATGGTCATCAAGAGCAAACCGGGGAAAGGCACGCGCGTCACGATCTGGCTGCCCGGTGAGCGCGTTGTCCATCCCTCGCGGATGGCCCAAACCGTTCACTAAACACCGAATATATTCAGCGTACGTTGATTTCCGTTTCTTCAGCGATCAATTGCGGCGCTCCGTGGGCTCGGTTGTTCCACATGGCGACCGCCGTCACCCCCAACGCAACGATCAGGACAAACAGGATCCTAACCAATTTTCTTCCCCGTTTTTTTCTGTTTCCCGCAACGCTTCTCAGCACGCTACATATCTGGGTAGATCCTTAACCAAAGGTTAACAACGCCATTTCCCAAACGCCCATCCGCATGTGTGACGGTCCGGTGACGGCCATCGTAGCCCCTAACATCGCTGGCGAAATCGGGGTAGCATGTCGCAGGCTAAATACATAAGCGTTAGATAAAGACGCAATGCCATGGCTTTAAATGCTTTGGGGGAGATGAACGGTGGACGTTAAACCGCAAATCGTCATTTGCTCGCTTGCCCTGCTGGCGGCTTTTTTGACCATTGAGCGACCGGCGCAAGCACAATCGGCCGCTCCGGTCGCGGACGAAAAAACATATCGCGAAACCCAACAACTTATCGACAGGACGCAAGCGCGGCTTGACGGAATCAACCAAGCGAACGCTACGCGGACGCTGGAAATCAAGGAGCTCCACAACAAGGTCAACGAAGTGATCGGCATGATCACCAAACAGAAGGAGGACAACGTCAATCTGAATAGCGAGGTGGGTGTGCTCAATCAGCTACTGACGGTGGAACGGCAAACGACGGCCGGATTGCGCCGGGAACTGGATGCGACGCGGAAATCTCTGAACACCACTTCTTCGGAAAATCAGGACCTCGCCAAAGATCTCAAAAGCGCGCAGCTCACGATCCGGTCCCAACGGCGAACGCTCCAATCGCTGGAGCGCCGCGTCGATGCCCTCAACAGGGAGCTCGGCTCATTGAAAAGCGCTTTGGCGAACGAGCGCGCGGCGCGACTGAAAGCAGAACGATCGATACCGCCTGCCGTGCCACCCATCGGTGTTCGCCCACTTCAATAGGAGCGCGGCATGCCGAGAACGTGCTCCGCCAGATAGGCGAGAATGAGATTGGTGGAAACAGGCGCCACCTGATACAGCCGGGTTTCACGGAACTTCCGTTCAACGTCGTATTCCTCGGCAAAACCGAAACCGCCCAATGTCTGCAGACAAGCGTCGCCTGCCTGCCAAGACGCCTCCGAGGCGAGCAACTTCGCCATGTTGGCTTGCGGACCGCATGAATTGCCCGCGTCGAACAATTCCGCCGCCCGGCGCGCCATGAGCGCCGCCGCCTCGGTCGCCGCATAGGCCCGCGCGATGGGAAACTGCACACCCTGGTTCTGACCGATCGGCCGATCGAAAACCGTCCGGTCCGACGCATAGCGGGCTGCCGTCTCGACGAACCATCGCGCATCGCCGAGACATTCCCCGGCTATTAGGATACGTTCCGCGTTCATGCCATCGAGAATGTAGCGGAAACCTTTACCTTCCTCGCCGATCAGGCTGTCGGCGGGAATGCGGAGATTGTCGAAAAACACTTCCGTCGTCGCATGATTGATCATGGTGCGAATCGGCCGGATCGTCAGACCGTTGCCGCGCGCCGATTGCATATCGATCAAGAACACCGAAAGTCCCTCGTGCCGCTTGGCGTCGGCTTCTCGGGGGCTGGTGCGGGCCAACAGCAGCATGAGATCGGAATGTTCGGCGCGGGATGTCCACACCTTTTGGCCGTCAACGATATAGCCATCGCCGTCACGCCGGGCCGTGGTACGGATACGGGTCGCGTCCGAGCCGCTGGTGGGTTCGGTGACACCGAAAGCCTGAAGCCGAACATCGCCCGCGGCAATGCCGGGAAGATGGGCCTTCTTCTGCGCCTCGCTGCCATACCGCAAGACCGTTCCCATCATGTACATCTGGGCGTGACATGCCGCAGCATTTCCACCCGAACGATGAACCTCCTCGACGATCGTCGCAGCCTCGGCAATCCCCAGTCCGCTGCCGCCATAGGTTTCCGGAATGAGCGCGGCGAGGAATCCGGCCTTTGTCATGGCCGAAGCGAAATCCTCCGGATAGCATCGCTCCCGATCCAATTCACGCCAATAGGTGCCGGGAAAGTCGGCACACAATGCACGGACCGAGGCCCGAATTTCCGGAAATTCCTGATCATCCGACGGGATAAAAGCTGACATGCGGCGGAGCTTACTGCACCGCACCGGGGAGACCAATGCCCAGCTGTACCATTTCCCACAAATGGTGACTTGCGCCCCCGCACTTGGCGCTTACAGTCGGCGTAACGATACACCAGGGAGGCTTCTATGGCCGAATACGCAATTTTTCTGACCGCAAAGATCAAGCCGGGTGCCCGGGACGAGGTTTTATCCCTGATTTCAGAGAATGCCCGGGGCGCCCGGAATGACGAACCGGGATGCCGGACCTTCGACGTCCTCGTATCGCCCGATGATCCCGATACCATCCATGCCTATGAAGTTTACGACGACGCCGATGCCTTCGAGGCGCACCATCAAGCGCCCCATTTCAAAAAATTCATCGACGCCATCGCCGGCAAGATCGAAAGCCGAACCGTCGTACAATGCGAACGAGTCGATATTTCCAAATAAGATCAATTCAGGAGAGGAACAGGTGAGCGAATTCACGATCTTCGTGACCATCACGGTCAAACCCGGTTGCCGCGACAAGGTATTGTCACTGCTCAAAGAAAATGCCCGGGGCGCCCGAGCCGACGAACCGGGATGCCGGACCTTCGACGTCCTCGTATCGCCCGAGGATCCCGATATCCTGCACGCCTACGAAGTGTATGACGACGAAGCGGCTTTCCAGGCGCATCGCGATTCGCCGCACTTCCAGGCTTGGTCCGCGGCATCGGGAGACATGATCGATGGCCGCAATGTCGTTCGGGCGGGCCGCGTCGATATTCATTCTTAATCGCCAGCGCGTACAGAACGCCGCTGCGCACCTCAACAGATACTTTCAGAGACAGAGATCGGATCAATCTTCGTTGAATCAGTTCAAATCTAGTGCTTTCCAGCGAGCGACATTTGACCCCCATGTTGCGCCCTTAGGGCATTTCTCGGAGGGGATAACAGGGGAATATCCCCGGCAGTTTGCTTATTGCGCTGCCGGTCGATTTACACCCGCCACACGCCAAGCCGGCAATATCACAGCTACAGTGGTGCCTTGACCAACCACACTGTCGATATCCAAACGACCGCCATGCAACTTCGTCAACGTCTTGCAAATATAGAGTCCCAACCCGACGCCGTCGTGATTCCGGTCTACGCTTGTCCAGGCGTCTTTGGTAAACGGATCGAACACGGTTCTGAGCTTTTCCGGTGAAATGCCGACACCCGTATCTCGTACTTCAATCACGAGTTCGCAGGTGCCGCTTTGATAAGCCCGTAGCGAGACCTCTCCACCAGGCTCCGTAAACTTCAGGGCATTGTTAAGCAAGTTGAGCACGATTTGCTTGATGCGCAACTCATCGCAGAGAACGGTCGGCGTCGAAATTGAAAAATTCGATACGAGCGCGACCCCCATTTCCTGGGCGCGCGTCTCCAGCATGCGCTGACAACGTATCAACGTTGCCACCACATCGACCTCAGATTCCTCCAGGTCGAGTTTGTTTAGATCGATTGCCGAGGCATCCAGAATGTCTTCGATGAGTTGCTTGAGATAGACGCCTGATTCGTTGATATCATTTAGATATTCGAAATACTTTTGATTGCCGTTCAGCGGTCCGAAAATCTGGTGCCTTATGGAGTCCGAAAACCCGATGATAGCGTTCAACGGGGTTCGCAATTCATGGCAAACATTTGCCAGAAATTCGGATTTCGATCGGTCTGCGATGGTTGCTTGTTCCACCGCGCGGCGCAATGCTGCTTCCGTTCGAGCATGCTCTGCTATCTCCCGGTCCAACTGCAGCACGCTTTTCTTGAAAACGTCGGTTGCCCGGGCGATATCGCCAATCTCGTCCTTACGATCAAGAAGCGGAATCTCCGTATCCCGTCTGCCGCTTGCAAGGCGGATCAGCGTATCGACGATGGATCGGAAATCACTCGACAGTACGCGCGATGACGCAAGGCCGGCAATCAAAAGCAGCATAACCGCGCCGGTAACGGCCGCCAGCAACTCGTTGCCCCGTTGGGTCGCGTCATTGGCAACATTGGCAACGGACGCATCGATAAGAAACTCATACCGGTCGAACAGGTTAAAATAGATTTCGATCAAACTGGAATACGTCCGATTCAGATCGATCATGCTCTCGCGCACCAAATCCGGGTCGACAGCGCGTCGCTTGAACGCTGCACCAATTTGATCCGTGTACTGTTCAAGATGGATATCCAGTAGGACGAAAAGTTCCGTCGTCGCCGGATACTTTGCGGAGACATCGCGAATAGGCTGTAATCTTCCGCGAACTTCCTTGAGAGCACTTGCAAAGCGCTCGCCAGTGACCGCCGCCAACTCGCCGTTCCCCGTCGCAGCGGGCCCTAGAACATTGAACACGTCGACATGCAGGTGGGTGATATCCGAATAAAGATGCCGTAGCGGAATCTGAATACGTTGCATGTCATCAGTAACCCGGGCGAGCAACGCATCATGTTTCGAGACTGTCCAGTACATCCAGCCGGCAATGCCGGTGAATACCATCAACGCAAATACTGGTATGACAAAAAATTGTGCTCGAATGCTTAGTCTCATGGCGCCACAAAACCATTGCGTGGGACGCGCCCTTCGACCTCAGCCTTCCGAATTTCATCGAAAACCCTGACGGCAGTTCTAGACGGTACCCGCAGACCAAATATCGCTTTTGTCTAATGTGGTGATTCACACGCCGGATTGCGAGAAAGCTGGCGGCCGAGGATCTTGGGGAAAAACCGGTGGTCTCGGCCTCCTCTAGCTGGCCGTCGAGAGCCCCCAATCCGATGGATTCGCAACCGAATATGAAATAGGGGCTTTGCTTTGGTTGATTTCTCGGAGGTATAGGCTAAACAACAGCCCAACAAGGGCCGACGGGCCAAGAACCGCTCATCAGGAGGAGCAGTAGAATGAAACTCGTCAGTTTCAAACATGGGGGAAAAGCCCACTACGGGATCGTCAAAGGCGACGGGGTCATCGACGTCACCGACCGGCTTGCCGATCGCTTTACCAGCTTGCTGGATGTGGTCACCGCTGGCGCTCTCTCCGAATTGGCCCCGATCGCGGATCGCGGCGAACCGACACTGTCCCTGAACGACATCGAGTTTCTGTTCCCTATTACCCATCCGAGCAAGATCTTCGC
Source organism: uncultured Rhodospirillales bacterium (assembly GCA_913055735.1). GTDB lineage: Bacteria > Pseudomonadota > Alphaproteobacteria > Rhodospirillales > UBA2165 > CAJXKD01. Next base: position 1,280,769 of record CAJXKD010000001.1, read on the forward strand.
TATCGGACGAAACTATGGCCAGTATCACGAAGTCGTCGAAGACGGCGGCGCACCGGAGTACCCGAGCGTTTTCTGCCGCATGCTCAACAGTTTCGTGCCCCATAACGGCGTTATCCTGAAACCGAAGGTTTCGGACCAGTTGGATTATGAAAACGAGTTGGGCGTCGTCATCGGCAAGCAAGCCCGCCACGTGAAAGAGGAAGATTACCTCGACTACATCGCCGGCTACACCGTGATCAACGAGGGATCGGTGCGCGATTGGCAGACCAAGGGAACGCAGAACACGCCCGGCAAGAACTTCTACCGATCGGGCAGCATCGGGCCCTGGATGGTCACCAAGGATGAAATTCCCAGCCTCGACGATCTGCGGATCATCACCCGCCGCAACGGTGAGGTCATGCAGGACGGCACGACGGCCACTATGCTGTGTAAGATTCCCTTCTTGATTTCACACATATCGAAGTTCACGCAGCTCGAACCCGGCGACATGATCGCCACCGGAAGTCCCGGCGGGTCGATCATCGAACGTCCGGAAAAAGACTGGCTGAAAGCCGGCGACCAGCTGGAGTTCGAGGTCGAGGGCGTCGGCATTCTCAAAAACACTGTCGCCGACGAGTAATCCGGCGGCTCGCCCAACAAAAAGCGCCTAACTATCCGGGGTGGCCGAGCAGCACGGAAATCTCGTCCGCACTCAATGCCATCTTGAAATCGCTGTTGCGGCGATCCAGCCCGGATCGGCGATCGGCCTTACGCCGGTCGCCATTGCGCCGCCTGTCTGCGTGTGGACGTAATTGAAAAAGCAGCTGGATGATCTTGGCTATCCCCGAACCGCCACTGTCACCGGCGTTCTTGTTTCCGGATTTCTTGCCGGTGCGGCGATCCGCACTTGAACGGCGGTCTCCGCTGCAGCGCCGGTCATAAAGCCCCTTTCGCCGCTCTCTATGCGGCGTCACCGAGAAATGACGCTCCATCTCTCTCCCCTTACAGTGCGGCCAGTTTATTTTTGCCCCATTCGGCCGATTTTTTGGCTTTTTCCGGATCGGAACGGCCCTCCGATGAGGCTACCGGGATCCGCGGATTTACCACTACCGTCGCGATAGAGATTTTACATTACTTCGCGGCTTATGCACGGAAAAGGAACGGCCATCCTGAAATTTATTTGGGGCCAATTTGCGCCCGGAAGCTTGCGGATTTTTGGCCGAAAAGGTGGAATTCTAAGCGGAGTTTGCCGCCCAAAGGCGTCGATAAGCGGCCTCCAGTTCGTTCGCGAACCGGCGCTCGTCCATGAGAGACGACCCCGCGAGCCGTGCCCTCAGATTACAGCGCAGATCAGCTAATTTATCCGCATCCATAGCCAAGGCCGCGGCCTTGGCCACATATTCATCCGTCGAGTTCGCAATCAGGTCCGTGCACCCGATCCGGGTCAGGATCATACAGCCAACGCGTCCGGCATGCCGGACGCCGGCCATTGAGATGACGGGCACGCCCATCCACAGCGCTTCGAACGTGGTGGTGGTGCCGTTATAGGGAAACGGATCCAAGGCAATATCGACATCGTGGTAGAGCATCATTGGTTGGTCTTCCTGGGCGATCCAATCGGCGAACTGCAGCCGCCCGTCCTCGACTCCGTGCGCGGCAAATTCCGCGGCTATTCGCGCGCGTGTTTCCGGCGCGCCCGACATCACCGATTTCAAAAGGAGACACGCGTCCGGAACAGCGTTCAGAATCGCGGCCCAGGCCGCGATGACGTCCGTCGTCATCTTGAGGCTGTTGTTGAACGATCCAAATGTGACGTACCTGTTGCGTTGGACGGGCGGCGGGCCGATGTCCGGTGCGCCGCTCGGTGGTGCATAACAGAGAAAACCACCCTCAAGCCGGACCAATTCCTCGGTGTGCCACCTATCCGCCTCACCGGAAGGATCTGCGATCGCATCGGTGATCCAGGCGTCCATAGACCAAAGGCCCGTCGTCGACGGATAACCCAGCCAGGAAACCTGCACCGGCGCGGCACGGTTGGCGAAAACCCGAATGCGCCCACCCCGGGTCAGCCCAGCGAGATCGACCAAAATATCAATCCGCTCTTGCCGAATTTTCGCACCAATTTCCGTATCGTCGAGGGAGGCAACCTCATGCCAGCCGTCGGCCAACCCCCGAAGCGCCGCCGTCTTTTCATCGGGAGCGGCAACCGTGGAAAACCCAATCACCTCCACCTTTCGACGGTCATGTGCCCGGAACAAGGGTTCGATGAAATAGGCACAGGAATGCGTTCTGAAGTCCGGAGACAGATAACCGACACGAAGCCGCCGATCCGGATCGCGATCATTGTCAAACGTCTCACTGGCCGCGGCGCCCGCATCAAAACGTTCGGCCCACGTGCGGTGGGCCAGAAACAAGGATTCCTCATCCTGATCGGTCCGGTACAAAAGATTGAGAAGATGATTGGCTTCGGCGTCGAGATAGCCGGGTGTCAATTCGATAGCGCGGCGGAAACATTGGATCGCCTCGTCGGACCGCCACAACCGGTTCAACAGGTTGCCGAGATTGTAGTAGGCGGTCGCGTAGTTGGGACTGGCCTCAATGGCGGTGCGCTGAGCTTCTTCCGCCGCGGTCAATCGACCCTGACGTTGCAGGCTGTTGCCCAATGTCGTCAGGGCCTCCGCATTCTTTGGGTCAATGGCCAACGCCTTACGGCAGGCTTCTTCCGCTTCTTCGTCCCGGCCTTGTTTACTCAACGCGGCACCGAGGCCCGCCCAAACCCCGGCATGGGTTGAATCGAGTTCGAGCGCTTGCCGGAACGCCGCTTCTGCGGCAACACCATTGCCGCGGCGGCCCAAACTGAGGCCGAGGTTGTAGACAGCCGGTACCGATGTCGGGTCAAGTTCCGATGCGCGTTGGAAACACACGATGGCGCCACGAACGTCACCCTTTTGCGACAGCACGACACCCAGATTGAATTGAAATGTCGGTCGGTCGGGTGCCTCGGCAATCGCCTTGCCGATAAATTCCTCTGCGCGCGCCAAATCGTCCCCCGCCTGCGCGATCAGGCCCATAAAGTGTAGGGCATCGGGATGAGTTGGATGCCACGCCAACACGCGGTCATAACAGTCGCGCGCCTCGGACAGACGGCCGGCACGATGATGGGCTAACCCCTCATGCAGCGCTGTTTCAGCATCAAAATCCGGTGCGCCTGCCACCATGCCGACCAATCATTGTCCCGTTACATGCAACACGATCTGCCGCCGATGGGGATGCGTGCGGTGTTCGAACAAATAGACACCCTGCCACGTTCCCAGAACCAGCCGACCATGCGTGATCGGAACGTTTAGGGATGTCGCCGTGAGCGCGGAACGAATATGAGCCGGCATGTCGTCGGGCCCTTCGGTGTCGTGATGGTAGCCGCCGCCCTCGGGAGCGACTTGCCGGAAAAAATTCAAGAGATCGCGCAAGACATCCGGATCGGCATTTTCCTGGATCACCAGAGAGGCGGACGTGTGGCGGATGAACAGCGTCAACAGCCCCGTCGTCACCGATTGAACATCGGTCCAATCCGTGACATCACGCGTAATATCATAGAACCCCTGACCTTGCGTCTCGACGGTTATGGTCGTTTGTGCCTGTTTCATCATCCTGCTGGCCGGCCCGGCGTCTTTCAGGAACCATACGGCAATCCCCCGGAACAGGCCAGAACTTGGCCAAATACAGCGGGTTGCGACAACCACCGAATCAGTCGTATAGAAAAGAACAATTGATGAACAATGATTGATGCATTCGATGGACGATTTGTTCGACGATCCCGAAATGATGGCCCTCGGCCCCTTCGAGGCATCCGACATCACCCGCGGCGTTTGCCGGCATCTTCGCAACCGCCGTTATAGCCCGCTGACAGAAGTAAAATTGACGTCGCGGCGGCGGGTCGACGTGATGGGACTAGACCGCAAAGGAAACTTCGCCATTGTCGAGGTGAAATCGTCGGTGCGGGATTTTCAGACCGACAAGAAATGGCCCGACTATCTGGCCTTCTGTGACCGCTTTTACTTTGCCGTCGCCAACGGCTTTCCCGTCGAGCTATTGCCCGATACCTGCGGCATCATGATCGCAGATCCTTATGAGGCGGTTGTTCTGCGCGACGCTCCGTTGGAGAAGATGAACGCGGCCCGGCGGAAAACCCAGATCGTGCATTTCGCCAGCACTGCCGCCGACCGGCTGCACCGGGTCAACGATCCGTCTTTTTAACTTCTTCCTGCTCCATATCCAGAATCTTGCGCTTACGTTCCAGGCCCCAGCGGTAGCCGCGCAAACCGCCGTCGGAGCCAATGGCGCGATGACAGGGCACGGCCACCGCCACCGGATTGACGGCGCAACTGCGCCCAACCGCCCGGACCGCCTTGGGCGCGCCGATAGCCTCGGCGATCTCGGCATAGGTCATGGTCTGGCCGCGCGGAATACGGCGCAAACAATCCCAAACTTTCCATTGAAACGCCGTCGCCCGCACATCGAGTGGCAGGGTTGCCGCCGCGCTATCGTCGCCACCGAGGATCGACAGCACTGCCGCCAGCTTGGTTTTGATACCATTCGCGTCCGCCACGATCTCGGCGGCGGGATATTCAGCGTGTAAATCCTCGATCAGTTCCTGATCATCGTCGCCGAGACTGATCCGGCATACCCCTTTTTCGGTTGCCGCGACCAACAAGCGCCCAAGCGCACTGTCCGAAATCGCCCAACCGATGCGCGCGCCCTTGCCACCACGTCCATAACTTGCCGGTGTCATGCCGAGGGTTTCACCCGCCCGTTCATACAATCGGCTCGATGAACCGAAGCCAGCACCATAGAGCGCAGAGGTCACGGATTCACCGTTGCGCACATCTTGTTTGAAACGGTCAAGGCGCCGGTGGGCGGCATAGTCACGCGGCGAGAGGCCGGTCGCCTTCTTGAATTGCCGTTGCAGATGATAGGGACTGACCCCGACGGCCGCCGACAATTCGGCAAGCGTCGGCACACCCTCATCGTGGGCGTCGATCAGGCGGCAGACCTCGGCAATCCAGCCCGGCCAATCCGGCCCTTTGGCTACCGCCTCGGTGGATTCGGATGAAAGCTTGTTCATATCGGCTTGATCCAACAGCGTCATCATAGCCCCAGAATAGGGGCAGGTCGCGGGCTAATCTATCCGAAGATTGCGCCCCGAAAACGGCTGAATTCAGCCGATCCGCATCAAGCGTTCGGTATTGTGGTAAAGCCAGTCCCGCGCGCCGTCGGCATCGACCTCAAGCGCGTCGACGGTGCGCCAAAAGGCAGGACCGTGGTGGAAGTGCCTGAGATGCGCAACTTCATGCGCCACGACATAATCGCGCACCCAATCGGGCACCAGCACCAACCGCCAACAGAAGGACAGGTTCCCCGCGGCAGAACAGGAGCCCCAACGCGTATGCGTATCACGCACCGAGATGCGATTAACATGTTGGTCGAGGCATGAAGCCATGGCGTAGGCTTTTTCGCTCACCGATGTGCGCGCCTCGGCCTTCAGCCAATCGCGCACCCGGCGCGCCAGATGCGCCGCTTCGCCCGCGACCAGAATTTCACCATCGACCCGGCGCACGCCAAAACGGCCATGAGGGTAATGCCGGACACGATGCGGTATGTCGTTGAAGGGGATTTCAACGCCATTTTCGAAAACGACGCGACGCGCACGACGGGCGAGCGTTTTTTCGATCCACCCGGTGTTTTCGGCAACCAACTTCATGGCATCCGCGCGCGCCGCCCGGGCCGGAAGCGTCACGACCACACCATCCTCGTCCGGATCGAGACGCAGGATGAGACGCCGTGCCCGCCGGTTCCATCGCAGCCGCACCGGTAATTCCCGTCCGGCGACGTGGATACTGGTTAACGCGTTACGTCGATCGGCGGCCACGTTCCGGTCTCCTTTCGCCAGAATCTATTTCATCCGGCCAAGTGACGATGTGATCCTCCAAGTCGCCCGCGTTGCGTTCGGCCACGACACGACCACGTACCGACACGCCGGCCCGGTGAACACTTTCCGGATCGCCGGACAGGAGCGGGTGCCACCAAAAAAGATCCCTGCCTTCGGCCACCAACCGATAGGCACATGTCGGCGGCAACCAATCGATGGTCTCCATCGTGCTCGGTGTAAGTTCGACGCAATCGGGAACGCGGAACGTCCGGTGCATATAATCGGTGCAGCGGCAAACACCGACATCCAACAACGCGCAGGCGACATTGGTGTAAGAGACTTCACCGGTGTCGACATCCTCGAGCTTATGCAAGCAGCATTTGGCGCACCCGTCGCAGAGCGACTCCCATTCATCGGGAGACATCTCCTGCAGGGACTTGGTTCGCCAAAACGGCGCCGACACCCCAGATATCGGGTTACTTGCCATCTTAGTCACTACTTTTAGCCGTTTGGCGAACCCGGCGCCAGCGTGCTGGATGCTGCAAACCGCATTGACGCTCAAACAAAGTCTCCCCATTCTCATTCTATGTTCTTGTTCGGACTCTTGGGGGAAAAAGGGGGGTTCGACCCCCTGGTCCTGCTGCTGGCGGCATTGATCTTGGATGTCGTTGTCGGCGATCTCCGCCTGATCATTGGGTTGACCGGTCATCCGTTGGATCCTTTCGGTGGATTGGCCGGCTGGTTCGACCGCAAACTCAATCGTGAATCGCGCAGCCAGGGCGACCGTGCCGCACGCGGCGCCGTTGTCGTACTGATCCTTGTCGCGCTGGGCATCGGCGCGGGACTCGGCGTGTCCTGGTTGAGCCAGACAATCCCCTATGCCTGGATATTGGAACTTGTGCTTCTGATTATCCTGATACCGCAGCGAAGCTTGTTCACGCGCGTAAAAGGTGTCGGGTCTCATTTGCGGGATGGCGCCCTCGGCCGCGCAAGGCGCGCCATTTCGCTGTTGAGCGGGCGCAATGCCGCCGACGCCGACGGCCATGCCGTCGCCCGCATGACCGTCGAACTGACGGCGAGCCGATTTACTGTCGCTATCGTCGCACCCGTTTTCTGGTACATGATGTTCGGGTTCCCCGGCTTCCTCGTCTATCAGGTCGTCAACGCACTGGACCGTCAGATCGGCGTGCGGTCCGATCGCTATCGCGCCTTCGGGTTTACCGCCTTCCGGTTGAACTATGTTTTGACGCTGATCCCCGGCTGGCTCGGCGGTATCTTTCTCAGCGTGGCGGCGCTCTTTGTGCCCACCGCCAATCCGGCGAAAGCCGTGCGTGTTATGTTGAGCCGGGATGCGTGGCGGGCCGGCGCCAACAACGGTTGGGCGTGCGGCGCCATGGCGGGCGCTTTAGGTCTGGCTCTCACCGGACGGCGCCTCAACGAACCCGAGGGATTGCACTGGATCGGCAAAAAGGGACGCGCCATGGTCACCCCACAGGATATCCGGCGCGCGCTTTTTCTGTATGCCGTTGCCTGTTTACTGAACGGGGTGTGGGTTGCCAGCTTGACCGTTTTCCGCTTCGCGTGAGAATGTTCCGCCATGGCGGTCAATCCAGAATTCAAAGAACATGTTCTCGATCTTCTGTCACCCATGGACGGCGTGACCGCGAGATCCATGTTCGGTGGCGCCGGGCTCTATCGGGACGGCGTGATGTTTGCTCTTCTGAGCAGCAGCGGTGGCTTTTATTTCCGGACGGATGACGGTAACCGGGAAGACTACGAAGCGCTGGGATCGGGGCCATTCAAGCCGTTCGACGATAAACCCATGCTGATGCCATACCACGAAGTGCCGGCGGATCTCATGGAGGATCCCGACGAACTTTGTGCTTGGGCGCACAAGGCGTGGGAGGCCGCCCGTCGCGCCACGGCGGCAAAATCGAAAAAGAGCAAGAAAACGACGCGCACCTCATGATGCAAGATGGGGACACGGCCATCCGCAAGCACTCCGTGCGTATCGCCGGCCATGCGACCAGTATCTCGTTGGAAAACGCCTTCTGGAACGCCTTCAAGGCGATCTGCAAGCAACGCAACATGTCGGTCAACGATCTGCTCACCGAGATCGATCGCGGCCGCGGCGGCAATCTCTCGAGCGCGGTGCGGGTGTATGTACTCGATCAGTTGCGCCAGGAAACGCGCCACAGGACGCACGCGGCGGACGAGCGGCTCAGCTAACGACCAAGGCCTTTGAGAATGCCTTTGATGAAATCATCGACTTTCGGCTTGGGCTGTTCTTGGGCTTTTTCGGGCTCCGATTGGACATCAGATTTCGTATCCGATTGGGGCGCGGTTTGTCCGCCGCCAAGAATCCCCGGCAGAATTTGATCGACGATCTGCCCGATACCTTCCTTGTTGCGCAGCTTGTCGAGCCCGGGGATAGCGATGCCGCCGAGACCACCGGTTTCCAGTTTCACATTGGGTGCATCCAGATTACCGGAAATCTTGAACGGCAGCCTTTCCGGCAACCGCCCCCCCTGCGCAACCAAAGCCGTCAACAGGGTTTGCTCCATCTTCACTTCGCCGGAGGTATCGATACGCCAAGCCGGAAGGTCGATGCTGCCGCTAGCGCCACCTGTCGCGATACCCGACGAAATCTTGAGATCGTCAAAACCGGCGACACCCTTGTCGATCTTGAAGCTCGTTGAAATATCCGCGAGACTCGCACCTTGTTTGCCGGCAACAAGAGAATTCAAGGGCGCCAGAATTCGGATCAGCGGCCCCAGAAAGATACCGCCGCCGCGGCTCAACGGATCAATGCGTGCCAGACTAACCTGTCCCGCGCCACCGAGCGTAGAAACAAGATCGGCAACACTGCGGCCGTTCGCAGAAAGGTCCGCCATCGCCGTCATCTTTCCGCTTCCGAACGCGGCAATGCCGAGTGCCTTCATCGCCGTGGGAAGATTGAGACCATCAACCTCTAGTTTCGCCGCATATTGGCCGCCGCCATTGCCGCTCGCCAAACGGCCATTAGCCTCCAACGCGCCGCCATACAGCGCCCCTGTCAGCCGCTTGGCGGTCAGAACGCCGTTAGTCAAGGAAGCGGTCAGATCGGCATCGTCGAGACGGTATTTCTGATAGGCAAGTGCCTTAGACTTCAAAGTCACGTCGGCGTCCGCCAAGCCGAGAACCGACAGATCGATCGGGCTCGTCGACCATCTTTGGTGCACCTCCGTCGCCACACGTTGGATAAGGGACCGAACATCAAAACCTTCCGGAACGCGGAGCAAGGCATGTCGCACGCGGGGCGCGGCAGGGTCGAAGGACGCACGACGCTGCGCTGGTAAAAAGCGGTCGATCTGCAAGACGCCCGTCGTTAAATCAGCGACAAACCGCGGGCGGGCGCGATCGAACGTTCCCTCGATAGAACCAGCAAGGCTGGTATCTGCGACCGATCCCGATAGATCAGTGATGGAAAGTTTTAGTGGCGTGCCGGAAATTCGCGCCGCCAGATCGATACCACCGAGATTCCCAGCCGGATTGTAGTTAATACCGGTAACCCGCATGAGGCGCTGCAAACTGGAATGCTGAATACGGATGCTGGTATCCAACGCCGGCAGCAAATCTTGCGTACCGATGCGGCCATCCAAGGAATAAGTGCCGCCAGCGGCGGAAATAGTCGATTTCGCCGCCAAATCGGATGGCGTGCCGCTGAATGTGCCCTTCATCGACACGGCCCCCAACCCCGAGGCATTGAATGGAATGGCGATGCCCGCCGTTTTAAAGAACTGCGCGAGGTTTTTCGAATTGGTTTCGACCGTCATGTCGTCGAGCCGGGGGCTGGCCGCGCTGACGGCCTCGTTCAATCCCGTCACGGCACCGGACAGGCTTGCCGAAACGCCCGCCGCGTCGGCAATGCGCAGTTCCCGCACCGTCAGTTTGCCGTCGAATGCCGTTCCATCAAACCGGATGTCACGAATAGGGATGCCGCGATAGGTTAGAACCCCCAACGTCGCCTTGAGATTGGCATCGATGACGTTGAGCGCCGTCAGACCCGCCAACGGATTGACGGCGGATGGCCCCACGATCTGGCCAGAGGTTTTGGCATTGGACGCCGACGACGACCCGGACCTAGAGGACTCGGACCCAACACCCCCATTGGCTCCGGAGGCTCCGGGCAGATAGGCATCCAGATTGGCCTGGTCGATGACCAAATTGGCCCCGACCGCCAGCCTTTCGCGCAGGGCGACGGTCGCCGCCCCTTTTATCCGCGTCGTGTCGATATTGAGATCGATTTGATTGAGCCGCAGCTCCGCAGGCGTCGCGGTAACCTTCCCGGCAAACACCAATTTACGCAATCGGTCGCGGGCGATCGGCGGCGCATCAACACCCAGCCACCCGAGGACAGCCCGCAAGTCGTTGGTCGACACATCCATCGTGCCATCGAATTGGGGTGCGCCGCCCGGCATGGTGACGAAACCGAACACGGCAAGATCCGACGCACCGGGCAGTTGCGCGGACATCTGATTGACGGTGATCTCACCATTGGCAACAGAAACATCCACCTGTGCTTCGCTGATCAGCCCGCCCCGAAAGGTGGTCGACCCGACAGAAAGATTGAGATGGGCCGCCAGATTTTTCGGAATGCCCGCCTCAGCCGGCTTCGCATGTTTAGGCGCGCCAGCCTTCGGCGATACCGGGGATTCAGACGACGGCGGCAGTTTCGCGGGCTCAACAGGCTGGCCGTTGCCGGCAGGCACCACGAGAAATTCATCCAGGTCGAGACGATTCACCGTTAGCTTGAGATCCGCCTCTATCATGTTGCCAAAGGAAGCGGTCACCTCACCCGACGCTTTCGTATCCGCCAGCGATACGTTCAGATCGTTGATTTCCGCGCCTTCCTGGGAACCCGACACAGCGGCCTCCAACGTAAAGGGACGCGCCATCAATCCTGGCAACATGGGCGCACCCGTGAAGGCGCCGGCAAACTGCCGCAGGTTTTCGCCGGAAGCTTCGAAGGTGCCTTTCAAACGGGGCGCATCGGTAAGACCCGACAAGGTACCCGCAAATTTGGTTTTAACCTCACCGGGAACGAATTCTATTTCCGCGGTAAAAGGCAAGGTCCGCCGCTGTACAAACGTACCGGTGGAAACCTTGAAGCTGAGAGGAATGTTTCGCGCCACCAAGCTGCCGGAGGCTTCCATCGGCCCCATCAGCGAAGCGGCGGTCATGCGTCCATTCAACGCCTCGATACGCTCTTCCTGAGACGTGACGTCATCCCGGTAGGTCACCGTGCCGTTCTCGATGACGAAATTCTCGACGACGATGGCCGGCGCCTCACCCGTACTGCTACTGCCATCCGCACCCGAACGGCCGCCGTCTGACGGTAAAGATTGAGAGGACGCCGGCGAGAACGTCATATTGGTCCGGCCATCGGCGAACCGCTGAAGATGGATCACAGGATCGACGAGCCGTATGCCGTGGACCTGAATATTGCCGCCGAGAAGGGGCAACAACGCCACCCGGACCTCAAGCGATTTTAGCGACACCATCTGGGGCGCCGCGGCGCCCCTGACGTTGGCCACATGCACATCGTTTACCCGAAGCCCAGGGGTCGGCAGGACGGAGAATTCGATGTCGCCGCGAATATCGAGATCGCGGCCGGTGCTTTCCTTGGCGCGGGAAACAATCTCCGTCTTGTACTGGTTCCAATCGATAAAGCTTGGAACGATCAGCACAGCGGCGATCAACAGGATCAACAATCCGGCGACTACACCGAGAATTTTTTTCAATTTATTACTCCGATATCCGCCATTTGCGGCCGATACGTTGGTTCCGGGCGTTACGCCCGTTGACGTACCCCGATTGGGCGTCCGATCCAAGGGCTTGATTCTAAAGTTTGGCCGAAAAGTGGGCAAATTCAATCCCGGGATGCCGCTATGTATAAAGTGATACGGCTGAGGCGGTGATTGTCAGTGCCCAAACGGCATTCTATTTAGATGTATCTGAGGTTTTTTCGGCCTCCATTTAGGCCGCCCGCAACGACGATCAAAGAGGACGCCACCATCGATACCGCCCCCGGCAACCAGACCAGTCGCCTTCTGGACCATGGTATGCTGCGCGCGTTTCGGCATCGGGATTTCACGCTCTATGCCTTCTCCGGACTGATTTCCAATATCGGTCTATGGTTCCAGCGTACCGGCGTTCAGTGGCTGACTTGGTCACTGACCGAATCCTATGCATGGCTCGGCGCAATCGCCATGGCCGAAGCCATCACGGTCACCTTTTGCTTGCCTTTATTCGGAACCGTTGTCGACCGCGCCAACCGTTTGCATCTTGCGCGCATCAGCCAAGTCATCATGATCGCGCTTGCCGGGGTGTTCGCTACCCTCACAATCCTCGATTGGATATCCGTTTGGATTCTGTTCGGCCTGATGATGCTGAATGGTATCTCGGAATCCTTCTGGACTCCCATCCGCATGTCTATGGCACCCAGTCTGGTGCCGCGCGACGATCTTTCGTCGGCCATTGGAATCGGCTCCATTTTCTTCAACGTTGCTCAATTCGCCGGTCCCGCCATCGCCGGTATCATCATCCATCAGTTCGCGGTCGAAAGGGTGGGCATCGGCTATCTTTTCGCTCTCAACGGCCTCAGCTTCTTCGGCTACCTGTTCGTTCTTTTCAAGATTCAGTTGCGTGAACAGGACAGAAGCAAAAGCCGCCACGGGCGTTTCTTCTCGGATTTCAAGGATGGGCTGATCTACCTGACGAATAAGGCGGGATTAGGGCTGTTCATGCTTTGGATGCTGGCATCGACCTTTATCTTGCGGTCCTATCGGGAACTATTGGCCGGTTTGGCAGGCGGGCTTTTCGATCAAGGCGCCAGCGGCTTCGCCTTCCTCCAGTCGGCGGCGGGGGCAGGGGCTATTGTCGGATCTATCCTGGTGGCCAGTTCCAGCCGCGTAACCGGTATGACCCGCTTCCTATTCGTCGCCGCGTTCCTTGCCGTCGCGTTTTTGCTAACCCTATCCGTTGCAACGCATTTTTGGATGGCTGTTATAATTGTTGCGGCAATGAGTTGCGTCTCCTCCTACATCGGCATTGGCGGCCAAGTACTTGTGCAGAGCGCGATCCATGGCGCGGTGCGTGGCCGGGTGATGAGCCTGTGGAGCGTATCGCTCCGCGCCGGCCCGTCCAGCGGCGCTTGGACCATCGGATTGTTCACCGGCATCTGGCACATTCAAGCCGTGCTCGCGGGGGCCGCGCTTCTCTATTTCGCCGTTCTACTTGCTATATTCCGGCGGCGGCAACACCTCGCCGAAAACATGGAATCGCCTCCCACCGATGAACTCCCGGCGGGCTTGAGCGAAACGTCGGCAAACTGATGAGCCGCTCTCTCTCCTCTTACGGGATGTTGCGCGCCTTCCGTCACCGCGATTTCGCGCTGTTCGCCCTGGGCGGCTGGTCCTCTTCCATGGGGCTGTGGGTACAGCGGATCGCCGTCGCCTGGCTTACCTGGGAATTGACCAAATCCGGTACTTGGCTAGGTATCGTCGCGGCGGCGGAGGCCATTCCGACCATCGCGCTGATCCCTTTTGCCGGGGTAATCATGGACCGGTTCGAGCGGCTTACGGTCGCGCGGTTCATTCAGATCGGCGGATTGTTGGTTTCGGCGATCCTCGCCCTTCTAACGTTCGCCGGATGGATCAACGCGCCCTTGCTCGCCGTTCTGATGATCTTCAGCGGTGCGACCGAAGCTTTTTGGACACCAGCCCGGTTGACCATCGCGCCCAATCTCGTGCCACGCGAAGACTTGGCAGCCGCGTCCAGCATCGGCGCCATCATGTTCAATTTGTCCCGCATCTTCGGCCCGATGATTTCCGGCGTGATCATTCACATCGCGGGTCCCGCGCCGGCCTTCGCGTTCAATGCCGTGTCATTCGGCATCTTCCTGATCATCCTGTTCATGATTCAGTTGCAGCAACAGGAACAACAATCTCGCCGGGGCACGACGGTGTTCGGCGACCTCAAGGATGGCATCCTTTATCTGATGAGCCAGTCGAGCATGCTGTCCCTATTTCTGTTCATGCTCGCCGCCGCGTTCTGTCTCAGAGGCTATATCGAACTGTTGCCCGGTTTTGCCGAGGAAGTTTTCGATCGCGGTCCCGGCGCCTTCACCATCCTGGTTTCGGCTTCAGGCATTGGCGCCATTGTCGGCGCCCTCTATGTCGGCAACCGGCCTGGGATCGCCGGCCTGACCAGCGTCGTGTTCCTCGCTCTGCTGGTTCAAAGCGTTTTTCAGATCGCCTTTTCCGTCACCAGTATTTTCTGGATCGCCGTCGGCTTCTCGGCGGTGATGGGCGCAACGATCACCGTTTCCGGTATCGGCACGCAGATCCTGTTCCAAAATGCCGTGGCCGGCCATATGCGTGGCCGGGTCATGAGTCTGTGGGGATTGATCATCCGGGTTGCCCCGGCGCTGGGTACCATGGCAATGGGAACGCTGGCCGATTTTTGGGGGTTCCAAATTCCCGTGCTCATTGGCGCGGTTCTCTATCTGGTCCTATGGTTCGTCATTGCCCGTCGACGGGAACGTCTCGCCTACGACTTGGAAGCCGCACCCCCTACGTCTTAACGCCGAACCCACCGCCGCCTGGCGTTTCGATGACGAAAACGTCTCCGGCCACCATCTCCGTGTTCGCCGTGGCGCCAAGATCATCGACGGACCCATCGCGCCGAAGGACAAATGTTTTGCCGACCGCGCCTGCGCCGCCGCCCGCCAGACCGAAGGGGGGCACTGTCCGCGATCCGGAAAGGATCGCCGCGGTCATCGGCTCGCGGAAACGCACCTTCCGCACGACGCCGTCGCCGCCACGGTGCTGCCCATCCCCACCGGAACCATTCCGGATTGAAAATTCCTCGAGCAGCACGGGGTAGCGGAACTCCAGCACCTCGGGATCGGTGAGACGGGTGTTGGTCATATGCGTGTGCACGGCGCTCGCCCCATCGAAATCGGGACCAGCCCCGGCGCCGCCGCAAATGGTCTCATAATACTGATGGCGGTCGTTGCCGAAGGTGAAGTTGTTCATCGTGCCCTGCGCCGACGCCAAGGCGCCCGCGGCGCCGAACAAGGCATCGGTAATACATTGCGAGGTTTCCACATTGCCCGCCACCACCGCCGCCGGATACCGGGGCGCAAGCAATGAACCGTCCGGAATGATCAGGTCGAGCGGCTCCAAACAGCCGTCGTTCAACGGGATATCGTCATCCACCAGACACCGGAAAACATACAGGACAGCCGCACGGCAGACGGCGGTGGGCGCGTTGAAGTTGTTGTCCGATTGGGGCGAGGTGCCGGTGAAATCAATGGCGGCCCGCCGTGCCGCTCGATCGATACGGATCGCCACATTGATCTCGCTGCCGTTATCCATGGCGACCGTGAACGCACCGTCGGGCAAGCGGTCGAGCACCCGGCGCACTGCCTCGGCGGCATTGTCTTTGACATACCCCATATAGGCTTGAACCACGTCGAGACCGAAATGATCGACCATGGAAAGAAGCTCGCGGACACCCATCTCATTGGCGGCGATCTGCGCCCTGAAGTCGGCGATATTCTGATTGGGATTGCGGGCCGGGTAGGGACCGCTGCTCAATAATTCGCGCAACGCCTGTTCGCGAAATGCACCTTTTTCAACAAGCTTGAAACCGTCGATGAGCACGCCTTCCTCTTCCACCGACCGGCTGGCCGGCGGCATGGAGCCGGGCGTGATCCCACCGATATCCGCATGGTGCCCCCGCGACCCGACGTAGAAAAGACGCTCCCGCCCCGAAGCATCGAACACCGGCGTAATCACCGTGACATCGGGTAAATGCGTGCCGCCATTGTAGGGTGCATTGAGCGCAAAGACGTCGCCGGGGGCCATAGTTTCGCCATGAGCCTTGATGATTGCCTGAACGCTCTCTCCCATGGAACCGAGATGAACCGGCAAATGCGGCGCATTGGCAATCAACCCGCCGGCAGCGTCGAAAACCGCACAAGAAAAATCGAGCCGCTCCTTGATATTGACCGACGTCGCAGTATTAGCGAGCACCGCGCCCATCTGTTCGGCGACGGACATGAACAGATTGTTGAACACTTCGAGCATCACCGGATCGGCAGCGGTGCCGATGGCGTGGCGCGCGGGACGCGCCACAACGCGGCTCAACACGAGATGCCCGAGCTCGTTGACCCGGGCCTGCCAGCCCGGCTCGACAATGGTGGTCGCGGTCGCTTCAGAGATAATGGCGGGACCATCAACTGCCGTCCCGGTCCTTAGATCATCGCGGGCAAATACCGGCGTAGGTACCTGCGCGCCGTCGAAGACGGTCGGCACCATTTCCAACGGCACCGGCGCTTCGCCGGTCTGATCCGACAACGGCCGGTCGGCAACCCGATCGGTTGCGCCGGCAGCTTCGACAGTTACGGCCTCGACGATCAAATCACGCTCCGGTTCGGCAAAGCCGAAGCGTGTCCGATGGGCATCCTCGAACGTTGCGCGCAAAGAACCCGCATCACCGAACGTAATCTCCAGGGCTGTATCCGTTCCCGCATACCGCAGATGGACACGCCGGATCACGGTTTGTCCGGCGGCGGGAATGCCCTGATCTTCAAGCGCCGCCCGCACCGCCGTCTCGAGATCGGCAAAGTGTTGTTCCAGCGCCGCCCCATCATCGTCGTCCAGCGGCTTTTCGACCGCCGCTTCACGAATGGCACGGACCTCGGCAAGCCCCATGCCGTACGCCGATAGCACCCCAGCGAGCGGATGGATGAAGACGGTTTCCATACCCAATGCGTCGGCCACCCGGCAGGCGTGCTGTCCCCCCGCACCGCCGAAACAGACGAGTGTGTATTCCGTCACGTCGTATCCCCGCTGCACCGAGATGCGTTTGATGGCGTTGGCCATATTGTCTACGGCAATGGTGAGAAACCCCTCGGCTACGTCCTCCGGTGTTCTAACCTCACCGGTGGCCGCACCGATCTCGTTCGCAAGCGCCGCGAACTTGTTCGCCACCGCGACTACATCGAGGGGCCGGTCGGCGGTCGGCCCGAACACGCGGGGAAAATGATCCGGCTGCAAACGGCCGAGCATGACATTGGCATCGGTAACGGTGAGCGGACCCCCGCGACCATAGGCGGCCGGCCCCGGGTCGGCGCCCGCCGATTCCGGGCCAACGCGGAAGCGCGCGCCGTCGAACCGCAGGACAGATCCGCCGCCCGCCGCGACCGTGTGAATGCGCATCATGGGCGCCTGCAGACGGACACCGGCGACGGTGGTATCGAACGTCCGCTCATAATCACCCGCATAGTGCGACACATCCGTCGACGTACCGCCCATATCGAAGCCGATAATCCTGTCGAAGCCCGCCATCGCCGACGTGCCGACCGCGCCGACGACACCACCTGCCGGTCCTGAAAGAATACTGTCCTTGCCCCGGAACAGGTGGGCATCGGTCAGCCCGCCATTGGACTGCATGAACATCACGTTCACACCCGGCAAGGCTTCGCAGACCCGATCAACATATCGGCGCAGGATGGGGGAAAGATAGGCGTCCACCACCGTGGTGTCGCCGCGCGCCACGATCTTCATCAAAGGGCTGACCTCATGCGATGCCGACACTTGCGTGAACCCGATTTCGCGGGCCAACGCCGATACGGCCCGCTCGTGCGCGGGATAGCGATAGGCATGCATGAAAACGACGGCAACCGCGCGGAACCCCGCATCGAAAGCTTCTTGGAGCACGCGCCGGGCCTCCTCCAGGTTCAGCCCCTCAAGTTCGGTGCCGTGGACACCGATACGGCCCGTCATCTCCACGACACGCTCATAAAGTTGATCGGGAAGCTGGATATTCAGTGCGAACAGGTCGGGACGGTTCTGGTAGCCGATGCGCAGCACATCGCCGAACCCGCGGTTGGTCACCAGAAGGGTCGGCGTCCCGTCACGTTCCAGAAGCGCGTTGGTGGCGACCGTCGTGCCCATTTTGACCGCGCGAATACGATTTGCCGGGATGGCGGTGCCGGGCGCGACGCCGAGGATGCGGCGGATCCCCTCGATCGCCGCGTCCCCATATTGGTCGGAATTTTCCGACAAAAGCTTTTCCGTGACCAACCCGCCATCAGGGGCCCGCGCGACGATGTCGGTGAAGGTGCCGCCCCGGTCGATCCAGAATTGCCATTGGTCGGTCATGTGAATTAAATGCTTGTCGAAAAACCAAGATCACGTCAGCACGCATACAAACCACGGAACCCCGTCAAGGCAAGCCCGCAGACGGGAACCGCTCACCAACTATTTATTATTGTCCGCTTGTGCCAATCCTGGATCGTGCTTATATGACCAGCGAAATTTCTCGACGCGTTTGGCGATATTCGCCGAGGCCCGACCGGCCTAGACTTCAGTATTCCAGACATCGCGGGAATTTTTCACCGCCGCAACGGTTGCGGCGGTGTATTTTATGACTACCAAGGAACGACACTATGGCAACCGGAACTGTTAAATGGTTCAACGCCCAGAAGGGCTACGGCTTCATCGAGCCGGACGATAAATCCCGTGACGTCTTCGTCCATATTTCCGCCGTCGAGAAAGCCGCGCTTAACAGCCTTCTCGAAGGGCAGCGCCTGCAATATGAGATCGAGCAAGGCCGTGACGGCCGCGCCAGCGCAGCTGAACTGTCGCTGATCGACTAACACGGACATCGGTAACGACGCCGTTATGTGGGCCCGTCAGCGACGGGCCCATGTTTTTTTTGGGCATTTCGGAATTCACCTATCGGCGATATGGTATCGAGATCGTTCTGATCCGATCGGGCCTAATGAAAAAAACAAAGTCTACTTCGCGACAAATTATCGGCTGGCGGGAATGGATTTCCCTGCCGGACTTCGGCATTGACTGGATCAAAGCCAAAATCGACACCGGCGCCCGTACCTCCACTCTGCACGCATTCGATGTCGAACCCGTGACCGTGGACGGCGTCCGCTGCGTAAAGTTCAATGTCCATCCACGACAGCGCCACAAAAAGCCCGAGGTCGAATGCGTTGCGCCCCTCGTCGAAGAGCGCGCCATCAAGAACTCGGGCGGCAAAACCGAAATGCGGTATGTAATTGCCACGCGCCTACGTATCGGCGAATGGGAACAAGACATTGAACTGACGCTGACCAATCGCGATGAAATGACCTTCCGCATGTTGATTGGACGCGCGGCAATACGTAAACACTACATTGTCAATCCCGGCGCCTCTTACCGCGCCGGACACAAAAAACCGCGCCAAAAGAAGAAACGGCCAGCCCAAAAGAACATTCGCCCGCGCAATAAGCATAAACTGTCAACATAACACCAGCCATAGAGAGGAGAAATCGGCCATGAAAATCGCCATGCTCGCCCGCAATCCTAACCTCTATTCCCACCGGCGGCTGGTGGAGGAGGCCGAGGCGCGCGGCCACGAGATTCAGATCATCAATACGCTGCGCGTGTACATGAACATCACCTCGCACCGTCCCGAAATAAGATACGGCGGCGACATTCTCCCGAAATTCGATGCCGTCATTCCGCGTATCGGGGCTTCCATCACCTTCTATGGCCTGGCGGTACTACGTCAGTTCGAGATGATGGGCGTCTGGCCATTGAACGAGTCAGTCGCCATCGGCCGCTCACGCGACAAGCTGCGCAGCCTGCAGCTTCTGTCACGGGAAGGTGTCGGCCTGCCCGTAACAGGCTTTGCCCACAATGCCCATGACACCGAGGACATCATGGAGATGGTCGGCGGGGCGCCGCTGGTCATTAAGTTACTCGAGGGCACACAGGGGATCGGTGTCATCCTCGGCGAAACGCGCAGCGCCGCAAAAAGTACCATCGAAGCCTTCCGTGGTGCCAAACAGAACATCCTGGTGCAGGAATTCATCAAGGAAGCCAAAGGCGTCGACATCCGGTGCCTGGTTATTGGCGGCAAGGTGGTGGGGGCGATGATGCGTAAGGGAGCAGCTGACGAGTTCCGCTCCAACCTTCATCGCGGCGGTCGTGCCGAAGCCATCAAGATCACCTCGGAAGAGCGGTCAACGGCGGCACGCGCCGCGAAATGCCTCGGGCTTAACGTGGCCGGTGTCGACATTCTGCGATCCAACCACGGGCCCGTCATAATGGAAGTAAATTCCTCTCCCGGATTGGAAGGCATTGAGAAGGCCACCGATCTGAACATCGCCGGAAAGACCATCGAGTTTCTGGAAAAACATGCCAAGCCAAACAAAACGAAAACCCGCGGCAAAGGCTAAACCGAAGCGGCCGCCGTTCGAAATCGGCGGCGTTTCAGTTGCGCCGGGACAACGTGCCACAGTCGACCTGCCGCTAAGCCTACTGTCAGATCATACGCCGATCACGCTGACCGTGGAAGTTGTTCACGGACGGGAACCGGGTCCGGTTCTCATTCTAAGTGGTGCCGTTCATGGCGACGAGGTCGTCGGTGTGGAAATCATCCGTCGCGTCCTGCGGCAAGCCGGCCTGAAGCGGATGGCGGGCACCTTGATCGCCGTGCCCATCGTCAACGTGTATGGGTTCCTCACCAATTCCCGGTACCTACCGGACAGACGCGATCTCAACCGGAGCTTTCCCGGATCCCCGACCGGATCGTTGGCGTCGCGGCTGGCGCATTTGTTTTTGACGGAGATCGTCGAGAAAGGCACCCATGGCATCGACCTGCACACGGCGGCGATCCATCGGACCAACCTGCCCCAGATTCGTGGGAACCTGTCCATCCCTGCGGTGCGCGACATGGCCATGCACTTCGGCGTACCCGTGGTGCTGAATGCGGCGCTCCGTGACGGCTCCCTACGCAAAGCAGCAGTCGACGCCGGAATTCCCTATATCGTATTCGAGGCGGGCGAGGCACTGCGCTTCGACGAGGTCGCAATCCGTGCAGGCGTCAGAGGCGTTACCCGGGTCATGGCGCATTTGGGCATGCTTCGACGACGAACAAAAGATGCAACCGACCTCGAACCGGTGATCGCGCGGCGCAGTACCTGGGTCCGCGCGCCGGAAGGCGGCATTTTCCGCACCCATACGAGGCTCGGCGCGCGCGTCAAGACAGGTGGATTGATGGGCACCATCGCTGATCCATTCGGTACGCGGGAGTTTCCCATTAATGCGCCTTGCGATGGCATTATTATCGGGCGGACAAACCTGCCAAACGTCAACCAAGGCGATGGGCTCTATAACATCGCGCGGGTCGACGACCCCCAGGCAGCCGCAGAGGCCGTCGATATCTTCCGCGATGATTGGGAAACCAGCGAATAATCGCCTGATACTGGCTCATAAATGCGGTCACGTCTGCGCGAGGGAAGCCTGGGAACGTTGCCGCTTTTCGGGCTCCCGACTATCTTTATTGGGATGAAACGATGGAAACGTGTCAGCCTTATCCTGTCGGGACTTCTGGTAGCCGCCATGGCCATCGGATCCGTTAAATCCGCCGCGACCGCGCGAGATTGGCGGACGGCCAGCCGTGAGCCGATCGGATTGGCCCCGAATCCCGCCACCACGCAAGAAGCGGTCGTCCAAGTTTATGCGGCGCGTGCCTGGGGATGGCGTGGCTATTTCGGCGTCCATAGCTGGATCGCCGTCAAACCGGCGAGCGCGCGGGAATACACGGTCTACGAAGTCATCGGATGGCGTTTGCGTTGGGGCGATACGGCAGTGGTCAAACGAAACCGGGCGCCCGATGCACGATGGTTCGGCAGCGCCCCGGACCTGATCACGGATTTGCGCGGCGACGGTGTCGACGACGTGATCCAAAAGATCGACCAAGCGGCCAATGCCTATCCCTATGCCAATCAATACCGCGTATGGCCCGGCCCCAATTCCAATACATTCGTCGCCTTCATTACCCGGAACGTGCCGGAACTCCGCACCGACTTGCCGCCCACGGCCATCGGCAAGGACTACCTCGGGGATCGACTGGTGGCTTCCGCGCCAAGCGGCAGCGGCTTTCAGGTATCGTTATTGGGATTGTTGGGCGTGGTCGTCAGTGCCGAAGAAGGATTTGAACTTAATCTTCTGGGCCTCACCTTCGGGGTCGACGGCAAAGACCCTGCGCTTAAACTCCCACTCGCGGGACGGATCGGGACCAATGGTCCCGCCAAACCGCGGCTCTTGTCCGGAGACGTGAGAGACGCCGTCGCCCAAAAGCCTCTTTAACGGGAGCTTTGTTAGTCGGTCAGGTTACTTGAGGCCGGACTTTTCTTTCCATACTCGGACGCAGGCTGCTTCGAAGTTCTGCGTAAATGCGGCCGTATTGAAAATCGTCGCTCGCGCTTCATCGCGCAACCGCCGACGGAGAGCGGCGAGTTCACCAATATCACCCGCAAGCGTAACGGCTTTTCGCCGATAACCCTCATCGTCGGCCGCGACGAACTCTGGGTATTTAAGATAGGACAGCAAGGATTCAGTGAACCGGCCGGCAAAATACGGCGCCTTCTTCGTGACAACCGGCACCCCCATCCAAAGGGCTTCATAACTGGTCGTGCCGCCGCCGAACGGGAACGGGCTTAGAGCGATGTCGATGTCGTGGTAGTTGGCCAAATAGTCGGAAGGCGCGGCATCAAAACCGCGAAGCTCGACCCGGTCGGTGCGGACGCCCGCCGCCGCAAAGCGTTCCAGAACACGTTCACGAACCATCGTATCGGTCAGCGCACGGTGTTTAAGCACCAGCTTACTGTTTTTGACGTCCTTTAGAATGCCACCCCAAACCGTAACCGCCTCATCCGAAAGTTTCGCCACATTGTTAAACGACCCGAAAGTCACGTAGCCGTTCTTCTCCGCCGGTAACGGCCCAACAGGCAGAGTATCGTCCGGCGCCCTATAAGTATTGAACACGGGCAGCCGAACGAGTTGTTCGGTAAAATGGGCATCGCCTTCTTCAGTGGGGCTCAAACTCAGGTCGGTGAAAAAGTAGTCGGCCTCGGCAAGACCCGTCGTCGACACCAAATTGATACAGGCGATCTGAACCGGTGCCGCCCGATGCGCGAGAATGGTCCGATAACGGGCCTTGAACGTCGACGCGTGCGCCAGAACGTCAATTCCGTCCCGACGCATTTTCGCCGCCTGATCCGCGGGATCGAGACCGGCAATGTCGTGCCAATGGTCGGCGCCCTCAAGTAACTTGGCCGATGGCGAGTGCCCGTCCATTCGCGATCCGTATAGATGAATTTCAAACCGGCTACGGTCATGGGCACGCAGCATGGGTTCGACAAACCGTGCGGTTACATGCGTGTCGAGTTCCGGCAGATAATAGGCCAGCCGGAGACGGCGTTTTGGATCACGGTTCCACACCGGAAGCGCGTGAACCGGTCCTACTTCCGATTCGACACGGCGGCCCCATTCCCTGTTCGCTTTGAAGATCTTCGAGGAATCCGCCGACGAATCGAAACAGAGCGCGAAGAGGTAGTTGGTCCACGCCGTTTCATTGGCGGGGTCAAGTGTCCGCGCGCGATCGAATGTCGTAACAGCCTCGACGACATCGCCAGCCGCGAACAAGGCATTCCCCAAATTTACATGAGCGCTCGCAAGCGTCGGGTCGAGACGTATGGCCGTCCGCGCATGACCGACCGCCTGTTCCTTTTGGCCGGTCGCGAGATACGCGGAGGCCAAGTTCGCATGATAGTCCGCAACGTCGGGGGCCAAGAGAATCGCCTTGGCGATCCGTTCAATCGCCATGACGTATTCAGACCGTGCATGGTTGATGGTTCCAAGAAGATGCAGCGCGGACGCATTATCGGGCTGTACGTCCAACACCTTTTGATAGATGCTTTCGGCATCATCCAAGCGCCCCATGCGTTGTAAATCCATAGCGTCACTTAAGATGACGGCTAGATCATCCATCACGGGGATTTTTGATGACGTCATGGTTTCGCGCTCCGACTTGCCATACTATCGGGCGCTGGACCTTAAGTTTCGATTACTCTGCGGATAGATTCAGCGAACCACGATGAGCATCTGGGGAAAGGTTATCGGCGGGGTCGCCGGTTTTGCCATAGGCGGTCCGCTCGGCGCTCTTCTCGGAGCGGTAGCCGGACATGCGATGGATCGCGTCCGCGTGCGCGGACGCACCGCAGGGCCGCCGCCGCCCCAGATTCGCCAATCCGTGGTCGCGGTCGCGGTAATTGTCCTTGGGGCAAAAATGGCTAAAGCCGACGGACGGGTGACCCGGGACGAAATTGACGCTTTCAAGGAGGTGTTCCAAATCCCGGCCGGTGAAATGCGCGATGTTGCCCGGCTTTTTAACGAAGCCCGGCGCGAAGCGGAGGGATACGAACCCTATGCCAAGCAGCTGGGCGCCATGTTCGCCCACCAGCCCAACATCCTCGAGAACCTTCTTGGCGGCCTCTTTCATGTCGCCCTCGCGGATGGCGTCGTACATCCGAGTGAGATCAAATTTCTTCAACGCATCGCCCATGCCTTCGGCTTCGACGACACGACTTTCGACCGCATCCGGTCGACATTTATGGGAAGCGACGATACCGACCCTTATGCGCTGTTGGGCGTAACCCGCGAAACGTCAAATGACGACATCAAGGCAGCCTACCGAAAGCTTATCCGGGAAAACCATCCGGACACGCTCATCGCGCAAGGGCTCCCGCAGGAATTTATCGATGTCGCGAACGAAAAAATGGCCGCGATCAATAGCGCCTACGACCGCATTGAGAAAGAACGTTCGCTACCCTGACCATGAGCAATCCGGCGCCAAAGAAAATTCGCCCATGAGCAAAGTTGACCGCAGTCGCGCATCGCCCAATCACGACCCGCGGCCTGAGAACGTCCCCGTCGATATGCTGATTTTTCATTATACCGGCATGGAAAACGGCACGGCCGCCTTCGACCGTCTTTGCGATCCTGCAAGCAAGGTCAGCGCCCATTACCTGATCGAAGAAAACGGCACCATCCGTCAGATGGTCGAAGAAAATAGGCGTGCCTGGCATGCGGGTGTCGCCAGCTGGCGGGGCGAAACCGATATCAACGGCCGATCCATCGGTATCGAACTCGTCAATCCGGGCCATGAGTTTGGGTACAGACCTTTTCCGGCACCGCAAATGACGGCGCTTGAAGAGCTGGCCGGCGAAATTCTGCAACGCTGGCCAATTCCCGCCCGCAATGTGGTCGGCCATTCGGACGTGGCACCGGTACGCAAACAGGACCCTGGCGAATTGTTTAATTGGTGCGCCCTCGCCGCCAAGGGAATCGGCATCTGGCCGGATGGCACGCTACAGGCCACACCAAATGATGCCGCCAGCCTGTTATCAAGATACGGATATGACATCTCCGACTTGCCGGCTGCGATTACCGCGTTCCAAAGGCATTTTCGGCCGGAACGGATTACCGGCGAGCCCGACACGGAAACAGCCGGTCTCCTGGCCGCCCTTTGCAAAATTGCCGAACAAACATGACCGTCCACACCACACGTCATGCGCGCTTCCGTGGTTTGCCGCGATTGAATTAAACGACAAGCCGGCCAGCCGGCTTCAGCGACCACCTTTCGATTACCCTGCCGACAGCCGGGGAATCGCAATGGTGGAAGGTGCCTACCGTCCCGTCGGCCCTGATAGTGTCGGGGAAAGTCCTAGGCTATGCCGGGAAGTATGTCGCGTGAATAGGATTGGGTGCGCTGCCATTTTTGCTCAAGGCGAGAAGCTTGTTCCTTTGCTTCTTCTTCGGACTTGAACATGCCGACAAGTTCGAATGTATCCATGACATCGAATATCAACCACTCTCTCGTGCGGTCATCTAAGCGGACAGTGTATCGCATGTACCGGCCTCCTGTTGATCCCACACGCAGATTGGCAGCGTTTCGTTGACAGTTTGTAAATTGGAGGAAGGTTTTTTCGCTGAATTCCGGGCCAAAGAAGGGGGTCCGCCAGTAGCGAAATCGCGGGCAAGAGACCTTTAAAGTCCCCCCGCAGAACCCCATCTGATATGGTAAAGCCGGACCGATTTGAAAGAGCCCGGAGCCCTATGGAGGCCGAAAAAGAGATGCTGATGATCGACCCGGCATCGACGGTGGAAGACGACGAATTCACGATCCTTGTCATCGACGACGACGAAGCGACCGTCGACTTCGTCAAAGTGGTGTTCGGTGAGGATCACGATGTTATTTCCGCCAACTCCGGCAAAAGCGGCTTGAACGCCGCCCGCAAACATCGTCCCGACCTCATTCTTCTCGACGTCAACATGCCCAACGGCAATGGATTCGACGTCTGCCAAAAGCTGAAAAGCGACGAGCGCACCAAGCATATACCGGTGATTTTTATGACCGTTATGCGCGAAGCGTCATACGAGGAAAAGGGACTTGAAGCGGGGGCCGTCGACTACATTACCAAACCCATCAATCCGGCGATCATCCGGGCACGCGTCCGCAATCAGCTACAGATTAAGAGACATCTGGATACGTTGGAGAGCCTCTCCAACGTGGATGGCTTAACCGGTATCGCCAACCGGCGGCGGTTCGATGAGCATATGGCCCGCGAATGGCGGCGCGCCCGACGGAACAAGTTGGAACTGTCGGTGATCCTGATCGACATCGACTACTTCAAGGCCTTCAACGACACATACGGTCATATCCACGGCGATGAATGCTTGCGCCAAATTGCACAGCTTTTATCGAAAATACCGAAACGTCCGGCCGACTTGGTCGCCCGCTTCGGTGGCGAGGAATTCATCGCGGTCTTGCCGGAAACCGGGCTCGAACCGGCCGTGGATATCGCAGAAGCCATGCGCCAAGCTGTCGAGGCATTTGATATCCCTCACGTTCCCAAAGGGATAAACGGACACGTCACCGTCAGCTGTGGTGTCGCGACTACCATTCCGAATGCCGACGATGAACCCAACGACCTCATCGCCGCCGCCGACAAGATGCTCTATCAGGTCAAAGAGCAAAGCCGGAACGACGTGCGCGGGCACCGTCACAACAAATAGTTTCCGATCGTTCAGCGCTTTCTAAGTGGTCGCCCGGTCGACGGTGGCCAAATCCATCATCCCATCCCGGCCACGCAATTGAACCGAGGCAACACGCCGCGCGACCAGACCGTCGGGCAGGACCATCTTGCCCAACAGTTCGCGCGAGATGAGGAGATCCTCGCCGGCCTCCTTGCAGTATTGTTCGATCCGCGCCGCCGTGTTCACCGTATCGCCAAAATAGACGATCTCGCGTTTATCGTCGCCGCATTCGGCGGCCACCACATGGCCGCCATGAAGGCCGATCCGATAGGCGGGCATCCTGCCGAACTCCCGCAAATAAAACGCACGCCGCGCGTCAAGACGATCGGCAATGGCGAAGCAGCTTTGCACGCATCTTGCGTTCCTGAGGCCATCCTTCTCCACCGGCCATGTCACGACAACCTCATCACCGATATAGCGGTGGGTTTCACCGCCATACGCCGCCGTTACTTGGGCGACGTCGAAGAAGAACCGGCTGATCAGCGATTGCGCGCCGATATCGCCCATCTCCTCGGCCATCGCCGTCGATCCAGCCAGGTCGAGAAACAGAAATATCCGGTTCTCGCGAAGCGGATGGTGATAGCGGCCCGCGACAATATTGCGGAGCACGCGGCCACCGATCACCAGGCGTATCGTCAAAACGAATTGAAAGGCCAGAGAAATGACGAAAGCGAACCCGATGTCACGGACAAATTGTTCGGTTGCGTCGGGTATTTCGAAACGGTCCGTGAACAACAGAACCGCGCCAATCAGAAAGGCGACAATAAGGAGGGCGGCGGTAATGAAAGTTTTGACGAGAAGCGCAAGAGAAAACGGCAAACGGCGAATCCGTTCGCCCGCCGGCGCATGAACATAGAAAATTTCGAAACTGCCGAACAGCGCGCCGACAATCATGCCCTGAGCGACGAACTGCGCCATGCGCTCGAGATCGGATCCGATGGGCAGATTAAGGGAAAGGACAAGCCCGTAGGCGAGACCAACCAACCCCGAGATCAGAACGACCGCGGTCAAAAGCTTTAGCCGCGTCCCGGTAAGCGCATCGACCATTGAAATATTCTAGCGGAATCCCGGGTTTTTCGCGTAGGCCTTTTGACCAACCCCAAAAACGCACTACATTAGGGAAAGCCAGACGGCCGGATGGCCGCTCTTCGCTTCTCGGAGTGGAGGGAGGAAAGTCCGGGCTCCACGGAAATACGGTGCCGGGTAACGCCCGGCGGGGGCGACCCTAGGGAAAGTGCCACAGAAAGCAAACCGCCCGCCTTACGGTGGGTAAGGGTGAAAGGGTGCGGTAAGAGCGCACCGCGTTCCTGGCAACAGGGACGGCACGGTAAACCCCACCGGGAGCAAGACCAAATAGGGACGGCACGCTTGTTTCGGCAAGCCGGCGGATTTCCGCGCCGCCGTCCGGGTAGGTCGCGCGAGGCGTCCGGTAACGGACGTCCCAGATGAATGGTCATCGTCCGCCGAGCCTTCGGGCAGGGCGGAAACAGAACCCGGCTTACAGGCCGTCTGGCTTATTTTCTTAGCCACATCTACTTCGCCTCCGATTGACTCGGTCCTGGTGTCGCGCCATCCTTGCGGCAATCAAAACCGACTGTCACGAGGGAGCGAAACGTGGGTCAATCCATTCAGCTAACGGCCAGCGACGGCCATACCTTTGGTGCCTATCGCGCCGATCCGGAAGGCACGCCCAAGGCAGGCCTCGTCCTTGTTCAGGAAATTTTCGGTGTTAACCCGCACATCCGCGCCGTCGTCGATGAATATGCAGCCGCCGGCTTCGCCGTCATTGCGCCCGCCCTCTATGACCGCACCGAGCGGGACGTGGAATTGGGTTACGGCGAGGAAGACCGCCAAAAAGGCATGAAGCTGCGCGAGAACGTCGATTGGGACGATAGCGTAAAGGACTTGGTTGCGGCCGCCGATGCCTTGCGCGGCGCCGGAAAAGTCGGTGTCATCGGCTATTGCTACGGCGGCACCATGTCCTGGCTCGGCGCCTGTTCAGGCGCGTTCGACGCGGCAGTTTGCTACTATGGCGGCGGCATCGGCAATTTCCTCGACCGCAACGCGACCTGCCCCGTGATGATGCATTTTGGTGCGCAGGATCAGGGCATTCCCATGGAGACCGTCGAGAAAATCCGGGACGCCAAACCCGACGCCGTCATCCACGTATATGACGGCGCCGGCCACGGCTTCATCTGTGATGAGCGGCCGAGCTTCAATCAGGCGGCGACCGACCTCGCCCGCTCGCGAACGCTCGATTTCTTCGCCCAGCATTTGGAGTAATCGCATGTCATCAACGCGGCGGCTCACAACCGATAAAATCATATCGAGGATTTTGTGAACCTGCGGAGCATGGTTTCTCGCTGAAAGACGTTTGGAGGGATTTATGGGCGAGATCATTACGTTGACGGCCACGGACGGCCAGGACCTCGAAGGCTACCGGGCCGACCCAAAGGGAGATCCGCGAGGCGGCATCGTCGTCATTCAGGAGATTTTCGGACTGAATCCCCATATCCGCGACGTTTGCGACCGGCTGGCGGATCAAGGCTACCTCGTCATCGCGCCCGCTCTCTTCGACCGGATCGAACTCGACATTGAACTCGGCTACAGTGAAGAAGACCTCAAGGATGGTCTCGGATACATGCAGAAGGTCGGCAACGAAACGCCGATGCTCGATATCCAGGCTGCCACCGATGAGCTTCGCAAAAGCGTCTCCAAGGTCGGCGCCATCGGCTTTTGTTGGGGCGGACAACTTGCCTGGCTGACGGCAAAGAACGTCAACGTGGATTGTGCGGTCGGCTATTACGGCGTGGCCATCCATCAGACCCTGGACCCCGAGCCGAAATGCCCGGTCCTCCTGCATTTTGCCGAGAAGGATGTCTTCGTGCCGAAAGACGCCATCGACAAGGTGCGGACGCGCTATCCCGACATGGAAGTCTACAGCTATCCCGCCAATCACGGCTTCAACTGCGATCGGCGCGAAGACTTTCACGAAGAGAGCGCCAAGCAGGCGATGGAACGAACCTTGACCTTTTTCGCGCAACACGTCGGCAACTAGTCACCAACACAACCTGGGGATAAGTCGCGACACCCACGACCTCAGGCGCCCCTCGGACCTGTGGATAATGGGGATAACTTCAATAACATTCTAATTTCAAAGGCTTGCGCCCTCGGAAATTGTGCATAAGAACGGGGACAACCTTTGAAGAAATATGACAAAAACTTTTCATAACGCGTTGTAAAATAACGGCTTTTCTGTTATTGCTTTGCAAAAGCGGAAAATTGACCTGAATGAGTCCCACTTGATGGATACGGTCGACCTGCCAGCTTCCGAAACAGCGTCGCGTGATACGGCCATGCAGGCCTATTCGACCGGCATTCTTCCCTGCCAAACCATCGCGGAATTGATCGGCGAGGGTGAAATTGTGCTTGCCGAAGATCTGGCGGCGGATCAGCTGCAACCGGCAAGTCTGGACCTCCGCCTCGGGCCCGTGGCTTACCGGGTGCGGGCGAGCTTCTTGCCGGGCGTCGGCGGAACGGTGCGCGACAAAATCGACAGCTTCACCATGCACCGCATCGATCTCACGGACGGGGCCGTCCTCGAAAAGGGCTGCGTCTATATCGTGCCGCTGCTGGAAAGCTTGAAGCTCCGCGCGCGCACCTCGGCCATGGCCAACCCCAAAAGCTCCACCGGCCGGCTCGATGTTTTCACCCGCGTCATCACCGACGGTGCCACTGAATTCGACCGTATCGAGGCCGGACACAAAGGCCCACTCTATGCGGAAATTTCACCACGCACGTTTTCGATTTTGGTGCGCCAAGGCTCACGCCTCAGCCAACTCCGGTTACGGCGCGGGTCGCCGCAGATCAGCGATACCGCCATGCGGCGGCTCCACGAGCGGGCGCCTCTTGTCGCGACTGACGGCGGCGAAGCGAACATCGACAAGGGCATCGCTGTTTCCGTCGATCTCGCGGGCAACCCGGACACCGGCATTGTCGGCTATCGGGCCCGGCACCATGCCGGCGTCATCGATTTGGAACGGGTTGGTGAATATGAGATCGACGATTTTTGGGATGTTATTCCGGCCCGTAAGGAACGGAGCCTGATTCTCGATCCCGATGATTTCTATATCCTCGCCTCGCGCGAGGCCGTCAGCGTACCGCCGGACCACGCCGCCGAGATGCGTCCGTACGACCCGTTGGTTGGCGAGTTCCGTGTCCACTACGCTGGATTTTTCGACCCCGGCTTTGGCCATGACGCCGCGGGCGGCGCCGGCAGTCGCGCGGTCCTCGAAGTACGCTCACACGATGTGCCGTTCCTGTTGGAACACGGCCAGGTCGTTGGACGCTTGATGTATGAACGGCTGACGGAGATACCCGAACGGCTCTACGGCGCGGACCTTCGCTCCAACTATCAGCGCCAGGGGCTCAAACTGTCGAAACACTTCAAGTCCGCCGACCCGGCTTAGGCCTCGGTCGGAGGCGATTGTTGAAATGGAACGAAAAAGGATCATATAGAGAACAAATGTTCTGGTCGACTTTATGGCAATTAAGGCGACTTGTCATATGTTGAATCAAAACAGTGCATAACTACCATATTTTGGTCAGGGTCTGTGAATAAGCTGTGGATATCTCAAAAAAGGGGCCTGCTCTGACCATGCGTAAAGGGAGAAACGATGATACGACCGGAGAAGCAGACCACGGAGGACGACCTCCTGAAACGGTTCGAGCTCGGACTGCCTATGGACGCCCCTTTAGGAAACCGCGCCCGCAGACCCACCCGCGAGGAATTGAAACGGATTTTTGGTAAAAGAAACGCCACCGATCGCGATCCCCGCGACCTTTCGGACGACTAGCCGAAAAGACCCGTTCGAGGCCGACCTATACCGTTCCCATCGGTACCCCATCCCCAAACGGGATGAACTGCGGTATAAGACCGGCAGCAATTTGCGCATGCCGTGTTGAGGAAGACAGCCGATGGCCGATAAAGACGATATCAAAGCAGGCAAAAACTTTGCCCCCGACGTTCCCGCCAAGAACGACCCCTTCTTTTTAAAGGGCGCCGGCGCCCTGGATTGGGGCATGCAGAACCGCCTGGCGCGGATATTCAATCCGGCATCGGGGCGCACCGTCATGCTCGCCTTTGATCACGGCTACTTTCAGGGCCCGACAACCGGCCTGGAACGCATCGATCTGAACATCCGGCCGCTCGCCCCCTATGCCGATGTGCTGATGTGCACGCGAGGCGCATTGCGCACCTCGATCCCGGCCGAGGTGACCAAGCCGGTGGCACTGCGTTGTTCGGCCGGACAGAGCATTCTGACAGAACTTTCCAACGAAATGATCGCCGTCGACATCGAAGACGCCATCCGACTCGGTGCCTGCGCCATGGCGGCGCAGGTCTATATCGGCGCCGAGTACGAGCACAAATCCATCGCCAACGTCACCAAGCTGATCGACACGGGCACGCGCTATGGGGTCCCGACGCTCGCGGTCACCGGCGTCGGCGCCGACATGCAGCGCGACGAACGTTACTTCTCCCTCGCCACCCGCATCTGCGCCGAGATCGGTGCGCATTACGTCAAGAGCTACTACTTCGAACCCGGTTTCGAAAACGTCGTCGCCGGCTGCCCCGTACCCATCGTCATCGCCGGCGGCAAGAAACTGCCGGAACGCGACGCGCTGGAGATGGCCTACAAGGCCTGCGACCAGGGCGCAGCCGGTGTCGATATGGGCCGTAACATCTTCCAGTCCGACAGCCCCATCGCCATGATCCAGGCGGTGAACGCGGTGGTCCACGAAAATGCCACCGTGGATAATGCCTTCACCCTTTACGAAGATCTCAAGGCCGACCTGTTGCGCCAACGCGCCGCGGAATAGTCCCTCTAATCCCGTTTAGTTCCTTCGGACATCCTTTTTCACGGGGATTTCCGGTAACGCTTCCACTTTGACTCCGTTCTGAGAATCCATTTTTATCAGAATAAATTATAACTTTTTTCCAATTTTATATTGAATTGGATTTTATATCCAACTATATCACGCTCCTCTCTCACAACCCGCATTTCACAGAGGAGTTCTCTCATGCCCATTCTCGATCGCGTCGCCGCCGACCTGCCGGTGACCCTTAAAACCGCGTCCTATGCCCTCGCCGAGAACGACACCGGCACTGAAATTCAGTTCGACAGCGCCGCCGCCGTCACTGCCGATCTGCCGCCCGTCAACCTCGCCCCCAACGGCTACAACGTCATCCTGCGCAATGTCGGCGCCGGCACGCTGACCGTCACGCCGTTCGGCGCCGAGACCATCAACGGCGCGTCGTCCGAATCGCTGTCCGGCGGCGACTGGGTGTGGATCCGCAACGACGGCACCGAATGGAAATCCGTCGCGAGCAATGATTTCGAGATCGCCGACGGCTCCATCACCGTCGCCAAGCTCGCCGACGCGGCGAAGCCCTACGACTTCTCCTTCGTCGCCGGCTACGACCAGGACATGGTTCGGGAGGACATCGCCGTGCAGAACTACGGCGAATTGGTGATCGCCCGCTCACTCACCATCGAAGGCGAGGTCGGCTACATCGACACCCCCGCCACCGGCCAGGCCGCCATCGTCGACATCGAGAAGAACGGCGCGTCGATCTATTCGTCGAAGCCGCAATTTGCAGCCACTGCAAACACGCTCACGGCCGGCACGCTGTCGACCACCAGCCTCGCGAGCGGCGACCGTCTCACCTTCGCCGTGACCCAGGTCGGCTCCACCGAGCCGGGCGAAGGCGTGCGCTTCACCCTCAAGTGCCGCTTGGCCTAACCCGCGGAGGACACAGGAGGAAGCATCATGCCTCATCTCATCGCCCCGAGGTTCGTCGGGCCCACGCAAGGCGGCCCCTACCTCATCCCCTATTCCTGCCGCTTCAACGACGACGACAGCGCGCGCTTGTCACGTACCCTAGCTGTTGGCAACCGCAAGACCTGGACGTTCTCGACTTGGCTTAAATTAGGTAGCCTGTCGGGCAACCGCATCATCTTTATCGGCGGCGCCGACGATGCAAACAACGCGATCATCTATCTTACGGCCAATCATCAGCTCACCTATATCCAAGAAGATTCCTCTTCCGTTACGGATCAGCTGACAACCGCACAGGTATTTCGTGACAGTTCGGCCTGGTATCACATCGTTTGTGCAGTGGATACCACGCAGGCAACCGAATCGGACCGACTAAAACTTTACGTTAACGGGGCACAGGTAACTGATTTCCAGACTGAGAATTATCCTGCGCAAAACAGCGATACCGATATCAATTCCGCGTCAAGCCACGTTATCGGAAGCAATCTTGCCCAATCGGCAAGTTTCTACGGTGGTTATCTTTCCGAAGTTACTTTTGTCGACGGAGCTCAGTTGGACTCGTCCAGCTTCGGCGAGTTCGACGACAACGGCGTGTGGCGGCCCATCGACGTTTCCGGGCTCACGTTCGGCACCAACGGCTTCCTGCTGGATTTTGCCGACAGCGCCGATCTCGGCAACGACGTGTCGGGCAACGGCAACGACTTCACGTCGTCAGGCCTCTCGACCGACGACCGGGTCAGCGACACACCGACGGAGAACTACGCAACGCTCAATGTCCTCGCGCAGGATGCAGATATCGGCACATCTGTTAGCAACGGGAACTTGGCGTGCTCCTTTAGCGGAGCCGCGGCGCTTCTTCCCTCGACTATCGCCTTTGACGGAACGGACAGTTTTGCCGCTAAGTTCCAAGTAAGCACCGCTCAAGGCATCTACCTTGGTATCGCGGAAGCGGATCGGGACGATTGGCCTCCTCAGGAATTCCGAGGAATTGGGACGACAGCTGGAAATTGGGTGACCCAACAGTTTGTCGGAGGATCACAGAGCGGCGGAACCATCGTAAAGGCCCCTTACAACGACTCCGATGTTTTGGAATTCGAATACAATGCCGGCACTTTGACGGTGCGTATCAACGGAACTCAATATTCACCGACATACTCCAGCATCGATACCAGCAAGAAATGGGTCTTTGCGGTTGGATCGGCAGGGACGGGTGCGGGCGAGTGGGATTTCGGTCAAAAAGGATACACCCCAACGACCCCCGCAACCTTCAAAACCCTTACTCTCGCCAACCTGCCGCAACCGTCGATTAAGGACGGGAATGCGCAGTTCCAGCCGACGCTCTACACGGGCAACGGGACGGCGCGTAATATCGACCAGACCGGCAACTCGACGTTCCAGCCGGACCTCGTATGGATCAAGAATCGCGATCAAGCGGACAACCACATGCTTGTCGATGCTGTGCGTGGGGCCACGAACGTTGTACACTCCGACATCCCCGACGCTGAAAGCACCGATGCCAACGGCGTGACCAGCTTCGACGCCGACGGTTTCGGGCTGGGAACGGGCGCCAACGGCTACAACGACACTGGCGAGGACTTCGTCGCTTGGCAGTGGAAAGCCAATGGGGCGGGGACGTCCAACACCGACGGTTCCATCACCAGCACCGTTAGCGCCAACTCAGCGTCGGGTTTCTCGATTGTCGGCTATACGGGAACCGGATCCACCGCAACCGTCGGACATGGACTTGGTGTCGCACCCCAAATGATCATCATCAAGAACCGCTCGGTGGGCTATGGATGGATCGTGGGGCTTGAAAGCCAGGGATGGACGGAATTCGGTGTTTTCGATGAGACTTCCGCGTTCTCATCGGGCACGTTCTTTAACAACACCGCCCCGACGTCGTCTGTCTTCTCTACCGGCACGCAAGCAAACGTCAATGCAAGCGGTAACGACTACGTCGCTTATTGCTTTGCCGAGATCGCGGGCTACTCGAAGATCGGCACCTATACGGGCAATGGCATTTCGGACGGGCCGTTCGTCTATACCGGATTTGAGCCGGCGTTCGTGCTGATCAAGCGAACCGATAATACGGGGAACTGGGTTATCTACGACACGGCGCGCAACCCGCATAACGTCACGGACGAATTGTTGCTGCCAAACGAAGCGAACGCCGAGGTCACGGCAACGAATGACCTTATCGACCTCGTCGCCAACGGAATCAAACTGCGCGGTGGTCCAGGCGTCTCTGCCTATAACATTTCCAGTGCTAGTTACATCTACATCGCCTTCGCCGAGCATCCTTTCGGCGGGGCGAACACGACGCCGGTGACGGCGCGCTAATCCCCTCCCTGATCTCTCGACTTCATGGCCGGGCTCTCACGAGTCCGGCCTCTTTTTTACCGAAGCGCGGCGGCGATATTACCGCCGTCGACCGTGAGCACCGCGCCCGTGGAACTCTCGGCCAAGGCCAGCGACACGAACGCCTGGGCGACATCCTCCGCCGTCACTTCGCGGCCCAAAAGGTTGCCGCCCATGTAATCGGCCTCGCTCAGCTTACGTGCCTTGGCGCGGGATTTGATCATCGCATCGGTCAGCAGGCCGGAGCGGATACGGTCGGCGTTTACCGCGTTGGCGCGGATACCATCCTTGCCGTGATCGACGGCGTATTGACGCACCAAAAATAGGGTCGCCGCCTTGGGCAAGCCGTAAGGGCCGAAATTCTCGCCGGGGTTCACCGCTTGCTTCGAGGTGTTGAACAGGAGGCAACCGCCCTTGCCCTGGGCGCGCATCACCCGCACCGCATTTTGGGCCACCGATTGATGGGCGAAGAAGTTGAGCTCGAAGCTTTTTCGCAAGGTGGCATCATCCACCGTACCAATCTCGCCTTGCCACGCAGCGCCCGCGTTCGACACCACAATATCGATGCCGCCGAAGGTCTCGCACGCCTTGTCGAAGGCGCGGCGGACCTGAGCCGGCTTGGTCACGTCGCAGACGAGACCAAGCCCCCCGACATCGGCCGCCGCGGCCTCGACGGATTTCTTATGGAGATCGGTGAGCACCACCTCAGCGCCCGCGCTGCCGAAAGCCTTGGCCGTCGCCAGCCCGATCCCCGACGCCGCCCCGGTGACCAGCACCACGCGGCCCTGCAAGGCCGGCGCGACGGCGCGGCCCAGCTTGGCGCGTTCCGGCGGCCAATATTCGATATCGAACACGTCCGATTCCGGCAGTCCTTTGAAAGTGCCGATGCGTTCGGCATCGGCGATGGTGCTGATGTTGGCCTCCGCTATGTCGGCGGCGATGCGCGCCGCCCGCGCGTTTTCACCCAGACCGAATAAGCCGAGCCCGGGCACCAGCACGATGCGGGGCAGGGGATCGGCGAACGCAACATCCTTCACACGCTTCTTGTTGCGCGCGGTGTACGCCTTGTAATTTTTCTTGAACGCCGCCACCGCTTTCGCCGTGTCGGCACGGAAGGCATCGAGGTTGCCCGCTACCGGGACAGGCGCTATCAGCGGTGTCGGCTTGGTACGGATGACATGATCGGGCGTCGCCGTCCCCGCTGTGCCGTAACGCGCGAGATCGCGTCCATCGACGAAGGCGCGAATGGCAGCACCGGTACGGAAGTCAGCAATCAACGGCAACATGCCATCGTCGTGGATCAAGCCGCGCAGGACGGGTGCCACCTCGGCAACGCTCGCCGTCTTCTTCGGCAACGCGCGCGTCGCGAACACTTTCCGCACTTTATTTTTTTGGCCTTTCGCGAGGCGCCTTTCCGCACGGCCAACCAAATCGATCATGCGGCCATAAGCTTCCTTCGCCGTCTCGCCGAAGGTGAACAGACCATGCTGCATGACGATCAGACCTTCGGCATCGGGATTGGCCTCGACCGCTTTTTTGGCGGCAGCGGCGAGGGCGAAGCCGGACATGGCGTAAGGGATCACCGCGACTCGATCGCCGAATACCTCTGCGCACAACGCATTGCCGCGTTCCTGGTTGGTGAGCGCCAACAAAGCATTGGCATGGGTATGATCGATGAAGCGCGCCGGGAGGAAGGCGTGAAGCAGCGTTTCCACCGACGGTGCGGGCGCGGTCGCAACCAGCTTGGCGCTCGCCAGCGCATCGAGCATCTGGCTGTCGGAGAGCTTCTTGCGCTTGGCCAGCGCTCTCAGTGGCGCGAGACGCAAAGCGGGAAACCCGTCCGCCTCGATCGCACCAAGATCGCGGCCACTGCCTTTCATATAGAGAATGTCGATCACTTCGCCGGTCAGGTCCCGGCCACTTGTTTTGAGGGACGTATTGCCGCCCCCATGCAGCACAAGTGCCGGATTTCCGCCCAAAAGGCGCGAAGAATAAACCCGAAGCGCGAGTTCCCGGGAGATTCCCGCGCGGGCGAGGCGGGTGGCGAAGGCACTGGCTGCCCGGTCCGACCAGAGGTTTTTCATGGGCCGGGAGTTTGCCCCAGAGACTTGCGAAAAAAAAGAGAAAACCGGGACATCCGGCGACTACACGAGACCGTGAGTGGAAAAAGTAAATAAACATGCCTTAACGACTGGTAGCGGCCTCGAAAGCCCCCATATGACGGTGAAACAGGCAGGAAACATGGAGCCCCACATGGACCAGGCCCTCGTATACGAGGCCGTCCCAAGCGTTGGATTACCTGGATATCTGCTCGACCTGGAAAAACGCGCCCACAAGGTCCGCGTCGAGGTCGACGGGCAGGTCATCGCCGAGTCGGACCGAACCATCGTACTGCATGAGGCGCGGCTGGCGCCCGTCTATTATTTTCCCCGCGACGATGTCCGCATGGACCTGCTGGAGCGTGGCGAGCGTGAAACTCTGTGCCCGTTCAAAGGCACGGCCACCCATTGGAATATCCGTGTCGGCACGCATCTGATCGACAATGCAGCCTGGTCATACGAAGCGCCGTTGGAAGACGTGCGCGAGCTCGAGGGGTACATCGCTTTCTATTGGAACCGTATGGACCGCTGGTTCGAGGACGGTGGGGAAATCCTTGTCCCTGAGCCCACGGTCAAACCCGCTGCGGTCAATCCGTTGAAGGATTGGTTGGTCAACGAAGCGTGGGACACCAAGTCGACACCCGAGCTGTTCCGGAAACTCACAGACTGCTTTGTCAACAATGGCATCCCGGTGGATCGGTTCCGTATGATTCTCCGGACCCTGCACCCCTTGCTGGCGGCGCGCGCTTATTCCTGGGCGAGCGATGCCCCGGAGATCGACGAGTATCTGGCTCCCTACAGCATGCTCGAAACCTCCGAATATCTGGAAAATCCCTTCGCCGCCATTTTCGAAGGTGCGTCCGGCCTGCGCCGGCGCCTGGAAGGGGCCGACCCGCAGTTGGACTACCCCATCCTCCAGGAATTACGCACAGAAGGCTTCACCGATTACGTCGCCATGCCGATGATCTTCTCCGATGGCCAGATCAACGTGCTGTCTTTGGCCACCAAACGGGTCGGCGGCTTCTCCACTGACGAGCTTGGCGCCATCTATGAGATCATGCCGGTGGTGAGCCGTCTGTTCGAGGCGCATTATTTACGGCGCATGGCCATTACATTGTTGGATACCTATCTCGGCGAGCAGACCGGACGGCGGGTGCTGGAAGGACGCATCAAACGCGGGGACGGCGATAATATCTACGCCGTTATCTGGCTTTGCGACCTGCGTCATTCCACCGAACTGGCGGATACCATGTCACGCCACGACTATCTCGAACTGCTGAACGAGTTCTTGGAAGTGATGGCGGGATCGGTGCTCGACGCCGGCGGCGAAGTACTTCGCTATATCGGCGACGCAGCCCTCGCCATCTTCCCGATCACCGACGATATCGGTCTCGGCGTCCCTGAAGCCACGAAGAAGGCGGCCGACGCCGCCCGCGACGCGGTGGAGCGCATGGCCACTCTCAACACGGCGCGGCGTGAAGCGGACCAGGAAGAAATCGAATTCGGTATCGGCCTGCACCTCGGCAACGTCATGTACGGCAATATCGGCGCGCCGGAACGGCTGGAATTCACGGTGGTTGGCTCCGCCGCCAACGAGGCCGCCCGGCTCGAAGAACTCACCAAGCAAACGGGAAATCCCATTGCCATCTCGGAACGGTTCAAGCAATGCTATCCGGGCGAGCTGGTCCAGTTGGGCGAATTCCGGTTGCCCGGCCTGGAGGAAATGCGCAAAATTTTCACCTTGCCGCGAGAGGGATAATCTTCATGTTTGGTATGGCCGGTTTCTTTCGGCTGCGTTTCGTCACATTGGCACTCGCGACGATCATATCGGCAGGATGCACAGCCAACAGCATCGCCCAAGAATCCTTCTACGACCCCGATAAATATCATCACATGCCCGATGGTTTCCGCAATCTTCCGGGCAGCCTGGAGCGGGAACATACGCCTTTTCGATTCCTGCGGTTTTTCTTCAAGCGGCTGGCCAAGGAATACAGCGCGCCCACGCTCCCGGAAGGCCATGTTCTGCCGCGCGCCGAAACGCTGCGCCAATTCGCGGCGGTGAACAGTCCACGCCTGACATGGATCGGACACGCCACGTTCCTCATCTCCATGGATGGACTCAACATCCTGACCGACCCGTTCTTCAGCGAGCGCGCCTCACCCTTTACGTTTGCGGGTCCGAAACGCTATGTCGCACCGGCTCTGGAAATAGACGATCTGCCAGCCATCGATGTCATCGTGATTTCGCACAATCACTATGACTCGTTCGACCTACCGGCGTTGAAGAAACTTGCAACACGCACGCCAGAAACATTGGTTCTGGTTCCGCTGGGTCTCGGGTCGCTGGTCCGCGAGGCAGGCTTCACCAATTTTCATGAGATGGATTGGTACGACGAGGCCAAGGTGAAGGACGTCACGTTCACATCAACCCCCACCATCCATTGGTCCCGGCGCACACTTACCGACACCAATCAAACCTTATGGACAGGGTTCATGATCACCGGGCCGAGCCGGAAAATCTGGTTCGTGGGCGACACGGGGTTCGGTCCTGCCTTCGAACGCGACATTGCACCCCGCGTCGGGCCGGCCGATATCGCCATCGTCCCCATCGGCGCCTTCCTGCCGCGCGATTTCATGCGCCCCATGCACACGACGCCCGCGGAGGCCCTGAAGCTTGCCCGGATCATGGGGGCGCGGGTCGCCGTCGCCATGCACTGGGGCACCGTTCAGTTGGGCGAGGATACACCTCGGCAGGGGATGGAAAGATTTTTGGCCGCCAATGAACCGGGCGTAACCAAGAAAATCATGCGGATCGGCGAATCCATCGATCTCGGCGCGCTGTAGACGTCAAGACCGACCTCCTATTCAGCTTTCGGGAAGATCGATTTCCAGGATCGCCATGTGGAAATCGTAGGACACGTCGCCCTCTTCGTCGTCCTTGAAAATGACGCCGATAAACTCGTCGCCGATACTGACCTCCACCGAGCCGTCGGACTGAGCACGGTCACGCAGCTTGATGTTCTTATTACCGAATTTGTCGCGCAGATACCGCTCAACGCGCTGGATCTCTGTGTCGATCACGGAAACCTCCCCCGATTGGACGTGGCCCCAAACTAGAGCACTATTTCAAGAATTGGAACCACTTAGAGGGCAGAATTCGCCGTTTATTTGAGCGGGTTATGGGCCGACTATGCGGCGCTTTTGGCCTCGATCCGCGCCAAATAGGTGGTCGCGCCGACGATCGCCGCCCCACCGATCCAGGTCCAAACCGACGGTATTTCCGCAAAGAACACGTACCCCGCCAAGGCGGCAAATAGCAGGCGGGTAAAGGCCGCCGGCGATACCGCCGACGCATCCCCCACTTGATAGGCCTTGGTAATACAGTAGTTGGCAAGGCTGGCGAGCGCCCCGGAAATGACGAACCATCCCCAATGTTCGAGGGTCGGCCAGGTCCACACATAGAGGCTCAGAACCAACGCAATGGGAACGGACAGGGCGGTCGGATAGGCGATCACGATGGTGACCGAGTCGGTCCGGGTCATGACCTTGCCGATGATCAGATAGACCGCCCAGAACATAGCGGCAGCGAGTGCGAGCAAGGCACCGGGGGTCACGACCTCGAACCCGGGCCGGACAATGATAAGGGTACCCCCAAAGCCGACGCCGGCCGCAACCCACCTTTGAAGACTGGATTTCTCGCCGAGGATCAGCACAGCGAAGATGGCGGCGAAGATGGGCTCCAGCATGATCAACGCCGTCGCCTCGGCAAACGGTGTCAGGATCAACGCGTAATACCAAACGATCAACGCCCCGACCTGTAAGATGGTGCGTGCGCCCATCAAAACCGGTCGCGACGGAATGAGGCTCGCCCGGGGGGCCTTGATGAGCCACGGGATGAGAACGATCGCCCCAAACAGATTGCGGAAAAATACGATCTCGAACACATGCAGGTCGTGAGACAGCATGCGGATAATGGAAAAGTTGAGTGAAAACACCAAACCGGACAGGGTCAGCCACATCATACCGCGGAGATTCTCCGCGCGGGGCAAAACGGCGGTTGGGCTGCCTTCACTCATAAATGTTTCTTTCGTTCAAAATGAAGGCGTCCCGGGAGGCCCGGCACGCCTTCAGTTATTTTTGTCTGTCCGCGGAAGTTATTCCGCCGCGGCCACCCCGTCCAGGAATGTCGCCGCATAAACGCCGCGCCGTTGAAGATTCTTCGCATATTCCATGTCGAAATCCGCCGGCACGGAATTGATGACGCAATCGTCGGCAAGCAGCGCATCGCGCCACGCCTTGACCTTAGGGAAGGCGTCCAAGGCTCCGCGCCCACCGACCAAGCGGTCGACATAGGTAAAACGCTGCAAGAACGGCGCATAAGCGGCATCGACAAGGCTCAGCTTATCGCCATTAAAATAAGGACCGTCATTGCCACGCTCCTTGGTCAACGCCTCTTCCAAGCGCGAAATCACCTTTGGTAACGCGGCAAGCGTCTCGTTCATTTCTTCCTTGGATTTGGCGTAAGTGAACCCGCTGAACGCCTTCGACCAGTCGGGAACGAAATCGGTCCAGGCCCGGTTGCGGGCCCTTTTAACCGGGTCTTCCGGATGCAGACGGGGCGGTACCGTTTCGTCGAGAAACTCGGCAATGGCATTGGATTCGAAAAGAATTTCGTCATCGACCTTCAACACCGGTACCTTGCCATGGGGTGAAATCTCAAGGAACCAATCCGGTTTCTCGCGCAAATTGACGTAGGTGACTTCGAACTCGACATTTTTAGCACGCATAGCAATCACGGCGCGCTGAACCCAGGGTCAAGTCTTCGAACTGATCAAATGGTATTTGGTCATAAATAACGCCCTCCGGGGCAAATTTCTCGAGTAGCTTTCCTCATGGTG
Organism: uncultured Rhodospirillales bacterium; assembly: GCA_913055735.1. Taxonomy (GTDB): domain Bacteria; phylum Pseudomonadota; class Alphaproteobacteria; order Rhodospirillales; family UBA2165; genus CAJXKD01. The sequence goes on from CAJXKD010000001.1 coordinate 1,323,865, forward strand.
TCACGGGTGCCCGGCCCGATCAACACGCCCGGCTATCCCTGTCCGTTCCGCGTTGCCCGTTCATAGACAAACCGGGCCCACCCCCGATAGCCGTAATTCTCCGCACCTTTTTCCGCTTGTGCGTCATTCGCCTCCATCACCCATTCGCGGACCGGTATGAAGAAACCCGTCTTTGGCCGATCAAGGATCGCCGCAGGCAAGGGAGTCTTCGGTGTCGACGCCATTTGCCATTTGGTGGCGGCCAAACCGGCAACCGCCGCAAATAAAGATGCATCGACCAGCGGCGTTCTGATCTCGAGGGAGTGCGCCATCCCCGCCCAGTCGGCATCACGCAAAAGTTGGTTGCGGAGATACCAAGCCGTTTCCAAGGCCGTGACCTTGGCGCGCGCGCTGTCGACGCCGTCGATTGTATCGGCCAAGCGGGTTATAGGATCGAGTTGTTGCCAACCGGCCCGCACGAGATCGGGGTCTAGAAACTCCGGGAGTTCCCACGGCAGGAACAGGCCGCGGCGCAATAGGTACGCGCTGGGATAATCGCCGCCATATTCAAACAGGCTCGCCCATTTTGGCGATGCGCGATGTCTGATCAGCGGCGCGGAGATCGCCCGGAACAGCCGCCCGAATGGGCCTATGCCGGGAATGCGTCCTAATGATCCTACCAACTTCGGTACTTGGTCGAACGTGTCGTAGCCCCCGAACAACTCATCACCGCCGACACCCGACAAGGCAACCTTGAGCCCGGCGCCGGCGGCCGCCTTCGCGACGAAATAGGTGTTGATCCCGTCAATGCTCGGCTGATCCATGGCGGTCATCACCTTGTCGGCGTCTTCGCCGAAATCCCCGGCTGTCACCCAACGGGTTTGCTGGCGTGTGCCGTAGACAGCGGCGGCGGCTTCGGCCAGCGGCACTTCGTCCCGGGGCGTGCCGGAGAATTCCTGGAAACCAAGGGTCAGTGTATCGAGAGACGCCCCGCTGGTTTCTGCAGCGAGTGCCATGATGGTCGCCGAATCCAAACCCGAGGACAGGAACACGCCCACCGGGACATCGGCAATCATGTGATGGCGGACACTATCGGCTAACGCTTCGCGAAGCCGATCCCGTTTTTCATCGTCCGGCAAGGCCGCGTCAGGCGCCACGAACTGCCGGAAATCGAAATAGGTTTTGACCTCGGCAGGTCCGTCTTCGCCGATGCTTAGCCAATGGCCCGCCGGCAATTGGCGGATACCGGCATGAACCGTATGTGGCTCCGGAATAGACCCGAACAAGAAGAACCCGACGGTTGCCGCCGGGTTTTCCGCCGTATCGACCCGCCCGCCGGCGCACAAGGCCTTAACCTGAGAGGCTGCGCGTATCGATTTGCCATCGTCCGCGTAATACAACGGCTTGATGCCGAACGGATCGCGCGCCAGAAAAAGACGGCGGCGGCTTTCGTCCCAAATCGCCATGGCGAACATGCCGCGCAATCGCGGCAGCATCTCCGGCCCGTGGGCATCGAACATATGGAGAAGTACCTCCGTGTCCGATTGGGTTCGGAAGTGTCGGCCATCGGCCTCCAATTCGGCGCGCAATTCCCTGTAGTTATAGATTTCGCCGTTGTAGGAAATCACGATGCGGCCATTTCGCGCGGCCGGTTCCTCGAGGATCATAGGCTGCGCGCCGGCCGGGCTGGGATCGATGATTGCCAAACGCCGATGGGCCAGCCCCAGCCGCCCGGTCGCATCAAACCATCGGCCGTCGCCGTCGGGCCCCCGAGGGATCATGAACCGATTGATTCGGTCCAATTCTTCAAGGTCGACAGGGGGCGCCCCGGCCGCATAGGCGAATATGGCGGCAAATCCACACATTACCGATGGTTCTAAACGGAGACCGGGAGCGCGTCCATTGCGGAATGGATCGCGAGAGCTTTGCATAAAGCATTGAAAACAGAGTACAACAACGCCTTGAAGCGGATTGCCTGAACGAATCGCCCGCCTGGGTTTGTTGGCACCGCCGGACGGCAGATAATCAAGATCATGACGGAACCAGCACAACTTATCGCAGATCTCTCCAAACTCACGGACGCGACCGTCCTTTGCGTCGGTGACGTTATGCTCGATCGGTTCGTCTATGGCGATGTGAACCGAATATCGCCGGAGGCCCCCATTCCGGTGTTCCGCATCGGACGGCAGACAGAAATGCTGGGTGGTGCGGGGAATGTCTTACGCAATCTCGCGGGGCTCGGCGCAATAGCGCATTTCGTTTCGGTCACAGGAATTGACGAAGCCGGCCGACGGGTCACCGATCTGGCAGGCGCCTTGGACGGTGTGACGGCGACAATCTATGTCGACGAGGCGCGCCAGACGTCCATCAAAACCCGCTACATCGCCGGGGGTCAGCAGATGCTGCGGGCAGACGAAGAAACCGTGAATGCCCTCTCTGACGACATCCGTGCACGCGTCTTGAGGTCGATCGCCGAAAGCGTCAAGTCGGCCGGCGCCGTGGTGCTCGCCGATTATGGCAAAGGCATGTTTACGAACGGCATCGTGCAGGAAATCATTACCCTCGCCCACGAACAACGCATCCCTGTGATTATCGACCCGCGAGGGAACCACTATCACCTCTATAAAGGCGCCGATCTTGTTACGCCCAACCGCAAGGAACTGTCCGACGCGACACAAATGCCGACCGAAGACGATGCCACGATCATCGCCGCCGCAGCGGCACTGATCGACGCGCACGCCTTCAAAGGCGTTCTTGCAACCCGCAGCGGCGACGGCATGACGCTTATCCGTGGCCCCGAGGAATATCACCACTTTCCTGCCGAGGCCCGGGAGGTTTTCGACGTTTCGGGTGCGGGCGATACGGTCGTCGCCACCATCGCCGCCGCTTGGGCGGCGGGCCTGCCGCTCGAAGAAGCGGCCAAGCTCGCCAATGTCGCCGCGGGTATCGTCGTCGGCAAGGTCGGAACGGCCGTCGCCTACGCGAGCGATATGATCGATGCGCTACATGCCCAAGAGCGAGATAGCCACGAAGCGAAAATCAGCCCTGCCGCACCTGCCGTCGACCGGGCGGAACGCTGGCGCCAGCGAGGCCTGAAAGTCGGTTTGACCAATGGATGTTTCGATCTGTTGCATCCCGGCCATCTTGCGGTTCTCAATCAGGCAAAGGCCGCCTGCGACCGGCTCATTGTCGCGCTTAACAGCGACGCCTCGACCAGCCGCCTGAAAGGTCCGGAACGGCCGGTGCAGAACGAGCACGCCCGCGCTGCCGTGCTCGCCTCGCTCGAAGCTGTCGACATGGTGGTGATTTTCGAAGAGGACACGCCGGCCAAGCTCATCGAAGCGATCCGCCCGGACGTCTACGTCAAAGGCGCCGATTATCGGATCGAGGATATCCCGGAAGCAAAGATCGTGCAGGGATATGGGGGTGAAGTGCGCCTAGCCGAACTCGCCGAAGGGCACAGTACCACTGCGACCATCGCCCGCATCAACCGCTAAGAACGGTTCAACCGTTCGCCCCCGAGAGAACGTCCTTCAGCATCTGCCAGAAACCGGTTGGCGGCGCGTCCGCCATCGGCCCTTGCGAAACAGGTTGGTTCGCGCGGCCCTTGTACGCATCCACAAGTATGTTCCGCCACAACTGCGCAGGCAGGCCACCGCCGGTCACCCGCTTCATGGGCGCTGAATTGTCATTGCCCATCCAAACGCCGGCAACGAAATCGTCCGAGTAACCGACGAACCAGGCATCGCGGAAATCCTGGCTGGTCCCGGTTTTGCCCGCAAGCCGGCGGTCGAACGCGGCCGCCCGGCCCGTACCTTCGCGAACGACTTTGGTCAGCATGCCGTCCATGGCGCGCGCCGTGTCAGGCGCAATGACACGCGGCGGACCATCTCCCTGGCGGCGATAGAGAACCTCCCCCGCGGCGGTCCGGATTTCGACGATCCCATAGGGCCAAACGGCGGTACCGCCGGTGGCGAAGGCCCCGTAGGCGCCGGTCAGTTCCAAGAGGCTAACCTCCGACGTCCCCAACGCCAGGCTGAGGTCGGGGGTGAGGGGGCTCGTGATCCCCAATCTTTCGGCGACATCGATCACGCGCCCGATACCCGCTTCGTTGGCGACCTTAGCGGCGACCGTGTTGATGGAACGCGCCAACGCCGTCTCCAGCGATATCCGGCCGACATGCTTACCGTCATAATTACCAGGCCGCCACCCGGCGATGTTGAGGGGTGCATCGACCATTACGGTGCTGGGTGTCAAACCGGATTCCAAACCCGCCAGATATACGAAGGGCTTGAATGCCGAGCCCGGCTGCCGCACGGCCTGAACCGCCCGATTAAATTGGTTTTGGCGATAATCCCGGCCGCCGACCATGGCCCGTACCGCGCCGTCTTTTGTCATAACGACCGCGGCCGCCTGGGAAACATTCCGCTTTTGCTCTTCGTCCGACAGTGCCGTCACAACGCGCGCCTCGGCCCGACGTTGCATATCCCCGTCCAAGGTCGTCACGACGGTCAAGTCGCCCGTGTCACGGCCCACGTATCCCGGCAATTGGTCCATGATCCAATCCGCGAAATAACGGGCGATACGATCCGCCGCACCCGTTTGAACGACAGCCGCCGGGGCACGCGACGCCTTTCGCGCTTGTGCGGGCTTCAAATAGCCGGCGTCAACCATGTTGGACAGCACAACCCTGGCACGCCGGTCGGCAGCATCCGCATTGCTGATGGGATTGAGACGCGAGGGCGCTTTGACCGCACCGGCGAGTACCGCCGACTGATAGAGCGTCAAGTCTCTCGGCGGCACCCCGAAAAAACGCTCTGCCGCCGCCTCAACCCCATAAGCACCGGCGCCGAAATAGACGCGGTTGAAATAGATGGTCAGGATCTGGTCCTTGGTGAATTTCTGCTCCAGCCAAAGGGCCAGCATCAATTCCTGGACCTTGCGCTTAACCGTGCGCTCCGACGTAAGGAACAGGTTTTTCGCTACCTGTTGGGTAATTGTGCTGCCACCCTGACGGATGCGGCCCGACTTGATGTTGACGATCATAGCGCGGCCAATGCCCCACCAATCGACGCCGCCGTGATTGTAGAAGCGGCGGTCTTCCGTCGCCAAAACGGCTTGCGGCAAATAGGCCGGTAAGTCGCGGAGCTTGGCCGCGGCACCCCGAAGATCGCCGAACTCGGCAAAGCGGGATCCGTCGGCAGCGATCAGCGTCACACGCGGCCGGCGCGCATCGACGAGCGCGTCGTCGAGCGACGGCAGATCGTAGGCGTAGTAAGCCGTGACAGCGAGCCCGGCAACAAACAGCCAAATGGCCGCCGTCAGGCCCCATTTGAAAAATGACTTGGTTATGCTGCGCCGGACAGGCCGGTAGCGCGTGTCCCGCGCAGGTGCGGACCGTTTCCCCCGTGTGCTACGTCGCGGCTTTGACGCCGGCGTTCTTTGTCGCTTTGCCATTGCAGATCGCTTTCGAAACCTCACCACTTTCGAAGTGGGGCGTTAGTAATTCGTTAATGCTTCGAAATAAAGGCAATAGCAGGGCGTGCCGGCGCGGTCAGAGGCGCCGGATCGAAAATTCGCGTCAGGGAGAGTTAGGAAGTTTCGCAGTCGAGGATTCGGTGCAGAACTTCGGGCCGGATCTTGCAGCCCTTGAGGTTGGTGCGCCAAACATCAACGCTGTCCATTGCGGCATCCATCAAATTGGCACCGCGCAGGTCCACTTCGCACAGGTTGGCGCCGGACAGTTGCGCTCCGCGCAGATTGGCATTGTAAAGACTGGCCTGGGTCATGTCGGCTTCGCGCAAATCTGCACCGGAAAGGTCCGCTCCGGAAAGATTAACCCCGCGAAGGTCGGCATTCCGGAAGTCCGCCCCCCGCAGGTCCAGGCCCCGCAGGTCGCCATCGACAAAGCTTGCACGCGCGCCGCTAACCCCATCCTTGAGCCAGGCGCTATGCATATCCAGAACTACCGCAACTTCGCTAACCGTCATGAGCCCCCTCCCGTTCGGTTGGACAGACTCTAAATCGGCATGGAAAGCAGGAATATCAAGGCTGCAAAAATCGCCTATTTTCGGCAAAAAATGGCCGGTTTCCGAGGCTTAGATATCAAGGTTCGCGACCTTCAGGGCATTTTGCTGAATAAAGTCGCGCCGCAACTCGACGACGTCCCCCATCAGGGTCGAGAAGACATCCTCGGCATCATCGGCGTGGCTCGCCTTAACCTGCAGAAGGGTGCGGACTTCAGGGTCGAGCGTGGTCTCCCAAAGTTGCTCAGGATTCATTTCACCCAGCCCTTTATAGCGCTGCATGCTGATACCCTTGCGGCCAAGCTCGAGCACCGCATCGATCAGCGACACCGGTCCGGTGATCATAAATTCCCGATCTTTGGCTTTCAGCGTCGCGTGGCGTGAATAGGTGTTTTGCAGATCGACCGCATATTCATCGATGGCATGTGCTTCGGCGCTGCGGATGACCGCGCTGTCAATGATGTGCGGTCCCTCGGGAACGCCGCGTAAGGTGCGGGTGAACGACAAACCGCCATCCGCAAGTGCGGCGCCTTGCCAGCCCTTGTCACCTTCGGCTTCCAGCGCGTCGACGCGCGCGGCAATATACTTGGCCGCCTCTGCCGCATGCCCCTCATTCGAGAGTATTTCGGGGTTAAGGGCGCCGGCGATCGCAGACTGCTCGACAATCTTGAGCGGAACACGTGTCACCAGACCCGACAGCTGCGATTTGATCCGCCGCGCCGCTTGGACCAAATGGCGCAGCTCTTCGCCGGCGACCTCGCGGCCATCGGCCAGCGTCATCACGCAGTTTTCGATACCCGCATCGATCAAATAGTCTTCAAGCGCGCGGTCATCCTTGAGATAGACCTCGGAACTGCCCTGCTTGGCCCGGTAAAGCGGCGGCTGAGCAATATAGAGATAACCGCGCTCAATGATTTCCGGCATCTGGCGATAAAAGAACGTCAGCAACAGCGTACGGATGTGACTGCCGTCCACGTCGGCGTCGGTCATGATGATGATCCGGTGATAACGGATCTTATCGACATTAAAATCGTCAGGCCCGATCCCCGTGCCGAGTGCCGTGATGAGTGTTCCGATTTCCGCCGACGACAGCATCTTGTCAAAGCGGGCACGCTCCACGTTCAGAATCTTACCGCGCAACGGCAGGATCGCTTGATAACCCCGGTCGCGGCCTTGTTTTGCCGACCCGCCGGCGGAATCACCCTCGACGATAAACAGCTCGCTCTTGGCCGGATCCTTTTCCTGGCAATCCGCCAGTTTGCCGGGCAGGGACGATACATCCAACGCACCTTTCCGGCGGGTCAGTTCTCGCGCCTTACGCGCCGCCTCACGGGCCGCGGCGGCCTCGATGATCTTGCCGATTACCCGCTTCGCTTCATTGGGATGTTCCTCGAACCATTGGTTCAACTTGTCGCCGACGATATTTTCGACCACCGGCCGAACCTCGGATGACACCAATTTGTCTTTCGTTTGCGAGGAAAACTTGGGATCCGGCACCTTTACCGAAACGACACAAGTAAGCCCCTCGCGCGCATCATCCCCGCTGAGACTGACCTTTGCTTTACGCGACATGCCTTCTTGTTCGGCATAGGTGTTGATGGTGCGCGTCAACGCCCCCCGGAAACCCGCCAAGTGGGTACCGCCATCGCGCTGCGGGATGTTGTTGGTAAAGCACAGCGTCGTTTCGTGGTAGCTGTCGTTCCACTGCAACGCCACTTCAACCACGATACCGTCGCGCTCCCCCTCCATCTCGATGGTTGGGTTGAGCGGAGATTTGGACCGATCCAGGTAGTTCACGAAAGCCTTGAGACCGCCTTCGTAGTGCAAATCGACGGTTTGCGGTTCAACGTGACGCGCATCGGTCAGCGTGAGTGCAACGCCGGAATTTAGGAAGGCGAGTTCACGCAGCCGGTGCTCGAGCGTGGAGAAATCGAATTCCGTCGCGCTGAAAACCTCTTTCGACGGAAAGAAGGTCACCATGGTGCCGTTGCGATCACCGCTGTCGCCGACGACCTCCAAGGGGCCGCCCGCTTCGCCGTTCTCAAACGTAAGCAAATGCTCTTTGCCGTCGCGCCAAATACGCAACTCGAGCTTGCTCGACAGCGCATTCACCACCGACACGCCGACGCCATGCAGGCCACCGGATACCTTGTAGGAATTTTGGTCGAACTTACCGCCGGCATGGAGGTGCGTCATGATCACTTCGGCCGCCGAGACGCCTTCCTCTTCGTGGATATCGACAGGAATACCGCGCCCGTTGTCGCAGACGGTTACCGAACCATCGCCATTGAGCGTGACATCCACCCGATCGCAATGGCCGGCGAGCGCCTCGTCGATGGCATTGTCGACGACCTCATAAACCATGTGATGCAGACCCGACCCGTCGTCGGTGTCACCGATATACATACCGGGGCGTTTGCGCACAGCCTCCAGTCCGCGCAACACCTTGATGGAATGGGCGTCATATGCCTCGTTCTCTTCGGGCCCGTTTTCTTCGGGAATGTCACCGATGGTTTCGTCAGTCATGATTGTGTACTTCCATTACCACGCCCGTCATCAGCAGGTTTGCGCAAGCACTGTCCCCGCCGTTACGGTCAAAAATTGTGCATCCGAGCCCCACGGTTCGAAATGTCCCGCGTCGGTGCCCGTCATCCACGCTTGCGCGCCGAGATGGCGCAATCGGTCGAAAAGGGCCGCCCGCCGTTGCGCGTCCAGATGGGCAACCACTTCATCAAGCAGCAGCAAGGGAACGTAGCCCCGTTCTTCCGCCTGCATGCGCGCCGCTGCCAATACCAAGGTAATCAACAATCCCTTTTGTTCTCCGGTCGAGCATTCTTCCGCCGCGCGGCCGGTCCCCGCGTAATGGACGGTCAGGTCGCTGCGATGCGGTCCAACCACCGCCGAAGCGGCGACCGCATCCATTTGACGGCTTGCCGCCAAACGGTCGCGAAAGCGATCCTCTACCGCTAAAGCTGGGAGTTCCTGTAACCAGGTTTCAAGCTCTCCCGTCATGTCTATTTTTGCGTCCGGGAACGGTCCATCCCCGACCAAGCAATAAGCACGCAACCGTTCGATGGTTTCCAACCGCCGCGCCGCCACCGCAACCCCGTGCCGCACCATGGAATCCTCGACAGAGGCCAGCCAATGACTGTCGGTAACGCCATCCTTGAGCAGCCGGTTACGGCTGCGCAGCGCGTGCTCATAAGCGGAAACAGGCCCGGCGTGCTCCGGATCCAGCCCCATAATCATACGATCGATGAACCGGCGGCGCCCCGACGCCGCATCGACAAACAAACGGTCCATATGGGGCGTCAACCACTGCATCGCGACAAGACGACCGAGCGCCGACTGGCTTTTGGCAGCCTCACCGTTGATCTTGATGGTCCGTTTATCGCGGCCCGCACCGGACATGTCGGGGGCGCATCCGGTCCCGATATCGTAGCAATCCTCGCCCAAGGCAATTTGCGCGGCCACGGCCCAGGGACGGACCATATCGGAAACTTCCTCGCCGGCATCGCGCCGTCCGATTTCCGCCAAACGCGCGCGCCGCAACCCGCGGCCCGGCGTGAGAAACGAAATAGCCTCAAGCAGGTTCGTCTTGCCAACGCCGTTGGACCCGGTCAGCACGACCGGACGCGTATCAAGGTCCAGCTTCAAACTGCCGTATGACCGAAACTCGGTTACTGAAAGCCGGGTAACGGCCGTCCTCTCTACGACGGCAGAGAATGTCCCGGCACTGTCCGGCGCGAGAGCAGACCGCCCCGTCTCCGTCACCAAAGACTTTGCTGTCTGCGCCAGGGCTTTAGACTCGCATCGGCATCAGGACATATAGGGCACTGGTATCACCCGTATCCTGAACCAAGGTTGGGGACGCCGCATCAGCCATGGAGAAACGCGCGCTGTCGCCATGAATCTGCTGTGTTATGTCGAGCAGATAGCGGGAATTAAATCCGATCTCCATATCACCGGCGTCGTACTCCACCGGCACTTCTTCGGTCGCCGAATCGTTTTCCGGGCTGTTCGCCGACAACACCAAGTTACCCTTGGAGATATTGAGCTTAACCGCCCGTGATTTTTCCGACGAAATGGCGGACACGCGGTCAACGGCCTCGGCAAATACCTTACAGCCGACTTCCATGCTCTTGTCGTTCCCGGTGGGAATTACCCGGTCATAGTCGGGGAACGTGCCGTCGATCAGCTTGGAGGTCACAACCGCGCCATCGAAGGTGAACCGGATCTTGGTATCGGACAAGGCGACGGAGACATCGCCGTCGATTTCGTCGATCAGCTTACGCAACTCGAGAACCGTTTTGCGGGGCACGATGACCCCGGGCATTCCCGATGCGCCTTCCGGCAACGGCAACTCGACACTGGCCAACCGGTGGCCGTCGGTCGCGACCGCACGCAAAACGGCAACACCGTCGCGCTCCGACTCATGCAAATAGATGCCGTTCAGATAATAACGTGTCTCCTCAGTGGAGATCGCAAACCGCGTCCGGTCGACCATCGAGCGAAGGTCTTCAGCGGCAACCGAAAAGCTGTGCGGCAATTCACCGCTAGCCATAACGGGGAAGTCTTCCGGCGGTAGACAGGTAAGCGAAAAACGGGACCGCCCGGACGTGAGCGTCAAATGACCGTCATCCCCCGACGCATCGAGCTCGATCTGCGCGCCTTCCGGCAATTTGCGGACAATATCGAACATGGTATGGGCCGGGACCGTCGTCGATCCCGCCGACGCAACGTCGGCCTCCACCGTTTCGACGATATCGATATCCATATCGGTCGCGTTCAAGCTGAGCTGCCCGTTGGGCGCGTCAAATCTGACGTTGGAAAGAATAGGAATGGTATTACGGCGCTCAACAACGCTTTGCACGTGGGTAAGAGCTTTGAGGAGCAGCCCCCTGTCGATGGTTATTTTCATAATCCGCTTTCGAACTTCCTGTGATACTGCCGGTCTAACCCGCGATCCTCTACCGACCGCTGAGAACGCCACGATAATGCGCTGATTTCAGTCGAAATCCGGCAGAAAATCGCCTCGGCGAGGCACCGAATCGGAACCGTAAGTTTATAACAGATTCTGCGAAATTCAGAAACAATTTAGATGGCCGGGAGCCCCATCAAGCCCCCGGATTCTAAGCCTTTTTCCCAGATAGGAATATGCAGGGCCGCAGGGCCGCGGCGTGCGTCAGCCTTCCAACATACGCCGCAGCAATTCGACGTCCTCGGCGAACGAACTGTCCTTTTCGCGCAGCTCATCGACCTTGCGGACCGCATGCATGACCGTCGTGTGGTCGCGCCCGCCGAACTTACGGCCGATTTCCGGCAAGGATCGTGACGTAAGCTGTTTCGCGAGATACATGGCAACCTGACGCGGGCGCGCCACGGACCGGGCCCGGCGCGCCGAATGCATATCGGACACACGAATGTTGAAATGTTCGGCGACCCGCTTTTGAATCTCCTCGATGGTGACCCGGCGATCATTCGCCCGCAACAGGTCGTGCAACACTTCCTGGGTCGTTTCCAACGTCAGATCGCGCCCCACGAGTTGGGTGTGCGCGGCAACCCGATTGAGCGCGCCTTCGAGTTCACGGACATTCGACGTGATCTTATGCGCCAAGAATTCCAAAACCTTGGGCGGCGCCGTAATCTGCATCTGTTCCGACTTGCTTTCCAAAATCGCCAAACGCAGTTCGTACGTCGTCGCGTGAATATCCGCGACCAAGCCGCAATTGAGGCGCGACTTCAACCGCTCCTCGACCCCTTCGAGATCGGACGGCGACTTGTCGGCGGAAAGAATGATCTGCCGCCCTTGGTCGACGAGCGCATTGAAGGTGTGGAAAAATTCTTCCTGCGTCGCATCACGGCCACCGATGAACTGAACATCGTCGATCATCAAAACATCAACCGACCGGAACTGTTCCTTAAAGTCCACCGTGTTCTGCTCACGCAAGGCACGCACGAAGCGATACATGAACTTTTCTGCCGACAGGTACATCACCGTCCGCGACGGATTGCGTTTGACGATGTCCCAGGCAATAGCGTGCATGAGGTGCGTCTTGCCGAGGCCGACGCCGCCGTAAAGGAACAACGGATTGAAGGGCACGGAGGCGGCTTCTGCAACGCGCCGCGCCGCCGCATAGGCAAACTCGTTCGGTTTGCCGACAACAAAATTCTCGAACGTATAGCGCTTATCCAGGGGCGCGGAGATTTCGCTCGCCGCAGCCTCCCAGCCGCTTGATTTCGCCTGCGTATCGCCGGATTTGCGGGCTTTTGCAGCCATCGGCGGAACGTCTTCCAGCGCGCTTGCAGACGGTGCGGAAGATGGTTGGATCGAAATATCCACGGATTTTACGACCGGGTTTTCACCGGACCACAGCTGGCGCAGCCGTTCACCATAATTGGTCAGAACCCAGTCACGCATCAAACGGCTGGGAACCGCAATCCTAACTTCCGAACCGTTCAGCTCACATACCTTTACAGGTTTGAGCCAATTTTCGTAGGCGGTATCGCCAATCTCCGCCTTCAACCGCGTGCTAACGCGATACCATTGATTTTGTAGTTGCCTATCACTCGAATTGAATTCCATTGCCTGCTAGCCCAACAGATCGAACCTAATCGAAGCGTCCATTGCAGATCGCTTCGCCCCCTTTCGGACCTGCCCTTGCGGCCTGTCCTTAGATCTAGTTCAGAGACAATTTCATTCGAAATTGCCTCCTTCAGTCTCGTCCCTCTAGCAAGCTAAACGCCTTATTATTTTAAGGCTGGCGTCAGCCCGATGTCTGTTTGTCTTGGTCGTCGTTATTGCTTTTTCGGCCTCCCTGTTCGGTTCAATAAGCCTAAATTCAATAACACAATTAAAGATTGTAAGAAAACCCCACCCGCGGACTCTCTAAAGACGTTCTCAATTCTTCCAAGATAGTTTTTCTTTCGGAGGGAGCGACGCCCCGTCAGACCGATGAATGTACCTGGGCAAAATTTTCCTGGCAACAGGACCGAATGGAGAACGTCGAAAAAATTGTCTTTGCGACTCGAAGAAAATGAATTGCTTTGTTGATTGTGCACATGTTGTGACGCGTTTTGAAACAAAAAAGCCGCACTGACGAGCGCGGCTGATTCTTTTTTTGCTGAAATAAATTCAGGCAGAAAATTATGCGGACATCGCCTTGATGCGCGCCGAAAGACGCGACAGTTTTCTCGACGCTGTATTGCGATGCAAGATTCCGCGTTGCGCCCCACGCATTACTTCCGGCTGCGCAACTTTGAGCGCTTCCTTTGCGGCCGCGGCGTCGCCACTGCTGATCGCCAACTCGACCTTTTTCACGAAGGTGCGGATGCGGCTCAGGCGAGCCCGGTTGACTGCCGACCGGCGCTCAATTTGGCGGATACGTTTCTTAGACGACTGATGGTTGGCCATCGTGTTTCTCACGTAATTTCGCTGAATGTTCGAAGGGCGCGGTTATACTGGCGTGGGGCGCACCCGTCAAGGCCCGGGTATTCATATGGAAGACCCATAGAAAGCCTTTGAATTCCGGGCGTTTCAGCCACCCGATGAGGCACCGTTTCCAGCCGGTGCGAGCTGAAAGGCGACCCGAATGCCCTTGCTGCCGTCCGCGGTGACAACCACCCGCAAAGTCTCATCCCCCCGCAAATAGGTCTCGCCGTCCACCGTCGTCCACCCTAGCGACGAAAGGGATCGCCGGTAAAAATCGCGCACCGACGCCACATTCATCGGACCCGTCGCCGCCGCCTCGACGATCCGGCCACCCGGAGTATCGAAAACCACGGCGGCTTCTTCATCTTCCGTAAGGCCGGCCATCAACGGCACGTCCTCCGTACCCGTCACGAAGGATTGCGCGAGAGAGGGCGTTGGTGCGGCGCCACCGGCAAGCGCGAGCATGAAAAATAGGAAAATCGGCAGCGGCCTCATTGTCGGTCTCATGCGTTCGTTCTCAATCCTCTAGTTCTACGTCTGGCCTCTAACTCTACTTCCGGCCTTCGGCTCTACCGTTGGAGTCGCGTGCAATAGAACGTCGAGCGCCCCGATTGTTGGATGCGACGTATGCCGCCTGTTTGCACGACATCGCATTCGCAATCGGGGCACGGCAACCCCTCACGTCCATACACTTTAAAACTATGCTGGAAATATCCCAACTCGCCGTCCGGTGCCGCATGATCGCGCAGCGACGATCCGCCCGCGGCAATCGCGTCGCGCAACGTATCGCGAATGGCGGACACCAGTTCCTCTGCACGCCCGCGGCCAACGGTGCCCGCTTTCCGCTTAGGCGACAGGCGCGACCGATAAAGACTTTCGCACACATATATATTGCCTAAACCGGCGATGATCCGTTGATCCAGCAAGGCCGCTTTCAAGGGACTTCGCCGCCCCTTGAAAGCCGCCGCCAACATGGGAGCGTTGAATTCGTTGCCTAGAGGATCGACACCCAAATGCCGGAGCAATGGGTGGGCAGCCAACGTGGTCGCATCGGCCAATGTCATCAAGCCGAAGCGGCGGGGATCGCGATATCGCACGACCGCGCCGTCGCCGAGCACGAAATCCACATGGTCATGCGGCCCGGGTGCCGGCACATCGTCCGCATAGGCCGTCATGCGGCCTGACATGCCGAGGTGGATAATGACGACGGCGCCGTCGTCCAGCCGCACCAAAAGATACTTGGCCTGCCGGTCGACACTGACGATCTTGCGGCCCTCGAGGCGGTCGGCAAATCCCTCGGGCAAGGGAATCCGCAAGTCGGGTCGGCGCGTCACGGCCCGCACGATGGTCTGGCCCTCGAGATAGGGTGCGAGGCCACGCCGGACAGTTTCGACTTCGGGAAGTTCAGGCATACCAACAACGTAGCGGTTTCGGATGGCTTCGGCTATGGTCTCGTCATGCCCGAGAAAGTGACCAAACCGGCAACAGACCGACCCCCGGAACGCGTGGCGTCCTTCGGTTTCCGCGACGTGCCCGAAGAAGACAAAAGCGGCTTGGTGCGCAGCGTATTCGACAGCGTCGCGCCGCAATACGATCTGATGAACGATCTGATGAGCGGCGGTATCCATCGTCTGTGGAAACGGGCCCTCATCGATCAGCTCAGGCCCCGGCCCGGCATGACCCTGTTGGATGTCGGCGGCGGCACCGGCGATATCGCATTTCGGTTCATGGACCGAGGCGGCCAACACGCCATCGTCTATGACATCAATCAGCACATGCTCGAAGTCGGCCGCGATCGCGGTCTGGATCATGGCTATTTGCACGATATCGACTGGATGTGTGGCGACGCCGAGGCCGTGCCGTTAGAAAGCGGTTCCGTCGATGCCTATACCATCGCCTTTTGCCTGCGCAACGTGACACGGCGCGACCGCGTCCTCGCGGAAGCCTACCGCGTTCTCAAGCCAGGGGGACGCTTCCAGTGTCTGGAATTCAGCCACGTTGTCGTTCCCCTATTGTCGGAAATCTACGACACCTACTCGTTTCGCCTGCTGCCCTTTATCGGCAAGGTGGTCGCCAACGACCGGGAGGCCTATCAATATCTGGTCGAAAGCATCCGCCGGTTCCCGGATCAAGGAACGCTTGCCGGCGAGATTCGCGACGCCGGGTTCGACCGTGTCGGTTTCACCAACCTGTCCGGTGGCATCGCCGCCATCCATGCCGCTTGGCATCTATAAAGCATGGCCAACAGTTTGAGCCACATCCGGCGATTGATCGCCACGGCCCGCACACTTGCCCGCTACGACGCGCTGTTTCCGTTGGAACCGCTGCCGGCAGCAACCGCCCCCTTGGCGATCCTCAAACTCCTGTTCCGCCGGCGGTCTACGGACCGGCCGGGTGTGCGCCTTGCCAAAGCATGCCAGGTTCTGGGCCCGAGTTTCATCAAGCTGGGGCAGTCGCTGTCGACCCGTCCCGACCTTCTGGGAGAAGACGTCGCCCAAGACCTATCCCATCTCCAGGACCAGTTGCCGCCTTTCAGCGCCTCGGACGCCCGCCGAATCATCGAGGAAGAGCTCGGCGCGCCCGTCGATGAACTGTTCCAATCCTTCGATGACACGCCGGTCGCGGCGGCCTCCATCGCGCAGGTTCACTTAGCGGTCACCAGCGACGGCGACGAAGTGGCGGTCAAGGTGCTTCGGCCCGGGATCGAGCGGGCGTTTTCCGACGACATCGACTTCTTCCGCTGGCTCGCCAGAATCGTGGAACGCAACCGGCCGGACCTTCGGCGGCTGAAACCTATAGACGTAATCGAAACCTTCGCCGAATCCGTTCGCCTTGAGATGGATTTGCGCCTGGAAGCGGCGGCGGCAGAAGAATTGGCGGAGAACTTCGCCGGCGATCCCGATTACCGTATTCCCGCCATCGATTGGCAACGCACGGCGCGGCGCGTCCTCACCCTCGAGCGCGTATCGGGTATCCCCATCGACGAAAAGGAAAAACTAACCGCCGCGGGGCACGACTTGGAGCAGATCGTCACCAAAGCCGGCGCAATTTTCTTCAAACAGGTCTTCCGGGACGGCTTCTTTCACGCCGATCAGCACCCCGGCAACCTGTTCGTTGCCGATGACGGCGCCATCGTCGCTATCGATTTCGGCATCATGGGACGGATCGACCGGGCGGAACGCCGCTATCTCGGCGAGATGCTGATGAGCTTCCTCAAGCGCGACTACCGGCGGGTTGCCGAAGTGCATTTCGAAGCTGGTTATGTATCGCCGCGTCAGTCGGTGCAGGCCTTTACCCAGGCCTGCCGGTCCATCGCCGAACCCATTTTGGACAAACCGCAGAACGAGATCTCCATGGCGCGGCTGTTGGCGCACTTGTTCCAGGTCACCGAAACCTTCGAGATGGAAACCCAGCCACAACTATTGTTGCTGCAGAAAACCATGCTGGTCGCCGAAGGCATCGGCCGCACCCTGTGCCCCGATGCCAACATTTGGTTGCTTGCCCAACCGTTGATCGAAGAATGGGTGGAACAGAACATGGGCCCCGAAACCCAGATCGTAGAAGCAACCGAGGAAGTTGTCGGTAGCCTGCGTCGCCTTCCCCGCATCCTATCGAATGTGGAGAAAAGCGCCGCCATGTTCACCGACGGGGGATTGAAGCTTCATCCTGAAACCCTCCGGCAGATGACAGGAGGTGGCCGCACGGACC
Organism: uncultured Rhodospirillales bacterium; assembly: GCA_913055735.1. Lineage (GTDB taxonomy): Bacteria > Pseudomonadota > Alphaproteobacteria > Rhodospirillales > UBA2165 > CAJXKD01. The sequence continues at coordinate 1,341,010 of CAJXKD010000001.1, forward strand.
GAAGCCTCGCCAAGTGGCTCTATAGTGTGGTCGCCATCCTCCTGATCGGCTGGCTAATTTTCGGCTAAATCCAGGGACCTTTCACCATTGGCTTGCCAACAATGCCGTCCGGAACTACTTTAATTACAAGTTTCCGACGTAATTTTTTTGGTTTTCCACATGAATAAGGGAAAAAGGGTCCTGCTGATCGTTTCCGGGGGCATCGCCGCCTATAAATCCCTGGAATTGATCCGTCTGTTGAAAGGGCGCGGCCATGCCGTGCGCTGTATTCTGACGCGCGCGGGTTCCCGGTTCGTGACCCCGCTTTCCATGTCGAGCCTCAGCGAAGACCGCGTGTACGAGGATCTTTTCTCTCTCACGGACGAAAGCGAAATGGGGCACATCCAACTGTCGCGGGATGCGGATCTGTTGTTGGTCGCACCGGCAAGCGCCGATATTCTTGCCAAAATGCGCACAGGTCTTGCCGATGACCTCGCGACCACGGCGCTGCTCGCCACGGACAAACCTGTGATGGTCGCACCGGCCATGAATGTCCGTATGTGGGAGCACCCTGCCACCCAGGAAAACCTCGCCGTGCTGGAGCAACGTGGCGTGCTGCGGGTAGGTCCCGACGAAGGCGACATGGCGTGCGGCGAGTGGGGCTATGGCCGCATGGCCGAACCGCAGGCCATAGCCGACGCCGTCGACCGTTTTTTTCAATCTAGCCGGCGTCTCGCCGGCAAACGGGCGGTCGTAACCAGCGGGCCGACCGTCGAGGCCATTGATCCTGTCCGCTATATCGCCAACCGATCTTCAGGCCGGCAAGGCCACGCCATTGCCAAGGCCCTGGCCGACCAAGGCGCCGAAACCGTCCTGGTCACCGGCCCCACGGCACTCCCCGACCCCTCCGGCGTCGAGGTCATACATGTGGGTTCGGCTGTCGAAATGCTGGCCGCTTGCGAACAAGCCCTTCCCGCCGACATTGTCGTCTGTGCCGCCGCCGTTTCCGATTGGCGCGTCTCAGAGCAGCCCGATCAAAAGATCAAGAAGAACGGCACGGTGCCCAGCCTGCTCTTGGTCGAGAACCCGGACATCTTGGCGACCCTCAGCAAACCGGGCAATGACCGCGCAAAGCTGGTTATCGGCTTTGCCGCCGAAACCACCGACGTGATCGCCAACGCCACCGCGAAACGCGGTAAGAAAGGCTGCGACTGGATTCTCGCCAACGACGTCTCGCCCGGAACCGGCACCTTCGGCGGCGACAGCAATACCATCCACCTCATCGATGCCCACGGTGTCGAAGATTGGCCAACCATGAGCAAAGAGGCCGTCGGGGCCCGCCTTGCCCAAAAGATCGCCGAGACGCTGACCAGGGAACAATGACCGACACCGTTTCTATTTCCGTTTGCCGGCTGCCGCACGGCGCCGATCTCCCGTTGCCGCAAGCCGCGACCGAGCTTTCCGCCGGTGTCGATTTGCTGGCGGCGGTTGCTGAGCCTCTTGTTATCGAACCTGGCGCGCGCGCGATTGTGCCGACGGGCCTTACCATCGCCTTGCCGGCCGGCTTCGAGGCCCAAGTCCGGCCGCGATCGGGACTTGCCGCCAAGCAGGGCCTGACCGTTCTAAACAGCCCCGGCACCATCGATGCCGATTATCGCGGCGAGGTTGGGGTCATCCTGATCAATCTCGGCCCGGATGCCGTCACCATCGAACGTGGTATGCGTATTGCCCAAATGGTTGTAGCACCGGTGAACCGGGTCGTTTGGCGGGAAACCGATCAACTGCCTGATACGGAACGCGGCAGCGGCGGTTTCGGCTCCACCGGCGTGACATCCGGAGGATGAAACCGATGCTGCGGCTCTCCAAAAAGATGCTCTACGCCATCGAAGCTGTCGTCGACATCGCCTATCATGCGGGCGGCCAACCGGTACAAAGCCGGGAGATCACGGAACGGCAAGGCATTCCGCGCCGTTACCTCGAGCAGGCGCTGCAGCACCTTGTCCGGGCAAACATCCTGACGGGTATCCGGGGGCCGCGCGGCGGCTATAATCTGGCCAGGGAACGGCGGCGCATCACCGTCGGTGAGATCGTTCGCGTTGTTCGCCGGATGGAGGCAGCCGAGGACCCGTTGCAATCGGACGACGGCTCCGTCCTCGCCGACAAGGTTATCCGGCCTTTGTGGCATGACCTGCAGTCCGACTTCATGGACCGGCTGGACAATATTTCCGTCGAAGACCTCTGCCAGAAAGCCAATATGGCAGGGGTCGAAAGCGAAGGCCGACGGAACATAGATTTTACCATTTGACCGACGCCTAGATTGCAAACACGACAACAATTCACAGGCGTCGACGGAGGAAATACCAGTGACCGATAGCTCATCATCCGGCGAATTTCGCGGACGCATCTACGACAATATTACGGAGACGATCGGCGCGACGCCGTTGATTCGGTTGCAACGGATCACAAAAGAGGTGGGCTGCAAAGCCGACGTTGTCGGCAAATGCGAGTTCTTCAACCCGCTGTCATCGGTCAAGGACCGCATCGGTCTCGCCATGATCGAAGCCGGAGAACGTGCCGGACACATCACGCCGGATACGGTGATCGTCGAGCCGACATCCGGCAATACGGGTATCGCGCTCGCCTTCGTATGCGCGGCAAAGGGATACCGCCTGATCCTATGCATGCCGGAAAGCATGTCGATCGAGCGGCGCAAAATGCTCGCACTTCTCGGCGCGGAAATCGTCCTTACCCCAGCCAACCGCGGAATGCCCGGCGCCATCGCGAAAGCCGAAGAACTGTTGAATCAATTTCCCAAATCCTTCATGCCGCAACAGTTCAGCAATCCTGCCAATCCGGAAATTCATCGCCGGACGACAGCCGAAGAAATCTGGAAAGACAGCAACGGCGGTGTCGACGTGGTGGTGAGCGGGGTCGGCACCGGCGGCACCCTGACCGGCGTCGCCGAAGTGATCAAGAAACGCAAGCCTTCGCTGCACATGGTCGCCGTAGAGCCGGAGGACAGCCCCGTTCTGTCAGGCGGCGTGCCTGGACCTCACAAGATCCAAGGCATCGGCGCGGGCTTCATTCCCGGCAACCTCAATACGGAAATGATAGACGAGGTCATTCAGATCGGCAACGAAACCGCCTTTGCCACCGCCCGCAAAGTAGCCCGCATGGAAGGCCTACCCATCGGCATCTCCTCGGGTGCTGCCATCGCCGCCGCCCTGGAAATCGGTCAACGGCCCGACATGGCAGGAAAGATGATCGTGGCCGTTCTGCCGTCCTTTGCGGAACGGTATTTGTCGACCGCCTTGTTCGACGGCCTCGGCCTTGAATAGTGGGGCTTGGATAGGAACGGAAGCTGCCTGAATGGCGATCTCCGACACGCAAGTCGAACGGTATGCCCGTCATATCCTGCTGCCGGAAATCGGTGGCGCAGGACAGGCGCGGCTTCTGGCCGCCAAGGTTCTTGTCGTCGGCGCCGGCGGCTTGGGCACACCCGTCATCCAGTATCTTGCCGCGGCCGGGGTCGGCACCATCGGCGTGGTCGACGACGATGACGTGGACCTCAGCAACCTGCAGCGCCAAGTCATCCACACGACGGACCGCATCGGCATGGCAAAGGCCGAAAGCGCCCGCGTCGCCGTCGGACAGATCAACCCGGACGTAAATCTGGTCCCCTACAAACAACGCCTGACTGCCGATAACGCCACCGATCTCATCGCCGAATACGATATCGTTGCCGACGGCAGCGACAATTTCGAAACGCGATTCCTGGTCAACGACGCCTGCTATTTGGCGAAAAAGACATTGGTATCGGGCGCCATCCTGCGTTTCGACGGGCAGCTATCCACTTTTAAAGCCCATGAGGGCGGCACGAACCCCTGCTATCGCTGCGTCTTCCCGGAGGCACCGCCGCCCGGGCAAATTCCTACCTGTGCGGAGGCCGGCGTTCTCGGATCGCTTTGCGGCGTGGTCGGCAGCCTCCAAGCCACTGAAATCATAAAAGAAATCACCGGGGCGGGCGACAGCCTGTCGGGCGCCTTATTGATCATCGACGGACTATCGACAACCTTCCGGCGGGTGGGCATCAAGCCCGATCCCGCTTGCGCCCTTTGCGGCCCACGGCCGCGTATCCGCGATCTGTCGGCACACGTAAAAACGACGGCGCTTTAGAGCACCGCCGGACATTTTTTCAAATTTAGAGAAGGGTATCGAGGATACGGTCGGGTGGATTATGGCCGTCGACGAAGCTCTTGATATTGATGATGACTTTCTCGCCCATTTCGACCCGGCCTTCGATGGTCGCGGAACCGAGATGGGGCAGCAGGACGACGTTCTCCATCTCTAGCAGTTCAGGGTGAATCTCCGGCTCATTTTCGAATACGTCGAGGCCGGCACCGGCAATGATGCCTTCCTTCAACACCTTGGCAAGCGCCCCTTCGTCGATCACACCGCCGCGCGCCGTGTTGACGATGTAGGCATGGGATTGCATGAGGCGCAGCCGGCGCTCGGAAAGAAGGTGATAGGTGGCCGGGGTCTGCGGACAGCTCAAGGAAATGATATCCATGTGGGCCAGCATCTGATCGAGATTTTCCCAATAGGTCGCCTCGAGCTCTTCCTCGATATCCGAATGGACCCTGTTGCGGTTGTGATAGTGAATGGAAACGCCGAAACCGCGCGCGCGATAGGCAATGGCGGTGCCGATGCGGCCCATCCCGACGATACCGAGACGTTTGCCGTTGATACGGTGACCCATCATGTAAGTCGGGGTCCAGCCCGTCCATTTCCCGGCGCGGACAACCCGCTCGCCCTCGCTCAACCGCCTCGGGGCCATAAGGATCAAGGCCATGGCAAGATCGGCGGTGTCCTCCGTCAACACGTCCGGCGTATTGGTGACGATCAGACCTTTCTTTTGCGCTGCGGCGAGGTCTATGTGGTTGACGCCGTTCCCGAAATTGGCAATCAGCTTGAGTTGATCCCCGGCCGCCCCGATCACGTCGGCATCGATGGAGTCGGTGACTGTCGGAACGAGGATATCCGCCGTTTTTACGGCTTCCATCAACTCGGACTTTGAAAGCGGGCGGTCATCGAGATTGAGCCGCGTATCAAACAACTCCATCATCCGCGTCTCGACAACGTCGGGCAATTTGCGTGTGACAATAAGATGGGGTTTGGACTGCGGCACCTACGATTTCCCCTCTGGATGCTCCCTTGGCTTGGCCATACCAGCCTGGTTCGGGCTTGTCCAGAGGATGTCTCGTTGGCGGGCGAGACTGTCCAAAAATCCGGAGACCGTGAATTGAAGTAGCCCGGGGTTGCTTGACCCGGGCCTGTCGCAGTCTCATATAATGCTTTGATCCAATAGGTTGATCCCGTTCATAAAAAAACTGACCCCAATCCAGCATGTTCCATAGATTTCTGATGTCCCTGATCGTCGCGGCGCCGCTCCTCGCGGCCTCTGCCGACGGGGCATGGGCACAAGCCGATCCGCAGGGGGCCAGTGGGCTGCCGCTGCCCCGCTTCGTGTCTCTCAGGGCCGATGAGGTCAACATGCGCATCGGGCCGGGAGTCCGCTACCCCGTCGATTGGGTTTATAAGCGCCAAAACCTGCCTGTGGAAATCATCGCTGAGTTCGGTACTTGGCGGAAAATCCGGGACGGACAGGGAACCCAAGGCTGGGTCCACCAGAGCATGTTGAGCGGCCGCCGCACGCTGCTGATTACAGGCCAGGTCCGCACCATCCGGGCCAAACCCGATACGGCGTCGCCGCCCATCGCGCGCGCGGAACCCGGCGTCGTCGGCGAGTTGCTTCAATGCGACGACGGTGCGGGCTGGTGTAAAGTGAAAGTCGGCGGCCATGAAGGCTGGCTGCGGCGCGCGGAATTCTGGGGCGCCTATACTGGCGAGGCCATCAACTAGCCTCACCCGACTCCCCCGTCGATTTTTAGTCAGCGAAATCCTTTGCCAACGCCGCGCGCGTTTCTTCGGGCACGATGGCGATGTGACCGTAATTCGAATGCTCGATGCTCACGGTCACCCGGATACCGGGCTGCTTGAATTTCGCAATCTGGTCCGGCGTCAGGCGGAAATGGACGAATTGCACCGATGACGCCTTTCCTGCGGCACTGGTCCGGTCGACGTCTTCCTCGGGATCACCCTGGATACGGTCACCGTCCACGTCGAGGGCCATGGTGTTTTCCACGCCCCCGAGACCGTCCAAAATACGGGCGCGCTGCACGGCGTCTTCGATTTCGAACATCACCGTTGCAACAAGTTCATTTCCCTTCGGAATCAACGGATTATAAGCCTCAAGCTCATCAACGAGCTGCTCCTCGCCACCCTTCTCGATGCGCAGCATCTCCTGCACCTGGTACCACATGGTTTCGTAGCATTCGAAATAGAACGTGGCATGAGGGCCCACAGCGAGACGCCGATGCTTCTTGAGTTCGGTGATCTCCTTCCGCCGTTCGGGGCGGATGGCGTTATAGGCCTCGAGGTCGAGAATATCCTGAGGGGTGATTTCTTGCTTGGCGGCCATCATGATCCTTCCTTTCTCGATTTTGCCTTCTGATGCTTCTTGATCCCGGAAAGCGACTAAATCAATCCGTAAGCCTGCGCCATGAGTTGGATCGGGTGTTGAGCGTCAGTCACATGTTCCACACCGGCGCCGTCATCCGACATTTTTTCCATACCCTGAAGGATGTGATCCCGGGCAAGGGGGCATTCGGACACGATGAACGTGTTTTCCGATTCCTTGGCCTGGCGGGCAACGGGTCGGCCCACCTTGATCGCGATATCGAAGTTCTCCTTCATCACGCCCCACGACCCGCCGTGACCGGAGCAACGCTCGATCACCTTGACGTCGGACTCGGGCAAAAGCTTCAGCATATCGGCGGCCTTGGGTCCCATATTCTGAGCACGCGCATGACACGCCAAATGCACCGTTACGTCCCCGCCGAGCGGTGACATGCCGTCGGCGAGGCCTTCCTTGCGAGCGATGTCGACGACGTACTCGGCAACGTCCGATGTATGCTCGCTCAACCGCTTTACGTTCTCATCGCCCGGAACAATCAAGGGCCATTCAAATTTGAGCATCAAAGCGCAGGACGGCACCAACGCGATAATGTCATACCCCTTATCGATCCATTCCATCATCTCGGCGGCGACCTTCTTGGCGTTCTCCGCGACCTTGGCGATGTCGCCCTGCTCCAATTGCGGCATGCCGCAGCAGGATGGATAGACAACCTCGGTCTCGACGCCGTTCTTGGCCAGAACGGCACGGGTCGCTTCGCCGATTTCGGGGTTGTTATAATTGACGAAGCATGTCGCATAGAGAACCGCCTTACGGCCGAACGCCGGCGCGTTGCTGTTCACATCGGGCACCGATTTGGTGGCCTGCTGTTCAAAGCTCGGACTGTGATATTGAGGAAGCTCGGCATCCCGGTGAACGCCCGCGACACCTTCCAAAATCGGCCGGGTGAGACCATTGCCGCGCGCCGACGCCCAATTGGCGAGGGGCGCCATTTTGGCCGCCAGTTTGCCATTGCGGTCGGTCTGGGTCAGCTGACGGTGGGCAAAAGCCACCTTACCTTGTTTGAATTCCATCGCCCGGTACCGCAGCATGAGATGCGGAAAATCAAGATCGAATTCATGGGGCGGCACATACGGGCATTTTGTCATGAAGCACATGTCGCAGAGCGTGCACGCGTCAATGACGGGCTTGAAATGAACGCTGTCGACGGAGTCCAATTCACCGGTCTCCGACTCGTCGATCAGATCAAACAAACGCGGAAAACTGTCGCAGAGGTTGAAACAACGCCGGCACCCATGACAAATATCGAAAACGCGTCTCAGCTCTTCTTCGATCTTGTCGGGGTCGGTGAAATCATCCGATTGCCACGGAATATCGTGACGAATGGGGGCGTCGAGACTGCCTTCGCTCATGACACAACTTTCCTTTTCACGCCTTATCCCCCTGGAGCGGAAAACGGCGCGGTAAATCCACTTATCGTTGTTATCTTATGATGGGACGGGACGGAGGGTCCAGTGGACCCTCCGCATCCGCCAGGAACGGCAGGCAATGCCTGCCGTCGACAGCCTAACGACTTAGAGCGAGTCGAGCGCCTTCTGGAAACGACCGGCGTGCGACTTCTCGGCCTTCGCGAGGGTCTCGAACCAATCGGCGATCTCGTCGAAACCTTCCTCACGGGCGGCCTTGGCCATGCCCGGGTACATGTCGGTGTACTCGTGGGTTTCACCGGCGATGGCAGCCTTCAGGTTTTCCTGGGTGTTTCCGATAGGCTCACCGGTGGCCGGGTCGCCGACTTCCTCGAGGTACTCGAGATGGCCATGCGCGTGGCCGGTTTCGCCTTCGGCGGTCGACCGGAACACCGCCGACACGTCATTGAAGCCTTCGACGTCGGCTTTTTGCGCGAAATAGAGATAACGGCGGTTAGCCTGGGATTCGCCCGAAAAGGCTTCCTTCAGGTTTTCTTCGGTTTTCGTACCTTTAAGTGACGGCATTGCTTGCCTCCATCGTGATCGGTTAAGTCGGAACCGGTATCCACAATTGCGGCCCGGTCCCTTTAGGAACGGTTCGGCCGGGAGCCGATGTTTCCCATAATATCCTGGAGGCGTGCGAAGTCAACTAGTTTTTAGAAATTCTAAAAACAAAAATAACGAACTGTACTTATTGAGAATTATTCTCTTTTACGCGAACGATAACATCGACACGCGTGACTTCCGCACCGCCCGGGGTGGGTGGCAGATTGCTGACCGTAATCTCGTCGTCGGCAATATCGGAGAGACGCTTGCTGTCTTCGAAATAGAAGTGATGGTGATCGTCGATATTGGTGTCGAAATAAGACCGGCTGGAATCGACCACGATTTCCCGCATCAGCCCCGCTTCGGTAAACTGATGAAGGGTGTTGTAGACCGTCGCCAAGGAAACGCGGACATTGGCGTCTACTGCCTCGCTGTGCAACAGCTCCGCGGTCACATGCCGATTCTCGCCGTCGAAAAGAAGCTTTGCCAAGGCAAGCCGCTGTCGCGTGGGCCGCAGGCCTGCGGACCGCAACCGATCAAGCGCCATACTATAGGGCCGGATTTTATCCATTTTTCTTTTCCGCCTACTTACCATTAAGCCTTGAGGATATACCAATTAGTCCACAAAAATCAAGGGCATATAAAGCTCCCTTGTATCATTCCAGGATTTCTGCGGATTTTGGGCGGGCTCAAGCCTGATTGATCGCCAGACCCACGACATTGAACCCCCCATCGACGAAATGGACCTCCCCCGTGACCCCCGACGACAGATCGCTGAGAAGATAGAGGGCGGCATTCCCTACCTGTTCCTGGGAAACAGAGATACGCAGAGGTGCGTTGGCTTCGCTCAAGCCGTAAATCTTGCGGGCGCTGCCGATGGCGCTGCCGGCCAGAGTTCGCATGGGCCCGGCCGAAATGGCGTTGACCCGAATGCCTTCCGGTCCCAGGTCGGCGGCAAGGTAGCGGACACTCGCCTCCAAGGCCGATTTGGCGACACCCATCACATTGTAGTTCGGGATCACCTTGGTCGCGCCGAGGTAGGTGAGCGTAATCAAGCTGCCGCCTTCCGTCATCAGCGGTCTGGCCCGGCGGGCAAGATCCGTGAAAGAAAAGCAGGAAATCCGCATGGTCCGATCGAAATTGGCGGAGGTCGTGTCGACATATTTGCCATGAAGCTCGGTTTTGTCGGAAAAGGCTATGGCGTGCACCAGAAAATCGAGCCGCCCCCAGTTCTCGCCAATCTTGTCGAACAGACGGTCGAGGCTTTGCGAATCCTCGACGTCGCACGGCTCGATCAGGGTTGCGCCCACGCTCTCCGCAAGCGGCACGACCCGCTTCGCGACGGTTTCACCCTGATAGGTGAACCCCAGCTCGGCACCGGCGGCATGTAATTCATGCGCGATACCCCACGCGATGGAGCGTTCATTGGCGACACCGAGGATTAAACCTTTCTTGCCGGCCATCAGGGAAGGGGATGAAGACATGGATCAACGCTGCGGGTGGTCAAGGGGATGCGACAGTAGCCGCTTGGCCCCCGCGCGGCAAGAAAACGGTGAGGTACTAGATTAAGCGTCGAGCTTTTTGAAGACCAGGCTTGCGTTGGTGCCGCCGAAGCCGAAACTGTTGGACAGCACGCAGTTCAACTGCACGTCTTCCATGGTCTCAAGCACGACGGGCATATCCTCGGCCGCTGCATCCAGCTCTTCGATGTTCGCCGATGCACAGATGAAATCGTTATCCATCATCAGCAACGAATAAATGGATTCATGCACGCCCGCCGCACCCAGAGAGTGGCCGGTCAACGACTTGGTCGAATTGAAGTAGGGAATTCGGTTGCGGTCGGCGAATGCAACGCGGATCGCCTCAAGTTCCTTAACGTCGCCGACGGGCGTCGACGTGCCGTGGGTATTGATGTAGTCGACCGGTTGATCGACGGTGCTCATGGCCATCTGCATGCAGCGCACGGCACCTTCGCCTGACGGCTGCACCATATCGTAACCGTCGGAGGTCGCGCCATAGCCGGCCACCTCGGCATAGATCTTGGCGCCACGCGCTTTGGCGTGCTCCAGTTCCTCGACCACCACGACACCACCGCCGCCGGCAATCACGAACCCGTCACGGCCGGCATCGAAGGCACGCGAAGCCTTCTCCGGCGTGTCGTTATATTTGGAAGACAGGGCCGGCATGGCGTCAAACAGAACCGACATGCTCCAACTCAATTCCTCGCCGCCACCGGCAAAAACGATGTCCTGCTTACCCCACTGGATCAGTTCCGCGGCATTGCCGATACAATGGGCGCTGGTCGAGCAGGCGGAGCTGATGGAGTAATTGACTCCATGGATCTTGAATGGCGTCGCCAGAGTTGCCGAGTTGGTGCTCGACATGGTGCGCGGCACCATATAGGGGCCCACCCGCTTGGGGCCCTTTTCGCGAGCGGTATCCGCAGCCCAAACCAAATTGGTCGTCGACGGGCCACCTGAGCCCATGATCAGGCCGGTGCGTTCATTGGAAACGTCATCGGGCGCGAGTCCGGAATCGGCAATGGCCTCTTCCATGGCGATATAATTGTACGCGGCGCCGTCACCCATGAAGCGCTTGAGCTTGCGGTCGATGGCCTCCGCCAGGTCGATCTTCGGCGCCCCGTGCACGTGGCTCCGGAAGCCCATTTCCTTGTACTCTTCAGAGAAACTGATGCCGGAGCGGCAATTCCGCAAAGAGTCGAGAACCTCTTCCTTGTTGTTTCCAATCGAGGAAACGATGCCGATTCCGGTAATGACCGCTCGTCTCACGGCTCTCTCCATCACATGTCTTCTGTCGACGTGAAGGTGCCGACGCGCAGCCCTTCCGCCTCGTAAACCGTTCGTCCGTCCACGTCCATGCGGCCCGTCGCAAAGGCCAGCGCAACCTGGCGATTGATAACCCGTTTGATATCCACCGTATAGGTCAGCAGCTTCGCGGCCGGCGTCACCTGGCCCGAAAACTTGACCTCGCCGACACCCAAGGCGCGACCGCGTCCCGGGGCGCCCGTCCAGCCGATATAGAAGCCAACGAGTTGCCACAAAGCATCAAGCCCGAGGCAGCCCGGCATGACGGGATCGTTCTGGAAATGGCATTCGAAGAACCACAGATCGGGCCGAATATCCATTTCCGCAACCACCTGCCCCTTCCCGAAGGCACCGCCATCGGCGGTGATCGAGGTGACCCGGTCGAACATCAGCATGGGAGGCGACGGCAACTGAGCATTGCCAGGCCCGAACAACTCGCCACGGCCGCACGCCAGCAAATCCTCATGGGTAAAGCTGTTGCGGTCCTTGAACGACAAAACCGACGCGTCTCCGGCATTGTCGGGTTTTATGGCGCCTGCGGATCCCACCAGTCCCGTCTCCAAATTCTTTTGCCGCACTCTGTCAAAACGGAGCGCGGGCCCCTTCACTTTCTATGTTGCGCGCCAACCCCTTGAACCGACTATCAATTCCGGGAGAAGGCGCCCATGGGAAGGACGAATTCCTTCTTCTTTTTATTATATGTAGCGAAATTGGAAAAGACGACTCGCCGGGCCATAAATCTGCCCGGCGGTCGCTTTTTTCGATCTGTCTTAGCTGGCTTCGGCCGCCTTGGGCTGCTCAGCGATTTCTTCGCCAGTCTCCTGGTCAACCACCTTCAACGACAGCTTCACCTTGCCGCGGTCGTCGATACCGATCAGCTTGACCTTAACCGTGTCGCCGACGTTGACGATATCCGTGGTCTTGTTGACCCGATGCGGCGCCAATTCGCTGATATGCACCAAACCGTCACGCGATCCCATGAAGTTCACGAAGGCACCGAAATCGACGGTCTTGACGACTTTACCCGTGTAAATCTCGCCGACTTCCGGTTCCGCGGTGATCCCCTTGATCCAGTCGATGGCAGCCTTGGCAGCCTGTTCGTCGACCGCGGCCACCTTAACCGTACCGTCGTCTTCGATATCGACCTTGGCACCGGTGGTCTCGCAGATTTCGCGGATCACCTTACCGCCCGGGCCGATTACTTCACGGATCTTATCCTTGTTGATCTGGATAACCGTGATCCGAGGCGCGTTCTCGCTGATCGCTTCCCGGGCCGCGGAAATGGCCTTGGCCATTTCGCCCAGAATATGCAGACGTCCGTCCCGCGCCTGTCCCAGCGCGGTCTTCATGATTTCCTCGGTGATCGAGGTGATCTTGATGTCCATCTGCAGCGAGGTCACGCCGGTCTCAGTGCCGGCCACCTTGAAGTCCATATCGCCGAGGTGGTCCTCGTCGCCAAGGATATCGGACAGAACCGCGAAGCCGTCCTCTTCCTTGATGAGGCCCATGGCGATACCCGCCACCGGCGCCTTCAACGGCACACCTGCATCCATCAGCGACAAAGACGTGCCGCAAACGGTCGCCATGGAGGACGATCCGTTGGATTCAGTGATCTCCGAAACGACCCGGATGGTGTAAGGGAAATCTTCCTTCTCGGGCAGCAACGGCCGCAATGCCCGCCAGGCGAGTTTGCCATGACCGATTTCGCGCCGGCCCGGCGAGCGCAGGAATGAGGCTTCACCCACCGAGTAAGGCGGGAAATTGTAGTGAAGCATGAAGTGTTCGCGGTAATCGCCCTCGAGGCCGTCGATGATCTGCTCATCCTGGCCCGTGCCGAGGGTGGAAACCACCAACGCCTGCGTTTCACCGCGGGTAAACAACGCACTACCATGCGCCCGAGGTAGAATCCCGACTTGGCAATCGATTGGACGTACCGTGCGCGTGTCGCGCCCGTCGATGCGTTGACCGGTGCTCAAAATGTCGCGCCGGACAATGTCCTTCTCGAGGCCCTTAAACGCCCCACCCACCAACGCAGCGTCTTCTTCTTCCGCATCGGCAAACGCATTGACGACGGCTTCCTTGACCGCCGCAATCTTTTCCTGACGAGCCGACTTGGCCTTTTCCTGATAGGCCGCCCGCAGGTCGGCCTCGGCCAACTCGCGCACCCGCGCGGAAACCGTTTCCAGGTTCGCCGGCGGTTCGGGCAGTGCCCACGGTTCCTTGGCGCACATTTCGGCCAGATCGATGATCGCGTTGATCACATCCTGGTAAGCGTTGTGACCGAAGGTCACCGCGCCGAGCATGACCTCCTCCGTCAACTCGTGAGCTTCCGATTCCACCATCAACACGCCTTCGCCGGTACCGGCGACGACGAGGTTCAGGTCAGAATTCTCCAGTTCGTCAAGGCGCGGGTTGAGAACGTATTCGCCGTTCACATATCCGACCCGCGATGCGCCGATCGGACCCAGGAATGGGATACCGGAAATCGTGAGGGCCGCGGACGCGCCGATCATGGACACGATATCGGGATCGTTTTCCAGATCATGGGCGAGAACCGTGCAAATTACTTGCGTTTCATTCCTGTAGCCGTCAGCAAACAAAGGCCGGATCGGCCGGTCGATGAGCCGCGAGGTGAGCGTTTCCTTTTCGCTCGGACGGCCTTCGCGCTTGAAAAAGCCGCCCGGGATCTTTCCCGCGGCAAACGACTTTTCCTGATAATTAACGGTGAGCGGAAAGAAATCTATGCCGGGTTTCGGCGCTTTTTCACCGACCGCAGTACACAACACCTTGGTCTCACCGTAGGTCACCATGACGGCGCCGTCGGCCTGGCGGGCAATCTTGCCGGTCTCGAGAACCAAGGGCCGGCCGCCCAGTTGGATTTCCTTCTTAAATTCTTGAAACATTTCTATCTCTTCCTTCCTACCTACGTAACTCCGCAACATGTCCTATGCGTTGCTCTGACGCGACCATTCTATGGGCGCGCGCAACCGGCCGGCAGCGAGATCGCCCCCGACCCACCGATGTTGCGGACAAAATGTCCGGGGATTTCCGGAACATATCAATGAGCCGGCTAACGCCTAAGCCCGATCCGCTTGACGACTTCCTCATAGCGGGCACGGTTCTTGCGGCCCAAATAATCGAGCAGCCGGCGACGTTGACCCACCATCATCAAAAGGCCACGCCGGGAATGAAAGTCCTTCTTGTGGGTCTTGAGATGCTCGGTGAGATTGGTGATCCGCTCGCTCAAGATAGCGATCTGGACCTCGGGCGACCCGGTGTCGCCACTATTTGTCGCGTATTCCGCGATCAATTCCTGTTTCTTTTCAGCCGTAATCGACATCGTCTACTCCGATCTAGAGATTCAACACACGTACCGGACGAATTTCGCCGCCTTCGAAGCTGGCCAATGCCACCGGCCTTCCCTCGGTCATGGCGCAGACAACGGCACCTTGGTCGATATCACGAAGGGATTTCCGGCGGGCGACCTGCAGCGCTGATACGGGTTGACCGCATCTCAGACGGCGGGCTTCGTCCTCGGTCAAGTCCAACGCCGGGATGTCGTCCAGCGCGTCTTGAACCGGCCTTAGTAAGTCTTCGGCGGGCGCAATATGCCCCAGTTGTTCTAGTTTATCCAGGGAAAAGGCGTCCGCTTCGCAAAAGGGGCCGATACGGGTCCGGCGAAGGGCGACGATATGACCTTCCGTCCCCAATTTCCGGGCCAAATCGCGCGCCAGCCCGCGCATATAGGCGCCCTTTCCCGACACGACGCTAAACGCGGCCTGGTTGGAATCCAAGACCTCCTCCAACCGGAAGTCCTCGACCCATATGGTCCGGGGCTTCAACTCGACCGGCTTGTCGGCGCGCGCCAGATCGTAGGCCCGGGCCCCATCGACCTTGATGGCCGAGTAGGCGGGCGGCACCTGTTCGATTTCACCAATGAAAGCGGGCAGAGCGGCTTCGATCGCATCTCGGGTCGGCCGATTTGGGCTCGTTGCCACGACGTCGCCCTCGGCGTCGTCGGTGGCGCGTGCCTCACCCCATTTGACCGTGAAGCTGTATTGCTTGATACCGTCCATGACATAGGAAACCGTCTTGGTCGCCTCGCCGAAGGCGAGCGGCAATAGGCCCGTCGCCAATGGGTCGAGCGTACCGCCGTGCCCAACCTTGCGGGCATCGAACAACCGCCGTACGCGGTTCACCACGTCGCTGGACGTCATCCCGGCCGGCTTGTCGACGACCAACCAACCGTGAATATCGCGGCCGCGACGCCTACGCCCCATCGCCTCGATCCAACTCTACTTGTCGCAACAGCCCGTCGATATGATCCGCATAATCGAAAGAGGGGTCGGCGGCAAAACGCAAGGCCGGCAAAAACCGCAATTGGACCAGCTCACCGATGCGGCGGCGCAAATATGGTGCTGCGTGATCAAGAGCGGCGACAACTTCCTCAGAAGCCGTCTTCCCTAAGACCGCGACATAAGCCCGGGCATTCTTGAGGTCCGGGCTCACGCTGACTTCCGTGATTGTGACGTCTACCGCCGCCAACCGCGGATCGCGCAATTCATGGCGCTCCATCACCGTCGCCAAAGCGTGCCGCAGCTCTTCCCCGACCCGCAATTGCCGCTGGCTTGGCGCCCGGCCATGTCCCTTTGCCATTGCTTACTCCACTGGATTTATGTGCTGGTTTCGTCAGCAGGCCTTATACCGAACGTCGCCGTCCGGAAGGCCACGTCGCGCGAGGGCGCCGGATCAAGTCCCAAGAATCAAATCTCAGGTGCGACCTCCTGAACGTCATAGCATTCGATAACGTCGCCTTCCTTGATGTCCTGATAATTCTCGAAGGACATGCCGCATTCGTAATTTTCCTTTACTTCGCGGACGTCTTCCTTGAACCGCTTCAGGGTCGAGAGGCTGCCCTCGTGGATGACTACATCGTCGCGCAACAAGCGCACCTTGGCGCCCCGGCGGACGACGCCGTCGGTGACATAGCAACCCGCTACACGACCGACCTTCGAAACGTTGAACACCTCTCGAACCTGGGCATTGCCGAGGAACTCTTCCCGGATGGTGGGGGCCATGAGGCCTACCAGCACCTTCTTGACGTCGTCGATGACGTCATAGATCACCGAGTAGTAGCGAATATCGATCCCGGCCGCTTCGGCCGCTTCCTTCGCCTGCCGGTTGGCCCGAACATTGAAACCGATCACCACGGCCCCCGATGCACCCGCCAACGAAATGTCGGATTCGTTGATACCGCCAACGCCCTCGTGGAGGACATTAACCTTCACTTCGTCCTGAGGAAGCTGGTCGAGCATTCCGTTGATCGCCTCGACGGAGCCCTGAACGTCGCCCTTGATGACCAACGGCAATTCTTTTGCCTCGCCGGCCTTGATGGCATCGAACATTTCCTCGAGTGTTCCACGCGGCGCCAGGGCCGTACGGGCCGCCCGATCTTTACTCTGACGGAATTCGGAGATTTCTCGGGCACGCGATTCATTTTCGACCACGACAAATTCATCGCCAGCCTGCGGCGTGCCGTTCAAGCCAACTACTTCTACCGGTACAGAGGGTCCGGCCGCCTCGATGCGCTCGCCGCGATCATTGATGAGCGCACGCACCCGGCCCCACTCCGCACCGGCAACAAACGTGTCGCCGACCTTCAACGTGCCACGCTGCACCAGAACCGTCGCCAGCGATCCGCGCCCGGTTTCCACCCTCGATTCAACAATCGTGCCTTCGGCAGGCCGGTTGGGGTTGGCCTTCAGATCGAGAATTTCGGCCTGGAGAAGGATCGCTTCCTCGAGCTTGTCGAGGTTGATCTTTTCCTTTGCCGATACTTCGACGTCGAGAATATCACCACCCAATGCCTCGCAAACGAGCTCATGCTCCAAGAGCTGCGTGCGCACCCGGTTCGGGTCGGCATCCGGCCGGTCGATCTTGTTGATCGCAACGATGATCGGCACCTCGGCGGCCTTCGCATGGGCAATGGCTTCAACCGTTTGCGGCATAATGCCGTCGTCCGCCGCCACCACCAGGATGACGATATCCGTCACTTTGGCACCACGTGAGCGCATGGACGTGAAAGCTTCGTGACCCGGCGTATCGATAAAGGTGATCTTGCCGCCACCTCTCAAGGTGATCTCATACGCACCGATATGCTGGGTAATTCCCCCGGCCTCAGAACTTGCCACGTCGGTCTGGCGAATGGCGTCGAGCAGGGAGGTTTTGCCGTGATCAACGTGACCCATTACGGTAACGACCGGCGGCCGGGACTTGAGATCCGTTTCCGTGTCTTCGGCACCGAACATGCCGATCTCAACGTCGGCGGCGCTGACCCGCTTCACCTTGTGACCGAATTCAGCAACAATCAGTTCTGCCGTGTCACCATCGATAACTTGGTGAACGCTCGCCATCACGCCGGCCTTCATGAGCGCCTTGACCACTTCAACTGATCGCTCGGCCATACGATTGGCGAGCTCCTGGACGGTGATGGTTTCGGGGATGACCACTTCGCGCACGATCTTGACCCGTTCGCCGGAAAGATCACGCTGGCGGTTCTTTTCGCGCGCGCGGCGGACGGACGCCAATGACCGTGTCCGTTCGGAATCATCCAACGCCTCGGCAATGGTGAGCTTACCCGCGCGGCGGCGCGGCTCTCCACGGCGGACCGGAGCAGGCGCTTTCTTGGGGGCCCCACGACCACGCTTGGCGGCGCGTTTGGCCTCGTCCTCCTCCTCTTCCGCGGCGGGTTCGCCGTCCTTCTCCAAGGCCTTCAACTTCGCCATACCGGCTTCGGCGGCGACGCGGCCTTTCTCCTGGCGCAGACGTTCTTCTTCCTCGGCGACACGCCGCGCCTCCTCTTCGGCACGGCGACGCTCTTCTTCAGCGGCCGTATCGACCGCCGGTTCTTCAGGCTCGGGTTCCGGCGCCGGCCGATTACGGCGCTCTTCTTCCGCCTTACGGGCGTCTTGGAGAGCGCGTGCACGCGCGGCCTTTTCTTCATCGGTCAGCCGACCGGCCGAAACGCCGCGGCGTTTCTCCTCCGGTTCCGGCGCCGGCGCGGGCTCCTCCGCCTTTTCCTCGACTTCCTCGACAACGGGCTCTTCGGCGGGCTCCTCGTCCGGTCGGACTTCCTTCATCCGCCCTTTATCGCCGGGAGCGAAGGTCCGCTTTTTGCGCACCTCGACCGTCACAACCTTAGATCGGCCATGGGAGAAGCTCTGGCGAACCTGCCCGCCTTCGACCGTCTTCTTGAGCTCAAGTTTGCCAGGTCGCGACAGGCTCAACTTCTTCTTGGGCTTTTCTTCCTTCGTCTCGGTCATATTCCGTCCGTCTCGGTCTATACTATCTTTTGCACTAAACTTGCGGTGGCACTACGCAGCTGCCGGCTCACTCTGTCCCGGTCCTTGTCGCGGCCTGGCAACTCCTGCCAATCTTTTCAATTCACGCGCCAATCTCTCGGCCAACCCGCCGCCGTCGATGACGGCATGCACGACGTGATCGCGGCCCAAAGCGTGGCCCAGCTCTTCGGCGCTGAACCGCTCAACCACCAGCATGCCTTCCGCCAGCCGGCGCAGTTTCGCGCGCCCATCTTCAGCGCCGTCGGACGCCGCCAACAAAATACCGTCCCGCGGCCGGTCTTTGTGTTGACCAAGGCGTTCCGAAACCTGTTGGAACCCTGCCGCGATTTGGCCGGCGCGGCGCGCCATGCCGATCAATTGAAGACACTTGCGGCGGAGTTGGCCGGCAACCTGATCTTCCAAATCGTCAGGAATGGTAACCGAGCAACGCGCCGCGCGCGCGAACGAATGGGTCGCTCGCGCGCGGCCTATCATATCGATGTCTGCGCTCAACCACAAACCCCGGCCCGGCAAGCGCTCGTCAATATCAGCAACGAGCACGCCTTCCGGCGACACCACAAATCTGATGAGTTCGTCCTTAGGGAGGCTTTCCCCAGTCAGCAAGCACCGGCGCGTGCCGTCGGATTTACCTTGGCACTCTTTTGCAGTGGGGTTCTTTGTGTGTCGAGCCGGCATGGGATTGAGTCCTCAAGCGTTCCAAGTATGCACCTCATTGCGGTGCAACTTCCTCTTCCACGGGTGCCGAAGCGGCCCCCGCCGTCTCTTCGTCGTCGTCGAACCAATGGGCGCGCGCAGCCATGATAATACCGTTGGCGGTATCGACAGACATCGCCCGCTCGCCCACGATTTCGATCAACTCGTCACTGGCAAGATCGCCAAGATCGTCCAAGGTTTTCACCCCGGCCTCGCCAAGAGCCACCAGCATTTCCGCGTTCAGCCCCTCGAGCGCGGCCAATTCGTCGGTTACGCCAGCCGCTTTGCGGCGTTCGGTAAGCTCGGTTTCGCGCACTTCAAGATAATGACGCGCGCGCTCACGAAGCTCCGTCGCCACATCTTCGTCAAAGCCTTCGATGGAAGACAGCTCCTCGAGCGGCACGAATGCCACCTCTTCAACGGTCGAAAACCCTTCCGTAACCAGCAGCTGCGCGATCACCTCGTCGACATCCAACGCCTCCAGGAACAACTGCGAGCGCGAGCGGAACTCTTCCGTCCGACGCTCCGATTCCTCGGCTTCGGTGAGGATATCGATATCCCAGCCGGTCAGCTGCGACGCCAAGCGCACGTTCTGGCCACGCCGGCCGATGGCAAGGCTCAACTGTTCGTCGGGCACGACAACCTCAATCCGGTTGGCTTCCTCATCAAGCACCACCTTGGTCACCTCGGCTGGCGCCAATGCGTTGACGATAAAAGTCGCCGGATCCTGAGACCATTGAATAATATCGATTTTCTCGCCCTGAAGTTCGGCGACCACGGCCTGAACCCGAGACCCGCGCATACCGACGCAGGCGCCAACCGGATCGATGCCGCTGTCGCTCGACAAAACGGCGATCTTGGCCCGACTGCCGGGATCGCGGGCAACCGCCTTGATCTCGATGATGCCGTCGTAAATCTCCGGCACTTCCTGCGTAAACAGCTTGGCCATGAATTGCGGATGGTTCCGCGAGAGGAAAATCTGCGGCCCGCGCTGCTCTTCGCGCACGTCATAAATGAAGGCACGCACGCGATCACCATTGGAGAAATGCTCGCGGGGGATGGACTCGTCGCGGCGGATAATACCTTCGGCACGACCGCCGAGATCGACGATAACGTTGCCGAACTCGACCCGCTTGACCATGCCGTTGACGACTTCGCCGACCCGGTCCTTGAATTCCTTGTATTGGCGGGCCCGTTCCGCCTCACGGACTTTTTGAACAATGACCTGCTTTGCCGTTTGGGCAGCGATCCGCCCGAAGTCGATGGGCGGCAACGTATCCACCAGGAACTCGCCAACCTCGGCATCGGGCTTGCGCCGGCGCGCCGCATCGATGGTCAACTGAGTGGCTTCGTTTTCGACCTCGTCGACCACTTCCATATAGCGGGCCAACTGGATTTCGCCCGATTTGCGATCGATGGTCGCTCGGATGTCATGTTCATGACCGTACTTGGAACGTCCGGCCTTCTGAATGGCCTGCTCCATGGCATCGATCACTTCCTCGCGGTCGATGCCTTTCTCGCGCGCCACCGTATCGGCCACGAGCAAGAGCTCCGGGTGTGTAAACATGGTGGTTGTTTCGGTTTTGGTGTTCATTTCCTATCAACCTATACCGCTGCCTGCTGCGCCGCATTGATCAACGCATCGGTCAACAAAAGTTTCGCCCTGTGAATATCGTCAAACGGCAGATCGACATCTGCCCCGTCCATTCGGATGCGCACGTTGCCGTCGACGACACCCATCAAGGTGCCCTTGAACCGTTTCCGGCCATCGATGGCATGCTGACAATCGATCTTTGCATCGAACCCGGCATAGCGCTCGAAATCCCGAAGCGCAACCAAGGGCCGGTCGATGCCGGGTGAACTGACCTCCAAAGAATAGGCCCCCGCAATCGGATCCTCGACATCGAGAATGGCCGAAACCTCGTGGCTAATCGCAGCGCAGTCGTCGACCGTCATGGCACGTCCGTCCTTGCGTTCAGCCATGATCTGCATGGTTACCCGCTTGGTACCCATGAGCTGCACGCGGACGATATCGTAGCCCATATCGTCGAGCGTCGGTCTGATCAGTTCTTCCACCTTACCTGCTGGTGTCATCCGCTAAATTCTGTTGGTTTCTCTATCGTTGTCTTTGTGCTCGCCCGTGCAACCGCTGCCGGGCAACTATTTCGCACGTTCACGATCCGCAACCACGCCGTAGCCAGGGCCCATAAAACAAAAAAGTGGGCCGCAGGCCCACCCTCAGAACATCCCGTTACAGTCGGGTACTAAGAATGTGGCCGTATATTTGTTTTTTTTTGCACGAAATTCAAGCAAATTCGGGCTTGGCGCCAATCCGCCGGAAACCGGGCGGTCCAGCCACAAAACAGCCATGGCACTGCGTTTTACCTGGATTTCCGCCGGAAGGACAAATAGCTGCATCGCCGGCCCGCTGTGAGAGCCTTGGTCTCGTAGCGGGTCTCAACGAACTCGGCGGGCCGCTCCCGCCAATCCCGCGGTGAGCCTGCCGGCCATTCAAATGCCGGGTGACGCGTAACCATTTCCAACGTCCACCGCACATAGTCCGCAATATCACTGGCAAAGCGGAATTCGCCGCCATCGGCCAGCAGCCGCGCCATCTGATCCAGCGCTTCGGGCGAAACGAAGCGCCGTTTGCGGTGACGTTTCTTTGGCCAAGGGTCGGGAAACAGCAGAAAGATCCTGCTGAACGATTTCTCCGGAATCTGCGGCAGCAACAACCGGGCATCATCGTCAAATATGCGGATGTTCTCGATGTTGTCTCGAACCATACGATCAAGGAGACTTGCAACACCGTTGACGAACGGTTCGCAGCCAAGCAAGCCGACGGACGGATTGTCGGCCGCCAAGTGCGCAATCTGCTCTCCGGCGCCGAAGCCGATCTCCAGCCAGAACTCCTTGAAGTCACCCCCAAAAGCGGAAGGGAGATCCGCGACGGATCCCCCTTCTCCCATTTTCAGGCGCAGCTCCGGAAGCTTCACTTCCATCAGGCGCCGCCGAGCCGGCCGTAGCGGATGGCCGTAGCGGCGGCCATAGAAGCGGCGTTTGACGCTTTCGGGGCCTCGGTTTTCTGGACCTGAGCCTTCGGTCTTTAGAACGCCGATTTGAGGGCGTCCACCAAGTCCGTCTTTTCCCACGAGAACCCGCCGTCAGCGTCCGCAGATCTGCCGAAGTGACCGTAGGCCGCCGTGCGCGCATAGATCGGCCGGCTGAGCTTCAAGTGCTCCCGGATGCCCCGAGGGCTCAGATCCACGACGTCCTGGATCACCTTGGAAAGCTTTTCTTCGTCCACCTGAGCGGTTCCCGCTGTGTCGACATAAACCGACAGGGGCTTGGAAACGCCGATGGCATAGGCGAGCTGGATCGTGCACTTCTCGGCCATTCCCGCCGCCACGACGTTCTTCGCGACATAGCGGGCGGCATAAGCGGCCGAGCGGTCGACCTTGGTCGGGTCCTTGCCGGAGAACGCACCACCGCCGTGCGGCGCGGCGCCGCCATAAGTGTCGACGATGATCTTCCGTCCCGTCAGGCCAGTGTCGCCGTCGGGACCACCGATCACGAAGCGACCGGTCGGATTGACGTAGAATTCCTCTTCCGGGCACATCCACCCCTCGGGCAGCACTTCGAGAACGTGCGGACGAACGATTTCGCGAACCGCTTCCTGGTCGAGTTCTTCAGCATGCTGGGTCGACACCACCACGGAGGTGGCCCCAACCGGCTTGCCGTCGACATAGCGCAGCGTAATCTGGCTCTTGGAGTCCGGCCCGAGGCCCGGTTCGGCGCCCGAGTGACGCGCTTCGGCCAGAGATTGCAGGATAGCGTGCGAATAGTGCAGCGGCGCAGGCATCAAAACGTCGGTCTCGGTGCAAGCGTAACCGAACATGATACCTTGGTCACCGGCGCCCTCGTCCTTGTTGCCGGCAGCATCCACGCCTTGCGCGATGTCGCTCGACTGCGAGTGGACGTAGCATTCGACGTCGGCGTTTTCCCAATGGAAGCCGTCCTGCTCGTAGCCGATATCCTTCACGGCGGCCCGGGCAACTTCCTCGAGTTGGTCATTCGAGATATTGCCTGCCGTCCGAACCTCGCCCGCCAACACGATCTTGTTGGTGGTTGTCAGGGTTTCGACGGCAACACGCGACACGGGGTCCGCGGTCAAATAGGTGTCGACGATGGCATCGGAGATCCGGTCTGAAACCTTGTCAGGGTGTCCCTCGGACACGGACTCACTGGTGAACAAAAAATTCTTTAACGGCACGGAAATTCCTCCGATTACTTTTTCAGACGCGACAGCGTAGATGAACCCTTGTTAGTCGGGTATATCGACCAAGCCAACCTGATAACAGCGGGGCCGAAGCTTGGTACATTGAGTGCGAACTTAGCGCCTGTTGATTGTTTTGGCTGCCAGCCCCGCTCAAGGCGGCGATTTTTGTTGCAAGCTTTGTCTGCCGCGTCAAGTTGATTCCCGCCCGATTGGCAAGCGCCGTCGATGGGATATCAAATAAGCCGAACGCCCATCAAACTTGCAGGTGGGCGGCAACCCACGTCGTTTAGTTCGACATCCGCGCCAGTGATTTGACGAGCTCGAAAACCCGCTTACGAACCGCCGGACTGGGAACGCCATAATAGGCCCGAACGAGCTCCAATGTTTCGCGCCGGGTCAGCGGATCTTTTTCTGATTGTTCATCCGGCTCGTTTATCGGCGCTTCAATTTCACCCTGCCGGTCCTGTACCTCGTTCGGCATTTCCTCGAAGAAGAAAGACACCGGGACGCCAAGAACCTTGGAGAGGTCGTACAAGCGGCTCGAACCGATGCGGTTGGCGCCGCGTTCATATTTTTGAATTTGTTGAAATGTAAGCCCGACAGCCTCGCCCAGTTTTTCTTGGCTCAATCCCAATAGGGTCCGACGGAGACGTACGCGACTTCCAACATGAATATCAACTGGGTCAGCAATGCCTGGGACGCGTCGTTTGGTAATTTTTTTAATTGGGGCACCCTGTGACTTGGCCGAGCGCTTATTTGGTTTCTTCGCCATTTTTTATCGCTATCCGTATCTATTATGTGGTCCAAGATATGTATTACCCCCGCAAAACATCTGAACGATGATGCTGACCCGTTGCGAGGGTGTCGCGCCAATATGTTGACAAGGTGCAATGGATGCAAGCGTTTATTATGATTAGGTAATATAATGGGCGGTGTAGTTGTGGGGGTTTACATGCCCATTCGCTTCCAGGTGCCAAGTAACAACAGGAAGAACGCAAGCATAAGAACAGGGACGTTACCCACGACCGCATAAAAGGTACGATTCTCAAGGGCTTGCGGCAAAGGCCCATCGATCGCCGCCGTTTCCCCCAACTCTGATCGGCGAACGATCCGTCCGTAGGGGTCGATAATGCCCGAAATGCCGGTATTTGCGACCCGAACCATGGGCAAACCCTCTTCCACTGCGCGGAACCGCGCGCTGGCAAAATGCTGATAAGGGCCTGATGAATGCCCGAACCAGGCATCATTGGTCAAATTGAGCAGCCACCGGGGGCGGTTCTCCGGATCAGCGACATGATGCGGAAAAATTGCTTCGTAACAAATCAATGGGCTAACCGACGGCGCCCCCGGTACCGGCACTGATCGAAGCCCCGGCCCCGGCGTAAAATCCGTCCGACCGGCCGTGATTTTCTTGATATCGAAAACCGCTTTCAGCGGGACATATTCGCCGAAAGGCACAAGATGAAACTTGTCGTAATCCGAAACGACCCCTCGATCACGGGTCACAACCACCATGCTGTTCCAAAGGGTTTCGATGCGCCCGTCGCGTACCGTCGCGCGGGGCGCGCCCGTGATTAGCGCGCCGCCCTCGGGTGCCGCCCGGGCAACCAGCGAGACGCTTCCCCGATCACCTCCAAACAAAAACGGCACCGCCGTTTCCGGCCATATGACATGGGTCGTCGGCGGGGTATCGATCTCCGCCTCGCTCATCGCCAGCAGTCTTTCGATATGGCTTCGCCGCAAATCCGGTTGCCATTTGTCCTTTTGAGCGATGTTGGGTTGCACGAGGCGCAATCGTACGCTCTCGACAATTGCCGACGGCATATCCGTGACACCCAGGCGCAGAGCACCGGCTGCCCAGGCAACAAACAAAATAGCGAACGGCACCGCGACGATCCGCCACCGGGCGCTAGGAGCGCTTTGCCGACGGCCAAGCAGCGACGGCATTGCCGCCGCAATGACGGTCAAAAGGCTTAAAAGATAAACGCCGCCGATAGCGGCGCTCTGTAGCATGCTTTCCCACGGCGCCCAGACCGTGCCGAGGAGGTTCCAGGGAAATCCCGTGAACAGAAGTCCACGAAGCCATTCGGCGCCGACCCACAGCCCCCCGAATGCGAGAATCAGCCGCAAGCCGCTTGGCGCCACCAGCCGCGCGAGCCCGGCAACCAGCCCGATATAAATCGCCAAAACAGCGGTGATCCCCACAACGGCGAAAGGGATCATCCAGGCATATTGCTCTGCTTCAACGAGGAACGAATAGGAAATCCAGTAGAGACCGGCCAGGAAGAAGCCGAGCCCGAACCACCAGCCCATAATGCCCGCGCGCCAGAAGGCATACCGTGACAGCCGCCAGAGCGGAAGGTCCGCGCGGATTTCACCGACGTCCTCGATAAGCCAGATCAGGATGCAGAACGCCGGAATAAGTACGACAACGAAGTGAACCGGCGGCAAAGCGGCAGCTGCAGAAGCACCGGAAAGAAAAGCGAGACCGCGTCGCCGCAAAGGCGTCTGTGAAAGCACGGTATCGCGGAGATGTTCGACGAAGGGCAGGAGGGAGGTCACGTAGTCTACCCCAGTACGGTCAAGCCGCAGGCGGCGGCGCTTGAATGACACCCCGAATGCGAAGTCTTTTAATACGCCGAGGGGCCGCATCGAGAATCTCGATTTCCATCCCCGACGGATGACGGATCAGTTCGCCGCGGATCGGCACGCGCCCTGCCAGGGAAAACACCAATCCGCCCAGCGTATCGATTTCCTCGCGCTCCTCATCGGTGACGATATTACCGAACTCGCTTTCGAAGTCCTCGATCAACACGCGGGCATCGGCATCGACGGCACCGTCCGACCGCAAATCGATATCCGGCTGCGACTCGCGATCATGCTCGTCTTCGATTTCGCCGACGATTTCCTCGACGAGATCTTCAATGGTCAACAGTCCATCGACACCCCCGAACTCGTCAACGACAAGCGCCATATGCGTCCGGCTGACGCGCATTTCCAACAGGAGTTCGAGGATTTTCATCGACGGCGCGACAAACAGGACGTCGCGCACGATATCGCGGAAGCTGGTGACGCCTGACGACCCCTGCTTCGCGACAACATCTTTGATGTGCACCATGCCAATCGCGTGGTCCAACGTATCCTGGTAAACCGGAATTCGCGAATGACCGGCGTTGTTGACCAACGCGATAAACTCCGACACCGGCGCTTCGACATTCATGGCAACGATATCGGCGCGCGGCACCATGACATCCGCCACGGTAAGGTCTCGCAATTTTAGGATATTGGCGAGAAGCGTACGCTCCTGCCGATCGAAATCGATCGCTCCGCCAGGCCCAACCTCGATAAGTTCTTCCAGGGTCTCGCGCGCGGAGCCTTCGCCGTTCTTCGGCCGGCGCCAAAGGGAGGCCAGGTCCTTCCAAGCTCTGGCGATCGGTGACTCACCGCTTATACCGGAAGTGTCGGTAAAACCGTTTCCGGTGCCGCCCTGCCGCTTGCCTTCGGGGTCGCCGTTCATCGTCGCTTTGTTACCTTGTTTATTTCTTTAGATAGAAAGGTCGTTTTCATATTCCACCCGCTATTCCCCGGGCAAAGCTGTTGTTTCATCATCATAGTACGGATCGGCGATGCCCAGACGAGAAAGTACTTCGACTTCCAACGCTTCCATGATGCGGGCGTCGTCGTCATTCTGGTGGTCATATCCGAGAAGATGGAGCGTGCCATGAACAACCAGGTGGCTGAGGTGATCGGCCGGTGAAACCCGGTGCTTCCTGCTTTTCTCGCCAAGAGCCGTTCCGTGGGCAACAACGACATCACCGAGGATATTGGGCGCATCGTGATCTAAAACCCCATCCGGCGTTCCGCCGGCCTCGAACGCCAAGACATCCGTCGGCTCATCGCGGCCGCGAAATGTTCTATTGAGGGTCTGAATCTCGTGATCATCGGTCAACACAACGCTGACCTCGCCAACCGGCCCTCCGGCCTCGCGCAACGCCTCACGCACTGCCAGACAACACCGATCCTCGGCGTCCGCAACGTCGCGTCGCCACGCCTCGCACGTTATCTGGATGGAAATATCCGGATCAGGATCCATGGCCCTTCTTGGGACCCGCCTTGTTGCCCGCCTTGTCATATGCACGTACGATCCGCGCCACCAACGGATGGCGGATGACGTCCGCCTCCGTAAATCGCACGAACCCAACGCCCTCGACACCCTCCAGAACATTTATCGCATCCTGCAGCCCGGAGCGGGCACCGCCGGGAAGGTCCACCTGGCTAAGGTCTCCTGTTACCACCATTCGGGCATTCTCACCCAATCGCGTTAAAAACATCTTCATCTGGACGGCTGTGGTGTTCTGCGCCTCGTCGAGGATGACGAAAGCGTTCGACAACGTTCGGCCGCGCATAAAGGCAAGAGGGGCGATTTCGATATCGCCGTTATCCAGTTTCTTGGCAACCTGATTTCCCGGCAGCATGTCGTGCAACGCGTCATAGAGAGGCCGCAAATAAGGATCGACCTTTTCCCGCATATCCCCGGGCAGAAATCCGAGTTGTTCGCCGGCCTCGACCGCGGGACGCGACAGCACGATGCGATCGACCTCTCCATGGATCAGGCATTCGACCGCTTTCGCAACCGCCAAGTATGTCTTGCCGGTTCCAGCGGGCCCGAGCCCGAACACCAGATCGCACTCGTCGATGGTTTGCAAATAGACCCCTTGTTGATGCGACCGGGGCATGATTTGACGTTTGCGCGTGTGAACGGCCAGATCCCCTGACGCATCCTGCGCCAAATCGGCCGCGTGTCGGTGCTCCGCTATCCGCAATGCGCCGTCGACATCCGCCGATTCCACATCCAACCCCTGCTTAAGGCGTGCATAAAGGCCATTGAGCACATCCGAAGCCGTATCCGCGGAAGACGCGGGGCCGGTAATGGTTACGGCGTTTCCGCGTGATTGAAGTATAACATCGAGCTTCTGCTCGATCCGCGCGAGATGGCTGTTGTGGCTGCCGAATAGTTGGGGCAACAAACGATTGTCGTCGAATTCGAGCTGGACGGTTTTTGCATCGGCCGGTAACGACACGGTCACGCGACGACCCTTTCCAACGATGGGGCTGTTCCATCCGCCGGCAGTTCCCCGGCCAGACTGTTTTCATGTCCGGCAACGATGCGTAGATCGACGATTTGACCGAAACGAGAGTCCGGCGCATCAACATGCACTGGCTGCAGATAAGGGCTCCGGCCGGCCAATTGACCCTGTTTGCGCCCTTTCCGATCCAGAAGGACGGGCATCACCCGATCCACACATGACCGATTGAACGCCGCTTGATTGCCGGTCAAAACGTCCTGAAGCACGGCGAGACGTTCAGATTTGACGTCCTCCGGCACCTGATTGTCCATAAGTGCGCCAGGAGTCCCGAGGCGCGCGCTGTATTTAAACGAGAAAGCCTGAATGAATTCGACCTCCCGCGCCAGCTCGAGGGTCGCCTGAAAGTCGGCGTCCGTCTCACCCGGAAAACCAACGATAAAGTCAGATGACAACTTCATGTCGGGGCGCGCGGTCATCAGCTTCTCGACGACGCGGCAATACAACGACATATCGTGGTGCCTGTTCATGCGTGCGAGGATGCGGTCGGAACCCGATTGAACCGGTAGGTGGAGAAACGGCATCAGGGCATCCACATCCCGATGCGCGGCGATCAACTCGTCGGACATGTCGATGGGATGCGACGTTGTGTAACGGATCCGGGAAATGCCATCGACATCCGCCAGCCGGCGGATCAACTCACCGAGACCCACCGCCTTCCCGCCGGCATCCACACCGTGATAGGCGTTGACGTTCTGGCCGAGAAGCGTGATTTCGCGGGCGCCGGCCGCTGCCAACTCGCGCGCTTCCGCAACCACCTCGTCAGCCGGCCGCGAATATTCCGCACCGCGCGTATAAGGAACCACACAGAAGGTGCAGAATTTATCGCACCCCTCCTGAACCGAGAGAAAGGCCGTCGGACCCTGATGACGCACCGGGGGCAATTGGTCGAACTTGGATTCCGCCGGAAAATCGATCGCCAGAACGCCCGATCCTTTCCTTTTGCCGCCCTTTTTCTCGTCCTTGGCCCGCGCCGCGCGCGCGACAAGTTCCGGCAGCTGGTGATAGGCCTGCGGCCCGACAACGATATCGACAAAAGGCGCCCGGTTCATGATCTCCGCGCCCTCGGCCTGGGCGACGCATCCCGCGACGGCAATCACCGTCGCCTCGCCGCCGCCAGTGCGCGCTTCTTTCACCTGCCGATACCGGCCCAATTCCGAATATAGCTTCTCCGCCGCTTTCTCCCGGATATGGCAGGTATTTACGATAACCATGTCTGCCTCTTCGACATGATCGGACAACTCATATCCAAGCGGCGCCAACACATCGGCCATCCGCGATGAGTCATAGACGTTCATTTGACAGCCGAAGGTCTTGATATGGAGCTTTTTTGCCAATCTACCTTGGACGCCGTTCCTCACGGCAGCCATTCCCGGGATTAATCAGCCCAGAAGCATCGGGCTTGTTTGTGTTTGGGGTGCTATTTGGTTTGACCACTGATGGGCCTGCCGAACAACTCGAGCCGGTGACCTACCAGCTCATATCCGAGTTCGCGAGCCACGCGTCGCTGCAAATCTTCAATAGCCTCGTTCTGGAACTCGATCACTTTCCCCGATTTAACATCGATAAGATGATCATGATGTTCGTCCGAGGCCTCTTCGTATCGTGCGCGGCCATCGCCGAAATCGAGACGTTCCAGAAGCCCCGCTTCCTCGAACAAGCGGACCGTACGATAAACCGTCGCGATGCTGATCTTCGGATCGACTTCCGCCGACCGGCGATAAAGCTCTTCGACGTCCGGATGATCCACCGATTCCGAGAGAACCCGTGCGATTATGCGCCGTTGACCGGTCATTTTCATTCCCTGGTCGGCGCACAATTGCTCAAGCCGTGATTCTAACGTTTGATTTGGCACGGACCCATTATAACACCGAATTCTCGGCGTCCACCATCTTCCTGTATGACTTTATGAACGCGAAATTCATGCGAGATCGGGCGGAATTCGCCAGCTTAGGACCGCCCACGGCGCGGCTTGGTTCCCAGGCCAATCTTCTTGGCAAGGCTGCTGCGGTGCTTGGCATAGTTCGGCGCCACCATCGGATAGTCATGCGGCAACCCCCAGCGTTCGCGGTATTCCTCGGGTGTCATGTTGTAAGCCGTCTTGAGATGCCGCTTGAGCATCTTCAGCTTTTTTCCATCTTCGAGGCAGACGATATAGTCCGGCGTCACCGATTTCTTTACTGAAACCGCAGGTTGAGGACGCTCGGCAACCGGTTGATTGTTTCCAACGCCCGCCAACGTCTTATAGACATCCTGGATCAAGCGCGGCAGATCGCTGACTGGCAGCGTATTGTT
Source organism: uncultured Rhodospirillales bacterium (assembly GCA_913055735.1). Classification (GTDB taxonomy): domain Bacteria; phylum Pseudomonadota; class Alphaproteobacteria; order Rhodospirillales; family UBA2165; genus CAJXKD01. The sequence goes on from CAJXKD010000001.1 coordinate 1,372,133, forward strand.
GCTGACATGGGCGGCAACGATTTCGGTGGTTAGTTCCAAAAGTTCCCCGGAGTGATTCTGGTCGGTCATTTTTTTACTGTCCCTCGTCTGAAGCGTGGGGACCGTATATAATTTACGCATTCGGGTCGATCAAGAACATATCTTGTACGAATTACAGAAATAATTGAAAAAAACGCAGAAAAAATCTCCGAACTACTTGAGAAATTTTGATCTATTGAATCAAAAACAAACAGTATTTCTGATGAAAGAATCTAAAACGCCGTCCGGGACTCAAAGTGAACGGGCCATCAGAATCGCATCGCCGCTGTCGGCACCTGACCGGTAATAGCCCTGCCGCCGGCCGGTTTTTTGGAACCCGGCGCTTTCATATAGGCTGATTGCGGCGTTATTGCCCTGCTCCACTTCGAGGTGAAGTTCACCGATGCCGTCTTGACTCAACTGATCAATTGCCGCGACCAGTAGCGCCCGGCCAATCCCGACCCCACGATCTTTTGGAAGAACGCAGAAGGTGATGATCTCCGCCTCACCCGCTGCCGACCGGCAAAGGATGAACCCTGCAGGCTCTTCGTCCGCGCCCCGACGATAGCGCGCCAAGAGCGCACTCACCGTGGGCTGCTCGAGAAGATCGGAAAATGCCGAATGGCGCCATCCCGTCGCGAAACAGCACCCGTGTATCTCGGACAATACGCCGCCAAATAACGGCTTTCCCGCCACCGACATGATCGAGAGTCCCTCGGACTGCCCATTCATCGCGTCTGCGCGTCCGTCTTCGTTGGCGACGTCGTGTCCGGTGGACGAAGATAGAGCGGCACAAGCTGCCCCGGATCAGCTAGGGGCTCTCTCGAAATCGCGATCCGTGCCACGACGGCAGCGTCACAGTAAATGGTGTCATCGGAAACCGTCGCCTCTTTTGCTCTCGCGCCCAGCAGAGCCAACACTTTTTCGGTAGAATCGCCCCCGATGAGCAATTGACCATCAGGAAGGGCATCAAACAGGGCTTCCGCATTGCCCGATGACGGCTCACACAGCGGCACTAGAGATGCATCGAATATTTGAAAATAGAAATCGTCGCGTTTCGTTTCCAAAGCGATCAAAACGGTTCGATCCGACCGTGCCTCCTCTGGCGTCGCATGTGCAATGGCTTCCAATGTCGTAATACCGACGAGGGGCCGGTCCGCCGCCAACGCGAGACTGCGGGCGCAGGCGAGCCCAATGCGCAATCCGGTAAACGAGCCCGGACCCACCGTTGCCGCCAGCCTATCCAGGTCGGAAAACGTCATACCGGCGGCCCGCATCACACGCTGGATCATGGGAACCAGCCGTTCAGCATGTCCGCGAACGCAAATCTCGCTTTCGTGTGCGAGTACCGTGTCGCCATCGATGACGGCGACCGAGCAAGCCGCCGCCGCCGTATCGAACGCCAGAACCTTGGTCATACTGCCCTGTTCCCGAATCGGAAGCCTGCTTATAATGCGGACCCTTCCCAAATGCACGCCCACCAGCATGGAATTGACGTAGTCTTAAATGAGCCTGGTAGAAATCACCCCCGAAACCCACGGCGTTTCGCTCGACATCGCCTATGCCACGGAGCGCAATTTCACCGGCAAACCCGTCTACCGCCGGGCTGCCTGCTATCTCCATAAAGAGGCGGATATATGTTTGCGGCGGGCCATCGAGCTGGCCGGAATCATGGGGTTTTCCATCAAGATTTTCGACGCATTCCGCCCGTCGGAGGCCCAATGGGTTTTATGGAACCATACACCGGACCCCGATTTTCTCGCCGATCCGCGGCGAGGATCACCTCATTCTCGCGGTGTTGCCGTGGACCTTACCCTCGTCGACGCAGACGGCAACGATCTCGAGATGGGCACGGCATTCGACGCGTTCACGCCGGTCTCGCATCACGGCAATCTGACCATATCGGCCGAGGCCCAAAAAAACCGGGCATTGCTGCTCGGCATCATGACGTCCGCGGGTTGGGATTTTTACCGCAACGAGTGGTGGCATTATCAATTGTTCGAGTCGCGCGTTTACCCATTGCTAAGTGATTCCGATTTACCTCAAGGGATGATGTGAGTCGATGAACGCCGAACACCGAGAGCAGGTGTCGGCCCACATCGACCAAATGAACACGAGGCAAGCAGGAACAGCGCCATGAAAAAAAGCCCATACCGCTCTCTTTCCGGTCTCTTGCGGATCACCGGTGCCCTTGGCGCCCTATTGCTTTGGGCCGCTCCCGCGCTGGCCGCGGATTCGGCGGTGTTCCTCATGTATCACCGGTTCGGCGAATCCGATTATCCGTCGACCAACATCCGCTTGGAACAATTCGAGGAGCACATCAAAGAGTTGTCCACGGGCGGCTACTCCGTTCTACCGGCTGAGCAGGCCGTCGAGGCGCTGCGCAATGGGCGGCAACTTCCCGACCGAACGGTGGTCATTACCATCGATGACGGTTACCGCTCCATCTATACGGAAGCCTGGCCACGGCTCAAGGCGGCCGGACTGCCGTTTACCGTTTTCATCGCCACGGCACCCATCGATCAGGAGCGGCCCGGCTATATGACCTGGGATCAAATTCGGGAAATGCGCGACGCAGGCGTCACCATTGGCGCACATACGGTGACCCATCTGCACATGCCACGCGCGGACAACGACCGCCTGGAACGGGAAATCGTCGAGTCGAACAAGCGGTTCGCGGCCGAGCTGGGCACCGCCCCCAGGCTTTTCGCCTACCCCTATGGCGAGATCAGCGTGGCCGCACGTGAGCTCGTACTCGGCGTCGGCAAGTATGTTGGGGCCTTCGGTCAGCAATCCGGCGCCACGCATGTGACATCCGATCCATTCAATATGCCGCGTTATGCCCTGAACGAAGACTACGGCAATATGTCGCGCTTCAAGCTGGTCGCCAACTCTCTACCGATACCGGTCGAGGATTTGACCCCCATGGACTTCGTTGTCGGGGAAACCAACCCGCCTTTGGTCGGCTTTACGGTGGCGCCCGGGATTGATCCGTTGGATCGTCTCGCCTGCTTTGCCTCCACCGAGGGGAAAATACCGCTGCTGCGTCTCGGTGAACGGCGGGTCGAGGTCCGGCTGAGCGAGCCGCTGCCCGTTGGACGCTCCCGCATCAACTGCACAATGCCCGGCGGAGAAGGCCGCTGGCGATGGCTGGGCCTGCAATTCACCCGGCCACGGACGTGATCCTGTTGGTCACATCCGTGGCGGTATGAACGAAATTACAGCGAGAATCAGATCAGATCGAAGGCTCGGGCGCGCGAAGCAAGGCTTGCGTCGCGCCGGCGCCCAGACGGGCACCGTCGAACTCGGTCAAGCGGTTCGCATCGATAATCCGGCGAAGTGAACGGACATATTTCTCACCACGTTCGGAATAGCGCGTGAGCGTTCCGGCAAGCTTGCGGCCACTAAGATCGGCCTCGGCACCCCGGGTTTTATATCGCAAATCGCGAAACTCGCGATAGGCCCGGTGGGTATTGAGGTTACGCGCATAGGCGCGAACCGCGTCGATCAAGTTCGGAAAGGCCCGAATGCTATGGTTCTTGCCGTTATCGCGACCCTTGGGTGTCATATGACCCGACACACCAAAAATCCATTGGCCGAACAAAGCGTTCCCCTCAAGAGCAAACCGCGACGTCCCCCAGCCGCTTTCCTCAGCCGCCTGAGCCAGGGCCAGCGACGGCGGGATCACGTCGATCCGGCGCGACAGGGCGTCGATATCCCCCCGTTGTACCTTGTAACGGTCGGCCATCGCGGCGAGCCAGAGGCGATCCTCGGCGGCGAGGGTATTTCCGCTCTTCATCTCGGCCTGAACACGGTCAAACCGCGCCCGGTCCTTGCGGATTTCCTCGTTCACCTGAAGAACCAACGGCAGCACCGTTTTGAAGAATAGGCTCTTCTTCTTTTCGACAACCCGGATACGGCGCATGTCGGTCGGCAAAGACGCGACAAACACACGCGGCACGTGATGACCGTCATCGCGAATCCGGTCGAGATCGTAACGAAGGTCCGAAAAAGTCTGCGACAGCGCGTTCACGGTAAATCCGTTCACGCCGCTCTTCTTGGCCTGCCGCACCATGGCGGCAACGCCGCTCGCGGTATCATAATCCGACGTCGGCGGGTTCAACTCCGCGCGCGGCGACAGTGTCACCGACGCCGGCGGGTTGATCACCGCGGCAAGCACCAAGGCACACGAACAAGCGGCAACAAAGCCGATGACCGACTTCTCGAAGGTCATTTCCACCACCTTTTTTACACGGGAGCTATAATCAGAAAGTCCCGCCCCAATACGCCCCAAGTCAGCGCAGTATCGATTCAACGAAAACAGCGGAAAACCGCCATTATTAGTCGCACGTAACTCTGATTGTTGCCGGATGTTACTCAAAATTACAAAATGGGCCAGACCTTTTTTATGGTCTGTTACAAAATTCCCGACCGACCGTGACATGCAGAGCACTCCTCGTTGGGAGGGCTAGCCTGCCCCGTCAGCCGTTAAGAAATTGTGACTAAATCCCGGGATTCCGGGGCCTGTGGCCGGAACAACGCGCGGATCACGCGGGGGTCAGAAAGCCCACGATTTCGTAGATTTCCGCCAAAATCGGGTCGGCGATGGCCCGGGCCTGATCGGCCCCGCCGGCGAGAATTTTATCGAGATAGGCCGGATCGGCCGTGAGGCGGGTCATTTCACCGCCAATGGGCCCCAAAACCTCCACCGCGACCTCGGTCAGGGCCTCCTTAAAGGCGGAAAACTGGGCCCCGGCATGCTCGTTACAGACCTCCTCGGGGGTTTTCCCGGCCAGGGCGGCGTAGATTCCCACCAGATTGGCGGCCTCGGGGCGGCTCTCCAGCCCCTTGGGGGTCTCCGGCAGGGGGTCCGGGTCGGTTTTTGCCCGCCGAATCTTTTTGGCAATGGCATCCGGCCCATCGGTCATATTGATCCGGGAGTTTTCGGACGGGTCCGATTTGCTCATCTTGGCGGTCCCGTCGCGGAGCGACATGACCCGGGTCGCGGGACCCAGGATCAAGGGCTCGGGCTGTGGAAAGAAATCGACCTTGTAGTCGTTGTTGAACTTCTGGGCGATGTCGCGGCTCAGCTCCAAATGTTGCTTTTGGTCCTCGCCGACCGGCACGTGGGTGGCCTTATAAGCGAGGATGTCCGCCGCCATCAGGTTGGGATAGGCATAAAGCCCGACCGAGGCATTTTCCCGGTTCTTGCCCGCTTTCTCCTTGAACTGGGTCATACGGTTGAGCCAGCCGAGACGCGCCACACAATTGAATATCCAGGCGAGCTGTGCGTGAGCCGGAACCTGGCTCTGGTTGAAGATAATGTTGGTGTCGGGATTCAGACCCGCGGCGATCAAGCCCGCCGTTACTTCCCGTGTGTTGGCGCGTAGCTCGTCCGGCTCCTGCCACACGGTAATGGCGTGCAAATCGACGACACAATAGAGGCACTCGTATTCGCTTTGGAGCTTCACCCAGTTCCGTAGCGCCCCGAGATAATTGCCGAGATGCAGATCTCCGGTCGGCTGAATGCCTGAAAAAATACGCTCCATGGGACTCTATCGCGCCTGATTTAAATAGATTGACGGGCACCCGAAAACGGGCGGCGATTTTATGGCGCTTACGGCAGGGAGGGTCAAGCAGCGCGGCGCGACACAATCCGGCGAAGATCATCCACGGTCGCCGCCCGAAAGAGAAGCGCGAGACCCCCATAGAGAAGAAGACCACCGATCACGAGCCCCACGAGCCCGGTTATCCGAAGAAACCCTCCGGCATCGATCCATGGCGCGACGGCTATGGCGGCCGCGCCGAGCGCGAGGGCCATCACCACACTGGCGGCAAGGGCGCGTCCGACCCGCGACTTGAAACGATCGTCGAGACGCAAATGCCCCCGGCGGCGGAGAACCCAGGCCAACGTTCCGGCATTGAGCCACGCAGATAGGGCTGTCGCCGTGGCAATGCCCAAATGCTGCAGCGGCCCCATCAGCGCAAGATTGAGAACCAGATTCACGACCAAGGCTACCGCCGCAATCTTGACCGGCATCACCGTATCCTGGCGCGCAAAAAAACCCGGCGTCAGCCCTTTGATCAATACGTAAGCCGGCAGACCGGCAGCATAAATGGCGAGCGCCGGTGCCGTCGCCGCTGTCGCCTCGGGACCGAAAGCACCCCGCTCGAACAACGTCGAGACGATGGGCACCGGGATGGCGATCAGTGCCAAGGCGGCCGGCAAGGTCAGAAACATGGAAAATTCCAAAGCCCGGTTCTGCGACTGGTGGGCGCCCGTCTCGTCGCCCGCCCGCAATTGCCGCGAGATACGCGGCAGCAGAGCCGTGCCAACAGCAACCCCGACCACACCCAACGGCAGTTGGTTGATACGATCGGCGAAGAACAAGTAGGAGATCGATCCCGTCGCCAACAGCGACGCAATCACCATATCGATCACCAGATTGATCTGGTAAACGCCCGCGCCGATAGCACCGGGAAGAACACGCACCAGCATGGTACGAACCGCCGGCGTCAGCCGGGGTAAACGCAGCGCCAACGGCATCCCTGCACGCACGCAGGCGATCAACAGCCATAGAAATTGCGCGATACCCGCGACGGCGACCCCCCAGGCCAACGCATGCCCGGCTGTGGCCACGTAAGGCGTGAGCCAAAGGACCGCGCCGATGAGGCTGAGGTTCAAGAGGATTGGCGTCGCCGCGGCTGCCGCGAAACGGTCGAGCGAATTGAGCACCCCCGCCATCAATGACACGAGCGAGATCAGCAACAAGTAGGGGAAGGTGATGCGGGTCAGCTCGACGGTGCGGGCGAACTGTTCCGGATCATCGACGAAACCCGGGGCGAAGCCGCGCATGACCAACGGCATCGCCATCTCGAAGAGGATGACGAAGACGAGCAGGAACCATAGAAGCACCGCCAACGCGCGCTCGGCGAACAGGCGCGCCTGATCCCCGCCTTCCGCTTCGTGCAGTCCGGCAAACTGAGGAACAAAGGCGGCGTTGAACGCGCCCTCGGCAAACAGACGACGGAACAGATTGGGCAGCTTGAACGCAACGAAGAAGGCATCGGCCACGCCGCCCGCGCCCAACACCCAAGCGATGAGGATGTCGCGGAGAAACCCCAGAATGCGGCTGAGCAAAGTGAAGCCGCCGACGGTGGCGATCGAGCGCAGTAACGGCATGAGTTACCGATATCCGATGCAGGTTGCGAACGCTAGCGCAATCAAACAGCGCAGCGTCCATTCGGAACATCGGTCATATGACCTTATAGAGCGTTAAAAAACGGCAAGAGACATAATGTGCGGAAATTATTGCGCGGCTTGCACTTCGGGCTCGCCGGTCGGCTCGACGGCTTGTAGAAGCGCGATACGGATCTGCTTCAGTTTGTTTTCGTGTTCGACCTTCAGCCCGAAAATATCGCGCACATAGAAGACGTCGACGGCTCGTTCGCCATAAGTGCTGATGTGAGCGCTGAAAATTTTCAGGCCAAGATCGGTCAGCGCGCGTGTGACGTCATGGAGGAAGCCCGGCCGGTCACGGCCATTGATCTCGATCACCGTGCAGCTGCTGCTGGCCTGGTTGTCGATCAGTACGCGGGGTGCCACCGTAAAGGCTTCTTCGCGCGCGCGCAGCATGGAGCCTTTGGATTTCTTGAGCTCCCGTGCCGGATCGAGCTTTCCGGCGAGGGTATCCTCGATGCGTTTCCACATACGTTTCAGCTTATCGGGCGTTGACACGACGCCCGTATGCGCATCCCGCACCGAGAATGAATCCAGCGCCATGCCGTCAGCCATTGTGATGATCTTGGCGTCCATGATGTTGGCGCCCGACAACGCCATCGCGCCGGCAATCTTGGTGAACAGGCCCGGATGGTCGGGTGTGTAGATCGTGATCTCGGTATAATCGAATTCCTCGTCCACACGCGTGTCGATATGCAAATGAAGATTGCGCGATTTCGCTTCCCGGACGATTTCCGCGTGCCGCTTGTGAATCGCCCCATCGTAGGTCAGCCAATAGGACGGATAGCCCGCCGCGATAAACTCTTCCACCTCGTCCTTCGGCCAATCGGACAAAGCGTCGCGCAAAGCACCCTTGGCCGCTTCGATCCGGTGTTCGCGGTTTTCAGCCACCATGTCGCCCGACATTACCTCGAGCGCGCGTAAGTAAAGCCCGCGCAGCAAGCCCGATTTCCAGTTGTTCCATGTCTTCGGACCGACGGCACGAATGTCCGCAACCGTGAGGATGGCAAGCAACCGCAGACGTTCGACGGATTGCACGATCTCGACGAAATCGGCCACCGTGCGCGGATCGTCTATGTCGCGCTTAAAGGCCAGATGGCTCATCAACAGGTGATACTTGACCAACCACGCAACGGTCTCCGTTTCTTCTGCGGTCAGCCCAAGGCGGGGGCATAATTCCTCCGCCACTTCGGCGCCGAGGATGGAGTGATCGCCGCCCCGCCCTTTGGCAATATCGTGAAGGAAAACAGCCACATAGAGGACGCGTCGCGACAGCACTTCCTTGATCGCGGCGGTGACGTTGGGCGTGTCGTCCCTAAAATCACCGGTCTCGATTTTGTGCAGGATACCGATCGCTCGGATGGTGTGCTCGTCAACCGTATAGGTGTGATACATGTCGTACTGCATCTGCGCGACGACACGACCGAAATCGGGAATGAACTTGCCCAGCACGCCGGCCTCATTGAGCCGGCGTAACGCACCTTCGGGATCTTTCAACGACGTCATCATTTCCAGGAACAGCCGGTTGGCTTCCGGATCGTTGCGCAGCTTGTTGTTGATCAGGTTCAGATTGAGGCTCACCAACCGCAGCGCATTCGGATGGATATACAAACCATGATGCTGGGCCGCGTGGAACAGACGCAACAATGCGACCGGATCGTTCCGGAAAGTCGCTTCGTCCTCGACGGTGATGCGGTCGCCATCCACCTTGAAGCCTTCGACCACCGGCGTGCGGCGCGGCAGACCGGGAAGCCGGAAGAGGGGCCGCTTCTTATGCTGCTCTTCCAGGACCGCGCACAACACGCGGGTCAGATCGCCAACGTCCTTGGCGATCAGAAAATAGTATTTCATGAAACGTTCGACGCCCTGCACGCCCGCCCGGTCGGCATATCCCATGCGCTTACCGATGGCATTTTGCGCATCGAAGGTTAGACGCTCCTCCGCCCGCCCGGCGTGATAATGGAGGTGACAGCGTACCGTCCATAGGAACTCATCCGCCTTGGCGAAACGCTTGGCGTCCTGGTCGGTCAGCACGCCGACTTCGACAAGCTCCTCGATATCACCGACCTGGTAGAGATACTTGGCGATCCAATAGAGCGTCTGTAGGTCGCGCTGCCCGCCCTTGCCTTCCTTGACATTCGGCTCCACCACATACCGCGTATCGCCCATGCGTTCGTGCCGTTCATCGCGTTCCGCAAGTTTGGCCTCGACAAACTCGGGGCCCGAATTCTCGACCACGTCCTTCAGGAACCGTGCCTCGAATTCGTGAAACAGTTTTTGGTTGCCCCACAACCAGCGTGAATCGAGCAGGCTGGTACGGATCGTGATGTCCTGCAGGGCAAGACGGACCGCCTCGTCGATGGAACGGGTAGCGTGCCCTACCTTCAGCCCCAAATCCCACATGAGATAGAGCATGTACTCGACGACCTGCTCACCGTAGGGGGTTTGCTTGTAGGGCAGTAGGAACATCAGATCGATGTCGGAAAATGGCGCCAGCCGACCCCGGCCATAGCCGCCGATAGCAACGATACTGATTTCCTCGCCGGTGGTTTTATTTGCCACCGGATAGACATGGGTGGTGGTGAAATCGAAAATCACCCGAACCAGCTGGTCGATGACGTAGGCATTCGCCGTCGCCGCCTTCGTGCCATGGCCGTCGAGTTCGAAGCGCCGCCGCACTTCGCCGAACCCATGCGTAAAGGCTTCTTTGAAAACCTCGGCAACTTGGGGCCGCTTCAACCCCGAATAGCCGTCGGTGCCGACGATCGCATCCAGTTTTTCGATCATCGCCCGGCGGTCGATCAGATCACGGCGGTTGCTGACTTCGTTCATCTACCCGGTCTTCATATGGCGGGGCTAGGGGGTGCCCATCAGCCGTCTCTTATATAGTTACCCGGCCGTTAAATCACGAGGATAGACGGCAAGCCTTCCACGCAGGTTTGCGCCGCCCGCGTCAGTCCTCCGTCAACGCCTTCAGGCGGTAGAGAAATTCCAGCGCCTCCTTGGGCGAAAGATCATCCGGATTAACGGCGGATAGCGCTTCCTCCGCAGGGGACGGGCCCGCACCGGATGGGGGGGCGGGTGCCGCCGCCGAGAAAAGCGGCAAATCGTCGGCAAGCCGCGTAACGGCGCCCGTTTGATTTTCCTCCTCGAGCGCCGCGAGCACGCCCTCCGCGCGGGTAACCACGGCTGCCGGCAGGCCGGCGAGGCGTCCGACGTGAATCCCGTAGGAACGATCGGCGGCACCGGGGGCCACCTCGTGCAGGAACACCACGTCGCCCTTCCATTCCTTGACCCGCATGGTACGGCACGACAAGGCCGGCAAGCGCGCCGTGAGTTTTGTCAATTCGTGATAGTGCGTCGCAAACAGGGCGCGGCAGCCGTTGACTTCGTGCAGATGTTCGACCACCGCCCAGGCGATGGACAGGCCATCGAAAGTCGCCGTTCCGCGCCCAATCTCATCTAGGATCACAAAGGCGCGCGGCCCCGCTTGGGTCAGGATTGCCGCCGTTTCGACCATTTCAACCATGAAGGTGGAGCGCCCGCGCGCCAAATCGTCGGCGGCGCCGACCCGCGAAAACAACCTGTCGATAATGCCGATCCGGGCGCGCTCCGCCGGGACGAACGATCCCATCTGGGCGAGCACGGCGATCAACGCATTTTGCCGAAGGAATGTACTTTTGCCCGCCATGTTGGGACCGGTAAGAAGCCAAACACGGTCGTCGTCACAAAGAGTGCAATCATTGGTGACAAAGCGCGCGGCGCCGTCGGCCGCCAACGCCGCCTCAACCACCGGATGACGCCCCCCCACAATCTCGAAATCGCGGCTGTCGTCGACCACCGGCCGCACCAACTGCCGCTCAACCGCCAGTTCGCCCAGGGCAGCGGCGACATCGATTGCCGCCATCGCGTCCGCAGCCTGCGCAATCGGCTCGCTATGCGCCAAGACTTTTTCCGTAAGTTGTTGAAAAATATCGAGTTCTAGGGCCAATGCCTTGTCCGCCGCACTGGCGATCTTGCCTTCCAATTCGCTCAGTTCGACCGTCGAATAGCGCACGGCATTGGCCATTGTTTGACGGTGAATGAACGGACTTTCCGGTCCGGCCGGCATATTTTCGGCGTTCTTGGCGGTGACCTCGATGAAATAACCGAGCACGTTGTTGTGCCGCACCTTGAGCGACGCGATGCCAGTTTCCGAAGCGTACCGTTCTTGCAATCCGGCGATCAGTTTGCGGCTGTCGTCGCGCAACCCACGCAGTTGATCGAGATCCGAAGCACAGCCGGCACGGATGAAGCCGCCATCACGGGCCGTGAAGGGCAGCTCGTCTGCGAGCGCCGCGTCCAATTCGATCACCAAATCATCGTGTGTGCCAAGTTTGGCTGCCTGATCGGCAAGCCCGTCAGGCAACGTTTGCTGTTCCAGCCGCGCACGCATCTCAGCCGCGACACGCAGGCCGTCCCGTATCGCGGCCAGATCACGCGGCCCCCCGCGACCCAGCGATGCCCGCGACAAAGCGCGTTCGATATCGGGACATTGTCGCAAGTGATCGCGGATCGCCCGCCGCACGTTTTGATCTCCGGCAAAATGTGCAACCATATCAAGGCGTTGCTCGATATCGGCGACACCGGTCAACGGGGCTGCCAAATGCGCGGCAAGTTTCCGGCCGCCGGCGCCGGTCAATGTGCGATCGATAACCGACAGCAATGTTCCTTGACGGCCGCCGCCGAGACTTTCACTGAGTTCCAAGTTCCGCCGAGTTGCCGCATCGATTTCCATCACCGCGCCTTCGGCGACGCGCACGGGACGGGCGAGGCGGGGCAAGCGCCCCTGCTGGGTCAATTCGACATAGTCGAGCAAGGCCCCGCCGGCGGCGAGTTCGGCACGGGTGAAACTGCCGAAGCCATCCAGGGTCTTTACACCGTAGAACGCGCAGAGACGCCGCTCGCCATTGGTGCTGTCGAAACGGCTGGACGGAAGCGGCGTCACGTAATCGCGCCATTCGCCGATGATGTCGCCCATGTCCTCACGCCCCGTTAACCGGTCGGCGAGCACGATCTCGCGCGGCGACAAGCGCGCGAAAGCCGACGCCAATGTCACCGGCGGCAGTGTCTGCAAATAGAATTCTCCCGTCGACATGTCGAGCCACGCGAGCCCGAACGCTCCCTGCGCCTCGGCCAAGGCGGCAATATAGTTGTGCCGTTTGGCATCGAGGAGCGACTCCTCGGTAAGCGTGCCCGCGGTGATCGTTCGGACCACGGCGCGTTTAACCACTGACTTGCTGCCGCGCTTCTTGGCTTCCGCCGGATCTTCCACCTGTTCGCAAACAGCAACCTTGAAGCCCTTGCGGATCAGCCGCGAGAGATAACTTTCATGGCTGTGCACCGGCACACCGCACATGGGGATATCCTCACCCAGATGCTTGCCCCGTTTGGTGAGCGCGATATCGAGCGCGGCCGCTGCCTGCACCGCGTCGTCAAAGAACAATTCGTAAAAATCGCCCATACGGTAGAACAGAAGGACACCGGGATTTTCCCGTTTTATGGCCAGATACTGGGCCATCATCGGGGTCATTTCCTTCGGCTTCGGAGAGGGCGTGCCCGCTTTTTGCCCAACCGGATCGGTCGTGGACTCCTTTTCCGAATAGGCGGTTGTATCGGGTGCGGCGTCAGTCATTCCGGTTATCGGTCACGCGTTGATCGGGCCGGCATCCTATCATACGGATCTTCACGGACACACCCGGCAACTGTGAAGAAAATCCCGGCGTGGCAAAACGACTTCATGGAACTGTCACTGCATCGTCAACGCGCCTTAATTCACGCTGCATAAGGTTGGTTGCCTGCTCGTTTTAGAGCGTTGATTTGAGACTTTTCGATCGGGACGAAGCCCCCGAGCACCCGATCAAACGAGGGTGGTGCAATGCCACCCTCTTTTTTTCATCCAGTTCCATTGTCATCTTGTATTCATGATCCCGTCATACTTTGGAAAACGCTCTTGGTCAGACTCGTGCGGCCTATGCAGCCAACGCCGTCCACAATGAACGGCCAGCAAATTTCTGGACAGAGGGTCAAAAAGATGCAGCAACACACGCATGTGAAAACGGCTGAGCTGGAGGAAGAGCTCATCCGTGACGACGACGACATTCCCAGCAATCCGCTGATCAATCCCACCTTTCAAGAAGTCTTCAATGCGCGCCTGAACCGGCGCGGTTTCCTGCGCGCCGCCGGGGCAACCACGGCCCTTGGTGCGGCCGCCCTGACCATGACCAGCGGCCTCGCCTACGCCAACGGCAAAACCAGCCTGACCTTTACGGAACTGCCGCACGGGTACGACGAGAACTTCCATGTCGCGCCCGGCTACAATGCCAACGTGCTGATCCGCTGGGGCGATGCGGTGGAAGCCGATGCGCCGGCGTTCGACCCCATGAACCAATCCGCCGACGCGCAGTCGAAACAGTTCGGCTACAACAACGATTATATCGGTTTCCTACCACTGCCGTTCGGATCGAAATCGGGCAACCGTGGCCTGTTGGCCATCAACCACGAGTACACCAACGCCTATTTGATGTTCCCGGGCATCACCAAAGCCAACTATCAAGACGCCATGACCCGTGACTTGGTGGACATCGAGATGGCGGCCCACGGCCACACGGTCATCGAGGTGGTCAAGGACGGCAACAGTTGGTCGGTGGTGCAGGGGAGCCCCTATAACCGCCGGATCACCGCGCTTACCACCGAGATGAAAATCTCCGGTCCCGCCGCCGGTCACGATAGGCTGAAAACCAAGGGCGATCCCACCGGCACACGGGTCATCGGCACCCTCAACAACTGCGCCGGCGGCGACACGCCGTGGGGCACGGTGCTGATCGCCGAGGAAAACTTTCACGGTTATTTCGGCGGCAATCCCGAGAAAACCAACGAGGCGCGCAATTACAAGCGCTATGGCTTGAAGGCCAAAAGCTCTTACGCTTGGTGGAAATTCCACGACCGGCTTAATGTCGAAAAAGAACCCAACGAACCCAACCGTTTCGGTTGGATGGTCGAATACGATCCGTACGATCCCAACTCGACCCCGGTGAAGCGCACCGCCATCGGCCGCTTCAAGCACGAAGGCGCCACCACGGTCGTCAACAAGGACGGTCGCGTGGTCATCTATTCCGGCGACGACCAGCGTTTCGACTACATCTATAAGTTCGTCTCCGACGGCCGGTTCGATCCCAACAACCGCGCCGCCAATCGCGACATCCTCGATTCCGGCACCTTGTTCACGGCACGTCTCGACGCGGACGGCTCGCTGCACTGGCTGCCGCTGGTATGGGGAACCGGACCGCTGACCCCGGAGAACGGCTTCAACAGTCAGGCCGACGTGATGATCGAAACGCGCCGCGCCGCCGACCTGTTGGGTGCAACCCCCATGGACCGGCCGGAAGACGTGGAAACCAATCCCGTCACCGGCGTCGTCTACGTCATGCTGACCAACAACACGAAGCGCAAGAACGACCAGGTCGACGCCGCCAACCCGCGCGCCAACAACAAACATGGCCACGTGTTGGAAATGATCCCGCCGGGACGCGGTGCCGACGCCGATCACGGCGCCCTGACCTACAAGTGGGACATCATGATCCAGGCCGGCGATCCGCGGAACCCGGACGACAAGGCACAATACCACGCCGATGTCAGCCAGGATGGTTGGTTGTCGACCCCCGACAACTGCGCCTTCGACAGTCGAGGCCGTTTGTGGATCGCCACCGACGGCGCGCCAAAAGCCGGCTTTGCCGACGGTGTGTGGGCGACGGACGTGGAAGGCGAGGGCCGTGCCCTCACCAAGCACTTCCTGCGCGCGCCGCGCGGGGCCGAACTTTGCGGACCGGCCTTCACCCCGGACGACGAAACCCTGTTCGTCGCCGTGCAACACCCGGCGGACGAGAAGGGGTCGAGCTTCGAAAAACCGTCCACCGGCTGGCCGGACTTCAAGGCCGGCACGCCGACCCGCCCGTCGGTTGTCGCGATCACCCACGGTCAAGGGAAAACGATCGGCTCCTAACGATCACGACCACGGCAAAGTCAGGAAAGGGCGGCTTTTGCCGCCCTTTCTTTTAAAGCTGTTCCACGGCCGCTTCGTGGGCAATGCGGGACGCCGCACCGAAACAACAGAACACGGCACTTTCCATTTCCGTCGCGGTTGTCAGGAAATCGCCGACGGTTTCGACGGCGATTACGGCGGCCCGATCGGCGGGAAATCCATAAACACCGGTGCTGATCGCGGGAAATGCAATGGACCGGACTTTGTGCTCTACGGCGAGGGCCAGCGAATTGCGGTAACATTTGGCGAGCAAGCCGTGTTCATCATGGCCACCGCCGCGCCACACGGGGCCGACTGTATGAATGACATAGCGGGCGGGAAGGTCGTAGCCTTTGGTGATCCGCGCTTCGCCGGTCGGACAGCCGCCGATGGTCCGGCATTCTTCCAGCAAGCGCGGACCCGCCGCTCGATGTATGGCGCCGTCGACCCCGCCGCCTCCTAAAAGGCTTTCATTAGCTGCATTGACGATGGCATCGAGATCGAGGCGTGTGATATCGCTTTCAATGATGGTTATGCGCGGGTCCGGGCCGGACACGGTCATCCTTTCAGAGAGTCATCCGGCGACTGGAAGTCGTACCCGAGATCGGCGGCAACCGCCTCGTGCGTGATCTTTCCGCGATGAACATTGAGACCATTTTTGAGGTGGGGATCGTCTTTCATGGCCTGGACGTAGCCTTTGTCGGCCAGCGCCAACACGAATGGCAAGGTCGCATTGTTCAAGGCACGCGCCGATGTGCGCGCGACCGCACCCGGCATGTTGGTCACGCAGTAATGTACGACGCCTTCATCGACGTATGTAGGGTCGGCATGGGTGGTCGGCCGGCTGGTTTCGCAACAGCCGCCTTGATCGATGGCGACATCGACGATGACCGACCCGCGCTGCATCTGCGATACCATATCACGGGTGATCACCTTGGGCGCCGCCGCGCCGGGAGAGAGAACCGCGCCGATCACTAGATCAGCATGAGACACATGGTCCTCGATGGAATCGACCGTCGCGAAAATGGTGTTGAGTTGCCGGCCGAACTGCATGTCGAGCTCATAGAGACGCGGCAGGGATTTATCGATCACCGTCACCGACGCTTCCAACCCCATCGCCATGCGCGCCGCATTGGTACCGACGACGCCGCCACCCAAGATGACGACCTTTGCCACCGGCACGCCGGGTACGCCGCCCAGCAAAATACCTGCACCCCCTTGTTCGCGTTCGAGACAGTGGGCACCAACTTGCACCGCCATACGCCCTGCCACTTCGCTCATTGGCGCCAAAAGGGGAAGGCCGCCGCGCGTGTCCGTCACTGTTTCGTAGGCAACCGCGATGCATCCGGAGCGGAGGAGCCCCGCCGTCTGATCGGGTTCGGCGGCAAGGTGCAAATACGTAAACAGCACTTGTCCCTCGCGAAGCATATCGAGTTCGACAGGTTGAGGTTCCTTGACCTTCACCACCATATCGGCGGTGTCAAAAACATCCTTCGCGGACGGGACGATGCGCGCACCGGCGGCCTCGTAATGGCGGTCGAAGAAACCGGTACCCTCTCCGGCAGACGTTTCGACGATAACCTCGTGACCGTGATGAACCAATTCGCGAACACTGCCGGGAACCAATCCGACCCGGTATTCGTGGGTCTTAATTTCCTTGGGTGCGCCGATAAGCATAAATGTAGCCCTCCTGTAGCATTATATATATGCCTCACACCTCGGCGTTGATAGCGGTCAAATTCAGGTGTTCCCGTCGATGAGGATATGCTAGTTCCGAACGTTAGGAATTCCGAATGGCCACCATCCCTCAACCTCCGAAAACCATCGCCGTTTATGTCGGCCTTGATCGCGTCGGCGACGGGCTTTTGAAGCTGCCGTTCGTCCGCGCGCTGAGAGCCCTTTTTCCCGACGCACACATCACCTGGATCGCCGGACGTGAGAACAGTGTCTATAGCGGCATTCTGGCGCCGCTTGTCGATGGCCTGATCGATGAGGTTATCGACTACGCCAGTATCGGCATCAGTGCGAAAGAGTTTTTTAGGCGGCCGCTCGACGGCCGCAAGTTTGATCTGGTCATCGACACCCAGCGCGGCGCGCTCGCGGCATTTCAAATGCGGCGGCTATGCCGCGGCGTGTTCATATCGCCGTTCGCCCGTTTTCTATTGTCATCGAAAAAACCGAAGGCTGGATATAAACGCTCAAAAAGCATGCTGCGGCAAATGCTCGATCTGTTGGAAATCGCTTCCGGCACGACTTTGGAAACGCCCACCACGCTGGAGGTTCCCCTCGACGCACCGATCACGGCTATGGCGGAGCAGCTCCTTCCCTACGGCCCCACTTATGTCGGCTTGTCGCCGGGCGCAGGCGGCGCTTCCAAATGCTGGCCGTTGGAAAATTACATATCGCTCGCCAAGCGGCTTTCGGCGGATGGGCACGCGCCGGTCTTCCTGCTGGGGCCCATGGAAGAGAGCTGGCGGCAAGATATCGCCGCGCACGTGCCCGGCGCCTTATTCCCGGTCCAATCTGACAAGTTCGACCGCAAGGCCCTACTGGATCCGCGCATAACTATTGCGTTGGCCAAGCGGCTGGCCGCTGCGGTTGCCAACGATTCCGGGATCGGGCACATGCTGTCGGCTGGCGGCATGCCATTGATCACCCTATTTGGCCACACGCCACCGGAGAAGTTCCGGCCGCTCGCGGCAGATCTCACCCTTATCAGAGCCACCGACTACGGCAGCGAGGATATGAGTGTGATCCCCGTCGACGCCGTCGCCAATGCGGTGAATGCGATCCTCAGCCGCCCTTAAGCAGCACCAGGTTCAGCCGCCGGTTCGGGCGGCGGATATCGCCGCACCATCCAGAACAGCAGCAGCAGGCCCGGCAACGCGATCACGGTGCTGATGACGAAGAAACTCACCCAATCGACATTGTCGGCGAGCCATCCCGATGAGGACGACAAAACGGTGCGGCCCACCGCCATGAAGGACGACAGCAACGCGTATTGGGTGGCCGTATATTCGATGGTGCAAAGGCTCGAAAGGTAGGCGACGAACGCCGCCGATCCCATGCCACCCGACAGGTTCTCGACGCCGACGGTCACCGCCAACATGGCAAGGTCGTGCCCCACCGCCGCCTGCACGGCGAACAACAGGTTTGACAGCATCTGCAGAATACCTGCGAAAACCAGACTTTTGATCAGCCCGTAGCGGAATACCATTGCGCCGCCGATGAACACGCCGGCCAGCGTCGCGGCAAGTCCGAAAATCTTGCTGACATTGGCGATTTCCACCTTGGTGAAAGCCATCTCGACATAAAAGGGATTGGCCATCACACCGGCAAACGCATCGCCGAATTTATAGAGCAGAATGAACAACAAAATGAACAGCCAGCCGGGGCGGCGCATAAAGTCGGCGAACGGATCAATCACCGCCGAGCGTAGCAGTTCGCCATAGGATTCATGCGTTGCAACGGCGGGTTCGCGAGATGCCGAAACGGCAGGCTCGCCGCCATAGAGAACGGCGGCGATTCCGACAACCACCAGCACTGCTTCCAGGGCATACACCCAGAACCAATCCACCTGTTCGGCTAGGTAAAGGGCGCCCGCGCCCGCCGCAAGCAAGCCAAAACGGTAGCCCACCTGGGTCATAGCCGCGCCGGCGCCTTGTTCATGCTCTTCGAGCGTTTCGATGCGATAGGCGTCGATGACGATATCTTGGCTTGCCGACAGGAACGCGACGGCAAACGCAGCAAACACCATTATCTCCAATGAACTCGTCGGGCTGAGAGTTCCTAAAAACACCACCGCAACCATCAACAGAAGCTGGATCACCACCATCCAACTGCGACGCCGTCCGAGCCAACGGGTTAATCCGGGCAAGCCCACATGATCGATAATCGGTGCCCAAAGGAATTTCAGATTGTAGGGAAGGCCGACCAGCACGAAGAGGCCGATAGCGGTGTTAGTTATGCCTTCTTCCTTCATCCAGATGGCGAGGGTGCCGCCGGTGAGTAGCAGAGGCAGGCCGCTGGAAAAGCCGAGTAAAAGAATGACGATTTGGCGGCGGTCCAAATAGATGCGCACGGCATCCAGCCAATTGCGTCGGGCATCGATCATGCGTTCAGGAGGCTCCGCACCTTCTCGAGAACAGCACCCTGGTTAAGGCGCGCCACACAAGGATACCGATCGCCTTCGGTTGGATGGATACAGGCACCGAGACACCCGGCGCAGTCCATCGGCGTATAGATGAAGTGTGCATTGTCGGGCGTAATCTCCGGCGCGTAAGGCACGATCTCTCCCACGTAAGCGGCGCTCGCAAGACACAATGTAGGGGCGCCGACGGCAACGGAAAGGTGCATGGCCGCCGTGTCTGCGGAAATCACCAGACGTGCCGCGCGCAGCGAGGGCACCAATGCATCGAAACGCGACGTGTCGAATTTGACATTGGGCCGATCCAGCAGACCAGCGTAGTCCGGATTCCGCGTGAGATCATTGGGAGCCCCGGCAACGATCACATCATGATCCTTGGGCAAGCTATCGAGGATTTTCGCGAAAAGCGCGGGGCTCGGCTGCTTTTCCAGCACCGCCGAAAAAGGCACCAAGACCACGACCGGGTGTTCCATGTGCGGCGGCGCCAGCAATCTGCCTTCGGGCAACCGGACCAACGGTGGCGGTGCCTCTTCACCGCAAAACCAGTTTGCGAACCGGGTCCAGCGTAAGACCTTGTCCGTATGCGCTGGACCGCTGTCGAACAATCGAGCGAAGAGGCGCCGATTCTTTTTCAGTCGGCGGTCGTATTTGGCCCAAGGCTTGGCCTCCATGGCCAAGTTGGTTTTTGCCTTTGCGCCGGCAATCAATTTTTCGTCCAGTTTGGGATGCCGCAGATAGTCAGCAGAAATTGCCAAACGGAACCGGTTTACGCGCAGCCCCGAAATGACGTCGTGGCGATAGAACCAGGAATCACGGAAGCGCGTGAAATTTACCGGAACGACACGAACCTCCGGCGGGAATAGAAATGCCATTTTCGCGGCATCATGGCGCAGCAACAGGGTGATCTTTTCTTGGGGCTCGGCCACCCGTTGGAAAAGGGGAAATACCACCGAAAAAAGGACGGCATCGCCGATGCCGCCCGCTGCGACAATCAACACGCCGCCCGCTTCTTCACCTGCGCGCGCCTTGTCTGATGTCTTTGGTGTCATCCGAACATCCGGGAATGACCGCCGCCGAACTCCCGATTGACCTCCTTCAACGGGCGGCCGGCGAGAGAACGGCGATGAAATTGGCGGACCAAATTGGCGGTGGTTCAGTTAGCGTATGATCCAGTA
This sequence comes from uncultured Rhodospirillales bacterium, assembly GCA_913055735.1. Taxonomy (GTDB): domain Bacteria; phylum Pseudomonadota; class Alphaproteobacteria; order Rhodospirillales; family UBA2165; genus CAJXKD01. The sequence continues at coordinate 1,392,772 of CAJXKD010000001.1, forward strand.
TCCAATTCACCGTGTTTTCAAGACCGCGCCTTACACCCCGCCGACGGCGTTGCGGCAATGCCGCAAGAACGTCGTAGCCTGCCGCCAACGCGACTTGTTGAAGGCTGCCTGGCGTATAGGCGGCTTTGTGGGTCAAATCGTGATACTGATATTGAAGACCCCAGGGCGACGACATGTTGGGAACCCGCATGACGATACGCGCATCGGGCGCCAACTTTTCCTTTAACGTCGTCAACAGGCGGACGCCTTCGTGTGGCGAAAAATGCTCGAAAACATCGAACAGGGCGACACGGTCGATACCGCCCTGCAGCTCCTCTGATCCAAGATATGCCCAAATATCTTGGATCGTGACACGCGCTTTCAGGCTATCGGGTAGGACGGTAAGGACTTTTTCATCGGCATCAATGCCGGCGAAATCGGAAACGCCCTTGCGTTCCAGATAAGCGAGAAACAAGCCTGTACCGCAGCCGATTTCCAATACTCGACAATCTGTGCGGCAGTTAGCAGGCTTCCAAAACTCGTAGTCGAACTGTTTGACGTGTTTGGACTTGATAACCGGCGGGTCGTAGGCCCGGAAATCGGGATAGGTGGTATAGAAATCTTCTTCCACGAGATTAGCGTAGCTCCAAAACGGCGTAAAAATTTGCCGACCATATTTCCGGCTGCGTCATCAAGACACGCGACAAAATACCGTGAAAAACACGATCCAGAAAGCGGCGACTCGGGGAGCCCGTTATATGCGGATAGCACCGAATACATTCAAAACCGCTCGCAAGCGCAAGTTGCCGCATGCTGATCGGATTGTATCCGGCCCTGTGCGTGATATCGCCATATTGATGAATTCCGCCCCACGGTGAGCCCATGTTCGGAACCCGAACAACGATCCTGGCCGAGGGCGCCATAATTTCACGGAGGCGCGCCAGTAACCGGCACCCTTCTTCATAGGAAAAATGTTCGAGCACATCGAACAGAACGACGCGGTCGAACGTCCGACCAGCGGGGAGCTTGTCAAGGTAGGCCCAGACATCGGCAACTTCGAAATTTTCGCGCACTTCAGACGGAACATGATCGGCTGTTGCGTGATCGTGATCGATCCCAACGAAATCTCCAACTTCTTTAGCGTGGAGATAAAGCAGAAATTGTCCCGTCCCTGCGCCGATTTCCAACGTCGCCATTCCAGGCTCACACTCAGCAGGCTCCCAGTAATGGAAATCGAAATCGCGAATATGTTTTGGTTTCAGGCCTGGCGTCTCATAGCCCTTAAAAAAGCGGTAGGACGTATAAAAATCAGGCTGACCTCTATCTGTCATGGCGCATATCCGTCGGCGACAGCCCAAACAGCATCGACCGGCACTGCCCCAACGCATGGAAAAGATTCCGCGGCATTTTCGCGCAGATGGCATCGCCAAAAGCAGTGATAGCAGGGCATTTCATGAAAAACGAAATGCGCATGCGGCGGACGGATATGTTCGGGATAGGGGACAAAACTTCCGAAATGGCCGCCCCCGACAATGACGATTGTCGGTGCCCCAACGGCAATGGCCAGATGAGCGGGCCCCGTGTCATTGGTGACGACCAGCGCTGCACCGCTAAGAATACCCATCAGTTCCGGCAAACTGGTTTCCCCAACCAAGTCGATGAACCCTTCTTTAGTTTTTAGCACGTTTAAACCGCCTGGGATTTGCCGGGACGATCCGATCAAGACTACCGCCAACCCGCGCTCCATGAGGCGCTCAGCAATAGCGATATAAGATGCGAAAGGCCAACGGCGGCCAGGCTCATTGCTGCCCGGATTCAAAACGGCATAAGAAACGTTCGGCGGTATCTTGGCAGAACGTTGCCGGGGCCAGGAAATATCGGGGGCCGCGGGCTCTATGGTCCGGCCGGCCATCGCCGACAAGAAGCGAAAGTGGCGATCGATCTCGTGCGTCGGATACATTCCCGTATCGATGACCTTGGTCACCTGACTGAGAAAATATGTGTATTCGGCACGGGTCCGCCCACTGATATAGGGAAGCGACGAATAGGTTTCCGGCGCCGCCGACATCCAAACCAAACTGTCTGCCATTAAAGCGCGACGGAAATAAGCGTCGTTGACGGTAATCCGCGGCGCCAGTCGCCGCACCATCAACCCGACCTTGAAACGATAAATCAGATGCCGGTGAAACGCATGCTCATTGATGGCAACGATTCGATACCCGGCGAATACTTGCGGGGCGATGGACTCCCAACTCGTGCAGCCAAGAACCGTGATTTCAGACTTATCAACGCCGAAGACTTCCGCGTAGCTGTCCAGCGCACGGCGGAACAACACCATATCGCCAATCCCGTCCATCCGGACGACGAGAACGCCGTGGCGGCCGCGAAAGACCGGCCACGACCGGACGATGCGATCGAAAATGCGGAACATCCACCAACGCCGGCGCATTCCCGAAGGAAAAAGACGCCAGAAGCGGGACACAGGAAACGCCCGTGATCCGCTTTGGGAAACTTGATCAAATGTCTGCCGTGCGCCCGTCATAAATCTCCGACCTCGTCGCGCCGCCGCGCGCCAATGGGTTCGATACCACATTGGCGCGCAAACGGGGAGTTCGGTCTTCGATGACGATCAGGCGTCAGTTGACGATTTTCGCCAACAGGTCCTTGAGCGGGTGTTCGGGACGTGCCCCGAAATGGCTGATGATCTCGGCGGCCGCCGCGCCACCCAAACGCCCGCAGGTCCGTAAGTCGTGACCATGCGTATATCCGTAGAGGAACCCAGCCGCGTATGAATCACCGGCTCCCGTACTGTCGACGATTTGGCTGACAGGTTCCGCGTCGAGCACGTGCACTTCATCACCGCGGATCACCACCGACCCTTTTTCGCTCCGCGTCAAAGCGGCGATTTCACAGTGATTTTTCACATGCTGTAGGGCGTCGTCGAAATCACTTACCTCGTACAAAGACATGATCTCGTCTTCGTTGGCGAACAGAATGTCGACATGGTTGTTCACAAGATCGACGAATTCCGCCCGGTGACGGTCAACACAAAACGGATCGGATAAGGATAGGGACACCTTGCGGCCGGCATCACCGGCGATCTTCGACGCCTTGACGAAAGCTTCCTTGGCTCGCGGCGGATCCCACAAATAACCTTCCAGGTATGTCACCTGGGACTTTTTGATCAAATCCTCGTCCACATCCTCGGGCCCCAATTCGATGCAAGCGCCCAAAAAAGTCTGCATGGTCCGCTGTGCATCGGGCGTTACCAGAATGAGGCAACGGGCCGTCGATGCGCCGTCGTTGGCGGGCGGCGTATCGAATGCGACCCCCGCTGCGCGAATGTCGTGTCGAAACACATCGCCGAGCTGATCGTCCCGCACTTTACCGATAAATGCAGCCTTGCCGCCGAAGGAAGCGAGACCGGCAACCGTGTTTGCGGCGGACCCGCCGGACACTTCGACACCCGGACCCATCGCACCGTAAAGCTGTTCCGCCGTCGGCGGGTCGATCAAGGTCATGGTTCCCTTGCTCAAGGCATGCGTCTCCAGGAATGCGTCATCCGCCTGTGAAAGGACGTCGACAATGGCATTGCCAAGGGCAACGACATCGTAAGTTGCGTCGGTCATAATGAAATCCGTCCGTTTATTCGTTGATTCTGAAGGCGTGGAGTATATCTAAGGCTGGCAGGCGCTCAAGAGGTCCCGCCGATTTTCGAACAGCCGGGTCGCTTGCTCAGTGGGCAGGACCCCGATAAACAACGGGTATACGAAATTTAACCCGCCGCCGTCCCACTTCCCCAAAAGGACAAGCCCGTGTTTTCAGCCTTTTCCAAAGCCTTCGCCCAACTGCAGGAACCCTCGTTCCGCCGCGTCTTTTGGCTCGGCCTGATCGGATCCCTCGCGGTTTTCGTAGCCTCCTGGGTCGTTATCGGTGTGGGTTTCGCCTACTGGGATCTGCCCACCATCGATTTGTGGATCACCGACGTGGATCTCGACAGGGTCAAGGAAGTCTTTGGCGGCATTGGTGTTTTGATCCTGAGTTGGATCTTGTTTCCGGCGGTCATTACGTTCGTCATCGGCTTTTTCCTGGAAACCATCGCCGATGCGGTCGATGCACGCTATTACCCGGGGCTGGGAGCGCCAAGACGCCAATCCATCGGCGAGATCATCCTGATCACGCTAAAGTTTTCGGCGATAGCCGTTTTCCTCAATATCCTGACGCTACCGCTTCTGTTAGCGTTGATATTCACCCCGTTCTATCCCTTTGTGTTCTATACGGTGAACGGGTATCTTCTTGGGCGAGAGTATTACGAACTGGTCGCCCACCGGCGGATTGATCCCCGGGACGCAAAACATGTTAGAAAGAATTTCAGTGGTAGTGTTTTCGTCGCGGGCGTGGTGATAGCTTTTTTAATGACCATACCGATTATCAATTTGCTGGCACCGGTCGTCGCAACGGCGGCTATGGTTCACTTGGTTGAAAGGTGGCGCGCGCGCTCGGGCGCCATTGGATGAGGCTTAAATGAGCATGTTTGGCAAGGACAAGGACAAAGAGCACGCCGCCGGCACGGCTGCGGTGGATGCCGACCAAGATTCAACCAATGTCGCGCCGCCATTGGCGCCGTTTTCGAAAAAAGCGACCCATGCAGCGCCCGCCAAGCCTACGGCGGCCGCTCAGCCGCGCCCCGAAATTCCAAGGCGCGTAATTGACGTGCTCGGCGGCCAGCGGCCGACCGGACGAACAAGCTCGGTGGATGACGATGCCAACCGCTTGAGCGTCGGTAAGAACATTTGCCTGTCGGGTGAAATTACCTCCTGTCAAAAATTAGTGGTCGAAGGGCGGGTCGAAGCCTCGCTGACCGACGCCCAGATCATCGAGGTCATGCCGTCCGGCTATTTCAAAGGCACGGTCGAAGTCGACGAAGCCGATATAAGCGGCCTGTTCGAAGGAACGTTGATTGCCCGCAACAAATTGACCATCCGCACCACTGGGCGGGTCAACGGCAAGGTTCGCTACGGGCGTATCGTCATCGAATCCGGTGGTGAGATCGCCGGCGATATGGCGTCGCTGGAAGAGAGCGCCCCCGGACGGCAGCATGCCGCCCCGGCGGGCAAGTCCTAGGCCGCCGCGGATCCCTTGCGTACCACGGCGATCTGGATCACGAGCGTCGGATTGATGCTCGCGGCCTGCCAGTCGGCACCGCGAACGGCGGACCGGGCGGCGCCTTCGCCGGAACAATCCGCAGCCGCAGGTCAGCCAACGCAACAGGCGCGGACAACGCCAACACCGCAACCGGTACGTCGACGCCCGCCTGCCTCACCCATCGCACCGGAGAAAATCAAAGCGCGGCTCATGGGCCTTTACGACGCGGAAGTCACAGCCTTGTTCGGACCACCGGCCTTCACCCGACGCGACAAGCCCGCCGAAATTTGGCAATACCGCGACGGAAGCTGCATCTTGGACGTTTTTCTGTATGAAACCGGCAGCACGCACGTGGTCAAACATGTCGATATCCGCAGCACGTCCGAAAACGACCTGAAAGCCGGATACTGCTTTGCTGACAAGTTCAGCGCGTCGGATCCGATCCGTCGCAGCTAACCCCGTTACACCGTCGTTTTCGCCTTGTAGCGGCACAGATCGGCCACCACGCAGGCAGGGCAATCGGGTTTACGGGCTTTACAGACGTAGCGGCCGTGCAGGATCAGCCAATGATGGGCGTGAACCCGATAGGCATCGGGCACGGCCTTTTCGAGCTTCTTTTCCACTTCGAGAGGGGTTTTCCCAGGCGCCAGCCCGGTCCGGTTGCCGACCCGGAAGATATGCGTGTCGACGGCAATGGTCGGCTGGCCAAATGCGATATTGAGAACCACGTTCGCCGTTTTCCGTCCGACCCCGGGGAGCTTCTCGAGCATATCGCGGTCGGCGGGCACCTCGCTGCCGTGCTCGTCGATCAAGATCTGGCTGAGCTTGATGACATTCTTTGCCTTTGAATTAAACAGGCCGATGGTCTTGATGTAGTCCTTGAGCTTCGCCTCCCCGAGCGCGACCATTTTCTCCGGCGTATCGACGACTTTGAACAGCGGCCCGGTGGCCTTGTTTACACCGACATCCGTGGCCTGGGCCGACAGGACGACGGCGACCAATAAGGTATAGGGGTTGATGTAATTGAGCTCCCCTTTCGGTTCGGGGTTTTGTGCCTGAAGGCGGCGGAAAAACTCTTCGACATCGGCCTTTTTCATGGCCGACACATTAATGCCGGAACCCGGGCGGGCAAGGAATTTCATGTCCCATCAACCGCCCCGGGTATATCATTGGGGCTAGTTAGTGAGTCCAATAAGACTGCGGGAAAATTCCTTCGTGCTCGATGTATTGACCAATGACCGGACCGATTTCGATGCGGTTTTTCTGGAAATCCGCATGGTCCCCAATGTGGCCGACGGCCTGCGTCAGAACGCGCTGCTGCTCGGCATCTTTGCCGCTGTGTGCGTGGCAGTCGGGGCATTGTTCTGGTTGGTCGGTGCGGGGCCGGTGATGGGTTTCATGGGGCTCGAACTGATCCTGCTCTACGCCGCCTACCGGTTCGGATACACCCACGCCCGGCGCCGCGAATGGGTCACCCTGTCGGGCCGTGAACTACGGGTAAGGCGGTGGGACCATCGCGGTCACGAAGTCGACGAAACGTTCGAACCATATTGGTCGAAGCTCGAAATGGTTCATGTGAGGGGAAGAGTGCCGCGCCTGTTCGTTTCCGCGCGCGGCCATAAAGCGGAAATCGGCGCCTTCCTCGGACCCGAAGAACGCCTGCGGGTGGCAGACGCTTTACACGCTGCGTTGGCAGATGTGAAACCCTAATCTATCCGACGAATTCAGCTGCCGAAACCCAACACGTCCTGCATGGAATAGAGGCCGGGAGCTTTACCATCGGCCCAAAGCGCGGCCCGCACGGCACCGCGGGCAAATACCTCGCGCGACGACGCCTTGTGGGTCAGTTCGACCCGCTCGCCGTCGGCGGCAAAGACCACCGTGTGGTCGCCGACGACATCGCCGCCCCGCAACACCGCGAAGCCGATGTCGCCCGAGCGGCGCGGCCCCGTGATGCCGTCACGGCCTCGTTGCGCCACGTCGGACAACGACACGTTACGCCCGGCTGCCGCCGCCCGGCCAAGGCCGAGGGCCGTGCCCGACGGCGCGTCGACTTTGTGCCGGTGATGCATCTCGACGATTTCGATGTCGTAGTCTTCGTCCAAAATTCCCGCGACACGTTCCGTCAACGCCAGCAACAGATTTACGCCGATGGAAAAGTTGGGCGCCTGGACAATCGCCGTACGCTTGGCGGCGTCGGCGAGCACCTTCTGGTGGCTGTCTTCGAGACCGGTGGTGCCGACGACCAGAACCTTGCCCGTTTCCGCGGCCAGTTCCGCGTGCGCCACCGTCGCCGCCGGCGCCGTGAAATCGATGACCGCATCGGAAGCGGCGAACAAAGCTGCCGCATCGTCCGAAACGGTCAAACCGGATGCGGGCAGCCCCGCGAGGGTTGCGACATCTTCACCGATATGCGGATTGCCCGGGCCTTCCGAGCCACCGGCCAGGTCGCAGCCGCCGGTGCCGGTGATCTGAGTCACCAACATGCGGCCCATCCGGCCTGCGCAGCCAACAACACCGATTTTCATAGTCCGCCCCCTCACGATGGACCCGACCACCCACGATTAGGGGCCGGACCCGGCAGGTCATTCCTTCAGATCTTCCCACAGTTCCTTCACCTTGGTGAAGAAACCTTCGGATTCGGGACTGTTTTGCACCTTGCCGCCGGCTTTTTCAAATTCCTTGAGCAGTTCCTTCTGCTTCTTGGTCAGATTAACCGGTGTTTCCACGGACGCTTGAACGAACATGTCGCCCCGCTCGCGCGAGCGCAAGATGGACATGCCCTTACCGCGCAGACGGAACTGATGCCCCGATTGAGTACCGGAAGGAATGTTGATGCGCGCCCGGCCACCGTCAACGGTCGGCACCTCGATATGGCCGCCGAGCGTCGCCGCGGTGATGGGGATCGGCACCTTGCAATAGATGTTGGCGCCGTCGCGATGGAAGATGTGATGGGGGGCCACCGAAATGAAAATATAGAGATCGCCCGCCGGTGCGCCGCGCAGCCCCGCTTCACCTTCGCCCGCCAACCGGATGCGGGTGCCGTCCTCGACTCCTGCCGGAATGTTAACCGACAGGGTCCGTTCCTTCTGCTTACGGCCCGATCCGTTACAGGAGGTGCACGCCTCCTTGATTACTTGGCCGGTCCCGCGGCATGTCGGGCAAGTGCGTTCGATGGTGAAGAACCCTTGTTGGGCACGGATTTTCCCATATCCCTGGCAGGACGGGCAGGTATCGGGCGCCTTGCCGCCCGCCGACCCCATGCCGTTGCACGCCTCGCATTGCACCGATGTCGGCACGCGGATATTCGACTTCGCGCCGTTGAAGGCTTCGGCGAGGGAGATTTCCATATTGTAGCGAAGATCGGCGCCGCGCCCTGAGTTGCGCCCGCCGCGACGGCCGCCGGCCGCACCGAAGTCGCCGAACATCTCGTCGAAGATATCGGCAAAGCCGGACCCGAAGCCCGCGCCGCCGCCGAAGCCCTGTTCGAAACCGCCGCCGCCGGGACCGCCGTTTTCGAAGGCGGCATGACCGTACCGATCATAGGCCGCGCGCTTCTGCTCATCCGATAGGATGTCGTTGGCTTCGTTGATTTCTTTGAATTTCTGCTCGGCCGCCGTGTCACCCGGATTGCGATCTGGGTGATACTGCATGGCCAGCTTGCGGTAGGCGGCCTTGATGTCGCTGGCGCTGGCACCTTTTTCGATACCGAGTGTCTGATAATAGTCCTGTTTGGCCATTACACCCGTTCCGCCTCAAAGGAGACGCCCGAGCATCCAAAAAAAGGCGCCCGGGCGATCCATCCCATTATATCCATATGTCCCGGCATTCCCGAGCGAGACCCGGTTAGGTATCTTTCTTGTCCGGGTCCACTTCCTCGAATTCGGCATCGACGACTGTCGCGTCGTCGCCACCGGATGCGCCACCAGCGGCATCGTCGGCTCCGGGCATGCCTCCCGGCATATCACCTGGCATATCCGGTGCCGCGCCTTCTTCCTGCGACGCTTTATACATGGCCTCGCCGAGCTTCATGGAAGCCTGCATCAGAACATCGGTCTTAGCCTTGATGGCATCGTGGTCTTCGCCATTCAACGCCGTCCGCAGCTCTTCTGCGGCATCTTCGATGGCCTTCTTTTCGTCGGCGGAAACCTTGTCGCCGTATTCCTGCAGGTTCTTGTCCGTCGTGTGCAACAGGGAATCGGCCTGGTTGCGCACCTCGACCAGTTCCTTGCGCTTCTTGTCATCGTCGGCATGCTCTTCGGCTTCCTTGACCATGCGGTCGATATCCGCATCGGACAATCCGCCCGAGGCCTGGATACGTATCTGCTGTTCCTTGCCGGTCGCCTTATCCTTGGCGGACACGTTGACGATACCGTTGGCGTCGATGTCGAAGGTGACCTCGATCTGCGGCATGCCGCGCGGTGCCGGCGGAATGCCCATCAGATCAAACTGGCCGAGAAGCTTGTTGTCCGCCGCCATTTCGCGTTCACCTTGGAACACGCGAATGGTCACGGCCGATTGATTGTCCTCGGCGGTGGAGAACACCTGCCCCTTGCGCGTCGGGATCGTCGTGTTGCGGTCGATCAACCGGGTGAACACGCCACCCAAGGTTTCGATACCGAGCGACAGCGGGGTAACGTCGAGAAGCAGAACGTCCTTCACGTCGCCCTGCAGCACGCCGCCCTGGATCGCCGCGCCGATGGCAACGACCTCGTCCGGGTTCACGCCCTTGTGGGGTTCGCGGCCAAAGAATTCCTTCACCCGTTCCTGAACCTTGGGCATGCGGGTCATACCGCCGACCAGGATTACTTCCTTGATCTCGCCCGCCGTAATGCCGGCGTCCTTCAAGGCCGCTTTGCAGGGTGCGATGGTACGTTCGATCAGGCTGTCGACGAGCGCCTCGAGCTTGGCGCGGGTCAATTTGATATTGAGGTGCTTGGGACCGCTCGCATCGGCGGTGATGAACGGCAGGTTCACTTCGGTTTGGACCGAGCTGGACAGCTCAATCTTGGCCTTTTCCGCCGCTTCCTTCAGCCGTTGCAGCGCGAGCTTGTCGTCACGCAGATCAATACCGGCTTCCTTTTTGAACTCGTCGGCGAGGTAGTCGATGATGCATTTGTCGAAGTCTTCACCGCCGAGGAACGTGTCGCCGTTGGTGGACTTCACCTCGAACACGCCGTCGCCGATCTCCAGAATGGAAACGTCGAACGTGCCGCCGCCAAGGTCGTAAACGGCAATGATGCCGTTTTCTTTTTTGTCGAGGCCGTAGGCGAGGGCTGCCGCGGTGGGTTCGTTGATGATGCGCAGCACGTCGAGGCCAGCGATCTTGCCGGCATCCTTCGTCGCTTGGCGCTGGGAATCGTTGAAGTAAGCGGGCACCGTGATCACCGCTTGGGTCACCGTGTCGCCGAGATACGCCTCGGCGGTTTCCTTCATCTTCTGCAGAATGAAGGCGCTGACCTCGCTCGGGCTGTGCTTCTTGCCTTTGACCTCAACCCATGCATCGTTGTTGTCGGCGGCAACAATCTTGTACGGAACCAGCCCCTTATCCTTTTCGGTCATGGGGTCGTCGTAGCGGCGGCCGATCAAACGCTTGATGGCGTACAGGGTGTTTTCGGGATTGGTGACGGCTTGGCGTTTGGCCGATTGCCCGACCAGCCGCTCGTCACCTTCGGTGAACGCGACCATGGACGGCGTCGTACGCGCGCCCTCGGAATTCTCGATGACTTTGGCCTCTGCGCCCTCCATCAAAGCGACACAGGAGTTGGTGGTACCAAGGTCAATACCAATAACTTTGCTCATTCTGTCCTCTTTCCTCAGCAACAGAACCTCACAGCCCGGAAACGGCGCTGTGCGGCGTTTATGGCCCGGATGATCCGGCGCGGGTTTAATATGGCCGATATATAAGTAGGTGCCGCCGGGCGCGCAACCTCAAGAAAGCCCCGCAGCGGCCCAAGAATCTACCGTGATTTCAGCCGATGTATTTGCTGTCTCATATATATACTGCCAGCAGGTGGTTAACCATGTGGTTATTCATAGGTTTATTGAGGCCATGATCGTTTCGGCATCGTACAAAACCGATATTCCCGCCTTTTACAGCGCCTGGTTCCGGAACCGGCTGCGCGCCGGTTTTTGCCGGGTGCGGAACCCCTATGGCGGCAAGCCGTTCGAGGTCTCCCTCAAGCCTGAAGATGTCGACGGATATGTCTTTTGGACGCGAAATTTATCGCCGTTTTTCAACGTGCTGGAAGAAATCGACGCGGACGGTGTCTCCTTCGTCGTGCAACTCACCGTTACCGGCTATGGGCGTGAATTGGAGACCGCGACCCTGTCCGCCGAACAGGCGATGGCGCAGATCGAACAAGTGGCCGACCGCTGGGGCCGGCGGCGGCCGGTTTGGCGCTACGACCCCATCGTCTTCTCCGATCTGACGCCGCCCGACTGGCATGTGGCCAACTTCAAGAAATTAGCCGAGCAGCTTTCAGGGTCGGTCGATGAGGTGGTGGTGTCGTTCCTGCAGCCCTATCGCAAAACCACCCGCAATCTGAATGCCGCCGCAGAGGCGCACGGCTTTATTTGGGAAGACCCGGATAGCGGCCGGAAAAAGGACCTGTTGGAAAAGCTGGCCGAGATCGGCGGCACGCATGGCATCCGAACGACCCTGTGCGGCCAGCCGGACCTGATCGTCGAGGGTGTCGCCGAAGCGGCATGCATCGATGCCGACCGCTTGAGCGACATCGCCGGACGCCCCATCGGCGCGGCGGCCAAGCCGCACCGTCAAACCTGCCGGTGCGCGGCGTCGCGCGACATCGGCGGCTACGATACCTGCCCGCCCGGCTGCACCTATTGCTACGCCGTCTCCAACCGCGACCGCGCCAAGGAGTACATGGCCGAGCACGAGCCGACGGCGGCAGCGCTTTGATTTAGCGAGCCCGTCGCAAGAAGCGGATAGCGGCCCCCAGTCCGGCGTTCCAAAGTGACGGAACGTCATCGGGAGAGGGGATCCGGAATGAATTGGGGTGTCGGGTTGATCCTGCTGTTCGTCGCCGCAGCGGCGGCACGCGACGTTTTCTTCGGCCATGTGTTTCAGCAATACCGGTTCTTCGACATCGTGCTGGTATCCTTTTCCATCGCGACGCTGTTGTTCGGCAGCGTCGTCCTTTCGCGCCAACGCGCACAACTGGTGAGGCTCAAGGATCAGTGGGGAGATATCGTGCGCGCCAATATCGGCACCGCCGCCGCTTGGCTGTCTTTCTTCGTTGCCCTGAAAACGCTGGAGCCCGCCATCGTCAATACGATCCACACGGGCATGGGGTCGGTGACCCTGGTGGGGCTGGGCGCAATGGGGTGGCACATCTCTCGCCCTGTCCCGCTGCGTCCGCTCGAGGTCGCGATCCAAGCCGGGGTTCTTTTCTCGCTTCTCGCTCTGTCCGCCGTTGTGCTGTTGAACGTCTCCGGCCTGACGACCCGCACGGCATCCGAAAATCTGATCGGTCTTGTTTTCGCCTTCGCCAGCGGCGTGTTCATTTCGCTGACCTCCGACGTCACGCGCCGCATGCACGACAACGGCATCACCGCCGAGGCGGTGCTCGCGGTTCGCTTTTTTCTTATGATTGGGATCGCGGCGGGGATGCATCTGGTTGGCACCGGGGAGGGCGCACCGCTCACCGATGCCGCCGCGCTCGCGCGGGTCACAGGTGCCGCCTTGGTGCTGATCGTCGCGCCTCTTTATGCCCTGCAATTAGGCCTCGTGCGGATATCCGCAGTTGGCACCTGGATTATTCTGGCGCTAGGGCCGTGCCTGGTGTTCGCGGCACAGGCCTTCGACGGGCGGCTCCATTATTCGCCCTATACCCTGGCCTGCATCATTGCCTATTCGGCGTTGGTCATAGTCGCCAACGCCGTTCGGGAATGGAGCAAACGCCGGGCTATCCCGGCTCCCGGCTAGAGTTCCTTGTCGACCTTGGGGCCGCCCGCTGCATCCGAAGCTTTCTCGTAAGCCGACGTATCGCCGCCTGACGACTCGGCCGCCGCCGGGTCGGTCGCTTCCTCCGCCGGCACCTCTTCCAGCTTGGGCCCGCCTTTCGACACGCCGACCATGGCGGGACGCAGCAGCCGGTCATGGATCATGTAGCCTTTCTGCATTTCCTGAACCACCAGCCCCGCCGGTTGGGACGGGTCTTCCACCTCGAACATCGCCTGATGGAAATTGTGGTCGAACCTCTTGCCGAGGGCCTCGATGGGTTTGACGCCCACCTGCTCACAGGCATTCGCCAATGACCGTTCGGTCATTTCGATGCCAACCAACAGGTTATGCAGGTCCTCATTATCGGTGCGGGCATTCTCGTCGACGGCGCCGATGGCGCGATTCAGATTGTCGGCCACCCCCAGCACCTCGCGCGCGAAATTGGCGATGGCGTATTTGGAGATGTCTTTTTTCTCACGTTCCATCCGCCGCCGCAGATTCTCCGCCTCGGCGAGAGAACGCATCAGCTGATCCTTGAGCGACGCGGCCTCTTTCTGCAAATCCTCATAAGTTTTGGCCCCGCTCTCTTCCGCGCCAGCGGCCTCTTCCGCTTCCTGCTCCGCGGCTTGCTCAGCATCGGCTTCGGCTTCGGCCGTCTCCTCTTCTGGCGCGGCGTTCTCTTCCGCCGTTTCTTCTTCGGGTTTGTTTTCCTGATTGGTCATTGTGCTTCCTGGTCGCGTTCTGATTTGTTCTAACCGATTACCTTGCCGATCAATTTGGCCGTGTAATCGACCATGGGAATGATGCGCGCATAGTTCATGCGCGTCGGCCCGATCACGCCAATGGCGCCGATCAACTGCTGCTGGCTCGAATGGTAGGGCGCGACAATAAACGAGCACCCCGACACCGAAAACAGATCATTATCGGCGCCGATGAAAATCTGCACGCCCTCGCTGCGGTCGGCAAGATCGAGAACACGCAACATCATTTCCTCGGTTTCGAGGGCGGAGAACAGCGCCCGGATGCGCTCCAGATCCGTGATCGCCGTAATATCATCGAGCAAATGCGCCTGACCGCGCAGGATCAACGTGCCGCCTTTCTCGCCGCCCGCCCAGGTGGCAAGGCCAGCCTCCACCACCTTGGCCGACAAGGCATCCAACTGGGCCCGGTTCTGTTTTAATTCCGCGTCGATCTGGGCCTGCGCTTCACGCAGCGTCCGGCCCACCAGCTTGGCACTGAGATAGTTGCTGGCCTCGATCAGTGCCGATGCCGGCACGTCCGGCGGCACCTCGATCAGACGGTTCTCGACGACGCCTTCGGAGGTGACCATAACGACGAGGGCCCGGCCCGGGCTCAGGTTGATAAATTCGATATGCTTGAGCGGCGCTTCGGTCTTGGGCGCCATGACCAGACCGGTGCAATTGGATAGGCCCGACAACGCCGTCGTTGCCTGTTCGAGCAATTGTTCGATGCTTTTGCCCGATCCCGCGAAACGGCTTTCGATGCCCTGACGCTCATCGGATGTCAGGTTGCCCACCTCGAGCAGGCCGTCCACGAACAGCCGCAGACCCGCCTCGGTCGGCAGGCGCCCGGCGGAAGTGTGCGGCGCGAACAACAGGCCGGCATCCTCCAGATCGGCCATCACGTTGCGGATGGTCGCGGGCGACAGTGTTTGCGACAACTGTTGCGACAAGGTCCGCGACCCGATGGGACCGCCGGTCGACAAATAGGTCTCGACGATCTTGCGGAAAATCTCCCGCGACCGGTCGTTCAACTCGGTAATCGCCGATTGTTTTGTGTCTAGCTCACTCATCGCAACTGATCATGGACAATTGGGCCATCAAAGGCGCCTGAAATGTAGTTTCGGGGGGTGGGGGCGTCAACGGGTCCAGGCATCTATTCCCTATCCCGGCAAACCAAGGCGGAAGGCCGTTTTCGGCACTAGACGGCCCATGGCCGCTTGTTTAGTGTCGCGCCAGCCCCAGAAAAGATTTATGGCAACAATAACACAAGGAACTGCCCATGCGCCCGTCGGGACGCCAACCGAGCCAGATGCGCGATATTCACCTGGAAACCGGCATCAACAAGCACGCCGAAGGCTCCTGCCTGTCCCGGTTCGGGGATACACATGTGATCTGCACCGCCTCGGTGGAGACCCGCGTGCCCGGCTGGATGCGGGATAGCGGAAAAGGCTGGGTTACCGCCGAATACGGCATGCTGCCCCGGTCCACGGGCACCCGCACCGACCGCGAAGCGGCACGCGGGAAACAAGGCGGCCGTACCTTGGAAATTCAGCGCCTGATCGGACGGTCGCTCCGCGCGGTCACCGACCTGACGGCCATGCCGGACATCCAAGTGCGGGTCGATTGCGATGTCATTCAGGCCGACGGCGGCACGCGCACCGCCTCCATCACCGGCGGTTACGTCGCGCTTCATCTGGCGTTCAAACACATCCTCGATCTAGGCCTCATCAAAACCATGCCTCTGATCGGCCAGGTCGCTGCCATTTCCTGCGGTGTCTACAAAGGCATCCCGGTGCTCGACCTCGATTACGATGAAGACAGCACCGCCGAAGTGGATGCCAACTTCGTCCTGACCCGCGACGGCGGTATGGTCGAAATTCAAGGCACGGCCGAGGACAAGCCGTTCCCCGAATCCGACCTTCACGCCATGCTGGAACTGGCGAAGAAGGGCGTCGGCGAGTTGTGCATCGTGCAATCCGCCGCCATCGACGCGGCGACATCTTGAGAGAAATGGTTCGGCATTTTACGGGCGGCAAGCTGATCATCGCGAGCCACAACAAAGGAAAGGTTGTCGAGATCGCCGATCTGTTGGCTCCCTTCGGCGCCGAGGTGATTTCGGCCGGAGACCTGGGCCTATCAGAGCCTGAGGAAACGGGCACCACGTTCGTCGCCAATGCCGAGCTCAAGGCCCACGCCGCCGCCGAGGCCGCCAAGCTGCCGGCGCTGGCCGACGATTCCGGACTGGCCGTCACAGCGTTGGACGGAGCGCCGGGTATCTACTCGGCCCGTTGGGCCGGGCCCGGAAAAGATTTCGATCTCGCCATGCGTAAGGTCGAAGAGGCGCTCGGCGGAAATCCGGACCGGTCGGCAAAGTTCGTTTGCGCGCTGACACTGGCCTGGCCCGACGGTCATTGCGATACGGTCGAAGGCGAGGTGCATGGTACACTCGTTTGGCCGCCGCGCGGCGACCTCGGCTTCGGCTATGATCCCATGTTCGTCCCCGACGGATACGACGTTACCTTCGGCGAAATGGATCCGGCAAAGAAACACGGTATCAGCCATCGGGCGGATGCTTTCCGCAAATTGGTGGCCGCGTGTTTCACG
The DNA here is from genome assembly GCA_913055735.1 of uncultured Rhodospirillales bacterium. Taxonomy (GTDB): domain Bacteria; phylum Pseudomonadota; class Alphaproteobacteria; order Rhodospirillales; family UBA2165; genus CAJXKD01. Next base: position 1,409,209 of record CAJXKD010000001.1, read on the forward strand.
AAGTAGCAAAACACTTTTAAGGATTAGGGACATGTCCGCGGGCTTTGGCGTTTATGTCCACTGGCCGTTCTGCGAGAGCAAATGCCCGTACTGTGACTTCAACAGCCACGTATGCGAGGGCGTCGACCAGCGCGCGTGGCGTGAGGCGTATCTGAACGAGCTCGACCGTTATGCCGGCGAAACCGACGATCAAACCGTCACCAGTATTTTCTTCGGCGGCGGCACCCCCTCTCTGATGGCGCCCGAAACGGTCGCCGCGATTATCGAGCGCGTGCGGACACGCTGGACCTGTACCGACGATTTGGAAGTCACCGCGGAAGCCAATCCGTCGTCGGCTGAAGCCGCGTTGTTTTCGGCCTTCGCCGAAGCGGGCATCAACCGGCTTTCCATCGGCGTTCAATCTTTCAACGACGATGCGCTCAAATTCCTCGGCCGGCGTCACACAGCGACGGCGGCGTTGACCGCCATCGAAGCCGCCCAAAAAGCCGTGCCACGCATTTCCTTCGACCTGATCTATGCGCGGCCGGGTCAAACTGCCGAAGATTGGCGCAACGAACTGCGCCAAGCCTTAGGTCTCGCAGGTGAGCATCTCTCCGTCTATCAATTGACCATCGAACGCGGCACCGCTTTCCACCGCGAGCGCGTCGGCACCGCCGACGAAGAGGCTGCCGTTGAGATGCTGGACATTACAGCTGAGGAATTGTCCGTTGCCGGACTTCCTGCTTATGAGATTTCCAACCACGCGCGGCCGGGCGCCGAGGGCCGCCACAATCTGACCTATTGGCGGGGCGGCGACTATGTCGGGATCGGCCCGGGTGCGCATGGACGCCTAAAGTCCGCCGACGGCACCGCCGCCGTTCAGGAAATACGTTTGCCCGAAACTTGGCTGAACGCCGTCCAAACCAAGGGCAGCGGTACGCAGAAACGCCGCGCCGTCGCGCAAGAAGAACGCGCCCAGGAAGTCCTCATGATGGGGCTGCGTCTGACGCGCGGTTTGTCGGCGGTTGATTTCATGGCGGCAACAGGCGTGGCGCTCGACACATTTCTGGATAGGGCGCGCGTGTGCGCCCTTCAGGAAGCAGACTTCTTGGTCTTCGACGACGCCGGCCTTCGCGCAACGCCCGAAGGCCTTAAGCGGCTCGACGCGGTGCTCGCACACTTATTGGCGTAGGATCAGTTGACGCGTGAGGTGAAGCTCGTCGGCGCATCGTCGACGATCACCGTATCGCGTTCCCGCACTTCGATGATGCTCAGCCCCCGTTGCGCCGTGCCGTCGGGGAGAAAACGGAAAATACCGTCCCGACCGACAAATCCCTGCGGCGCGGTAATGGCGGCAAAGCCGAAACCGCCCTCACCCTGCGCCAATACGGCGGCCAACGCCGTAGCATCGTAGGCAAGCGTCGCCAGGCGATGAGGTTCTTCATCGTATGTCGCCTTATACCTGAGCGTGAATTCCAGCCGCGCGGCGGGCGGCGGCGCCGCATACCATCCACCGACAAGCGCCGGCTCGGCGCCGAGCCCCGGCGCGTCCCATTGTCCCGTTCCCAACATCCGAATTTTCTTCGGATCGATATCGTAATAGGGCAGCAGCGCAGCGATAGCCTGGAGCCGCTTGCCGCCTTCGGCGATCAACAATGCGTCGAACGGGACTTCGCCCAACGTTTCGGCATTCTCCAACCGCTTCAATGCCTGTTGCGCAACCTCATCGTCGCGGCCTTCGAGGGCAGCCTTCTGATCCAGCAACGTTTGCCGCCGCGTGTCGTAGTTAGCGAGACGACGAATGATGGGCGCGAAATCGATCGTTTGCGGGTTGTAGTAGCTAAGATCGGTCACGACCAAACCGTTCTCCGCGGCCGCTTTATAAAGGGCGTCGACGACCCGCAATCCATAGGTGTCATCTGGAACCAACGCCGCGAACCGTTCCAGCCGCCGCGTTCCCGCATATTGCACCACCCGTCGGATTTGATCGGCAGGAAGAAATCCCATGGTGAAAACACCATCTCCCGCGACCGCGCGATCGCTGGAAAACGAAATCACGTTGACCCCAGCCGCCCGTGCCGCCGGTGTCACGGCCTGGACCGATGCCGACAACAGCGGACCGAGAATAAGGGATGCCCCATCGCCGATGGCGAGCGCCGCCGCCTCCACCGCGCCGGCGGGCGTTCCCTTCGTGTCATGGGGAAGAAGCTCGAAGTTCGTATCCGCAAAATCGAACAAGGCAAGTTGCGCTGCGTTCAGCAAATGACGGCCCACCGCTGCACTGGGCCCGCTCAAGGGAAGCAAAAGCGCGATACGCGGCACATCCACCGTACGGGGCGGTGGCGCGGGTTCGGCAAACCGGTTCTGTTGAGACCCGGCCGTCGACGGCGGTTGCGTTGTTTGGTTGGGGACAGACGATGGCGCCCGTTGCGTCGATGGTTTGGAGAAGGCCTCACGCGGCAGACGCCAGCCTTCCTCGGGCAACCGGGACGCAGGCCGGCTGACGGTGGGAGCGGATGCGGTCTCCGGCGCCGAGCCCGCGTCGGGAACCGCGGCGGAAGCCGGGCCGGGCGCGCGGGACAGCGTAGAAATCCGCGGGGCCGGAGGTGGCGTCGTTTGAGAGCGGGGCACCTCCTTGGAACCGGCGGGGCTTTGCAACCAAGGCGGCAACTGCGACAATTGCGGCTCGGCACATGCCGCCAGGATCAAGAGAAGGACGGCCCAGAGCGCCGAATTGCGAACCCACGATGGCAAAATCAAAATCGTCCTCATCGTCCAAACGGCAATCCAAACCGAAGCTGTCGGAAAAACCGTCCAAAGCCGCCGCTGAAGGTGTCCATGACGGTAATTACACCCACACCGGAAGTAAACAGGAGGTTCCGCCGCTTCGCGCCGGCCTCTATGTCGTCGCCACCCCGATCGGCAATGCCGCCGATATCAGCCTGCGGGCCCTCGATGTTCTCGCGCACGCTGACCGGGTGATATGCGAAGATACCCGAGTTACCGGTAAATTGTTAAAAATGCATGGTATTGCAGCACATTTAACCGCCTACCATGATCACAATGCCGCGCGTGTCCGGCCCCAGTTGATCGACGAAATGCGCGCGGGAAAGTCCATCGCCCAGGTAAGTGATGCCGGAACGCCCTCGGTTTCGGACCCGGGATATAAGCTGGTCCGTGCCTGTATCGATGCGGAAATATATGTCACGGCGATACCCGGCCCGACGGCAGGTGTGACAGGATTGATCCTGTCGGGTTTGCCCACCGACCGGTTTTTGTTTGCCGGTTTTCCACCAGCGAAAACTGCCGGCCGCCGCAACGAGTTCGAAACCCTAAAGTCCGTTCCGGCCACGTTGGTATTCCAGGAATCGGCAAAGCGGCTCGCCGCCTCTCTTGCCGACATGGAAACGGTGTTCGGCCCGCGCGAGGCCGCCGTTGCCCGCGAACTGACAAAACTGCACGAGGAAGTCCGGCGCGGTCCTCTCGATGAATTGACCCGGCACTACCAAGAGGCGGGCGCCCCACGCGGCGAAGTCATCGTGATTGTCGCACCGCCGTCGCAGGAGGAACCCGACGAAAGCGACATAGACGAGATGATCCGCGCGCGCCTTGCCGAGATGAGCGTCCGCGATGCCGCCGCCGAGGTGGCCGCGGCAACCGGATTACCCCGCCGCCGGATTTATACCCGCGCACTGGCGATCGCCGATGAACAAGGCACCGGCTAATGCCGCCAAACGGCGCGCTTGGCGCACCGGCCTGTGGGCGGAGTTCCTTGCCGCGTGGCTCCTCCGCCTGAAGGGCTTCCGCATCCTCGCCCGCCGCTACCGCCATCCGGCCGGAGAGATCGATATCATCGCCCGGCGGGGAAACCTGATCGTTTTTGCCGAGGTTAAGGCGCGCACGACGGCCGGCGAGGCCCTTTCCGCCATAACACCGCATCAGCGGCGGCGGATCGAACGCGCCGCCGAAAGCTTTGCAGCTTCGGCACCAGGACTGCAGAATAGTGCTTTACGGTTCGATATCGTTGCCGTCGGATCGACGGGCTGGCCGGTGCATCTTTCGGACGCTTGGCGTCCCGAGCATTGACGGCGGCCACAATAACGCCATTCTTGGCACCTAACGTCCAACGAAGAGACCATCGCCAGGTCGAGGAACATGGGGAAATCACATGCGTAGTCTGTTCGCTCAACGCGCACGCGGTGCGGCCGCTTTGGCCGCCTGTTTGTTGGCGCTTGGCGCTTGTACACCGGCGGGTGTGGTCGTCGGCGCGGGTGCCGTCACCGGGCTGTCCGCCGCCGAGGAGCGGGGGATCGCCGGCAACACGGCGGACCTCAAGACCGAAGCCGAGATCCAGGAAAAGTTTTTCAACACGGATATCCGGCTGCATGGCGCCGTCGGGGTCGAAGTTTATGACGGTCGCGTTCTCTTGACCGGCGCCACCGAGGATGTGGACCTTGCCGACAAAGCGGTGCGGCTCGCTTGGCAGGTGGACGACGTCAAGGACGTGATCAACGAGATCCAGATCAGCAAAACGGGGATCACCGATTTCGTCAGGGATTCCTGGATAACCGGTCAGCTGCGGTCGAAAATGACCTTCGACAAGGAAATCCTGGCCATCAATTATTCCATCGAGACGGTCAACGGGATCGTCTATCTGATCGGCATCGCGCAGGATCAAAAGGAACTGGACCGGGTTATTGCCCACGCCAATAATATCAAGTTCGTGCGCAGCGTGGTGACCCACGTGCGGCTCAAAAAGATCTAAGACGGAACGTCATCAGGGGAAAGAAACGCCGATGAGCCTTTTGGTTGCCATTCAGATGGACCCTATCGAGTCCATCGATATTGACGGGGACAGCACCTTCGTTCTCGCCCTCGAAGCGCAGCATCGCGGCCACCAGATTTATCATTATCTGCCGCAGGATATGATCCTCAACCACGGACGTGTCCTGGCCCACGCCCGTCCGCTCGAACTCCGGCGCGTAAAGGGCGACCACTACACCATGGGTGACAAACAATGGATCGATCTGGCGCTGGCCGACGTGGTACTCATGCGTCAGGACCCGCCTTTCGACATGGCCTATATCACGGCGACCCATTTGCTCGAGCACATCCATCCGAAAACATTGGTTGTCAATGATCCGGTTCAGGTCCGCAATGCGCCGGAAAAATTGTTTGTCACCCATTTCCCCGAGCTGATGCCGCCGACCCTGATCACCTCCAACTGGGAGCAGATCAAGGCCTTCCGCGAGGAACATAAGGACATCATCGTCAAGCCGCTGTTCGGCAACGGCGGCGCGGGCGTATTCCATATCAAGCCCGAGGACGAAAACCTCAACGCACTGATCGAACTGTTCACCCAACTGTACCGGGAACCCGCCATCATTCAGGCCTATGTCCCGGCGGTGCGCGGCGGCGACAAGCGCATCATCCTGGTGGACGGCGAGCCGGTCGGCGGCGTCAATCGCGTGCCGGCGCCGGGCGAAGCGCGCTCCAACATGCATGTCGGCGGCAAGCCGTTGAAAACGGAATTGACCGAACGCGAGCGCGAAATTTGTGCCGCCATTGGACCGGCATTGCGCGACCGCGGCATGATCTTCGTCGGCATCGACGTGATCGGCGATTACCTCACCGAGATCAACGTCACGTCACCAACGGGCATTCAGGAAATCAACCGCTTCGATGACATCAAGATAGAAGCAATGATTTGGGATTGTATCCAAGACCGCGTGTCGACGACGGCAGAATAGACGCGACCTTCGCCTACACCCGCCGCAAATCGAAAAACAGTAGATCCCGCTGCAACGTGTCGTCGGAAACAGGTTCGACGCCGTGGAAGCTATGCTCGGTCTTGGGGAAGGCCAGCAGACAATTGGGCTTGTAGGGAATGGTATCGGCCCGTTCGAATTGTTCGTACGAATGATGCGGGCCGCCTTCGCAGAAGAAGGCACGATCCTTCGGCGTATAGAACGTCGTGCCGAGTTCGGGGTGCTCTTCGTTGGGTGCCAAATAGAACAACATAGACACCAGCTTGGCCGGGGAATCCGTGTGCGGGCCCAATTCGTACCCGGCCTTGTCGCGGATTAAGAAGCTCTCCGCCGCGACATTCAATTCCGCGCCGCCCGCTTCCTGAAGCTGACCGGCAAGAAATTTCATATGTGTGCGGAATTTGTCGAAGACGGCAGCGGTGAATTCGGGGGTGAGGAAGGCCTGAAACATCTCGATCCAGAAGGCACGGTTTTCGTTGGAAAGATGACCAAGATTGTCGGGCGAAAGAGCGAGGCGGTGGGGGCTGTAAGCATCGGTCACGCGGTTTGAATCGCGAAGCCGCCAATACATATCTTCCTGCGGTAGATGGTCGAGAATGACGGCGTAGAAATCTTCGGGGAAAACATCTTCGACGAAGACATGAGGAAAAGGTTCCAACCGAATGCTGGCTTCACCGATTTTCTCGATGACTTGCGCGCGTTCCTTATCGTACATGTGATCGGCTCTCTTGGTGTTAGCGGCAGCGCGTCGCCACCCGACCAAATGATCCTGTCACGCCATTGGTTAACGTGCGGTTTTTGAATACTTACCAACGGGTTACTGCCGGGGAACCTCACGGATATTTCAGAGACTCGCCACTTCCGAGTAAAGCTCCCAAACTCTCTCGCGCAATGGGGATCAGGGGGAGCGCCGGGAACAAATTATGGTCGCACGGGTCAACACCGTCGCCGCTGCCGGCATCGACCTGCTCGACGTCGACGTGCTGGCGCAGACGCGGCCCGCATTACCAGCCTGTCGAGCTAAAAAGCACCACCAATGCGGACAGCGTTATTACGGAAAAAATTATCGATATTAACGTCGCCGCGGAGACTTCATCGACGTAGGTGTCATAGGTGGACGCCACCAAGTAGACGCTCGCACCGACCGGCGTGGCGGCGGCGATGATCGCAATGTTGCGCCACTCGGGCGGGATGTCCGGGAATAGGGTCATGAAAATAAAAACAAGAAGGGGGTAGAGCAGCAACTTACCCGCCGCCGTGACTCCGCTTTCCAAGATGCGATTGCTGAAAGACAGTCTGGCGAGAGATGCACCGATTGCAAAAAGGGCACATGGGATCGTTGCCCCCTCGACCAATCTTACGAGGCCATCAATCACTGCGGGAAGCTCCACCTCCAAAATTGCCGCCGCGATACCGAGCAAGATGGAGGGGACGATTGGATTGGAGAAAACCGCCCGGAGCGCAGTTCGAAATATGGCGATAAAGCCGCTTCTACCCCGTCCGCCAATTTGCAGCAGAATAATCGCCAAGGGCACGAAGACGCCCATTTCCACCGAGATGAGAAGCGCGACAGGCAGAATCGATGCCTCTCCGTAGAGCGCCGCGCCGATTGGGATCGCCATGAAAACGGCGTGGCCGAAGGATACCGCCAGCCCCTGAACGATCCGCGCGGATACACTCGTTTTGAAAACCCATCTGGCGACCGCATAGCCAGCCGCGAACGACATAAGTCCCGCCATCAGATATGCAAGAATATAGTCGCCCCGCAGTTGCTCGGTCACTGGGGCGTTCGCCAGACTGCGGAACAACAGGAGCGGCAGGCACAGGTAAAAAACGAAGGTCGTAAATGCCTTGATGCTCTCCCTGCCCATGATTCCGCGCTTGGCAGAGATGTAACCGGCAAAAATAACAATAAAGATCGGGATCGTGACCGTGAGCACCAGGATCATGACTGTTCCATTCTTTCGACCGGAACCATGGAACGCCGGAACCGAGGCGGATGCAAGAACAGTCCCTTCATCGCCAGGAGTGGGACTCGCCACTTCCGAGTAAAGCTCCTAAACTCTCTTGCGCTTTTGGCGCGCATTGGGACTCAGGGGGAACGGCGGGGACAAATCATGGTCGCACGGGTTAATACCGTCGCTTTTTCCGGCATCGACGTGCTCGACGTCGACGTGCAGGTGCAAATCGCCAATGGCATGCCGGCCTTCACTGTCGTTGGGTTGCCCGATAAGGCGGTCGCCGAATCCCGCGAACGGGTGCGCGCCGCCATCGGCGCCATCGGTCTCGCGCTACCGCCCAAGCGCATCACGGTCAATCTGTCGCCCGCCGATCTTCTGAAGGAAGGCAGCCATTTCGATTTGCCCATCGCCCTCGGCGTGCTCGCCGCCATGGACGCCGTCCCCGGCGACGAGCTATCCCATTACGCGGCGCTGGGTGAATTGGCGTTGGACGGCGCCCTCAGTCCGGTGGCCGGCGTGCTGCCCGCCGCCATCGGTGCCGCCGCAAAAGGATTAGGCCTCATCTGCCCGGGCCCGCAAGGGGGCGAGGCCGCCTGGGCGGGTGAGATCGAAGTCTTGGCGCCGAACAGCCTGCTGGCCCTGATCAATCATTTCAAAGGCACTCAGGTTTTGAGCCCTCCCGAACCCAAGATGGAGGATGTCGGCGGCACCTACCCCGATATTGCCGACATCAAGGGACAGGAAAGCGCCAAGCGCGCGCTGGAGGTGGCCGCGGCAGGCGGCCATAACCTGTTGATGATCGGCCCGCCCGGCGCGGGCAAATCCATGCTCGCCGAACGGCTGCCCGGCATCCTCCCGGCACTCGACCCGGCAGAGGCGCTGGAAGTCAGTATGATCCATAGTGTCGCCGGCGCACTCGAAGGTGGACGATTGATCCGCCGGCGGCCCTATCGCAATCCGCATCATTCGGCGTCCATGCCGTCGTTGGTCGGCGGCGGTTTGCGAGTGCGGCCCGGCGAAATCTCGCTTGCACATTTGGGCGTGTTGTTCCTCGACGAACTGCCGGAATTTCACCGCACCGCGTTGGAATCCTTGCGACAACCCATGGAGACCGGGCGCGTCACGGTGGCACGTGCCAACGCGCACGTTACCTATCCCGCGCGCTTCCAGCTTGTCGCCGCCATGAACCCCTGCAAATGCGGCTATCTTGGCGACCCGGCACAGGCCTGCAACCGCGCACCCAAATGCGCCGTCGATTATCAGTCGAAGATCTCGGGCCCGCTGTTCGACCGCATCGATTTGCATGTGGACGTACCAGCGGTGAGCGCTGCCGATCTGTCGCTGCCGCCGCCCGCCGAAACCTCCACCGACGTCACCAAGCGGATCGCCGCTGCACGGACCCTACAGAGCGAAAGATATTCCGGGATCGGTGCCGCCAAGACCATTCGCACCAACGCAGATGCCGATGGACAATTGCTGGAGGAGATCGCCGCCCCCGACGCTGAGGGCCGCGCGCTCTTGTCCCAGGCCGCAGACAAGATGCACCTGACGGCACGCGGTTATCACCGGGTGCTGCGCGTTGCCCGCACCCTCGCCGATCTCGAGGGCAGCGAAAGCGTTCACCGCATCCACATCGCCGAGGCACTCACCTACCGCCGCCTCGTGCCGGGACGTGCTGCGGTTGCGTCATCGTCTTGACGCGCGCGCGGGAGTGCGCAGAATTCCCATAAGAAATAGAAAGAACAACGCGGCGGGGAGGAAACCAACGTGAAAATACGCTCCATCGAGACGCTGTCCTGCGACGCGGGCTGGCGGAATTACTATTTCGTCAAGCTGACCACGGAGGACGGCATCGTCGGGTGGAGCGAGTACGACGAATCCTTCGGCCCGCCCGGCATCACCGCCGCGATACGCCGCTTCGCCCAAATGATTGTCGGCGAAGACGGCATGCGGCACGACCATTTGTACGCCCGCATGTTCCACGACAAGCGCATGGTGTCGTCGAGCGTCACCGCGCAGGCCGCCGGCGCCATCGAAAACGCGTTGTTGGATGCCAAAGGCAAGAGCTTGGGCGTGCCGGTGCATGCATTGCTTGGCGGCAAAATCCGCGACCGGGTACGCGTCTATTGGTCGCACTGCGCGTCATATCGGATTTCCCGGCCGGAGGTGTACGGCCCCCCTGTCCGCACGCTGGATGACGTCAAAGCAATGGGCGAGGAGGTGCGCAACGCCGGCTTCACGGCGTTGAAGACCAATGCCATCCGCTACACCAAGAACGGCCCGCTGATGTACAGCCCCGGATTCGGGCGGCCCTTTTTTCCGGAATTGAACTGGGACCGCGATGCGCTTCGCGATCTGCGTAATCACCTCGAAGCGTTCCGCGACGGCGCGGGGCCGGAGATGGACATCTTGCTCGACATAAATTTCAATGGCCGCAGCGAAGGCATGCTGAAGATTATGCGCGCCGTGGCAGATCTCGATCTCTTTTGGCTCGAGATGGATTGTAACAATGCCGACGCGCTTGCCTATGTCCGCCGCCAAAGTTCGACCTCGATCAGTTCCGGTGAGACCTTGTTCGGGTTACGCAGCTTCCTGCCGTATTTTCAGGCGCAATCCATGGATGTCGCGATCATCGACGCGATCTGGAATGGCGTGTGGCAAGCCATGAAGATCGCCGCCGCCGCCGATGCCCATGAAGTGAACGTCGCGCCGCATAATTTCTACGGCCATCTGGCAACGATCATGAACGCGCATTTCGCGGCGGCCGTTCCGAACCTGCGCATCGTTGAGACGGACATCGACCGTATCCCGCAAGACAAAGAGGTCTTCAGCGCCGAACCTGTCTATGAGGACGGCGACCTTCTCGTGCCCGACGCGCCGGGATGGGGGATCGATATCGTCGAGGAGGCGCTGAAAGCCTATACGCCGGGCGGTTAAACCGACGGCCGCAATCAGTACTGTTTTTCGCGGATCACTTCGGTGAGCTGGATGCCAAGGCGGTCCTCGATAACAACCACCTCGCCACGGGCAACCAATTGACGCTCGGCATGAAGCTCGACCGGCTCGCCGATAAGACGTTGCAATTCCACCACCGCGCCGCGGCCAAGCTGTAGGATTTGGCTTATTTTTAGTTCCGCCGTGCCCAACACGGCGACGATATCGACGGAAACGTCGTAGACTGCACGGCGCTTATCATCGTCGAGGTCGCCGAGAACGTTACCCGCTGCGGCGGCTGCAGGAGGCTTTTCTGCCGCGTCACCGGCGTCCTCGGCTTCATCGGCCGCATCGGCGTCCAAACCGTATTCGGACATATCGGGTTCATCCGCAGCACTCTCTTCGGCGGCTTCGCCCGATGGTTCTTCGGTTTGATCTTCAGGTGTTTCTTCGTCGGCCATGAGGGAGGGATCCCGTCCGTACAGGTACGGGGAACCCTAATCCGGGAAACGTTAAAACTCGGTTTCGGCATAGGAAATGATCACGCTCAAAAGCGCGGAGTTCCGGGATCGCGAGGCTAATCGCGTTTCAACATCGGGCCCAGTTTCTTGCCGCCGAAAATATGGACGTGAAAGTGCGGAACTTCCTGGCCGCCATTGACCCCATGGTTAGCGAGCATCCGGTAACCGGGCGCGGCGACGCCCAATTCGCGGGCGACCGTCCCAACAGCGCGGAAAAAGCCGGTAATTTCCGCGTCCGAGGCCTCCGCGGCGAAATCGTCCATGGAGACATAGGCCCCTTTCGGGATCACCAGCACGTGGATCGGCGCCTGCGGATTGATGTCCTCGAAGGCGAGCGCGTGCTCGTCCTCATAGACCTTGGTGCAGGGAATTTCACCCCTGAGAATCTTGGCGAAGATATTGTCGGAATCATAGGCCATGCGAAATCTCCTCCCGTTCTCCCGCCCGGCTATTTCTTCCGGGATTTCTTTTCCTCGATACCGGACGTCCCTTCGCGCCGGGCAAGCTCGGCCCACACGTCGTCCGGGGACACACCACGATCCGCCCACGCCACCAACAGGTGATAGAGAAGATCGGCGCTTTCCGAAACGAGGTCCTTGGGAGAACCATCGGTCGCCGCAATCACGGTTTCGACGGCCTCCTCTCCCAGTTTCTGGGCGATTTTCTTGGAGCCTTTGCCGAACAGCTTTGCCGTATAGGAGCTGTCGGGGTCGGCACCGCGGCGGCTGTCGATCACCTCAAACAGCCGGTCGAGCACTTGCGCCGGGATTTCATCCGGTTTTTTCGTCATTTGCCGCCTCGTTCGCCGATGCGCATAGGGATACCCGCCTTGGCCATGTATTCCTTGGCTTCCGAGATCCGATAGGTCCCGAAATGGAAGATCGACGCCGCAAGCACGGCGCTGGCATGACCGGATTTCACGCCGTCGACCAAATGATCCAGCGTGCCGACCCCGCCGGACGCGATCACGGGAATGGTGACGGCGTCCGCCACCGCCTTGGTCAGTTCGATATCAAAGCCTTGTTTGGTGCCGTCGCGGTCCATGGAGGTCAATAGTATCTCACCGGCACCGTACTCCGCCATGCGTTTCGCCCAGTCGATGGCGTCGATGCCGGTTTCGCGGCGGCCGCCATGCGTGAACACCTCAAATTTGCCGGGGCCCGTCCGTTTCGCATCGATGGCAACGACAATACATTGGCTACCGAATTTCAACGCAGCTTCACGCACAAATTCGGGATTGTTGACGGCTGCGGTGTTGATTGCGACTTTGTCAGCGCCTGCGAGCAATAGCTTACGAATGTCATCCACTGTTCGCACGCCGCCGCCAACTGTAAGTGGCATGAAACATTCTTCCGCGGTGCGGGCCACAACGTCGAAAATTGTCTCGCGATCCTCGTGACTTGCGGTGATATCGAGGAAACACAATTCGTCGGCGCCTTCGGCGTCATAAAGGCGCGCCTGTTCAACGGGATCACCCGCGTCGATCAAATCGACGAAGTTGACACCCTTGACCACGCGGCCCTTGTCGACATCCAAACAGGGAATGATACGGTTCTTGAGCATGATCAGGCCGCCTCGGCGAGCAATTGGGTGGCGCGGGCCGCGTCGATCCGCCCATCATAGAGCGCTCGGCCGCTGATCACCCCATCGAGAATACCGCTGCCGCGCGCCTTCAACGCGGCGAGGTCCTCCATTGACGACACACCGCCCGAGGCAATTACCGGAATGGGCACGGCCCCCGCCAAGGCAAGAGTTGCCTCGATATTGGGACCTTCCATGGCGCCGTCCCGGTCAATATCCGTGTAGATAATGGCGGTAACGCCCGCATCGGCGAATTTTATCGCCAGATCGGCAGCGGCTAGATCGGAGACCTCCGCCCAGCCTTCGACCGCGACCATGCCGCCGCGCGCATCGATACCGACGGCGACATGCCCGGGGAAGTTCTTACAGGCATTTTTGACCAATTCAGGATTTTTTACCGCGGCCGTGCCCAGAACCACGCGCTCGACGCCTCGTGTCAGCCACGCCTCGATCGTTGCGAGATCGCGGATGCCGCCACCCAACTGCACTTTCATGGATGTCGCGGCAAGGATGCCTTCGACCGCATCAGCATTCACCGGCTTGCCTTCAAAGGCGCCGTTAAGGTCCACGACATGCAGCCAGGAGCAGCCGGCGTCTTGAAAAGTGCGGGCCTGTGCCGCCGGATCGTCGCCGTACACGGTGGCGGCATCCATGTCACCCTTATATAGACGGACGCAGTTACCATCTTTCAGATCGATTGCGGGATAAAATATCATGGCCGCCACTTCAGGAAATTGGCGATGACGTGCAGACCGACCCGCTGACTTTTCTCCGGGTGGAACTGCGTGCCCACCAGGTTATTGCGGCCGATCACCGCGGTCACCGGCCCGCCATAATCAACCCGCGCCAGAACATGCGCCGCATCGTCGGCACGAAACCCGTAACTATGAACGAAATAAGCATGCGACCCCGGATCTATGCTGTCGAGCAAAGGATGGATACCGGGCTCGAACTCCAGCGCGTTCCACCCCATATGGGGAATTTTCAAGGACGGATCATTGGGCGTAATGGCCACCACTTCGCCGGGAATCCATCCAAGGCCTTCGGTATCGCCGTGTTCACGGCCCCAACTCGCCATTAATTGCATGCCGACACAGATACCGAGAAAGGGTTTGCCCCTTGCGATCACCTGTTCGTTGAGGGCATCGATCATACCGGAAATACCCGCCAGTCCCGCCTTACAATCGGCGAAGGCGCCGACGCCCGGCAAGACGATGTGACTGGCGTCCGCGAGCCGTGCCGGATCGGACGTCACCAGCACGCTGCCACCACCCAATTCATCGACGGCATGCTCGAACGCCTTGGCGGCGGAGCGCAGATTGCCGGACTCGTAATCGATGATTACCACGTCCATCAGAACGCTCCCCGCTCAACGAGATAGCGGATGACGGCATCTTCCTTATCCCCGGCAATCACGACGGCGCGCTCTTCGAAACCATGACGGCCGAGGGTCCAGCGCTTGAGGTCGTTGGCGAATCCGCCGATCAGGATGGCGATACCGATGGAAACGGCGCCTTGAACCACCGGATCCGGCACGAACCATCCCGCGACCAGCCCAACAGCGACGTTCAGCAACACGAAGCCGAGCGCGACGAGCCACAAACGGTTCCATAACGCCCATAGCACCGAAAAGAAGAAGGCCGGCCAGCAGAAACCCTCCTTCACCGCGACCGTATCGAGGTCAGGATCGCTGCTTGTCCGCGACCATCGGTCCGGAACATGGATCGTGTAGATGCGCATGGCGGGGTCCCGAGATCAGGTGCCGGGCGCGTCGGACAGGGTGCCCTTGGTCGACGGCACTGCATCGGCCGCACGGGCATCGATGCTCACCGCCTGCCGCAGGGCACGGGCCAACGCCTTGTAGGCGCTCTCGATGATGTGGTGGTTGTTCTCGCCATACAGGTTCTCGACATGCAGGGTGAGCCCGGCGGCCTGCGCGAACGCCTGAAACCACTCGCGGAACAGTTCCGTGTCCATCTCGCCTAATTTCGGGCGCGAGAACGCAATCTTCCACACGAGATAGGGCCGGTTGGAGCAATCCACGATGGCCCGCGTCAATGCTTCGTCGAGCGGAATCTCAGCCGCGCCGTAGCGCGTGATACCCTTCCTGTCGCCAAGCGCCTGCTTGACCGCTTCGCCGATGGCAATGCCGGTATCCTCGGTGGTGTGGTGGAAATCGATGTGCAGGTCCCCTTTGGCACGCACCGTCAGGTCGATCAGGCTGTGCCGAGACAACTGTTCCAGCATGTGATCGAGAAAACCGATACCGGTGGAGACGTCATAAGACCCGGTCCCGTCCAGATTGACGGCGACCGAGATCTGGGTCTCCTTCGTGTTGCGCTCGACGCTCGCCTGGCGCATGGGTCTACACTCCATTCTTGGTCCCACGAAATCTCGCGGGATGGATCAGATACGCATATCAGGGACATATAGTATGAAACGCGCGCCCTTGTATCAGGAAGGACCGATTTCCGCCAGCGTTTAGCCCGGTAGGTCTTGGCAATCCGAAATACAACTGCTAGTATTTTAAGAACAATTAAAGAACATTGGGGATGGAAATGTTTGCACGATCAACCGTACGCCATACCTTGCTCGTTTTGGTCGGGATACTTCTAACGGGGTGCGTTACGTCGATTCCGGTCAACGTAAAAAAGGTTGAGCAGCGTGAGCTCCCTGACATTCAACTCGGTACCGAACTTGCACCTATCAAGCTCGAAGTTGCCTCCATCAATATCAAGCGCGGTACACCGATTGCCGAGTTGGTGACAAGCTCAAGCGGCTATCATACGGGCGGGCATCTATGCTCTCCGTCGGGAGGGAATATCTTTTGGAGTCGTGGCCGCATTGATGGCCCCGACATCGAGTTCCAAGATATCTTTTTCGAGGAGTTGGAGCGGGCAAGATTTAATGTCGTCGGGAACCCCAAGGACATTTTCGCGGCGGAAAGAAAGGAAGCCGTTGAACCGGTATACGTTGTCGGCGCTCAAATTACTGAAATCAGCGCCAAGATTTGCAGTCTTCACCATTGGTGGGACGCCCGGCCGTTAAATACCCAAACAGGTTCGGCCTCCATTAAAGTGAATTGGCAAATTTTCTCGCGACTTGAAAAGAAAGTTGTCTATGAAACCGAAACGGAGGGCTTTGGGGAGCTTGCGCACCCCGCTCGGGCCGGGTTCGCGACGATCGTCAATGACGCTTTCGCAAGTGCCGCTGCCAATCTTGCGGCAGACTCACGATTGCTGACCCTCGTTTCTGCTCAAGCGCCGAGTTTCGCAGATATCGGAAAGGTGGATGCGGCTTCACTTCGGATAGACCGGCAAAAGCGTCTCAAGAATTCCATTACCGATTCTATCGACCGGATCCGCTTGGGGGTCGTAACGCTCGATTCCGGCGCGGGCCACGGTTCCGGATTTTTCATCAGTTCGCAGCTCGTTATGACCAACCATCACGTCGTAAAAGGTCAGAAGTTCATCAAGGTTCGGCTGGTTACGGGACGCGAGATCATTGGCGAAGTTGTCCGATCGCATCTCCAGCGGGATGTCGCGTTGGTTCAGGTTGAAGATTCGGGCTATCGGCCCCTCGCGATCCGCATGGAGCCGGTCAAGATCACCGAGGACGTTTTTGCCATCGGCACGCCGCAGAGCCGCGAACTGTCAGGTACCGTGACCAAGGGTATTGTCAGCAAATTTACCAAGAACCGGTTCGGTCTCGAGGATATTCAGGCAGACGTTGACATCCACGGCGGTAATAGCGGCGGACCACTTTTGGACAAGAATGGCAATGTGGTCGGGGTGTCCTATGCCGGGATCAGTACGGATGGGAACAAGCTCTCCAGTGGTCTCAACTTCTTTGTTCCCATCTATGACGCACTCGACAAACTCAATGTCCGGTTCAAAAACCCGGCATCTGCTGAACTGAAACCTTAACCCCGGCCCCATCCCGCCATTGACCGGAGCGGCCTCAGAAACTACATCGGGTCTATAGGGCGCGGGGTGTTTCGCGTCTGCACAATCACAACAGCGACCCAGCCATGACCAACCCCTTCAACTCCGCCGATTGGCATGCAACCACCATTCTCTGTGTCCGCAAGAACGGTGGTGTCGTGATCGCCGGGGATGGCCAGGTGAGCATGGGGGATACGGTGGTCAAATCCAACGCCACCAAGGTCCGTCGCATCGGTGACGGCAAGGTAATCGCCGGTTTCGCCGGCGCCACCGCCGACGCCTTCACCCTGTTCGAACGGCTGGAAGCCAAACTGGAACAGCATCCGGGGCAACTGACCCGGGCCTGCGTCGAACTTGCCAAGGATTGGCGGACGGACCGCTACCTGCGGCGGCTGGAAGCCTTGATGGCCGTTGCCGATAAGAACGTTTCTCTGTTGATCAGCGGCACCGGCGATGTGCTGGAACCCGAAGACGGTTTGATCGGCATCGGCTCGGGCGGCAACTACGCGCTCGCCGCGGCCCGCGCGCTCGTCGATCAGGACAACATGGACGCCGAGGCTATTGCCCGGAAATCCTTGCAAATCGCCGCCGACATCTGCGTTTACACGAATACAAACATCACCGTCGAAAAGCTCTAAACCTCATGACAACTTTCTCGCCCAGGGAAATCGTTTCCGAACTCGACCGCTACATCGTCGGCCAGCACGACGCCAAGCGCTCCGTCGCCATTGCACTCCGTAACCGCTGGCGCCGCCAACAACTCGCCGACGAATTGCGCGAGGAAGTACTTCCCAAGAATATTCTGATGATCGGCCCCACCGGCGTCGGCAAGACCGAGATTGCGCGCCGGCTCGCCAAGCTGGCCCAGGCGCCGTTCCTGAAGGTCGAGGCGACCAAGTTCACCGAGGTCGGTTACGTCGGACGCGATGTGGAATCCATCGTCCGCGATCTGCTTGAGGTTTCCATTCTCGGCACCCGCGACCGGCTGCGCAAACTCGTCCAGGCAAAGGCGGAAATCGCCGCCGAGGAACGGGTGCTCGATGCCCTGGTGGGCGAAAACTCCAGCAGCGATACGCGGCAGAAGTTCCGCAAGATGTTGCGCGAGGGACAGCTCGGCGACAAGGAGATCGAGGTACAGGTTTCCGAGGCCGCCGGCGGCATGCCGACCTTCGATATTCCCGGCATGCCCGGCGCCCAGATGGGGATGATCAACCTCAACGACATGCTGGGAAAAGCATTCGGCCAACGCACTACGACTAAACGGCTGACCGTCGCGGATTC
This sequence comes from uncultured Rhodospirillales bacterium, assembly GCA_913055735.1. Lineage (GTDB taxonomy): Bacteria > Pseudomonadota > Alphaproteobacteria > Rhodospirillales > UBA2165 > CAJXKD01. The sequence goes on from CAJXKD010000001.1 coordinate 1,427,178, forward strand.
ATATGAGGTGCTGATTGCCGAGGAGAGCGACAAGCTGCTCGACGAGGATCAGATCGTCCGCGAAGCAATCAGCGCCGTCGAAAACAACGGCATCGTGTTCCTCGACGAGATCGATAAGATCACCGCGCGTTCCGAACGCTATGGCGGCGATGTCAGCCGTGAAGGCGTGCAGCGCGATCTGTTGCCGCTCATCGAAGGCACCACCGTCGCCACCAAACATGGCGCGGTTAAAACCGACCACATCCTTTTCATCGCCTCGGGCGCGTTCCATCTGGCGAAACCCTCCGATCTGCTGCCCGAACTGCAGGGCCGCCTGCCGATCCGGGTCGAGCTCAACGCCCTGACGACAGAAGATTTCGTTCGCATCCTCACCGAGCCGGAAGCAAGCCTTATCAAACAATACACGGCACTGATGGAAACCGAGGATGTGAGCCTGACCTTCACCGACGAAGCGGTGCAGGAAATTGCCCGCCTCGCCGCCGATATCAACTCCGGCGTCGAAAACATCGGCGCGCGGCGGCTTCACACGGTGATGGAAAAGCTCTTGGAAGAGATCAGCTTCACCGCCACCGACCGCTCCGGCGAAGCCATTACCATCGACGGCGATCTCGTGCGTGAGCGGGTCGGCGAGCTTCTCAAAGACTCCGACCTCGCGAAATTCATTCTGTAGAAACTCTTAGCTCTCGGAGAGTTTCGGTTAGTTAATCAGCCAGTGTTGCTTTGTGCTTTGGCTTAATAACTACATGATCTTCGAAAAACTCTATCTCTCTATCACCCTCAACAACATAGTGCCCTCTACTAAGTTTTCTCATCGCGCCCTTTGCGACTAAACGAGAAAATGTGTTGGAAATATATTTTCGAGGGACGTGCATTCCGTGCGCTGAGAGCATTGCTTCAACTTCATCTGCACTCCACAGTTTACCGCGCGCACCAAAAACTATTCTCAGCATTTCAGAATAAGCAGGAGAACCGATATCGAGTTGAAGTTGGATTTGCTGATTATACCCAAGAAATTCAACCAGAGTTGGCGGCCAATGGTCCTCTGGGACAACCTGAACCAATTCGTCAATTAATCGCCGGATTCGTGAATTCTTATTTTGAGTTTCCTCAAGACGCGCTTTTAGGTCCTCTTCTTCCAATCGCACACGCCTCAATTCGTCAACCGCTGCTTCAAGTGCAGTTTCAAAAGGACTGTGCAGCATCTCGGACATTAGATTATTTCTCCCAATATATAGTATAGCGAGATTAGTTATTGCATATATGTAGCATGGGTTTGGATTCAACTCAATTAGATTGGGGGAAAAACCAGGGGAAAACTGGAAAAAATCCCCCGATGAATCACGGAAGAAAACTGAACCCTATTTCATTCCGCAATGTGCAACATCTTCCGGCAATGCACTGTGCGGCGATTCTTAGAATGAACAAGTTTCCGAGTACGGGAAGTGCCATTCCCACTTCTTGGTTTTGTCCTGCCGGAATCCTCCGGAGGATTCCAACGGCAATTCCTACAAATATGTTGACGCGGTCATCCGAGCGCAGTATTTAGTAGGTAGCCCATAATATAGGGGGTTACTAGGTTTGACGGCCTAGGCGCAAAAAAGGCGCCCACTGCAGCACTCTAGACAAGTAAACAGTGGGCGCCCGCTTCCTCAACCAAGCCGGCAAAGGAAACCTGATTATGAACTACTACTACCCTCATTTCAACGCGACCGAATTCACCAAACTTGCAGTTTGGGCCAAAGGCCAGCCGATTGATGGATATGATTCATCGATTTGGCGTCGTGATATATTTGGTCATGCCATGAAGTATGAAGACCACGGTAACACTTCCTCTCAATTTGGATGGGAGATTGACCATATCGTGCCGACGTCCAAGGGCGGGTCAGACGACCTTTCAAATCTGCAACCGTTGTACTGGGAAAATAATCGCCGCAAGGGCGATTCATAACTTCGGGAAAGCAAAGCCGTGGCCAAATGAAACTTGGCCACGGCGAAACCGACATTTCTCAAACGAGGAAACTGACAATGGCAAATTCAAATAATTACTGGACGACGAAACACGAAGACGGCTGGGCCGTTAAGCGGGAAGGAAACGACAGAGCAACCTCCGTCCACACGACGCAAGCGGAAGCGTGGGCAGAGGCACGACAAAGAGCCAGAGGCAGTAAAGGTGAAGCCTTTCTACAAGGAGAAAATGGTCAAATCCGAGAACGCAACACCTACGGTTCTGATCCGTTTCCGCCAAAGGGATAGCTGATACTACCCGGTTTCATCTGAGGCTTCCTCGTCGAAGCCCATTTCGGCGAGCATCCGGTCGATGGTTGCGTCGTCCAACTCACCCACGTGACGGGCAAGCAGATTGGCGAGCAACGTCGCCTTGGGGCTAAGGCCGCCTGTGTCGACGGGTACCCGGGGATGGGATAGGGCGGCAAGTTCCTTCAACTGATCGACCTCATCCCAGATCAACTCGAAATAGTTGGCGATCTGCATCACGAAACCCGGTCCCGGCCGGCCCCGCTTGCCATGCTCCAGGGCCGATAGATACGCGGCGGACACCTGCAGATCGGCCGCCATCTGCTTGAGTTGGATGCCACGCTTGTCACGCAATTCACGAACGCGGGCGCCGAATGGGGTCATTTCGCCCGCCTCATCAAGACATAGAGCGCGCCGGTGCCGCCGTCCTTGGGCGCGGCATGGCGGAAGGATTGAATGCGTTCCCGGTTGGGTGATTGGTTGAGCCATTTGGGCACGGCCTCGCGCAATACGCCGACGCTGCCATCGGGACGCAGCCCCTTGCCCGTAATAACCAGCACGCACTTCTTGCCGGCGGATTGCGCACTTGAAAGGAAAGCCGTGAGTGCCGCATACGCTTCGTGTTGTGTCATACCATGCAGATCGAGCCTGCCTTCGATTTCCACCTTGCCCCGTTGCAGCCGTTGCATCGTGCGTTTATCGACACCCGGTGCATCGCCATGCGTAAGTTCGGGGAGGAGAGGCGCCGGTTGCTGCGCGGGCGGCGGCAACGCCGATGACGGCGCACGACGTGCGTTCGGCTTAACTTTCGGGACATCGGTTTTGACGGGTTTGATCGTCCGGCCGGGCAACGGCGTCACGTCGCGAAACACCTGCTCGAGCAGGGCCGCGTCATCTTCGTTTTTCGCTGGTTTGGACTTCTTGTCCGATGTTTTCTTTTCAGGCATAGCCATATCGTATTGCCAGATTAACTCGATTCAAGTCAATTAGGCGAGAGCAACGACCTGTCAACTGGGCGGGATAGCAAGAGCCCGCGGCAATAGAATATGGAAGGTTCCCGCGGCATTCATGCGGCCCGCCCGTTCACGCGCCGCGGCGCCCGCGCCCCAAAAGAAATCGCCGCGCACCGCGCCCTTGATGGCGGAGCCGGTATCCTGCGCGATCATCAGCTGAGTGAGCGGCCGGGTCTTGTTAATGGGGTCTGTCGTGGACAGCCAGATGGGTGCGCCGAGCGGCAGATAGGCGCGGTCGATGGCAAGACTGCGGCGCGGGGTGAGGGCCACGCCTTGTGCCCCGATGGGGCCGTCGCCTTTCAATAAACGGAAGAAGATATAGGAAGCGTTCTCGTTCATGATCTCGCGCGCGTCGTCAGGATGCGCGGCAAGCCATGCCCGGATCGACTGAAGCGTCACTTCGCCCGATTTCAGCGCGCCGCGCGCGATCAGAACCCGGCCGATAGCCGTATAAGGGTGTCCGTTGCGGCCCGCGAAACCGACGCGCACGATCTTCCCGTCGGACATGCGAACGCGGCCCGATCCCTGTACATGCAGGATAAAGGCGTCGATGGGATCGTTGAGCCACATAAGTTCCAAGCCCCGCCCCTTAAGGGAGCCCGACGCGATCTCCCGCCGATTGTGATATGGCACAAACTTTCCGGCCTGCACACGCCCGACGAGTTTTCGACCCTCCCACTCAGGATTAAAATCTCCCAAGTCGGCCGACACGATATCGCCGGGACGTTTGTAGAGAGGAATGCTGTAGCGCGTCGAGGGTTGCCACGCGCCTTCGAGTTGCGGCTCGAAATAACCCGTGATCAAGCCTCGCGCGCCGCCTTGCTCCGTGACTTGGTAGGGCAGGAACCAAGTTTCGAAGAACAGCCGTGCAGTCGGATTTGCCGTATTTTTCAACCCCGCCGCCGACTGACAGACCGGCAGCCAATCGGCAACCCGGCCGAACCGGCTATCGGGACCTACCTGAACATTCGCCGGTTTCTTGGCGAAAACTGCACAGGAGCGAAGGAACGCCGCCAGCGCGTATTGATGTGCGTCGGTGGTCCAACCCGGCAACCCGTTGAAATCGGTGCGCGTCAACGTCGCCACCGGTTTTGTTTTTTCTTCGGGCGGGGTTTCCTGCTCGGTGAAGTCCACCGCGCATCCGGCCAAGGTCAGCAGAAACAGGAAAAGAGAAAACCGCGCCATGGGCACGTGGCGCACAGGATCAATCAAGGCTGCGGGTTGCCACCAACTCCCAATTGGGATCGGGGGAGGTGGTGTCGCGGGAGAACGTCCAAATATCGGTGATCTCGGCAATGTGGTTTGGATCGCCGTCAACCACTTCGCCGTCTTCATTCCGGGTGACGTTTACTTGCTCGCTGACAAGCTTGACCGTCACATAGGCGGCCGACCCCTCCATATAGGCCTCGATGGGCTCCGCGGAGCGGATGCGGACCAAGGTGTTTTCGAGGGTTTCCTTCGCATCTTCGCGCGCCCGAATTGCCTGAACGAAGTTCTGATAAACCTCGTTGTTGAGTAACGACTTCAACGTCTCCGTGTCGCCGTCAGCAAAGGCTTGGATGATCATTTCAAACGCCATGCGGGCGCCGTTCATGAATTCGCTGCGATCGAATTCGGGCATCGCGATCTTGATTTGAGTGAAGCCGGCATCAAGCGGTGACGCGGACGGATCGACGGCAACCTCTTCGGCTTCCGGTTCGAACGGATCCGCGGGCCGAAGACGATCACCCTGATCGGGCAGCTGAACGATATTGTCATCGCCCTTTTGCCGCGAAAAGGGATCGTGCGAGGACCTATGATCCTGGCCTTGGTCCTGACGCCGACCCAATACGCTGCGCAGCCGCAGGATCAGGAATGCCGCGATCATCGCGAACAGGATAATATCGATAAATTGGAAACCTTCGCCCATCTTCCATTCCCGGGCCACAAACTCCGGCTGGACCGTGACCCGTCGTCGAGGTAGAAACATCAATAAGTTAACTGCGCGGCGGCCTTGAAATCAGCCAAAACTGCTTCTTTTGCCCGCAGGCCGTATGTTTTACACATAGGCTGTTTAACCATAAAGGGCAAGTCGCGGAACCGCGACCACAAACCGGCACTTTCGGATGGGTTATCTTCTATTTGCACTTTTCGTCGGCATCCCGCTGATCGAAATCGCCGTCTTTATTTCCGTCGGCGGCCAGATCGGTGTCTGGCCGACAATCGCCCTGGTTATTTTGACCGCGATCGCCGGATCCGCTCTTCTCAGGTGGCAGGGGTTCTCGACGTTGATGCGCGCCCGGCAAAGCTTGGATCAGGGCATCGTGCCGATGAAAGAGGTGTTCGACGGCGTATGCCTTTTGGCGGCGGGCGCCCTTTTGCTGACACCGGGGTTCGTCACCGATGCACTGGGATTGCTATTATTCGTGCCCGCCTTCCGGCACGGATTGGGCCGGGCATTGTGGAGACACCTTGCGGCGCGGGGCGTCATCCATGTCCATACCCAGGGCGGTGGTTTTGATGGAGGACCCGGTGACGGGCCGAGTGACGGGCCCGGTGGCGTTACCATTGACGGCGATTACGAAGAGGTCGACCCCGACGAGCCGGAGAAAAAGAAACTGGAACGCGCCATCACACCGGTTGTGTTTCGCCCAAGCACCTGACATTTTTCATTCAATCAACCAAGCTGACCAAGAGGACGTTTCACATGGCCGAGAACGATAAAGATACCAGCAGCCCCATCCCGGAAGAGAGGTTCACCGCCGAACCCGCCGGTGAACAGCAAGCGTCGCAGCCGCTGGTTATCCTCGGTCAATATATAAAGGACTTCTCCTTCGAAGCGCCCAATACCCCGAAGGTATTTGAATCCCTGCGGGAAAAAATGCCCAACATCCCCATCGAGATCGACGTGCGTGCCGAAGGGGTCGGGGAAAACATATTCGAAGTCATTCTCAAGGTCCGTGCCGAAGCCAAGGCCGACGAGACACTCGCCTATCTTCTCGAAATGGAATATGCGGGATTGTTCAATATCAACGTGCCGCAGGAACATCTCGCCCAGGTCATTTTGGTCGATTGTCCTTTGATCCTGTTTCCCTTTCTGCGCCGCATCGTTGCCGACACGACGAGCGACGGCGGGTTTACGCCCCTGATGCTGGCACCGATGGATTTTGCCGCGCTCTACCAACAGCGCATGGCCCAGGCCCAGGCGGAAGGGGAAACCCAGCCGACGGTTTAGTCTTTAAGATGACCAAATTGAGTTCGGGATTTTTTCCAAAAAGGCGGCATGGGCGGCTACCTCGTCGTCCGTTGCCGCATGCGGCCGGGGGTCGCGGCGCTCCCGCGTTTCGCGAATGATTTCCTTGGCTCGTTCGGCCTTGAGCTCAAGGTCGGGCTGACGACCGCCGATAAGTTCCAAATAAACTTCGGCCAGGAGCTGTGCATCAAGAAGCGCGCCATGCAGGGACCGCGACGAGTTGTCGATCTCGAACCGGCGGCAGAGCGCATCGAGGCTCGCCGGGGCGCCGGGGAATTTTTCCCGTGCCAGCCGCACCGTATCGACAGCGCGGTCGATTGCGACCGGCGGGTGCCCGAGCTTTGATATTTCGGCGTTGATAAACCGGATATCGAACTCCGCATTGTGGATGACGAGCTGCGCGTCGCCGATAAAAGCAAGGAAGTCGTCGGCGACCTCCGACATTACGGGATGTTTTGCGAGAAACTCCTCCGACAATCCGTGAACCGCGAACGCCTCTTCGGGCATCGATCGTTCGGGGTTGATGTATTGGTGATAGGTCTCTCCCGTCGCCACGTGATTGATCAATTCGATACAACCGATCTCAACGATCCGATGCCCATCGGTCGGACTGAGTCCGGTGGTTTCCGTATCGAGAACGATTTCACGCATGGTCGTCGGCCTCTCCGGCTGTTTCCAATGTCGTCGTCACGTCAATAATATGGCGAATATAGCGCAGGCTAAACGCATGTCCCAATCCGGTATGGATGATGAAATCGGCCCGCCGCCGTTTTTCCATATCCGGCATTTGCCGGGCAAGAATACCGTCGAGCTTTTCCGCCGTCATGCCAGGCCGTTTCAACACCCGTATCCGCTGCAGGAACGCCGGCGCCGTCACCACGGCAACGGCGTCGCAATTCCGATCGCCACCGGTTTCGAACAACAGCGGTACGTCAAGAACCACAAGAGGGGCCCGGCGTAGCCTAGCTATCCAGAGAAACTGGTTCTGCCGCGCGCGCACCATAGGATGGAGGATGGCCTCGAGACGACCGAGGGCTTCATCATCCCCGAAAACCGCGCGGCCCAAGGCTGCCCGGTCGACACCACCATCGACAATCACTTTGGGGAAAAGTTCGCTGACCGGTTCGACACCGGCGCCCCCCGGCTTAAGCAGATCGTGCACGGCCGCGTCCGCATCGTAGACCGGTACGCCGAGACGCCGAAAATCGTTGGCAGCCGTGGTTTTACCCATGCCGATGGAACCGGTAAGACCGAGTATGAACATGCCGCGCCCGGAGCCCGGCAACTAGGAACCGCTCTGGTTCAAGACGAAGGTCCGAAGGTCGTCATCGACCTCCGGCTCAACCCCGAACCATGCGGCAAACCCCGGCCGAGCCTGATGCAAAAGCATCCCCAGCCCGTCGACGACCCGATTGCCGCGGCGCCGTGCGCGTGCCAGCAATTCCGTTTCCAACGGTGCATATACGATATCGGTGACAAGAGCGGTTTCCGGCAACGCGTCCAGCGACAAAGCCAACGGAGGACGGCCATCCATTCCAAGTGTGGTCGTGTTGGCCAGCAACGCGGCTTCATTCAAGGCCTTATCGCGGTCCTCCCAAGCCCATGTGAGAATGGGACCGCCGATTTCTTCCGCCAGCTTTTCCGCCCGTTCAAAGGTCCGGTTGACCAATCTGATTTCCGGGGCACCTTCGTCGGCAAGAGCCGCGCAAATGGCACGCGAAGCGCCACCCGCACCGATAACCACAACTGGTCCCTGATCGGCTTGCCAAGATCCTACCGACCGGAGGTTCTGAACGAAGCCGTATCCGTCCGTATTGGATCCGATCAACCGACCGGACTCGTCGATAACCACCGTGTTCACCGCCCGCAGCCGCGCTGCTGCCGGGTCCACCTCGTTGACGACATCGAAAATGGTTTCCTTGTGGGGAACGGTCACGTTGAAACCCGCAAAACCCAGCTTGGGGATAATCCGAACCGTGTCCTGAAAATCATCGGGCGCGATGGGCAGGGGAATATACGCGCCGTCGATTTTATACCGTTCGAGCCAAAAACCATGCACACGCGGCGACAGTGAATGACTAACGGGCCATCCGGTTACACCGGCTATGCGGGCTTTTCCCGATACAATCATCCCTTGAGAACCCCGAAATCCCGTAGTGCCTTAAACAACGGGAGCAATGGTAAGCCGAGAATGACGAAAAAGTCCCCCTCGACTTTTGAAAAAAGCTGCGCGCCGAGGCCTTCGAGACGGTACGCGCCGACCGAGGCCGTCAGATCGCTGCCAGCTCGGTCGAGATACGACGCCAAAAAAGCATCGTCGAAATCACGCATGGTCAGTCGCGCCTCATCGACAAGTGACCAAACCTGTTCCCCGTCCCGCACCAAACAACAGGCGGTAATCAGCCGATGGGTGCGACCGCGGAATGTCCTCAAATGATTGGCCGCCTCATTTCGGTCGATCGGTTTATCAAACAGAACGTCATCACATTCGAGAATCTGATCGGCACCAATGATCAAGGCATCAGGATGCACTCGGCTGACCGCCTCCGCCTTGGCGAAAGCCAATTTTTCCGCGATTTCTTCGGGTGTCTTATTCTCCGCACTCATCCTTTCCTTGATAACGGCCTCATCGACATCCGAGGAAACAGCCCGGAAGTCGACATCCGCCTCGGTCAAGAGACGGCGGCGAACCTCACTGCCTGAGGCAAGGATAAGTTCATTGGATAAAGTCATTGCAAAATTAATCAGACTTCGACGAGGCGTCTTGTTCGTGGCGCTGCGCCCGGAGTTGGATGATCGCCGCGGCTGTTTCCTCGATGGACCGGCGGGTAATGTCGATTATGGGCCATCCCTGCTGGGCATACAGACGCTGGGCAAACTTGACCTCTTCGGCAACGGTTTCCGGGTTCGTGTAATCCGTTTCCTCGCCTTCGTTCAACATGCGCAACCGATTGCGACGCACCTGGATCAAACTGCGTGGATCCTTGATCAATCCGACGACCAGCGGATTCCTAACCTCGAACACTTCGTGGGGAAGATCCACGCCCAAGACGATCGGAATGTTGGCCGCCTTGATACCGCGGTTCGCAAGGTAGATACAGGTCGGCGTTTTAGATGTCCGCGACACACCGACGATAACGACGTCTGCCTCATCCAAATTCCATGTTGCCTGACCATCGTCGTGAGTCATGGCATAATCCATTGCGGCAATACGCGCATAATATCCGCTGTCCAAGGCGTGCTGCCGGCCGGGATGCGCATGAATTTCCGATTTTAGATAACCGCCAAACGCCGCCATGATCGGCTGCAATACGGAAACGCAGGGGATCTGCAGGCGCCGGCAAGCCGATTGAAGTTTACTCCGGAGTTCCGGATTGACGAGCGTGTAAAGAACGAACCCGCGGTGTTCCTCGATATCTTCGAGCACCATTTCCATCTGGTTTTCATTACGGACCATGTTCCACAGATGCTCGACCGGTTCGACATCATCAAACTGAACAAGACATGCACGTGCAACCGATTGAACGGTTTCACCGGTGGAGTCGGAAACGAGATGGAGGTGGAACTGTCTCACAGTACGATAGAATTCCTGGTGATAAGTTGCGGATAACTCGTGAACTTTTGAAAACGGAAAAAACCATTCAATTTCGCACGAATGCTGGAAGGGGTTTTATACATTGTGGGAGTCGAAATCCACGTTCGGCGAATTGGAAGTGCTATTCATGCGGGTTGGATTCTCGTTCACGTGACTCACGTTTTGGCTCCGTTGGCACACCGCTAACGAGTCCAACGACCTTGGCAGATTTTCCATTTTTATCCACGTGTTATTCAACACATTCACATCATCGTCCAAAAAATCCGCCAAACCTGTCGATAACCTGTGGGCAAAAAAGTATCCCCCATTTCCAAAAGACAACAACAACAACTACCTAATTACTTATATATATTATTGTATAGGGAGCCCTGTTGAAACTTCGTACGCTCCCGTCACAATCCGTACTCCTGGCCATGCCCACTGAAAAAAAACTCCTTCAAGTTCTTACCCGGCAGAAAGTCAGTCCGCCACCGATCTGGCTCATGCGCCAAGCGGGCCGCTTCCTACCGGAATATCGTGAACTCAGACAAAAGGCCGAGAATTTTCTCGATTTTTGTTACAACCCCGAACTCGCCGTTGAGGCAACCCTTCAACCGATCCGCAGGTTCGGTTTCGATGCCGCCATTCTTTTCAGCGATATTTTGGTTATCCCCGACGCACTTGGTCAGCAGGTGACTTTTGAAGGAGGGGTCGGCCCAAAGCTGAATGCCTTGGATGGACCCGACGATCTATCAAAGCTGTCGACGGCAAATCTGCATGAACACCTTTCGCCGGTCTACAGGACGGTTGAAGGCCTTCGGGAGGCCCTACCCCCGGAAACCACCTTGATCGGCTTCGCCGGCGCTCCCTGGACCGTGGCGACCTATATGGTCGAAGGGGGATCGAGCCGCGATTATGCCAAAACCCGCTCCTGGGCCTATCGCGATTCCGATACCTTTTCACAATTGATGGATTTACTGGTCAATGCGACGGCAGACTATTTGATCCGACAGATCCGACATGGCGCAGAAACGGTTCAACTGTTTGACAGCTGGGCAGGTATTTTACCCGAGCAGGAGTTTCACCGCTGGTCCATCGATCCGGCCAGGCGGATCGTGTCTCGCCTCAAGCAAGAATTTCCAGATATCCCGGTTATCGGTTTTCCCCGAGGTGCGGGCGCGCTGTATGCGGATTATGTTGTCGAAACAGGCGTTGATGCGGTTTCCATCGATTCATCCGTTCCCCTTCAGTGGGCTGCAGAGACGCTTCAACAACACGTCATTGTTCAGGGGAACCTCGATAATGTTCTGTTGGCATCGGGTGGCGAAGCGCTTGATCGGGAGATTGATCGGATTTTGGAAACGCTCGGAAACGGTCCGCATATCTTCAATCTAGGTCATGGTATTCTACCGCACACGCCGCCGGAAAATGTCGCGCGCTTGTGCGATCGTATTCGGAAGCAAGCTGGATAATGCGTACGGCTGTTATTCTGTTCAACTTGGGCGGGCCCGATAAACCGGAAGCAGTCGAGCCGTTTCTGTTTAATCTATTCAACGACCCCGCGATTATCGGATTGCCGACACCTTTCCGTTGGTTGTTGGCCAAGCTGATCTCAAAAAGGCGCGCGCCGATAGCCAAAGAGATCTATGCCAATCTCGGCGGCGGATCGCCGTTGCTGCCGCTGACCCAAGAACAGGCGGATAGTTTAGAAAATGCGTTGGGGGAAGGTTGGAAAGCGTTCATTGCCATGCGCTATTGGCATCCATTTGCGGATCAAACCGCGCATGACGTCAAAAAATATGCGCCTGATCGGATCGTCCTGTTGCCGCTTTATCCGCAATTCTCCACCACGACGTCAGCATCCTCGATCGCTAATTGGCGCCGCGCTGCAAAGAGAGCCGGAATTGAAGTACCCGTCTATACGGTGTGCTGTTATCCGACGTTGATGGGGTGGATTGCAGCGCAAGCGGATGTCATCGCAAAATCGATGGACGGTTTCAATTCCGATGCGCCCGTGAGAGTCCTGTTTTCGGCACATGGGTTACCAAAAAAGATCGTCGCCGGCGGCGATCCCTATCAATGGCAAGTGGAGCAAACCGCACACGCCGTCGCCGTGAAAGCGGAGTTGCAGCCCGGCACATGGAAGGTCTGTTATCAAAGCCGGGTCGGGCCATTGGAATGGATCGGTCCCTCCATCGATGAGGCATTGCAGGAGGCTGCCCGTGACAAGGTTGCGGTTGTGGTGGTTCCAATTGCGTTCGTCTCGGAACATTCAGAAACGCTTGTCGAGTTGGATATCGAATATCGCGAGAAGGCGGACGAATTGGATATACCCGGTTACGTGCGCGTTCCCGCTGTTGGCACTCATCCGGAGTTTATCGCGGGATTGGCACAGCTCGTGAAATCCGTTGCCAATCATCAACCCGGGGTTCAATCCTGGCTCGGAACGCGGTTTTGTTCGGAGTATTTGAAAAAATGCCCGTGTGCCGCCTGAAAGCACAGGAGACGAGGACATGATTTCTCTATCGGCCGATTGGTATCTTTGGATCAAGGCATTGCATATCATCAGCGTCATCGCGTGGATGGCCGGCATGCTCTACCTGCCACGGTTGTTTGTTTATCATTGCGACGCGGCCCCCGGTTCGGAAAAGTCGGAAACCTTCAAAGTGATGGAACGGCGGCTTCTGCGCGCGATCATCAATCCGGCGATGATGGCGGCTCTGGCCTTCGGCATTGTCCTTCTTTTGAATCTCGGCGCAGATCAGTGGAAAGATGGGTGGTTGCACGCGAAACTGGTTTTGCTGTTGCTGATGTTTAGCCTGCATGGATTTCTGTCGCGATGGCGGCGCGCCTTCGAGGCCGACCGAAATCGGCATTCGGCAAAATTCTTCCGCTGGATGAACGAGGTTCCAACCGTTTTGATGATCGGAATCGTGATTATGGTGGTGGTAAAGCCGTTTTGATTGCGGTTTTTGTGGGAAATAGTGCCGCTTTGTCTTGGCAGGGACTTGGCAAACCGAAAATGGCGCCTAAATATTAAGACAGCCCAAGTCGAAATCTTAATTTGACAGCGTTTGAACCTTTCGCTAATTGTGAGTGAAATCACTTCGGGCTCCTCCTGACGGCCCGGTTTTCAAGACATATCTCTTATGAACGTTTCGCGCCGGTCGGCAGCGAGCTTTTCGTTACAGATACTCCCCCCGGCCCTTCAGGCCTCTCCCTAGTACATACAAGAAATGCGGCAAATCCATTGTCTGAAATGAACCTTCAAGAACTAAAGTCCAAGTCGCCGACCGAGCTGTTGCAGTTCGCGGAAGAGTTGGAAATCGAGAATGCCAGTACCCTTCGCAAGCAGGACATGCTGTTTGCCATTCTCAAGCAACTGGCCGAGAACGATATTCCGATTTTCGGCGATGGCGTGCTCGAGGTCTTGCAGGACGGGTTCGGCTTTTTGCGGTCGCCGGAAGCGAATTACCTGCCGGGTCCCGATGACATCTATGTCTCCCCGAGCCAGGTCCGCCGCTTCGGTCTGCGCACCGGCGATACCGTCGAAGGCCAGATCCGGGCACCGAAAGACGGCGAGCGGTATTTCGCGCTCCTCAAGGTCAAGGACATCAATTTCGAAGATCCGGATGCCGTCCGGCACCGGATCAATTTCGACAACCTGACGCCGCTCTATCCGGACGAGAGGCTCAAGATGGAGGTTGATGATCCGACCTACAAGGATCCAACCCCCCGGGTTATCGATCTGATCACGCCGATCGGCAAAGGGCAGCGCGCCTTGATCGTGGCGCCGCCGCGCACTGGTAAGACGGTGATGCTGCAAAACATCGCGCATGCCGTCGCGACCAATCATCCTGAATGCTATTTGATCGTATTGCTTATCGACGAACGGCCGGAAGAAGTGACCGACATGCAGCGCTCGGTGAAGGGCGAGGTTATCAGTTCCACCTTCGATGAACCGGCCAACCGTCACGTGCAAGTCACCGAAATGGTGATCGAAAAAGCGAAACGTTTGGTCGAACACAAACGCGATGTGGTGATCCTTTTGGACTCCATTACCCGGCTTGCACGGGCTTACAACACGGTGGTGCCGTCTTCGGGTAAGGTGCTGACTGGCGGTGTCGATGCCAATGCCTTGCAACGCCCGAAGCGGTTTTTCGGCGCGGCGCGAAATATCGAGGAGGGCGGCTCGTTGACCATTATCGCGACGGCGCTGATCGATACCGGTTCGCGCATGGACGAAGTGATCTTTGAAGAGTTCAAGGGAACGGGTAACTCGGAAATCATTCTCGACCGCAAGCTCACCGACAAACGGACCTGGCCGGCGATGGACATCACCCGGTCGGGCACGCGGAAGGAAGAGCTTCTTGTGGACAAGGGTACCCTGTCGAAGATGTGGGTGTTGCGCCGGATCCTCAATCCCATGGGGGTCGTGGATTCCATGGAATTCCTGCTCGAAAAGCTCAAGGAATCCAAGAATAACGACGATTTCTTCGATTCGATGAATACCTGATCGGACGGGACATCCTTCAAAAAAAGGCGGCACTTGATGCCGCCTTTTTCTTTGCCTTGTGACCGATCTTTTAGGGGATGAGAACCGTCGACCCTGTTGTCTTGCGAGCATTGAGATCGATGTGTGCCTGCGCTGTTTCCGATAGTGGGTAGGTTTGACCGATTTCGATCTTCACATGACCACCGGCGATGACGTCGAAAAGCGCCTTCGCGGCGGCTTGCCGGACGTCGGCATCTTCGACGTAGTGCATGAGCGTTGGACGGTTGAGGAATAGGGAACCCTTGCTCATCAAGGTCAGCGGGGCAATGTCTGGTGCCGGACCCGAGGCATTGCCGAAATTCACCAGGACGCCGAACCGGCTCAGGCAATCGAGGGACGGCATGAAGGTGTCCTTACCAACGGAGTCGTAGACAACCGGTACGCCGGCACCGCCCGTGATGTCTTTTACCCGCTCGACGAAATTTTCGGTCGAGTAGTTGATGGTGTGATGACAGCCATGTGCCTTGGCGATGGTTGCCTTCTCATCGCTGCCGACGGTGCCGATCACGGTAGCGCCGAGGTGGTTTGCCCATTGGCAAAGAATTTGTCCAACACCGCCGGCGGCGGCATGGACAAGAATTGTGTCGCCTTTCTGAACCGCATAGCTTCTGAACAACAGCATGTGGGCGGTGATGCCTTTGAGCATGGCTGCTGCTGCGACCTTTTCATCGATATTGTCGGGAAGGGGAACCAGCGCGTTGGCGTCCATTAGACGCTCTTCGCAATAGGCGCCGATCTGGCCGCCCGCATAGGTGACTCGGTCTCCTTTCTTCAATTGCGCCACGCCGGGTCCGACGTCTTCGACAACACCCGCGCCTTCTGTGCCGAGGATGAACGGGAAATGCGGGAGCGGATACAGGCCGGAGCGTTGATAGATGTCGATGAAGTTGAGCCCGACGGCGGTGTGACGGAGACGGACTTGTCCCTGGCCGGGATCGCCGACCTCGATGTCTTCCCATTTGAGGACCTCGGGTCCGCCCGTTTCATGAATGACGATGGCTTTGGTCATGTTTTTCTTCCCTGTGTAGCGGTTTTTAGTGAAGGGGGAGTTCGTCGGCGTAATAGCCTTCGAGAAAAAGGAGCGCGCGTTTGGTTTCGAGGCCAGCGCCGCCCGAGTAGCCCGTCAGGCGCCCGTTTGCGCCAATGACGCGGTGGCAGGGGATGATGATGGGAATAGGATTGCGGCCGCAGGCGCCGCCGACGGCACGGGCGGCGCTCGAAAGGTCGCGGGCAATTTCGCCATAGGTACGGACAGACCCAAATGGGATACGGCACATGGCGTCCCAGACGGCCCGTTGAAAGGCATCGCCGCGGGGATTAAGCGGCAAATCCCATTGGGTCAGTTTTCGGTCGAAGTAATCAAGCACCTGGTCACGCGCTTTCGTTAGCAGCGGCGTTTCTTCGCCCTCGGGCGCGCGTCCCCATTCGAGGGCGACAATGGCGTCGTCCTCTTCGAACAGGGTTAAAGGTCCGACGGCGGTGTTGAGACTGAGATGCGGCATGGCGCGAGACTACATCCCTGGTTCGCGTCGCGCCAGTTCCAGCTTGAGGGTCTCTGCCTCGGAGACAGGAAGGCCACATGCTTGACCGACGCAGACATAGGCAGTGGCCTTGCCGCCGACCGGGGCCTTGCCGGCGGCCGGGTGTGTTCCGGGTAGGATGGCGTCGGGCGCGATGGACATAACAACGAGGCTCGGGAGGCCCGATGCCAGAGCGATGTCGCGCAGGCGACGGCCCTCCGGATCGCTAGGGTCGGTAATAATGACGACTTGGGTTGCCGCAGCGAGGAACTCGAAACCGTTCAAGAGGGAGGGCAGGTTGACGAGTTGCTCGCCGGCTGTGGCGGTGAAACTTACGACGATGCGTTCCGCGTTATCGCGGTATTGCGCTTTCCCGGTCAGGTAATGCAAACGGGCAAGCACTTCGACAAGAGTGCCGTTGCCGGCGGGTGTCGCGTTGTCGAACGGGGTTCGGGTGCGGACGATCAGATCATTTGCGTCGGAGGGTGAGAAGAAATAGCTTCCGCCGTCCGGGTCCCAAAAGAATTCGTTTGCGGTTGCGATCCAGTCTTTGGCCCTCTCGATGTAAGTTTCTTCAGCCGTGGCTTCGAATAGAAGCAAGGCGGCGCGTGCCATTTGGGCGTAGTCGTCTATGACGTCGCCTGGTTTTGCAATGCCGCCGCGCCACGTGTGAATCAATCTGTTCGCAATTGTCATTTCGCGTTCGACAAATGCAAACGCATTGCGTGCCGCCGCGATCCAGTCGGGCTGGTTGAAAATAGACCCCGCGATTGCGAGGCCGGATATCATCAAACCATTCCAATCTGCGAGCACTTTGTCATCCAGTCCGGGCCGCTCACGTTTGGTTCGGGCTTGGAAAAGGGCAGCGCGTTGCGTTGCGAGGTTTGCCTCAGTTTCTTCATCGTGGAAATCCATGGCGCGTAGGCGATTGAGGATGGTTTTGCCTTCCCAGTTGCCGCCCGGGGATACGTCGTAGGTTCGTTTGAATGCCGCCGCGTCGGGGCCAATCAGATCCTCGATCTCGGCTTCGTCCCAAACGTAAAAAGTCCCTTCGCGGCCTTCGCTATCGGCATCCAAAGTGCCGGCAAAGGCGCCCCCTTCGAGACGCATTTCGCGCAAGAGCCAGTCGACGGTTTCCTGCACGCGCGCGGCATAGAGGGCTGAACCTGTTTTTGCCCAGACATAGCTCAACAGCTCCAGGAGCTGCGCATTGTCGTAAAGCATCTTTTCAAAATGCGGTGCGAGCCAATAGGGATCGGTGGAATATCGCGCAAAACCGCCACCCAGATGGTCGTAAATGCCGCCCTGACACAGGTGATCAAGCGTGATTGTGACCGCATCGCGTAATTCTGTTGTGCCTGTGCGTAAATAGGATCGCCAGAGGAAGCTGAAAAAAGAAGGTTGCGGAAATTTTGGTGCGCCACGTGTTCCGCCGTGTTCGAAATCGATCATCTGCAACGCGGCTTCCGCAATACCGTCGACTTGATCAAGGGTCTGCAACCCTGCCCAGGCGGCTTGCCGGGGTTGTGACATTTGGTTCAGCGCATCGCCAAGCGCGGAAACATTTTTTGCAACCTTTTCAGGGTCTTCCCGGTAGACCTTGGCGATCGTGTTAAGGACATCCGGAAAGCCTGGCCGCCCATAGCGGGCCGTCGGCGGGAAGTAGGTGCCGCCCCAAAACGGATGACCGTCCGGCGTCAGGAACATGGTAAGCGGCCAGCCGCCTTGTTCGCCGAGCAATGCCAACGCGCTTTGATAGATCGCGTCGAGATCGGGGCGTTCTTCGCGATCGACTTTTATGTTTACGAACAGTGTGTTCATCAGCGCAGCGATTTCGGGGTTTTCGAAACTTTCGTGCGCCATAACGTGGCACCAATGACAGGCGGCGTAGCCAATGGAGAGTAGGATCGGTTTGTTCTCTTGTTTGGCTTGCGCCAAGGCGTCGCTTGTCCAGGGAACCCAGTGAACCGGATTGTCTTTATGTTGTTGGAGATATGGGCTGGCTTCGTTGGCCAAAAGATTGGTTGTCATTGTCCCCTCGCCGTGCGCCGCATGGATTGTGTTTGGCATTGCCAGTTTTTATGTCCTCGCCTAGTGTCGGCGGCGGCGTCACACAGAGGCGGGGCACTATAAAATAATGCGGCGATAGCCTAGCCCCGGCCGAGACGGATAAAAACCACACTTTCCGAGACGGCATTCGACGCCCAAAGTGGGATCGGCCGCCATTTATAATAAATATACAGTTAGTTAGAATATATGGATTATTTCGTCGTCGAAACATAATTTATGGTCTGATTTCAAGCACATGACCGATTATTCCGGAAATGAAACAATCTTTGCTCTCGCGTCGGGTAGCGGGAAGGCCGGCGTTGCCGTGATCCGCGTTTCCGGGCCGTCGGCGTTGGCGGCGCTCGAAGCAATGACGGCCGGAGATGCGCCGCCGCCAAGGATTGTTAAACGGGCGAAATTAATTGATCCCGTCCAAGGCGAGGCGCTGGACGACGGCTTGGTGCTCTATTTTGCCGCGCCGAGAAGTTTCACTGGCGAGGACGTCGTCGAATTTCATGTCCATGGCGGCCGGGCGGTGATTGCCGCTGTGCTCGGCGTGCTTGCGGCGATGCCGGCGTTGCGGCCGGCGGAAGCAGGGGAGTTCAGCCGCCGCGCTTTCGACAACGGCAAGTTGGATCTGACGGCGATCGAAGGCTTGGCCGATCTCGTCAATGCCGAGACCGAGGCGCAAAGGCGCCAGGCCTTTCGGCAAATGGAAGGTGCTCTTGAAAAATTGTTCGAGGATTGGCGCGCCCGACTGATCGATGCCATTGCCCGCTTCGAGGCCGAGATCGATTTTTCCGATGAGGAGTTGCCCGAGGGGCTTGCCCAAGAAGTCGCGCGAACGGTCGACGGTTTGGCGGCGGAGATCGCCGACTATTTGGAAGACGCACATCGCGGCGAGCGTATCCGAGACGGAATCCATATCGCAATCCTGGGACCGCCCAATGCCGGAAAATCCAGTCTTCTCAATACGTTAGCGAGACGTGATGCGGCCATTGTTTCTGAAACCGCGGGGACCACCCGCGATGTGATCGAAGTTCACATGAATGTCGGCGGCTTTGAAGTCGTCCTGGCCGACACGGCGGGTCTTCGCGAAACGATGGATGCAATCGAGGATGAGGGTGTTCGCCGTGCATTGGATCGGG
This sequence comes from uncultured Rhodospirillales bacterium, assembly GCA_913055735.1. Classification (GTDB taxonomy): domain Bacteria; phylum Pseudomonadota; class Alphaproteobacteria; order Rhodospirillales; family UBA2165; genus CAJXKD01. The sequence goes on from CAJXKD010000001.1 coordinate 1,446,522, forward strand.
CAAAGCAAGCGGACATGAAGATCGTCGTTTTCGACGGCGCCGAGTGGCCGGCGCGCGATCCGGCGTCGGAAGCCCTGATCGATGCGACCAGCTTTGTCGTCGTTAATAAATCCGATCTGGTCGACCTGTCAGGCGATCTTTGTTTGAGGGGCCGGCCGAGTTTCGCCATTTCGGTACGGACGGGCGAGGGGATTGCTGATTTCCTTGCCGCGCTGGAAGAAAATATCCGTTCCGTCTACGAAACGAGTGAGGCGCCGCCTGTCACCCGACTGCGCCACCGCTTGGCATTGGAGGAATGCCGGGAAGCGCTCCTTCGGTTCCGGGCAGCCCAGGCAGTGGAGCTGGCCGCCGAGGATCTGCGGCTGGCGGCGCGCGCGTTAGGCCGCATTACTGGTCGGGTCGACGTCGAGGATATCCTCGACGTCATCTTTCGGGATTTCTGTATCGGAAAGTAGAGGATTTATCAGTGTTTCACGTGAAACATTACGAAGATGGATCGAAATCCGATCAGTACCGGAGATGGAAGGGTGCCGTAAGAATTGACTTGGGAGGGGGCCAAACCTACATTCCCGGCTCAAAATCGGCGCCGGTCCCACGAGAGAGATCATGAGTGAACAGCGGTCCTTTGATGTCCTGGTAGTCGGCGGCGGTCATGCCGGCTGTGAGGCTGCGGCCGCGGCAGCGCGCCTTGGCGCACGGACCGCCCTTCTGACCCATCGCCGCGATACCATCGGAGAGATGTCCTGCAACCCGGCCATTGGCGGGCTCGCCAAAGGCCAGCTGGTCCGGGAGGTGGATGCGCTAGATGGGATCATGGGCCAGGCGGCGGACGCCGGGGGGATTCAGTTCCGCATCCTCAATCAGCGTAAGGGCCCGGCTGTTCGGGGCCCGCGTGCCCAGGCCGACCGCAAGCTTTATCGCCGCGCCGTTCAAGACCTTCTCGCCGCCCAGGAAAATCTTCACATCCATGAGGCCTCGGTCGAAGATTTGCTGGTCAATAAAACCGGGCGGGTTCGGGGTCTCAAGACAGCAGATGGCGCCGAATGGCTTGCCGGCGCGGTGGTCATCACCACCGGCACCTTCCTGCGCGGTCTCATTCATATGGGCGAGGTCCAGATCCCCGCGGGCCGGGTCGGTGAGGCGCCGTCCGTTGGGCTGGCCCGGACGCTACAGCGGCTGGGGCTTGCCTTGGGCCGCCTGAAAACCGGGACCCCACCACGCCTGGACGGCCGGACCATCGACTGGGAGGGCCTGGATATTCAGCACGGCGATGATCCGCCAACGCCTTTCTCCTTCATGAACCGTGAAATCACAACGCCGCAGATAGCCTGTCATATCACGGCGACGACGCTGGCCTCTCATGATTTGATCCGGGGCAATCTGAGCCGATCCCCCATGTATTCCGGTCAGATCGAAAGCACCGGTCCGCGCTATTGTCCATCCATCGAGGACAAGGTCGTCCGTTTTGCCGACAAGTCGCGCCACCAGATTTTCCTGGAGCCGGAAGGGCTGGACGATCATACAGTTTATCCAAACGGGATCTCGACATCCTTGCCGGAAGAGGTCCAACAGAGCCTTTTGAAAACCATTCCGGGTCTGGAACAAGCCGCGATGATCCGCCCCGGATATGCTATTGAGTACGATTTCGTCGATCCGCGGGAACTAACGCCGACACTCGAGACCCGGCGGGCGCCGGGCCTCTTTTTGGCGGGACAGATCAACGGCACGACCGGCTATGAAGAGGCGGCGGGCCAAGGGTTGATCGCCGGACTTAACGCGGCGTTCAAGGCAGGGAGCAGCAAGCCCTTCACGCTCGACCGAGCGGACGCCTATATCGGTGTGATGATCGACGATCTCGTGACCCTGGGCACGAGCGAGCCCTACCGCATGTTCACGTCGCGCGCGGAGTACAGGCTGTCGCTACGTGCCGACAACGCTGATCAGCGTCTGACGCCATTGGGGGTCGCATTAGGATGTATATCCTCTGATCGGACCGAAGCATTCGCCCGCAAAAGGGGAGATATCGAGCGTCTCACGGCGCTTGTAAGCGGCATCGCGGCAACACCTAATCAATTGCAAAACAAGGGTATTTCCGTAAACATGGACGGCCGCCGTCGCTCAGCCCTGGAGCTCTTGGCCTACCCCGACGTTACCCTTGAGCGGTTGGCTGAAATGTGGCCAGAACTGGCCGGCTTCCCTCCAGATATCATCGAGCAGGTCGAAATTGCCGGTCACTATGCCGGCTATATGGGGCGGCAAGAAGCGGACATTCGGGCCTTCCGTAAAGACGAGGCGCTGCGGCTTCCCGCCGACCTCGACTACACCTGCATTGCTGGCCTTTCTAACGAAGTGCGCGCAAAGCTCGAAGCAGCACGTCCGGCAACCCTTGGCGCGGCAGCGCGAATCTCCGGCGTAACGCCGGCGGCATTGACCCTGTTGCTCGGCCACGTTCGCCGGGCAACGCGCGATGCGGCGTGACATCCGATCCATGTCGAGTGTGCCGAAAAAATCCGATCTCATGTCTCCCGAGGCATTCATGAATGTAACAGGTGTTTCACGTGAAACACTTGAGCGCCTGTCTGTCTATGCAAACCTGCTTGAAAAGTGGCAAACGAAAATAAATTTGGTCGGTCCATCGACGATGCCGGATCTTTGGCGGCGGCACATGCTCGACTCTGCACAACTCTTCCCGCATCTCCCGTCACCCGATTGTACGATTGTCGACCTTGGATCAGGCGCCGGCTTCCCGGGCATGGTTCTCGCCATTATGGGGGCCAGCGACGTTCATTTGATCGAGAGCAATATCAAGAAAGTTGCGTTTCTGAGGGAAGTGGCGCGGGCAACGGGCACAAAGGTCACCGTCCACAATAAGCGGATCGAAGATATTGCGTGGTCGCTTTCGGCAGATGTTGTGTGTTCGCGGGCCTGCGCAAATCTCACCTTTCTTCTTGGATGGGCGCAAGAAATCCTGCGTTCAGACGGCTTCTGTTTGTTCCACAAAGGTCAATATGTTGATCGAGAATTGACCGAATCACAAAAAAAGTGGAATATGTCGGTCACTCGATTGGAATCTCTGACGGATCCCAATGGAGTTATCCTTCGGGTTACAGAGATTTCCCGGTGCCCATGACCACGACTCGTGAGACTTCGGAACCGCGTCGAACCCGCATCATAGCCATCGCAAATCAGAAAGGTGGGGTGGGTAAGACCACCACGACCATTAACCTCGCCACGGCGTTGGCGGCGGTGCGTAAACGCGTGCTGGTCGTGGATCTCGACCCGCAGGGAAATGCCAGTACCGGTTTTGGGATTGAAACGCACGCCCGAGGCCGCAACGCCTATCATCTTCTTATCGGTGAGGCGACCCTTGCGGAGGTCATTCTCCATACGGCCATACCGGGTTTGGATGTCGTCACGTCGGGTGTGGATCTCTCGGGCGCGGAGATTGAACTTGTCGACATTGAGGACCGGCTTTATCGGTTGAAGGCGGCCTTCGCCGAGGGTCCGCTAGATAGCTACGACTATGTCCTTATCGATTGTCCGCCGGCCCTGGGCCTCCTGACGGTAAACGCCCTCAATGCCGCACACGCCGTATTGGTCCCGCTGCAATGCGAGTTCTTTGCTTTGGAAGGTGTCAGCCATCTGGTTAGAACGATCGAAAGGATCAAGAAGGCTTACAATCCGACCCTGGAGATACAAGGTATTGTGTTAACGATGTTTGATAAACGCAATAACTTGTCTGACGCCGTCGCTTCCGATGTTCGCGCCTATTTCGGCGATAAGGTGTATCAGACCGTGATTCCGCGAAACGTTCGCGTTTCGGAAGCGCCGTCGCATGGCAAGCCGGTTCTTCTGTACGATATGCGGTGTGCCGGATCGCAGGCCTACATTCATCTGGCCAGTGAAATCCTCAAGCGTGAACGGAGCTTGGTCGCGTGATGGCGGACGAGTCAAAGAAGCGAAATCTTGGCCGCGGCCTCTCGGCGTTGCTCGGCGAGGATGTAGATGCAGCCGTTGCGGCGGCGGCTTCCCATTCGCAGCGTACGGTTCCCATCGAACAATTGTCGCCAGGGCGGTATCAGCCCAGACGGTTTTTCGACGATACCGAGATTGCCGAGCTGGCGGACTCCATCCGCAGCCTCGGTATCCTTCAGCCTATCTTGGTTCGAGCCAAGGGCGGCGGGGAAGGCGACTATGAGATCATCGCCGGCGAGCGCCGTTGGCGCGCGGCACAAAAGGCGCAGCTTCACGAAGTCCCGATTATCGAGCGTGCGCTGAGCGATGAAGAAGCGCTCGAGATCGCATTGGTTGAAAATCTGCAGCGGGAAAATCTATCACCGCTAGATGAAGCCGAAGGCTACCGCCGGCTGATCGACGAGTTCGCCCATACGCAGGAGAACCTTGCAAAGGTCCTAGGGAAGAGCCGTAGTCATGTCGCCAACATGCTTCGATTGCTGAATCTTCCTGACGCGGTAAAAAAATATTTAGCGAATGGCGAGCTGACCGCAGGACATGCACGCGCGCTATTGTCTGCGCCGGATCCGGCGTCGATGGCTTTAAAGGTGGTGCGCCGCGGTCTCAACGTGCGTCAAACGGAAAAGCTCGTAAAACCGAAAACAGGGAAGCGGTCGCAGAAATCAAGGCCGCTGTCGAAAGACGTCGACACGCTCGCCTTGGAACGCGATCTTGCGGCGCTCCTCGGATTAAAAGTCGACATCAAGTTTCTCGGCAAGGGCGGCAGTCTGACGGTGCATTACGACTCGTTGGAGCAACTCGATGACATCCTGCACCGGCTCAGTAAAGGCGAACATGGCCGCCCGGTTCAAGGGTCCAATGCCGCGGAGGAAGACGAGGGTACCGATCTCGGCACCAATTTGATCGACGATGTCGATGCGGTGATCGCGCAACTCGATGAAGGCGCGTCGATCGTCGAGGACGACGAGGAAACATTGGGCCGTCCGATTTCACCCGGATTTTCTCTAAGTGATGAGGAAATCGACAGCCTGCTCTCCGATCGGGATGATGACGAACAAGACACCTAGGTCCGTTCGTTAGCGGCCGGCGGCGTGGGCAATCCTCAAGAACGTGCGACTGCAAACGGCGTCCTCGGGCAATCCGGTAGATTTGCAATCGAGTTCCGCGTCGACCAGCAATTGTTGCGCAAGTAAAATGTTGCTCGCTGACCATCGCTGCAACTGCCGGCCAAACCGGTTGGTGTGCAAAAAAATGACTGGGGGCCGCAGAGCTTTCATGGCGTCCTGTGCGGATCTTCCCGATTTCATCATGGCCTGCGCAAGTTGCAGCCTTTGGAAATGACGTTGCGCTGAGCGCAACAATGACACCGGGGCTATCCCGTCCGCCAACGCACGGACGAGAAGCCTATCCAATTGCGAAAGGTCGCCATCCGCGGCGGCGTGAATAACATCATCCATCGATAACGCGGCACTGTCGCCGATGGCTTCGACCACGTCTTCGACCGACACCTCGCCCTTTTCGCCGGCATACAGCGCAAGCTTCTCAAGCTCTTGCCGGGAGGCGAGCCGGTCCCCGCCGAGATTGGCGAGCAAGTAGCTGCGCGCGTCCCGGTTTAGGCTAACTTCATGCGCTCTCATCACATCATCGATCAACCGGTCCAGTGAAGCGCCGTCGTCACGATAGCAGGCGATAGCGACCGTTTTTGCATCTGCTTCCATTGATTTGCGTAACGCTGAGCGCGGCGGAAGATCGCCCGCTTCGATGACGACTAGCGCTTCATGCACGTCCGCCTCGAGATAGGTCGCGACGGCGCGGGAAATATCATCGCCATCGGCGCGCACCACGACAACGCGCCGCCCCCCCATCATGGAAATGGCGGCGGCATCGTCCACCAATCTTACGGGATCGGCCTTCAATTCCGCACCGGTCAAAACGGAAACCCGAAAGGGATCGTGAATATCGTCGACGATCGCGCCGATCAATTTCTCGGACGTTTCACGGACCAGTCCGCGATCGGGGCCGTAAATTAGAGCCGCATGAATATCGGGAGTTGGCGCCCGGAGGAAAGCATCAGCACGTTGGCGGTTGAGCTTCACCAAAGGGCCTTCCTATCCGGCGCCGCTGAGCTGGAAATGTGCGGCGAGACGATTGGCAATGTTCGCTGCTATTTCGTGGACTGCGCGCTGGCGAGCGTCCTTTTCCGCCGCGAGCGTCGCAAATTCGCCTGCTAAAATATTGTAGCTGGTGGTGATCCGGCTTTGTCCTGAGACCAAGGTAGTCGACCCGGTAAGAGTTGTCTTCAAGACAAACGAGGCTCTAAAAATCAAGTTGGCGCGGGTCGCGATTGCGGATTTTTTAACCGCAAGCTCTTGCTTCGTTTCGTTTAAGGTTACCGTTAAAACATACTTCGGTGTTTGCGGCCGTCCTTTCGGATTGATGAGATTCAGCAACTCGTTGTGAAGAAGCTGGCCAGTTCGATCTTCGATCACCTCGATTTTGGTGGCGGACAGATCGCCCTGGATGACCGCCCCCTGCCGCCCACTGTAGATCGGTTGAAACCCGCAGCCGGCGCAAAGAAGCGCGACAATGCCGACGATCGCCCAGTTGGCAACGGCATTTCTAAACGACAAAGTTGAGAATCCTATTCGGAACAAAAATGACTTTCCGGACTGATTTTCCCGACATGGCTTCGGCAACTTGCGGAAGAACCTTCGCCGCCGCTTCGGCTTCAGATTGGCCGCCATCCCTCGGCAACTCGATGGTTCCCCGCATTTTGCCGCCAACCTGAACGGCAATAGTAACCGTTTCATCGATCAAAAGGGAAGGATCAGCCTCGGGCCACGGCGTATCGGCCAACAAGGTCGTTTGCCCAAGCTGGCGCCAAAGCTCTTCGGCTAGGTGTGGCACCATAGGATTCATTAACTGCACGATGGTTTCGAGCCCCTCGCGCAATACCCATCCAGCCGCCGTAGCGTCTGACGGCGCAGTACCGTCGCCGACAAAATCATAAAGCACGTTGGTCAACTCGCGGATACGCGCGACACCCCGGTTGAAGCCAAATTTCTCAAGATCGTCAGAGAGCGCCGCGATCGTTTTGTGCGTTGCACGCCGCACCTCGAGTGCCGCGTCATCAAGTGCCGCTGGTGCAGGTGCGTTGGCGGCGGCCAAGTCAACCGCCGGATCTGTCACGAGGCGGTAGACCCGATTGAGGTAGCGCCATGCGCCGTCGACGCCGGCATCCGTCCATTCCAAATCCCGTTCGGGCGGACTATCCGAAAGCATAAACCAGCGGGCAGTATCGGCGCCGTAGGTCTCAATAATGGTTTCCGGATCGACGACGTTCCGCTTCGACTTGCTCATGGACTCCGAACGCCCGACACTTACCGGCTTGCCGGTTTCGACATGTGTCGCCGTGCCGTCGGATTTCTTGTCGACTTCTTCCGGAAACAGCCAATGCCCATTGGGATCACGGTAGGTTTCGTGGCACACCATGCCCTGGGTAAAGAGCCCGCTAAACGGTTCTTTCACCGAGAGGTAGCCGCATTTTTCCATAGCGCGTGTGAAGAAGCGGGCGTAGAGCAGGTGCAAAATCGCGTGTTCGACGCCACCGATGTATTGATCAACCGGGAGCCAATAATCGACCGCTTCATCGACGGGCCGTTCCGACCTCGGCGAACAGAAGCGCGCAAAATACCATGATGAATCGACGAACGTATCCATCGTGTCGGTATCGCGCTCCGCCGCCGCGCCGCATTTCGGACACAGAGTGTGTTTCCATGTGGGGTGGCGCACCAGGGGGTTGCCGGGCTTGTCGAAGGACACGTCCTCTGGAAGCAGAACCGGCAGCTGGTCCTCGGGAACCGGGACAACGCCGCATGCTTCGCAATGAATAACGGGAATGGGGCATCCCCAATACCGTTGCCGTGATATTCCCCAGTCTCGGAGGCGGTATTCGGTGACGCCAACGCCCGCATCGAGCTCTTCCAAACGGGCGATGGCCGCTGCCTTTGCTTCGGCAACCTTCAGTCCGTCCAGGAAGCGGGAGTTAAATGCCGTGCCGTCTCCTGTATAGGCTTCATCGCCGATTTCAACATCCGCGGGATCGGTATCCGATGGAAGGACGACCGGGATCACCGGCAGATTATATTTGCGGGCGAAGTCCAGGTCTCGCTGGTCGTGTGCCGGGCAACCGAAAATGGCGCCGGCGCCATACTCCATCAAAACAAAGTTGGCGACGTAGACGGGCAGTTCCAGATCAGGATCGAATGGATGCGCGACTTTCAGACCGGTGTCGTATCCGAGCTTTTCGGCCGTTTCGATCGCCTCCTCGCTGGTTCCCAGACGGCCACACTCGGCGATGAAATCGGCCAAGTCGGAATTTGACGATGCGAGTTCAGCTGCCAACGGATGGTTTGGCGATAAGGCGCAGAACGAGGCGCCGAAAAGTGTATCCGGCCGGGTTGTGAAAACCTCGATACGGTCATCGCGGCCCCGGACCTTGAAATAGAACCTGGCACCTTCCGAGCGCCCGATCCAATTGGTCTGCATCAGACGGACTTTTTCCGGCCACCGGTCAAGCGCCGACAAGGCTTCCAAAAGGTCCTGAGCGTAGTCGGTAATCCGCAGAAACCACTGCGAGAGACGGCGCTTCTCGACGATCGCATTCGATCGCCAGCCGCGGCCGTCGATAACCTGTTCGTTGGCAAGGACCGTATGATCGACGGGATCCCAATTGACCCAAGATTCGCCGCGGTAAACAAGATCGGATTTCAGGAAATCGATGAACATCCGTTGTTGGTGGCGGTAATATTCCGGGTGGCAGGTGGCGATCTCCCGATCCCAATCGATGGATAGGCCCATGGATTGGAGCTGTCCCCGCATGGTGTCGATATTTTCGTATGTCCATTTCGCCGGATGAATGCCGCGCTCCATGGCAGCGTTTTCCGCCGGCAGCCCAAACGCATCCCATCCCATGGGGTGCAGCACATTGAATCCTTTGGCCTTCTTATAGCGCGCGACGACGTCTCCCATGGTGTAGTTTCGGACGTGGCCCATATGGATGCGGCCGGAGGGATAGGGAAACATCTCCAGGACGTAGTATTTAGGTCGCGCCGGATCCTCGCCGACGCGAAACGTTCCCCTTTTCCGCCATTCATCCTGCCAGCGGATCTCGGTTTCTTTGGGATTGTATCGCGCCATGAGGCTGCCTCGGAGTATCACTGAATTGAGGGAGAGTTGGCTAAATAGCGCCGCTAAATAGCGCCTCTGGGGGAGGCTTGGCAAGCCATCCCTGATATTCAGTATGAGGGTCGCGGAGAGCCGAAAGCGCGCAGGCGGTTCAGCGGCTTACGCTTTGATTCCGCAGTTGCCGCGCCCGCGTAAGGATGGCGTCCTCCAGTTTCCGGGACGATTCCTTTTGCACCTCGGCATTTTGCCATTCGCCGCTGGTGTTCTGTGTTTGCCGGAACAACGAAACACGCACACCATCCGCGCGTAGAACGCGATCAAGGATAAAGACATTGAGTTTAAACCGTTCCCCGGGGGCTTCCGGCAGCGAATACCAGTCAGTGATGATAACGCCGCCGAAGGGATCGGCAGAGCTTATGGGCCATACGGAAACGGTATCCAGTGTTGCCCGCCACAGGAATACATTGACCCCGATCCCGCTTCCGAGCCCCGTGTTCGTTTCTGCATTGTTGTTGCCGAACAGGCCCCCCGTCCCAAAAACGGTTTCCCGTTTCGACAAATCGACGATCTGGCCATCGATGATGATCTCGTCCGGATTCACCGGTTCGGTTTCGACACTGTCACAAGCCGACACCGCCAAGACGGCAAATAACGCCGTCCCGATATAAACGGACCTTATCAGCGAAAACGTGTTCATTCGGATTTGAAACTCTTCCACATTTCTTGGGACGGGTCTGCGGCGTCTCACCAGGAAGGCCAGCGAAACCATTCTATTCCCATCATAGCGGGGCCGAATTGACGGTGCCAGCCAAACAATCATCGACCAAAAAATTCTGTGGCAACAATCACACAGGGTGCGGCAAACCGGCCTCCAACATCCAATCGAAACACCGTTGTCACACCACCTTCATTTTCCTCTGATTTTCTGCCCAACGCCGCGGCTGTTGGACCGCACACCGACACGTAGTTCGGCATTGGCGGCAGGTTCGAGCGGGCTTCGATCGGGGCCTAGGCGAAATCTGGGCGAGAGCCGGGTTGAAATCATCGAGGAAAGGCCATTGGGAGGCCCCATTCAGGGAAACCTAGACGACCGTAGTGATATAGAAGATAGAACTCGATTCCACCCGGTGATCAGACCGACCGCACCCGCACAAACTCGATATCGTTAGGAGCAAAAACAGATGAAAAACTATCTCAGCACGACGACGGCCTTGGCCGCCGCGGGAACGGTGGTCTTGGCGAGTTCTGTTGCCATGGCGCAGAGCGCTCCCGAGAAGATCAAGCTTGGTCTCGCCGGGTCGTTCAAGTCGACCATCGGTTATGCCGAGCAGGAGGGCGCGTTTGAGGATGCTGTCAACGCGCATTACGGCACCATCAATATGGAGAATGACTCCGAGGTCCATTTTAAGGGCAGCACCAGCCTGGACAACGGTATGCGCGTGGATGTGATCGTTCAGTTGGAAACGGATCAGGCCAGTGCCAATACCGGATCGGTAATTGATGAAACCTACCTCAAGTTGACCGGCGGTTTCGGTGACCTTCGGTTGGGCTCGACCCATGCGGCGACCAACAAGCTCGCCAATACGGTCCCGCAATCGGGCATGAAGGATATCGATGGTGACGACTATCAGGACTATGTCGTCAATCCGACCGGTACCGATATGCAGGACGACAACATCGGCACCAGCGACCATATGAAGATCGTGTATTTCACGCCGAAGTTCAATGGCTTCCAAGCGGGCGCAACCTACACGCCGTCAACATCCAACAGCGATTCGCCGCCGATCACAGGCGGCGCGTCCAGCGGTACGTCCGCCGACCAATACTGGTTCGATTTTGGGCTCGCCTACAGCAATACGTTCGGTGACGTGTCGTTGGATGCCGACGTCAGCACCTGGCGCAAAGGCGGCAGCGTCGATCAGGAGGGTTACCGGTTCGGTGCCGTCGTCGGTATGGCCGGGTTCACGGTTGGCGGTACTTATGCTGATGTCGAGAACGAAATCGATGGCATTACGTCCACGACCGCTGTGAGCGACTATGAAGTTTATGGTGCGGGCGTCACCTATGCGTCTGGACCTTGGGAAGTAGGCGTTTCCTACTACCACTCGAAAACGCCCCTGCAGGCATCCGTAGCAGGTGCCGACGAGGCGACACACATTAAGGTCGCCGGGACCTATGATATCGGCCCGGGGGTCCAGGTTGGTGCGGACATCGTTTCTGCCGAGTACGAAGACGAAACGACGGCGGCGGGGTCGAACAACGAAGGCTGGGCGGTCATCGCCGGCATCAAGGTTAGCTTCTGATCCGACCGTAGTTTTAATTTCTCTCCGTGGACGGGCGGCTCTTGGGCCGCCCGTTTCTTTTGTCAGGGGCGCGCATTCGCATCGGCGTTTTTTTGTGACAAAATGATCGTTGCAAGAATACAACAAGTATAAACTTCGTTTTTGTTGCGCGGCGAACCCGCTTGACCGGTGTTAGATGTCATGGCTTTATCACAATACATTGCTCATTTTCTGTGCATGCGGCGCGTTGAATCTATGTTGCCTAAATATAGGTCAATTTGACAGAGAGCAGTGGCCGACCGGAGGACGCGACATCTACTAGGATCGTCAGGAGAAACAAAATGAAGAATATCCTCAAATCAACGACCGTGTTGGCGGCGGCAGGGTTGATCGCTCTGTCCGGTGCTGATGCATCGGCGCAAAGCGCCCCCGAAAAACTCAAGCTCAGTCTCGGCGGCTTCTTTGGTTCCTGGGTGGGGTATGCCGAGAATGACAGTTCATTCGAGAACGCCGTCAATGCGCATTACGGCTCCATCAACATGGAAAACGACTCGGAAGTCTTTTTCGTTGGCGATACGACGCTCGACAACGGGATCAACGTTTCGGTCGTGGTCGAGCTCGAAACGGACCAGGCAAATGCCAATACCGGCAGCGTCTTGGATGAAACCTATCTCAAACTTTCCGGTAGCTTCGGCTCTCTCTTGGCAGGTTCAACCGTCGCCGCCGGTGACGCCTTGGCCAATTTCGCGCCGTCCGCGGGCGTGCTTGGCCATAACGGCGACGATTTTAGTGAATATGTCATCAACCCAACGGGTACCGGTACGCCGGATGTGGAGATCGGCGACGATACTTCGATGAAGTTGGTGTACTACACGCCGACCTTTAGTGGTTTCCAGGCTGGTGTGACCTACGTCCCGTCGACCAGTAACAGCGATACGCCCCCCATAACGGGCGGTGCGGCCAGCGGCACGACGGCTGAGGAATCTTGGGCAGACATCGCCCTTGCCTACAGCGGCACGGCCGGCGCCGTCGATTTCAGCGCCGATGCCGGTTACTGGGTAAAGGGTGGTTCGACCGATCAGGAAGGTTATCGTGTTGGCGCCAACGTGGTCTTCTCAGGCTTCACGGTCGGTGGTGCCTATGCCGATGTCGACAATGAAATCGGTAATATCACCTCTGCCACATCGGTTAGCGACTACAAAGCCTATGACCTTGGTGTGAGCTATGAAACGGGTCCGTGGGTTGTGGCCTTGTCCTACTACCACACGGAATCGCCGCTTTCGTCCGCCACGGCCGGTGACGACGAGACCACCCACTACATGGTCAGCGGTACCTATGCGATTGGGCCTGGTGTTTCGCTTGGCGCCAATATCTTCATGGCCGAGTACGACGATGAAACCACCGCTGCCGCGTCAAACAACGAAGGTTGGGGCGTCGTTGGCGGAATTATGGTGGAGTTCTAAGTCGGCAAACGACGCCATAAACGTTGAATTTCGGGCGGTCTTCGGGCCGCCCGATTTCTTTTTCAAATGCAGTGCGCGGTTATTAACCAGCCGAAACAATCATTTGCCAATGGATCGCCATCGTCCGGAAGCAGACAAAACGCGCGTGGCATTTTGGAACCAGGGTGGAAAAAACAATACGAAATCCGCCGGGCTCAGTTGTTGCAATAACGCCACATCTTGGAAATTATGACACAGCAACGATACCAGTCCCCTTGACCGTTCGGGGGCTTAGTTGTCATATATTTACCACTTAAATTCTTCAGCCTGAATTCGGGCAGTCCTGCCCGTGGGATGAGGGATCGTTAGGAGGAGTAGCATGAAGAAAACCCTTTATTCGACAACGGCTTTGGCCGCCGCGGGCTTGTTTGCGCTCACGGGGACTGACGCCGCTGCCCAAAATGCCCCCGAGAAAATTTCTCTTGGTCTCGGTGGTTTCATGAAAAGCTGGGTGTCCTACAGTGAGCAGGAATCCGCTTTCGAAGATGCCAACAATGCTCACTATGGCTCGATGAACATCATCAACGACTCGGAAGTTTACTTCCGTGGTAACACCACGCTCGACAATGGCGTGCGCGTTGACGTTGTTGTCCAGCTTGAAACCGATCAGGCTCGCGCCAACAGCGGTTCCGTGATCGACGAAACCTACCTGAAATTGACCGGTGGTTTCGGTGATCTGCGTATGGGTTCGACGAAAGGCGCCAGCTTCGTTCTGGGAAAGAATGCGCCGATCAACGGTATCATTCACTCGTATAACCCTGACACGCTGAACTTCGTCATCAACCCGAACGGTCAAGCCTTCTTTACGGCGGCGGTCGACATCGGTGCCGGCGATCACATGAAAATCGCCTACTTCACGCCGAAGATGAGCGGTTTCCAGGCCGGTGTGACCTACGTTCCGTCGACCAGCAACTCCGACACTCCGGCGATTTCGGGTGGCGCGGCCAGCGGTACCAGCGCGGAAACGTCCCTGGCCGACTTGGCCATCACCTATGACGGAAACTTCGGCGATGCCAGCGTTGGCGTCACGGGTGCTGTGTGGAAGTCCGATGGGTCCGGTACGAGCGATTACACCGGTTACAGCATCGGTGCGAAGGTCGGTTTCGCCGGTTTCACCATCGGTGGCCGCTGGGGTGAGCATGACGACGACCAAGGCAACGTCACGACCGGTTCGAGCATTGCCGATCAGGAATCCTACAACCTCGGCGTAAGCTACAAGACCGGCGCTTGGACGGTCGGTGCGTCCGTGGGCCACCGGGAAGCTCCTGTTACTGAGGGCTCGACCCGCGATGATTCCAGCACGGTCTACTCCGTTGGTGCCAAGTACAACATTGGCCCGGGCGTCGACGTCGGTGGTAACATCCTCATGGCCGAATATGAGGACACGACCACGGCGGCGGGCTCCAACAACGAAGGTTGGGCTGTTGTTGCCGGTGTCAACGTTGCGTTCTAAGTTCGCTTAGAAACAAACGTTTCGGTTTGAGGGAGCGGCTTTCGGGCCGCTCCCTTTCTATTTGGGGTAAGGTGTGGCCTGGTTGGCTTCAGGAAATGCCGGAAATTCCAGCGATGCCGGTAAAAGCGGTTCCGAAAAGCCGGCGGCCATTACGGGTGCCGATCCCGCCCAGCGCATAAACAGATACATCACTATCCTTGGCCCAGGCCGTCGTGCGTAAAATGCCGAGAGGTTGTGCTTTGGGATGGCTTGCGGTCGCAAATATGGGTGAGAGGAAAACGGCATCTGCGCCAATATCCTTGGCGCGGTTTAGCTCTCTCGGATTATGGGCCGCGGCTGTGACAAGAAAGCCGGGCCGGCGTTGGATCGGGAGGGCCATTGGCCCAATCCGTCGAACCATCCAGGCAGGCAGATGCGTCCCGTCCGCGCCGATTTTTGCGGCCAGCCGCCAGTTTCCCGCGATCAACAGCTTCAGATGGCGTCTCCGGCACAGTCGCAACAAGGCGATGGCCAAGTCTTCACGCCGCGGATCGTTGTAGTGACGGAACAAAATACCGCTGCCCCTTGGGAGTCTTTTGGCTGAAGGGAAAGGATCCGGCAAACGATGCTCGTCCGTGATCAGGACGATCGGCGGTAAATCCTTGTGTGGCGCCGCACTCAAATTGAGCCGGCGGGCGATGTTTGCTAGGGTCGTCACGGTTCAGTCTTATCAGAAAATCAGACCCGTAATGTTGTCATCCGCACAGATCGCCGACAACTTGAAATCCGTCCACATGCAGATAGCGGAGGCGGCCGATGAGGGCGGGCGCACACCTGGCGATATCACCCTCGTCGCCGTGTCCAAAACCCATGGACCCGACGCGGTATTGGCGGCGATCGATGCCGGCCAGCGGGTGTTCGGTGAAAACCGGGTGCAAGAGGCGCAGACGAAATGGCCCGGCATCAAAGAAACCCATCCGGACGTCAAGCTGCACCTGATTGGCCCACTGCAACGCAACAAGGCCCGGCAAGCACTTGACTTGTTCGACGTGATCGAAACGATCGACCGCCCCAAGCTCGCTGCTGCCCTAGCGCGCCTGATGGATGAAACCGGGCACCGCCCCGAATGTTTCATCGAGATCAATACCGGCGAAGAACCCCAGAAATCAGGTATTTTGCCAGCCGATGCGGATTCCTTTATTCGGACGTGCCGCGAGGACTATCAGTTGCCGGTCACCGGCCTAATGTGTATCCCCCCTGTCGACGAAGAACCGTCACTGCATTTCGCGCTGCTGCGGAATATCGCCGAGCGAAACGGTCTCGCAAAGCTTAGCATGGGGATGAGTGCCGACTTCGATGTCGCCATTCGATTTGGTGCAACATTGGTTCGTGTGGGAACGGCGATTTTCGGCCCGCGCGGCACCTGGCCCGGCACTGCCGACGCTACGTCTCCGGCGTCTCAGGGTTAATCCGCAGCCAAGTTTCCGGATCGCATGCCGCGAGGACGGATCTCAGATCGTCGATCTCCAACGCGACACACCCCTCGGTTGGCACATAGCCCTCTTTGGCGATGTGCATAAAGATGGCGCTGCCTTTTCCGGGTTCCACAGGGTCGTCGTTGTAGCCGACAACGGCGATGATGTCGTAGACGTCGTCATCCCGCCAAAGCGTTTCGCAAGATGCTGGATGCGGCAACGTGACCAGCTGATTGTAGTCCTGGTGTTCTGGGTCGTCGCACCAGCCCGCGGCCTTGTCGATTGCAGATAGCGGGAGGGCGGTTTTCGGCGCGCTGACTTTGTCGGCCCGAAAAAAAACACGCCGCAGCTGAAAACGACCGATCGGTGTCGCGCCATCCCCTTCGTGCTTTGTCTTCGAAACCCCACCTCGACCGAGAACACATCGGAACGTTTGCGCACCACAGGACAAACGTGCGGGTGGATCAACGACGATTTCGGAACAGGACGCCATGATCGCACTGTACCCTGCGGAAGGGTTGTGCCCAAGAACTCACGCGATCGACCACCTACCGAATTGTCGACACGGAGGAATTTTCGCCATCTGTCTGCAGGCGTGCGGTCGTCTCGTATTTATCGAGGGCGCGCATCATGGCATTGAAAATCCAGCCGTTTTCAATTTCAACAGGGGTCTCAGTGCTTCCGCCCGATGGAGGCCGGTTCACCGGCGCGGATGCCGGCGCGGCCGAAATGGAATCCGTTGGCATCTCATCGTTCATCGCGGCGCCACTTGACGCGCCTTCTAGTAGCGCCGGGGACGTCGTTCGTTCCGGACTCAGGGCTTCCAGGTCCGGACGTGCTGCTGGCCTGTATCGGGCAGTGTTCGCTCTATAAAATGAATCGATCGCCGTGGTGCCGTCGGCAAGCGCGTAGGGACTTTGGCGGGCGACGGGAATTGCGGCCATACCGGCCGTATCGAAAGCTGCCGTCTCCTTCGATATAGTATTTCGTGAATTGCGATCCTGAGCGCGGGCGAATCCGATTTCTTGTGAAATGGATCCCGTTTCCGCTCGGCGTTCCGGCGCGGCAGTTTGATTGTCCAGGGGGCGTCGCGTCTCCGTTACTGACGCGACTTGAACCGGTGCTCCTGTTTCCTCACCGGTGAAGAACGCAACGACATGTTCGCCCAGATCTTTTCCCGACGAATGCTCTACCATGACGTTAGCGGTCGAAAGGGCGGCGCCGATGGGGCCGCCGAATAAGGTGCCACCTAGAATGCGCGCGCCGGGATCGATCTCATCTCCCGTTAGGGAGCGGTAGAGCGTCGAGACGACGGGTATGTGCTGGAGGGGGTTGATGACGTCCAAGAAATCCCAGAAGGAAAATCCGTCCTCCCCGAACATCTTGATTTCCTGCCGAGGCGTCGATCCGTTCTTCGCGGGATCGCCGGGAACAGCAAGCACCTGCTGAGCCGTGGATACGACTTCCGAAACCATGATTATTTCCCGTTCCTTTGGATTTTCCTTTCCGGAGCAATCCATATGCCATTGCTTTTTCTTTTTATTTCAATGCATTAGGGGGGCGGCGCTTAGTGGAAGACCCTGCGAGGCGGCAAAATTTTCCCTCTGCTGTTCGCAAAGGCCCGGGAATAGTCGGGGATAAGCGGCGTTTCTTCACAAGGACGTAGGGTTTGCGCGGCCAAAAGAGGCTGGCGGTGCCGGGGTCCTGTTGTATGGTAATGGGTGTCAGACAGGCTAAGTAAATGGGTAAGACAACGAACGGTACGTGTGGTCGGCGTGCCCTTACACCGGTAGGAAATCAGGTAATTACGTCCATGAGTTCAGGTAGACGCGTTCTTATCGTCGACGACGACAACAACCTGCGTGAAACACTCGCGGAGCAGTTACAGATTCATGAGGAATTCATCTCCGAAGCGGTCGACACGGCCAGCGCCGCGATAGAGCGCGTGAAGGAGCAGTATTTCGACATCATCCTTTTGGATGTCGGATTGCCGGATATGGATGGTCGTGAAGCATGCCGCGTGTTGCGCCGGAACGGCGTTAAATCGCCGATTATCATGCTGACGGGGGCGGATACAGATGCCGATACCATTCTCGGCCTTGATGCCGGCGCCAATGATTACATCACTAAACCATTTCGCATCGGCGTGTTGATGGCGCGCATTCGCGCCCATATGCGGGAACATGAACAAAGCGAATATGCCGTGTTCAGTATCGGCCCTTACAGTTTTCGCCCGGCTGCGAAACTGATGCTGGATACCGAGACCAACAAGAAGGTTCGGCTAACCGACAAGGAAACATCGATCATCAAGTATCTTTATCTTGCCGGCGACCGGACAGTCAGCCGCGATACGCTTCTCGGCGAGGTCTGGGGGTACAATGCCGATGTGACGACCCATACATTGGAGACTCACGTGTATCGGTTGCGCCAAAAGATCGAACGCGATCCGTCTAGCGCCGAGATCCTGGTCACGGAACCCAACGGTTACCGCCTCGTTCCCTGAAACTTCCTAGATATCGAATGAAGCGATCACCGGCGCGTGGTCGGACGGTTGCGGCCATCCGCGGCCGTCTTTCAGGATTTCAACCGATCTCAATGCGGGAACCAGCTCTTCGCTGATCCATATGTGATCCAGCCGCCGTCCGCGGTCCGCGGCGCGCCAGTCCTTTGCCCGATAACTCCACCAGCTGTAGATCTTTTCGTCGGTTGGGATCAGGTGCCGGACGGCATCGATCCAGCGCCCGGCCTGTTGCAGGCCCGCCAGCCGCTCGATCTCAATTTCCGTATGGGACACCACCTTGCGCAGCTGCTTATGTGACCAGACATCGGTTTCCAGCGGCGCGATATTTAAATCGCCGACGAGAATACGTTTGGCCGAAGGGTCTCTCCGCTCCTGGCACCATTCCGTCATTTCATCGAGGAACGAGAGTTTGTGTGCAAACTTGTCATTCACCGTTGGGTCCGGCTCGTCGCCGCCCGCCGGCACATAGAAATTATGCAGTTCAATCCCGCCCGCGAGCGCGACGCCTGTATGCCGGCAATCTGGTTTGCCGCACCAGTCCCGGCCGCCATTTTCGGTCATGGGTAGCCGGGACAGAATGGCGACACCGTTGTAGCTTTTCATGCCGCGAATGGCTTGGTGCGGATATCCAAGGGCCTCGATGTCTGCACGCGGGAACAGCTCGTCGACAACTTTGGTTTCCTGAAGGCAGATGATATCGGGGTTTGCGGCATCGATCAGGCGCGCCAGATTGTCGAGACGAAGGCGCACGCTGTTAATGTTCCAAGTGGCAATTTTCATGTCATGAGGTCAGCGATGGGACGGAAATATGGGCTATTTCAGCAATGAAATTCGGGTCTGAAAAGGGCTGATTTTCTAGAAAAAATTCCCGGGGTTCCGGGAATAATAGGGCGCAATAAGTATTAACCGCAATATATGGTAGAACCCACATAATAATTGAAGTTTATTGACACAATACCCAATATGTAGTGGTGTAAACCTCGGGGTTCACCTTTTATAGGAATCCTGCGTGGCTTTAATCACCGAAGGGTCAAGACATGCCTGGTATTTACGATACGGTAAAACGTTTCTTCATCAACGTCACTGAAGCATTCTTGCTATTGATCGCGTTGTCGGTCGTGGCAAGCATCGTCTTCGGACCCAGCCTGCCATT
This sequence comes from uncultured Rhodospirillales bacterium, assembly GCA_913055735.1. Lineage (GTDB taxonomy): Bacteria > Pseudomonadota > Alphaproteobacteria > Rhodospirillales > UBA2165 > CAJXKD01. The sequence goes on from CAJXKD010000001.1 coordinate 1,466,049, forward strand.
TGTTGGCGGTGTGACGGAAAATCTCCTGTCGCTCATCACGCAACTCGGTAACGCTGGGTTGGTAGGCTTGATTGCCGCGGGCATTCTGATTTGGCTCGTCAGCAAGCGCGCCTAGCGTTCGAACCCTAAATCGCCCAACAATGTCGGCATGGTGATTGTCGCCATGCCGTCGTATTAGAACCTGTCATATGGCCGCCCCGCATTTCCTGGGGCGGCCTATATATTTTCAGAAATCTTTTTCGGCTCAGTTCTGATCGACGGGAACCGTAAATTTGAACAAGCCGGGATCGAGATTGATCCCGGTTTCGACATTGTTCAGCGCCACGGTCGTTTGCGTTCCCTGCGCGTCGAGGACGGTCCATTTGCGCAACGCCAATGGGCGATCCGAAAAAACCAGCGTGATAGCACCTTCGTCTGGCTCGTCGGTTTGCTGCACGGTGAGGCGCAGGGTGCCGGCATCGCGGGCGAAATGCGAAACGGTGATCTCATTCGAGAACGAAAGATTTTCTTTGGTCAGCACGCCAATGGGTGTGGCGTTGACGAAAACCTGCGTCGTTTGGTCCAGCTCCTTGTCGTAATAGTAAAGGATCAGTCCGCTCGACACGATCAGGATGGGAACCGGCGGGTCGTATTCAAACCGGATCTTTCCCGGGCGGTGCAAATATAACTTTCCCTCGGCCACGGTGCCGTTGGAAGCGACCTGGATAAATCCCGCCCGCAATGTCTTCAGGCCGTTGAGGTAATCTTCGATCCGCGCGATATCCGCCCTGTCCTTTTCGCTCAAAGGGACGGGCATAGCGGCTTCCGCAGCCTGCGCCGTCGGGGCGGCGGCCCAGGGCAACATTGCCGCGATGATGGAAATGGCCAATAGCCACGTACGCATGCGCGTCATAATCCTGATGCAAATATCGTCATCATATAGTCGATAGAGGATCGGATCCGGCCGCGCAATGGCCGGTCAAAAGGTTCCATCCAGTTTAGATAGACGATCAGTGGCTGCCCGCAAGCACTTCACGGCGCCCGACGCGATCAGCTTTGCTGATGACGCCTTCCGCTTCCATGCGTTCGATGATGCGGGCCGCCCGGTTATAGCCGATTTGCAGATGACGTTGGACGAAACTGGTCGAGGCTTTGCCCTCGCGGGTAACGATCGCCACGGCTTGGTCGTAAAGCTCGTCGCCGGAATTGTCGCCTCCCATGCCGGGGATGGAAAAGCCGCCCTCGACATCTTCGGTAACCGCCTCTTCGTAAGTGGGCTCCCCCTGTGCCTTGAGGAACGACACCACGTGTTCGACTTCTTCATCGCTGACGAAGGGGCCGTGAATACGGCTGATCTGACCGCCACCCGCCATGTACAGCATATCGCCTTGGCCCAGGAGCTGTTCGGCGCCCTGTTCACCCAGGATTGTCCGGCTATCGATCTTGGAGGTCACTTGGAAGCTGATCCGGGTGGGGAAATTGGCTTTGATGGTGCCGGTGATCACGTCCACCGACGGCCGTTGGGTGGCCATGATCAGGTGGATGCCGGCGGCCCGTGCCATTTGCGCCAGACGCTGGATGGCGGCTTCGATGTCCTTGCCGGCAACCATCATCAAATCCGCCATTTCGTCGACGACGACGACGATGGACGGCAACGGATCCATGCTGAGCGGCTGTTCTTCGTAGATGGGTTTGCCGGCTTCGTCGAAGCCGGTCTGAACCCGGCGGCTCAGCACTTCGCCTTTTTTGCGGGCTTCCGCGAGGCGGGCATTATAGCCGGCGATGTTACGCACGCCCATCTGCGACATGGCGCGATATCGTTCTTCCATTTCGCGGACTGTCCACTTCAGGGCCACGATTGCCTTCGATGGATCGGTCACGACCGGCGCCAACAAATTGGGAATGCCGTCATAGACCGAGAGTTCGAGCATCTTGGGATCGATCATGATGAAGCGGCATTCTTCCGGGGGCAGACGGTAGAGCAGCGACAGGATCATGGTGTTGATGGCGACGGATTTGCCTGACCCCGTAGTGCCGGCGATCAGCAGATGCGGCATGCGGGCGAGGTCCACCATGACTGGAGCGCCGCCGATATCCTTGCCGAGCACAAGCGTCAAATTTCCGGAACTGCGTTCAAACGAGTCGGACGCCAACAGTTCGCGCAGATAAACGGTTTCGCGCGAGGCATTTGGAAGCTCGATGCCGATAACACTGCGGCCCGGCACCACGGCAATGCGGACCGACAAGGCGCTCATCGAACGAGCAATATCGTCGGAGAGACCGATCACGCGGGATGTTTTTGTGCCGGGCGCAGGCTCCAGTTCATAGAGGGTGACAACGGGGCCTGGCCGGACTTTGACGATCTCGCCGCGAATGCCGAAATCCTCGAGCACCGATTCCAAGAGGTTGGCATTCTGTGCCAAGGCATCCTTATCCGCTGTTTTCCGCCCGTCACCGGGGGGAGCCTCCAACAGATCGAGCGGCGGCACTTGATAAGAATCCGCCACGGGAAGGGAGAGCGATCCTTGGCGCGCGTCCTTGGCGCGTTTACCCGCGGGCGGCTTGCGGACCGTGTCGACCACGGCTTTGGTTTTGCGCCGCCGGGCTGGCTTGGGTTTGGTTACGGCTTCGCGATGGTCCGGGATTTCAATTTCATCTTCGTCGACGGCACCGAACCCGGGTTCGTTCCGCACACCGCGATCTTCGCGGTTCCACCGGAACATACTGATCCATGTCCACAGTTGCGTTGCGGCACCCCACGAGGTGTCCACCAGAAAGCGCCATTCGCGACGCTCCAACCCAGCCGAAAAAGCGAGCAAAGCAATGGCCAGAATGAAACAAACAACCGCGAGCAAAACCGATACCACCGTCGAATAGGCAGCAGGCACAAAAATAAGGGCAGTATCAAGAAGGACGGCTCCCGACACGCCACCCAAGCCGGCACGCAACGGCCATGCCTCGGGCGGCGGCAGCGGCGCCAATGCCACGGCCGCTGCCAAAATTGCGGCGATAACGGCGAGCGTGCGGAACCACATGAGCGATAGGAGTTTGCGTCCGGTCAGACGCCAAGCCCAAGCAATTAACACGGCCGCCGGCGCCCAAGCCGCCAGTCCGAACAACTGCCACATAAGATCGGCGACGACGGCGCCCGGCAGGCCCAACAGGTTCTGGACCGGTTCCGCACCGGCGCTATTGAATGACGGGTCCGAGGAATGATAGCTCGCCAACGCCACGGCTAACAGGACGGCAAGCGCCAATACGCCAAGGCCGGCGAGTTCGATTACGCGCCGCTGAAGTGCCTCCGACAATGATGCCGGAAGCAGGGTCCTTTTGGATCCTTGAGACAGGGTTCGAGCCATTCGTTGCTTTTACGAAACGGATATTTACAAAACGTTAACGAATTCCGAAGAATCGGCGAAAATCAGCGGATTCTGGTCGGCGAAAAATTAACATATGGATGGACGGCGTGCCATACGCCTTGAACGGATGGGACTAGGCGAGTGCGTCCACGACGCGGTGCAAACCGTCGGCCACGGTTTCGGGGTCGTGGACCAGGGCGATCCGGATATAACGTTGTCCGGGATTGACCCCGTCGGCGCCCGGCCGGGCGAGATAGGCGCCGGGGATGACCTTTACACCGGCATCGGTCCACAGCGTCTGGGTTGCTTGTTCACTATCGCCGACATCCAGCCAAAGATAAAATCCGCCATCCGGGTGATAATATCCGAAGCGCCGACCGATGATTTGATCGGCGCGATCGAATTTTTCCCGATACAGCGCGCGGTTAGCGTCGACATGTGTTTCATCGCGCCATAAGGCGGCTGCAGCCGCGGCAAGCGGCGGCGGTATGGTCGCACCGCCATAATTGCGAAGGCGTTTGAGCAATTGGATAAGTTTTGCGTCGCCGGCAACGAAGCCCGACCGTAGGCCCGGCGCGCTCGATCTTTTGGACAAGGAATGAAAGGCGAGCACGTTGCTCAAGCCGCCTCCCATCGCGGCGCAGGCCTCCATGATGCCCGTTGGCGCCACGCTGTCGTAGATCTCGGCATAACACTCGTCCATGGCGAGCACGAAATCATACTTCCGGGCCAATCCGACGATATGCTCGAGATAGGCGCGATCCGCGGCCATGCCCTGTGGGTTTGCCGGGCTGCACAGAAACGCCAGCGCCGTCCGTTCGAGAACGGCGGGATCGACGGCGTCGAAGTCGGGCAGAAATCCGGTGTCTGCCGTTGCCGACATATAGACCGGCTCGGCGCCCGACATAACCGTCGCGCCGACATAGACCTGATAGAACGGATTGGGGATTAGGACCGCGGGAGTCTGCCCCCTTTTTGTGCGCGAGATGGCGATGTCGCCCGCCATGTAGAGAGCTTCCCGTGTGCCGGACACCGCGCAAACGTGGCGTGAGGGATCGATCATGCCGTCGGGCAACTGGTAGCGGCGTTTCAGCCAATCGGAGATCGCATCCAACAAATCGGCACTGCCGGCGACGGGCGGATACTTCCCCCACTCGTTTGCATGTGTCGCAACCGTTTGCGCAATGAGTTCGGGCGGCGCGTGCTGCGGCTCGCCCAGCGACATCACCAGCGGTTCCATCCCGGCAGGCGGCGTGAGACCGTCGAGCAGGGCACGTAGCCGGTCGAAGGGGTAGTCGGTGAGCTCATCGAGCGCGGTGTTGAACATTATTCTTCCGAACGCTGGGGCGAAGTTTGGTTTCCGCCAAAATAAGTGCCCCGCGCCAGGGGCGCGGGGCAAGCCTTGACTGGCTCGTGGCCAATATTAGTCCGCTCCCAATGAAGCGGCAAGCTGGGCAGCGAGAGCCGCCCGATCAAGGTTTATAACGCTTCCGCGCCGGTCTCACCGGTCCGGATGCGCACGGCTTCGCTCAGCTCGTAGACGAAAATTTTGCCGTCGCCGATGCTGTTGCTGTTGGCGGCCTCGCGGATGGTACTTACCACCCGTTCGGCCAAATCGTCCGACGTGGCAACTTCGATTTTGATCTTCGGCGTGAAGTTGATGGTGTATTCGGCGCCACGGTAGATTTCCGTATGGCCCTTTTGGCGGCCGAACCCCGAAACTTCGGTGACCGTGAGCCCTTGGACGCCGATTCCGGTTAAGGCCTCGCGGACCGCGTCCAGCTTCGCAGGCTTGATGATCGCCACTATGTATTTCATGGCTTTTCTCCTTTCGTTTTCTGCTGGCATACGGTGGCTAGAAGTCGTAGCCGCGTTCGCCGTGGGCCGTGATGTCGAGCCCTTCCGTTTCCTCTTCGGCGGTCGTCCTCAGACCGGTTACACCCTGCACAATTTTAATGATGATGTAACCCGCAACGCCAGCCCAAACGATGGTAATCACCGTGCCAATGAGCTGCGCCATGAAGGCGGCGCCGATGTCGTGACCTTCGACCAATCCGCCGAACGACGGATGGGCGAATACGCTGGTTAGGAAAATACCCAGGATACCGCCGACACCGTGAACGGCGAACACATCCAACGAGTCGTCGAGTTTGAACATATTTTTCACAACGCCGATCATCAAGAAGCAGATGACGCCGGCGAGTACGCCATAAACCAGCGCGCCGACGGGGCCGACGAAGCCGGAGCCGGGCGTGATCGTGGCCAGCCCCGCGATGGCGCCGGTCGCGATACCCACCAAGCTGGGCTTACCGAACTTGATCCACTCGATGACGACCCAGGTCAGGCAGGCGGCGGATGCCGAAATGTGGGTCACCGTCATGGCCATACCGGCACTGCCGTCGGCGGCCAGCGCACTGCCCGCGTTGAAGCCGTACCAGCCGACCCATAGCATAGCCGCGCCGATCATCACCAGACCGGGACTGTGCGGCGGCCGCAAATCGTGCGGAAAACCCTTCCGGGCACCGAGCGCCGCGGCCAGCAAGAGAGCGGCAACGCCCGCGTTGGCGTGAACCACCAATCCGCCGGCGAAGTCCATGACACCGACACCGGCCAGGCTGTCGCTTGCCCACCCGAGGTCGGCCAACAGACCACCGCCCCAGATCCAATGGGCCGATGGCGCATAAACGACCAGCAGCCATAGGCCACTGAATAAAATGACCGCGCTGAATTTGATGCGCTCCACGTAGGTGCCGACGATCAGGCCGGGCGTGATGATGGCAAAGGTCATTTGGAACATAAAGAACACGTTCTCTGGGATATCGCCGAACAACGTTCCGGTACCGATCCCGGCGAGGAAAGCCTTGCCAAGGCCACCCCACCATTCGTTGCCGTCGCCAAAGGCGATGGAATATCCCGCCACCAGCCACAGGATCGACGCCAAACAGCAGATGGCAAAACAATGCATGAGAACAGACAGCACGTTGCGCGATTGCACGAGCCCGCCATAAAAAAGCGCAAGGCCCGGCATGGTCATGAACAGCACCAAAGCCGTTGCCGTGATGATCCAGGCTGTATTGCCGCCGCTAAGGCTTGCCGTTTCTTGTGCCACGGCCGTTTCCGGAAAGGCCGCCGCCAGAACAGCGAGCCCGATAGATAGAAATGTCGCAGGGATGCGCATCGAATGTCCTCCTCTTCTCACCCCCGCGCGGCATAGACGGCCATCGCCGCCGTGCAAACACAGAGCGTTTGCCGGCGGTCGGCCGGTTGATTTTGACTTGCCACGCAAACCACCCGTTACAAGAAACGTGCCGAACGGCAAATTTTCTGAAAACGTTTCTTTTTCAGATGGTTGCGAAGATGAAGCAGAGAAATCCGTGGGTGCGCGGCTGACTAACAGGCAGGCAAAAACGGAATTTTGCTCAACAATTGAGCAAATGGGATAAGATGATTTTTCGAGATAGAGGTATCAAAAAAGGGTGGGCCGCCCCACGGCGTGGCGGACGCGGGACGGCCCGTTGGCGGTAGAAACAAGGGAGGACATGCCTGTTCAACCGCCAAAGGCGGGGCTGCCCATTGCAGGCGGCCCCGCCGTTGGTTGGTCGCGGTGAGGCCGCTTAGCGGACCGATTCACCGTGTTGCGTGAGGTCGATGCCTTCGGCTTCGGCATCCGCGTCCACCCGCAGACCGATGGTCTTGTCGACGATGAACAGGATGACGGCCGATGCGACACCGCTCCAGATGATGGTGGCAATGATGCCGTAGATCTGTGTCCAGATCTGACCGACGTTGCCTTCCAAGGCACCCGGCGTTCCGCCGATGGCTTCGACAGCGAAGACACCGGTCAGGATGGCGCCGGTGATCCCGCCGAGGCCATGAACCGCGAACACGTCGAGCGAGTCGTCGTATCCGAGTTTCGGCTTCAGCCAGGCAGCGCCCCAGAAGCAGACGATACCGGCGATGACACCGATGATCAGCGCTCCGCCGGGGCCGACGAAGCCCGAGGCCGGCGTGATCGCCACCAGACCGGCAACGGCACCGGAAATGATGCCGAGAACGGTCGGTTTACGGTGAGTGGCCCATTCGACGATCATCCAGGCCAGTGCCGCGCCACCGGTTGCAACCTGGGTGACCAGCATGGCCATTCCCGCGCCGCCATTGGCACCCACGGCGGAACCGGCATTGAAGCCGAACCAGCCGACCCACAGGAGGGAGGCGCCAATCACCGACAGGACAAGGTTGTCGGGGGCGAGATTTTCGGTCCCGTAGCCTTTGCGCTTGCCGATCATGATCGCTGCAACCAAGGCCGCGACACCGGAGTTGATGTGAACGACGGTGCCACCGGCGAAATCGAGAACGCCATCGCTACCCAGGAAGCCACCGCCCCATACCCAGTAGGTAATGGGCGAATAGACGACGATGGACCAGATGCCGATGAACCACAGCATGGCCGAGAACTTCATGCGTTCGGCGAACGCACCGGTAATCAGCGCCGCGGTGATGATGGCAAAGGTCGCCTGGAAGACGATGAACACCGTTTCGGGAATGGTCCCGCTTAGGGCGTCTACCGTCACGTGGTTCAACAGCGTGTAGCCGAACCCGCCGACGAAGTTCACCGAGCTTTCGGCGAAAGCCAAGCTGTAGCCGATCACCATCCAGATCACGGTGACCAGGGCGGTGATGACAAAGCTTTGGCCGAGCGTGCCGAGCACGTTTTTCTTGCGGACCATACCGCCGTAGAACAGCGCCACGCCGGGAATGGTCATGAGCAGCACGATCGCGGTTGACGTCAGCATCCACGCCGTGTCGCCCGTGTCGAGCGTAGGTGTATCCTGCGCAAAAGCAGGATCGGCGGTCAGGCCAACCGCCGCCGCGGCCAGGCCGACGAGCACCGAGAGTTTCAAATATTTATTCATCAGGATTTTCCTCCTATAGAGCTTCATCGCCTGTTTCCCCGGTGCGGATACGAACCGCCTGGGCTAGGTCGAGGACAAAAATTTTGCCATCGCCGATATTGCCGGAATTAGCGGCCTCGCGGATTGCCTCCACGGCAACATCCACCTGGTCATCCGCCACGGCGACCTCAATTTTCGTCTTTGGCACGAAGCTGATCGCGTACTCGGCGCCGCGGTAAATTTCGGTATGGCCTTTTTGGCGACCGAAACCCGACACCTCGCTCGAGGTCAGCCCCTGAACGCCGCAGCCGATTAGGGCTTCTCGCACGGCTTCCAGTTTTGCCGGCTTGATGATCGCGGTGATCAGTTTCATCGTTGGTTTCCTTTCACATAAAGGTTCGAACGGGAGGCAACTCCGTTAGAACGATGCCCCCGCGGCAACGGATTTCGTTGCCGCCGCGGCATTGGCTCAATTTGAATTCAGGCGTCCTCATAAGATGTCTTTGCCACACGCGTGGGCAGACCTTTCCCCCGAGACCCCAACTCAAACGCCAAACCTTTCTCAAGAACCGTGCCAGACACACGGAATCATTTGTTTTCAATTGGTTATGAGAGAATGTCTAGCACGATACCCGGGAAGCGGGCGGGAATTATGGTTAAAAAATGGTCATTTTTTAAAACTGACCCATTTTTATGCACTAAATCTGAATTAATCCCGGGTGGACTTTTCGGCCGATCCGGCGCATGACCAGACGATGGCTGGGAATCTGGAAAATCGGCATGACGTTTTGATTGTCGGCGGCGGTTTCGTCGGCGGCGCGCTGGGTTGCGCCCTGGCGGGGGCAGGGCTGTCCTGTCTGGTGATCGATCACGATGACCCGTCGGCGCAACTCGATGCCGGTTTTGACGGGCGATCGTCGGCCATTGCGGCGGCGCCCCGGCGGCTGCTTCGCCGTCTCGGGATCTGGCAACATGTTGAGGAAAAGGCGACGCCGATCGAGGATATCCGCGTCGCCGACGGGTCGTCGCCCTTTTTCCTGCATTACGACCACACGGATTTGGGGGAAGAGCCGCTGGGCCATATGGTCGAGAACCGCCATCTGCGGCAGGCGGTGCTGGCATCGATGAAAACGGTGCCGCGTCTCCACCATCTTGCGCCGGCGGAAGCGGTTGCGCTCGATCAGGAGGGTAGTAGGGTCCGGTTGACGCTAAAGGACGGACGGACCGTTGAGGCGCCCCTGGTGATCGGGTGTGATGGCCGGGGATCCTGGTTACGATCCGCGGCGGAAATTCCCCTGACCAAATGGTCGTATGAGCAAGTCGGCATCGTGTGTACGGTCCGTCATGAACGGTCTCATGACAATGTGGCGCACGAACATTTTCTGCCCTCGGGTCCCTTTGCCATACTACCCCTGACAGACAATCGTTCTTCCATCGTATGGACCGAGAAAGCCAATTTGGCGCCGGCATTGCTGGCGTTGCCCGACAACGCGTTCCTCGAAGAGCTGTCGTGGCGTTTCGGGGATTTCCTGGGAAAGTTGGAGGTTACCGGGCCGCGCTGGTCCTATCCCTTGTCCTTACAATTCGCGCAACGGATTACGGACCGCCGCGTGGCGCTCGCCGGCGACGCGGCGCAAGCCATGCATCCCATCGCCGGCCAAGGCCTCAATCTCGGTCTGCGCGATGTGGCGGCATTGGCCGAGGTCGTTGTCGACGCGCGGCGTCTCGGCTTGGATATCGGGGCGGGTAAGGTGCTCGACCGGTATGCAAGTTGGCGACGGTTCGACAGCCATCTGATGTTGGCTCTGACGGACGGTCTGAACCGCTTGTTCTCCAACGACGTTGCGCCCGTGCGCGTGGTGCGCGATGTCGGACTTGCCGCTGTCGAACACATGGCCCCGTTGAAGGCCTATCTGATGCGCCATGCCATGGGCGAAGCGGGAAATTTGCCGCGATTGCTTAAAGGCGAAGCGCTCTAGGCGGGGTCGCGGCTCAACCCATTCGCCGCGAGATCATCGAGATAAGCCTGCCACATCTCTTCCCGGCGCTCGCCGAACCTGTAAAGGGTTTGCCAGGAATAGATACCCGTATCGTGGAGATCATCGAAGGTGATCCGAATGGCGTAATTGCCGACCTGCTCGATATCCATGATACCGACATGGCGGCGGCCGGCGACGGTTTGACGTTGATCCGGTGAATGGCCTTGAACTTCGGCGGACGGAGAATGAACCCGGAGGAACTCGGCAGAGAACCGAAAGGACATACCGTCATCGAAGTCGATTTCGAGCGCCTTTTCCTTGCTTTTGACCCTGATTTCGACTGGTTTGTGGGCGGCGCTGGAGGCGCTGCGATCCTCCAATCCGGTCATTCGGCGCCGTCGAGTTTACGCGCTTCGTCCACCAGCATGATGGGGATTCCGTCCCGGATCGGATAAGCGAGCCCCGCTTTTTCGCTGATCAGCTCCTGTGCATTTGCGTCGTACTTAAGCGGTCCCTTGGTCAACGGACACACCAAAATTTCCAGGAGTTTCGGGTCAATTTGCGCGGCCGTCATGTCGAGATCTCCCTGTGTATCTTGTCAATGCTTCGCGGCCGAACTTTCGTTCTCGGCCATGGAAAGAAGGGTCATCAACACGTCGCTCATCTCTTGCAGTGTCGCCGCTTCGAGGAGAGCTTGTTTCTCCGTCACATCGAATGGGCACATCATGGCCATCGATGTGACCACCGCGTCGTCATCGGCTTCCTGTAACGCTTTCCAATCGATACGCGCGCCGCGCGCGGTGAAATAAACTTTCAACAGATCGAGCAGCCGCTCCCGATCAAGTGTCAACACCGCGGTTTCTTCAAGATCATGCTTAAATGGATCGTAATCGGCACGCACACGCCGATACCCGTTGCGCCCTTCGATTTCCTGATCGATGTGGAAGCGGCAAATGCCGCGGAGGGTGATCATGATGCGTCGGTCGTCGGTCTCGCTGAAGGAAATGATCCGTCCCGCGCAGCCGATCTTAAAGAGCCCTGCTGTTTCGGGGACGGGATCGCGCAGAAGCTCCAGCGGTTGCACCATCCCGATCATGCGTTTTTCCGCCATCGCGTCGATCGCCATATTGAGATAGCGCGGTTCAAATAAGTTGAGCGGCAGCCTCCCTTTGGGCAGGAGCATGGCGCCGGGCAACGGGAAAATCGGTATGTCTTGCGGCAGTTCCTCGAAAGGGATGCCGAAAGGATCCGGCATCATGAGAACAGCACGGACGAGAGTTTGCGGCGGCCTTCCACGGCGACAGGGTTGCTGAAACCCAATGCCTCGAAGATTTCGAGCAACTGTTGGCGGGCCGCGTCGTCATTCCAAGTGCGGTTCCGTTTGATGATCTCGACCAATTGATCGACGGCTTCCTCTGCGGCACCTTGTCCATACAGCGCGAGCGCAAGATCGTAACGGGCCTGATGATCGTTTTCGTTCTGGGCAAGCGCTTGACGGAGTGGCTCGACATCGCTGCCGGCGCCACTTTTTTCTGACAGATCAAGTGCGGCACGGACCGAATTGATTTCGGGCGAATGCTTCAAACTCTCCGGCAGGCCATCGATAAACTCGCGGGCCCGGTCCTGCTGACCGGTGGCCATAAGGCACTTGGCAAGCCCCGCATTCGCGGCGGCATTTTCGGGGTCGCTCGATAGAAGCTGATTGAATATGGCGCCGGCTTGTTGGGCGTCGCCCGCGGCAAGCAGCTGTTCGGCTTGCTCGACCGCATGTTCCACCGGTGAGCCGGCCCCGCCGGTGAGCTTTTCAATGAACTGCCGAAGCTGGCTTTCGGGCAGTGCGCCCGTAAAGGCATCGACAGGCCGCCCGCCATGGAACGCATAAACCATGGGAATGGATTGCACCCGCAGTTGCTGTGCGAGGCCCTGGTTCTCGTCGACATTGATCTTCACCAGCTTGACGGCGCCAGCATATTCGCGCGCCAGCTTTTCCATCAATGGCCCGAGCTGCTTACAGGGACCGCACCAGGGTGCCCAGAAATCCACCAATACCGGTGTTTCGGCCGAGGCCTCGATGACGTCGGCCGCAAACCCCTTCATATCGGAGTCCTTAATCAGATCCGTTGGGGTTGCGCCGGCCGGGGCGCCAGGTCCGGGGGCCCCGCTGGGGGTTCCATCTGGATTCAGAATGGTGGACATGATTTTCTGTTCCGTCTTCGTCTAGGTCCTAGATTTCGTTCCCATAATTGGCCGAAAGAGTCGGATGTGCAAGGGGCCGCGGGAACACCCCTGGAACGTCGGAGAATTCCGGGCGAAAAGGTCCGGGATGATCTCGCTCAGCCGCCGATGGACATAATGGCGGGTTCGAACCCGCAATCGCGGATAAAGGCCAGCAGGTCGTCGGATCGAATGGCGGTTGTCGCCCGGTTGGTCAGGGGGTGATAGTTGACCAGTTCGTGTTCCATCATGGCTGCATCGAGGACCACGTGGATGCCTTTCGCTGTCTCGTTGATCAGGGCGAAGGGCGTGACCGAACCGGGTTCGATGCCGAGGCGCTCGTATAGCAATTCCGGCTTGGCGAAGGATAGCCGTGCCGCGCCGATCTGTCCGGCCAGAGATTTCAAATCGATCTGCGTGTCCTCCAAGGCGACGACCAGCCACAGCTCGCCTTTCTTGTCTTTAAGGAACAGGTTCTTGCAATGGCCGCCGGGAATACTGCCACGCACCCGCTGGGCCTCCTCGACGGTGAAGACCGGATCGTGGCGGTGGGTGGTCGCTGCGATGTTCAACTTGTCGAGGCGTTGGAAGAGGTCTTGTTCGCTGGCAGGCACGTTGGTCCCCCGGTTCTCGGTTGGGGGACAGATTAAATTCTCTGCTTCGTGATGTCGAATGCCTCGGGCGTTTCCCCCGCCAGGTATTTGTTCCACATGACGTCGTAAGCGGCTTCCAGCTCCGCCACATGCTGGTCGTAATCGAGCATCCGTTCCCGCATGAGCTCCCGCAAGCCACGACGCAACGCGGCACGGCGTTTATCGTCCCGGGCCAAGTTAACGGCGGCATCGACGTAGCCATCGCCATCCCGCGCGATGAGATCGGGGAGGTCCAGCTTGGTCAGATAGTTCAATCCCTGGCGGCCCATAAAGGTGTCGCCCGCCAATGTCACCACCGGCACGCCCATCCACAGCGCATCGCAACTCGTGGTGCCGCCGTTGCAGGGAAAGGTGTCGAGGGCGATGTCGACGTGATTGTAGGCAGCGAGATGATCGGCGCGCCCCGGGATGTGCGCTAGGAAATCAACACGATCGCGAGGGATTCCGTGGCCGGCCATTCGGTTGGCGAGCGATTGCCAATCCGCGGGATCGTCGGAAGCGTTGATGTTCTTGATCAGCAACCGTGCGCCGGGGACATTGGCGAGGATCCGCCCCCACAACACCATGATATCGGGCGTGATCTTGGCGATATTATTGAATGTCCCAAAGGTAATATGTCCGGCGGTTTCGGCCGGTGGTGGGCTCACGTCGGGGCAATTATCGGGCGGCAGGTAGCAATTGCGGTTCGTGACCTTGACCAGCTTCTCGACGTAAAACGCGTCCATCGTGCTACCGGGATCGGTCAAATCCTCGGTAATCATGTAGTCGATGGCGGCAATGCCGGTGGTCGACACGAGGTTGTGGTAACACACCTGAACCGGCGCCGGTTTGTAGGCTAAGGCCAACCGGTGACGGGCGCGGTAGGATGACACCAGCGCCAGGATATCGACGCCGTCGGAATGGATTTGCCCCGCGATGTCGGCGGGGTTGAGGTTGCCGACATCGCGCCACATGCCGGCGAATTGCCGCAGCCGCTCGGTGGTCGCATCGCTGTCCCGGTTGCCCGCGTAAACGACCGTGTCGAATCTGGATGGATTATGGCGGCTGATGACCGGCTCGAAAAAGTAAGACGTCACGTGCGTTCCGAACTCATAAGACAGGTAACCGATTTTGAGTTTCTTGGGGCGGTGTGACGGACGCGCATGTGAAAACACGGCCGTCGATGCGGCGACCTTTCGGCCCCAATCGCGGTTCGCTTCGAACAATTGCTGTGCGGTGACCTTGGGATGAAATGCCAGATAAAAAAGATAGCTCGAGTAGACGGCCTCGTTGAACGGCGCGAGGTTATGGGACCGATGAAAGCTTTCCATGGCACCGACGATATCGGCCTGCTCGATTTTGCAGTTGCCGAGCAAGGCGTGGGCCTGGGAAAAACCAGGCTCGGCATTTACGGCCCGCTGTAAGTACCGCTGGGCACGGCTGTAGTGGCGCAGATCGAAATGATTTGTGCCGAGAGCCGTGAGAAGTTCGGCGTCGTTCCCATAGCGATCGACAAGCTTTTCCAACTGATCGGCGGCCTTTTCCAGGTGTCCCTGTGCGCGCAGGAGGAAAGCCTCGACCAGTGTGATCCGGTCCGGGTCGCCGTTCGTGGCGCGGGCCGTATCCAGACATTCGATGGCGCTGTCGACGTCGCCGGCGGCCACGTGCAGCCGCGCCAGTTGAATCCAGTTGTCGCCGTTTCGCGGCTCAAGTTCCAGTGCGCGTGAAATCGCCGCTATGGCCGCTTCTCGATCGCGCGCTGCCCATTTCGCGGCCGACAACGTCGCCAGCGCTTCGGGAAAGTGAGGTTGCCGGTCGAGCGCCCGTTCGACCAATTTGACGGCGGTCGGATGATCGCCGCGATCGAGAGCAATCGCTCCCAAAAGATGCAGCGCATTGGGCTCGCTCGGATCGCGGTCGAGCACGCTCCGGTAAAGGACCGAGGCATCGTCGAGGCGTCCCGCCGTGTGGTGGGCGAGCGCCTGGTTGAGGATTTCCGGTGTATTGGTCATTTTGCCGGGGATAGGTTTGCAGCAGGACGGTTAACAAACGCTATCCGCTGGCCTTTCAGGGCCTAAATCCGGCGAAGTTGGACCTTGCAAACCAAGACGTTTGACGTATTATCTGCCGCTCCCAGCCCAGGTTTGTGGCCGGATATGCGGGCGTAGCTCAGGGGTAGAGCGCAACCTTGCCAAGGTTGAAGTCGTGAGTTCGAATCTCATCGCCCGCTCCATTTCTTCTTCCCATCCATTTTTCCAATCGCGCCGTCGTCGTATACTCTGTCTCGAATGGACTGAGGGCAGACCGTATGAGCGACCAACTGGCACCGTTGAAACATTTCGTAACCGACATGAGCGCGGTGGTCGCGCGCGCGGGCACTGACGAGGCGATCATTCTCGAGGAGGGTGCAGCGCTTTTAGGCCAACTGGTCGGCCGGGACGCCGGGGAAAATTGGTTGCCGGAACCCTACGCGGGTGCGGCCGGGGACAGCTATGGCCAATACCTTCTTTATCGCGCGCCGGACGGCGGCTTTTCGGTGGTCAGTTTCGTCTGGGCGCCGGGGCAATCGACGCCGGTGCATGATCACACGGTGTGGGGATTGGTCGGGGTGTTGCGCGGCCAGGAACGGAACGTTCCCTATGAGCGCGCGGACGATGGCCGGCTGACGGCTGGTGCACCGGAAATTCTGTCGGCCGGTGAAGTGTGTGCGGTGTCGCCGACGATTGGTGATATTCACCAAGTATCCAATGCGCTGACAGACGAAACCTCGATCAGCATCCATGTCTACGGCGCGGATATCGGCGAGGTGAAACGTCACACCTTTGATCCCAAAACGGGTGCCGCCACGACGTTTGTCTCGGGTTACAGCGACGCTCCCATACCAGATCTTTCCTAGGCCCGACCGTTCCTAAAGAGCGTTTACGGGCAGCTTCAGGTAAGAGACGCCGTTGTCTTCCGGCGGCGGCATCTGGCCGGCGCGCATATTCACCTGAACCGACGGTAACAACAGGTTTGGCATGTCGAGCGTCTTGTCGCGCTCGGTGCGCATCTTGACGAACTCTTCCTCCGTCACGCCGTCATGGATGTGGATGTTCTTCGCCTTTTCCTCGGCAACGGTGGTTTCCCAGGCGTATTCGTCCCGCCCCGGTGCCTTGTAGTCGTGGCACAAGAACAACCGCGTGTCTTCCGGCAGGGCGAAGATTTTCTGGATGGACCGATACAGCGTTGCCGCGTCGCCGCCCGGAAAATCGGCACGCGCGGTGCCGTAATCGGGCATGAACAGCGTGTCGCCGACGAACGCCGCGTTACCGACCACATAGGTGAGACAGGCCGGTGTGTGGCCGGGCGTATGGATGACGCGAGCTTCGAGGTCGCCGATGGAAAACGTCTCGCCATCCCCGAACAGATGGTCGAATTGATCGCCGTTGGTATGGAAAGATTTCTCGGCGTTGAACACCTTGCCGAAGATTTCCTGCACATCGGCAATGTGCGCGCCGATGGCCGTTTTGCCACCGACCTTCTCTTTGAGATAGGGCGCTGCGCTCAGATGATCGGCATGGGCATGGGTCTCGAGGATCCAGTCGACGGTCAGCCCCTGATCTTTGACGAAGGTGATGATTTCATCGGCGGACGCGGTGGTCGTCCGGCCGGAATTCCGGTCGAAATCAAGCACGGAATCGATAATCGCGGCGCGTTTGCCTTTCGGGTCCCAAACCACATAGGAGACCGTATAGGTGGGTTCGTCGAAAAACGCTTTGACTTCGGGATTCATGCTTCACCTCTTGCTTTGCCTCAAACGGCGGCTGTTCGTGCGTTCTCTTTACACTTGACATATATTCTAATTTGCATATATTTGCAAGTATGATTATTGATCGTATGGAGCGGACGGCCGATCAGATTAGCGACCTGATGAAAGTCCTTTCTAATCAGACGCGGCTCCTGATTTTGTGCCAATTGGTGGACGGTGAAAAGTCTGTCGGCGAATTGGCGCATCTTCTGAATGCCCGCGAACAGGCGGTATCGCAACAGTTGGCCTTGCTGCGCAAGGACGGCTTGGTGCGGGGCCGGCGGCAGGGACAGGTGGTGTTCTATTCCGTCGCCCGCGACGACGTCGCGCCTTTAATGAATTTTCTTCACGACACATATTGTATGGTGCCCCCACATTCCTTGCAGGCGCCTTCCCCAAAGGAGAATAAACATGTCCGATAAGACAATGCAGGAGGTCACACCGGAAACCCTGAAAAGCTGGTTGGATGACGACAAGGCGGTGCTCATCGACATTCGCGAGCCTGACGAGTTTACGCGCGAACATATTCCCGGTGCGCGGCTGGTGCCTCTTTCCGGCTTCAATCCCGATGACTTTCCGCACGATCATGAAAAGGCCGGTGTTTTCTATTGCCACATGGGCGACCGTACCGCGCGCAACGCCGCGCGCATCCTGGCGACCGGGTTTACCCAGGTCTATCAGCTGCAGGGCGGTGTACAGGCCTGGAAGCGGTCGGGTCTTCCTCTCAACGTAAACAAGAAGGCTCCATTGGCGATCATGCGTCAGGTTCAGATCACGGCGGGTTCGCTTGCCTTGCTTGGCGCTATTCTCGCCTGGTTCGTCTCGCCTTGGTTCATCATCCTCAGCGGCTTTGTCGGCGCCGGGTTGATTTTCGCGGGCGTTACCGGCGAATGTCCCATGGCGGCGATGCTGCAACGGATGCCGTGGAACCAGAACGTGGGCGTAACAGATACGGCTCACGGCGCAACAGCTTAGATAGCGCGGCGGGGCGCCCATTATGACGTTGCGGACGATGGGGCGGTTTCTGCCCATCGTGCAGTGGCTGCCCCGTTATCGACGTGCCGATTTGTCGGCCGATACGTTGGCTGGTTTGATCGTCGCCATCATGCTGGTCCCGCAGGGCATGGCCTATGCCTTGCTTGCCGGCATGCCCCCGGAAACCGGTCTCTATGCCAGCATCGTTCCCTTGATCCTTTATGGCTTGCTCGGCAGCAGCCGGGCGCTGGCCGTGGGGCCGGTCGCCATCGTTTCGTTGATGGTAGCAAGCGCCGTCGGCGGCCTTGCCGAGACGGGCAGCGACGCATATCTTGCCGCCGCGCTGCTCCTGGCATTGCTCAGCGGGGTGCTGCTCATTGCCATGGGTGCCGCGCGACTCGGTTTCCTGGTCAATTTCATCAGTCATCCCGTCATCTCCGGCTTCATCAGCGCGGCGGCACTGGTCATTGCGCTCAGCCAACTGAAGTACCTGTTGGGGCTCGACATTCCGCGCAGCCACCTGATCACCGATACGCTGGCCTTCGCCGTACGTCACGTGGGGGACATCAACTGGGTGACCGCGGCGATCAGCGTCGCGGCGATTGCGTTGCTCGTCTATTGGGGGCCGGTAACAAATGCCGTGCTTGGACGGATGGGCATCGGCCAGACGACGTGTGTGGCGGTATCGCGGGCGAGCCCCCTCGCCGCCGTGCTGGTCTCGACCGTTGTCGTTTGGGCGTTCCGCTTCGATCTCAGCGTCGGTGTGCGTATTGTCGGGGACATTCCGGCCGGACTGCCGCCGTTGACCATGCCGCCTTTTGACAGCGCGTTGTGGCTGGATCTGTTGCCCGCGGCCGCGCTGATCACCATCGTCGGCTTTCTCGAAAGCGTGTCCATCGCCAAGGCGCTGGCCAGCAAGCGCCGTCAGAAGATCGACGCCAATCAGGAACTGGTGGCTTTGGGTGTCGCCAATCTCGGGGCGGCGTTCACCGGCGCTTATCCGGTTGCTGGCGGCTTCGGCCGGTCCATGGTCAATTTCACCGCCGGTGCGGTGACGCCCATTGCGTCCATCGTTACCGCGATTCTGATCGCGCTCTCCATTCTCGTGTTCACGCCCCTGTTCTATTTCCTGCCGACGGCGGTTCTGTCGGCGGTGATCGTCGTCGCGGTGGCGCGTTTGGTCGATGTCGCGACGTTGCGGCACGCCTGGGTTTACAACAAAGCGGATGCGGCCTCCCTCATCGCGACCTTCTTTGCCGTTTTGTCGCTCGGGGTCGAAATTGGCATCGTTACCGGGATCGGCCTGTCCCTGGTGTTGTATCTCTATCGCACCAGTAAGCCGCATGTCGCCATCGTCGGCCGCGTTGGTTCAAGCGAGCATTTCCGCAATGTTCTGCGCCATCAAGTACGCACCTGCCCCCACGTGTTGGCCATGCGTATCGACGAAAGCCTCTATTTCGCCAACACCAACTATCTTGAGGACTATCTCCTGGCGAAGGTGGCCGACGATCGGCGCATCAAGCACGTCGTGCTGATTTGCAGCGCCATCAATTTCATCGATACCAGTGCCCTCGAGTCCCTCTTCCGGGTGATCAGCGAGCTAAAGGATGCCGGCGTTACGTTGCACCTGGCCGAGGTGAAGGGCCCGGTGATGGACCGCCTCAAAAAGACCGAGCTGTTGGATCATCTCCTGCCGGGTAAGGTGTTCCTGAGCACCCATGAGGCGATGACCGACCTCGATTGCGTCTAAAAGGTCCGATTCCGGAATAGCCTTTGCTTGAAATAATTGGGTCGCTTGACCACTATGGCGGCGCGATAACAAATCACTGGGGAAAAACGATGCTTGCCGACCGCATCGAAGGAAAATGGATCGATACCTTCGCTAAGGTATTCGAGCTTTGCAAAGTCGAAAAAGGCGAGGAAATCGCCATTTTATCGGAAACCCAATCCCGTCAATTGAATGTCCATCTGGCCGAACTCGCCCTATTGCGCCTGGGCGCACGGCCCTTCCATGTCATCGTGCCGACCCCGCCGCAAGCCGCGCCGGTGCCGGTGCGTTCCACCGGCGCGTCCGATGCGGTGCGTCAGTTGGGCCCGGTGGTGAAGGCTTTGGCCGCAAGTTCGATGGTTGTCGATCTTACGGTCGAGGGCATGCTGCATGCGCCCGAACTGCCCGCCATTATCGCCGATGATGCGCGGGTGCTGATGATTTCCAATGAACATCCCGAGGCACTCGAACGTTTGCTGCCCGATCCCGCGTTGACCGAAAAGGTCAAAGCGGCGGTCAAGAAAATGCGCGGGGCCAAGCAGATGAAAGTCACGTCCACCGCGGGTACCGATCTCACCATCGGTATCGAGGGCGCGCCCAGCGCCGGGGTGTGGGGCTATTGCGACCGGCCCAAAACGGTGGCCCATTGGCCGGGCGGCATCGTCGTCGCTTTCCCGCCCGCCCACTCGGTCAACGGCACGCTGGTGCTCGATGCGGGTGACATCAACCTCACCTTCAAGCGCTACCTGCAGGACCCGGTGCGGCTGACCATCGAGGACGATTTCGTCACCGACATCGCAGGCGAGGGTACCGACGCCGAATTGTTCCGCCGCTATTGGGCGGCGTGGGGCGACAAAGAAGCCTACGGCGTGTCGCATGTCGGCTGGGGCCTCAATCCGGCGGCCCGCTACGAAGCCATGGCCATGTACGATCAGCGCGATTTCAACGGTACCGAACTGCGTGCCTTTGCCGGCAATTTCCTCTATTCGACGGGCGCCAACGAGTTCGCCAAGCGTCACACGTTGGGCCATTTCGATCTGCCGGTGCGGGGGTGTACGGTTACCCTTGACGGCGAGGCGGTGGTGGAGAACGGCGATCTCGTCGACGGCAGCGAATGAGTTTTCCCATCACATATATCGAGGCCGGCAGCGGCCCGGCAGTGATTTTCCTGCATGGCATCGGCGGCGACGCGGAGGCTTTCTCAAAGCAGGTGGATTACTTCGCCCGCGAACATCGGGCCATTGCCTGGAACATGCCCGGCTATCGCGGCTCCGACCTGCTCGATCCCATGACTTTCCCCGGGCTTGCGAAGGCGCTGCTGTCGCTGATGGATCATCTCGGCATCGACAAGGCCCATGTGGTCGGCCATTCCATCGGCGGCATGATCGCCCTCGAGTTCGCCGCGACCTATCCCGACCGGGTGCTCAGCGTCGTGCTTGCGCAGACCAGCCCCGCCTTCGGCCGCCCCGACGGCGACTTCCAGAAACAGTTCATTGCCGACCGGCTCGGGCCCCTCGACGCGGGCCAGACCATGGCCGAGATCGCCGACGAGGTGATCGCCACTTTTTTCGGCCCCAACGCGGCGCCCGCCGATATCGAAGTGGCGCGCAAGGCGATGGCCGCGGTGCCGGAGGCAACCTATCGCGCGGCCATGCATTGCCTGGTCGCCTTTGATCGGCGTGATGCCTTGTCGAACCTATCGGTGCCCACGCTCGTGCTCGCCGGCGAAAAGGACAGCAACGCCCCCGCGCCGATGATGGAGCGCATGGCGGGCAAGATCCCCGGCGCCGAATACGCCTGCATGGCTGGGGCCGGCCATCTCGCCAATCTTGAATGTCCCGAGGCGTTCAACGACGCCATCGGCAGTTTCATAAACAAACTCAAAAACTGATCACCAGGAGACCAGACGCATGGCGCGCGCATCCCTTCCCGTCGATCCCCCCATGTACGACCCGAAGTCGTTCGGCCTGACCAAGAAACAGGCCCAACTGACGGCCAAGGCCCGCAAGCTGGGCGCCGAGAAATTCGCGCCGCGTGCCGACAAGTGGGATCGTGAAGCCATCTTTCCCATGGAGAACTACAAGGATCTGCACAAAGCAGGCTTTCTCGGCATTTGTGTGCCGGAGAAGCATGGCGGTATCGGCGCGGATTACATGACCTATGCGCTGACGGCGGCGGAAATCGGCCGCTATTGCGGCACCACCTCGCTTACTTGGAACATGCACGTCAGTTCGTGTTTGTGGACCGGCGATCTCGCCGACGATCTCAAGATGACGGCGGCGCAACGCAAATCACACAACCGCCGCCGCGCCATTCACTACAAGCGCATCGTCGAGGACGGGGCCATTTACGCGCAGCCCTTTTCCGAAGGCGGTGCCGCGGCGGCCGGCGCCGCGCCGTTCGGCACCACGGCGACAAAGACCAAAGGCGGCTGGCTGATCAACGGCAAGAAGATTTTCGCTTCCCTCGCCGGGTCGGCGGACTATTACGGCGTGTTGTGCACGGAGAAGAAACCCAACCTGTCGCGCCGCGACACCATGTATGTGGCGGTGCCCGGCGATGCGGAGGGCGTGTCGGTCGTCGGCGATTGGGATCCGCTGGGTATGCGCGGCACCGTGTCGCGTAACCTGCTGTTTGACAATGTGTTCGTTCCCGATGATGCGGCGCTGATGCCCAAGGGCGTTTATTTCCTCGCCGCCACCCGCTGGCCGCACATGTTCCTCACGCTGACACCCACCTATATGGGTATCGCTCAGGCGGCCTATGATTTCACGGTGAAGTATCTGCGCGGCGAAGCGCCGAACACGCCGCCCGTAAAACGTCGCATGTATCCGACCAAGCAGCACGCGATCGCCGAGATGCACATGAAGCTGGAGCAGACCAAGGCGATTTGGTTCCAGGCCATCCGCGAGGCTGGCCCCAACCCGACCAAGGAACAGATATTGCGTGCCTACACGGCGCAATATTCGGCGATGGAGAATGCCAACGAGCTTTGCCGCCTGGCCATCCGCACCTGCGGTGGGCAGTCGATGCTCAAGAGCCTGCCGCTGGAGCGTCTTTACCGCGATAGCCGTTGCGGTTCACTGATGTTGCCGTGGACTGCGGAAATCTGCGTCGACCGGCTGGGCCGCGAGGCGCTCTACAATCCGGGCGAAAGCGACGAATGACCGATATCTCGCACTGGCTGAAAACGCATGCGGCCTTCGATCCGGAAAAGGTCGCACTGCGTCATGCCGGCGGCGAGGAAACCTACGCGCAGTTTGCTGATCAGGTTCGATGTCATGCGGCCATGCTGCAGCACGGGCTCGGCATCGGGCGCGGCGATCGTATTGCCTATCTCGGCCCAAATACCGCCGACTTCCTGTTTCTGTTTTTCGCCGCTGCACGCCTCGGCGCGATGTTTCTACCGCTCAATTGGCGCCTGGCACCGGGGGAACATGCCTATATCATCGCCGATGCGTCACCCAAGGCGGTGTTCTGCGATGCCAGTTTCATCGAGCATACGGACACTTTTCGGGGCCGGTATCCGACGATCGCCTTTGTCGATTGCAACGGCGGGACCGACGGATGGAACTCTTTACGCGGCCTGCTCGATGACACGTCTGGCCAGGACGTGCCCCGATTGGGCGATCTCGCCGATCCCCTGTTGCTGGTCTATACATCAGGCACTACAGGACGCCCCAAAGGCGCGGTCCTCACCCAAAATGCGGTGCAGGTCAACGCGCTCAATAGCCTCCATATGCACGATCTGCGCAGCGACGACCGCATCCTCACGATGATCCCGTTGTTTCATGTGGGCGGACTTAATATTCACACGACACCCGCCTTCTATGCCGGCGCAACGGTGACCTTGCATGAACGGTTCGATCCCGGGATGGCGCTCAAGACTATCGAAGAAGAAAAAATTACCCTCACCGTTATGGTGCCGGCCGTCATTCAGGCGGCGATGAAACACCCAAAATGGGACGCGGCCAATCTGTCGTCGTTGCGGATGCTGACCACCGGCTCGTCAATCGTGCCCTTGCCGCTGATCCAGGCGTTCCATGACCTTGGTGTTCCCGTGGTACAGGTCTATGGCGCGACGGAAACAGCGCCCGTGGCGATATACCAGCGGGCCGCGGATGGGTTCCGCAAGCCCAGTTCGACCGGGAAGGCAGCGCTTCACTGCGACGTACGGGTCGTAGACGACAACGGCCACGATGTGGCGCCCGGCGTATCGGGCGAGATCTGGGTGCGGGGCGGCAATATCCTGCGCGAATACTGGAATAATCCCGACGCGACGGCGGCAGCCTTGACCGATGGTTGGTTCCATACCGGTGACGTCGGTTATCTGGATGAGGAAGGCGACTATTTCATCAATGACCGCAAGAAAGACGTGATTATCTCGGGCGGTGAAAACATTTATCCAGCCGAGGTGGAAGCGGTGCTACACGAAATGACGGAAATTGCCGATGCGGCGGTTGTCGGCCGAGCCGATGACCGGTGGGGAGAAGTACCAATTGCTGTCGTCGAAGCAAAGGAAGGTGCGCAGATCGACGTGGCCGCGATCCTCGGGCGTTTCGATGGTGTGCTGGCGCGCTTCAAGCATCCCAAGGACATCATCGTCGTAGACGCACTGCCGCGGAATGCCATGGGCAAGGTGCTGAAATACGAAGTGCGGGGCCTGGCGGTGAAAAGCCCGGATTACGCTGGGCAATAGTTCTTGTGCAGAAAGCGTAAGAGCTTGGAGATCTTCTTTTTGGCCAGCGAATAATAAATGGTCTGCCCGTCGCGGCGGGTTTTGACCAAACCGTCCTTGCGCAGCAGAGCGAGCTGCTGGGACATGGCCTGTTCGCGAACGTCGAGCAACTTGGCCAATTCGCCGACGGAAGATTCCCCTTCGACAAGCCGGCATAGGATCAACAGCCGATTGCGGTTGGACAGAACCTTCATAAGGTCCGAAACCTCCTCAGCGGATTTTTGCATGTCTTTTAGGTTCATATTTGCGAACCTATGATGATATCTATTTTCCGTCAAGCCGGATTGGTTGCGAAGCTCAGATTTTCAGGCCTCCGTTGAAAAAATCCCATTGATGCGCATCAATGCGGTTAAAAGTCATTGTCCGCAAAATCGAGCCAAATTGCAGACTGCGGTCTGGGAGGACAGTGCGCCATGGATGCTTCGATGTATAAACCGGAGACGTCCGCCGCCGATATTAAGTCGCTCTTCGGTTTCGGCGACGGGCTTGGCCCCAACAAAGTGATCCACGTTCATGAAGACTCCATCGGCCTCGATGGGGTGCTGGTCGTCGACAATGTGGCGGCCGGCCCGTCTATCGGCGGTCTGCGCATGGCCCCCGACGTGACCACCGAGGAATGCTATCGCCTCGCGCGGGCGATGACCCTCAAGAACGCAGCGGCCGGGCTGCCGCACGGCGGCGGCAAGTCGGTGATTAAGGCGGACCCCCGTATGCCGGCGACCAAGAAGGAAACGCTGGTACGCGCCTTCGCCTGCGCTCTGCGCGGGGTCGAGGACTATATCTTCGGCCCTGATATGGGTACCAACGAACTTTGCATGGGCTGGGTGCGTGACGAGATCGGCCGGTCAGTCGGTCTGCCGCGTGCGGTCGGCGGTATTCCCTTGGACGACCTCGGAGCGACCGGCTGGGGCCTGCATCACGCGGTTAAGACGGCATTGGATTTCGTCGATATGAAGCTCGACGGCGCACGGGTCGTTGTTCAGGGGTTCGGTGCGGTGGGCTATCACGCGGCCCGTTTCCTCAAGGGTGACGGCGCCAAGCTAATCGCGGCTTCCGATTCCCAAGGCGGGATCCGAAACGATGAGGGTCTTGATGTTGCCGCCCTTCACGCCTTCAAACAAACCGGGAAGAGCGTCGCCGAATTCGACGGCGGCACACCGCTCGATCGTGACGATCTCATCGCTGTGCCTTGCGATATTTGGGTGCCGGCGGCGCGGCCCGACGTCATTACTGCCGACAACGTGGACCGGTTGGAAGCGCGCTTGGTTGCGCAAGGGGCCAATATTCCGGTGACGCTGGAGGCGGAGAGGCGTTTGCACGAACGCAATATTCTTAGCCTCCCCGATTTTATTGCCAATGCGGGCGGCGTGATCTGTGCCGCGATGGAATGGCACGAAGCGAGCGAATCGGCGGCGTTCCAGGCGATCGAAGACAAGATTACGCTCAATGTTCGCGAGGTGCTGGAGCGCGCGACGACGTCCGGCGAGTTGCCCCGAGACGCGGCGGTGACCATGGCTCAGGATCGCGTGCGGGCCGCGATGAATACCCGGCGTTGGAGAACGTTCTACTAAATCGCTTGGGAAGGAGGCATAGATGTACCGGATCCGCTTTCATGGCCGTGGCGGCCAGGGAATGAAAACGGCGAGCCGCGTGCTCGGATCGGCCTTCTTTCACGAGGGCTTCGAAGTCCAGGATGCCCCGCGCTACGGCGCCGAGCGCCGGGGCGCGCCGATGAACGCCTATGTTCGCGCCGACCGGGCGCCGATTTACGAGCGCGGCATCATTCTGCGACCTGATCTTGTGATTGTTGCCGACGATACCTTGGTGCCGATCCCTGCCGCGGGCGTTTTGCAAGGGTTGGATAACCGGAGCGTTTTGTTGATCGACAGCGCCACACCGGAAGACGAATGGCGCAAACGCACCAACATCGGTGGTCCCATACTCGTGCTGCCGTTGCCTGACACGGTCGATCGTTCCTCTCTGGCGATGATCGGAATTGCCTGTGCGGGGGCCGCCGCGCGTCTGATCGGGGTAATTTCCGAAGACGCCCTCGAGCAAGCGGTGCGCGATGAGCTGGCGCCCTTGGGCGAGGCGGTCGTGGAGAAAAACATCCAAGCGGCCATGGCTGGTTATGCCGCCATGTCTGACCACGCAGGAACGGTTTCCGAGGGCGTTCCCGCTGCGGCCAGTGGCGCCGGTTCGCCGGACTGGGTGGACGTGCCGGTCGAAGAAGTGCGGCTTTCCGGTCCGGCTATTCATGCCGGGGCAACGTCGGTGGAGGTGCGCACAGGCCTATGGCGTACATTTCGGCCGGTGATCCATTACGATCGCTGCAACCACTGCAACTGGGTTTGCAGCTCTTTCTGTCCGGATAACGCCATATCCGTTGCCGAAGATGGCCGCCCGGTGATCGATTATGATCACTGCAAGGGGTGCATGATCTGCGTCGTCCAATGTCCGCCGCATGCCATCGAGTCGGTTCTCGAGGTCGAGGCGGCAGCCGCGGAACGAAGGGGGTCGGCATGACCCGCGCGCTGATCACCGGCAATGCCGCTGCCGCTTGGGGCGGGCGGTTGGCGCGTATGGATTACGTGCCGGCTTTCCCCATTACCCCGCAAACCGAAATCATCGAAACCATCGCGAAATGGACCGAGCGTGGCGACATCGCCACACGCATGGTGATGTACGAATCCGAACACAGCATGATCACCGGGGCCGGTGCCGCGGCCGCCACCGGGGTTAGGGTATTTACCGCCACCTCCAGCCAGGGTCTGCTTTATGGGATGGAGATGCTCTACACCGTCGCGGGCTGGCGTGCCCCGTTTGTGCTGGTCAACGTTTCGCGTGGCTTGGCCTCGCCCATCACGCTTGAGCCCGATCACAACGACATCATGGCGGCGCGTGATAGCGGGTTCCTGCAAATCCATTGCGCGACGTGTCAGGAGGTCGTCGACAGTGTGTTGATGGCCTACCGTCTTGGCGAGGATCATCGGGTACGCTTGCCTGTGATCGTCAACCTAGACGGTTTTTATCTGTCTTTCACCCGCGAGGCCGTGGACCTGCCGTCGGCCGACGCGGCGGCGGAATTCCTGCCCGCCTTCGATCCGCAAGGCACCGAATTTCGCGCCGGAAAGCCGGTGAGCCAGGCAGTCGCGGTCTTGGGAGGCGGCACCTATTCCTATTTCCGCTACGAACAGCATCTGGCCGCGCAGGCCGCACTTCCCGTTTATGACGAGGTTGCCGCCGAGTTCAACGACCGCTTCGGCCGTTTGCATCCGGCGATCGAGTCCTATCGGGCCGAAGATGCTGAGATGGTGTTCGTTATGATGGGATCCTTTGCGACAAAGGCCAAGGACGCGGTGGACCGGCTGCGCGAGGCGGGTATCGCGGCGGGCCTTCTGCGCCCGCGTTTGTTCCGGCCGTTCCCGCGAGATGCGTTCCGGTCCGCCTTGGTGGGCAAGAAAGGCGTTGCGGTGATCGATCAGAACCTGTCCATGGGCATGGGGGGTGTGCTGCATTCGGAATTGGCGTCGGCACTTTACGGCGCCCCGGATGCCCCCCGCGCCTTGACCAGTTTCGTCGGCGGCCTGGGCGGACGCGATATCGCGCCGGCCGAATTCTATGAAATGGCGCACGCGACCCTGCGGGCCGCTGAAACCGGCGAAACGCCGCCGCCACGCCTTATGTATACCCACAGCGAATTGCGCGAGATGCGCAAATTGCAGGCGGCCGCCCATGTGGAACGCCATGAACAGGATATTGCGTGATGACCGACGTACATTTCCAACGCATGAAGGATCTTCCCTCGACGCATTTGCTTGGAGCTGGAACGGCCATGTGCGCCGGCTGCGGCGGCCTCGAGATGATCAAGGAGGTCTACGACGTCCTCGGCGAGAACACCGTGTTCGTCAATGCGGCGGGCTGCATGACTTTGTTGTCGGTCTATCCGTTTACGCCGTTTCGAGGCTCTTGGCTCTACACCGCGATGGCGTCGTCGCCGGCGGGCGCGCAGGGCGTGCGCGATGCCCTCGATATCCTCAAAGCCAACGGCCGCATGACCGAGGAAGAAGACCTCGAGGTGGTGGTCCTTTCCGGCGATGGCTCGGCGTCGGGCATGGGCTTGTCGGCGACGTCGGGGGCGATCGATCGCGGCCTCGATTTCATTTATCTCTGTTACGACAACGAAGGCTACGGCAATACCGGCCAGCAAACGTCACCGGAATCGCCGCACGGTGCGCGTACCGCGACGGACGCCGTCGGTCCCGGCAACATCGGCTACAAGAAAGACTTGTTCTCCATCTGGGTAGCCAACAAACCCGCTTATGCCGCGACAGTCGTTGGCGCCGAACCACTCGATCTCGCCCGCAAGATCGAAAAGGCACACGAACTCGAGGGACCACGGCTTATTCTATCATTGGCGCCCTGCCCGACCGGCTGGGGCTATGATCCCGCGCATACCGTCGAAATTGGCCGCTTGGCGGTGAAAACCGGCGTTTGGCCGCTGAAGGAATATGTCGACGGCAAAGTCGTGCATACGCGCCATCCCGGAAAACGAACGCCGGTCGAAGCCTACCTCGAGACCCAGGATCGTTTCCGCCATCTGTTTGAACCGGTGCGCAACGACAAGGTGATCGCCGAAATTCAGGCGCGGGTAGACGCCTATTGGGCCGAGGTGGACGTGGACGATGGCACAAAAGCCTGATTCCCATCCGGACAAACTGACCAAGAGCTACTGCCATGTGGGCGGTGACCTTCCGCTTCTGGGCGACACCATCGACGAATGGTTCAAGAAAATCGTCGCACAGTTCCCCGACCGCGACGCCATCGTTTGCCGTCACCAAGACCGGTGCCTGACCTATCGCGAATTCGACGAGAAGATCGATGCAGCGGCAAAAGGGTTGCTGGGTCTGGGTTTCGCGCGCGGCGACCGGATCGGTGTTTGGTCCACCGACAATATCGAATGGCTGATCCTCCAGATGGCGACGGCCCGCATTGGTGCCGTTCTGGTCAATATCAATCCGGCCTACCGGCCCCGTGAGCTGGCCTATGCGCTGCAGACATCCGAAGTACAGGGCCTGTTCGTGATCCCGGCATTCAAGAGCAGCGACTATGTCGCGATGCTGCTCGAAATCATGCCGGAATTAAAAACGGCGGGTGAACCCGAATTCGAAGCCGAATTTCCCCATCTACGCCGCGTGGTGATTTTCGATCCCGCCTGTCCTGACGCGACGCATGCGCCCGCCGAAGGCTTCGTGACGTGGCAACGGTTTCTGAACGTCGGCCAAACCATCTCTTCTGCCTTGTACCATCAAGCAACCACGGGCCTCGATGCCGATGACGACATCAATATCCAATACACATCGGGCACGACTGGATTTCCCAAGGCTGTGGTGCTGACCCACCATAATATTCTCAACAACGCCTATTTTACGGCGCGGGCCATGCGCTTCACCGAACAGGATCGGCTTTGTGTGCCGGTGCCGTTCTATCATTGCTTCGGCATGGTGTTGTCCAACCTGTTATGCTTTTCCGTCGGCGCCTGCCTGGTGATCCCCGCCGAGCACTTCGATCCTTTGGCGGTGCTGGAAGCGATCGATGCGGAAAAATGCACCGCGTTGCATGGTGTGCCGACCATGTTCATCGCCGAACTGGAGCATCCCCGGTACGCGGAGTTCGACCTTTCCAGCCTTCGCACGGGCATTATGGCCGGCGCGCCGTGCCCGCCCGAGTTGATGACACGGGTGATGAAGGACCTGCATTGCCCCGAAATTCTGATCGGCTATGGCCAGACAGAAGCATCGCCGATCACCCATTTGACCCGTCCCGACGACAGTTTGGAGCGGCGCACCGAAACCGTCGGCACGAACCTGCCTCATCAGGAAGTGAAGATCATCGATCCCGACGGGCGTACGCTGCCCATCGGCGATATCGGCGAAGTCTGCTTTCGCGGCTATCACGTGATGCGTGGTTATTACGGCAATGAAGAAGCGACGGCCAAGACCATTGATTCCGCCGGGTGGCTTCATTCCGGCGATCTCGGCGCCATGGACGCGGATGGCTACGTGCGGATTACCGGCCGCCTCAAGGATATGATCATCCGCGGTGGCGAAAATATCTATCCGGCGGAGATCGAAGCCTTTTTGTTTACTCATCCGAAGATCGCACAAGTCGCGGTATTCGGCGTGCCGGACGAACGGATGGGTGAAGAGGTTGCCGCCTGGGTTCAATTGCACGAAGGCAAAACGATGACGGCGGAGGAACTAACGAATTTTTGTGCTGGCGAGATCGCGCATTTCAAAGTTCCCAAGACCATCCGTTTCGTCGATGGGTTCCCCATGACGGTAACCGGCAAGCTTCAAAAATTCCGCATGCGCGAAATTATGGCGGAAGAACGCGGCGCGGCTTAAATATACCTTCCGTCTGGCGCAAATATATACTTGCGAAGGTATGAAGGTAAGAATATATTATTAGCTGATTATACGCCTTGTGACCGCGCCGCGCGGACCAAACATATATTAATAAGCCTCATTTTGAGGTGCGCGACGATGGGATGGGGGAGCCTTCCGGGAAAGGAGTCTGAACATGTCTCACATCGTCATTCTAGGGGCCGGTCTGGGTGGTATCCCCATGGCCTATGAAATGCGCGCGCAACTCGGCAAGGAAGATCGTCTGACGGTCATTTCCGACCGTGACCATTTTCAGTTCACACCGTCCAATCCGTGGCTCGCCGTCAATTGGCGGAAACCCGACCAAATAACAGTCAAGCTCGAGCCTATTTTCAAAAAACGCAAAATAGGATTCCATTCGGTCGGTGCCAAAAGGGTCGTGCCTGAGAAAAACCAAGTTGAGCTCAACGATGGCCAAGTTGTCGATTACGACTATCTCGTGATCGCAACAGGGCCCGAACTCGCCTTCGACGAGATCGACGGGTTGGGACCGCATACCGGCTTCACCCAATCGATCTGTACGGTTGAACATGCCACGACGGCATCGGAGGCCTGGGAAAAGTTCGTCAAAAATCCGGGGCCCATCATCATCGGTGCGGTGCAGGGGGCGTCCTGCTTCGGCCCTGCTTACGAGTTTGCGTTCATCGTCGATACGGAGTTGCGCCGCCGCAAGCTGCGTGACCAGGTGCCCATTACTTATGTAACTCCGGAGCCCTACATCGGACATTTGGGCTTGGACGGGGTCGGCGATACCAAGTCGATGTTGGAATCCGAATTCCGCCAGCGCCACATCAAATGGATCACCAACGCCAGCGTCGAAAAGGTCGCCGATGGC
Organism: uncultured Rhodospirillales bacterium; assembly: GCA_913055735.1. Lineage (GTDB taxonomy): Bacteria > Pseudomonadota > Alphaproteobacteria > Rhodospirillales > UBA2165 > CAJXKD01. The sequence goes on from CAJXKD010000001.1 coordinate 1,497,653, forward strand.
ACCATGACCGTGGTTGAACACAACGCAGATGGCGAAGAAAAAGAACGTCACGACCTGCCCTTCGGTTACAGCATGATGCTGCCGGCGTTCCGCGGCATTCCGGCTGTGTTCGGTATTGAGGGGCTGACCAATCCGCGCGGTTTCATCACCATCGACGAGTTCCAGCGGAACCAAAAGTATCAGAACGTGTACTCGGTGGGTGTCTGCGTCGCCATCGCGCCGCCGGAGGCGACCCCTGTCGCCACTGGCGTTCCCAAGACCGGGTTTATGATCGAAAGCATGGTGACGGCCGCCGTGCATAACATTCGCCAGGCAATGGATGGTAAGGATCCAACGCATAAAGCCACCTGGAATGCCCTTTGCCTCGCCGATTTCGGCGACACGGGCGTGGCCTTCCTCGCCATGCCTCAAATTCCGCCACGCAACGTCAGCTGGGCGTCCGAAGGCAAATGGGTCCATCTCGCCAAGATCGCGTTCGAGAAATACTTTTTGCGCAAGGTGCGGACGGGTAACGTCGATCCCATCGTCGAGAAGTACGTACTCAAGCTGCTCGGCATTGATAAACTCAAGACACCGGCGCCCGGCGAGTAAGGTCCGGAGAAAGAAAGAATGTATCGAATCTTTCGTTTTGGACGACGGCTCGCCAGCGCCTTGGCCATGTTTTTCGTGCTGGCTCATGGCGCTGTCGCGGCGGAAACCTTCGCCGTTACGGTGTCGCAGATCGACGACCGTAAAGCCGTATTTGCTACCGTGCAAAGCGTCGATCAGACCGTTGCCCGAACTCAGATCGGTGGCACTATCCGAGAGCTGACAGTTGATGAGGGGGCCCCCGTTTTTCACGGGCAGATCATCGCTCGTGTCCACGATCCGAAGCTGGCGTTGCAGATATCGGCGCTTCAGGCACGCAAAAAATCCCTAGAGGCCCAACTCAAACTCGCGACCATTGAAATGGAGCGGGCACGTGATCTGCGCCGTAGCGGCGTGGGAAGCCAAGCGCGCCTTGACGACGCACAAACCCAACTCGACGTGGTGACGTCCGATCTTGCGGCGTTAAAAGCCGAGATCAAAGTCATTGAGCAACAAGTAACCGAAGGCGACGTGCTGGCACCAACGGACGGGCGTGTTCTGAAGGTGCATGTCACCGACGGTAGTGTCGTGCTTCCAGGCGACATCGTCGCGACCATCGCAACCGAGACTTATATACTGCGTCTTCACCTGCCCGAGCGGCACGCGCGGTATATTTCGCCCGACGACCGCGTCCTCGTCGGCACGCGGGGCATGGAAACGGTCGCGCAGGATCTGGTCGAAGGCCGTGTCCGCCAGGTTTATCCCGAAATGGAAGATGGCCGTGTCGTTGCCGATGTGGAGGTTCACGGCCTTGGCGATTTCTTCGTCGGGGAACGCACTCGCGTTTATGTGGCGACCGGCAAGCGCGAGGCTATCATCGTGCCCGAGGGCTATATTTATCAGCGTTTCGGCGTCAGCTTCGCCCGTCTCGAGAACGGCAAGGAAGTGGCGGTTCGGGTCGGTTTGCCGGTAGACGGCGGCCTTGAAATCCTCGCCGGCTTGCGTCCCGGAGACGTTTTGGTGCGTCCATGAAGCTGGGAATCTCGGGCGGGATCACCCGCGCTTTTATCCAATCACCGCTGACCCCGCTGTTGATGATCGCGGCATTCCTGATGGGTGGGATCGCGCTCTGGGATCTTCCGCGTGAAGAGGAACCGCAGATCAGCGTGCCCATGGTCGACATCATGGTCGAGGCCCCCGGTTTGCGCGCCGTCGACGCTGTCGAATTGGTGACGGAGCCGCTGGAAGACATCGTCAAGGGCATTGACGCGGTCGAGCATGTGTACTCCCGCACCGAAGACGACCGCGTCCTCGTAACTGCGCGCTTTTTTGTCGGCACCGATGAAGACCGAGCCATCTTGCGGGTTCACGAAGACGTCCGCGCCAACCTCAACCGGATTCCCGTCGGCATTCCAGAGCCGCTGATCATCGGGCGCGGCATCAATGATGTCGCGATCATCACACTGACCTTGTTTCCCAAGGACGCCACCGATGACCGATGGACCGACAACACGCTTTACCGCCTCGCCGACGAGTTACAACACGAATTGATCAAGGTGAAGGATTCCGGCCTTACCTATATTGTTGGTGGCCGGCCCGATCAAATCCGGATCGAGCCCGATCCGGAGCGGCTGTCGCTCTATGGCATCACCCTCAATCAACTCGTCGAAAAGGTGCGCAACGCCAATCGCTCCTTCCTCGCGGGGGCGTTGCGCGAAACCAATGCCGAGGTGCCCGTGTTTGCCGGGCAGACCCTGCGCGGCGTACCCGATGTCGGTTTGCTCACGATTACCAGCCGTGACGGTCGGCCGGTCTACGTCAAGGATGTGGCGAATATCGTTGTCGGCGCCGAGCCGCCCGACAGCCGGGCTTGGCATTTGACGCCGACCCTCGACGGTTTCGACCGCCGCCCGGCGGTGACCATCGCGTTCGCCAAGCGCCAAGGGGCCAATGCCGTTACCGTCTCCGAGGAACTGCTCGCCCGGCTCGACATGGTCCGGGAACGCCTCTTGCCGGAGGGCGTCGAAGTCGCGGTCACCCGCAACTACGGCGAGACGGCCCGCGACAAAGCGGACGAGTTGCTGTCACACCTTCTCGGCGCCACGGTGGTGATCGTTCTGATCATCGCCGTGTTTATCGGCTGGCGCGAGGGCATCGTGGTCATGGTGGTGATCCCCGCGACCATCCTGCTGACCTTCTTCTCGGCGTGGCTGATGGGCTTCACTATCAACCGGGTCAGTCTGTTCGCGCTCATTTTCGCCATCGGTATTCTGGTCGACGACGCCATCGTGGTGGTGGAGAACATCGTCCGCCATTGGCATATGGACGACGACCGTAGCATCGTCGCCGCCGCTATCGACGCGGTGGCCGAAGTCGGCAACCCGACGATCATCGCGACGTTGACGGTCATTTCCGCGCTGCTGCCCATGATGTTTGTTTCCGGCCTCATGGGCCCCTATATGAGCCCCATTCCCGCCAACGCGTCGGCGGCAATGGTGTTCTCCTTCTTCGTGGCCGTCGTCATCACGCCGTGGCTTCTCGTCAAGCTGCATGGCCTGATGTCGCGCGGCAAAAAGAAAGACGGGCATGCCGCCGAGGAGGAAAACGCCCTCGGCCGGATCTACCGGGGTTTGGCGCGGCCCCTGGTCAAAGGCCGCGCCCCGTCACTGCTGTTCCTGTTGATCGTGGCGGTGGCGACGGTGGCCTCCATGGGACTGTTCGTCAGCAAGGATGTCGTCGTCAAACTGCTGCCCTTCGACAACAAATCCGAACTTCAGGTGGTTGTCGATCTTCCCGAGGGCAGCAGTTTGGAAGCGACCGAACGTACCTTGATGGCGGCCGCCGACCGGCTGGTCACGATCCCGGAACTTTCGAACATTCAGCTGTATGCCGGTGCGTCGGCGCCATTCGGCTTCAATGGCCTGGTGCGGCAGTTCTATCTGCGCACCCGGGCGGAGCTCGGCGATCTGCAGGTCAACCTGCTGCCCAAGGAAGAGCGCGACCGGACGAGCCATGTGGTCGCGCTCGAGGTGCGGGAGCTTCTAAAGGATCTGCCTACGCCTGAAGGCACCAGCATCAAGGTGGTGGAAGTGCCGCCGGGCCCGCCGGTTTGGGCGACATTGCTGGCGGAAGTTTATGGCCCTGACGAACAAAGCCGCCGGTCGGCGGCCATGCAGGTCCGCGAGGCCTTCTCCGCCGTCGATTTCGTCGTCGATATCGATGACAGCTATGGCGTGCCCAGTGAGCGCTTCCGCGTCGAGATCGATCAGGAGAATCTCGAGTTTCACGGTGTCGAGGAAGCGGATGTCTATGACACCATCGCGTCCCTGATCGGCGGGGTGAGCGTCGGCTACTCTCATCGCGGCCAGGGTGCCAATCCGGTAGAGATCGCCGTTCGCCTTCCCAATAGCGACCTGTTCCCGAGCGAACGTCTGTGGTCGACGCCGGTGCCGTCGCGGGGCGGGGTGGTTGAGTTGGGCGACGTGGTGCGGCTCAAGCGCGAACGTGCGTCCTATCCCCTGTTCCGCCGCGATGGGCGCTACGCCGAAATGGTGACGGCGGAACTCGCCGGGCAGTTCGAAGCGCCGATATATGGCATGCTCGCCGTCGAGGACGTCTTGAAAAACCGTTTCGGCGATGCAGGCCCGACGATCGGCTATCACGGCCAGCCCGCCGACGAATCCAAGATCACGCTGCTTTGGGATGGGGAGTGGGAGGTGACCTATACGACCTTCCGCGATCTCGGGGCCGCCTTCGGTGTCGCCCTATTGGCCATTTATCTCCTGGTGGTCGGGCAATTCTCGAGCTTCCGGCTGCCCATCGTCATTATGATCCCCATCCCCTTAACCTTCACCGGCATCCTTGTCGGTCACTGGCTGGTTGGGGCGGCGTTTACCGCGACGTCCATGATCGGCTTCATCGCCCTCGCCGGTATTATGGTGCGCAACTCGATTCTGTTGGTGGATTTCATCCGTGCCCGTCAGGCCGAGGGGGCGCCGCTGAGGGTATGCCTGCTGGACGCGGGCGCGATCCGGGTGCGGCCGATCTTCCTCACCGCGATTACCGCCATGGTCGGCGCAGCCTTCATTCTGCTCGATCCGATCTTCCAGGGACTGGCGGTGTCGCTGCTGTTCGGTCTCGCCTCGTCGACCATCCTGACGCTGTTCGTTATTCCCGCCCTTTATGTTTGGCGGCGGGACGACGGACGCGGTTTCGGAGAAGCGGTCTAGCTGTCCAAGTCTGGCGCTTCGAGGGGCTTCCAATCGTTGGCAAGACGTAGGGTTGCACCGGTGCGATCCTGCAGTTCGTCGAAGGTCATGCCGTCGATCATTTCGCGCACCACCATGCCGTCGGGGGTCCGGTCGATCACCGCGATATCGGTGAACACCCGGCTCACGCATTCGCGTCCCGTCAGTGGTAGCTCGGTCTTCTTGACGATCTTGGGCGAGCCGTCCTTGGAATTGTGATCGCAGATCACGTAGACCTGCTTCGCCCCGTAGGCAAGGTCCATGGCGCCGCCGACGGCTGGGGCGGTCTTTGAATTGGGCAGCCGCCAGTTGGCGAGATCGCCGTTCTCCGCAACCTCATAGGCGCCGAGGACGGTGTAATCCAGGTGCCCGCCCCGGACCATAAGGAAGGAGTCCGCGTGGTGGAAGAAGGCGCCGCCCGGGTTCATCTTAACCGGGCGCTTGCCGGCATTGACCAGTTCCGGATCTTCGGGATCGCCCGGGTCCAGGGCCTTCATGCCGAGAATGCCGTTTTCGGAGTGGAAAATGATCTCGCGGTCATCGGGGGTTTGGTCGAGCACCGCCAGCGGGATGCCGACGCCAAGGTTGACGACCGATCCTTCGGGGATGTCGTGGGCACAGCGCCACGCCATCTGGAGACGATTAAGGGGCTGGGTCATGCGTTCATGGGCTCCACTTCAACGACGCGGTCAACGAAGATGCTGGGCGTCACGATAACTTCCGGATCGAGCTCTCCGAGCTCGACGACCGTCTTGACCTGGGCGATGGTCATTTCCGCTCCCATGGCCATGACGGGGTTAAAATTCCGCATGGATTTAGTATAGACCAGATTGCCCCAGCGGTCGCCCTTGAGGCCCTTCACGAGGGCGACATCGCCGCGAATGGCGCGCTCCATAAGGTATTCCTTGCCGTCGAACTCGCGCACTTCCTTGCCCTCGGCAAGGGGTGTGCCCCAGGCGGTGCGGGTATAGAAGGCGGGAACCCCGGCAGCCCCGGCGCGGACCCGTTCGGCGATGGTCCCTTGGGGCACAATCTCCAGGTCTATCTTGCCGGCCTCGTAAAGCTCCTCGAACACGGTGGAGCCTGGTACCCGCGGGTAGGAACAGACCAGCTTGGCGACGCAGCCCTCGGCCAGCATTCGCCCGATCCCCGCTTCGCCGGACCCGGCATTGTTGGTAACGATGGTCAAATCGCGGACTTTCCGCCGGGCCAGTGCGTCGCATAGCTCCTGCGGCTCGCCGGTCATGCCGAACCCGCCGATCAGCACGATGGAGCCGTCCTTGACGTCGGCGACGGCTTCTTCGGCACTTTCTCTTATTTTATTGATCAATTCCGATCCTCCCGTCCGTAGTCCGCACAAATTGGTAAATCGGACATGGTAAGTCAATCACCCGCGACCTATAACCGGGCCAACAATCAACAGCAGAGTGGGAGGAATCCTCATGGCCGATTCCGCATCTTCGCCATTTGCCGGCGATGGGCCGGAACTGACGTTCCGCAAAGGCCTCGACTCCGGCGAGTTCAAAATCCAGAAATGTAACGATTGCGGCAGCACCATCTATTACCCGCGCGCCGTCTGCAATCATTGCGGCTCCGCCAACTACAGCTGGCACACCGCGTCGGGGAACGGCACCGTTTATTCGACCAGCGTCGAGCGCACGCCGCCGGAAAAGGGCGGTAATCAGAACCTCGCCATCATCGATCTCGAGGAAGGCGGCCGTCTAATGAGCCGCGTCGTCGATATCGATCCCACCGAGGTCAAGATCGGCATGGCGGTCAAGGCCTTCATCGGCGAGATCGGCGGCACCAAGCTGATCCTGTTCCGTCCCGCCTAAGCCAGTCACAGGGAGAAGAAGAATGACACATCCTCTACGCGGCTCCTCCGCCGTCGTCGGCATCGGCCTGACGGAGTTCGGCGATCTGCCTGGCAAGACGGCCATCGAAGTATTGGCCGAAGCCTCCCACAACGCCCTCGCTGACGCAGGCCTCACCCTCCGGGACGTGGACGGGTTGTTTACCTCGTCCATGGAGCGCGTGTTCCACCCGCTTCAGGTCTGCGAATATCTCGGCGTGCAGCCCAAGGTCATCGACGGCACCAACATCGGCGGCTCGGCTTTCGTCAATTGCGTTCATACCGCGGCGATGGCCATCGCTACCGGCGAATGTGAGGTCGCGTTGATCTGCTACGGCTCCATTTCCCGGTCCAACCGCAAGAACAAGGTGCGCGGCGCCAATCCCAACGCGGGCGCGCTGCACATGTCGGAATACCAATCGCGCCAGCCCATCGTGTCTTATGCCATGGCCGCCGCGCGGCACATGTATCAATACGGCACGACGCGGGAGCAGTTGAGTCATGTCGCGGTTTCGGCCCGCCAATGGGCGATGAAGAACCCGCGCGCCGAGATGCGCGACCCGTTGACGGTCGAGGAAGTTTCGAACGCGCGTCTGATCTGCGATCCGTTCACGCTGTTCGATTGTTGTCTGGTGTCCGACGCGGGCGCGGCAATCGTCATGACGTCGGCAGAGCGGGCCAAGGACTTCCCGCACAAGCCGGTCTATCTGCTTGGCATCGGCACCGCCATCACCCATGACCAGATCGGCCAAATGCCCGATCTAACGGTGACGGCGGCGGCACAGTCGGGCCCGCGCGCGTTCGCGATGGCCGAGATGAAACCCTCCGACATCGACGTCGCGGAGTTCTACGACGCTTTCACCATCAATACGCTGCTGTTCCTGGAAGACCTCGGCTTCGTGCCGAAAGGCGAGGCGGGCCCCTTCGTGGCCGACGGCAATATTGCGCCCGGTGGTTCATTGCCGGTGAATACCAACGGCGGCGGGCTTTCCTGTGTGCATCCCGGCATGTACGGCATGTTCGTCACCATCGAGGCGGTCGAGCAGTTGCGTGGTGGGTGCGGCGAGCGGCAGATCGACGGCGCTCAGGTCGCGCTCGCCAACGGCAATGGCGGCGTGCTGTCGAGCCAGGTGACGGCCATCTACGGGACCGACGAGACATTGTAAGGCAGGCCGCACAAAAAACACCGGCATCGGGACCACCGATGCCGGTGTTTTGTTTTGAATAGGGGTCAAAGACCCTTGATTTTGATCTTACGTTCCTTGGCTTCCGGTGCGGACTTCTGCACCTTGATGCTGAGGACGCCGTTCTTCAGCTCGGCTGCAACGTTGTCGGGATTCGTGTCCTCCGGCAGGCGGAAGGAGCGTTCGAAGGCGCCGTAATGGCGTTCGTCGAAATAGAGCTTATGCTCCTCGCTCAGTGTTGCCGGCTTCTTCTCGCCTTTCACGATCAATGTGTGGTCGTTAAGCGTGATGTCGACGTCGGCTTCCGCCACGCCCGGTAGCTCGATGTTGATTTCATAGTAGGCCTCCGTCGACGAGGCGTCGGCGGCCGGGGAATAGTATTCCGCGAATTTCGTTCCCATGTGGCGGAACGGGTCGGCATATGTAGGCCACCAATCCGCGCCCTGACGGAACGGCGCGGTATGGGATTTCTCAACCATGGCTCGCTCCTAAGTTATCAGCTTCTCTTACCGGGTTGCTCCGGATTCATCTTGCCGAGACTCTCTGCTACACACCCGGTTGGCGCCTTGATGGACGTCAATCGGCCGTTCGGTTTCCGCTATGCGGCCTGCGGTAGATCGTGAAGGTGCACGTCGTGCGCGGAATGGGTCGACAGGATTTTTTGCGCCTTTTCCTCGTGCGCGGCATCGCGGGTGTGGACCCATAGCAGCAACCCGCCTTTTTCCAACTGTTCGTTCAGATAGTCGGCGTGGTGTTTCTCGAGCATGGCCGACAGGACGGTGCCGATAGCGGCGCCCGCACCGCCTGCCAGCGCAGCCGCCCCCGCGGCGGCGGCAACGGTCCCACCGGTGGCGACGACAAGGCCGATGGCCGTTGCGGCCGCGACATAGAGGGGGGCACCGATCAGCGCGCCTTCGGCATCGCCGATGGTTTCCGGCGCCATATAGGCGGCTCGGGATGATTGCGGGTCGTCTTCCAAATCCTCGACCTTTTCATAGATATGGCCGAGCTTTTCCTCGACGGCCTGATGGCCGGCCAGCAGGCTTAGATCGACGCGGTTGAAGCCCGAACTCAGCAGTTCGTCGATGGCGGCTTGTAATGTTTCGGCGTCGTCGAAAACGCCGACGGCCTCACGAACGGTCGTGGACATGTGCGTATCCTCCCACTTGTGATAGGCGAAAACCCTATACCCGACGTGTCGTGGGCTCATTGATAACGATCAAACTGGACCCATCCCGTCTGTTCATTTAAGGGTTGATGACAATAAATCGATTCGTCCGAATGGACGGCGGAATGAAGACCAGGGAGGCTCATTTTATGAAAGCGATGGTTCTCGACGGACCCAACCAACCCTTCAGATTGGCCGAGGTGCCGGACCCGGTCGCCGGTTCCGGCGAAGCAGTGGCCAAGGTCATTGCCTGCGGGTCCGGATTGACCATTCAGCACGTCAAAGCGGGGCGGACGCCCGCCGAATTCCCGCGCATCATCGGCCATGAAATCGCCGCTGAAATCGTCGAGGTGGGGCCGGGTGTGGACAACCTTGCCGTCGGCGACGCGGTGACGGCGCACTATTATCTGACCTGCGGCCACTGCCGCTGGTGCCTCTCCGACCGTGAATCCCTATGTCAGACCAATTCCGGCAATGTCGGGCGCATCATCGATGGCGGCTATGCCGAATACATCAAACTGCCGGCGCGCACTTTCATCAAGTTTCCGGAAGGCCTCGACTACAAGGCACACCCGGCCGAAGCGGGCGTGGCGGCGGATGCCTTGGCGACGCCGGTAAAAGTATTGAAGCGCGCCCGGGTCAAACCAGGCGAATGGGTCGCGGTGTTCGGTGCTGGCGGCGGGGTCGGCATCCACATGGTGATGATGGGCGCCTATGCGCATGCGCGGGTGATCGCCGTCGATACCAAGCCGGAAAAGTTCGATGCCTGTAAGAAGGCGGGGGCCGAAATTTGCATCGACGGCGGCCGCAACGATCTTCCCGAGGCGCTTTTGGACATAACCGGCGGCGGCGTCGACGTGGCCGTGGATTTCGTCTCCGCGCGCCAGACGTTGGAGACCGGGTTCAAGTCGTTGGGCATCGGTGGCCGCTTGGTAACCTTGGGCGGCTCCGGCCAGCCGTTCGAGGTGACGGCATCTTCCTTGCTGTTCGGCGAGCGCGAAGTGCTGGGCAGCCGCTATTGCACCAAGGGCGAGTTGGTCGAAACCTTGGAACTGGTTGCACGCCGCGAAGTGTGGCCGTTGGTGACGGATGTCCGCCCGCTGGAAGAAGCCGAAGCGCTGCACGCCGATGTGGAGGCGGGCCTGGTCATCGGCCGTGCCGCCCTGATGGTGGCGCCGTAAGCCCATGGGAGCAGCCATGACCCCCGTCCTCGACGCCCATCATCATATCTGGCGGATGGCGGACCTCGCCTGGCTGCAAGGTCCCATGCAGCCGCGCATCTTCGGCCCGTACGAACCACTCCGCCGCGATTATCCCATCGATGAATTCCGCGCTGATCTCGACGGGCACGGGGTCGTCGGCTCAGTGTATATTCAGGTCAATTGGCCGCCGGGCGGCGAAGTGGACGAGGCGTGCTGGGTGCAGTCGGTGGCCGACGAAACCGGCTGGCCCAACGCCATTGTCGGTTATGTGGATTTCGCGGCGGCGGATGCCGCCGATACGTTGGCCGAACTTGCCCGTGTGCCGCTTATGCGGGGTATCCGACAGCAGCTCCATTGGCACGAAAACCCGGAGTATAAGTTCGCGCCGACGCCGGATTTGATGAACGATCCTACATGGCGCGCAGGCTTTGCCCATATTCAGGATCACGGCTGGCCGTTCGATCTGCAGGTGTTCACCTCGCAGATGACCGATGCAGCGATTTTTGCCGGGGACTTCCCGGATGTGCCGATGATCCTGCAACACGCGGGCATGCCCGAAGATACCAGTGCGGCCGGCATGGCGACGTGGCGGGACGGCATGCGACGATTTGCTGATTTGCCCAATATCCATGCCAAGCTCTCCGGCCTGGGCACGTTCCTTCACCGCAATGATCCGGCCTTCATTGCCGAGATCGTCGGGGAAACGGTGGAGATGTTCGGCGCGGCGCGGTGCGTCTATGGCAGCAACTTTCCCATCGAGAAACTGTGGACGGACTATGGTCCGCTGATCGGTGCCTACCGCGATGCCGTGGCATCGTTACCCGAAGAAGACCAGCGCGCGATCTTCTTCGACAACGCGGTGCGGCTCTACCGCCCTGCGGGAATTGAAGCCAATCGTTGAAGCGCCTGGTGAGAATGCCTGGCGAAAGCGTCTGGACGCCCCTGGCCGTCGTCTCTATATGGTCTTTTCGGCCAATGGGTTTTCGATAGGACGGTTGACCACCGTCAATGTTCAAGACCGGGGATCGCGTGACGATCAGGACGAGATCCAGGGAGAAAGGGAGCTATGCTCGAAATCGATATTGAGAAAGTCTGTTTTATCATCGCCAAGGCGCGTGAGTTTGAAACGCATGAATCGCTGGGCGATGAGGTGTTCGAAGGTGACGAGCCCGAGGACCACATCGAGAATATCGACGATATTTCCGATGCCCATGCGGACGAGGAAACGGACGATAATACCGAGGACGAGATCAAGGCCTGGGTCAACGCCATGAACGAGGACGAGCAGTGTCAGGTGGTGGCGCTGGCCTGGATCGGGCGCGGCGATTTCACCGCCGACGATTGGGACGAAGCCTTGCGCATCGCGACCGAGGAACATAACGACCGCACTGCCGAGTATCTTCTCGGTATGCCGTTGTTACCGGATTATCTCGATGAAGGGTTGGCGGCCTTCGATCTCAGTTGCGACTGAACTTGCGATTTAACTGAGCCAAGTCTTCCGCCATTTTTTCGATCACGGTGGTCCAATCGCCGATGGCCGGCTGCCGGTAGAGCGTCAAGCCGGGATACCAGGGACAATCGGTTCGTTTCGTTCCCCACCGCCAATCAGGTGCGAAAGGTAAAAGGACCCAAGCCGGGCGGCCCATTGCCCCGGCGAGGTGGACCAGTGCCGTGTCCACCGAGATGACCAAATCGAGATGTGCGAGGATCGCCGCCGTGTCGGCGAAATCCTCGATGTGGGGACTCAGGTCGGTGATTTTGTTTCCCCATCCCAGCTTATCGATATCCGCTGCCCGTCCGTCGACCTGCAGGCCGAATACGTCAATTCCGGCAACGTCCAACAGAGGCGCGAAGGCGTCGAGCGAAAGGGAGCGGTTGCGATCGTTCTTGTGGGTCGGCCGGCCCGCCCAAACAATTCCGACCTTGAAGGATTTCCCGTCGAGCCCAAATGATTCCGCCGGCCGGGCCGACGCGCGCAAATAGGGCGTGTCCTTCGGAATCCGGCGCGCCGTTATGCGCAGTAAATGCGGCAGGCTCATGATCGGAACTTGCAGTTGGATATCGCCGGGAATTTTTTCTCCCCGGGTAATGACCTGCTCGACACCCGGTGCCGTTTCCAGCAACCGTTTAAGCGGCGGGTGGGTTTCGACGACCACTTGGATGTTCTGCTCGGCTAGGTGACGGGCGAAGCGGATCATGTGGATGGTATCGCCGTATCCTTGTTCGGAATGGACCAGCAGCCGTTTCCCGGAAATGTCCTCGCCTTTCCAGGCCGGTATTCTGGTGTGGCGGCGCTTGAACTCGGGTAGCTTCCAGCGAACTTCGTAGTCGGCGAAACCGCCGACCAAATCGCCCGAGAGCAGCCTGGCGATACCCCTGTTCCACCGCGCATCCACATGGGTCGGGTCGATCATCACGGCCCGTTCGAGCGTCTCGACGGCGGCTTTGACCTTCCCGGCGGCTTGCAAGGCGCCGCCACGATTGGCGAGGATGCCCGCATCGTCCAGCGACATTTCCAATGCTCGATTGAACCATGCCAATGCTTCCTGGGGTTGGCCGGCGCGGGTCAACGCGGCGCCCATGTTGTTGGCGGCATCGGCGGATTCGGGATCGAGTTTCACCGCATGGGCGAAAACGTCGATGGCGCGGTCGATTTCGCCCCGTGCCAGTTGGACGTTGCCGAGGGCATTGTGGGCGGCAGCATTTTTCGGTGCATTCGCGATGGCCGCTTCCGCCGCAGCTTGGGCTTCGTTTAGTTTGCCGAGCCGGCGGAACGCCTCGCTCAAGTTGATGTGCGCGTCGAGAAGCGCCGGTTCCAACCGCGCCGCCATATCGAACGCGGTGGCCGCGTCTTCGGTCTCGCCACGATCGAGCAGAACGGCGCCGAGATTGTTGTAGCCAGAGGCGAACCCTGGTTTGAGGGTGACGGCACGGCGACAGGCTTTTTCGGCAGCCGGTAAATCGCCCATGAGCCGGCGGGCATCGCCGATGTTGCTCCAGGCTTCGGCGAAATCGGGAATATGTTTCAACGCCCGTTCGTAGGCAGCGAGTGCTCCAAGGATATCCCCCTGATCCTTATAAACGTTTCCGAGATTATTGAGCGCCTCAGGGAAAGCAGGGTCTATGTCCAAGGCGCGCTTGATCTTATGTTCTGCGTCGTCGAGACGCCCGCGAGCGTGATCGAGACATCCCATGAGGTGCCAGGCATCGGCATTGCGGGGATTGGTCTCTATGACGTCACCGTAGAGTTGCGCGGCTTCGTCCAGCCGGCCGGCTTGGTGTGCGGAAAGGGCTTGTTTCAGGGTGTCTTGGGCAGGCTGCAAATGGAGTCCCTCAAAATTCGATGAGGGACGAGTGGATCGCTAGTGCAAATGCGGCAAAAATATAAAACAAAGCGCCAATGCCGATGACGAACAAAATGTTCGCGGCCGTATACACCGGATGCCGCACGCGCTCCTGGGCGCGGCGGTCCGCTGTGCGGCGTTCGCTACCTCCGACAATGGTCAGATAAAACCGTTTGCCGAAAAACGGAATACTCAGCCGGATGTTGACCGGGTGATTGCCCCAGTTGCTCTTATCCAGCGCTTGATGGATGGCTTGTTGCTGCCCGGCAGAAAGCGATTCGGCGACATGCGCCGGTAATCGGGTGAGCAGCCAATGGCCGCTATCTTGGCCAGATGCGGAGGGGGTCTCCGCCATGGTTCGTGTCTCCTGCCGTCGATGGACGTCTTACAACCATATGGGGACCGGAATGCCTGCTGTCTATGCCCTTCGCCGCCTCAATTTTCGCCCCCGTTTTCGCCGGTATTTTCGCGGGTCGAACTGGTTGCGTCATCGTGGTTTAATGCCAACCTGTATAAGATCGCGTATAAGGAAATTCAGGCGCCTCGGGGGGCTCAAACTCGAGCGAGACAGCACCATGGCTACCGGAACAGATCGGCGTAAATCCGCGCTTTTGCGAGAAGCGGCAAAACGGCTTACGGGCCAGGGCCGGGCCAAAAGCGAGGCGTTCTTACGCCAGTATTATGCGAACGTTTCGGTTCCGGACCTAATCGAACGGGGTGCCGACAACCTGGCCGGCGGCGCCCAAGCCATTTTCAAATTTGCCGCAAATCGCAAGCCCGGCGAAGCCAAAATCAGGGTCTACAACCCAGGCGAAGCCAAAGATGGCTGGGAATGCGGCCATACGGTTATCGAGATCGTCAATGACGATATGCCGTTTCTTGTCGACTCGGTGACCGCCGAGCTGTCGCGGCAAGGACTCATCGTCTATCTCGTTATCCATCCCGTGATACAGGTACACCGCGATGCCAGCGGAGCGCTCAAAAAAATAATTCCCAAGAAGGAATCGGGTGACGGCTTCAACACAGAATCCGTCATGTCGATCGAAGTGAGCCAACAACGGGACCCGGCTCGGCTGAAAGAGCTGGAAAAAGCCGTCAAGGCAGTTCTTGTCGATGTCAAATATGCCGTGGCGGACTGGCGCACCATGCGCAACCGGGTTCAGGAAATCATCGACGAGATGAAGCTGCGCTATGCCGAGGGCGCGGCAGCGGAAGTCGCCGAGGCGCAGGATTTTCTTCAGTGGTTGCATGATGATAATTTCACGTTTCTCGGTTACCGCGACTACGATTTCAGTGGCACGGGCACCAAGGCGAAGGTCTCGGTCAATGCCAAGACCGGTCTCGGTATCCTACGCGATCCGGGACGTCTCGTGTTCGACGAACTGCGTCACCTTGACAAAATGCCGGCCGACGTTCGCCGCTTTGTGCGCCGGTCAGATCCCGTCGTTGTCAGCAAGGCCGACGCCCGTTCCACCGTTCACCGGCCGGTCCGCCTCGACGCCATCGGCGTCAAGCGTTTCGACAAGGAGGGCAAGGTCGTCGGTGAACGATTGATCGTCGGGTTGTTCACCTCCGTCGCCTACTCATCGTCGCCGCGCAACATCCCGTTTCTCCGCCGTAAGCTGGACAAGACCGTTGCCCGCGCGGGCTTGCCGGCCGCCAGCCACGACGGCAAGGCGCTACTGCACATTTTGGAAACCTACCCGCGTGACGAGTTGTTCCAGATCCGCGACGACGACCTATTGGAGATTTCCATGGGCGTCCTGCAGTTGCAGGAACGCCAGCGCGTCGCCCTTTTCGTTCGTCAGGACGATTTCGACCGCTTTGTTTCCTGTTTGGTCTACATACCCCGTGATCGCTACACGACGGGGCTGGGTTTGCAGATCCAGAAAATTCTTTCCCGGGCATTCGACGGTGAGGTCGGCGGTTTCAATACGGAAATCGGCGATTCGCCCCTGGCGCGGTTGCACCTTTCCATCACGACCCGAGCCCGCAAGAAGGCCAAATACGATCACGAGGCCGTGGAAGCGGAGCTTGCCGCCGCAACGCAATCCTGGGCGGACAATCTGCGCAAGAGCCTTTCGGCCGAGTTGGGAGAGGAGGTCGCGGACCGGCTTTTGAGCACATATGCCGAGGCGTTTCCGGCGAGCTATACGGAGCGATTCAGCGCGGATGCGGCGGTAGGAGACATTCAACGTCTTGAGGAAACGGTCTCGCGCGATGCCTTGAACCTGGATCTATATCGTCCGGCCGACGGCATCGAAAATGAAATCCGATTCAAGGTCTTCCACCCACATACGGCGTTGCCCTTATCCGACGTCCTGCCGGTCCTGGAACATATGGGGCTCAAGGTTATTGATGAAGTTCCGCACGATGTTCATCTCGACTACGAAACGCATCAACTCATTTTGATCCACGACTTCGGACTGGTTTCCCGCTCCGGCGACGAAGTCGATTTGGATGAGGTGCGGGACAATTTTCATGAAGCGTTTCGCCGGGTGTGGAGCGGCGAGATGGAATCCGACGGCTTCAATGCCCTGGTTCTGAGCGCTGGTCTGACATGGCGGGAGATTTCGATTTTGCGCGCGTTCGCAAAGTATCTACGCCAAACCGGCATCCCGTTTTCTCAGGATTACATGGAACAGACGTTATGCAACAACCATTCGGTTGCAGCTAAGATCGTACGCCTGTTCCAAGCCAAATTCGATCCAGACTCGCGAACCAAGCACAATCGCTTGACCATTAAACTTGGGCAGGAAATTCTCGACGAACTGGAACTGGTCGATAGTGCCGACGAAGATCGTATTCTGAGGCGTTTCTTGAACTTGGTCGAAGCCGCTCTGCGAACCAACTACTATCAGTTCGACGCCGAGGGGCAGGCTAAACCTTATATCGCCATCAAGTATGATTCCGGTGCGGTCGAGGAGCTTCCGCTGCCGCGCCCTCTTCGCGAAATCTTCGTCTACTCACCGCGTGTCGAGGCAATCCATCTGCGCGGCGGCATGGTGGCGCGCGGCGGCCTGCGTTGGTCAGACCGGCCCGAGGATTTCAGAACGGAAATTCTCGGTCTGATGAAAGCCCAGATGGTCAAGAACACGGTCATTGTGCCCGTTGGGTCAAAAGGTGGTTTCGTGGTCAAACGCCCGCCCGTCGATGGTGGTCGCGAAGCTTTCTTGGAAGAAGGCATTGCCTGCTACAAGATCTTTATGTCGGGTCTCCTCGACATTACGGACAATATCGTCAAGGGAAAGATCGAGCCCCCCAAGCGGGTGGTTCGTGAAGACGGCGATGATCCTTATCTTGTCGTCGCGGCGGATAAAGGCACGGCAACTTTCTCGGACATCGCCAACGGGGTTGCGCTGGATTACGGATTTTGGCTCGGTGATGCATTTGCCTCCGGCGGCAGCGTTGGATACGACCATAAGAAGATGGGGATTACCGCGCGTGGCGCGTGGGAATCGGTCAAGCGCCATTTCCGTGAAATGGGCAAAGACATCCAGTCGGAAAGTTTTACCGCCGTGGGTGTCGGCGATATGTCGGGCGACGTATTCGGTAATGGCATGCTGCTCAGCGAGCACACGAAGCTGATTGCCGCGTTCAACCATATGCACATTTTTATCGATCCCGACCCTGATCCGGCGAAAAGCTTTGCCGAGCGTAAGCGCCTGTTCGGCCTCGCGCGGTCGTCCTGGAGTGACTACGACACAAAAGTGCTGTCCAAGGGTGGCGGCATTTTTGAACGGCGTGCGAAGACAGTCACGTTGACGCCGGAAATAAAAAAGGCGTTGGGCGTATCGAAAACTCAAATGACGCCCAACGAACTGATCCGGACTATCCTCACGGCCAATGTCGAGCTTCTTTGGTTCGGCGGAATCGGCACGTATGTCAAATCTTCGCACGAGTCCAATGTCGATGCGGGCGACCGGTCCAACGATAGTATCCGCGTCGACGCGGCGGCGCTCAAATGCTCGGTGATCGGCGAAGGCGCCAATCTCGGCGTAACTCAGTTGGGTCGCATCGAATACGCGCAAGCGGGCGGGCGCCTCAATACGGACTTTATCGATAACTCGGCCGGCGTCGATTGTTCCGACCATGAAGTGAACATCAAGATCCTGCTCAACGCGGTGGTGGCCAAAAAGGGGCTGACCGGGGCCGCGCGCAACAAATTGCTTGAAAGCATGACTGATGAGGTCGGTCAATTGGTGCTGCGCGATAATTATCAGCAAAGCCAGGCGATCTCCGTGGTCGAAGCGGAAAGTCCGAAGACCATTGGCGTACAAGGCCGCTTTATCCGCTATCTGGAAAAAGCCGGGCGGCTCGACCGAAGCGTTGAATTCCTCCCCAACGACGAAGAACTGTCGGAGCGGGAAAGAGCGGGCAAAGGTCTGACGCGTCCCGAAATCGCGGTCCTCATGTCCTACGCAAAATTGTGGCTGTATGACGAAATTCTGGATTCCGACCTGCCCGAGGCGAAGGATCTCGAACAGGATCTCATCTCTTATTTCCCCGAGCCGCTGCGGGAAAAGTATAAAACGGCCATTTGCGATCATCAGCTGCGTCGCGAACTCATCGCTACCATGATCACCAACAGCATGATCAATCGCGTGTGCGAAAGTTTCGTGACCGATTTGATGGAACGCACGAGCGTCTTACCTTCCGAAGTGGCGCGCGCCTATATCGTCGCCCGGGCGTGTTTCAACGTGCGCGAGATTTGGGCAGAGATCGAGTCTTTGGATAACAAAATCCCATCGACGGCACAGGTCAGTCTGCTGTTGAGGGTCAACCAATTGTTGGAGCGGGTCACATTCTGGCTGTTGCGCAATGTAGACCATCCGATGGATCTGGGGGCGACGACGGCGGAGTTCGCGCCGTCCGTCAGACGGCTCGCGCAAAATATCGAGAACGTCATTCCGCCGGGCGTGCAGAAAAGAGCGAACGAGTGGACCGCTCGGTTCAAGCGTGAGGGTGCACCCGAACCCCTCGCACGGCAGATGGGGCATTTGATGCTCCAGGTCTCGGCCCTTGATATCGTGCGCACGGCGTCGGCTTGCAAATTGGATGTCGAGACGGTGGCCAAGTTGTACTTCGAGATAAGCGAACGTTTCGGCATCGGCTGGCTAAGATTATCGGCGGAGGCCTTGCCGGTTGAAACCCATTGGCAAAAGCTTGCGATCGACGCTGTCATCGAAGAACTGTACGCGCACCAAAAGGCAATTACGCTGAATGTCGTGCTGGATGCAAATGGGGCCGACAACCCTCTCGACGAATGGATAAAGAAGCATCAGGCGGATGCCGAAAGAGCATGGAGTCTGGTCAAGGAATTGAAGGCTTCCGAGCAGATGGATTTATCCATGCTGGCGGTGGCCAGCCGACGGTTTGCCGCTCTTGCCCATAACGGGTGAGGGGCTTACAACATCTATTATCTAATAGTGTGAGTTGACGAAGCACGGCCGGCTGGATAACGCGGTCCTGGGTGTTTCGTCTTTTTTGTATTCGGAATGGTGATGGCGGACGCGCCAAAGAGCGAAGTCGACGGGCCAGGGATCGATAAACGCGGTATTGCCGCCTGGTGTGTCTACGATTGGGCGAATTCGGCGTTTACCACGGTCATCATCACGTTTGTTTTCGCAACCTACTTTACGAAATCGGTGGCCGCCGATCCGGTCATCGGATCGGCGCAGTGGAGCTTCGCTATCAGCGCATCGGGACTGGCCGTTGCGCTTCTAGCGCCGGTTCTGGGGGCCATTGCGGATCGGGGCGGTCCCCGGAAACCGTGGATTCTCGTTTTTACATCGATGGCGGTTTTGGCGACGGGGGCGTTGTGGTTCGTCGAGCCGGACCAGCATTTCCTGTATTTGGCGCTGATTGCAGCGGCCGTCGCCAATATCGGGTTCGAAATGGGCGGTGTGTTCTATAACGCCATGCTGCCCGACATCGCGCCCAGACCCATGATCGGCCGTGTCTCGGGCTGGGCCTGGGGGCTGGGCTATATCGGCGGGTTGGCTTGCCTGGTGGTCATTTTGGCGGGGTTCGATACCGGCTCCGTGGTGCAGGTGCGGGCGACATCTCTGCTCGTTGCCGCTTGGTTCGCGGTATTTGCGGTTCCCCTCTTTCTGTTGACCCCGGACATACCGGGAAGCGGATTGCCGCCCGGCCAGGCGATACGAGAGGGTGTCCGGCAATTGTGGTCGACATTCCGACGCGTCGGGCTATATGGAGGTATTGCCCGGTTTCTGCTGGCCCGGATGATCTACAATGATGGTTTGGTGACGCTTTTCACCATGGGAGGCGTCTTTGCCGCCGGTAGTTTCGGCATGAGCCTTTCCGAGGTGTTGCAGTTCGCTGTTCTTATCAATATCGCGGCGGGATTAGGGGCGGCGGCGTTTGCCTGGGTTGACGATTGGATCGGGCCCAAACGAACTATTCTTCTCTCGCTGGTTGGATTGGTGGTGCTCGGGGTGGTCGTACTGACAGGAGAGAGTAAAACGACCTTTCTCATCGCCGGGTCGGCGCTCGGTATATTCGTCGGTCCGGCCCAGGCGGCGAGCCGTTCGATGATGGCGCATTTGGCGCCGGAAGGGCTGCATACGGAGATGTTCGGTTTGTTTGCCTTTTCCGGCAAGGCGACGGCATTTCTGGGGCCGTTCGCTTTTGGTCTCATTACAACGTTGACCGGGAGCCAGCGGTGGGGCATGGCGAGTATTCTTGTTTTCTTTATCGTTGGCGCGCTACTTATGCTGCCGGTACAGGATGCCAGACGTTGATATGTGGCGTTGAGGGCGTCCCCATAAGGGAGTAAACAGCAACAATGACATTTCCCAATCAAAAATTCGGCGATATTGCGGCCTATGCCGATGCCTACTTCGATCAATGGCAAAAGGCGGCGGCGAGCGTCGACCGGTCGAAACTTGCCGAAGCCGCGAATATCCTTGGACGGCTCTACGAGCGCGGCGGCGTATTATGGGTGTGCGGCAACGGCGGCTCGGCCGCCATTTCCAATCACCTCATTTGCGATCACGGCAAACTGCTGGCCACCGACAGCGGCCTAACGCCGCACGTTCACTCGCTGGTTGCCAACATGCCGGTGGTCACGGCCATTGCCAACGATATTTCCTATGACGAGGTTTTCGTGCATCAGCTGCGGCTCAACGCCAAGCCGGATGATGCCGTCGTCACCATTAGCTCATCGGGGGATTCGGAAAATGTCGTCCGCGCGGCGAAATGGGCGCGCGATCAGGGAATGGACGTGATTTCCATGACCGGCTTCAACGGCGGCCGTACGGCGGAGCTGGCGACGGTCAATCTGCATGTCGATGCCGACAACTACGGCGTTATCGAGGACACCCATCAAGCGTTGATGCATCTTCTCGGCCAGTATTTGCGCCAGGCAAGGATGGACGAGGGCGTGATCAAACAGCGGAAGTTCTGACCTTGGGCTGCCGGTCATCGGACACAAAAAACCGGGGCTTTGCCCCGGTTTCTGCGTTTTAGAACAAAATCTCGATCAGTGCCGGAAGTGGCGCATTCCCGTAAACACCATGGCGAGGCCCGCCTCATCTGCGGCGGCGATCACCTCATCGTCGCGGATGGACCCGCCGGGTTGAATGACGGCAGTGGCGCCCGCTTCGGCGGCGGCCAAAAGACCGTCGGCAAAGGGGAAGAAAGCATCTGAGGCGACGACCGACCCCTTGGCCCAGCTCTCGGCATCGCCCGCGACCTTTGCGGCGTCGGCCGCTTTCCACGCGGCGATGCGCGATGAATTGACCCTACTCATCTGTCCGGCACCGACACCGACGGTGCGGCGATCCTTGGCATAGATGATGGCATTCGACTTGACGTGTTTAGCAACGGTAAAGGCGAAGATCAGATCCGCCATCTCCGCATCGGAGGGTGCGCGCTTGGTCACGACTTTGAGCTCGCCGTCGGCGACGCCGACATCGCGGCTTTGCAGGAGATAACCGCCCGCCGTCGTGCGCACGGTCATGCCCGGTTCCTGTGGATCGGGTAGGCCGCCCGCATCGAGCACGCGCAGGTTCTTCTTGGCGGCGAATATCTTGGCGGCATCGGGTGTGATGCCCGGTGCGATGACCACTTCGGCGAATAGTTTGGCGATTTCTTCTGCTGTTTCCCCATCCAGCGGCCGGTTGACGGCAATGATGCCGCCAAACGCGCTTTCGGTATCGCAGGAAAGAGCGCGCGCATAAGCCTCGGTCAGGCTATCGGCGACGGCCACGCCGCACGGGTTGGCGTGCTTGATGATGGCGCAGGCCGTCTCGGAAAATTCGGCCACCAGTTCGTAGGCGGCGTCCGTATCGTTGAGGTTGTTGAAGCTGAGCTCCTTACCCTGAAGCTGGGTCGCGGTGGCGACGCCGGCGCGGGCGGGCCCGCCCACATAGAAGGCCGCCGCCTGGTGCGGGTTCTCTCCGTAGCGCATGATCTGTTTGCGTTCGCCGGCGAGGACCATGCGCTCGGGGAACGGATTGTCCAACACGCCGGCGAACCATTGTCCGATAGCGGAGTCATAGGCGCCCGTGCGGCGATAGGCTTTTGCGGCCAGCATCTTACGGAATTCCAGGGTGGTGCCGCCCTTGTTTGCGGCCATTTCCTCGACCAGACGGCCGTAGTCATTGGGATCGATGATCACGGTGACATCGGCGTGGTTCTTGGCGGCGGCACGGATCATCGCGGGACCGCCGATGTCGATGTTTTCGATGCAGGTGTCGTAGTCGGCGCCGCCGGCGACGGTGGCCTCGAACGGATAGAGATTGACCACCAGCAGATCGATGGGTTCGATCTGATTGTCGGCCATGGCGCGCGCATCGCCCTCGTTGCCGCGGCGGCCGAGCAGCCCGCCGTGGATTTTGGGATGAAGGGTTTTGACCCGTCCACCCATGATCTCCGGAAATCCGGTGTGGGAGGCAACCTCCTTGACCGCAACGCCGGCGTCGGCCAGAGCTTTCGCGGACCCGCCGGTCGACAGAATCTCCACTTTATGGTCGGCGAGATAGCGCCCGAGATCGACCAGTCCCGTCTTATCGGAAACAGAAATGAGGGCGCGGCGGATACTCTCCGTCATCGAGAACTCCGGTTTATTGAGAGTGGCAGGCGACGGCGGCGGTATAGCAAACCGTCCGGGAGTGGGCCAGCCGGAATCTTTACGAAACTCTTTGGGAGCGCACTACTCGGCAGCCGAGGCTTTTGCCGAAACGGATCGGGCGCCCTGGTATTCGGGGACCAGGGTCTTGGTTGCAGCCATCACGCGGTCGATGTTTTCTTCCTTGCAGGCGACATCGATGCTTTGGAGTTCCGCCTCGACCGCCGGCAGCGGCATGGTGCGCGGCAACGCAAGGAGCAGCCCTTCGCACCGCGTGGGCACCAGAGGTTCGCCGCCGTGGAAAATCTCCTCGAAAAGTTTCTCCCCGGGGCGTAATCCGATGAAGTCGATCTTCACATCTTCGTCGACGCGCAGACCGGCAAGCCGGATCATCTGTTTGGCAAGATCGACGATCTTTACCGGCTCACCCATATCCAACACGAAAATCTCGCCGTTTCCGGCTTCCGTTTGGCTGCCGAGGGCCGAGGCCTGGAGCACGAGTTCCACCGCTTCACGAATGGTCATGAAGTACCGCTTCATATCGGGATGGGTAACGGTCAAGGGGCCGCCCTTGGCAAGCTGTTCGCGGAACAACTCCACGACCGATCCCGTCGATCCGAGAACATTGCCGAACCTAACCGTGATGAACTCCGGATCGGTTTCCTTGCGCGCGGCGTTGAGCGCCTGGCAATAGATTTCCGCGATCCGCTTCGATGCACCCATCATGCTGGTGGGGTTGACGGCTTTGTCGGTCGAAATCTGAACAACGGCGCGTACACCCGCATCGCGGCTGGCATCGGCAACATTCTTAGTGCCGATCACGTTGGTCGCCATACCCTCGAATACGTTCGTCTCGACCAGGGGAACGTGTTTAAGCGCCGCCGCATGGAAGACGAGCTCCGGGCGTTCATCGGCAAATATTTTCGTGATGCGGGTGCGGTCCCGGACGTCTGCAATCAAGGACGTTCGGGCCAAGTGGGGCCATTTTTCGTCGACTTCCCGGTCGATGTTGAACAAGTTGTATTCGGACGCGTCTATCAGGATCAGGTGCGCCGGACCGAGATCGGATATTTGGCGTACGAGCTCGCTGCCGATACTGCCGCCGGCGCCGGTTACCAGAACGCGTCTGTCCTTAATCAAGGCACGGACGGGCTCGCGGTTAAGCGCCTTTTGGGGGCGTCCGAGCAAGTCTTCGACGTCGACCGGTCTAACTTCGATCGCGCCGTCAACGCTTTTGCGGAAGTCCGTCAGTGCGGGCATGCGTGCGAGGGTCATGCCCAGCGAGTCGCAGTCCTGCAGCAGTTTTTGGAGTTGGATGCCGTCGAACGTATCCGCGGTGACGATAACCCGGCTTGGTTTTTGCGCGCGCCTTTCCAATTGTTTGACGATCGTGGCAATGTCGTCGACGGTACCCATCACTTGAACATCGTGAATACCCCTGCCAACCCGGCCCCCGGTGCGCGCGACGATACCGACGACGTGGTAGTTGGCGCCCGGGCGATTCATCGCCCGGATGAACATCTCCGCGCCATCGCCGGCACCGGCCAACAAGACGGGGACACGCGTGTCCCCTTCGCGGTAAAGAGACCAATCGAGCCCCCGGTCCTTGAACAGCCGATAAATAAACCGCGGCCCGCCGAGAAGCGCGATCAGAATGAACCAATTGATAACCGGGAGGGATCGCGGCAAATCTTCGAGCCGCGTGGTTGCGAACATGATCACGACGAAAATCAAAACGGCGAGACTGGCGGACTTGGTGATGGTGATCAGGTCCGGCAGAGAGGCATAGCGCCAGACGCCGCGGTACATGCGCATCGACCAGAAAACGGATGCCGATACCAGGGTGAACACGATGGTCCCCAGAACCAGCATTTGCATGTCGTAATAGATGATCGCGTCGCCGACCCTGAGATACATGGACAGGACAAACGCGACCGCGGCCATGATGACATCATGGGCAAAAGCAACATAAGCGCGGTTGACGTTCATTTGCCGGTCAATCTTCCTGCTTGGTTTTCGGTCCCGTCGGCGTAACGGAAGTTAGCACACCCGGACAGGGACGCCATACTATTGGTTTTCCTCAGGGAATCCCGTGTCTTAAGGCTGGGAACGGAACCAAGCCACCGTTTTGGAGAGCCCGCTATCAAATGTTTCGGGCGGCGCCCACCCCAGGAAAGAGCGGATTTTCCGGTCATTCAGGACCAGCGTTCCGGTAAGTCGCTGGATTTGATCCCTTTTGCCGGTCACGGTACCGAGGAGCCCAAGCAGGCTTCGGGGGGCGTTCATCAAGCGGGGCGGGCGTCCCAATTTCCCGCGAATGCGGCGGATCAGCTCCGCTGTGGAGACCGGCTCGCCGTCGCTGACGAAAAAGGCCTCGCCCGCTGCCTTCGGGTGCTCGGCGGCGACGGCGATGGCATCGCCAAGGTTATCCGCCGAGATCAGGCTGCGTTTATTGGCGACAGCGCCAAAGGGCAACGGAAACGGCGTATCGCAGAGGCGAAGCAAGGCAAGGAAATTTCCTTTGACGTGCGGTCCGTAAACCAATGGGGGGCGCAGGATTACGGTTTCCAGCCGCGACGACCGGGTGATGTCCGCCAACACCTGCTCCGCTTCCAGCTTGCTGATCCCATAAGCGTCTTCGGGAGCCGGTGGGGTGGTTTCATCGAGGCCGTCGGTGCTGCTGGTTTCTCCGATCGCTTTGACCGAGCTCAGAAATACCAGGCGTTTTACGCCCGCTGCGACGGCCGCTTCCGCCAACCGGCGGGTGCCGTCGACATTGACGCGCAGGTAGTCGGCCAAGAGGGTTCCTTGTGGGTCGCGTGCCTTGTCGGTCATGACATGGGTGCGCGCGGCGAGATGGACGATGATATCGGCGCCGGCGACGGCCCGCGACCAATCCATGTCCGGACCGAATTCCGGCACCACGTAGAGAGGCGTTCCTTCCGGCCCGGCCCGGTGGGCGGTGTTACGTGTTGTGCCTGAAAGAAGATGGCCGCGCTTCCGCAACGCCATACAGACGGCATGGCCGACGAACCCATTGGCGCCCGTAATGAGTACCCTGCTCATTGAGCCGCCGACAAGGTATCGACGGCGCGGGCGGCATGGTTTCCCTCACCTCCGGCCGCCTGTTCGTAGACAGTGAGCACCTTCCGCGCCTGGGCCTCGCGGCTATGGCGGGGCGCCGCCGCCAGCGCCGCTGCGGCAAGGCGCGCGCGTAACTCGCTATCGGTGGCGAACTTTAGGGCCGCCTCCGCGAGCGCGTCGGCATCTTCGGCGGCGACAACCAGGCCGGCATTCTCACCGGCAACGATCGCGCTTGCTTCACCGGCGGGGGCGGCGAGGAGGATGGGGAGACCCATGGCCATCGCTTCGAAGATCTTCGACGGAATGACCCCGGCGAAGACGGAAGAATTCTTGAGATGGACCAGGGCAACGTCGCATAGGCTCCATACCGCGGGCATGGCGCTTTTGGGTTGCGATGGCATGAAGACGATATTCGTCAGGTTTCGGCGCTTTGCTTCGGCAATAAGGTGATCGCGCTCGGCTCCGGCACCGGCAAGAAGGAAGCGGATATTGTCCCGATCGCGAAGCTTCTCGGCGGCATCGAGGACATTGCCGAGGGCGTGTGCCATGCCGTGGGTGCCGACATATCCGATGACGAATTTGCCGGTGAGTCCCCATTTTTCGGCTAGTTCCGGATCGCGCGTTTGCGGGCTATAGCGGGACGTGTCGACCCCGTTGATGACGACCGCGATCTTGCCGGGATCGATCCCGCGTGAGACGAGGTTTGTCTTGAAGGATTTAGTAAGGGCGATGATCGACGCGGATTGCCGGTAAAGAAACAACTCGAGCTTTTCCAGCGACCGGATCGCGATACCCCGCTTCATAGCGCCGACCGCTTCGATGGAGACCGGCCATAAATCACCAAGTTCGAAGACGAAGGGAACGCGGCGCAAGGCGCCCACCAACCATCCCGCAACGGCGGAGAAAAATTGCGGCGATGTTGCCGTGACGATGTCGGGACGTTGCTGGGCCAGTGCCCCTATGGTGCCGGTGACGAGGAAACTGAGAAAGTCGAATGTTCGACGCGTCACGCCGCGGTTTGCGGCGATGTAGGTTTTGACCCGCACGACACGAATGCCGTCCATCTCTTCCGTTTGATACCACCGGTTCCGGTAGCCATCGAACAACTTGCCATGGGGAAAGTTCGGCGCACAGGTAACGACGGTAACCTCATGTCCCCATTTCGCCCAATAGACGGCCCGTTCATAGACGCGGGTGGCGGCGGCATTGGTTTCCGGCGGAAAATTCTCGGTCAGGAAAAGGATTTTCATGCCGTGGCTCCCTTGCGCCAGGGGCCGACGAGATAAATCAACAGCAGGACAACCATGATGCCGGCCCCGACGAGGGCCGGCAGAGGGTCACTGATCGAAAGGGAGGCAAGGCCGATCAGCACCAGATTGCAGATGGCAATTGCCGAGGAAACCGCCGCATGGCTTTTGCCTGCCTGTACCGCGCGTTGATAGAAATGATTGCGGTGGGCTTGCCATACACGCTCACCGCGTACGGCACGCCGGATCAGCGTAATTGTCGCATCGACTAAATAATAGAGGGGCAGGATAAGTGCCGCGGCCCATTGCCCCTCCGCGGCCAACCGCAACAAGAGCCAGCCGAGCAAGAATCCGAGGGGGATGCTGCCGATATCCCCGAGGAAGATACGCGCCGGATGCCAATTCCACTTGAGAAAACCGATGGCCGCGCCCGCCATCACCGCGCCGGCAAGGCCGAGTTCTTGTGTCGTTGCGGTCACGCCGAAAATCAGTGCTGACCCAAGACCGATGGAAACCGTTTCGACTCCCGCGATCCCATCGATGCCGTCCATGAAATTGAATAGGTTTATGAACCAAATCCACAGCAAAAGGGCGGCGATCCGATCCAGGATGCCGGGCAACAAACCTTGAAATATGGGGGAGGATGGCGGGACGGCCGCGAGGACAAGGCCGGCGGCGGCGATATGCGCCAAAAGCCGCCATTTCGGGGCGATACCGCCGGTGTCGTCTTTCCAGGAAATCCAGGCGAGGCCGATGGCGGCGCCGATCAAACAGACGAGTTCTGTTTGAAAGGAGTCGGGACTATTGAGCGCATAAGCAGCGATCCAGCCCAGAAATATGATGGGAATGATCGCCCAGCCGCCGCCACGAACCGTGGGTTCTTCGTGGCTGGAGCGTTCATTCGGAACGTCCAGTATGGCCCGGTCGGCGAGCCGTTGCCGAACGAACCCGGTGGCGATGAGCGCAAGGACGGCGGAGAGCCCAAACGCGATGACGAAGCCGACGATCATGGAGCCTGTATACCCCAGATGAGTCGCGCGTCAATCAGTGCGATGGGGCCGCGCGGAAGGGGATGGCGTTATGTCGGTTCGGATTGCCCATCCAACTGCACTTGGCAGTCAGCGAGGATACGGACAACGTCGACGCCGAGCGCGAGGCTCCTACCCGCTTTGTGACCGTTGGTCGCCCCATTGATCGCGCGGCAGAATTCTTCGACGGCGACGGTTAGGGGCAACGCATCGTCGAGGGCAATGGGCTTGGGGCCCTCCCCTTTGTCTTCGACCAATTTGTTGTTACCGACATCGTCATATATCCAGACGCCGTCATCCGTCCGGACCTCGAAACGCCGCATTTTTCGGGGCAACATGTTGGATACCCGGATATCTGCTGCAATATCGCGTTCGAATGTCAGTTCGATCGCAACGCTTTCTCCGATGCCGTCGACCAGAGACTGCAGTTCCGTACGCCGGGCGGTGATGGTGGTCGGGTAAAGGCCGAGAAGTGCGAGAATCATCGCCACATCGTGGCTCGCCCAGTCCCAAAGGACGGGAACGTTGGTTCTAAACGGCCCCCGATTTCCGGCAGCGCTTGAAATGCTGACGGAGCTTGTTGTGCTCGACATGGATCGCCGTTTCAGTTCTCGGAACGCCGGGCTGAAAAGGTGGGTGTGGTCGACGACGACCAACCCGTCTTGGCTCCGTTGAAGATCCAATAGGCGCTCCGCCTGCCCGATATCCATCGTCAGGGGTTTTTCCACCAAAACCGGCTTGCGGCTCAAAATGGCCGCTTCGGCCATCTCGGCATGCAACGCGGGCGGCGTGGCGATGATGACACCGTCGAGGTCGGATCGGGCAATGAGCGTATGCCAATCTTGCGTCATGACGCAGGAAGGTTCGACCAAGGACGCGGTCACCGGATTGCGGCTGGCAATGGCGCGCAGTTCGATGCCGGGTAGGTCTTGTATCGTTTGGATATAAGCCCTGCCCCAACGGCCGGCCCCGATCAGGCCCAGTTTCACGGGAGGGCTGATCGCAGAAGCGTTCATCGTCTGCGGGCTATAACTGTCCCGTATACGCTTGATCGCTCCAGTTCAAAAACCGGGAAAGTCCTTCATCCAGCTCAATACGTGGGTGGAAGCCGAGTTGAAGACGGGCTTTGCGGATGTCGGGGCTCCGGCGCATGGGTTCATCGGCCGGATAACTGTCGGGGTATTCGATCAGATTGAATTCTACGTCGCGGTGACTCACCGCCTTCATCCTGTGGGCGAGGTCGATCATCGAGATTTCCGGTTGAGGGTTGCCGATGTTGTAGGCCTCTCCCGCCACACCGTTCAGAAAAACAAGAATGAACCCGAAGATCGCATCCGTGACGTAGCAAAACGTTCGCGTCTGACTTCCGGAGCCATAGACATTAAGTGGCTGGCCCGCCTTGATTCGATTGGCGAAATTGGGCAGGACCCGATAGTCGGTTTCCTGCATGCCGGGCCCATAAATGTTGAATGGCCGGATAACGTTGGTGTGGGTGCCGTTCTTATTGTGGAAGATGTAGCACAAGGTCTCACCGACGCGCTTACTCTCGTCGTAGCAGGCGCGCGGACCCTGGCAGGAAACGTTGCCACGATAGCTCTCGGCCATGGGAACGTGTTTGGGGTCCGGATCTCCATAGATTTCGCTCGAAGAGAAAAACGTAAAACGAGCATCGTGCTGGTCTGCGAGTTCCAACATGTTGCGGGTGCCGGTGATGGCAACTTCCAGCGTCTCCAGCGGGTAGGCTCGGTAATAGAATGGGCTCGCGATGCCGGCGGCGTGGATGACATAGTCGATGGAACGGTCCGTCGAATACGGATTGATCACATCGTGCTCCACGAACGTGAGATTTTCGGACTGCGGTATTTCCGCGCCTGCATCGCCCGCGGTGATGAGATTGTCGAGCGCAACAATGTGGACTGGTTTTTCGAGCAGCTTTTCATTCAACCGGAGAAATACATCGGTGAAATAACGGCCGAGAAATCCCCGGGCACCGGTGAGCAAAACCGTTTTCCCGGCAAACGCTTGTGCCACGGCGCCCAGGCGGGCGCAAATTTCGTCGATGTCGCTTGAAAGGAGAGGGGCTGTCACGGCTAGAACATCCTCACGTTGGGGAGCGGGACAATAAATCGGCCGCCGTCTTCGCTAAAGGCACGATGGTTGGCCATGATGGGCTCGGCAAAATTCCACGCAAGTACAATCAGATAGTCCGGCCGCCGATCATAGATCGCCTCACTAGGCAGAACCGGCACATGAAGACCGGGCGAATATAGTCCCTGTTTCCACGGGCTGTCGTCGGCGATGAAATCGATCACGGTTCCATCCAGGCCGAAATGATACATCAAGGTGGTTGCCTTGGCGGGGGCGCCGTATCCGGCGATCGTCGCGCCGCCCGATTTAAGCTTGGCGAGCAAGCCCGTAAGCTCGGCTTTTACGAAATCAATACGAGTTGAAAATCGCGAAAGCGTTTCTGCCTTGTCGAGACCCATCGCGCGTTCTTCGTCGAGGCGCTCGGCGACGGTTCCGTCGCCGGTATCGTTCGCGCCGGCCAACCGAACGTGACAACGAAGACTGCCGCCATGTGTGTCGATCCGTTCGGCCCGGGTCAGCTTCAGTCCGTGGGCGGCAAAGAAGCGCTCAAGCGGGAGCACCGAATGATAGGAAAGATGTTCATGATAAATCGTGTCGAAGAGGGTTTTTTCGTAGACATCGGCGAGATAGGAAACCTCGAACACGAACACCCCGTCATCCGCCAACAAAGTCCGGATGCCGTCGGCGATCTCTCCCAGATCGTCGGCATGGGCGAAGACATTGTTCGCCGTGATCACATGCGCCGGCCCCCGTTCCCGCCGCAGTTTGCCGGCCAACGCGCTATCGAAGAAGACGGGCAAGGTCTCGATGCCGCCCTCGGTAGCCTGCCGGGCGATTTTGCGGGCGGGATCAACTCCTAAAACCGACATCCCCGCCTTCTTGAAAAAACCGAGAAGGGTGCCGTCGTTCGAGCCGATGTCGAGAACCAGGCTTCCCGACGGTGGCGCGTATGTTCGTAGGATGTCTCCTGCGTAGCTCTCAAAATGGCCGACGAACGCGGGGGATGTGCCCGACACATAGACGTAATTTTCGAACAACAACTTCGGATCGACGACGTTTGACAGCTGCACATGGCAGCATGCGTTGCAGAACATAACGTCGAGAGGATAGACCTCTTGCGGTTGATCCAGTGCGTCGGCGGTGACGAATGCATTGGCGGGCGGCGTCGGTGTTAGAGACAGCACCGGGACAAGATCGCGGCCGCCACAGAGGCGGCAATCTTTGCGGATATGATGAAGGGGCGCCACCGGTGATCAGGATCAATGATCGTGCTTGTGTTCCGGTGTCGGATTGATCGGGTCTATGCGCACGACGTCCGCTTCGTAGACTTCCTGCTCGCGGGAATTGCGGCCGAGCGTCAGAAAAACCGTATCTTCCAGGAACACCATCGCGTGATCTTCCATAGGGGGCGTGAAGAAAAGCTGGCCGGGGCCAACGGTCACCTTGCCGGCATCCGCGGAGCTACCATGGGGCCGATGGTAGTAGTCGATGGAACCGGAGATCACGTAGCAATAATGCCAATCCGTCTTGTGATAATGATTGGCGCGGACGGAGCCCTTCTTGGACGTGATCATGACGGCACTTTTCATAACCATATCAACCAAGGGGATGATTTCTCCGCGGTCATCCTTGAATGATTTATCCAACGGCACGATAACGCCTTTGGGCCAGCTGGCGCGTTCCTCATCGGTCGGCGGTTCGAGGATGATTTCCGTCATTCAGTTTCTCCACGTGTTCTTGTCGATTTCTGCACCGCTGAGAGTCAACAAATTCTTTACGCGGCCTATCGCAGCCTTGTTCGAAAGATCGTCGCGATTACGCCGATGGCGTGATGACCGCGAATTTTCTTCCCTTCAGCATAAGAGCGACTGAAATAATTGACTGGAACCTCATATATCAAATCCGCCTTGCGCACGACCAATCCTAAAATCTCCGCATGTTGGGCCCATCCTTTCACCCGGAGATCGTTTGGATCGAGTAGATCGCGCCGGTACATGAGGTAGCAGGTGTAGATGTCGGTGAAGGTGGTGTTGTTGAGCATATTGAACAACAACGTGACTATCTTGTTACCCACCCAATGCCAGAACATCGTCACCCGCGCCATTCCCAACGACCGAAACCGGCTTCCCATCACGACATCCGCGTCGAACTCGACAACGGGCTGCATCAAAAATCCATAGTCGGCTGGGTCGTATTCGAGGTCGGCATCTTGAAATAGGACATAGTCGCCGGTCGCTTCCTGCAGCCCCGCGATAACGGCAGCTCCTTTCCCTTGGTTCTGCTTCCGATTGATGAATTTCGAATACAGATCCGGACGCGTTTCCAGCAATTCGACGGTGCGGTCAGTCGAGCCGTCGTTGATGACAATTATTTCTAGGTTAAGCCCTGCATCCTGCTGCTTTTTGACGCGGCTCAGCAGCTCAAGGACGGTGCGGTCCTCGTTATAGACGGGAACGATGACGCTAACGCTGGGAGGCGCCATGGAAACTCGGGAGATGCTGAAGATTGCTGGAAGGGATCATGCCGGGCGTTCGAACTCTGCGACAAGATACCATCCGAACCGGCGTTTCAATGGTGCATCGAGCCATTTCGGTATAAACGGCAGGATCGGCTCATCCTGTTGGGTCGCCGTTGTTTGTATGTTGGTCAGTCCGGCGTCGCGTAGGCAGCGTGCCATTTCGGGGCCGGTGAAATGGCGGTGATAGTAGCCGTCGACGAATAGATCCTGGATCGTTTCGAGATTGTAGCCCTGAAACAATTTTCCGCGAACGATCAGCCACCACAATCCCCGCAAGTAATAGACGACGCTGGTCTTATGATAGACCATGATCAGGCCCTTGCCGCCTGGTTTCAGCACCCGTGCGATTTCCGCCAGGGCATTCTCGGTCTTGGGGGAATGATGCACCACGCCCCAGGAAAGGACGTAGTCGAAGGAACTGTCCGCGCATCCGAGCGCTTCGGCATTGGTACGCAGAGTCTTGACGTCGAGTCCTTGAAGCCGCGCGTTCTGAGCGGTCAGGGTGGTGCCTTGTTCGGTGATGTCGACCGCGGTAACTGCGGCGCCTTTGCGGGCCAACAAACAAGACAGGACGCCAACCCCACAGCCGAGGTCGAGGACATTCATGCCGGTAAAGGTGCGGTTTGCAAAGAACGCCGTTAGGAATGGGCTGCGCGCTAAAAGATATTTTTCGATAGCCTCAAAGCGTTCGGCGTCGGTCGGGATGCGGTCGTCCGAATGCCAATCGGCATAGGACATGGGCATCTTTTCCCACCACAGGCGGTTCTTTTCCTCCGGCGCGGCCGTTTCGTGGTCGACCGCTACACGGGTGCCGTAAATACCGTCAGCGGGCATAATTCAATATCTCGTTTGGTTGATTGGAGGGGTTGCCGGCGACATCTTCGAGCAAGCGGACAATTTCACGGTCCCAATCGAAACCGAACTGGTCCTTGCGTTCCCGCGCGAGTACGCGGTTTTGATCGTGCGCCGCCGGATCGTCGGCGAGTTCGCGAATGCGCTTGGCGAGGGCATCGACATTGCCGGTTGGGAACAACAGTGTGTCGTGATGCAATTGTGCGCGGTGGGCGTCGATGTCGGAGGCAAGGACGCAGGTGCCCGCTGCCAAGGCTTCCAGAACGACATTAGGACAAGCATCCTGGAATTGTGTTGGAACCACCGTCAGGTCAAACTTTTCCATCAGCCGGTGTGCGCCATTGGCACGCCCGACAAAAGTGACTGTGTTTTCCAGGCCGAGTGTTTGAATCATCCGCGGTACCGCATTCTCTTCCGGTCCATAGCCTAGGACTACGGCGGCAATGTCCGGTCGGTCTCTCAGTTGATGCATCGCCTGGAGGAAAATATCAAACCCCTTGGCACGAAAAAATATCTGCCCGACGATTCCCACGAGAAATCGGCCGTCGGACTTCAAGCGGTCTATTTTCCGAACGATCTCCGGATCGGGAAGTTCGCGGCGTGCTTGGGAATCGGCGTCGTTGGCAAGTGTGGTAATGCTTGGCATTGGGATCTTGATGCGGGACCGAAGGTGGTTTTCCATAAACGCGGCCACCACGGCAATGCGGCTGACCCGCGGCAAAACGAAACGTTGTATGGCAGGATACAGAAACGCAGTGATACGGCTTCTGAGCCGTGTCCGCCAATGCAGCGCCTGGGTCGCCTGAAAGGTTTCGCAGGCATAGGTGTCGCCCCGCATAAAGAAAAGATGGGGAACTTGTTTAAGGTTGGGATCGGTCAGGCACCCCAGGGTGTCGTACTCCCGCACAGTGAAAATTGTATCGACATCGGCCAGCGCGCCGCGATGCAATTTGAAGGCGCGGCGTAAGCGCAGGACCCAGCCGATTATGCCTGGAAGCCACCCGTAGGCGGCGGGCACGGTCAACAGCGTGCTCCCCCCGGGCGCCTCTCCGCCGGGCGCCATCCAGAGGACGGTGTGGCCGGCAGCTGTCAGGGCGCGGGCCATGCGTCTCTGGCGGTCCAGCGCGCCATGCCCGCCGGTATGAATTGTGGTGGTGAGGAATTTCACCTGTGTGCCGAGCTCCGTTTACTTAAATCCATGGATAAATCCCGACACTGTCGTGTATAACCGCGAGAATGCTCAGGCGCGGACTAATCAATCTTACAATCCTTGTTATAGCGGTCGTCGTCGGATCAGGACTCATTGAAGCCGGTGTTCGCGTCCTGTATCCACAATTTGACCCTTCCGGCCATTTGAAATTGCGTACAAACGATCAAGGCGTGCCATTGATCGTCGGGCCGGGTATCTATCGTCAGGTCAAAAACACGGGCGATTTCGATGTGGAGGTCGCGGTCAATGACCTTGGTTTTCGTGAGGAAAAACCATTGTCGGCGTCGACGCCTAAAGATTTATTTGTCGTAGGCGACTCGTTCGCATTGGGCTGGGGGGTTGCAGTCGAAGATCGGTTCTCAAATGTGCTTGAGAGGGCGCTCAAGGGCCCGCAGGTGTTCAACATTAGCGTACCTACCGGTTTCGACGGCTATGCCAGCCTTATCGACTATGCCAAGCATCACGGCGCCAAAGTGAGTCGCCTTATAGTGGGCGTGACCATGGAAAACGATCTCATGGACTATCGCGCCAGGGGCCTGACTAAATTGCCGGAGGGGCATCGATCATCGCCGGGCGGTTCGCGATTGGTGGCGGTGAAGAACCTTTTGACGCAGCACTCTGCGGCCTATTTCATGCTGACCACGGTTTTTCATGCCACGCCGGTTTTGAAAAAAGCGGCAGTCGAAATCGGATTGATTGTCCCGAACCTTGAAGCGCCCCACTTGTTCAACCTGGTTCCCCGTGTAGTCGATCCGTCGGTGCAGCGCCTGTACGAAATCACGCGTGGCTACGGCGACGTCACGATCCTGATTGTGCCGTCGCGCGCCCTTTGGGTGGGAACCGCTGAGCAACGAGAACGTGCCGCGCAGATACATACGGATTTTGTTTCTCACCTTCGAAAATTGGGTATGCGAGTTGTTGATCCTCGTTCCCGTATGGAGGTGTCCGGAAATCCGTTGCAGTTCCATTTTGCCAATGACGGCCACTGGAATAAGAAAGGCCACGCGCTTGCGGCAAAGATGTTGGTTAACGAACTGGAAAAGCGCCAAACTCGGTAGATTATTGTGCATCGTGCTCGGCTGCGGGGATTGGCACTAGCCATTTCTGCAACTCCCCCAATCCGTGGATACATTTTACGTCAGGGGGAAAAGATTGGGGCTCTGAAGCAGAAGCAATACCGATGAAATCCGTACTGGCGGCTTGGGCGGCATAGAAATCAAGTGTGGAGTCGCCGACAAACAGCAGTTCTTCCGGGCTAAACCCGTGGGCGCGGCAAATTTTTCGAAGAGCGTCACCTTTGGTCGTCGGGCTTCCGAATACGCCCTTGAAATAGCTCAATAAACTCTGGTGCCGGAGAATTTCGAGCAGCTCCTCTTCGGGAGTTGCGGATACGATATAGATCGGAATCCGTCCTGAAAACCGTTTCAGAACATCTTTGGCGCCCGGCATCAACTCGCACTCGGCAACGCGGTTCTTGACAAGGTTGCCGAATTCATCGGCAAGCCGTTTCGCCTCCTTTTCCGGCAACGGTTGTCCGATAATATCGCGGAAGATCAGCTCGAACTTTCGGAGCCGGTTGAGGCCCAAATGCTTTTTGTGAAATGCGACCGCTGCGTCGACGTGTCGCGGCGCTTCCACGGAAAAGAGGGTAGAAATGGCTTGCGTCTTAATGTCGTTTGAATCGACGATCACGCCGTCGAAATCAAGCGCCAGGACCTGGTATCTCAGAGAACTCATTGCGGTGCTATCTGGTTGAATTTTTGTGGCGGTCTTAAGTTGCTCGCCGCTCAGCTGAGGCAAGATAGGAAGCTGTAGATGGCGTAACCCCTAAAGGCAGATAGGTCTACTTCCAATACCCGGCGACGGGACCTGTGGTGCCGCGGATGAGCAGTCGAAACGCAGAGATATTGCCAAGTACGCGGTCCCAGCGCGGTTTGTCCAGGTGGCGCATCAGCGCTCCAAGATTGATGGCGAACGTGCCAAAAATTGCCCACGCGACGTGCGGTAAGGAGAATTGTTTCATCTTTCGCGCAAAATATACGCGATTGTATATCTGCTGCCGGCCGAAATCCCGTTGGCGAGCGTCCGAAATCGGCCGTGAATAGTGCATACAACGTGCCTCTCCGACAACGAACAGCCGGTATTTACGTGAGACGCGATAACTATAATCGATGTCCTCCATGTAACCGTGACCTTCATACCATTCGTCGTAGAGGAACTCTTCGACGACCTTGCGTCGCCAGATCGTTGCTCCGCCATATAACCATTCGGTTTCCGTCGTATTCTCGACATAGGGAATAGCTACGGGATGGGCGGACGGCAGCATGCGGCCGATCTGTTTTCCCGTGATGCCAAAAAACTGCAATAGGCGTGAGTGCTGAAGTTGCGGTTGATTGCGGATGCTCAGAGCCGCGCCGCCGGTATCCTCCGAAGCATTCCTCCAAAATTGCAGCATCCGCTCTGTTGCGTCCGCATCGAGTTCCAAATCGTCGTCGAGATATCCGGCCAAGTCGATTCCGTCGGCCAAAGCGGCCATACCCGCGTTACGTTGCTTCGACAAGGAGGGCGGAAAGCAGCGCACGTATGTAATCGGCAGTTTCGGAAACTCCTTGCATACGCTGGAGATGTCCGGGTTGCTGCCGTCAACGATGACGATTTGGTGCGGCATTTCGGTCTGTGCGGCGAGGCTTGCGAGAAGTACGCGTAAATCATCGGGCCGGTCTTTGGTGGGAACGACGTATGCAAGCCGATGCGGGGAATTGTTCATCAACGCTCGTGAATGATTGAGAATGGTGCGGTGGGGGGGGCGAAAGAGGTTCCCTACGTTGGCGCGTCAGGGAGCTTCAGATTTCCTACCAAGCGCTTTTAGCTTTCTTTTCAACAAAATGACTCCCGGTGGCGTAAGCAGGACGGCGAGATCATAAAACCGGCCTTTCAGATGCCGCCTGTTTTGTGGCTTCAGCAGTTGATACCAGTTCATTTTGAAATATGTACCGTGGCGGATATTCGCGTCCGTGTCGGAAGCGCGCATACCGGGATGGACTTCAATCTCGTTCACCGAGTTCGGTTCCACCCAATAATAGGCAAAATAAAGAGAATGACGGGCTCGCTTCGCCATGTCGCTGATCGGTTCGACGCCGTGAAAAGCCGTGGGGTTGCACGCAAAAACGACGGCTCGGTTGAACAGGCAGGGAACGCGTTTGACGCTTTTCTTGCCGGTCCTATCAAACAGATGCAGCGCACCGCCATCTTCATCTTTCCAATCCGGCGAAAGATAAAGAACGACATTCAAGACATGGGGAATTCCTAACGATTGGTGGTGGCTATGGTCGACGTGAGAGCCCAGGATGCCGCCCGGCGCTGTCATGTGGTAATAGCCATATTCGGTGTTGTAGTAAGGGTCGGGTATCAGTGACTTGAAGCCGGTAAGGGCCTCGAAATACTTTAGTACATAAGGGGCAGCATATTTTGACGCCAACACCTGGAGGTACTCGGGAACCGAATCGCCAGTGCTAATGGTTTTCTTGTTCTGCGCGTCGTCCGTGAAGTGAACGTTGAAGGTGTGGACGTCGTGCACCAATGATCGAATGGCGGCATCCGCAATATCGGGCGCAAGGAAATCATCGATAATAAGATGAGGGAACGGGTCCGCGTGTCGATAGGCCGTTCTCGTTTGTTCCAGAGGGGGGAAGTTGAACACGGTTTCCGGATCACGGAATACGAGCTCGTGGATTTCTCCCCGTGTAACGTCAGCGGGCTTGTCGGTGTTACTCAATTTACGTGCTTCCTGGCCGGATAGGATTTTCCATTGTTCCGGCAACGATAGGGTTTTCCGAAAGTTTCTTCCATCATTCTTATCCGAAGCTCCTATACGGCCATCGTTGCAAGGATCTGGGTTCGGTCAATGGGAGACATATAATCTTGGAGCCGCTGAACGCGCCGCTTGATATCTACGCTGTTTAACGGTTGTTCAGCGAACCTGGCGACGGCATCGGCTATTTCGGATGGCGTACGGCAACGGACACGCAGGTCTTCCGGAACTTTGTCGAAATCGGCAGCGGTGTCCTGGGCAACGAAGAAAACCGGAAGGCCCGCACAGATGGCTTCGAAAGCGACACCCGTCGTGTTGTAGGCGACGGCGTCGGCACTCTCTAGCAAGCTCCAAGTATCGAGCTCGCTAAAGGAAACGTTGCCTGGATCGCTTGGGATGGCGCGCGTAATTTTCTCGCGGTCGTCATGCGACATGGACGGATGGAAATTGACCACGACGCGAAGCTCTATGGCGGGGAGAAGTTTAGTGCTCAGCCACACCTTACGCAGAAGCTCTCTCGACTCTTCAACTCCCACGCTCATCGGACAAAACAACGTAAACGTTTCCCGTTGGTTTGGTGCAGTTTCGCTTAGGTTTCGGTCCCCTATTTTGTCAAAGATGTTTTGGTACCTTACGGTTCCGCCAACCTGAACACGCGAAGCCGGATAGCCGTTTTCCAAAAACCATTGTCGATAGGCGCCACCCATAACCAGAAGCTGATCGGGTATACGTTCTTTCCTTATGTTCCGGTCGCTTACGAAATAGCGGATCGAATCCATCGATATGGCTGGGTGCAACACACCGACGCAATTAACATCTCGAAACTGGTTTGACCTCAGCCCTTCGAGCAAAACGTTTTCCCAAGGCTGATTTTCATATGTGTAAACGATGTTGTGCGGCTTAAGGCCAAGAGGGACCAGGCGATGCATCAGATACCGAAACTGGATCGCTTGGATAGGTCGCCAGGTAGACATCTCTCTGAACGCAGCGAGAGCGATGACGCCACTGACATCGATTCCTTGGAGCGAAACCTTTTTAATGAGGTTCCTGCAGAATCCGAAATATGTAAAACAGGATGTGAGAACTTCCGAGAAACGCCATGTTTCCTCAACGAAGATAACAGGCGCACCGGTTTCAAGGATCTTCTCCGCCGTCGTCGCAAATTCTTCAACCCAGCTACGCAGTTGGACCAGATATGCAACGCGGTGTCCGGCTTCGGCAAGGACATGTGGTAAAACGCCGAGCGCGGAATGAACCTCAGCCGGGGCGCTGCCACGAAACGTCTTAGAATCGGCCCAGACTATAAGCAGTGTATCCACCTGTTCGAGTTGCTGAGGCAGCGGATAACGTCGGCGAAGTTTCTTTAAAATACGCCGCCTCTTCAAAAAAGTTCTCAGTCCTGCGAGCCGTGCCCGTACTGCGCCCAGCAAGCAAGAAAACACAGTCGATAATGCCGGCGGAGAGCCTTGCAAAACCCTGGCGGTGTCGCTGTCATCGGTTACGACGATATCTGTTCGATCCTGAGTGTCGCTTTGGGCGATCGCGAGCCGGTATAGGAGATTGCGCTGCAGATCGTGAAGATATGGGTTCAACTCGCTCATGTCGCTCGCGGCCCAAGGGAAATAGGGCGCGTCCGCCGGCCAGATATACGAATCCAGGTTTCTCAGTAGGTGTCGGTGCTTCCGGAGGGCGGCGTTCATGACTTCATTCATGTCGCGGACAGCCAAGTTTTGACCGTTAAGCTCTTTGAACTTTAGCCAATCATCATAGGATGTTGCGCAGTA
The DNA here is from genome assembly GCA_913055735.1 of uncultured Rhodospirillales bacterium. Lineage (GTDB taxonomy): Bacteria > Pseudomonadota > Alphaproteobacteria > Rhodospirillales > UBA2165 > CAJXKD01. Next base: position 1,537,933 of record CAJXKD010000001.1, read on the forward strand.
CCAGAGAGAAGTAGGCTCGCCGCCGGCAATGTCCCGGACATCCTCTGGCATGATCGCGCTTAGCGGTTTAGCGATAGTTTGCACCGCAGCCCGTCTTTCCACGATGAACAGATGATTCTATATCAGAGTGCACGATTTGCACGGAGACACGGATTGGCGCCTGCCGTTTAGATGCTGTTCGCGCAATGCTTGATACTTCGGCCCGGTCCAAATCTCGCTGATGGATTCAAGCTCGGCGTTACCTACCGACAAGTGCGAGCGATAGTCCACATCGCATGGATTAACGCGTCCGTCCCACCAGACAAATGTCCTACGCCATAGATCGGAGCACGGTGTTTCGATACCGTTCTTCGGATCGTCATAGGGGTTTTCCCAAGGGTTGTACTTGACGAACGCGACCTGGTCGACGAGGTCGTGCCAAAACGCCTCAATATCGGAAAAAACCTGCTCGTCAGCATATTTTACGCCGGAAACGCGCGTCACCGTTCGAGAGCTCGGATAGTCACGTTGTTTGATCTTGTTGAACATGCGGATATTGGCGAGCACCACATCGAGTTTTCCGTTCACGCGTAGCGTGGCATAGAGATCCGGGTCTGCGGCATCGGCCGAAAACACCACCGTGTTGGGTTCAGCGGCGAGGATTGCATGTATTTTTTCCTCATTCATGAAGGATGCATTGGTATTGATTTTCAAACCGAGAAACTTGCCCGCGAGATATTCCAGCATTCCCACGATTTCTCTCGCCATCAAGGGTTCGCCGCGCGATGCAAGCGTCACCGCTTCGACCTCGTCCTCAATTTGATCGACAATATGCTTAAAGGTATCAAGCGTCATCATTCCCATGTGACCATGTCGGCCCTGGGTGAGCATTTTGTCGGTCTGATAGCAGAAAACGCATCGGTAGTTGCAGATCGACGTCGGCTCAATCTGAACACACGGCGGGAATCCATCCAGTTTCTGTTTGTTTGGATAAACGTCGTACCGATAGCGATAGTAGAGATACCTGAAAACCTCGTCATCCGTCCGCAAGCGCCGGATTTCCTCCGCGACGAAGGGCGTAAGGTGAAACTCCGATTCCGGCCGTGGATTCAATATCTCATCAATTGCCGCTTTGATGATCGTGCCGCGGGTTCCGGGCACGGCGTCCGCCTTGTCGGAGATACGACGGATCCGTTCGTTGGCGGCATCCCCCGACTTGGCGCCCGCCAGTTCCGCGAAACTGTTTGCTTTTACGTATGTATCGCTCATCTCTGGTTACTTTTTCGAGGCCAAGGCCGACACAGTTGAAATCGACCGCTTGACGGGTGGCGCTGTGGATTTTCTCATTCGCCGCCAGCTACGGCGATGACTTGATTGGTGGTAAAGGCGTTCTTCTCCGAGCCGTACCAAAAGAGTGCTTCCGCGATTTCCTCGGGACGAGCGGCACGTTGCACGGGTATTTTCTCAACTCGCTCAGCAAGGCTCCGTTCTGGAAGATGGGCATGAATCCTGGTATCCGTTACGCCGATCCGCAAGACGTTCACATACACACCACTTGCCGCCCAAGCCCTGCAACTGCCGGGGATGAATTCCTGCATATGCTTAGACAGCGAATAGCAATAGCTTTGGCTGCCACCGCCATATTTCACGCCGATACTCGACGCATGGACGAAACGGCCAAAGCCTCTGCGCAGCATGGCAGGCGCCAGGGCCTGCATCAATATGATGCCCGGAAGGGCATTGACCGAAATGGCTCTCAAAATATCTGCCGCTTTGGCATCTTCGAATTTTAATGGCTTGAGTTCCGCGGCGAGATTGACGAATGAGTCGATATTTTGAAGTTGCTCGGGTTGCCGTTCGATCACCTTCTCCAATTCGGAGATATCGGAGAAGTCACACTTCCAGTCCATAAACGACCGAGACACGAACGCATCAAATTCGGGACGTCTCGTTCGATAGTGGCCGACGACTTCCCAGCCTTCATCGAGATAGCGGCGGCAAAGCGCGAGACCGATATCCGAGCTTGCCCCGGCAATCAGAACTCGTGGCATTGTTCAATCAAGACCGGTTTCACGAATTCACCCATCATTCGTCTCGCCAAAGGTCCGCACCCAGTACTCCGCCTGAGGCATCTGCCATTCGTAGTCAACGTCCAGCCCGCCGGTTTGGCGCAGGGGATAGATTTTTTGGCCCATCCATTTTTGAGGCAACATGCCGTCTTCCAGGTGCTCGAGGTTATTCGGCCGTACGATGGATACGCCCATATCGGCGAACCATGCATCGCCTTGTGAATCGCGATCGCAATTCAACGTTTTTGGGTCACCAAAAGTTTCGAAGGGGACAAATGGTTCGAGAAGTCCCTCGGTATTTATTCGCCGTGCCCGCAACGGACTCCACATATTGTAACAGGAAACGGTAACGGCCGAATCGTATTCGGGATTCTCGTCCAGGACGCTTACCCCTTCTTCGATACTGGCGATCGAGACCGTCGGCGAATTGGCCATCAGGAGAATCAGTAGATTTACGGTTTCTCCCGATTTTTCTGCTTTCTCACGGATAACCGACCATGCATGAACATAGGCATCTTCGCCGAGAGCTTCTTTCGTACACAAATAGTCCGGCCGATCGATAATCTCGGCGCCGAAATCACGGCCGATCGATTTGATCCGCTCGGAATCCGTCGAGACGAATATGCGGTCGACACTCGGTGCCTTTCTTGCCACTTCGAGCGGGTATTCAAGCATTGGTCGCCCATTTATAGGGGCGATATTTTTCCCCGGATATCCAGTTGATCCCTCCCGTCCGATCAGGATGGCGACTACCAGACCGTTGTTTTCTTTAGGCATCTGTTCCTCTCATCTGCGGCAATGCCAGTTGAAATATCGATTGTGCGCTGGTCGCACGTTCATTTCCGCTGGAACTCTTTTCTCAACAGCGAAACCCACGGACTGGATCAGGTCTTGCACACGGGCAATTCCCTCGGGATCGCATTCATCGAGTTCGACAACGATTGAACGCAAACGAGAATCCATGAGAGTTTGTCGCGCCCCGTTAAAAATTTTTTCTTCGATTCCGTCGACATCGATTTTGAGGTGAGTGGGGAATGGTAAGTCTTTCCGTCCTGCCAACCCGTCCAAGGTCATGCCGATTATACCTTGCCGATATTTTGAAGTGTTTCGGTCTGCTGCCTGCGCCATGACAAACTGCGCATGTGCCCCGCCTGGTTCTGCCGACGTCTGTTCGAGCACACCTAAGCCGTCCTCATCGGAGAGGGCAAGGCAATAAGCGTCGATCAGCGATGAAAATTCGTTGAGGGCTATATGCGACGTAAGTAGGCTAAAATTCGCTGCTCCCGGTTCGAATGCGACGACCCTTATCCCGTGCCGCGCGGCGTAAAGGCTGTACAGCCCGATATTCGCCCCGATATCCCACATTACGTCATCCGAGCCGAATTCATCGATCCATGCCAGGGTCTCTGGCTCCTTCTCGTGAAAACTATCGATGCGATAGCGGACAATTGGCGACAGCCCATAGAACTTTAAAACCCCGGCGCTGGTGGCGACTTCGACGATTTCGTGGATACGGGCGCCGAAGGCCTCCTCGATCACGGGTATCAATTTCCGCCGAACGGTTTTGGGAAGAACGGAAAAAGGCGCGCGAAATACCTGCACCATCATCCTGCGGGCTAGGGCTCTGAGGCCTGTTCGAAACTGCATCGTCGTCATCTCGTTTGAGCGTGCCCTCAGACTCTATGTTTTTCGGATACCATTAGGCGGCCGTTGCGAGTTGGTCAGTTAGATTGAATACGTCGATCAAGACGCCGCCTGCCGTGAAGTTTTCCCCCGCGGCTCTTCCTAAAAATGTCACGTTCGAAAATCTGTTGGCTTCCGTAGTGACAAGATCACGGGTGTTCCGTGTCAACCGCGTGGTTGGCAAGGGAAACCCATTCGCGAGATTCTCACCACGCTGATACAAAAAGCGTGCATCGGGATCGACGACGCCGATCCTGACCATCTCCGACTTAACCAGTTCCAAGTCTTTCCCCACGTCACGCATCGACGGGGAGATGACTTCCGCTGTGAGGTGGAAGACATCTTTTTCGTTTCGTTGCACGTTTGAATACAAGGTAATTCGGAATGTCAAAAAGCTAGGATCATGACACTGGATCAAATAGGCCGTCGTCAGAGGCGGACGATCAAACGCGAAATGGAAAAGACTTGTATATAGACGTTCGTGAGGGGCGGGCGATGCGCTTCTTTTGGTTCCTCGACAGGCTTTGACAAAGAAGGGGATGGGAACCGTCCACAAAAGATGCGTCGTTTGAAGGGTTTTCCCGTTAGAAAGCGTGACGGCATTCACTCTGTTATTCGTAAATACAATCTCATCGATACTCGCCCCGGTAACTACTTTAACGTTTAACTTCTCTAAGCGGTCCTTCAACAAGTCGATCCATCGGCTGATTCCGCCGTGGGCCGGATAGAAGTTCCTTAAATCCGACGCCCCCTCCTTGGAGGAGTGAAACGCGAGCTTTCTGTCGTAGATCTCGAGCTTCTTTAGTTCTCGCGAAGCCTCTGGAGTTAATCCCCGGAGGCGCCCCAAGCCGAGAAGGCCGTGCGAACCGGGGGCAAGTTCATCGAGAGCACATCCATAATATTTGCCGCAAACGATCGGCTGGAATAGACGCTCGGTGAGCGTGTCACCAAAGTTCGCGCGCAACTCCTGTTCCAGGTTTTCCGGCTCTGCGTAGGGCGATGTACAGTTGAGCAGTTCGACCATGCCCTTTTCGTAAATGTCGTCGTCCAACTGTCGCATGTCGAGGAAGGGACTTTCTGCATCGAGCACACCCCCGTAAAAAGATCCCGCCTCCAGATTCTCCAGTACGCGCCATTCAGGTTCCTGTATTCCATCGAAAAGTATTTCATCGAGGCGCTGAACGCCGGTGGATCGAAGAAAATGTGATCCGCAATCGAACGAAACGCCCAGCTCGCACGTTGTCGATTTGTAAAGCCCGCCGATTTCCGCCTCACGTTCGACGAGGCACACCTCGACTTTGTTTTCCGCAAGCAGGATCGCGGCGACGATCCCAGCTATGCCGCCTCCAGCAACAACAATCAAAGGTCTTTAATCCTTCCGGAAATTGGGGTTTGAGTGACGACCAATGGGTCCATCTTGGCTAAGCGACCGTTGGTAATTGACTTCGTTCATGGCTTTTCGGCGACGATATGCCACTCACCGACAATCTCGGGGACGCTGAGTTTGAGGTTCTCGATCGTATGATGCTTGAGTTCCAAAATCGTCCAATCTCGGAAGAGCACGGATCCGATCTCGGCCCGCGAATAGAACTTGATCTGGCCGACGCCGGCAAGGGGCCCCGTTATATCAATCGTCACTCCATCGGGGCCGTTCCGTCCTCCGCGCGTGGTGGTGTCGCTATAGATCTCGTTGTAGAATTTTCCGGTTGGTTTCAAGACGCGGAAAACTTCATCGACAGCCCGTTTGGCAGCAGTTCCTCCCGTCTGCGAGATCGCGGCCCGGTTGATCGCGAAATCGAAGAAATTATCGGTAAACGGGAGATCCGTGAAATCACCGGTAATAAAGGTTCCTTCCAGATTTTCGGCATCAAAACGATTCTTGGCGAACTCGATGGCGCTGCTGCTTGCATCGATACCGAAGACTTCATGGCCCTCGCGTGCCGCAAACCAAAGATTGTTTGCGGCGCCGCATCCGATTTCCAGGATGCGTAATCTATCGGCGTGCCCTACTTGCGTTCGGTATCTGAATACGAAGGAAACCACGCCGGAATAAGGGTATAGATTTAGCTGCTTGCCATCGGCGTAGATATTCTCCCATATTGGGTCAAATGTTGTGGCAAGTGGCATGCCATCGTTGCCAGGCTCATTGTTGGGCAATTTCAGTTCTCCAGATAGAAATATTAGAAGTGACCGCCGGTTTTGGCGCCGTCGGAAAATCAGACAATGAATGATGACCCGTCAAAGTTTTACGCCCCGGGAATAATGGATTTATCGAGTTACAGCCTTGAGCGTGGATCGCCTGGGTCGGATTGGGACAGTTTTGTTGAGGTCTCGCCACAAGGAACGATCTTTGCTCTTGGTGCATCCCTGCAATCTGCCCGTGGGACCCAGAGCATTTGGTATTGCAAAAAAAACGAAGAGATAAAAGCAGGCATTGCTCTCTTGGAAAGCGAGGATGGGCATTCCTGTTTGCACGACGGGTTGATCGTCTACACCGGCATCTTGTTTGCGCCCCACGAGAGCAATCAATCGCCCGCACAGATCAATTCTGAAAATTTTCGGATTACCTCGTCGATCATAAACAAATTAACAGACATGTACCGGACGGTAGAATTCTCACTTCATCCGTCGTTCGAAGATATGAGACCATTCCTGTGGCACAATTTCTCGAATTCCGGTCCGAAGTTTTCGTATACGCTTCGCTATACCAGCCTTCTCACTCTGGATAGCGCATTTGGGAAAGAAGAAATCGACGGTAATCCCGTTTATCTCCGCTGTAACAAGTCAAGACGACAGGAGATAAGGAAGTTTCTGGCGTCCGATATCGAGGTGGTCGAGGGGTTTTCGGAACCCGACTTTCTCTCTCTCTATCGGAAAACCTTCGACAGTCAGAACCTACAAGTCTCCGACCGGCAACTGGACTCGATTTCTTGCTTGGTCCGAAATCTGGCGGCGGCGGACCGGTTGAAAATGTTTACGGCCTATGTCGGCGACGGCGCGCCGGCGAGTGTCGCGCTTATCGGACTGGATAGTAAAAGGGCATACTATTTGTTCGGTGCAAACGATCCCGAACACAAAACCAGTCCCGCTGGAACGGGAGTGTTATGGGAAGCATTTGCGCGCCTTTCCATGGCCGGTATCAGAGAAGTGGATTTGGAAGGAATCAACAGCCCGGCTAGAGGATATTTCAAGCTTAGTTTCGGTGGTTCGATCACGCCGTACTATATCGTGAAAATAGATCAATGAATGCTCGAGGCATTCGGTTCCGCGAACCGTTTCCTACCTGATTCCTTTCACGGGTTTTGCCGACGCCGTATCTGCATTTTCCACGCACTCCCCGGCTTGATCTAATTCTTCCGTACATTGAAGCAACCCAAGCCCGAGGTCCATGTAGCTATCGCGGATTAACCGTCGGCCGGTTCGCGGCGCATAGCTGTATGGAGTTTGTTGATAGTGCCCAACCTTCTTCCCCTCATTGAAACGCAGTTCGATGTCGGGGCCGAGCATCTCCTTGATCATGCTTAGCATATCCCGCGTTCGCATCCGTTCGTGTCCCATCAGGTGATAAATCCCGTTTTCATATGCGGGACTAAGTATATCGCAAGAGGTCTCGGCGGCATCGTGAACATGGATATACTCGCGCACCTCGTTGCCGGTCCCCTGATAGGAAATCACGCCGTCCCTGAGGGCTTCCTGCAGCATACGCCTCACCGCGTTATCCGATCCGGCACGCGGCCCATAAAGCGAGCCAAACCGCAAGATCGTATATGGAAGGTCGAAGACCTCCTGATAATCCTGGGTCAACTGCTCGCAAGCCTGTTTGGTGCTGCGATAGAACATGCCTTGATTGCTATAGACGTATACCGAACTGGCGAGAACAAATCTGCGGACGGCGTTAGCACGTGCCGCTTCCAGAACTTGCGTTGTTCCCACTATATTGACTTTGACGGTCTCTAGCGGGTTGTCGCTGGCCATCGCGATGTCGGCGATCCCGGCAAAATGGAAGACGCTTTCGCATCCTTGAATTGCCTTCTCGACGATTTCGGTGTCGAGTATATCGCCGACGATCATGGTCTGTTCGGGACGCAGGTACGGCGAATGTTCCCGATCCAAAATCACGACATCGTACCCGCGCGCGCTCAGTGCGTCCGAAACGTGGCTGCCGAGGAATCCGGATCCACCTGTAACCAATACCTTATGCATTTTCTCTGATCGTTTCGTATTCAATATGTGTATGCCCTGTAAGAAGTTTTCCGATCGGAAAGCAGGCCTCTGATCGTTTTGATTGCCGTCGAATCGACGACAACACCATCAAAATCGAGAGCGAGCGCGTTTATTCCGGTATTGCCTTGCAATAGATCGGTCCTGTTTATATCTGAGGTTCGCGCCCGTGCGCCAATATTCACGTTTACGGTTAGACGACCGACGTCGGACCGGCCGCTTTCCCCGTCGCCAGCATCTTTGCGTCGCTGTCCATTGGGAATGTCTTCCTCAGCCACTCTTCCAACGAGGCCCTTCCGCGAATGACTTCCACACCGTGGTTCTGATTGCCCGACACCTTAAGCTGCCCGGATGGATCGTAATATATCGAAGGTTTGCCGAGATTGGCAGCACTAGGAGCCGTGCTAGAGAAGGGGATCGAGATACTGGCCGCCGTTTTCTGCATCAGCCGTTGCGCGGCGATTTCGTGATCGATGTTCGTACAATGACCGGATTCAATGATTTTGTTTGCAAGGCGCAGTTGCTGTTTACTGCTAAATTTACTGATTTGCCCGGTTCTGGTTCTTTTCGCCTTTAAAGCCATATGGATGCCCAAATTTTCCAGGGACTCGGATATATCCGTAAGAAACTGGCAAACATATTTTTCCGAGTAGATGCTTTTGCGCTCACCGTGCAATACGAAATAGCTGTCCCTCAGGACCGGTATATCGAAAACGGAAACGGTTCTTGCAGGTAGGTCCGGGAGGTCTCTGCCGTTGTCCTGCAAAGGAATATTGCCCAGGGGAATGATTTCCGGATCACCTTGGGCGACGCTTTTTATCCAGTCTTTCTGAAACTCATCGCTTACGAGATAGCGCTTCCAGTTCAGCAGCAAATGTTCCGGATTTACCGGCGGCGGTGTTTGATCCATTGCAAACTGAATGGGTTGGTTGTTGATCGAATAATAAACGATGGCGGTCTTTACGCCGCGTGCTTCGGTTTCCGCCACCCAAAGGGGGCGTCCGCCGACGCCGGTGTGCGTGGAAATATACCAGTTGGGGAGCCGGTCGTCCGATAGGCGACGCAGATATCTGATTTCCAGCGCATCCTGAATAAGCGCTGGGGCATAAACCCTTCCTTGAATCCAGCGCAATGCCGAAATCGCGATCACCTTGAAACAATCCACCCCAAATCCCAATACATTCAAGGTGCCGGTCAGCGGAGGAAAAGCCAAAGGACTGAAAACCACCTCCGCGCTTGCTCGGTGAAATGTGCTGTTCGGCTGACCGACCAGCACCCAGCCCTTCGGTCCATTTTTGCCCAAATGTTCGACGATGTAGTTCGGTAGCTGGTACGACGGATGATCGTGCGCGTCGGCCGAAAAATTCTGTGTGGGAAAACGCTCGGCGATCCAGTACGGCGGCCGCAGATCGAAACGCCGGTTTTTCCATGCATGTTCGAAGTATTGCTTGGCCACACGGAAACCGTAAGCGATGAAACGAAGTTGACGCATTTTCCATGCAATGTTGCTTTTGGGCATATCGACCTTAATGCCCTGCGCCGCGAACTTCTCGCGCCAGACGTCGGGGGCGGCAAGCGAGATCGCCCTGCCACCGCTGATCGCCAACGGAAGCTTCCAGAATATCGCACTCCCCAGAGCATATTTGAGCACGGCGGTGCAGGCCCGCGCGTCGATCTCGGCAGTGGTGCAGTGAGAGCCGTAAAGAATCTCGTCCGTTTTTGCGACAAGTGGCACTTTGCTAACTTCGGTCAGTATCCGCAGGCCCTTCCACGGATCACCGTCAGGGCGCTGCGTTTGCCGTAGCGCCTGCAAACGCAGCCGTAACTCGCGTCTCGCAATTCGGCCGGCAAAGTCGCGACAGATTGGAATTTTTCCTATGAGACTCCGCAATTTCTCCGGCACCGGATCAGTCGATCTCTTCCAATAGGCCGTCATCGACAAGAATTTCACACAATCGCAAGATTTCTTGCACCGGTTGGCCGGTGCGTTCGGCGAGGAGGGCCGCGTCCGTGTCGCCGTCGGCCAAGGCCAAGATATCCATGATGAGTTTCGTGTCGCTTGCGAGCGGCTTACGTTGACCGCCAAGTGAATCCCTAAGGTTGCGTTTACTTAGATGCGGTTCGCCAACAAGTCGCGCCTTCCAAAGGCGCATGGCCTCAAGTGTTTCGAAAACCTTCCGATACAAATAGAACGATTTGGCGAACCCCTCGGGCGAAATGACGGACATATCATCCAGGGATGTATGGTATTCTGGATACCGCCCATAAGCGGTCCGCATGATGGAAGCGACGGGAAGGTCCGCACCGGGGCTGCAATATTGGCGCTCGTCGCTCGCTCTGTCCTTAAGGAAATCGTAGGCAACGAAGTCCGGAGCAATCTTCTCGAGCACCCTGCGCGCAGCCCGGTCCGCTCTCGTGTTCCCTGTCCGCGACGGCATAAACGAAACGTTCCGGTCGTCGCCGACACAGGTCAATACGAACCCTGCCACCATTTTGGATTTCATATGGTTGAGATTACGCGAGAGATAGACGATCGGCCCGATTGTTTCCGGCACGAAAACAATCCGGTATGTGTATCTGTTTTCTCTATTGGAAAGCATGCACGCCAGAAATGTCGCCAGAGTCGGCCCCGACACCTCATTGTTCGCGAGCGAAGGATGACAGGTGTAGGTGGAAATCAGGATCTCTTTGTCGCTGTGGCCGGGAATGATGAGATCGGCATAGCTAAGGCTGCCCGGTTTTAAATCGCTGTCTACAACGACCTTGTATTTGGCTTCCGAAAGCTCGAGCCGCTGATTGTGCGATATGCAAAACCCCCAACGTCGCCGGTAGTAGGACGTTGCGTAGGGTATCGCATCGGGAAGGTCAGGGAGGGAATGCAGATGCTTGTCCAACTCCTCGCGCGTCAGGACGCCTTCGAATGGTTCGCTGTATCCCATGAGATGGAGATTGTTGTCCGTAAAGCTGACAACCCGCTCTCCGGACATGGTTGCGATATAGGCATCTTTGACATTCCATTCATCGGGTACGGTCCAGTCGAAGCACTCGGTTCCGGACGGCACTTCATGAATATTCAGCGCCGGCAATTTTTCCTTAATCATGGCCAGCGTCTGCCGCACGCCGTCGCCGGTAATGCTGCGGTTAAACGGAAATATCCGTTGAGCGAAGACATACATCTCTTGTCCGAGATGTTGTATCTCGGGACCGAAGTCTTCGTTCGGCTTCCAGCGCGATTGATGAGGTTGGGTTTGCATTACGGTGGGAAGTGGTCGGACCCGGCTCTTAGGATAGCTTGTCCAGCAACAGGTCGGCGATCAGCCCGGCACTCAGCATTTCGATTTGTTCCTCGGGCGTCAGCACGATGGAGAATTCTTCCTCAATAGCCATGACAACGTTCAGGTGGCGGATACTGTCCCAAGAGTCTGTTGTATCCGGTGACGTTTCGCGCGTGATCGCTTCGGTTGGGATGTCCAGCACATCCGACAATATCGCGGCCACCTGATCGAATACCTCTTTTTCGGTCGGTTTCATTTTCTTCCTATCTTGTGAACCTGCATGAAACGTGGGTACGCTTCCAGATTGGCGGCGTCTAAGTCGGCCTCGAAAATTTCATCGTAATCCGTGCGCCTAAATCCGGCATCGAGGTAGAAATTCTTCACCACTTCATTCTTTTTTGTCGGCAAGTAGACACCGCGAAGCCGACTCGCACCGCACTCCAGGGCCGACTTCTTAAGATAGGTCAGAATACCGGATTCGATCTTCCGGCCGAGGACCCGGCAACTCATCAGAAAGGTGTCGATCTCGTATGATGAAAAATCGATTTTCTTGAGGATCTGGACACCGATTAGACCGTAGTCGCCGAACTTGTCACGAGCTTTGGCAACGCTCAGTTCGATATTGTCCGATTCCAGGAACTCGAGGATATCCGCCATCGTGTAGCGACGCGTTGTCAGGTTGAACTGATTTGTCTTATTGATCAGTTGCACGACACGTTCGTATTCACCTGGTGTCGGAGCCCCAATGTGAAGTTCGAGATCAAGCGAACTTAGAAACTCATCCTCACTGGTCGCCGATCCGAGCAACTTCTTCCGGCCTTGTTCGGCATCGTAGGATTTGACCCGAATAGCGTCCTCGTGGGTAAGGCGTAATGCCAGCAAATGACTTTCAGACAACAGGCGTTCGCAATATCTGGAAGGTTCTGTCCCAAGGTGTACCACGGTCACTTCAGGCAGTGCGGTTCTGACTTCCTCGCACTCGACGGGATTGTCATCGGCGAAAACAAGTGACTCGAGGCCGACACCGATTTCGTCGGCGATCTCAATAAGGTTCTGGGATTTTCGCGACCAGTTGACCTTTTTGATAGTGAAATCGTCCCATTTGAGAGGCATGTCCGTATGGGTCTGGAAGGCCTCCAATACATCGTCGAGATTGTTCTTGCTAGCGATGGCGAGAACGATCCCGGTCTCGCGGACGGCTTTAATCAACTTCTGAAAATTTCGGTAGGCATTGCCTGGGTGATCACCGGATACTTTTAGTGCCAATGGCCCGTCTTCACCGACAATGCCGCCCCACAGTGTATTGTCGAGGTCAACCACAAGCACCTTTGCGCGCGGCCGTATCATGGCGTGGTAAAGTCGGCCGAGGTCATGCGCCAATACGTTCACCGCTTGCGCCGAAATAGGCGAAAGAGTGTGGTCCGCATTTACAGGATCAAACCATTGATCCCGTCCGGTGTCGGCAACGGTGTTCGCGTAGTCGTATACGTAAGTGTTCTCGAATTCTCCGCTCATTTCCGTGATAAGCGCGTTGAGCCTGTTTACCGCGGAAATCCGACTTTCCCTCTGATTGGCATCCATAAAATGCCCTAGCCCCCTATTCATCGGGATCATCGAATTGAGAACCAAGGGGAGCCGGCTCGCGCGCCGGAATGCCTCAATTCCGTTTCGCAGCCGGGCCGCGAAGTCGTCTACCTGTTGGGCGATTTCCGTTGCCGCCGCGAGATCTTGCGTGACCAGCGGTAGTTCTTGTTCGAGATGCAGGAGGAGCTGCACCAGCTGCGTTTCGGCCCGGAGACTTGCGTCGGGCTTGTGCAATACCGCTTCCCATTGTTGGTAGGGAACAAATTCGGCTTTGAGGCGCATTCCCCGGAGCGCCATACAAATACCGAGGGGCGCCTCAAGCGGGTTCAGCGTAAAGCTCGATAGGAACGCGACATGAAAATCCTGTCGCGTCTCCGTGCCCTGATATTTCCCGATCTGGTTCCAAAGCCAATCGATATCGCGCCGGGGTGGTTTATCGATGGAGCTGGATGGGATGATTGTGGCAAGGGCGCCAAAATTGCCACTTTCAAGCACCTTTGCCGTCGCTGAACGGTCAATGCGCATGGCAGACGACGTCATCGGATGAGTTCGCCTCCCGATATTACAAGCGTTTCGCCGTTGACGTAGTCGGCATCGAGCGACGCCAGGAACGAAACAGCGCCTGCGATATCCTCGGGTTTTCCCAACCTCCGGCTAGGGTTCTTCGCAGCCGCCACCTTGACTTGACGCTCAGGCACCTTGGCCAGCATCGCCGTTTCAGTCATCGACGGCGCGATCAAGTTCGCTCGGATTCCAAATCGTGCGTACTCGATCGCCACACATTTCATCAATGCATTTAACGCACTTTTCGCAACAATGTAGGGCGCCATTTTCTCCGGGGGATTCGCCAACGTGTAACTTGAGGAAATGGCGATTAGCCGACCGAATCCCAAAGATTTCATATGCGGAAGGAAACGGTTGAGGACGGCATGCGTGCCGCGAAGCGAAATGGCCAATTGGCGGTCATATTGGCTGTAATCGGTTTCCAATGCATCAACGTAGGTAATCGGTGCGCTCGCGCAGAAGACGATTGTGTCGGGGGGGCGGCCGAACTTGCCGACGATGGCGTCGAATGTCTTCGCGGCACATTCATCGTCGGCGATATCCGCTTGGATGCCTAGAAGCGCCTCGTTATTCAAACCGACCAACGCCTCTGCGTCGTCGCGTGATTGTCTGTAGGTGAAAGCAACGCCGAAACCGTCATCGACCAGGCGTTTGGCGGTACTTGCGCCTATTCCGCGCGAGCCTCCGATAACGAGGGCGGTCCGGTCATTCGGCGGTGTGTTGTCTTCGGTTTCGTCGGCGTCAGCGACGTCCAGAACCTGGACACGGGCGTTGCCTTCGAGAACGGTCTCGCCGTTTTGGTTTGTCGCGGAAACAAAAAGGTCCATTGTGTTCGTCGACTGAGAAAGTTGCGCCACCGTGGCAACGATTTCGATCTCATCGCCGAGAAAAACCGGAAGCCGGAATTCGAAGTTCTGTGAAAGCCAGAGCGCGCCGGGTCCGGGGAGTTCCATGCCGATTATGCGGGAAACAATGGCCGCATAGGATGAGCCGTGCGCAACGACCCGGCGAAACTTGGTGCGTTTGGCGAACTCGGGATCCATATGCAGCGGGTTGCGATCGCCGCTTAGTTCCGCGAAGGATTCTATGAACTTCTGGTCGAGTCTTATTCTCGATCGAGCTTGTTGTCCGATATGAAACTTGGTGACAGACATGCTACTCACTTTCGAAAAAACGCGTGCGGCGATGATCCCATTCATCGGCAAGAAGGCCGTATTCGATTGCGTCGACGGCCTCTCCGTTTCCATCGACAGCGGCCTGGCGCCTTACTCCTTCTCGAGTAAACCCCAGCCGGTGAAAATTAAACAGGGAAGGAACATTGGTCGATAACGCATCCGCCCAAATTCGCCGAAGCCCCAAGGTTCTGAATCCAAAATCAAAAAGAGCTGCTTGGGCCTCGATGGCGTAGGGACCGCCCCAATGGCTACGCGATCCAATGAGATAGCCGTAACTGGCAACATCGTCGAATGGATCTTTGTTCAAGGAAATTGTGCCGATCTTTTTTTCCGCATCCACGACGATGCAGAAAAAATAGCTGTTGGGGGCGTCGATCTTGCCGCGCGCGGACACCTTGATGCGTTCCACGTCCTGGGCGATGTGTCTGACATATAGATGTTTGATGACTTCCTCATCTGCGAACCAAGACAGATAAGATTCGTCGATGTCACTTTCGATGAAAGGTCGAAGTGTCACGTTGGGCATGGGGAGCGTCGGAATTTGCCGAGTCATTTTCGCGAGGTTTCGGGTTCCGATTGTGTTTTCGCTCTGAAAAGAGCTTCGGCAACCGCCCAGTCCTCCATTGTATCAATATCTAAACCATGGGCACGGGAAAGCGGATAGCCAAGGAAACCCTTGTCCGCGCCAGCACCCTCCGAACTTAAGACCGTTCCCGGCGAAAATACGGCAAACGTTCCGCTGTCGTGGTACTTGGGCGCGAGGTCGTTTGATCGGACGGCAAACATTCCGGGCTGACAGGGGTGAAGTATCCCATCCGGCGACATCTCGAACGCCCACTCGATTGGCACGGCGTAATCGCAGACCGCGAGCATCGAATGCCGGCCCTCGTGTTTTGCAAAGAGACGTGCCGCTCCTTCAAGATCGGCGACGTCGATCAAAGGAGCACACGCCATCAGCAACCAGATCTCGTCGAACGAGTGGCCGTTTTCCGAGAATTTTTCGCAGACAAACTTCAAAACCGGCATGATCGGTACGTCGTCCCCCGCTAGATTATCGGGACGGAGGAACTCCGGCTCGAACCCGAGCGTGGTCACGATGTCGGCGACCTCTTGGTCTTCGGTCGATACATGCACGGTTTCAAACAAATTACTTTTATCGACGGTGTCCAGTATATGCCCGATCATCGGTTTGCCACAGAAATCGCGAATATTCTTGCGCGGTATTCTCTTGCTTCCGCCGCGGGCGGGCACGATCGCAAGGCGCCGGGTCATTGGGCGCACCCCGATCGAATGATGTTTTGACTTGCGGGACCGGCGTTGAACAGCAAGTCGATAGCGGACAGATAGGGAATGAAGTCTCCATATAACTGTTCGTAGACGGGATGGTCATATTGAAAATAGCGCAAGTCGATGCTTTGGCGTTCGAGGGCGTTGGATTCGTCCAAATAGACCTTCGAACCCGGCGGTGAAATATACGTGTCACCGCCGACGCGCGTACAGATCGAAGCCAGGAGCTCGGCCTTGGCTCCGGTATGTTCAATATCGCTCGCCAACAGTATTGGGGTTTTTAATTCAAACATCGACGAGAGCAAGCGGATGAGGTCGATCGTTAGAGCGGCGAGCTGGGCGTATCCCCTGCCCAATATCTCAAGCAGGCTGGGTCCGTACTCCGCAAAGTAGGCTGCGTTGGAGTAGTTGTGAGTTAATGACTTGATATGATTGGCCGGAAAATCACGCGTGGCATCAACCTGGACGTCACAAATTCGTTGATCACGTTTGCCTTTTGAAATGACGGGAACGGTCAGCCAACTGGGCCCGTTGGCCGTCTTAATCCGATTGCGTTGTTGCCATGATCGCCGTGTGAATTGCACGGTATCCAGAAGTACGAACACATCGACGGTGTCAATCAGCGCGAAATAGCCACACCAAGGCAAATAGGTCGGTTGCATTATGGCGACCTTGGTCATTCTTCTATCGCCAGTCCAATGCCGTCGGCGCCAAAGTTGTTCCCGTTATAGAACATGAAATGTTGGCCGTTGTGTTGAACAACAGCCGCGTACTCGATCATTTCGCTGTCAAAACCGGAATTGGAGATATCGATTCCCGAGGCGTCGTCCATTCGTTCCCATGACACGCCATCTTCCGACTCGGCGTATCCGATCCGATACGTTTTACCCCGGAACGAGTACCACATCCGGTAAAGGCCATCTTCTTTCAGAACCCATGGACGCGAAATGGCGTACTCGTCGTTAGACAGAAAATCGATCGAAACCCGGCCTTCGCGTATCCACTGTTCGCCATCGGATGAGTGGGCAAACTTGATATGATATTTTGGGAGCGTTTCGCCGCTGGTTTCACGCCACGCCGTGTTTGTCGTGTACCACATTTTGTAGTCGCTGGAATCCTTGAGAACGTAAGAGGCGGCCATGAAATAAGGATCGATGTCGCTCCGTGAAAAGTAGGGGGCCGGCGAGGTTTTTTGGAAAGTCTTACCGTTGTCTCGGCTCGTTGCGGTTCCGATCATGGCGTAAAAGGGGACGCGTTTTCCCTGCATCCAGCCAATATAGAAGAGCCGCTTGCAGCCTCCGTCCGTGACGATACAGGACGGAATTACGGCGCTGTCGTCGAAGAGGCCGAGGTCTCCCAGTTGGACGATAGGTTCTACACTAAAATCAAGGATCTCGTTTGGTTTCTCGACGTTGATCGTAAATGCGCCCACCTGGCTTAGGTTGTTACTGTTACGGCCGGCAAAATAGACTCGAAAATACCCATCTCCCAGGTCATCCGGCGTCGGAACCCAAGCATGACTTTTCAGCCAGTCCGCGCGTCCGGCAGGCTCGAAAATAAGGCCAAGTTTTTTCCAGTGAAACAACGATTAGAGCGTTCTAGAAGGCCGCGTCAGTGACCGATCGATCGAATTAGCGTAATGCTTCCGTCTTATAGACATAGACGGTGAATTCCCAAAGGGGATAGTCGTGCCGAATCACAACGTGGCGGCTTAAGTTTTTGACGCAGAAAGAAAATACACTCGCGGGATCTGCGTAGAATAGGTGGTCGTCTCGGTAATCGACATAAGAGGTCATGAGATTGAAGGCGATTCCCCGGCGGCAGAGTTGGAACATACGTTCAATCATCGTCTGTACATAGGACCACCATTCTTCGTCAGTTGCATTCCCTTTGACGGTAAACAGGCCTGAATTAATGACGTAGTCCCCAATCATCCAATCTTGTTGGTGTGCTCTTATATTGGCAACGTGAAGGTCGGCGGTTTCTCCGAGACGCGTTTTTGCAGCTGCAATCATGTCCTCCGAAATATCTGATCCGACGTAGTCGCAAGCAACACCATTCGTCTTTAAGTAGTCCCGCATATGCGCCAAGCCGCATCCAACATCATGAAGCCGTTGGCCAGACAGATTTCCAACGTCGCATAGGATCTCGAAGCGCATTTCTTGGGACTCGGTGTTCGACCAATTAACGCCTTTCGGACTATCGCCAAACTGCTTCAGCGCAGTCTCATAATATGACCTTGATGCCGATTCCAATCCGGCGAAACTCTGATTTTTTGGAGTGTCGACAGTCAAAATTGATCTTCCTCCAGAGTCTCGTCTTGCGCTATTTCCCGCCGCGTCGATTTTCCAACAACGTGGGCAATGTCTCTAGGCAGAATGCCCGATCGCGCGCGTTTGACGGCGAGCATGTCGGCGTTCACCACCGTGCCCGGAGGGATGATCTGTTTGGCAACGAGCACCTTCCGGTTGATCAGGCGTTTCTCGGCTTCGTATTTGACGGGATAGGACGTTGTCTTGCCGAGCGCGGCTTCGACGTTCCGGATGGCACTTACCATTTCATTGAGGGGCTGGGGTTCGAGCGCAAAGTGATGGTCCGGTCCATCTAGGGAATTGTCTAAGGTGATATGTTTTTCGATGACCCGTGCGCCCAACGCAACAGCCGCCACAGGGATGGAAGTATGTTGTGAGTGATCGGAGAAACCGATGGGAACGCCAAAGGTTTTGGAAAGCCAGTCGATCATTCCCAAGTTGCAGTCGGCCGGCGCGGTCGGATAGTCGGAGACACAGTGTAGTATACACAATGGGACATCGCGTGTTTTGCGGATACACGACACGGCGATCTCAATGTCCTGCGCGGTCATCAGCCCCGTCGATAAGAATATCGGGCTACCCGTTCTTGCAGAAGCTCGGATCAGTGGAAGGTCGTGGACTTCCGGTGACGCGATCTTGATGAAGGGCGCGGCGTCGTTTTCCACGAGCAGCGAGACGGCCTCTTCGTCAAACGGCGATGCACAAAACCCGATACCCGCGTTTTCGCATTCGGCGATAAGATCAGGAATCCACTCACGAGGTAGTTCCAATGGCGCGAGGACCTCATGGGCCGGAGAGTTTTCCTGAACCAGCCAATCGGCACGAAAGATCTGGAATTTCGCGAAATCACATCCGGCTTGTGCCGCGACCTGTATGAGCCGTTTTGCCTGGTCCAATGATCCGTCGAAATTAGACCCGATTTCCGCGACAATAATGGCGGAGCCGGTGGGGTCGGCAAGCCTTTTGGCGACGTCTGCATTTGTCCTATTGGTCATTCGTCAAACAACTGTGCGATACGTTTCTCGATCCTCGAATAGGCTAATCCGTCGATAAGCGTACTGCCTCGCTCGGCGTACCGGGATCTTAGGTGAGGGTTGCTGAGGAACTCGCTTAAGTCGTCGGCAAGTTTGTTCCTTTCCATTTTGTCAGCGCGGCCCGCGTAGAATACGAAATCCCCGTCGATAAAATTCCTGATTACGGCACTATCGTGATCGAATTGCGTGATCATAAGTGTGGGAACGCCGGCTGCGGCTGTTTCATACTTAATCAAGCCTTCTCCGGTGATGGCGATATCGGCCCAGGCCAAGTGGTCGCTGAGATGAGGGGAAAAGGGGACTACCTCGCAAACGCTTAATTTCCTTGCCGCCTCTTCAATTCCGTCGCGACAACCGGCTGTCATGGCAGGGCTCGTAGCAACACGGACTTTGATCGTAGAATAAGTCAGCTGGGCAATCGCATCGAGCACAAGGGGAGTAACGCACATTGGATCGCTTCCACTAATGCAAACGAAGATATTCTCCGCCTGCCGAACGATTTCCTTGTTTGCGCGCAGCTTATGAAGAGAAGGATCGCACAGGAAAAAGCTTAGCCCTAATAAAGTACGGTCAGACACCGCCGATCTCGCAGGTGCATCCGACGGACATTCATATGGAACGATGGTAAGTGCTGTTCCCAGCTTTGGAACGCGGCAGTCCGAAATCCCGACCGTTTTCTTGGCGCCGAGAGCGGAGAGCTTCTGGTGATACTTTTCAAGCCGAGATGGTGTTTTCAGGTTTTCCTGCTGACATAGATCTGTAACCAGCAAATCTGCCTTAGTGTCCTGGACAACTGTAAAAGTTTGATTCGCATCCTCCTCGATGGTCAGCACCGGGGGGAGGAAGCGGACGTCCCATTGTTCCAGCGGCACTAATCTCATCGCGTCTTCCGTACCGGGTAGCCTGCGCGTAACAAATACAAACGGTTTCTCAAAAGGCAGTTCTTCGGCAAGCCGCCAGCACCTAACAAGATGCCCCAACCCGACGGAAGTCCCCACGTCAGCTCTGAAAACCGCTTTCAGTTCAGGGTTTCCTAAAAATGGGTTCCGTAACCTTGCCGTCCATGCGGGCTTCGAAATCCATTTTCTCGTGCGCCTCTCGGAACAGTTTGAACACGTCTTTATAGACGTCCAACGTGAAGTTCAATTCCTGCTCCCCGTGCGAGGCCGTGGGAAGATGCACGCCAAAGAAAAGGAGCCCCCGCTTATGGCATTCCTGCATGAAATAGCTGCGTCTCAACCGGCTTTGATATTCATCATCGTGCGGAAAAGTCAGAATTGAGCGTGCGTCGAGTCCGATCAAACGGATCGAATTCTCGAGCTTATTTGATGCGATCATTTCAGAGATTGCGTCTGAAAGCTGCCGACCGTAATCCCAAATGTGGTCGATGACGGAAAGGCGGTCAAACTCTTCGATTGTCGCCTTGCATGCAGCAAGTGCAGTCGCATCGCCGCCGAACGTGCCGGAAAAGAATATGTCGTCGAATATTTCCATGACGTCCCTTCGGCCAACAACGGCCGATAGCGGGGCGCCGTTCGCCATCGATTTTCCGAAGCATGCCAAGTCCGGATAGACGCCATAATACTCCGCGGCACCGCCATAACGGATACGGAATCCGTTGATGATCTCGTCAAACACAAGAAGCGTGCCATGTTCCTGAGTTATTTGGCGAACAGCCTCGAGAAATCCAGGCTCGGGTATTTCGACGCCAACTGCCTCCATGATTACAGCGGCGACCTGATTCGGGCGGGCCGTCAACTCGCGTCGAAGCGACTCCAAATCGTTGTAGGTGAAAGAGTGGGTCAGTTCTTTTACCGCGCCGGGAACGCCGCCGCTCCGAGTTGTCGTGCCAATATACCAATCGTGCCAGCCGTGATAGCCGCAATAGACGATGTGCTCCCGTCCGGTAAAGGCGCGCGCCGCTCTAATTGCCGCTGTCGTAACGTCGGAGCCGTTCTTTCCAAACCGCACCATGTCGGCGAACGGGACTCGGCGAACGATCTCCTCCGCGACTTCCACTTCCAGTGGGTGCATTTGACTCATAACCGGTCCACGCCGAAATTGGTCGGCGACGGCTTTTGATACGGCGTCGTTTCCATATCCGAGAACGATAGGGCCGAGTGCCATTAGATAGTCGAGGTACTTGTTTCCGTCGACATCCCACACCCATGCGCCGTCACCTCGTTCTAGATAAGCGGGTGAGACCCCTCTAATCCATTGGTTGGGGCCTTTCGAGAAGGTTTGGGTGGCTGACGGAATAACTTTATAGGCGCGCGCAAGGAGGCTTTCCGACCGAGGCATCGACATTTTTGTTCAGACCATTTGCTGTGGTTGGTTTATCCGATTTCGCTATGCAGGCCAATTGGACGGATTCAGTACTTTCTCGTCGTCGATCGCCCAAATGCTGAAGTCGAGGTGACGGCAATGTTCTTGACGCGCGGCAGCGATGACTTCGCTAAGCTGTTCCGGCGTTTCTCCGCCGACAATTACCGCCGAAACGTTTGCTTGGTTCAATACGAAGGTCAGGCAGGCTTCGAGCATGCTGGCCCCTTTGTCTTGCAACCAGATTTGAAGTTCTCGCACGTGGCTGCGAATAGAATCGAAATGTCGAGGCAGACATTGCGGTTCCATAAGCAACAATCCCTGTAGAAAAGCGGAACGCACGTGAATTTCCGTGCCCTGCGCGTCAAGAGTATCCAAGGTTCCACATTGTAGAGCGCGTTGGTCCAAGATGTTCAAGGGAAGCTGAACGATGTCAGCGGGCAGCAGACCGTTGATGGCGGCAATCTCGTCGGGTGTGTATGCTGAGTAGCCGATCTTTTCGGCGCGCCCAGATTTTTTCGCATTTTGGAGTGCGTCGATAAGATATTGCCCGCCTGGCTTCAATAAATCCGCGCCATGATGAATCAAAAGGCCATAGACCGAGGGGGTTCCGAGCCGCTGTAGTGACCGATCCAGGCATTCCGACAGTTGTTCTCCATGCGCCGGGGTGAGTTCCGCGTCCGGGAATGCGGGTGTCTTCGTAACGATGCGCGGCTGCCAGCCATGGGGCCGCAGGTCGCCTACTATCGCTTCGCTCCGTCCGTATCCGAAAGCCGTATCAAGATACGCAACGCCAGCGTCGGCGGCTGTGTTAAGAATCTCTCTGGCCATTGATTCAGATGGGCACCCGGTCACATTGGCGATCCCATAATCCATGCCGAGCTGGACGGTGCCCAATCCAATTCGGGCAACGCGGTCCTTAGCCATCGCAGGTTTCTTTTACCGCGAGGATCACGTGTTCGACCTCGTCGTCGGTCATATCTTGAAAGAGCGGCAAGCTAAGACAGGAGGCATAGTATGATTCGGCATTCTCGAATTCGGCGGCAACATCCCCGAGGCGTTCACGATAGAACGGGTGCCGATAGATCGGCAGATAGTGAACTTGACTACCAACGCCCCGCTCGAGGAGTCGCCTCATCAAGTCGGTTCTGTTTTTGTGCAGTGCGGCAAAATCAAAAGTGACGATATATAGGTGCAGGGCGGAGTTGGCGCGCGCCTGCGGCGACATCTGGAGCGGCTGTATTCCTGCCGGTTTGCTGAAGGCCTCATCGTATCGTGCAACGATCTCCCGGCGCCGCGCGATGAATCGATCTAGCTTGTGGAGTTGCGACAGACCGAGCGCCGCGTGGATGTCGGACATCCGATAGTTAAAGCCGAGAAGCTGCTGTTCCTGATACCAACCCGCCACGGAATCCGTATCCGGGTACGCCTGCTCCTCATCGATGAACCGGTTTGCGTTCTTTTCGATGCCGTGGTTGCGCAACAACCTCAACTTGGCGGCAACGTCTTCATCATTGGTCACGATCATTCCTCCCTCGCCACTGGTAATCGGCTTAACGGGGTGAAATGAGAAAACCGCCATGTCGCTGTCGGCGCAGCACCCTACGGGTTCGCCTGAACTATATATCGCTCCAAGCGCATGGGACGCGTCCTCGATGATTTTTCTTCCTCCTGCCAGCTCGCGTAGTTTCTTCACGTCGCCCGCCAGCCCGGCAATATGGACGGGAAGAATGATATCGGTTTCGGGATGTTTTGCGAGTGCACGCTCCAGGCTTGCCGCCTCCATACCGAGGGTCTTGGAGTCAATGTCCACAAGGCCAGCATCTGAACCGCAATACAGGAGAGCGTTTGCCGTTGCGGAGAACGTGATCGCGGATGTCAGGCCGTGATGTCCGGTTGCTGCTCCCGCAGCCAGGCATGCGATATGAAGAGCCGCCGTGCCGCTGCTGACGGCGACGGCGTGTTGCGCTCCGACGCGGTCGGCGACCGCGGCCTCGAAGCGCTCGACGACCGGCCCCTGCGTTATGAGGTCGCTTTCCAGAACGCGAACAACGGCTTCGATGTCGTCGCGTTCGACGAGATGGCGACCGTAATTTAGAGGGCGACCCATTTCCTCGGTTCTTCTCAGTCTTGTGTCTTGTCGATTATTCGGGCGAGTCCGTCGGGACCGATCCAATCGGTATTGCCGTCACTCGTATAGGCGAAGTTTTCGTCGACGGGCTTGCCCGTCTCTCCCCCATAGGGGGCTGTGTGGTCATACCCCCAAAACGCATTATCGGGATAGATTAGATAGTAGTTGTCGAACTCCAAGGTATGGCGTGCCTCGTCGCTGGGGATCATGATCTCGTGTAGCTTCTCGCCGGGTCTAATTCCGATAATTTCCTGCTCGCATTCGGGGCCGATTGCCGTCGCGAGGTCTGTGATTTTCATCGATGGAATTTTTGGAATGAAAATCTCGCCCCCACGCATAAGACCTAGGCAACGTTCGACAAATGCCGCGCCTTCGGCAAGGGTGATCCAAAATCTCGTCATTCGGGCATTCGTGATCGGAAGCTTTCCCGTTTTTCTGCGTTCAAGAAAAAACGGTATAACGCTGCCGCGCGATCCAACCACGTTTCCGTACCGTACCACCGAAAAGGTCGTATCACTTCCGTGTGTCAAATGATTTGCGGCTATGAAGAGCTTGTCTGAACAGAGCTTCGTTGCGCCGTAAAGATTGATCGGATTGACCGCTTTGTCAGTAGACAAAGCGATAACGCGACCGACGCGTTGTGCGACCGACGCGTTAATTATGTTTTCGGCGCCGATCACGTTTGTTTTGATACATTCGATCGGATTGTATTCCGATGCGGGCACCTGTTTCATAGCCGCGGCATGTACGACGATATCTACGCCTTCGAGGGCCGTCGTAAGGCGGGTCTCGTCGCGCACGTCCCCCAAGAAATAGCGTAGATTTGGATGGCTTACCTCCTGTGCCATCTCGTATTGCTTGAGTTCGTCGCGAGAGTAGACGATCACCCGCGCTGGCGTGCTGTTCGAGAGAATTCGTTTTACAAACTCTTTTCCAAACGAGCCGGTGCCGCCCGTGATGAGTATCGCTTTGTCATCTAACTTGGACATTCTGCTTTCTTTGCTTCAATTGTCTTGAGGGGTGAGGTTCAATATATCGATTCCGTCGGTAACCGTCGGCATGGGGCGAGTGAGGAACTCCGCCGCCTTCTTCGTACACAAGGACATGTCGTGCGGCCGCGGAGCTTGCAGCCCGGCGTTTTCAATCTCTGCGGGCCTTACTAGGCCGTTGGGCAGTGCCAATTTCCTGCACAAACCGAGTGCGAATTCATACTTCGATATGCGCTCGCTCGCGGCGACGTGATACACGCCGCTTCCTTCATGTTCCGCAATCTCAACGATCATGGGGACGAGATGATTGAGATGAATGGGTGAAAAGAAGGAATCGACGAATGCGTCAATTCCGCGGCCGGAACACAGCCCCTCGACCATCCAGTCTGACAAAGATTTGCGCCAAGGAAGCGCGTTACCGAAAAAGTTCGTGCGCACAACGAGGGCCGTCGGTGCGGCATCAAGCGCGCGCCGTTCACCTTCGAGTTTGCTGCGCGCATACGCGTTAATCGGATGGGGTGGCGTCGTCTCGCTGACGAACGGTTTGGTGCCGTCCCAAAGATGGTCAGTGGAGATAAAGATAAACTTGACGTTTCGGGCCGCGCAGGCACGTGCAAGTTGCTGTGTAACGTCCGCATGTATTCTGAATGCGGTATGCTCGTCGTTCTCACAGGCGTCGACGCTGGTGAGTCCTGCCGCATGCACAATGACATCCGGGCTAAACTTCGAGACCAGCTCATCGGCGTCGACCAACTGGGTTAAATCTTGAGCGAAGACGTCGATTCGTTCGAATTCCATCTTGTGAGAATTTACGATCCCGACGACGCTGTCGCCGGCATTCGCGAGATACCGACACATCGTTGCTCCAAGGAGCCCTGAAGCACCTGTGATAAGCCAACGCACCTAGCTGTCCGCTACTTCCCCGGCGTGTTCGGCGCCGGTACCGCCCAAGTTTGCGCGTTCCGCCCAGGAATTGAATTCGGGCAAGTCCGTTTTAAGCTGATCAAACGAACCTTCGCCGACCAATCTGCCATCCTTCAGAAAAACCAGTTTGTCACAGCTTCTTAAAGTGCTCAGGCGATGTGCGACGATAACCAGGGTTTTGTCGCCGGCCAGATTCCGGAGCGTCTTAGTGATGCGGGATTCGGTTTCGACATCAAGGGAGGATGTTGCTTCGTCAAGCACCAGTATCTCGGAGTTGAAATACAAAGCCCTGGCAATCGCGACACGTTGACGTTGTCCGCCCGACAGTTGCACGCCGGCCTCCCCAACCACCGTTTCGACCCCATTCGGCAATGAAGCGACAAAATCCGAAAGCTCCGCACGCTGAATTGCGGCTGCCTGGGCCTGATCACTAATTTCTTCATCCGAAAGGCCGAACGCGATGTTACGCCGTAACGTGTCGTCCAACAGAGTGACGTTCTGTGGAACGTATCCCATGGACCGGCGTATGGCCGCTTCTTCTCCCGGCCGCGGTTGGCCATCAAACAAAATTTCGCCGGATTGCGGTTTAATGAGACCCAGCAGAAGTTGGATTAAGGTGCTCTTGCCGGCGCCTGAGGGGCCGACGATGCCGACGCTTGCACCTGCAGGAATGTCGAAGGAGATATCGGTAATGCCCGAATTTCTGCTTTCGTAATGATAGCTTACGTTGGCGATGACGATGTTCTCTTGGAGTGTCGACGGTCGAACGACTTGTTGCGGATCTCGATCGGTTCGTATGGTGGTCTCAGGCTCGAACCAATCTCCAAAAAGCTCCATATCCTTTTGTATTTGGGCAAACGCGGGTATGGCGATTCGGGCGTCATTCAAGGTTGCCACGGTGCGTTGTACGGTCGGCATGAGCCTCAGCATCGAGGCGGCAAAGAGCGCTATAAACGGTACAATATTGTCACCAGTCCAACCCAGATACGCGATCAGTACGAAACCGCAGACGGAGATAACACCCACGACCTCCAGTATTTGCTGCGGAACCTGGCGATAGGTTTGATTGAGGTACGTGAGCCGAGCGATATCGTTCGCCGCCGCTCGAAACCGTCGGATGAAATACCGGTATTGATCCAAAACCTTGATGTCGATAATCGCCGACAACGCCTCCAACTGTGAGAAATTGTAGGCGCGATTAGCCTCCTGGTTTATGGCGCCCAGTTCGCGCATTGGTGCCGCCGAAAACCACCAGAAACCGAGAGCGCCCACCCCGATTACGACGATCGCGATTGCCGCCGCCAGCGGATTTGCGAACACCAGCATGCCGGCGATTGCGAGTGCCAGAAAAAGGTCCGATACGAGCCCGCCAATCGGTTGAATGATCTTGTTGTACCAGTTGGGCACTGACGTGTTCAGATTACGCAGCAATGTTGCGGCATTCTGCTCGAAGTGGAAGCTTGCGGGTGCTTCGAGATAGGTGCGGAATAGCTGTTCGGTGATTCGTGTTCGATCGAGATTGAAAACTTTTCCGACCCAATACGTTACGCCGACACTTACAACGCTCTTGAAGATGATAAGACCCGCCAACACGATGCTGAGGGCCGCGGCGAGCTGTGCATTTGTATAGCCTTCTACCTGATCGACCGGTATCCATTGGGAGAAGTTGTCGACCCGCGTTCCACCGGCTAGCAGACCGACGATCGGAAAAATGAGTCCTAGGCTGACGAGGTCCAGCACCCGAAGCGATGACAATGCAACAATGGAGGCAAGCACCAGCCTTCGCGTGCGTTTTCCGGCTAGGCGAAAGCTCTGAAAAAATATTCGGCTAAGAGCCATTCTTTGGGTGATCATCGTTGCGGGGAGCGTTGGTTTTCCGTCCGGAACCTACGCTGGGACGTATTTCGCCCGGACGTCATCATTTGGAAAGTATTCGTCCAGCTTCTGATTTTGTTGAGCGTACCAATCCGTCAAGAATCTCTTTTGTGTGGGTGAGTACAATTCCCAGTCAAGATAGAGATAGGATTCAAGAAGCTCGATCTTGCGACGCGAGGAAAGCAAAAGCCTGCCAAGATTTCGCCACAGGTACAAATCCATAAGGAATTTGGAAACGCTTTTCAGCCGACCCGACTTCTGGGATTTTTCGTAGAGAGAAAACAGGCTGTTTTCGATTTGAAGGCTAAGGGGGACGGACGTCGCCATTTCAAAGGAGTGTTTCCAGAAAAATAGACGGCGGAACCAAATCAATATCTCGATCGTGAATGCGGAGTAGGCCTTGTTGTAAACTGTCGTCGAGGTAATTTGCGGAACGGAATCGTCTCCGCGCCCCAATACGGCCAAAATTCTTTTCAGAAAAGCGTCTCTGTCGCTGATGAATTCCTCGAAAAAAAGTGTATGTACGTTATCTCTGCCAAATTTGGCGTTGCAGAACTCGATCAAATTCCCGTAGTCGAGCGCCAGCGCATTGACCGTCCGTTTTTTGAAGAAATTATCTTTGCCGCGGGCAAAAAATCTACCGCTTCGAAAATTCAGATACTCATCGAACGAAATCTTCTGCCCAGCCTTTATTTCTTGTTTGTACATCGACTTGAGCATGCCGAGTTGGTTCCTGATGACGATGATGATTTTGGCATTCGGTGCGATCGCTGAAACGAGCTCCATGTTCCGCTTGAAGGTTTCCGGCGGGTCGGCGCTTAGGGCTTTCTCCGCGGGCTGCGTAAACGACTGCTCGCCGGGGACATCCGAGAATATCGGGAATCCGAGTCCTTCGTCGCTCACAATGACTGTGTCGGCGTTCTCATTCTCTAAGATCGCTCGCGCATCATTGGGGCGAAATGAATCGCCGATCCGGTAGCATTCGTGATCGAACCGGCCGGTCCGATAGAATTCATCAAGGACGGTTGTATTAAACGCCACGGAAATTCCATCTAGGGCTGGAAAGAACAGGCCCTGCAAGTAAGAACTTGCCGTCTTGTTCAGTCCAACGTGGAAAATGTAGTTTTTGCCGTTGCCACCTGAATCTGGTGCCATCGGCAAACCGGTCCCACCCATTCAGTTCTGTCCCTTACCGATCTCATTCAATTTGTTGAAGATGGTGTCGGCGAACAGCGCGTAGCCGCGTGGGTTAAAATGGCCCATTACGATACCAAGTTCCTTGGGTCCCCCGAGCGGAAACAGAGCGCTTTTGTCGTCGACCGCTTTTAGAACCGGCTCGAAATTCAAGACATTT
Organism: uncultured Rhodospirillales bacterium; assembly: GCA_913055735.1. GTDB lineage: Bacteria > Pseudomonadota > Alphaproteobacteria > Rhodospirillales > UBA2165 > CAJXKD01. The sequence goes on from CAJXKD010000001.1 coordinate 1,566,711, forward strand.
ATGCCCTTACCGCGGAGTGCGGACAATAGAAGTGGCTTGTAATCGTGAATGGTACAAATCCGGCCGTCGGTTGATCGTTTTGCAGACCCGAAAAGTATCCCGCGATCAGGGTTCGACACGAAAAGGAATTTCCCCCCGTCCTTGGTTGCAATCCCGCTCATTCGCGTGATGACGCTCTCTAGAATAGAAAAATTCCGGCTCAATGCTTCCGTGTCTGGCCGTCGCCAGTTTCCATTGCAGGGGAGAGATTTCTGAATTGCGGGCTTTAGCAGCATGCGGATGTGATATAGCGTGGTTATCCGATGCGTCGGATTCTGATTCTTGTAACGGACATTGTCCGCCTCTCGCGCGCTGAGCACCTCGCTGGCTAGGTCACGGATGTCGTCATCGGGCATGTTCTTCACCTCGCCCATTGCGCCCGCATCAGTACCCGCCGACGCGCTGAATTCCTCCAGTTTACGTTTCTCGTAACGTGATACGACCTCCCACAGCGCCAAAATGTCTTTGTCGATTTCGTGCTGGTCTCTTTTTCTCAGACCTTGCTCGAAGTCCGCGTCAGTGACGTATCGCATCAACAGGTCGGATTGCCGTTCCCAGGAAATATCTCTCAGATCGTTGGCGTCGAAATGTAGATATACGACAAAACGGGCTTTTACATTTTTCCCATATTCGATGTAGGCCGCCAAACTCGATAGCGGTCCGTTTCCGCCGCGTCCAAGATTCAGAACGCTGAGGTTTTTGGACCGGAGGACGCCGGCAATATTCTGGTGGGGTTCGACGGAATAGCCCTGTGCGTAACTGTCGCCGACGAGCACCACGTCGATGGTTTCTCCCTTTTCTATTTTCTCCCAAACGTCGTCGGGATTGTTGAAACCGTGCCGATCCGAAAAGAAGTCGGCGAAATATCCGTTTTCGTTGCTCAGAACGACACGAATTCCCGATGCATCACCGGGCGGGAAATAAGGCTCCCGCCATTGATCAAATACCTTCTTGTTGGCGTAGTACTGCGGGCCGATCGACTTGGTGATTCGTTCTCCCCGTTTTCTTTCATCCTCTATGTATTGCGTGTGGTGCCGGCGATCATATTTGATACCGCGTTTGGCGGCAGCTTTCTCGAGCCGCTCGACTTCCGTCGACTCTCTTTTGCCGTACTTTACGGCTAGGAGGTCCCGATAGATTTCTTCTTTCTTCTCTGCTCTGAACGCAATCTCTAAAGCGACGTTAATCAAGAAGATCGTCGTCAATGAGGAGATCAATACCAGAAGAGAGGAGAAGAAAATCTTCTTTAAATTTTTCATACTGGGATGCGTTATCGCCCGTGACCGCGTCTGATTATAGGCCGGATGCGCTTCGGTCTTTTTCGATCAGGACGTCGCCAACGATAAGCGCGTCGAGGCCGCACCCAAAAAATGTCATCAACGCATCCCGAGGCGTTTCGACGATCGGCTGGCCATTTAGATTGAAGCTTGTATTCAGAATCACGGGTGTGCCGGTCAGTTTTCCGTAGGATTCGATAAGTCGATGATAGGTCTCGTTTTGCGCAGGTTTAACGGTTTGCAAGCGTGATGTGCCGTCGAAGTGGACGACGGCGCGAATTTGATCCGCAGTCGCCGGTAGAGCGTCGACGGCAATAGACATGCTCGGGAATTCAAGGCCTTTTGTGTCGAAGAATCGGTCTGCGGATTCAAACAATGCCGATGGTGCGAAAGGACGAAATTCCTCCCGGTACTTGATGCGTGCATTGACTTTGTCTCGCATGTTGGCGTCGCCCGCCGTTGCGAGGATGGACCGGTTGCCCAATGCGCGCGCTCCCGCTTCCGATCTTCCTTGGTGCCAGCCAATGATTTTACCGTCCGCTAAAAGCTCGGCGCCGGTTTGGGCTGGATCACCAAGCGTTTTGTAAGCGACGCCATTGGATTGGAGTTCGTCAAGAATATCGTCATTCGAGTACGCCGAGCCAAGATACGGTGTCGTCATGGGGGCGGGCGTGTCGCCGCTCCGTGCGGCACCGAGATACGCGCACCCCGCGCCCAGTCCGCGGTCCGCTGCGACCGGAGAGACGTAAACGTTTTCAAACATTCCAGAAAAAAGTATCAGACGGTTTGCGACGCAATTCAGCGCCGCTCCACCAGCAAAACAAAAATTTGGTATTTCAGGAAATCGCTCGTGCAGGCTTTTTACCAGCTCAAACAGGCATGATTCAAAATGCGCCTGTGTGCTTCTCGCAAGATTACGATGAAAATCGGTAATTTCTTCGCCAGGCTTTCTGCTCGGTTGTCCGAAGAATTCCGCCAGCTTTTCCGAATAGAGGGGTTCAAACGGTGACCGGACGACCGGTTCGTTGCGCATGAACGAGTTTTCGAACGTCCATCCCTGTCCGTTCAATTTGAGAACTGGATTGAGATCGAAAGTATTCTCGCCGTAGGTCGCCAGGCCCATAAGTTTGTATTCATCAAGATCGGCGAAGCCCAGGTAACGCGTCATCAGCGTATAAAACATTCCGAGCGAGTTCCGGGCCGGGATGTCATCAAGAATTTGAAAGCCGTTCTCCCTTGAGGCGATTGCCGTCATGCCGGAGGAGCCGTCTCCGGTTGCATCAAGCGACAGGCAAATTGCTTTGTCGAACGGCGAACCATAGAAAGCCGTCGCGAGATGGGCCTCCTGATGATGAACCCGTTCTATTTTCGGCCGGGTTCCGAATTGGTGGCGAAGATAATCAGCCCATCGTTCATCCGCCTCGTCGTATGTGACGCCGGTGGTGACAAAAACATCGATGTCTTCGAAGCGTATGCCAGCTTCCGCGAGGCATGCTTTGATCGAATAATTGGGTAGGTAGCCATACGATGATTTGATGCGCAGGTACCGTTCTTCCTCGCATATCGCAATTAACTCGCCGTCTATGGCCAGCGCCGCGGAGGGGTCGTGCTGATTGATGGTCACGCCGCCGTGTAGACCCAAAACGATCATTTTATTCTGGCCTTATTTGGAGATTGGAAGGTTGAGAGTATTAGAGTTGCTCACCGGAAGGCGCAACTATCTCGGAAAAAGATCGAACATGGCAGGCGCATCTTTCATTGGAAATTCGCCAGTCTTCAAATCTTCGATCCGGAGGCCGAAAGCCGCCAGCCGTTCGCGCCAATACTCGGATTCGGCCAGCCGGCGCTCAAAACGGTCAATCAGCGTCTGATCGACCTCGCCGTTCTCCAAGCATTGCAGAAATCCTTGAAAATAGAGCGCGAAACCGTTTTCCGGCGAAATGACCTCTGAAAGAGTCTGTAGATGTGCTCGCAACTGCGCCAGTTTGACGGGGCGGCGTTCAAAGAATATCCGGTGAAAATTGAGGGTATAATTCATATAGAACCACATGTCGGTAATTTGGCCGGGGGTCAGAACATCATCCGGTGCGACGCCAGCGAAGGCCGAGGCGAACAGCGCTTCCGCAGGCCTTTGCCCTTTTTCGATCTCCGCCTGTTTGCCGTAGGAACCACCCATGAAGCGGACCTCGCCGGCTTTCTCGTCCTTGATAATCCCCTGCTCCACCATCGCATCGTGGATCGGCGTATTGGGCAGCGGCTGAAGAGGCGATATCCGATACCAGTCGCAGTCCATTTCCCGGGCGACATCGATGGTGTCCTGCACCATACGGAACGTCTCTCGGGGAAACCCGACCATCAAGAGAACGGATGTGTGGATTTCCTCGTATTTCCGCAGGACACGAGCAGCTTCGAGGAAAACATCGACCGTCCCCGGTTTGCGGATTTCACGAAGGATACCCGCATTTCCCGATTCCATTCCGATATTGACGGCAATGCATCCTGATTTAGCCATCGCGTCCACAACCTCGTCGGTGCAGGAGCTGGCGATCAGGCCGTTGGTGGCATCCCACGTAATGCCAAGATTGCGCCGCGCGATCTCGTCGAACATGGTAATCGCCCGGCGATGATCCTTCAGGAGGTCGTCGTCAAGCCACATGATATGATCGACGCCGTACGTGTTGACCAACTCTTCGATTTCATCAACGACCTGTATCGGATCGCGGCCTCGTACGCCCTTGCCGTTGAAGTTCCTAACAGAACAAAATGTGCATTGCGCACGACATCCGCGATTCGAGAGAACCGTGGCAAACACGGCATCCTTGGGTTTAAAGCAATAGAAAGCGCCGATGGTGCCGTATCTGGAATATTCCGGGATTTCCATGAGATCGTAGGCCGGCGTAACGTCCACGTCGTCGGCTTCGGGGCGGCAATCTTTCATAAAATAATGACGTTCGGTCGAATTAGGTGCGCCGACACTCGGCAATACCGCAATCATCTGTCCCAGGCTTTCGGGCTCGGACGTGCCGTTAATGCAGCGGACGAAATTCGCGATTGCTCCTTCTGCCTCGCGCAAAAAGGCAAAACTCACGGCCGGAACATCGTCGAGCACGTGTTCTACATCGTTCGATACATGAACGCCTCCGATCGATACGACATAGTTCTTTTCCGCGATGTAATTGCAGACCCGTTTAAGAGATTCATGGGTCATGGTGAACATGCAGGTGACGCCTACGAAATCGGGCTCAAAGTCCTCCAGGACGTCGTCCAGCTTGGCCTGCCATGTGGCATCATGATCGAAATCCTGCTCGCGGGCGGCAGTATTCGCCGTGCGCAGGATTTCTTGGTTCAAGTTGCACAGCTTTACGTCGACCCCGATCCTGCGGAGCTTTTCCGCCACGATGCCGAGGCCGTAAGGCGGGTAGTTGGTGTACCGGCCGCGTTTGGCCGTTTCGAAGCGGAACAACCCGCTGTCGGCGTCTGGCGGGGTAACTAGGAGTACCTTTTTGATTTGTCCGTTCGGGAACAAATCTGCCATTTGCTTTACCAGGGCATGCAAGTCGGACTTGTCCCCGATGGGCTGGTGGTTAAATTTCCTGATCTCATTCATGGGTCAATTGACTCGCTGAAGTGCATCAAGAAGCCGGACTTTGGCACGGACCGTTTTTTCCGGCGGTGTAAAGGTCAATCCAAGACTCCCGACAGCAAGCCCATTATCCAGCCAGGCATTCGTTGGCCGCGGTTCCGAATAGGTCAGCTCGCTGAACCGGATAGGTTCAAAGCTCATCTTATCGCCAAACGTGCTTTCCGCGATGATCCACTCACATAGTTGGGTTCTGGAGACGGCCGGGCAAGCCGCAAGATGGACGATCTTGGGGCGGTCCGGCAATTTTGCCAATTCTACCACGCCCCGCGCGGTGTCGTTAATGTCCGAAATATTGATCAAATTGTCATACGCCATTCGTGCGTTTCCGGAAAGTAGGTGGTGATAAGCATCCTTAACCGCGCAGTGGGAGTCAGGGTCGCCCGGCACGTTCCATCCTGTCCGCATAACGCAATGATTACCTTCTAGAGAAAGCAGGAAGTCCTCCACCTCCACTTTCATGCGACCATAAAGGTTGAGGGGATTCGGAGAAACCTCTTCGGTATAGCCGCCGTCTCGTCCGTCGAAAACCTGGTCCGTGGACATGAAGAAAACGGATGCCCCCCGGTCTTGGCAGGTCTTTACGAGACGAACCGTTGCATCAACGTTCAGTTCTCTAGCCTTCGCCTGATTCTCGAAAATCCATCCAGGGGAACCGTAGGCCGCAAGGATCAAAACCGTGTCTTGGTTGCCGATATCCGGAATGCTGCATGTCAAATCGCCGCTTATCATCTCGAATTTTATCGCATCCGGGGTGGTGCGCCGATGGGCGGTTGCAACAACGGGTATTGCTGATTGGCGGGCGGTATTTACGACCGACGTGCCGATAACACCCGAACCGCCAACGACGATGAGACGTCCTTGGTCCATTCCGATCAAAGGCGTTCCATCGAACGCAAGACGTTCGATAGGTATTCCTGCTGGGATTTCTTATCGTCTTCTTCGGACGGTGCCCATTCCGCATAGATGGTTTCTTGACGGCGGAACGGGCCATTTGTCACTTCGTGGAAGATGACGAACTCCGTTTCTGGAATAATCATGTGATATAGGGGCTTGGATAGCCGATAGAAAAGGTTCTTTCCCGTTCCGGCGGCGCCCAGATCGAGCGTTTGAAGTATTTGTCCGTTGTCGTCGAACAGGATCAAAAGCAGCTCGCCTTCAATCATATGAAAGGATTCGCTCTTGTTCATATGTTTGTGCGGCTGACAGTACATTCCCTTTTTATGGACGATGACCATCTCATGAAGCGGATCGTCCGTTGTCTTATGGGCGTTTATTCTCACCCGGTTGCGCGCGTTCGTGCTCGCGAGTTTTTTTAGAGCCTCTATCTGGGCCGGCGAAATATAGGTGACCGGGTTTTCGGAGACGAAAACCTCTTCATTCAGACGTTTAAAGGCGTCGAGACTCATAATCCGATTACCGTACCAAATCGGGATGGCGCTTTAGGAACGATAGCGCGATTTGCGTTTCGCCATTCCAGGCGCGCCCTTCCAGGGCAATATTCCAGAAAGTGTCGATCATCTTACGTTCCTCGCCGTCGAGAACGCGCCGATCTTCCAAAATCTCTTCCATCTCGACGGCCAGATCGAGGATTTCCTCCGGCGTATTCTCAATAAGCTCGATACCCGCGTCGGAGAACTGTTTCGTGAACACGAACTGCCCAGCCCCGGACCCAACTATCTCCGAGAATGTCATGAACCGTTTTTGCTCCTTGGACCAGTACCGTTTGGGAATCCACAAATCCGTGGCCCGTGCCTTGAAGACATTTAATGCTTGTAATGGCGCTACATTACAGTTCGCGACTGGCGTGTGAAACAGCCGGGGGAGATCAAGTACGCCGGACGCAGTTGCCACGCAAAATTTTGAACGAAAAGCGAGATAAATATCGCGTTCTTCGGTTCGGTGACGACTAGGATAATCGACAATTGCCGGATCGGCCGTCTCCAGACTTTCGGAAACATGGGCTCCCGCTCGAACGACACCCATCCCTTTGGACGCAAATCGCTGCGCCATGGGAAGCATGTTTTGGATGCTGGAATCCCGATAGTCGTGATAGGACCAATCTTTACTTGGGCTAATATGATCCAAATGCGCCGCATCGCGGTTGGCAAACAGAATGACCTGCTTTTCCGGCTCGATTCCTAGGCTTGTGAGCCATTTGTCGCCGCGTTCGATGGTTTCCTTGTCGAGAACAATTGGTGGCGGGGCCTCGAGAGTAACACCCTCCCGGTCCAAGGAACTTACGGCCAAAGAATGGCGCTCCCAGTTGGGCAGTTGTCGGCTGGCCGCGTCGACATACTCGCTCAGTTGAAAGAACCGCATTTTCTTGCGGACGAGGTGGTACAGACAATTATTGACCGGCTGCGTGGTTCGGAAAAAAACGTCGATGTATCCTGCGTGTTTTCCGGACGCCCGTTCACAAAGGTAGGTATGGCATGCTCCTGCGAAATGGCCGATACGGCCCGTATCAATCCGGCAAATCCTGATGGAGATCCACGGCCACGTGATCCGCATCAGAACGGCGGCCGGAAATCCAATCAATCCGACGAGAATCGACGAAAGGAGCCGCCGGAGCGCCAGCCGCGGATTGGTCTGCGCGGTTCGAAGCTTGCGCACGAACACGGCAGGTAAGTTGCGAAGAGCCACGGGTTCCTTGTTGACGGCTGCAGTCATTCCAAAGGTTGATCGGGTGTACGCGCCGATGACCACATCTATGAATTGATGGACGTCAGAATGGCCGAGGGTGACAAGCCGTGTTCGGCGAGTAGTTCTTGATGGCTGCCGTAACAATGGATGAACTCATCCTTCAAGGAATAGCAATCAAGGCGCGCAGACGTTCTGGTATCGAACGCGATCTCTTTTACACGTGAGCCAAGGCCACCGTGCGGAACGTGTTCTTCAATCACGACGACATGCTTGTGCTCGGCCAGAACGCTCGCGATTCCGTCTCGATCCAAGGGCTTGATTGTATGACAGGAATAGAGCGAAACGGATTGCCCCTGTTTTTCTAACGTCTCGGAGATCTCGGCTGCCATCGCGACTGTAATCCCGTAGGACAAAATCGCGATATCCGATCCCTTTTTGAGGCAACGAATCTTTCCAATGGCAAATGGGTCGAGAGCGGCACTTGTCAAATCCGGTTCACCCGCTTTTCCCAGGCGCATATAGACAGGTCCGTGGCTTTGTGTCGCACACCATTCCGTCGCCGTCCACATCTCGTTGGGATCGCAGGGTGCAAGAACGGTCATATTGGGGATAGCGCTAGCGACCGCCACATCTTCCATCGTGTGATGAGTTCCTCCCAGCGTTGAATAAATGACGCCTGCGCCCATACCGATCACGGTGACGGGTAGGTTTTGGTAGCAAAGGTCGTCTCTCACCATTTCGAACGGCCGGAATAGGGAGAAGGTCGCAATCGTATAACAAAACGGCCGCATGCCATTTAGTGCCATGCCCGCGGCGATTCCGATCATGGCTTGTTCGGCGACGCCGCAGTTCACGAACCTCTCGGGAAAATCCTCGCGGAAATTGACCATGGAACCGGCCGGCGAAATATCCGCCACGATGGCGCAAATACGGTCGTCGGTCTTGGCAATTTCGTAAATTGCATCGGCAAACTTGTTCCTCACGATGAAACCTCCGCGAGTTCGTCAATAGCTTGCCGGTATTCCTCCGGTGTAGGCGATCGATAATGCCATACCGGAACGTTTTCCATGTAGGAGACCCCTCGTCCTTTGATCGTATTGCCGATAAGCATGAAGGGTTTGCCGCCTTTCCGTTCCGTAATCGCCTTGAACACCGCCTCGGCATCGTGACCATTCACTTCAACCGCTTCCCACCCAAACGCTTCAACCTTTTCGCGGATCGGGTAAAAGGCGGGATGCGTCTCGGAAGTGCGGCCAAAGGACTGGAAACCATTGTGGTCAAGGAGCGCAATCAGATTGTCGGTTTTCAGGTTGGCCGCCATCATCATGGCTTCCCAGGTCGACCCCTCCTGGAATTCGCCGTCGCTTAGTACTGCGAAAACCTTTCCTGTCTTGCGATGAATATACTTTTCCGCATAGGCCATTCCCGTTGCCAATGCCATCCCATGACCCAGCGATCCCGTCGACGCTTCTATGCCGGGAACGCCATAATCGGGATGGCAACCGAGCCGCCCCTCCGGCTTGCAGTAAAGTGCGATATCTTCCTCGGTGAGTATCCCGAGATCTTCGAGGATCACATATTGAACGAGGCAGCCGTGGCCCTTGGACATGATAAATCGATCTTTGTCTTCCGCTGCGCCATCTTGCCGCATAAGCGCGTGATAGACACAATCGACCATTTCCATCGCCGAGAAGGCGGCCGCAGCATGCAACGCTGTAACCTTCTGGGATATATCAAGAATGCGCTTGCGATACATTTTGCACCGCTTCTGCGCAGCGTTTACGTCAAAACTATTCTGAAGCAATGTTTTCAGCCGTCTTTGAGTGGTCAGTCAATTATCGTCCAGTACCAGTCACCGGTATAACCGGCTTCGTCAAATAGTTTTATCCATCCGTCCGGGTAATCGTGGAACATTGCCGTAAGCACCCAACTCTCGAAAATTTCCTTTTGCTCCGGCGTTCGGTAGCTGTCTACTTGAACGAATCCGCGCCCAGGACTTAGGCGCTCGAATTCGCGTAGCGCCTGCGCGCACCGGTCGCGAGGCAAGTTATGGATGGTATTGATTGATAGAACTGCGTCGAATGTTCCATCGGGGAAGGGGAGTTCATCGGCGCTGCCCAGGTGCAGACGTCCCACCGTTTCCCGCTCGCAGTTCATCAAGGCGTATTTTGAAATATCGACGCCGTACGCATCGATTCCGATTGCCAATAAGTCTTTGACGAGGAAACCTTTGCCGCACCCGACATCCAATACCTTGGCACCTGGCTCGAGCCCAAAATGTTCGACGATATCGGTAGCTACAGGCTGCCAGCGGCCGTCATAATAGTACCCGCCATATCCGTATTCGCGTGGTCCGTCGAAATAGACCTCGCCATATTCCCTTGAAATACGCACATGTTCGTCGGATTTAGCCGTTTCGCGTGCTTTGACATTGCGTTTGCCCTTGGGCAATGAGCGCAGGAGATTAACCTCAACCATTGTTACCTAACCTAGTGCCTCATTCTGAATTTTGGCTAAGCCCTCGGCCAACTCCAAATAGCGAAAATCGGGAAAGGCCTCTTGTGTTGCTTGATTATTGAATGCCCTAAAGCCGTTGTGGGGCATCGGTCCGGTGCGAGGTGTGCCTTTTACCGTCACTGAAGGTTCCGATAAATCCGCGATCATCTCGGCGATCTTCCTAAAGGATATGACGTGGCCCGTAACCGCATTCAGCACGCCTTGGCTTCTATGCCAGGCAATAAGCCTGATCAACTCTGCCACATCGTTAACATGTACGTGGTCGCGACGTTCCTCGCCTTCGCCAAACAAAACAATATCCTCGCCTTGTTCCGCAAGTCGTCGGAATTTGTTGGGACCGTAACCATTGTGCGGATCTTCGGCTCCATAAATCAAAGTAGGGCGCAAGATCGCGAGCGGGCAGTCCACGGCGTCCTTTAGCATGACCTCGCGCGTAAGGTGCATAATGCCATGTAAGGAACTTGGCTCGGCACAAGAAGACTCGTCCAAAAGTTCCATGCTGTCTCTATAGACAGCATCTGAGCTGACATACATCACGTGCGCTGGGGATGAGCGTTCAAGCGCGCCGGAGACCGCCTCCATCATCTTGATGTTGCTAACTAGCATTGACGTATTCTTGCAAGGTGCTTCGGCAGCGATGATCAACACGGTATCATCTGGCTCAATAGACTCCGAAAGGCGATCGCCGGCCCCTTGCGCAAGAAGGTCGATTTCTTGGCGACCAAGCGCAAGGACCGGCGTTCCTTCGCCATCGAACGCTGTTCGTGCAGCTTTTCCGACAAAGCCGGCCGCGCCCAGTATGACAACTCTCGTGGGTCGGCGAAGGGGCCTGTTTAAGTGCTCAAGCATGTTGTTTTCGTGCAGTCGCGTCGATTTTTGATGGTGGTTTGCCGAGCGTAAAATGATCCAGTCCGGCGTCGATTAATTTTCCGGACTGCCATATACCGTATGGATCTATGACTGTCCGACCCCGCATGCGTTGGGCCAAATCGTGGGGGTCGATTTCTCGGTAAGCTGGCCACGGCGTCATCACCGCAACGGCATCCGTATTTTCGCAAGCTTCCAAGGGGTCGTTCGTGACATCGCAGGAAATATCAGCTTCTTCTGCGGTCACGATGGGATCGTGCGCTTTGACGTTGCATTTCTCTAGATTCTTTAACAGGCTCAAAGCGGGGGAGTTCTTTGTGCTGTGTGTGTTCTCTTTGTAGGCGAGGCCCAGAATGCCGACGTCGGGATTGCAGTTCTCGTTCAGAACCTCGCGCTTCAGCGTTTCCCAAACCCAATCGCGCCGTCGCTGGCTATTGACGAGCCAGGCCTCAATGAGACTGCCGTCGGTGTCGTGCCTTTTCGCTAAGGTAGCTACCGTCGCGAGGTCGCGCTCCAGATTGCCCCCGGCCAGTCCTAATCCCGGTTTGAGATAACTGAATTGCCCGATCCGGCGGTCGAGTTTCAAGGCCGGAACGATCTCTGACCAATCGGCTTCAATCTGTTCGCAAATTTCCGCCATCATGTTGGCGACGCTGACCGAAGCAACCAGGCACATATTGATCGAGATTTTCGCCAGTTCGGCACTCTCATAACGCATTGGTAAAATGGGGCATTCGAACGCCGATAGAAAAGCTTCTAACCTTGGATCGATCGGTTCGTGGGGATTGCCGCAACCGACGATAATCCGTTCGGGTTTGAGTGCCCTAGTTATGGCTTGGCCGAATACCAGGGTCTCGACTTGATAGTATAAACGTGTAGGCGAACAGCCGATGCCACGCGTGAAACCCGGCGGCACTTGGCAGAGAATGACCAGCAAAGCATCCTCACTGGCGTTGTCTTCGATCAAACGGAACATTCGTTCAATCGTGCGTAAATCTCCTTTGCCGGAATCATCTGTCGGCACGTCTATCGACAGATACACGACGTCGCAGCGGCTTAAGTCGGTCGCATCGTTGGTAAAAGTGATGCGGGTGCGATTTGCCATTATGGTTTCGCTGAGGTCGGGTTCGCTGATGTGAAACCGGCCCGCCTTGAGGTCTTCGACGAGTTTCGGATCGTCATGAAAGCCGATCACGTCGAAGCCGCGTGCTGCAGCAGCGGCGGCAGAGCATAGACCCAAATGCGTCATTCCTGCGAAAGCAACAACGGGTCTGTTCATTGACAACCCTTTTTCTCAGTCGTGCCGGTTAGTCCGGTTTGTCTTGCCAATGCGTTCAGCTTCCGACTGAGCCACAAGTCGTTGTCAAGTGTCGTTCCCGTCCCCTTTCTGCAAAGCTCAACGAAATGTACATATTCGGTCTCCCAAGTGGGATCCGTTTGTACGAGGCATACGGATTCTTCGGGCGGACGTCCGCTCGGAAGAATTCTCGTCCGTCGTGTGAAAGTGCTCGGTCCCCATTTGCACAGACTGTCAATATGCGCGCTGCCATTCTCTGCGTAAATGTCGCAGGTGAAGTGATTGCGCCAACTGAGCATCGACATCTCGAGTTGGATTGCGGGATAACCTTCACCGGTAACGACGATATGATCGAATGCCCGGTTTTCGTGTCGATGGGCGCCTTGGATACGGAAATCGACATTGAAACCGTCGCCGAACCAAAATCGCAGTGTATCCAGCAGGTGACTGCCAAGATCCGTAAGGACGCCGGCGCCTGTGTCGCGCCAGGCACTTTCACGTACCAAGCGGGCGGTACCATTCCCATAGAACATTCGCAGCGAGTAGATCTTTCCCAAGTCGCCGCTCGCAATGAGATCGCGCATTCTCACGAAATGAGGCTCAAACCTGTGATTGTACGCCGTGTAGCAAACGACATTGTTACGTTGGGCAAGCCTCGATAAGTCGCTAATTTCTTGCTCGTCGGAACTAATGATCGGCTTTTCGACAAGCACATGCTTCCCGTTGCCAATAAGAAAGGAGAGCATGGCCAGTTTTTCGCCATCCGGCACACACAGCAATGCCGCGTCGTAGTCCGTCGATGGCACGTCGTAGAGGCTTTTGTAGGTGGCGCTATCAATTGCCGGGTCTACGGTCGCGACGATGTCGCTGCCGGCGACGCTCATCCTTTTCATCCCCTGCACACCCAATCCCACGATGACGATTCGTAACGATTTGGAATTCATGACAGAGTTAGGCTCCGTAACCCGCCGTTTTTTCGATCTGATTGATACGACTCAGCACGTCTGCGGGTTTAACCGGAATATTGCCGTCATATTCGCATTCGCACGCGGCTGCGAACGACCCCAATATTGCCGCGATAACCGCGTTCTTGGTCGCCAACATGGATAGCGTGGCGTAGGCTAAAAGTGCGTCGCCTGCCCCAACCGCATCGACGACGGTTCGCGCGAAACTATCTATCGAAAAATACGTGACACCGTCTTCTTCGCTCGACGGAAAGGTCGCGAATACGCCGCGGTCCCCCAGTTTTAGGATGAGCAATCGGCATCCTGTCTCTCCCATTAGTGAACCGGCAAGGCTGCCGACCGTCGAGTCCTGATCTGCGAGCGCAAACCGCGCTTCACGTTCGTTCGGTGTAATCAGATCGAAATCCTTGAACTCAGTGATATTGCCCCATCTGCTCGCGACCTGACTATCGGCGACCTTATAGACGTCTGCCGGAATTGCGTCGGTTAAGACGGGTACGGTAAGCTGATTGAAAATTCCATGGCGGAAATCGCTGAATACCACCGCGTCCGATTTTGTATTTTTCAAAGTCTCGCTCAGTTCCTCCAAAATCGTATCCGAGATGGACCGATTGTCGAGCGTATCTACTTTGAGCAGCCGATATCCGCTAGCGATTATCGCGTTCTTGTTTGTTGTCGGCCGAGTTTGATCAATGATCGCTTTGCAGTCTATCCCCGCTTCCGTCAGGCCTTTTACGACGAAGTCTGCGTAGCGGTCCTTACCGAGTACAGTCGAGAACACGACCTCCGCACCTGCGGCGCGCATATGCTGGCAGACAATTCCGGCGCCGCCAATATAGTCGTCCTGCCCTAGGTATCGAACGCTAAACGTGGGTGTTTTGGTCTGGCCACCGATTAGAGACGTACGAGTGTAGCTGTCTACGATGGTGTCGCCGAGAACATGGACCTTGAATCCCTTCATCTGATCGACGGCCTTTCTGAGGTCGTCAAAAGAAAGGCCATTTGAATGCATTAGGGACAAGAGCTTCTCGATTTGAAGAGCCGGCGGTGCAAGGTCGATCAGCTTTGAAGAGGAGTATACGACGTCCCCTGGCGTGAAAATCATCTCGCCGCCGTATCCCTCGACTAAATCCGCCTCTTCTTGCGTGGCAGGTGGAAGTCCGCCCCCCATATATTCGAAGCCTTTTGCGAAATAGTCCGGCTGCAAATAGTTTATGTTTTCTAGGGGTTTGGCATTGTGATCGATGATCACGTAGTCGACCATTTCGAACGCAGCAATGTTCAAGGCACGCAATCGTTCCGGCACATGTGGCCGATAGGTCCCTTTCTTAATATGCTTGTCGGCCGTGATGCTGGCAATCAGGATATCGGCTTTCGTCTTGGCGTAGGCTAAGTGGCGCACATGGCCGGGGTGCACGACGTCGAATACGCCATGACACATGATGACCTTTTTTTCACGCGGAAAGCCGCCAATGACTTTTTTCAGATCCTCACGATCGCGGAGTTTGAAGCTGTATTTTTCGAAGAATTCCGTGGTCACGCGGCAAACCTATTCGACGATGTGGCAGACGATTTCATTGAGGGCGTGTCGTCACAATAGATGTGACGCAGAATAGCCAGTAGAGAAAAAGTGAACAATGGAACAAGAACCTCAGATCGATTCGATGGCGCTGGACAGCGAGGCGTGCTGTATGCGCGGTTCGGAAGAAAAGACAATATGGATTTTTGGTTGGATAAAATCGTGATGCGAAGGGGCAAGTAGTCTTCAAGATTCGATTTGGCCACGCGATCCCACGTGACTGATTTTCAAAACGAAAGTTCCCCCCATAGGCCAATGCTGTGACATTGCTAGTGATTCGATCAATGGATATACCTGAGTAGAGTTCCCCGAACCATCGTGTGATTAAGGTTAACTTTAGGTCATCGAATGACGAATCCGATTCCGGCCAGAACGTATTTTATCTACGCAGCAATGGTGCTTGTTACGGCGACTATATTTCTCCTGAGACACCATGAAATTCACGGCGAAAATTACTACTACTGGTTCTTTTCAAAGGCCTTTCTGGAAACGGGGCGTTTTCCTGTTTTTGACCGAAGCCCGATAACGGCCCTTTACTTGGCGCCGTTTGCGGCATTCGGCTTTCCCGTTGGCGTTACGGCAGAGTTTGTTTTTCGTTCTTTTGTGGTCGGTGCCGGCCTGTTCGTATTTCTTCGGTTACTGGTCGGTCCCACAATTGCCGTGTTCGGCGCTCTTCTTTGGCTACCGTATTTGGAGGATGCGGCACCCATGGGCCAAGGACTCGGTTTGGTATGCGTTTTGTTTGCCGTCTGGATCAGGGTTTGTCATCCCAATGTCCGGCTCTCGACCTTTTATGCCTTGCTCGTTTTGGCATACATGTTCCGCCTTGATTTCGCCGCGCTAATCCTCCTGTTTGCGATATTTGATGCCGTCAATTTGTTCCTCCGGCGTGGACACCTGAACAATATCCTTGAGAGTTGTCGTCCCCGTCTATCGGACTGGCCTGTTGTTCTTGTTGTTGGATTGGTAGTTTGGTTCCTTGTCGCACAGTGGGATTCCCCATGGAACAATGCTTATGGACAGCCCGTTCCGTGGCTGCCTGTCGACAACCCAAAAAGTCTCGGCCAAGCGAATTTCATCCTGCTTCTGAACAACTGGGCGATCGCGCAGGCTGATATCCTGCCACCCGACTACGATATCTATTTCACTCATGAAACATTGCTCGGTGGCTACAAGAACGTGTGGGGCATCGTCGTCCACAATGGCCCTCTTGTCGCTGCCCTCATCGATAAGAGCATCATTGAGTTGATCAAGGGGTGGGTTTGGATGACGTCCTTGCCGCGCGCGTACCTTTTCCCAAACCTGAGCATACTGAGTCACTTTACGGTTCTTCTCGTTATTTTCGGCGCCGCTTTCAGTAAGTGTGCCGACAGTCGTTCGCTCAAAAGCCTCTTGGCGATCTTCGTTCTTGGCCTGATTGCATTGAAGGTGCCGCAAATCTTCGGCGGTGGCGGATCCCTTCGACACTTCGGTGGAACGGTTCCGGTATTTTTGATGGCGGCTCTCGGCGTTGCGGCGGCTATAAGCCGAGTCCTGGACAGGGATGAAAAAATCGATGCGTGGCTGCTTGTCGGCCTGCTTCTGATTAGCGGTTTCTATTTGATGGATCGCGTTCTCGCTTTCTTCGATGGGGCGGTGTCTTTTCCGGCGGTCCAAATGGGGCTTCTGTTGACGGTCCTTATCGCGATGTTGGTTGTTCGCTGGGGGCCCGATGTTTTGAGGCGCCTAAGCAGGCGTTGTGGCGCCCTGATTTCGGTCGTCTCCATTCTTGTTTTCGCGACGCCACACCTCACTTGGGGCCCCATATTTCGGGACTTGGCTCACGATATATACAATGGAAGTTTTTCGATAAATGAGTTGCGCGAAGGGGAAAGATCACCGCGGAGAATTGCAAAAACTGCGCTTCCGTTGATAAAAAATTGTGAAGGCATCCTTACGACAGATGCGTTGTTCTTCGCTGCCTTTACGCCGCTTCCGATCGACAAGTTCCATTCCAGCTTTGAAATACCACCCTTCGGAAGCTTCGCAACGGGCGAACTCGGAAAACTAGACCCTGCTACCATCGACTGTCTTTTAATTCCGTCCTACCTCGAGAAAACCAAGGCAAATGCCATCAATCTGCAACGACGGTACCGCGAGTATATATTGCCTTATGCGCGCCATCTGAAATCACTGGGAGCCCGAAGCTACAAGTTGCCCGATTACGGCGAAGTGATTGTCTTGAACGGACAGGCCCCGTCACCGGACTAAATCGTCGAACGTTCTTTTCTCACGGATGTAGTCCGCTTCCGAATAGTGGTCCGAGGCCAGAACCAAGCAGATGCTATCCGCAATCATCGGGGTAATGACAAGCCATGACATGGGCGGAACGTAAAGTCCACGGTCCCTGGTATCGAGCAGAAACGAATCGATGCGCCCGCTAAACTCCAAATCGACGCGAAACGAACCCGCCAGACAAATTAGGAACTGCTCCAGCTCCTTGTGTGCATGGCCGCCGCGTTCGATATCTGGAAGGCAGTCATATATATAGAAGACCCGCTTGATTTCGAATGGAACGTGATCTCCGCATTCGGCCACACCCAGGGTGCCGCGCACCGGATCCCGGATTTCTGAAAGGGACACGAGCCGTGGTTCGAGAGTCGACATCATTTGAATTCGTTCTCGGCTTCCAGGTCGTTCAACAGACGTCCCGTCAGGACGAGCCGCGCGCATAGGAAGTTGAACGGAACGACGAAAAACAATACGGCAATGGGGGCGATCGCTTCGGGCAATGCGAAGCTTTCGACGAACAGGGTTAGGAGCCAAAGACTAAGCAGATAGCTCGCCAAATAGAAAACGGCATAACCGACGACCTTTTTAAAAGTTACACGGACACGAAAAACATAGAGTCCATGAATATACGCGCCGATCAAAATGCCGGCGATGAAGGAAAGCGTAAACGCCACTTGGTAAGTAAGAACAAGATTCAGCCCTAGATATAGCACGTAGGTAATGGCCGAATTTGCGAGGCCGCTCCAGAAAAACCGGAAGATCTGGTCCGGGGGCGCGAGCTTAAAAGCTTTAGAGAGAGCTGGTCGAAAACGCATAACACGAAGATTATTTGCTATCTTCGCGTTCGGTTTCTAGTTGTTTGTTGAGCGATTTTTCCAGCCATTCATGAACGCTGATCCCTTCGTTTATCGCAGCCTGGATCACCGCCTTCTTGGTGCGGGGCGTTACGCCTTCAAGTTGCCCAAAATAGCGACTCCGGTGTGTGCCACCGCGTAAACCCAAAATTGGCAAATCGAGATCAACTTCCGGTTCGGACTCGGATACTGTGAACTCAATCAGGTAGAATGCGTTTCCGATTATCCAGCGCAACCGGACATCTTTAGCGGTAGGAGGCAATGCTGCGATAGGCGGTTCGAACCCGTAATGTTGGCTGGAGTTGATGAGAATTTCCCCGTACTGCTTGTTTCGGAGCCATGGGGCAATACCTTCATCACCAAGGACAACTTTGCCTCCGGGCCGAACGACCCGGGCCATTTCGGCAATCGCCTGCCGGACGTCAGAGAACAGATTTATCCCACCAAAATGAAACACGGCGTCAATGTGGTTGTCCGCGAACGGAAGATGGTGTGCGTTACCAACGGAAAATTCGACCGTGGGTCCAGTATCGTCTTTGACTAGTTCCGAAATCTTCTCACGCCCGACGAGCAGCATTTCGCTGGACAGGTCCTGAAGAAAAAGCGTTCCGCCAGGCCCCAGCCGTCGGGCTATCTCGACCGAATCCCGGCAGGTTCCGCAGCCAATTTCCAAGACAAGACTGTTGTCGTCAATTTCCAATGCATCAATCATTTCTCTACGCAGATCTTCTTCGTCCACGTAGAAACTTTTGAATAGCCAATCCTGGTAACTATCGTAGTCACCGCTGAATGTCTGATAGTAGTCATACTCCGCCTGCTCAACGGCGCTGAGCGACTCTCTAACATCCTCGGAAAAGTACACAATGCCGTCCTTAACCGGATACCGTCGCGGGTTTCCATTTTTGTCTTTACCTCCGATCAGTTCGTCGGAAACAATTGTGTCGGTATCGCTGTAGGAGCCTTGTGTCCGGAGGGAGCAGCCGGTAGCCGGACAAATATAGTGTTTCAGGTTAATTCCTCTCATTGGATTGGTACCGAGTAATGATCGTGAACGATTGTCCGGGCCCCAAAGCCTTCTTTGAATTCGCTCAATCCGGTGTTCAAAATTTTGCCCTGAGACTCGTTGGAAATTCCGAAATCAAAATAGGCCTTGGACGGAAAAACGTTTTCGATCAATTGGGCAAACAATAAGTCAAGTGCGCTACACGCACGTCCTTCATCCGTTGCCGCTATATATTGGCAATGTGCAACTTTGTCGCTTACGTAAATCACGACACCTGCTACCATCCTATTTCCACAGGTAGCTGCAAACAGACGGATGTTCTCCGGAAATCGACTTCTTAGAAGTTCGATCTCTTCCACGGTATGGGTTGGTGCCGCTTGGTGGGAATCCTGAAGGCGCGCCGTCAATACGGACCAATACTCCGACCATGCGTTGGACTCGGCTACGTTGACGCCGTGCTTGACGGCTTTCGCAACGCCGCGCCGGCGTCGTTCTTGCCATTTGAGTTTGTTATGCATGTCGACTACGGAAAGTGTGTCTCGCCTAATCAGTTTTGCATCATACCGAAACAGCGCATACCGATCTTCTTCGGCGGGAAACCGGTGGTAAATGGTGGGAATCGTTTTGTACTGGAGGCAAGAAATTCCCTCCGCCCGCAGAAACTGAAGCATTTTGTCAAAAATAGTCAGTACGTGCACGGTGCCGATACGTTTGGGTAGAACCAACCCTCCATAGGTCAGTCCCTGATGACTAAACAATCCGTCGCCCATTCGATGCGCTGGAAGAACGGCGGCAAGTGCAGAGCCGTCGCGGATGGTCAACGAATAATCCTCGAAGCGGTCCCCGTGATATTCAATGTAACGGCGATCCAATAGGAAGGTCCCGTTCTTGCTCTCTCTGACGAAGGAATTCCATTCGTTCTCTTCAGACTTTGTATAGCGGCAAAGTTTGAACATTTTGAAGGATTACAACAGCGTTTCCGCGATAACCGCTTCTGGCTTTGAACTCTGGTTTTCAAATATTCGCCAAAGGTACTCACCCAGTACACCAAGGGTGAAAAGAATCAGCCCGCCGAAAAAACTGATAAGTGTGGCAAGAGTCGGAAATCCGGCGACTTGAGCATTATCGAACAACGCTCCGGCCAGAATCGTCAAGCCATAACAGAAACTAAGAAATGCGACGACCAATCCAAAAGCCGAAACCAACCGTATAGGTGCGACGGAAAAGCCGGTTACACTGTCGATGGCAAGTTTCAGTCTTTTCGATAAGGTCCAACGGGAAACACCAAACGGGCGCTCGGGCCGGTGATACTTGATGATGCGCGGACTAAACCCCAACCAATGTGCAAAAAGGTGAGTGTTAATATTCTTGTTGCTGTCGCGAAGATAGGGAAGTGCCATGCTATCCAAAAGCATCAGGTCGAATCCACGCGGCGGATAATTTTCGACGATCAGCGATCTCACCAATCGGTAATATAGCCAGGACAGAATTCTGTTTGAAACCGGGTCATCCCGCGACTCGCGTTGACAGATGACGTACTTCGATCCTTCAAGCCATAAATCCAACATCGCGAGGACTTTATCTAAGGGATCTTGGAGGTCAGCGGCTACCATCGTAAAGCAGTTGCCGGTGACGAACCGGAGTCCTGTTTTCGAAGCGGCAACAGCCCCGAAGTTGCGTGTTAGTTTTATAACTTTCGTTTCAGGCCGTTTTTCTTTGATTTTCAAAAGCTCGGAGAATGAATTGTCGCCCGAGCCGTCGTCGACAAAGATCAATTCAAGATCCATGTCACGATCTGCCAACTGGTGTTCGAACTTTTCCAGTTCCGAATACAATGGCACCAATGATTCTTCGTTGAAATAGACAGGAAGAACCATTGAAAGAGTTTTTTTCGCTGTTTCCAGGGTTTGGCCTCCCTATCCCTAAAGATATTTAGTAAGCATCTCTAGAGATCGCCATCCAAACGTGCATACCCGAAACCTGTTCTCCCGTGATCATTGCCGTTATAGAACATGTAGGTTCCGTATTTGGTTTGACAGATCGAGCAGGCGTAAACCATTTCTGAATCCCACCCTGTTTCGGAAACGTCGATGCCGATCCTGGCGTCGTCTCGGTGCCAATTGATACCATCATTAGAGTGGGCATAGCCGAGCCGGTATGGAATACTTTTTCTGCGCAATGAATACCACATGTGAAATCCCTTGCTGCCCAGGATCACATGGGGGCGTCCAAACCCGAACTCATCATCGTTCGCAAAATCCAAAACCAACTTACCCTTGTTGGGCCAATTGATGCCGTCGTCGGAATGTGTGTAATGCACGGGATATGTCGGAATGTCCTTGTCACCGACGGGGATGAATTTGTTCGAAACGATATACCACATATGAAAGCCCCCTGATTCGTCCTCAACCGCACATGGTGCGGATCGCAGGAGAGTGCCCTCATCAGCGCGGTCAAGGATCGGCACTTCGGAGTAGCGTTCAAATCTACTTCCATCCTCATTGCCGATTGCCAGGCCGGAAAATATAGTATAGCGAATTTTCAAGCCTTGTTGGAAACCGGCGTAATATAGATAGACTTTATTCTTTCGGCGCAAAATAGAAATCGGAACCACGCCGTTATCATCGAAATGGCCGGGCTTCCCGATGTCCAGAACAGGCGTGTCGGGATTTGACAGAATATGTTGCGGATCTGAAGTGCTGACATCGATATAGCCAACCCGACCGGCCATGTTCTCGTCGAGACCGGAATAAAAAATTCGGATTCGGTCATCGGATAGTACCAGTGGCGTTGGGCACATCGCATGGCTGCGCGACCAGGGGCGCGTCGTGTCGGGGGCGAAAATAAGTCCCCTTTTCTCCCATTTGAATGGTCGCTCGTCACTCATGGCGGTTATTTTGCATCCGCTTTGAAATACCGCCGGGCGCTTATCCTTGCCGGTTCCGGCGATTTAATCCGGTAGATGCTGTTTTCCTCCGTGTCTTGAGTGATCAGTACGCCTGGCCCGATCCAGCAGTCGTCCGCGACGTTTACGCCATCGGCAATCGTTGAGTTCACGCCGAGAAAACAATTGTCGCCGATGACGCAGGAACCGGAAACCACAACATGAGACGCCATAAAGACATTGTCTTTAATCCTACTGTGATGCCCCACATGGTTTCCGCTCCATAGAATCACGTTGGAGCCAATTGTGACGAAAGGCTGGATCGTGTTTTCCTCGAATACGAACGTATGCTCGCCGATCTGTGCGTTGCTGGCGACGGTTGCACGGGAACTCACGAAGGACGCCAATCGGTATCCTTTACGTTTCATCGCTCCGGCAAGGCGGGTGCGCAGCCGGTTCAATTGGGTGTAGACGGCCGCGACGTAGGCCGCGTGCGCGTCGGGTGCGAAATGATTCTCGACATCCTCGAGCGCGACAACCGGTAGGCCGAACATCTCCTCTTTCTTCAAGTAGTCCCGTTCGACGGTAAAGCCGACAACTTCGTATGGGGAATCCTCGGTAAAATAGTAATAGGCCACTTCTGCCGACAGGCTGTCTCCGACAAGGACCAGTTTATTGGAATCGGTGCTCATTGGGGGGACTCTAAATAGAAAGGGCTCGCGTTTTTGGCTTCGGTATACGGCCGAATTATAGGGTTCGGCATCTAATTGGTTGAGGCGCCTGGATCATATCCAACAAGCGCTGAAACAACCATGTCAATTTCGTGCGCAGTCATCTCAGGAAAACAGGGAACGGTAAGTATTTCCTGCGCCGCACGCTCGGTTTCCCTCAACGGGCCCGCGACCCTAACCCGTTCATTGAATGCTGCCTGTTTGTGATCCGGCACGGGGTAGTGAATGTCGGAGGCGATTTGGTGAGCAGCAAGGTGCGAGCGGATAGCGTCACGCTCGCGACTGCGCAGTATGCAAAGGTGCGCGGCGAAATCCGTTTGATCCGGTTCGGCGCCAGGGGGCGGCAAGATCAATTCTGATTTTGCCGAAAGTTCGCGCCGATAGGTGTCGATGATTGCCCGCCGTCTTAGGTTGTCTTCATCGACGAAGGAAAGCAATTCCCGGAGAATGGCGGCCTGGATTTCATCCATGCGGCTGTTCATTCCCAAGACCTTTCCGGTTTCATACTTTCGTTTCCAGCCGTATTGGCGCAATTGTTTCGCCGTTTCTGCCAGCTGGGCATCGTCTGTGGCTAGCGCCCCCGCGTCTCCGAAAGCCCCCAAATTCTTGGTCGGATAAAAACTAAAGCAGCCGATCAAACCCCATGATCCTGCTCGGCGTCTCCCCTTCGCTGCGCCATGGGCCTGGGCGCAGTCTTCAATAAGAGGAAGCCCGGCGTCGTCGGCTATAGCGCTGATTTTTTCCAGTTCTGCCATCCGTCCATAGAGATGGGTCACGATGATCGCTTTGGTTCTGTCCGTAATCGCGACTTCAAGCTCCGCGGGCGACATGTTTAGCGTTTCCCCATCCACGTCGACGCAAACGGGAGTGGCGCCAGTTTTAAGTATGGCAGTGACGGAATATCCGCCGGCGTTTGCCACTGTAATGATCTCGTCTCCCTGTCCGCATTCCAGTAGCCGGAGCGAAAGTTCCAACGCGTCGGTACCGTTCGCGACCCCAATGGCATGCTTAGTGCCAACGAAAGCCGCGAACTCTTCTTCGAAACCCTCCAACTCAGGACCGAGCACGTACCAGCCGCTCTCGAGAACGCGTTCGACGGCTCCATGTATCCTTTTCCGTCGGGCTGCGGGGCGCCGTTTCAGATTGTTGATGGGCAACGGCAAAGGCGGGTTTTCCTTACGCACCTTACTATCGGCCAGTGGAAAATATGCTCTTCAGGTAATGGCCATAGGGGCTGGAATTCAATCGGTCCGCCTCGGCGAGAAATCTCTCGTCGTCAATCCAGCCCTGACGCCAAGCGATTTCTTCGATGCAGGCAATTTTCAATCCCTGACGCCGCTCGATGGTCGCGATAAAGTTACAGGCATCCAAAAGAGAATCCGGCGTACCGGTATCGAGCCAGGAAAAGCCCCGTCCCAATCGAATGACGGAGAGTGCATCTTGCTCCAGATACAGGCGGTTGATATCCGTGATCTCAAGCTCGCCTCTTTTCGACGGTGTGAGCGATTTTGCGAAATCGCATACGCGATTATCGTAGCAGTACAAGCCGGTTACTGCGTAATGAGATCTCGGATTCTCAGGTTTCTCTTCGATGCCGAGGACTTTGCCCTGGTCATTAAATTCGACGACCCCGAACCTCTTCGGGTCGGGCACCCAATAGCCGAAGACGACCGCTCCCTCCTTTTTTTGGATGGCGTTAGCTAGTACCGACCGCAAGCTCTCACCGAAGAAAATATTGTCTCCGAGAGCCAGCATGCTCGGTTCGCCTGCGATGAACTGTTCGGCGATGATAAACGCCTCGGCAATCCCTTTTGGCTGCTCCTGAACGGCATATTCGATTCGCATACCGAGCTGACTGCCGTCGCCAAAAACGGACTCGAAAAGTTCTTTGTCTTCCGGCCTGGAGATAATCAAGACTTCCCGAATTTCGGCCAGCATCAGGGTTGCCAGCGGATAATAGAGAAGAGGCTTGTCGTATACTGGAAGCAGATGCTTGTTAACGGCGCCAGTCATCGGCGCCATTCTTGATCCTGTGCCCCCCGCGAGAATAATGCCCTTCATACGTTTCTCCGGCCGATTACTGACCGCGTCGCCGTCCTAAACGTTCGCCATCATAGGTATTCTGCAAAAATGGACGCCACCAGTCTTCATGGTCCAAATACCAGGCCACCGTCAATTCCAGGCCGGTTTCCAATGTATGCCGGGGTTGCCAACCCAGTTCTCGCTGAATCTTTCCGGTATCCATGGCGTACCGGAAATCATGGCCTGGCCGATCGTCGACAAACGTGATCAAGTCGCAATACCCACCGGTGGGTTTCGTTGACGGGGCCGCTGTATCCAAATGGCGGCACAACGACCGGACGATGTCGATGTTTCTGGCTTCGGCGTTGCCGCCGATGTTGTAGGTCTCACCAACACGGCCTCGCGTCAGAATCGTCAAAAGCGCGTCGACGTGATCGTCAACGTACAGCCAGTCACGGACATTCTCTCCCGTCCCGTAGATCGGTAAATCCTTACCGTCTACAGCTCGCACGATCATAAGCGGGATCAATTTCTCCGGAAATTGATATGGCCCGTAGTTGTTCGAACAGTTGCTGATGATGACGGGCAGTCCGTATGTGCGGTGCCACGACAATACAAAGTGGTCTGCCGCTGCCTTGCTTGCGGCATATGGCGAATTCGGCTGGTAGGGCGACGTCTCATCGAAGGCGCCGGTTTCGCCAAGGGAGCCAAAGACCTCATCTGTGGAAACGTGATGAAACCGAAAATTCCTCTGGCGGTCACCCGTCAAATTCGACCAATAATCGTTTGCGACCTGAAGCAGCGAACAGGTCCCGACCACGTTCGTGTGCACGAAATCTGCGGGGCCGTCGATCGACCTGTCAACATGGGTCTCAGCGGCCAGATGGACCACGGCGTCGGGTTGGAAATCTTCAAACTCCCGGCGCACAGCGGCGGTGTCGCAAATATCGATTTTACGGAATGCATAGCACGGGTTGTCTTGAACGGATTCAAGTGTCCTGAGATCGGATGCATAGGTCAGTTTATCCAGATTCAATACCGTTATGCTTTTCTGGCTCAGCAAATACCGGACGAAGGCCGAACCGATAAACCCCGCGCCGCCGGTGACGAGAATACGCAAGCTCACAGGTTGATCTTCCCTGCCGGCCTGTTGGTGCGGTAACCTCGCCCTTGTAGCCCGAATCCCTTGGTGGCAAGGTCCGATAAATCGTCCCGGGAAGGCCTAAACTTTTTTATGTTCACCCGATTTCGCCGTCTAACGAGAAGCCCCAACACATACCTGTTTCTGGGCAGTGCGGTTGTTTCATACATCCTCTTCGAAGTGGCCTATTTTTTGGCGCTTGCGGCAGGCGTGCCGTTAGAGAACCACCCAATTCGGAATCTAGCGGCATGGTCCGCGCCCATTGCCCGATTCGACCCTAAT
Organism: uncultured Rhodospirillales bacterium; assembly: GCA_913055735.1. Taxonomy (GTDB): domain Bacteria; phylum Pseudomonadota; class Alphaproteobacteria; order Rhodospirillales; family UBA2165; genus CAJXKD01. Next base: position 1,592,726 of record CAJXKD010000001.1, read on the forward strand.
TTCGGATACCGGTTCAATCCCAAACTCACCAATGATGGACTACGTGTCGTCAAAGGGGATCTGCAATTCTATTACAAGAACATCAAATTCAATTCGGACGGTTTTCGTTCAAATTACGAATACCACCGAAAAAAGGACGGCAAATACCGGGTTGTAATCTATGGCGATTCGTTTACCGCCGGTTTGTATCAGGACAGAAGCTGGACCGAGAGCTTGAATGACGACTACCGGGAATCGGGAAAAAATGTCGAGATACTGAATTTTTCGTTCGATGGCGGCGGGGTCTTTAATTGGCATTCTCATTATTTCAACGTTCTAAAGAACGAGTTCGAATTTGATGCGGTGGTTTTTGCGATTTGTTGCAACGATCTCGATCGCGCGTTGGCGATCTACCATGCGGACGAACAAAGCGGAAAAATTCTCTATCGGAAGTTCGGAGCTTCGCCGCGTTCCACGGAAGAGTTCTTGTCAAAGTTCCGGCCGTATATGTATCCGATCATCGATATCGTTCCGTCAGAGCGGCTGGCCGAAATCGTCGGATATTTGTCAAAGCAAAAACCGACGATCTGGGAGAGCATCAAAATTTTGCCGTTCGATACATATGGCGCGGATACGATCAAATCATTGGTGCAACGAGGGTGGGCGCGGATATTCTCGTTCATCTATGGCGTTGGAAAGCCGATAAAGACGGCGCTCGAGAACTTTTTGAGGAGCGGCAAAAGCACGGCGCCTCAAACCGGAGAGGTTCAACAGACCGGTGCGATTGCTAATCGCCCGCCTGCCCGCGCAAATCCCTTGGTTGTCGAGAGGACCTACGAACATCTGCTGATCCAGATGATCGACGATCTTACAGAAGCTGGCAAACCGGTTACGCTGATCACCATTCCCTCAGACAGGGCATACATTTTCCGCAAAAAAGACGACAAAAACACCTCGGCCGTGGCAACGCCTAAGGAAGTCACGCGCAACGCGCAGATAGCCGAGGCTCATTGTTTGCCGCATATTTCCGGATATGCATTTTTCGACCAAGTCGAGAGGCAGACATTGAACGAATTTTGGCCCAGCTATGATGGACATTGGCTTACGAAGGGATCAGACTTTTTCGCCCACCGTGTCGCCGAGCCGTTGTTGGCGTCGCTCCGGGAGAGAAGCTCCCGCTCGTGCGCCGCTCAATCCCGTTAGTTTTCGGATTTCGGCGCGATATCCCAGTGAAGCTGCGGCGAAACCGGTAACTTTACGTGTCCTCCAGATACCGAAACCACGTTTCCGTCGCCTTGGCGATGCTGGCCGGGTCCCACAGTGGAGCATCTCGCCAATGGTCAATGTCCGCAACCATGCGCGAAACGCCCTCTTCGAATGACACCGTTTGCGTCCAACCCAGTTCTTCAGTGATACGGCTGATGTCGGCCCAGGTGCAATCGGGTTCACCGGGCCGCTTAGGGAGATGGACAACCTCGCCACCGAGCAATTCCACTAACCGGTTGACGGGTTGAGGATTGCCGGCTCCCAGGTTGTAAGCCCGTCCCGTGCGTTCGGTCTCGGCGGCAGCTAGGAAACCCCGGGCAACGTCGGTAACATAGATGAAGTCCCGGGTTTGTGTGCCATCGCCGACGACGGTGAACGGCTTGCCTTCGAGTTTCTGCTTGAGAAAAACGCCAAATACGGCGCCGTAGGCGCCCGTCGTTCGTACGCGCGTTCCGTAGGCGTTGAAAATGCGGACCGAATTTACGGGCAGCCCATAAACTTGATGCCAATGGAAAACGGCTTGTTCGCCGAGATACTTGCTCAGCGCATAAGGATACTGCGGCTGGATCGGGTGGTCTTCGGTGGTGGGCACGTCGGCGAGGCCGTAGCATGACGACGATGCCGCATAGACGAGTTTCTCCACGTTTGCGGTACGTGCCCCCTCAAGGACGCGCACCGTCCCTTGGACATTGACATCCATATAGTCGATGGGCCGTTCGATCGAAGGAACGATGTCGCCGATCCCTGCAAAGTGGAATACATAGCGGGCTCTCTCGAAAATAGGATCGTCGGGCTCCAGTGATCGTATATCCCGGCGCTCAACCGTCACGCCGGGATCGTCGGTACGATGCGCCAAGTTCCGTTCGTGGCCGCCCGCGAAGTTGTCGATGACCCGCACGATGTATCCCGCGTCCCGCAGGACATCCACCATATGGCTGCCGATGAAGCCGGCGCCGCCGGTGACAACGGCTATATCCGAATTGGTCATGCCGCGGCGAGGTTCTTCATCCGGCGTACATTGTAGTACCGGTCGTCATCCATGCTATTGGGCAGCTTTCCCTCGCGGAAGGCTTGGCAAAGACTGCGCACGGCGTCCTCGATGGTATGTTCGGGTTTAAATCCGAGAACGCGCCGAATCTTGTCCGAATTCACGTGATATGAGCGGATGTCGTCTGACGGCGTTGTTACGATATCGATAGGTGCCTTCTCGGGGAACTCCTCCTCGACGATCTTTTTGACGATCTGTGCCAGTTCCATGATGCTCATATTCTCGTAGGCGACGTTGAATGTCTCGCCGGCAATCTTTTCGTCGGGCAGTTCGAGCAACATCTTATAGCAATTGCACATATCCCGTACGTTCAGGTTGGGGCGCATTTGCGACCCGCCGAATACGGTTATCTTGTTGTTGGTCACCGCGTGATTGGTCAGGATATTGACGGACAGGTCTAAGCGCTGACGAGGCGCGTAGCCGCACAGCGTCGCGGGCCGGATAGTGACACAGACGAAATCGGGGGACGCATGCTTGAACAGTTGCGGTTCGCACTTGCCTTTATACTCGTTGTAGAGCGTTACCGGCACGAGCGGATGGTCTTCGGTGACATCGGGCGAATCGGAAACGCCGTAGACCGAACTCGTCGATGCATAAATAAACCGCTTCACGCCGGCGTTTTTCGCTGCCACAACCATCGGTTCGAAAGCGTTCAGATTAACCGACGTCGATAAAGCTTCATCCAACTCGAAGCTTGCGTCGTTGGAAATACAGGCGAGGTGGATGACCGCGTCGATACCGTCAAAGGCCTCGGCAATTTTCGCCGTGTCGCGGATATCGCCTTGGACCAAGGTCAGCTTCGGGTTCTCTTGCGGTAGAAAATCGGTACCGTAATACATCATATCGTAGACCGTGACGGCGTAGCCAAGGTCAAGAAGTTGTGGCACCAACAGGCTGCCAACGTAACCCGCGCCACCAGTCACCAAAACACGTTCGAATCGTTTCGCCACGTTGTATCTCCGTTACTCTGCAGCCGCGGGGGCCGCGTAGATCGAATAGGCCGCCGCTTGGGCGTCGTCGTAAAACATTTTCACGGTTTCCAAGCTGAATTCGTCGAGATCTTTGTCAACAAACTTTAATTTTCCAAGAATGTCGGATGTCGCCGTGATGATATGACAACCGGCTTCGTCCGCTTGGAAAATATTCAGCAATTCACGAGGGCTAGCCCACAGAAGCTCGGATTTCGGGCGCGACCGCAGGATTTCGACAGAGGCGCGCATGATCGGCATTGGATCGACACCCGTATCTGCAATACGACCAGCAAAAACCGATACGATGGAAGGCGTCTGCGGATCTAGCACATCGGCGATCGCTTGAACCTGTTCCAGTGTAAACACCGCCGTGACGTTCAGGACGATTCCGTCGCCGGAAAGCTTCTCGATAATCGGTCCGGTAAATGTTCCCTTGGTATTGGTCACAGGAATCTTAACGTTCACGTTGTCGCCCCATGACGCGATCGTGTGGGCTTGAGCAGCCATCTCGTCGAGGTCGTCACTAAAGACTTCGAAACTTACTGGCCGATCCGGAATAGCCGTCAACACGTCTCGGGCAAAAGCTTCGTAATCTTCAATTCCGGCCTTACGCATCAGCGTTGGATTCGTGGTAAATCCCTTGATTTTCGGGTTGGCGTAGAGCTTGAGCATGCTGGTGAGATCGGCGCCATCGGCAAATAATTTGATGGATAGGCCATCGGCGGTTTTCACTGTAGCGTCCCTCCATTGCGGGTAATTACCTCGGCGGCCTCGACGACCGAACCGACAGTGAAGTCCGGCAGAATCTTTTCCGGCCGGTCATATCCTTGGTCAATGAATACCGTTCGGCATCCCGCCGCATGCCCCGCTTCGACATCGCTTCGACGGTCACCTACCATGTAACTTCGGTTGAGGTCTATGGACATTTCCCGCGCGGCATCCAACAGCATACCAGGTAACGGCTTGCGGCAATCACACCCCTCGTGCTGTCCGTGGAAGCAAACCTTGATGGCATCGAGGTTGAGGGCCCGGTCGAGTGCTTCATTCATTCGCTCGACTTCTTCGCGGGAGACCAAGCCATTTCCGACATCCGGTTGGTTCGTCGCGAGAACCAGGAGAAAGCCGGCCTGTCGGAGCAAGTCGACGGCTTTCTCCGAGCCAGGTAAAATCTCGAAGTCCTCAAAGCATGTCGGCGCGTGGGGCTTGCCGTAGCGCAGCAAAGATCGAACCAGGACTCCGTCACGATCAAGAAATGCCGCAGATCTGGCTACCATTTTGTTGCGTTGACCTGCAATTTGGGATTTGACACGAGGCAATGCCAAATCACCGCTTGAAACGCTTCGGTATGCGGTGTCACCAGAGAGTCGTCCACTGTCGGCACAATGACAGCTGAGTCCGCGGCCGCCGCAGCATGTCCGCCGTCTCGGCCTACCACCGCCAATATGGCGGCCCCTGCTTCTTTTGCCAGGTCCAACGCGCCAATCAGGTTGACGCTTACGTTGCGTTCCTTGTTGCCGCCGCCGACGGAAAACGCGAGCACGCCGTCCTTATCATTGAGCCGGCTGACCTTGAGCCATTCCGCAAACACGCTTTCCCAGCCTTCATCATTGGTGCGCGCCGTCAACTCCGACACGTTGTCCGTGGGAGCATAGGCTTCGATACCACAGAGTTTCCGGAAATCGTTCACCGCGTGGGAGCAGTTTGCCGCGCTGCCGCCGACACCCAACAAAAACAATCGACCGCCGCGCGCTCTAATTTCGACGAGTTTATCTGCCATTGTTTCCACAGTTGCGGCATCGATCATTGCCGCGATACGTGCTGTTTGAGAAAAATAGCTTTCCGTGTGCGTCATTTTACCCATCGCGCATGCCATGATTGGAACATGAGAACCGTCCACAACTGTGATGACCAGTCGCGCTGGCCGGCTTTGTGCTCAGCCCATTTCTTATGGACCGTCGCGGCATTGATCAATCCGCCCTCAATTAATTTGCGCCGGTCCAGCAATTCTTCGGACCAATCGCGGAGCTCGGTCCGCAGCCATTGGCCGATGGGAACCATGAATCCTTTTTTTGGCCGGTCGAACAGCTTTTCCGGTACGTAATTTTTTAGGACTTGGCGCAACGGCCACTTGCCCTTGCCGTCCTTACGGCGAAGGGCCGGCGGTATTCTAAAGGCGAATTCCGCTATCCTATGATCAAGAAGGGGAACCCGGACCTCCAAGCTTACTGCCATCGATGCGCGATCCACCTTGGTCAATACGTCGTCAGGCAGATGCGTAAGACCGTCGAGCATCTGGAACCGATCTTGTTGGTCATCAACGCCGCCGCGCAACGCGGTGTCATCATAAACCGTTCTTGCTTCTTCGGCGCCGGTGAGCAGCTCCTCTGGTCGTTGCCACGAAGATGCCGTGCGGTGCAGGACAGCGTCGGCGTCTGCGCAATTCAACAACTCAGTGGCGGCGTCACGCCAATGACGAATGCGCCCACTGAGCGGCAACATTTCACCGAATCCGGCGATCAGATGGCGCGCAGGGGCGGGCAACCAACCTATTCGAGACCATTGGCGCTGTGCATGAGGATATCTGTCGTAGCCGTCAAAAAGTTCGTCTCCACCATCGCCGGACAAGGCGACGGTGACGTTCTTCTGCGCCAATAGCGAGACAAGATGAGTTGGGATCTGAGACGAGTCGGCAAAGGGCTCGTCATAGATGTCGGCAAGTCTCGGCGTAAGGTCGAGCGCATTTCGGGCCGTGACATGAAGTTCGGTATGATCCGTTCCCAGATGTTTGGCGATGGCGCGCGCATGATCGGATTCGTCATATCGGGAATCTTCGAAAGCCATGGTGAAAGTGCGAATTGGTGAAGACGACCGGGATTGCATCAGTGCCGCGACGAGACTGGAATCAATGCCGCCGGAAAGAAATGCGCCAACCGGCACGTCGGCGATTAGTTGCCTCTCCACCGAGTCGCCGGCCAGATCGTTCAAGGCATGAACCATGGCGGTTTCGGGCCCAGAAAATCGATTGGATGCCGCCGATCCCACGATGTTTCCAAAGTTCCAATATTGGAGGAGTTTTGGCGTGGCCTGTTCGCTGACCACTAGCATATGTCCAGGCGGAAGCTTCGATACGCCGGTGTAGACCGAATTCGGTGCCGGTACGTACGTATGGCGAAAATAACTCGCGAGTGCGTTCCGGTCTATTTCGGGGCAAAAGCCCGGCCAGGCATGAAAGGCTCTGATTTCCGACGAAAACAGTAATGCGCCGCTAACTTGTGCCCAGTAGAGCGGCTTAATGCCAAGATGATCGCGAGCGAGAACCAGCGCCCGTCGATGCCGGTCCCAAAGGGCGAACGCGAACATTCCGACAAGACGCTCCAAAGTGCGTTCGACGCCCCAGGCGGCGCAGGCCTCGACGATAACTTCAGTATCCGAATGGCCGCGGAAATTGACCTTGGGCAGGTCCGCGCGCAGTTCAGGCGCTGTGTAGACTTCGCCGTTGTAACAGAGGACATATCGGCCATCCGCCGACACCATCGGCTGATGGCCGGCCTCCGAAATATCGATTACTTTTAGCCTGCGATGGCCGAAAGCGATGCCCGCGTCGCGATCGCTCCAGACACCCTCCGCGTCGGGGCCACGATGGTGTAGCGTTGACGCCATTTCCATAACCATACGTTCGGAGTCTGGTGATAGCGGGTGAGCGCTGAGGGCGCCAGCTATGCCACACACGATACTACGCTTCCATGGACCTGGATCAGCATTGCGGGTCAAGCGCCGGTCAATGCCACCGGCCTACGCCGATATAAATAAATATAGATCTCTTCGTTCGGCAAATAGTTCCCGGTCAAAACCGTTGCTCCCCAGTCCAAGTTGCGTTGCAGGAGTTGGAACTGTTCGGCGGGAAGTGCGTATTCACCGGCAACCAGAGATTCGCTGCCGTCGTCGAAACGATTGCGAAAGAACTCGTGGTTTACATGCCAGAAAAAGTCCGTGGTCCGGGCGACATGTTCCACGTAGCGCCGGGCCGTTACCGGCGACATTTCACCTAAACTGTTTTTGTTGAGAAACAGATTCACCGATCGATCCGGGAGGGTCTCGATCTGTGAGGGGGGCATGAAAATTTGACCATATTTGCGCAAAGCTTCGGCATTCAGCTCGCCTTCGCCAAAAAGAAGCGTTGGCCTGTCGGGGAACGTTTTTAGCCAATAGTAAGCTGCGCAACTGAGCGGTTCCGGCAGATCAAAGTCGATGTAGCGAAAATCGTTCTTCAGTTGTCGCGACATGAAATACATGACTTTCGCCCAGCCGCCTCCGATCTCGGCGATGACTGGATGGGAGACATCATCAATGAGGCGAGAAAGCGCCGTCCCGTAGTGCTCGCAAAAAACACTTCCTATTCCGATGAATGTGCCGTTGACTAAAGCTCCAGATTGGTTGCCGTGTCTCGGATAGCTGAGCGCCTCAAGGCCTCGTCCAGCTGATTCATGAACCAACCAATGGTTTGACAGTCTGGCGAACATGGCGTGCAAATTGTCCCGCGTGAAACGATTGCCGGACAACTGGTGCATCATCTCGCTGTTTTCGATGCCTGTGTACTTTTTCCAGTTGCCGAAATTCGCGAGAAAATAGGCTGCCTCTTCGACGTTCCCGGTTGAGAGGGAAGAGTAGGCATTGTCGAGTTGGCCTTGCCAAAGCGTTGACGGCCCATATACCGGATCACCCTCGCGCTGGGCCTCCTTGGCGCGCCGGAATGCATTAAGAATCCGTTCGGTAATCCGCAGGTCGTCGTCGTCGGGCTCCACCATCGGCGGAACGTCGATCTCTATTTCGAATTGACCGGGCGGAACGGCAAGGTGCCGGATGACTTCTTCGCAAAAATTTTTTCCGACGGCGCCGAGGCCGGACCGGATGACCCTCGCACTGATATGTGCAAGCGAATATTTAAAGTTCATGGTTCCGTCCCCGTAGAATAACAATGCCGTCTCGGCGGCATATCGGCTCGGTTCCGCCACTCAGCCACGCTACCGCACTTCGGGTGAATCCGCTCGCCCGAAGTGCTTAATTCAAGGTTGGAGACCGGCGCCTAACTCAGCGCGCGAATGGCCTCCAGGGGCAGATGGGCCTTTACTTGCCCACCGAGAATGCTCAGCAGAACGGTCACGCGTTCCGAGTCGTCGTGGCTGGCAAAGATGGCGTCAACGCCCGAAAACGATCCGGTTTCGACACGGACTTCCTCTCCGGCTCGGAACCTGCGGCCATAGTTGATCCGCACCAACCCGTTTTCATTTTCTCTCTCTCGTATTTCGTGGATGATCTCCTCCGACAGAAACGCCGGCCGGTCACCTGAAAATACGAGTGTGGTCACACCGACTGTCGATTGGATGGGCCGCCACGCATCATCTTCGCGGAGAGAGACGAAAAGGTAGCGAGGAAACAGCGGGCGGGGCAGATATTCTTGCCGGCGGGCATGGCGGACGAGTTTCAGATAGCGCGGAAGGTATACGTCGTAGTTTTGCCGTAGCAGATGGAATTCCGCTTTATTTTCGCCATTGGCATGTGTGCAAACGGCGGCCCAGCGGCGCGAACCGTCGAAGTCCGGTTCGGTTCTCATTGCGACCGTCTCCGGCTGATGTTCAGGAGGGGTAGCGTCAGGACATGTTCGTGACGAAGCGTATCCGCCGCGATTTCATAGACTGTCTGGGAATTGTTCAGATCGGTAATCAGAACGGCTTCAGAAGGAGCAATGTCCTCAATTGAACGTACGACCGGGATACCAGCGTATTCGGTGCGCGTGCCGTTGACGTCTATAATGGACGTCAACTCGACATCGGAGTCGGTCGCGCATAAAACGGCGATCTCCGCAAGCTCGCTCATGCCGTATAGGGCGATGCGTTTTTGGCCGCGTCGGACGCAGTCTTCGAAGATATCTTCGATCTCGCGCCGCGCAAGGATAAAGAACTTAAAGCCTTGGGACAGGTATTCGGCCGTCAAACGGCTTTTTTCAGCGAGGCCTTTCGGGGTCAGGTAGTAGGCATACCGATTGCGTGGGACTTGCTGGATTTTAACGTATCCTTTCCGTACACACCGCTTGAGGTAAGTGTTAACCAAACCTAAAGCGACGCCCAGTTCGGTGGCGACCGAACGTTGGGTAATCGCCTCGTTCTCGGAAATAGCGTTCAGCACGCCGAGCGTTATTTTTGAATCTTCATCTGCCATGTCTCAGGCCATGCGCCGTCGATTGTTCGGTTTTCTTAAGCAAATCCCCGGCGTGGCGTCATGAAGACCCACGCGTTCATAGGATGAACATAGTATGTTCACAGTGTGAACGTCAATAGGCGTTCACACTGTGAACAGGAATTTTCATTAAATTTCAGAGGGTAAAGTCTGTCGAGGCAGGAGCCTAGAGAGGATGGGCGGGCCAAATCGGAAAATGACATAGAGCGCAACGAAAAGCGGCAATAATGAACCAGTCATCACGGAAAAGTTGGATTCCTGGTTTCCGAGCCGGAAAAATATCGTCAGGCCGATAAGGAATTCGACGTCGCTTGCCTTATGAGAGTTGAACACCCGATCGAGAAACGCAAAAAATAGGCCGAAAAGTGCCATCCCGATGGGTATGCCCACAGGCCCGAAATTAGCGAGTAACTCAAGGATCCACGGCATGTTGAACGACGTTCGGCCGCTTTCTTGTACCGTTAAGCGATAGCGATAGCCAAACGCTGCGCCGGTACGTTCCTCCGGTTTGGCCGGATAAATGGCGCGCGGAATGAACGAGGTGAGCAGCGGCCGGTAGGTCTCTCCGCCCCAATACGGGATCGGATCCGGGCTCTGCTCGTACACATGCTGGAACATCCAGATATGCCCCATGCGATGGATTAAAATCGAAATCCGGGGATCATATTCGTAGGCGTTGCCGGGAAGGTTTGCCAGGGGGGTATTTGTTACATCGACTTTTACGCGTTCAATATGGTCGAACTGGGTGATCAGCTTGCTGATATGCTGGCCGGCGGCCGCCAATTTGTCCATTGCCGTATCCCCCTGTGGGCGCGCTAGATTCGTGACGTTGTAGAGGAGAGCGCCGACAATCCCAGCGGCGATGAGAACCGAAATGGCTTTGAACTGCCGCTCGCGCCACAAAACAAAGGTGAAAAACAATGGTAGTAACAGGGGGTTGGTGACGGTCATGTCTGCGATCCGCCACCAGATATCCAAGGGAAGGCAAATAGTGAGAACCAACAATCCCTGCCATAGTGGTAGACGCCCGGCTCGCCACTGCAAATAAAATCCACCGAGTGCGAGGTATCCGACCGGATCCAATAGCTGTCCGATGGAGGGAAGACTTTGCACGAAGGTGCTGTAGCGGTAGGCGAGGCTTGAAACCATCAGTGCCCAGAAGATTAGGTTCAACGTGTTTGCGGTGTTTTCCGCTTTCGGCAGTCTGAAGCGGGGCATACGTGTCAAAACCGTCAAACGGGCCAAATAAAACGCCCCCACCAAGGACGCGACGCCGAGCGCGATAAGCCAAATAATCTCAGGGCTCATGGCATCAAGAGCGACACGCGAATAGATAACGACCTTGCCTTGAGCTTGGTATGTCAAAGGCCCGGCAAAGCCTATCACGCCGAAAAAAAGCAAGTAGTAGAAGGCCGCATAGGGCAGGAGCGGAACGGCACCACCGGCGACGCCCTGGAGATACAGGAGGCCCGGTAACGCGGCAATCCAGATGATCGCGAGCCCGCCGGCGGCGGTCGCCGGGGGAAGTGTTCCCGCGAGCGCAAGCGCAACGCTCAATGTGATCAAGATGACCAGGGCAACGATGACCGAGCCTCGCAACGGCCAAAGGCGGCTCGGCATCGAAAAACGGCCAATGGGATTGCCAGTTGGATCAGGTGTCATGGTTGGATCAAGGGGCCGGACAGAGGATTGGTTTGAACGTTTATCCCTCAATTCGAGAAAGTTTCCAACAGAGTGTTGCGCCGGCGCCTTCGAGGTCGCCTTCGACGACAATCTGTAGACATCGCCGGGCGTTTCGCCCATTTCCGAAATAGACGCTGTCTTCGAGGGTCAGGGTTTCGCCATCCGTTGTAAAGACCCAACCGCTTCGGCGGAGTTTAAGAAGAACAGCCCGTCCGTCATGAATGACGGAAGCATGAACATCGGGGTGTAGGTGAAAGCGGGCGACGAACACCTGCCCGCCGCTGCCGATCAAACTATCTTCGCCCCGCACTTCGTGGCCGTCCGGCGCCAACATTAGGAGCCGGCGATGGGTCAATCCAAATGGTGTGGCATATCCGTCATGTGAGGCATCGATAATGACGCTGCCTTCGATCTCACGACGGCTGGCGGAAACGACCGAGGGTCGTCTGCTAAACCCGCCCGATTCAGTCAACTCGCTTGAGTTGACGTTGTCGACGGTAACCGTCGAATGGGCCGCAGTCGAACGCAGCGCGCTGCGCCACTTTGTGTCGTCGCGGCGGTTTGCTCCGCAATTGACGAGCAATCGTTCTTTCCCGACGCTCATTTCAAAGGAGAGTGTTCCTGCGTGCGCCCATTGGTTGGCGGTCCGGTCCGGCGGTATGCCAGCGTCGATAATGAGAATCGTCCGCGCTGCCGACAAGCGGAAAAACCCGGAGCTTGTCGGTCGTTCCGTCGGCTGGCCACGGACCTTGCTACGGGTCAAGACCAGGTCGAGCAGGGAGGCCGAGTCCGCGGTGCTCCCGTTGAACAATGCCAAGCCACCGTCCCCATGCCGGAAGGATCGAAGCCTGCGTGCCAAACGTTCGACGGCCGCCGTCAGCCAGTCGGGTATTTCTACCTTGGCCGCATCAAAAGTATCGCGCACGACAATAAGATCACCAAGAACGCGGGCGTGCGTCTCAGGTGATCGCGAAAAGTGGCATCCATCTTGGGGGACTTGCTGGCCGACCTCCTCGGCCAAAATCGACAGGGCCAACGCCAAATATTTATCGCCGTTCGAGAGGGACAATCCCGCCAATACGAACCCTTTTAGGGCGGTGATCCGATCGGCGCCCGAGACCATGGAAATGCACGGCCGGCCCATGTGCTTTACTTGTCGGCCGACGGAGGCGAGGAACGCAGGCTCAAATTCCGAATTAGCGCCGGCGCTCATAAAACCGAAATGCGTCAACCAGTTCGTCAGGCGTTCGCCCAAGACGTCAGGACGCCAACTCTGTTGGTGCCATCGGTGATTTGCGGCAATCCAAGCGGCGATCATGTTGCGTGCAAAGGCACGCGCCTCGTCGCTGCCGACCGCCCGAAGATGCCGAAGCCATGAAAAATCATTCAGATAGGTCGATGCCTTGTGACTGAAGGACAGAGGTGCGTCACCGAAGCTTTCCGAGCAGACAATATGTCCACCGACCGAATGGCGCCCCGACAAAATTTCAGTGCCGATGCCGGGGTCGCCCTGCAGGAGGTCGATTGGCGTGCCCAACAGCCGTTTGGGCGTCGTGCCTGACAGGATAAATTTATACGCGGGGCTGCGGTAAAATAACCGCCGGGTCCAATTGACCAGGCCCGTTTCCATCTCGCTCTCGCCTGATGCGGCCCAAAGGTTATTGTTCACCGCGCTCCTGCCAATCCCGTTTAAGCGGCAATAGGGGGCCTAATCCAGATCGAAGGCGTTTTTGTAATCGAGTTTCAATGCCGGGTCCTGATCTTCTTTTTTGAGAATCAGGTTGCCAATCGAAAGGATGTCCAACTCCGTTCCCATGAAACACCGAAAGGCATCTTCCGGCGTGCAAACAATGGGTTCGCCGCGCACGTTGAAACTCGTATTCGCCAAGACGGGGCAGCCGGTGAGTTCTTTGAATTTTGAGAGCAACGCGTGATACCGGGGATTGGATTGGCCGTCCACCGTTTGGATACGGGCCGAATAGTCCACATGGGTCACGGCCGGGATCTCGGAGCGGACGATATTTAGCTTGTCGATACCGAAGAGTGATTTTTCGGTGTCGCTCATTTCTCGCCGGCGTGAGGCGGCAACGTCCGAAACGATCAGCATGTAGGGGCTATCGCTGTCGAGGTCGAACCAATCCGAAACATCTTCGCGTAAAACCGAGGGCGCGAATGGCCGGAAGGATTCCCGGTATTTGATTTTCAAGTTCAATGTCTTTTGCATTTCGGGCGACCGCGCATCGCCCAGGACAGACCGGCTGCCCAGCGCACGCGGTCCGAACTCCATGCGGCCCTGGAACCAGCCGACCGCTTTGCCGTCGGCAAGAGCCTGTGCTGTCTCGTTAATAAGTTCTCCGTCCTCGAGACGGGTAAACTTTGCCCCCGCGCTAGAAAGGCGTTCGGCGATCTCGTCGTCGGTAAAGGACGGCCCCAAGTAGCTACCCTGCATGGCGTCGTGCAGCGCGTTGGTTGAACCGTTCAAAACCCGTGGCTTCCCTTGGAAATGGTAGTAGGCGCACAAGGCGGCGCCGAGTGATCCGCCCGCATCGCCCGCCGCCGGCTGCACCCAGATATTGTCGAACCGGCCGTCCTTAAGGACCTTACCGTTGGCAACGCAATTAAGCGCGACGCCGCCGGCGAGACACAGATTGCGCGAGCCGTTCTCTTTGGCGAGGCCGCGCGTCAGCTTGAGAACGATTTCCTCGGTAACGGCCTGAACCGAGGCTGCTAAATCCATTTCCCGTTGGGTGAGCAATGTTTCCGGGTCGCGGGCGGGGGCACCGAACAACGCGTCGAATTTCTTGTTGGTCATTCGAAGGCCGGTGCAATAGTCAAAGTAGGATTGATCGAGCCGGAAAGTGCCGTCCTCCTTCACATCGATCAGATTGTCGAGCATGAGTTGCGCGTATTTGGGCTCACCATAAGGTGCCAGCCCCATGACTTTGTACTCGCCGGAGTTCACCTTGAAGCCGGTGTAATAGGTCAACGCGGAATAAAGCAATCCGAGCGAATGAGGAAAATGAATTTCCTTGGTGACTTCCAGGTGGTTGCCTCGGCCCATTGCCACCGAGGTGGTTGCCCATTCACCGACGCCGTCCATGGTCAGCACCACCGCGTCCTCGAACGGCGACGGATAAAATGCACTGGCGGCATGACTTTGGTGATGCTCGGCAAATAAAAGTTTTTTTTGCCAGTCGAATTCGGAGTCATAGGTTTTGAACTCCTTCCGCAGCATATCCTTTTGGAACAGCTTCTCTCGGAGCCACACGGGCATCGCGGTTTTGAAAGAGCTGAAACCTTTAGGCGCGAAGGAGAGATAGGTTTCGAGCAGCCGCTCGAACTTCAGAAACGGCTTGTCATAAAACGCGACAAAATCAATATCACTTAGCCCAATACCTGCTTCGGCCAGGCAGTAGTCGACGGCATGACGTGGAAAATCGGCATCGTGTTTCTTGCGGGTGAAGCGTTCTTCTTGTGCGGCGGCGATGATCGTTCCGTCTTCAATCAACGCTGCCGCGCTATCGTGGTAGAAGGCAGAAATCCCAAGAATGCGCACGGCGCGTTCCCTAGAAGATGGTGTAAATGAAGGGCGCGACCGCCGAGCCTTGGCTTAAGACAACCAGGCCGCCGAATACGGCGCTCAGAATCAATACCGGCAACAGCCAGTATTTTTTTCGGATCCGTAAAAATGACCAAAGTTCGAGAAGGAAGCTCATAAAAAAACCCTAAAATTGCACTCTAATCAGAATTGCCTGGGCATACTATCGGGGCTGGGGCCCGGCGGTTGCCGTTCAATCCAATAGCTGTCTCGCTCTGCCTCAAACACCAGTGGCAGGGGCCGCTTTCCCAATAGGCGCATTAACAGGCCGGTGGGGACGATGGCGCCATAGAACAGTAGCGCCATGATCACCGGCGTGGTGATCTTGTGCAGAAGCTGGCCGAAGGCGAACCATACCCTATTGAGCGGTTTAAGGGCGGCTGGATACACGAAGGAAATTGCCGCAAGCACAGCGGCCACGCCGATGGACCACCACCGGATTGCCTCGCCATCCAGGAGCGGCCAAAACGCGACGATCAAAAACACGGCTGTAAAAACCAGCCCGAAAGACCGTTCCGATCCTACCTTGACGTCATCCGTGCGCGTCAGATTTTCATGGAATCCGTGGGAGTTTGCCATAGCCCTTTCTTTATTTGTACCGGACCCTTGTAGCGCCGATGAATCAAAGGGTAAAGCGGCTTCGGCCTCATTCGCATTCAGGATCGTTTGAGGCGTACGGCATAAAAACCGTCCATCCCGCCAAGGTTCGCCAAATGGCAGGGAAGGGTTCTGAGTTCGCCCGTGTCCGTTATCAGTTCCGATATCCCGCCGATCTCTTCAGGAGCGATCGGGTCGCGCTCAATGTCGGCGTTCGCCGCAAGGAAGTCTGCGGCCAGGCCTTCGCCTTCGCGCGGATCGAGCGAGCAGGTGGCAAAGACGATCCGCCCGCCGGGCCGGACCATCTGGATGGCGCGGGTGAGGATTTGCCGCTGGGTTTCGGCGGCGGCGAGGACGTCCGCATCGGACTTGGTCCATGGAATGTCGGGATGGCGGCGGATGGTGCCGGTGGCGCTGCAAGGCGCATCGACCAAAATGGCGTCGGCGGGGGCGTCGGGCATCCAGTCAAGGGCGTCGGCGCAGATGACCTCGGCGGAAAGCTTCAGCCGCGCCAGGTTTTCTTTCACAAGTTTCAGGCGCTTCTCCGACCGGTCGACGGCAATGACATGTGCGCCGCCGCCGGCGAGTTGAGCGGTCTTACCGCCGGGCGCCGCACACAGATCGATCACGGTTTCCCCCGGGTTTACGTTCAGAAGTTTGGCGGGCAGCGCGGCCGCCCCATCCTGCACCCACCAAGCGCCCTCCGCGAACCCGGGGAGATCGGTAACTGTACTGGCGCCCGCAAGGCGTATACCGCCCGTCGGCAGAACGATGCCGCCGAGTTTCTCCGCCCATGCAGCGGTCTCGGTTTTAACGGTGAGGTCCAGGGGCGGCTCGCCAAGATGCGCCTCGGCAATGTGTCGGCAGGTTTCCTCCCCATAAGCGGCCGACCACACACGCCACAGCCAATCGGGGGTGTTGAGACGGGCGGCGTCGACGTCGCCGAGGTCATTCTTTTCCCGAACGGCGCGGCGCAACAGGGCATTGACCAGGCCGGTGAAAGCACCCCGCCGGATCGGGCGGGCGAGCATCACGCTCGTATCGACCGCCGCATGGGGCGGGGTGTCGAGAAACAGGATCTGGCAAAGGCCGAGACGCAGAATATGGCGGATCGTCGCCGCCTTGGCCGGCAGCGGCCGGTCGAGATAGCCATCAAGACGGGCGTCGATCTCACCCAACCGGCGCAGGGTAACCGTGATCAGCCGCCGGGCGAACGCGCGGTCGCGTGCTTCCAAGCCGCCGAAGCGCTTGCTGGCCGCGAGCGCGTCGTCGAGCGACTGCGTGCGGTCGAGGATATGCGACAAGATATCGAGCGATGCTTTGCGGGGCATGCGCTCCCATATCAATGAAATCGCCGGACCGCAATGCAGGGGGCATATCTCTCGCCGCCAAGGACGTGCGCTCTTTTCACGGAGATACCGGTTTTCAAATCGCTCACGACTAGCTATCCCTTCAATGGCACGGTGTTCGAGTGTACTTGTCAGTGCCTCTTGGCGGACACCGGGCAACATCGCTGGGCTCTGGAAATCAACGGTTTACCGACAGTTCCATGGATCAGAGAACGAAAAATGCACCTCAATCCTCGGGGATAACACGTCGGCTGCTCAGGGCGCTGGGTCATTGCCGTTTCCTGAACCGTGGTGTGCGCGACCGGTGTATCCGCATGTTCTTCCATCCGGATCGTGAAGCCCCGCGGGCCTTCGAGGTGCCGATTTTCGGGCTCACCTATACGGGCGATTTTGCCTGCTTTCTTGACTGGGAAGTTTACTTTTACGGCGCCTACGAACCCGAGGTTCTGGCCGCCATGCAGGCGGTTTTCAGGGCTTTCCCGACAGAAGCCGAGACGGTCACCTTCATCGATATCGGCGCGAACATAGGGCAGCATTCCCTGTTTGCCGCCAGTGAGGGCGCGCGCGTCGTCGCGTTCGAGCCGTGGGAACCGGTACGCCGTAGTCTCGAAGAAAAAGTTTCCCGCAACGATCTGACGCAGGTGAAAGTGCTTCCCGTCGCTCTTGGCGAGACGAACGGTAGAAGCCGTTTCTTTGCGCCCATCGGCAACAATACCGGCACCGGAAGCTTGATGGACGACTACAATCCCGGCAACAATCGAATCGAGACGGAGGTTGAGATACGCCGCGCGGATGACGTTTTGGCGACACTTTCCCTTCATGCGCCCGTGCTGATGAAAATCGATGTCGAAGGGGCGGAACGCCAGGTGCTTGCAGGTGCGCCGGATTTCCTGAACCGTATCCGGCCGGTGATCGTGATGGAGATGTCGGACCGCACCCGGGACTCGTTTGCCGACGATGCAGATTTGATGTCGCTGCTGCCGCCTGGCTATCGCGTCGACGCGGTGGTCGCCGACGGTTGGGGATATGCTTTGCGACCGTTTGCGTTGGCCGGGTTTCAGGGCAACGTGCTGATACGTCCGGTTGAGTTGAGTATTGCCGCCCGCGGACGGCTGCAAGCGGCGGTTCGCGCGGATTTCAGCGCAGCATGACGGCGAGGCCGATGACCATCAGGAGGATCAGCACGACCCGCTTGAACAGCTGATCCGAGGAGAGATTAAACAACCGCGAGCCGATGAATTGGCCGCCGATATAAGGCACGGCCAGGATGATCCCGCGGGCCACCGTTTCCCATGTTACCGCGCCGCCGATGGCCAGCGTCGCGAGCGTCGGCGGGCCGAGCACGGAAACGGCGATGGCGTTGTTGGCGCGGATGACCTTGGCGGGATCGGGCGACGACATGAAGTATAGTACCGGCAACGGGCCGCCCACGCCGGCGAACCCGGCAATGCCGCCGCCGAGCGCCCCGGCGACCGCGCCGGCGGCCGCACCGTGGGTCCCGCGATACCGCCAGCCGGTAAACATGATCACCGAGATGGCGAAGACGAAGGCGCCGATTGCGCGGCGCACATGTTCCGGTTCGAACGTCATCAAGGCGATGGCCCCGATGGGCGCGCCGATCAGGATGGCGATGGCGACGGGGGCCATGGTTCGCCAATTGACCAGATTGAGCACCGGCAGGCACAGGGGAAAGGACGCGATCAGGCTCGAAATGGACATGATCGCCACCGTCTCGACGGGGCCGTAGACGAGCACCAGGACCGGCGCCCAAACGAGGTTGGTGCCGAAACCTGTGAACCCCCGGATGATGGCCCCGGCGAGGCCGCCGCCCGCGGCAATGGCGAGACTGAGGTCGAACAGGGCGGCAAAATCCATAAGGATAGGTCCGTGAGACGGGCGGGGAGACCTGGACGGCGGCACCGCCGTCCATTAGGTATCTAGGTAATGAACCTGAAGGAGCCCGGCAAGACCGGTTTGCGCATTCCATGACGGACAAAGAGCAAAAGAATCCCGCGTCCCCCAAGGCCGATAAGGTTTCGGAAAAGCCCGCGGCGGAGAAAACACCCCCCAAAGAGATAGGCGGCCGCAAGGACGGCACCGACCCGACCCGCTACGGCGATTGGGAAAAAGGCGGGCGCTGCATCGACTTTTGAGGCGTTAAAGTTTCCTTCACCGGCGCCCTCCTACAGTCGGCGGATGATTGCGCCGCGTATATTCGCCACCTTGGGGCCCGCGTCCCTGAACAAGACCACGGTCGGCGCCTGCGCCGATCTCGGGGTCAATCTGTTCCGCATCAACCTGTCGCACACCGCCCTCGAGGACGTCGAGCGGCTGATCGCCGATATCCAGTCCTGGACCGACGTGCCCGTCTGTCTCGACAGCGAGGGCGCGCAGCTGCGCAATCACGCCGTCCAAGACGGCTGCGTCACCTACACCCAGGGTGACGAACTGATCATTCCCTTCGGCCAGGTGATGGGCGACGAAACGCAATTGTCCTTTTCGCCCATCGGCATCGCCGCTCATTTCGAGCCGGGAGACCGCATCCGGGTCGACTTCAACTTCGCCGAACTGGAAATCACCGGCAAGACGGACACCCATTGCACCGCGCGGGTGATCTCGGGCGGCCTCGTCGGCTCCAACAAGGCCGCCGACTGCAACCGCGATCTGCCCCTCGATCCCATGACCGAAAAAGACCGCGCCGCGATGGAAATCGGCTTGCGCAGGGGGCTCAGCCACTTTGCGCTGTCCTTCACCAACCGGCGCGAAGATGTCGAACAGATGCGCGCCCTGGTCGGCGATGCATCGACGGTGATCTGCAAGATCGAAAGCCGCAACGGCGTGCGCAACCTCGAAGATATTCTTGAGGAAGCCGACGAGATTCTCATCGACCGGGGCGATCTGTCGCGTCAGGTGCCGATCCAGAAAATCCCCTTCCTGCAGCGGCGCATCATCGCCACTGCCAAGGCACGTGGCGTGCCCGCCGTGGTCGCCACCAACCTGTTGGAATCCATGATCGTGTCGCGCGGCCCCACCCGGGCCGAGGTCAACGACGTGGTCAGCACCCTGGAAATGGGCGCCGACGGCCTGGTGCTCGCCGCCGAAACGGCCATCGGCTCCTACCCGGTGGAGGCGGTGCGCATGATCCGCACGCTCATCGACGAGGCGGCCTGCTGGTCGCCCAACGCCACCGCCGACGATATCCTCTCCTCGCGCCGCGCCCCGCGCAGCATCCGCCGGACGCACGCCAACGACAGCGTTCCCGTCGCCGCCGCGGAATAGTCTTTAATGCGGCATCAGGTGCGCCTTGAGGTCGTCGACCACGGCGGGGTCGGCGAGCGTCGAGGTGTCCCCCAAATTGCTGGCATCGCCTTCGGCGATCTTCCTTAAGATTCTGCGCATGATCTTGCCCGACCGCGTCTTGGGCAGGCCCGGCGCCCATTGGATGGTGTCGGGCGTGGCGATGGGGCCGATCTCCTTGCGCACCCATTGCACCAGTTCCTTGCGGAGATCTTCATTGGGTTCGACGCCCGCCATCAATGTGACGTAGGCGTAGATGCCTTGTCCTTTGATGTCGTGCGGGAAGCCGACGACGGCGGCCTCGGACACTTTCGGGTGTGCGACCAGGGCGCTTTCCACCTCGGCGGTGCCCATGCGGTGGCCCGAGACGTTGATCACGTCGTCGACGCGCCCGGTGATCCAGTAATAGCCGTCCGCGTCGCGTGAACAGCCGTCGCCGGCGAAATACTTGCCGGGATAGGCGGAGAAATAGGTTTCGACGAAGCGCTTATGATCGCCGAACACGGTCCGCATCTGGCCCGGCCAAGAATCGAGGATCACCAGATTGCCCTCGGCCACGCCGTCCAGCGTCTTACCGTCGGCATCGACCAGTGCCGGCTGAATACCGAAGAAGGGCCGCGTCGCCGAGCCGGGCTTGAGGTCCGTCGCGCCGGGCAGCGGCGTGATCATGATGCCGCCGGTTTCCGTCTGCCACCAGGTGTCCATGATGGGGCAGCGGCTGTCGCCCGCCACCTCGTAATACCATTTCCAGGCTTCCGGGTTGATGGGCTCGCCCACCGAACCGAGGATGCGCAACGATTTGCGGCTGGTCTTTTTTACCGGTTCGTCGCCCTGCTGCATCAATGCGCGGATGGCGGTCGGCGCGGTATAGAGGATGTTGACCTTATGCTTGTCGACCACCTGCCAAATGCGCGAGGCGTCGGGCCAGTTGGGTACGCCCTCGAACATGATGGTCAGCGCGCCGTTGGCCAGCGGTCCATACAAAATGTAGCTGTGGCCAGTGACCCAGCCAACGTCGGCGGCGCACCAATAGACGTCACCGTCGTGATAATCGAACACGTATTGGTGGGTCATGGCGGCATAAACGAGATAGCCACCGGTGGTGTGCAAGACGCCCTTCGGCTTACCGGTGGAGCCCGAGGTGTAGAGGATGAATAGCGGGTCTTCGGCGTTCATTTCCTCCGGCGGGCAATCGGCCGACGCGGCGGCGCAGGCCTCTTCGTACCAGACGTCGCGGCCGTCCTCCCAGCCGACGTCGGCGCCGGTGCGCTTGACGCAGAACACGGTCTTCACAGTCGGGCAGCTTTCCAAGGCCTTATCGGTGTTGGCCTTCAGCGGAATCTTGCGGCCGCCGCGCACGCCTTCGTCGGCGGTGATGACGCAATTGGAGCTGCCGTCCTGGATGCGGCCCGCCAGTGCGTCGGGCGAGAAGCCGCCGAACACCACCGAATGAATGGCGCCGATGCGCGCGCAGGCCAGCATGGCGACGGCGGCCTCGGGGATCATGGGCATGTAAACGGTGACCACGTCGCCCTTCTTGATGCCGCGGTCCTTCATGGCGTTGGCGAGGCGGCACACCATTTCGTGCAGTTCTTTGTAGGTGATTTTCTTGTCGTCGGCGGGGTCGTCGCCTTCCCACAGAATAGCGGTCTGATCGCCGCGTTTATCGAGATGGCGGTCGACGCAGTTGTAACAGGCGTTCAGGACACCGTCGTAATACCAGCGGATGCGGGCATTGTCGGCATAATCCACGTCCTTGATCTGGGTCGGTGCCTTGATCCAATCGAGACGCTTGGCTTCGTCGGCCCAGAAACCCACGGGGTCTTCCACCGAGCGTTTGTACATTTCGAGGTATTTGTCGTTGTCGATCCAGGCGCTTTTGGCGAGTGCCTCGGGGACCGGAAAAACCGGATGTTCGGACATGGAAAATTACCCTCCCTAATTAGGTTTTTTGACTCGGACCCATTGGGGCGATTATCGCCAAATCCCTTTTGAAAACAAGAGGGGCCCGATGACAGAGATATTACGGCAGACCAGCTTTTTCTAGGGAGGCCCGATCTCGGGCAAGCCGGTCCGGGTCACTGCAGTTTTGGGTCAACGCCCATGCTTCTATGGTGAACTCCGGCCGCGCTTCAAGGAGAGCTCGAGCGCTTGTTTGAGCTTCCTCCCAGCTGTCCATATCGGCGTAGGTAAGCACCATGTCGACAAGGCCGAAGCCGGCGTGCCGTTTGTGATAGTCGGCGAGCGTTTCGATTGCTTCTTCGAGGTGGTTACCATAGCGAAGCGCATGACCGAGAATGCCGCCGTACCAGCCAGGGTGGAGGGGATTCAGCTTTATTGCCGTCCTTACCTCCCGGATTGCATCTTCCGGGCGTTCGGCAAATGTCAGAGCGAGTGCAAAGAGAGCCCGTAGATCGGCATGGCGAGGCGCAAGGTCGACGGCCTTTGAGTAAGCCTCGACGGAGTCTTTCAGGCGGCAATGACACATGTGCCAGTATCCGAGCGCTCCCCAAGCATCGGGATTGTTAGGATCCAGTTCAAGCGCCTGCCGGGCATGGGTCTCGGCTCCGGAGAGCGTGGCATCTCTGTCTTTGGTCCAGTAGAACCGGCCGTCGATCGCCAACACGCAGGCGAGCATGGCGTGAATTTGGGCCGAGTCCGGATCATAGGAAAGTGCCCGCTCGAAACATTCACGGGCCTGCCGGTAGGTATCCGCGCTGACTGTCCGAAAATGACTGAGCCCCTGCGTAAACAAAGCCCAGGCATCGACGTTGTCGGTTGTCGTGTATCTGAGTTTGGCTTGCTCCCCTTCCGTCAGCCTCACTTGCAAGGCGGTGGCGATCGTTAATACGATTTCGTCCTGGACCGCAAAGAGGTCCTCGATCTGCCGGTCGAAGCGCTCCGCCCATAGGTTCGTCTCGCTTCGGGTGTCGGTTAGTTGCGCGGTCACCCGGATGCGGTCGCCGGATTTCCGGAGACTGCCCGAGACCACGTAGTCGACATTCAATGTTTGGCCCACCTCTTTCATCGGCGCCGTTTTTCCCTGGAAAGCAAATGCCGAATTGCGGGCGGAAACCGACAATTGACCGACTTGCGAAAGGGTAGTGATCAAATCTTCGGTGATGCCGTCGGAAAGGAAATCCTGCTCTGGATCGTTCGACAAGTTTTTGAACGGCAAGACGGCAATCGAGGTCGCGTCCGCCGTAGACGATGGCGCAGTCGGCTCTGGCACCGACCCGGGCGCAGGAACCGCTCCGGTCTGTAGGGCGTAAACCCGAACCGGCTGTGAGACGTGTTTAACCTCTTTCTCACCCAGATCGACAAACTGGGCATCGACGCGGTTGCGTACCGAGTCGAATACCATGCCGGAGATGCGTAACCCGCCGGGCTCTGCCAACCCCTCCAGGCGCGCCGCAATATTGACGCCTTCGCCATGGATATCCTGCCCATCGTCGATAATGTCGCCGAGGCTGACGCCCATCCGAAACCGCAATGAACTGGTTTCGAGTTCGTCGCGGAGCCGGATGGCACACTCTACGGCATCTTGTACCGTGGGGAACTCGACCAGGAAGCCGTCGCCGGTGTATTTTACGATCCTGCCTTTGTAATCGGCGACCGCGGGATCAATGGACTCATCCCTTGCCCGCTGCCACGCAGCAACCGTGCCCACGGAATCTTGTTCCATCAGACGGGTATATTCGGCGACGTCGGCGGCCAGCACCGCCGCCAATCTTCGTTCCGTCGATTGGTGCACCATCTCATCCTCACCGATAATTGGGATATTTGTAATCCAGCCGGCATTGGTCGACCAGCAAATTGCCGGATAGGTGAGGACTAGGCTAGAAACACGCCGCCATCTTTCACAATAACCGGCACCGGTTTCAGGGATTTGCCGACGCAGGGGCCGGCGACGCACAGCCCGTCTTCGATGCGGAAATGGGCGCCGTGATTGGCGCAGTTGATCATCGACTTGTCGAGGGTGAGGAACCAGCCCGGCTTGAAATCCAGCGGGGCGCCGATATGCGGGCAGCTGTTGATATAGGCGTAGACGGTCTCGCCGCGCCGCACCAGGATCAGGGGGTGGGGACGCCCGTCGATTTCCGCTTCCATGCCGGCGCTTTCGGTGTTCTCGATATCGTCGAGGGCGCAAAGCCGGGTGCTGCTCATGAGGTCGGAATGCGCGAGGATTCGGAGGTCAGGGGCTGCAATCCGTGGGGGATTTTGTTCCATTCGGCCCAGACGCGGGGGTCCAGCGCTTCGCCCTTTTCCTCTTCGCCCTTTTTGATGGTTTCCTCGCCGTAGCGGAAGCCGCGCGACAGCACTTCCCACATCTCGCGGCCCATGTCGCGCAAGTAGGGCACGTTGAGGCAGCGCAGGCTGATGGACAGGACGGCGGCGGCGACCGCGTCGGTTGGCTGTTTCATGCGCTTGAAATCGCGGGTCAGCTTGTTGAGTTCCATCTGATAGCGGGCGAGGTCGTTGGGTGCCGGCAGGTGGGTGTCGAAAAACAGGTTCCGCGGCAGGTAACCGTGTTCTTCGAGGTTGATGCGGATGACCGTGGTGACGGCGATAACCACCGCCATGTCCTCGTCGCTGAGATCGCGCAGACTATCGATAAAGAGGCGCACCTCCTTGAGGTTGGCGGCGCGCGCCTTGTTGTCGATGGACTCCCGGTAAGCCTTGATGAGGCGGCCAAACATAATCGTCTCGCAGGGTTAGGGGTCGATGCTTAGGGGTTTATCCCGGCCATCTGGCAGAGAATTTTCCAGTGTTTGTCGGAAACGGGGACCACCGACAGGCGCGATTGGCGGACGAGGGCGAGATCCGCGAGCCGTTCGTCGGCCTTGATCTGCTCCAAGGTCACCGGGGTTTTTACCGGCTTCACCGCCTTGACGTCGACCATGCCGAAACGGCCCGATTTGTCGGTGTGATCGGGGTAGTGCTCCTTCACCACCTCGACGACGCCGACGATCTGTTTCTCGTTGACGGAGTGATAGAAGAAGCCTTTGTCGCCCTTCTTCATGGCCTTCATATTGTTGTTGGCTTGGTAGTTGCGCACGCCGTCCCAGTGCTCGACGCCCTTTTTTACCTGATCGTCCCAGGACCAGGCGCCCGGTTCCGATTTGAACAGCCAATAGGCCATGATGTCTCCCCGCTCGTTAGCTTTTGCGCGCGGATTATGGGTAGACATTCGCCAAGAGGCAAGGATGCGGGCGGTCTATTCCGGCTGGTGGGGGAAACCGGCGAGCGGGCCGATATTGACCTTGTCGCGGCGCACCGTTCGCTCGGCCAGCATGTAGTTGGCTAGTAAGCGGCCAAGCGCAAGAAGCGAATCCTCGTGCACGCGCTCATACCCGTGCGAGGCGTCGAGCCCGAAGCAAACAAGGGCCGTGCGCACATCGTTGCCGGCTTCGACCGCACTTGCCGCGTCGGACCGGTAATAGTTGAACACGTCGCGGGAATAGGGAATGCGGTTTTCCTGGCAGATGCCGATCAACTGGCGCACCAAGTGGTAATCCAGCGGTCCCGAGGAATCCATGATGGCGAGGGTGACGCCGAATTCGCTGGTGTTCTGGCCGGGCGCCAGGGTGCCGTTGTCGATGCTCACCATTTCGGCGATGTCACCGTGCAGCGCCCCGCTCGCGCCGGCGCCCACCTCCTCGGCGATGGTGAAGATCAGATGGCATTCCACGGGTAGCAGGGCGCCGCAGTCGAGGATTGCCTTGGCGGCGGCCAGCATGGCGGCGACACCCGCTTTGTCGTCCAGATGGCGCGAATTGATGAAACCGTTGGGACCGAATTCGAGGCCCGGGTCGATGGTGACGAAATCGCCGACGTTGAAGCCGAGGGTGATGAGATCGTTGAGGCTGGTCGAGCGTTCGTCGACACGGATTTCCAGGTTCTCCCAGGCAATGGGTTGCTCGTCGATCTCGTCGCCATAGGTATGACCCGACGCCTTGAGGGGCAGGATGGTGCCGCGCCGATGCCCCTCCTCCGTGAAGATGGAGACGCGGGTGCCTTCTGCGAAGCGCGCCGACCAGGTGCCGATGGGCGAGACGCCAAGCCGCCCGTTGGTCTTGAGTAGCTTGACCATGGCACCAAGCGTGTCGATGTGGCCGACGATGGCGCGGTCCGGCGATTGCTCGGTGCCGTGCAGATTGGCGCGGATGGCGCCGCGGCGGGTCAGTTCGAAAGCGATGCCCAGATTGTCGAGTTCCCGGCTGACAAAGTGAACGATGTTGTCGGTGTAGCCGGTCGGGCTCGGGATCTCCAACAACTTCTTGAGGATATCCTTCAGATAGTCGAGATCGACTTCGGGCTGCTGGGTTTGGGTCGGGGCGGTGTCCATATTGTTTCTCTAATCGTGTCCCTGGTTAAGCGGCGGACGGTTCCTGGTTGGTGCTTTCCGGCTCATCCTCCGGTGCTGTGTCCCCCGGCTTCTTGGCGGTCAGAGGAAACAGGAAATCGATGAATTTCTGGGCCGTTGGGCGCGGTTCATGGTTGGCGAGCCCCGGCCGCTCATTTGCCTCAATGATAACATAGGTATCGCCGGCGAGATCCGGAACCATGAAATCGAGCCCGACCACAGGGATGGCAAGGGCATCGGCGGCGGCAACGGCGGCTTTCTTCAGGGTTTCGCTGATTTCGTCGGTGACGTCATGGATGGTTCCGCCGGTATGCAGGTTGGCCGTATTGCGCACTTGCAGCCGCACATCGGTGCCGGGCACATCGTTGAAGGTGAACCCTGCCGCGCCGATGCAGCGTCCGGTTTCCCGGTCGAGGGGGATGCGGCTTTCGCCGCCGGTGGCGGCGGCGCGCTTGCGGCTCAATTTCTCGATCAGGGTGCGGACATTGTCCTTGCCGTTGCCGACAATTTCGGGTGGACGGCGGACGGCGGCGGCAACGACCTCGCCATCGATCACAACAATGCGCAAGTCCTCACCGGGCACGAACTGTTCGACGACAACCTTGTCGCACACGAGTTTGGCTTGTTCGATGGCGTTGCTCACGGCATCCATGGTCGACAGGTTGACGAACACGGCGTTGCCCTGTTCGCCGCGGGCGGGTTTGACGACCACGCGGCGGTGCTTTCCGAGGAAGGCTTTCACCGCGCTGAGGTCATCGGCATTGATCTGCGCCGGCACGCACAGATCCGCTTTTTCCAATACGGACCGGGTCATCGCCTTGTCGTCGCAGCGGGTCATGGCGACGGCCGATGTCAGTTCGGAAAGGGATTCCCGGCAAGTGACGTTTCTGCCGCCGAAGGTAAGCTGGAAAATGGCATTCTCGGCATCGAGGATTTTGACGGAGATGCCGCGGCGCCGGGCTTCGTCGAGAATGATCTCGGCGTAGGGGTTAAGCTTTTCTTCGGGCGAGGGACCGACGAACAGCGGTTGGTTGATGGAGTTCTTGGTCTTGATGGTGAAAACCGGAACCCGCTGAAAACCAAGTTTCTCGTAGAGCGCGATGGCGAATTGATTGTCGTGCATCACGGAAAGGTCCATGAACGCCCGGCCGCGTGCCTTGAAATGTTCCGCGAGGTGGCGGCTCAGGGCCTCGCCGATACCGCCGAGCGGCGTATTGGCGTGGACCGCGAGCGCCCACAGGCTCGAGCCTTGTTCGGGATCGTGGAACGCTTCGGCGTGATCGACGCCGAAGGCGACACCGATGACCTGTTCGGTGCGCGTATCCTCGGCGACAAAGCAGGTGATCACCCGCGACGCCCGGTTTTCGACCAGGAATTCCCGGGATACCGGCACCATGCCGCGCATCTTGTAGATATTGGCGATGGCCTCGGCATCGCGCCGGGGCCGTGCCTTGCGGACGACAAAGCCGGTGGGCTTGCGTCCCGCCCGCGCGCGATATTGATCGAGCCAAAGGCGGAAGGTATGCGACGGATCGAGGAAGATATCCTGCGGCGCTTGGGCGATCACCACATGCGGATCGCGGATGTAGAAGGCGATGTCGCGGTGCCCCGCGTCCTCCTTGATCAATTCTCCCGCCAATTCCTCGGCCGCTTCAAATGTGTGGCCGAAGATCAGACGGCCCCAGCCGCAATTGACGATGGCGTTGCGGTCGGGACGCTTATCGGGCGGCGCATCGCCCACCGGCCGCCAGTTGCGCAGGGTCAGCGGCGTCCGGTCGGAGGACGACGATGAGGCGGAGCGTCCGCTTTGCGCGTTTGGCTTGGTCACCGGCCAACGTCCTGTTCTTGGACCTGCATCCAATATTCCAGGAGCGCGATCTGCCACAGCTTGGAGCCGCGAAGCGGCGTGATGTGGTCCTCGGGCGCCTGAAACAGTTTGTCGAGATAGGGCTTCTGAAAAATGCCGCGCGTTTTGGCGGCGGGCTGTTCGAGCACGTCGCGCACGAAATCGAGATAGCGGCCGCGCAGATATTTCAATGCCGGCACCGGGAAATAGCCTTTCGGCCGGTCGATCACCGCCGCGGGCAGCACCGTCCGTCCCGCTTCCTTGAGGAGATATTTGCCGTCGCCCTTCACCTTCAGCTCCGGCGGGATACGGGCGGCCAGCTCGACCAGGTCGTGATCGAGGAACGGCACCCGTGCTTCCAGCCCCCAGGCCATGGTCATGTTGTCGACACGTTTGACCGGGTCGTCGACCAGCATGACGGTGGTGTCGTTGCGCAGTGCCTTGTCGATGGGCCGTTCGGCGCCGGGGGCCGCGAAAGCCTTTTCGATGAAGGCGCGGCTATGATCGTCGCCGACCAATTCCGGATTGACGGCTTGGACGAATTCCGCCTGGTCGCGGTCGAAGAAGACCTTGGCATAGGCGCCGACGGCATCGTTGGTTTCCATCATGGGCGGATACCAATGGTAACCGGCGAACACTTCGTCCGCGCCCTGCCCACTTTGGACGACCGATACCGATTTCGAGACTTCCTCGGATAGGAGGTAAAAGCCGATGGCGTCGTGGCTCACCATGGGTTCGGACATGGCGCGGACGCAGGCTTCGAGCGATCCCAGGGTGCGGTCCGCGCCGATGGGAATTTTGTGATGATCGGTATTGAAGGTTTCGGCGATGATGTCCGAGTACTGAAATTCGTCGCCCGCTTCTTCGTCGACGGACTCGAACCCGATGGAGAAGGTTTGCAAATCCTGATTGCCGTGTTCGGCAATCAAGGCGGTGATGAGGCTCGAATCGAGACCGCCCGACAGCAGGACGCCGACGGGCACGTCGGCAACCAACCGGCGGCGCACCGCCTCGCGCAACGAGACAAGCAACAGGTCGCGCCATTCGATCTCATCTGCCACTGACGGATCGCCGTCGTGGGGACCGAACGTCAGCTCCCAATATTTGGTTTCTGTGCGCGTACCGTCCGGCTCGATGGCCATGACCGTGGCCGGGGCCAATTTGCGCACATCCTGGAAGATGGTCAATGGCGCCGGCACGACCGCGTGGAATGTCATGTAATGATGCAGCGCCATCGGATCGACGGCGGTGTCGATGCCGCCACCCGCCATGAGCGCCGGCAGCGAAGACGCAAAGCGAAAGCGTTTGGCGTCCGAGGAATAGTATAGGGGTTTGATGCCGAGCCGGTCGCGGCCTAATAGTACGCGGCCCGTGTCGCGTTCGACGATGGCGAAGGCGAACATGCCCGACAATTTGGAGACGAAATCGTCACCCCAGGCGTGATAGGCCTTGAGCAAAACTTCCGTGTCGCCGGTCGAGAAGAAGTTGTAGCCCTTCTCTTTCAATTCGGCGCGGAGTTCGGGGTAATTGTAGATGGCGCCGTTGTAAACGATGGCGAGGCCGAGTTCGCTGTCGACCATGGGCTGTTGTGCCCGTTCGCTCAAATCGATGATCTTGAGGCGGCGGTGACCGAGGGCGATGTTGTTCTGTGCCCAGACACCGACACCGTCCGGCCCCCGCGGCGCCATGCGGGCCGCCATCTTGGCGACTGTCTCGACAGACGCCGTCTTGCCGTCAAATCTGATATCCCCAGCAATCCCACACATGTAATAAATCGATACGCCCGCCGGTTCATTAGCCGACGGCCGCTTTCTCTCTTGTTATGGCAGTGATTAAAGCCGCGTCGCCGTTGGCGCAGCCGTTAACGTCATCAACGTTCCCGAAACCGTTTCTAGCTCTGTAGAACGTTGGAAATACATAGGTTTTTTGGATTAATATGTCAAGGAACGGAAGTATTAAAGGTTAATTTTTTAATATACCTGTAATATTAGATCGGCCTTACTTTCGATCTTCGCCGGTCGTGAAATTGCAGGAAGACAAAGAATTCTTAATCCGCTTCGTCCCAGGGCACGACTTTCATAAACGGCCGGACAACTTTACTTTCGAATAGATTTACTTTCTCGTACGGGTCCTCGGCGGTGACGGCTTCGGCCTCGGCGCGGTCGGCGGCTTCGATCACCCACAGGCTGCCGTTCATGGCGACTGCGTCTTCGTCCAGGGTTGGTCCAGCGAATATCAGCCGGTCGCCGAGGGTCTTTGCCCAGTCGAGATGGGCGGGACGGGTGGCCTCGCGCA
This sequence comes from uncultured Rhodospirillales bacterium, assembly GCA_913055735.1. Taxonomy (GTDB): domain Bacteria; phylum Pseudomonadota; class Alphaproteobacteria; order Rhodospirillales; family UBA2165; genus CAJXKD01. The sequence continues at coordinate 1,623,256 of CAJXKD010000001.1, forward strand.
GGGCGGCAGACCCTGGTTTGTCGACGCGATAAATGAAGAACAGCATTTTACATCAATTTCCGGGAATGGTGTTGCGGATCGGGGTGATGGTGACCGCTTGGAACAGTCCCGCTTTGGCGTAGGGGTCGCCTGCGGCCCACGCCTCCGCCGCAGCGCGGTCGGCGGCTTCGATGACAAGCACGCTGCCGGTGACCTTTTCATCCGCTTCGTCGGTCGTTGGTCCCGCAAATACGATCTTCGTGCCCGAACCTTTAAGGTAACCGACATGCTCGTCGCGGGTGGCGGCTCGCAGATCCATGGAATTCGGTTTGTCGACACATTGAATGTGAAAATACATTTCGAATTTTTCCCTGTTGCGTTTCGATTTATGCGGTTTCGTCCTTGAGGGGCCGGGACAGCAGGCCTTCGATGGTGGCATCGATGCCGGCGAAATGATTGATCACGCCGTCCACTGCGGTGCAGATGGGCATTTCCACCTTCAGGCGCCGCGCAAGATCGGTCACGGACGAGGCGGTGAACACACCTTCGGCCACGGATTTTCGCCCACCCAAGATGTCTTCGAGGCTGCGCCCCTCGCCGAGCGCCACGCCGAGGGAGAAATTCCGCGACTGCATGGCATTGCAGGTAAGGGTCAAATCACCGAGGCCGGAAAGCCCGGCCAATGTTTCGAATTTCGCGCCTTTGGCAACGCCGATACGGATGATTTCCGCAAGGCCCCGCGTGATGAGCGCGGCGCGGGCATTGTCGCCGAGCTTGCGACCTTCGACGATGCCGCAGGCGATGGCGAGCACGTTCTTCACGGCGCCGCCCATTTGTGCGCCAATGACATCGCTCGAATGATAAATGCGGAAGCGGTGACTGTTGAGCGCCGGGATGGCGAGATCGGCAACGGCTTTGTCGGCGGCGAAGGTCACCGCTGTCGGCAGATCGCGTGCGACCTCGATCGCAAAGGTTGGCCCGGACAACACGGAGATGGGGGCTTGGGGCAGTACGTCGGCGACCACCTCGCTCATCAACGCGCAGCTTTCCTGCTCGATACCTTTGGCGCAGATAATGGCCGGTAAGCCTTCGGGCCATTTGTCTGCGATGCCGGCGAGGACAGTGCGCACATGCTGGGCGGGGGCGACGACCAGCACGGCATCGCTGTCGAGCGTATCTTCGGCTAACGCCGTGGCGCGAATGGCGGGATCGAGGTCGACATCCGGCAAGTAGGTCGTGTTGATGTGATCGTTGTTGATGGCGTCCGCCACCTCGGGCTCATGGGCTTGGAGGACAACTTCACTGCCGGCGCGCGCCGCTGCCGTGGCCAATGCCGTCCCCCAGGCGCCCGCGCCGAGAATGCCAATCCGCGACATGTGTGTATCTTCTCCTACTAGTTTCAGGCTTTCACGCCGGCGAAGGCGGCGGGCGCCGCGTCCGGGTCCAAGGGCCAGCGCGGCCGCGGCGCGAAGTCGAAACCGTCGACCAATCCGTGCCGATACCGTTCCAATCCGGCCCAAGCGATCATCGCCGCATTATCGGTACACAGCGCGACGGGTGGTGCCGTAAAGGCCATGTCGAGTGTTGCACACATTTCCTGCAGGCGGCCGCGGATGGCTTGGTTGGCGGCGACACCTCCTGAAACGACCAGGTCGCGGCCCTGCGGATGGCGGGTCCGGAACTCGGTAATGGCATTAGCGCAGCGATCGGCGAGTGCATCACCGGCGGCGGCTTGGAAGGCGGCGCACAGATCGGCCGTGTCCTGCTCGGAGAGTGGTGCGCCACCCAATGCATCCACTTTATGTTTCACCGCCGTCTTGAGACCGGAAAAGGAGAAGTGGCAGCCCTCGCGGCCCTTCATGGGCCGGGGCAGATCGAAGCGCGCCGCGTCGCCGGCGCGCGCGGCGCGCTCCACCGGCGGCCCGCCGGGATAGCCGAGCTTGAGCATCTTGGCCACTTTGTCAAAAGCTTCTCCGAGCGCGTCGTCGATGGTGGTGCCGAGGCGAACATAACGGTCAACATCCTCGACAATCAGCAACTGGCAATGCCCGCCGGAGACCAACAACAGCAGGTAGGGAAAGGGCAAATCGTCGGTGAGACGGACGGTCAGAGCATGTCCCTCGAGGTGATTGACCGCGACAAAGGGCAGGTCATGCACCAGGGCGATGGATTTGGCGGCCATCACGCCAACGATAACGCCGCCTATCAGCCCGGGTCCGCCGGTGACGGCAACGCCGTCGAGATCGGCCCAGCCGATCTCCGCTTCGTTCATCGCCTGGGTAATCAGGCCATCGAGATGTTGCAAATGAGACCGCGCCGCCACTTCCGGAACGATGCCGCCAAACGGCCGGTGCTCGTCGACTTGCGACGCGATGGCTTGCCCCATGATTCGGGCGGTTTGGTCATTGCCGTCGTTCACCACCGCGGCGGCAGTCTCATCGCAACTTGTTTCAATACCGAGGAAGATCATGGTCTCAGATGGTCATCGGGGAAGTCTTCAAAATACCAGATTCACGCGTTTCTTGACGGACTCTAACCTTTATGGCCTTCTGCAACCACAATCCAGTAAAACCAAGGAAAATGTCAGAACAGGCAGCACTCCGCATCGGCACCCGAGGGAGCCCCCTCGCTTTGACGCAAACCAATATGGTCGTCGAGCGGCTGCGGGAGGCAAACCCGTATCTCGCCGCGCCCGGCGCGGTAGAGACCGTTGTTATCAAGACAATGGGCGACCGGGTCCAGCACGAATTGCTGTCGGCTTTCGGGGGCAAGGGACTTTTCACCAAGGAACTCGACGAGGCCATGCTGGAGGGCCGGATCGACATTGCCATCCATTCCATGAAAGACATGCCGACCGTCATTCCGGATGGGTTGGCGGCGATGGCCATTTGCGTGCGCGAGGACCCGCGTGACGCGTTTATTTCACCCAAAGCGAAGACCTTGGCGCAATTGCCCAAGGGAAGCCGCGTAGGCACGGCCTCGCTGCGCCGCGCCGCTCAAGTGCTCCATCGACGGCCGGATTTGCAGGTGGTGGGATTTCGCGGCAACGTCGATACGCGGCTGCGTAAGCTCGAGGAAGGGCAGGCGGACGCGACATTTCTGGCGGCGGCGGGGCTGAATCGCCTCGGCAAAAGCGCGGTTATCACCAGTCTGGTGCCGCTCGACGAGATGTTGCCGGCGGTGGGGCAGGGCATATTGTGCGCGACGTGCCGCGCCGACGACGCCAAGGCCAATGCGCTGTTGGCGCAACTGATTGATCCCGCAACAAGCGCGTGCGCCATGGCCGAACGTGCTATGCTGGCGATCCTCGATGGCTCCTGCCGCACGCCCATTGCCGGATATGCGCGGATGGATGGTTCGGGCAGCCTGACCTTGCTGGGCGCTGTTGCACATCCGGCGGGAACGGAATATGTGGAGGCGTCCGCGTCGGGCCTTGCCGCGGATGCCGAGGCGATCGGGGGCGGATTGGCGCAGGAACTTCTGTCGAAGGCCAGTGCCGATCTATTGAACGCGATCAGAGAAGATATGCCGATGATTATCAAAGCGCCCAGCGAGACCGACTCTGGCGAAACGGAACAGGAGCGGTAAGTGATGCGGGTCCTCGTTACCCGTCCCGGTGAAGACGGCGCGACCTTGGCGCAGCAGCTATCTGCGATCGGCTGCGATCCAGTGTCCGAGCCCATGCTCAGTATCCGGTTCGACGATACCGCGGAGCTGGACCTCAAGGGGGCGCAGGCAATTGTTCTCACCAGTGCCAACGGCGCGCGGGCGCTTGCGCGGCGCGATCCGCCCAAAACACTGTCCGTGTTCGCGGTTGGCGACGCGACCGGGTCGGCGGCGTTATCGGCCGGTTTCGAGGACGTTCACAGTGCCGGTGGCGACGTCGAAGATCTGGCGGGGCTGATCCGCGGCAAATTGAAATCCGAAGACGGGGCAATCCTGCATGTGGCGGGAACGGACGTCGCGGGTGATCTTGGCGGTGAGCTTGAACAAGCGGGATTTACCTATCGCCGGGCAGTGCTTTATACGGCGGAGCCCGTGCGCGGGCTGAGCCCCGGGACGGTTGCCGCCATCAAGGACGGCAGCATCGCCGCCGTGGTTTTATATTCGCCGCGTACGGCGCAGGTGTTTGCCGATCTTATCCGAAAGGCTCGGCTCGTCAGGGCCTGCCGGGGCCTCACGGCATTTTGCCTCAGTCCAGCGGTTGCCGAGAAGGCGAGCGATATTGCCTGGAAGGATCTGCGGGTTGCCGCGCACCCGACGCAAAGTGCGCTGCTCGACCTGGTGCGTGATCACGTCGCGCTCGAGGCCGGCGCGGCGCAACTGCAACAACAGGCGGACAATCCGCCGCCACAAACGGACGCCGGGGCACCCGTACCGCCGCCCCCGCCGTCACCACGCAGGAGGATGGGTTTGTTTGCACGTACGGTGATTTACGTGGCGTCGGTGATCGTCATCCTTGCCGCGGTCGGGGCGACCTCGCCTCTGTGGATCGATGACGCGCGCAAGGTCGTGCCCTGGTTGCTGGTCGGTGACGAAACGGAGGATCAGCTTCACACGCTTGCGGCCCGGGTCGCACAGCTGGAAGCTGAGGCCGCGCGTTCGGATACGCCCGAGATGCAGAAGCTCGAAGAGGAACGGGCGAAACTACAGGCCGAATTGGAAAGCACGCTCAAGCGGTTGGGCGAGGTCGAAGCGGCGGTGGGGTCTGTTCGCGATATGGTCGGAAATCTGAATACCGAGCTTGGCACGGGCAACGGCGACGACGGCCGTCTACAGGAGCTATCGACGCGTTTGAAACAGTTGGAAGACACCGCGACCGGCGAGGTGGAACGGACCGGCGAAAAATTGTCGCGCCTGACCACTCAGATCGCGGAGCTGGAAAAGAAGGTTCCGATCTCACCGGCCGAGGATCGCCGGGCGCGCGCCGCCATTCTCGCCATTAGTCAATTGCGGGGCGCGTTGTCGGACGGTCGGCCGTTCACCGACGATCTCGTGGCGCTCAAGATCATGGTTGGGGACGAAGCGGCGTTGAAACCGAATATTGCCGCCCTTGAACCGTTGGCCAGCGAAGGCGTGCCGACCTTGGCGAAATTGCGCGCCGAGTTTGACGAATTGGCCGGACAGATTGTTCACGCCAACTTGGTGGGTAAGGAAGGCAGCTGGCTTGATCGCACTATCGACCGGCTGATTTCGCCGATCCGCTGGCGGCGGACCGACAATCTGGTGGGGATGACGCCTGAGGCCATCGTTGCGCGTGCCGAAGTGCGCCTCGACGCGGGTGATGTCGCGGGGGCAATTGATGAGCTGCGGGCGCTCGAAGGGGCGCCGGCGGAAGTTGCCGCGCCCTGGATTGGGGATGCTCGGATCCGAGTCGTTGCCGAGCGTGCGGTGGCGGAACTTCAGACCTTTGCCGTGTCGCGCTTGAGCGGCGCGGCGGAGTAAGGAAGGGACCCGATACGGACATGGTCAAGGCAATCTGGTTCCTCATTCTGTTGGGCGTGTTCGCCTGGGGCGCGGCGGTCATCGCCGGCACCGAAAGCAGTGTGACCCTCGAATGGCTCGGCTATCGCGTCGACACCTCTATCGGCGTTCTGGTTGCCCTCACCCTGGTGGCCGCCGCCGTACTTACCATTCTCTATCGTGTTTGGACCTGGTTCCGGACGGCGCCGCGCCGCTTTCGCCGCTGGCGTCAAGACGGCCGCCGCCGCCGCGGCTACAAGGCATTGACCCAAGGCATGGTGGCGGTAGCCGCCGGTGACGCGGTCGAGGCGCGCCGTCAGGCCCGCAAGGCGGAAAAACTGCTCGCCGAGCCGCCGCTGACCATGTTGCTGTCGGCACAGGCGGCGCAGCTTTCAGGCGATGACGAGGCCGCCGGTGAGTTCTTCGAGGCGATGTCCGAGCAGAAAGAAACCCGCTATCTGGGTCTGCGCGGTCAGCTCAATCAGGCCATGCAGGACGGTGACGAGGAAGGCGCCTTGGAATTGGCCGAGCAGGTTGCCGATCTCGAACCCAAACGCGATACAGTTGCCGAGACGTTGTTCGACCTCCAAGTCAAGAAACGCCACTGGAGCGACGCCGAGGAAACGGTCCGCAAGTCGGTGAAGAACAAAACCATCGACGGCGACGTCGGCCGCCGCCGCCGCGCGGTCCTTATGTATGAACAAAGCATCGACGCGGAGGCCGAGGGCAAGCTGGACGACGCGTTGCAACTGGCGCGCAAGGCGAACAATCTCGCGCCCCGCTTTGTCCCGGCGGCGGTGCGGACGGCACGCCTGTTGAATGGCGCCGGCAAACGGCGCAAGGCCGCGTCGATCATAGAGGAAAGCTGGGTGGCCAACCCGCATCCGCAATTGGCCCAGGCCATGGAAGAATTGAATCCGGGCGGCGGCGCGCAGGAAAAGCTGCGGGTTGTCGAACGCCTCGCCAACTACAACAAAGACCACGCGGAAAGCCATTTGGCGGTCGCCAAGGTGGCGCTCGAAGCCGGCCAATGGCAGGTGGCACGCGAGCATCTGGAGGCTGTGGCGGCCGATCAACCCACGGCGCGCGTGTGCCGCTATTTGGCCGAGCTTGAGGAAGCCGAGAACAACGACGGCGATGCGGCGCGCAATTGGTTGCGCCGTGCTGCCGTGGCCGAACCGGATTCGGCCTGGGTTTGCGACAATTGCGGCAATGTGACGGCCAGTTGGACGCCGGTGTGCGGCAGGTGTGGTCATTTCGACAGCTTCGAATGGACGTCGCCGCCACGCGTCACCACCTACGACGGCGACGAGTTCCATCATGGCGAGACCATCATCGAACCTGCCGCCGATGCGGATGCCGAAACGCCTCCGGAAGGCAATGCCGAAGCCGCCGGGGAAGACAGCGCCTCGCCCGAGGCGCGGCCGACTTAAGGCGCATGGCGGCGCTTCTCGACGATGCGATCCGCCGCCACCGTGAGGGCGATCTCGACGGCGCCATCTCTCTCTACCAGCAACTGATCGACGCCGATCCCGGCGATGCCGATGCTTGGCATCTTATGGGTGTCGCCGCGCATCAGCAGGGCAAGAACGAACTCGCCGCGGAGTTGATCGAGACGGCCATCTCGATCCGGCCCGATGTCGCCGATTTTCACAGCAATTTGGGGCAGGTCCATCAGGCGTTGGGCGACGACATCCAAGCGGAAGCATCGCTCCGGCGCGCGCTCGACCTCGATCCCGATCATACCAAGGCCTTGAGCAATCTCGCCGCGCTCGACCGGCGGCGGGGCGATCTGGAATCGGCGGCATCTCATGCGTCGCGGGCCGTTGCCATGGCGCCTGGCGTGGCCGAGGCGCGGGTCAATCAAGGCAATATCTTCCGCGATGCGGGTTTGGTGAACGAGGCCATCGCCGCCTACCGCGCCGCCATCGAACGCAAACCCGACTATGCGCTGGCGCATTGGAACCTGGCGCTCGCATTGTTGCTCGCCGGAAATTACCCGGAGGGGTTTGCCGAGCTCGGCTGGCGCTGGCGGTGGAGCGGCTATGCCTCGCCCCGGCGTGATTTCGGTGTGCCGCAATGGGATGGGGCGTCCGTCGACGGCAAAACCGTGCTCATCCATACGGAACAGGGGCTGGGGGACGCCATTCAGCTGGTTCGCTATGCGCGGTTGGTTGCGGCGAAGGGCGCGCGCGTGATCGTCGAATGCCCGGCACCGCTGGTGCCCTGGTTCGAAACCTCCGGGATCGCGGAGACGATCATTGCAGCGGGCATGCCTTTGCCCCAAATCGATTTCCACGTACCGTTGTTCGATCTGCCCGTGATCTTCGAAACAACACTCGAGACGGTCCCGGCAATTGTGCCTTACCTTCGCGTCGATGCGGATTTACGTGCCGCGCAGGAAAGGCAGCTCACCCGGTACGGCGGTTGGCGGGTCGGTCTCAACTGGGTGGGCAACAGCGACTCGCCGCTGGAAAAATTCCGGCGCCTGCCGCTCGATCATTTCACGGCGCTGGCGGCGATGCCCGGCATTCATTGGGTCAGCCTGCAAAAAGGCCCGGATGCGGTAGAAGCCCCGCCCGCACCCGGCGTTTTCAAGTTGATCGATACGGGGCCCGAGCCTATCGCGGAAACGGCGGCGCTGATCGATTGCCTCGATCTGGTGATCACGTCGGATACGGTGGTGGCGCATATGGCGGGCGCCTTGGGCAAGCCGGTGTGGCTCGCCCTGCACCACGCGCCTGATTGGCGCTGGGGCATGTCGGGGGTGACGAGCCCTTGGTATCCGACGGCGCGCTTGTTCCGTCAGCGTATCGCCGGCGACTGGACAGACGTTGCCGAAGAGATGCGCCGCGCGTTGGAAAGGGGGGCGTTAACCGAATTTGCGGGGAATTAGATCAAGATAGACCTCAAGATAAAGGTCTAGAAAAATTCCGCGCGCTGGCGTATGAACGGGTCCGTTCGCACATGGGCCGCCTTAGCTCAGTTGGTAGAGCATCGCATTCGTAATGCGAGGGTCGGGTGTTCAAGTCACCCAGGCGGCACCATTCTCCCTTTACTTAGCCTGAAATAGCACGGCGCCGACGCGCGTCCGGTGAACGCGCATCCGCGCCGCACTTCATAGTTGGCGCCTAGGCCACCGCGGCCTCTGTCTCCTCCTCAAGCGGGATCGGCGTGAATGCCGTCGTGACGTTTGTTTCTTGCATCACGCGGCGCTTTTCCCGGTTCACCACGAGCCGGACAGCATCGGCGCGCGAATAATGACCGGCCGGATCCGCCGCGCCCTTTGCAATCGCCAGCATGGCGGGGTCGAGGTCGGCATAGAGGATGCCTTCCTCGTCTTCGGCGAGGCGGTCACTGAGTTCGCGCCCGTCAGGTCCATAGATCATGGCGAATCCACCACCGGGTTTGGAAGTTCGTGGGTTCAGAAAATACGCCTTTTGCGCGTCGTCGCCGGCGACCATATCGAACATCTCTTGGCTGATGATCGCGCACGGGGCCAGCACATAAGAGGATCCCTCGACCGCGTAGATCTGCGATGCCGCGTTGTTGACTTCCGGCCCCAATGCGTAGGCCATGTCGCGGTAAAGACAGAAACTGGGCCAGCCGGCGACATGCACTTCCTCGTGCTGAGCGTACATCGCCATTTTTGCGAGCGGCTGCAGATGTTCCCAGCAATTCAAGGCGCCTAGCCGTCCAAATGACGCATCGACGACAACTAGATCAGAGCCATCGCCTTCACCGAAAATCGTACGCTCCGCATGAGTCGGTTTTAGCTTACGGCGGTTGAGCAATATTGTGCCGTCTTCGTCGATGATGACCTGGCTCATATACAGGCTGCCACCGTCGCGTTCGGAATAGCCCATAACAAGCGTAACCCCGCTGTTCCGGGCGATCCGTTGCAGCCGCCGCATTTGGTCGGAATCGACCTCCATGCTGTTGGCGTGATACTGGGGCAGAAAAGGCATGCCTTCGGCTGGCGCGCCGGTCCAAATCCACCAGGGATATCCGGGCAACCACGTTTCGGAGAATGCGACGAGGTTCGCCCCGTTCTTGGCAGCCTCCTCTACGAGCGTTTCAGCCTTGTCGATCGAGGCGTCGAGGTTGAGGAAGACAGGGGCGGCTTGTACGCAGGCAGCTTTTATCGGTTTCATCAATAATCTCCCTAGTCCATTTGTTTAATGTTCGTCGGCACTCGCGTTGGAATGAAGCGAGACCGATAGCGCATTAAGTCGCAACATTTTCCTGTGCGATCGTTATGCAGATGTCTCAAATAACAATACTAACTTCGGGTTGTGGCGCAATATTCGAGCGGGTCTACAAGTGGGACAGGCGTTTGTGGGAACCATCGGCTCGTTCCGATGATTTGGCGCTTTTACATGAACAGGATGAGGTCGGCGTGGGACGGCGTTCCCGTCATCCCTGCGGCGGCGTCTCTCCGGAATTTGAGAAAATTCACTAACGTCCCACTGAAATCGGACATCTCGATGGCAAGTCGATCATGGGTCATGGAACCATTTGCGCTCTCTTCTTCGGCGGCTTACGCTATTCCTCAAATATGCCGATAAACGGCGCTATCCGGCCACGTATTCGGGTAGCAACCCGTTCCGATGACAGGGAATGCAGCGATGAAATTTCTTTGGTTCCATCTCATGCCGTATCCGGACCTTCCGGATGATTTCAAGGAGACGCACCCCTCCGTGTGGGTCGACATCGATCCACATTTATTTGATCCGGCGCGCGGGCATGCCGTCTATCACGAGTATATGGATGAGCTCGAGTTCGCGGCAAACGCCGGCTTCGATGCGATTTGCGTCAACGAGCATCATTCCAACGCCTACGGCCTGATGCCGTCACCGAATTTGATCGCCTCGACGCTGGCGCGCAACACGACCGACACCGCGTTGTGCGTGATGGGCAATTCGCTGGCTCTTTACAATCCGCCGACCCGCGTCGCCGAGGAAATGGCGATGATCGATTGCATTTCGGGCGGGCGGATGATCGCCGGCTTCCCGTTGGGCACACCCATGGACACTTGCTATGCCTATGGCCAGAACCCGGCGCTGTTGCGGGCGCGCTACATGGAAGCGGTCGATCTCGTCACCCGGGCCTGGGAGGAAGAGGAGCCGTTCGCGTTCAATGGCCGTTTCAATCAGCAGCGCTACGTGAACGTCTGGCCGCGCCCCGTGCAGAAGCCCCGCCCGCCGGTATGGGTGCCCGGCTCCGGTTCCGTCGAGACCTGGCAAATGTGCGCAGAGCGGAATTTCCTGTACGCCTATCTTTCCTATTTCGGCTGGCAGGCGAGCGCCGGTGTCATGAAAGGCTTTTGGAATCATATGAAGGAAGCGGGCAAGGAGCCCAACCCCTTTAATGCAGGGTTCCTGCAGTTCGTCGGTGTCGCCGAAAACCGCAAGGAAGCGGAAAAGCTCTATGCCGGACCGGCGGATTATTTCTATAACCGATGCCTCCATCTCGGTCCCATGTATGCCAATCCGCCCGGCTATACGTCGGAGGCGAGCCTCCGTGCCAAGCTCGGCTCGCAGGTAACGGCCGCGGCAAACCAGGGCGCCGGATCGGGGATCAGCGGCCCGGCGCGTGATTTCTCCAACACCAAGTTCTTCGACGAGGGGCACGTCATCATCGGCAGTCCCGACGAGGTGGCGGACAAGTTGCGTGAGGTGGCAATTGAATTGAACGTGGGCAATGTCTTGTTGCTGCTCCACTTCGGCAATATGAGTCGCGAACTGACCAACTACAATACGCAGCTGTTCGCCGAAAAGGTCATGCCGCAGGTGCGCGACCTATTCGAAGACGAATGGGAAAACCCGTGGTGGCCCCAGCCGATGCCACAGTCACAGCGGGTCGACCGGTCGAAGACAACGGCACAGATGGTGGCGGCACAATGAGCGGGCTCCAGGAACATACGGCGATAACTTCTCTGGGCCAGGCCCGGGTATGGGAAGCGGGCGAGGGTGAGCCCCTCGGTTTTCTCGCCGGGTTCGGCGGTTTACCGAAATGGCTGCCGGTGCTCGACAAGCTGGCCGAACAGCGCCGTGTCGTGGCGCCGTCCTTGCCGGGTTTTCCCGGCGGTGCCGATCCCGATCTCTTGGACGATCATCTCGATTGGTTGCTGGCGACGGGCGACACGCTCGACGGCGCCGGGCTCGCGGGGGCGGACCTCATCGGCGCGTCTGTGGGTGGCGCTTTGGCAGCCGACATTGCCGCCGTGCGGCCCGATTTGGTCAAACGGTTGGTGCTCATCGCGCCGTTCGGTCTTTATGACGAGCGCGATCCTGTTGCGGATGTTTTTGCGCAAAAACCGGGAACGCTGCCGGAAGTTCTGTCGACGCGTCCCGACGCCTACAAGGAGTACAGCGCACTTCCCGAAGGCGAGAGCGAATTGGAATGGCAAGTAACCGGTGTCCGCGCCAACGCGGCTGCGGCGCGCATCCTATGGCCGCTCGGCGATACGCGGCTTGTGAAACGCCTCGCCCGAATTACGGCACCAACGCTGATCATTTGGGGGGAAGAAGACAAGATTATTCCGCCAAGCTACGCTCAACGGTTCGCGGACGCGATTTCCGGCCCGGTGACGGTGAAGACCATCGCCGGGGCGGGCCACGCCGTCGAATTCGACGCGCCCGACGTAGTGGCCGACGCGGTGATCGGGTTTCTGGGAAACTAGCCTTTAGGCGGCGGTAAGCGGCAAGGCTTTCAGGGTCCGCATCCACACATCGAAACCGTAGTGGTAGGCGATGAGGGTACCAAGCTCCATAATCTCGGCTTCGGACCAATATTGTTTACCCTCGTCGTAGAACGCTTGGTTCACCTTCTTGGGTTCCGTGAACATGAGGTGCGCGTACCGCAGCGCCCACTTCTCGGCATCGGTGAAGGCATCGCTTGTTTCGAAATCGCCGCAACCTGCATCGATCCGCTCTTCGGTAAGGCCCGCGTCCTCGGCAATCTTTAGCCGAAGGCCCGAAAAATAGGGGTCCTTTGCCTGACGCGCCAAACGGATGCGGATGATCTCCTTGAGGCAAGGATCGACATTGCCTTTCGCGAGGGATTCGAACATGGCGTCCAGCACCGCGTTCGCGTGGCTCGGCGAATGGGCCATGATCTGCACGAACAACGGGTCGGGAACGCGCAAATCCTCGGCCTGCTCGAGATACTTCTTGAGCGTCTTGTCGGTGATCTCGTCTGCGGGAACCGGTTCTATAACGGGCATATCCATTCTTCCTTATTCCGCCGCTTCACCCGACGAGGCCGCTTCGGCGCTCTTCTCTGCTCTGGCCATGGCACCGCGCAGATGCGAATCCACCTTCTCGCCATAAATAGCCCGCGATTCCTCCTGGCTCACCAGCCGCCCGTCGGGTGTGAACATGGGGTAGAAGTCGAGCGAGCCGAAGAAGGTGTGATAACCGATGTTGAAGGCGACATAGGCGCCCAACTCGACGATCTCGGCGGTGGTGTAGTGCTTGGCAAGTTCGGCGTAAACCGCTTCATCGACCTTTTCCGGGTCGGTGCCCATCAGTTCCGAGAACTTGAGTGCGGCCTTTTCCGCCTCGGTGAACTTGTCCGAGGTTTCATATTTTTCGATGCCTTCGTCGAGCAGTTCTTCCGTCAGTCCATTCCCCTTCGCCGAAGCGGATCGGACGTTGCCTCAATAATTGCAGTCGGCCATCCGCGACAGTTGGACGCGGATAATCTCCTTCAATTTGTGATCGACGGCGCCGGTGGAGAACAAGGTCCCCCAGGCGATGTACATGGATTTGGACAGGTCGGGGTTGTGACCCATCATGGCGTGAAAGGCCGGGTCGGGTGCCCGGTTGCGCAGCGCCTTCTTGATGAAGGGCGCGAGCTTGCCTTTCTCGAGCTCGCCGATATCGAGCATGGAAATATTCGGCATGGAATCTCCTTTCGGTCTTCCCGTCGGTGGGCGGATTGTACCGCTCTCGATTGTAGATCCTAGGAGTACCGCGAAAAAACGGCGCTTTCCAACGGATTCGCACACTCCTGGCGGTGCGTAGGCCCCTCCAAAGAGCCTGTCTAGACGGCGCCTTCGCCCCGGAATCCAGCAATTTCGGCGTCCGAATAGCCAAATTCACGCAATACTTCGTCCGTATGCTCACCATAGGCCGGTGCCGCGCGGACCATCGCTTGGCTGGTGCGGCTCAGGTGGATGGGCTGTCCCACCAGGGTCAATTCCCCTAACGCCTCCGAGGTGATGGCCTGAGCAATACCCGTATGTTTGACTTGGGGGTCGGCGAAGACTTTGTCGAGGGTGTTGATGGGGCCGCAGGGAATGCCGGCCTCGTTCAACAGGTTGACCCACTCTTCGGTAGTCTTGGCCACGGATTTCTCCTCGATCGCGGCGTTGACCGCGTCGCGGTTGTCATAGCGGTCCTTGGCGGTGGCGAAACGCGGGTCGTCGATCAACTCCTCACCGCCGATGGCACGGCAAAATTTCTCCCACATGGGCGCCATGGGGGCCATCAGCACATAGCCGTCCTTGGTCTTGTAGGCGCTGGTCGGCACGCTGGTCGGATGATCGTTGCCCACCTGGGCAGGCACGTCGCCGGTACACAGATAACGTGCCGACTGGAAATCCAAGAGGTAGATCAGGGCTTCCAGCAGCGTGGTTTGCACCCATTGGCCTTCACCCGATTTTTCGCGCTCATAGAGGGCCAGCATAATGCCGTTGGCGAGCAGCGCGCCTCCCATCATGTCGGAAATGGCGGCCCCGGAACGCACCGGCCCGCCGCCCGGGTGGCCGGTTACCATCATATGTCCGCCCATGCCCTGGACGACAGGATCGAGCCCCGGCCGCGTGGCGTAGGGACCATCCTGACCAAAGGCCGAGAGGCTGGCATAGACGATACGCGGATTGATCGCACGGATGGTGTCGTAATCTATCCCTAAGCGCTTTTTCACATCGGGCCGGTAGTTCTCGATAATCACGTCCGCTTCGGCGGCAAGCGATTTGAATATCTCGACACCGGTTTCCGACTTCAAATTGAGCGTAAGCGACCGTTTGTTGCGGTGCAGATTCTGGAAATCCGGACTGTTGCGAGCACTGAAATCGCGGTTGCCGTCCTGTCCCGGGGGTTCGATCTTGATGACGTTGGCGCCCCAGTCGGCCATCTGGCGTCCGCACGACGGTCCGGCGCGCGCAAGTGTCATTTCGAGGACGGTCAGTCCTCTCAGTGTTTCCGATGCGGGTGTGTAGCCCATTGTTCGTTCGTCTCCCCGTGTATCGTTCCCAGAAATCAAGGGCCCAGCAATTTAGGGGAGTTAAGCGCCTCTCTGCAAACACCTCGTCCCTCATCTGTCCGCGGCGCGGTTCAAGCCGGGGGTTGGCCATGAAGCCTCTAGGGCCCATAGTCCGTGCCATGACTACACGTCCCGTTCCCGTCAATTTATTCACCGGATTTTTCGGCACCGGCAAGACCACCGCGATCCGGAACCTGTTGGCCAGCAAGGGTCCCGCCGAGCGGTGGGCCGTTCTGATCAACGAATTCGGCGAGGTGGCGGTCGATGGCGCCGCCCTGGATGTGGGCGGCGACGACGGTGTCGTGATCCAGGAAATTCCCGGCGGTTGTTTGTGCTGCTCGACCAATGTACCGCTCAACACGGCGGTTTCCGATATCCTTGACCGTGCACGACCCGACCGGTTGATCATCGAGCCGACCGGCATCGGCCACCCCGCGGGGATTATCGACGAACTGGGTGGCGATGCTCTCAAAGGGATACTCGATCTGCGTGCGGTCATTTGCCTCGTCGATCCGCGCCATGCGACCGATCCACGCCTGCAGGAAGTGGCGCTGTTTCGTGATCAGGTTCACTTGGCGGACGTGCTGATCGCCAACAAGGCCGATCTCGCCTCGGCGGACGAATTGTCAAGATTCGATGATTGGGCGATGGAGCTGTTTCCCGCCAAGCTGCACGTTGGCACGGCCGTTCAGGGGGCGCTCGATCCCCAGCTTCTCGATTTGGGGGGTGCCGCGCGCGCACCGCTGTTTCCCGATCTGCATGCGCACGATCATGAACATGGCAGCGGGAAGCCGAGCCCGTCAGATGTCATTCCCCGACCCGGTCAACCGACCCGCTTGGAGAACGAGGGTGGCGGCTATGCCGGGTGTGGTTGGATTTTCTCGGCGAAAGACATGTTTGATCGGGACGCACTTCTCGATCTCCTCGGCCCACCGGGCCCGCCACACGTGCCGGCCGGAAGCCTTGCGCGTCTGAAAGGTGTTTTCCGGGTGAACGATGGCTGGCTGTTGATCGACCGGGTGGGGAACGAGGTAACTGCCATGCCTATTGCCTATCGCCGCGACAGTCTTTTGGAGATAATTGTGAAGAAGGGTGCGGCTCCTGATTGGCGGCACATCGAAAAGGAATTAGTCGGAACTATTGTTTCCCAGCCCGCGAATCCTTAACTGCAAAAAGCGATGTCCTTTTCACTTCTCGATGTACTACCGACGCCGATTCCTGAAATCCGTATCGTCGATATCGGCGCGGCGATGACGGAACGGGCGCGCTATGCGGCGCTCGTCGAGCGCAACGCGGCTCACGTCATTGGCTTCGAACCGAATCCGAAAGCCCGCCGTATTCTTGAAGAAACGTTTGAGCAGAACACCTACCTTCCGCACGCTATTGCCGATGGGAAACCTCATACACTGCATATTTGCCATTATCCGGGGTGCTCATCGTTGTTTGTGCCGGACCCCGAAATCATCGATCAGTTCTATGGGATCGGTACGCTGGAAAACGCTAATTTCCATGTGATCGATGAACAGGCGATCGAGACCGAGCGGCTCGATAGCATCAACGCCTGCAAAGGGTGCGACTTTCTCAAGATCGATGTCCAGGGCGCCGAATTGATGGCCCTGGAAGGAGCGATGGAGACATTAAAAGACGTCCTCGTTGTCGAAACGGAGGTTGAGTTCGTCCCTATCTATCGCGATCAGCCTTTGTTTGCTGAAATTGATATCTTCATGCGGGCGCAGGGTTTCCTGCTTCACAAGTTGGTGGATGTTTCGGGGCGTGTGTTTCGCCCGCTCCACATGGGCGAGAACACGTCACAACCGATGAGCCAGATACTTTGGGCCGATGCAGTGTACGTGCGCGATTTCCGGCACCACGATAGGCTCAACGACGAGCAGTTGCTGAAGCTGGCCTTGATCCTCAATGATGTTTACGCCCCCAGCGACTTGTGCGTGCGTATCTTGGCGATGGCGGCGGAGCGGTTGTCCGCGCCGGTGGGAAACCTTTATCTCAAGGCCATCCAGGAAGCGGGTGGCATGGTGCCGTCGCTGGTGAATGTCAAAACACGGACCGACCAGTTATCACGCCCGCGCCAGGAACTCGCCGGTTAAACGTTCTTCCAACTCTCTTAGCACGTCGTTCCGTTGAAAAAGCTTGGCCGCGGCGTCGGCAATCCGGGATTCCATCTTCGTCCGGAAGGCCGGGTCGGTGCCGAAGCGGAGCGCTGTCTCGACATACTCTTCGGCTGACGCGACGCAACAAGCCTCGATCCCCATCTGCCGGTAATAAGCATAGGTGACGCGTCCCGGCATTAAGGTGTCGCTCGGCCAGGTTACGACGGCCTTACCGAAGGTGAAGGCCTCGGCGCTACTGACCCCGCCAGAAAAATGAGGTGTATCGAGGATGGCATCGGCTTTTTTTAGCAGATTGAAAAAGGCCCCCTGACTCATGCGCGGTAAAAAGCGTACACGGGACTCGACGTTGGGAACAAGAGGCGCCCAACGTTCCAGAAGGGCTTCGGTCCATCCGGGTCCCTGTTCAATGAACACCGCCAGACCATCGGTATCCCGGTTCAGGATTTCCGCCAGGAGAGGATCGAAATCGGGATGGATTTTGAACAGCGTCTGTCCGCACACGTAAAGGTTCTTCGCGTCCGTGTTTTCGAGGGCGGAGATCTCCTCGACAGGTGGCTCAGCCGGTCGGTACAGGAATGTCGGAGGAAGACCGAGACGGATGAGTTTCTCAGTGTACCTTTCGTTGGCGTCGTCACCGGACTCGAGATCGACGGACGAGATGAAACAGTCGATCGTGGGAATGCCCGTGCTTACCGGATGGCCCCAGCCGACGCATTGCAGGGGTGCCAAACGGGCAAAGGCGAGGAAATAGGTGAACGCATCCATCCCGATATCGGGATAAAATAAGATGTGGGGTTGCGCGGCCGCGATGATGTCTCTCGCACGTCCGATTTCCGGGGGAATGACGTGAAAATGATCGCACCGCGTAGCAATTTCATGGCTGATCTCGTCCAACGGTGTACGCGGCGTAAACACGTGGACATCGAATTTTTTCCGGTTCAGTCTGGTGATGATGCCGCGGTACAGCTTCCCAACCGAGTGATTGTAGAGATTTGTGGAAACAAATCCGATCCGGAGAGGTTCGCCGGCCCGAAAGTCAGGCCGTGGCGCCGAAAAACCGAGTTCCGGGCAGACGCGTGCATAGAACGCCGCTATTTTTCTCTGATTCCGGCTGTCATCGACGCCTTGATAGGCGGCGCCAAAGTTCGGGGTAGCCCGCACGATATCCTTGAGTGACATCACCGTGTCGATGGAGCTGAGCCGATCGATCGCGGCATCGTAGGCTGCGCGCGCGGTCTCCATAGCCGTGCGTGACCGAGGAACGGCGGGTTGCATTGCACCGGCAATCATGGCCGCATAGCCGCTCGCGCCGCCGTCATCGAATGCACGCTTTGCGTTGACGATTGCCCCGTCGATATCGCCTTTTTCGGCTAACGTTTTGACCATCATATGCTGGCACAGACCGTGCGCTGGATCGCGAGCAAGCGCTTCCTCTAAATGAGCGATGGCACGATCCGGCCTGTTCGCCGCGACATGGATGCGCGCGGCCACGAGGCGAATGTCCGGGTTGTCCGGCACGTTGGCCAACACATCTTCGATCTCATCGGCGGCCCGCTCGATGTCGCCGCCTTCCATTAGGCATTCGGCGGCATGGACACGGGCGCCACGCAGATTGGGGTCGAGTTTCGCCGCCCGCAGAAAATGGTCGGCGGCTTCGGCATGACGATCCAAGAATCTGAGCGCAGCGGCATAACGATCATGATAGGCCGCTTTATCGGGGTCCCGTTCAACCGCTTGTTCGAGGAAGGCCAGTGCGTCGGTTGGGTGTCCCGAGGAAAGGTGCAGGACACCGGTGACATGAGCAAGGAACGCATCGTCGGGCGCGCGCCGGCGCAAGGTTTCACAGATGGTCAGAGCCTTGGCGTATTCGCCTTGCTGCTCCAGGTCGAGCACAAGCTCCAGGTTTGGGTCGAGGGTCATCCGGCCACGCCGGTCCCCGTGGCCGGCTTAGGCTTGTACGCCACCCGCATCCCGCTTGTAGTTGGTGTCGATGTACCAGCACATGTAATCGTGCATGGAAATGGGCTCATACTTCGCCGGATTATCTTCGGAAACGCACGTGTCCAACGGTTCCGCAACGGTGTCCGGGCTCGGATTGAAGAACATCGCCATGGAATAGCGGTCCTTCTGGGGAGGCACCACCCGGTGCGGTGTTGCCATGAAGCGGCCGTTGGTCCAGCGGTTGAGAAACTCGCCCGTGTTGACGATGATCGAATCCTTGACCGGTTTGGCAACCAGCCAATCCCCTTCCGGGGTTAGGATTTCCAGGCCCGGCACCTCGGAAATGGGCAGCAGCGTCATGAAGCTGTGGTCACAATGGGGCGCAATGCCGAATTGGTTGTCCTTGGCGCGTGCCGGCGGATAGTGCGCGTTGCGGGTCCACCAGGTGGGTTCAGCGAAAAACGGATCGAAGAAATCGGCCGGCTTGCCGAGGGCCAAGGCATAAAGCGGCAACATGGCGTAGCCGAGGCGGCTCAACGTATTCTGATAATCGATCATCGCCTCCTTGAATTCGGGAAGTTGTTCCGGCCATGGGTTGGGACCGCAAAACCGGTAGCCGGCCTTGATGTGCGGATGGTCGGGTGTCCTTTCACGGGCAAGCGTGATCGTTTCGTTGAGGTCTTTCTCGGTGTTCTTGTTGACGATCGATGTCACATACACCGTCGATTCCGGCGGAATGTACCCGACAGAATTGTGATCGATCTTGAGTTTGAGCTTCTCTTCCATCGGCAGCGCGCAGAATTCTTGCAGGGCCTTATAGGCGCGGTCGATGGGTGCGCGCGGAATGCCGTGGTTGATGACGTAATAGAAGCCGATATTTTCCTGGATATACCGGAGTTGCTCGGCGAGTGAATCGCGCGCCGCAAGGTCACCGTCCAGATATGCGCCGAGATCGAGCGTCGGGACTTCATGGAAGGACCCGTCGTCGGACATGACTTGCTGTTGCAGGATAGCTGTCGGCATTGCCGATTTGTTCGTGTTTTGGGCAATCTGGCCGGTCATATCGTGCTCCCGTTCATTCAATTGCGTCATTTTCCGGCAACGGCCGGAAGGGCGCCTTTTATTAGATATGCCATATAGATAGCAATTCCCGGCCCCAACAAAAAGACCGCCGATAGCTGTTCCATCGGCTTTTAGGACGTGCGTACCCCGTGGTAAGTTATCGGGCGAATATCAAAAATGACACCAGAGGAGGGAACGTGCGATGCCGCTCTATATGACGCAGACCAAATATTCTCAGGATTCTCTGCAGGCGATGGCGGATCACCCTTCCAACCGCTCGGAACGCATGTCCCAGGTCGTCGAATCCTTCGGCGGACAATTACTGCACTTCTATTGGGTATTGGGCGATTGCGACACGATCACCATTTACGAAGCGCCGGATAATCAAAGCGCCATGTCGATTTTGCTGACATTATCGCGCGGCCGCAGCGTCGATTTCCATAAGACTTATGCTTTGATGAGCAATGGTGAGGCGATGGCCGGTATGGAGAATGCCATGACCATTGAAACCGGTTATACGTCTCCCCTCGCCGAATGGGAAGGTTGGCAGGAAGATGTGGGGGGCGAAGGATAGGCCTATATCCTTCTGCGCTCGAATTCGAAAAATCTAATGGTTTGAGGAAACGACCAATGCTCAAAAAAGGTTTCAAGAAAATGCTCGCCGAGGCCAATGCCGTGATCGAGACCGTTTCGGTCCACGACGCGTTGGAACTGTACAAAGATCCGAATGTCGTGTTTGTCGATATTCGTGAATCCGAAGAGCGCCAACGCGGCGCCATCAAAGATTCCATTCATGCGCCGCGCGGGTTTCTGGAGTTCATGGTCGATCCCGAAAGCCCCATGCACAACCCGGCCCTGCCCGCGGAAAAACGTTTCGTACTTTATTGTGCGTCAGGCGGCCGTTCCGCGCTGGCGGCAAAAACGTTGGTCGATATGGGATTCGAGGGCGTTACCCATATTGCCGGCGGATTTGCGGCATGGAGCGAGACCGACGGCCCCACCGAATAGGCCGATAGGGCAGATTTTTGGCTGATTTTCGATAATTTTGACGATTGAGGGGAATTTCACCCTCACTTAGGCGTTATTGGCGATAGAGACCGAAACCGACGTAGGATTCGTCATGCGCCAGAAAAGCCGACAGATACGCCTTCGTACCGTTCTCTTCTCAATTGCCGCGGCGGGATCGATCGCCGCCAGTGCCGTCTTTATGGCACCCGGGTCCCCGGTGGCCGCGGACAATAATTCCAAACCGACCGTCGTCGAACTGTTTACGTCGCAAAGCTGTTATTCCTGTCCGCCCGCTGAAGCTTATCTCGGCGAGTTGGCGAAGCGCGCCGATGTGATCGCGCTTGAGTTCCACGTGGACTACTGGGACGAGCTCGTCTGGGGCTCGGCCGGCAAATGGAAGGATCGCTTCTCCAAGCCGCAATATACCGAACGTCAGCGGACTTATGCCGCCAGACTTCCCGGCGGCCGGTCTTATACCCCGCAAATGGTTATCGATGGGCAAGCCTTCGAGGTTGGCTCGCGCAAGCGGGCTGTCGGGGCGGCCCTGCACAAAGCGGCCCAAAGGCAAGAAGGGCGCCTCGACGTGTCCGTGCGTCCTGGAACGGATGGCGCCTTGGCCGTGGAGGTGAAAGGCGCGGCGACGGAACCCGCGACCATTTGGCTGGTCCGCTACATCAAGGAGGCGACCACCAAGGTTCTGCGGGGAGAGAACCACGGGAAGACCTTGGTCAATCATCACGTGGTGACCGATGTTGATCGTGTCGGGGTTTGGGAGGGCGCGCCGGTTACGCTCGATGTGTCGGTCGGCGCCAACGATGCAGCGGACGGGTGTGCGATTTTGATCCAATCCGAGGATCAAGGGCCGATCTTGGGTGCGGCTTCTTGCCCCGATCCGACAAGTTAGATTTCAGATCAACGGTTTGTGCAGCGCGTCGGCGGTACAACATGAACGTTGTTGTGATGGACGCAGCGGTCTGTCCGAATAATCCATAGTAAAATCAAATAGATAAACGAGTTTCTTGCGGATCGTTGGCCGATCTCGGGTTAACGCATTCAAAACGCTTCATTTTTCTTAAAAACTACAATTGTAGTTGACGATATTGAGTGCCGTGGGCATCTTTGTCAGAGAATGCGGCGCCGTCACTTTGGTGTTCGTTGCAATGGAATGAGGTGGGTATACACATCTGCCAATGAGCAAGATGAAAACAAGTGGATAGCGGGCTGAAAAATAACGGACGTAAGGTCGCCTATACGGTCACGTGCTCAAGCTCATTCCGCGATCGCGTTCTGGCTCTTGCCGAACGGCGGCACGTCAATGTTGCCGACCTTGCCCGTTCGGTTCTGCTGCTTGTCCCTGAAACGATCCTTGCCGCGGTGCCGGATCCGGGAGAGCCCTTGGCGGACGACCGCGAAAAAGTGGTTCTCAAGTCGGGGCCGTCGGCGGGCAAGCCGTGGCAACGCAAACCGCGACTGCAGGTACGGTTGGCACCCGGCCACGATCCGGCGATGGTCCGGCGCGCTCTTAGCTTGGCATTACAGTTAGACGACGGTACGGAGCGCCTTCATGTCGGCGCTACGGCGCCACGGTCGACTGAAGATCGTCACGACCACGTATCGGGGCCGGCAGCGGGGGACGGATCAGATCGGCTGTGGGCAGCTATCGAAACGCTTGGTCCCGATCTATTGCCGTATGGTGTTCGGACTCGGTCCGAAGCCCTGTACGTCTTGGGGTATCCGCCCGGGAGTTTTCCGCAAATGTCTGAGATACGGGTACGGTTCCGCAAGCTTGCCAGCATTCTGCACCCTGACAGCGGCATGGGCGATCATCGTCGCATGAGCCAGCTCAATGCCGCCATGGAGGTTCTGTTCCGATAACGAAAAAGCCCCGGATACCTTGGGTTTCCGGGGCTTTTTGTATCCTTTACGCGTTGTCGGCTATTCGCGGTTGCCGAACAGATGCAACAGCATCAGGAACAGGTTGATGAAGTCGAGATAGAGACGCAGCGCGCCCATGATCGCCTTTTTGTCGGCAACACTGGAGTGATCTAACTCGTTGTATTCGTTGCGGATCGCCTGGGTGTCGTAAGCGGTGAGGCCGACGAAGACCAGCACGCCGATGACCGAAATGACGAAATGCAGCGCCGACGAGGCCAGGAAGATATTGACCACCGAGGCGATGATGATGCCGATCAGGCCCATGAACAGGAACGAGCCGAACTTCGACAAATCACGTTTGGTGGTATAGCCGTAGAGGCTCATCGCGGCGAACGTGCCGGCGGTGATGAAAAACACGCGGGCGATACTCGTGCCGGTGTAGGCGATGAATATCGTCGCCAACGACAGACCGACAAGCGCGGCGTAGATCCAGAATGTTGCCTGCGCGGCACCCGCGCTCATCTTATGAATGCGGGCGCTCAGGAAGAACACGAGGCCGAGCGGCGCGAAGATGACGACCCACATCAACGGCGTGCCGAACAGGGTCTGCATCAGGGTCGGCGATTGGGCTACCGCGGCGGCGACGATGCCCGTCAGGGCAACACCGGAGGCCATGTAGTTGTAAACCTTCAGCATATACTGGCGCAGGCCGACGTCGATTTGCGCGTCGGCGGCTTGCCGCGCGGTCATCCGCTTTGCCGATGACAAATCGTTGTTTTGTCCAAAAGCCATATCAATTCTACTCACACTGGTTCAGGGCATAGCCGTAACGGCAGCCAACGGGCGCCATTACCTGCCCACTAATATGTCAGAATTTCAAAATCCATCAAGTGAGACCAGGGATAGATTACGAAAAGTTCATCTTGCTGATTTTCCCTGAAAACCGGGTATTTTGTAAGGTCATTCGTTGCGCAACAGGGGGGCCGCCTTCTGGCCGAGGGCTCGCCAAGTGCCGGCGAAGCCGATAATCAGCGTAACGCCCAGGCAAAGGACGATAGTGACGGCGACGGTTGTGGGAATGAACACCCAATCGGCCTCCATCAGCCAGACGATCACAGCCCAGGCTGTGAAACTGCCGATCACAGCGGCGATGGCGCCGGTTGCCAGTCCCAAAACCCCATATTCGATCAGGAAGGCGCGCAGGATCATGCTGCGTGTTGCGCCGAGGACCTTGAAGACGACCGCGTCATAGATGCGCTGACGCCGGCCGGCGGCAACCGCACCTGCCAGCACCAATGCCCCGGCAACGATGGTAATGGAAGCGGTGGCGCGCACCGCCGTGCCGATCCCGGCAAGGATGTCGGCGGCGGCCTGTAGCGCTTCACGCACGCGGATGACCGAAATATTGGCGAACCTGTCGGATACGGCGGTTTCCACCGTGTTTTCGATGTCCTTCGGCGCGCGCACCGCGGCGATATGGGTATGGGGCGCGTTTTCGAGGGTGCCCGGCGCGAAGATAATGGCGAAATCGAAGCGCAGCGAGCGCCAGTCGATGGCCCGGAGGCTAGTGATCTCGGCGGTGATGTCGCGGCCGAGGATATTGAGCGTCAGGGTATCGCCCAATCCAACACCGAAATCGCGGGCGATATCGGCATCCAATGAGATAAGCGGCGGTCCGCTGTAATCAGCCGGCCACCACTTGCCGGCGACGATATCTGCGCCTTCCAATGGGTCGGCGGCATAGGTGAGCGCCCGGTCGCCACGCACCGCCCATTGCGAGCCCGGGGCGATGGTGCGTTCCTCGACGGGGACACCGTCGATCTCGACAATCCGGCCACGCAAACTGGCGATGCGCTTGTAATCCTTGGTGCCGTCGATGCCGGTCACGGTGGTGTCGAAAGCGCCGGTTTGATTGGGCTGGATGTCGAGAAAGAAAAACGCCGGCGCTTCCTCAGGCAGCCGTTCGTTCACTTGGCGGCTGAGATTGCCTTCGATCAAGGCGATGGCGACAAGCACCGTGAGGCCTAGTCCGAGCGACAATACGACACTGCCCGACGTGGTGCCGGGCCGGTGCAGATTGGAGAGTGCGAGGCGTAATTCGGTGTTCTTGATGTTCTTGATCCGCCGCGACCAGTTGATCAACAGAGTCGCCGCGCCGCGCAGCAGGATCAGCGCCACGATGGCGCCCGCGACGAACCACACGGCGAACCATTTGTCGGCAGCGGTGGCTATGGTCAGTGCTGCAAGCGCCGTTGCGCCAATGGCGGTGGCCACGATGAAGGCCGGGCCGGGCCGGGTTTTCTCGGGTGCAACTTTGTCGCGGAACAGATGGGTCGGCGGCACATGGCGCGCCCGTGCCAACGGCCACAGGGCAAAGGTGAAGGCGATCAACAAGCCGAAGGCGGCGGCGAGCATCAATGATTTGGGAAAAAGCGATACGGCCAACTTGACCGGCAACAGATCGGCGAGCGCACTGGCGGCAAGCATGGGTGCCACCGCACCGATGGCCAGGCCCGCGATAATACCGATCAATGCCAACGCGAGAATTTGCAGGAGGTAGATGCGAAACACCAAGCCGGTCGAACCGCCGAGGCATTTGATAGTGGCGATCACCGGTGTCCGGCTGTCGAGATAACTTCTCACGGCATTGGTGACGCCGACGCCACCGACGAGCAAGGTAGTAAGGCCGACGAAGGTAAGGAACAGCGTCAAGCGATCGACAAAGCGCTGCAAACCGGGCGCGGCGTCGTCGCGTGTGCGTACACGCCATCCCGCTTCGGGGAAGGCATCAGCAATCTTTGCTGTCCAGGTCTCGAGGGTTTCACCCGGCGACAGAACGACGCGGTAACGATACCGGATCAGGCTGCCCGGTTGGACGAGGCCAGTGGCCGGCAAGGCCGCGATGGGCACCATCAGGCGTGGCCCGAAGCTCAAAATGCTGGTGACCCGGTCAGGCTCCCGGTCGATGAGAGCATTAAGCTGAAAGTGGGTATCACCTACCTGGATTTTGTCGCCGATTTTCAGTCCCAGCTTGGCGGCGAGCCCCGGTTCGGCGACCGCGCCCCAAATGCCGTTCCGCGCGGCGAGCGCCTCATCGAGGGGTTTGCCGCCCTCCAAGTCGATCGTACCCACCAGAGGATACGCATCGTCGACGGCCTTGAGTTCCACCAGCGTGCGGCGGCGGTTTTCCGTCGCCGCTGTTTGCGCCATGGCGCGCATCTCAGCCACTTCCGACAAGTTGCCGTTGTCAGCAAGATAGGCGCGTTGCGTGTCGGTGGCTTGCCGGTGAATCAGGCGCAAGGACACGTCACCGCCGAGCAACGCGCGCGCATCCCGTTCCAATCCGCCCGTCACGGCTTCGGAAATGCTGCCGACACCGGCAATGGCGGCAACGCCAAGGGTCAGGCAAACGATAAAGACGCGAAAGCCGCTGAGACCGCCGCGCAATTCCCGCCGGGCAAAGCGTACCGCTAATTTTATTTGGGACGTCATAATCCTACGGCGGATCGTGCGGGCACATCGGTGACAATACGGCCATCCGCCAGCGTCACAACTCGGTCGCACTTAGCGGCCAGCACCTGATCGTGACTGATGAGCAGAAGGGTCGTATTGGACCGCGCATGCATGTCGAACAGGAGGTTCATCACGGTTTCGCCGGTGGCGCTATCCAGATTGCCCGTAGGTTCGTCGGCGAGCAGGATCGCGGGCTGCGGTGCAAAAGCGCGGGCGAGTGCGACGCGCTGTTGCTCGCCACCAGATAGTTGCCCCGGATAGTGGGTCAGCCTATGGCCGAGGCCGACTGCTTCGAGTTGCACGCGCGCGCGGTCGAAGGCGTCGTCTATGCCGGCGAACTCCAGCGGTACCGCGGCGTTTTCCAAGGCTGTCATGGTCGGAATGAGATGGAAATCCTGGAATACGATGCCGACGTGATCGCGGCGGAAAAGCGCGAGACCGTCTTCGTCGAGAGACGCGAGATCGATGCCCGCAGTCATAACCCGGCCCGATGTCGCCTTCTCCAGCCCGGCGATCACCATCATCATGGTCGATTTGCCGCCGCCCGACGGACCGACGACACCGATGGCTTCGCCTGCCTCGACGGTCAGATCGATACCGCGAAGGATGTTGACCTCGCCCGCGCCGCTTGACAGCTTAAGGCGAACATCCTCGAGCAGAATGGACGGCGCGGCATCGGATCGGTTATTGGGGGTGGAGGTTTCCTGTATGGTCATGTCATTCATACTTAGGTTCGCCAACACATTGCGCACAAGCCGTTTTTGGCTTTTGGCCGTGCTGCTCTCCGGGATGTTACCAGCTATAGGTCAAACGGCTCCTCTGGCCAGTTCCGGCGATGCGGTTCGCCTTTTGCTGCTCGGCGACAGTTTGACGGCGGGATATGGCCTGCCAGCCTCCGATGCTTTCTCGGTCCAACTCGACCGGGCCTTGGCGGATCGCGGCCATGTGGTGGAAATCGTTAATGCGGGGGTTTCCGGTGATACCACGGCCGGTGGTCTGGCAAGGCTTGCCTGGGCGCTGGCCGATATGCCGGAAGACGGTCCCAGAGCAGCTTTGGTGGCTCTGGGCGGAAATGATGGGCTTAGGGGGCTGGAACCTTCCGAGACCAAGGCCAATCTCAAAGGTATTGTCGACCGATTGCAGAAAGAAGGGGTGGCCGTGCTGCTCGCGGGAATGTTGGCGCCGCCAAATCTGGGCCGGGACTACGGGGCTGAATTCAATTCCCTGTTCCCGGCGGTGGCCAAAGAATCCGGCATCCTGTTCTATCCTTTTTTTCTAGAGGGGGTGGCGGCTGACCCTACCCTCAATCAAGCGGACGGCATTCACCCTAATGCCGAGGGGGTGCGTGACATCGTCGCGCGTATGTTGCCGATGATCGAAGAACTGATCCACAACGCTATCCGACAGCAACAAAAATAAATGCCAACAAAATGCCAAAAAGATGACCGAAATGTTCAAATCTTCACATGCCACCGATGCCGATTGGCGGGTCTCCGTCGAGGCCTGCGTGGCGGGTCTCGGACCGCTCGATGGTAATGAAACACTCGGTTTTATCTACGTCACGGAACCTTTTGCCCTGAACCTCGCAAACATCGAGCGGACATTGCGCGAGGCCACCGGCATTCGCGATTGGGTGGGCAGCGTCGGTCTCGGCGTGTGCGTTCCGGGTCATGAGTATTTCGATGAGCCTGCGATGGCCGTCATGGTCGCTGACTTGCCGGCCGGCTCGTTTGCCGTGTTGCCGGAAATGGACGGGAAGGCAGCGCGCGATTTCGCCGGCCGCTTCAAGCAGGCGGACGGATTCGGCGGGTCCGCATTCGCGTTGGTTCACGCGGATTCGCGTAATTCCGGCGTGTTGAGCGTCGTCGAAGAAGTGGCGACGGAAACCGACGGATTTCTTGTCGGCGGGTTGACCGCGTCGCAAAACCACAAACATCACATCGCCAACGGCGTGGTCGGCGGCGGACTATCGGGAGTGCTATTTGCCCCGGAGATAGGCGTCGCGACATCGCTCAGCCAGGGGTATGCGCCAATCTCGAAAATGCATGAGGTAACGGAGGCCGTCGACAACGTCGTCGTTTCCCTCGACGGTAAGCGGGCTTTCGATGTGTTCGTCGATGATATCGGGCCCGATTTTGCCGATGACGTGCGCCGCGTCGCCGGCGTCGTCCATGTCGCCTTGCCGGTGCAAGGGTCGGATACGGGCGATTATGTGGTACGCAACCTGTTCGGATTGGATCCGGCGAAAGGCTGGATCGCCATCGCCGATACCATTACCGAAGGCGAAAGACTAATGTTCGTGCGGCGCGAGGGCAACGATGCCGCCGACGATCTCGTGGCGATGATCACCCGCCTTAAGCGCCGCGCCGGCAATCACATCCGGGGCGCCGTCTATATTTCCTGCATCGCGCGCGGACCGCACATGTTCGGCGACAAGAACGCAGAAATGAATTTAGTGCGCGAAACCCTGGGTGACGTCCCACTCATCGGCTTCTATGCCAATGGCGAGATTTCCAACGACCGGCTCTACAGCTATACAGGGGTTCTCACACTGTTTCTGTAGACAATAGCCTTTTCGATATGCTTCGCCTTTTTGTCGGCATCAAAATTCCTGACGATATCACCTCCGAGTTAGCGGCTATCTCGAACGGTGTGCCCGGCGCGCGCTGGGTTGCGCCGGAGGACATGCACGTGACGCTGCGGTTCATCGGAGACGTGGACGACGACATTGCCGAAGATTTGGATGCCGCGCTCGACGCCGTCGATGGGCATATTTTCGATCTGACACTCAGCGGCCTTGGGGTCTTCGAGACCCGGGATCGGGTGCGCGCGGTTTGGGCCGACGTGCGGCAAGAAGATGCCCTGGACGCGCTCCATGCGCGGGTGGAGGCGGCAATCGCGCGCGCCGGCCAGGGACACGAGAAGCGCAAGTTCGTGCCGCATGTGACGCTCGCCCGCCTCAAGAACGTTCCGGTGGCTCAAGTGCAGCCGTATCTGCAGCTCAATGGCAGCGTGCGGTTTCCGCCCTTCACGGTCGATGCCTTCCAGTTGTTTCGCAGCCATCTCGGCAAGAGCGGCGCGCGTTATGAGGTGCTGGCCGACTATCCCTTGAGGTCGTTCGATGGCTGAAAGTCTCGCGCAGCTCTTGGATCGTGTGCGGGACTGTACCTTGTGCGCCGACGACCTCCCATTGGGGCCTCGGCCGGTGTTGCGGGCGGCGCCCACGGCGAAGCTGTTGATCATCGGCCAGGCGCCGGGCACCAAGGTGCACGAGACCGGCATCCCGTGGAACGATCCCTCGGGGGACCGGCTGCGCGACTGGCTGCAGATGGGTCGCGAGGTTTTTTACGACGAGACCAAGGTGGCGATCATTCCCATGGCGTTCTGTTATCCCGGCCGGTTGGAGCGCGGCGGCGACAAACCGCCGCGGCCCGAATGCGCGCCGACATGGCATGGGCCGCTGCTCGAGCATTTGCCCGAACTCGGTTTAACGCTGCTGGTGGGGAGCTATGCGCAGGCCTATTACCTGGACGGGCGGCGCGACAAAACCATGACCGAGACGGTGCGGCGCTGGCGGGAGTTTCTGCCCGACTATCTGCCGACGCCGCATCCCAGTTGGCGCACCACGGCGTGGCAGCGCAAGAATCCGTGGTTCGACGAGGACTTATTGCCTGAACTGCGCCGCCGGGTGCACGATCTTCTCGCCTAGCGCACGAGCAGAACAGAGCAGGCGATTTTTTCCAGCAGCGCCTGCGCGTCTTGGTCCTTCAAAATGGACTGGCCGCTGCCGAGTATCAGCATGCCGCCCGGTTGTTTCGAAACCGCCGCGCACAAAGCATCGAGTTTAGAATCGGGCAGTGTCTGGAACACCGGCGCATGCCCGCTGCCGGTGAGTTCGCTTAGCACCTCTTCCCGCAACGTGTTTTCGGTTTTGCCTTCCACCGGACCCAGCAGCACCTTGATCCCGTCAGTGCCGCGTCGGTCGGCGATCTCGGCGGCAGTGCGGAGCGCCTTGCGGGCCTCGTCCGACCCGTCATAGACGACGAAGACATCGCCGGAAACGCGCGCTTGTTCGTTGAGGATCAAGACGGAACGTTGTGCATTACGCACCAGTTCGCGAACGGCGGCGCCTGTTCTCAACCGGCCTTCATGGGGGAGGATGGCGTAGCTGCCGCCGCTGCGGCAGACGACGATCAAATCATGATCGCTGGTTTCCTCGACCATCGACACGGCAATGCGGCCGCGGCGTACTTCGAACGAACCGTGGATGCGTCGCGTTGCAACGGCCCGGTTCAAGGCTTCTTGGGCGACGCGCATGTGACGGCGAAGCGCCCGGGCCATGGAATCTGCGTTGAAGTTCTGCGGCCGGCCGGACAGGCTGAAACTCCGAACCAACGGATCGTCGGCAAGCCCGAGGAGATCGGTATCTTCGACAAACAGGCCCTGGATTTCCGCCTGCATACGGGCCGCCAGATCGGCGGCCGCCTCGAGGACGGCGAGACTTTCGCGGGACGCGTCGAGCGCCACGACCAGCCGCCGCGCGCGTGTCTGCGCCGGCGGCGGTGTGCCCGAGGCGATTTTCTTGTCGCCGTCGTTTGTGTCAGCCGTCATTCCCGTCTTCCTGTTCAGGCTTCAACAACGGCCGGTGCCGGTTGCCGCCCGGCGGCCGGTGCGCGAGGGCCAATGCCTTCTGCGACATCTTATGGAGTTGTGCGGCGACGGTGCGGTTGACCGTACCGATGGGATAGTCGCCGTGCTCGTCCGCTTCGCCGGCCGGGACGCCGGTGAGGATTTCAATCCCCTGGTCGATGGATTCCACCGAATAGATGTGAAACTTGCCCGCGTGTGCGGCATCGACGACGTCCTTGCGCAACATGAGGTCCTTGACGTTGGCCTTTGGGATCAGGACCCCTTGTTCGCCGGTCAAGCCACGCTTGGCGCAGATGTCAAAAAAGCCTTCGATTTTCTCATTAACGCCGCCGATGGCTTGCACGCGCCCGTGTTGGTCCACGGAACCGGTCACGGCGAAAGACTGCTTGATGGGAATTTCGGAAATGGCCGACAACAGAACATAAAGCTCGGCGGACGAGGCGCTGTCCCCTTCGACGCCCGAATAGGACTGCTCGAACACGAGGTTGGCGGACAGCGCCAAGGGCAGGTCGCGGGTGTACTTGCTGGCGAGATAGGAGGACAGGATCAGCACACCCTTGGAGTGGATCGGCCCGCCAAGGGCGATCTCGCGCTCGATGTCGATCACCTCGCCCTTGCCCATATGCACGCGGCAACTGATGCGCGACGGTTTGCCGAAGGCGAATTGATCCAGCTGATAGACGGCGAGGCCGTTAATCTGACCGACCTCTGCGCCCTCGGTGGCGATAACGATGGTATCGCGCTCGATCATTTCCTGCATGCGTTTGCTGATGCGATCGGAGCGGTAGATCTGCGCGTCGATGGCTTTCTGAACATGGTCGGCGCCGATCACTTTGGCGTCCGCCTCGCTCGCCCAGAAATCGGCTTCGCGGACCAGATCGACGATACTGGCCATATGGGTGGACAGACGCTCGGTATCCTCCACCATGCGCGCGCCTTCCTCGACCACCCGGGCGACGCCGCCGCGATCGAGCGGTTTCAGATTCTCGCGGCGTCCGACGGTGGCAATAAGCGCGGCGTAATGTCGTGCATGTTCCGCGTCGCGCATCATCTGGGAGTCGAAATCGGCACCCACCTTGAACAGTTCGCGGAACTCCGGATCGTATTGATTGAGGATGTAATAGATATCCGGCTCGCCGAGCAGGATCACCTTGAGGTCGAGGGGCATCGGTTCCGGTTCCAGCGATACCGTGCTCAGTAGCCCATAGGATTCCCCCGGCGCTTCGATGCGGATGCTCTTGGTGGTCAGGGCACGTTTCAGCGCTTCGTAGGAAAAGGGCTGCGTCAACAATTTGTGTGCATCTAGGATCAGATAGCCGCCGTTGGCCCGGTGCAGGGCGCCCGGCTTGATCATGGTGAAGTCGGTGACGAGCGCGCCCATCTGAGACAAATGCTCGATGCGGCCGACGAGATGCGGCTGCGTCGGATTTTCTTCTTCGATGACCGGGGCGCCAACCTCGGGCCAAGGCGGCAGGTCCTTGCCTTCCGGCGGCTCGACGGCTTGCTTGTCGTCGGCGGATTGTTGAGCGCAATTGTCGACGATGACATTGACCTGATAGCGGCGCAACGCGTCGCCGCTCCCTTGCCGGAGGACGCCGCTCAGGCCGGGTATGTTGGGAACTTCTTGGGGCAGGAAATCGCTGGCATTTTGGATGACGTCCTTGTGAACCTCGTCCAGATAGGCGAGCACGTCCGGGAGCGTTTCGTAGCGGCGTTTCAATTCGGCGATCAGGTGGCCGACGACGAACTCGGTCGTTTCCCGATCGAGATCCCTGATCTTCGCCCGCTGTTCCTTTTCCCATTTCGGCATTTGGGAGAATGTTTCCTGGAGTTTTTCCTGGATCATCTCCATGGCCTTCTTGAGGCGTTCCTGTTCTTCCTTGGGCAATTTATTGAAGTCTTCGGGTTTTAGAATGTCGCCGTCCCGGGTGGGCGCGACCGCCAAGCCGACAGGTGTGCGGATCACCGCGACGCCGTTTTCACTTGCCTCACGCTGAAGCTCGGTCAGGCTCTCTTCGTGGGTTTCCTTGAATTCGTCCTCGAGACCTTGCCGACGGGTGCGGTAGTCGTCGCTTTCGAATGCGGCGGGAATGGACGCGCGCAGATCTTCGATCAGCTGTTTCATGTCATTGGCCAGCGGCCGCGCCTTACCTGGCGGAAGCCGCAGCGCCAAGGGCCGGTGCGGCTCGACGAAATTGTTCACATAGGCCCAATCGTCGGGAACCGGCCGTTCGACGGCCTTCTTATCGAGAAACTGCCGGACAAGGCTTGCCTTGCCCGTCCCTTCGGGCCCGAAGGCGAACAGGTTATAGCCGTCGCTGGTCATGCCGATACCAAAGCGCACCGCTTCCACGGCCCGATCCTGACCGACGATTCCCTCTAGCGGTTTGACGGATTCCGTGGTCTCGAAGTCGAATTGATCAGGGTCGCAAGGCGTGTAGAGTTTCTCGGGAGGGAGCGGTTGGCTGGGCGCCATGGTATTCGTGTCCTCTTAGATTTTGTCGTCTATTCGGTCGTGTACTCGATTGATGGCGATGCCACTAGCCACTCGCTTCGATGGCTTCCATATCTTCGTCGGAAAACCCGAAATGATGTCCGATTTCGTGGATCAGAACATGCCGAACGGTATCCGCCAAGTTCTCGCCCGTTTCATTGACGTACGTCAGGAGCGGCTGGCGGTAAAGGAATATCCTGTCGATATCGGCGGGCGTCTCGAAGACGCTCGCCTCGGTCAGCGCGATGCCGGAGTACAGCCCAAGCAGGTCGTAGGGGCTATCGAGGTCAAAATCGGCGACGATTTCCGCGTCGGGAAAATCCTGAACCAGGAAGGAGACATTTGATACCAGAGACCGGAAGGCTTCCGGCAACGCCGCCAGTTCGCGCGCCGCGATGATCGCGATTTCGTCGTGATCCGGGCCGCCTTCCGCAGGGTTGTCCGGGTGCGATGTGGCAATCGGTGAATCGATCATGGTGTGAATTTAGCCCGGCTTGACGTACCCGCCAAGGCGGCGGCACTCTAGGGCCCATGGTTGGGAAACTAAACCCCGAGAAGCGTGCCGAGGCTCTGGCTGAGCTCGTCCATTGGGCCGAGGTGGAGGGGCGCGACGCCATTACCCGGACGTTCAAGTTCGCCGATTTCAACGCCGCGTTTGGGTTCATGAGCCGCGTTGCCCTGATGGCCGAGAGAATGGATCACCATCCCGAGTGGTCCAATATCTACAATAGCGTGGAAATCACGCTCGCGACCCATGATGCCGGCGGCCTCACCGAGCGTGATATAAATCTCGCGAAATTTATCGACAGCATTGCCGACTAGCTGTTTTAGCCGCGCGGCAGGCCTTCGAGGGACCGTTTCGCCGGACCGCGTTCGCGGGCAGCGCGCGCCGCTTTCGCTTCGCGGTGCGAGATGTAGAGCGAGGAGAGGAAAATCACGCCCCCGCCGATCCACGTCCAGAGGTCGGGTATCTCACTGAATGCGAAATAGGCAAGAATCGCTGCGAAAATTAGCCGGGAATAGTCGTAGGGAAACACCGCACTGGCGTCGGCGGCGGCGAAGGCGCGGGTCATGGTCATGTGCCCGCCGGTCGCGCAAATGCCCACCATTACCAGCCAGAACAGCGTTTCCGGAGACGGCCATTGCCAGACGAACACCGCCGGGATGGCGGCGATGGGTGCGGAAAACAGGGCGAAATAGAAGACGATGACGTCGGGGTGTTCGGTGCGGCTCAAATCCTTGATCAGCAACGTCGAAACGGCGGCAAATATGCTGCCGCCCAGGACCAGGAACGCGGGCAGACTGATGACGGCGATGCCTGGGCGGAGAATGATCAGCATGCCGCAAAACCCCACGATGATGGCGGCCCAACGGCGGACGCGCACGGTCTCGCCGAGGAAAAGCGCGGCACCGGCGGTTGCGAACAGGGGAATGGTAAAGGTAAGGGCGGTTGCGTCGGCGATGGGCATCGCGGAAATGCCGGCGAACATCAGTGACATGGAAACGAGTCCGGTGGTGCTGCGTGTCGCATGTTGGAGGATGCGGCCGGATCTCAAATGGAAGAATCCGATCCGCCACAAGACCGGCACCATCACGGCGAGATTTACCGCGGTGCGGAAAAAGACGATCTCGAACGGATGAACCTCGCGCGCCGCGAAACGGATCGACAGCGCCAGCAGAGAGAAACAAACGCCGGATGCCAACATCCATAAAGGGCCGCGGACCGCGCCCGGCAAGCGCCCGGCATCTGAGTTTTCAGTCATGCGCCTTCTTATAGGCGGAAATTTGGGCTGACCAGACAATTGCGATGCCGGAGCCCCCCTCTATAATCCTGCGAAATAAACTGTCCGGCACCCGAACGGGGCCGGGTCGGTGCGATGACAAGCGAACCAGGGAGAGGCCCGCCGTGGGCGACCAACAAGAAAATACGCAACCAAGGATCATGTGGCAGCCGTCGGAGGAACGTATCCGCACCTCTAACGCCGCGCGCCTGATCGCCGATCTCAATGAGAAAGAGGACGCGGGTCTCACCGATTTCAAAAGCCTTTGGGCTTACTCAGTCGCGAACAAAGAGATTTTTTGGAAGCGTTTCGTCGACTTCGCCGGCGTGAAAGCCCAGCCCTGGGGTGACACTATAATCCGCGATGCCGACAAGATGCCGGGCGCGCAGTTCTTTCCCGACGCTAAACTGAATTTCGCCGAGAATTTGCTGACCCGCCGTGACGATAGCGACGCCATCGTGTTTTGGGGCGAGGATAAGATCCGCCGCCGCTTAAGCCGCGCCGACCTATACGACACGGTGTCGCGACTCGCGCAGGCGTTGCGCGCTGCCGGGGTCGGCCCCGGTGACCGAGTGGCGGGCTACCTTCCCAACATGCCGGAAGCGGTGATCGGCATGCTCGCGGCGGCAAGTCTCGGCGCGGTGTGGTCGTCGGCCTCACCGGACTTCGGCGTTCAGGGCGTACTGGACCGATTCGGTCAGATCGAACCCAAAGTGCTGATCGCCTGCGACGGCTATTTTTACGGTGGCAAGACCCACGATTGTTTGAGCCGCATTGCGACGATCCTCGCGGACCTGCCGAGCGTCACGCAAACGGTGATCGTACCTTACGCATCCGATACGCCCGATATTTCCGGCTTGAGGGACGGCGTCACGTTGAACGATTTCGTTGCCGACTTTGCGCCGGGTGAGATCGATTTCGTTCCCATGCCGTTCAATGCGCCGCTCTATATCATGTATTCCTCGGGCACCACGGGGGCGCCGAAATGCATCGTGCACGGTGCCGGCGGCACGCTCCTCAAACATCTCTCCGAGCATCTGTTGCACAGCGACGAAAAGCCCGGTGACCGGGTATTCTATTTCACCACCACCGGTTGGATGATGTGGAATTGGCTGGTGACGGCGCTGGCTTGCGGATCGACATTGCTGCTTTACGACGGCTCGCCGTTCCACCCCGATGGAAACGTGTTGTTCGATTTTGCCGATGCCGAGAAAATGACCTTGTTCGGCACGTCGGCCAAATATATCGACGCCGTCAAGAAAGCCGGTCTTGCGCCGGGCGATACCCACGATCTTTCGAGTGTACGCACCATCGCCTCGACCGGGTCGCCGCTGGTGCCGGAGAGCTTCGAATTCGTCTACGATAAGATCAAGGAAGACGTGCATCTCGCCTCCATTTCCGGCGGCACCGATATCGTCGGCTGTTTTGTGCTTGGCGATCCGACAGGTCCCGTCTGGCGGGGCGAAATTCAGACGCGTGCCGTCGGGCTCGATGTGCAGGTCTACAATTCGGACGGCAAACCAGTCGTCGGCGAGGCGGGCGATCTCGTCTGCGCCGGACCGTTTCCGTCCATGCCGGTGGGTTTTTGGAACGATCCCGACGGCGAGCGCTATCGCGCCGCCTACTTCGAAACTTTTCCCGGAGTCTGGTGCCACGGCGATTGGGTGGAACTCACCGAACGCGGCGGCATGATCATCTATGGCCGGTCGGATGCGACCCTGAATCCCGGCGGGGTGCGTATCGGGACGGCGGAGATCTACCGGCAGGTGGAAGCGTTCGACGAAGTGGTCGAAGCGATTGCCGTCGGCCAGGATTGGGATGGTGACACCCGGGTCGTGCTGTTCGTGGTGATGCGGCCCAGTCACGCATTGAACGACGATCTTGAGGCGCGTATCCGAAAACGTATTCGCGAGAACTGCACGCCGCGGCATGTGCCGGCAAAGATCATCGCGGTGCCGGATATTCCCCGGACCAAGTCGGGCAAGATCACCGAACTTGCCGTGCGCGACATCATCCATGGCCGCGCGGTAAAGAATGTCGAGGCGCTTGCCAATGCAGCCGCGCTCGAGCACTACAAGGATTTGGCCGAACTCCGGACCTGACCGTTAGGTGACTTGCCAAGGTGCGCGGTCTCGGCCATCGTGCAATCATTCACCGTGCAATCCAGTTGAGGTCTTCGCGTGACCAAGAAGTCTTACGTCGTGATGATTTCGGCCTGCCTGATCCTGCTCATCGCCTTGGGGCAGCGGCAGAGCTTCGGCCTGTTCCTTGGTCCGATCAGCCACGACCTCGGTTTTGGTGTCAAAGTCTTCTCGTTCTCGATCGCGGCGCAAATGCTCTTGTGGGGGATCTCCCAACCTTTCGTCGGCGTCATCGCCGACAAATGGGGCTCGGGTAGGACGATCGCCATCAGCGGCTTGGTTTATGTGGTTGGCCTTTTGATGATCGCTTTTGCCGATTCTCAATGGGATATTCATGCCGGGGCAGGCTTGCTGATCGGTCTTGCCGGGTCGGGCTGCACTTTCGCCGTGGTGTTGAGTGCCGTTGCCCGTCACGTGCCGCAAGAACAGCGCAGCGTCGCCTTCGGGATTGCCACGGCTGCGGCCACGGCAGGCCAAGTCATCGTCGCACCGCTCAGCCAGTTGTTGATCAGCCAGATCGGTTGGTCGAACGCGCTGCTCGTACTCGCGGGCCTGATTGCCCTGATTATCCCTCTCGCGGCACCTCTAACCGGACGGGCGTCGGACATGACGGAAGCCTCCGCTGGCGCCGATTCGGTTTCCGCCGCCGTCGCGGAGGCGCGGAGCCATTCTGGATTCCTGCTATTGACGGCCGGGTTTTTCGTATGCGGCTTTCAGGTGTTCTTCCTATCGGCTCACCTGCCGAACTTGCTGACCATGCATGGCTATCCGAACCTCGGCGGATGGGCCTTGGCGACCATCGGGCTGAGCAATGGGTTCGGCAGTTATCTGGCCGGCTGGCTTGGTGCCCGGTACAGTAAGAAAGGCCTTCTGGCGGGGCTCTATCTACTGCGCTCGCTGGCTTTCGTGATTTTCCTGTTGATGCCCATCAACGTGGTCACAGTGCTCACCTTTTCGGCGATTATCGGCTTTTTGTGGTTGGGTACAGTGCCGCTGACCAACGGGTTGATCGGGCAGATCTTCGGCATCAAATATCTGGCAACCCTATCCGGGATCGTCTTCGCCAGCCACCAACTGGGGGCGTTCCTCAGCATCTTCGGTGGCGGCGTGCTGTTCGATGCGACAGGTTCCTACGACGTCGTGTTCTATATTTCCATTGCCCTCGGCGTTGTGGCAGCGCTCCTGCACATGCCGATCAAGGATGCACCCGTCGTGCGCGGCGCCATGCCGGCGCAATAGGGCCAAGGATAAGGTCAGGGAAGATGAGCAGCGCCGCCTATTTCCGTACCCTGGCGGCCTACAATCGCTGGGCCAACCGCCGGCTTTACAAAGCCTGTGCGGAGATTAGCGACGATGACTATTACGACGATACGGGAGCTTTCTTCGGTTCCATCCACCACACCTTGAATCACATTCTTGTGGGAGATCGTCTGTGGATGGGGAGGTTGCAGAACGTCGATGCGCATATCGATACGCTGGATCAGGTTCTGTACACTACCTTTTCTGATCTGTTCGCCGCGCGGCGGGCCGAGGACGAGCGGATCGTCGCTCACATGGCGACGGTGAGCGACGGCGATCTCCGGGGTCATCTGGTCTATCAAAGTATGGCGGGGGCTGACCAGGAGACCCGGCTAGACCTGGTCCTTGGGCACTTCTTCAACCACCAGACCCACCACCGGGGGCAGGTGCATGACATGCTGTCCCGCGCTGGTGAGGATCCGCCGCCCCTTGATTTGATCTATTTCAGCCGCGATCCTTCCTTCACCTCATCCTGACTTCTCTTGATAACCGTCAGAAATATAACGGTTTTTAAAATAACTAGACGGAACGTCTCGTCTTGTTTAAACCCATCGGGACAGTAGGAGACTGAAATGGCTCAGGCCCGCCGCCGTTCGCAATCCAAGCAGAACCTCATTCTCGAGGCTGCCATCAAACTTGCCGGAGAACATGGGTATAGCGGCACCCGTATCGAGCACGTCGCGGCGGAGGCCGGTGCGGGCAAGCAGACGATCTATCGCTGGTGGCCGACAAAGGCGGATTTGATGGCCGAAGCCTATGCGCATCTTGTGCCCGCCGAGGCGCTCACCTATGACGGCGACGATCCCTATGCGGCGCTTGAACATCTCTCGGCCGTTCTCTTCGGAATCTTTAGTACCACTCCGGCACCCCGCATCCTTGCGGGTCTGATCGCGGAGGCGCAAGGCGAGGAAGCCGCGGCGAAGGCGTTGCGCGCCAATCTTCTGGTGGGGCGGCGGGATATCCTGACGGCGCCACTGAAACGTGGGCTTGCCGCCGGGAGGTTGCCGCCCGACTTCGATGTCGAGGCCGCCGCCGATCATTTGGTAGCCGCCGTGTGGCACCGCGTGCTCACCGATCCGAGCAAGCTAACGGACGCATTCAGAACGCGTCTCATTGCGGAAACTCTGCCCTCGCGGAAGGAATCGAAATTGTCGATCCGTGATTACTTTCCCGGTGCGTTGGGACAAGTTGCCGCAATGCATGGAGCTGGTTATGCCGCTATGCGAGGTTTCGGCCGGCCCTTTGAGGTTATGGTGGCGGGCGACTTAGCCGAGCTTCTCGGCCGCTTCGATCCCAAGCGCGACATGTTCAAGGTTATTTGTCGGGGTGACGAGGTGGTCGCATCCATCGGCGTCGACGGGGGCGGAGATCCGAGCGCGGCGCAACTGCGCTGGTTTCTGGTTGCGAAAAGCGAACGTGGCGCGGGCCTGGGGCGCAATCTTCTCTCAATGGCGATTAGCTTTGCTCGCGAGTCCGGTCACAAGCGCATGAAACTATGGACAGGGGCAGGGCTAGATGAGGCGCGGCACCTCTATGACGAGGCCGGCTTCAAATTGATTCGCGAAGTAAAAAGCACCCGTTGGGGACCGTCGGTTACGGAACAGCTAATGGAAATGCCGCTATGATCGCGCGGTGTAGTCTGGCACCCGCGTTAGCTTTGCGGCGCGCCGGCCTCGAAATAAGCGAGGAGATGGTCGGCGAAACTGTCGGCGGCGCGGGTCGTTCCATTGGGGCGCCGCAAAACGCCGAATGCCGCCGGCGGCAATTCGGGAAACCCGTCCTTGGGTCCGAGAAGTCTAAAGTCTTGGGGAATGGACGACCGTACCAACGCCGTCACCGCCAACCCCGCGCGCACGGCCGCGACCAATCCCTCGTGACTTTCGCTGGCGTAGGCGAGACGGTAAGGGCGTGCCATTCCGTCCAGCGCTTCGAGCACACTTTGGCGAACGCAGCATCCGGGTTGAAACACGGCGACGGGGAGCGGGTCTTCTTCGTGGATCAAGTGATGGGGCGAAACCGCCCAACTGACCGGCTCGCGCCGCACGGTTTCCATCTTGGGCGCGCCGGGCGTTGCGGTGATCAAGGCGATGTCGATTTCGCTCGCCGCGATCATCGGCGCCAAGCGGACACTCGGCGCGCAGGTAATTTCGATCTGGACGCGGGGATGACTACGCGCAAACCCGGCGAGGATCGGCGGCATGAATCGAGACACGTAGTCGTCGGGAATGCCGAAGCGGACCGACCCTTCGATATCCGGCTCGACGATGGCGGCGACCGCTTCGTCATGCAGTTTGAGAATGCGTCTGGCATAGGCGAGCAGCGCTTCGCCTTCGCCCGTCAGGGATATGGTGCGTCCGTCCCGCGTGAACACGGCGCGGCCAATAAGGTCTTCGAGTTTCTGGATCTGTTGGCTGACCGCCGACTGGGTGCGCAGGACCTGTGTCGCGGCCTGGGTGAAACTGCCCGTGTCGGCGATGGCAACAAAGCTTCGCAGAACTTCTGTGGGGATATTCATCTCCACGGGATCACCTTATATATAAGAAAAACTAATCATTTACATTAAAACAATTCGTTAGATTAATCAATGAAAAAGGGCCAAAACGTGTGGATATTGCCGCCGCAATCGGCGGATAGAGCGGTGATCGCGGGATCGGCCACAATGACGGCGATTTTCCCCGGTGAGAGCTTAGGTGATGCCATGCCTTTTGACGGAAGCAATATGTTCGGTCGCAGCGACGTTCCAAATTCGACTCCCGCTCCCCGTTTTCGCTGGTGGCGGCGTTTGTGTGGCTTGCTGGAGGTTGCCCGGCAACGGCGGGAGTTGAGCCGGCTCAACGACCACCTTCTCGCTGATATCGGGGTGTCTCGCGAGGTGGCCGAGCAGGAAGCTCGGCGGCCCTTTTGGGACGACATGGATTTACCGCAACGGCATCATCCGCTCGGCTATCGTTTTCATGGTCAAATGGCGCGGCTATTGGGGCGTGGCCGCTAACCCGGTCTTCTCGGTGTCCGTCTTTTCTACGAACGTAATGCTGCGCGGATCATCGATGGCGTAGACGCACACTTGTCCGTCGCGGCCCCGCACCGGCGCAAA
The DNA here is from genome assembly GCA_913055735.1 of uncultured Rhodospirillales bacterium. Lineage (GTDB taxonomy): Bacteria > Pseudomonadota > Alphaproteobacteria > Rhodospirillales > UBA2165 > CAJXKD01. The sequence goes on from CAJXKD010000001.1 coordinate 1,664,958, forward strand.
CCGAGGCTCCAATCCGTCCAGTTGGGCACCGGCGCAGTCGGCCGCTTCTTCCGACAGGACCAGGAAGCAACCGTAGTCTTTCGAGAGACTTTCCAGGCGCGCGGTGATGTTGATGTTGTCGCCGATGGCGGAAAAATTCTGGGCGGTTGGCGGTCCCATGGTGCCGACGATGGCGTCGCCCATGTGGATTCCGATACCCATACGCAGCGGTTCCTTCAGTTCGCGGCGTAGCCGATGGTTGAGGGTTTCGAGCCGGTCGAGCATGACGCCCGCCCCGCGGATGGCGTTGCGGCAGCCGTCTTCGATGGTGCCTTCGGTGCCGTACAGCGCCATCAATCCGTCGCCGCTGAACTGCGCGTAATGCCCGTTTGTTTCCTCCAGCGCGCGCGACATCTCGGCGAAGAATTGGTTGAGCACGAACAGGACGTCATAAGGAAGTTTCTCCTCGCCCAACTTTGTCGATCCGCGCAAATCGACGAACATCGTGGCGACTTTTTGTTCGCGGCCCTGAATGCCGCCCGGCTGGTTGGCATGGATGACCGTCGCCGTCGGCGGCAGCAATGGCACGATGGCGAGGTCACGGCGGGGACAGCATTGACAGGCGAGCCGCACCTCGGGTTCGGCGATTATCCGGGCGAGCGCCGCGCGTTCAGTTTCTCCTGGGGGCGGCAAATGCCTAGTAGCGGTACCGACATGTACCCGGCACGTCGTACAGCGACCACGTCCTCCGCACACCGCGGCATGGGGAACATCCGCAGCGCGTAGCGCGTCTAGAATTGAAAGACCCACCGGCGCTGTCACCAATTGCTTGTCCGGAAGTTCGATTTTGAAAGTGCCGTGCCGGTTGCGATAGGCGCGCCGAATAAGCCGCGCGACCATGACCGACGCCAACAAAGCGGCAAAGACGTACCAACCGTTTGGTTCGACGCGCGAGAGATCGGCGACCATGTTGGGATCGGACCGGGCGATGGGCGCGAAAACGCGGCGCAGGAAGTCAGGGTCGAATTCCGCGATCTCGGCGAGTTGCCGTCCAACGCGGGCGAACCCCAACAATCCAAGGACGGGGATCAGAAGGGCGCCGCCGTAAAATACCGCGATCCATTTCCGGTACCAGGGTTTAAGGCGCAACCAGAAGTGGAGGCCAACGCAGAGATGTCCCCAAACAACGATCAGCATGATCGTCTGCTGAACGCCGCGCATGGGGCTCGATACCCACAGGATGGAAATGACGTATTCGTAGCTGGGTTCGAAGTCCAGCATCTTGCCGGCGATGTAGGTGCCGGTGACGTGCACAAGGATCAGCGGAAAGATCAAAATGCCGAGCCAGATTTGCACGGCTTCCCATCTCGGCATGCGAAAGGTGGAGCGGCGGTAGAGCGCCATCAGCCCCAAGACGAAATGAAGGGTGAAGGCGAGGAGGAGGAGCGTGCCGCCCGGTCCGCTGCCGAACACGACGGAAAGAACCCGGCGCACCGCTTCCATAGCCTCCAAGGAAACAAGGCCCATGGCGTGGTTCAGGATGTGAAGGACGGCGAAGATACTGATATAGAGGCCGGAATAAAGCCGGATACGCCTTTCCCACATCTATTTGGCCCCCTTACGGCCTATGCCCGTCCTACATCCGAGCCGCCGGCAACTGTTTAAGACACTATATAGGAAACTTTTCAGAAAGCCGGTTTACGCGACGCTAGCACAGCTTCGACAGCGGGTGAATCCGTCTGCGGCTATGCTCCCCGCATTGTGAGGAAAAGCGCGCCGCCGCCATTGAACACCGAAAAGAGAATGCCGAATATGGCCTCGAAGGTTTCCCAGTCGAGGTCCGGATCCGCGGCCTGCAATTCGGCGTGGATGTCGCCGAGGCTGCGGTTACCGTCGACCCGGCCCATAATCTCGCCGGAAAGATCGGGCAGAATGTGCTGAACCTGAAGCCCCGTGAAATTAAAAGTAAGGGGCTTCCCAGGCTCATAGCGGCCTTGGGCAAGGTTTTGCGAGTGAAGCTGGAAGGTGTGGGGAATCGCTTCCGGACAAATCCGCGCAACGGCGTTTTCGCTTTTCCCCGCGTGTACGACGTAGAAGCGGTGAATGAAGAGATTGCCGGTCATCAATTCGGCGACCGCGCATCGCTCGCGATAACTCAATTCCTCGAAACGGTCGACCAGTTCCTCGTCTTCGGTGTACGTCGCCGGATCATAACTGATGGGCGTGACGAAGGCGGTGATGTCCAATCCGCACGCGTCCATGACTCCATAAATTTCGGGAACCAAATATGCGCGGTCGATGGCATTGAGCAGCATGTCGTGGAGATGAGCGTCGTCTTTTTTGTGATCGCTGACGAAGCTATTGCGAAGCAGACGGTTGGTGTTCGGCAGCGCCGCGAGCAGCTTGCGGGCAGCGCGGATTTTTTCCGTGCCGCGCGCATCCGGGTACATGGTCTCCATGATCTCGCGGAAATCGTAGATGCCGGTGCGGCCCAGCTCGCCGTAGACCATGATCCCCATGCCGCCATTTTCGGCGAGAACCGAGGTCAACGCGCGGAAACCCGCGGGCGGGTCGGGCAGGTGATGAAGGACACCGCAACAATTAATGTAGTCGAAGGGACCGAGCCCGGCGTCCGGAATGTCGAGCAATGACATGGTGTGGAAACTGATGTTGGTCAGGCCGCGAGCCTTGGCGCGGGCCTCGGCGATGGCCCGCGACGATGTCGACAGATCGACATACACCACTTCGCCCGGTCCGCCCGTGTCGGCAAGTTGCTGTGCCATCATGATGGCGCCGTCGCCGGTTCCGCCGCCGGCGCAGAGGGCACGAAACGGCTTCGAGAAATCGCGCGCGCCGCCGAAGACATAGTGGTTGTATTCGAGCATATGGCTCGGAGAGCCAATGATCAGCCGTTTGGCTTCGTCGGCAGGATCGCGGCTCGGATAGGGATAATCCTCGTATTGATCGCGGACTGGATTATCGGACATGTTTGGCCCCGGTGTTCAACTTTGCGGCTTCGCTTGATTTGCCGGCGGAATTTCGCCAAGCCTAGGGTGCGATCGTGATTGATCGAAGGACCAATCACGTGAATCGCCCCCTAATTAATATAAATTAGAGGCTGATTCACGGCCTTCGTTTGGTCAACGAAGGCCGATCAGACTCTGAGCCAGGGGCGTGGATTTGGCAAGTCCAAGCGTCCTGGAAGGAAACGAAAAGGAGCAGGTTTGTGAGAGGTTATTTCGGCATCGGTGTCGATCGGATTTCCAAGGAACGAAACGTGGGCAGCCTGTTTCGCACGGCGCATGCGTTCGGCGCGGGGTTCGTGTTCACCGTCGGTGCCGTTTACGAACGCCAGCGCGGGGGGAAGTCCGACACATCCGATGCGCCGGGGAACGTGCCCTTCTACAGCTTCCCCGATGCCGAATCTTTGATATTGCCACAGGGGTGCGAGTTGGTCGGCGTCGAACTGCTGGACGAAGCGCATGAATTGCCGAGTTTCCGGCATCCCCGGCAGGCAGCCTATATCCTCGGGCCGGAGCGGGGCGAGCTGTCGCCCGAATTGGTGGCGCGTTGTTCCTTCACCGTGAAAATCCCGACAGCCTTCTGCGTCAATGTCGGTATTGCCGGCGCCATTCTCATGTATGACCGCTTGATCAGCCTTGGCCGGTTTCCGGCGCGGCCTCTGACACCGGGCGGTCCGGCCGAGCCGTTGCCGGAACATGTACATGGTGGGCCAGTGATCCGATCCGAGATGGAACGCTATCGGAATGCTCCGCCGAACGATGGCGATATCGATTAGATCGTCGAAATGTGGCGTGTATTTTTTCGCGACGACGGTGTCCGGAATAAATTTTGGGTGAAATCGGCGCATTCACCCGCCGCACCCCTTGGCAAGGCGGCCTTGTGACAGTATCTATACTCCATGCGGGTACGGCTTCTTTCCATCCTCATGGGCATCGTGATCGCCGCTGCAGCTTCCGGTCCAGCCGGGGCACAGACGGTGCTCGGCACGCACGGCGATTGGACGGCGTTTACCGACGGTTCCGGAAATTCCAAAATTTGTTACATGGCGAGCCAACCGCGGCGCGAAGAAGGCGATTATACCAGCCGCGGCGATACGTTTGTTTTAGTGACGCACCGGCCGGCGGAGAAGGCCCGCGATACGGTCGAGGTCCGTGCTGGCTATACCTACAAAGAAGACAGCGAGGTGCGCATGGTGATCGACGGCACCACGTACGAGCTGTTCACGTCGGAGGGGAGCGCCTGGGCCCGCGATCAACAGACCGATACCGCCCTGGCCAAGGCCATGATCAAGGGCAACCGGATGGTCGTTCATGGAACCTCTTCGCGGGGGACGGCGACCAAGGATACATATTCCCTCTCCGGCTTTACTGCCGCCTATCAGGCCATCAGCAAGGCCTGCGGCGTTAACTAGCGGATTTCCGCCACTTCCCGAGGAATATGGCGACGGGGCTCCGGCGGTGCTATATAACCGCGCATGAGCGAGACCCCATCCGATCAAATCAACCCTATCGGCCAAAACCTCATCGGCCTAAGCCGCGAGGAACTGACCGCCGAGCTGGCCAAGCTCGGCGAGAAGCCTTTCCGCGCCAAGCAGTTGTGGCATTGGATCTATCATCGCGGGGTCAGCGATTTCACCGAGATGACGACCCTCGGCAAAGGTCTGCGTGACAAGCTGATGGAAAACTATGTGGTGGCGCGCCCGGAAATCGTCACCGAGCAGCGCTCAAAGGACGGCACGCGCAAATGGCTGTTGCGCACCGCCGATGGCAACGAGATTGAATCCGTCTACATCCCCGAAGAGGACCGCGGCGCCATGTGCGTCTCGTCGCAGGTCGGCTGCACGCTTACCTGCACCTTCTGTCACACTGGGACGCAGAAGCTGGTGCGCAATCTGACGCCCGCCGAAATTGTCGGCCAGTTTATGGTCGGGCGCGACAGCTACGGCGAATGGCCGTCGCCCAAGGACGGACGCATGCTGTCCAACATCGTCATGATGGGCATGGGCGAACCGCTGTTCAATACGGACAACGTGATAAAGGCGCTGAAGATCATCATGGACGGCGACGGCCTCGCGCTGTCGAAGAGACGCATTACGCTGTCGACATCGGGCGTCGTGCCCGAGATCAAACGCATCGGTGAGGAACTCGGGTGCGGCCTCGCCATCTCGCTCCATGCCGTCACCGACGAATTGCGCGATGTGCTGGTACCCATCAACCGCAAGTATCCGATCGCGGACTTACTGGACGCGTGCCGCGCTTATCCGGTGGCATCGAACGCGCGGCGCATCACGTTCGAATATGTGATGCTCAAGGGCATCAACGATTCAGCCGCCGAGGCGCGAGAGCTTGCCCGCTTGCTCAAAGGCATTCCCGCCAAGATCAATTTGATCCCTTTCAACAAATGGCCGGGTGCGGCCTACGATTGTTCGCCGACGCCCAATATTCAGCGCTTCTCGACGATCCTCAACGACCTCGGCCTGTCGGCGCCCATCCGCGTGCCGCGCGGCCGCGACATCCTTGCCGCCTGCGGCCAGCTCAAATCGGAAAGCCTCCGCGCCCATAAGGCGAAGCTATCTCAGGCCGACGCCCTGCCTGCATAGACAGCCCTTCTCTAGCCAGCTAGCATACCCACTCAGGGGTTGAAGAATCTGTCACGCTACACGCGGACGGATATGGGGGGAGTTGGGGGATGAAGCTGCCGGTCGGCGACACGATCACCGAGACGTTCGCGTTCCTTTGGCGGGAACGGAGATACTTCTTTCAATTGGCGACCGTTCCCGTCGTGCTCCTCGCGATCGCGGGAGCGCTGCTGGTGCGGCTGGCGCCAACCTATGCGCCGGGGCTTCTAGAGGGATTGCCAGAAAACCAAGTGATGAACGTGCTTGGGCCGGGTGCCGCCGTCATCATCTTCGTCGCGATCGTGATCTATATAATGATTTACGTGCTGTTCGCGGTTGCCTGGCACCGCCGTTATTTACTGCCGGCGGAACCCGCGACCATTGGCGCCGCCTATCGATGGAAAATGCGCCACCTGCGGTTCCTTTGGGCATCCATTAAAATCATGCTGTGTGTAGTTCCGTTTGCCATCATTGGGATTTTCTTTGTTTTTGTTCCCTTTCTGGGTCCGGTTCTCCTGGTGATATTGGGCGTCATTCTTTATGTGCTGGCGATGCGGCTTTCTATGTGGTTGCCCGGAGAGGCGTTGGACAGATCGATGCCATTGAACGCCGTGTTGGCCATGACAAAAGGAAACGGCCTGCGGCTGTTCGTCGTCTATATTGCCGTATCGATCATGGCCGGCATCATTGTCACCGGCATTTCGCTCGGTATGAACAGAGCCATTGTCGCAGCGGGTCTCGATGTAAGCTTGACGGTTACTCTCATCACCACGCTTATCGACCAGTTCCTGACATTCTTCTCGATTGCTGTCGGTGTATCGGTCCTGTCGGTGGCATATAAATTCCTGAGTGCCGCACAACCCGCCGCGCTTGATCCCGAATAAAGAAGCCCGGCGGTCGAATGAGCGCCGGGCCCAAAGTCGGTCTAATTGCGATCGAGGTTCTGTTTGAATTTTAGTTCATATGCGCTTTGACGCCGCTGTCGTGCACCACCACGACGCGGGAGCGCCCGCCGGTAATGCCGAAATCGTCGTCGTTGATGGTGAACAGGGAACCGTCGCCGAGAATGGCGAGGCCTTCCATCTTCACCGGCACGTCGGGGAAATCGGCGCTGTCGAAGCGCAGCGTCTTCGAGACCGGGTTGATGCCCGCATCCGCCACGGACGTTTGTTCGAGGCTCGGCGCGGTGTTCAGATCGTCCCATCTTGAGCCGAGGATGTTGGTCGCGCCCTCGAGGGAGATCTCATGCAGCTTGGTGGTCTTGTTGGTGCGCTCGAGCACCAGGAAACGTTCGCCGCCGAGACCGAGCACTTCGGAGATGCGCGGCGCGTTTTGTTTGTCCGACGGATCGTTGCGGAAGGTCTGCGGGTCGTCGAGGGTGTAGACATATTCGCCGGTCACCCGTTCGGTCGTCCGGTCGAAGGCGAAGAAGCGCGTGTTCTTGGCTTTCTTGTAGGCGCCCGCATTGGGATTGGCGAGCGGATTCTGCACCATGAAATAAAGGGTCTTCTCGTCTTCCGACACGGCCATGGATTCGATGCCCCGATTGGTTTGACGCTTAACCAGAATGGCGGGTAGCGCGCCGACCACGTCATAGTTCGCGTTGGCGAAATCCTTTTCCGACCCTTCCGGGACGTAGCGCTTGAGGATACGTCCGTTGGCGGCGACATGCAGGATCGATGGGCCGTTCTCTTCGCCGATCCACCAGGTGCCGTCGGAGAGCTTGATCAGGCCTTCGGCGTCCACCGCGCTGGCGTCTTGTTTCAGTTCGTTGCCGACGCCGTCGACCGGTATCTCGGTTTTGGCGACAGTCAGCGGATTGAGAAGGCCGTTGATGGGTGTGCCGTCGCGATCCTTGAGCGCGATCACTTCGAAAACCGAGAAGGTGTTGTCGTCATTGAGCTTGAGACCGTAGATCGAGGGCGTGTAGCTCGGCACCGGATAAATGCGGGCCTTCGCGCCTTTGCAGATGCGCTTGCCGTCGATGCCGGTGATCTTGGCCGCCGCGCCGCAGGTGAAGTTGGGGCCGCGGTCGGAAACCGTATAGACCACGTTACCCGGATCCTTGGGGTGGCGGTAGGCGCCGGAACCGATGCCGACGGTCATGCTGACCGTCTTGCCGCCTTCCCAGGCAATAGTTTTGAGCTTCAGGATGGGATCGTTGGCGTGGTCATAGACGGTGATCTTGGGTTCGGCCCAAGCGGACGAACTGATGAGCAGCGCGCCGGCCAATAGGCCGAAGACCGCGCTCTTGCGGACGGTTGGAATCATAATTCTGCCTCTACATAAGGGTGTGAACGGCGCACCGTAGGAGCGTGCGTTGACCCGTTTGTGACGACAGGATGATGCTTTCGTGACGGTTACCAGCTTTCGAAGGCGAAGGGTGACGCGCCGCGCTGAAACTCGGGCACGGACACGCGCCGGTTCAGCGGCGGGAAGGCGCGCATGGTACAATCGGGCCGCTCGCACAGGCGGCAGTTGGTGCCGGCGGGCGTGATCGCCGCCTTGTTCTTGAGATCGATGCCGTCCGCGTAAACGAGCTTGCGCACGTAGTCGATGCGGCAGCCCATGCCGATGGCATGTAAGGACGCGGGTTTGTTATAGCCATCCCCCAAACTCACGAGCGCGCGGGAAAAGGTGAAGTAAGTGGTGCCGTCTTCCATTTCGAGAAGTTGCGGCAGGATGCGGCCCGGGCTTTGGAAAGACTCATAAATGTTCCAGCGCGGACACGCCCCGCCGAAGCGGGCGAAATGGAAACCGCCGGCGCTCAGTTGCTTCGAAATATTGCCGGCGTGGTCGATGCGCAGGAAAAAGAATGGCACGCCGCGTGCGCCCGGCCGCTGCAAAGCGGTAAAGCGGTGACAGACTTGTTCGTAGGAAGCACCGAAGCGGGCGGCGATGGCATCGGCGTCGTAGCGCCATTTCTCGGCCGTCGTGAGGAAATTCTCATAGGGCATCATCACGGCGGCGGCGAAATAGTTGGCGAGGCCAAGGCGCGCCAACGGCGTCGCCTCCTTGCTGAGGCCGGCGTCGTTGATCACCTGGTTCAAGAGATCGCGGTGGCCAAGCAGCCCGATCTGATGGGCGAGCACAAAGGTGCGGGTGGAGAGATCGAGCGCCTGCGACACGAACAGCCGCTTGGAATGACGGTCAAGGCGCCAGCGGCTGTCGGCGAGAACATCGGCGGGCACGGTGCGCACCGAGATGTCGTGGCTACGCTTGAGGTAATCGCGCAATTGCCAATAGAGATCGCTTTGTGAAAACTCGGCATCGGCCCACAGCAACTCGGTGGCCGCTTCGAGAGCCGGGAAGTGGTTGCCCGCTTCGGTGAAGAAATCGCGCACTTCTTCCAAGGGCTGGCGCAGGGCGTCAGGCTGGCGTGCGCCCGTGCCGCTTTCCATGCGTTCGGCCAGCGCGGCGGAGTTGGTGACGCTGTTGCGATAGGCGCGGTAGAGGGTCACCACCGCTTGCGCGGCGGCAGGCGACGCACCCACCATGTCGGCCAGCTCGGCGTTGGCGACGCTCAACCCCTCGAACAGGGGATCGGCGAACACTTCCTTGAGGGACGCGGCGGCGCGGGCTTCGTCGTCACCCGAGAAATCCTTGAGATCGACTTCGAACGAATCCGCCAGGCGCAGCAATAACTGAGCGCTCAAGGGCCGCTGATTGCGCTCCAACAGGTTCAGATAGCTGGTCGAGATGCCCAGATCGTCGGCCATTTGCGCCTGGGTGAGGCCCAGATCCCGGCGCAGCCGCTTTATGCGGGTCCCGGCAAAGATTTTCTTGTCGCTCGTATCGGCCATGACGGCTGTCCTGAAAATTTACAAAATTTACAAATCAACAAAAGGTAGATGAAAATTTGCAAACACATTTACATTTTTTATTTCAATAACTTATGGACAATTTTTTCGTTTTTGTAAATACAGTACGTCACTTTCAACCCCTTAAATTATAGAGGCTGCTATGACCCAGTCCCCAACCGAATTCAACCAATTGATTGCCAACGCGCCGGAAGGCCGCTTCGACGGTATCGAGCGCACCTATTCCGCCGCCGACGTAAAGCGGTTGCGGGGCTCGGTAACCATCGCCCAGACCCTTGCCGAGCGCGGCGCCAACCGCCTGTGGGCGCAATTGCATGAGCGCGACTACGTTCACGCCCTCGGCGCCATGACGGGCAACCAAGCCATGCAGATGGTGCGCGCCGGGCTCGAGGCCATCTATCTGTCCGGCTGGCAGGTGGCGGCGGACGCCAACACGGCGGGCGCCATGTATCCCGACCAGAGCCTCTATCCGGCCAACTCTGGTCCGGAACTGGTGAAGCGCATCAACCGCACCCTGCAGCGCGCCGATCAGATCGAGGTGTCGGAAGGCGGCGCGGGCCGCGACTGGTTCGCCCCCATCGTTGCCGACGCCGAAGCCGGCTTCGGCGGACCGCTCAACGTGTTCGAGATCACCAAGGCCTATATCGAGGCAGGCGCCGCGGCGGTTCACTTCGAGGATCAGCTGGCGTCAGAAAAGAAATGCGGCCACTTGGGCGGCAAGGTGTTGATCCCGACGGCGGCGCACATCCGTCACCTCAACGCGGCACGGCTTGCCGCCGACGTCATGGGCGTGCCGACGATCATCGTCTGCCGCACGGACGCGGAAAGCGCCAAGCTGCTGACCAGCGACATAGACGAGCGTGACCGGCCCTTCATCGAAGGCGAGCGCACGGCGGAAGGTTTCTTCCGGGTGCGCGGGGGCGTCGAAGCGTGCATCGCACGGTGCCTCAACTATGCGCCGTACTCCGATCTCATGTGGTGGGAGACGTCCAAGCCCAATCTGGACGATGCGCGCAAATTCGCCGAGGCCATCCACAAGGAATTCCCCGGCAAGATGCTGGCCTACAACTGCTCGCCGTCGTTCAACTGGCGCGCCAATCTGGACGAGGCCGATATCGCCCGGTTCCAACGCGAACTGGCGGCCATGGGCTACAAGTTTCAGTTCGTCACCCTGGCCGGGTTCCACCAGCTCAACCACGGCATGTTCGAACTGGCGCAAGGCTACCGCGACCGCGGCATGGCGGCGTACTCGGAACTCCAAGAGGCTGAGTTTGCGTCGGAGGCCGATGGCTACACGGCGACCCGTCACCAGCGCGAAGTGGGCGTGGGCTATTTCGATGCCGTCTCCATGGCGGTGTCGGGCGGTCAGTCGGCGACGGCGGCCATGTCCGAATCCACCGAAGCCGATCAGTTCAAGCCGGCCACCGCGCAAGCCGCGGAATAGGCATACAGGATTTTGAAAGGAGACCGATCATGGACGGTCAATTGGAACCACAGTTGGATACCCGCGAAAACGACACCGAGGGCCACAACGACGAAGATTTGGCTATCCGTCGCTTGGGCGACGCCGTGCACCACGTCAACCTCGCCGTCATGAAGGCGGTGGAGGCGGGCCTGACCGTCGAACTCGTGCGGGTCAGCCGCTATCACGGCGGTAACGGTACCTGGGGTGACCAGATGGTCCCCATTGTGAGAGTTAAAGGCTAGCGACCCTTCAAACGGGCCTGCCCCCGCCACGATTGCATAGGGCATTTCCCTGGGCCCGTCGTATAGCCTATTTGTGCCGGCTCCCCCGTTCCCGGGGGGCCGGCTCTTTTCTTGCGCACGAGGTCCTGTCAAACTGCCTCCCAAAGGTGGAGGGCAGGATTATGAGCGGCGCCAAGGAACTGATCTATGTGGGCGACCCCATGTGCTCGTGGTGTTATGGGTTCGCGCCTGTCAAACAGCAGCTTGAGGAACAATGCGCCGGGGGCGCGGTGGTGACACTCGTCGTCGGCGGCCTGCACATCGATTGGACCGACCCCCAGGACGAGGCACGCAAGCAGTTCCTGCGCGAACACTGGGTCGAGATCGGCGAACGTTCCGGCCAGCCTTTCAAGTTCGACATCCTGGAGCGCGACGATTTCGTCTACAACACTGAGGCCGCCTGCCGTGCCGCGGTCACCGCGCGCCACATGGAAGGTAACGCGGTGGCGCTCAAGTTCTTCACCCATCTGCAAAGCGCTTTTTACGCCGAGAACCGGGACGTCACCCAGGAAGACGTGCTCACCGGTCTCGCCAAGGAGTTTGGCCTGCCGCACAACGAGTTTGCGTCCCTGTTGCCGTCCGACGAGATGAAAGCGGAAACCATGAAGGACTTTCAGTTCGCGCGGCGCTTGGGCGTCAACGGTTTCCCCACCGTGCTGATCAACGATCATGCCGGCTATGCCTATCTCACCGTCGGCTATCAGCCTTACGAAAACTTGGGTCCCATCGTCGAGGCTTGGCTTTCCGACCAACTCGACCGCCAGCAACCGGCGGCGGAGTAGAGACCGTGGGAGACGCGAAGCTCCCGATCCGGCTAACCGTTTCCTATGCCTTCGGTGTGTTCGGGCGTGAGTTTTTACGCTTCGTCGCGCTTCTCATCCTGCCGTTGACCTGCATGACGGCGATCGATCTTATTCGCCCCGTACCGCTGAGCACGCACGTGATACTGCAGCCCGGCCTGTCCGCCCTGTGGGGTTGGATGTTGACCTTGGCGATTTCATTGCCTGCGACGTTGGTCTCCGCGCTGCTCGTGACCCTGTTTGCTCTGCCTTGGCTACGGCACGTGCAAACCGGCGAAGGGCTGCCCATGCTGGACGCGTTCTTCCGCTGGAGCCCGGTGCACACGAAATTCTGGGCGGGTGCGTTGGCCGTCGACGTGCTCGGCGGCGTGTTGCGGGCGCTGGCGGCAGCGATTCTGCCGGTCGCGATTTGGGGAACGATGATCGCCGATCTTCTTCTGCTGCTGGTCGTCGTACGTTTCTCATTGCTATTTCCCTCAGTGGCCGCGAACGGCGGTTTCTCCCCCGCTACGTCTTGGCAGTGGAGCCGGGGAAACGGCGGGTATCTGTTCCTCACCGGGCTCCTCATTCTGGTTCCGTTTGTGCTTCTGGCGATCGCGGTTTCAATCGGCCAGGGGTCGATCGCCGATGGGTTTACGGAAAGTCAGATGTTTTCTCTGGTGGCTGTTGGTCATCTCGTGAACCGCCTTATCTTTTTCGCCGGGTTGGCGGTGCTCGGCGCGGCATCGTGCCGGGCATATGACGTGCTCGGCGGCGATACGCCGCAGCCCAGCGCCCCCTTGCCCGGGTCCGCCTAATCCCTATACTGCGCCGCGCCTGATAATTCGCGGACTTTAGAGGACTTCAAGATCATGGCCGACGCGCCGACCAAAGTTGTGCTCGCCTATTCCGGCGGGCTGGACACCTCGGTCATTCTCAAATGGCTGCAGGAAGTGAAGAATTGCGAGGTAGTGACCTTCACCGCCGACCTCGGCCAGGGGGAAGAGCTGGAACCGGCCCGCGCCAAGGCAGAGATGCTGGGCATCAAGGAGATCTTCATCGAGGATCTGCGCGAGGAATTCGTCCGCGACTACGTCTTTCCCATGTTCCGTGCCAACGCGCTGTATGAAGGCACCTATCTTTTGGGCACCTCTATCGCCCGGCCGCTGATCGCCAAGCGCCAGATCGAGATCGCCCGTCAGGTGGGCGCCGATGCCGTCGCCCACGGCGCCACCGGCAAGGGCAACGACCAGGTGCGGTTCGAACTCGGCTATTACGCCCTTAACCCGGACATCAAGGTGATTGCGCCGTGGCGGGAATGGGACCTCAATTCACGTACTGCGCTGATCGATTACGCGCAAAAGCATCAGATCCCGGTGCCCAAGGATAAGGAAGGCGAGCCACCCTATTCGACGGACGCCAACCTGTTGCACATTTCCTATGAGGGGAAGGCGCTGGAGGACCCGGACGTGTCGCCGGATGAGGCCATGTTCACCCGCACGGTCGCGCCGGAGAAAGCGCCCGATACGCCGCGCGTCATCGAGATCGGTTTCGAGAAAGGTGACGCCGTTTCCATCGACGGCAAGAAGCTCACACCCGCGGCATTGCTCACCGAGTTGAACAAGATCGCCGGCGAGAACGGCGTCGGCCGCGCCGACATCGTCGAGAACCGCTTCGTCGGCATGAAGTCGCGCGGCGTTTATGAAACGCCGGGCGGCACGGTGCTGCTCGTTGCTCACCGGGCGATGGAAAGCATCACGCTGGACCGTAACGCGGCGCACCTCAAGGATGAGCTCATGCCACGCTACGCCGAGCTGGTCTATAACGGTTTCTGGTTTGCGCCCGAGCGGGAAATGCTGCAAGCCGCCATCGACGAGAGCCAGAAACACGTCGCCGGTACGGTGCGCCTCAAGCTCTACAAGGGCGGCATTACCGTGCTCGGCCGTGCCTCGCCGCATAGCCTCTACGACGAGGCCACGGTGACCTTCGAGGAGGATACCGTCTACGATCAGCGGGACGCGGAAGGCTTCATCAAGCTGAATGCGCTCAGGCTCCGGATCGCCGGACGGATGCGCAAATAAGCACTCTCTAATAGTCGGTGAAAATACCAGAATTCTGCCGGTTTCCGGCCGTTACAAAATGCTTCATGTCTGATATTGACAATCATTCGCAATAATCCGATATTCCAGTCAGGAGCTTCGTCATGTACGTCTGCATCTGTAACGGATACCGCGAAAGCCAAATTCGCGCCATCGCCCGGAGCGGGGTCAAATCCGCGCACGAGGCGTACGAGCTTTTGGGCGACATACCCGATTGCGGTACCTGCCTCGATCTCGCGCAGGAGATTATCGACGAAGAACAGATGGCGAAGGCGAGCTAGCCATGATGATGTGGCGGTCGCTCCGGCCCGAAACCACACGCCTCGCCCTTCAGGCCCTGGCCCGCAAGTTGGCCGGGAAGCAGCCGGAAACCGTTAAGACGCCGTCACAAAATACACGACAAACACCTACCGCCGAAACACCCAAGGTTTCCAGCTAATCTATCGCTTGCAACGTCCGGCTCAATCGTCGTCGCCGTGCACTTGCGCGTTCATATAGATTTCGACTCCCATCTTCTTGATCATATCCAGTTGGGTCTCGATCCAATCCACGTGACCTTCTTCGTCTTCGAGGATGTCCTCGAATAACTCGCGGCTGACGAAATCTTTCACGCTTTCGCAATAGACGATGGCTTCCTTCAAGGTCGGCAGGCCCTCCATTTCGGCGCGCAGATCGCATTCGAGAACCTCCTTCACGTTCTCGCCGATATAGAGTTTGCCCAATTCCTGGAGATTGGGGAGCCCTTCGAGGAAGATGACGCGCTCGATCAGCTTGTCGGCGTGTTTCATCTCGTCGATGGATTCTTCATATTCCTTATGCGCGAGGCGGTGGAGCCCCCAATCCTTCATCATGCGTGAGTGGAGGAAATACTGATTGATGGCCGTCAGCTCGTTTTTGAGAACGGTGTTGAGATACTTGATAACCTGTGTGTCGCCTTTCATGGCTTTCCCTCGGACGCTGAATAAATCGAGACCAGCATAGACGTCTAACCAACAAATTTCCATGCCGGTATCGCGTAAGTATTGAGAATGAAAAGCATTTTCATGCCTTGGCGTATGCGACGGTGCAGGTTAGTTTGGATCAAAATAAACAAATGGGAGAACAGGGATGCTGAATGCGGCGGTGGTCGGCCTCGGATGGTGGGGCCGCCAGATCGTGACATGTCTCGAACATAGCAACCGGGTGCGGATAACCCGGGGGGTTGATATCGATCAGGACGGCCCCGCGAAATTCGCCGCGGAACATGGCCTGACATTCACCTCGCATTTCGAGGACGTGCTTAAAGACCCGGCCATCGACGCCGTATTCATCGTCACGCCCCATTCCCTGCATGAGCCCATGGTCTTGGCCGCGGCCGACGCGGGAAAGCAGATTTTCTGTGAGAAACCCATGGCGCTGTCCGGCGATGGCGCGCGGCGCATGCTCGACGCTTGCGACAAAAAAGGGATCGTTCTCGGCATCGGTCATGAACGTCGGTTCGAAGGCGCTTGGGAAGAAATGGCGCGCATGCTTAGGGACGGCGAATTGGGCACGTTGCTCAATCTCGATTTCAACACGTCCTACAATAATATGGCGTTGAAGCCGCCGAGCGGATGGCGCCAGGACCCCAAGGAAGCGCCGGCCGGCGTGATGACGGCGCTGGGCGTGCATGTCACCGACCTCATGCTGTCCCTCGCCGGGCCGGTCACCGAAGTATTCGCGCGCCAATCGTCACGCTCGGACGATTATCCCAATCAGGATGTCCTGTCGGTGCAGTTTATGTTTGCAAATGGGGTGATCGGGTCGCTCACCGCGCTGGCGACGACACCGTTCTATCAGCGGCTTACCGTTTTTGGTGATCGCGGCTGGGTGGAGGCGCGCGAGGTGTCCAATGTCGATATTCCCGATCCGGCGACGCTGACATGGCGTGGCATGGATATGGAAATCCACAGCCGCACTTATGCCATGAAGGAAACGGTGGAGGATAACATCCACCATTGGGCGGATGCGGTTGCCGGCAAAGTGGATTTCCGCTTTACTCGCGAACAACGCCTCCAGAACGTCTTGATCCTGGAGGCGATCGTAAAATCCTCCGAGACAGGTCAGCCGGTATCCATCGCCTAGGGCAGCAGGAATATCAGACGAAGGGTCGCCGCGGTCATTACCGCCCACGTGGTGAACGCGCCGAAAATGCGGCAGAAATAATAAACGGGTGATCCCGTCCGGGCCCAAAAGGTGCCGGGATGCGCGATACGCGCCGCCAGCAGCAGCGCCATGGCTGCGTGCATCACCATTGGCCTTTCGCCGAGAATCTCCAACGATCCCATCAAGATTATGGCGAGCGGCAGATACTCGATGAGGTTGCCGTGCGCGCGGATTCTGCGCGCAAATTCATCTTGTCCTCCGTCGCCGAAGGGAACGCGCAGCCGCGTGCGCGCGAAGACGACCCGGATCGACAGGAACGAATGGATCAGGGAGATGGGGATCAGGTAGCTGAGGGTGATGACCGGAAACGTCATGGCAGGTGTCCATCAATTGTTGCCCAGGTGAAGTCATTATTATATGATATATATCATATAATAAACCGAAATTTCGGAGAGCTGCTCAGAATGCGTTATGCGCCCGGTCATAAAGAGAAAACCCACCGGAAATTGCTGCTTGCCGCGGGCAAGCTGTTCCGCAAATCCGGGTTCAAAGGGGTCAGCGTCGAGCGGGTGATGAAGCAGGCCGGTTTGACGCACGGCGGGTTCTACGCCCACTTCAAGTCGAAGACGCAGCTGATCGCCGAGACGTTCGCCGTCGATGCGGGGCTTCTTCGCATGTTGCGCGAAAAGGAAACCGCCAGCGGTGCGGCGCGTGTCCTGTCGGGTTACATGGCGCCGGAGAACCGGTCGGAGGTTGCGGCAGGATGTCCGTTGGCGGCCTTGCCCGCCGATGTCAGCCGCAGCAACGCGACCATCAAGGCGGCGTACACGGCCCGGGTGGCGGAACTTCTTTCCTTGCTGGCAGACCGGATGCCGGCTCAGTTAGATAATGTGGAGCGGGAGACCCGTGCCATGGAAACCATGGTGCTGGCGTTGGGCAGCGTCATGTTCTCTCAGGCGCTATCCGACAAGGAACTTGCCGACCGCCTCCAGAATGTCTGCCGCCATGCCGTTGACCGGCGTTTCGAAGTTTAACCGCGCAATACACCGCCGGTGTGCTTGCTCACGTTGGCAACGATCTTCTGGGCCACCTCTTCGATCTCGGCATCGGTGAGGGTCGCGTCGGTGGGCTGCAAGGTCACCGCAATGGCGAGGGATTTCTTGCCGTCCGCCACATCGCCGCCGGAGAACTCGTCGAAAACCCGCACGCCGGTAATCAGCTTCTTGTCGGCAGCCGACGCGGCGCGTACCACATTGTCGGCTTCCACTGTGGCGTCGACGATGAAGGCGAAATCGCGGTCCACCGGCTGGAACGCCGACAGTGCGAGCGGTGGCCGTGCAGGTCCTTTGGCTTTGGGCGGCGGTAGGTTGCCGAGAAAGACCTCGAACGCGGCGATGGGCCCATCGACATCCATTTCCGCCAACGCGCGCGGGTGCAGTTCGCCGAAATGGGCGAGGACGGCCTTGGGGCCGAAGGCGATGGTGCCCGACCGGCCCGGGTGATACCAGGCGGGCGCCTCGGGGGTGATCCGCGCCGTCGTTGCCGGCACGCCCAGTTCCTCGAAGAGGGCCATCACGTCCGCTTTCGCGTCGAACACGTCGGCCGGGCGGCTGGTGCCCGACCAATCCTTGGGTGCCGTCATGCCGGCACGCACGCCGGCGGCGACCATGCTCTGACCATCCGGTGTTTCGTCGGCATATTGCGGGCCGACCTCGAACAGAGCCGTATTGGCGTATCCCCTATCTGCATTGCGTCCAATGGCGGCAATCAGGTTGGGCAGCACCGAGGGGCGCATCACGTCGAGATCGGCGCTGATCGGATTGACGAGATGAATGCTCTCGGGCACACCGCCGAACAGGTCTGCATGCTTGCGCGGCAGGAAGGAGAACGTCACCGCTTCTGTCAGACCGCGCGTCGCCAACAGGCGACGGGCCCGCGCGCGTTGCGCCTGGCTGACCGACACTGCCGGCAACGGCAAATTGGTTTCGCGCACCAGCGGTTCGGCCGGGATCCGATCGAAGCCGTAGATGCGGATCACCTCTTCGACGAGGTCCGCCTCGCCGACGACGTCATGGCGCCAGGTCGGGACGGTGCAATCCCAGCCGTCCGCCGTTTCCTTGAGCGAAAAACCGAGGGTAGTGAGAATGCGCTCGATTTCGTTGGCCGGCACATCGACGCCGCCGAGGCTTTTCACGCGGCTGGAGCGCAGCGGATAGGTGCGCGTGACATCGGGCTCCTCTCCAACGATGACCATCTCGCTTGCTTCGCCGCCGCACAAGCTCAGGATCAGCTTGCTTGCGAGTTCCGCCGCCGGCAGTTGGAAGGCGGGATCGATGCCGCGTTCGAACCGGTAGCGGGCGTCCGATTGCAGGTTGAGCTTGCGGCCCGTCGCGGCGGTACGCACCGGATCGAAATAGGCGGCTTCGAGGAAGACGTTCACGGTGTCCTCGGTACAGCCGGACAGCTCGCCGCCCATAACACCCGCCAAACCCTCGGGTATTTTTTCGTCGGCGATCACCGTCATTTCACTGTCGAGGGTATATTCCTTGCCGTCGAGGGCGAGCATCTTCTCGCCGTCGCGCGCCAGGCGCACATGGATGTCGCCATGCACCTTGTCGGCATCGAACACGTGCAGCGGCCGGCCATAGGCCATGGTGAACAGGTTGGTGATATCGACCAGCGCCGAGATCGGCCGCAAACCGATGGCCTTGAGCTTTTCCTGAAGCCAAGCCGGGCTCGGGCCATTTTTCACGCCCCGGAAATAGCGGCCGACGAAGTAAGGGCAGGCGTCTTTTATTTCTTCGTTGAAATCGAGATGCACGCCGATGGGGCTTTTGAAGCTGCCCGGGATGGGGTCGATGTTGAGCGGCTTCAGGGTCCCGACACCGGCGGCGGCGAGATCGCGGGCGACGCCGCGTACGCCGAGGCAATCGCCCCGGTTGGGGGTAATGGCGATGTCGAACACCGGATCGGATAGGCCCATGGCCTCTGCTGCGGGCGCGCCGAGCGGCGCGTCGTCGGGTAACTCGACGATGCCCGCATGGTTCTCCGACAGGTTCATTTCCTTTTCCGACAGCAGCATACCGTTGGAGGTGACGCCGCGGATCTTGGATTTTTTCAAGACCGCATCGAGGCCGGGAATGTAGCTGCCTTCACGGGCGAACACGCCCTTCATGCCGGCGCGCGCGTTCGGTGCGCCGCACACCACTTCGAAGGTCTCCGTGCCCGTATCGACCTGGCACACCTGAAGCCGGTCGGCGTTGGGGTGCTGCTGCGCATCGGTCACGTGGGCGACGACGAAATCCTTCAGCCGTTCGGCGGGATCGTCGAGGCTTTCGAGCTCGAGGCCGATCATGCTCAGCGTATCGCCGATTTCCTGCGGGCTGGCCGTGGTCTCGAGATCCATCTCGAGCCATTTCAGGGAAAACTTCATGCCAAGGCCCTCCCTACCAGGGACGGCACATCCAACGGCTTGAAACCGAAGTGGTCGAGCCAGCGGATGTCGGAGTCATAGAACGTCCGGAGATCAGGAATGCCGTATTTGAGCATAGCGAGACGCTCGATGCCGATGCCGAAGGCGAAGCCCTGATATCGGGTGGAATCGATGCCGCAATTCTCTAGCACCTTCGGGTTGACCATGCCCGAGCCGAGGATTTCCAGCCAGTCGGCGCCGGCACCGATCTTCAAGCTGCCGCCTTCGCGGGAGCAGCCGATATCCACCTCCGCCGAGGGTTCGGTGAAGGGGAAATAGGACGGGCGGAAGCGCACCGGCAAATCCTCGACACCGAAGAAGGTGCGGCAGAACTCGATCAGGCATCCCTTGAGGTGACCCATATGGGTGCTCTCGTCGACCACCAGGGCTTCGACCTGATGGAACATGGGCGAATGGGTGGCATCGTGATCGCAGCGATAGGTGCGGCCCGGCACGATGATGCGGATGGGCGGCTTCTTTGCCTGCATGGTGCGGATTTGCACCGGCGAGGTGTGGGTGCGCAGCACCATGCGGCTGTCGCCCTTTTCGGCGTTGAGATAGAAGGTATCGTGTTCCTGGCGGGCCGGATGGTCGGGCGGAATGTTGAGGGCGGTGAAGTTGTACCAGTCCTCTTCGATGTCGGGTCCCTCGGCCACCGTGAAACCCATCTCGCCGAAAATGGAAATCACTTCATCGATGGTTTGGCTGATGGGATGGATAGATCCGCTGCGTTCGGGCCGTGCGGGCAGGGTGACGTCCACCTGTTCCTCGGCGAGCCGGGCATCGAGCCCGCTTTCCGACAGCGTTTTCTTGCGCGCCTCGATGGCCTCGGCGATCTCGTCCTTCAACGCGTTGAAGGCCTGGCCGGCGGCCTTGCGCTCGGACGGGTCCAATTGGCCCAGGCTTTTCATCAATCCGGTCACGCTGCCCTTGCGGCCGAGCGCCGCCACGCGCACCGCCTCCAGGGCATCGAGATCGGCGGCGCCATTGATCGATGCCGTCAATTCGCCGCGCAATGCATCCAGGTCTTCCATCGTCTCCTCGGTTTCCTCAAATAGGAAAGGGGCCGCCTTGTGGGGCCGCCCCTTCCTCTAAATCGTCTTTGCGTCTGCTGGTCAAGCAGTGCTTGAGAGGGCGGCCTGGGCCTGTTCCACCAAGCTTTTAAACGAGTCCGGCTCCCGCACGGCAATATCGGACAGAACCTTACGGTCGAGCTCGATGCCGGCCTTCGTCAAACCGTTCATGAATTGAGAGTAGGTGAGGCCGTGAAGCCGCGCACCGGCATTGATGCGCTGGATCCACAAGCTGCGGAAACTCCGTTTCTTCGCCCGCCGGTCGCGATAGGCGTATTGCATCGCCTTATCGACGCGCTCCTTGGCGAGCCGGAAGTTGGATTTACTGCGGCCTCGGTATCCTTTGGCGCGGGAGACGACTTTCTTGCGTCGGCTCCGGCTGGGAACGGAAGGTTGCGAACGTGCCATTGCGTGCTCCTTCCCTTACAGATACGGCATATAGGATTTGACGATCCGCGCGTCGGCATCGACGAGGATCATGGTACCGCGGGCCTTGCGCTTCATTTTCTGCGTACGCTTGCGCAGGTTGTGGCGCTTGTAGGCGACATTGCCTTTGATCTTGCCCGATCCGGTGCGGGAGAAGCGCTTCTTGGCGCTCGATTTGGTCTTCATCTTGGGCATTTTGCTATCCTTATACGAAGGTTCTTGTCGGAGCGGCTGGGCATGCCCTATGGGACCTGAAATGCGTCGGTCCGGCCTCACCGCTCGGCGAAGGGCGGGGTTATAGCCCCGGGCCCCCGAAAATGCAAGCGATCTGGGGCTTTCGCCTCAAAGGCAAAAAACCGCCTTATTGGGGCCAGAAGACAAAAAAAACCGCCCCGTTGGGCCACCCGCGGCCACCCAGCCGCCGGCATATTTAAATCTGCCCCCAACGGGGCGCTAAACCCTGAGAACCCACCGAACAAAAAAACCGCCCCGTTGGGGGCGGGGCGGTTCGAATGCTGGATGCGACGGAAATGCGGTCTCGGTGCTCCAGTTGGGATTGGGGGGATCCAGAGCGACCGCATCCGTGCAACTATCATAACACCCTATTCGCGTGTCCATTCCACCTAATTCTCGCGGAATAGCGGAAATGTGATCGAAAAATCAGTTATTTCCGTTCGGATTACGAACAAAAAACCCGCCGAAACGGCGGGTTGGTTTCCTTTGGTGTGCAGGAGGCAATTATCGTGGGGCGAACACCATGATCATTTGGCGCCCTTCCATCAGGGGCATTTGTTCGACCTTGGCCAGCTCGTCCATGTCTTCTTTCACGCGGTCGAGCACTTTGACGCCGAGGTCCTGGTGCGCCATCTCGCGGCCCCGGAACCGGAGTGTCACTTTCACCTTGTCGCCTTCTTCCAGGAACCGGCGCATGGAGCGCATCTTGACCTGATAGTCGTGTTCCTCGATGCCCGGGCGCAATTTGATCTCTTTGACTTCGATGACCTTCTGCTTCTTGCGCGCTTCGGCTTTTTTCTTCTGGGTTTCGTATTTGAGCTTGCCGTAATCGAGGATCTTGCATACCGGCGGATCCGCGTTGGGGGATACCTCGACGAGATCGAGACCGACTTCCTCGGCCATTTCGATGCCTTCGGCAACGGTCACCACGCCGACCATTTCGCCGTCGGCGTCAACCAACCTGATTTTGGGAACGTCGATGTCTTGATTGATGCGCGGGCCGTCTTTTTCCGGCCGGCTCTGCATGGGGGGGCGTGCTATGGACGAAACTCCTTCATTTGCCTTTTCCTTCGCGTGGGGCCGGCAAACAGTCTTTCGTCGATTGGCTACCCCCAGGCTGAAGAAACAGGACTTGGTTCAAAATCCGGCGCCCCCGGTCAATTGCCCGGAGGCGCTGCTTCAGCCGCCAGTCTAGCGACTGCCTCATTCAGCGCAAGAATTTCTTGGTCCTTGCCGCCCAGCCGGCGCAGTGCCACCGTCTTTTCCGCCGCCTCGCGGCCACCGACGACGACGATCAGTGGGATATGGGCGTGGCTGTGTTCGCGGATCTTATAGTTGATCTTCTCGTTGCGGAGATCGAGATCGGCGCGCAAGCCCGCCGCCTTCAGAGCCGCCTGAACCTCGCGGGCATAATCGTCCGCATCGTTGGTGATCGTCGTCACCACCGCCTGGACCGGGGCCATCCACAGCGGAAAGCGACCGGCATAATGCTCAATGAGAATGCCGAGGAAGCGTTCGAACGATCCCAGGATCGCGCGGTGCAGCATCACCGGGCGGTGCTTCTCATTGTCCTCGCCGATATAGGTGGCATCCAACCGTTCTGGCAGCACGAAATCCACCTGCAGCGTGCCGCACTGCCAATCGCGGCCGATGGCGTCGCGCAGGACGAACTCCAGCTTGGGGCCATAGAAAGCACCCTCGCCTGGGTTCATGAGGACGTCGATCCCGGCGGCCTCGCTCGCTTCCATCAGGGCTTTCTCGGCACGGTCCCAGACCGCGTCGTCGCCGGCCCGCACTTCCGGCCGGTCCGAGAACTTGATGAGGAAATCGTCGAAACCCAGATCGGCATAGATCGACGACAGCAGCTTGATGAACTCTGCCGTTTCGGACTCGATCTGCTCTTCGGTACAGAAAATGTGGGCGTCGTCCTGCGTAAAGGCACGCACCCGCATCAGGCCGTGCAGCGCGCCCGACGGTTCGTTGCGGTGACAGGAACCGAATTCCGCCATGCGCAACGGCAAATCGCGGTAGCTCTTGATGCCCTGATTGAAGATCTGCACATGGCAGGGGCAGTTCATGGGCTTGATCGCCAGCACCCGGTCCTCTGATTCGGAAACGAACATGTGCTCGCGGAACTTCTCCCAATGGCCGGAATGTTCCCAGAGAACGCGGTCGACCAGTTGCGGCGTCTTGACCTCGCGGTAGTCGGCGGCCTCCAGGCGGCGGCGCATATAAGCTTCGATTGTGCGGTAAAGCGTCCAGCCTTTCTCGTGCCAGAATACGGCGCCAACGGCTTCTTCCTGCAGGTGGAACAGGTCCATGGAGCGACCGAGACGGCGGTGATCGCGTTTCTCGGCCTCCTCCAGCATGTGGAGATAGGACTTGAGTTGTTTGTCGTTGGCCCACGCCGTCCCGTAGATGCGTTGCAGCATCTCGTTGCGGGAATCGCCGCGCCAATAGGCGCCCGCAAGCTTCATCAGCTTGAAGGCCTTGCCGAGCTTGCCCGTCGACGGCAGGTGCGGCCCGCGGCACAGGTCCATCCAGTCGCCCTGACGATAGATTGTCACCTGTTCACCGGCGGGGATGCTGCCGATAATCTCGGCCTTGTAATCCTCGCCGATGGATTTGAAATGCTTGATGGCTTCGTCGCGGTCCCAAACCTCGCGGACGATCTCCAGGTCCTGATCGACGATTGCCTGCATGCGCTTTTCGATCTTCTCGAAATCGTCCGTCGAAAAAGGCTCCTTGCGCGCGAAATCGTAGTAGTAGCCGTTTTCGATCGCGGGGCCGATGGTCACCTGCGTGCCGGGGAACAACTCCTGTACCGCCTGCGCCATCACGTGCGCGGCGTCGTGGCGCAGCAGTTCCAGCGCGTCTTCGTCTTTCGCGGTGACGATGGAGAGATCGGCGTCGTCCTCGATCTCGCGGTTCAAATCGCGCATTTCGCCGTCAACCCGCACGGCCAGTGCCGCCTTGGCAAGACCCGGTCCGATATCGGCGGCCACATCCGCGCCGGTCACGGGACGTGGAAATTCGCGCACGCTGCCGTCCGGGAGCGTGAGTTTCACGTTGCCGCTCTGCTGTCCACCGTCTGCCATTTTTCTTCCCCATTCGGGCCGGTCTCGGCCCACTCTTCCTTAATCTAGCCCCAAAATCAAAAAACCCCCCCGTTTTCGGCGGGAGGGTTGGATGTCCGCGGTCAACGTGCGCCAGCGGTCACGGCCCCTCCCAATGGGGAGTCGTGGTGGTAGTGGTCGTGGCGGTTATCGTCAACATGGCGTTTTATATCGGCAATTCGGCGCAGGCTGTCAAGTTGGGGGCTAGCTGGGCAAAGCGGCAACAACCTCGTCGACCGAGAGATCGTCGAGAGTCTCGCGCCGCAGGATTTCCACATGGGGCCCCCGTTGGGCACAAAGCGTGGGATCGGAAGCGAAGGAATACAAAACCACCGACGGGCATCCGACCAGGGCCGCCGCGTGCATGGGGCCCGTGTCGTTACCGACGGCACAGGCGGCTTCGCGGGCAAGTTGGATGATGTCGGCAATGCTCGTTTCCCCCGCGAGAGACCGGGCGTGGGGCGCCACCTCGGCAATCTCTTCCAGAAGATCGCTTTCGTTTCCGCCGCCCAAAAGCACAGGTTGCAGGCCGCGCGCCATCAGTGTGAGGGCTAATTGGCCATATTTTTCCGCGGGCCAGCGTTTGTCGGGCCGGTGCGCCGCGCCGCCGGGCACCAGCAGCGCGTAGCGCTCGTCGAGACCGAAACGTGCCGTTTCCGCCTCGACCCAGGAAAAGCTCGGCGGGTGTACGTCAGGAATACCGGCCATGGCCAACTGTTCGGCCTGACGGTCCAAGGTGTGCATGAAATCTCGGTTGGGGTTGTCGTGGGGAAGCGAACAGCCGCCGGCGATACCCGACCACTCGGGCCCATTATTGTCGTCCGCGGCCATCAGGCGGAAGTATGAACTCGACCGGTCGGATGTTTGCAAATCATAGACGCGGCGGAAACGCACGCTGCGTAAACGTCGGCGCAGCGAGAGCCATCCCTTCACCTGCCAAACCTTGGGCCGTGTATCGATCCACACGCGGTCGAACCACGGTGACGCTTCGGCAAAGGCGCGGAACGGTTCGGTGGTCAGCAGCGTGATAGTCGCGTCCGGATGATGAGTGCGGATGGCGGCAAAGGGGCCGGCTGCCTGCAGGAAATCCCCCAGCGCGCCAAGCTTGATGACCAGGATCTGGTCGGTCATTTGCCTAGCGGCTTATTGGAGGTTCGGCCAGCACCTCGTCATACACGGCGATGGTTTTGGCGCACATACCCTCTTTGGTGAAGTTGTCACGGATGTGCGCAACGGCCCGCGCGGCATAGGTCCCCCGCGCCGTCGGCGGCTGTTCCAGAACCGTGTTGATGGTGGCGGCGAGGGCGGCGGCATCGCCGGGCGGGGTTAGCCAGCCGGTCTCGCCCTCGATTACCGTTTCGCGCGCGCCGCCGTGATCGGTGGCGATTACCGGGCGGCCCAATGCCTGCGCTTCGGCCACGACCCGGCCGAAGGCTTCGGGTTCGGTAGAGGCAGAGACAACGACATCGGTGAGCATGTACGCCGCCGGCATGTCGTCGCAATTGTCGATAACGTGGACGAGGCGGTTTAGTCCCGCGCTTTCAATGGCGCTCAGCAGTTTGCGCCGATAGCCTTCGCGGCCCTGATCGGATCCCACGATCAAGCATTGAATATCCTGACGGTCGAGGATTTTGATGGCGTCGATGAAGACCTGCTGACCTTTCCATTTGGTGAGGCGGCCGGGCAACATGATGACCGGCACACCGTCGGGAAGGCGCCATTTCTCGGCGAGCTTGATCATGCGTTCCTGGGAGACGCGCGACGGATCGAAACGTCCGATGTCGACGCCGCGGTGGATCACGCGGATCTTAGAGACGGGCACGCCGTAAACTTGGCGGACATGTCCCGCGATAAAATCCGAAATGGCGATGACCCGCTGGCCGCGTGTCATGATGGAGTTGTACCAACGGCGGATCGCGTTGCCGTGTTTGTAGGTGCCGTGAAATGTCGTTACGAAGTGGCGCCCCGTCTTGCGGGCGGCCGCGAGGGCGCTCCAGGCAGGCGCGCGGGAACGCGCATGCACGATATCGACATTTTCGTTCCGGATGATCTGAACCAACCTGTCGATATTGGCGCGCATAACGAGGGGGTTTTTCGAATCCACGGGCAGGATAATGTGCTCGACACCGGCGCGTGTCAGTTCATGGACCATGACGCCGCCCGATGACACGACAATGGATCGTCCGCCCGCCTGGATTACCGAGGCGGCGACATCGATGGTGCCTCGCTCGGCGCCACCGGTTTCCAGAGCCGGCAAAATTTGAAGGACGGTTGCGCCACTGGCGATGGTTTTCGGGTGCGTGGTTTCCGGAGTCCCGTTTCCGGTGTTAAGTTCCTTATCCACCTATTGGGTCCGTCTCTGCGTAAGTATTGTTCATGCCGTCCAATATGTCCTTATCCGATAGCAATTGTAAAATATTAGCACGCGCCGGTGCGGCGTCCATCGCCTACTACCTGACGCCGGGGCATACCCCGACTGTCGTCTTTATGACAGGCTTCATGTCCGACATGAGTGGCGGCAAGGCTTTGGCGCTCGAAACCATGTGCCGTGATCGCGGGCAAGCCTTCTTGCGTTTCGATTATAGCGGCCATGGGTTGTCCGAAGGTGAATTTGCCGACGGCACCATCGGTTCGTGGGCTGAAGACGCGCTTTTCGCCATCGATTCGCTGACCCAGGGGCCGTTGATTTTGGTTGGATCTTCCATGGGCGGCTGGATCATGTTGCTGACGGCGCTGGCGCGGGCAGACCGAATCGCCGGTCTCGTTGGCATTGCGCCGGCGCCCGATTTCACCGACCGGCTTTACCACGACGAGCTCACCGAGGCGCAGCGCGCCGAAATGGATCGCACGGGAAAAGTCGTGGTGCCGAGTGCGTATGAAGACGACTATGTCTTTACCCGCGCGTTGATCGAAGACGGGCGGGATCACTTTCTTTTGGATGGAGAGATCGCGCTCGATTGCCCGATCCGGCTAATCCATGGCCAGCAGGACGATGCCGTGCCGTGGCAGACATCCCTGAAGATTGCCGAGATGGCTCGCTCGCGCGATGTGGAAGTGACGTTGGTGAAAGGCGGCGATCACCGTCTTAGCGAATTGGCAGATTTGGAACGGCTAACGGCGATCGTCCGCAAGCTGCTCGATCAGGCGTCCTGAAGTTCGGCGATGCCTTTGGCGACACGGTCGCTAAGGGCAGTAGCGGAGTCCTGCGCACTCTTCTCCGCCTGTGATTCGGCATCGAGCACACCGCGCAGGCCTTCACGGTAGGTCGGATATTTGAGACGCACCGCCAAGTCATCTTTGATACGGGTGTTGTCGATACGGCGATTGTCCTGCCAGAAGGTCTTGGCCATGTCCGACATGTCCTTGACCGCTTCGTCGAATGGAATCTCGGCGGGCGGGGTCACCTTCAGCAACTGACAGGCGTAACTGACCACGTCCTTTTGTTCGGCGGCCTCATCGTCGCACACATTGTAGATGGTGCCGGGATTGGGATGTTCCATGGAGGCATCGAGAACTTGAACGATGTCGTCCACATGGATGCGTGAAAAGGCGAAGCCCGGTTTGTCGATCCGCCGTGCCGTGCCGTCGCGGACGTTGTCGATGGTGCTGCGGCCGGGACCGTAGATGCCGGCAAGGCGGAAAATGTGGACAGGGAGTTCGAAGTCCCGGTGCAGGGTCATCCAGGCCGTTTCCGCTTCGGCGCGCCGCCAGCTGCGGGGGACGGTTGGTTTCAGCGGCGCCGCTTCATCGACGGTGCGGCCTTGCGTATCGCCATAGACGCCGGTGGTCGAGAGATAGCCGATCCAAGCGGGCTCGGCGTCCTGCAGCAGTTCGCTATAGCGGTCGAGAACGGGATCTCCCTCTTCCCGCGGGGGAACGGATGACAGGAAATAGGCGCCGGTTACCTCGCCGGCGAACACGTCGTCGAAGGGGATCGGCTGGATTCCCAGCGCTTTCATCTCTTCCGCCTGTTCTTTTGTGCGGTAGGTGGCGCTGACTTTCCATGCCTCGGGATCAAGGGCCGACGCCAGCGCGCGGGCGGTATAGCCGAGACCGAAACAGAATAGGTGACGGGTTGCCATTGGTCTCCCCCTTTGGTGCCTTCCTCGTCGGTGGTGCAATGGCTTTACGCCATTCAGTATAACCCGGTTCCATGGCTTGCCAATCCGGCCAAAATACCGGAATCTCGCCAAATATTCTTACCGCCAGCGCCAATTGTTAACAGCGCGAATTTGATCGGATACCTATGCGGATATTGGTTGTATCGGCCCTTCTTGCAAGCGGCCTTCTGCCCGCCGGAATCCCCGCCAAAGTTCATGGGGCGGCGGGTGACGCGATCGTGCCGGAAAGCTATGAAAGCTGCATGGCAGAGGCAAAAACCAGCCCCGAACAGGCGTTTGAAAAGGCGACGGCCTGGGCCGGCCTGAATGGTGGCGATGCCGCCCGCCATTGCGCGGCGGTGGCGCTGATTGGGCTGGGCCATCAGGACGAAGCGGCCCGCCGGCTGCAAGCTCTGGCGCAGGAAATCTATGCCGAAGCGGCCGTGAAGGCGGCCATTCTGGGGCAAGCGGGGCAGGCTTGGCTTCTGGCCGGCGACGCGGCGGCCGCTGAAAACGTACTGAGCGCGGCCATCAATCTCGACCCCCGTAACGCCGATCTCTATGTCGACCGAGCCCAGGCCCTCGATGCGCGTGGCGACGTTGGGGGCGCGGTGCGCGATCTCACTCAGGCACTTTCACTTGATGACAATCTTGTCGACGCGCGGGTATTCCGTGCCAGCGCCTATCGTCAATTGGATCGCTTGGACGATGCGGCGCGCGACATCGTCGAGGCGTTGAAACGTGACCCGAAAAATATCGAAGGATTGTTGGAGCGGGGAATTCTCCGCCGGCTGGTGAAGGACCCGGATGGCGCGCGCCGCGATTGGCTGCAGGTGATCGAGATTGCGCCCGACAGCGAGGCGGCGCGCCTTTCTCGTGATAACATTGAGCTTCTGGACGGCCCAAACAAGAACAAGCAAAGCTCGAACTAGAAACCGGGCCGGCCTAGAAATCCGGATTTGCGTAGTGCTTGGGTGCCGTTAGGCCGGGAATGCTGTCTGCGAGAATGGCACGGAAGCTTGGCCGCGATTTGATCCGCGCGTACCAATGTTTGGCGCTTTCGTGATCGGCCCATGGCACATCGCCGAGATAATCAACCACCGAGAGGTGTGCGGCCGCCGCGATGTCGGCTAAGCTCAGTTCCTCGCCCGCCAGCCAATGACGGTGATCGGCGAGATGGGAAATATAGTCCAGATGCGTGTGGATGTTGGCGAGCGCGGCACGAATCACCCGGGAATCGGGCGCACCTTGACCGAGGATCCGGCGCATGACCTTTTCGGCGATGAGACACTCAGACACTTCTTCGTAGAATTTCCGGTCGAACCAGCTGACGAGACGCCGGGTTTCCGCCCGTTCCCCCGGCGTTTTGCCGATAAGCCCGGGATCGGGCGCGGTCTCTTCGAGGAACTCGCAAATGGCGGCCGAATCGGAAAGCGCGGTTCCGTCCTCTTCGACGAGAACCGGCACGTCGCCCGCGGGATTAAGTGTCAGGAAATCGGTGCGCCGATCCCAAACCTGTTCCACGGTCAGTTTGAAATCGAGATTCTTTTCGGCAAGAACGACGCGCACTTTTCTTGAAAAGGGGTCAAGCCACAGATGGAAGAGAGTGCGCATATCCTGCCCAAGTGATCGGTTCGGTTCCAGTGTGTATACGTTGTCTTAATGGAACCTTATTAACCAATGCGGTTATATAAACAATTGGAGGGGTATGAGCCAGATGCAGAAAATTCTTTTGCGATGATCAACCTTCCATCGAGAGTCATAAGGGTGGTACAAATGCCACCGATTCAACGTGGACGATAGCGTGCCGCTTTTTAACATCGTTATCCTTGCCGCTGTTCAGGGCATCACCGAATTTTTGCCGATCTCGTCATCGGCGCATCTGATCCTGGTTCCTATTCTCATGGGTTGGCAAGATCAGGGGCTGACCATCGACGTCGCCGTGCATGTCGGCACGCTACTTGCCGTCATCATCTATTTCTGGAGCGATATCTGGGCGATGCTGACCGGCATCCTCCGGGCCATCCGGCCACAGCCGGGCCGCCGGCGCTCGGGCGGCGTCGAGGTGAAGCTGGCGATGATGCTGGTGGTTGCCACCATCCCCGCCGTTCTCGCGGGCTGGTTCATCAACTCCTACGCCAGCGATCTGTTGCGCGGTATCGAAATCATCGCCTGGGCAACCATCGGATTCGCCATCCTTCTCTATGTCGCCGACAAAATGAGCATGACGGTTCGCCGCATCGATCACATGGGTTATGTCTCGGCCATATTCATCGGCGTGATGCAGGTGCTAGCATTGATCCCCGGCACCTCGCGGGCGGGAATTACCATGACGGCTGCCCGCCTATTGGGGATCGAGCGGTCCGACGCGGCAAAATTCTCCATGCTGTTATCGATTCCGGTGATCATTGGCGCTGGTGCTCTGAAGGGGTGGGAATTGTATCAGTCGGGCAATGTGCAGTTGACCGAGGCGGCTTTCGTCGCGGCGCTGCTCAGTTTCATTTTTGCGCTGATCGCCATTGCGCTGCTAATGGCTTGGTTGAAACGGGCGAGCTTCACACCCTTCGTGATCTATCGCCTCATTCTCGGCGGCGTCCTCTTGTATATCGTTTACCGCGCACCCGGCTTTACGTTCTAAAGATCATCCCCGTACGACGCCGCTTTCGTCCGCCTTCAGTTTGAAAGCGGCGGCCATCAGCGCCTTGGTGTAGGGGTCGCTGGGATTGTCGATGACCTGTTCGGCGGGGCCGGCTTCCACGACCTTGCCGTCGCGGATCACAACCACGTCGTGGGCGAGGGCGCGGACCACTTTCAAATCATGGCTGATGAACAGGTACGTCAACCCGTGCTTTTTCTGCAGATCGCGCAACAACGCGACAATCTGCGCCTGGACGGACATATCGAGGGCCGAGGTCGGTTCGTCGAGAACGATGATCCGGGGACGCAGGACGAGAGCCCGGGCGACGGCAATGCGCTGACGTTGGCCGCCGGAGAATTCATGGGGGTAACGGTCCATGGTGGTGGGATCGAGGTCCACTTCCGTCAATGCATCGGCCACCATGCGGCGCCTGTCTTCATAAGTGTTGCCGATGTTTTGGATCAGCAGGCCTTCCTCGATGATCTGGAACACGGACATGCGGGGGCTCATGGACCCCACCGGGTCCTGGAAGACGATCTGCATTTCCTTGCGTAACGGCCGTAATTCCTTGAACGACAGTCCCTGGATAATGTTGCCGTCGAGGCGAATGGCGCCGTCGCTTTTTTCGAGCCGGATGAGCGCACGACCGAGGGTCGATTTGCCCGACCCGGATTCGCCGACAATCCCGACCGTATGGCCCTGGCGCAGTTGCACGGAAATGCCGTCTACCGCCTTGATGTAGCCGACGGTGCGCCGCACGACGCCTTTCTTGATGGGGAACCACACCTTGAGATCATCGGCGGCAAGGATTTCCGGCGCGTCCGCCGGTGCTGGATCGGGGCGGCCTTTCGGTTCGCTGCCCAACAGGTGTTTGGTATAGGGATCTTGAGGGTCGGCATAGAGTTTGGCCGTATTGCCGCTTTCCACCACCCGTCCTTCGTTCATGACATAAGTGCGGTCGGACATATGTTCGACAATACCGAGATCGTGGGTGATCAGCAGCATGGCCATGTCGAGTTCCTGGGTCAGCTCTTTCATCAGTTTGAGGATTTGTGCTTGGACCGTGACATCGAGGGCGGTGGTCGGTTCGTCGGCGATCAAGAGCTTGGGTTTGTTGGCGAGCGCCATGGCGATCATGATGCGCTGCTGCTGGCCGCCGGAAAATTCGTGCGGCAGGGCGTGCAAGCGGGATGTGGCCTCTTCCAACCCGACCATGGTCAGCAGTTCGACGATGCGCGCCTTGGCCGCGCTTTCCGACATACCTTGATGGAGGCTCAACACCTCGCCGATCTGCCGGCCGATGGCATGCAGTGGATTGAGGGAGTTGAGCGGCTCCTGGAAGATCATGGCGATGTCGTTGCCGCGCACCTGGCGCAGGCGCGCTTCCGCTGCCGACAACATGTCTTCGCCTTCGAAGAATATTTTGCCGCTGGGATGCCACGCGACGGGATAGGGCAGTAGCTTGAGGATGGAAAGGGCGCTCACCGACTTGCCTGATCCCGACTCGCCGACGAGACCGACGATTTCACCCGTGTTGATTTCCATATCGACGTCACGCACGGCTTGCACTTCGCGGTCGCCGCGGCCGAAGCTGACGGAGAGGTTTTCGATCTTCAGGAGAGGTTGGGTCATACCGTCAACTCCTGCCATCAACTTCGAAATGTCTTGCGCGGGTCGAACGCATCGCGCACCGCCTCACCGACGAAGATTAGCAGGCTCAACATGATGGCCAGTACGAGGAACGACGCGATGCCAAGCCACGGCGCCTGCAGGTTGTTCTTGCCCTGGTTCAAGAGTTCGCCGAGCGAGGCCGATCCGGGCGGCAGGCCGAAACCGAGAAAATCGAGGGCGGTAAGGGTGGTGATGGAGCCGTTGAGGATGAACGGCAGAAAGGTAACGGTGGCGACCATGGCATTCGGCAGGATGTGCTTGAACATCACCCGTGTGTTGGAGGCGCCGAGGGCGCGGGCCGCCAGGACATAGGTATAATTGCGGCCGCGCAGGAACTCGGCGCGCACCACGCCGACCAGCGACATCCAACTGAACAGCAGCATGATGGCGAGCAGCCACCAGAAGTTGGGTTCGACCACGCTCGCCAGAATGATCAATAGGAACAGGGTCGGCAGGCCCGACCATATCTCGATGAAACGCTGAAATAAGAGATCGGTGGTGCCGCCGAAATAGCCCTGCACCGCGCCGGCAGCGACGCCGACAATGGAACTGAGGATGGTAAGAACGAGACCGAACAGAACGGATATGCGGAAGCCATAGATGAGGCGGGCCACCACGTCGCGCCCCTGATCGTCGGTACCCAGCCAGTTGTCTGCCGTCGGCGGCGACGGCGCGGGCGTGGGCAGATCGTAGACGATGGAATCGTAGGAATAGGGAATAAGCGGCCAGATCATCCAGCCCTTTTCTTCGATCAACTCGCGCACGAAGGGATCGGCGTACTCGGCCTCGGTTTCAAATTCGCCGCCGAACGCGGTTTCGGGATAGGAGACGAGCACGGGGACATAGAAATCGCCGTCATAGCGGATTAGCAGCGGCTTATCGTTGGCAACGAATTCCGCGAACAGCGAGACGACAAACAGGATGAGAAATAGCCACAGCGACCAGTAACCGCGACGGTTGGCTTTGAAGTTGGACAGACGCCGGGCGTTGAGCGGTGAGATGCGCGCGCCGAGAATGCGTCCTTCTTCCATCCTCTAGACCTCGCGCGCTTCGAAATCGATGCGGGGGTCGACGACATGATAGGTGATGTCGCCGACGAGATTGAGGATCAGGCCGAGGAAGGTGAAGAAATAAAGCGTGCCGAACATCACCGGATAATCCCGGTTGATGGTCGCCTGAAAGCCCAATAGGCCCAGCCCGTCGAGAGAGAAGATGATCTCGGTGAGCAGTGCGCCGGTGAACAGGATGGAAATGAAAGCGCCCGGAAAGCCGGCGATGACGAGCAGCATGGCATTGCGGAACACATGACCGTAGAGGATGCGCCGTTCGGTGAGGCCCTTGGCTCGTGCCGTCATCACATACTGTTTGTTGATCTCGTCGAGGAAGGAATTCTTCGTCAGCATGGTGAGGCCGGCGAAACCGCCGATGACCAACGACAGGATCGGCAAGACCATGTGCCATAGATAGTCGACGACCCTGGCGGGCCAGCTCATCTCTTCCCAATTGGGCGAGACGAGGCCACGCAAGGGGAAGATGTCCCAGAAGCTGCCCCCGGCAAACAACACCACAAGCAGGATGGCGAACAGAAATCCGGGAATGGAATAGCCGATGATGACGGCGGCGCTTGTCCAGATATCGAACTTCGAGCCGTCGCGCACCGATTTGGCGACACCGAGCGGGATAGAGATGAGATAGACCAGCAATGTGGTCCAAATGCCCAAAGAGATGGAGACCGGCATCTTCTCGATGACCAGGTCGATGACTTTTTGGTCGCGGAAGAAGCTCTCGCCGAAATCGAAGACGACGTAGTTCTTCATCATCAGCCAGAAACGTTCGTGCGCCGGTTTATCGAAACCGTAGAGTTTCTCGATCTCTTTGATCAGTTCGGGGTCGAGACCGCGCGCGCCGCGGTACTTACTCGTTGAGGGTTGCGCGGCGGCCTGCGGTTGGCCGCCCCCCGTCTCTCCTTGCGAGGTGCCGCTGACCCGGGCCGTCGCTTCGACGCCGGTGCCAGTGATTTGGGCAATGGTTTGTTCAACGGGACCGCCGGGCGCGGCCTGCACGATGATGAAGTTAATCACCATGATCCCGAACAGGGTCGGGATGACGAGCAGTAGGCGGCGGATGATATAGGCGAGCATGGATTGCTATGCGAACCGGCCGGAGATCGGGGAAACTTCCTAAGCGTTCAGAAGTATACACATTTCCTTTGGCCGGTTCACAATGATGCCGTTTCGGTTTTCCGGCAACCCTATACGTTTTTTACCACGATTATTTGAACGGCGTCAGAGCGTTACCTGCGCCGCATTGTCGGCGAGCGTTTGCAGGCGGTCCAACCGCGCCTGGATGGCCGTCCGCTGATGGTAGAAGCGCAAACCGCGCGTGCCGCCCAATTCTTCGCCGCCGCCGGCGCGTCCCGGGCCGCCATGCGTGCACATGGGCATGACGATGCCGTGCCCGGTCTGTAGATCGCCGACTTTTTCGTCGACCACCAGGACGCGGCCGTGATCGGCGGCAATACCCAGCGAGATGTCGTTGGCAAAGCCGTCGTCGCCGGTGAACACGGACGCGGCCAGCGACCCGCCGCCGCGCGAGGCCAAGGCGATGGCATCCCCGGTGCCGTCATAGGGCATGACGGTGCAGGCCGGACCGAACACCTCGATGTCGTGCACCGCTTTTGCGGCTCTGGGATCGGTGCATTTGAGCAATGTCGGCGCCACGAAAGCCGACATTTTGGGGTCGGCATCGACGGGCTTGAAACCTTCCGCGCCGCCGGTGACGACGGTTGCTTCGGCGGACAATTGTTTGATGCCGTCGAGGGCGACCTTTTGCTGAGCCTTATTGACCAATGGGCCCATGCGCACGGTTTCGTTGCGCGGATCGCCGGTCACGGTCTTGGCGAGACGGGCTTCGAGTGCGCCGATAACGTCGTCGAGGATACCGGTCGGAACGAACGCGCGGCGGATGGCGGTGCACTTCTGGCCCGCCTTGACGGTCATCTCGCGGCTCACTTCCTTGACGAACAAATCGAACTCGGCGGCACCCGGTTTGGCGTCAGGACCCAGCAGGCTCATGTTGAGGCTGTCCGCCTCGGCATTGAAGCGGGCCGACGAGGCAATCAGGTTCTTGTTGCCACGCAGCATGTTGGCCGTGTCGGCGGAGCCGGTAAAGGCAATGGCGTCGGCACCGGTGAGGTGA
This sequence comes from uncultured Rhodospirillales bacterium, assembly GCA_913055735.1. Classification (GTDB taxonomy): domain Bacteria; phylum Pseudomonadota; class Alphaproteobacteria; order Rhodospirillales; family UBA2165; genus CAJXKD01. The sequence continues at coordinate 1,701,075 of CAJXKD010000001.1, forward strand.
TCCATCAAATCACGAGCGCCACCGCAAATGAGGTTGAGCGCGCCGTCCGGCACCACGCCCGCCTCGATCACGTCGCGCACCATTTCATAGGACAGGAGGCAGGTGGCGGTCGCCGGTTTGGCGAAAACGGGTACGCCGGCGAGCAGGCTCACCGCCGCTTTTTCCCACAGGCCCCAGGACGGGAAGTTGAAAGCATTTATATGGATGCCTGCACCGTGCAAGGGGACCCAGATGTGCATGCCTTGGAAGGTCTCGTCCTTGGCCATGCGCTCAAAACCCGGATCGGCAAGATACTTGGCGTCGCCGAGCTTACCGGCGAGGCGGGAATAGAAGAACAGGGTTCCCGTGCCGCCGTCGATGTCGATGGCGGCATCGATCTTGGTGTTGCCGGAGTTCTTGAGGGCGATATCGGCATATTTGTCGCGGTTGGTGGCGAGAACTTCGTTGATCTTGCCCAACAGGGCGCCGCGTTCGCCGTAGCTCATGGCGCGCAGCGCCGGGCCGCCTTTGCTGCGCGCGTGGTCGAGCGCCCGGGCGAGATCGACACCGTCGGAGGAGGCGCGGGCGAGTTCCTCACCCGTGACCGGATCGATCAGGGGAGCGCCGTCGCCTTTGCCGTCGACCCACTCGCCATATACGTAATTCTGGATTTTCATCGTGTCCCCCTGCCTTGGTTTCTTGATCTGGTCTTTGAATTTGGGACCCGTTCCGGGCCGTGACGGTCAATTGTCCGAGACTATCGCACCATCGACAAGATGAATCTTGCGGTCCGCGCGGTCGGCCAACTCGCGTTCATGGGTGACGGCGACCACGGCGCGGCCGTCTTCGCGGGCAAGCTTGGTAAAGATGTCGAACACGATCTCGGAATTGTGGCTGTCCAGGTTGCCCGTCGATTCGTCGGCAAGTACCACCTCCGGGTCATTGGCCAGCGCCCGGGCGATGGCGACCCTTTGCCGTTGTCCCCCGGACATCTGATCGGGCCGCTTATTCGCGTGATCGCTGATATCAAGCTGGGCCAATATTTCGTCGGCGCGTGCCTGCATTTCTGCCGGGTGGAGCCGATCCAGCTTGCGCATGGGGATCATGATGTTTTCCCGCGCAGTGAATTCGGGCAGCAGGAAATGGAACTGAAAAATGAAGCCGAGCTTGGTGAGACGCAACCGGGCGAGGTCTCCTTCGTGGAGATCGCTGGTCTCTATATGATCCATGAAAATGGTTCCCTCGGTCGGCTGATCGAGGAGCCCCAGCAGATAGAGGAGCGACGATTTGCCGGAGCCGGACGGGCCGGTAATCGTGGTGAACTCGCCCCGGTGGATGGCGAGATCGATATCGTGAACGAGCGTCACCGGAATCTCGCCCGACAATCGGCGCGTCACATTGCGTGCCTCGATCAGGGGCGCTTCTTCTGTTTTTGTTTTGCCGATCATCGTTTACGCCGCTCCCCGGATGATGTCGACGGGGTTTACCCGTGCAGCCTTGCGGGCGGGCAGGAACCCGGCCACGGTCGAGGCGCCAAGGGCGAAAGCGGCGGCAATGAGATAATCCGTGATGTCATAAAGAATGGGTAGGGAAGTCGCCGCCGTGAATTCCTTCATGTCGATCTCAACGCCGTCGAGATAAGCCGACAGGCCGTAACCCAGCGCCCAGCCGACCACGACCCCCGCCAGACCGATGACAAATCCTTCGAGAATGAAAATGAATTTTATATCGATCTCCTCAAAGCCGAGGGACTTGAGGATGGCGATATCGCGGACTTTCTCGTAGGTGATGGTGGACACGACGTTATAGATGCCGAAGCCTGCCACCAGCAGAATGGCGCTGACCACCGAGAGCATGATTTTGCGTCGTACGACAAGGGTCTCGAGTAGACCTTCGTTGACCTCATCCCAGGATTCGGCGCGATACCCGTACCGTGCTTCCAATCGCCGGGCGAGGTCATGCGCATTATCGAGGTTGTCGAGGCGGATGCGGATTTCGTTGATGACGTTCGGCTTGTCCTGCAGGACCTGGACTTTTTTGAGGAGGGCGTAGGTGGTCGTGTTGTCGAGTTGGACAATGCCGGAACGAAACAAGCCGACGACCTTCATTTTCATGACCGTTCCTGCCGGGGACGAGAGGGTCAGTGTCGCGCCCATCCGGGTGCCGAGTTTGTCGGCAAGGCCGGTGCCGATGATGATGCCGTTGCCGGTGGTATAGAGGGAATCGAGGGTGCCGACGGTCATGTCGCTTTCCACCTGCGAAACATGGCGTTCGCGCCGCGGATCGACGCCGAGAATGGAGACGGCGACGTCACGTCCCGAATAGCGGGCGACTGCATTTCCCCGCAGCGTCGGCGCAACGTCCAGGCCCGCTATTTCCTCGATTTCGGTCAGGCGTGCTTGGGCTTGGCGGATGCCGCGGAGTTCCTGCTTCGGCTTGACGCCGCGCAACGCGACGGCGCCGTCCGCGAAAACGCGCTCGGCCGGCTGTTTAGGAGGCTCCCGGTATTCGTCCTTGATTGCCACGTGGGGTGTGGCGTTCACGACCCTGTCGATGAAATCCGCATCGGATCCGGCCATCAGCGCGGAGATGGCGATAAAAAAGCCGGTGCCCAAAGCGACACCCGTGATCGAGATAAGGGTTTGCCGGCGGCGTCCGCGGATATGGGTCCAGGCGATATCGAGGAGCAGGCGCATGCAAATGCCTCCTCTTACGACCCTGATGCCACTCTGATCCGGTCGCCGTCCTCAAGGCCCTCCGGCGGCGCGGCGAGGACCGTGTCATTCTGGGTCAAGCCTTCCAATATTTCCACCTGTTGTCCGCCGCGAATACCGGTTTTCACCGGTCGGCGTTGAACGCGGTCATTGACGGCCACCCATACGGAACCGTTCGAAACAGCGTCCGTGGGGATCAGCATGGTGTATTCAACTTCGCGGACGATGATATTGATTTCGGTGGTCATGCCGATCATCAGCGGCGTGTCGTCGGGTAGGGAAACGCGGACGCGATAGCTTTTGTTGACGGGATCGCCTTTTGGGGTCACGTGGTTGACGCTGCCGGTCAGCGTTTGGCCGGGAAAGGCATCGCTTTTGATCAGGGTCTTTTGCCCAAGGCGGACACTGGGAATATCCTCTTCGTCCACGTCGGCGACGATACGCAGAGGACGCGGTTCGCCGACCCAGAACAGAACGTCGCCGGGGGCGGCGACCTCTCCCACTTCTCCGTCACGCCGCAACACGATGCCGTCGAGCGGCGAGGTCAGGACATATCGGCTCAAGCGTTCTTCGGCCGCCGCCGTGGCGGCGCGGGCTTGCGCATATTCACTGGCAACCCGCTGGTAAACCTGTTCGCTGACCACTTGTTGGCCCGATAGGCGCAGATAGCGATTGAGCTCCTGCGCAAGAAACTCCTCGCGGGCGCGCGTCTCGGCAAGATTGGCCCGTGCTTCTTGGTCGTCCAGCTTCGCCAACTCGTCGCCCTTTTTTACGGTTTGTCCCTCGCAGGCGCAGTGTTCCATGATCCGCGCCGTCACCTGAGGTGTCACCTTGGCCCAATTCGTGGCTTCGACGTTCCCGGTCGCGTAAATGGCTTGTACGGCGGGACCGCGTGTCGGAGTGACCGTTTCAACAACGGGGATGTTGAGGAACCACCAGATGCCGCCGCCGGCAATCACGGCGGCAACGACGACAATCCATAGAATGATCTTCGGGAGGGTGCTGGCTTTCTTCACGGTCAATTTCCGGCCGACGAATGGAAGGCTCGCATCATAGGAGGTTGTGCGCCGCGGACCATGATTGAAATCAACTCTTTAACGGTAGTTGGTGGCGCTCCGGGGTCAGTTGCTTCCGCTCGCCAGCCGTTTCCTGGTTTCAAGTTTGGCTTCACGTTCCCGGTCGACCCACCAATTGTCGGTAAAGCCGAGCGCGTATTTAGGCGCGGTTTTGGGTTTTCCGAATTTGTCCCAATAGGCGACGCGGTAATTCTGAATATGCCAATGGGGGATCATGTAGTGGCCCCATTGAAGCGCCCGGTCGAGGGCGCGGGTGCGCATGATCAGGCTTTCCCGGTCGGGTGCCGAAATAATCAAATCGATGAGCTTGTCGATCGCCGGATCCATGATGCCGATGATATTGCGGCTGCCGGGACGATTGGCTGCATCGCTGCCCCAGAAATCCCGTTGCTCGTTTCCGGGGTTGAGGGATTGGCCGAAGCCGCCGACGACCATGTCGAAGTCGAACGTTTCCAAGCGCTTGATATATTGGGACGTGTCCACGGTTCTGATCCGCATGTCGATCCCGAGGCGTTCCAGGTTCTTGGCGAACGGTAGTGAGATGCGTTCGAAGGCGGGCGAAACGAGAAGCAGCTCGAACGCGAATGGCGCACCTGTTTGACCGTTGATCAGTTTGCCGCTTTTGATCTCCCATCCCGCCTCTTGAAGCAACCGCCGCGCGGTACGCAAATTCCGGCGGATGTTGCCGGAGCCGTCGGTTGACGGCGGATCATATTCTTGCGTGAAGACCTCGTTTGGAATTTGGCCCTTGAGAGGCTCGAGGATTTTCAGTTCTTCGGGCGAGGGCAAACCGTGCGCCGCGAGCTCCGAGTTGGAGAAATAGCTGGCCGTCCGCGTGTACTGGCCATAGAACAGGTTTTTGTTGGTCCAGGCGAAATCGAAGGCGTAGGCGAGCGCCTGACGCACTTTCGCGTCCTTGAAGATGTCCTTCCGCAGGTTGAAGGCATATCCCTGCATCCCCGTCGGAAGTTCGTTCGGGATGTTCTCGAGCTTGTAGAGCCCTTCCTTGCGGCCCGGTGAGTCGTAGCCGGTGGCCCAGATCTTGGCGGTATTTTCCTGGCGGAAATCGTACTCGCCCGATTTGAACGCTTCCAACGCCACCGTCGCATCGCGGTAATAGTCGAACCGGATAACGTCGAAGTTATAACGCCCTCGGTTGACCGGGATGCCGCGCCCCCAATAATCGAGAACCCGTTCGTAGGTGATCGACCGGCCGGACTCGAACGACTTGATTTTGTAGGGACCAGTGCCCGGGATGGGTTCGAGAATGGTCTTGGTGAAATCCCGTCCTTCGAAGAAATGCTTCGGCAGGATGGGTAGCTGACCCATGATCAAGGGCAGTTCACGGTTCTCGCCGCCGGAGAAAGAAAACTTCACCTGCCGGGACCCTAGCTTTTCGGCCTTGTCCACATTGGCGTAATAGAAGCGAAAGAACGGCTGACCGTCGTTCTTCAACGTGTTGAAGCTGAACACCACGTCGTCGGCGGTGACGGGATTGCCGTCGTGCCAACGGGCTTGTTCACGCAACGTGAAAATCACCCATGAGCGGTCCTCCGGCATTTCAATGCTCTCGGCGAGCAACCCGTATTCGGTAAAGGCTTCGTCGTAAGAGCCGGTCATCAGTGTTTCGAAAACGAGAGTTGCCGCGGCTGCGGGTACACCTTTCAGGGTATACGGGTTAAATGTATCGAACGTATCGCCAACGGCCGAAAGCCGCACGGTGCCGCCCTTGGGGGCATCCGGATTGACGTAATCGAAATGTTTGAAATCGGGGCCGTATTTCGGCGTGCCGTGCATGGCGATGGCATGAACGGGTGCCGAATGGGCGTCGGTCGCCGAAAGGGGCGACAGGACCACCAAAAGGGTGGCGAGTAGGGCGGTAACGCGCATGGCTTTCCTCTCCCTGTGAAGCGACTTTGTCCTAATGTGTCGGCAGATGCCCGCGCGGGCAAGGGATTGTATGACAACTCACTTGGAGTTGAGCAGATCGAGGGCGGCGGCATGGGTGCGTTCGTCGCCGGCGGCGAGCACACGGCCATCTGAATCCATGGTCAGGCCGTTACCGTTCCAGTCGGTAATGACGCCGCCGGCCCCTTCGATGATGGGGACAAGCGCGCAAAAATCCCACGGATGCAGATCGGCTTCGCAGACGAGATCGGCAAAACCGCTGGCTAGCAGGGCGTAGGCGTAACAATCGGCGCCGAACAACGGATGCTTGACCGCACCCGCCAGCCGCTCGAACGCCACCGCGTCGTCGCCTTGGAACATGTAGGGGGAGGTGGCATAGAGCCACGCATCGGTCAGCGCCGTGCAAGCGCGCACCTTTGCCGGGGCGCCGTTGAACGTTGTCGTACCGCTTTCCAGGCCGATCCAACGCTCGCCCAGGATAGGCTGATCGATCATGCCGAGGATGGGGGCGCCGTCCTGCAACAAGGCAATGAGGGTTCCGAACGTCGCCCGGCCGGTGGCAAAGGCCTTGGTGCCGTCGATGGGATCGAGTACCCAAACGTACTCTGCTTGGGTTCGCGCGGTGCCGCCTTCTTCGCCGAGAATACCGTGATCGGGAAATTCGGTTTCGATGAGGGCCCGCATGGCCGCTTCGGCCTCACGGTCGGCTTTGGTCACAGGGGTGGCGTCGGCCTTGTCGCTCAACCCCGCGGGCTTACGGAAATACCCACGGATAATCTCTCCGGCGGCGTCGGCGAGCCGCCCGGCGAAACCGGCAAAATTGTCAGGACGGGTCACGCGGACCGTCCCCAGCTTTTATTGCTGGGGCAGCGGCGGCGGTGAATCGTGCAGGGTCCGCATATACGCCAGCAAATCCGCGCGGTCGGTCGCCTTCTTGATGCCGGCAAAGGCCATTTTCGTGCCCGACAGGAAGTCCTTGGGCTTGGCGATGAAGGCATCGAGGTCTTCGTAAGACCAGGTGCCGCCAAGATCGGCCATGGCCGAGGAATAGCTGAAGCCTTCATGCTGGCCGCGGGTACGGGTCATCAGCGCCCAAAGGTTCGGGCCGACCTTGTTCTTGCCGCCGTTGTCAAAGGTGTGACAGGACACGCACTTCTTGGCGACGCGGGCGCCCTTTTCGGCGTCGGCTTCGGCAAGAAGCACCGGCAACGGTTTCTCGGGTTCGGCTTCTTTTGCCGGGGCCGTGGTGGAGGCGACCATCTCGGCGTCGTCCGCGTGGACGATCTCAGTATGCGGGATCAGCAAGTTTCCGGCGTAGTTGGCAATCCAAATGAGCCACAGTGCTGCGACGATCGCGGCGAATTTGGTGTTTGTGCTTAAGCTCCACATCTTTCAGTCCTTGCTGTTCTCGGCCATATCTCAAATTGGCGCTGATACAGTCGTTCCCAAGTTTGTTGGCGTTCCCAAAGTATTCATCTGATTGGTCGGCCTGATTGGTCGGTTTGGCGGCGGGTTGGGTCGGTTGACGTAACCGGCAGGTTTGAAAATTCCGTTCCGCGTTTAGCGCGATCATCCCGGCGCTGTCAATCACCCGGCCACTGTATTCTTGCCGAAGGTATAGGAAAACCCGGTAAAAATGTATATAGGGTGCTGCCCGACGCTGGAAAACCCTCTTAACGGACACCATTATGGCTGAGACATCCTCCTCCAAATCCGCCCCAGAATCCGCCCCAGAATCTGCCATGGCGATTGCCTTTCAGGGCTTCGAGGGGGCGAATTCCCACATCGCTTGCCGGGCGGTCCATCCGGAAATGACGCCTCTGCCCTGCATTTCCTTCGAGGATGCCTTTGCCGCGGTGCGGGATGGTGACGCCAAATATGCGATGATTCCCATCGATAATTCGGTGGCTGGCCGGGTTGCCGATATTCACCACCTGCTGCCGGATTCGGGTCTGCATATCATCGGCGAGCATTTTCAACGGGTCGAGCATTGCCTCGTTGCGGTGCGCGGGACAAAGGAAAGCGATCTCACCCACGTGCACAGCCATGTGCACGCGCTTAACCAATGCCGCAACGTCATCCGCGAGTTGGGCGTCGAAGCGGTGGTGCATGCCGACACCGCGGGGGCGGCGCGGGATATCGCCAAGTTAGGTGACAAAACACAGGGCGCCATTGCGTCGTCGCTGGCCGCTGAAGTGTACGGCCTCGATGTTTTGCGGCACAACGTCGAGGATGCGGAGCACAATACGACGCGGTTCCTGATCATGGCGCGCGAGGCGGCCGATCCCGGGCCCGAGAATCCTGAAACCATGACCAGTTTCGTCTTCCGGGTACGCAATGTGCCGGCGGCGCTTTACAAAGCACTAGGCGGTTTTGCCACCAACGGGATTAATATGACCAAACTGGAAAGCTATTTGGTGGGAGGCGGGTTCATCGCCGCGCAGTTCTATGCCGAAGTGGATGGCCATCCCGAACATCGCGGCATGAAGTTGGCCCTCGAGGAACTCGACTTCTTCTCGCACGAAGTGAAAATTCTGGGCGTCTATCCGGCGAACCCGTTCCGCAAGAGCATGAGCAGCGGCGAGTAGAGCCTTTTAGGCCGTCTCGTCGAGCCAGGTATCGATCAGCCAACGGGAAATGGAAATTTGGCTCGGCGGCAGGACGCCGTCCTGGGCCGCCATGTCGAGCACCTCGTCGCGGCTGAACCAACGCGCGTCGGCGATTTCGTCTTCCTGAATGACGATATCCTCGTTTTCCGCGCTGGCGCGGAAGCCCAACATCAAATTGGCCGGGAAGGGCCACGGCTGCGAGGCCTGATATTGGACATCGGAAACCCGAATGCCGGTCTCCTCGAACACCTCGCGGGCAACCGCCTGCTCGAGGGTTTCGGCAGGTTCGACGAAGCCCGCCAGCGTCGAATAGCGGATGCCGCTTGGGAACCTTTTGTTCTGGGCAAGCAGGGCCCGTTGATTTTTTCCGTTGCCCAACGTCACCAGCATAATCACCGCCGGATCGGTGCGCGGGAAATGGGTCTTGCCGCAATCCGGGTTGGTGCATTTCCGTTCGTGGCCCGCCTTGCGGCTTTCCGTCGGCGCACCGCACATGCCGCAGAACTGATGGGTGCGGTGCCAATAGGCGAGCGCGCGGGCGTAGGCCAGCATGGTTGCCGTGCCGTGCTCGAGATCTCCGGCGAGACGGCGCAGGTCCTCGAAGGACGTGTTCTCCGGCAACGGAACGTGATTCGCGGGTTCTTCCAGATGCGAGAGGTCGGTGGCGAAATAAGCGACGTCGCCGTCGACCCCGAGGAATACCGTTTCGCCCGACTGGCTATGTAGGGCCGTGGCTTCGGCATCGGCCATCAGAATGGCGTCCGGGTTGTCGGCGGCGCTCACCAAAACCCGGTCGCGCCAGAGCGGAAAGACGCGGATTCCAGCGCCGCCGAGACGTTGCGCCAGCCACTCTTCGTCCTCGCGCAATGTGTGGGCACGGTCGAGGCCGAGGGCGGTATAGAAGATGGTGCGTGTCATGTGGGGCGGACCCTGACACAGCGCTGCGCACCAGGCAATGGGATTGTTTCAGGGGATTGTTGCCGCATTTTTCGGTTGGCAGTAGGGTGATCTTGTACGCGGCGTTGTGCGTAGTCCGGCAAGCGATCAATAATATTGGGCATATTCGGGAACGGCATGCATCTTATCCAGCGACTTTGGCAGCGACTTGGAAAGCTTATTCTGGTCATGGGTGTGACGGCGGCACTCGCCGGCTGTTCGGGGGGATTTTTCCCCACTTATTTCAATGACGATCCCGTCAGCAACTCGGCGGAGATTGTCGCGGCGGCGGATTGGGAAACGGCGAAGACCGTCGTCATCGACATGCGTCAAAACAGTTTTACGCCGGCGGTTGTTCGTCTGACCCAGGGACAGCCCTATATCCTCGTTCTGGAGAACCGCGACGACGTGACCCACGTCTTTGCCGCCAAGGAATTTTTCCGGACCACGGCGGTCCGTCAGATCGTGACGGACGACAAAGAGACGCCTGTCCATCGCCTGTCCACGGTTTCGGTCTTGCCGAGCGAGATCAAGGAGGTCTATCTGGTTCCACTGCGGGACGGGTGGTTTTCCTTCGAAGGTGCGGATCCGGGGCTCAATATTGCCGGAATCTCGCTGTCGCCGTTTAGCCGGGGCGCTATCCACGGTATGGTCGGAAACTTCGTCGTCGAGCCGTGAAATCAACAAAATTCTGCCTTCAGGGGGTAAAATTCGGGATGAATCTTGCACGCCGCCCCTCCGGACCTGCTATAGTCCCAGCGGGAGGTCGGCCGTGGACGGGCCGCTCGCCAACCCGGTCAGGTCCGGAAGGAAGCAGCCGTAACGAGTTTCGTCCGGGTCGCGTGTCCGGTCTCCCACCTCAGCGGCCCGCGTGGAAAAATCCACCGCATAACAGTCGCGCTGCTGCTCATACCTCCGCCCACAATTTTCTGGCGGCAACGGGCTCACGCCAATCATGACCGACAACCAAACGAACCATACCGACGACATACTCCTCGAAGACGAGGCATCTGATGAGGTTTCCGGTCGCGACGACTTAACCGGATCGCTGCCCGGGTTCGATGCGCCCGACACAGCCACGGAAAGCGCATCGACGCCCTACCAGGTGCTTGCCCGAAAATACCGTCCCCGCGATTTTGCCGATTTGGTCGGCCAGGACGCCATGGTGCGAACGCTCACCAACGCATTTGCGTCGGGGCGCCTTGCGCATGCGTTCATCCTGACCGGCGTGCGCGGTGTTGGCAAAACGACGACCGCGCGGATCATCGCCCGCGCGCTCAATTGCGTCGGCCCCGACGGCACGGGTGGACCGACCATTACGCCGTGTGGCGTGTGCGAGCATTGCAAATCCATCACCGAAGATCGTCATGTCGATGTTCTCGAAATGGATGCGGCGAGCCGTACCGGCGTCGATGATATCCGGGAACTCATTGACGGCGCGCGTTACCGGCCGGTGTCGGCGCGCTACAAGGTCTACATTATCGACGAAGTTCACATGCTGTCGCGTAACGCGTTCAACGCGTTGCTCAAGACCTTGGAAGAGCCGCCTGAACATGTGAAATTCATTTTCGCCACTACCGAGATCCGGCGGGTGCCCATCACCGTGCTCAGCCGCTGTCAGCGGTTCGATCTCCGGCGTATCGATGCCGATACCTTGGCAGCCGACTTCGCGCGCATTGCCAAGATTGAGGGCGCGCAATTGTCGGATGCCGCCATCGCCCTGATCGCCCGCGCCGCCGACGGCTCGCACCGGGATGGTCTTTCCATCCTCGATCAGGCCATCGCGACCGGCGCACGCGACGGCCGCGTCCTGGACGAGGACGAAGTGCGCACCATGCTTGGCCTTGCCGACCGGACGCGCAGCTTTGATTTGTTGGAGGCGGTTTTTCGCGGCGACGCGGCGGGCGTGCTGCAGCAAATGGAGGATGATTATCACAACGGCGCCGATCCGGTGTTGGTCTTCCAGGATCTGTTGGAGATCACCCATTGGCTGACCCGCATCAAATTGGCGCCCACGGCCGCCGACGCGCCGACGGTGCCCGAGGCCGAACGGGTGCGCGGCCGCGACATGGCGGACAAGCTGGGCATGGCCGCCCTCGCCCGCGCGTGGCAGATGCTGTTGAAGGGCCTGCGCGAAGTGCAGACCGCGCCGTCGCCGATCCAGGCAGCCGATATGGCGCTGGTGCGGTTGGCATATGCGGCGGAGTTGCCGACGCCCGCCGAGGCGATCAAGACGCTTCAGGGAAATGGCGGACAGGCACCGAAGCCGTCGGGGACGACCGCGCCTCCTGCGATGCCCTCATCGCGGAGCGGCGGTCCGGCGGCGATGCCAGCGGCCGAACCTGTTTCGGTGCCAACCTCCGAAGAGGCGCCGCGCGCCGAGGCAATGCCGGTGGTCACCAGCTTTGCCGACGTGATCGCTTTGGCGGAGGCCGCCGGTGAGGCAATCCTCAAAGCGCAGTTGATCAACAACGTCCGTCTCGTCCGGTTCGAGAAAGGAAGGATCGAGTTCGGTTTGGTGGAAGGGACGCCGCCGGAGATCGTCGCCAATCTTGCAAAGTTCCTTCATGTCCGCACCGGCGAACGTTGGATGGTGAGCCTTTCCCAGGAGCAAGGGTCGGACACGATGCAACAGCGGGCCGCGGCCGCCGCAACGGCGGAACGTGAGGAGGCGGCCAAGAATCCCGTGGTTAAGTCGATCCTGGACGCATTTCCCGGTGCCTCCATTGAGGAGGTCCGGCATATCGGTGCCGCGCCCGTTACCTCCGATAGTCAAATAACAAACGAATTCCCCGAGACGGATGGGGATCAGGAAGGAGAGACTGGCCTATGAAGAACCTCGGCCAAATGATGAAACAGGCCCAGGAAATGCAAACGAAGATGCAGGCGATGCAGGACAGTCTGGCCGATGAAGAGGTGACCGGTGCCGCAGGGGGCGGCATGGTTCAAGTGACGTTGAACTGCAAAAGCGACATGCGCGGGATCAAGATCGACCCGTCCCTGGCGTCACCCGACGATGTCGAGATGCTGGAGGACTTGATCGTTGCGGCGTGCAACGACGCAAAAGCCAAGGTCGAAGCGCGTGTCCAAGAGAAAATGTCGGAACTGACCGGCGGCTTGAATCTGCCGCCGGGCTTCAAGCTGCCTTTTTAATTTCCCGATTTACTCTACGGTCTCGAACAGTTCCTCGGGCTTGAACAGCTTCTTGGCGAGGCCCTGTTCGTGGGAATAGCGGCACATGGCCTCCAGACATTTCCGGTTTTTCTCGATGCCGTACGGCCAATAATCGTCGCCCATCACCGAGCGAATCTCGGCCATGTTCTCGATCAGCCACGGCATCATCACGTATTTATACGCAACCTGATCCAGTTCGGTCACCGCGTGCAGCCGCGCTTGTTCGAATGCAGCGAAGATCGCCTTTGCAAGTTCGGGATGGTCTTCGACCAGATCGTTGCGGATGCCCAACAGATGCATGATGGGGAACAGGCCGGTCTTTTTGAAATAGGCCTGTTCGGCGCCGCGCACGTCCACGAAGAGACGTGTAACGCGGGGGTCACCGGCATCGAATGCGCGCGGCGAACGAGGCGCGATGATGGCGTCGATCTCGCCCCGGGTCATCATTCCCCATAACGTTTCGCCTTCGCCGATGGGGCTAATGTCGATGGAGGGCGGCAAATCGGCGGGTACTTTCTCCTCGCGGCCGACTTCGTAATCGTCCATGCCGCCGTGAACCCAGCGCACATCTTCGGCGCGCACGCCGTATTCATCGGACAACAGCCCACGCGCCCAAACGTTGGCGGTCAATTGATATTCAGGCAGGCCGATGGTGCGGCCCTTCAGGTCTTCAGGTTTTTCGATTCCCGCATCCGCGCGGATATAGATGGCGCTGTGGCGGAAGGAACGTGAGGGAAATACCGGCACCGCCCGGTAGCCGTTGTCGCCGCGTGACAGCTGCAGCAGATAGGTGCTGAAAGACATCTCGGTCAGGTCGAACTCATGATAGACCATGCCGCGCAGGAAGGCCTCCTCCGGCGGCATGATGTGCCAGTCGAGCTCGACCCCTTCGGGTTCGATGTGCTTGGCGATCAGGGGCCATGTGCGGTCATAGGCGCCACAGCTTATGGACAGTTTCACGTTCTTTCCCTCATCCTCACTGAATGGTTTTCGTTTGCATTATGGTTTTCAATTCGTTCCCCGCCGCAAAATCCGCCAGACCGAGAAGAGCGTCAACAGAATGAAGCCGAGCGCGATCCAGTGGGTGAGCAGTTCTGCTGGATTCTCGGCAAACAGGATCACGGTTTGCCGGAAGGAGATCTCGAAGTTTTCGCCCAAAGCGAATCCGATGATGAATGTCGCAAAGGAGAAATCCAGTTTGCGCATGAAATAGCCGAGAACAGCAAACACCACCATGATTGAAATGGAAAAGACGGTGTTGCCGATAGCGAAGGCGCCGGCGATACACAACACGACGATGATGGGGTGGATGACGCTCTTGGGGAAACGGACCAGCAGGGCGAAGAAACGTAACCCGAAGCTGCCGATAACGAAGTTCAGGATGTTGGCGATCACCATGGCGCCGAAGATGCCGTACACGAGCCGTGGGTATTCCTTGAAGATCAGCGGCCCAGGGTCGACCCCGTGGATGAGGAAGGCGCCGATCAGGATGGCGGCCGACAGGCTGCCGGGAATGCCGAGGGCCAAAAGCGGGATCAGGTTGGCGCCGGTGACGGCGCTGTTGGCGGCTTCGGCGGCGGCGATGCCTTCCAGTTTGCCGGTGCCGAACTCATCGGGATTCTTCGACGCGCGGCGCGCCGCCGCATAGCCGAGAAAACCGGCGACGACGGCGCCGATCCCCGGCAGGGCGCCGATCCCGGTACCGATGAAGCTGGAACGGATGATGGTGCGGAAGCAGCCCATGAACTCCCGGCCTGAAACCGCCTTGTTTTCGCGGGGGACGTCGCGTGAGAAGACATCGATGGACCCGGTGTCCCTTTCCTTGGCCAGGACATGGTTTTCGATCTGGATGATGATCTCCGACAGCGCCAGCAGGCCGATGGCCATGGGCAAAAGCGGGATGCCGTCGTCCAACTCGACGAAACCGAAGGTGAGACGCGGTTCGGCGGTTTCGATATCAAGGCCGACGGTCGACAGAAAGCCGCCCAATGCGGCGGCGATCAAGCCCCGGATCATCGATTTGCCCGCGAGACCGGCAATGATGGTGAGGGAGAAGATGAGGATCGCGGTCATCTCGGGCGGACCCATTTTGAGGGCCACCAATGCCAGCGGTGCGGCGACGGTGAACAGTACGATGTCGCTGAAGGTGTCGCCGAACACCGATGAATAGAGTGCCATCTTCAGCGCCTTGAGGCCCTTGCCTTGGCGCGCCAACGGATAACCGTCGAAGGCGGTCGACGTGGCTTCGGGTGACCCCGGCGTGTTCAGCAGGATGGCGGCGATCGAACCGCCGAACGTGCCGCCTTTATTGATGCCGATGAGAAACGCGATCCCGGCCAGAGGCGACATGTAAAAAGTAATCGGCACCGCAATGGCGATGGCCATCGGCGCATTCAAGCCGGGGATGGCGCCGACGAAAATGCCGATGAACACCCCCAGGGCCACATAGAGAATGTTGATGAGAGTGAGGGCATCCCCGATGCCGGCGATGATTTGGTCCATGGAGGTCGCAACTATCCGACCGCGTTACGGCAGCGGTACGTGAAAAAGTTTCCAAAAAACGAGATAGAGGATCGCCGGCGTCAGAACCGAAACCAGGGTAAGTCGTACCCAGTGGCGGTATTCGCCCATGGCGAACATCAACACGGCGATGGCGATAATCCCGCCGACGATAAAGCCGACATAAGCGATAATTGTCACGATGGCCGCCAAAAAGACGGCGATTACCGCGACAAACTTGATTTCCCGAAAGGGCAGCGGCGTTCGCTCTTCCTGCGTATCTTTTTTAAGAAGACGGGAAACGCAGAGAAGCGCCGCAAAAAAAGTCGTGGTCCAGAGCAAGGTCAGGGGGAAGACGTCCGGCGCAATACCGTATTCGGAAGACCCGCTGATCTGGTTCGGCACGATCACGAAAATGGTGATCAAACCGAGCAACGTCAGGGTCGCTCCCGAAACGATATCTAGGCGCCGCACGTCCCTCTCCCCCCGAAACCTTGGTCTTAATTATTCGGCTTTTTGACGCCGTTAGTTCATTTTCTTCATATCGGCAACCATCGGCGTCACCAGATCATACTGCGCATGCAGGAATTTCAGGGTGTCTTCCGGGTTGCGATAGTCGGTGGCCAGCTTCATCTTGCCGAGAAGCTGTTCCGACAGTTCCGGTGTCAGTGCCTTCTTGACCGCGCTGGCGAGCTTTGCCTTCACATCCGCGGGCAATCCCTTTGGCGCCGACAGCATGAAGGTGTCGACGAAGGTGTAGCCGTAACCGAGTTCCAACATGGTCGGAAGGTCCGGGTAACCCGGCATGCGCTTGGCGCTGATGGTGACCAGCGGCTTCATGGTGCCGGCGGCCACCTGCTTGTGCCAACCGCTGCCGCTCCAGGTCAGATCGACGTGGCCACCCAGCACCTGCTGGATGCCGCGCGCACCGCCCTTGACCGGGACGACCTTGAACTTGATGCCGTCTTTCTTCTCGATCGCGAGGGCGAGCATGTTGACCACGGCGACTTGAGACGCGATGGACAGCGTCTTGCCGTTGGCCTTGGCGTCCTTGACCATGTCTTCGAGAGAATTCCAGGGTGAATCCTTGCGCACGACGAGGGCGTCCTGCGGAATGGTCACCGTAGCGAGATGATCGAAGTCATCGATCCTGTAGCTGATCTTGGGGTCCAGTTGCGGCGCAAGAGTGTAAGCGGCGCTGGCACCCATGCCGATGGTATAGCCGTCGGGATCCGCGTTGATCAGTGTGCTGGCCATGATCTTGCCGCCGCCGCCGGCTTTTTGCACGGCGATGACAGGCTGACCGAGTTCTTTTTCGAGATTGGCAGCCAACAGGCGGCCGGTGGTGTCGACGGCGCCGCCGGGGCGGAAGCCGATGAGCATGGTGATGGGTTTTTCCGGAAACTCGGCGAGAGCCATGCTTGCCGGAAGCGTCATGGCACCGGCTATGACGAGAGCCGAAAGGGCTAGGAATGGTTTTTTCATCATCGGTACTTGCCTCCACTGATGATTGGTTTAATTCGGGGGATGCCGTTTATGTCCACCCGCCGCACACCTATGATTTATCGGGAGAATTCTCCCATATTCTTACGGTGTCGGCCGAGGTGACGTGCCTCCCACGTCGAGCATCCTAACAAGGGGGCATTTACTAATCTAGGAAAATAAATTTGAATAGGCGGGCCTCTAATGAGGCTCATGACAATCTTAATTTTCCGGCTAACGTTCCGGGACCTTTGGGGGGAGACGATGGACGACCACAACAAAAAATCGGCGGGCGACAGCGAGATCGATGCGCCGGCCAATCTGGGAAATCCCCAAATGCAGTGGGGCAGCGACGTCGTCGCTCAGGCCCTCCGGAACTTGGATATCCCCTATATTGCCTTGGTGCCTGGCGCCAGCTATCGCGGCTTTCACGACAGCATCGTGAATTATTTGGGCAACCGGACACCGCAGATGATCGTTTGCTTGCACGAGGAGCATGCCGTCTCCATTGCCGACGGCTACGGCAAGGTGACCGAGAAACCGATGGCCGTTGCGCTTCATTCGAACATCGGCCTCATGCACGCGACCATGAATATTTTCAATGCCTGGTGCGACCGAACGCCGATGGTCATGTTTGGCGCTACCGGTCCCGTGGACGCGCATAAACGCCGTCCTTGGGCCGATTGGGTTCATACCTCCAAGGATCAGGGGGCGCTGATCCGCAACTACGTCAAGTGGGACGATCAGCCCGCCTCTCCCGAGGCGGCGGTGGAGGCGGTTTATCGCGCCAATCAGATCGCTTCGACGCCTCCCTACGGGCCCGTTTATGTCTGCCTCGATCTGACCGTGCAGGAGACAAAGCTCGACCACGATGTGAGCGTGCCGCCGGCGAGCCGCTATGCGCCACCGGTTACGGCGATGCCGCCAGACGATGCCGTCGACGCGGCTATAGAGGCGCTTGCCAAAGCAAAGTATCCGATCCTCATGGTTGGACGTGTCTCGCGCAGTCAGGAAGAGTGGGACCGCCGGGTGGACCTCGCCGAACGGTTGGGCGTTCATGTCTTGACCCACCTTTTCGACCCCTCCGCTTTCCCCAGCGAGCACCCGTTGCATTTCCATTGGCCGGCACAGGAGTTCATTCTCGACTCCGAAGCGGAAATCATCGCCAAGGCGGATGCGATCCTGAGCCTCGATTGGCCCGACTTGGCGGGATATATCCGGCACGGCACGGGGCATTCGCAAACCCAGAAGCCGACTGACGCGACGGTTATCCAGTGTTCCATGGACAGCCTTCTCGCCAACGGTTGGAGTATGGACCATCAAGCCCTGCCGGCTGCCGACATCAATATTCTGGCACGGCCCGACGATCTCGTGAAACGTATGTTGGAGCGCTTGCCCGCGTCCTGCACGGCGGAAAATCCGCTGGTCTCACGCGATCGCTATGCCGGCGTCAAGCACTGGACGGAGGTTCCGCTCGAGCCTGAAAACGATCCGGATGGGGTGATGTCGTTGCAAACCATGGCCTATGTGCTGCAGGAGTTTGCGGAGACGCGTGAGGTGACCTTTGCTCGTCTCCCCATCGGCTGGCCGGGTAAGGGGATGCGGTTCAGAGGGCCACTCGACTACATGGGCAAGGACGGCGGTCTGGCGGTGGGCACCGGCCCGGCGCATACCGTGGGCACCGCGCTTGCGTTGAAGGACAGCGGACGGACTGTTATCGGGATCGTTGGCGACGGCGATTACCTGATGGGGGTCGGTGCCTTGTGGTCCGCCGCCAAAATGCGTCTGCCGATGATGGTCATCATCGCCAACAACCGGTCCTACTATAACGACGAGCGGCATCAGGAGCGCATTGCGATCCAGCGTGACCGTCCGGTCGAGAACAAATGGATCGGCCAACGGCTCGATGATCCCGCGCCCGATTTGATCGGCATGGCCAAGGCGCAAGGGCTTGAGGGCGAAGGTGACATCGATTCACCCGAGAAACTGCGCGAGGCGCTGTTGCGCGGCGAAGACGTGTTACGCCGGGGTGGCGCTTACGTGATCGACGTCCGGGTGTTGGGATACTGAGACAGTTAAGCCGATCGCGGTTCCAGCGCCGCCAACAAGCGTTTGAGTAAGGACGACAGCTGTTCGATCTGTTTGACGGTCAGCCCTTCGGACAGTTGTTCAGCGTAACCTTCGATGACCAACGGCAGAACCTTCTCTGCCAGGGCGACCCCTTTTTGTGTCAATCGGACAGATAGGCTGCGGCCGTCGCCCGTATCCCGGCTGCGGGAGATGAGCTTTCGGCTCTCCAGGTTGTGCAGCACTTTGGTCATGCCGCCGGGTGTGATCAGCAACGACTTTTGCAATTGGGTCGGTGTCAGCTGATATGGCGGATGGACCGTCCGGAGGGTTACGATCACTTCGAACTCGGCGCGGGTCAGTCCGAATTCCTTTTTCACGCGCTGCCGGGATTCTTCGTAGATAATATCCCGTACACGGAATAATCGGATAACGGCATCGACGGATGGCGTGCTCGTTTCCGGCCAGGTATCCCGTTTTCGTTCGATAAGTGTTTCGGCGGAAAAATCGTTCAATGGAGGGTGTCCGGCTGGTTGTTTTTGCCGCCGGCCCATTCATTTCCTCTCGGAAGCCGGCCGCTTTTTTTACATCAATTTTCGGGCCGGGAAACCCTCTGTCCAATGATCTATTAATCTAGATTATTAGTTTTCCTGGAAGCCCCCGGTGTGATGGCGCGCACAGCGCGTCCGTTGGAATCGTTCTACAAATCTTTTGTCGACGTCGTCAGCAACCCGAATTGGTAGTCGAATCGGATGGGCGCTTTTTCATCTTTTGCCGCGACTTCTTGGCGCGATTGCGGCCCTCTTCCTTCGACAGTACCGGGATGGGAGTGTATCTTCGGTTCACGACCGCGTACCACTCTGCACCGGAAAACCATGGCCACAACAGACATCGATCGGCTTATCCAGCTCTTGGCGAAATTGCCGGGCTTGGGGCCGCGCTCCGCCCGCCGCGCGGTTCTGCATCTTATCAAGAATAAAGAAGCGCTGATGATACCGTTGTCGCGCGCCCTGGATTTGGCAGCGGAGAATATCCGTACGTGCGCGGTCTGTGGCAATCTCGACGTCGTCGATCCCTGCCCTATTTGTGCCGATCCGCGCCGGGATGGATCGGTGATTTGTGTGGTTGAAGAGGTGGCCGATCTTTGGGCGATGGAGCGAACCGCCGCCTTTCGTGGCCGGTACCATGTGCTCGGTGGCGTGTTGTCCCCTCTCGATGGGGTCGGGCCGGAAGATCTCAATATCGATGGATTGGTTGCCCGGGCGGGGCAGGATGAGGTGAAAGAAGTTATTCTGGCCACGGCGGCGACGGTCGACGGCCAGACCACCGCACATTACGTTTCCGACAGGCTCGGTGATTGTGGGGTAAAAATTTCCGCGCTGGCGCACGGCATTCCCGTGGGTGGCGAACTTGATTACTTGGATGATGGGACACTGTCTGCCGCGCTTAAGGCAAGGCGGTCCATCTAGCTAGTTTATTGTTTAGAAATCTAATGCCGATTTAATTCATCCGACGCGACGTTTTCTGATTTGTTCATTAGGGGTGTTCGCCTCTTTGCCGACAAACGGCCGCCGGGGGAAAGGCTGGAATCCAGCGATGTTTGGCCTGAGAACCGTTTTAACCGCAACTTTTATTTTGGTTGCCGTCCTGCCTGTTCTTCTTCTGGGAGACTGGGTGCGGCGCACGACGCTCGACAAAGAGTTTAGCGACGTCGAGCAGATCCATGCGACGATCGCCCGGAACCTGACGTCTGCGCTCAGCGTCTACGCTTATGATACGAAGGCCGCGTTCAAGCACTTCGTTACTGAAAGCGAGCTTGCGGGAAATGGAAGTGTATCTCTTCCGAATTCTCTGGTCGACCTCGCCAACGCGCTCGGATTTCGGCATTTCTGCATTCTTGACGAGAAGAATGCCCTTCTCGTGAATTTGCCGGTCAACGAAGCATTGAAAGCGGCCCCCACGATGGAAACCGTGGCAAAGCTTCGCACCGAGACCCCGCCGAACAGTGTTTACGTCAGCGACCTGGCAAAGGACATGGGTGGGCACCCGGCAATCTACTTTTCCGAGTTGCTTTCCGACGGCCGCATCGCCGTTGCGACTTTGGGGACGAATATTATCGTCCAGTTGCAACGGCAGATCGTATTCGGCGAGAAGGGGCATGCCGCCATCGTCGACAGGAAGGGGCAGGTGATGGCCCATCCCAACGAAAGCTGGCGCGAGGAAATGAAGAATATCTCCCAAGTGAAGCCGGTTGCGCTGATGATGCAGGGACAAACCGGTGTGGCCACGTTTTTCTCGCCGGCGCTCAAAGACGATATGATATCCGCCTACACCACGGTCCCCGGCATCGGTTGGGGCGTGATGGTCCCGCAGCCGGTGCGCGAACTTCAACAGCGTGCCGAACAGGTCCAGCAAGCGGCTATTTACGTGATCTTGTTGGGGCTCGCCCTCGCCGCGGCAACGGGCTGGATTCTGTCCGGGTTTCTCGTGCGTCCTCTCAACAGCATCATGAAATCCGTCGGCGCGTTCGAGAGCGGAAATCTCGACGTGCGTACACATGTAAATGATCGATGGGTTCCCACGGAAATCGCCACGCTTGCAAGTACGTTCAATTCGATGATCCGTACGGTCGCGGCGAGTATCATCGTGCGCCGCTCCGCAGAGGCGCAACTTCGTAAAGCACACGATGAGTTGGAAGCACGGGTCGAAGAGCGGACCCATGAGTTGAAACAGGAAATCGTCGAGCGGAAACGCGTCGAACTGGATCTCAAGCAAGCTAAGGAAGAAGCGGAACGGGCCAATAGCGCTAAGTCCGAGTTTCTCGCCAATATGAGCCATGAATTGCGTACGCCGCTGAACTCGATCATCGCCTATGCCGAGGCGCTTCGTCTTGGTACTTTCGGGCCGCTCGCGACGCCCAAGCAAAATGAATATGTGGAAGATATCCAGCAATCCGGGCGGCACCTGCTCGATCTGATCAACGACGTTCTCGATCTATCGGTTATCGAGGCCGGAAAAGTCGAGCTCCATGAAGCGGAAATCGACCTTAGCGAGACGGTGGCCGAGGCGATCCAAATCGTCTCTCACCGTGCGGAGCAGGGCGGCGTGCAAATCGATAACCGAATCGAAAGCGTTCCGATCAGGCTCCAGGCGGATCCCGTTCGTATGAAACAGGTGTTTTTGAACTTGCTTTCCAACGCGATCAAGTTCACCCCTGAAGGCGGGCATGTGAGACTTGATGCGCATTTGGTGAATGACGGGACGGCCGTGATCACGGTTGCCGATACCGGGGTCGGCATGAGCGCCGCCGATCTCGCCAAGGCATTGGAGAAATTCAGCCAGGTAAATCGAGGGAACCTGGCCACCAGTTACGAGGGAACCGGTCTCGGGTTACCGTTATCGGTCGGCCTTGTCGAAGCCCATGGTGCCGAGTTCAGCATCGAAAGCGAACCCAATGTGGGAACCACGATCACCATCCGGTTCCCGAAACACCGGCTCGTTGCGGCAGCCTAATCCTAAGCCCTAAACCTAAGCTTTGTTCTCGGCGTCTTGAATGGTCCGCCATACGCGTTCCGGCGTTGCCGGCATATCGACATGCGTAACCCCAAGGGGCGATAGGGCATCGACGATGGCATTGAGAACCGAAGGCAGGGCACCGACGGTGCCGCATTCGCCCGCACCCTTGACGCCGAGAGGGTTGGTCGGCGTCGGCACCGGCCGGCCTTCGATATCGTAGGCACAGAGATCGTCCGCCCGCGGCATGGCGTAATCGAGGAAAGACCCGGAAAGCAGTTGCCCGGCGCTATCATAGACAATGTCTTCCATCAGAGCCTGTCCGGCCCCCTGGGCAACGCCGCCCATGATCTGTCCTTTGACTAACAAGGGATTGAGTTCGTATCCGACATCATCGACCACCGTGTAGTTGACCATCTCGGTCTTCCCCGTGTCGGGGTCGATCTCCACTTCGCAGATATGGCACCCATTGGGAAAATTGCCGGCCTCGGGTCCCCAAGTGGCGATCTCGTAAAGGCCGGGTTCCATTCCGGGTGGCAATTTCCCGGGCTGAAAAGCGGCCCGCGCAACGTCTTGGAAAGAGATGCTCTTGTCCGTTCCGGCGACGCGGTATGTTCCGTCCTCGAAGGTGATGTCTGCTTCCGCCGCCTCCAGGGCATGTGCGGCGATCTTGGTTCCTTTTTCGACCACCTTGTTGACGGCGGCAAGCACCGCCGACGTGCCGATGGTCGCCGAGCGAGAGCCACCCGTGCCCGTGCCGAACGAAACCTTATCGGTGTCGCCCTCGATGACCCGGACTTCGGCGGGATCGATGCCGAGCTTTTCGCAGACCAGCTGTTTGTAGATGGTCTCATGACCCTGACCGTGGGGTGTCGTTCCGGCAAGGACCGTCAACGTTCCCGACGGATCGAATCGTAGTTCCGCCGTTTCGGGCTGTGGCGCCGCGGCTTGTTCAATGGTGCAGGAAATGCCCATACCGCGCAGCTTGCCGCGCGCCTTGGCATCTGCGCGGCGAGCTTCGAAACCTGCGTAATCGGCTTTATCGAGGCACCTGTTCATAAGGGCCTCGAATTCTCCGCTGTCATAGGTGAAGGTCAGCGCGGTTTTGTAGGGCATGGCGTCGGGTGGAATGAAATTGCGCCGCCGGAGTTCGACCGCGTCGATGCCCGTCTGTTTGGCGGCCAGATGGATCATCCGTTCGATGATGTATGCCGCTTCGGGGCGCCCGGCGCCCCGGTAAGGCGACAAGGGCGTCGTGTTGGTGAAAACGCCTGCCACCTGGACGTAGATCGCCGGGGTAGTATAGAGCCCGGCGAGGCCACCGATATTGCCGGTCGGCGGGCCGAAGCCGAGATACGACATGTAGGCGCCTAAATTGGCATTGGTTTTGACGCGCAAGGCAAGGAACCGCCCCTCGGCGTCGAGTGCCAATTCTGCGTCACTGATATTGTCGCGGGCATGATCGTCCGCGGCCAATCCTTCGGAGCGTTCTGCCGTCCATTTTACCGGCCGTCCGACGCGTTTCGATGCCCAAGCCGTCAACGGGATTTCCGGATAGATCGAGCCGCGCATCCCGAAAGAGCCACCAAGGTCGCCGGTGATCAGGCTCAGCTTGTTTTCCGGAATATGAAACAGGTTCTTCGTCAGGGTGGTGCGCCACGCATAGGGACGCTGATGTCCGGCATAAATGGTGTAGCGGTCTTCGAAGGGTGTGTAGACGCCATTGGAGCCACGCGGTTCCATGGAATTGGCGGTAATACGGTTGATGACAAACCGCTGTTTGACGATGTGGGCCGCTTCGGCGAAGGCCTTGTCCGTGGCTTCCTTGTCGCCGCGCTCGAACAGGAAGCTTTCATTGTCCGGGCAATCCGGCCAGATCGCTGGTTGTCCCGATTGGTTGGCCAATTCCGTAGACAGCACCGTGGGAAGCGGCGTGTAGTCGACCATGACCGCTTCCGCGGCATCTTTGGCCTGTGCGACCGACGCGGCAATCACCATCGCAACCGGTTCACCCACATGACGGACCCGGTCGTTGGTCAGGGCGGGACGGGGCGGCCGGTACATGGGCGATCCGTCCCGGCGTTTGTGAGGCGATCCGCCGGTGATGTGGCCCAAGCCGTCGGCGGCGTAGTCGGCGCCGGTGAGTACCCCGATAACACCGGGCATGGCCTCCGCGGCGGTTTTGTCGATGGATTTGATGTCGGCGTGAGCATGGGGGGAGCGGACGAACACCGCATAAGCTTGATGCGGCAAGGTGACGTCATCCGTGTAGTGGCCGTTGCCCGTCAGAAGCCTCGGGTCCTCGGTACGCGGCACCGGCTGGCCGATCGCAAATCGCATGGTTACGGATCCCCCCCAAATTGAGCGTTATTGGCTATTGCGGGCAATCATACCCTTTGAGGTCCGCCAGAGAAATGACCATGCGAAATGACCATGCGAAATGACGATGAGAAATGACCATGCGAAATGGCTGCGGCTATCAGGCGACCTAATTTTCAGAAACAGTAGGACGAACGTAGGCTGTCGATACGGCCGCGATCAATCCCGCCCCGAACCACAAGGTCGCCATCCACCATCCTTGCCAGATGCCAAAACTAATGCTGCCGAGGGTGAGTGCTATTGTCAGCTGCCCGACCATTATTGCCGCAAGGTAGCGATCCGGCACCGAGCGATAGATGTAGCGGATGATTGCAAGAATAAAGGCAATGAACAGGATCGCGCCGAAAACGCCAAGTTCGAGCCAGATCTGAAGAACACCATTGTGCGGATGCAGGGGCAGTGCGGTTCCGATTCCCTCGCCGTCTTCCGTGTACAAGTATTCATCTCCGCCGGGAATTATCTTTGACGAATTCATCCCCCAGCCGCGGATCGGGTGTTCTGCAATACGTTCGCCGGCGAATGCCCAAATGGCGAGGCGGTGTTTCGATTCGCGGATTGGTATGCCGGCGTCGCGGGCCGCGGTGACCAACAGATTATGATGTTGGGCGATAACCGGTGAAAACAGGCCGAACAGAACGACGATCGCGGCCAGTCCGATAAGTACCTGTTTCTTGAAGACGAATGTCGCCGCCGCGAGCACGCACCCCAAACAAATTGCAATAACCCCGGCCCAAAATTGGATGGCAACGAGGGCGTAGAGTAGAACGGCGAGGGCGGCAACCGCTGGCCAAATACCATAGCGTTGCCTCAGCGTTGTCGCCACGGGCCATGCCGACATGAGCAGGACCGTTGCGCAGCCGTTCAGCCAGAAATATCCGACATGAGCGATTCTGTATTTGTCATAGGCGGCCCCGAAAATGCCGCCAATGATTGGCCCATTAAAAATGATCTCTTCGAGAACTAGGGCGAGGCCGATTCCCCATCCGACGCTGGTAAACAGGAGCAAACGGGACCGCCAAACCGGCGGTACCAACAAAGCGGTCGTTAAAAACAGGAGTCCGACGATCAAATTCCCGGCCAATTTGGTCATGCCAACCAAAGCCGCATTGGGGTCGAGGGCCCACAGGGCCGTAACCCCTGTCCAGGCGATAAGAAGTGCCAGAACAACTGCCGCGCGCCGGGGAAAATTCTCACGAAGCCCGGCAATTAGCCCTATCCCCAGTGCACCGAAAAGGGCGGCGCTGATGAGAACGGGAACCATGCCTTTCGGCTGGAAAAACGCGACGATCGGCGCAAGCGCGCAGATGGCGAGGAAGATTGCCAGCAGCGGTGAAGAACCTTCGATGGAGTCGAGCCCCGGCTTACCGTTCTTGGAGCTCAGCGTGGCCATGATGCCCTGGTTGATGATTTATCCGTATTTTCATGCGGGGATGGATAAACCTATTTTTGCCGGCCAACAACATCCGATCCGCGTTTGACAGGACGGTCTAGTCGCTGCCGTCGCGGCGGAGTGGGAGTTCGTGGATTTCGGCCATGGATTGGTCCAAGGGGCCATCGACGGCGTCAGGGCCTTGGGTTCCGCCTAATTGAATTTCTTCGATTTTTTCCGAATGCCGGGCGATTTTGCCCGCCGATGTCCGGATGTCGCCGATGGTTTTGGTAACGGTCGCGAACTGGCTTTGCAGCTTTTCGGTCCGCTGATCGAGGCGCTCCACATCGGTATGCAACAGCCGAACCTGATTTTGGATCAACTGGGCCGATTCCTGAAGACGTGCATCTTTGAGAACGGCGCGGATCGTGCCCAGCAACGCCCACAGGGTATTCGGTGATACCGTGTAAACACGGCGCCGATGGCATTCGGTAATCACATCCGGGAAATTGGCATGCAGTTCAGCATAGACAGCTTCGGAGGGTAAAAACATAAGCGCCTGTTCGGCCGTTTCGCCGGGAACGATGTAGCGTTCTGCAATGTCCTTCACATGCTTGCGGACGTCGGCGGAAAAGGCACGGGCGGCGGCCGTTCGGGCCGCCTCATCGGTGGCGGCGTGCAGGGCACGGTAACTTTCCAGTGGAAACTTGGAATCGATGGCAATGGGGCCATGCGGCTTGGGCAGGTTAAGCACGCAGTCGGCGCGCCGGCCGTTGGATAGTTGCACTTGGAAGGCATAAGCCGACGGCGGCAAGGCGTCTTCGATGATGTCGATCAGACGATATTCACCGAAAGCCCCCCGGGCCTGCTTGTTGGACAGGATATCCTGCAGCCCGACCACTTCCTTGGACAGATCGGTGATTTCCTTTTGTGCGGAATCGATGACCGCGAGCCGCTCGTGCAGTTCCTTGAGGGTCTTGCCGGTTGTTTCGGTTTGCTGAGTCAAGCCGTCGCCGAGCCGTTTGGCCAACGAGTCCAGCCGTTCGTCGACACGGGCGCCCAACTCGGTCTGAGCATGGCTCAGCCGGTTGGCGATGTCGGCGAATTGGTTCATTTGTGCGGTTGTTTGGGCGGCGGCGTCTGCGCGCGTCCGGTCGCTGCGCACGATCAATGCGACGGCGATCAGAACGCCGGCGGCGGCAACAATGGCCAGAATCAGGGAAATATCCATTTGGGTAGTTTGGCGCAGCCTGCGGCGTAACGCAAATAGCCCCCGCGGCGGGGGGGCGGCGTGCCCAGTTGGGCGGTTTTCCTTGCTTTCCCGGCGGTTTCTTGACCTGGCGGCACACCTGGCCTATCTGGTGGGACGAACAATCGGGTAAAATCGGCGAATCATGGCCATACGCGACATCATCACTGCCCCAGACCCCCGGCTGAAACAGCGCTGCAAGCCGGTCGATAAGGTGGATGCCGAAATCGTCCAGTTGATGGACGACATGCTGGAGACCATGTATCTGGCGCCCGGCGTCGGTTTGGCGGCGCCGCAGGTCGGGGTGACCAAACGGGTGATCGTGGTCGACGTTTCCAAGGACGAGGACAACCGCAATCCTCATCAGATGGCCAATCCCGAACTCGTTTGGACGTCCGACGAGATGCTGGATTACGAGGAAGGCTGTCTCAGCCTGCCCGACCATTATGCCGAAGTGACGCGCCCGGCGAAAATCCGTGTCCGCTATCTCGACCGTGAAAACGAAATCCGCGAGCTTGAGGCGGATGGCCTTTTGGCGGTTTGCATTCAGCATGAGATGGATCATTTGGAAGGTGTGCTGTTCGTCGATCATATTTCCAAGATCAAACGTGATTTGATTCTACGCAAACTCACCAAGCTCAAGAAACAACTGGCCAAGGAAAAGGCGCGTGGAAAATCGCGATCGCGCCAAACCGTCTCGGCCGTTTCGACCGGCACCTAGAACCGTTTCCCCGCAGGCTTGGCCGAGGGATTGGGCCGAGGGATTGGGCCGCGGGATTGGATTGTCCAAAGGGCTCTTATGACTGATCGTCCGCTCCGGCTTGCCTTCATGGGCACCCCCGATTTTTCCGTTCCGGTTCTGAAGGCGCTGATCGATGCCGGCCATACGATTGTCGCCGTCTACTGTCAGCCGCCCCGCCCGGCGGGGCGCGGCCAGAAGGAACGCAAATGTCCGGTGCACGTGGCCGCCGACGGTTACGGCATCGAGGTGCGAACGCCCGAGACGCTCAAGAAAGCCGAGGAGCAGGCCAGGTTCGCGGCGCTTGATCTCGATGCTGCAGTGGTTGTCGCCTACGGTCTGATCCTTCCCAAAGAATTCCTGGAGGCGCCTAAGTTGGGCTGCATCAATGTCCATGCGTCGCTTTTGCCGCGCTGGCGCGGCGCGGCGCCCATTCAACGCGCCATCGAAGCGGGGGACGAAGAAACCGGGGTGACCATCATGCTGATGGATGAAGGCCTCGACACCGGCGACATGCTGATGGACGACGCAATCGGGATCGGCCCGGAGACGACCGGCGGGACATTGCACGACAGCCTGTCGGAATTGGGCGCACGGTTGATCGTTCCGGCGCTCGAAGGGCTTGCGAACGGAACCCTCAAGCCGCGCCCTCAGCCGCCGGAGGGGGCGACCTACGCCGCGAAGTTCGGCAAGAACGAAGGCCATATCAATTGGACGCGCGACGCCAAGGATTTGGAGCGGCATGTGCGGGCGTTTGCGCCATGGCCGGGGGCCTGGACCGATCTCGAAGGCACACGGCTCAAAGTGCTGGCCGCCGAGTTGGCGTCGGGCCAAGGCACGGCCGGGACCATCCTCGACGATAAACTGACTGTTGCGTGCGGGACCGGGGCCTTGCGTCTGACCCGGGTTCAGCTGGCGGGCAAAGCCGCCATGACCGCATCGGAGTTCTTGCGGGGGCGTTCCGTGCTGCCCGGAACGCAGCTCGGCTAAGCCATGCCCCGCTACAAGCTCACTCTCGAATATGACGGCGGCGGTTTTGTCGGTTGGCAGCGCCAGGACAATGGCCTGGGCGTGCAGCAGGCCTTGGAGGACGCGGTTCTTGCGTTCACCGGTGAACGTGCCCTGGTCGAAGGGGCCGGACGGACCGATACAGGTGTGCATGCGTCGGGACAAGTGGCGCATGTCGATTTTACCCGCCAGTGGGAACCGGACACGGTCCGTGACGCGCTCAATTACCACGCCAAGCCGCATCCGGTGGTGGTGCTTTCCGTCGATCCCGTCGCGGAGGATTTCCATGCCCGGTTCTCGGCGATCCAACGGGCCTATGCCTACCGTATTCTCAACCGGCGCCCGCCGCCCGCCTTGTTGGCAGGGCAGTGCTGGTGGGTGCCACAGCCGCTGGATGCCGCGGCCATGCACCAGGCGGCACAATGTTTGCCGGGTAAGCATGATTTCTCGACCTTCCGCGCGGCGGGTTGTCAGGCGGATTCGCCGGTCAGGACCCTTGATAGCATTGAGGTCACGCGGGACGGTGACGAGGAGATTTGGGTCCGTGTCCGGGCGCGTTCCTTCCTTTACCGCCAAGTGCGCAATATCGTCGGTTCCCTGAAATTGGTGGGCGAAGGGCGGTGGGCGCCCACCGACGTGAAGGAAGCCCTGGAGGTCCGGGACCGGAAAAGGGGCGGCCCCACGGCCCCTGCCGGCGGCCTGACCCTGACCGAGGTGGTTTACTAGCGGCCGTTAACCTTTAAATGCTGGTGTTTGTGTCGGCTTTTGGATATGTGTCCTTCTGGTTGTGGCGCTGGTTGAGTCCTTCTCGGTAGTGCCGCGCCAAGGGGAATACATAATTGGGGGCCTGAAAATGAAAAAGTTGGCTTTGCCGCTAACGATAATTGCGTCTGGAATCCTATCGGCTTGCGCCTCACAGCCGGAGAAAATTCAATCTGCATATGTTTCGCCGATCCAGTATCGGAGCTACGACTGCGATCAACTCGGGGGTGAAGCCGAACGTGTTACCCGCCGGGTCACGGAACTTCATGGTCATCTTAAGAAAACGGCAGACGCCGATGCCGCGCAAATGGGTGTCGGTTTGGTCCTATTTTGGCCGACGCTGTTTTTCCTTGAAGGCGGAGATGGCCCTGAAGCGGCCGAGTACGCCCGCTTGAAGGGTGAGCGCGATGCGATCGAAAAAGTATCGATCCAGAAGAAATGCGCGATCGAATTCAAACCGATAACGCCACCCGAGAAAGAAAAGAAGGAAATCGAAGCCGACGCGGGTGAGCTGTCCTAGCTGACCGGTTTTCTAACCGTTACTTTCCGGTTGCCAGGGGAGGGCAGGCGCTCCACCATGCGCCCGCCCCAGGAAAAATCCCATGGGCGGTAACATCGGGAAAGCATTATGGACGAGACACCCCTGTCGATCGGCTATATCCGTAGGAACTTGCAGCGGGTTCGAAAATGGAACCCGACCCGCATGCTGGCCGGCGAGCAGGAGGGCGGGGTTCACCGGATGGACCTCAATGAGTGCCCGTTCCCGCCGTCACCCCGCGTGGTGAAGGCAATCCAGGACGCCGCCATTAAGGTCAACCGCTATCCCGATGGGGTGTGTCCCGAGGTATCCGAGCGCCTGTCGGCCATGACCGGTGTCCCGGCAGATCAGATCTGCTGGGGAACCGGGTCGTCGGAACTCGTCGGCAACATTGCAATGATCTCCGTTTCGCCGGGCGATGGGGTGGTGGCACCGGGACCGGTCTGGCGCCGCTTCGCCAATGTGTTCAACGTCGTTGATGCCCGGGTGATCCGGGTGGCGAACAGAGCCGACGGGTCGGTCGATCCCTATGGTCTCGTTGATGCACTCGATGCCGGCACCAAGCTGCTGGTTGCCGTGTCGCCCAACAACCCGTCCGGCGCGATGCTGAGTGCCGAGGAGATCACGTATCTCGCCGAGAACGTGCCGGACGATGTGCTGCTCTATCTGGACGAAGCCTATTTCGAGTTCGCGCGGTTCGCCGGCGGTCCCGACGGCTTGAAGATTCTACAGGAGAAGCGCCGTGGACCATGGGTGGTGACGCGGACGTTCTCGAAAGCCTACGCCATGGCCGGGATGCGGCTTGGTTATGCGTTGACCAGTTCGGACGTCATCTCCAACGCGTTGCGTGCCGTCACGAGCACCTTCAACGTGACAGCATTGGCCGAGGCGGCCGCTTTGGCGGCGTTGGACGACGTTGATTATGCCCGCGAGATTCAGGAACGTACCGCCGCCGAACGGGCGCGGCTTGTCGAAGGTTTGCGGAATCTCGGTCTGGAGCCGTTGCCGTCAGTGACCAACTTCGTGTCGGCGGCGCTTCCCGTGCCCGCCGCGCCGGTGGTCGAGGAACTGAAAACCCGGCGCATCCGTATCGGCGCCTGGGGTGAGGAAGGGTTCGAGAATTTTATCCGTATCTCGCTCGGCCTTCCCGAAGATACCGATGCCGTGTTGGCGGCCCTCCGCGATATTCTCAAAAAATAGAAATTGGCTTTAGCCGATGGAACGGCTTTCCGCGTCGGCCAGTTGCCGTTTGCGGATGGCGGCCTCGCGCCGGGCGACGTAGGTCGTCGCGCCGACAATGAGCGCGCCCCCGATCCAGGTCCAGATATCGGGTATTTCGGCGAAGAAGACGTAGCCCAAAATCGCGGCCCACACCAGACGGGTGAAGTTCACCGGTTCGAGCGCGCTGACATCGGCAAGCCGGATGGAATGCATGAAGGTGAAATGGGCGCCGGACAAAAGAAAGCCGGCGAACAGCAGCTTCAGGAGATCGCTCGGTGCCGGGGTCTGCCAGACGAACAGCGCGACGATAAAGGTCACCGGCGCCATAAACATCATGAGATAGATGACGCTGGTCGAGCTGCTTTCGGTACGTGTCAGCGACTTGGCGATCAAACGCTGAGTGGCGCCGCATACCACCGTAATCATCACCAGGCCGACGCCGATACCAACGGTTTCAATCCCTGGACGCACAATGACCAAGGCGCCGAAAATGCCAATGGCGAGAGCGAGCCACCGTCGAGGGCCGACATTCTCGCCGAGAAAAAGCATGGCGCCCACGATCACGCCCAGAGGCATCAGCAATATCAGCGCCGCGGCATCGGCCAGCGGCAGCATGGAGAGTGCGGTGAACCATGCCAATACGCCCACCGCGTTGAGAACGCCGCGCACGAGGTGCGTACCCAACCGCCGCGTTACGAACACCTGTTTGCCCCGGCGAACCAGCCAGGGAATGAACATCAGCAAGCCGAAAAACGTGGCGAAGAACGTGACTTCGACGGAGGGGATGCGGGATGAAACGTCGCGCACGATAACCCATAAAACGGCGAGCATTCCCGACGAAACGGCGGCCCAAAACACCGCCATTGCACCTGAAGGTGAGGCAAGGCCGGAGGCAATTCCATTTTTAATTGAAGCGCCGTTCATACTTCTAGCGTAGCGGTACAAATCGGTGAAGAAAAGACGGGAGCTGTGTATTTTCTAGACTTGCGCGAAAAATTCCGGTTGGGCCGCTTTTCTTTCCAATTTACATTTACGTTCGGACGATTCTGGCGGCGGCCTTTGTACGCACCACGAGGTAAGATGGTTTTGCCAGCAATGAGGGAGAGCTGATTTGCGCATCGTTTCCTTTTTTGCCGACGGCCGTGAAAGTTATGGTGCCGTCATCGATGACGGGATCATCGATGCTGGCCAACGTTTGGGTGCCCGCTTTGCGTCCTTTGCCGCCGTCCTCGAAGCAGAGGCATTTGGCGAGTTCAAACGGGAGGTCTCGGGCAAGCCGGCCGATTGCGCCCTAGAGGACGTGACGTTGGTGCCGCCGGTTCGAGGGCGGAATCCTGTCTTTTGCGTCGGGCGAAACTATGCGGAGGTGAACGAACAGGCCGGCTATCCGGAAGCCGCTTATCCCAGCATCTTTCAGCGCCGCCATGCCGCCCAAGTCGGGCATGGACAGCCGATGATCAAACCCAAGGTCTCGGACATGTTCGATACCGAGGTTGAGTTGGCCTTGATTATCGGCAAACGCGGCCGGCACATTTCGGAAGGCGAGGCGATCTATCACGTTGCCGGGTACACCATCCTGTGCGAGTCCTCCGTGGTCGACTGGATGAACCATACGAGCCGCAATGTGACGCCCGGTAAGAATTTCGATGCCTCGGGAGCGATGGGTCCCTGGATGGTAACCGCCGATGAAGTTGCCGATCCTACCAGGCTTTCCATTATCCAGCGCATAAACGACGAAACCGTCCAGGAAGGATCAACATCCGCCATGATCTATTCCATCCCGCGACTCATCGCTTATCTCTCCAGCTTCACGGAGTTGATCCCCGGCGACGTGATCAGCACCGGCACGCCCGGGGGCATTCATGCGCGGCGCAAGCAAGGTCTGTTTCTGCAGGCCGGGGACGCGGTAGAGGCAGAGATTAGCGGCATCGGCGTGCTGCAAAACGAGGTTGTTGCCGAGGCTTAGGACAGGCTTCCCCGTTATTGTGATTTCAATTGGGCGGATGCCGCTCTAGAGTGATCCCCGTTTCCGCAACAGCGTACCCAACGCCTTCGTGTCCCGATTTTTCTCTATTTCCCGCCTGATCTTTATCGGCGCTTTGATTGTCGCGGCAGGTTTGTTGCTGATGCCGCCGCCGGTCGGCGCGACGCCGGTCATCATGCGCGCCGCTGCGATCATCGTGTTGGCCATTGGGCTTTGGTCGACTGCCGTCATCCCACCCTATCTGGGCGCGCTGGTTTTCCTGTTCGCGGCCATGGTGCTGGGTGTCGCGCCCGCCTCCGCCGTGTTCTCCGGCTTCCATGCCGGTGCCATGTGGCTGGTCTTCGGTGGGCTCGTGATCGGCCTCGCTGTGCAACGCACCGGCCTCGACATGCGCTTGGTGCGGACGATCTTGGCGCGTGCGCCCGGGCACTATCTCTCTATTCTCTACGGTATCGCCATTATCGCGGTGGCACTCGCCTTCGTTATTCCGTCGGCGTCGGGACGGGTGGCCATGATGGTGCCGATCATGGTGGCTCTTGCCCACCGGCTCGGATTCGACCCCGGCAGCCGGGGTTATACGGGATTGGTGCTGGGCGGTGCCATGGGGACGATGAATCCCGCGTTCGCCATCTTGCCGGCGAATGTGCCGAACATGAGCCTCTACGGCGCGGCGGAAAGTATTCTCGGCTATCACCTGACGTTCGGCGACTACATCCTGCTCAACTTCCCCGTCCTCGGGATCGGCGGCGTGCTTCTCTATCCGTTGGTGATCTACGCGCTGTTCGGCGAGGCGCCCAAACAAGGGGACCATGAAGAGGTGCCGCCGGCATGGTCGGCCGCAGAGGGACGTCTGTTTGTCATCCTGCTCGCCGCTCTCGCCCTGTGGGTCACCGATACGGTGCATGGTGTCGCGCCGCCCTGGGTCGCGCTCGGCGCGGCGCTTCTCTGTCTGATGCCGAAAGTCGGCATGCTCCCGGCCAAGACCCTTGGTGAACTCAACTACACGCCGATGTTCTTTCTTGCCGGTGTTATCGGTCTCGGGGCGGTTGCGACCCATTCGGGGATCGGCGCTTTGATCGCAGACAGCCTCCTGCCGCTTTTGGACCTGTCACCCGAAACGCCTGTCCGCAATTTCATCGCCATGACCGGGTTGAGTTCTGTCGTCGGCATCGCCACGACCCTGCCCGCGGCGCCGTCGGTAATGGTCCCCATGGCCGAGGCCATGGCGGAGGCATCGGGCTGGTCGATCCGCGGCGTGCTGATGACGCAGGTGGCGACCTGGATGGTATTTCCCTTCCCCTATCAGGCGCCGCCGGTGGTGGTGGCCATCGTGCTCGGCGACCTCCGCATCGGTGCCGTGCTCAAGATGTTGCTGACCTATATGGTCGTTGGTTTGGTGCTGCTGTTGCCACTCCACTATTTGTGGGGGCGGACTTTGGGCGTCTTCTTGTAATTAGCTGAGCCGCAGCATAACGTCGGCGGCGAAGTTGACAGCAAAGCTCAAGACCAAGTCGACAGCAACGAGCATGGCCGCGACACCGCCTGTCACATCGAGGGCGTAGCGTGTTACCACCCAGGTGTAGCTCAGGACAACCACCATCAGAACAAGGGACAAAGTGCCGGCGAAGGATCCGGTGATCATGCCGATCTCGATCAGTATCGCGATCGGCAGGAACACGAGATTTTGCCAAACAGATGCCCAATTATAGGCGACGATATAGGTGATGTACCGGTTTTCGCGATCAAGTGTCCGGCTGAGACCGACCATGACAACGGGAAAGGCGACCCACGCCATCACATAGGCGACGGTTTCGATGGCGGCGATCCGAAGCGGGCTGGCAAACAGGTCGCCGTCGCTGTAGCGGACATAAAACAACGCGATGACGAGCGGCGCGACCAAAATTGCCGCGAAAAAGGATCGCCAGAACCCATCCACCGTCGTGTTGAAATATTTGAGCCCTGCCGGATCGAGGCGGGCCAGCCGCCAGGCGCCGTAAAGTCCTCCGGCGATCTCGGAAAGGGGCGGCATCAGGTCTTTCCGAAATAGGCGTCGAGGATCGCTTCGTAGATATCGGTGAGTCGCGCAACATCCCCGGCGGGAATATGTTCGTCGGTCTTGTGCATGGTTTGTCCGACCATGCCGAACTCGATCACTGGACAATAGTCTTTGATGAATCGCGCATCCGACGTGCCGCCCGAGGTGGAAAGTTCGGGTTTCTTGCCCGTCGCCTTTTCGACGGCGGCGGTAACGACCTCGGACAAGGTGCCCGGCGGTGTAAGGAACGCGTCACCGGAAACATGGATGGCGAGATCGTAATCCTCGCCCTGTTTGGCGCCCGTGCTTTGAAACTGCTGATGCAGCCACTCGGTCAAAGACGTGCCCGTATGGAGGTCGTTATACCGGATATTGAACAGAGCCGTCACCTTGCCGGGGATGACGTTGCTCGCACTGTTGTCTGCATCGACCGAAGCGATCTGTACGGTCGACGGCTGAAAATGATCGGTGCCGTCGTCCAAGGGCTCGCTGATGATCGACGCCAGCATGGGGATCAGCTTGTGGATCGGGTTGTCGGCGAGATGGGGGTAGGCGGTATGGCCCTGAATGCCGAAAACGGTCAGGTTGGCGGTCAGGCTGCCGCGGCGGCCGATCTTGGCCATGTCGCCGAGAGCATTGGGGTTAGTCGGCTCGCCGACGATGCAGGCATCCAGCGTCTCGCCGTCGGTGGCGATTTGCTGCAATAGCTTCCTGGTGCCGTTGATGGCGACGCCCTCTTCATCGCCTGTGATCAAAAACGAGATGGAACCGCCGAAGTCCGATCCGTGCCGCTCGACGAACCGCGATGCTGCGGCGGCGAAACAAGCGACCGCCGTCTTCATGTCGGACGCCCCGCGTCCGAACAATTTTTCGTCGATCACCTCACCGCCGAACGGATCGACTGTCCAGGCATCACGATTGCCAACCGGTACAACGTCGGTGTGCCCGGCGAAACAGAAGTTCGGCGCGGCCGTGCCGAAACGGGCATAAAGATTGTCGACGTTCGGTGTGTTCTCGTCCGAAAACACATGGCGGTGACAGGTGAAGCCGATGCCTTCGAGCGCCCGGCCCAGCGTGTCGAGCGCGCCGCCCTCTTCAGGGGTGACACTCGGGCAGCGGATCAGCGCTTGCGCCAAGTCGAGGGCATCGAGGCTCATCCCAGCAATTCCAATCAATCCCGCAAGAGGTCGTTGATGGAGGTCTTGGATCGTGTGCGTTCGTCGACCCGCTTGACGATCACCACGCAATAGAGGCTCGGGCCGGGCTTGCCGTCGGGCAGGTTGCCGCCGGGCAACGAGCCCGGCACGACCACCGAATAGGCAGGTACGCGCCCCATCAGCACCTCGCCGGTGGCGCGGTCGACGATCTTGGTGGAAGCGCCGATATAGACGCCCATGGAGAGGACCGAACCTTCTTCGACAATCACGCCTTCGGCCACTTCTGAGCGCGCGCCGATGAAACAGTTGTCCTCGACGATCACGGGGTCCGCTTGTAGCGGCTCAAGAACGCCGCCGATGCCGGCGCCGCCGGAGATGTGACAGTTCTTGCCGATCTGTGCGCAGCTGCCGATGGTCGCCCAGGTATCGACCATGGTGCCTTCATCGACGTAGGCACCCAGATTGACGAAGGAGGGCATCAGCACCGCGCCCGGGGCGATAAAGGCGGACCGCCGCACCACGCAGTTGGGAACGGCGCGGAACCCGGCCGCCTTGAAGTCGGCTTCGGACATATTCTCGAATTTGGATGGCACCTTGTCCCACCAATGGCCGCCACCGGGGCTGCCGTCGATGGGCGTCATGTCGTTGAGACGGAACGACAAAAGGACCGCCTTCTTGAGCCATTGATTAACCTGCCATGTGCCATCGATCTTTTCAGCGACCCGGGCGGCACCCTTGTCGAGAAGATCGAGAGCGGCCTCGACGGCATCGCGAACCTCGCCGATGGTGGCCGGGGTTACCTGGTCGCGCGCCTCCCAGGCGGCGTCGATGGCGGATTGAAGTTGATCATTGGATATGGCGTCAGGCACGTTCTTATTCCTTCCGAAAGTCCCCAAATTCGTAAGCGGGCGGACCATGGGCCACCCCGCCCGCTCTGTCAATCCTCGGGCGATCTTGGGGGGTTACCAGGGCTTTACCATCACCTTGCATTGGGTGGTGCGTTCCCGCAGCGCCTCGAAGATGGGCGGCATGTCTTCGAGCGACACCGTATCGGTGATCATCGACCGGGGGGCGACGTCACCGGCATCCAGCGGCGTCGCCGCGTGCTGGAACTCTTGTAAGGAATAGAACCCCGAGCATTGGATGCGGACTTCCTTGCCGACGGCGATGACCGGAATGAGGGTGTCGGGTTTGAAGCACAGACCGAGCACCACGACGGTACCGCGGCGGCGCACCGTCGCCACCGCCTGTTGGATCAATCCGGGCTTGCCGACGCATTCGAATACGATGTCCGGTGGACCGCCTAACGCCTCGACGGCTTCAGCGACCGGATCGGCCGAGGGCGCGACGAATATCTCGGCCCCCATTTGTTTCGCCAACTCGGCACGGCGCATCGAGCTGGCGGTCGCAGCGATTTTCCCGGCGCCCATGCGTTTGGCCCAGAAGATCGCCGCGAGGCCGATGGGACCCGCACCGATCACCAGGATTTTCTGGCCCGGCTTCATTTCGGAAATCGCCACACCGTGAAGCCCGACCGCTAGCGGTTCGACCAAGGCACCGTCTTCCATGGACAGGGTCGAGGGCAAGACGACACATTGGCGTTCGTAGGTCAGGGCGTATTCGGCGTAGCCGCCGCCGTCGACCTGACGATGGTCGCACCAGGCGGGTTCACCGGACAGGCAACTGATGCAGTGACCGCATCCCGATAGCGGCAGGACAGCAATTTTGTCGCCGGTCCTGATCCGTTCGACGCCCGCGCCAACGGCGACGATCTCGCCGGCGAACTCGTGGCCCAACACTTTGCCCGACGGCGCCAGAAAGTCAGGCTCTTCGGTGACGTGTAGATCGGACCCGCAGATGCCGCAGCGGCCGACCTTGAGGACGACTTGGCCTGCATCGGGCGTCGGATCGGCCACGTTCTCAACCGACAACGGCAGTCCCAGTTCCTTGAAAACGGCGGCTTTCATTGAGCGCTTCTCCCGGTTCGATCAGTTTAGGTTCCAGCCGCCGTCAATATTGAAGGCGGCGCCGGTGACGTACCGGGACTCATCGCAGGCCAGATAAAGGATCATGTAGGCGACGTCTTCGGGTTCCCCCAATTCGCCCATGGGCACGCGGGCCAATGACATCGCCCGCGCCGCGTCGAAATCCTTGTTCGTATCGCGGGCGCGGGTCGCGTGAATGTTCTCGAGCATGCGGGTGCGGATCAGGCCGGGGTGAACCGAATTGCAGCGGACCTTGTCGGCGGCGCCGTGATGGGCCACCGACATGGTCAAATGCCGAACGCCCGCTTTGCTCGACCCGTAGGGTGCGGTAAACGGCGTCGCGAAATGCGCGACGATCGACGAGATATTGACGATGGACCCGCCACCCGCCCGGCGCATCGCGGGGATGGCCTCCCGGCAGCCGAGAAAGGTGCCGTCCAGGTTTATGGCATGCACCCGTTTCCATTCCGCGTAGCTGGCGTTCTCCGGCGTGCCGCCGGAAACATCACCCTCGATACCGGCCGCGTTGACCAGGATATTCAAGGCACCGTGCGCACTCTCGACGGATTTAACGAGGCTGCTCCATTGCGCCTCGTCGGTCACGTCTTGGTGGTGGTAGGTGCCGCCGATCTCGTCGGCGAGCTTGCGGCCATTGTCATCGTTGATATCGGTGAGGACGACCTTGGCGCCTTCCCGGGCCAGCAGCCTCGCGGTCGCGGCGCCGATACCGCCGGCGCCCCCGGTAATGATCGCGACTTTCCCCTCGACGCGGCCCATGGCGTCATCTCCCTTGTTGATTGTTTGGTTGTCGTATTACGCGCGACGATACACCGCGTAAGACAGGAGCGACAAGGTAACGAGGGCAGGGCTGATCAGGGAGCGGACAAAAATCAAAGACCGGCCAATTAGATGCCGGTCAACTCCGCGAGCCAGCGGGTGAGGTCTTCTACCCTGTGGTCGGGGCGCACCCCTTCTGCTTCCGCCTGTGCCCAGGGCCGATCGGTCACGACCCAGACGGTGGCCATGCCCATATCGGCGGCAGGGCCGAGATTACGTGCTACGTCTTCGACCATGACGGCGCGTACGGGGTCGATATCGAACGATTCGACAAGCTTTCTATAAACCCCGTGATCGGGCTTAGGAACGTAATCTCCGGCGACGATATCGAAAATTTCGTCGAAATGGTGTCCGACGCCGAGCCGCGCCAGCACCCGTTCCGCGTGGCCGCGCGACGCATTGGTGAAAATAACCTTGCGTCCGCTAAGTCGTGCCAGGGCCTGGTCGAGGAGAGGGTCGGGTTTGACGCCCTCGACGCTCACTTCATGGACGTAGTCGAGATAAGGACCAGGGTCCATATCGTGATTGTCCATCAGCCCCTTGAGCGATGTGCCGTGCTCGCGGAAATAGCGTTTCTGCACGCGATAGGCGGCAGCGTGATCGATTTCCAGAAAATTGGCGATATAGGCGCACATCCGCCGGTCGATTTCATCGAACATATTCGCCGAGGCCGGATAGAGGGTGTTGTCCAGGTCGAACACCCAGGTTTCCCGATCCTTCAGGCCCTGATCGGGTGCGGCATTGACCGATAAGCGGCGGTTTGGCGGGGTTTCAGCCATGGAATATATGTGCTCTGGTACTCCGCCGTCGGCAACCCCATTTATGTAGTTGGCCTGTAAGTCCGGTGTTCCGGGCATTTTTCAGGTTCTGCCGGGTCAACAAGAACCCGGCTCGGGGCGCCGACGGAACGCCGGCCTCCCGCCAAGAACGATCCGCCGAGAAATCTCCACCTCTCGGGAAAATGGCACCGGGCTGAATTTGTGACAGCACGACTACGAGATACCGCTCCTGGCCTCGACGACGAGGTGAAGACAGATCGCAATCGCTTTGTCGCCTTTGCGTTCTGTTGGGCAGACATCCTGTTGGAGTTGGATGCCGACCGGTGCGTTCTTTTCGTGGCGGGTGCCGTCGAGAGGGTTATCGGAAAACAACCCGCCGCACTCATCGGCATCCCGGCTCGGGATTTGGTGATCGAAACCGACCGACTTCTCATCGACAATCTCCTAAACATTGCCGACAAAAGAGGGCGTGTCGATGACATGACCCTCCGGCTGTTGGACGAAGAGGACGAACCGGTGTCGGTAAACGTCGTCGGATATCGGTTCGAGGATCTGGGGGGGCACTATTATGTCGCCTTGCGGTCCCTGGCAGGCCAGGTGGCTGGCGATATGCGGCCAAAGGACCGTGAAACAGGCCTCTATGGCGTCGAGCATTTCAGCGATATCGCCAGCCGGCGCCTGAAGGAGGCCCAGAAACAGGGCCGGGACGCCGAACTGACGTTGGTGTCGCTGCCGACGCTTGGGGCTCTGCAACAGCGGTTGGACGAAAGCGCCGGGCTGGCGCTCAATCAAACGATCGGCGCCGCGCTCAAGGCGGTATCGATCGATGGCGATTCAGCGGCCGGACTTGGTGAGGGCAGATACGCACTGATCAGTGACGCCGCGCTGGATACGGCTCAGCTCCGCAATCATCTGGGCGACATCACGAAGGACGCGGACCCGACGGGGGAAGGTGCCCAGGCGGAAGTCGCCCAAGCAGACCTGCCGACCGCAGATTTTGTGGAAGAGGACCTTGCGGCGGGCTTGGTCTATGCGATCAACCAGTTCAGTGCCCAGCAAGGCGGGGCCTTCAGCCTCGCAGAATTCTCGCGCAATCTCGGGTCAATGGTGGTGGAGGCGCAGACCGCAGTGAATTCTTTCAAGGATGTGGTCAGCGACGCGAACTTCGACATTGCGTTCCATCCCATCTTGTCGATTCAGGATGGCGCTATTCAACATTACGAAGCGCTTGTTCGTTTCCGGGGGGATATGGGTGGACAATCGCCCTTCCGGTATATCAATTTTGCCGAGGAAACCGGTCTCATCTGGCGCTTCGATATCGCCATGCTGCGCAAGGTTCTGGAATGGCTGCGTCAACAGCAGGACAAGCAGGTTTCGGTGGCGGTCAATGTGTCGGGCAACTCGATCGGCAACCTCTCTTTCCTGAACGCGCTCCAGGGCGTACTCAAAACCAACATTTGGGCGCGGGGCCGCCTTCTGTTCGAAGTCACCGAATCGGCGCGCATCGACAATCTCGAGGAGACCGATCGGGTTCTCCAAAACTTGCGTAAACAAGGGTTCAAGGTTTGTCTCGATGATTTCGGCGCCGGCGCAGCCAGCTTTCAATATCTGACGGCGCTGGAAGTCGATATCGTCAAACTGGACGGAGAATCTGTTCAGAACGCCCGTAAGGCCCGCAAAGGACGGGCCTTGATGACCTCGATGACGCGTCTTTGTTCCGATCTCGGTGTGAAAACGGTCGCGGAGATGATTGACGACGAGGCCGGGTTGGAGTTCGTCCGCGATTGCGGTGTCGACTGTGTGCAGGGATACCTGTTCGGATTGCCGAGTACGGACTTCAAAGACGTCATGCGCCGAACGCAGCTCAGCGCCAAGCAGTTGTTCCGGGGTGAATAGCTATAGGAGACCGAAGGCGCGGGTCAGTCAGCTTCGATCAAGGTGCCTGCGCCGTGTTCGGTAAACAATTCCAGCAAAAGTGCATGAGGCACGCGTCCGTCGATGATGACGGCGGCTTCGACGCCTTGTTCCACGGCTGACAGGCAGGTTTCCACCTTGGGGATCATGCCGCCCGCGATGGTGCCGTCGTGGATCAATTCCCTTGCTTCTTCGACGGTGAGCGACGGTATTAGCTTGCCGTCCTTGTCTTTCACGCCCGCGACATCGGTCAGCAGCAGTAGCCGCTTGGCACCCATTGCTTCGGCGATGGCGCCGGACGCCGTGTCGGCGTTGATGTTGTAGGTCTCGCCATGAGTGCCGCCGCCGATTGGGGCGATCACCGGGATCATATCGGATTGCTCGAAGAACTCGAGGACATGGGTGGTGATCTCGCTCGGTTCGCCGACAAAGCCCAGATCGAGAATTTTCTCGATGTTTGAATCGGGGTCGCGCTGCGTGCGCCGCAGCTTGGTTGCCCGGATAAGATTGCCGTCCTTGCCCGATAGCCCGACGGCCATGCCGCCGGCTGCATTTATGCTGGCGGCGATCTGCTTGTTGATGCTGCCGGCGAGCACCATTTCGACGACTTCCACGGTCGCGGCATCGGTGACCCGGAGACCGTCGATGAACGACGATTGAATCTTCAGACGTTCCAACATTTCGCCGATCTGCGGCCCGCCGCCATGAACGACGATCGGATTGATGCCCACATGCTTGAGCAGCACGACGTCCTCGGAAAACAGCTTGGCCAAGTGGTCATCGCCCATGGCGTGGCCGCCATACTTGATAACGAAGGTTTGGCCTTCGTGGCGCTGCATGTACGGCAGGGCTTCGGCAAGGGTGTGCGCCTGGGCCAGCCAGTCAGCCTCGGTTTTCGGTTTTGGGGGTATCGACTCGTCGTTCATGGATTCACGTCGTCAAAAAAAGTTTCAGCAA
This sequence comes from uncultured Rhodospirillales bacterium, assembly GCA_913055735.1. Lineage (GTDB taxonomy): Bacteria > Pseudomonadota > Alphaproteobacteria > Rhodospirillales > UBA2165 > CAJXKD01. Next base: position 1,743,945 of record CAJXKD010000001.1, read on the forward strand.
TTGTTCAACTGCGTCAGGACTTTAACCGATGTCGACAGGAGCCGCCAGCGCCGTGAGGCGGGCGCGTAACTCGGGAATGCCGTCGCCGGTTGTCGCGCTTGTCGGCACGATATCGGGGTGTGCGGCAACATGGCCTGCCGCTTCACGGGCAACGTCGTCCATCACCTTGGTCAGCGCACCTGGTTTGATCTTGTCGATCTTGGTCAGCACGATCTGATAGGATACGGCCGCGTCGTCCATCAGTTTCATCGCGCCGCGATCCGCTTCCTTTAGCCCATGCCGCGCATCCACCAGCAGGCAGGCCCGGCGCAGGCTTGCGCGGCCGCGCAAGTAGGCCCATACCAACTTCGTCCATTGAGCGATCTCGGTCTTTGGGGCGCGGGCATACCCGTAACCCGGCAGGTCGGCAATCATCAGCCGCCCGCCGAGATCGAAGAAATTGAGCAATCGGGTGCGGCCGGGCGTGTTGGACGCGCGTGCCAGGGTCTTGCGGCCGGTAAGCGCGTTGATCAGACTCGATTTCCCAACGTTGGAGCGCCCGGCGAAAGCGACCTCAGGCAGGCTGTCATCGGGGATTTGCTTGAGAGAGGCGGCGCTGAGGACAAAGGTGCACTCCTGCGCGAACAGCAGCCGTCCGGCCTCCAGGTCCAGCTCGTCCTCGTTTGCCATGTCGCTATTCATCGCCGATCCCCATCACCCGTCCGGTGCCCGGGAGGTCAGGACTTCGGAGGTTTGCCCTTGGTCTTGTCGGGGGCGTTTGCGTTTGCCGCCGCCGGCTTCTCGACCTTGCCGCCGCCAATCGGCACACCGGCCCGGCGCATGATGACGTATTGCTGCAAAATGGACAGGAAGTTGTTCCATGCCCAGTAGATCACCAGCCCCGCCGGGAAACGGGCCAGCATCACCGTGAACACCACGGGCAACAGCATGAAGATCTTGGCCTGCGTTGGGTCGGGCGGCGGCGGGTTCAGCTTTTGCTGCAGGAACATGGTAACACCCATGATCACCGGCCACACACCGATGATCATGATTTCCGGCGGCGTCCAATCGATCAGGCCGAACAGATTGACGAAGGTCAGCGTGTCCATGGCGCTGAGGTCCTGGATCCAGCCGAAGAACGGTGCCTGACGCATTTCGATGGTGACGAACAGCACCTTATAAAGGGCGAAGAACACCGGAATCTGCGGCAAGATGGGCAAACAGCCTGCGGCGGGATTGGCTTTTTCGCGCTTGTACAGCGCCATGACTTCCTGGTTCATCCGCGCCCGGTCGTCGCCGAACCGTTCGCGAAGCTTCATCATCTCGGGCTGCAATTCCTTCATCTTGCTCATCGCCCGGTAGGACTTGTTGGCGAGCGGGAAGAAAGCCAGTTTGATCAACACGGTCAGCAACAGAATGGCGACGCCCATATTGCCGACATAATCGTGGATATAGACGAGCGCGAAGAAAATCGGTTTGGTGAGGAACTCGAACCAACCCCAGTCGATGGCAAGATCAAAACGCGTGATATTGAGCTCATCCCGATAGCTCGTTACCAGTTTGGCTTCCTTCGCGCCGGCGAACAGGCGGTTGGCGATGGAGGCCGTGCCGCCGGCCGGGATGACCGTTTCGGCCCCGGCGAAATCGACCTGGTACTTGTCGACCCCGTTCACCGGCTGGCTATAGAAACGGGCAGTTGCTTTGGTTTCCTGGTTGGGGATCAGGGCCGCCAACCAATATTTGTCGGTGATACCGATCCAGCCGCCGGTGGTTTCGGCACGGATAACCTTTTCTTCTTGGATATCGTCGTAGTCGACCTCTTGGAGGACACCGTCGAACACGCCGAGCAGACCTTCGTGCAGGATATAGAAATCCGTGATTTCCGGTGTGCTGGTCCGCTCGATCCGACCGAAGGGGAAAAGGGTCACGGGCACGGCGCCGGTGTTACGGACACTCTGCGTGACCGTGAACATGTAGTTGGCGTCGTGATTGAACGCGAGCGAAAAGATCAAGCCTTCGCCATTGTCCCATGTCAGGGTGACGGGCTTGCCCGGGCTCAAGGTATCGCTGTCTGCAGACCAGCGCGTGGTCGAGGTCGGAACTTTCACGCCGGATGAGACCCAGCCGAAATCGGCAAAATACGGATTGGGTCCGCCGACGGGCCTCAAGAGCCGGATGTTCGGGCTATTGGGATCAACTGTCCGCCGGTAGTCGAGCAGGGTGAGGTCGTCGAGCTTGGCGCCGATCAGGGAAATGGAACCCGAAACCCGTTCGGAAACGATTTTCACCCGCGGCGCGGCTGCGACGGCATTTTCAATGGATTGCTGTGTCGTGGCCTGCTGCGTCGGCTGTGCCGCGCCTGGCACCGGCACCGGCGTGGCGCCAGGTGCCGTAGGTGCGACGGGCGTCATCGTCGGCGACGTCTCCGTCGTTGCCGTCGTTTGCTGTTCCGCGGTTTGATCTTCCGGCGGGACGACGGTGCTGTAATACCATTGCCAGCCGATCATGATCGCGACGGCGAGGACGATGGCGATGAGGAGGTTCTTTTGTTCCATTTTGCCGGTTCCGCTGGCGATCAGGCGTTGCTGGAACTGGGCCGGGAAGCCGGTCCAGAATGAGCCCCAGGATTTGATCCCGAACTGGGTGCGGGCACCGGATCGTATCCGGAGTTGCCCCACGGGTGGCAACGGCTGATCCGCTTGAGCGCCAACCAGCACCCGCGAAGGGGGCCATGAGTTTCGATGGCGTCCATGGCGTACTGCGAACAGCTGGGCGTGTAGCGGCAATTGTTGCCAAGGATGGGGGATAAAAAGAGCTGATAGACGCGAATGAGAAGGCGCAGGATCAAGCCAAAGAGGAGGCCCAGGAGGAGGCCAAGTGGCCGCACGAAATAGTTCATTATCCCGCCTGTTCCTTTTTGTCGGCTTTTGGAGCCGTTTCCTGGTACGCGTTCAACTTCTTCAAGGCCTTCTGCAAGTCGCCAAGCAGATCGGCAAATGATCTTTCTGCGGTGGCCGCGCGTCCGATCAGAACATAGTCGCGACCGGGCGCCGCGTGAACCGAAAGAACTTGGTCTGCTGCCGCCCTAAGCCGGCGTTTGACCCGGTTCCGTGTTACCGCATTGCCGACCCGCCGGCTCACCGTGTAGCCAATACGGACGGCAGGCAGCCGCTGGGCTTCCGCCGCGTCGTGGCGCCTTGCCTGCACGATGACACCTGGGGTGACCGCCTTCGCACCTGAGTTCGCTGCCCGTAGGAAATCGGCGCGGACTTTCAGGCGCACGAGCGGCACGCTCATGGCGGATCGCCTGATCCGGTTAAGCAGAAAGGCGCTTGCGGCCTTTGGCGCGGCGGTTCTTGATCACGCGGCGGCCACCGACTGTGGCCATACGCGCGCGGAAGCCGTGCCGGCGCTTGCGCACAAGTTTACTGGGCTGGTAGGTCCGTTTCACTGTCTTCTCCAAGAACGGCACTGATTTGCAAGGCCCGGTGTATAGGGGACCAACCCCGCCAAGTCAACGATCCCGGACACTTAACGTCACGGAATGGTGACTGGCGGCGGGCGGCGGTAGGTATTAACAAGACGGGGCATTGGTTAACGGCAAGATTGGCGGATTTCCGGGCTTTCCGGGAGAGGTGTCCGTTTCGGCCGCACGCCGCCCCTGGATTTGCGATCATGGAACCCTCCGGCCACCGGCCCCCTGAACAAGGTATCGAAGAGGAATTTCCGGCCAAAAAGCTTGGATTTCCGCTGAAAAGGCTGGTTCCCGTCGCCGTGCTGGTGACGGCTTTGATCGCCGCCTTTGCCCTGGATCTCCACCGATTTCTCTCCTTCGAGATGCTACAGACCCACCGCGAAGCCCTGCTTGCCTGGCGGACCGACCATCATTTTCTGACGGCTCTGGGTTTCATTGCCCTCTACGCTGCCGCGACTGCAATCAGCCTGCCGGGGGCAATTTGGCTGACGATCCTGAGCGGTTTCCTGTTCGGCACCCTCGAGGGCGGTATCCTGACGGTCGTCGCGGCAACCACCGGTGCGACGGCGATTTTCCTCGCGGCGCGTTACGCCTTCGCCGATTATTTCCGTGCCAAGGTCGGCGTCACCGCGCGTAAGATGGAGGACGGTTTTCGAGAGAACGCCATCAGCTACATGCTGGTGCTACGCCTCGTGCCGTTGTTTCCGTTCTGGCTGGTCAATCTGGTGCCGGCTTTATTAGGCGTGCCCACGTCCGTTTATGTGATCAGCACGTTCGTCGGTATTATGCCCGGCACGTTCGTTTATGCGAGCCTGGGTGCCGGCGTCGGGCATTTGATCGAAGCGGGTGAAACGCCCAATCTCGGGGTGATCTTCGAACCGCAAGTTCTGGGTCCGCTGATCGGTCTCGCGGTTCTGTCACTGGTGCCGGTGGTTTATAAACGCCTAAGACAACGTGTGGGGCGGCGCAACGAGAGTTCTGCGACGTAATCATGGCCGATACCATCAATACAGATATCTGCGTCATCGGCGCCGGTTCCGGCGGGTTGAGCGTTGCCTACGTTGCCGCCAATCTGGGGCGCCCAACCGTGCTGCTGGAACGTGACAAGATGGGCGGCGATTGTCTCAATTACGGATGCGTACCGTCCAAGGCGTTGCTCGCCGCAGGGCACTCGGCCGCCGCTGCCCGGGGTGGACGGCCGTTCGGCATCATGCCGGGGACGGCGGAAGTATCATCAACGGGCGTGTACAGCCATGTCCGCAATACAATCGCAGCCATCGCACCTAACGACTCCGTCGAGCGATACGAAGGGTTCGGCGTCAACGTTATCCAGGCGGCAGGCCGCTTCGTCGGGTCGCGGGAAGTCGAGGCGGACGGGACGCGGATCACCGCGCGCCGTTTCGTCATTGCCACCGGGTCGGGACCGTTCGTACCGCCCATATCCGGCCTCGACACCACGCCGTACCTCACCAACGAAACGGTTTTCGATCTCGATGCCGTGCCGTCACATTTGATCATCGTCGGCGGTGGTCCCATCGGGATCGAGATGGCGCAAGCGCACCGCCAGTTGGGGGCGCGTGTCACGGTTCTCGAAATGGCGAGCATCCTTCCCAATGATGATCCGGAACTCGTTGCCGTCTTGCGCGGTCAATTGACCGACGACGGCATCGATCTTCGCGAAGGGGTGAAAGTTGTTGGCACTTCTGCGGAGGCAGGTGGGGTTGCGGTCACCATCGAAGCAGACGGCACACAAAATAAGATTGCCGGGTCCCACCTATTGATCGCCGCCGGACGGCGGCCCCATCTGGGCGGGCTGGGATTGGACGCAGCGGGGATTGCCTACGATCAAAAAGGGATCAAGGTCGATGCCCGTCTGCGCACCACCAACAAGAAAGTATTCGCTATCGGGGACGTTGCCGGTGGATTGCAGTTCACGCATATGGCCGGATACCACGCCGGAATCGTGATCAAGAATGCCTTGTTCCGGCTTCCGGCCAAGCAGGATACATCGGCGATCCCGTGGGTGACTTACACGGCACCCGAACTTGCCAATGTGGGACTGACCGAGGCCAAAGCGCGGGAGCAATTGGGGGACAAGGTGCGGGTCGTTTCCTGGCCTTTCGCCGAGAACGACCGGGCCATCGCCGAACGGCAAACCAAGGGGCTGGTCAAGATCGTCACGAATGAACGCGGCAGGGTCTTGGGGGCGGGGATCGTCGGCGCGCACGCCGGGGAACTCATTCAAATCTGGCAACTTGCCGTACAGAAGAAGATGAAAATCGGCACCATCGCCAATACGGTCGCGCCCTATCCCACCCTAAGCGAGGCTTCCAAACGTGCCGCCGGGCAATATTTCACGCCTTCCCTGTTCAGCGACCGGACCCGTGCCGTCGTGCGGTTTCTCTCAAAACTAGGGTAAACGGCGGGCCGCCACTATTTTGGCGGTATATGGTATAAAAGAACCTGATGGCACTGCGGATCGGCAAAAACACCCCTGTCGCCAGGAGTTTGTCGTCGCGGCTCCTGCTTTTGACCCTGGCGTTCGTCATGCTGGGGGAGGTGCTTATCTATGCCCCATCGGTGGCACGTTTCCGTAAAACCTATCTCGAAGAACGCATTGCGGCAGCGCACCTTGCGACGCTTACCCTCGAGGCGCTCGAAAACCGCGACGTCGGGCAAGAGCTTCAGCAAACGTTGCTGGATCGTGCGCAGACCTACAACGTCGTCTTGAGGACGCCGCGCCGGCACGTCTTCGCCCTCGGCACCGATAAACTGCCGTCCATCGATGTGACCTTCGATCTGCGCGAAACGAGTTTCTTCGGTTGGATCGTCGATGCCTTCGCGGCGTTGGCGCAAGACGACAACCGGGTCCTCCGTATCGTCGCGCCATCGCCGCAGGACCCGGAAACCGTGGTCGAGATCATGATCGACGAAGCACCGATGCGGAAAGCGATGTATGCCTTTTCCGTCCGCATCCTGGCTTTGTCGTTGGTCATCTCGGGGATTGCCGCAAGCCTCGTCTTTCTCACGCTGCAATGGATGATGGTTCGGCCCATGCGGCGGATCACTGAAAGCATGATCGCGTTTCGCGCCGATCCGGAGGACCTTTCCCGTACTCTGGAACCCGACGACCGCGAAGATGAAATCGGCGTCGCCCAGCGGGAATTGAGTGTCATGCAGGAAGAAGTGCGCAATGCGCTTCGGCAGCGGCGCCGGTTGGCGACGCTTGGAGAATCGGTTGCCAAGATAAATCACGATCTGCGTAACTCGCTGGCAACGGCCATGCTGGTGTCCGACCGTCTGGGCGATAGCAGTGACCCGAAGATCGTCAAAATGGCACCGCGGTTGTCCAGTGCTATCGACCGCGCCGTGGAGTTGTGCAACCAGACACTCGATTTCGTCCGCAATGGCGGCAAGTTGGTCGTTACCCGGTTTTCTCTGGCGGATGTCGTCAAAGAAGTGGGTGCCGGCATCGATCACTCCGATCTCGGGGTCTATGACTTACGCTGGCACAACGACGTGTCACCCGACTTCCAAATCGATGCCGACCGGGATCAATTATTCCGGGCCTTACTGAATATTGGTCGCAATGCCGTTCAGGCGGGGGCGCGGGATGTCTGGGTGCGCGCAGAGTCCCGTTTTGGATTCGCGTGCATCGATGTCGTCGATAACGGCCCGGGCATTCCTCCCCAGGTGCAGGATAAACTCTTTTCGCCGTTTGCCGGGTCGGCAACGGAGGGCGGTACCGGGCTGGGATTGGTCATTGCCCGCGAAGTGATGCGTGCCCATGGCGGCGATGTCAATTTGGTGAAAACGGGACCCGACGGGACGACGTTTTGTCTCGAATTGCCATTGCCGACGACATCACCATCCGCGAAAGATGAGTTATGAAATCCGCGAGTCTCCTTGTATTGCTGTTTATCGTGACGGCGGCGACGAATGCGTTGGCGGCACCCAAGGCGGATCTCTGGCAGAAATGGACGGCCCATGATCCCGCCTCGACCGTTCGAGTGGATCACGCTGCTTGGGGACGGTTTCTTGCCCTGTATGTCGTTCCCGGCAGCGATGGGATCAACCGGGTCGCCTACGGCCTCGTAGCCGCCGAGGATCGTGCGCGCCTCGACGCATACATAGATGGGTTAGCGACGGTCGCGGTCGGAACATTGAACCGGGACGAACAACTCGCCTATTGGATCAATCTCTACAACGCGCTCACGGTCCGGGTTGTGCTCGACCACTACCCGGTGGACAGCATCCGCGACATCGACATTTCGCCGGGCTTCTTCGCCGATGGGCCTTGGGGCAAGAAGCTTGTCAGGGTGGACGGAGAGGAGATCAGTCTCGACGATATCGAACACCGGATCCTGCGGCCCATTTGGCGGGACCCCCGGATTCATTACGCGGTCAATTGTGCCTCGCTCGGTTGTCCCAATCTGCAGCCGTTTCCGTACGAGGCGGCAACCGTAAGCCGCATGCTCGAGGCGGCCGCGCGCGTGTTTATCGCCAGCGACCGGGCCGTTTTCTTCGAGGGTGACAAGTTGGGCGTCTCAAAAATCTATGACTGGTTTGCCGATGATTTCGGCGGCACTGACGCCGAGGTCATTGCCCATATCGCACAGTTTGCGCCGTCTGAATTGAAGAAGCGGCTCGCGGGGCAAACCGATATCGATGTGTATCGCTACGATTGGCGGCTCAACGACGCGAGTTGAGGCTAGTCGAACGCCAGCATGAGGCCTTTTAGGTAAGACGATTCCGGTAAGTTGGGATGGACCGGATGATCCGGCCCGGCTCCCGAGGCGCGCAGGATGCGTACTTTGCGTCCGGCGCTCTGAATGCCTCGGCATATCTCGTCGCGGAAAACATCCGGCGAGACGTTGTAGCTGCATGACGCGATAAACAAGAAGCCATCATTGTCGACGGTGGCCGCGGCCAGACGCGCTAACTTACGGTATCCACGAAGTCCCGATTTGAGGTCTTTTTTGGTTTTGACGAACGCCGGCGGATCGGTGGCAACCAATCCGTAGCGTTCGCCTGCGTCGGCCAGTGCTTCCAGCTTCTCGAATGCATCGCCTTGTTCCCAACGGCAGCGGTCGGCGACACCGTTGAGTTCCGCCGTGCGGCGGGCGAGGTCGAGCGCATCCTGGGACCGGTCGACGCCGGTCACGTCGGTGGCACCGGCCATCGCGGCGGCAACGCCGAATCCGCCGCCGTAGCAATAGACGTCGAGCATCCGCTGGCCGTCGGCGAATTGGGCAGCGAAGCGGCGATTGTCGCGCTGATCATAGAACCAGCCGGTCTTCTGTCCGCCCGCCAAGTCGGCGGCGAATTGGAGATCGCCCTCATGGCCGGCGACGGGCTGGCCGAGATCACCTTTGGCGACCCTTGAATAGGTATTGAGACCTTCGCGGTGGCGGGCGGGGCTGTCGGCTCGGATGGCGACGGCAGAAGGGCTCAATGTCTTTTCAATCGCCGTCATCATGGCGGGCAGCATCAATTCCGCCCCGGCGGTATTCGGCTGTACCGTCACCGCATCGCCGAAACGGTCGATGATGAAACCGGGAAGCCCGTCCGCCTCGGCGTGCACGAGCCGATAGAAAGGGGCGTCGAACAATCGCTCGCGGATGGCGAGGGCGCGCCGCAATCGTTTCATCAAGAAGGTTTCGTCTATTTGGACGAACGTATCGTGCGAAAATATCCGGGCCGCGATCAGGGCATGCGGATTGAAGGTCGCGATCCCCACCGGCTTGCCGTCGACCCGGCGCAACTCGACCAGACTGCCCGGCTCGACATCGCGGGCGTTGTTATCCATGCGCACTTCGTTGGAATAGGCCCACGGGTGGCCGTTGCGAATACGACGGTCACCACCTGCGATGAGAAAAACGCAGGGGAGTGATGTAATGGGACCTTCCATCAAAAAACTCAATCGCCGACCGCGGCGCCCTCGCGGCGGGGATCGGCGCCGCCCGTGATGCCGTCCGCCGAAATCCGAATGGCGTGTAAGCCGCTGTTCAGTTCGCGCACATTAACCTCATGCCCGCGTGCTTCCAGGGCGCGTTGCAACGTTTCCGCCGGCGTGCCTTTTTCGAGATCGGTCGCCCCATTGCGGTTGACGACGTGCGGTGCGCTGACCGCCGCCTGCGGGTTCATACCCCAGTCGAGAACATTGAGGATCGTTTGGGAGACGTAGCCGATAATGCGTGATCCGCCCGGCGATCCCACCGCGAGAACGGGTTTGCCGGATCCATCAAAGACGATGGTTGGGCTCATGGACGAGCGTGGCCGTTTGCCGGGTTCGACCCGGTTGGCGTAGGGCTGGCCGTCCTCATTGGCGGGCCGGAAGGAAAAATCCGTCAGCTGATTGTTGAGCAGAAAGCCGCGCACCATCAATCCCGATCCGAAAGCGCTTTCGATGGAGGACGTCAGAGAAACGACATTTCCTTCTTTGTCGATGATGCTGAAGTGGGTTGTCGAGACACCTTTCTCCGTTGCCGAGGGGGCATAGGGGATTTCAGCGCGTTGATCGAGATCGCCGGGATGGGCGACACCCATGCTGCGGTCGCGATCGATTTCCTTGGCGCGCCGCGCGAGATAGCCGGGATCGATCAATTTCGCCGTTGGCACGAAGACGAAGTCGCTGTCGGCGACATAAACGTTGCGGTCGGCGAAGGCGAGCCGGCTCGCCTCGGCGATCAGATGCGCGGCCTCGGCGCTTTCCGGTTTCAACTTGGCCAAATCGAAATTCTGGAGAATGCCCAGAATCTGTAGGGTGGCGATACCGCCTGACGTCGGTGGCGGCATGCCGCACACCACCCATTGACGATACAGCGAGCACAGAGGATCGCGTTTCTTGGCCTCATAGCTGAGGAGATCTTCCTCGGTCATGCTACCCGGATTGAGGGTCACCCCCCGCACCGCATCGACGATGTCGGCGGCGACCGGTCCCCGGTAGAAGGCCTCGGGACCGAAATCGGCGATGAGCTTGAAGGTTTCCGCCAGCGGTTTATTGACCAGCTTCGTCCCGACCGGTTTCGGCGCACCGTCCTCGGTGAGGAAATAGCCGGAAGCTGTCGGGAATTTGTTGATGTGGCTGTCGTCAGCGATCATCTGATGGAGGCGCGGCGACAGCTCGAAACCTTGTTCGGCGATCTTGATGGCGGGATCGAACAGTTTTCGCCAAGGAAGTTTACCGTGCTCCTTGTGCGCCAACTCGAGCAGACGCAACAGACCGGGCACGCCCACCGAAAGACCGCCGGGCACGGCGTCGAAAAAGGCCATGGGGGTGCCGTCGGCGTTGAGGAACATGGTTTCGCTGGCACCATCGGGGGCGGTTTCGCGGCCGTCATAGGCCTCGATGGCACCGGACTTGGCGGCATAGTGGACGAGGAAGCCACCACCCCCGATGCCGGAGGATTGGGGCTCCACCACATTGAGGACCATTTGCACGGCAATGGCCGCGTCAACGGCGCTGCCGCCCGCCCTTAAAATATCGAGGCCGGCTTGAGCGGCGAGGGGATTGGCGGCGGAGACCATTTGGGTCTTGGCGCGGGCGGGCGCGGGTCCCGAGGACTCTCTGGGCTGGGTGCTCGCGGTTCTATCGGGAGGAGGTGTCCCGCAGGCGGCGAGCGCCACCAATACAACCGCCAGAACTGGGCCGAAACGTTTGAATGGAAAAGAGAATATCTTGAACATGGGGCCGCCTCCGGCGCGAATAATGCCCGAGAATGCTGTATTGCGTAAAGGCGGGGTGTGCCCTGCGCGCGAACCGGATGACGAAACCCTAATCGATATGCTATGTGTCCGTCTCTTTGCAGTGCACAATCGCGTGGTAAACAGTCCTAATGAGCACACATTCCGGCAAAACGAAGCGAATCACCGTGCCCGATATCGCGGCCCGGAAAGGGGGCGAACCGGTGGTTTGTCTGACCGCGTACTCGGCGCCGATGGCCAAACTGCTCGACCCGCACGTGGATCTATTCATCGTTGGCGATTCCATGGGAACGGCGCTGTACGGTCTCGACAGCACCTTGGGTGTGACTCTTGACATGGAAATAGCCCATGGCGCTGCCGTGGTGCGCGGCAGTTCGCGGGCCTGTGTGATCGTCGATATGCCCTTCGCGACATATCAGGAATCTCCTGAACAAGCGTTTCGCAACGGCGCCCGAGTGATGGCGGAAACCGGATGTGACGGCATCAAGCTCGAGGGCGGCACCGAAATGGCGGAAACTGTTCGCTTCCTCGTCGAACGCGGCATCCCCGTCATGGGGCACGTCGGTCTCACCCCGCAGTCGGTCAATGTGTTCGGCGGCTACCGCGCCCAGGGGCGCGATGAAAAGACGGCGGAGAAAATTCTCGCCGACGCGCGCGCGATCGCCGATGCCGGCGCCTTTTCCATGGTGATCGAAGGCGTGGTTGCCGATCTTGCCACCCGGATCACGCAGGCCGTTCCGGTGGTGACCATCGGTATCGGCGGGTCGCCGGACTGCGACGGCCAGGTTCTGGTCACCGAGGATGTGCTCGGCATCTTCACCGATTTCACACCCAAGTTCGTCAAACGATATGCCGAGTTGGGCGATGCCATCGGCCAGGCCGCTGCTGATTATGCCGCCGAGGTAAGAGCTCGCAAATTCCCCGGGCCGGAGCATTGCTACGGCACGAAGACAAACAACACGACGTCTTAGGGTCATCGGGGATCACGGGCCTTGGACGCCGGCAAAACCTCTCTCGATATCGTCCGGTCGGTTTCCGATTTACGGGGCAAAGTGCGCGGCTGGCGCGCGGCCGGCGAAACGGTCGGTCTTGTCCCTACCATGGGCGCCTTGCACGACGGCCATTTTTCCCTGGTCGAGGCATCGCTCACGGGAACAGACCGCACCTGCGTGACGTTGTTCGTCAATCCCAAGCAATTTGGCGAGGGCGAGGATTTCGAGGTCTATCCCCGGGATGAAGCCACCGACGCCCAGGCATTGGCGGCGCGCGGCGCGCATCTTCTGTTCGCGCCCGGGGTCAAGGACATGTACCCCGAAGGCTTTGCGTCCAGCGTTTCGGTTCCGGGGATCGGCGATGTCCTTGAAGGGGAGTTCCGGCCCGGCTTTTTTACCGGCGTCGCCACCGTGGTCACCAAGTTGCTGCTGCAGGCGCTGCCCGACAAAGCCTATTTCGGAGAGAAGGATTATCAACAACTGTGCGTCATCCGGCGCATGACCGCCGATCTCGATATTCCCGTCGAGATTGTCGGTTGCCCTATCGTTCGCGAGTCCGACGGGCTCGCGCTCTCTTCCCGTAACGCGTACCTCTCCGCCGACGAGCGCGAGGTCGCGCCTGCTCTTCATCAGGTGTTACAGGAAACGGCAAGCCGCGTTTCCGGCGGCGCCGATCCTGCCGCCGCGGGTGAGGACGGCGCGGCGGCACTGCGCCAGCGGGGGTTTGCCAAAGTGGACTATATAAGTGTCCGGGACGCCGAAACCCTGGCGGTTCCGGACGGGTCGGACCGCCCGCTACGAGTTCTTGGGGCCGCTTGGCTCGGCAGAACCCGCCTGATCGACAATATCGCAATAGATTGTTGAGGATTACCGCTTAGCGTCCTTCCTGACGGTCACCGCAGGACAGGGATATGAGCGGCGCAAGCGACCCAATTCGGATTTTCATCGGCTACGATCCGCGCGAAGCGGTGGCTTTCCACGTGCTTTCCCATTCCATCCAACGCCGGGCCAGCGTGCCGGTGTCGATTACGCCGCTGATGCTGTCCCAGTTGGACGGATTGATGTGGCGGTCCCGGCACAAGCTGCAATCGACCGATTTTTCCTTTTCGCGCTTCCTGACGCCCTATCTGAGCGGCTATAGCGGCTGGTCTCTGTTCATGGACTGCGACATGCTGGTGTTGGACGATATCGCCGACTTGTGGGCGCTGCGTGATGACGCGTATGCGGTGCAGGTGGTCAAGCACGAGCATATGCCGCCCGAAGCGACTAAGTTTCTTCACCAGCCGCAAACGGCCTATGAAAAGAAGAATTGGTCGAGCGTCATGCTGTTCAACAATGCCGAATGTGCGGCGCTGACGCCGGACTACGTGAATTCGGCCTCGGGGTTGGAATTACACCGCTTCCATTGGTTGGCCGGGGATCACCTCATCGGCGATCTGCCCCACCGCTGGAATCATCTCGTCGATTACGATCCTGAGGTTCCGGTGTCGGAGGTGTCCAACCTCCATTTCACCACGGGCGGCCCTTATTTCGACGAGTACCGCAATTGCGGCTATGCGGAGGAATGGTTCGCCGAACGGGACCGGATGCTGCATGCCGGCGTGCAAGAGGGGCCGGCGCTTAAGCTCGTCTCCCGCCGCGCGACGATTTAGCGGCGCCGGGACGGCAGCAGCACCAACGCGAGCGCGGCACATACCAGAACCAAGGCGCCGATCTCGCGCAGCCCGATCACCTCTCCCAGAACGATAGCACCGCTGATCACCGCAACGACGGGGATAATCTGTGTGCTTACGGAGGCAACGGAGATGGGAACCCATCCGACGATCTTGAACCAGGCGAACTGGCAGAACACCACCGGGATCGTCAGCACATAGAGGGTCGACCAAACAGCGGCGGCCGACACGGGTTCCAGGTGCGGGACATCGACCACGATGGCAACCGCGGTAATCGGCAGCCCGCCGATCAGCAATTGCCAGCCGGCAAGGGATAAGGGTGGTAGTTGCCAGACGGTGCGTTTTTGAATAACCGTTCCGGCGCCCCACGAAATTGCGCTGCCGAACATAAACAGCGTTCCCAGCGGCGAGATGGCGAAGATACCGAACTCCCCGGAAAGAAGCACGGCCATACCGGCCAGCCCGAGGACAAGACCGGCCAGGCGTTGAAGGGTGATGCGCTCGCTCGCGAACGCGACACCGAAAATGACAGCCCACAGGGGCATCGTATAAGCGATGATCGAGGCGTGTCCCGACTCCAAAAGGCGCAGTCCTTGCGCGCTAAACACGTGCCAGCCGGTGACGTTGAACAGTGCCGCGACGAGCAGAGGGCGCCATTGCCCATTGGGCAGCCTCACGCCTTCCTTCATCAAGGCCGCAAGGCTGAATAGAAACAAACCGGCAAAAGGCGCGATCAACCCCCTGAACATCCAAGGCGGAATTTCCGTCAGGGCGATTTTCATAAACGGCCAGGCGGTTCCCCATCCCAGCGTGAGGGCGGCGAGAAGGACGAGCCCGGCCGGCGGCAAACTGTCTGACTTCATGCGGCTGCTTCGGCGGTTGCGATACGGGCCATCTGCTCAAATGAAAACCGCGCCGATGAAACGGCGCGGTTTCCGGCTGTTTCGGCAGCCATGTTTAGTTCAGATACAGGTGAACTTCGTTGTTCTGGGCTTGCGCGCTGGTTTGCGCCGAGATGTTCACCCGTTGCGCCGGCAGGCCCATGCTTTGCAGGGTCCGTAAGACCGCTTCGGCGTTGCGGCGCGCCTGGTTGGCATCGAGCGCCCGGCGGGCGTTGTCGCCGGTTGCCGGTGAAACGGCCACGAGTTCGAAGGTCGCGTTCGGCCGGCGCTCCAACGCGCGGCTGACGGCGCTGTAAAGGGCCTGTTCATAGGCGACATTCTGACGATCGAAGCGAATTACGACCAAGGGCCGGCGTCCGGCGAGTGACCGCGACGGCGACAGTGCCGAGCGCGCGTTCGGGCTCCCGGCGGCGCCCAAGGCCCGGTTTGTCAGGCTGGCACCGAGGATTTCACCGCTCTTGATGGATTCGGACAGCGTGTTCAGATTGCTGCGTTCCGTGGCGACATAGTTGGTTTGCCGCTGAATATCTTCGCTCAGCTCTTTGAGCAGACGGTCGACCAGCACCACGGTGCGGTCAACTTCGTCCTGGAGGATGGCGAGTTGCTGATGATCCTCGTCGATGGCGCCGGAAATACGGAAGGCGGCGCGCGTGTTTTCGGCGAGGAAGGCAGCCAAGGTGGCATCCGAGGTCACGCTGTTGGTGATGTCGTTCATCCTGGAGATGTCGGCGCCGATCTTATCGAGGTCCGAGACGGCCTGGTTGTATTGCTCGACCAGGATCGGGTTGCCCGGCGTCGTGCCCACTTGCAGGCGGGCGTTGATCGCCGCGACGGCGCCGTGATAGCGCTGTGAATCCTGAACCGTGCGGGCGCGGATTTGCTGCAAATCCGTGTTGTTGCGCGACACGTTGCCCTGCAAACGGCGTAATTCGTTACGGAGTTCCACGACCTTCTTGCCGACGAAGGTGCCCGATTCCCGGCCGGACGTGACGCCGGGGGTCTGGAAATTGGTGGTGCCCAGCTGCGGCGGTTGCTGCACCTGGACCTGGGGCGCGGGTTGTGCCGGCTGCATCGGCGGCGGTGGCGGAGCGGCCTGGGCCTGTTGAGGGGCGGGGGCTTGTTGCTCAGACTGTTCGCTTCCGACTGGGTCTTCGCCGGTGAGCGACGGCCACAATGACTCGGTTGCGAAGGAACATCCACTCAGCAACAACGCCGCGCCGAAAACTATCGGCCGAATCGTCTTAGACTCCATTGCGCAGCGCACCTTTTTGAATGATGAGAAACCCGGACGAATCAAGAGATTAGAAAACAGAAGTAAACGCCCCCTAAAGAATTTTCAAGATATTAACGAAACCCCGACTCCGCGACAAGCGTGGATACCCGAACCATTTTGTCCACATTTCTCGTGTATTGTCGGTCAATGATCAGCCTGGGATCGGCCAATGGTCGGCCAATGGTCGGCTTGGGGTCAACATGTGCGGCATTCTACTTGCGCAGGAGGAGTGATTTGAATAGTGTCCCCTCCCGCCGGGCGGAAGTCCGCGCACCAAGCGCCCGTAGCTCAATTGGATAGAGCGTCTGACTACGGATCAGGAGGTTGGGGGTTCGAGTCCTCCCGGGCGCGCCATTTTTCTTAGTAGTTAGTAGATATTAGCCGGTAGGCCGCGGTGCCTGTGATACGGCGTCAGCAACACCGTCGGTGTTGATCCTGAAAAACAGCGTATAGAGCACAGGGACGAAACCCAGCGTAAATAGAGTCGCGACGATCAACCCTATCGCGATGACGCTGGCCATTCCGTAGAACAATGCTCCCCCGAACAGAATGAGAGGAACCAAGCCCAAGACAGTGGTTAGGGTTGTCATCAGGATCGGACGCAAACGGGCGAGGCAGGCTGTGACTATTGCATCTAGAGCGTCGCGACCCGCCCGCTCCTCGATCTGAATGCGGTCGATCAAAACGATGCCATTGTTGATCAGGATACCGGCGAGGCTAAACAGGCCAAGTATTACCATGAAGCCGAAGGGTGCATTCATGACGATCAATCCCAGGACGCCGCCTATCAAGATGAGCGGAATGGTGACGATTATGATCGTTCCCTTTCGGAACGAATTGAACTGGCCAACAAGTAGGACGATGATTCCGGCGAGGGCCAGAGGAAGCAGTCCAAATAGGTTTTGATTGGCCTCTGCTTGATCCTCGATCTCGCCGCCAATCTCCAGTTTGTGACCGGCGGGTAGGTCGAGCGCGTTAAGGGCAGGTTGGATAAGTTCCAGCAGCTTCGGCGCCGGTAGGTTAGGGTTTCGCGCCTCAACGGTCACGGTCCGTACCTGATTTCTGCGCTTGATTCGGCTGTGCCGCCATTCCGCGTTGATTGTCGCGACTTGGCCCAGGGACACAAAACTATCGGACGAAGATGAGTAGACTTGTACTTGGCCGAGGCTGGACAGCGAAAATCTCAGATCGTCGTTTCCTCTGACCACAATGGGAATAATTCTGTCACCCTCGCGGTAGTCACTGATTGCCAGTCCAGCGAATGTGGTATTTAAAGCGCTCGCGACATCGCTTGAGGTAACGCCCGCGCGACGTGCCCTCACCTGGTCGACATCCGCGACCAGGGACAGCACCTTATTCTCCCAATCTTGCTCAATGCCGACCGTCCCTTCGATTTCATGAAGTGCGTTGACGAGCTTGCCCGCCGCTTGGGTTAAGGCGTCTTGGTTGACGCCAACCAGGCGAATTTGGATTAGGCCCGGTTCCGACGAGCCGAACCACATTTTCTTTGCGTCTACCAATCCAGTCGGCATGTTCTGATCGGCGAAGGAATTGATCCTCCCTATCAGCGTACTCACATCGGCCGCCGAGCTGGTGTTGACCAAGACGAAGGCGTGATGGGGGTCGGGATCGACGGGCGACAAGGCCAAGAAAAACCTGGGGCCGCCGAATCCTACATAAGCGATGTTACTTGTTATTTCTGGATTTGCGGACTTATCGGATAACCAGGAAGTCAGTTTCCTCAATTGCCTTTCTGTCTCACGGACATCCGTTCCCGCTTCAAAATCCAAATAGACGAGGAGTTGATTTCGGTCGCCCAATGGAAAGAACTCGGTCCTGATCGTTCCTAAGGCAAGGACCGCGATTACAAGCAGTCCGATCAAGGAACCGATCGAAGCAAGGCGCCAGCGCAGGAATGCGAATAATACTTTCCGATAAAGCCTGTAGATAAATCCGTCATAAGAGGGCCCCTTTTGATCGGCCGCCTGAGGAGAAACCCGCATAAACCAGGCGCACATAGCTGGTGTGACGGTCATGGAAAGAAGCCAGGACGCGAGTAGCAGGATCGCAACCACCTGAGCCAGGGATCGGACGAACTCTCCAGTGGCGCCATCTATTAACAACATGGGCAGAAAGGCAAAGATCGTTGTTAGAGATGACGTTAGAAGCGGTATCGCGAGTGTCCTGCCCGCCTGAATCGCGGCGTCGGATCGCCCAACGCCTTGTTCAAGACGTGCCCTGATATCCTCCGCAACAACAATGCCATTATCCACGAGCATGCCGAGCGCGATGATCGTCGCGGCGATCGACATCCGTTGGAGTTCGACGTCAAAGGCGCGCATCACAATGATGCCCAGGAGCATCGTCAAGGGAACGAAAGAGCCGACAATCAGCCCCGTCCGCAAACCCAGGAAGAGCATGACAACCACAAGCACAATAGCCAAAGTCTGATAAACGTTGCTGACGGCGCTACCGACGGCGGCGGCGATTAGCTCCGGTTGGAAAGTGGCGTATTCTAGGACGTATCCGATCGGTAATTCGCTCTGGATGTCCGTGATGAGTGCCGTCAAGCGCTTGCCGAACTCGACATTGTTTGTGCCTTCGACCGTCGAGACCGAGATCACGATGGTGGGGCGGTTGTTGAAGTAAGCCGGGAACTGCGGTGGATCGACAAGGCTGCGGCGGACGGATACGACATCGCCGAGGGTCAGAACCCGATCGGTTTCGGGAATGCGAAACACGGTATTCCGGATTTCATCAACGGAAGACAGATTGCCGGAAGGCTCGATAATTAAAGTCCGGCCGTCGGAGACAATTTGGCCGCCGGGCTCGACAATGTTCTGATTTGCCAGCGCTCCAAAAACGTCCCGCGGGGACAATTCAAGTTGCGCATACTCCGAAGGGTCTAGTTCCAGGTATATGCGTTCGTCCTGAATCCCAATTAGCTCAACTTTTTTTACGCCGGTCAGAGTATAGACCTGATCGCGAATCTCTCTGGCAACGTCGTGCATCTCCCCGAGCGAAAACCCATCCGCCCAAAGCGCGATGGTTGCGACCGCTGTCAGCCCCACATCGTCGCTAACCGAGGGCCCAATCGTGCCGTCGGGAAGTTCCCGCTTTAGATCGTCTGCTTTGTTCCGAATGTCCTGAAAAATCGGCTCCAGGGTTGTAAACCGGTCGTGTATGTCGAGCTTCACCTGGCTCGAACCGGTCTTGGAGATAGAGTTAATTTCATCGATCTCCGCGATCTCCCGCATTGCCGATTCGATGGGTTTGGTGATCAGTTCCTCTACCCGATCAGGTGACATGCCGGGAAAGGAAGCCGATATCTCGACCTGTCTGATTGTCACGGTCGGGTCTTCGGCTCGGGGATATGTGATGAATTGGGAGGTGCCGAGCGCGATGACGATAAGGATGCCGATTATCGTAAGCCGAGAGTTCTCGAGGGCGAGCTTGGATAAGTTCATGGCCAACCGGAACCGCTTCTTTACTGGCCGCCGAGCAACTTGACCCGTTGGCCATCCCTAAGGAAGCTGACGCCAGCGGACGCGATTATGTCCCCGGTGTTGAGGCCCTCCGAGACGCTTATCAAGTTGCCGCGAACCGCTTCACCGCCCTGGATTGGTGTTCTCCTGACGGTCATAGAAGCTGGATCATAGCGAAATACATAACCCCTTGCGTTCTCGTCCCCCGGTGCAATCGCAACTAAGGGGATTAGAAATCCTCGGTCCTCCGCATTTGGCGACGATGTTACGCCGGCCTCCACGGCCATTCCAGGGAGCAAACTCGGTGGGCCGTCAACGACAGCCGCCGTGACAGTTACTGAATTAGCCGCACCGGCAGATGTGCCGATTTCGGTAATTCGGCCTGAACAGCCGCAACCGGCCACGGCGGTTGTCGCGATAGTGATGGGAGAGCCAACAGACAACCTGTTCACGAATGTGTCGGGTACCGAGAAATCGACCTCCAGCACTCCCTTAGAATCGATCTGGAGGACCGTCTGTCCTTTCTGGACTTCGACGAATGGCTCAACCTGCCGCGCAGAAACAACCCCGTCGAACGGTGCCTTAAGACTGGCATTTTCCAAGTCACGGCGCGCCAGTCCCAGCCTTGATCGCGCAAGACTTAACGCACCCTCCGAAGCGTCGAAGGCTACGGTCGCTTGGTCTAACGCCGCTTTGGCAACCCAGCCCTTGCTGTGTAGATCGCGCTTGCGTTCCAGGTCGCTCTTCGCGTTATCGAACTGAGCTTTATCACTATCCAACTGCGCTTGAGCGGCAGTTACATCCAGTGAAAATGGTTCGGTATCCAAGCGCGCCAGCACCTGATCCCGCGTTACCGCGTCGCCTATCTTGACGTTTACCGCCGCGACGGTTCCCGAAACGGCAAAGCTGAGAGCCGCGGAGTTTGCCGCGGTCAGCTTTCCCGAGAAACGCCGTACATTGCCCCCTGCCGGCTCTACCACCGTATAAGATTTAATAGCCCGAATCCGTTCTTGGATCTCCGGACGTTCCTCCTCGCAAGCCGCCAGCGCGAACAAGACCAATGGAGCTAAAGGGGCTAGCAATATCCTGGTATGAAACTTCGAGCTACTCATCGCGGCATCCTATCGGCTATGCGTCCGCTTGGAAACGGTGGGCTCATCACCAATTAGTCATCACGTGATCAGGCTGGAAAGTTTGGAGTTCGAGTCCTCCCGGGCGCCATTCCCTCGGGAATGGCCGCCCTCCTAATAAACGAAGAGGTTCGAACGGCGTTCGAACCGGCGCGCCATTTCTTCCATACAAATTCAGACTAGACCGCGGGCAACCGCACGGTGAAGCAGGCGCCGTCACCCGCGTCTGGTTGAAGCACCAGATCGCCGCCCAGGCGCTTCATGATCTGTTTGGAAATGGCAAGGCCGAGGCCGCTGCCGCCGTGGCGTCCCGCATGTTCGTCCCAGCCGCGCGAGAATTTGGAGAAAAGACCTTCCCGGTCGGGCGCCGAAATGCCCGGGCCGTTGTCCCGAACATGGATCTCCCAACCTGTGTTGGTGCCGTTCGACAAGGTGATCCACGTCTTACGTGCCGGAGAGTCGTTGAACTTGATGGCGTTGGACAACAGATTGATGAACACCTGTTTCAGCCGGTCCGAGTTCGCCTTCACCATCACGGGTTTCTCGCCCATCTCGTCGATCAGGGTCACGCCATTGTTCTGCGCGAGCCCGCGCATGGTTTCGACCGCGGTGCGGACGGCGTCGACGGCGTCGACATCCTCGAGCTGCCAATCGATCTCGTCGTTCTCTAAACGCCCCAGTTCCAGAATCTCGTCGAGCAAGCGGGTCAGGCGCATGCTTTCCTGTTGAATGATGGTGAGGAACCGGCTGGCTTGTTCGGTTTCTAAATCCGGTTGATCGACCAGAATTTCGGAAAAGGAGCGGATCGACGTCATCGGCGTGCGCAGTTCATGGCTGACCCGGCTGAGGAAATCGTCCTTGAGTTTGTCGAGGGTGGTCAACTGGGCGTTGGCGCGGCGGAGTTCGGCGGCCGTATCCTCGAGTTCCTTCGACTTGCGCTCCAACTCGCGGCTATAGCGGATGGCTTGCTGGGTTTCGTCGAGAATATTGATAACCGTGTCGAGGCTGATGGTTTCGCCTTTGACGATCCGCGAGATCAATGAGCGGGCGGAGGCGGCGCCGACGTTGCTGGCAAGCTCGCGTTCCACCTGGGCGATCAGGGCGGGATCGGGCGACGGCAGCTCATCGGTCCGGCCTTGCTGGCGGGCGAAATCCTCGAACAATCGGTGGGCGCGGGGTTCGCCGAGGAACCGCCGGGCCAACTGATAAAGGTCGTCGATGGTGACAGAGCGGATCAGGGCGCCTTCGAAAACCTGTTTGCTGTCCTTGAGGGCATCGACGAACACCGCCGATTGCAGGCGCTCGATGGGGCTTTGGCGGGTCGCGAGCGATACGGCGACGTAAAGGCCCGTGTTCACCGTCATGCTCCAGAACACGCCGTGCACGATCAGGTCCCATCCGACAAACCCGAACAGAGCATCGGGTTTGAGGAAGGCGATGGACCACGGACCGTGTTCAACCACATCCATGAAGGCCCATCCCGATCCGGCAAAGCTCGGCACCAATAAGGTATAGACCCAAAGCAGAAATCCGGTGGCGAGACCGACAAGAGCGCCTTTCTTGGTGCCGCCCGACCAAAAGATGCCGCCCAACAGGGCCGGCAGGAATTGGGCGATCCCGACGAACGAGATCAAACCGATGGAGGCGAGGGGGCTCGAGGTGCCGATCAGCCGGTAGTAGGTAAAGCCCAAGCTGAGAATGGCGATGATGCTGAGCCGCCGCACGAGCAGCAGGGTTGCGGAGAAGTCGCCGCTGTCATGTGTGCTGAAGAAATGAAACCGCAGGATGACCGGCATGACGAGGTGGTTGGAGATCATGATCGCCAGCGCAATGCTCGCGACGATGACCATCGAGGTCGCCGCCGACAGGCCGCCGATGAACGCGAGCAAGGCCAGGGTTTCGTGACCCGAAGCCAGCGGCACGGCGAGAACATAGAGATCGGGGTTCATCGAGGCGGGCAGTTGCGTCATGCCGCTTATGGCGATGGGCACGACGAACATACTGACCAGCATCAGGTAAAGCGGGAACAGCCACGACGCGGTCGCGACATGACGCTCTTCGACATTTTCCACCACCGCGACCTGAAATTGACGCGGCAGGCAGATGATCGCGGCCGCCGACAAAAACGTCAGCACCACCCAGCGGGGCTCGAAGCCTTCTGAAAATCCATACAGCTTATGGACGTCGGCATTCGCCGAGGCTTGAACGAACAGGTCCCGCAGACCGTCGTGCAGACCATAGGTCGCGAGAAAGGCGATGGCGCCGAGGCTTAACAGCTTGACGATCGATTCGAACGCGATGGCGGCAACGATGCCCGGATGACGTTCGTCGGCGCCCAGGTTGCGGGTGCCGAACAGAATGACGAACACGGCCATGCAGACGGCGACCCAAAACCCGGTGTCGGCGACGAAGCTGGGCCGTCTCGCGCCGACAGTGTCCAGAGTGTTGAAGGCCCCCAAGGTGTCGAAGCTCGTCGCGACTGCCTGGAGTTGCAAGGCAATATACGGGGTGACGCCGATCACCGCGATGATGGTGACCAGGGCGGAGATGGAGACGCTTTTGCCGTAGCGCGCCGAAATAAAGTCGGCAATGGAGGTGATGCGCTGTGACTTGCTGATGCGGACCAGTTTGCGGAGCCCAAAGCTCCAAGCAACGAGCACCAGCGTCGGTCCGAGATAGATGGTCAGGAATTCAAGGCCGGATCGCGCCGCCGAGCCCACCGCGCCGTAGAAGGTCCAGGACGTGCAATAGACGGCGAGGGACAAGGTATAGACGACGGAGGAATTGACGAAGCTCGAGCCGCCCTTTTTCGCGCGGCGGTCACTGTAGAAGGCAAGCAGAAACAAGCCGCCCAGATAGATGCTCGCAACGAGAATGATGAGGGACGAACTGAGCATCGAACCGGCCTACCGCTCCGCCGGGTCGGTCGTGTTCGGCCCGGGAGAGGCCGACACATTGGTATCGCTGGTCATGACCATCCGGCGAGACAGCCATGCGGTGACCACGATTCCGGCTAGCCACACGGAGAATATGTAGACATGGAGCAGCGGAATGCCGGCGAGGAAACTTTGCTGGTCGAACACCTGCAAATAAGGCGGCATGAGCAGCAACAGCATCACCACCGGCAGGACGAATGCGGCATCGCGGGTGCGTCTGTTGCGGGACATGGCCCTAACCTTTTCCCTGAAACTACTGTTGCGGCGCCTTGGCGCTTTCCAGAAGGGCGGCGACCGAGCTCACCAGTTCCTGATTGGAAAACGGTTTGGTCATGAATTGATCGACACCCAGATCGACCATGCGACGCCGGTCCGCTTCCTGGCCCTTTGCGGTCAGGGCCAACACCGGCAAGGCGGCGAACTCGGGTTGTTCGCGGATGCGGCGTAGAATTTCGAAACCGCTGGTGGTCGGCAGCATGATGTCGAGGATCAACAAATCCGGCCGCTGTTTTTTCAGTTCGTCCAGAACCGAGGCGCCGTCGGAGACCGACGCTATGGTGTGTCCTTCCCGTGACAGAAGGAAGCTGAGCGATTCAACGATGAACGGCTCGTCCTCCGCGATAAGAATTTTGGTTCCCATGGTTTTCTCCCCCATGCTCTCCCTGTGCGGCACCCGTTTTTATCTGGTGGTGTGCTCGCGCTTTTGAAATTTCATTCCGCTGCCGCGCCCGTGACGGGTGCCTTACGGTTGTTTTGCCTACTGTCGCCAGCCAACAACGATGGCTGTGCCCGTTGACGGCAATCGTGCCGTTCGCAGAGCCGGCAGCTGAATCCGACCGGCGTCTCGAGCGATGCCTGCCCGGTGGCGTATCGGTCGCCGTAAACGAGCCGGTCCATATACAGAGAATCACACCCGATCATGACGCTGTAGCGGGTCGGCGCTTCGCCGAAGCCGGCGGTTCGTTTGTCAACGGTGCGGGCAATGAACAGATAGCGTTCGCCCAGCTGCGTCGTTGCCAATTGCGATACGATACGCCCCGGTTCCGAGAAGGCGGCATAGATGGCCCATAAAGGGCACGCCCCGCCGAACCGCGGCATGGGAAGGCCGGGTATGCTGAACGGCTTGGAAATATTGCCGGCCGGATCGGTGCGCAAGAAGGCAAAGGGAACGCCGGGTGCTTTCGGCCGTTGCAGGGTCACGAGGCGGTGGGCCGTTTGCTCGAAACTGCTGCCGAAAGCGGCGCTCAGGCGGTCGATATCATAACGGTGATGTTCGGCGGCCTTCAGAAATTCTTGATAGGGAAAGAGAAGGGCGCCTGCGCCGTAACTGGCGAGGGCCCTGCGGCCAAGAGATCGGGCGTCGTCGTTGGTCAGCCGGCTATCTTGCACGAGTCTGTCGAGAAGGTCGGCGGCCTCGATCTCGATCAACCGCTTCGCCATGCGGAAACGGATGGAAGCCTCCGGTGCCCGGGTGTCGAGCCAAAACACATTCTCCGAAGGTTCTCTCGTGTCGCCATCTGTGAAACGGACGTCGATGCCGTGGCGATCGGAAAGCCGTCCGGCAATTGCCGTTGCCACCAGCTTGCCGCTGACTCCCATCTCGTCCCGCAGCGACCGCGTCGCCGATTCGAGTTCATCGAAATAGTTGCGGTGCGCAATGATGAAGTCGTCGACCTCTTTTTCCGGCGACAGCGGTTCGGGTGCATCCATGGCGCTACCGAGCAATTCGATCATCGCGCGGACACTGGAACCCAACTGGCCGCTTTGTGAAGCGACGATGCCGCTGAACCGCCGCTGGTCACCCGCATTGAGATCGTCGAATTGACCTAGAATTTCGGCGAAGGACCGGATCGACGTGGTCTGGGTGAGAATGGCATGGCTGAGCTGATGCAGCATGGGGTCCTGGCTCAACCTGTCGGACAGAGACAGGGCGTGCTCCGCGGTGTCTTGGTATTTGCGGTGCAGTGCCAGTAAGGCCCGTGCCCAATCGGGGTTCTCCGCGACCAGCCGGACGACGTTCTTTTCATCGAGCCCCGTCAGCGATTGGGATCGCGCCATCTCGAGAGTTTGCTGAACGAGGGGGCCGTCTTCGGCGTCGCTCAAATGGCTCGTCTCTACGCCCAGCTGGGCCGCCAAACGGTTGAGCAGGGCGCCCCCGATCATCCGTTTGTTGTGCTCGATGAGGTTCAAATAGGAAACGGAAATGCCTGCCTGTTGCGCCAAGGCGGACTGGGTCAAGCCCAGTTCCTTCCGCTTGTTGCGGATCCGTTGTCCGATCGGCAGACGTTGCACGTAATGCCTCCCCAGGCGTGTGCGTGTTTAATTTTGCAAAAATATTTACTTAAAAAAGCTCGGAACACAAACATTTTTACAAGATTTTGCTAGCCGGCCTCTCGCCGCTTGCGCGCTTTCCTTCCCATCCGTAGTGAAGAGAGGGACAGGGGCGGGGCGCCTATTTGCCCCAAAGAAAGTCCTTGGATAACGAAATCACGGGAGAGCTTCGAAATGGATTTTTCGGACAGCAAGCTGACACGCCGCAGCGTTCTAAAGGGCGCCACGGCTTTGGCAGGCACCGCGGCAGCCGCGTCGCCGGCCTTTTTCATCAAGAATGCCTGGGCTGCGGGGCAATTCCGCAATGATCCGGGTAACGCCAAATCGGTGACCATCGGCTTCAACGTGCCGCAAACGGGCGCCTATGCCGATGAGGGTGCCGACGAGTTGCGCGCCTACAAGCTGGCCGTTCAGCACATCAACGGTGAAGGCGACGGCGGCCTGCTCAACACCATGAAGCCGCTTTCTCTGAAGGGGAACGGCATTCTCGGCAAAAAGCTCGAATACGTCACCGGTGATACGCAGACCAAGTCGGACGCGGCGCGGGCTTCCGCCAAGCGAATGATAGAAAAGGACGGCGTGGTGATGTTTTCCGGCGGCTCGTCGTCGGGCGTTGCCATCGCACAACAGTCCTTGGCGCAGGAGATGGGCGTCATCTTCATGTGTGGTCTGACGCACTCCAACGACACCACCGGTAAGGACAAGCGCCGCTATGGTTTCCGCCACTTCTTCAACGCCTACATGTCGGGCGCCGCGCTCGGTCCGGTGCTGGAGAAGGAGATGGGCAAGGAACGGCGCGCCTATCACTTGACCGCCGACTACACCTGGGGCTGGACCCAGGAAGAGTCGATCAAGAACACCACGGAAAAGCTGGGTTGGCAGACGGTCAATGCCGTCAAGACGCCGCTGGGCGCGGGCGACTTTTCGCAATACATCACGCCCGTTCTCAACTCCGGTGCCGACGTGTTGATCCTCAACCACTACGGCAAGGACATGATCAACTCCTTGACCCAAGCGGTTCAGTTCGGTCTTCGCGACAAGCAGGTCAACGGCAAGAACTTCGAAATCGTCGTACCCCTGTTCTCGCGTCTGATGGCTCAGGGCGCCGGTGACAACATCAAAGGCATCCTCGGTTCGACCAACTGGAACTGGTCGCTGCAGGACGAGGGCTCGAAGGCTTTCGTCAAGTCCTTCGGCGCGGCTTACGGCTTCCCACCGTCACAGGCGGCCCACACCTGCTACGTCCAGACGGTGCTCTATGCCAACGCCGTTGAAATGGCCGGGACCTTCTTCCCGCCGGAAGTCATCAAGTCCCTGGAAGGCTTCGAATTCGACGGTATGGGGAACGGTCCGACCGAATACCGGGCGGCCGATCACCAGTGCTTCAAGAACGTTCTTGTGGTGCGTGGAAAACAGAATCCGAGCAGCCAGTTCGACCTCCTGGAAGTGGTGCAAGAAGTGCCCCGTTCTCAGGTCGAGTACGATCCGAAAATCTTCGGCGGCGAACTCGGACCCTATCAAGCATAAAAAAACAAACTAAGTCCCTCATTGCCGGTCGCCGAGAGGCGGCCGGCATTTGGGGTCCATAAGGGGAGGATGGATCCGCCGTCATGGATGCGATCCTGCTTCAGATATTGAACGGTCTGGACAAGGGCGGCGCTTATGCGCTGATTGCTCTCGGTCTGACCTTGGTATTCGGTACGCTCGGCGTGGTGAACTTCGCGCACGGTGCGTTGTTCATGTTGGGCGCTTTCTGCGCCGTCACCCTGCAACAACTTCTGACCATTTCGAAGCGCGTCAAGGATGAAAGCATCACCTTCTTCGACGCCTACAAGGAAACGCCCTATCTCGAAATCTGGTTCGGCGATACGGGCAAGACCATCATCGATTTTTCGGTGCCGCTGTCGATATTGCTGGCGATTCCGGTCATGTTGCTGATCGGCTTCGTCATGGAACGGGGCTTGATCCGATTTTTTTACAAGCGGCCCCACGCGGAACAAATCCTCGTCACCTTCGGCCTAGCCATCGTTCTCCAGGAAGTTATCAAGGCGCAATTCGGCGCCAATCCTGTGCCGCAGGCCGCGCCTGACTTCGTTGCGGGCAGCGCCGATATCGGGTTGTGGTTCGGGTTGGGCGAAGGTCTCGTCTATCCCTGGTGGCGTTTGATCTATCTCGGCTTTGCCGCCGTGGTGATTACGCTCGTGTTCTCATTTTTGCAGTTCACCACCTATGGCATGGTCGTGCGCGCCGGCATGCAGGACCGCGAGACGGTCGGGCTGCTCGGCATCAATATTCAGCGGCGCTTTACCGTCGTGTTCGGTATCGCCGCCGTCGTCGCCGGTCTGGCCGGCGTCATGTACACACCGATCCTGCCACCCGACTATCACATGGGCATGGACTTCCTCGTTCTGTCGTTCGTGGTGGTCGTTGTCGGCGGTATGGGTTCGTTGCCGGGCGCCGTCGCGGCCGGCTTCCTCCTTGGTATTTTGCAGTCCTTCTCGTCCATGAACGAGATCAAATCCCTGATCCCCGGGATCGACCAGATCATCCTCTATCTGGTTGCGGTGGTGATCCTCCTCGTACGGCCCCGGGGGTTGTTGGGACGGCGCGGCGTGATGGAGTAATAGGATGGCGCAGCTTTGGCATCGCAACGACCTGTTGCTCATGGGGGTTTTCACGCTAGCGGTGCTGGCCATGCCCCTATGGCTGGCACCGTTTGGCGCCGGCTATCCCGATCTGCTTCAGAAACTGGCCATCTATGGAATCTTCGCCATCGGCTTCAATATTCTGTTCGGGCTCACCGGCTATTTGTCGTTCGGCCATGCCGCGTTTCTCGGTGTCGGGTCCTATGCGGCGGTGTGGTCGTTCAAGTTGTTCACCATGAACGTATTGCCCGCCGTTTTGTTCGGGACACTGCTTGCGGGCGTGTTTGCGGCGCTCATTGGGTTCATCAGCCTCCGCCGCTCGGGCATCTATTTCTCCATCCTGACGCTCGCGTTCGCGCAGATGTCCTACAACCTCGCCTACTCGGTGCTGACACCCATCACCAACGGTGAAACCGGCCTACAGCTGACGCAATCGGATCCCCGGATCATTGACCGGCTGTATGTGGAAGCGACCAGTGGCCTGCCGTCGACGGAACTGTTCGGCCTCAAAATGAGCGGGTATCCCGGTTTCTATTTCTGTGCGGCCATATTGATCATCGCCTTTTTCTTTTCGGTGCGGATTTTCAATTCGCCCTTCGGCGTCAAACTGCTTGCCATCAAATCGAACCAAACGCGCATGGGGTATACGGGCTACAACACGCGGCCCTATCTTCTGGTCGCGTTCGTCATCTCCGGGATGTATGCGGGACTGGCCGGATCGCTCTTGGCGGTCACCGACCCGCTCGCCGGTGCCGAGCGCATGCAATGGACGGCTTCGGGTGAGGTGGTGCTGATGACCATCCTCGGCGGTGCCGGTACGCTGATTGGGCCATTGCTAGGCGCTGGACTTATCAAGTATTTCGAGAATGTCTTCTCCGCCTATAACGAGGCCGTGTTGCATCAGATTTTCGCGATGCTGCCGGACTGGTTGCAGTCCGCCATGGTGTTCGTCGTCAATCCCTTCGTCGGTGAAGGCTGGCATCTCACCCTCGGTGCGTTGTTCGTGCTGATCGTCATTTTCCTGCCGGGCGGCATCATGGAAGGCATTCGACGATTGTCGTCCCTGGTCCGCCGGATCATCGCACGATCGCGGCGCGACGGGCTGCAGGCAGCCTAAGGAGCGGTTATGAACGATATCGTCCTGAACGTTTCCAATATCGGCAAGCATTTTGGCGGACTGCAGGCGTTGGAGAACGTCAACCTGCAGATTGAGGCTGGCAAGACCCACGCCATCATCGGACCCAACGGTGCCGGGAAGTCGACCCTCCTCAATGTCTGTGTCGGGCGCATCAAACCCGACACAGGTTCCGTCAAATTTCTCGGCGACAATCTTACCGGCCGCAAGCCGCACGAGATCAATCAGCTCGGCGTTGCCCGGGTGTTTCAGACACCGGAGATTTTTCCCGAGCTCACCTTGCTGCGGAACGTCATGGTGCCGGCCTTCGCCAAACGGGAAGGCGCGTTCAAGCTCAATGCTTTCCGCAAGGTGGATAACGAGGCGGAGGTGCGTGACGAAGCCGAACATATCCTTGAGGACGTCGGTCTCAAGGAACAGATGAATGGCTTGGCAGGCAGCTTGTCGCGCGGTGACAAACGGCGTCTCGAGCTCGCCATGTGTTTGATTCAGCATCCCAAGCTGTTGCTACTCGACGAGCCGACGGCGGGGATGTCGCGCCACGACACCAACCGCACGATCGATCTCCTCCGCCTGATCAAGGAACGCGGCATGACCAAGGTGATCATCGAACACGACATGCACGTGGTGTTCAGCCTTGCCGATCACATCTCCGTCCTCGCCCAGGGCCAGATCATCGTCGAAGGGTCGCCCGACATGGTGCGCGGTAATGCCCGCGTCCAGGAAGCCTATCTGGGGGGCGCACACGTATGAGGATGTCGCCGATGACACCGATCGACAAACCCGGCGTGGCACCGGCTTTTTTCTCGTGCCGGGACATGCATGCCTACTACGGCGAAAGCTATATCGTGCAAGGTGTGTCGTTCGATATCCGCGAAGGCGAAATCGTTGCGCTCCTGGGACGTAACGGCGCGGGTAAGACGTCGACGCTCAGGACCATCGCTAGGACCGACACGCCCGAGCTTAAACGCGGCGAGATTTGGCTCGATCACCAGCCGCTCCACACCATGGCATCGTGGCAGGCGGCGCAATGCGGTGTCGGCCTGGTGCCCGAGGACCGGCGCATCATCCAGGGCCTCACGGTCGAGGAGAATCTCGTGCTTGCCCAGATCGCCGAACCGCGCGGTTGGTCGCTGGAACGGATCTACGAACATTTTCCCAGGCTTGCCGAGCGCCGCAAGCAAGAGGGGGTGACGTTGTCGGGGGGAGAACAGCAAATGCTTGCCGTCGCGCGCGCCTTGGCCCGTGACCTGAAACTCCTGCTTTTGGATGAGCCTTACGAAGGATTGGCACCGGTAATCGTACAGGAAATTGAGCGCATCCTCCAGGGTGTGCGAGATCTCGGGATCACGACCGTTATCGTCGAACAGAACGCCATCGCCGCGCTTAATCTCGCCGACCGGGCGATCATTCTCGACATGGGCGAGGTGGTGTTCGAAGGTACGGCGCGCGAGGTTCTCGACAATCCCGATATCCGTCAGGAATACCTCGCCGTCTGACGATCACCGTGACTAGAAGCCGGGTCCCATGATGTAATCGGGGAACCAGGTGGCGATCTCGGGGAAAATACACAAAAGAATAATGCCGACCACCATGCACAGCATGAAGGGCAGGGCGCCTTTCAGGATGGTCGGCAACGACACTTTCGGCGCGATGCCGTTGATAACGTAAAGGTTGAGCCCGACCGGCGGTGTGATCAATCCGATCTCCATGTTGATGGTCAACACCACGGCAAACCAATAGGGATCGAAGCCCGCCTGGGTGACGATGGGCAACAGGATGGGGGCGGTCATCAGGATCACCGCGACCGGCGGCAGGAAGAAGCCTGCGACCAACAGGAAAACGTTGATCAGCAGCATCAGCACCCAGCGATTAACCTCGGAATCGGCGATCGCCTGGGCGACGGTCTGTGTCACGAACAGCGACGACAGCATGTAACTGAACAAGGCGGAGGCGGCGATAATCATGAGGATCATGGCGCTTTCGCGCATGGAATCACTGATGATCGACCAGATGCGGCGCGGCTGCCAGATCCGGTAGATGACAGCGATCAGCACCAGCACCAGCATGGCGCCGACCCCGGAGGCTTCCGATGGCGTTGCCACACCGCCATACAACACGAACAGCACACCGACGATGATCAGCAGGAAGGGCAGCACCCGGGGCAGGATCTCCACCTTTTGGCGCAGGGTGAAACTGATATCCGGTCCCGTAAGCCTAAAGCCGTTGCGCCAGGCCGTGAATAACGACCACGCCATGAACAGGGCGGTGAGCATCAGGCCGGGCAGCATGCCGGCAAGGAACAGCCGGCCGATGGAGGTTTCCGTGGCGATGCCATAGACGATCATGGTTACCGACGGCGGGATCAGGATACCAAGGGTGCCGCCGGCGGCGATGGAGCCCGTTGCCAGTCCGTCGGGAATGCCGCGCGATTGCATTTCGGGAATGCCCATGCGGCCGATGGCCGAACAGGTCGCGGGCGACGAGCCGCTGAGCGCCGCGAAAATGGAGCAGGCACCGATGTTCGAAATGATCAACCCGCCCGGCACCTTGTTGAGCCAACGGTCGAGTGCGGCATAGAGATCGCGGCCGGCCGGCGATACGGCGACCGCGGTTCCCATCACGATGAACATGGGGATGGAAACCAAACTAAACTCGGCGATTCCGGCAAAGAAGGTGTCCGCCAGAACGCTCAAAGAATCGAGTCCTTCGAACAGCACCAGAAAGCCGATGGAAACGATCCCGAGTCCGAAGGCGACGGGGATGCCGGTCGTCAGAACCAGGATTGTCGCAAGGGCGACAAGACCACCGATAAGGGTCGGTTCCATGGCCTAACTCTCCTGCGCGCTATCGCGCGGCGCCATACCGAAGGGAAGGCTGGCACCGATACTCAAGGCGATGATGTCGGCCACGTATTGGAGCGCCAATAGTCCGATGCCAAGCGGGATCGATAAATAAGGAATCCACAGTGGCAACGCCCAGATGGTTTCCGTCGTCCACCCCTCCATCAGCGCTTCATGGAACAATTCGTAACCGGTCCACGTCAGCACCAGCGAAAACGCCAACCCGCCCGCGCTGGCGATGAACGCGAGTGTCATCCTGCCGCGTTGGCCCAGATAATGCGGCAATAGATCGACATTCACGTGGCCGCGTTGGAGCAACACGTAGGGGCAGCCGATAAACGTCGCACCGACGAGAGCGAAGATGACGAACTCGGTTTGCCAGATGGTCGATGCTTTGAGGAAGTAGCGCATCACGACCATTTGGCAAACGACCACGATGGCCGAGCCGACGAGCAGCGACGCGGTTACCCCGGCAAGTCGCGAGACCACTGCGACAAATTTTACGAAAGCGGAGAACACGGAAATTCTATTCGCTGAGACAACAAACCCCGGGTGCCATTATACCGGCACCCGGGGTCGTACGCTGTCACTTACTCGACGGCGAGCGCTTTTTTAATCAGCTCGGCGCCGCCGGGGACCTTCTCGGCGAAGTTCTTGTAGGAGGTCTCGTTGGCGATCTTACGCCACGCCGCGGCTTGTTCCGCGGTCATGGTCGCAACTTCGACGCCGGCTTTTGTGAATGTCTGGACCATTTTGTCGTCCAGCCCCTTGGCTTGAGAGGTCATGTATTCCTCTGCCTTCTTGGACGCTGCCATGAGGGCATCCTTTTGGGCCTGGTTGAGCTTGTCGAAGGATTTTTTCGACATCAACACCGGTTCGTACATGAACCACAACGCATAATCGCCGGGGGCGGTCAGGCACTTGACCTGCTCATAGATTCGATAGGACACGAAACTACCGGAGCTGGTGTTGGCGGCATCGAGTACGCCGCGTTGCATCGCCTGATAGATTGCGGAACTCGGCATCGACGAGATAGATGCGCCCGCGCCAACCAGCATCTGCTCGAACGCCGGGCCGGCCGCACGCGTCACTTGGCCCTTCATGGTCTCGGGGCCGAGGATGCAGTTCTTCTTGGAGGCGAAGCCACCGGCAAGCCAGGCATCGGCGAGCACGACGACGCCGGCATCATTGATGATCTTTTTGATGTCGGTCATGAACGGCGAGTTGTTGAGCCGCAATGCATGGTCGTGGTTCTTCACGAGGCCGGGCATTAGGGTCGCGCTGAATTGGGGATGACGCCCACTCGCGTAGTCCAGTGGGAAGGCCGAAATGTCGAGTTGGCCCTTGACCATGGCATTCCACTGTTCGCGCGGTTTGAACAGCGACCGGCCAGGGTAAACTTTGATATCGAGGCCGACATCGGCCTTTGCGACTTCCCGCGCAATGATCTGCACCATCTCGTCGCGGGCATCGCCTTTTCCGCCCGGCCATTGATGGGACGCCTTCAGCGTCAAGGCGGAGGCGGGCACGCTCATCGCGGTCGCGGTCATAAGCGCGGCGGCGCCGAGCATAGCTCTTCCGAATAAGGTCATCATTTGTCTCCCTGAAGTGATGTAGCCACGAGGTGAAAATTATTGATCTTAAGCTCACGTTGAGTTGTACGACATTTCGCTTCGTCCCACTAGTATCCATCTGCAAATATTGGAGAAATTGAGATCGTTCTAATATTCGGTGATTCGAAGAACCCCAACAAATTTGTGAGCCTTGAATTCCGGGTCGGTGGTTTATACTGCGGGATAGGGAACCGGGATCATTGCCCGGAAACAAATAAGACGGGGAATACAAGAATGGAGCTAACCGCCGAAGAGAAAGCCATGCTGGACGGCGCCGAGGGACCGGCGGCCGCCAAGGCC
Organism: uncultured Rhodospirillales bacterium; assembly: GCA_913055735.1. Lineage (GTDB taxonomy): Bacteria > Pseudomonadota > Alphaproteobacteria > Rhodospirillales > UBA2165 > CAJXKD01. Next base: position 1,778,364 of record CAJXKD010000001.1, read on the forward strand.
ATGGACCTGCTGGTGCGCTATGGCGAGGCACTGGGCGCCGACCGCTTGGTCGAAACCAACAACGTCGCCGGTGTGATCGGATCGTCGACGCCCTTTATGGCCGATTACTATGCCGAACAGGGTGCCGTGGGACGCGACGCCATCTTCTCACGCTTCGATCTCGACAGTGACGAGGTGGTGGATATCCCACAAGCGAAGGCCTTCACTTGCCATCTGCAGACGCGGGTGGAGCCCAACAACTCGGCGATGTTCGGTCTTCCCGACGCAGCACTCAAATACCATCAGGAGACCCAGGAATATTCCGCATCCAAGGGCGTCAACATGCTCAACACCTGCACGCCGCACGCGGCGGGGAACACGCCGGTTAAAGGCGAGCATTGCGCGTGGATGGAAAGCTCGGCGGTGGTCTACATCAATTCGGTGATCGGTGCGCGCAGCAACACGGAAGGCCGCGAAAGCGCCGCCGCCGCCATGCTGACCCGCCGCATTCCCTATTGGGGCTTCCACACGGACGCCGCGCGCCTCGGCCAGTACCGCGTCGATGTGGAAATCGATGTCGACAGCGTGATGGATTGGGGCATGCTCGGCTACTATGTCGGGAATTGCGTCGGCGAATCGGTGCCGGTGATCACCGGGATCAAGATGACGCCGAACCTCGTCCGTCACAAACATTTCGGTGCAGCCGCCGCCTCGTCCGGCGGGGTGGAGATGTATCACGTCGTCGGCGTGACGCCCGACGCGGACACGGTGGAAGAGGCCTTCGGGTCCAACAAGCCGAAGGAGACCTTCAAGTACGGCAAAGCCGAGATGAAGGCGACCTATGAGAACTTGAATGCGAAGGCGACGGGCACGGATGTGGATTACGTCATGCTCGGGTGCCCGCATTACACCATCGAACAAGTGTGGGAAGCGGCACGCCTGTTGGACGGCAAGAAGATCAGTGGCAACACGCGGCTGTGGATCTTCACCAATCAATCGGTGAAACAAGTGGCGGTCCGCAACGGCTATGCGCGCACCATTGAAAAGGCGGGCGGGTTGATCATGACAGATACCTGTTCGGCCATGGCGGCTGCGGCGCCCAAGGGCACCAAGGTCGCGGCGACGGATTCAGCGAAACAGACGCACTATCTACCGGCCATTGTCGGGGTGGAGGCATGGTTCGGGTCGACGGAGGACTGCATCAACGCCGCGCTTAGCGGCAAATGGCAGGGGAAAGCGCCATGACAGATAGACCCAGCAACGACAAGATCATTTTGCACGGACGCGGTGTGGTCGACGGCTGCATCGAAGGCGAAGCCCTCGTTACCAAGGAAACCATCTCCGGGTGGGGCGGCGTCGATTCCATGACCGGCACCATTGTCGAAACGCGTCATGAGTTATGCGGCCAGAGCTTCGCGGGAAAGGTGCTTGTGTTCCCGGGCGCCAAGGGCTCATCCGGCTGGTCGGCGGCGTTCCACATGGCCCGCATCGCCGGCGTCGCGCCCAAGGCGCTGGTCTTCAACGAGATGACCACCAAGGTGGCCCTTGGCGCGGTCGTCATGCGGACGCCGTCGGTGACCGAGCTCGATCAGGATCCGCTCGACGTCATCGAAACCGGTGATTGGGTGAAGGTCGACGGCGACAACGGCATCGTCGAGATCACCAAGGGCGCCAAAGGCGGATAGCTTTTACGCTGCCGCGTTCTTTGGGTTGGCTTCGTCGCGGTAGTGATCCGTCCGCTCGAGATTGTCCTTCAACCGTGTCCTGAGATCGCCCATATCGATCTGATGGATGCTGCCGTCGCCGGCGAGATCAAGCGCATGCGCGGCGGCCGCGCCCATGGCGGCGCAAGGCGCCATGACCCGCACGCTCGAGAGCGCCGAAATGTCGGCGTCGATGCAACGGCCCGCCGCCACCAGATTGTCGGCGTCCGGCGGTGTAAGACTGCCGAGCGGCACGTAATGAACGTGGCCGGTCCCGAAACTGTCCCAGATGATGTTCTCCGGCGTGTCGTGCACTTCGATGCCCCAGGCGGTGCGCGCGATGGCGTCATCAAACTCGGTGCCGTCGATCACTTCCTGCACTTTGAGGTGATGTTTGCCGACGATCCAGCGGGTCTGGCGGATGCCCGGCAGGCCGTAGGCGCGCACCCGGCACTCACCGAAAGTCTCGGGGAACTCGGCGCGGAGCAATTTCACCGCGTTGTCGGCCTGACGGCGCCCTTCGAGGGCCATCGCCGAGGTCGCCATCGGTTCCAACGGCGTTTCCATATGGGTCATGTTGAGGCCCACCGTGCCGCGCCCTTCGAAGAAGAACGCGAGCCCGTCCTCGCGGACGACGCCGTATTTGCTCGCCGTTTCAGCGATGCGCTCGGCGATTTCTTCGCGCGACGGCGCACCTTCTTCGTTGACGCCCTCGACCACCACCATCTGGGTGCCATAAATGGTTTGCGCCGGTTCGCGGCAGGGCAGGCCCGACAGCCAGGCGAGGACGGCGTCGCCGCTGGCGTCGACGAAACCTTTGGCGCTCAACTCGACATCGCCGTAGCGGGTGGCGATGTGCAATTTTTTGACGCGGCGGTTCTCAAACTCGACGGAGCGGATCACCGCGCCGAGGATCACCTCGACACCCGCTTCCTGAATTTTGCGCTCTATCCAGCGCGACAGCGCGATCTCGTCATAGAACACCGTGGTCCAGCCGGGCCCGACCCGGTAGTAGAGATCGTCCGACGCGCCAAGATCGTTGAGGATCTCGTCGATGATGCCGTGGGTGAACTGATAGCGGTCGTCACCGTTGGCGAAGATGCCGCAGAAGGTGCCGATGATCGAATTGACCGCCTGGCCGCCCAATGATGGCAACCCGTCGACGAGCACCACCTTGCGCCCCAGCCGTGCCGCTTCGATGGCTGCCGAGACCCCGGTGATGCCGGCGCCCGCGACACAGATGTCGGCGTCGACCTTCCATGTCTGTGGTCCGCCCGTATGCTGAACGATCCTTGTGTCGGTGGGGTAAGCACGGTTTGCCATCGGTTTCCTCTCCCTGCGGGGGCTTCTTGCTTGATTGAGGGTGGAAGGTAATCCGCGGCAACCGGTAAGGCTAGCGCACTTTCCGTTCTGCCGGGCCGCTATAGGCGCTCAATGGGCGGATCAGCATGTTGTTGGCGTTCTGCTCGAGATAGTGGGCCGCCCAGCCGGTGATCCGCGACGCCACGAAAATTGGCGTATACAGGTTGATCGGAAAGCCCATCAGGTAATAGGCAGGGCCGGACGGGAAATCCAAATTGGGATGAATCCCCTTTTCGCCGACCATGATGTTTTCGAGAATGTCCGAAATTTCGATCCAGGTATCGTCGCCTGCCCAGGCCGACAGATCTTCGAGACACTGACGCATGATCGGTACCCGTGAATCGCCCCAGCGGTAGACCCGATGGCCGAAGCCCATCACCAATTGTTTGTTGGCGAGACGTTTGCGCAGCCATTTTTCGGCCTTCGCCGGTTTGCCGATGTCGGCAAGCATTTCCATCACCGCTTCGTTGGCACCGCCATGCAGCGGTCCTTTCAACGCGCCGATGGCGCCGGTCACCGCCGAATAAATATCGGAGCGGGTCGAGGCGATAACCCGGTCCGCAAACGTGGAAGCATTGAAGCTGTGCTCCGCATAGCAGGTGAGCGAAATGTCGAAGGCGCGTACGACTTCCTTGGGCGGCACCTTGCCGAAACACATGTGGAAGAAGTTCTCCGAGAAGGACAGATCGGCCTTCGGCTTAATGCGCGACTTGCCCTGACGGAAACGGAAATCGGTTGCGATCATGGTGGGAATCTTGGCGAACAGATTGATGGCCCGCTCCAAATCCTTTTTGGCCGGCTCGCCGCCCCAGGCGACCTCGGTGGTGCCGAGATAACTTACCGCCGTGCGGATGGTGTCCATGGGATGCGCGTTCTTGGGGAAGCGCTTGATCACTTCAACGTGCGGGCGCGTGATCTCGCGGGCGGCACGTTCCTTTTTGCGGAATGAGGCCAACTGGCTCTTGGTCGGCAGCTCGCCCATCAGCAGCAGATAGGCGACTTCCTCGAAGGAGCATTTTTCGGCAAGCTCGTGTACGGCATAACCGCGATAGGTGAGCATGCGTTTCTCCGGCACGACCTTGGAAATGGCAGTGGTATCGGCCACCACCCCGACCAGGCCTTTACGGATATCATTGGCCGCTTTCTTAGCCGCTGCCATGCCTTCTCCCCCCTTAAATCCTCTTAGATCTTGAAATTATAGATGTTCGTATCGAACGAACCGTAATCTTCGTATTGCAGAACCTCGTACAGACGTTTCCGGGTCTGCATGTCCTTGACCACGTTTTCCTGGGTGCCGTCGCGTTTGATGGCGGCGTAGCCGTCCTCGATGGCCTTCATGGCAAGCCTCAGCGAGGTCACCGGGTAGATGACCATATTGTAGCCGAGATTGCCGAGCTGTTGGGTGGTTAGCAGCGGCGTCTTGCCGAACTCAGTCATGTTGGCGAGCAGCGGTACGTTAACCGCCTTGCGCACGGCTTCGAACTCTTCCTCGGAATGGAGCGCTTCCGGGAAAATAGCGTCGGCGCCGGCATCGATATAGGCCTTGATGCGGTCTATGGCCGCGTCGAGCCCTTCGGATTCCTTGGCGTCGGTACGCGCCATAATGACGAAATTGTCGTCCTGGCGCGCTGAAACGGCGGCGCGCAGTTTCTGCACCATGGTGTCGGTATCGACCAGTACCTTGTTGTCGAGGTGGCCGCAGCGTTTCGGCAGGACTTGGTCCTCGAAGTGGCAACCGGAAAGGCCGGCGTCTTCCAGTTCACGCACCGTGCGCGCCGCATTCATCGCTTCGCCGAATCCGGTGTCGACGTCGATCAGGGACGGAAGGTCGGTGGCCTTGGCGATCGAATGGCCGCGCCCGATCACCTCGGGCAGTGTGGTCAGGCCGATGTCAGGCAGCGCCAAATCGGCGGACACGGCGGCGCCGGAAATATAAACGCCGTCGAAGCCTTGCTCCTCGACAATACGCGCGACGATGGGCGCATGCGCGCCGGGCATTTGCAGAAGTTCTCCGCTTGTAAGTCGTTTGCGGAAGTCGATGCGTTTCTGGGCGGCGGTTTTCTGTGTGAACAACATCAGAAGATCCCCTTGGGGCTGTCGGCCCCGCCGGCAAGCGGCGTTGCGTCAAGTTGCACGTTGATGTCCTGGACGCGTCCGGCGTCCAAATCGGGCAGGGATTGCACGAGGTCGAGGAACCGGTCGGACTCGGCATCCGAAATGAGACCTTCGGTCAAGGTCTTGAACTTATTGATGTAATCGGGCCGGGCGAAGGGCTTTGCGCCGGCGGGATGCGCATTGGCCACGGCCAATTCATCGATGATGGTTTCGCCACCCGCGAGTTTCACTTCAAGCCGGCCGCCGAATGCGCGCTGGTTGGGATCGGGATGATGATAGCGTTCCGTCCAGGCGGGATCTTCCTGGGTCGAGATTTTGTGCCACAGACGTACCGTGTCTTCGCGCGCGGCACGTTCGGGAGCATAGGAGCGCACGTGGTGCCATTCGCCGTCCTGGAGGGCGACGGCAAGGATATACATAATGGAGTGATCGAGGGTTTCGCGGCTCGCCTTGGGATCCATCTTCTGCGGGTCCTTGGCGCCGGTCCCGATTACGTTGTGAGTATGGTGGCTGGTATGGAGAATAATCGAGTCCACCGTGTCCCAGTCGCTGATCTTGTCGCGTACCCGGAACGCGAGATCGATCAACGCTTGGGCCTGATATTCGGCGGAATGGGCCTTGGTATAGCTTTCCAGAATGGCGCGTTTCGTCTCACCGGGCGCCGGCAGCGGCACCTGATACTCGGCGTCGGGCCCATCGAGGATCCAGGCGATGACACTGTCTTCGCCTTCATAGATGGGCGAGGGCGCGCCCTCGCCGCGCATGGCGCGGTCTACCGCTTCGATGGCGAGCTTACCCGCATGCGACGGCGCGAAGGCTTTCCAAGACGAAATTTCGCCCTTACGGGATTGGCGTGTGCTCACCGTCACGTGCAGGGCTTGTTGCACCGCCTGATAGATGGTTTCGGTGTCGAGCCCGAGCAGCGTGCCGATGCCCGCTGCCGCCGACGGGCCGAGATGTGCAATGTGATCGATCTTGTGCGCATGCAAACAGATGGCTTTCACCAGATCGATCTGAATTTCATAGCCGGTGGCGAGGCCGCGGATTAACTCCTTGCCGCCAATGCCGAGTTGCTGTGCGACGGCGAGGATCGGCGGGATGTTGTCGCCGGGGTGGGAATAATCGGCGGCGAGAAACGTATCGTGAAAGTCCAGCTCGCGGACCGCGGTACCATTGGCCCAGGCGGCCCATTCGGCATGAACCCGGACGTCGTTACCGAGCCCGAACACTGCAGCACCGCCGTCGCGGGGGTGCGCGAGCGCCTGTAGGCGCGCCGTCGTCACCGGTCCGCGATTGACGGAGGCGATGGCGACCGAGGCGTTATCGATAATCCGGTTGACGATCATGTCGGTGACGTCACCATCCACCGACACGGCATCGGTCGCCACGGACGCGATTTTCCAGGCCAGTTGGTCCTCTCTGGCCAGATGATCGGCGGACGGATGAACATGGACGGAATGGATTTGCATGGTCTGATCTGGCGCCTTCCTGGGATCGTTCGTAAGAAGTTCTTGGGATGTATTAAGCCACCCCGTTACCGACGATTATGGCACGGAAATCGTTCACGTTGGTATGTGTTGGCCCGGTGATAAATAAATCGCCGAGCGCCGAAAAGAAACCGTAAGAATCGTTCGCGTCCAGGAATGTCCGCGCATCGAGATTCGCTGTTTGCGCGCGGGTCAATGTGTCCGGATCGATGAACACGCCGGCATTGTCGCCGCTGCCGTCGATGCCGTCCGTGTCGGCGGCAAGCGCATGAATATTCTTATTCGCGTCGAGCGTAACAGTAAGCGCCAGCGCCAAGGCGAGGCCGTATTCGCCATTGGGGCCGCCCTTGCCGTTTCCCTGTTTGGTTACGGTCAATTCACCGCCTGACAGAACGACGGTGTCCGGCGGTGTTTCGACGAGAAAGCGCGCATGGTTGTAGGCGACATCCCGGGCTTCTCCTTCGACGGCGTCGCCGAGCATCTCGACGTTGTAGCCGGCGGCTTCGGCAATCTTTGCCGCCGCATCGAGAGACATGGATGGCGTCGCAATGAGGCGCGTCGTCGTGTTGGCGAAGATCGGATCGCCGGGCTTTGGGGATTCGTCGGTGCCGCTTACCAGATGTCGCCGGATTGACGTGGGCGTATCGATCTTGAACCGTTTGAGAACAACGAGCGCGTCCTCGGTCGTTGTCGGGTCGGCGACCGTCGGTCCGGACGCGATGACCGAAGAATCGTCTCCGACGACATCGGAAATTAGCAACGCGACCACCTGTGCAGGCGCCGCGGCGCGGGTGAGCCGACCTCCTTTTATGGCTGACAGATGTTTCCTCACGCAGTTGATGTCCTGGATCGGCGCGCCAGACGACAGAAGCGCGTCGGTTACCGCTTGTTTGTCCGCCAGCGATATGCCCGGTGCGGGAAGAGTGAGAAGAGCCGATCCGCCCCCCGATATCAGGGCGAGCACCATATCGTCGGCTGTCAGATCAGAAACGAGGTCGAGCATGCGGGCGGCCGCATCCGCCCCCGCCTGGTCGGGAACCGGATGGTCCGCCTCCACGACGTCGATCCGCTCGCAAGGCAGACGTGAGCCATACCGAGTCGTGACCAGGCCTTCGAGCGGCGCGTCTTCGGGCCAATTGTCTTCGACCGCCTTGGCCATGGCCGCCGCCGCCTTACCCGCGCCGACCACAATCGTCCGGCCCTTGGGGGGCGCCGGCAGGTGGGGTGGCAAACAGGTGGCCGGATGAGCTGCGGCGAGCGCCGCATCGAACATTTTCGTTAATATGTCGCGGGGGCCATGGCCTTTCGTCGGAACATTCACGGGGCCGTTTCTTCCTTGAACGCCCTGAGGTCCCTCTTGTGTGCCGCAATGCTCTGCGCTTCGATGAACACCCGGTTGATCTGCGGATAGGTCAGCTTGATGATCCGCTCCATTTCGGAGATGGCGCGTTCTACCTCGACGGAGGTCAGATTGTCGGCGAAATCGATGCTGAGATTCAGCAACACATCCTCGGGGCCGAAATGCATGGTGAGCACCTCGTTGATGGCGAGGATGCCCGGCGTTTTCTCGGCAATTTTGCGCACGCCCTGGACGACGTCGTGCTGCGCACCTTCGCCGATCAGCAGCCCCTTGCTTTCGAAGGCGAGCAGCGCGGCCGTGACTGCCAGGATGACACCGATCAAAACCGAGGCGACGCCATCGAGGACGGGCATGTTCAACTCGTGTCCCAACCAGATACCCACAAAGGCAACGATCAATCCGAGCATGGCGGCCGAGTCTTCGAACAGCACGGTAAAGACGGTGGGGTCCTTACTGCGCCTGATGGCATTGATGAAGCTTCGCCTTCCCCGCGTTTTCTGGAATTCCCGGTATGCGACGTACCAGGCGAAGCCTTCGAATATGATGGCGGCACCCAGGACGGTGAAGTTGAGGCCAAGATTGGTGACGGGATGGGGCTCCAGAATCTTGAGGATGCCTTCGATGATGGAGATGCCGGCGCCCAAACCGAAAATCAGGATGGCGACGACGAAGGTCCAGAAATAGAGTTCCATCCCATATCCGAATGGATGTGCTTCGTCCGCCGGGCGGTTGGAGCGTTTGATGCCGTAGAGCAACAGTACTTGATTTCCCGTGTCGACGAGGGAGTGAATGGCCTCGCTGAACATAGCCGAACTGCCCGAAATCAGCGCGGCGGCAAATTTGGTGATTGCGATCAGGAAATTGCCGGCAAAGGCTGCGTAAATGACCTTTTTAGAGCCGCCATGTGCCATATTGTGCTATCCCGCGTTGTCCACTGACAGCAAACTAAGCGGCGAATGCCGGGGTTACAATTGCCAATTCTTTCTTGTGACAAAAACCGTAACCGACGATACATTCCAAGCCATGATATCCCCTTTCATGAAAATTCAGGCCCGTTTGGCCGCGTTCCTGTTTCTCTTGGTCTTTGGCGCCGTCTTGACGCTCGCGGTGGTGCCTCCTGCCGTTGCGCAAGGATCGGATACCACGGTCCAGACTGAACCAAGGAATGCCGACGCGTCGGCCAGGGACATCGAATCCCTTATTCAAACGCTTGAAAACAGCGAGGCGCGCCAGAAACTAGTCGAGCAATTGCGGACGTTACTTGAAGCGCAGGGCAAGACTGAGGCGGAAGCCGAGACGACGAGCATTGGCGCGCGCCTGATTAATGCGCTGGCCGCTCGGGCGAAAGAGGCGGACGAGGTCATTCAGGGAGCGATCATCGTCTTCCGCGATGCCTCCAAAGTCGGTGATTGGTTTCGGGCACAGGTCGATACGCCGGCGACGCGACAGGAATGGGTCAATCTGATCTATAAATTGATCATCGTCCTGATCGCGGCGGTCGCGGCGGGATGGATCGTGCGATCGCTACTGGCCCATCCACGCCGCGCCGTCGAGGGACGTGCTGCGGAAAGCTATATCGTGCGGCTTCTGTTCCTTGTGATACGGACTTTCCTCGATTTTATTCCTGTTGTAGCCGCTGCCGCTGCCGCTCATATCGTTCTGCCGTTGACCGAGCCGCGGGATCAAACCCGCCTTGCTGTTGTTACCGTGATTACCGCGTATGTCCTCGCGGAGGGCATCATGGTCCTGGCGCGGATGGTTTTGGCGCCCCGCGTCGAGGGATTGCGCTTCATCCCGGCCGGCGGTGAAACCTCGAATTACCTTTATGTTTGGGCCCGGCGTTTCACCTACCTTTGGGTTTACGTCTACTACTTGGTCCTGGTGCTTGGCGCCCTCGGTCTGCCGCCGGCGAGCCAGCATTTCATAACGCTGCTTCTCGGGCTGGTGATTGCAACCCTTTCTATCATTTTCGTGCTGCAGAACCGCAAGCCGTTTGCGGACTTCCTGCGGACCGAAGACGAAATTTCAGAACACGGCCATCCCCTCGTCGCGTTACGCAATCGGCTGGCCGACGTGTGGCATGCCCTGACCATCATTTACATCAGCGCCGTTTTCCTCATCTGGGCGCTAAGGGTCGAGAACGGGTTTGAGAACTTCCTGCGGTCTTCGGTGGTGACAGTGTTGGCGATCATCGTCGCCATGCTGGTCGGTCACGTCATTCAGCGCGGGGTTGCACGGGGGTTCTCCGTCAGCGACGACGTCAAGACCCGTTATCCGGGGTTAGAAGATCGGGCGAACCGATATCTGCCGTTGCTCAATCGGGTGTTGCGGTTGGTTATCACGTTGGTCGCGATCACCGTTATCCTTGAAGCCTGGGGCGCTGATGTACTTGGGTGGTTCGAGGGGCCGGCGGGCGAGCGAGTCCTGTCGGCGGCGGTCAGCATCATTATCGTGTTGGTCGTGGCGCTGGTGGCCTGGGAAGGCGCGAGTGCCGCCATTGAGCGCTATCTCAACAAAACGGAACTCGATTCCTCGGCGTTGGCACGGCGTGACCGCGCGCGGACTCTTTTGCCGCTACTTCGCAATGTGTTGATGTTCACCATATCGGTTTTGGTCATCTTGGTTGTGCTCGCGGAACTGGGGGTAAGTATCGGTCCGTTGCTGGCCGGTGCCGGTATCGTCGGCCTCGCCATTGGCTTCGGGTCGCAGAAGCTGGTTCAGGATGTTATCACCGGCGGGTTCATCGTCTTTGAAGACGCGGTTGCCGTGGGCGATGTCGTCACCGTCGCCGGCACGTCAGGGCGGGTCGAAGGTATGTCCATCCGATCGATCCGGCTGCGCGATCTATCGGGAAATGTCCACAATATCCCGTTTAGTGCCGTCGATACGGTCACCAACATGACCAAGGAGTTCTCCTTCTACGTCTTCGAAGTGGGCATCGCCTACCGCGAGTCCGTGGACGAGGTTATGGACGTATTGCGGGGTCTCGGCCAGGAGCTGAAAGACGATCCGGATTTCGGCCCCAAGATCATCGAGCCGCTCGAAATTCTAGGTGTCGATGCTTTTGCCGATTCGGCCGTGATCATCAAATGCCGCTTCAAGACCATGCCCATCGAACAATGGGTGGTTGGCCGTGAGTTCAATCGCCGCATGAAAAACAAGTTCGACGAGTTGGGCATCGAGATTCCGTTCCCGCATCAGACAATCTATATGGGTGTGGACAAGGACGGAAATGCGCCATCCCTCAACGTGCGCACCGACCTTCTCGAGAAAGTGGCCGAGACGCAATCGTCACACAGCCAGCCGTCCGGCGGTACCGGTGCGCATACACCGACCTCGACACCGTCGGACTCGGGGCAGCAAGACCAAGGCGACTAATCGGGCGACTAAGACGTTGCGGCAGTCCCTATGCTCTGGCCAGCGGCAGCGGGCTGCGATCCAGGAGATTGATTGACCGGCGCAACATGCGTTCCGTCAGTTCGGCACGCTGATCGCGGTAATCGGGATCGTTCCACAGATTACGGAGCTCGTACGGATCGTTCTTGAGGTCGTACATCTCGGCGAGTTCGTCATCGTCATACACGGTGATCCGCCAGTCCTGCGTAATCATCGACCGAACGCGTACCGGTGCCGATAGGCCGAGAACGGAACGCTGGCTTTCCTCGTCGATCAGGATATCGCCGGTTCCGGTGTCCTCGCCTTGTTCCATGTCGGAAAGCAGGATGCGTCCCTGCATGCCGTTGAATCCGGCCAGCCCAGCTCGGGCGAGAATGGTCGGCGCGATGTCGATGGTGCTCGTCAACGAATTCAGAACCTGATTCGATTTGCCGGCGGGGTCGGACCAGATGAAGGGCACCCGGGTGATCGCATTGAGATGCAGCGGGCCCTTGAGCAGCAGCCCGTGATCTCCGAGGAAGTCGCCGTGATCGGCGGTAAAAATAACGATGGTGTTGTCGGCGATCCCGAGCTCTTCCAGTTTGGCGAGAACCCGACCGACGGCATCGTCGATCATGGTGATCATGCCGCAGGTCAAGGCGATGGCTTCACGGGCTTCCTGTTCGTCGACACGCAAGAAGACCATGGTCCTCTCCCGGTCGAAACCGGGACGATCCGCAACGGAACGGGCCAGTTCGACCGGTGTCGCCTCATTGGGGCGTTCGGCATGAAAGCTGGCAGGCAGGGTTACATCAGCCGGATCGTACATGTCCCAATATTTTCCGGGTGGTGTGAAGGGATGGTGCGGATCGGGGAAAGACATGGAGAGAAAGAACGGCTTGTCGTCGTCTGCGGCCGCCCAGTCGTCGAGACAGGAAAGGGCATGCTCGGCGACGTAGTTGGTCGGGTAAAGCTCTTCGGGCATGGCGGTACGCCAGGCTTGCGGTGTCTTGATGTCGGCGGGCAGCGCATTCTTGGGGCCGCGTAGCTTGTCCGGGTCTTGGCCTCTGTCGCGTACCCAGTAGGGATAATCGGCGCCAACCATGTCGCCGTGGCCGCTACATAGATGCACCCGCTCGAAGCCATAGAATGGCAGATCGAGGTTTTGGCGTTTTTCGGCCCACCGTGCGGGTTTCTCCTGGTCGTACTTCTCCGGCGGCGCCCAGGGCTTGAGGGCTTCCGCAAAGTCGCCTTCGGGTATCGCCAGCCCGGCGGGCACGTCCGGATCGTACATCCGTTCGCCATCGGTCATGTTCATGAGATGGCTTTTGCCCGACAAGGCGGTGCGGTAGCCATTGGCGCGCAGCAAATCGACGAAGGTGTTCGATTGTAACGATAGGGGGAGACCATTGCCGCGTGCGCCGGTGACCGAAGGCAGGCGGCCGGTCATCAAGCTGGAACGGTTCGGCATACAGACGGGGGAGGCGACGTAAAAACGGTCGAACCTGGAGCCGTTTGCCGCGAGGCGGTCGATGTTGGGTGTTTTGACAAGCGGATGGCCGCTACAGCCCAGATAGTCGGCACGATGCTGGTCGGTGATGATGAACAGAAAATTCGGACGCTTGTCAGCCATATGGGCTGGTCTCCCTGATGAAACGGTCTGATGAACCGGTTGTCGCCGCCGGTTTTTATGCGGCGAAACTATGATCAGGGGGCGGTATTCGGTCCAGTAGGATGACCGCTTATCGGACGTGATGTCCGTCTAACGGACAATAGGTGATAGTTCACGCATTATTGGGGCGTCCACCTAGAGAGGTTAGGCGAGGCCGCGCTCCAACGCGCTGTTGAGACGTTTGGTGAAGGCGGACGGGTTGGCAATTTGTTCGCCTTCGATAATCCGTGCCTCGTCCACCAGCAGGTGCGCCATTTCGCTCACGGTCTCATCGTTAGCAGGGTCGTCCACAAGCTTGGTCAAACGCCGGATCAATGGGTGTGAAGGATTAACTTCTAAAATGCGTTTGCTGGCGCCCACCTGCATATGTCCCTGCATCTTGAGCATCCGTTCTAGATGCAGGTCCATGTCACCGACATCGGCGACAAGGCAAACGGCGCTATCGGTGAGCCGCTCGGAAGACCGTACGTCCTTGATCTCGTCGCCGAGGGCATCTTTAAATCGGAGGATAAGCTCGGCGAGACCGCCGGCATCGGCCTTTTCAGGTTCCGGCGCGTCCTCTTGTTTATCGACGGCGAATTTACCGAGGTCAATGCCGCCGGAGGTCACCGACCGGAACCGCTTTTCACTGAATTCGCCGACGGTCGGAATCCAGAATTCATCGATCGGGTCGGTCAGCAGCAGAACTTCGACGCCCCGTGCGCGGAAACCTTCCAGTTGTGGGCTCGCGTTCAACGTTTCCGCATCGTCGCCGGTAATGAAATAGATTTCGTCTTGGCCCTCTTTCATACGGTCGACGTAGTCCGCAAGGGTCGTCCAGCCGTCGCTTGCCGTGCTGTGGAAGCGGGCGAGTTCCAGAATTTTCTCGTGGCTCGACGGATCTTCGTAGAGGCCCTCCTTGAGGACGGCGCCAAAGTTTTCCCAGAAAGTGAGATACTCGTCGGGCGCCTTGTCGGCTTTCTTTTTCAGTTCCGAGAAGAGTTTGTTCACCACGGCGCTGCGGATCTTGGTGACCAGTAGGTTGTGCTGCAGCATCTCGCGGCTGACGTTCAGGGGTAGGTCTTCGGAATCGACAATGCCGCGCACGAACCGGAAGTAATGCGGCATCAGCTCTTCGCATTCGTCGGTGATAAACACCCGTTTGACGAAAAGCTTCACGCGATGGCGGCGGTCCGGATGCATCAGGTCGAACGGTTGCGTCGACGGGATGAACAGAAGGGTCGCGTATTCGATCTTGCCCTCGGCTTTGGTGTGAATGGTGAGCCACGGATCGTCGAAGGTGTGGCCCACGTGGTGATAGAATTCCTTGTACTGCTCGTCGGTGATTTCGGTCCGGGGCCGGGTCCACAGAGCTGAGCCACTGTTGAGCTGGCTCTCTTCATCGCCCGACGTCAGGTAGATCGGGATGGCGATGTGGTCGGAATAGGTTTTGATGATGTGACGCAGGCGGCTTTCGTCGAGATACTCGCTTTCGTCCTTGGCCAGGTGGACGACGACGGTCGTCCCTTGGCTGTCGCGTTCCGCCTCGTCGATGGAGAAGGCTCCCTTGCCATCCGAGGACCATTTCCACGCGGCTTCCTCGCCGGCACGCCGCGTAATGACATCGACCTGTTTGGCCACGGCGAAGGAGGCGTAGAAACCGACGCCGAATTGCCCGATCAGCGCGGCGTCCTTCTTCGCATCGCCCGTCAGGCTTTCGAGAAATGCCGTGGTGCCGGAGCGTGCGATCGTCCCGAGGTTCTCGATCAGCTCATCCCGGCTCATCCCGATGCCGTTATCGGCAAATGTGAGACTGCGTTTCTTTTCGTCGATGGAAATGTCGATCCGAAAGCCGCCCTCGGGGGCCAGGTCCGGTGCGGTGAGGGCCAGATATCGCAATTTATCGCAGGCATCGGAAGCATTGGAGACGAGCTCGCGGACGAAAATCTCTTTGTTCGAGTAAAGTGAGTTGACGACGATCTCCAGGATCTTCCCGACCTCCGCCTGGAAATTGAGTTTCTCCTCGCTCATATCCTGCGTCTCCTGCTGTTCCGTCGCTTGCCAGGCTTGGCCGGCGTTCGGCACCCGTGGCGTCGTAATTGGTGCATCCCCTAACTAGGGGCGGCCAAAATGTATCCCGGACCGAGGATTTAGCAAGGCCCGCCATGGGATATCCTCCGAGAGAAAGATACCGGGCTGCGAAGCGGCCGGTTTTGATGGGCGTCAATGCAGACAAGGCGCGCGCCGTGTCCTGATGGCGTTTAAGCAGGGCCTCCGGAGTCGCATTCGATCCAGGTTTCTGCCAGACTAAATGGATAAGAATGGCGGCACCGGATGCGGACCGGAAGCCGGAGATCAAAGGTAACACCAGGCAAAGAAAAGGACCTTCGATGGAAATCCCTGTGCAAATCAATTTTCACGACGTGGACCATTCGGATGCGGTGGAGGCGCGCATTCGGGAGAAAGTGGAAAAGCTCGAGCAGTATTCTGATCGGATCATCGGGTGCCGCGTCACCGTCGAAGCCCCCCACAAGCATCACCACAAGGGCAAGCTTTACACGGTAAAGATCGATTTGACGTTGCCGGGTGGCGAGATCGTGGTTGCGCACGACAATCACGACGACCATGCCCATGAGGACGTCTATGTGGCAATTCGCGACTCGTTCGAGGCCATGCGCCGGCAACTCAAGAAGCATGTCCGTCAGACCCGCGAGAAACAAACCAAAGCCGCGCGGCAAGAGAAGATGGGGGGTTAGTGCTTAGATCAACTCCCCTTTCCATGCCCCCTCTGCGGAGGGCGTAATGTTTTCCTTTGGCCGTTCCCGTTCCGGCGATGGCGCGTCGAGTGGGCGCGCTAAGGATGATTTTGCCGCAGCGAGGGAACGGCTGCTGACGGAAATCGAATACGAAATGCGGGAAACGGTCGGGTATACCGGCCGGGGCCACTTGTCCGATCGTGTGCACCGCGCCATGGGCGAGGTGCCGCGCCATGAATTCGTTCCGGAAGAGGATGTGCAAAATGCCTACGTCAATCGGGCGCGCGGTATCGGCTATGGGCAGACCATTTCGCAGCCTTATATCGTTGCGCTGATGACGGAACTGCTCGACCTCGAGCCAAGCGACCGGGTTTTGGAGATCGGGACGGGGTGCGGGTACCAGGCGGCGGTGTTGTCCGGTCTCGTGGCGGAAGTCTACAGCATCGAATTCGTTCCCGAGTTGGGTACCGAGGCTGGCGAAAGGCTCCGACGTCTCGGCTACGACAATGTCGAGGTGCGGATCGGCGACGGCCGTCTCGGCTGGCCTGAGAAGGCCCCTTTTGATGGGATCATCGTGACCGCGGTCGCCGAAGATGTGCCGCAGCCGCTGCTCGATCAGCTCGCAAATGGCGGGCGTATGATGATCCCCTTGGGGGCCTCCTACGGGGCCCAGGATCTTGTGCTGGTCACCAAAGATGAGAACGGCGAGGTTTCCCACAAGGCGGTGCTCCCGGTGGCGTTCGTGCCCCTGGTGAAAGGCGCATCAGAATAGCGCGGTAGGCGGATAGCCCCGGATTTCTTGCGTGGCCGTATCTGCCCTTGCGTTGACGCCCTGAAACGCCGATCCTCAAGACCATGCAGATCAATTCCGGCAGGCCGCGTGTGGTCGCCGTCCTCGGGCCGACCAACACGGGAAAGACTTATCTCGCGTTGGAACGTATGCTCGGTCATGACAGCGGTATCATGGGATTCCCGCTCCGCCTGCTGGCCCGGGAAAACTACGATCGCGCGGTAAAGATCAAAGGCGTGCGTCAGGTCGCGCTGATCACCGGTGAAGAAAAGATTGTTCCCCCGTACGCGAAATACTTTTTTTGCACGGTCGAATCCATGCCGTCGGGTATCCCGGCTGCATTTGTCGGCGTTGACGAGGTGCAACTGGCGGCCGATCCGGACCGGGGGCATGTTTTCACCGACCGTATTTTGCGTGCGCGCGGCGACCAGGAAACCATGTTCATGGGATCTGATACGATCCGCGCGCGATTGCGCGAACTCGTGCCCGGGATCGAGTTTCAAACGCGTAGCCGGTTCTCAACATTGCGGTACGCCGGGCCTCGTAAAATCAACAGGCTCCCCCGTCGATCCGCTGTCGTTGCTTTTACCGCGAACGATGTTTACGCCATTGCCGAATTGATACGTCGGCAGCGGGGTGGGGCCGCCATCGTCATGGGCGCGCTCAGCCCGCGCACACGCAACGCCCAGGTGGCATTGTTCCAAAGCGGCGATGTCGACTATCTCGTGGCCACCGATGCCATCGGCATGGGGCTCAACATGGATATCGACCATGTTGCCTTTGCGTCGCTGACGAAATTCGACGGAAGGGTTTCGCGGGCGCTGAGAGCCGACGAACTGGCGCAGATTGCGGGACGCGCCGGACGCCATATGAATGACGGGACCTTCGGGACAACGGCGGACGCGGGCGAAATTCAACCGGACATCATCGATCGTATCGAGAACCATAAATTCGATTCTATTAAGGCTATTCATTGGCGCAACGCTGCGCTCGTCTTCGATGATTTGCCGGCGCTTGAGCGAAGCCTCGCGGTCGAACCGCAGCGTTCCGGTCTTGTGCGGGTGCGTCCGGCACCGGACGAATTGGCGTTGGCCGAGCTGATCCGCGCGCCGGATATTCGCCGCCTGGCAGACCGTCCGGAAACCGTGCGGCTGTTGTGGGACGTTTGTCAGGTGCCCGATTTCCAAAAGATGGCGAGCGACACCCACGTTAATCTGCTGGGTCAAATCTATCGTCATTTGATGACACCGGCCGGTAAACTGCCGACGGATTGGGTCGCGCGCCATGTCGCGCAAATCGACAAAACAGATGGCGATATCGAAACCCTGCTCGGCCGCATCTCAAAAATACGGATATGGACCTACGTTTCGCATCGTGGCGACTGGTTGACCGATCCGGACGAATGGCAAGGCCGCACCCGCGACATTGAAGACCGCTTGTCCGATGCGCTGCACGAGCGGTTGACCCAGCGTTTTGTTGACCAGCGGACGGCCTTGTTGGTCCGGCGGTTGAAGGACCGGGACAATCTCAGTGCGCAGGTCGAAAAATCCGGCGATGTCATGGTCGAAGGGCATTATGTCGGCCGATTGGACGGGTTCCGGTTTATTGCGGATCAGACCGATTCGGAACTGGCGGGCCGCGCCGTGACCAATGCGGCATTGAAGGCGCTCGGTCAGGAAATTCGGCGGCGGGTGAACGCTCTGGCGGTGGCCGGGGCTGACGAGTTGGACATCGCCGATGATGGTGCTTTGGTTTGGCAAGGCAGTATGGTGGCGCGGTTGGCGGCAGGAGCAGATATCCTGAGACCACAGGTCGTTTTGCCGCGCAACGGTCTGCTGGAAGCGGATATGCGCCAACGCATCGAACGTCATCTCGATGCCTGGATGCAACGCCGGATCGATGCGGATTTGGCGCCGCTGCGGGCCCTCGAACAGGCGGAATTATCCGGCGCGGTGCGGGGGATTGCGTTTCGGCTGGGAGAGAACCTCGGCAAGATACGCCGGCACGTCGTCGACGAACAGCTTTCAAGGGTAGAGGCCGCCGATCGGGCACGGTTGCGCAAACTCGGTGTGCGCATCGGCCGCGATATGATCTACATGCCGGCACTTTTAAAGCCCAAGGCCGCGCGTTTGTCGGCGCTTCTTTGGATGGTTCATCGCGGGCAGCGGAAAATGCCCGAGATGCCGCCGGCGGGCCGCATGTCGATCAGGATCGATAAGGGCGCCGATTTCCGGTTTCTCGAAACGGTCGGTTACCGGGCCTGTGGTCCGTTGGCCATCCGGATCGATATTCTCGAACGCCTCTTGTCTCACGTATGGAAAACAGCGCCAAAGACCGGTGCGGCAATCGAACCGGCGATTCTCAATCTGGTCGGATGCAGCGAGGACGATCTGGCGAACGTTTTGACGTCTCTGGGATTTCGCCGCGAGAAAAGCGACAGCGGCGATGTTTTCAAGCCTGGGCGCCGGAAAAAGCAAAACCCCGGGCAAAAGCGCCGCGGCAAGGAGAGCGACAATGCCGACTCGCCGTTCGCGAAATTGCAAAGCATTCTGGCGGCGGAATGAACGTGCCGGCAATGATGGAAAACGGCGAAAACAGTTCCGGGTATGAGAGTCTCCGTATCGACAAATGGCTTTGGTATGCGCGGTTCGTAAAAAGCCGGTCCCTCGCATCCAAATTATGCCAAAGCGGCAAAATGCGGCTCAACGGAGCGGCCATTGCCAAGTCGCACCAGGCGGTACATGTCGGCGATGTTCTAACGTTCCCCCTAGGGCCCCGTATCCGCGTGATCCGTATCCTGGCTCTCGGCACCCGGCGGGGACCCGCGAGTGAGGCGCAGACCCTCTATGAGGATCAATCGCCGCCTCCTGAACGCCGGCCCGATGACGCTCCCGTATCTGTAGCGCAGGGACGCCGGGCCGCCGGGTCGGGGCGGCCGACCAAAACCGAACGGCGGGCCATCGATCGCCTTCTGGGGCGTTAGGCCGCGCGGCGCGTAGAAAGGCCCTTTTTTCTTAAGGTTGATGCGTGGCTTTGTGGTGTGGTACCCAGCGCCATGATCAACCGTTTTAAAGCCTTATTCACAGCAAGCAGCGGTGAAAACCAATCCATCAGCCGGAACGAGGAGCTCCAGTTGGCGGCTGCGGCGCTACTTGTCGAGGCGGCAAGCATGGACGGCGATTTCGATGACGCCGAGCGGTCTCGGATCACGGAATTGCTGCAGAACCGGTTCGAATTGAGTGATGAGGAAACGGCGACCTTGGTTGGCGACGCCGAACAGGCCGTTCAGGAATCCGGCCAGTTGTACGGGTTTACGCGGGTGGTCAAAGACAGCTATACGCCCGAAGAGCGTATCGAAATGATCGAGATGCTGTGGGAAGTGGCTTATGCCGATGGCCGTGTCGACCATTTCGAATCCAATCTCATCCGCCGAATCGGGGGGCTGATTTTCGTATCCGACGTCGATCGGGGGGCGGCAAAAGGCCGTGTCATGGCGAGACTTGGCATCAAAGAGTCGGCAGTGTAAGAAAGATAACGCCTTTGGCCCGGCGCCAAGACATAGGGCCATCTAAGACCAGGGGCAAAGCGTTAGTACGGAGAACACAATGACATACGTTGTCACCGAAAATTGCATCAAATGCAAATACATGGATTGCGTGGAAGTCTGTCCGGTCGACTGCTTCTACGAGGGGGAGAACATGTTGGTGATCAGCCCCGACGAGTGCATCGATTGCGGCGTATGCGAGCCGGAATGCCCGGCGGAAGCCATTGTGCCGGACACCGAGGACGGTTTGGACAAGTGGCTCGAGATCAATACCAAGTTTGCAGCGGCGTGGCCGAATATTACCGTTAAAGGCGAATCGCCTGCCGATGCGGACGAATGGAAAGACAAACCCGGCAAGCTCGAGATGTTGAGCGAGAAGCCTGGCTCGGGAAACTGAAACCGGCCTTTTTCGGCGGTACGCGGTCGGTCGCGCGTGGTGTGGTTTCAGAATGTTGCAGGGGCTTTTCGGGGTGATTTCCGAAGAAGCCTTTGAAACACTACAATTTTCCTAAAAATTGTGGTATGTCATGTGTGCTGGCTCGGTAGAGCTAGGACTGATCCTTTGGGCTACGGGTGTCGTCCTGGGAAATTGATCCCCGTTACCTTGTCCAGGGTCATTTTTCTGATCGATCTTATTTTAGCGCTCCGGTTACCGGATAGGGTTAATGCACGCCGGTTCATGCCAACGTGATACGGCGGACCTAGCGCAAAGAACGAAGAGGACAGAGACGGAAATCATGGCGACAAAGTCGACGAAGTCCAAGAAACAGACCAAGACGACCCGAGCGACAAAACCAGCCCGGACGACGAAGACGGCGAAACCGAGGCGGGCGACGAAGCCGGCGCGGGCCACCAAGGCTACGAAACCGGCAAGATCCGCGAGGGTTGCCAAGAAAAAGGCTGCGCCTGCGAAGTCGGCCAAGACGACAAAAGCGAAGAAACCAGCAGCCAAAAAGCCCGTGAGAGCAAAGAAGCCTGCGTCAACGACGAAGGCGAAGAGACCTGCGTCCGCTGCAAAAGCGGCAAAACCCTCGCGCGCCTCGAAAGCGACGAAAACCAAAAAGACGACGGCTAAGAGGACAACGGCCAAGAGAGTGACAGCAGCCAAGAAAGCGACGGCGGCTAAGAAAACAACGGCGGCTAAAAAAGCAACGAAATCCGTAAAAACGACGAAACCCGTAAAAACGGCAAAACCCACCAAGGTTGCCAAACCGACGACGGTGGCCAAACCGAAAAGGGTGGCGGCGCCCACAAAGACTGCAAAACCGGTAAAGGTGAAACAAGTGGAAGAAACGACAAAGCTGGCAACGGCGACTAAAACGAAGGCCAAGAAAGAGGAAAAGTTGGAGTTCAAGGCAGGCGATTTCGTGGTGTATCCGACCCACGGTGTCGGAAAAGTGACGGGGATCGAGAAACAGACCATTGCCGGCCATGATCTCAAATTGATTGTTGTGACGTTCGACAACGATCGGATGACCCTCCGTGTTCCCATGGATAAGATGGAAACGTCGGGGCTGCGCCGGCTAAGTACGCGCAAGGTGATGGATACGGCCCTTACGACCTTAAAGGGGCGTGCCCGGGTCAAGCGGACCATGTGGAGCCGCCGTGCCCAGGAATATGAGGCAAAGATCAATTCCGGCGATCCGGTCTCTATTGCCGAAGTCGTGCGCGATCTGCACCGTAATGTCGGACAGCCCGACCAATCTTTCAGCGAACGTCAGATCTATGAGGCGGCATTGGAACGATTGGCGAGCGAGTTTGCCGCTGTCGACGGCACGGACAATGAAAAGGCGACGGAGAAGCTCGAACAGGTTCTGACCGCCGCCTGATCGGAACCGCACCTTAACAAAATCACAAAGAATTAGCGGGGCGTTAGCAATTGGTTAACGTTCCGCTTTTCATATTTAAGCCACCAAAGGTGCATTCGATAAATCGGATGCCCCATAAACCAGGGTGGGAAGTGATTTAGATGGAAGCGGCTCAAAAGTTCGCTGTACTCAAAGCAGCAGGACGTTACTGGGCGGTCGGTGCCGTTCACGGCGAAGCAGGCCGTCTGCAGAACCTTCATCACAAACTGGCCGGCAAGCTCCGGGATGGCGACAAGCTGGTGTATCTCGGCAACTTTATCGGCCGAGGCGAGGCGGTGATCGAAACCATCGACGAACTGCTGCGCTTCCGGCGCGACTTCCTTGCGCGGCCGCGGTCTCATATCAAGGATTTCGTCATGCTGCGCGGCGGCCAGGAGGAAATCTGGCAGAAGTTGCAGCAGATACATTTGGCGATGGATCCCTCCGCCGTCCTCGAGTGGATGTTGCGCGAGGGGGTCGCGCCAACCATCGCGGCCTACGGCGGGCGCGCGGAGGAAGGCGCTTCGGCGATCCGGGAAGGCACCATGGCGCTGAACCGATGGACGTCCGGTCTTCGTCAAGCTGTTCACGACCATGATGGACATACGCCCCTGATGTCGAGTTTGCGTCGTGCGGCGTATAGCGACGACGGCGGGCTTCTGTTCGTTCATGCAGGTCTCGATCCGACCCGGCCCATCGACGGGCAAGCGGACAGTTTCTGGTGGCGCTCAAGCGGCTTCGACGCCATTGATGCGCCCTATGGCACGTTCCGGCGGATCGTCCGCGGCTATGATCGCCGCCATGCCGGGGTCAAAATCAATCCCTTTACGGCCACTGTTGATGGCGGGTGCGGTTTCGGCGGATCACTGGTAGCAGCTTGTTTCGATACCGTCGGCAATATGGTCGATCTGATCGAAGCCTGATCGGTGGCCAAATTTCCGAGGAAAGTCGTCTCCGGCGGTCAGACGGGCGTAGACCGGGCCGCTCTCGATTTCGCCGCGGAAGCCGGTATCGAACATGGCGGCTGGTGCCCTCGCGGCCGGCGGGCCGAAGACGGCACCATCCCGAAAAAGTACCGCCTGACCGAAACCGATAGCGACCGTTACGAGGACCGAACCCGGTTCAATGTCCGCGATTCCGATGGCACGTTGGTACTGACCGTCGGCCAACCGTCGGGTGGAACGCGGTTGACCGTTCAAATTGCCACGGAGTTGGCAAAGCCCCTCCTTGTCATCGATTTGGATGACGAAACCGGCGCCGTCGCGTTAAACGATTGGCTGTCCGAAAACGCGATCGAAACGCTGAACGTCGCCGGTCCGCGCGAAAGCGGGCTCCCCGGCATCCGCGACCGGGCATTGGCGTACTTGCGGCGATACCTGCGTGCTAACGGCGAGGTTCCTTGTCGGTGATGGTCTTGACCAGCTGACCGGCGCGCAACGGATCCACCGGCGTCAATCCGTTGAGGACACGGAACCTTTCCTCCTGGAAATCGCTGAACGGCATTTGGCGGGCAAACGATGATACCGTATCGCTCGGTTTCACCGCGCGGATAAGGATTCGGAGCGGTTTGTAGCGGTCGGCTTCGTCGGCCGAAATCGGGCGTATGCTGTAGGTTGTGCGTTGAAGGCCGGGGGCAAGCTGCGCCGTCAGGTTGAGCGGCGTGACGAACAGAAACCGGTAGATGCGCGTCGGGTTCTGCCGAACCGCGACCAACCGTAAATCGCGGATGCCGGACGATCCCCGGACGCGGGCTGTGCCCGTCGCGCCCTTCATGCCGTTCACCGTGATGTTTTCCATCGAGGACAGGGACAGGTTCTGGCCCCAGATATCGGCGAGGTAACTTGTCATCGGGCCGGCGAAATGCTTGCCATCGATATCGAACCGGATAGCCGAATCGCCGGGGCCGCGCGCGAGCACGGCAGACGTGCTGTTGAACAGCCGGAAACCGTCGGGAACCTCGAAGCGGAACCTCAGCTTCGGATGAACGAACTCCTGGCGGCGGATGAACCCTTCCTTCGGATCGTCGCCGTAGAGAAGGCCATCAATGGCCGCCATATAATCCACCCGCCGCCGCTGACCACCGGTGCCGCCGTTGGTCCCGGCTTCGGCGATGGCGCGTTGCACACGGTCGATGGTGCGTGGGTGCGTGGCAAGGAAATCGGGTTGGTCGACGCTGTTCTCCTCGGCGCCTTCGAGTTTCGCGCGCAGCGCGCTATTGGCGCGCATATGGATCAGGAAGGACGCCATGGCGCTATTGTCGTATGCGCCGCGGGTGAGATAGCGCACGCCCAAGGAATCGGCCTCGAACTCCTGCTCGCGGGAATAGGATTTGAGATAAAGATTGGCCCCGAGCCCGACGACGTCGTTAACGGCGCCGTTGCCGATCACGGCGCCGAGGACGGCTGCCCCCAGTCCGATGGAGACGGCCTGGCTGTACCTTTGGGCGGTATGGCGCGCGGTGACGTGGCCGATTTCGTGGGCGAGAACACCGGCCAATTCCGCTTCGTCATCGGCGAGGGCGATCAAACCGCGGGTGACATAGACATAGCCGCCCGGCAGGGCGAAGGCGTTGATCTCCTCGGAGTTGAGCACGGTGAACGTGTAACCGAGGTTCGGCAGTTCGGAATTGCGGGCCAGGCTTTGACCGATCCGGTCGACATACGCGGCCAGTGCCGGATCGTTGTAGGCGCCGCCGAACTCCTTGAGGATTTTGGGGTGTTCCTCTGCGCCGACCCGCTTTTCCTGCTCCGGTGACATGAAGGCGGTGAAGCTTTGCTCCCCGGTGGCGGGATTGGTGCTGCAGGCACCCAATACCGAGATCATCAAAAGCGCGACGACCGCGAGCATCTTTTTGCCGTGGAAAAATATCATTCGATCAACTCGATTTGCTCCGGATGGGTAGCGTTGATCATAGGACCGTTATAGGAGTCCAGCCAACCGCGCACCCGCACCAACCGGCTTTTCCAGGTTGTGACGTCGACACCGTCGCGATTGAATTGCCGAAGCCGATTTGGGGCGATGGATATGGTGAAGTCCGTGCGCCAATTGGGTCCAAAATTCAGATAGGCGCGGCCCCGGACGACCGCAACATCAAAAACCCGGCCTTCCACCAATTGAAAGGTGCCGATATCGCCGCCGGCGTCTTCCGGCGTCCGGATGCGATAGAAGGCGTTGCGCCAAATACCTTTGTGCTCTTGTCGCGCCGTGCGCTCTTCCGTGAGCATCTCTGCGACCAGCGCCCGGTTGTCCGGAAAACTGTAAACCCGTGCCATTCCCCCGGCCAATAGGCGGCCTTGGACCCAGGTGCCGTCACCAAGATGGAGATGGGCGAGCAACCGGCCATGGCGGTCCATGCGCCGCCCGCCATAAGACAGGGTGACGGATTCGCCGCGCACCAGATCTTCCAAGGCCGCCTTGGCGTCATCGGCCAAAGGCCATTTGACGAAGTTCGGCCGGTCGAGCGGCAGTTTGGGGGCCTGGATGCCGACCAGCCGGATTTCGGAGGCCCGCCCGATGGGCTTTTTCATGACGACCGTGTCGCCGTCGACGACCGCGGCAACCGCGACGGTCTCGCCACGAACCAGCCCTTTATTTTCCCCGGCATGCGCCGAAAATCCGCCGAACGCTAAGAGAATCGCAAGAAGCGAGCCGCTATACCGATAGGCTGCCGAAACACCGCGAGCTTCGCCTTTTGGCTGCGGAAAAAATCGGTATGATAGGATCATTCGCCTGATCATCTGCCTGAACATCCGTCTTGTCGTCGGAATGGGGAGGAATCCGGGCATCGCCATAAGAAT
The DNA here is from genome assembly GCA_913055735.1 of uncultured Rhodospirillales bacterium. Classification (GTDB taxonomy): domain Bacteria; phylum Pseudomonadota; class Alphaproteobacteria; order Rhodospirillales; family UBA2165; genus CAJXKD01. The sequence goes on from CAJXKD010000001.1 coordinate 1,804,130, forward strand.
TCCACGGTTAAATCAATGATGGATGTTGCTTCTACCCAATATCAAATGTTTCCCGAGATTGAGCCCCATACCTCGGGCATGCTCGATCTCGACGGGTATCATAAGATGTATTGGGAGGTGTCGGGCAACCCCGATGGGGCGCCTGTCTTGTTTCTGCACGGCGGCCCCGGGGCCGGCGCATCGGCGTCGCACCGGCGGTTTTTCGACCCCGAGCATTATCGCATCATCGTTTTCGATCAACGCGGCGCCGGCCGCTCGAAGCCCTTCGCCGACGTCGCCAAGAACACGACGCAGCATCTGATCGAGGATATCGAGAAGCTGCGGGAACATTTGAAGATCGAGGATTGGCTTTTGTTCGGCGGCTCGTGGGGCAGTTCTCTGGCGCTGGCCTACGGCATCGCGCATCCCGAACGGGCCAACGGCTTCGTTTTGCGCGGCTTGTTTCTGTGCAGCCGGGACGAAGTAAATTGGTTCCTCGGCGGGGTCGCCAAGGTATTTCCGGAAGCGTGGCGCGATTTCATTACCTATTTGCCGGAAGAAGAGCGCCACGACCCGCTGACCCATTTCCATAAGCGGCTCGTCCATGACGATCCCGCGGTTCACGGACCGGCGGCGCGTATTTGGGCGCGGTTCGAAGGCGCTTGCTCGACGCTGCTCCCCAATCAGCGCAGTGTCGCCGGACTGGAGTCGGGGCGCGCCGCCTTGGCGCTTGCCCGGATCGAAGCGCACTACTTCATGCACGATCTGTTTCTGCCGGAGAACCATTTCTTCGACGAGCTTCACCGGATCAAACATATTCCGGCGGTGATCGTGCAAGGACGGTATGACATGGTGTGCCCGATCGGGACGGCCGATGCCTTCACAAACGCCTGGCCTGAAGCGGAATACATCATCGTTCCCGATGCCGGCCATTCGGCGATGGAACCCTCGATCCGCTCCGCACTCGTCGCGGCTACCGAACGTTTCAAGACGCGTATCTAATCGGGCGTTTCCAAACGCTTCTCTCTTGAAGGTTCATGATCTAAACTGATCCCCGGTTCTTCACAGGGGGAAAAGAATCGTGAGGCTCTGGGGCGCCCTTGGGGCGATTTTTACCGCGATACCGCTGCTGCTGTCCGGTCCGCCGGCGCAGGCCGCCGATCCGGATTTCCTGTCGATCGGCGTCGGGTATTTCGATTTCAACCGTCAAAAAGACGAAGGCGCCGAGTTCCGGATCGAATACCGCTCGGATATCGAGCTGTGGCATATTCGGCCGTTCGTCGCCGCTGCGGGGTCATCGTCGGGCCATGGCTTCATCGGTGCCGGCGTGCTGTTGGATATTTTTTTCGGCCGCCGCTTCGTCCTCACACCGAGCTTTGCGCCGCATTATTATTTCGGCGGTAACGACGATCTGGATCTCGGACACGAGGTGGAGTTCCGCTCCCAGCTCGAATTCGCTTACCGGTTCGATGACCGCTCACGTCTCGGGCTGGCCATCTCGCACTATTCCAATGCCGGGCTCGGCGACACCAATCCCGGCACGGAAACGGTGAGCGTCTATTATTCGCTGCCGCTTTCCAATATCGGCAGCCTCCTCGACTAGGCTCCCTTACTTTCCCGTTTATTTTCTGGGCGGAATGCCCGCCGCTACCGGATTGTCCTCGGGGCTTTTCCATTCGGTGACCACTTGCGCGTATTCGGCCCGGGCCCGTTCGCCCGGTTTCTCGGGTGCGCTACCGATATAGATCAGCGCAATGATTTCCGTGTCGGCGGCATGGCCGAGGGCGCGCTTGATGTCGGAATTGTAGACCGGCCATTCGGTCAGCCATTGCGCGGCGTATCCGAGGGCGTGCGCGCCATTGAGGATGTTCTGGCACAGGGCGCCGCCGGACAGCTTCTGCTCCATCACCGGCACCTTGGCGATGCGTTCCATGTTGGGGTACGCGGTCACCACCAACAGGACGGGCGCGCGCTGCGGCCGGTCCCGTTCCACTTCGAGTTCTTCGTCGGTGGCGTCCGGATGCTCCTTCAGATAGGCCTGGGCGAAGACCTCGCCGAGGCGTCCCTGGGCCTCCTTGCGCACGATCTGAATGCGCCACGGGGCGCAGCGGCCATGATCCGGCACCCGCAACCCGGCATTGATGATCTGGTCCAGTTCGGCGTCTGACGGGCCCGGCTCGGTCATGTCGCGCACCACCAGCGAGCGGCGGTTCATCAGAAACTCAATCGGGTCCCAATTCTGGCTTGTCATGGGGGCGTTCTCTCCGGTCTCTTCTGCTCTTTGGGGACCGTTTAGATAGCGGGCCCGACGGGACGGATCAATCATTATTTGCGAATCATTCTCAAATAGAAGGGGCGTTTGTCCGGACATGGATGAGCGTCATTTCATTGCCGCGATACGGTTGCTATAACGCCCCCTAGACCAAATTTGGGAAGCAAACCTAAACAAATCTGGGAGGGCACCAGGGACCCCGTAGCTCAGTCGGATAGAGCGACGGATTCCTAATCCGTAGGTCGCAGGTTCGAATCCTGCCGGGGTCACCATTTCATCCACCGGCCCGGTTGAGGCCGTATACAGCAAAAGAGTTCAGGAATGAAAATCGGGGAGTTGTTCGACGTCACCGGTCTGGTGACCATCATCACGGGCGGGGCGAGCGGCATCGGTCTCGGCATCGCCGAGGCCATGGCGGAAAACGGCGCCAAGGTGTTTCTGTTCGATCGCAACGACGAAACGGTGCATGCCGAGGTCGAACGGTTGCGCGGCGACGGCTACGACGTACGCGGTGCGCTGGTCGACGTCACCGACGCCGACGGTCTGGCCGCCGCCTTCGATGCGGTGAAAGCCGAGGCGGGCCGCGTCGACGTGGCGTTCGTCAATGCCGGGATCGGCGGCGGGCCCGGATTCCTGAAAACCGACAACACCCGCAACACCGAGCGCCTGTTCGAGGATCTGCCGGTCGATCAATTGGAGGGCGTTCTGTCCGTCAATGTGGTGGGGGCGTTCCTGACCATTCAGCAGGCGTCGCGGATCATGCGCGAGCAGAAAGCGGGGCGCATCATCGTCACCTCGTCGGTCTCCGCCTTCCGGACGGAGCCGCATGTGGGAACGCCTTACGTGGTGTCCAAGGGGGCGGTCGGGCAGTTGGTCCGCCAGGCGGCGTTCGAGCTGGCGCGCGAGGGGATCAACGTCAATGCCATCGCGCCGGGGCCGTTCATCACCAATATTTCCGGCGGGCGGCTGCAGGACCCCGAGGTCCAGGCGCCGTTTGCCAAACTGATCCCCATGCACCGCATGGGCACGCCCGCCGACGTGCAGGGGCTTGCTCTGTTCCTCGCGTCACCGGCGTCGAGCTATATCACCGGCGCGCACATCTTTGTTGATGGCGGCGGTATGCTCGGCATCGCGGATTAGATATAGGGGATGATCTATCTTGTGATCTTCACGGCGACGGAATCCACGTTCATATCTTTCGGGTAAACATCCGCGTTGACGATGCGGTACGAAAGATAGGTGAACTCTCGCTTCTCACGTTCGATATATTCATAAAAGGCCCGGACTTCATCGTAATAGTATTCGTCGAACACAATGACGGTTCCTGGCACGATCAGATCGTGAAATTCCGACAAAATTGTTTGAGTCGCTGAATAAATATCACAATCAATATGGATAAATGCGGCCGGTTCGTCATGGTTGGCGACAAAAGCGGGCAGCGTATCGGCAAACCAACCTTTGTAGAGCTGAACATTGGGCAGGACTTCGGGCATTTCGCCGTTGAGACTCAAATGCCCGACTGGATACTTATTCCAGGTCTCGGGCAGCCCCTCGAAAGAGTCAAAACCGTGGAACGTGATCTCGGGTAGCCGCGCCGCCATGAAATTAATCATACCACCCTTGTAGACACCCAATTCCGTATATAGCCCGTCGAATTCGACGGCGGCGAATGCGTGCTCAATATGAGCTTCCCAACTGTTGAAGACCCGCGCTTCGAGAAGCATTTTCCGATCATATGATTGGCTCAATTGGCGCCGCCTTTTTTCGAAGTCCTCGTATCGGGGGTCTTGCATGAAAACCGGGGGTGTTGTCAGCTCAGCAAGCGATTGTTGAACGATTTTTCCCAATGACTTCGTAAAGGTACGGGAAAGTATGACTTCTTCGGCTATTTTACCTTCGCCATTGCGTGCTTTCGCCTCGGTCATGTGCGTTTCTACTAGCGTATGGGCGGGCGGAAATTCGATATTCTTCATTCGGGCGAGATCGGCACAGATTTGGGCTTGTGTAATCGCGAGATCCTGACGGCCCATCAAGGCGTATGTCCTCGCGAGCTGGCGGCGTAGTTCGATATTGCCTTCATCCTCCTTGAGCAGGAGTTGGAGGACTTGCTCAGCCCAGCGGCAACCGCCGCCGGTATTCATGTCGCAAGCCAGTTTGAGAAGTTTTTGCTTCATCATCTCCAGTGGCCCAATGTTTATGGGAACGCAAACCATCGTCCAAAAGCGTTAATAAATATCTTTTGGTTCGGGTCGGCCGCCCTTGCCCGGCGGTTGATGGGGTCGGTTAGACTGACCCCAGCTCCCGGCGGACGATATCGGTCCCCGCGCCGAGGGCGCGCAGCTTGGCGGACGCCACGTCCCGCGGCAGCGGCGCGAGGCCGCAATTGGTGCAGGGCTGGAGCCGCTCCGGATCGACGAACTCCATCGCAGCGCGGATGTGGCCCGCGACTTCTTCCGGGGGTTCTGCCGTTTGCTTGGCGACATCGATGACGCCGACCAGCACGTCCTTGTCCTTGAGAAGGCCGAGGAGCGACAAGGGAACCTTGGAATTGGCGCATTCTAGCGAGACCTGATCGATGCGGCTGTCGTTGAGGGCCGGAAAGATCTCCTCGTACTGACGCCATTCGTTGCCGAGGCTCGTTTTCCAATCGATGTTCGCTTGGATGCCGTAGCCGTAACAGATATGAACGGCGATCTTGCAATTGACGCCATCGATCGCCCGATGCAACGCCTCGATGCCCCAATTCTTGACGTCGTTCATGAACACGTTGAAGGCGGGTTCGTCGAACTGGATCACGTCGACGCCCGCGGCTTCCAGCTCACGGATTTCCTCGTTGAGAACCTCGGCAAAGGCCATTGCCATGTCGGCGCGGCTGCCGTAATGGCCGTCGGCGATGGTGTCGCAGATGGTCATCGGGCCAGGCAGGGTGAATTTGAGCTGGCGGTCGGTAACGCCGCGTGCGAAGGCAGCCTCCGCGCTATGGATGGAGCCCGGCCGTTTGATCGGCGCGGTAACTGTCGGCACATCGACGACGTAGCGGTTGTCGCGGATGCCCATCTTGGTTTTCTTCTGCCAATCGATACCTTGGATATGTTCGAGGAAGCCGTGAACGAAATGGACGCGGAACTGTTCGCCTTCGCTGACGATGTCGATGCCGGCGGCCTCTTGCTCCTTGATCCATATATAAGCAGCGTCGCGCTTACCTTCTTCCAACTGTTCGCCCGACAGCTGCCAGGCAGGCCACAATTTCTCCGGTTCGGCAAGCCAGGACGGCTTGGGCAGGCTGCCCGATATAGTGGTCGTCAGCATGCGGTTTCTCCCTGTTTTGGTTTGCTGTAACCGTGATCGGTCATTTCAGCTTTCGTTTCAAGCAGGTTTGCCAGGACCAATGAAAGTGTCTTGCTGTGAGGGGGAGTGATTGGGGTTGCCGGACAGAGACGAAAGACCCGATCGCGTCAAACTTTGGCGAAGTAACTCCGCGTTTGTCTTTTCCATACGCGCGATCTTCACATTTTGTGCGTTCACCAGCCGTTCGAGGTTGTCCGCCCGTTCCAACGCCATGGCGAACCAATTGTTGGCGGATTTGTTGTCCAACCAAGTCGACAGAAGCCATTCGATCACGAGATCACTTTCGCTCGTATCGGCGTTTCCGGCTTTGAGATCATTGAGTTCTTGGAGAAAATGGAGGAAATCGCGATTGTGTCTTTGCGCCTCGACTGCGGCGACCATCTGTGTCCGCAGTTCGTTCATGCGGTTAAGGTCAGCTTTGTATGCTGCCAGCGGTTCGCCGAAATCGTAGGCGGCTGCTAGCCCGTCGAACCGACTCCGGCATACCTCGTATACCTCAAGGTCCGGCGCCAGGGCCATTTTGAGCTTCATGCGAATCCGCTTCGGGATGATCCTATCGTCGAACTCGTTTTCGGCCATGACCGGAAGCAAAGGCAACTGAACCTCATCTGAGCCGAAGTGGGCGGCCATCAAGAAAACCGAAAGGGCGAACTGGTCATTCAAGCCGACGAAGTCAAAGTGCTGTTTAATATTGTCGATTGCACGCTCCAAGCGCGTTGTAATCGGCTCGTTCTTGTCGATCTCGTGATTCGGCTGGTCGGTGATAAAATCTCTTTTCTGATGAGCATAGAAGGCAAAGCTATCGGTAAGCATGTTGGGTATCTCGATTTCTTCCATCCGTTCCAACATCGCCTTTTCGGTAGGTGTATCGATCCCTAAGCACAACTCCTCAAACATCCGCTTTAGCGGATTTGCGACGGATGTGACATAGACCGCGTCGCAGTCCAGGAAATCGTGAATGCCAAAGACATGCCCGCCAAAAACGATTTTGTCTGAAAGTGAAACGCCGTTGTTGACAGCTGACCAGGGGTCCAAGACGACTTCGCGGCCAACTTTTTCCGATCCGATTGTGTCAAACATGCGTTTGCACATTGATTGCTCGTTGCCGACCAGAGCGATCAAGGCTTTACTTTGGTTGCGCGCAAGGGTGGCTCCGGCAACCGGAAATGTTTGGCTGTCGGGTACCCGGCTGTAGCTGAAATCAAGGTTTAGGGAATGAATTTCCTCGAGTCCGCCAGATTTCATCGCCGTTCGCCGATCGGCGTCGCTACCAATTCCGAGAATGCCGGTGGGGCCAACCGAGAATCGCTCGGTGATAATAAAATGTTCGCTGTTTAAGTGGTTGATCGGGTAATAGCGATCTCGAATAACCGAGGAATTCGGAAAAAATTTGAGCTCGCACGATAGCCGTGCCCTGTCCATCGCCGCCGACATATGCGTCTTGTGTGGGCACATGCCGGTAAAGACAAGGGCATCACCGAGTTCGACATCGGGCGTCCATAGCAATGCGCCCTCGAGTGCTTGGTTCGAGAGCTCCAAATTGTTTTTGTATGGGTAAATCGAGTTCGGTTCGGTTGGCAGGAGCTCGTCACGGGAGCCCGGCAAAAAAGTTAGAGAAGGCGCGACATCCGCACCGGCCAGATCGGGGGATAGGAGCAACCACACGATCATCATGGGACCATAGGTGTCAAGAGGGCAACACCGACTGTCCTGATGGAAAGGCTCCGCCATAGGTTCGGCAAGGAAATGCCCGTTCTCATCGGGAGACACATTGGAAACGTGTCGCAGGGCGGAACAGTAAAGTGCGGGAAGCGACAGTTCCTGTGTATCCAACGCACCGGCAACGATAGGAAAAAGCGGTTTACTGCGGAGCAGGTTGATCAGGGGATAGGAGATCGGCGTATTCGAATCATTGATCGGATAGTATAGACATCGGGGTGGCTGAAGGCTTCCGTTCGTTCGGGCCTGCGCGAAAATGCGCCGCCGTTCCTGACGCAGGAACGCTGGGTCGATGGCATTCTTAAGTTGGATGCATTTGTGCGTTTTCAATGCCGCGATTGCGTCGGGAACGTTTGCCGACCGTGCATCGAAGATTAAATGCCGGAAGTTTGCACTATCGCGCCGGAGCCCTTTTTCCATCAGGTATCAGCCTCCGAAAGTTTGGCGATGATCCGTTGTATTTCCGTTTGTCTTGGTATTTCTGGGAGACTTCGCAAATGTCTCAGAAAATGAATAAAATTTGGTTAGGTTAACTAGTTTGGAAACCTGCTTTTGGGCAGGCGCCCATAGTTTGGGCGGTCTGGGAAACCCCAAGAAATGCTTTGCGCTTGGATCGGTACGGTCTTGGGCGCTACGCTTAGCCGAGGTGATGAAAAACTAGGGCCGCGTAACGGCCGGCAGGGAGAGAGACAATGAGCGAGGCGCAACGGTTCGATTATATCGTGGTGGGAGCGGGGTCGGCCGGTGCCGTGGTGGCCAACCGGTTGAGCGAGGACCCCTCGGTCACGGTTTGTTTGTTGGAGGCGGGGCCGCCGGACAAGAGCCCTTATATTCACGTCCCCACCGGCGTCATGAAACTGCCCTATCATCCCAAGGTCAATTGGCGCTTCAATTCAGCGCCGCAGGAGCATATGAACGGCCGGCCCATTTATACGCCGCGCGGCAAAACACTCGGCGGCACCAGTTCCATAAACGCCATGGTCTATATGCGCGGCAACCACGGCGACTACGACGAATGGGCGTCGTTGGGGAATCCTGGGTGGTCCTATACCGAGGTGAAACCCTATTTCATCAAGGCGGAAAACAATGAGCAGTATGGCGATAGCGACTATCACGGAACGGGCGGGCCGCTGAACGTTACCTTCCCGAATATTCGCAGCCCGCTGGAGAAGGATTTTGTTGCCGCCGCCCAATCGCTTCAGCATCGCCACAACACGGATTTCAATGGCGAGACCCAGGACGGTGTCGGTATCCACCAAGTGACGCAAAAGAATGGCCGCCGGTGGTCGACGTCCATGGCCTATGTCCGCCCCGCGATGAACCGGCCCAATTTCACCGTCATGACCGACGCGCAGGTGACCCGCGTCGTCATCGAGAATGGCCGCGCGACGGGGGTCGAACTGCCCGGCGGGCGTATTCTGCGTGCCGACAAGGAAGTGGTCGTTTCGGCGGGCGCAATCATGTCGCCCAAGATTCTCATGCTGTCGGGCATCGGCGATCCGGCCGACCTGATGCCGCACGGCATTCAGGTCGTGCACAACCTGCCGGGCGTAGGCAAAAATTTGCAGGACCATGTGGCCATCGGCGCTTTGGCGCGGACAAAGTCGCGGGTGCCCTGGGGCTGGTCCTGGCTCAAGGCGCCGTCACTTGCCTTCGATGTGTTGAAATATATCGTCGCCCGTAAGGGGTTCTTTGCCGCTCAACTTATCGAATCGGGGGGCTTCATGCGGACCGAGCCGGGGCTCGACCGTCCCGACATCCAGCTCGTCTTCGTTCCCGGCCATCGGGCGCCGCCGCCGCGGATGGTCGAGGTCGGACACGGCTATTCCTGCTTTGCCGTGTTGCTGAGGCCCAAAAGCCGCGGCACGGTGACCCTCGCCTCGGCGGACCCGTTCGAGCCGCCGGTCATCGATCCAAAGTTCTATTCCGAACCCGAGGATATGAACGTGCTGGTCAAGGGGCTTAAAGAATGCCGGCGGATTATCAATGCCGATGCCTTCAAGAAATATCAGCCGCGAGAAACCGCACCGGGCGACGCGTCCGATGAAGAGTTGAAGGAATATATCCGCAGCGTCGGCGGTACGATTTTCCATCCCGCCGGCACCTGCAAGATGGGCAACGACGCCATGGCGGTGGTGGATGCCCGATTGCGCGTGCGCGGCATCGAAGGATTGCGGGTCGCAGACGCCTCGATCATGCCGACCATCGTTGGCGGCAATACCAACGCGCCGTCGATTATGATCGGCGAGAAACTGTCGGACATGATCAAGGAAGACGCACGCCAGCGAATGGCGGCGTAGATGTAGCTGTTTCCCAAACGCCGTTTCCCGCGGCCGAGCGGTGTATAGGTAGGGCCGGCACCGGGTCAGCGGGACGCCGGCCCCCACGACAGTTTCGGACTTCTTATAGCTGAGGCCATCGATAATGATGGGTACAGCTGCGGCCCGTCTCCCCGTTATTATTCGTATTTTGAGCCAACGGATATGTTGGCCAACCGAACAATGTCACGCGACCGATGGTGTCACCAGATGTTATTTCGTTTTCGAAAGCGGATTTTCCGATGAGCGGGAGAATCGCTAAAAAAATTGTGGGAATTTGGATTCCGTTGTCCGCCTGACGGGCGCTAGCTGGTTTCGACGCCGAGCTTATAGCCGCTTCCCACCACGGTGAGAATTATCATGGGTTCGCGCGGATCCTTCTCGATTTTCTTTCGGAGACGGCTAATCAAAACGTCGATTACGCGTTCCGACGGGCCATCATCGTCATGACTAATGGCGTCCAATAGGAAAGCGCGTGTTAAAACGCGGTTTGGCGCATTGACCAATGCCGATAACAAATTGAATTCGGCGCTGGTAAGAGGAATGGTTTCGCCAGTCGTGCGGCGCAAAACATGTCCTCCCAAATCGAGTTGAAAGTCGGCAAAGGATACTTTCTGGTTGGCGTTGGTCCCGTTGCTTGCTTCCGTGTCGGAGCGGCCAAGCAGGTTTCGGATACGTAGGACGAGTTCCTCCGGATCGACGGGTTTGTTGAGATAGTCGTCTGCGCCGACACCGAGAGCGGTAATTCGATCGTCACGTCCTTTGCGCGCCGTTAACACGATGATCGGCGTTTTAGAGCGTGCCCGCACCTGCCGGGCCAACGTCAAACCGTCTTCGTCGGGCAGCGTTAGGTCGAGGAGTACAAGATCAATGGATTCGCCGTTGATCAAACCCAGCATTTCGTTCCCTGACGCAGCGACGGATACCCTGAATCCCTCTTTTTCCATGTAGGCAGCCAGGAGGGATTGAACGAATTCGTCGTCTTCAACGATTAGTAGATGAGGCTTCATCAATGGCTCGCTTCATATTTGATACTTAATAGGTAATAACGAAAGAGCTAAAGCCAAAGCGACTGGGCGATAAAACCGATATTACGCTCAGGAAAAGTTGTTTCCGGCAATTTGACCGATTCGTGGTAATTTTTTGTGGCGATCCTACCAAAGGTAGTAAAATCTTGGGGCTAGATGATTGAGGTCGACTGTTCATGGCGTTTTCGTAGATATCGGATGTCCGATAGTTACATATCGCTGGCACGATGACTAAATATTACACCTATAAGGTGGAAAAAGGACTGATTTGGGTGGTCCTGCGAAAAATTGACGGGCAGGCAGGTGGTTAGCGGCAGATATGACGACGCCCCACATATCCTATCATCCGGGAGAGGTACACGAGACAGCTGGCGTATTCAAACGCCGGCATGTGCCGGTTCTCGCGATTCTGGTTGTCGGTGCCATTCTCGCGTTTCTTGCGTTTACCGTAATGGATCGAAGTGTCCGTGATCGGGCACAGTTTTTTTTCGATCAAGTGGCTGTTGATCGCCTCTCTGCGATTGAACAAAGCATCGAACTGAATATGGAAATGGTTCGGTCAGTCGTCGGTTTTTTCAACGGCTCTTCCGAGGTCAACCGAAACGAGTTCGGCATATTCACCTCACCGATCCTATTCCGCCAACTCGGGTTTAGATCGTTCAGTTGGGTTCCTCGGGTGCAGGCGGCCGATCGAGCCGCTGTCGTTCAACGCGCGCATGAGGACGGCTTCCCCGACTTCAGGATTTTCGAGCGGTCCGAAAATGGAGAGACAAGGCAAGCGGCAATCCGCGAGCGTTCTTTCCCGATACTTTTCGTAGAGCCTATTTTGGGCAACGAGGACGTGCTCGGCCTTGATCTCGCCAGTGAATTTCACTCCTTACTCGATCTGCAGATTGCAGCTCGGAGCGGTGAAATATGGGTTGCCGCGGCAAGCCGGTTGACCGGGGAGGATGACAATCAATTTGCCGCCGACATCATCGCACCGGTCTATCTGCGGGGTAAGCCGTTGGATGGCGAGGATCTCCGACTCGAATATCTTCAGGGGTTTGTCATCGGAAAAATGCGTATCAGCGATACGGTTGAGATCGCTGTGCAGGAGCGGGTGAGCGTATCGGCGCCGATCGGAGCCGGTATCGATTACTATGTTTATGATCTGTCCGATGACGTTGACGGCGTTTTGCTCCACGTCGAAGAATCCATTCAGCGGCCGGACGCAGCTCCGGTTCTGACCTTGTCGGAAGCGCGGCAAGGAATGCATCTCGCGCGCAACCTATTTGTCGGAGGGCGTCAATGGGTGGCTGTTGCGCGGCCGGTGGCGCCGAACTTTCTCCCCGGGGTGTTCTGGGAGCCCTGGGCGGCGGTTATCGCCGTGTTGGCGGTGGCGGCTTTGCTGGCACGTTTTATCAATATCGCCTTGCAGCGCCGTGAATTCGCCGAATCCCTCGTGGCGGAGCGGACGGGCGCCCTTCATGCCTCGGAAAAGCGGTTCCAAGCGATTGCCGATGATATCCCTGACGGCATGATAACCATTGACGAATACGGATTGATCGAAAGTTTCAACCCGGCGGCTGAAAGAATTTTTGGTTACGCCAGCGAAGAGGTCACCGGACGCAACGTCAAAGTGCTGATGCCGGAAGAGGAACGCCGGCGTCACGATTCCTATCTGCAGAATTACAAGGATACCGGTAAAGCGGGCATCATTGGAAAGGGCCGTGAGGTTATCGGCCAACGAAAGGATGGCACCACCTTCCCCTTGGATCTGACGGTCAGCGAAACCGATTTCGGGGGCCACAAGATATATACCGGTATCATTCGCGATATTACGGACCGGAAGACAACCGAAGCCGCTCTCGTTCAAAAAACGGAGTTGCTGACCCTGCTTCATTCGATCGCAGATACCGCTAACCAGGCGACCAAGCTGGATGACGTGATCCAGTTTGCGATCAATAGCATTTGCGCGTTTACGGGATGGCCCATCGGGCACGCCTATCTGCGCGATCCTGAGAACCCCGACATCCTGGTTTCCTCGGGTATTTGGCACATCTCCGATACGAAACGTTTCGATATCTTGAAACAGATTACCGAGGACACGGTTTTTCTCGTCGGTCAGGGATTGCCTGGAACAATTGTCGCCACCGGTCGGCCGCGTTGGTTTACCATCGAGGAAGCCGATGCAAATTTCCTGCGAGCCGAACTCAGTAACGATCTAGGCCTTTCTGCCGGATTCGGTCTCCCTATCATGGTCAAGGATCGCGCCATCGGCGTTCTCGAGTTTTTCAATCGGACCGCGGAAGCGCCAAGCAATGACCTCATGCAGGCGTGGATGCAAATTGGCGGTCAGTTGGGCCGGGTTGCCGAGCGTTTCATGATAGATCAGATCAAGAACGAGTTCGTATCTACGGTTAGTCATGAATTACGCACACCTTTGACGTCGATCCAGGGGTCGTTGGGATTGATCCGGGGCGGTGCCCTGGGTAGCGATCTGCCCGAAGACGTCAGCCGGATGATCGAGGTGGCGTACAACAATTCGGACCGGCTCGTCCGTTTGATCAACGACATCCTCGATATAGAAAAAATCGAATCCGGCAAAATGGAGTTCGTTTTCGAGAACCAAAGTGTGGCGTCCATTATTCGTGAGGCGGTGGATCTGAATGCCTCCTATGCGGATCAGTATGACGTGACGATCAAGATCGAAGGCGATTTGCCGAATGTGGTCGTCAACGGTGACCACGATAGATTGATGCAGGTTTTGGCTAACCTACTGTCAAATGCCGCGAAATTTTCACCCGAAGGTGGTATTGTGCGCATCGGTGCAAGCGTTAATGATGGCAAGGTGACGGTTCGGGTTGTCGACAATGGGCCTGGTATCGGCGACGAGTTCAAGGAACGCATATTCGGGAAGTTTGCTCAGGCGGATGCTTCCGATTCACGGCAAAAAGGTGGTACCGGCTTGGGATTGAGCATTACCAAGGCGATCGTGGAACACCACGGAGGCGGCATCGGCTTCGAATCGCAAACCGGCCGTGGCACTGAATTTTTCTTCTGGCTTCCGGTGTTGGATGTTTCTGCCGAAGCATTGGAAATAGCCGAGGATAATGCCGTTGGCCCCGCTACCCCTCGAAACGGCGGTCGGGCAAGACGCATTTTAATCTGTGAAGATGACGCAGACATCTCGATGCTTCTGACGATGATCCTGAAACAAGGAGGCTACGAGTCTGACGTTGCGCAGTCCTGCGCGGAAGCGCGGCGTCTTTTGGCGTCAAAAGATTATGCGGCCATGACGTTGGATCTGATTCTTCCTGACGAAGATGGTATTTCGCTCATCCACGAATTGAGAGCCGATATGCGTACGCAGGACCTGCCCATTGTCGTGGTTTCGGCCAAAGCGGAACAGGGGCGCAAGAAACTCAATGGTGATGTCATCGACGTTATCGATTGGCTGGGCAAGCCGATCGATAGCGCTCAGTTGAAGAGGGCATTGGATAAAGCAACACAATCCGGCGAGGGTAAGCCTCGCGTTCTTCACGTAGAGGACGATCCCAGTATTCGAAGCATTGTGGGAACGTTGATTAGCAAATCAGCGGTGGTGATTTCGGCCGGCACTTATGCCGAGGCCAAAAAAATGCTGAAAGAGGGCGGGTTTGATTTGGTGATCCTGGACCTCATATTACCTGATGGAAGTGGAGAAGATTTGCTGCCCCTCTTGCGGGACGGCGAAAATGGGCATATCCCGGCAATCATATTTTCTGCCCGGGAGATGTCCCGCGAAACCGCCGAAAAAGTATCGGCATCGTTGGTTAAGTCACGCACGTCCAACGATCAATTGTTATCCGCGATTCAAGCTGTGATCTCTTAAAGGGAGGGGGGAAGCAGCTAACGCAAAGAAAGGTAGAAGGAATTGTCCGAGAATAACCTGCAAAAAATTCTTCATATCGATGATGAAGCGGATATCCGGCAAGTTGCCCGACTGGCTCTTGAAACGGTGGGTGGGTTTACCGTCGAGTCCTGTGCTTCCGGTGCCGAGGCGCTCGAACGGGTGAAGGAATTCGATCCCGATCTGATTCTGCTGGATGTCATGATGCCTGGTCTCGACGGTCCTGCGACCTTTCGCGCTCTCCGCGAGTTACCGGATTTAGGTGAGGTGCCCGTTATTTTCGTTACGGCGAAGGCGATGCCGTCCGAGCTCGAACGGTTTCGGGACATGGGCGCGGCGGGTGTGATCGCAAAGCCCTTTGATCCGATGACGCTCCCGGATCAATTACGGGAAATCTGGGACGAGAAAAGTGGGTGATATCGAACGAAAGTTCGAAGAGAAACTTGCCGACCTCAAGCTTCAATATGCCAAGAGGCTTGAAGAAAAACTCCAAGAATTTGAGCGGCTGTCCGTGTCGATGACCAGCGGGTCGGTAGATGATGATGGCTCGATACTAACCGAAATCCAGCAGAACGCGCATAAGCTCGCAGGCAGCGCGGCAACCTTCGGGTTCCCCGAATTGGGAGATGCCGCGGCAGATCTAGAGGAATTCTGCGTTCATTTGACCGCTGGCGGGGGCCCTGTCGGGCAGGATCAACGTGACCAGGTTGCCGAGCGGATTTCCGCCTTCCGGACGCTGATGTCCAAAGACTAGGACACCTGTCGCACCCGATGACCCCGTGTTACCCCGCACGGCCATGATTCTGCCAAAAGGGGCGCTCCCAAATTCAGATAAAAAAAACCAGAATTTCGGGGGACCGAAATTCTGGCTGAAAGTTCATTGGGGGGGAATACGAGTAAACCTAGATCTGTTCAGTGAAGCAGTGGTCCACGGGCTGCAGGAAACTTGATCCACGATAATTTCTGTCGCTGATAGAGATATAAGCATGCGTTGTTAGCCGCGAATAAACGTCGTATTGCTGCGGTGTTAATAAGTGTTAACGGGGGAGGAGAAACCGGGCCTGCCGGTTGGTGCTATTTGGTCTCGGCTTTTTTGGCGCCGGCCATGAACTGGGACATGAAGGATTTCTGCATGCTTTCCCAGGCCTCTAACCCTGTCGGGAGCCACATTTTGGCCAGGGTTTCCGCATCCGCGCTTTCCAGGTATTCGGTCATGCGCTCCTGGACGATCTTCATCATCGCGGCCTGGAACCCTTCAACATTGGGCCAGCCGAAGAAGGCGCGCGCCTCTTCCGGGGTGCAGTCGATGTCGATCGTGAATTTCATGCCCCAATCCTCTGATTATGGCTTCTCTTGGTCTCCATGCGGCGTCTAGGACCGGACTTTGACGTAACTGCCCGGTGCCGCTTCGATGATTTTCAGCTTCCCATCCCCTGGCTTGCGGGCCGGAACCTGGTCACCCGATTTCGGACCAAGCCAGTTATCCCAGTCCGGCCACCACGAGCCTGGCGTTTCGGTCGCGTCTTCGAACCAAGCGTCGAACTCATCATGGGTTTCGTTCTTATCGTTGGTCCAATATTGGTACTTGTTCTTCGACGGCGGATTGATCACGCCTGCAATGTGCCCGGAGCCGGCCAGCATGAAGCGTTTGGGCCCACCATACAGTTGGGTCGCTTTGAACACTGACGTTGCCGGGGCAATGTGATCTTCCTTCGACGCCTGGATATAGACGGGAATCTTGACGTTCTCCAAATCAACCGGCTCGCCCAAGACCGAAAAGGAGTTGGGTTTGGATAATCTGTTGTCCTGATACATGCTGCGCAGATAATCCAGCAGCAACTGTGCGGGAAAACGCGTGGAGTCGGCATTCCAGAACAAAAGGTCGAAGATCGGCGGCTCCTTGCCCATCAAATAGTTGTTGATCATGAAGTACCAGATCAGGTCGTTTGCCCGGAGCAGGTTGAACGTCGCCGCCATGGCGGCGCCATCGAGATAGCCCTTCTTGCGGACTTGTTGCTCCAAGAGGTCGACTTGCTTTGGATCGGTAAATAGGAGCAATTCGCCCGCTTCGGTAAAGTCCACCTGCGCCGCGAAAAAGGTGGCTGCGGTAATCCGGTCATCACCGTGGGCACCCATATAAGCCAATGCAGATGCGAGCAAAGTGCCGCCGATACAATAGCCGATGGCACTAACCTGTTTTTCGCCGGTGGCCTGCTCGACCGCGTCGAGGGCTGTAAAAATCCCGTCGCGGATATAATCGTCGAAGCTCTTGTCGGCGAGACGTTCGTCGGGGTTTACCCAAGACATGACGAACACCGTATAGCCTTCGTCAACGGCCCACTTGATGAACGAATTGTCGGGCCGTAAATCGAGGATATAGAATTTGTTGATCCACGGCGGGATGATCAGCAAAGGCTCCTTAAAGACTTTCTCCGTGGTCGGCTCGTACTGGATCAACTGGAACAGTTCGTTTTGAAAGACCACCGCGCCTGGGGTGACGGCGACATTCACGCCGACCTCGAAGGCATCCATGTCGGTTTGGCGGATGGTCAACTGGCCGTTACTGCGTTTCAAATCCTCGGCAAAGTTCTGCATTCCCTTGACCAAATTCTGGCCTTTGGTGTCGGCGGTTTCCCGCAGCACCACGGGGTTGGTCAGGGCAAAGTTGCTTGGGCTTAACGCATCAACGATCTGACGGCAGAAGAAGTCGACTTTCTGCAGTGTGTCGGGATCGACACCTTCGATGCCGCTGCAGATCTTTTTCATCCAGTTGGTGTTCAGCAGGTAAGCCTGCTTGATGTAGTCGAATACCGGGTTTTCTTCCCAGGCGGGATCCTTGAAGCGGTTGTCACCGGGTTCGGGCTCGGCAACAGGCTCTGCTTCAGCGTTCTGGTTGAGGAGCCGCTGAGTCGTATTCAGCCAAAGGGACTGATAGTCGCGCAACAACTCCATCTGTGCTTCAAGCAAGGTGCCCGGATCAATCAATTTGCCGGCATTGAGATCAGGTAAGGGCGTTTTCCCAAAGAGCTGGCCAAACGCTTCGGGTAGAGCGGCCCCGGCGTTGCCGTTTCCATTGGTAGGGGTGAAGTTGGACCAACTATCCGCCCAATTGGTCATGGCTTGCTGATAGGCGGCCGCCATTTGCCCCATACTTTCGGCGAAACCCTCGGTAAAGCTGCTGGCAAGCCCGGCCGCATCCGCAGCCGAACCGCCCTGCGGTTTGTCCTTTTGCTTTTTGTCGCCTTTTTGATCTTTGGGGCGTTTGGCCATGGAATTGTCCTTTGGGTTAATACATGTGCTGGCCGCCGTTCACGGACAAGGTGGAGCCCGTAATAAATCCGGCGTCGTCGGCAACCAGAAAGAGGATGGCGCGGGCGATTTCCTCGGCTTTGCCCAGGCGGCCAACCGGAATCCTCTCGACGATCTTCTCCAGGACCCGTTCGGGAACGGCGGAAACCATATCCGTGTCGATATAACCCGGTGCTACCGCGTTCACGGTGATCCCGATCGCGGCGCCTTCTTGGGCGAGGGCCTTGGTGAAGCCGTGAATGCCCGATTTGGCGGCGGCGTAGTTGACTTGGCCATATTGACCGGCTTGTCCATTGATGGAGCCGATATTGACGATGCGGCCGAACTTACGCTCGCGCATGCCTTCGATCACTGCCCGGCTCATGTTGAAGCATGACCCCAAGTTGGTATCGATAACCGCTTGCCAATTTTCGGGGGTCATTTTGTGCATGGTCCCGTCACGGGTAATCCCGGCATTGTTGACCAGCACCTCGACGGGACCGAGATCATTGGTGACCTGGGCGACGCCTGCGATGCAGGCATCATAGTCCGAAACGTCCCATTTGTAGGCGGGAATGCCAGTTTCGTCGGTAAACTGGCGTGCACGCTCATCGTTTCCGCCGTAATTCGCGGCGACTGAATATCCGGCGTCGCGTAGTGCTTTGCTGGTGGCGCCCCCGATACCGCGAGTTCCGCCCGTAACAATGGCTACTTTGCCCATTACTCATTCTCCCCAAGCTTTTGTGTTTCGGCGGTTTCGTCCGCCCAAACTTTTTCGTGAATAAATTCCACGCTCAAAAATCTAACATCCGCCCCGCTTCGCGGAAATCCGAATCATTTGTGATTTTTATGACAGGCGGTGTGGATGGAAACAAAAAGAGCGTGGAACCGATACCGGCACCACGCTCAATTCAGGTTCCATGACGTCTGATTAGGCGTTCAGGAAAGGTTTGACGAAAGATTCAACCGTGCCGTCTACGCGGCTTTTTACCGGCTCGAACGTCTTTACCGCCGTATCGGTGGCAATTTTGTTGAGCTTCGTGGTTTGGGCGATCGCCTGGTTCAGGGACTTATTCACAGCTTCGATCTGCAGATCGATAAACTCTTGCGGGGTCTTGGCCGCGAAGACCTTTTGGAGAACGTCCATGCCCTCGGTAGTCGATTCCTTGGAGAAGGACATGACCTGCTCGTAGTAGGCTTCGGCGCCGGCAACGGCGGCCGAGGACGCGGCCGAGACAGCCTCGAGGTTGTCCTTGCCGTAGGTCATCAGCTTGTCATAGGACGTTTTGGTGACGTCCATTTGCTCTTTGCCCATGGCAGCGGCGTTTTTGTAGCCTTCGGCAGCCGCTTCTGCGCCCATGTTCATGGCGGTTTTCAGCGTTTCCTGGCTCACCGAGGCAAGCGTTTCGATGGTCTCGGCGGCCGCTTCAGCGGTATCTTTGGCCACCGTGGTCTTGGCTTTAGTGGTGCTCATTTGATCAGCTCCTACAGTCACAACGGTAATTTTGCGTGACAGAAATTTTTGCGATGCAAAAACATAATAGTCCAAGGATTTCCCGTGTCAATGGCTTTTTTGCATTGCAAAATATTTTGCAGTACAATATATTTTGTCAAGTATGGCAGACTGGTTCGTCTGTAACCGGCCGGTAGCCTCGGAAAAGCCCAGGAATCCTCTTGAATCCCCTGGGGTCCCCCGGGTCCGGCTCTCGGAAAGCCAATAGAGGACCGCCCCATGCCCAAAGGCCAGGTCAACCCGGACGACCCCATTATCATTAAGAAATACGCCAACCGCCGGCTGTACAACACGGCGGTTGCCGAATTCGTGACCCTCGATGATCTCTACACGATGGTTAAGGAGGGCCGGCAGTTCGTCGTCCGCGACGCCAAATCGGACACGGATATCACCACGTCTATTCTGGCCCAGATATTGGCCGAGGAAGAGGGACGGGGGAACAATCTGCTGCCGCTCAACTATCTCCGTCAGCTTCTGAGTTTTTACAACGAGGGGGTCGGGCAGTATCTGTCGACGTACCTCGACCAGAGCATGGAGAATTTCTCCAACAATCAGCAGCAGATCATGAAGCAGATGCAAGATATGTTCGGCGGTGCCGGCGCTCTGCAGCAGATCAACGAGATCAACCGCCGCAATATGGAAATTTTCCAGAAATCACTGGCGATGTTCGGTACGCCGAACGCCGCCTCCGGCAACGGTGCCCACGGCAATGGGAACGGGGCAGTTGCCAGCGAAGAGGCGCAAACGCAGATCAAGGACCTCGAGCAACAAGTGGCGACGCTTCAGCAACAACTCGACGAACTTTCCAAAGACACGGATGAACTTTCTGAAGACAAGTAACCCCACGCAGTAGATCAACAATAAGGGGCTAGTCCCGTCATGGATGACACAACAATCAAACGTACGTACGCTTTCGAAGAGATCGAGGTCGGCATGACCGGCGAGTATTCACGGGTTCTGACCGCTGCGGATATCGAGAAGTTCTCAGAGGTTTCGGGCGACGTGAATCCGATCCATCTGGATGACGCTTACGCCAAGTCGTCCATTTTCGGTGAACGTATCAGCCACGGTATTCTGACCGCCGGCTACATCTCGGCAACGTTCGCCAATGAATTTCCCGGACCCGGCTGGATTTATGTCAACCAGTCTCTGCGCTTCAAAGCGCCGGTGAAAATCGGTGATGAAGTTCACACTCAGGTCACCGTGGCGCGCTGTGTCCCGGAAAAACAGTTCGTTGAATTCAAGACCGTGTGCAAGGTTGGGGATGCGGTCGTTCTCGACGGCGAGGCGACCCTCATGGCGCCGCGCCTGGTCACAGGCTAAGAAAACCAGTTAATCTGGTCGGGCGGCGTATCGAGCCGCGAACAATGAAGATCCCGTCGAAGGGCGGGGCACCAAAGGAAGATCAGAGGGAAGAACGGCGATGGCCTCGGAGCCGTCGTCTTTGAGGAGGAAAACGTGGCACAGGATAATGATATCGTCATCGCCGGTGCGGCCCGCACCGCCATCGGCAGTTTCGGCGGCGGCCTTTCGCCGCTGGCCAGTCATGAATTGGGCGCCATTGTCATTGCTGAGGCCCTGAAGCGGGCGGACGTCGATCCCGCCGATGTGGCCGAGGTGGTGATGGGGCAGGTTCTGTCGGCTGGCGTCGGTATGAACCCGGCGCGTCAGGCGGCGATGGCGGCGGGTGTCCCGAAAGAGAGGACGGCCTACGGCATCAATCAGGTGTGCGGATCTGGCCTCCGAACGGTGGCGTTGGGTGCGCAGGCGATCAAGGTCGGCGATGCCGACATCGTTGTCGCCGGTGGTCATGAAAGCATGTCCAATTCCCCGCACTGCGCTAAGCTCCGTGACGGCACGAAGATGGGTCCCGTCGAGTTCGTCGATACCATGATCAAGGATGGCCTGTGGGACGTCTTCAACGGCTATCACATGGGCAACACGGCGGAGAACGTGGCCAATCAATGGCAGATTACCCGCGAACAGCAGGATGCTTTCGCCGCCGACTCCCAGGCACGTGCCGAAGCCGCCCAAAAAGCCGGTAAGTTTGCCGACGAGATCATCGCGGTGACGGTCAAAAACCGCAAAGGCGACATCGTCATCGACACCGATGAGCATCCCCGGCACGGGACGACGGTCGAGTCTCTCGCCAAACTGCGTCCTGCATTCGACAAGGAAGGAAGTGTGACGGCCGGCAATGCGTCGGGAATTAACGACGGCGCGGCGGCGACCGTGCTGATGACAGCGGCCGAAGCTCAGAAACGCGGGATCAAGCCATTGGCGCGCATCGTATCTTGGGCGACCGTCGGGCTGGATCCGTCGATCATGGGCGCGGGGCCGATCCCGGCAAGCCAGGCGGCGCTCGAGAAAGCAGGATGGACCGTCGAAGACCTCGATCTGATCGAGGCCAATGAAGCCTTCGCGGCGCAGGCCTGTGCCGTTTCCAAGGAGCTGGGCTTCGATGGCGACAAGGTGAATGTCAATGGCGGGGCCATTGCTCTCGGCCATCCCATTGGTGCGTCGGGCACCCGCATTCTGGTGACGCTGTTGTATGAAATGCAACGCCGCGACGCACATAAAGGCCTCGCGACGCTGTGTATCGGCGGCGGCATGGGCATCGCCATGTGCCTTGAGCGCGACTAACGGGGCGTCCGCCTAGAGATCAGTCCGGCGCCATTTTGCTTTTGTGGGAAGGTGTGAAAAGGCGCGGTCAGTCGCGGCCGTAATATTTCTCGCCGATCTTGATGCGCTCGCGGCCCTGGGAAACCCGGTGGGCGTTGGTGTCGCGTAGCGAATAGACGCAGCCGCAATATTCCTGCTGGTAGAATTGCTCTTCTTTGGAGATTTCCAGCATGCGCTGCGCTCCACCTTTCTTGCGCCAATTGTGCGTCCAGTAGGAAAGCCCGGGATAGCGGACGGCGGCACGCTCGCCGCAGCCGTTGATCTGCTCCAGGTTCTTCCAGCGCGAGGTGCCGAGCGTGCTGGTAAAGACCTTGAAGCCGTGTTCGACGGCATAAAGCGCGCTGCGTTCGAACCGCATATCGAAACAGGCCGTGCACCGCGCGCCGCGCTCCGGTTCCCATTCAAGCCCTTTTACCCGCTCGAACCAATTGTCGGTGTCGTAATCGAGATCGACGAACGAAACGCCCAGCTTTTCGGCGTGGCGTTTATTCTCGTCCTTACGCAGTTCGTATTCGCGGCGGGGGTGGATGTTGGGATTGTAGAACAACACGTCGTAGTCGATTTCGGACCGCGCCAGTTCGTTCATCACGTCGCCGGCGCAGGGCGCGCAGCAGGAATGGAGTAGCAGCCGCGTCTCGCCCCCCGGCGCGGTAAGCGTCGGACGGTCGTCGGGATCGGTGGGGCTCTTCGTCTTGTTCATCAGCGGAACACTTCTGCAGCGGCTCGATTTTGCTCCTCGTGCGGCTGTATACCCTGCCCCGGCGCGGCGGCGCAATCCCCCGCAAAATGATGGGGCGGACAAATACCCGATATTCTTAGTCACATGTGGATAGAATATTTTGTTTAAAAACAATAGCATAGAATATATTATACAGATTTTAGTTAATCAAATAAGGTGGCAGATTGTGGGCGCTGAAAGCGGTTGTCACATTGATTAACTATAAAACGTATAATTATAGCTGCTTCTCTCACCGTGGCAGACATTCTCTCGGTAACTTTTTATTAACCATTTGCCGCAAGATTGCACCTAACAAAAGGTTAACAGGCCAGGATTCCCGCCGTTGCCGCTATCGGTCGCGTGTTAAGGGAAACCGGTTTCACCAAGGCTAGGCATCTATGGCAGGGAGGACCGCCATGGCTCATAAACCCCGTGAAGGGTTTTGGATTTCCGTTTTGGCGGTGGGTGCCCTCTGTGCCTTTCTCGTCCCCATCCTTTTAGCGACATTTGCCACCCGCGACTCCCAGGCAGCGGATCAGGCGGGCCGTAACCACGTATCCGCGTCCGTGGCCGGGTCCGGCACTGGGGCAGCCGTCGGCGAGAAATGCGGCGATCGCGCCTGGATCGTCGAGGCTCTTGGCGGGGAGCATGGCGAGGTTTGGCAGTCCAGCGGCCAATCGGCGGCGGGCATGGTGATCGAACTGTTTACCTCGCCGGCGGGAACCTGGACCCTGATTATAACCCGGCCCGACGGCGTTGCTTGCCTGCTGGCCACGGGGAAGAACTGGTCCGGAGTGCCGGGCAAGCTTGGCGGGAAAATGCCCAGATTCTCGGATGGTCCTGCGGCCGGCGCGTCACAGGGCCGGGAACTAGGCCGTCCGGCTCAAACAGCGGCCTAAACTGTAAAAAGCCTTGTTACGGCAAGGTTTTTTCCCCATTTGGGAAATTGAAGGTTAACGGTGGGCGACAGATAATTGATTCAACAAGCCCCTCAGGCGTGGTATACATCCGGCGACCGGATACCGCTGTCGACGTGCCGTTGAACAAAGCCGGAAACCCTTGCAGCCGATAGGCCGAGTATGGCCCGCACTGGCGCTGGGGAAAGGCATTGGGGGAAATGGCTTGGGGTGCGGAGAGACCGGCAAGCGAATCAAATAACGGCTCGAAGCGGCATGAAAGAAAAAACTCTGCTCTTGATGAAACGCGTCCCGTGGGCGGCCGTGCTCATTCTTGTGTCGGTTCTTCCCATTTTGGTTCTCGATTTCCGGCCGTCGGGCGCGGCGTTGATTCCCGATGCACTGACCTCTGGCACGGATATTGAAACCGCGTCCCTCCCGGAAGCGACCGAGCCGATCGTCGAAGCGCCGCAGCTGGAGGAGGAGACGGGGCCCATCACTGTTAGCCGCACGCTGCATATCGGCCGTGGCGACACGCTCATGAAGTTGCTGACCAAGGCCGGTGTCGACCGCCGCGATGCGCACAACGCCATTGAAGCCCTCCGCGATCACTTCGATCCGCGCCGCTTGCGTCTCGATCACCAGGTTGTTGTCGATTTCGAATATCCGCGTGACGATCCGGACGCCCAATCCTTTGCGGCGCTGACCATTCGCCCAGATCGGCTCCATGCGGTCGTGGTGAGCCGTGTCGATGACGGCTTCAAAGCGCAGAAGACCAAGAAAGAGGTCAACCGTGGCCTTGTTCGCGCCGACGGCGTAATCAAATCGAGCCTCTATGTGGCCGCCACCAAGGCAGGCGTTCCGCCGGCGGTTCTGGTGGAATTGGTGCGTATCTATTCCTGGGATCTCGACTTCCAGCGCTCCATCCAGCCGGAGGATCGGTTCGAGGTCATGTACGAGCGCTATGTGACCGAGGACGGTAAAGCCGTTCGCTATGGCGATATCCTTTACGCCAATCTGGTGCTTCAGGGTGAGCCCCATATGCTTTACCGGTATCAATCCAAGGACGGAAATTTCGTCGATTATTATGACGAAAACGGTAAAGGCGCGCGCAAGGCTTTGATGCGGACGCCCATCAACGGGGCCCGGTTGTCATCCGGCTACGGTGTTCGCCGCCATCCCATCCTCGGCTTTAACAAGATGCACCGGGGGGTCGATTTTGCCGCGCCCAAGGGGACGCCCGTCTATGCCGCCGGTAACGGCACCATTGTCTATCGTGGCCGCAACGGCGGTTACGGCAACTACGTTCGCATCCGCCACAATGCCGAATTCTCCACCGCTTATGCCCACCTCAACGGGTTCTCCGCGAAGGCGCGCAAAGGCGCCCGGGTGAAGCAGGGCGATGTCATCGGATATGTCGGCTCGACCGGCCGATCGACCGGGGCGCACCTTCACTACGAGATCTTGCGGCGCGGCCGGCAGGTCAATCCCATGCGGGTAAAGATGCCGTCCAGTGAAACATTGGCCGGTGCCGAAATGAAGCGGTTCCAATCCGCGCGTGTGCAGATCGATGCGCAACTCGCGGCACTGCCGCACAGCACGCAGGTTGCCGAAAGCAACTAAGGAAACACAGTCGGATAGAAAGGCGGCCGTTAGGCCGCTTCCGCCGCGACCTCTACCCCATTGATGGAAAGGCCAGACCCGCTCGCGGTCACGCGGACCGTGTCGCCGTCGGAAATCTTATCCTCGAGCAACATGGCCGCTAACGGGTTTTCCAGGTTGCGCTGGATCACCCGCTTCAAGGGCCGCGCGCCATAGACCTGATCGTATCCGGCATCGGCCAGCCATTTCAGCGCGCCGTCATCGAGATCGAGCGAAATCTTACGATCTTCCAGGCGCTTCCGCAGACGGTCGAGCTGGATGTCCACGATGCCGCCCATGTGTTCGCGGAACAACCGGTGGAACAGGATGATCTCGTCCAACCGGTTGAGGAACTCGGGGCGGAAGGAGGCTCTGACGATCTCCATCACCTGATCGCGTACCTCCGTCGAATCGTGGCCCTCCTCCTGTGCGGCAAGAATCTCCGCGCCGAGATTGGAGGTCAGGATGATCAATGTGTTGCGGAAATCCACCGTCCGGCCTTGACCGTCGGTCAAGCGACCGTCGTCCAACACCTGCAGCAGGATATTGAAGACGTCCGGATGGGCTTTTTCGATCTCGTCGAACAGGATCACCTGATAAGGCCGGCGGCGGACCGCTTCGGTCAGCGCGCCGCCTTCCTCGTAGCCGACATAGCCGGGCGGTGCGCCGATGAGCCGGGCAACCGCGTGCTTCTCCATGTA
The DNA here is from genome assembly GCA_913055735.1 of uncultured Rhodospirillales bacterium. Taxonomy (GTDB): domain Bacteria; phylum Pseudomonadota; class Alphaproteobacteria; order Rhodospirillales; family UBA2165; genus CAJXKD01. Next base: position 1,830,107 of record CAJXKD010000001.1, read on the forward strand.
CTCGGACATGTCGAGCCGCTGCATGGCGGTTTCGTCATCGAACAGAAATTCGGCGAGCGCCTTGGTCAACTCGGTCTTGCCGACACCCGTTGGACCGATGAACAGGAACGACCCCAACGGCCGCTGAGGATCGCCCAGCCCGGCGCGGGCGCGCCGGACGGCATTTGAGACGGCGGCTAGGGCTTCTTTCTGACCGATGACCCGTTCCGCCAGCACATCTTCCATGTGAACGAGCTTCTCACGCTCGCCCTGCAACATCTTGTCGACGGGGATACCGGTCCATCGCGAGACGACAGCCGCGATTTGCTCCTCAGTCACCGTCTCCTGAACTAGCTTGTGCTCCTCGGCGGTCTCGGCGGCTTGGAGCTTTCTTTCTAGCTCGGGGATTTCGCCGTACTGGAGCTCGCCCGCTTTTTCGTATTGCCCATCGCGGAGCGCAATCTCCAGATCGATGCGGGCCTGGTCGAGTTCTTCTTTCACCTTATGGGTGGCGGCGATTTCGTCCTTCTCCGTCGTCCATTTGGCCGTCATGTCGGCCGATTTGGCTTCGAGGTCGGCGAGTTCTTCGTTCAGCTTCTCCAGCCGGTCCTTCGATGCCTTGTCCTCTTCCTTCTTGAGGGCCTCGCGCTCGATCTTCAACTGAATGATCCGGCGGTCCAACTCGTCGATATCCTCGGGCTTGGAATCCACCTCCATGCGCAGCCGGCTGGCGGCTTCGTCGACCAGGTCGATGGCCTTATCAGGCAGAAACCGGTCGGTAATGTACCGGTTGGAGAGCACAGCCGCCGAGACCAGAGCGCCATCGGTAATGCGGACCCCATGATGCAGGTCGTACTTTTCCTTGATGCCGCGCAGGATGGAAATGGTGTCTTCCACGGTCGGCTCGGAAATGAACACCGGCTGGAACCGCCGTGCGAGCGCCGCGTCCTTTTCAACATGTTTGCGGTATTCGTTGAGGGTTGTGGCACCGACGCAGTGCAACTCGCCGCGTGCCAAGGCCGGTTTGAGCAGATTGGACGCGTCGATGGCGCCTTCCGCCGCGCCGGCACCGACCAACGTATGCATTTCGTCGATGAACAGGATGATCTCGCCCATGGAATCGACAACTTCGTTGAGCACGGCCTTGAGGCGTTCCTCGAACTCGCCGCGGAATTTGGCGCCTGCCAATAGCGCCCCAAGATCGAGCACGATCAGGCGTTTATCGATAAGTGCCTCGGGGACGTCGCCGTTGACGATCCGCTGCGCGAGTCCTTCGACGATGGCGGTTTTACCAACGCCGGGCTCACCGATCAGGACGGGATTGTTTTTGGTGCGGCGCGCCAGCACTTGGATGGTGCGGCGGATTTCCTCGTCGCGGCCGATCACCGGATCGAGCTTGCCGGACCGCGCTTCCGCCGTCAGATCGCGGCCGTACTTCTTGAGAGCGTCGTAGCTGTCCTCGGCCGTCGCGGAATCGGCCTTGCGACCGTGGCGCACGTCCTCGATTGCCTTGTTCAGGTTCTGAGGGGTGACACCGGCGTCGGCGAGCACCTTATGAGAGGGCGTGCCGGGCAAGATGGCGAGTGCCAGCAACAGCCGTTCGGCGGTGACGAAGGAATCGCCGGCCTTCTCAGCCAGTTCCTCGGCTTGGGCCAAGACCTTGGTCAGTTCCTGCGACACATAGACTTGACCGGCACCGGCGCCTTCCACCTGGGGCAGGCGTTTCAATTCTTCGCTAACATGCTGGTGGGCTTGGGTCGGGTTGCCGCCCGCTGCAGTAATAAGGTTGGATGCCAACCCCTCCTTGTCTTCCAACAACACCTTCAAAAGGTGCTCCGGTGTCAGTTGCTGATGGGAAAGACGGCTGGCCGTAGTCTGCGCGGACTGGATGAAGCCCCGAGAACGCTCGGTGTATTTTTCGAAATCCATTTGGATCCACCTTTACTTCGACAAGGCAATTCGCCCCTATTATAAGGCAACGAACCACCCCTCATTAGATGGGTAACGATGCTACCTTAAATATGTCGTGCCCGCAGGCGGCTGCAAGTGGGAACAGACGGCATTTTGCACCCCGGGATTCCGCAAAAATGGCTGTAATGATCAAAAAACTCTACCGTTACCCCGTTAAGGGCATGACGGCGCAACCCCTGGATCGCGTCGATTTGGAGGTCGGTCGCGAGATGCCATTCGATCGCGCCTACGCCCTGGCCCGCTCAAATACGGCATTTGATTCCGGCCATCCCACCTGGCTTGCCAAGACCAACTTCCTCATGTTGATGCGGGACGAGCGCATGGCGGAGATCGAGGCGGGCTTCGATCCGGCGACGAAGACCTTGTCCCTTTCATTGGAAGGCCGCGCTCTGGCGGAAGGTTGTCTGGATGACGCGGATGGCCGTGCCCGCATCGAAAACGCCGTTGCCGACGTCTTGGGACTGGGCGAGAGCGAACGGCCGCGACTTGTCGCGGCGCCGGGCCATACCTTCTCCGATTATGATGCCAAGGTCATATCGCTGATCAATTTGGCGTCGGTCGAGGCGCTTGCCGAGGTCATGGGTGAACCGGTCGATCCCCTACGGTTTCGGGGAAACCTCTATGTCGAGGGGGCGGCGCCATGGGCGGAGTTCGATTGGATCGGCCGGCAGATCAAAATCGGCGGTGTTGTGCTGGAGCCTATCCACCGCACCAAGCGATGCGCGGCAACCAACGTGAACCCGGTCACCGCCGCGCGGGATCTGAACATTCCGAAGGCGCTGCAGAAAACCTACGGACATATGGATATGGGAATTTACGCGCGTGTCGTTGCGCCCGGTACCATCGCCCCAGGCAAAAGTCTCGAAATCAGCTAGCGTTCGCTGAAAAGGCCTTAAAGCGCGATCTGATCCGGTGTTTCGTCGGCATCGCTGCTTGCGGCTTCCGCTTTATCCGCGGTTTTCTCGCCGTCCGACCCACCGTCGGCGGCAATTTCCACCACTTCGCCGGATTTCTCCCCACTACCGTTGTTGGCGCCGTTGTTGCGGCCAGCACCATTGGCGCGGCTCCTCCGGGACGGCCTCCGACCGCCATTTGATCCGTTGCCGTGGGAACGATCGGGCGTTTCGCTGCTCTCGGCCTGTTGCTCCTCGCCCTGTGAGGCGCTCTGCGGGGCTTCGTTCGCGCCGCCGTTGCTCTGCGCGGCGACGTCCGTGCCCTCGTTCGTTTCTTCATCTTGTTGATTGTCGTCGGCGCGGTTGTCATGTCCGCCATTGAAGCGGCGGTTCCGCTGGGCGTCGCTATTCCGCTCTGCGTCGGCGTTCAAAATGCGGAAATAATGTTCGGCGTGTTGGAAGAAGTTTTCGGAGGCGATCCGGTCGCCCGAGGACAAAGCGTCCCGTGCCAACATCAAATATTTCTCATAGACCTGCTGGGCGGTCCCCCGAACGCGTCCCTCAGGGCCATTGCTATCGAAATTATTGTTGCGCGGTTGACGTTTGCCGGTCCCGCGATTACGGCCTCGACGGGGATTGGAACCCTGTTTCATGACATCCAATTCTACTGGTTTCGCCGGTTAAGTCCCCCGGCCTGCGCAATCCTCCTCGGTGGCGGTTCCAGCCGCCGGCCCCGGGTTCGCAAACGCTTTTCAGGGGAGGGGTTTTCCCGCTTTCCGCGGTGCATCGCAATTCCTGCGTGCCAACGCCCACACCGCAAAATTAACCATGTGCGGCGAATATTCCAACTACGGAATCCAAATTAATGTTATATGCGGGCAACTGTTGCCAAAATGCAACGATCAATTCCGGCCAAATCCTTTCGGGTTTCGCATATTCCCAAGCCATGCTGTTTCAGCAGCGAGGAAATCGCTCTTTCCTGCCCTTGCCCGAACTCCAATGCCACGATTCCGTTCGGGGTCAGCAAGCCGGTAAGAGCGGGGATCAAGGTGCGGTAGACGTCCAACCCATCCGTTCCTCCGACGAGGGCCTCACGCGGTTCGAAATCGCGCACTTCGGGGTCGAGACCGGCCCAGTCGGCCTCGGACACATAAGGCGGATTGCACAGGATAAGATCGAAACGGTCCGAAACCGCCTCCGACCAATCGCTGTACAAAAATGTAGCGCGGCTATCCAAGCCGAGGGCCGCGGCGTTCCGCCGGGCAACATCCAAGGCGGCGCGGCTTATATCGACGCCAATACCGTGCGCGGATGGAAATTCGTGCAGCATGCTGAGGAGCAGGCATCCGGTGCCGGTTCCCAAATCGAGAATCGTTTGGGGTGGCTCGCGGTCTGTAAACCGGTCCAGCACGGCTTCGATCGTGGTTTCGGAATCGGGCCGCGGCGCCAAGGTGTCCCGGGTGACATGGAATGCAAGGCTCCAGAATTCCCGGCTCTCAAGGATTTGAGCGACCGGCTCGCAAGTGGCGCGGCGCCGGATCATCTCGTCGAAACGGGCGACTTGCTCCGGACGCAGTATTTTTTCCGGGTGTCCGACGATGTCGGATGTCGTACATCCGATGGCACGCTCAAGCAACAATCGGGCGTCCAGCCCGGCGCTGTCGATGTCCGCTGCAACGAGAACGGCTCGGCCGCGCGCCAACGTTCCGCCGATTGTCGTTTCCGGCTTTGCCAATGTTGCGGCCCCTTCGCTCATGACATGGCGGCCAGTTTCTCTGCCTGATCTTCGGTGGCGAGCGCGTCGACCAGTTCGTCGAGGTCGCCTTCCATAATCCGATCGATCTTGTAGAGGGTGAGGTTGATCCGATGATCGGTGACGCGGCCCTGCGGGAAATTGTAGGTGCGGATGCGTTCCGACCGGTCGCCGGAACCGACTTGGTTTTTCCGGTTTGCCGCCCGCTCGGCTTCGCGTTCCAGGCGCTGCGTCTCGTACAGCCGGGAGCGAAGCACCTTCATTGCCTTGGCGCGGTTCTTGTGCTGCGACTTTTCGTCCTGGCACTGTACGACGATGCCGGTCGGAATGTGCGTAATGCGTACCGCGCTGTCGGTTTTGTTGACGTGCTGCCCGCCGGCGCCCTGGGCGCGGTAGGTATCGACCCGGAGATCCTTGGTCTCGATTTGGACATCGAATTCCTCGGCCTCGGGCAATACGGCGACGGTCGCGGCCGACGTATGGACGCGGCCTTGTGATTCCGTTTCCGGGACGCGCTGGACGCGGTGAACGCCGGATTCGTACTTCAAGCGGGCGAAAACCCCACGCCCCGAAATGGTCGCCATCGCTTCCTTGTAGCCGCCGATACCGGTCTCGCTCAGGCTGATGACCTCGAATTTCCAATTGTTGGCTTCGGCGTAGCGTTGATACATGCGGAACAGATTGGCCGCAAATAATGCCGCTTCATCGCCGCCGGTGCCCGCCCGGACCTCGAGAATGGCGTTGCGATCGTCGGCTTCGTCCTTGGGCAGCAACAAAAGCTGAATACTGTGTTCCAACTCGGGCAGCTTGGCGGTGAGCGTTCGATGCTCCTCTTCGGCCATTTCCTTGACCTCGGCATCGCCGTCGGCCATCAGCTCCTCGAGATCGGCAATTTCCTTCTCCACCGCGCGCAGTTCCTCAACCGCGCTGACGATGGCCGTCAGATCGGCATATTCCTTTGACAGGCGGGCATATTCTTGGCCCTCCAATTGGGTCTGGCCGGCGAGCATATCGCGCAACTCATGGTGCCGCGATACCACGACGGCCAGCTTATCTTCGATCGACATGGTTATAAGTCTCCGTTCCCCCGCCCGAACAGCCAGCGGAATAGCTTGGGGAACCAGGCAACAGGGCCTTTTCTTTTGGATTGCGTCCGGTCGGCGGCGAGGCGATCGATCAATAATCGAGTGGCTGTGTCGGCATCGCCGCCGGAATCGGAAACCGCCTGCCGGCGGGCTTCCTCGATACGCTCTTTTCCGTGGCCTTTAAGATAGGCAGCAACTTCACGTTCCAAAAGGGTCCAGCCGACTTCGGAATCGGCGGCGCGTAACGCACGGCCCTCGGTGGCGACCCGTTCGAGATCGTCGAGGGTATAGCGGAAGGCATCCTCGAGTTGGTCGACCGCCGGATCAACGTCGCCGGGCACGCCCGTATCGATCAACAGAACCGGCTTGTGGCGCCGAACGGCGATCGCCTTCGTCATTTGCTCGACATCGATGCAGTAGCGGCGCGTATTGAGGGCCGTGATCACGATGTCCGATTTGGTTAAAAGGCGCGGCAGCTGATCGAACGTATCCATATGGCAATTGAGCGCGCGCGCCATACGCTCGGCGCGCTGTTCCGATCCATGCACCACCGTCAGATCGGCGAGGCCCGCTGCCAGCATGTCACCGGCGACGACCTCTCCCATCTCTCCGACGCCGACCAGCAGACCGGTGCAGCGGGACAGGTCGCCGTGCAAATCTCGGGCGACCCTGATCGCGGCGCCCGAGATCGTCGCCGGGCGTTTGTCGAAGCCGGTCTCCCTGTTGACGCGTTCCGCGGCCTCCAAGGCCGCCGCCATCAACGCGCGAAGGCCGGGGCCATCCATGCCCTCCTCGGCGGCGCGGCGGTGGCTCGTCCGCAGTTCGTTGGAGAAGCGCGGCTCGCCGATGACGACATCGTCGAGAGCGGCGGTGGCGGCAAAAAGGTGGCGTACCGCCTCGCCGTCGGTGATGACGTACATCTGATCCTTCAACAGGGTCGGGTCCAGCCCCGCGTGATCGGCCATCAATTGCGCGATCCCGGATGCGGCCTTTTCGCAATCGCTGTGAAGCGCCAGGATCTCGACCCTTTCGGGCGTCGAAATCACCAGGGCTTCGTTGATATCGGCGGCACGTAGACCGTCGACGAAACCATGCATTTCCGTTTCGTCGATGAACAGCCGGTCGCGGACCGTCATGGATGACGTCCGGTGATTTGTGCCGACCACCAAGGGCCGTTCTTCAAATGTGCTCGATTCGACCATGGCAGATCAGCGGTAACGCGCGAGATGCTCCTCCATTGCGTCCCATGATACTTCGGATTGCTCTCCGGTGACCATGTCTCTGACGGTGCCGGAGCCACGGTTCAACTCATCGTCGCCGATCAGGATCGCGGCGCAGGCACCCAGCTTGTCGGCCCGCTTCATGCGTTTGCCCAAGTTGCCGGAATACCCCAGTTCGACGGAGAAACCTTTGCCGCGCAGTTTCTGTGTGAGGGTCATGGCGAACCGTTGGGCGGCATCTCCCATGGGGATAACGGCGATGGGCCCCGGCACAGCCTCGCCTTCGTCGACCAGGAGCGACAGGCGCTCGACGCCCGCGGCCCAACCGACGCCCGGCGCTTCGGGGCCGCCCATCTGTTTCGATAATCCGTCATAGCGACCGCCGGCGAGCACCGTTCCTTGGGCGCCCAGTTCATTGGTGGTGAACTCGAATGCCGTATGGCAGTAATAATCGAGACCGCGCACCAGCTTCGGGTTGATCTCATAGGGAATGCCCAAGTCATCGAGCCCAGTGCAAACGTCATCAAAGAATGTGCGAGAGGCCTCGTTGAGGCTGTCGTTCAACCGGGGCGCGTCGGCGATGATCGCGCGATCCCCTTCGTCCTTGGAATCGAGAATACGCAGAGGGTTGCGTTCGAGCCGCATGCGGCTGTCTTCCGACAACTTGCTTTCGTGCTGTTTCAGATAGGCAACCAGTTTGTCGCGATAGGCGGCGCGGCTTTCAGTATCGCCCAAGCTATTCAGTTCCAGCGTCACCTTGTCGGCAAGCCCGAGCTCGCTCAGGATTTGCTGGGCGAGAGCGATGGTTTCTATATCGGCGATGGGGGCGGCGACGCCCAGCAACTCGATGCCGACCTGCCGGAACTCGCGCCAACGGCCTTTCTGCGGGCGTTCGTAGCGGAACATGGGGCCCCGGTAGAACAGTTTCAGCGGCAGATCCTGTTGCAGCCCGTTGGAAATCAGGGCGCGCACGATGCCCGCCGTGCCTTCGGGCCGGAGGGTGATCAGATCGCCACCGCGGTCTTCGAACGTATACATTTCCTTGGTGACGATATCGGAGGTATCGCCGAGGGTGCGGCTGAACACCTCGGTGAACTCGAAGACGGGCGTGGTAATCTCGCCAAAGCCGTAAAGGCCGGCGACATCATAGGCCGTTTCCTCCACGCGCCGATAGCGGCGGTTGTCGTCGGGCAGAATGTCGTGGGTGCCGCGGACCGGGTTTAGGCGTGCCATCGGGGCGGGTGTCCTTTCAATCGCGCCGAATGAGTATCAAGTCGATAGATGGGTGCCGTCGCCGGCAAACCGGGCGGTTATAGCCCATGGCCGGTCCCACTGAAAGCGATCAGCGGTAAAGGCTGGATATCGAAGCGTGAGAGGACGGAGCGGCAAGCCGCCCTATTCGACGACCGCTTGGCCTTGGCGCAGCTTCTCGGCATCCAGGGCCACGTTACGCCGGACCACGCCCGTTTCGCCGATGGACGGAACGACGTCACCGTTGACCGTGATCTCGAGGGCGCCGGCATTGCCGGTCATCAGGATCAGGCCCGCGCGGTCGGGTACTTCGTAGAAATCGCCGCCACGCAACAGCTTGGTCATGACCAACTGGTCGGAATTGCCGTCGCGGATTTGCACCCAGCTGTCACGCAGGGCGCGCACGACGATCTGCTGTCCGGCGGGTGCCGCGGCGACCTGTTCGGATCGCGTTTCCTCGACGGTTGCCTCGGGTTGCTGTGGGGTTTCGGGTTCCGCTGCGGGTGTTTCGGTCTCTTGTTGGGCGCTTTCCGGGGCGGGCAGGGCTGCGACCGTTTCCGGGACCGGCAATGCGGGTGGCGCCGCCTCTTCCTGCGGCTGCGGCCGCACGGCGGTGGCTGTCTCGGGCGCCCGGACGACGGGAACCTCCGCTTCCGGTGTCGTTTCCGGTGCAGCTACCGGTGTGCGGACCGTCGCTTCCGGCGCGGGCGCCGCTTCTGCGGGTTCCGGTGTGGCGGGTGGCGTGCTTTCAACGGGCGCCACGGAAACGGTTTGCGTCTCTTCCGCAGGTGCCGGTTTTGGTTCGGGCTCTTTCGCCTTGACGGGTTCGGGTTCCGGGGCCGGCGGCGTTTCCGTTTCTTCCACGGCGGGCGCATTGGCCATGGCCGCGGTCGGTGTGCTCGGGCGCGGGGCCGCGTCTTCCGCCATCGGCGGCATTTCGCTGACCGCACCGGTGTCGCTATCCTCCGCCTGAAGATTTTCGGGAACGGGCGGCACCGGGTCCGTCACAAAGCGGTCCTGGGTCGACACGAAATACCAGCCGCCATAGCCGGCAATGGCAATCAGCAAGGCCGCCATCAAAATGGCGCCACGCGGAATGCCGTGTTCCGGGATGAAGGACGGAAACGCCAGTTCCTGGGTTTTCTGCTCGACGGTACCGGTCGTGTCCTTGAAGCGGCGGACGACCTCTTCGCCATCCAGACCGAGATACTCCGCATAGCCCCGAATGAACCCGACCGCATACGCATGACCGGGAAGATCGTCGTACCGGTCTTCCTCGATGGCTTCCAGGTAAGGGTACCGGATACGCAACGTCGCCGCGACGTCCGCCAGTTCCTCGCCGCGGCGCAGTCGCGACGCCCGGAGCAATCCGCCAATACCGCCTTTCCGGCCTTCGTTTATGTCGGGTTGAGTATCCACGGGCTATCCTCTAAAGGCCCAGCTCTTGCACGCCGCGCCCATCTATCCGGTTTGCGAGACCCGAGACGGCGCCTAGACGCCGGGAATCCCAGGATAAATAGCTTGGCCGACGGCAGGACGGCCAAGTTGAAAATCGGCTGAGGGTTATACGTTCCAACAACGTTAATACTCTACTAGCAAGGGTATAGCCACTCAAGTTGTCTTTATAGATCAATGATGACTTACGATTCCTTAAATAATCACTCCATGATCGAGCGCGAAATCACGCAGTCGCTGGCGAATGCTGTGATCGGAAAGGTCCTGGAGGGACACGAGATAGCGCTCCAGGGACTCCAAATGCAGGCTGCGGATCATGGTTTTGATGGGGCCGATGGCGGACGGCATCATCGATAGGCTACGAACGCCGATGCCGATAAGGGCCATGGCGTCCAAAGGCCGCCCCGCTATCTCTCCACAAAGGCTCAAGGGCACATTCGCTGAATTGCACTGCTCCACGAGGTGGCGGAGGAACGCCAAGCCGCCGGGAGATAGCGGATCGTAGCGGTCGGCGAGCCGTGGACTTCCGCGGTCGCTGGCAAACAGGAATTGGAACAGGTCGTTGCTACCGACCGAAATGAAATCGACTTTTTTCAACAACGCGGGCAGTTGAAAGGCAAGGGCGGGCACCTCGAGCATGGTGCCGACCCGCAATGTGGCCGGCAGGGGGCGGGACCGTTGGGCCGCGCGTTCCAATTCACGTTCCAGAAGCGCTTTCGCGGCGTCGAACTCGGTAACCTCGGCGATCATCGGGAACATGATGGTTAGATCGCGGCCCGCCGCCGCCCGGATCAGAGCACGGAACTGGTGGCGGATCAGAACCGGCTGGTCGAGGGAAACGCGGATCGCCCGCCACCCCATGGCCGGGTTCTCCTCGGCGGCACCGCTCCAATAGGGGAGGTTCTTGTCGCCGCCGATATCGAGCGTGCGGAAAACGACGGGTTTGCCGTCGCTGAATTCGAAAATGCGTTCATAGAGAGCCGCTTGCCGGTCCACATCGGGAAACTGGGTGCTCTCCATAAAAGGAATTTCGGTGCGGTAGAGACCGATGCCGTCGGCACCGGTATCGATCAAACTCTGCAGATCGGCGAAAAGTCCTGCGTTGATGTTGAGCGATACCGCCATGCCGTCCCGCGTTTCGGCGGGAACGTCACGCAACGCGGCATAGACTTCCATCTGCTGCGTGCGATCGGCCAGCGTTTCGACGTAAGCGTGGTGGATATCCTCCGACGGGCGGATGTGAACTTCGGCGCTGTCGCCGTCGATAATGACTTGATCGCCGGCAACGACGGCATCCAATACACCCGTCGCCCGGCCCACGACGGGGATATCCAGCGCGCGCGCGACGATGGCGACGTGCGTGGTCGCCGATCCTTCTTCGAGAACAAGGCCTCGCAGGCGTTCCCGGTCGTAATCGAGCAGTTGTGCCGGTCCCATGTTGCGGGCGACCAGGATCATGTCGTCCGGGAGATCCTCGGTCGGGCCGACTTGCGTGGTGCCCGTCAGGTGTTGCAGCAGCCGGTTGGCCAAATCTTCGAAATCGTGCAGGCGTTCGCGCAAATAAGGGTCGCGCAGGTTGCGGAAACGGGCACGGGTGTCGCTGTCGACCTTTTCGACGGCCGCTTCCGCGGTCAGACCGGTATCGATAGCCTCGCTGATCCGCGCCAGCCAGCCGGCATCTTCGGCAAACATGCGGTAAGCCATGAGAATTTCGCGATGCTCTCCGTCGGCAACGTCGCTTTGCTCGAGCATCTCATCGATCGCACCGTGCAGATCGGCGACCGCTTTTTCCAATCGGCCGTGTTCGGTCTCGGGGTTTTCGGCAACCAGGGTGGTGATGGCGACACGCGGGTTGTGCAGCACCGCTTCGCCGATGGCGAGGCCGCCATTCAGCCGCACGCCTTCGACGGTAATAGGTTGCAGAGTAATGCCGTCGACCGCCTGCATTTCGTCGCGGCTGACCAACTGGCCGCCGGCGATGAGTTCCGCGAGGACCATCGCCACGGTTTCGAGGGTTTCGACTTCCTCGTCGGTGTAGTTGCGCCGGGTGCGGTTCTGGACGGCGACAACGCCGAGCACACGGCCGCCGCGCAGGATCGGCACGCCCATGAGGGAATTGAAGATTTCTTCACCGGTCTCCGGCCGGTAGGCGAAACTGGGATGGGATTGCGCTTCGGGTAGCGCGAGCGCCCGCGCACCCGCCGCGATGGTGCCGATCAAACCTTCGCCGATCCGCAAGCGGGTATTGTGGACGGCCGACGGTTTCAGGCCGGTGGCGGCGAACAACTCGAGGATTTCACCCGCGCGCAGGATGTAGAGGGAACACACTTCGGCGACCATGTCGGTCGCGATGATACTGACGATCCGGTCAAGGCGTTCCTGTGGCGCCTCGTCGGCGGCGCCGACGGCCATGACGTCGCGAACCCGCGCGAGAAGGCGGCGCGACCCGGTCAGCATTGGTGCACGTGCCATACTTAGCCTCTGCGATTTTCGACCGGCGTAAATGCCATCACGGCAGCAGCGATGCCGGCAAAATCAACTCTTGTGGCCGAAAGACTCAGCTTTCTTCTTTCGGGCTATCATCAAGCCCGAAGGCCGTGTGAAGCGCCCTGAGTGCCAATTCGAGATAGTCTTCGGACACCAGGACGCTCACTTTGATCTCAGATGTGGAGATCACTTGGATGTTTATGCCTTTTTCCGCAAGCGCCGTGAACATGGTTTTGGCAACGCCGGCGTGACTCCGCATGCCGACACCGACGACCGAGACTTTGACGACGCCGGAATCGGCGATCAATTTTTCACACTGCAAATCGTTCTTGGCGCCTTCGAGCAGGCGGACGGCCGCATCGAGATCGCCGCTGGCGACGGTGAAGGTCAGGTCAGTCGCCTTGCCGTCTTCAGAAACGTTCTGGACGATCATATCTACATTGATATTGGCGTCTGCCAATGGACCGAAGATGTTCGCGGCGACACCCGGTTGGTCGGCCGCACGCAAAAGGGTGATCTTCGCCTCGTCCCGGCTGTAGGAAATCCCGCTGACAACCTGCTGTTCCACGATTTTATCCTCGCTTACTACGAATGTTCCGGGATCGTCGACGAAAGTCGAGCGTACTTGTACCGGAACCCTTAGGTTCATGGCCAGTTCCACCGAACGCGTTTGCAAAACCTTGGCACCGAGGGATGCCATCTCGAGCATCTCTTCATAGGTAATTTGCTCGAGTTTGCGTGCTTTGGGGACGATGCGGGGATCGGTCGTATATATGCCGTCCACATCGGTATAGATGTCGCATCGGTCCGCTTTCAGCGCGCCGGCCAAGGCAACGGCGGACGTGTCCGACCCGCCGCGTCCGATGGTCGTGATTCTATTGTCCGGCCCTAACCCTTGGAAACCGGCGACGACGGGAACCTCGCCCGCCGCCATACGGCGGCTCAACTCGTCGGTTTCGATCCCTTGAATGCGGGCCTTGCCGTGGGCACCGTCGGTGCGGATGGGAATCTGCCAGCCGAGCCAGGAGCGCGATTGCACCCCGAGGTCCTGCAGAGCCAAGGCCATCAGGCCGGCATTGGCCTGCTCGCCGGTCGCGACGACCGCATCGTACTCGCGGGCGTCGAACATGGAGCTGATCTGGCTGGTAAGCTCGACCATGCGATTGGTCACGCCCGCCATCGCTGACACGACGACCGCGATTTCATGACCGGCATCGACCTCGCGTTTGACTCGCAGGGCCGCGTGCTTGATGCGCTCGACGTCGGCAACGGACGTCCCACCGAATTTTTGAACAATTCGTGCCATTACGGATGAACCTTGTCGATTTCCCGCCGCTTGATAATCTCGCTGACGGGTTGTCCCGCGACCGGGCCGTTTGCTCGGCCCGGCGGGCGCGCGTATACATACTCTTTCGGTCATGCGGGCGCAAGGGAATCGGCGCTAAATCGCTGAAAAACCAAGGCTTGCGATGACCGAGCAACGGCGCGCATTGTTGTGGGTCAGAGAAACCGTAATCCGTACCGGGTCATTCCATGGTTCATCCCGATCCAGCTCCAGAAATGAATTCAGCCCGCCAATCGGCGACGACGGCGGCGCAAGACGAGGTCGAACGGTTTGCCGCACAAGCCGACGACTGGTGGGACGAAACCGGCATCTTTGGGCAGCTGCACAAGATCAATCCGGCGCGGATCACGTTTATCCGAGATCATTTGTGCGCCCATTTCGGCCGCGATCCAATGGCCATCGATTCTCTGAAAGGCCTCACGATCGTCGATATCGGCTGCGGCGGCGGGCTGCTGACGGAGCCCATGGCGCGTTTGGGCGCCGAGGTCACGGGCCTCGATGCCGCCGCCGAGGGCATTGTGGCGGCGGCGGCGCATGCGCGCGAAATGGGATTGTCCATCGACTACCAGACGGCGTTGCCGGAAGATCTCGCCGCCACCGGACGGACCTTCGACGTGGTGCTGAACATGGAAGTGGTGGAGCATGTTGCCGATCCGGCCGCGTTTTTCGCCGCCGCCGGGGCGCTTGTCCGTCCCGGGGGGGCTATGGTCGTTGCGACCCTGAACCGGACAATAAAGTCATTGGCGCTCGCCAAGATCGGCGCGGAGTATCTGTTGCGCTGGGTGCCACCCGGTACCCATGATTGGCGCAAGTTCGTCAAACCGTCGGAGCTCGCGCGCCATTTGCGCCGGGAAGGGTTCTCCGTCGTCGATCTCAAGGGACTGGTGTATCACCCGGCGGCCGATGAGTGGTCGCTGGGCGACGACGTCGATGTCAATTATTTGATGGTTGCCGTCAAAGACTGAATGGCGTGATCCGTCAGGATGCCTTGCGCTTGCGGCTGGGTGTGGGAACGGGGGCGACCGGGATTTCCTCTTCGACCAGTTCCTTGACCTCGGCGAGGGTCGCCTCGCCGTAAATGTCACGTTCCTCTTTTTCGCCATAGTGAATGGCGCGCGCTTCCTCGGCGAACTTCTCGCCGACATAGTCGCAGTTCTCCTCCACATGTTTGCGCATCATGTTCATCACTTGGCGGACCTGTTTGGCTTTTTCGGGCAGATCGGCCAACTCGCCGCCCGAGCGGGAGTTCAACCGCGGTGCCATGATCGCTTTTTCAATTTTGGTGTCGCCGCATTCGGGGCATTCGACGGCACGTTTCTTGGCTTGCCGGTCAAAGGACTTGCTGTCCTTGAACCAGGCTTCGAATTCATGCTTGTTGGCGCAACGCAGGCTGTAGACAATCATTTGTTTTAATAAGCAGCTTGTTTTGATCGGTCGTCGCTTATTTTATCCAGCCGGTCAGCCACCGGACCACGTGGGCATTTGAAATTACCGGTTTGTTCGGCGGGCGACCAGTATATTAATTTAGGCAGCTTGCCAACGTTTTGCATCTGCCTCTGCGCGGAATGGCCCATAGGTGATTGATTCTTCCCACACCCACGGAGACCCCGTTGCCTGGGTCCGGCGTTTCCAAACCTTGATCCCGGCCGGCGGCATCGTTTTGGATGTGGCGTGTGGCAATGGCCGCCATAGCCGCTTTCTCGCCAAGCTGGGTTATCGGATATGTGCGGTCGATCGGGATGTCTCTGGCGTCGAGGATTTGATCGGAACGGCAGGCATCGAGGTCGTGGAGGCTGATCTCGAAACCCAAAGTTGGCCGTTTGCCGGTCGAACCTTCGACGGAATCGTCGTGGTCAACTACTTGTACCGGCCACTCGTTCCGCACCTCCGCTTGGCGTTGGCCGACGGCGGCGTGCTGATCTATCAGACCTTCGCGCGCGGGAACGAAAAATACGGACGCCCGCGCAATCCCGACTTCTTGCTCCAGGACGGCGAACTGTTGGATATGTTCGGTGATGGGCTGAGGGTGGTCGCCTACGAAAGCGGGTTGGTCGAAGGTGAGACCCCGGCCGTGGTGCAACGGCTGTGTGCGATTAACCGTGCGCCTGACGCCGAGGTGCCGCCGGTTCTGCCCCTTCGGTAGAGGTAACGTCGTATGTCCGGTCGTGGGTGAGCGCGGGGATCTTGCGCCGTGCCTCACCGACCTTGGCAAGATCGATGTCGGCGGTGATGACACCGACGTTCTCGCCGCCATCGGCTATGACCGTTCCCCATGGATCGACGATCAAAGAATGGCCGAATGTTTGGCGGTCCTCGGCATGGGTGCCGCATTGCGCCGGTGCAATGATGAAGGAGCCTGTCTCGATGGCGCGGGCCCGCTGCAGCACATGCCAATGGGCGTCACCCGTCACCTTGGTAAAGGCGGCCGGAACGCACAGCACGTCGGCCCCGGCTTTGGCGAGATCGCGGTAGAGATAGGCGAAGCGCACGTCATAACAAATGGATAGGCCGAACCGGCCCCACGGCGTTTCCGCGACCACGGCTTTGCCGCCGGGCTCATAGGTGGCGGATTCCTTGTAGGTTTGCCCGTCGCCTACTTCGACGTCGAACATGTGGATCTTGTCGTAGGTGGTAGCGACATTCCCCGCCGGATCGAACAGGTAGGACCGGTTGGCAATCCGTCCACCCGGCAGATCGGCCGGCCGCTTGATGGCGAGCGAACCGATCAGTAGCCATGCACCGGTTTGGCGCGCGGCATCGGCGAAGACGGGCAGGCCGGGATGATCGCCTTCAAAGGGTGTTTTCGCGATCATCGCGTCGCTGTCCGGCTCGATCATGCCGGTGCATTCGGGTGTCGCGATGAAATCGGCGCCTTGGGCAGCAGCCTCGAAGATCAAATCGCGCGCGGTATGGATGTTGGGCTCGAGGTCGCGTCCGACGTTCAGTTGAATGCACGCGGCTTTGAAGCCGGTCATGTCCGGACCCCCGGCCATCGTCCGCTTAGGCGGCGGGCTGGTTTAAGAGGGGATCGAGTTCGCCTTTTGCGTCCAAAGCATAGAGTTCATCGCACCCTCCGACGTGTTTATCGTCGATAAAAATCTGCGGCACGGTATAACCGCCATTGGCGCGCTGCTCCATTTCCTTGCGGCGACCTGGATGCAGCATCACGTCGATTTCCGTGAACTCGGTGCCCTTTTGCTTCAACAGATTCTTTGCCCGGTAGCAAAAGCCGCAAAACGGCGATGTATAAATCTCAACCTTGGCCAACTTCTTGTCTCCCGCGCCGATCTCTGCGGCGCCGAAATATCATTGCTCGGTAATGTACATAATATAGCTGGCCCAGTCCCAGTGGCCAGCCACATCGACGTTATCCCCTGTTTTCTGGGGCAAATTCTCGACCGATCTAGGTTTCCGTGCGGACGACCCGGGCGAGCGTGAGGACGTCGACCCCGGTGGCGCCCGCCCGCGTAAGTGGCCGGATGCAGGCCGCGGCGGTCTCGCCGGTGGTGAGCACATCGTCGATCAGCAGGACCCGTTTTCCCGAAACCTGTTGTGCCATTTTGCCGGATGCGATGGCGCCCGCGAGGCGCCGCCGCCGGGCCGAGCGATTGAGCCGCCCGAGGGACGGGGTGGCGCGCCGGCGGGTGAGCGCCCGTTCGACGACCGGCAAGCCGGTTTCCTTCCCTAGCGCCTGGGCGAGCAAGGCCGACTGGTTGTAGCGGCGGCGGAACAGCCGCGTCCAATGAAGCGGTACCGGCACCAACACGTCGGCCTCGGCGATCAGATCGCTTCCTGCACGCGCCAACCATTTGCCGAAGGCAGCTGCCGCGTGGGTCGCATCCGCATGCTTGAAGCGGAGGACGAGATCGCGGCTTGCGTCGGTGTAAACGAACACCGCGCGCGCCCGGCCGTAGGGTGGAGATTCCTTGAGACACGCACCGCAAAATGCATCCGGTCCCGTTTCATGGGCGAACGGTGTACCGCAAGCGGCACAAAAGGGGGGCGCAATGAAAGTCACCTCGCGCCAGCAATCGGCGCACAACGTTCCCGGTGTGTCGACCAACGCCCGGCATTTGAGGCATTGAGGGGGGAACAGCGTATCGACAAACCGCCGCGCAACGGCCAAGAGCCACGTCGGCGAGGAAGAAATCGACCGGTTATCCGTTGCGCTGTCCATGACGCATTTAACCGCGCTTTCGCCGACGCGACAATCGGGACGCTTTGTGCCATAAGGTCGCCATGGCGCCACCCGAAAAGACTTCCGATGCGATGACCGTCTTCGACCGCTATGCGGTGCGTCTACATCGTGATCGGTCTGCCCGAAATTTCGGCGAGTTCGATTTTCTGTTCCGCCATGTCGGTGCGGCGCTTATCGACCGTCTGCAGGACATAACCCGCGACTTTCCGCGTGTTCTCGATCTCGGCGGACGGGACGGTTTTCTTTCAGAACTCATTGCCGGGCACAACGGCATCGAGAACGTCGTTCGGTGCGACCTGTCGGAAGCCTTCATGCACGATGGGGGCGGCTTGCGAGTCGTTGCCGACGAAGAGTTTGTGCCTTTCGGGCCGGAAAGCTTCGATCTGGTCGTCAGCTGCCTCGATCTCCATTGGGTCAACGATTTGCCGGGAACGTTGGTGCAGCTTCGCCAAGTCCTGAAACCGGACGGCCTGTTCCTGGCGGCAATGTTTGGCGGCAATACGCTGTCCGAGTTGCGGGCATCCTTGATCGCCGCTGAGACGGAAACAATGGGCGGCGCGGGACCGCGGGTGTCGCCGTTTGCCGATGTACGCGATGCCGGCAATTTGTTGGTGCGGGCCGGGTTCGCGCTCCCTGTCGCCGACAATTTCGAGGTGACGGTTTCCTATGCCGATCCCTTAAAGCTGATGCGCGATTTGCGCGGCATGGGCGAAAGCAATGCCGTGCGTGCCCGGCAACGTGGGTTCACGCGGCGGGATGTTTTGGCGCGGGCGGCGGCGCACTATCAGGACCGCCACGCCGATGCCGACGGACGTGTTCCGGCGACCTTCGAGGTGATTATGCTGACGGCTTGGGCACCCCATGCCGCACAGCCGAAACCTCTGGCACGCGGCTCCGGGCAGATATCGCTTGCCGACGTGCTGAAGGAAGATAAATAGAGACCAATTGAAAGAAGTTTGTTCCATGCAGTTCCACGCCCCGCTCATCCGCGGCACCCTCATCAAACGCTATAAACGCTTCATGGCCGATGTCACCTTGGAGGACGGGTCCGTCGTGACCGCCCACTGCGCCAATTCGGGAACCATGTTGAGCGTCAACGAACCGGGAACGGAAGTGTGGTTGTCGCCGGCGCAAAACCCGGACCGCAAACTCAAATATACCTGGGAACTGATCCGTATCGGTGACGCACTGGTCGGCATCAACACCCAGCATCCGAACAAGATCGTGGCTGAGGCGATCGAAGGTGGCACGGTTCCGGAACTCGCCGGTTACGAAAATTTGCGCCGCGAAGTGAAGTACGGCAAAAACTCCCGCATCGACATTTTGCTCGAGGATGCGGGCAAACCGGATTGTTTCGTCGAGATCAAGAACGTCACCATGAAGCGCGCCGACGTCGCCGAGTTTCCCGATGCGGTGACGGCGCGCGGCACCAAGCATTTGGGCGAGCTTGCCGATCAGGTGGCCGAGGGGCACCGGGCGGTGATGTTCTATCTCGTGCAACGCGGCGATTGTGACCGTTTCACCCTGGCCGACGACATCGATCCCACCTACGCGGAAGCCCTGCACAAAGCCCGGAAGGCGGGGGTCGAAATATTGGCCTATGATTGCCGGGTGGATACCGACGGCGTCGCCGTCTCCCGCCCGGTCGAAATCGCGCTGTGAGAGCCGGCTTCAGACCACTCGGACTATTAACCGCCTGTTGAGTGGCGGCGGCTAAATTACCGGATATATGAGGTGAACCGATAAGGGGTCGGCAACGGCCCATGGGTGTGGTTTAATCCGCGCCGGCATCAATGGAGATCGAACCAGGTGGACGCTGAACCGAGAAGCATAAAAATCCATTCCGAAGCGGATTTCGAAGGTATGCGCAAGGCTGGCCGGCTGGCCGCCGAGACGCTCGACTTCCTCGCCGACCATGTGAAACCCGGCGTGACGACGGGCGAGTTGGATCAACTCGGCGCCGAGTTCGTCGCCGCGCGCGGCGGCGTCTCCGCGCCGCTGAACTATCGCGGCTTTCCGAAATCTTTGTGCACCTCGGTCAACCATGTCGTCTGTCACGGTATTCCCGGCGACAAGGTCTTGGCCGAAGGCGACGTCATCAACATCGACGTGACACCCATCGTCGATGGTTGGCACGGTGATACCAGCCGCATGTTTTACGTCGGCGAGGTGAGCATCAAGGCCAAGCGCCTGATCGACATCACCTATGAGGCGATGATGCGCGGCATCGAAGTGGTGCGCCCCGGCGCGACCGTGGGCGATATCGGCCACGCCATCGAAACCTTCGTCCGGCCCTATCGCTATTCCATCGTGCGCGATTTTTGCGGCCACGGTGTTGGCCGCATCTTTCACGATGCGCCGAACATTTTGCACTTCGGCAGTCCCGGCGAAGGGCCGCTTCTGCGCCAGGGCATGTTCTTCACGGTCGAGCCGATGATCAATGCGGGCCGCCCCGAAGTGAAGATCCTCAGCGACGGCTGGACGGCGGTCACCAAGGACCGTTCGCTGTCGGCGCAGTTCGAGCACACCATCGGCGTGACCGAGGACGGCTGCGAGATCTTCACCCTCTCGCCCGCGGGCCGCGACCGGCCGCCTTACGACTAAGTCTGGCGGCGGGGCGGCTGCCATGTCCGAAAAGCCCCATTACGTTGGCCATCGCAACCGGCTACGCGAACGCTTCCTGAACGCGGGCGGCGACGCGCTTCCCGATTATGAAATGCTGGAACTAATCCTGTTCATGGCGTTGCCGCGCGGCGACGTGAAGCCGCTCGCCAAGCGGCTGATCGCGCGTTTCGGCTCCTACGCCGAGGTCATCAGTGCCGATCCCGACGATCTCAAGTCCGTCGACGGGGTGGGCGATGCGGTGGTTGCATCCTTGAAAACGGTGCGCGACGGCGCGCTTAGGCTGATGCAGCAGGAATTGGTCGGACAGCCGGTGATCTCGTCCTGGCAGGCGCTCAACGACTATTGCCGCGCGGCCATGGCGCGGGAAAAGAATGAGCAGTTCCGCCTGTTTTTCCTCAACCGCAAGAACGTGTTGATCGCCGACGAGGTGCAGCAGCGCGGCACCGTCGATCAAACCTCGGTCTATCCGCGCGAGGTGGTCAAACGGGCCTTGGAATTGGGGGCGACGGCGATCATCATGGTGCACAACCATCCGTCGGGCGATCCCGAACCGTCGCCGGGCGACGTGGAGATGACCAACGAGGTCAAGGAAACCGCGGCGCGGCTGGGGATCACCCTGCACGATCATGTCATCGTCGGGCGCAACGGCTCGACGAGTTTCAGAAGCATGGGGCTATTGTAAAAGGAGGCAAAGAATGTTCGCTGAATTGGTAAAACTGAAACTGCCTGATGGCTGGACGCGGGAAGACGCGGCGAAGGATACCTGGAATGCGGTGCCGCGCTGGAAAGCCAATCCCGATCTGATCCGCAAGCACTTCATGCTCGGCGAGGACGGCCACCTTTACGGCTTCTATCTGTGGAAATCGAAAGAAGCGGCGCAGGAAGGGCACAATAAGGAATGGCAGGAAATGACCAAGGAACGCACCGGCGCCATGCCGGAGTTCAGCCATTTCGATGTGATGATGATTTTGGACAACGAGACCGACGCGGTCGACGAATACGAACCGGCAGCGTAGTATAGTTCCAACGACAATAAGTCTAGATAATAGGACTATATGCGGAGGACGAAAAATGGATGGTGGCGCAAGCGGCTCGACGGTTCGGGTCAAAAAATTCGGGGTCCATCTGGGCGCTGAGATCAGCGGGATCGACCTGACCCAGACGGTAAGTGACGCGGACATCGCGGTCGTTCGGGACGCCCTTCTCGAGCATCAGGTGCTGGCGTTTCGCGATCAGGACATTACGCCACAACAGCAGATGGCGTTCGGCGCCCGCTTCGGTGAGTTGAGTGTCCATCCCATCGCGCCGCATGACGAGGAAATCCCCGAACTCATCGTATTCGACAACACGCCGGATAATCCGGCGATGTTCACCGACAATTGGCATTCGGACGAAACCTTCCGCGAGGCGCCGCCGTTGGGGACGATGTTGCGCGCCATCCAGGTGCCAGAGATCGGCGGCGATACGCTGTTCGCCAGCATGACGGCGGCCTATGAAGGGCTGAGCGACAAGATCAAACATCTGATCAATGATCTCGAAGCGGTGCATGACGTCAAACTGTTCCGCCTCGGCTTCACCGATGATGACGAAGGTCGCGAGCAGGAAAAATACATCAACGAAAACTTCCCCAAGGTCATCCATCCGGTGGTGCGCGAGCATCCCGAAACCGGCCAGAAAATTCTGTTCGTCAATCCGCACTTCACTTTGCATATCAAGGGAATGAGCGAACTGGAGAGCCAGTCGCTGTTGGCGATCCTCTATCACCAGGCGGAGATTCCCGAATACCAGATCCGCCACAGGTGGGAACCGAACACGATGCTGTTCTGGGATAACCGCTCGACCCAGCACTACGCGCCGCACGACTACACGGAGCGCCGCTTCCTGCACCGCATCACCATCAAAGGCGACCGCCCTTACGGGCCTGGACAGAAACCGGCCTAATTTTTCGGCACGATAACGCCGTCATCGAGCATCTGGTCGAAATTGGCGCTGATGTGCCGGAGCAGCATGGCGAGCTGGTGATCGCGCAAGGTATCGTCGCGGAACCATTTCATGAAATACGGCAGTTCGTGGCGGTCGCCGATGGCGAGCTTGCCCCGGTTGACGATTTGATGGCGGCCATCCCGCGAGGTGGCGTGCACGACCGTAGCCCGGGTGGTTCCAGCGGTGACGACGGGCGTTTCTTTTTTTCTGCGAACTTTGATTTTGCCCAGCGCATCCCCGTGCAGGTTCCATTCGAGGCTGTCGAGGAGTTCGACGGCGAACGCGTCGCTGTGGGCGAGAACATTGAAGGCGTTCTGCTCGAACAGAATTTCATCGTGATCGACCGCGTTCGTGACGCCGGGCCAGCGGTCGAAGAAATCCTTGTTGGTGCAGATGAAGACACCCGAATTGAGGTACGGCAATCCAAGATCGATCCCGTGGCTGGAGAGAAGCGCGGCAAAATCAGGCATCGCGAATTCTTCGAGGAAGCCCTTTAGGGCCGGGTATCCGTAGTCTGCCGCGACGAACAGATCGGCCTTGGACGGCGCCGCCACCAGCGCGTTCACTTTCGACGAGATGTCGCCCAGGACAAGGGTGTCGGCATCCAGCCACACGACGGCGTCAGCGTGTAGCGTCTCGACGTAGGTGCCGAGAGCTGCCTTGCAAGCCCAGGGGTGGGCGTTTTCGAGGTCTTGAGGTTGCCGCAACAACCAACCCTGACGATCGAGATAGGCGCATTGCGGCGACGTCATGCCGAAATCGCAGATGTGCAAATCGATATCGGTATGTGCCTTCAGGCTTTCGCGCAGGGCGAGGGCGGTGACGAAGAAATCTGCATTCCCCCCGGTGACATAGGCAATGGTCACGTAATACTCCAGATGGCCGGTCTTATTTCCGCAACTCTAACGGGGGCGACATGGATAGGAAACTCATCGTTGTCCCGTGACGACGTCAAGTGCGGCTGATGGAAACCCCTCCATCGACCAATAAAGCGGTGCCGGTCATGAAGCTCGACGCCTCAGACGCAAGATAGAGCACCGATTGCGCAATCTCATGGGGTGTTGCCGAGCGTTTGAGCGCGTGAAGGCTGTCGATAAAAGCTTTCGCTTCCGGCGTATTGGCGACGGTGCGGCCCATGGGCGTATCAGTGCCACCGGGTAGGATGGCGTTCACCCGGACATTTTTCTTCCCGAATTCGGCGGCGAGAACTTTGGCAAGCCCGATCAGTCCCGCCTTGCTGGCGCCATAGGCGGACATGCCAGGGAAGCCGACCGTATAACCTACAAAGCTTGCGGTGAAGATCAGCGAGCCTCCACCTCTTTCGATCATCGCCGGCACCTGATATTTGGCGCCGAGAAAAGCGCTCGTCAGGTTGGTGTCGAGCGTGCTGTGCCATCCAGCTATCGAGATGTCGTCGACGGGTGCCATCTCGCCGAGCATTCCGGCGTTGTTGAAGGCAATGTCCAACCCCCCGTATTCCCCGACAGCCAACTCAACGATGGCTGCCGCGGTAGTCTCCTCTTTGACGTCACCGGTATAGGCGATGGCCGTGCCCCCCAAGCCGATTATTTGGCCGACCAAGCTGTCCAGCTCTTTTTGCCGCTGCGCGACGGCAACGACCTTGGCTCCTTGGGTTGCGAACAGTTTCGCGGTTGCGAAGCCGATCCCGGAACTGGCTCCCGTGACGATGGCAACTTTTCCAGCCAATGCAGACATTTCCCACTCCCTCGCAATTAATTTTGGAAAGGGGAAAATGGCGGCCCGGAATGTGTGGCGCACTCCGGTTCTTGCGGCCTCCGAGATATTTGTTATCGGAAGATGTGGATGTTCCCCAGGAACTGATCGATGCAGGCGTCCCACGAGTATGTCAGGGCATGGGCCCGGCACCGGTCCGGATCGATGTTCAACGCCCTTTCCGTTGCCCCCGCGAGGTCTTCGTCCAGGACGCCGGCACCGGAGCCGTCGACGACGTCGAGGGGGCCGGGCACGGGGAAGGCGGCAACGGGCACGCCCGAGGCAAGCGCCTCCAGCAGCACGAGACCGAAGGTGTCCGTGCGGCTCGGGAAAACGAAAACGTCGGCGGCGGCAAAATGCATCGCCAGGTCTTCGCCGGTTTTCATGCCGACGAATTGCACGTCCGGGTATTGGCGTTCGAGCGAGGCAAGCTGCGGACCGTCGCCCACCACATACTTCGTTCCCGGCAGGTCGAGGGCGAGGAAAGCTTCAATGTTTTTTTCCACGGCGACCCGGCCGCAATAGAGGCTGATGGGGCGCGGTCCCTCCAGGAAGTCCTTGGCGCGGGGACGGAACAACTCCGTATCCACGCCGCGTGACCACCGTTTGATATTGGTGATTCCCCAGGACTTGAGGTCGTTTTCGATGGTCTGTGTGGCGACCATGACGCCGCTCGACGGTCTGTGGAACCAACGCATGACGGCATAAGAGATGGAAAGCGGCAAGCGGATACGGGCGTGGACGTATTCGGGGAAACGGGTGTGAAACGCCGTCGTGAAGGGATAGCCGCGTTTCAGGCAATGACGCCGCGCCGCGAAACCGAGAGGGCCTTCGGTGGAAATATGGATGGCGCAGGGCCGGAATGTTTCGATGATGCGACCGACTTGGCCGGGAAACAGCGCCAGGCGGATTTCGGGATAAGTCGGGCAGGGCACGGTGCGGAACTGATCCGGCGTCACCATGCGCACCTGCCAGCCTCGCCCTTCGAGGCCGCGCCTCAGGGTGTCGATCGTGCGGACGACACCATTGACTTGAGGGAACCAAGCATCTGAGACGATAAGGAGGCGCTTTCCCTGCTCTGATTGCTCTCCAGCATCGAAAGCCCGCGCATGTTCGCCCAATTGAGAATCTCCAATCTGCCGTCCATGTGCTCGACCAGGGCGGTGCAACTCTCTACCCAGTCACCATCGTTGCAATAGAGGATGCCGTCGATGTCGCGCATTTCGGCGGTGTGAATATGGCCACAGATAACGCCGTCGACCCCGCGCTTGCGGGCCGCCGAGCAGACGGCGGTTTCGTAGTGGCTGATGTATTCGACGGCGTTTTTGACCTTGTGTTTCAGGAATGCCGAAAGCGACCAGTATGGAAAGCCCAGCATCTTGCGGACAAGATTGAACCAGTGGTTGAGAACGAGGGCCGTGTTGTAGGCGCCGTCGCCGAGGGTCGCGAGCCACTTTGCATATCTTACGACGCCGTCGAATTCGTCGCCATGGATGACCAGAAAACGCCGCCCGTCCGCGGTGGTGTGGATGGCTTCGTGAAGGACCGCCACGCGGCCGAACCGGTGGTTGGTGAAATCCCGGAATTTTTCGTCGTGGTTGCCGGGGACATAGATCACCCGGGTTCCCTTGCGGGCCTTCCGCAGGATCTTCTGGATGACGTCGTTGTGGGCTTGTTGCCAATACCAGGCGCGCTTCATGCGCCAGCCGTCGATGATGTCGCCGACTAGGTAGAGGTATTTGCTGTCGGTATGGCGCAGGAAATCGAGCAGGAATTCCGCCTGACATCCCCGCGTGCCGAGGTGAATGTCGGAAATCCAGATAGAGCGAAATTTCAGGGGGAGTTGCAGCGGCGCGTTCATCGTGGCGATGGGCCGTGTGTTATGCAAATCATGGCGCGGATAGTATTCGCAAAATAAAAATTGTCCACAAAAATATCTTTACTTATCCACAATTTAACAATAGCATCATTGCATTGAAAAATTGTTGTCATATGTTTGTAATAAAACTGAAACAATACTAAGAGTAACACGCTGGAACGTTCGGAGATTTCTTCGGGCGCCTCAAAAGGATCATCGGCTTTTCCTGGGAATTCGTACCATTCGTAACCGCATATTCGTGATCTACAATCCGGTCGCGGGCTGGCGCCGGCGTCGGAAATTGAACCGCGTCATTGCCGCGATGGCGACGGCCGGCGCCCACGTCATGCTGCATGAAACCACGCAGCGCGGCGATGCCGAGCGGCTGGCGCGTACGGCGACGGCCGAGGTCTGCGACGTAATCGCCGTCGCCGGCGGTGACGGTACGTTGAACGAGGTGATCAACGGCTTGGGGCCCGACGCCCCGCCGGTGGCGATCATTCCTCTCGGCACTGCCAACGTGTACGCGGCCGAGATCGGCTTGCCGCCTGGGCTCGAGGATGTCGCCCGGTTGATCATGACGGGGCCGGAGCGGCCCATCCATGTCGGGCTCGTGAATGGTCGCCGGTTTATTCAGATGGCGGGAGCTGGCTTCGACGCGCACGTGGTCGCCGAGGTCACCCCCGTACTCAAGCGGAAGCTGGGTAAGCTCGCTTACGTGCTGAAGTCGCTGGCGGGGCTCTTCCGGTTTTCCTTTTGCCGATACAAGGTGACCATCGATGGCGCGACCTATCAGGCCGCATCGGCAATCATCGCCAACGGCCACTATTACGGGGGCCGGTTTGTGGCGGCCCCGGAGGCGCGGCTGGACTCGCCGACCTTGCAGGTCTGCCTGTTCGAACGATCCGGGCCGATAAACGTGATCCGTTATGGGTGGGGTCTCATGGCCGGCCGTCTCAAACACTTCCCTGATGTCAAATCCATTGCCGGAACGCATATCCGGGTCGAAGGTCCTGACGGCGAACCCGTGCAAGCGGACGGGGATGTAGTCGCGACCTTGCCGCTATCGGCGAGCATGGACGGCGGTATCCGGGCCGTGATGGCATAGCGATACCCAAACCGGAAATTCGTCGCTAAGATTACCGAAATCGTCCGCCGTCCCGCGTGGCATTCATCAGGGGCGGCATTTTCTTGTGCCGAAGCGATCCGGTTTCCCTAGAAGGCGCACCATGTCCGTTGCCGTCACCCTTCGCGTGTTTATCCCGTTTATGGCGGGATACTTCCTGTCCTACCTGTTTCGCTCGATCAACAACGTGATCGCGCCGGACTTGGTACGCGATCTGGGGATCGACGCGGCGGGGCTCGGCCTGTTGACGGGCGCCTATCTGGTAACCTTTGCCGCGTTCCAGGTGCCTTTGGGAATTCTTCTCGACCGATTCGGCCCGCGCCGGACGGAAGCGGTTTTGCTGTTGTTCGCCGCTGCCGGCGCGTTGGTTTTCGCCCTTGCCCAATCCGTGCCGATGCTGATCGTCGGGCGTGGCCTTATCGGTCTCGGCGTGTCGGCCTGTTTGATGGCAGCGTTCAAGGCCTTTGCCGATTGGCTGCCCGCGCACCGTTTGCCGCTCGCCAACGGTATCATCTTTGCGACCGGCGGGGTCGGCATGATGATGGCGACGATTCCTGTCGAGATGGCGCTGGGCGTCACCGATTGGCGCGGCGTGTTCCTGTTTCTGGCGGCATGCAGTTTGGTCTTCGCCATCCTCGTGAGGTTCATGGTGCCGGAACGGCCGGCCCATCTGCGCGAAGGTCATGGTGAGACGCTCAGCCGTCAGTTCGGGGATATGATGGCCATTTTCCGCAGCCGAACGTTTCTGGCCATGGCGCCTTTTTCCGTCGCAACGCAGGCGACGACCATTGCGGTTCTGGGTCTGTGGTCTGGCCCTTGGTTGCGCGATGTCGCGGGGTGGGGCCGCGAAGCGGTCGCCGAAGGTTTGTTCATCATCGCGCTATCCTTGACCATCAGCTACTTCACCATGGGAACCATCGCCTCTTGGGTGAACCGCCGGGGCGGCAGCACCGTCGCCGTGTCGGCCGTCGGGATGGTGATTTATTTGTTCGTGCAGGTGCTGGTGGCGTTCGATCTCAATCCCTGGCCCATGACGACCTGGATTCTCTATGCCGCCTTCGGTACCTGCGGCGGGCTGATGTATGCCGCGTTTACGCAGGTCTTCCCCGCGCGCCTCGCCGGGCGGGTCAACACGGCGCTCAACCTTCTGGTCTTCATCTATGCCTTCGCCATCCAGTGGGGCATGGGTGCGGTGATCAATCTGTGGCCGGTCGCGGCGGACGGCGGCTTCGCCGCCGAAGGCTACGGCGCGGGCTTTACTATCGCGCTCCTGCTTCAGGTTCTGACGTTGGTCTGGTGGGGCGCCGCAGCGTGGATGTGGCGGGCATCAAAAGCGGCGTAGAGTTTTCTCACACTTTCTCTTGGGGCCTGCGGCCCGGCTCGGCGGTGAGGTGGCGTCCGTCGAACACGACCGTCACCGTCGTGCCGATCCCATGGATGCTGGTGATCGACATTTCGCCGCCCAGCATTTCGGTAAGCATTTGCGAGAACGGCAGTCCGATGCCGCGGCCCGGTTTTGTCCGGCGGTGATCCAGGCTGAATTGTCCCAACGGTTCGAGCGCCAGAGCATATTCCTTTTCATCCATGCCGCCGCCCGTGTCGGAAACGGAAATCTCGATACCGCCCTTACTCTTGACCCGGGCCATCAGGATCACTTGCCCGTCCACCGGTGTAAACTTGACCGCGTTACTCAGCAGATTGATCACGATCTGCTTGAGGCGCTTGGGGTCGGTGTTCAGTTTCGGCAAGGGGCGCCGGATATCCACGTCCAGATTGACGTTGCCGGCAATGGCGGTCGGTTTGACCAGATCCGCGATGAACAGGAGAATTTCTTCCACGTCGACGGTGGACAGGTGGACTGACAGCTTGCCGGTCTCGACCGCCGACAGATCGAGGATATCGTCGATCAGGCTGCGGAGGTGGTCGCCCGAGGTATAGATGTTCTCGGCGTATTCGCGATAAACGGGCTGGCCGACATGCCCATGGATCTGATCGCGGATGCAGGCCGAAAATCCCAGAATGGCGTTGAGCGGCGTGCGCAATTCGTGGCTCATATTGGCCAGGAATTCCGATTTCGCCATATTGGCGACGTCGGCCTTGTGCTTTGCGTCTTCCAGCTCCTTAGTGCGGTCCCGGATGCGCTGTTCCAATTCCTCGTGGGATTGGATGAGTGCCTCGACGGAATGCCGTTCAGCCTGGATTCGCCCCCCGAAATAGCGGCGTTGGCGGCGAAATAAGTAGGCAGCAAGCGCCGCTAATGACCCGGACGCAAAAAAGGGCTCGATCAATACCTCCAAAGGTACAGGGTAAACATCGAGCACCCTGGTAACTTGGAAATAGACGGCCGTCATGATCGTACAGCCCATAGCGAGACCAACCGACCCCTCGAACCAAACGGGTGTGCCGATCCACCGGGAGAACCAGTTCGGGTTTCCCGCATTAACCTTCTGGAGCCTGTCGGACATCAGATTGCCGCGGTCCACCCACGCGCTGTGGCCAGCGCTTTGGCTGGTCGGGGGTGGCCTCCTAACGGGCTAAAAAAGTCAGTTTTACGTCGCATTTTTTCAATACTCGTAAAATTTCTACGGTTTTTGGGGCCAAAATAAGCGGGCCCGGCCGTCATTTGACGGCATCTTCAAAACCCTGAGGATACCTGATATACCTCTGGCGCCTCCCGTGCTGTGATCCCGCTCACAATGAGAAAGCCATGATTCCTCGCTATTCCCGCCCCGAGATGGTCGCCATCTGGGCGCCCGAAAATAAATTCCGGATTTGGTTCGAAATTGAGGCCCACGCTTGCGATGCCCAGGCGACGCTGGGGGTTATCCCGGCTGCCGCCGCCCGTGCCGTATGGGAAAAGGGGGACGCCCCCTATACGGCGGAGCGGGTTGCCCGCATCGACGAGATCGAGGCTGAAACCAAGCACGATGTGATCGCCTTTACCACCGAATTGGCCGAGCGGGTCGGCGAGGCGGCGCGCTTCGTTCACCAGGGGATGACGTCCTCCGACGTTCTGGATACGGCGTTTGCCGTGCAGCTGACACAGGCCGCGGATATTTTGCTGGCCGATCTGGACCGGGTGCTGGCGGCGCTCAAAACCCGCGCCATGGAACACAAGATGACCCCGACCATGGGGCGCAGCCATGGCATTCATGCCGAGCCGACGACATTCGGCGTGAAGCTTGCGGGCCACTATGCAGAGTTCGCCCGCAACCGGGCGCGCCTGGAGGCGGCCCGGGCGGAGGTCGCGGTCTGCGCGATTTCAGGCGCGGTCGGGACCTTTGCTAACATCGATCCGGCGGTCGAAGAGTACGTCGCCGAGAAAATGGGGCTGACGCCGGAAACCGTGTCGACCCAGATCATTCCGCGCGACCGCCACGCCATGTTCTTTTCGGTGCTCGGCGTGATCGCCAGTTCGGTGGAACGGCTGGCGACGGAAATCCGTCATTTGCAGCGCACCGAGGTCCGCGAGGCGGAAGAATATTTCTCGCCCGGCCAAAAGGGGTCGTCGGCGATGCCGCATAAACGCAATCCGGTTCTGACGGAGAACCTCACCGGGCTTGCCCGTGTCGTACGCTCGGCGGTCGTTCCGGCGCTGGAAAACGTTACTACTTGGCACGAACGTGACATTTCCCATTCATCGGTCGAGCGCATGATCGGACCCGACGCGACGGTGACCCTCGACTTCGCGCTCAACCGGTTGGCGGGCGTGGTCGAGAAACTGCTGGTCTATCCCGACGCCATGCAGGCCAATATCGACCGGCTTGGCGGATTGGTGTTCTCGCAACGGGTCCTGTTGGGCCTGACCCAAGCTGGAATGAGCCGCGAGGACGCTTACCGCGCGGTGCAACGCAATGCGATGAAGGTGTGGACGGAAGGCGCAGACTTCCTCACCTCGCTAAAGGCCGATGGCGATGTTACCGCGCGTATCCCTGACGCCGACCTTACCGCCCTGTTCGACATGAGCTACCACACCAATCAGGTTGATGCGATTTTCGACCGGGTGTTTGGGAAGGGTTAAGCGGTCTCGGGGGATTTGGCAGGGCCGCTGACTTGGCCGAAAGTCTGTCCGCCGTTATTCAGAAAATCCAGTTCTTCCGGCGTGCTCTCGCGGCCGAGGACGGCATTGCGGTGCGGGAAGCGGCCGAAGCGGACAATGATATCGCGGTGCTCGATGGCCGCTTCGATTGCCCGATCGCGTCCGACTTTGGACATCAGGCGTATGCCTGCCTCCTGATCGGCGAGATTTTCGGAATGCTCGAACGGCAGATAGAGAAACGTCCGGTGCACCGGCATGACATTGTCGTCGAATCCCTTGGCCGCGGCGTGCTTGGCGATTTCCAAGGCGTTGGGGTCGGTGGCGAAAGCGCGCGCCGTGCCCCGGAACATGTTGCGGGGAAACTGATCGAGCAGGATCAGAAGTGCCAGGCATCCCTCCGGCGTGTCTTTCAGGTGGTCCAGGTCGCCGGCCGCCGCCCGTTCATGGGCGTCCAGAAAGCGGTCCCGGATTTCGGCGTCGAATTCCGGTGTGGCAGCGCGAAACCAGATATCCTTGAACTCGCCCCACTCGGGATCGTCGGGCGTGCCCAGCCAGAACGTGAGCACGTCGGTGACGATGTCGGCTGTATGATCCAATTGAGCGCCGGTCACTCGGCCGCGTCCTGACGATCCGCGGACGTGTCCAGGGTGAACACTTCCATGGTGCCGTCGACACCGCGCAGCTGGTGGCGGCCTAATGATAAAAAGCCGCGATCAAGGGCGGCGGCGAACCGGTCGCTGAGCAGCACGCGATGGCCGACGGCTTTCGAAAGGTTTTCGAGGCGGGCCGTCTCATTGGCGGCGGGCCCAATCACCGAGAATTCGATCCGTTCAGGGATGCCGATATTTCCGTACATGACGTCGCCGAGATGCAGTCCGAGACCGAATTCGAGCGGCGGTTTTCCATCCGCGCGCCGTTCCTTGTTGAGTGTCGCGAGCCGCCGTTCCGCTTCGGCGGCGGCGTTTAAAGCGTGGGCGCAGGCTTCCTGTTCACTCAAGCCGTCGTCGCGGATTGGGAAAATACCCAGAACAGCGTCGCCGACGAAGCGCAGCACTTGCCCCTTATTGGCGACGACCGCCCCCGCGGTGCAAGCGAAATAGCTGTTCACCAGATGGAGGAAGTCCGCTGGCTCCATGGTGTCGGCGAACTTCGTCGACTCGCGGAGGTCCGAAAACCAGATCACCGCATGGGTGGTTTCGCCGTCGCCCAGTTTGATTTGACCCTTCAGGACGCGCTCGCCGGCATCGGGACCGAGATAGGCGCCGAGCACGTTGTGCGTGATCTGATCGCGAATGGTCATCTTGCAGGCCACGGCTAAGCGCTGCTGAATGCGCAGCAAAGCCTGAATGTCGGCATCGGAGAAGCCACCCGGCCGGTCCGTTGCCCAGGATCCGATCATGCCGTCCTTGTGGCTTTCGTCGAAATTCGAATCGGTGAAGGAGATGGTCCAAACAAGGTAATCCGTGGCGCCTTTGTCACGAAACTCTTCGAGCAGGGGAAAATCGAGCTGCGCATCCGGTCCGGTCAGGCGGCGGCGAAGAAACGGCAATTCGTGCTCGACGACATAGAAGCCGGGGCTGCGTTTCCAATCTTCGTTGCTGTCGGCACCGGTTTCGGCAAATGTTTGGATGGGCTCCAGCCCTGTTTCCCGATACCAGATGTGTGACACACCCTGATAGAGCGGATGCAGGATACGGAACGCGATATTTGCGCGCCACAGGGGAATGCCCGCCGCGTTGAGACGCAACGCGCACTGCTCCAGCAACGTGTCCGCGCGCGTGCTTCCCAGCGCCTCGGTCATCAGCCAGTCGGCGACGTCGTTGACCAGCGGCCGGCTCGGCCCCGCATGTGGTGTTTCCGGATTGTTCATGGCGCCCTTTTACGCCCATGGCGTTTCCAGCGCAACGCGAACAACAGGAAAGTGTTAACGCCCGATGCGTGAAAGATCAGCTATCCTCGGCAATCTGGCGTGCCGCTTCTTCGTGAAACTCGACGAGTTTTTCGCGGACCTGCTGCTCCGAAACGTCGACTTTATGACTGGCGATATCGGCCATGACTTTGCGCATGACGTCTTCGTCGCCGGGTTCCTCCAGATCGGCGGCAACCACCGTTTTGGCATATTCCTTGGCATCGGCCTCCGGCATGCCGAATTGGCTCGCCAGCCATTCACCTAGAAGGCGGTTGCGCCGCGACGTGGCGCGGAAGGCCTGTTCCTCATCTAACTTGAACTTAGCCTCGAACGCCTGGCCACGTTCCTTGAATGAATCCGACATGATGTCTCCCTAACGATCACGATTTAGCTGCGCCTATGTAGTCAGCGTAGCTCAGGGTGCAATAGTCGGCCAATGAAAATGAGGTGATCCCATGCTGCTGCCTCCGATCCTGGCATTACCCGGTGCGGCCAGTTATCTATAGTCCATGTGCACCGTTGTTGTTCTCCGCCGGCCCGATCATGAATGGCCGTTGATCTTGGCCGCCAATCGGGATGAGGCCCTCGACCGGCCTTGGCAGCCGCCAGCCCGTCATTGGCCGGACAGGCCCGAGGTGACGGCGGGGCTCGACGAATTGGCGGGCGGCACGTGGCTGGGCGTGAACGACCATGGTGTTGTGGCGGGTATCCTCAATCGGCATGGGTCGCTGGGGCCTGCTGAAGGCTACCGCAGCCGCGGCGAGTTGCCATTGGAAGCACTCGATCATGCGGATGCGTCTTCGGCGGCCGAAGCGTTGTCGCATCTCGATGGCGATGCGTATCGCACATTCAACATGGTGGTCGCCGACAATGAGGACGCGTATTGGTTGCGTCATGCCGGTGCCGCACACGGGTCCAGTCGCGGTGTCGAGGTTCTGCCCATTCCCGCCGGCGTTTCCATGATCACGTCGGAGGACTTGAACGATCCGTCGTTTCCGCGCGTCCACACCTATCTGCCGCGGTTCCGGAAAGCTAAGGTGCCGGACCCGGAGACTGGGGATTGGGAGGAATGGCACCGCCTTCTGGCGAGCCGGCTTCACGACCCCGAAGACGGGCCCGGCGGGGCCATGACGATCGTTAACGAATTCAGGGATTTCGGCACCGTTTCCTCGTCCCTGATCGCCCTACCCTTCCGCGATGCGGAAAATCGGCGGCCTATTTGGCTTTTTGCTGCGGGAGGGCCGGATAAGGCCGAATTTCTGCCGATTTTTTAAGGTCAGAAAATCCCGAATGAGCGTTCAGATGCGTTGTGGAACGCCCCGGAGGCTGCTATATAAGGGCATCGATCTCGCGGGGCGGCAGGCCCCGCTTTGAGACTGGAAATCAGCACATGGCAAGACGTAGACAGCTCTATGAAGGTACGGCAAAGGTCCTGTTCGAGGGGCCCGAACCGGGGACGGTCGTCCAGCATTTCAAGGACGATGCGAGCTCGGATAATAAGCAAAAAAGGGGCGTTATCACCGGCAAGGGGGTGATCAACAACCGCATTTCGGAATATCTGATGACCCGGATGACCGATGTCGGTATTCCGACCCATTTCGTGCGCCGTCTCAATATGCGCGAACAACTGGTGCGCGAGGTGGAGATCATTCCCCTCGACATCGTCGTGCGCAACGTCGTGGCCGGATCGCTGGCACGCCGTTTCGGCCTGCCCGACGGTCAACGGCTCGAACGGTCGATCGTCGAGTTCTATCACAAGAACGACGAGCTCGGTAATCCGATGGTGCTGGAAGAGCACATTACGGCGTTCGGTTG
Organism: uncultured Rhodospirillales bacterium; assembly: GCA_913055735.1. Taxonomy (GTDB): domain Bacteria; phylum Pseudomonadota; class Alphaproteobacteria; order Rhodospirillales; family UBA2165; genus CAJXKD01. The sequence goes on from CAJXKD010000001.1 coordinate 1,864,833, forward strand.
GGCGACCCATCAGGAAATCGATGAAGTGATCGCCCTGTCGCTGCGCATCAACGACTTCCTGTATGGCCTGTTCATCGGCCACGGTATCCGGCTGATCGACTTCAAGGTGGAATTCGGCCGCCTATGGGACGGGGAACAGCAGCGGATTGTGTTGGCCGATGAAGTGAGCCCCGACAATTGCCGTCTGTGGGATGCCGAAACCGGCGACAAGCTGGGCAAGGACCGTTTCCGCGAAGGCATGGACCGGGTAGCGGAGGCCTATCAGGAAGTGGCGCGCCGTCTCGGCATTTTGCCGGAAGGCGGGTTCGGCGATATTTCCGGTCCCACTCTGGTGCAATAGGCAGCTTCGGTTTATAAAGCAGCGTTCATCTTCGTTCGCTGCTACTCACTTTGTTACTGTTCGCGTTGTTACTCTTCTCTGGGGAATACACATGAAGGCCAAGGTTCACGTGACCCTCAAATCCGGGGTCCTTGACCCGCAAGGCAAGGCCGTTGGCCACGCGCTCGCCTCCCTCGGTTTCGATGGGGTCGGCGATGTCCGCCAGGGCAAATACATCGAAATCGATCTGAATGACACGGATGCGGGTACTGCCCGCGCCCGGGTCGAAGATATGTGCCAAAAACTTCTCGCCAACACGGTGATTGAGAACTATCACGTGGACATCGAGGGCTGATCCCTCGTTAAATTGTAGTGAGGGTTAAGCCTCGCATCGTCCGGTTTTGGGGCCTTGCCCCGCTCATTCAATCAGGGACCGCGCCACCCGCTCATGACCGCCGCCATCATCGTCTTTCCGGGTTCCAACCGTGAACGCGACATGCGTTTGGCCCTCGAGGCGAGCTTCGGGCGCGCGCCGGTTATGGTTTGGCACCGCGAGACGGCGCTTCCCGACGTTGACCTCATCGTTGTTCCCGGTGGATTCTCCTATGGTGACTATCTGCGCTCCGGCGCCATGGCGGCGCACTCGCCGATCATGCGTGAGGTGAAGGCCCGTGCCGAAGCGGGCGTGCACGTGCTCGGCGTCTGCAACGGCTTCCAGGTGTTATGCGAAACCGGCCTGCTGCCCGGCGCCCTGATGCGCAACGCCAGCCTCAAGTTCATCTGCCGCGACGTGCATCTGCGGGTCGAACGTGCCGACACGGCCTTTACCGGCGGGTATCAAAAGGGTGACGTCATGCGGGTGCCCGTCGCCCATCACGACGGTAATTATTTTGCCGATACCGCTACCCTCGACCGGCTCGAAGGCGAGGGACAAGTAGCGGTTCGTTACTGTGCACCCGACGGCGCGATCACCGACGCGGCCAATCCCAATGGCTCACAACGCAGCATCGCCGGCGTCTACAACGACCGGTTCAACGTGCTCGGCATGATGCCCCACCCGGAGGACGCGACCCACGCGCTGCTCGGCGGTCTCGGCGGCAAGCCGTTGTTCGACGGCATGGCCGGGGCGCTCAAGGAATTGAAGGGGGCGGCAGCCTGATCATGGACGGCATCAGCCCCGATATCGTTGCCGAACACGGCCTCACCTCCGAGGAATACGACAAGATCCTCGAGATTCTCGGCCGGGCGCCGAACCTCACCGAGCTCGGCGTGTTTTCGGTTATGTGGTCCGAGCACTGTTCCTATAAATCTTCGAAGAAGTGGCTGAAGACCTTGCCGACCACCGGGCCGCAAGTGATCTGCGGGCCGGGCGAGAACGCGGGTATCGTCGACATCGGTGACGGGCTGGCGGTCGTCTTCAAGATGGAAAGCCACAACCACCCGTCCTTTATCGAGCCTTACCAAGGCGCGGCGACCGGCGTCGGCGGCATCCTGCGCGACGTGTTCACCATGGGCGCACGGCCCGTCGCCAACATGAACGCGTTGCGCTTCGGTTCCCCCGATCATCCCAAGACTCGCCACCTGGTGTCGGGTGTCGTCGCGGGCATCGGCGGCTACGGCAATTGTGTCGGCGTGCCGACCGTCGGCGGCGAATGCAATTTCCATTCGTCCTATGACGGCAACATCCTGGTCAACGCCATGACCGTCGGCATCGCCGAGAAAGACCGGATTTTCTATTCCGCTGCCACCGGTGCCGGCAACCCCGTGGTCTATGTCGGTTCCAAGACGGGCCGCGACGGTATTCACGGCGCCACCATGGCGTCGGCCGAATTCAACGAGGATTCCGAGGAGAAGCGTCCGACCGTGCAGGTCGGCGATCCTTTCACCGAGAAACTGCTGATCGAGGCGTGCCTCGAATTGATGGCCACCGATGCCATCGTCGCCATCCAGGATATGGGCGCGGCGGGGTTAACGAGCTCCTCCTTCGAAATGGCGTCGAAAGGCGGCGTCGGCGTCGAACTGGATCTCGACCGGGTGCCGGCGCGCGAGGAAAATATGACGGCCTATGAATTCCTGCTCAGCGAGAGCCAGGAGCGCATGTTGATGGTACTGCGGCCGGGCGCCGAAGATACGGCGCGGGCCATCTTCGACAAATGGGAATTGGATTTCGCGGTGGTCGGTCATCTCACCGATACCGGCCGCATGGTCATCAAGATGAACGGTGACGTCGCCGCCGATCTGCCCATCGATCCGCTGGCGTTGGCCTCGCCGGAATACGACCGGCCGTGGACGCCGTCGCCGAAGCTGGCCGAGGTTACGTCGGACAGCGTGCCTGCGCCCGACGATCCGCTCGCCGCGCTCGAAACCTTGATGGGCTCGCCGGATCTGTGTTCGCGGCGCTGGATTTGGGAACAGTACGACCATCTGGTGATGGGCGATACGGTGCAGCGCCCGGGGGGCGATGCCGGCGTGATCCGCGTGCAGCGTCCCAACGGCGAGGTAACCAACAAGGGGCTCGCCATCACCACCGACGTGACGCCCCGTTATTGCTTTGCCGATCCGGAAGAAGGCGCCAAGCAGGCGGTGGTCGAAGCCTGGCGCAACCTAACCGCCGTCGGCGCTCTGCCGCTCGCCATCACCGACAATATGAATTTCGGCAATCCCGAGCGGCCACAGATTATGGGCCAGTTCGTCGGTGCGGTCGCCGGTATCCGCGCCGCCTGCGACGCGCTCAACTTCCCCGTCGTGTCGGGCAACGTCTCGCTCTACAACGAGACGGCGGGCGAGGCGATCCTGCCGACGCCCGCCATCGGCGCGGTCGGCTTGCTGGAGCGCTTCGACGGCTCCGTGGGGATCGCGCTGCCGGGCGACGGCTACGCGCTGGTGCTGGTCGGCGAGACGCGCGGCCATCTTGGTCAGTCGCTGTATTTGCGCGAGATCGCGGGCCGCGAGGAAGGCGCGCCGCCGCCCGTCGATCTTGCTGTCGAGAAACGTACCGGCGATTTCATCCGCCACGCCATCGCCGACAAGCTGATTGCCGCCTGTCACGACCTGTCCGACGGCGGGCTGCTGGTGGCCCTTGCCGAAATGGCGCTGGCCGGCGATACCGGCGCCGTGCTCGAGGATGTGAACGGCAAGATCGCGCAACATGCTTGGCTGTTCGGCGAGGATCAGGGCCGCTACCTGGTGGCCGTCCGCGATGCCGGCGCCCTCGTCTCGGCGGCTCAGGCGGCCGGAATCCCGGCCCAGAAGATCGGCGAAACCGGGGGCAAGGAGCTTATCCTCCAGGGCAGCTCGCTGGCGCTCGACGCCCTGCGCAGCGCCCATGAGGGCTGGTTTCCGGGCTATATGGCCGCCGGTTGAGCTTGCTTGCGCCCGCCGATCTGCATATATCCGTAGTGAAATTGTGGACCCTTTTACTAGGTTTTTACGCTAAAAAGGCGCCAATAGAGAGCCGGACGGTTCGGTAACGGAAGAACGAGGGAAAGACTGCCATGGCTATGGATATGGGCGAAATCAAACGCCTGATCACGGAAAGCATCCCCGATGCGAACGTGACCATCGAGGATTTGCGCGGCGATGGCGATCATTACGCGGCGCTGGTCGTGTCCAAGGAATTCGAGGGCATGAGCCGGGTGCAGCAGCACCAGCGTGTTTACCAGGCGCTGCAGGGCAAGATGGGCACCGATCTTCATGCGCTCGCCTTGCAGACCGCGACACCCGAATAATCGAAACCGCCATAGGGCCGGCCACCGCAACACAACGAAGGATGTGATCCGATGAACGAACAAGCCGTTTTCACTCAGATCCAGCAAGAGATCGACGACAACCCCGTCGTGCTGTTCATGAAGGGAACGCCCATGTTCCCGCAGTGCGGCTTCTCCGCCGCCGTCGTGCAGGCACTGACCCTGTTGGGTGTGAAGTTCAAAGGTGTCGATGTGCTCACCGATCCCGGTGTGCGCGAAGGCATCAAGCAGTTCTCCAACTGGCCGACCATTCCCCAGCTTTACGTGAAGGGTGAGTTCGTCGGCGGCTGCGACATTGTCCGCGAGATGTATCAGACGGGCGAGCTGCAGAAGGTGTTCGAGGACAAGGGCATCGAAACCGAGCCCATGCAGACGGCTTAATTCGGCGGCCTAATTAGGCTTCGTCCCATAGTCGCCTCAATTTGAGGTGTTAAAACAAGCCCTTGGCTGTCTTCAGTCAGGGGTTTTGTTTGTGCGGCTTTGTTTTTTCGGAATGACCGTTTTTCCCCGGGGTACGTGCTTGCCGGTGCGGTCCCCAGTTTATAGAGTCCGCCTCACATTCAATAAAAGAACGCCAAAAGGAGTGCAGGGCGCATGAGCGTCTATTACCTCGATAAACTGATGTACCAACTCAACCGCGATCCCATGGTGCAGGCGCGCTACAAGGAAGACCGCGAGGCGTTGCTCGAGGAATATCGGCTCACCGACGAGGAGCGTCAGGCCGTGCTCGACGAGGATATCGGCAAGCTCTATTCGCTGGGCAACCAGCCGCAGCTGTTGATGCATTTCGCGGCCTTGGTGGGCTATGCCTGGATGGACTATATCGAGGCCATGCGTGTGGGCGCCGAAAAATACGGCGAGCCCCAATACCAGAGATAAAATAGGCAAGAGGTAAGCGACGATGACATTGGTTATGGCAGGGGCCATCTCCCATGCGCCCGGCATTACCGGTCGCGAAAAGATGGCGCCGGAAGACAAGAAAACCCGTTACTACGACGCCTGTTACCGTTTCCGCGATCATTTGTGGGATCAGAAGCCGGACGCGCTGGTACTGGTCTCGGCCGAGCATTTCGGCAACTTCTTCATGGATAAGATGCCGACCTTCTGCATTGGCCTTGCCGACGATTACCAAGGTCCCATCGAAACCGAGGAATTCCTCAACATCCCCAAGACGACCATCCCCGGCGCGCCGGAACTGGCGCGGCGCATCGCCGACGTTGCGATGCAGGAGGTAGACCTCGGTTATTCCCAGGAATGGAGTTTCGATCACGGCTTCATGGTGCCGCTGGCGTTTCTGACGCCCAAATGGGACCTGCCGATCATCCCCCTCAACATCAACTGTCAGGTGCCGCCGTTGGCGCCGTTGCAGCGCTGCCATGCGTTGGGCAAAGCGCTGCGCAAAGCCATCGATGCTCAGCCCGAGCGCATTGCGTTGATCGGTTGCGGCGGCATCAGCCATTGGCCGGCGACACCCGATTCGGGCAAGATCAACGAGGAATGGGACCGCGCCTTCCTCGAGGATTTCGTCGCCAACAAGACAGACCGGTTGCTGCGCTATTCCAACGACGAGATTTACCGGGATGCAGGTCCCGGCGGGCAAGAAGTACGCACCTTCATCACCGTCGCCGGTGCGGTCGAAGGGCATGGCGGTGAGCTATGGTGCTACGAAGCCATTCCGATCTTTGCCGTCGGCTGCACCGTGGTGAACATGGACGTCGCCGCTTAGCCGCAGTACCCCGCCAATTTCTCCATGATGGAGGTCCAACCGCGCTTGTGACCGTCTGCCGAACTTTGGGTCGGCAGGCCCCGGTGGGTGAGCGTCAGGTTCGTGCCGCCCTCGCTTGGTTTCAAGTCGATGGTGACGATGGTTTCGCGCTCTTGGGTGTTCGGTGAAATCCAGGAGAATTCGAGTTTGCGGGGCCGGTCGATAATCCGATAGGCGCCCCAGTGTGGATGATCCTTATCCTCGTCCTGCATGAGGATCGACCACTTGCCGCCGACGCGGACATCCATTGCGGCTTCTTTCACTGTGACGGTGCCGGGTCCCATCCATTGCTTCATCGCGTCCACATCGATCCAGGCGTCGAAGACATCTTCCGGCGACGCCGCGATGAATTTTGTGACGGTGATGTCGGCCAGGGCTATTTCGGTCGGTTCGAGTGTCGTTTCATCGGGCATCTTTTTGGTCTCCTTTGCGTGTCAGGAAGGCTTCCAAGTTGTCGAGGCGTTTCGTCCAGAAATCCCGGTAATGGTCGATCAGGTTCGCAGCTTCGTCGAGGGGCGTGCCGTTGAACTTCAGCACATGATCGCGCCCCGTGATCCTGCGCGAGACGAGCCCCGCGCGCTCCAGCACCCGTACATGTTTGGAGACGGCGTTGAGCGACATGTCAAATGGCTCGGCCAAGTCGGTCACGCGCGTCTCGCCCTCGATCAGGCGGGCAAGGATGGCGCGCCGCGTGGGGTCCGCGAGCGCAGCAAAGGTTTGGTCGAGGGCTTGTTGGCTCATTTTTCTCTAAACCATTTGGTTGAATATTTTTCTTGTTTTAGGTGATTGCTCTGGTAAGATCAAGAAAATAATCAACCAACAGGTAGAATATCTTCCAGGAGCAGATCCATGGACCGATTCCACGATAAGCGCTTCCCCAACGAAGACGATGCCTACCGCGCGGCGCGCAACAAGCTGCTGGAGGCCGAGATCGACTTGCGCCGTCAGACCGAGGCGGTGGCCGAGATGCGCCGGGCCTTGCCGGCCGGAGGCATTGCGGAGGACTATGTGTTCGACGCTCCCGACGGACCGGTGAAACTTTCGGACTTGTTCGCGACCGGCCGCGAGAACACCTTGGTGATCTACAGTTTCATGTACGGGCCAGACGCTGAAAGCCCATGCCCAATGTGTGTTTCCATGCTCGACGCCCTGGATGCCGAGACACCGCACATCAACGACCGCATCAATTTCGCCGTGGTCGCCAAGGCGCCGATGGCGACTCTGCGCGCCTGGGCGAACGGACGCGTCTGGTCGAATCTGTGCCTGCTGTCGTCGGGCGGTAACACGTACAACGTTGATTATTTCGCCGAGGATGCGGAGGGCAATCAGTGGCCGATGATCAACGTCTTCCGGAAGGCCGATGACGGCGTGCGTCATACCTGGGGCTCGGAACTGTTTCTCGCGCCGCCGGACGGCGACATGCATAACCGCCATGCCGATATGATCTGGCCCCTATGGGCGATGTTCGATCTGACCCCGGCAGGGCGCGGCGCGGACTGGTATCCCAAGCTCTCTTACGACTAAGATTTGAGATCGCGGCTGTTCGATCCAACTTCTGTTGCATGGCCAAGAAGAAATCCGACGACGACCCCTACAAGCTTTTCAAGCCGGACCTGACACCGAAGGAGATGCTGGAGCTCGGTGTCTTCGGCGGCTGGTATTTCGAAGGGAAACACGAAGAGTATCCCGCCGACTGGTTCAAGACGGCCAAGCTCAGCATCGACGGATTCGACGTATCGCTAAACCGCTTCGGCGTCGCCTCCGGACAGCCGCGCGAGGTGTGGCTCGAAAAAGGCTGGATCACGCCCGAAGATCCGTTGGGTTGGTTTCAATGGTATTGCCGCTTCACCATGGGCCGCCGTCTGCCCGGCGTGGATGCGTTCCAGATCGGCCGCTGGCGGTCCTTCGGCGCCCGTCACGGTGCCCAGGTTCGCGCCAACTGCGATCCCGGCGATGTCTATTGCCGCCCGCGGCAGCGTCAGGGCCTGCTGCAATGGGCGTTCGATCCGTTCATTTGAATGCTATACTTCCGTCAAACGATACACACCCGGCGCCGGGGCGCCGGAGGAGGAGGCATCTATGAAGGACAAGACCTATATCCGGGCCTTGATGGACTACAACAAATGGGCCAACGGCGTGGTCTACCAATCGGTCAGCGAATTGCCCCAGGATGAGGTAACCAAGGAGCGGCCCAATCTGATGAAATCCATGCTGGGCGCGCTCAATCACCTGCTGACGGTCGACATGATCTGGATGGCGCATCTGGAAGGCCGCGATCACGGCATGCCGGAATTACGGCCGATGCTTCACGACAATCTGGATGATCTATGGGACGCGCGGAAAGCGATGGACGATAAGATTCTTGCCTATATAGACGCGCTCGATCCGGACGCGTTGGAAGAGGAGGTGGACTACGAATTGATCGGCGGCAACAAGGGCCGCCTGTCACGCGCCATGATCCTTACCCATCTTGCCACCCATGGCTGCTATCATCGCGGCTGGGTCGCCGATATGTATGGCCAGCTCCCGCAGATCCCGCCCATCTTCGACATCCCCGTGTATGAACGCGCCCGGCGCGAACCGGACGGTGAGACACTGACACCCTTGCCGTAAGAAAAAAGGCTGCCATTCGGCAGCCTTTTTCGATTTGGTGTTCGGCGCCAATTAGCGCGAATAGAACTCGATCACGAGGTTCGGTTCCATCTGCACCGGATAGGGCACGTCGGCCAATAGCGGCGCGCGAACGAAACTGCCGCTCATCTTCTTGTGGTCGACGGTCATGTAATCGGGCACGTCGCGCTCCGGCGAGGCCACCGCTTCGAGCACCATCGGCAACTCGCGGGATTTTTCCTTCACCTCGATGACGTCGCCGTCCTGAACCATGTAGGACGGGATGTTGACGCGCTTGCCGTTGACCCGGATGTGGCCGTGATTGATGAACTGGCGCGCGGAAAACACCGTGGGAACGAATTTCAGGCGGTAGACCACGGCGTCTAGACGGCGCTCGAGAATGCCGATGAGGTTCTCCGATGTATCGCCCTTGATGTCGTTGGCTCTTTCGTAATAGCGGCGGAACTGGCGCTCGCCGATATTGCCGTAATAGCCCTTCAGCTTCTGCTTGGCTTGCAGCTGCAGGCCGTAGTCGGACGGCTTCTTGCGCCGCTGGCCGTGGAGGCCGGGGCCGTATTCACGCTTGTTGAAGGGGCTTTTGGGCCGGCCCCACAGGTTGACCCGGAGGCGGCGGTCGATCTTGTACTTCGCACGAATGCGCTTGGACATGTCACAATTTTCCTTTGTTGGTTCGTGTCCCGGTAGGCCCGTTTTTTGGGCGGAGCCTCCGGACAAGCCGGAACCTCACGTTCCCGGGAATAAGGCGCGGCACTATAGGGATTTGGGCCGGTATGTCAATTAGGCTGGGCAGCTCGGGCGGTCGGGCCCGAAAAACCGGGAATTCCAGGGGTTAGGCCGGATCCAGCTCGGCATCCCAATAGAGGAAATCGCGCCAGCTCTCATGAAGGTAATTGGGCGGGAAACCCCGCCCGATGTCTTGAAGCTGATAATTGCTCGGCTGCATAGGCCGCTGCCGGAGACTCATACCGGCTTCCCTCAGCGACATATTGCTTTTGGCCAGATTGCAGGCCGCGCAGGCGGTAACCACGTTGGTCCATTCCGTCCGCCCGCCCTTGGAGCGGGGCACCACGTGATCGAAGGTCAGTTCATGGGTCGGAAAACCCTGCCAGCAATATTGGCAGACGAACCGGTCGCGGAGGAAGACGTTGAACCGTGTGAAGGCGGGCCGCCGGTTATGCTGCACATATTCCTTGAGCGAGATGACGCTCGGCAGCTTCATCTCCCAGCTGGGCGAATGGATGACCGTATCATATTCGGAGATCACGTTGACCCGGTCGAGAAACACCGCTTTGACGGCGTCTTGCCAGGACCAGAGCGACAGGGGGAAGTAGTTGAGCGGCCGGAAGTCGGCGTTCAACACCAGGGCAGGACAGTTATCGGCTGTTGCTACCATGGAATATCTTCCCTTCACTCTTAAAAATAATAATTTTTTTCCTTTTTTTCAACCGCTTAAGTGACGGGAACCCGAACGGTTGCGTGAAGTTTAGATGACAAACCGCGGCAACGGGTGCGGGTGCGACTTACCCGCCAAATATCTGGGCCAGGAAGGCGCAGCCGATTCCGATGCCCTCGGGATCGATGCCGTGTCCGAGGCCCGGGCGCACATGCGCTTCGACCGGCACGTGAACGGCCTTCAAGGTGTCGACGGCGGGTGCCTGGGTTTCGATCGGGATCAGGTCGTCGGTGTCACCGTTGATCAGGGTTACCGGCGGCCGAGCGGTGATTTCCTCGGCCAGCACGTCGGAGCCCAGCAACAGCCCCGAGTAGCCGAGAATGCCGGCAATCTCGGTGGGCCGGCGCAGCCCGGTGAACAGCGACATCATAGTGCCTTGCGAGAAACCGACCAGCGCCAGCTGTTTCGGCGCCAACCCGTGGTTCTCAAGCTGCTGATCGATGAAGGCGTCGATGATCGGCCGGGCCGAGCGGGCGCCGTCCAGCATGGCTTGCGGCGCGCGGTCCTGCAGCGAGAACCATTGATAGCCGGCATTGAAGCCGGGCGGCGCCATATCGCAGCGGAACGGTGCGTCCGGCGACAGAAAGCGTGCGTCGGGAAGCGCCTGTGCGAAATAGGGCGCAAGATTGATGAGATCGTTGCCATCGGCGCCCAGGCCATGCAATAGGATCACAAGTTGCTTGGGGTCACCGCCATTGGCGGGGCCAAAAGAGGGGCCGGTCAATTGAGGAATATTTGTCATGATGGCGGCAGTCTAACGGCCCGTAGGCGCCGACCCAAGTCCATAGCTTAGCTAAAAGAACAGACTTCCTGAATGTCCCAAGACACGTCGACCACCGTTACCCGTTTCGCGCCGTCGCCCTCCGGCTATTTGCATCTTGGCCATGCGTATTCGGCGCTCTATGCCGAAAAAGCGGCGCGCGAGTCGGGCGGGCGTTTCCTGTTGCGCATTGAAGATATCGACCGGGGCCGCTGCCGTCCCGAGTTCGAAACCGCCATTTACGAGGATCTAGCGTGGCTCGGCCTCTCATGGGAAGAACCAGTGCGCCGCCAATCCGATCACATGGACGAGTACCGCGTGACCGCGTCGGCACTCGAGGCGCGCGGTCTGTTGTATCCGTGTTTCTGTACGCGTAAGGAAATCCTGGCCGAGGTGGAGGCGGCGGGTCATGCGCCCCACGGTCCCGACGGCCCCCTCTATCCCGGTACCTGCCGGAAGCTGTCCGCCGACGAGCGGCTGGCTCGCAAGACCGCGGGAGACGCGTTCGCGTTGCGGCTCGATGTCAATCGCGCGCTGGCGGAAACGGGGCCGTTGTCCTGGACGGAAATCAGCGAGGGGGAAATCGCCGCCGATCCGGCCCTGTTCGGCGACGTCGTTCTTGCGCGCAAAGACGTACCGACCAGCTACCACCTTTCGGTCACCATGGATGATGCGTTGCAGGGCGTGACCCTGGTGACGCGGGGCGTCGACTTGAAACCCGCCACCCAACTTCACCGGCTGCTGCAGGCGCTGCTCGGCCTGCCGACCCCACGTTACGATCATCATGGCTTGCTGACGGACGAGTTGGGCCGCCGCTATGCCAAACGTGACAAGGCGGCGACATTGCGTGCGCTGCGCGAGGCCGGGCGCACGCCCGAAGAGGTGCGCGCTCTGGCGCACGACGGCGCGCCCACATAGACCTAAATTCTAGAGATTGCCGTTGATGGCGTAATCGAGGACACGGACGACCTGATCCGGCGACTTGGCGACCGCAAGGGCGGCGGCGTCGACTTCCTTCAGGGCGTGGGTCAGCGCATCGTCATGCAGCACGATCATCGGCTTGCCGAGGGCGGCGGCGAAGCCCGCATCGAACGCGGCATTCCATTGGCGGTACTTGTCGCCGAATTTAACCACGACGACGTCCGATTTTTCGATCAGCGTGCGCGTACGGATGGCGTTCACCTGCGCACCCTTGTGATCCTTCCAGAAGTCGTTGTCTTCCTGACCGAGGATCTCGACGCCGCAATCGTCGCTGGCGTCGTGGTTTGTCACCGGCGCCACCAACTCGACGGGAAGCTCGCGGGACCGGCAGCCGGTCTTGATCTGATCGCGCCAATCGCTGTGGATCTCACCGGAAAGGTAAACGGTCCAAGTCCTATCTGCCATTGGGGTCCTCCTTAGATTTTGAAACGGTTGGCTCTGTCTTGCCGGGTTCGGCCTATCGGTGCAAGCCCTTCAGCAACGCGATGTAGTCAGGGTGTTCCGGCGGGATGATGCCGTGGCGAATGAGGAAGTCGACGATCACTAGGTTGCAATTGAACTTGAAATCGAAGGTTTCATCGACGATGCGGGCGATTTCTTCTACCGGCCAACGGTAAAACTCCGCGATCTCGCCATCTGCGTTCACCGGTGTGAAATCGGCGGGTAATTCCATGTCGTAGCAGAACATGGTGTCCGGCTTGAGCCCGCCTTTTGTCTCCATGGCATAGGAAATGGCGCCGGTGGATACGGCGGTCCGGGCGATTTCCGGCGGGATGGAGGCTTCCTCGCCGCATTCCTTGACGACGTTTTCCATGAGGCTGAGACCGACAGGCTGGCCCCCGGCAACCATGTTGTCGAGCATGTTGGGACAGACGGTGCGGTCGGCACCGCGTCGACCGATCCACATATCGATCCCACCGTCGGCGCGTCGGACATAGCCGTTGATGTGCACTCCGAAGGCGCGCACGCCGAACAAGGGCACCGCGGCGCGCTCCATTTCGAACCAAGCGTCTTTCCCATAGCCTTCGACGACCGGGTAATTCTCGTCGCGCCAGGGCGGCATCAAATCGTCCGCCGTCATTTGGCGCAGGACACGGTCGACGGCGTGGGTGCGGCTTTGGTAATCCGAAAGGCCGGCTGCCAGATCGACGCGGTCATCGCCAACCGTGAAGACGTCCGGAAAGTCGCGCAGACGGTTCGCAACCGCGGGCCGGATCGCGCCGACTTCGGCGCCCTCAACCCGGAACGGATTGAAATTGGTGGGGTCGTGATTGTTGCAGGCGGCAATGTGATCGAGAAAGCTCATCGATGATCCAGAAATAGAAACCCGATAAAGAAACCCCGGGCAGGTGCGTTTAAGTACCTGCCCGGGGTTCCGGGATCAACAGGATCGCTGAGAAGGACTAGCGCAATATCCGGTCAAATTGATCCGGCGTTGATCTATTTGACCGGATTTACTTGCGCTGGAATCAACAATTTAGAGCGGTGTAATTCATTCAATTGAAATCAAGCGTGATTCCAATTGAATGAAAGCCGCTCTATGCGGCTTTCTCTTGGCGCTTGTTCTTGGAACTCGCCACGTAGGCGATGGAACAGTGCTCCGTGCAATAGGGTTTGCCGTGTACGGCCTGCTGGCCGCAAAAGCGGAACTCTTCGGTTCCCGGCTCTCCCATGGGCCAGGAACACTGATTGGCGGTCAGCCGATCGAGGGTTACCACGTTTGCCTCGATCTTGGCCGGAGCTGGCGCCCGGCGCATGGCCAAATCCAACCGTCGGACCTTACCGACCACGGAGTTCTTGGTGATACCGAATCGGCGGCCGATTTCGCTTGCCGGCAAGCCGGTATCCCAAAGCTTTTTCAGTTCTTCAACGCGTTCTTCGGTCCATTCAAAGGGAGTCGTCATTTTGTGTCCTGGGCCTCGTTATTGACGTTGTCATACCCCCTGGCCAATCCCCTCGCTGCGAAAACCCCAGAATTCCGCTGCTTTTGATCGACCGTTAACAAACGGGGATGTTTTATCTACTACATATTGCGGAAAAAACGCAAGAATAACCACCATATCTAGGGCGATTTCGCGTATTTCGGTTTTCCCGTATAGTCGGCAGTGGTTGAGGGACGCGGCTTCGGCTAATCTCGCCTCATTCTTGAGGAGAAGGGACCCGTGATAGCCCGACGACTTCGAACCGGTTGCGTGTGGCTGTGTCTGGTGAGCCTTTGTCTTTTCCAGCCGACGGACGTTTTCGCTAAAGAATCGATTAAGAAACCCACCTCGGAATTGGCCCCGAAACCGACCAGGAAACCGGTGCGGGACCTCCCCCAGGAAGCAGCGAAGAGCGATGCCGGCGACGACAGTGCCGCCGAGCCGAAAGGCATGTTCGACGGGCACGAATTCACGCCGACACCGAAAACCCTGCTCACCATCAAGGACGCCAACGTTCGTGCCGGTCCGGCGACCAAGGAAAAGCGTCTTACGGTCGTCCACGAGGGTGTGCGGGTTGAAGCGGTTGGCCGGGTCAAGGGAACGGAGTGGTTCGGCATTCGCCAAGGCGGCGAGGATTTGGGTTTTGTCTATCAATCCGTGGTGGTGCCGATCGTCGACGGGGCGCTTGCTGAGGACCTCAAAGGGGCTCTGAGGGCCGCGGGACAGCCGCGTTGCACCTATCGGGTTCGCTATGATGGCAAGAGCACAATTCCCGGCGAGATACAAAGCACCGCCGACTATACGATATTCTTCCAATGCCGAACGGTTGGCCGCCGGCTCGATTTCCAAGCGTCCATGTTTCTGACCGAGCTGCCCTACTATGACATGGCCAAGGCAGAGTATCAGATCAACGTCGATGTCCTGGGGGTTGCCGACGGGGACGAAGACGTTCTATCGGCCACCGTTATTTACCACCCGCTCAAGGACCGGGTTGAGTTCTCGCGCTTGAACATCAAAACGATGGGCTCGGGAAACGAGGCAGGCACCCAACCTGCGCATTCGATCGATGAAGCGCTTAATCAGGCGGTGACAATGGCCTACAACGCGTGGGGCAGGCACATGTGGGAGGCATTGTTAAAGCGGTAACGACCAGCTAGGCGTTGCCGCGTTCCCGTTCGATCGCCCGCCAGCCGATATCACGTCGGCAGAACCCGCCCGGCCAATCGATGGTATCGACGGCTTTGTAGGCGCGTGCTTGTGCGTCGCTGACCGATGTGCCGAGCGCGGTGACACCCAAGACACGGCCGCCATTGGCCAGCACGCGGTTACCGTCCGCTTTGGTGCCGGCGTGAAACACGGTCACGCCGTCGATCTTGCCCGCGGCATTCAGATTGCGGATCTCAGTTCCCTTTTCGTAGCTCCCCGGATAGCCGTTTGCCGCCATGACGACGACGACGGCGGCCTCCTCGGTCCATTGCGGGTGCTGCTGATCGAGGGTGCCATCGGCGGCGGCCTCCAGCAAATCGACGACGTCGGATTTAAGGCGCATCATCAGCACCTGGCATTCGGGGTCGCCGAAACGAACGTTGTATTCCAGAACCTTGATGCCCTTTTCCGAGATCATCAGTCCGGCATACAGCACACCCTTGTAGGGGCGGCCTTCGGCGGCCATGCCATCGATGGTCGGCTGAATGATGTCTTTCTTCACCTGCTCCGCCAAGGCAGGTGTCAGAACGGGAGCAGGTGAGTAGGCGCCCATGCCGCCCGTGTTGGGGCCGGTGTCGCCGTCATGGACCGCCTTGTGATCCTGGGCGGATACCAGGGGCAGGGCGGTCTTACCATCGACCAGTGCAAAGAAGCTGGCTTCCTCGCCTTCCAGGAATTCTTCGATAACGACCTCTGCACCCGCATCGCCGAACACCTTGTCGGTCATAGCGGCGTCGATGGCGGCTTCGGCTTCCTCGACCGATTGGCACAAGGTCACCCCCTTACCGGCGGCGAGGCCGTCGGCCTTGACGACGATAGGGGCGCCCTGCTCGCGGACGTAGGCGATAGCCGCGTCGTGGTCGGTGAAGCGGCCGTAGGCGGCGGTGGGGATGTTGTATTTGGCGAACAGGTCCTTCATGAACCCTTTGGACCCTTCGAGAATGGCGGCTTTGGAATCGGGCCCGAAGGATTTGATGCCGGCGGCATCCAATTTGTCCACCAGGCCGGCGACCAAGGGACCTTCGGGGCCGACAACGACGAGGTCGATGGACTGATCTTGAGCGAATCGCACCAACGCGTCGACGGCTTCGGCGCCGATTTCCACGCATTCGGCAACCGATCCAATGCCCGCATTACCCGGCGCACAAAACAGTTTTTCGCAGCGCGGCGACTTGGCAATGGCCCAGCAAATGGCGTGTTCGCGGCCTCCCGAGCCGACGACCAGTATCTTCATGCGGTATGATCCCCCCAGATCAAATTCCATTGATTTGAAGCTGCCCGGTGACGAGCGCGTTCTTGTACCATAGATTATCAGACAGGATGACCAACTCTTCTCCCAATTCGAACAACGACGGCGCCATGGGTGCCAACATGCCCGAGTATAGCGTCAGTGAAATCTCCCAGGCGCTGAAGCGGACCGTCGAGCAAACGTTTTCCCATGTCCGGGTGCGCGGTGAAATCTCCGGCCTGACCCGTGCCGGGTCGGGGCACATGTACTTGTCCCTCAAGGACGAGAACGCCGTACTCGATGGTGTCTGTTGGCGTGGCACCGTGGCGCGTCTCGCCATTGATCCCGAGGATGGGATGGAGGTGATCGTTACGGGACGCTTGTCCACCTATCCCGGTCGCTCGCGCTATCAGATCGTCATCGAGGCGATGGAGATGGCGGGCGAGGGCGCGCTGCTCAAGCTGCTTGAGGACCGTCGCAAGAAGCTGCTCGCCGAAGGTTTGTTCGATGCCGAGCGTAAAAAACCGCGTCCCTTCCTTCCCGAGGTCATCGGTGTGGTGACGTCGCCGACCGGCGCGGTGATCCGCGACATCCTGCATCGATTGTCCGACCGGTTCCCGCGTCACGTTTTGCTCTGGCCCGTCATGGTGCAGGGCGAGGGTGCGGCGGAGCAAGTGGCGGCGGCCATCGAAGGGTTCAACCGCTTGACCGGCAAGGACGGCGTTCCGCGACCGAATCTGCTGATCGTGGCGCGCGGCGGCGGCAGTTTGGAAGACCTATGGGCGTTCAACGAAGAAATCGTCGTACGCGCTGCGGCAGCGAGTGATATTCCGCTGATCTCCGCTGTCGGTCATGAAACCGATACGACGTTGATCGACTTTGCGTCCGATCTCCGTGCCCCGACCCCGACGGCGGCGGCGGAGCTCGCCGTACCCGTGCGGGCGGATCTGTTGGCGCAGATCGCGGATGACGGGGCACGCTTGGTCCGCGCGGCGTCCCGGCGCCTGGATCACCAGCGGACGCGGCTTGAGGGGTTGGCCCGCGGCATTACGGATCCCCGCCGGTTGGTCGAGGAAGCCACGCAACGATTGGACGACCGCATCGAGCGTTTGGTGCGGTCGCGTCGTTCGGTGATCGATCAGCGGGCGGACCGGGTTGCAACGCTTGGCCGGGTTGTCGCGTCGCGGCACCCCGATAGTTTGATTCAGAATAGCGAACGCGAATTGAATTCATGGTTGCGGGCGTGGCAGCGCGCATTGAAGTCCGTGAGCACTGAGCGTGAAGCAACTTTTAAGCAAGCGTCACGTATGTTGGAAAGCCTCTCCTATCAGCGGGTGTTGGAGCGGGGGTTTGCATTGGTGACTGGCACAGACGGGAATTTGATAACAGCAGCGGCGGCAACCGAGCCCGGCATGCCGGTGTCTATCCGTTTCCGGGATGGCGATGTCGGGGCAACGATCGACGGTAACGGCGGGTCATCCGTGAAAAAGAAACCGCGTCCAAAAAAGCAGAAGTCCCAGACGGGAAACGACGATCAGGGGAGCCTGTTGTGATCCGGCTGTTTGGTTCCCTGATCGTAATCCTGGTTCTAATCGCCACGGCGTCGGCCGTTGCGCAAGACGTGACCCTCGACGGCGATTTCATTCAAGGTGGTTTGGTGACCGGCCGGGTAGCCGCGGGCGACCGGGTTGACCTGGACGGCAAACCGGTTCCCGTTGCCGCGAATGGGCGTTTTCTCATCGCCTTCGATCGCGATGGCGCGAAGACCGCGAAATTGGAAATACGCCATGCGAACGGGTCCGTGACACGGCGCGACCTGACGATCGAAACACGCTCTTACGATATTCAACGGATCGATGGCTTGCCCCCGCGCAAAGTCACGCCGTCGCCCGAGGATATGAAGCGTATTGCCGCCGAACGGACGTTGATGGTTGCGGCCCGGGGTATCGTTCGGCGCGACAGCGATTTTGTTTCCGGCTTCGTCTGGCCCGCGAGGGGCCGCATCTCAGGGGTTTACGGTAGTCAGCGCATTCTCAATGGTGAGCCTCGGCGGCCGCATTTCGGCGTCGATATCGCGGCCCCTGTCGGAACGCCTGTCGTGGCGGCCGCCGACGGCGAAGTGACGTTGGTGCACCCCGGCATGTTCTTCAACGGCAAATCAGTGGTCATCGATCACGGGCTTGGGTTGAATTCGGTCTACATCCACCTGAGTGAGACCTTGGTTAAAAAGGGACAGAAAGTGAAAAAGGGGGCGGTTGTCGGCCGTGTCGGAAAGACCGGCCGGGCGACGGGTCCTCATCTTCATTGGGGCATGCGGCTCAGGGACGTGGAGATCGATCCCGCCTTGCTGGTCGATGGCTCTCCCGAAAATTAATCAGCGTTGGGCCAGCGCCGGTGCAGCCATAGCCACTGCTCGGGACGTTCGCGAATCCATTCTGACAGATGCTTGTTCACGTCTGTCATCATCGCCGCAATATCCCGTTGTCGGTCGCCGGTGTCGGGTTTGACCAACGGCGGGTAGGCGGTGATCCGAAACCGAGCACCCTGCAGGCGCTCGATGCGCACCGGCACGACCGGGCAATCGAAGCGCAGCGAGAATTGAGCAACTGCCGGCGCGGTCATGGCTTCGATGCCCATGAACGGCACCGGGATGCCGTCGTTCATCTTCTGGTCCACTAGCATGGCGACATGACCGCCTTTGTTGAGAACGTCGAGAGCGACCCGGGCGCCTTTCGATCCCTTGGCAAACAATCCGGCCTGTATGGCATCACGTCCTCGTCGGAACAATTTGTCGACCAGCGGATTGTTCATCGCACGATAGGCAAGATGCACATCGCGCCCTTGCCGCGTTGCGATCAGCGGCAATAATTCCCAATTGGCCAGGTGCGCGGAGAAAAAAACACCGGGTTTATCGTCGGCGTACAGGCTGTCGCAATATTCCTTGCCCACGATCTCGATACGCCCGCTGCCGTCATACGGATCGAACTTCGCGATGTGCGGATGTTCGGCCAGGGTGCGGCCCAAATTTTCCCATAGACCACGCAAGATATTGTTGACGTCCGCGTCGCCGAGATCGGGGAACACACGTTTCAGGTTTGCAATGGCGACGCGTGAAACGCCCAGTCGCGGTCCGATCATCCGCGCCAGCCAGCCGCCAAGGGCCGAGGCGATGTCGATCGGCAGCGCCCTGAAAACCCCGAGGACCAGAACCAAACAGACGGCCTCGAGCGGATGGCGGACAAAACGCTGAACGAACCGCGACATGCCTTAGATCGCTCCGGTGACAAACGGCTGCAATAGGCTTTCCAACGCTCCCGTGTCCTGCCACGTGATACGCACGGTCAGCACCTCTACCTCATTGCGGAACTCGGGATCGAGACGCACGGCATCCTTTTCGGTGGTTACCATGACAGCATTCAATTCGGTTGCCCGTTTTCGGATCGCGTCGATGTTGCGTTGGCTGAAAGGGTGGTGATCGCCGAAGCCGCAAGTTTCGGCGACGTCGCAGCCGATGCCGCGCAATGTTGCGAAAAATTTTTCCGGGCGGGCGATGCCGGCAAAGGCGACGACCGGTTTGTTTTTCAGGCGGTTGGCTTCGTCGCCTGGCGTCAGATATCCCCGCAGGATCGGCAGGCCGCTGTCGGCGATGGCGGACGGAAGCGGGCTTTCACCGCCGCCGATGATGGCAACCGCTTGGGCGCGGCGGAGCCCGACTTCCGGACGCTCGCGCAAGGGCCCCGCGGGAATTAGTTTGCCGTTGCCGAAGCCCGCTTCGCCGTCGACGACGACAATCGAGAGGTCCTTTTCCAAGGACGGGTTCTGGAAGCCGTCATCCATAACGATCACGTCGGCGCCGCCTGCGGCGGCGCGGGCGCCCGCTGGCCGATCCGCGGCAATCCAGGTCGGTGCGACGGCCGATAGTAGAAGAGGCTCATCTCCGACGTCGGCGGCGGTGTGTTTTTCCGGATCGACGCGCAATGGGCCCGTTTCATGGCCGCCATAACCACGGGATAGGAAATGGACGGCAACGCCCTTGGATATCAAGCGTTCGGCAACCGACAAAGCGACCGGCGTTTTACCCGCGCCGCCCGCCACCAGATTGCCGATGCATATGACAGGGACGAGTGCTTTCTCACCTTTCGACAGGACCATCCGCAGCCGGCCGGCCATTCCATAGAGAGAACCTATCGGCGACAGGACAACCGGGAGGAAGCCGCCCCCATCGTACCAGTATCTAGGCGGCCGCATGGGATGTCGATCCCCTGTTAGGCTTCTGGCAGCGAATAGCCATAACTTGATCGATTTCCTTGCCGACGGCGTCGACGACGGCATTATGTGCCGAGACATATTCACGGCCCTTGGTGATCAATGCGGTGCGCGCATCGGCGTCCGTCAAAAGGCGGCCGACCGCTTCCGCCAATTCCGTTGCGCTGCCGACGGTAACGGCGGCACCGGCCGCCGCCATTTCTTCTGCCATAAGTTTGAAATTTGCCATATGAGGGCCGTGGAGGACGGCACATTCAAGCCGCAATGGTTCCAACGGGTTCTGGCCACCCAGCGGCACCAAGGATTTTCCCATGAAGACGATATTCGCGAGCCGGAAGAACAATCCGAGTTCGCCCAACGTATCGGCGATATAGATCTCCGTTTCCGGCGTCGGTTGATCGCCGCGCGACCGCAGTCCGATGGATAGATCGCTTCCGCTCAGCGTCGAGAGGATTTCAGGGCCGCGGTCTGGGTGCCGGGGTACGATAATCGTGAGCAGACCGGGATGGCGGCCACCGAGAGCGCGATGCACGTCAGCGGCGATTTCTTCTTCGCCGGCATGTGTACTTGCGGCGAGCCAGCGTGGCCGATCGCCGAGCAGGGATTGTAGCCGGGCCAATTCGTCCGCATCGGCATCGAGCGGCGGGCTCGCGAATTTGAGGTTGCCGACACATTTGAAACGATTAGCACCCAATTTTTTCAGCCGTTCGGCATCGCCCTGCGTCTGGCCCAAGCACATCTCGAAATTCTGCAACAAGGACTTGATCAGCCCGCGCGCGCGTTGCCAACCGGCAAACGAACGCGGCGAGATACGTCCATTGACAAGCACCATGGGAATACCGCGCGCCTGGGTTTCCGAAATCAGATTGGGCCAAAATTCGCTTTCGGCCCATAGCGCGACGTCGGGTTTCCAGTGATCGAGGAAGCGCCGCACGTAGGCCATGCGATCGACCGGTACGTATTGGTGAATAACCCGGTCGGGCAACTGTCCAGCGATCAGGCGCGCCGAGGAAACCGTTCCCGTGGTAAACAGGACATGGATGTCCGGATACCGTGTCAGCAGATGGGTGATGAGCGGCAGCATGGATTGGGATTCCCCGACGCTTGCCGCGTGGAGCCAGATCAGGCGACCCGACGGGCGTGGTACGCTCGACTTCCCCAGTCGTTCGTCAAATCGGGCGGCGTCCTCCTTCCCTTTGGATCGCCGTTGCGCGAGGTAAAGCCGGATGAAGGGGCCGGTTAGGTCGGTCGCCAGCCGGTACAGGGGCAGCATCATGCGTCTGCCCCCGTTTCTATTGAAGTCGGTATTTCGGCGGCGGGTTCGATAGGCGGCATGCCGTGGGACCGGTCTGCCTCTGCGGTCATGCGGTTCAACCATTCTTCCAGTTGAAGCCGAGCACCTTCCATTACTTTGTCGTCGGCATTCCTCGGCACATAAATTGGCGTGCCCCAGACGATATCGCCGGCGCCGAACGGATAGGGCACGACGAACTTATCCCATGAATTGAGAATCCGGCAGGACGATGTGCCGAATGTCATTGGGACGATGGCTGCGCCGGTAAGACGGGCGAGGGCAACGGCCCCGATGCTGGCCCGCATGCGCGGTCCCTGAGGGCCGTCAGGAGTAATACCGACATAACCGCCATCTTTGAGGATGCGGGCCATGGCTTTGAGCGCCGTCGTTCCACCCCGTGTCGAGGAACCCGCCAGCGTTTCCAGACCGAAGCGGGCAGCGATCTGGGTGATCAGCTGGCCGTCCGCATGTGACGAAATCAACATATGGAACGGTTCACTGCGGTTCCAGGCGAGCGACGCCATAAGAAGCCGACCATGCCAGAAGCATGTGATGAAGGGCTGTTTTTCAGCGATCAAGCGATCCCGGCTTTCCGTTCCCACGATCCGCCATCGCCCTGTTTTCATGACCAGCCACATATACAGGTAACCGAGCCAAGAAATGAATCTCCGCACGGCGGGCCGCCGGGAAAGGGATTTGATTGCGCGGGGTGTCGCCATGCCGATGTGTGCCGGTCAGGCTTGCGCGGTCGCCGCGGGCGGTGCATCGCCGGTTCCGGCTGTCTGATTGGCGAATTGAAGGGCATAGAGCTTTGCGTACAGCCCCTTTCGCCCGAGCAGCTCGGCGTGCGTGCCGCTTTCCACCATCTTTCCGCCGTCGATGACATGGATGACGTCGGCATCCATCACCGTCGACAGACGATGGGCTATCACGAGAGTCGTGCGGCCCTCCATCAGGATTTTCAGGGCCGCCTGCACGTGGCGCTCGGATTCCGTATCCAGTGCGGACGTCGCTTCATCCAGCAAAAGGATCGGCGCGTTCTTGAGCATGGCGCGGGCGATGGCGATGCGTTGGCGTTGGCCGCCCGAGAGCTGTGCGCCGTGTTCGCCGACCTGTGTGTCGTATCCGTTGGGAAATTCCATGATGAAGTCATGCGCGGCGGCGTTCTTGGCGACGGCGATGATTTCCTCTTCCGAGGCGTCCATGCGGCCATAGGCGATATTCGCGCGGATGGTATCGTCGAACAGAGTGATGTCCTGGCTGACCAGGGCCATGGCGCCGCGCAGGGAGGCGAAGGTCACATCGCGCACATCAATGCCGTCGATGGTGATGGTGCCGCCGTCCACGTCATAGAACCGGGGGATGAGATTGAGGATGGTCGATTTGCCTGCGCCTGAGGGTCCGACCAGGGCGATGGTCTTACCGCCCGGCACGTCAAGGGAGATATGGTTCAGTGCCGGCCGGTCTTCGCGGTAGGCAAAGGACACGTCATTGAGACGAATGTGGCCCTCGGCGATGGTCAGATCACGGGCATCCGGTTTCTCGACGATAGTGGGGTGGCGATCCAACAGGGCAAACAAACGCTGTGCTCCTGCAAGGCCTTCCTGCAGATTGGCGTTGAGGTTGGCGAGGCGCTTCATCGGTTCGTAGGCGAGAAGCAAAGCCGTGATAAACGAGAAAAAGGACCCTGCGTCGGTTGCTTGGTTGATGACCCGGTAGCCGCCGTAGAAAATAACCAATGCAACAGCCGTCCCGCCGAGGGTTTCCATGATCGGGCTCGCCAATGCTCGGACGCGGGAGCTTTTGAATACCAGTTTGAAGATCCGCTCGGCGATGGCCCGGACGCGTGTTTTCTCGTATTCCTCCATGCCATAGGCTTTGACGACCCGCGCCCCTTGGAAGGTTTGGTTCAACAGGGTGGTAAATTCGCCCATTTCCACTTGGGTGTTCACGCTGACCTTGCGGATCCGCTTGCCGAGCCGCGAGATGGCATAGACGGCAATCGGGAAAACCAAAAACGATGCGAGCGACAATCGCCAGTCCTGAATGAACATGACGCCGACGAGAAACACGAGGGATAGCGCGTCCTTGCCGATACTGGTGAGCGCATTGGAAACGGCTGCCCGCATCATGTTGATATCGATGGTGAAACGGGAAATCAGATTGCCGGCCGGATTACTCTGAAAGAAGGCCAGTTCCATTTTGCTGAGGTGCGCATACAGCCGGTGCTGGCTGTCGGTAATGATGCGCTGCCCGACATAGCTCATCAGCGTGGCTTGACCGTAATTGGCGGCACCTTTGACAAAGAAGGTTATCAAAACGGCCGCCCCGACGGGGACGAGCATCGACCGGTCTTGTTCGATAAAGACCTTATTGACGACAGGCTCCATGAGCCAAGCGCTCAGGCCCGTCGCGCCGGCGACAAGTCCCATGCAAACAAGCGCGAACACCACCCAGCCCCAGTAGGGTTTGATGTTTTCGCGGACCAGCCGTTTAACCAGTGCGCTCGTGGAGTTGCTCTGTATCTTAGCCGTGGTGTCGCTCACAGTTCCGAAGCCGGTATCCCGTACAATCTTACGGCCAAAATGAATTTCGCGGACCATACCACGCTTGGCTAGTCCATCCAATCCGTGTGTAGAATCAGCAGGTTAATTCTTGGTGACGGCCAATTTGCCACGACTTGGCCGTCACTATTTTCCCGCGACGGTCAGTCCGTCAACTCTTACGGTCGGCGCATCAACGCCATAAAGGAATTCGAGGTCGTTGGCGGGAACCAGGTTGGCATACATTTCCTTGAGGTTTCCGGCAACGGTGATCTCGCTCACCGGATAGGCGATCTCGCTGTTCTCTATCCAGTAGCCCGCCGCGCCGCGGCTGTAATCACCGGTCAGCCCGTTGAGGCCGAACCCGATCAATTCGGTGACGTAAAACCCGCTTTTGATATCCGCCATGAGGTCTTCCGGTGAAATGTCGCCGGCTTCGAGATAAAGGTTCGTGGCCGACGGCGACGGTGGGCCGCCGGTGCCGCGCGAGGCGTGGCCGGTGGTTTCGAGGCCCAATTGCCGAGCCGAACGGAGATCGAGGAACCATGTCGTCAGGACCCCGTTTTCGATCACATTACGGCGCTTGTTGGCCACGCCTTCGCCGTCGAACGGCTTGGAACGGAGACCGCGTTTGCGGTGCGGATCGTCGACAATGGTGATCCCGTCGCAGAACACTTTTTTGCCCATGTAATCCTTGAGGAAGCTCGTGTTGCGGGCGATGGCAGCGCCGTTGATGGCGCTGGCCAAATGGGAAATCAGGCCACGCGATACGCGCGGATCATAGATCACCGGCACCTGGCCGGTGGATGCCTTGCGGGGATTGAGGCGCTTGACCGCTTTCTCGCCCGCGGTGCGGCCGATATCCTCGGGCGACCTCAGGTCGCTCGCGTAAACCGCGCCATGATAGTCATAGTCCCGCTCCATCTCGGTTCCCGTACCCGCCAGGACCGAGGCGCTCAATGACACGTGCGACCCCGAATAACCCTGCGCGAATCCGTTGGTCGCGGCGACGGCGACGGTTGCCCGGCCCCAGCCCGCTTCGGCGCCTTCGGAATTGGTAACACCCTCGACCGCGCGGGCGGCATCCTCGGCACGGGACGCCCACTCGACCAGCGTCTTGGCATCGGGTTCATAGGAATCGGCCATGTCCAGATCGGGAAAATCGGTGGCCAGTTGGTCGGGATCGGCGAGGCCGCAATAGGGATCGTCCGGCACGGACTTGGCCATGGCGACGGCACGTTCCGCCAATTCGTTCAGTGCGCCGGCCGTCATGTCCGACGATGACACGATAGCCTGCTTCTTGCCGATGAGAACCCGAAGTCCGACATCCGTGTTTTCCGACCGCTCCAGCTTCTCGGCATTGCCGAGACGCTGCGCGACCGCGAGCGAGGTGCTTTCCACATAAACCGCATCGGCAGCTTCCGCACCGGCCTTCACGGCCTTAGCGAGCAGATCGGTGAGCAGGTTCAGATTATCGGCCGTTTCCGCCATATCCTCGTCGGATCCCTTCTTCTCTATATCTGTCTATTTCCAGATGGCCTATTTCCAAATCGATTGGCCGCTTCCGGGCAGTCCCAGGGTGTTCCACATTTCGGAGACCTTGTCGATCACCTCGTCGGACATGCGGATCTTGGTGCCCCAATCGCGCGACGTTTCCGGCGGCATCTTAATTGTCGCGTCGATACCGATCTTGCCACCCAGGCCGGACACCGGCGAGGCGAAGTCGAGATAATCGATGGGCGTCGCGTCGATCAAGGTGACGTCGCGAACCGGATCCATGCGCGTCGACATGGCCCAGATAACGTCCTTCCAATCGCGCGCGTCGATATCGTG
The DNA here is from genome assembly GCA_913055735.1 of uncultured Rhodospirillales bacterium. Taxonomy (GTDB): domain Bacteria; phylum Pseudomonadota; class Alphaproteobacteria; order Rhodospirillales; family UBA2165; genus CAJXKD01. Next base: position 1,890,780 of record CAJXKD010000001.1, read on the forward strand.
GTCCACCACGATGACCATCTTGGTATAGAGGAATTGGCGCAAATAGGACCACACCGCCATCATGATCCGTTTGGCATGGCCGGGATAGGCTTTGCGGATGGAGACGACGGCGACGCGGTAGGAACACCCTTCCGGCGGCAGCCAGAAATCGACGATCTCGGGGAATTGCTGGGTCAACAGTGGGATGAACAACTCGTTGAGCGCTTCGCCGAGGACGGAGGGTTCGTCCGGCGGCCGCCCGGTATAGGTCGACAGATAGATAGGGTCGCGGCGCATGGTGATGGCGCTGATCTTAAAGACGGGGAACTCTTCGACCGAATTGTAATAGCCGGTGTGATCGCCGTAGGGGCCTTCGGCGCCGTATTCCGACAAGGACACATGGCCCTCGATCACAATCTCGGCTTCCGCCGGTACTTTGAGGGGCACGGTCTTGCAGGCAACCAGCTCCACCTTCTCGTTCCGCAGCAGTCCCGCGAACTGATATTCGGAGAGCGTATCGGGCACCGGTGCGACGGCGGCGAGAATGCATCCCGGATCGGCGCCGATGACCACGGCGGCGGGGATTTCCGTGGCACCCGCTTTGCCGGCGCGGGCATGATGCTGCGCCCCGCCGCGATGTTTGAGCCAGCGCATCAATGTCGTGTCGCGGCCGGTCACTTGCATGCGGTAGACGCCGACGTTGAACGCATCGTCACTATCGGACGCAGGATCGCGGGTGACCACCAGCGGCCACGTGATCAGCGGCGCGGGCTCGCCCGGCCAGCAGGTCTGGATGGGCAGTTTGGCGAGATCGATGTCGTCGCCTTGCCACACCACTTCCTGACAGGGCGCGTTGCGCACCGTCTTCGGTTTCATGGCCATGGCGGTTTTGACGAGCGGCAGCATGTCGAACGCTTCGCGCCAGCCGCCCGGCGGTTCCGGCTGACGCAGGAAGGCAAGAGTTTCCCCGAACGCGCGCAGGTCTTCCGGCTTCCTATTCATCCCCCAGGCAACTCGTTCGACGGTGCCGAACAGATTGGTGAGAACCGGCATAGCGCACGGCGTGCCGTTGGCATCGATGGGCTTTTCGAACAAGACAGCGGGACCGCCTTCGGCCATCAGGCGGGTTTGGATTTCCGTCATCTCCAAGTGGGTCGAAACGGGGGCCGACACGCGCACCAGTTGGCCGTCCCGTTCCAGCCGCTGAACGAAATCCCGCAGGTTCCGATATGCCATGGAAGCTCCTTTTTGCGGAACCTATAGACACTGAATGCCGCGGTGAAGGTCAAGGAAAACCTTGGTTTTCGGGTAAATTTGTTTTGATCCCCGTCTGAAAATCCCAGTTGTAGCGACGCGCCCGGATCACCACCTTTACCTTAAGTTGCGCGCTTTATTCGAGGCCGATACGGTAGCGCTAGCCCTTGATGGCCCCCGTGAACGTCACGCGAAACCGCTCATGACAATAAAGACCGAAAACCGGGAGAGTAGCCGAACGAACGGCGGCGTAGGCGATGCCTACCGGAGGCTGATCGAAATCGGCATCGCCCTGTCGGCGGAATTGAATCACGACCGGCTTATGGAGTTGATCCTTCTCGAAGCGAAGGACCTGACTAACGCCGACGGCGGGACCATCTACCTGAAAACCGATCAGGACACGCTGCGGTTCCAGATTATCCGCAACGATTCCCTGAAGATCGCCATGGGTGGCACGACGGGCAAACCCATCTCCTTTCACGATCTCGATCTGTTCAACGTGGATACGGGCGCGCCCAATCATCACAATGTGGCAACCCACGTGGCGCTCAGCGGTGAGACGGTGAACGTGCCGGATGCCTACAGCTCCAACGAGTTCGATTTCTCGGGAACCAAGGAGTTCGACAAGGGGACCGGCTACCGCTCCAAGTCCTTTTTGACTGTCCCGCTTAAGGATCACCAGGGCGACGTGATCGGCGTCCTGCAGCTGCTCAACGCGACCGATATTCATGGCGAGGTCGTGCCCTTCTCTGCCGACATTCAGCCGCTGATCGAGGCCTTGGCATCGCAGGCCGCCGTCTCCCTCAACAAGCAGCAGTTGATCGACGCGCAGCGGAAGCTGCTTGATTCCTTTATCGAGCTGATCGCCGGCGCCATCGACGCAAAGTCCGCTTATACGGGCGGCCATTGTCAGCGGGTGCCGGAATTGACGAAGATGCTAACCCGCGCGGCGTGCGAATCGCAGGATCATCGTTTCCATGACTTCGATCTCACCGACGAGGAATGGTACGAACTGCACATCGCCTGTTGGCTGCACGATTGCGGTAAGGTGACGACACCTGAGCATATCGTCGACAAGGCGACCAAACTCGAAACCATCCATAACCGCATCCATGAAATCCGCATGCGCTTCGAAGTGTTGAAGCGCGACGCGGAGATTGCCTACCTGCAAGGGCGCTTGGATGGCGGCGACGAAGCGGCGTTGCGGGAGCAACGTGACGCGCGCCTGAAACAATTGGATGATGATTTCGCCTTCATTGCCGAATGCAACGTCGGCGGCGAATTCATTTCCGAGGAAAGTCTCGAGCGGATCAAAAAGATCGCCGCCGAGGAATGGGTGCGCACCCTCGACGACCGGCTGGGCATTTCCATCGATGAGGAACAGCGGCTCAAGGGTGTCCCCCCGACGCCCGTACCGGCGACAGAGAAGCTGCTGGCCGACAAAGCGGAACACATCATGCCGCGCAACGACAAAGGCATCATGGCCGCCGACAATCCCTGGGGCTTCAGGATGGACGTGCCCGAACACGATACCAATCTCGGCGAGATCCATAATCTCAGCATCGCACGCGGCACGCTCACCGCAGAGGACCGCTATAAGATTAACGATCACATCGTGCAGACCATCATCATGCTGGAGGCATTACCGTTCCCGAAGAGTCTGGCGCGGGTGCCGGAAATCGCGGGCGGCCACCACGAGAAGATGGACGGTACCGGATATCCTAAGCGTCTCACCCGCGACGAAATGTCCCTGCCCGCGCGGGTGATGGCCATCGCCGACATTTTCGAGGCGCTGACAGCCGCCGACCGGCCTTACAAGAAACCGAAGAGCTTGTCCCAATCCCTCGACATCATGCGCCGCATGCGCGACGACAGCCACATCGATCCCGACCTATTCGATCTGTTCCTGGAATCCGGCACCTACCGGGAGTATGCGGAGAAATTCCTCGATCCGAGCCAGATCGATACCGTGGATATCGCCGAGTACGTCAACACCAAGCGATAATTGGGTTTAGGCCATCACCTGCCCTAGAATAATCCCGCCGAACAGCAGCCAGCCGAACAATCGGTTCGATTTGAACTTGCGCAGGCAATCGTGGGGATCGTCGAAATCCACGTCGACGGTCTGCCAAACAAGCTGCGCGGCGGCGAGGACCAACGCCACGTAGAACGGCCACGCAAGACCGACCATCCAGCCCGATATCCCGATCAAGACGATGGCAATGGCGTGGAAGACGGCGATCCAAGGCCGCGTGTTTTCCCCCAGCAACAGCGCCGTCGACTTCACGCCGATCAGCACATCGTCTTCCTTGTCCTGATGCGCATAGATGGTGTCGTACCCGAGGGTCCAGAAGAACCCGGCGGCATAAAGAACAAGGGCAGGTCCTTGCAGATCGCCCCGCACCGCCGCCCAGCCCAATAGCGCCCCCCAGTTGAAGGTGAGGCCCAACATCGCTTGCGGCCAATAGGTGATGCGCTTGGCGAAGGGATAAGTGAACACCAACAACAGTGAGGCGGCGCCGACACCGACGGCAAACCAGTTGAATTGCAACAGGATGATCAAACCGATCAGGCACAACAGGCCCATGTAGACCACCGCCTGGGTGACGCTGACCGCACCCGAGGGGATCGGCCGGTCTGCGGTGCGCGCCACACGGCCGTCGAAATCCCGGTCGGTAATGTCGTTGAAGATGCAGCCCGCGCCGCGCATGATCATCGCACCGAGGCCGAACAGGATCATGAGCCACAGGCTCGGCCAGCCGGGCGTGGCGAGGGCAATCGACCACCAGCAGGGAAACAGCAGCAGCCAGGTGCCGATGGGCCGGTCGAACCGCGCCATGCGGGCATAGGGCCGCGCCGCTTCGGGCAAATAACTGTCGACCCAGTTGCCGCGATGGATGTCGCTGGCGTCAGTGGTATGTGTCGGGGTGTCTATCGGCATCGCACCCCTGTATCACAGAAGCGCTTACCACAGAACCGCCGCTGTGCCATAACCGGGCCATGGAGAACGGATCGGAAATAAGACTGTGCGTGGCGGCGGACCTCCGTGCCAAAGAAGAAATCATTCTCGACAAGGACCAAGCGCATTATGTCACGACGGTGATGCGCCGCCGCGCCGGCGATACGGTGCTGTTGTTCAATGGCCGCGACGGCGAATGGCGCGCCGAAATTTCGGAGGCAGGCCGCAAAAGCTGTGCCCTCCACCTTACGGATCAAACCCGGCCCCAAGTGGAAGAGCCGGGGCCGTGGTTGTTGTTCGCGCCCGTCAAGCGGACACAAACCGATCTGATCGTCGAGAAAGCAACCGAGCTGGGAGCGTCCCGGCTGCTGCCCATCTTTTCCGAACGCACCAACGCCGGAAGGGTCAATCTCGAGCGATTGTCCGCCATCGCGACCGAGGCCGCCGAGCAATGCCGCCGGCTCACCGTGCCGGAGGTCAAGGAACCTGCGGCATTGCGCGACGTATTGGCGGATTGGCCCGCCGACCGGCGGCTGTTTTTGTTGGATGAGACAGGCGGTGGGACGGCGCCGTCACAGGTAATCGCCCCCGATCAACCGGGTGCGTTGCTGATCGGTCCGGAAGGCGGGTTCACGTTATCGGAACTTGATTTTCTCCGGAATCTTTCCTTTGTTAGTTCCATCAGCCTGGGACGGCGTGTCCTGCGCGCAGAGACCGCCGCCCTTGCGGCGCTCGCCTGTTGGCAGACCCTGGCCGGCGACTGGCGATAGAACGAAACGACATAACGAAACAGAACGACCGACCGCGCCAAGGTTACGAATTGGGTCAAGCGTTTAGGTCTGGACAGGGGAAGCGATGGCGGGCGTAAGCCACAAAGACGATACGCCGATCACCGGCAAGGACCAACTTGTCGCCTATATCGCGTCGGGCTGCAAACCGGAGAGCGAATGGCGGATCGGCACCGAACACGAGAAATTCGCCTACGATCCCGACACGCTGATGCCGCTGCCTTATGAGGGGCCGAAGGGCATTCGGGCGTTGCTCGAGGGATTGACCCGCTTCGGCTGGCAGCCGGTTCTGGAGCACGGCAATCTTATCGCGCTTTCCAAGCCGGACCATTCCTCGATCACATTGGAGCCCGGCGGGCAGGTCGAACTCTCCGGCGCGCCGCTCGAAAACATTCACCAGACCTGTTCGGAACTGACCGAGCACCTGAAACAGGTGAAGGAAATCTCCACCGAATTGGGCGTTGCCCTCATGGGGCTCGGCTACCGCGCCAAAGCGCGGCTCGATCAGGTGCCGTGGATGCCCAAGGGGCGCTACAAGATCATGCGGGAATATATGCCCAAGCGCGGCACGTTGGGGCTCGACATGATGCTCGCGACCTGCACCGTGCAGGTAAACCTCGATTATTCGTCCGAGCAGCACATGGTGCGCATGTTCCGCGCGGCCTTGGCGCTGCAGCCGGTGGCGACGGCCATGTGGGCCAACTCGCCCTTCAAGGAAGGCAAAAAGAACGGCTATCTCAGCTACCGCAGCCATATCTGGACCGACACGGACCCGGACCGCACCGGCATGCTGCCCTTTGTGTTCGAGGACGGTTTCGGCTTCGAGCGCTATGTCGATTACATGCTCGACGTGCCCATGTATTTTGTTTACCGCGACGGCCAATATATCGACGCGTCGGGTCAATCCTTCCGCGACTTTTTGCAAGGCACGTTGCCGGCGTTGCCGGGTGAATTGCCGACCATGGGCGATTGGGTTGATCATCTGACCACCAGTTTCCCCGAAGTGCGGCTCAAGAAATTTCTCGAAATGCGCGGTGCCGACGGCGGGCCGTGGGGGTATCTGTGTGCGCTGCCCGCCTATTGGGTGGGATTGCTTTACAGCGAAGATGCGCTCGGAGCGGTCGAGGAATTGATCGCGGATTGGAGCGTCGAGGAGATTTCCGCCATCCGTTCCGGCGTGCCAAAATCGGCGCTGAAAACGCCGTTCCGGAACGGCACGGTGCAGGACCTCGCGCTGAAGACCCTGGATATCGCACGGGCCGGATTGCAGGCACGTGCCCGCCTCGATAACTCGGGCGAGGACGAAACTCATTTTCTGGAACCGCTGGTCAAGATCGCACGCTCCGGCGTTACCCCGGCGGAAGAATTGATCGCGCTCTATGACGGCGAGTGGGGCGGTGACATCACGCCTGTTTTCAATTTGCAGGCGTACTAGTTTTATCTGGGAGGCTGCGCATGTTTTACGAACCGAAGAAAAACAATCACGGATTGCCCTATAATCCGTTCAAATCCTGTGTGATCCCCCGGCCCATCGGTTGGATCTCGACGTTGAGCCCCGAAGGCGTGCCCAACTTGGCGCCGTTCAGCCAGTTTCAGAACCTGACCTTCGATCCGCCCTATGTGATGTTCTCGTCCAACTACACCATGGACGCGAAGCGCAAGGATTCGGTCGTGAACGCCGAATCGACGGGCGAGTTCGTGTGGAACATGGCGACCTATGATTTGCGTGAAGCCGTAAACATTTCCGCCAGCTTCTTTCCGCCCGAGGTGGACGAGTTCGAAGAGGCGGGCCTCGAGAAACTAGCGTCCAATTTCGTCAAGCCGTGGCGGGTGAAAGGCTCCCCGGTGCATTTCGAATGCAAATATCATTCGACCCTGCGGCTGCCCGGTAATGGCCCCATGGGGACCGTCGACGTGGTGATCGGCGAGGTGATCGGCGTCCACATCGACGACAACTACATCACCGATGAGGGCAAGATCGACGTGCTCAAGGCGCGGCCCATCGCGCGCATCGGCTACCTCGATTACACCTCGATCGAATCCATCTTCACCATGAAGGTGCCAGAGGACCGGATTTTCTCGGGCGGCATGGAAGGCCGCCCGGAAACGAACGTCGCGAAACGCGCCTAGACGCTAAGCGACTTTCCGGCCTTCAGGACGGCGGTTGCGGCGGCGCCGATTGTTTTTCTGGCCGTTGCCACCTGAACCATTGCCGCCACGGTCATTTTTGGGGCCTTTCTTGAAGCCGTTCTTGGCGCCCTTGCGGGGGCCGTCGCCGTGTTTCTTGGCCCCGTTTTTGTCCCCGCTATTGCTCCAGTTGTTTCCTTGGTTGCCCCGGTGGCCTTTCTTTTGGCCATTGCGGTTGCCGTTGGGTCTGCCGCGGCGTGGGGCGCGGTCCTCGGTGACGTCGTCGCCGTCATCGTTCGCCGCGACAGTGCCGATCACATCCAGCGGCCGCTTGATCAGCCGTTCGATGCTTTTCAGATAACCACGCTCCGAGCCGTCGCAGAACGAGATGGCCGTGCCTGCCGCACCTGCCCGCGCCGTGCGGCCGATCCGATGCACGTAGCTTTCCGGCTCATTGGGGAGTTCGAAGTTGATGACATGGGTGACGTCGTCGACATCGATGCCGCGCGCCGCGATGTCGGTCGCGACCAGTACGCGTGCCCGGCCACGGCGGAAATTGTCGAGCGCCTTTTGACGGGCGTTCTGAGACTTGTTGCCGTGGATGGCGTCGGCGTTGACGCCTTGCTTTTCAAGTTGTTCGGCGACCCGGTTGGCGCCGTGTTTGGTGCGGGTGAAAACGATGACCCGCTTCATCTCGGGGTCTTCCAGCATTTCGGCGAGCAGGGCGCGCTTCTGGCGGCCGGGAACGAAGATGACGCCCTGGTCGATCCGTTCGACGGCAACCGTCTTGGGCGTAATCTCGATGCGCTCGGCGTTCTGTAGGATTTCATTGGCGAGATGCGCTACCTCGCGGGGCATGGTTGCCGAGAACAACAGCGTCTGCCGTTCGGCCGGCACCGCCTGAACGATTTTACGCACGTCGCGGATGAATCCCATGTCGAGCATGCGGTCGGCTTCGTCGAGGACCAGATGGCGCACTTGATCGAGCCGCACATGACCCTGATTGACGAGGTCGAGGAGGCGGCCGGGGGTGGCGATCAGGATATCGACGCCGCGCGCCATGGCACGGACCTGGGTATGCTGCTTCACGCCGCCGAGGATGATGGTATGGCGCAGATTGAGGTGGCGGCCATAGGCTTTGATGCCATCACCGATCTGAATGGCGAGTTCCCGCGTCGGGGCGAGGATCAGCGCGCGTGCCGACCGTGGCTGCGTCTTGCGCTTATTGGCGGACAGATGCTGCAGCAGCGGCAAAGCGAAGGCGGCGGTCTTGCCGGTGCCCGTCTGGGCGATGCCCAACAGATCGTTGTTGTCGAGCAGCAGCGGGATAGCCTGTGCCTGAATGGGCGTGGGGGTGGTGTAGCCTTCGGCCTGAAGAGCACGCAAAAGAGGCTCGGCAAGGCCGAGGGTTTCGAAAGTCGGGGTCGTCATATGATATTTCCTTTGAGCCAAGTTTCGAGCCGACCCTAGCCATACGAGGCAAAAGGGTGGCGACGCGTCGTGGCGCTTGCCGCATTCCACGCGCACCTGGAACAAACGGTGATTTTCTGATTATTGCCCCGGGACGATAGGCCCGTGTTTGCTACGAAGCCCTGGCGCGGTCGCGGGGAAAGGTGGCCCTTAGATGCTCTTATCGCCGGCCTATGTCAACCGAATTCGAAAAAATGGATGCGGAATCAACGAGTTAAATCTCGGTACCGCCCACGGTGAGCCAATCGAGTTTCGTGGTCGGCTGGCCGACGCCCACGGGCACGCCCTGGCCGTCCTTGCCGCAGGTGCCGACACCGGGATCGAGGGCCATGTCGTTGCCGATCATGGAAACACGGGTCAGCGCGTCGGGGCCGTTGCCGATCAGGGTCGCGCCCTTCACCGCCGGACCGATCTTGCCGTTCTCGATCTTGTAGGCCTCGGTGCAGGTGAAGACGAACTTGCCCGACGTGATGTCCACTTGGCCGCCGCCGAAGTTCACCGCGAACAGGCCCTTGTCGACGCTGCGCAGAATTTCTTCCGGGTCCTTGTCGCCGTTGAGCATGATGGTGTTGGTCATGCGCGGCATGGGCGCGTGGGCATAACTTTCGCGCCGACCATTTCCTGTTGGCGGCTGGCCCATAAGCCGGGCGTTCATGCGGTCCTGCATGTAACCGGTGAGGATACCGTCTTCGATCAGCACGGTGCGCTGGGTCGGCGTGCCTTCATCGTCGATGGTGAGGGAGCCGCGCCGGTCGGTGATGGTGCCGTCATCGACGACGGTGACGCCGGGGGCGGCGACACGTTCGCCCATCAGCCCGGAAAAGGCCGAGGTTTTCTTGCGATTGAAATCGCCTTCGAGGCCATGGCCGATGGCTTCGTGCAGCAGGATGGCGGGCCAGCCGGGACCCAGCACCACCGGCATTTCCCCTGCAGGCGCGGACACCGAGGTGAGGTTGACCAAGGCTTGGCGCAAGGCTTCGTCGACGGCGCCCTGCCAGGTCTCTTCGGTGAGATACTGATCATAAGTAGTGCGCCCGCCGGTGCCGTAGTTGCCCGATTCCATGCGGTCGCCGTCACCGACCACGCAGGAAACGCTGAGCCGCACCAAGGGCCGGATGTCGGCGGCGCGGCTGCCGTCGGCGCGGATGATCTGGACCGCCTGCCATTCGCCCGAAAGGGACGCGGAGACCTGTTTGATGCGGTCATCCTGGGCGCGCGCATAGGCGTCGATATCGGCGAGCAGCTTCACCTTGGTTTCGAATGGGGTGAGGTTGAGGGGATTGTCCTCGGCGTAGAGGCTCTGGTTGGTGCGGCCCGGCCCGTCGGCCATGGTGCCGCCGTGACCGGCATGCACCGCCTTCACCGTGTCGGCGGCGCGCTTGAGGGCCGCTTCGGACAATTCGTTGGAATGGGAATAGCCGGCCGTCTCGCCCGCGACGGAGCGCAGGCCGAAACCCTGGGCCGTGTCGAAGCTCGCGTTCTTCAATTGGCCGTCGTCGAAGACGAAGCTCTCCGACTGGGCATATTCGAGGAACAGTTCGCCGTCATCGGCGCCGTGCAGCGCATCCTCGACAAGCCGTTCGGCGCGGCCGCGGTCGAGACCGGTGCGGGTGAAGAACAGATCGTCGGTGGCGGCGATATCGGTCATGGGGCGGCTCCCGTTTTATAATGCTTCTAGTTGGCAGAAGTTGGGAGAGGGCGCAAGGGTTGAACCGGCTTTCGGTTGCCCTCCCACCATGCTAGCGTCTGCGGCAAACAAGAAAAAACAAGGGATTCTCACGATGACGTCATGGGGGACAGGATGGGCGTATTTGATTGCCGAGGCGTCGAGTTGGACGGCATCCGTACGGGGGACGGGCCGCCGCTTCTGATGCTGCATGGCGCGGGCGGGCCGGGATCGCTGGGACCGGCTATCGCCAAGCTTGCCGATCAATTCGAGGTGCTGGCGCCGCATCACCCGGGATTCGGCGGTTCGCCAACTGTTGATGAGATCAGCAGCGTCGACGACCTTTCCTACTTATATCTTGATCTGCTGGACGAGCTCGATCTCAGCGGCGTCACGCTGATGGGATTTTCCATGGGCGGCTGGACTGCGTGTGAGATCGCCGTGAAATCGACGGCGCGCGTCGCACGTTTGATCCTGGTCGATCCCGTCGGGATTAGGGTCGACGGTAGGCCCGACTGCGAGATCGCCGATATCTTCAATGTGCATCCGTCCAAGATGCCGGAACTTGTGTTTCATGATCCATCGCTAGCTGTTCTTCCCGCCGACATGAACGAGGAGCAGCAGTTATTGGCCGAGCAGGCGAAGGTCGCGGCGGTACGCTACACCTGGGAGCCCTATATGCATAACCCCAAGTTGCGCGGGCGGCTCCATCGGATCGATGTACCGACGCTGCTCATCTGGGGCGCAAGCGACGGCATCGTTACGGTTGCCTATGGCGAGGAGTACACGTCGTCGATCCCGGGGGCCCGCATGGTGGTGATCGACAAGGCAGGGCACCAACCGCATCTCGAACAGACGGACCGCTTCGTCTCCGAGGTGTTGACCTTCGCGCAACCCGCGCTCGCGGCGGAATAGGGAGACGACGTCATGCTGCTTTATCATTTCAGCGAGGCCGCCTATCCGCATCTGCCAAACGAAGACCACTATTCCTCGATCCGCGTCGAACTGCCGAACGAGATTTACGATCCGGAGATCGGCGCGAAGCTCTACCGCGAACGGTTGGATGAATGGTGTCTCGCCGACGAGCTTGGCCTCAACATCATGCTCAACGAACACCATCAGACGGCGACTTGCGTGGTGCCGTCCATCGCCGTGTTCGGCGGCATCCTTGCCCGCGAAACCAAGAAGGCACGTATCCTTCAGCTTGGCAATCCCGTCGGCAACCGCCGCGATCCGATCCGTGTTGCCGAGGAAACGGCCATGGTCGACGTGATTTCGGGCGGGCGGCTCGACTGCGGTTTCGTGCGCGGCGTGCCCTATGAAATCGCGCCCGCCAATGCCAACCCGGTGGGGCAATCGGCGCGTATGTGGGAAGCCATCGATCTGATCGTCAAGGCGTGGACCACCCATGACGGTCCGTTCCGCTGGGAAGGGCCCAACTTCCATTACCGGAGCGTCAATGTCTGGCCGCGCCCGCTGCAATCACCGCATCCACCCCTGTGGATGCCAACATTCAGCGCCTCGACGGCGCGCGAGTTGGCGCGGCGTAAGTGGGTGATCGCCACCATGTCGGCCGGCTTCAAGCGGACGCGCGAGATTTTCGACGCCTATCGGGAGGAATATCGCAATGTCCATGGGGCCGAGGCGCCCATGGACCGCTTCGCGTTCCTGGGTCTGGGATACGTCGCGGACAACGACACCGATGCGCGCAAGGGCGCCGAAGGGCTGATGTGGTATTTGCAAACCAACAAGGTGGCGCCACAATATGGCGCGCCGCCCGGTTATGTGTCACCGAAGCAGGCCGTCGCCATGCGCATGGCAGGCAGCCACGATCTCGGCGATCTGCGCAAGCCGGATGTCGATGTGCAGACCGCTCTCGGCAATCTCTACTGGGGCACGCCGGATAAGGTGGCCGCACAGACCGCCAAGTTCCACGAACAGGTAGGCGGGCTCGGGCATCTGCTGCTCATGGGCCAGGCGGGCGGCATGAGCTATGCGAGCACCGCGTCCCACCTGAAACTCCTCGCCCAGGAGGTTTCCCCTCACCTCGAGGAGTTGGGCAGGGCGGAGGCCCACGCTGCGGAATAGGGCCGAAAACAGGTACCCAGCCTCATTTTTCTTGACCTTAACCTTTCCCCGCGTAAGCTTGCGCCATCGTGGTGATTTGATCGACCGGCTTGCGGCCACGTTAAACAAACGAGCTAAAAGGTCGGCGCTGCGAAAGCCCCGACCATCACCGGCCGGGGCTTTGTCTTTGGGAGACCGAAAGAAGCTCCGTCGCAGAGTTTGAGGAGAGGATGAGATGCCGAAGGACAACCCGGGTGCCAAGACGCGGCGCCGTCAAACCAATCTGGTGCGGGGCGGATTGAACCGTTCCCATTTCGACGAGATTTCCGAAGCCATGTATCTGTCGTCGAGTTACGCCTACGACTCGGCGGAACAGGCGGCGCGCGCCTTCAAGGGCGAAGAGGATCATTATCTCTACTCGCGCTACGGCAACCCGACCGTCACCATGTTCGAAGACCGGCTCGGCGTCATGGAAGGGGCGAGCATCTGTCAATCGACGGCGAGTGGTATGGGCGCCATGTTCGCCTCGCTTGCCTGTCTGTTGAAAGCGGGTGACCGGCTGGTGGCGTCCAAGGCCCTGTTCGGATCTTGCGACTACGTCTGTACGGTGCTGATGCCCCAATACGGCGTGGAGGTCGAAACGGTCGCGTCCGCCGACTTGGACGAGTGGGAAAAGGCGTTGTCCAAACCGACCAACGCGGTGTTCCTCGAAAGCCCGTCCAACCCGATGATGCAGATTCTCGATATCGCGGCGATTGCCGACATGGCACACAAGGCCGGCGCCCGGCTGATCGTCGACAATGTGTTCGCGACGCCCCTGTTCCAGAAGCCGCTCGATCTCGGGGCCGACATCGTCATGTATTCGACCACCAAACATATCGACGGCCAGGGCCGTACGCTCGGCGGTGCCATCCTCACCAACGACGAATCCTATTACCAGGATCACCTGCGCATGTTCATCCGGCACACGGGCCCGACGTTGAGCCCGTTCAACGCCTGGGTGTTGACCAAATCGTTGGAGACCATGGATTTGCGTATCCGTCAGCAAGCCGAAAATGCGGCACAGATCGCCAAGGCGCTGAACGAGTTGCCCGAAATAACCAAGGTCGTCTTCCCCGGTCTCGACAGTCACCCTCAATACGACTTGGTGCAGAAACAGATGAGCGGTCCCGGCACCATGGTCGTCTTCGAACTCGATGGAGATCAGGCGCGCACGTTCCGGTTCATGAACGCACTGGAGGTGATCGACATCTCCAATAATCTCGGCGATGCCAAGAGCATGGTGACCCACCCGACGACCACCACCCACCAGCGCATGAAACCCGAGGAACGGGCGGCGCTGGGTATCAACGAAAACACGGTGCGTTTGTCGGTGGGTCTCGAAGACCCGCTCGACCTCATCGAGGACATCGAGCAGGCCCTAAAAGCCTAAATGTATTAGGAAGCCGGCTTATCCCTGTTCCCAGGGGAGGCCGGCGACCTTCCAGCCGGCCTTCGTGCCGCGGTGCCCGTCGTCGTTCTTGGCGCCTTCGAACCCTTCCAGCACGTTGTAGCATTTGCCGTAGCCTTCCTGGGTCATGGCGACGGCGGCGGCGATGGAGCGCTGGCCGGACCGGCACAGGAACAGGATCGTCTGGTCCGGTTTGATCCCCAGCCGTTTTACTTCCTCGGTGAAGGTGGGGTTGGCCTCGCCGGTGGGGAAGCGCTGCCATTCGACCTGACCGAGGCTCTTGCCCAGGCCGGACAAGTCAGGGCGGCCGACATAATTCCACTCCGCCGCCGTGCGGCAATCGACCATGACGGCGTTCTCGTCTTCTTGCAGGATTTTCCACGCCTCGGCGGGGGTGACGTCGCCGGCATATCCGTCGGCCATATTCTTTCTCCCAGGTTCTCCGGCAAAGTTTGCGCGAGTGTACGAAATCGGCGCGTCTGCGGAAAGCCCCTGGCCTCATACAGTCGCCCGGTGTAATAAGCCTATTCCTGAAGCAGGAGCGTTTCCGAACCGGCCATGGCCGATCTTTCCCTATCTTCTTCGCCGACCCTGTCCGTGGTGGTGCCCGTCCATAATGAAGAGGACAACGTGGCGCCTTTGGTGGAAGAGATCGTCACGGCCCTCGGCGTGCGTGGCGGTTACGAGATCGTCTATGTCGATGACGGCAGCGGTGATGGTACCTGGGCGCGTCTCGAAGAACTCGCCCGTTTGTATACGGAGTTCCGTGCCGTCCATCATGCCGAGCGGCGAGGCCAAAGCGCGGCCGTCGTCACCGGCGTACGCGCGGCGCGTGGCTCCATCATCGCGACCCTCGACGGCGACGGTCAGAACGATCCTACCGACATTCTCAAACTATTGGCGGTGTTTGAGGCCCGCGAACCGGAGGCGCCGCCGCTTATGGTGGCGGGCAATCGCACCACCCGCCGCGACACCGGTATGCGTCGCATCGCATCGCGCATCGCAAACGGGGTGCGCAGCCGATTGTTGGGGGACGCAACCCCCGATACCGGCTGCGGGCTCAAGGTCTTTGGGCGCGACGTTTTCCTGGCGATGCCCGCCTTCGATCATATGCACCGCTTTTTGCCTGCCCTGATGATCCGCGGCGGCGGCGAGGTCGTTTCCGTGCCGGTCGGTCACCGGCCGCGGGCGCGCGGCAGCTCCAAGTACGGTATCTGGGACCGGCTGTGGGTGGGGATCGTCGACCTTGCCGGGGTCATGTGGCTCAAACGCCGCCCGGTAGCCGCACGAGTGGACCGGGAGACCGGCACGTCGTGACCGAAACCGCCGAGAACGGGAAGAAGGAAACACGGCTTGTTGCCCGCTCGGTTCTGCGCGGGCTTATCGTCATTGCCGTGCTTGTCGGCGTGGGACTCCTTTTGCGCGCCGCCGGTATCGATCAGGAAAGTGGCGCGCGCTTTATCGATACCTGGGTGCGGGGCCGCGGTCTTACCGGCGAAATGTTGTTCGTCATCCTGGCGGCGGTGGCGACGGCGGTCGGCTTGCCGCGTCAGTTGGCGGCCTTTCTCGGCGGGTACGCGTTCGGGTTGATCGAAGGGACCGGGCTATCCCTGTTGGGAGCTGTGTTCGGATGTATCATCAGCTTCGGGGTGGCCCGCTGGCTGGCCCACGATTTCGTCGTGCGGCATCTGCCCCGCCGGCTTCGGCGCGCGGATACGTTCCTTGCCGACAACACCTTTTCCATGGCGCTGTTGATCCGGCTTCTGCCGGCAGGCAGCAATATTCTCACCAATCTTGCCGCCGGGGTTTCCAGCGCCGGTGCCGTCGGCTTCTTTTTCGGCTCCGCGCTCGGTTACATCCCGCAGATGGTGATTTTCGCTTTGTTGGGGAGCGGCATCAATCTGGATCCCGGCGTGCGCATTACCGCGAGCGTCGCCTTGTTTCTCGCGTCTGCCGGGTTGGGTTTCTATCTCTACCGGCGGTACCGCGCCGCGCGGGCGCTGGCCACCGAGATCTCGGGGGAAGAACCGCTTTAGTGCAGGCTCATTGATGCCGCGGCGAAGCGGTATTTGACCGGCTCGATCAGTTCCTGACCGGCGATTTTGACACTGTGAAGCTTGCCCTCCAGAGAGGTTTCCCAGAAATCGAGGAACTTCTTGATAACCGGAAAATTGGGCGCGATGTCCATCGTTTGCCAGATGAAAGTCTGCAGCAGATCGGGATGATCAGGCATGTGGTAGATGATTTCCGCTGTGGTCAGGCGGTATCCCCTGAGCTGAGCTTCGATCGACCGATGGGTCATGCGGCACCTCTTAATGGCAACTTCGGAACGGCTTTCACTCCTCTCTATTTGGTGATGGAACCCGTTACGATTCAATGAAAAAAATGGTTAAAATCAATCAATTAGCACCGATCTGGGGAGAGTGCTGCCAAAACGCCGCGCCCGGCCGAAAATTTTTGTGGGAATAGGGGCTTGACGGAGCAGGCGCTTCGGCTAAGTTCCCTGGCAGTCTCGCGCCGAGAGTGCTAATTGACAGTGCGAATCGGGGCGAAATCCACGACCGTAATGGAGGAAAAGATGGGCTTCAGGCCGCTTCACGACCGGATCCTCGTCCGGCGTATCAAGGAAGAAGAGAAAACGGCGGGCGGGATTATCATTCCCGATACCGCGAAGGAAAAGCCCTCCGAGGGCGAAATCGTTGCCGTTGGGTCGGGACACCGGGCCGAAGACGGGTCCGTCACGCCGCTGGATGTCAAAGCCGGCGACCGCGTTCTGTTCAGCAAGTACGGTGGGACCGAAGTCACCATCGACGGTGAGGAACTGCTGATCCTGCGTGAATCCGACGTTCTTGGCATTGTCGAAGCCAAGAAATCCAAATCCAAAACCAAAAAAGCTGCTTAAGTCAGGCTTACGTGGCAAGGAGATAAAGAACTATGGCTGCTAAGGAAGTAAAATTCGAGGCCGATGCCCGCCAGCGCATGCTGAAAGGCGTGGACATCCTGGCCGATGCCGTCAAGGTGACCTTGGGTCCCAAGGGCCGCAACGTGGTGCTGGAGAAGTCCTTCGGCGCGCCGCGCATCACCAAGGACGGTGTGACCGTTGCGAAGGAAATCGAGCTTTCCGACAAGTTCGAAAACATGGGTGCGCAGATGGTGCGCGAAGTGGCGTCGAAGACCAACGACGAAGCCGGCGACGGCACCACGACGGCGACCGTTCTGGCTCAGTCGATCGTCCGCGAGGGCGTGAAGGCGGTTTCCGCCGGCATGAACCCCATGGACCTGAAGCGCGGCATCGATCTCGCCGTTGAGGCCGTGATTGCGGACCTCAAGAAGCGCTCCAAGAAGGTTGCGACCAACGCCGAAATCGCTCAGGTCGGTACCATTTCTGCCAACGGCGAAGCCGAGATCGGCAACATGATCGCCGAAGCGATGAGCAAGGTCGGCAATGAAGGCGTGATCACGGTTGAAGAAGCCAAGAGCCTGCAAAGCTCCCTCGACGTCGTCGAAGGCATGCAGTTCGATCGCGGCTACACCTCGCCGTACTTCGTCACCAACGCCGAAAAGATGATCTGCGAGCTGGAAAGCCCGTACATCCTGATCCACGAGAAAAAGCTGTCCAGCCTGCAGCCCCTGCTGCCGGTTCTGGAAGCCGTGGTCCAGAGCGGCCGTCCGCTGATGATCATCGCCGAGGACATCGAAGGCGAAGCGCTGGCCACCCTGGTGGTCAACAAGCTGCGTGGTGGCCTCAAGGTCGCCGCCGTCAAGGCGCCGGGCTTCGGTGATCGCCGCAAGGCCATGCTCGAGGACATCGCCATTCTGACCCGCGGTCAGGTCATCAGCGAAGACCTGGGCATCAAGCTCGAGAACGTCACGGTCGATATGATGGGGACCGCCAAGCGCGTCGTCATCACCAAGGAAGAGACTACCGTCGTCGAAGGTGCGGGCAAGAAGTCCGACATCCAAGGCCGCTGCAACCAGATCCGGGCGCAGATCGAGGAAACATCCTCGGACTACGACCGTGAAAAGCTGCAGGAGCGTCTCGCCAAGCTGGCCGGCGGTGTTGCCGTTCTGAACATCGGCGGTGCTACCGAGGTTGAGGTGAAGGAGCGTAAGGATCGCGTCGACGACGCTCTGAACGCCACCCGCGCCGCGGTCGAGGAAGGTATCGTGCCGGGCGGCGGCGTTGCGTTGCTGCGTGCCACGAAGGCTCTCGACAAGGTCAAGCCGGGCAACGACGACCAGCGGGTCGGTATCGAGATCGTCCGCCGTGCGCTGCAGGCGCCGGTGCGTCAGATCGCCGAGAACGCCGGTGTCGATGGCGCCGTGGTGGCTGGCAAGCTCCTCGAGAGCAAGGACCAGAGCCGCGGCTTCAACGCTCAAACTCTCGAATACATGGACCTGGTGAAAGCCGGTGTCGTCGACCCGACCAAGGTCGTGCGCACGGAGATCACGGACGCGGCGTCGATTGCCGGTCTCCTGATCACCACCGAGGCCATGGTTGCCGAGAAACCGGAAGACAAGCCGGCCGCGCCGGCGATGCCCGCCGACATGGGCGGCATGGGCGGCATGATGTAATCTGCCGTCTTTCGGACGAAATCGGGCCGTGTCCTTCGGGGCACGGCCCTTTTCTTTTGTTCTGTTGGCGGATGCTCAACAAGGCTGTAAGAAGCATCCTGTCATGGACTATCTCCTCAATTTTTTCGGTGGCACATATCAGATAACGGGTTTGTTGGGCGCGGGCGCGGTCTGGCTCGGGCTCGCGGCAATCGGCTCGGCGTTCACCAATACAAAAGGCCTCACCGCCGGCACGCCCTATTACGGTTGGGGACTGGTCACCGCGCTCTACACGTTTCTCGGCGTGTTCACGGGCATTTCGTTCACATGGCTGGCGTGGTTTCTTTTTGCGGTCACCGTCGGGTGCGGAATTTTCCTAGTGCGCCGCCATGGCGTCGAGATTCTCCGCCGGCCTGTCATGATATTTGCGTTGTCCTTGCCCCTCGTGGCGTTGGTTGCGGCCATGTCGGCCTCGCAATGGGATGAATTTTCCCATTGGCTGCCAAGCGCGCGGTATCTCCTCGTCGCCGACGGATTTCCCAACGCGGCAGACCCGCAGACGGGCGCGTCTTTCCCGGCCTATCCCTATGGCTGGCCCGTTTTGGTGTTTATGGGCAGTCTGGTTTCCGGCGGTTTGCATGAAAACATCGGTCCGCTTCTCAATCTGTTCGCGCTCTTTACCTTCGGCATCGCCATGTTGGACGTGCTCGGTGAACGGACGGGCGTAAAGATCGACCGAAAGAGAAGCTGGGCGGCCATTGCAATCGCACTTCTGGTTGCAACGATCCTCAATCCAGCTTTCGTGCAAAAACTCGTCCTGACGTCCTATTCCGACGCTTCGACAATGGTGGCGGTCGGTTTGGCCACCATCCTTGCCTGGATGTTCTTGAACCGCTTGGCCGAAGGTCAGTCGGATGATGACGTCCGCGTGCTTGTCTGGCAGCTGGCCTTGACGCTCGTGGTCCTCATCGCTGTTCGCCCGGCAAATTTGATTCCTTTCGTGGCTTTGCTGATTGCGACGGCCATTGCCGGTTTCCGTTCCCCGACGATCCCGATGATGCGCCTCGTAAGGCTGCTCTTTCTCGCAGCTTTGCCGGCTGTCCTGGTTTATGCGGTATGGCGATTCTACGTTGCACATGAACTCAGCGGCCAGGAAATGTCCATCCGGCCAATTAGTGCATGGCATCTCGATCTGATAGTCGATGTTCTGGCGCGAATGGGGTCCGTCCTCGCCCGCAAGGGAGTGTATCTGGCCATGATGCTGGTCGTCCTGGGGTTCGGGATACGGGCTCTTTTCCGTTGCCGGACATCCCTTGATCGCCTGGCGATACTGGCGAGCGGTATTTTCGTCGCCTACAACCTGTTTTTGCTGTTCACCTATATGGCCGTCTTCGGACAGAACGATGCCCTGCGGGCGGCGTCCTATTGGCGCTACAATACGCACGTCGCCCTGGCCGGGTTGGTTTTTGCCGTCGTTGCGCTATCGATGTTGTGGGATCGCTGGTCGCCCGGAACCCGAACGCGTGCTGTCTTTTGCGGCGTGGCAATCATATTAATCGTGGGGCTGCCTTTCGCACTTACGAACAAGATCAGGTTCGATCGTGAGCCGCCGAAGCCGTTTTTCCGTGCGGCGGCCGCAAAGATCGCGCCCCACATCGGTTCCGGCGACGCCTATCTGATCATCGACCCCCACGGCTCCGGTGAATCGAACGTCATCACCCGCTACCACATTTGGCCGAGCGGCGAATTCCTGGGATACGTCAGTGCATTCCAGGGAAATGTCGATCGCTTGGTTGCGGAATCTCTGCAAAAACGCGCACCGAAATTCCTCGTGCTGTACTCGTCCACCGACGCTATCTCCGGGCTTCTAGGAATAAAGACCGAGCCGGACACGGCGTATCTTCTTGAACGTTCAAACGGCGACTGGGAGGTCGTCGGGCAGTGGCAGTCGGCCGACCTCGCCGGATAGGCTGGTTACGCGCCGAGGAAATCTGAAATCGTACGGACGGCGTCCGCCAAGCCGATCCGTTGGACGTCGACGCCTTCGGGGAAGGCCGTCGCGAGACGCGACGGCATGGCGCGGTCGAGGATAACAAAGACGCCGCGATCCGTGGCTTGGCGGATCAAGCGGCCATAGGCCTGTTTCAGTCGTAGCCGCGTCGTGATGTCGTCGTACCGATCGCCTTCATAGGCCTGCTTGCGGGCACGGTGGAGGATCGTTGGGCGCGGCCACGGTACCCGGTCATAGATCAACAGCCGCAAAGACCGACCAGGAACATCGACACCATCGCGGACCGCATCGGTTCCCAGCAAACACGCGTTTTCCTCGGCGCGGAAAATATCGACCAATGTGCCGACATCCAGCGGATCGATGTGTTGTGCGAACAAGGGGAACGCGGCCATCTCTGGCATGGCGATCAGGCGTTTATGAATGGCACGGAGGCGGGCGATGGATGTGAACAGGCCGATGCCGCCCCCGCCGGCGGCCGTCATCAATTCGCGGTAGGCCGCCGCTGCTCTATCGGCGTCGTTTTTGCTCACGTCGGTGATCACCAGTACCCGCGTTTGCGCGCCATAATCGAAGGGAGACGGTAGATCGATGCGTTCCGCGTCCAGCGGCAGATGTACCAGACCGGTGCCGGCCAGCGCGGCTTGCCAATCCGCCTCCTCGTCGCCGGTGCTGTCCTTGAGCGTTGCCGACGTCACCAAAATGCCTTCGGCGGTGCTCGCCACGGTCTCGACGAACGGAAACGTCGGATCGACCCAATTGCGATGCAGGCCAATATCGATATCCCGGCCATTGATCCGGTCGATGGCCATGCGGTCGACGAAACCATGCGGCGTTTCCTGGGCGAGAGAGGCGAGCATCTCTTGCCAGGCTTGTACCGGCATCAGGGCACGGCGCTCAATGCTGCGGACCAGGGATTCGAGCCGCTGACGGGTGGCGGTATCCAGCTCGCTTGCCTTGTCGTCCAACTGTTTGGCGAGGGCGGCACGCAAGGCACGGGCCGGTTCGACGAGACCGCCCAAATCGTCGGCCAAAACAGCTGCGGCGTCCAACAGCCCCGGCACCGGCGGCTGCGCCTCGGTCTCCAGGTCGTAGGGGAGTTCGGTGTTGCGGTCGCGGGCGTAGACCTGCTCGCGGATCAAATGCAGTGCGGTTTCCACCGGCCCGACGGGGTTGGCGGCGGTCAGACGTTGCAGCCAACCCGATCCCGGCAAGACGCGTGCGGCTTCGACAAGCCGGACCAGCGCGTCGGTCGCCTTTTCATCGCCGTCGATCAAATCGTCGAGGCGTGCCTTGAGGCCCCGCGAGCGTGATCCCCGGCGGCCCTCCGCGCCCAAAAGCCACCGACGTAATTCGGCGGTTTCCTGGCCGGTCAGGTGGGCGGAAAAGGCGCTGTCGGCGGCATCGAACAGGTGATGCCCTTCGTCGAACACATAGCGGGACGGTTTGTAGGCGTCATCACCGCCCCCCAATGCCGCTTGCACCATGACCAGCGCATGGTTGGCGACGACGATTTTGGCACGGCGTGCGCGGCGGATGGAGCGTTCGATAAAGCATTTGCTGTAATGGCTGCACGCCGAATAGATGCACTCGCCGCGCCGGTCGGTCAGGCCGAGTGACGGCGGAAATCCGAGCAGATCGGCGAGCCAGGCAGGAAAGTCGCCGCCGACCATATCGCCGTCCCGGGTGGCGGTGATCCAGCGCGCGACCAACCCTAAGGCCGTCGCGTCTTCCGCCCGGGCGGTAAGCCGCCCTAATGACTCTTCGAAATTGAGCACACAGAGATAATTCTCGCGTCCTTTCCGCACGACGGCGCGCAGGGCCTTTTCGTCCGGATCGGGATACAAGCGGTCGAGTTCTCCGTCCAACTGCCGTTGCAGATTGCGGGTGTAGGTGCTGATCCACACGGTGCCGTCGTTCTTTTCCGCCCACAGGCTGGCTGGCGCCAGATAGCCGAGGGTTTTACCGGTGCCCGTGCCGGCCTGGGCGATCACGGCACGTGGCATGCCGGGCGCGTCGGCAGGTGCGAATGCGTGCGCCGCCGTTTCGGCATAGGCTTTCTGTTGCGGCCTGTCTTCCGCGGACGCCCCGCGCAACGCAACTAGGCGTTCGACAACCTCATCCTTGCCGAGCGGTATGTGTCCGGGCTGCGGCGGCGGGGCATGTTCCGACCATTCCTTGAGCCGTTGCCAGACGCGCAGACCCTCGACGGGATTGCGCACCCGGGTCTTGCCGTCCTCTTCGATGGCGTGACCCAGGGCGGCAAGCACCGCCGGTGCCCACGGCCATCCGCCACGGCCCATGGCCCAGGCAATCTCGGCGGTGCCCGGCCGTGCTTCGGCGAGTTCCTCCAGCAAGGCCCGCGCGGTGGCGAATAATCCCAATGCCTGATCTTCGCGCGCGTCGGGGAGTGTGAGGCCCACCGCTTCGGCAACCCCGCGCGGGGTCGGCACGCAGAACTGTGCCGGGCGAACGAACGCGAACAGCTCCAAGAGGTCGAACGCAGGGAACGGCTGAACGCCCAGATAGCCTGCGGTGGCGCGTGCATGGCAGAGAATGGGTGGTGTCTCGCGCGCGCGCCGGGAGGCTTCGTTGGGCGACAGGTGGTCGATTTCTCCGTCGGCGGTCAGCCACGCGGCGCCGCGATGGTCGGCCACCAGGGCGGGGACGTCGGGCAGGCGGATCTTGGGGGCGGGGCGGGATACGGCGGACATGGTAAAAGCCAATATAGCTGTGCGACTCGCGCGACGCACGGATGAACAGGCCAAGAAAGCCGTGTATAAAACCATCTATATTGGCGCTTCAAACGGCACGGTTGACCCGGTGCCTCGGCCCCCTTAGGGTCCGGCGCGATTTCGGGCGATCCCGAAGGACTTTACCGGAACGAAGTAGAAATGACCGATATCGGCGAGTTTACGCGGCATTCCAACGCCTGGCCCTGCGCCGAGGCGCGCAATCTCGAAAAGCGGATTGGCGGCAATTTGCCGGCCAAGGGTTATGTCCTTTTCGAGACCGGCTATGGCCCGTCCGGATTGCCTCATATCGGCACCTTCGGCGAGGTGGCGCGCACCTCCATGGTGCGGCACGCCTTTACCGAGATGACCGGTTTGCCGACCCGCCTGTTTGCGTTTTCCGACGACATGGACGGTTTGCGCAAAGTCCCCGATAACATTCCCAACAAGGAGATGGTCGCCGAGCATCTTGGAAAGCCGCTTACGGAAGTGCCGGATCCATTCGGCACCCATGACAGCTTCGGCGCCCACAACAATGCACGCCTCCGGGCGTTTCTCGATGAGTTTGGTTTCGACTACGAATTCATGAGTTCGACCGAATGCTACAAGGCCGGTCAATTCGATGAGACGTTGTTGAAGCTGCTTCAGGATTACGAGCGGGTGATCAACGTGATCCTGCCGACCCTGGGGCCGGAACGCCGCGCGACCTATAGCCCGTTCCTGCCGATCTGCCCGAAGACGGGTGTCGTGATGCAGGTGCCGATCGTCGAACGCAATGTCGATGCGGGCACCGTGGTCTATGAAGATGACGACGGCAAGAAAGTGGAAGTGCCGGTAACTGGCGGCCACTGCAAGCTGCAGTGGAAAGCCGACTGGGCCATGCGCTGGGTGGCGCTCGACGTCGATTACGAAATGTCGGGCAAGGACCTCATCGATTCCGTGCGCCTGTCGAGCAAGATTGCGCGCATTCTCGGTGCTAACCCGCCCGCCAGCTATACATATGAGCTGTTCCTAGATGAGAACGGCGAGAAGATTTCCAAGTCGCGCGGCAACGGCCTGACCATCGAGGAATGGCTTCGGTATGCCCCGCCGGAAAGCCTCAGTCAGTTCATGTATCAGAAGCCGACCCAGGCGAAGCGGCTCTATTTCGATGTGATTCCCCGTAATGTCGACGAATATCTCGGCAATCTGGAGAAATACGCGGACCAGGAACCGCAGAAGAAGATCGACAATCCCGTGTGGCATATCCATGCCGGTCATCCGCCGACGGGGGATGCAACACTGCGGTTCAATATTCTGCTGAACCTGGCGGCGGTGTGTAACACCGAGGACAAGTCGGTGCTGTGGCACTTCATTTCGCGCTACCGCCCCGACGCGACGCCGGAAAGCGCCCCGATCCTCGACGACCTGGTCGGCTATGCAATCAATTATTTCCGCGACTTCGTAAAGCCCAACAAGGCCTATCGTGCGCCGACCGATATGGAGCGCGCCGCGCTGGCCGACCTGTCGGAGACCCTCGCCAACTTGCCTGCCGGGATTGATGCCGAGGGCATTCAGACCGAGGTCTACGAGGTAGGTAAGCGGCACGACTTCGCCGATCTCAAAAGCTGGTTCGCGACGCTGTACGAAGTACTGCTCGGCCAATCCACGGGCCCCCGCATGGGGTCCTTCATTGCCCTTTACGGCATCGCTGAGACCCGCGCCCTGATCGACAAGGCGCTGGCCGGCGAGGATCTCAGCGCGGCGTAGATGATGCCGACGGGGATCGTGCCATGATGATCACCCTTTATGACGATCCTATCTCCGGCAACGGCTACAAGGTGCGGCTGGTGCTCGCCCAGCTGGACATTCCCTATAATCTGGTCGAGGTGGATATCCTCAAGGGCGAAACCCGCACGCCGGAATTTCTCTCCAAGAACCTCAACGGGCGCATTCCCACGGTGGAGTTCGAGGACGGCCGCTGCCTCTCCGAGTCCAACGCTATTCTCTACTATTTCGCGCAAGGCACGGATATATGGCCGGCGGATAGGTTCGATCAGGCCGACGCTTTGCGCTGGATGAATTTCGAGCAATACAGTCACGAGCCGTATATTGCCGTCGCCCGCTTCTGGCATCACCTGCCCGAGCCGCCCGATCCGAAAGCGCTGGCCGAAAAACAGAAAGGCGGTTACGCGGCCCTCGATGTGATGGAAAAGCATTTGGCCGCCAATGATTTTTTTGCGGCCGGGCGATACACCATCGCCGACATCGCGCTTTATGCCTATACCCACGTTGCCGCCGAGGGCGGGTTCGATTTGTCGAGATATACCGCCGTCAACGGCTGGCTCGGCCGGATCCGGTCGCAACCGGGGCACGTCCCGATGGCGCCCCATCCGCCCTTACCGCACGGCAAGCCCGAATAATCTATCCCGGCGACGGAATCGTTCCTGGCGGACGTTTCTCTCTAAAACCGCGGCCGCGTCTTTGACGTCGAGTATCCGCTTTTAACGTAACAGGCTTCATTTTGTCGGAACGGGAGCGTGCCATGCTGCGTTTGATCGGTCTTTTCGTTGCCGTGCTTATTATCTTCGTCCCAGCGTTCTCCTGGGCGCAGTCCGAGCCTGCCCTCGATCGGCAGGTCGTGCTCGAACGGATGGAGGGCAACACCCTTGAGTATCTTGTTCAGGATATGCGGCCTTTCCGCATTTGGATTTACCACTCGGATAACACGACGGCCTATCTGTTTAGTGAGCGCAACAGATTGCGCCGTCCCCTGCAAACCACGTGGCGCACAGCTGACGACGGTGCCTATTGCTACAGCTCGCGGCGTTTCGGTGAGCGCTGTTTTAACGTGTACGAAAATAATTATGAGTACCGCCTCGAGAGCACTACCAGCGGCAGCAGTCTGAAGGCCACACTTTACGAAGGTGATGCTCAGGGATTGGTCGCGCTGGCCGAGGGCCGCCGCGGCTCGACGCTCGCGACGCATCCATCCCTGGTGACCGTCAATCTTCCACCTCTGATCCCGATTTCGGAGTTTTTTGGAAACCGTCTTCAAAGTTGGGGGTATCGCGTTTCACCGGACGGCAAGACGCTTGGGTGGATTGCCAGGACCCCGCGCGGACCCCGCATCCACGTGCGGCCCATTGAAGGTGGGCCGGTTCGGGTTCTGCAGGACCGACGCCACGTCAGTTGGTTCCTGTGGGCAGTTGACAGCCGGCGCGTTTTGTTTTTCCGCGACACCGCCGGAGACGAGAACTTTCACATTTTTGTGGCCGATACGGAACAGCCGGAAACGCAACCTCGGGACCTGACGCCGGGACTAGTGACACGCTTCTCGCAACACCTCAGGACGCTGGTCGATGATCCCGACCACATCATAACGTTGTTGAGCGACCCCCAAGATCCGATCCGCCATCTCTATCGCATCAACATTCATTCGGGTGCGATCGATCAGATCGAGAAGAATCCGGGTGAGGTGCTCAACTGGGTCACCGACACGTCGGGAACCGTTATCGGTCGGTATCGAAAGGAGGAAGACGGCCGCCATTTCTATGAGGTTCGCTCGCGCCCGGATGAAGAATGGCGGATCATCACACAATTCAACTTCGACGAATTTCTCGGTGTTTTTTATCCGCCGCCAAATCGGCGCGACGCATTGGCCATTTCCGACATTGGGCGGGACAAACGGGCCATGGTCCGTTTGGATCACGTGACAGGTGAGCAAACCGTCCTTTTCGAGCATCCCAATGTGGATATCAGCCGATTGTATATGGACCTGGCGCGCTATGAGCCGCTCTGGGTTTCCGCATGGAACGGGTATCAAGATGCGACTTACTTCGACTTGTCGCTCGAAGCGGATTTGAAGCTGTTCGAACGGGACGGACCGGTCACGGTTAGCGTCTACAGTGCCGACCGCGATTGGCGGGTGCTTATTGTAACGGTCGAAAGCGATGTTTCAGGTCGTGCATATTATCTATTTGACCGGCGTACGAAGTCGAAGGAACTGCTTGCCGCCCATCCCATGGCCGAACGGGCGGCGGACCTGTCGCCATCAAAACCCATTTCGTTCGTCGCGCGCGACGGCCTGACCATTCACGGCTATCTGATCGTTCCGAAGGGTACGACTGGGAAGAATCTCCCAATGGTCCTGCGCGTTCATGGAGGCCCCCGGTCGCAAGATATTTGGTCCTATTCCGCGGATGATCAGTTTCTGGCCAATCGTGGCTATGCCGTTCTGCGGATCAACTATCGTGGTTCGCGGGGGTACGGTAAGGCTTTCACGCGTGCACTCAAACGCGAGGCCGGTCGAAAGATGCACAATGATCTCCTCGATGGGATCAAATGGGCGGTGTCACAGGGTATCGCCGATCCAGATAAAATCGCGATCTACGGCCGCAGTTTCGGGGGATATGCAACTCTGGTCGGCATGACGATGACTCCCGATGTCTTTGCCGCCGGTATCGATGTCGTCGGTCTCTCCGATCTCGTCCCTCAGGCGGCACAACGGTTGGAGCCCGGAGAGGAGACCGCCGTCAACTACTGGAATGCCTATATGGGAAATGCAGCCGATCCCGCCGAACGTGAAGACATGGCGGCACGGTCGCCGATTAATTTCGTCGAGCGGATATCGAAACCGTTGCTCGTGATCCATGGCGCCAATGACAATCGAGTGGACCGGTCGCATTCCGATCGTTTGGTTGCCGCGATGCGCGAGGCTGGCAAGCCCGTCGAATACATTCTCTTCGACAACGAAGGGCACCAAATCCGCAACATCAACAATCAGCGCCGGATGATGGCGCGGATTCAGGATTTTTTGGCACGTCATCTCGGTGGTCGATCAGGACGCCCTCTGTCACCCGTGCCGCAGGTGCTGCATACCCCGACGGATCGCCCGCCTCAGCTTGCCGACGCGAACTCCCAGTAAAGTTCGCGGGCGCGGCTGAACACGGGACCCGGCTGAAGATCTCGGTCGTCGAGCTTCACGCAGGGCAGGACCTTTGAATAGTTGGCGGACGAGAACAGTTCGTCGGCATCCGCCAACTCGTCATAGGCAATCTCGCGTTCCACCACCTCCATGCCGTCGGCGCGCAACAGCTGCACGACCCGTTGGCGGGTGATGCCGTTGAGGAAGGTGCCGTTGGGGGAGGGTGTGTGTACCGCCCCGTCCTTGACCATGAATAGATTTGTATAGGCGAACTCGGCGACCTTGTAGTCGGGGTCGAGAACGACCCCGGTGTCATACCCTTTGCCGCGAGCCTCACGCACGGCGCGCGCCACGTTGGGATAGAGGCAGGACGCTTTGGCCTCCGTCGGTGCCTGATCCAAACCGGGGCGGCGGATACTGGTGCGGCAGGCGGTGAACCCCGTCGGCTCCGGTAGAGGCGCGAGGTAGATGGACATCAGGAATTTCGTACTGTCGGGGTCGGCGACGATGAAGCCCGTTTCGGCCCAGATCATGGGGCAGATATAGAGCGCCGATCCTTCGGGGAATTTTTTGACGCCGTCGCGGGCGATTTCTTGCAGTTCTTCGCCGTTCACCGGTGGGGTCATGCCGAGCACCTCCGCCGACCGTCCGACCCGGGCGCAGTGCCGGTCGAGGTCAGGCAGGCCGCCGAGCATGGCGCGCGCGCCGTCGAAGACGATGGACGACAACCACATGGCGTTGCTGCCCGGCCCCAGGACCTTGGGCGAGCCTTCGTGCCACTTTCCGTCAACGAATGTCAGTGTGTCGGCGATTTCCGCTTTGGCCATATGCGTTCCCTCTCTCCCGATCGGATCAACATACCGTTTCGCGGAAGTCGCGCAAAACCCCTATCGCCAATTTCCGGAAATCGCCTACCGCCGGGCTGAGAAAAACTCTTTGAGGAGGCGTGAGGCTTCCGCTTCGCCGATGCCGCCATAGATCTCCGGCGCATGATGACAGGTGGGTTGATCGAAAATTCGCGGGCCATGCTCGACGCCGCCGCCTTTGGGGTCCGAGGCGCCGAAGTAGAGGCGGCGGATACGGGCGAACGAGATCGCCTGGGCGCACATGGGGCAGGGCTCCAGGGTGACATAGAGATCACAGTCCGGCAGGCGGGGCACCCCGAGGCGCGCCGCTGCCGCACGCAAAACCAGCATTTCCGCATGGGCAGTCGGATCGGCATCGGTTTCCGTGTGATTGTGGGCGGCGGCGAGGATTTCACCCGTGCGGCTGTCCACGATTGCGGCACCTACCGGCACTTCGCCTGCGTCTTGCGCCTGCCGGGCCTGGTCGAGGGCGGCCGCCATGAAGGGGGTGGAGGCTTTGGTCATGGGCCGGAGACTGATCATATCGGCCCGGGTCGTCAAGGAGTTGCCGTCGGGCGGCGATGTACGGGCGATGATCATTGCGCCGACTGCGCCTCGCGCCTACATTCCCCTCCATGTCCGATCCCCAATCCTCCGATACCGCGACACCCGTCATTGGCGTTACCGTCGATGCCGAGGAGACCGGCGGCTATTCGCGCTACCCTTGGTATGCGCTGCGCCAGAATTACTGTGGCGCGGTCATCAAGGCGGGCGGCTTGCCCATCATGCTGCCCAATGAACCGGCGCTGGCCGAGGCCTTTCTCGACCGGATCGACGGGTTGATGGTGACCGGCGGCAATTTCGACGTCGATCCCGCTCTTTATGGCGACGACGCACGGCACGAAACGGTACAACTCAAGGAACAGCGGACGGCGTTCGAGCTCGACATCACACGCGGTGCCTTGGCCCGCGATCTGCCGGTGTTGGGAATCTGTGGCGGCGAGCAACTTCTCGCGGTCGCCCTCGGAGGGACGCTGGTGCAGCATGTCCCTGACGAATTCGGCGATGCTATTGCGCATGAACAACCCAACCCGCGTCACGAAGTCGGCCACGAGGTTGAAATCGTCGATGGGACCCTGTTGCACGGCATCGTCGGCGTTGGCCGGATGCAGGTGAACTCCGCACACCATCAGGCGGTGCGTGACGTGCCGGCGGACGCGATCATCAATGCGCGGTCCGGCGACGGGGTGGTCGAAGGGATCGAGGCGCCGCGTGAGCGGTTCTGTCTCGGCGTTCAATGGCATCCCGAGTTCGAAGTGGATTCCGCCGATATCCGAATCTTTGCAGCCTTCATCGATGCCGCGCGCGAAAAAACCTAAATCTGCCGGTCAGGCGCAACAAAACGACGGGTCTGCGGCCTCGACAGGGGAGCGGGTCGCCAAGGTGATCGCGCGTGCCGGTGTCTGTTCGCGCCGTGATGCGGAAAAACTGATAGCGGATGGTCGTGTTGCGGTCGATGGTACCGTTCTGACGTCGCCCGCGGTCAAGGTCTTGCCGGAGAATGTGATTACGATTGACGGGGAGACGGTGGCGGCGCCCCCACGCACGCGGTTGTGGCGGTACCACAAGCCAGCCGGTGTCTTGACGACGCATAAGGATCCGCAGGGACGGCCGACCATCTTCGAGCGTCTGCCGGAAACGATGCCCCGGGTCGTGTCTGTCGGACGGCTCGACCTCAATTCCGAGGGGCTTCTTTTGCTTACCAACGACGGCGAGTTGGCGCGCCACCTCGAGTTGCCCTCCACCGGATGGGTGCGGCGGTATCGGGTGCGGGTCCATGGCCGCGTTCAGAAAAAGGATCTGGCACCTCTGGCCGAAGGAGTTGAGATCGACGGCGTTCGCTATCGTGGCGTTACCGCAACGCTCGATCGACAGCAAGGCAGCAATGCTTGGTTGACCATCGGGTTGCAGGAAGGAAAGAACCGTGAAATCAGGCGTCTGATGGAATACCTCGGATGGCCTGTCACCCGGTTGATCAGGATTGCCTACGGGCCTTTCCAGCTTGGCAACCTCGCGCGCGGGCAAATCGACGAAGTTCGGCGCAAGGCCCTTGCCGATCAGTTGGGGGAGTGGTTCGACCGTGCGGATCGTCGCGGGCAGTCTTAAAGGCCGCCGGCTGGAAGCCCCGCATGGCCGGAACGTGCGGCCGACCAGCGACCGGGTGCGCGAGGCGATTTTCAATATTCTGGAGCATGGTCTCGGGATCGATCTGACGGATTTATGCGTCGTCGATGTGTTCGCGGGCACAGGGGCTCTTGGCCTGGAAGCCCTTTCCCGAGGGGCAAAATCGGCCGTGTTCGTCGACGTCGCGAAGGAATCTCTCGATTGCCTTCGTGCCAATATCGCAACATTGGGCGTGGAAGGCGCAACAAAGGTGATTCGTGCCGACGCATCGCGCCTTGCGGGACCTCCGGCAGGCGTCGATTCGGCGGGATTGGTGTTTCTCGACCCTCCCTATGCGGCGGACCTCGTGCTGCCGGCGCTGTCGCGGTTGATCGAAAAAGACTGGCTCGTGCCCGACGCGCTGTGCGTGGTCGAGCTTTCCGCAGACACCGAAATCGCTTGGCCGGAGACCCTTACCGTCGTCGAGGACCGTCGATATGGCGATACGCGTGTCGTATTTTTACGCTACCGTTCGCGCATGTAGATTTTCGTATACGTCGGACTGCTTATTGTCCCATTTATTTCAAGGCGTTACAGTGTGTTGATCAACATCAACAAGTCTGGCAGTGGCAGCCGACTTAACGCGTCGTTTCGAGATCATGCTGGCAATGTGCCGGCATCGTGATTGTCGAAGGGCAAAAGTGGATCTGCCACCCCGGTGGTGAACGCTGTGAGTGGGCCGTCCGATTTCGAACGTCAGTTGCTGGAAAGCCAATCAACGCTGCTTTCCTTGCTAGATCTATCGCCGGATGCCGTGATCGCTCACCGCGATAACGAGATCTTTTTCTGTAACCGGGCCGCCGTGGATATGTTTGGGCTTTCTTCCCGGGACGGGTTGATCGGGACGGATGCGACGGAACTGTTGCATGCCGATGAACGGACAGCCGTTGCCCGCCGCCGCGTCGAGGCTGAAAAGCGCGGTCGGATGGCATTTACCAAACGGCATTTTGTCCGGCAGGACGGTGGGGATTTCTATGCGGAAGTATCCGGGACGGCCCTGAAGGATCAGGGGCGCACCACCTTTATGGTGATCATCCGCGATATTTCCGAACGTCTTAGAACCGAAGAGGCTTTGCGGGAAAGTGAGGCGAAACTCCGGGCAATCATGGAAAGTGCCGGCGACGCTATTCTTGTTAATGACAGCTCCGGCCGCTTCGTCGAAGTGAACGAGGAAGCCTGCCGCAGCCTAGGGTATGCGCGTGCCGAACTTCTCGAGAAATACGTGCATGATGTCGAGGTGGCGCTGACCCGCGAGGAGATCGAGCAGAATTTCGACGCCATTTCCCAGGACGTTACGATGACGGTTGAGAGCGTTCACCGACGAAAGGACGGAACGGAGTTTCCCGTCGAAGTGCGGGGTACGTTGATCGTTATGGGCGGTGAGAAATTTTCATTGTCTGTTGCCCGAGACATTACGCAGCGCAAGCGTATGGAAAATGCTCTGCGCACGAGTGAGGAACAGTACCGGCGCTTCTTCGAGGACGCGGGAATCGGTATGGCGATTGTAGAGACCGACGGCCGGTTTCGTGAAGTCAACGATGCCTTTGCACAAATGCTCGGTTATGACACCGGGGAACTCAGTAAACTGGGCATCGCGGATATTTCCCATCCCGACGATTTGGAGACCGGAAATCAATATTGGAACGAACTGCTCGCGGGGCAGCGGCGTTCTTATCAGTTGGAGAAACGCTATCGCCGTAAGGACGGTCGTTATGTTTGGGGTTTATTGACCACCGCAGCTGCCTACGATGGCAAAGGGCAGATAACCCATGCAATCAGTCAAATCGTTGAAATTACAGCGAAAAAAGCGCCCTCAACTGCCCGAAACGACGTCGCGCGTTCCAGCGGTGATCCGCGTGATGCCGAATATCTGCGGGAAGTCACGCACCGCATGCGGACACACATCAATGCCGTCATCGGATTTTCGGAAGCGCTCGATCACGAAATATTCGGGCCCTTCCAGGATGAGCGCCAGCGGCAATATATTCGTGATATTCAAGGGGCTGGAGAAAAGCTTGCAATAGATGTAAATGATATATTACAGCAACGGTATCAAACAAAAGACTCCGGGGAGGTCGGCGAAGACAAAAAGGGCGACGCGCAAAATATTGTCGAGGCAAACCTAGACAAGGAGCCGGAGATCACTAACAAACCGGACGGGCAGGCGACACGTATTGTTGCCATCGATGATGAAATCCCATTGTTGCATTGGATCAACGATGCGCTGACCCATTTTGGCTATGATGTCGTCACTTGCCATTACAGCGGACCCGAGTCCACCGCATTCAAATCACTTCTTGATCGCGAAGATTGGGCGCCTGACGTCGTGATTAGCGATTATCACCTGCCGGGATCGTTGGACGGTATGGGAATTGCCGATCGGCTGAGAACGACCTTCGGGGCGGATATCCCGGTTCTCTTGTTTACCGGGGATAATAACCCCGACCTCATCGCCGCAGCCAAGGAAAAGGGGTTTCAGGTGCTCCTTAAACCCGTTCGAATCAACGACCTGCGTCAGGCTATCGAAACCGCGGCGAAAGAAACCGGTTAGACTTCTCAGCGCCGGCCGAACAATCGTTCGATATCCCCCAGTTTGAGCTCCACATAAGTTGGCCGGCCGTGGTTGCATTGCCCGGAATGGGGCGTGGCTTCCATCTGGCGCAGGAGCGCATTCATTTCTTGTCCGTTGAGACGGCGTCCCGCGCGGATGCTGCCGTGGCAGGCAATGGTCGAACAAACGTCGGCCAATTTGGTTTCGAGGCCGAGGGCCGAATCGTACTCGGCGAGATCGTCGGCCAGATCACGAACCAAGCCGACGACATCGGTCTCACCTAATAGTGCAGGCGTCTCCCGAACCATGACGGCGCCGGTGCCAAAGGGTTCGACAACAAGTCCCAGCGCTTCGAGCTCTCCGGCACGGTCCGTGACCGCTTCGGCACCCGCTTCGCCCAATTCGACAACTTCGGGGATCAGCAACACTTGGCGTTTGACGCCCCCTTCCGTCATGGCTTTCTTCATGGCTTCGTAGACCAAGCGCTCATGTGCGGCATGTTGGTCGACGATAACGATGCCATTGGCGGTTTGGGCGACGATGTAGGTTTCGTGGAGTTGAGCGCGGGCGACGCCCAAGGGATATTCCTCTAGCGCCGGGGCCTCGTCGATGGCGGGCGCCGGCGCGGAAGGTGCCATGGCCGCGCCGCCGAACGTCCCCGACACGTGTGCCTGGTCTAGGGGCGCCAGATATTCGGCGGCTGCTTCGGCGAGTGAGGAGGGTGGTGCGGTTCTGCCGCCGAAAGCGCCACCACCGGGCCGTAGCGGCAGGACGGTTCCTGACGGCCCGCTTTCCGATCGTGGCCGCAGCGCCCCGAGCGCCATGTTGCTCACGGTGGTCGAGGCACGATGGCCCGCTTCGGCCAGGGCATGCTTGAGGGCACTGACGATCAGGCCGCGCACCAGTCCCGGATCGCGGAACCGGACCTCTGTTTTGGCGGGATGGGTGTTCACGTCGACCAATTCGGGCGGCATGTCGAGGAACAAGGCCAGCAACGGGTGGCGGTCATGCGCAAGGAAATCGCGGTAGGCGGCCCGCACCGCCCCCTGCAGCAGCTTGTCGCGTACCGGCCGCCCGTTGACGAACAGGAATTGCAGCGCGGCGTTGCCGCGATTCAGGGTGGGCAGGCCGATATGGCCACTTAGCCGGATGCTTTCCCGTTCCGCGTCAATGGCAAGCGCATTGTCGCCGAATTCATTGCCCATGATGGCGTCCAGCCGGTCGAGCTGGGCGGAAAGAAAATCACCTTGCGCCGGGGCAAGCTTAATCAGACTGCGCGCGCCGTCGGAGAATGAAAAGGCGATCTCGGGATGCGCCATGGCAAGGCGCCGCACGACGTCCGCGGCATGGTTCCGCTCGGTTTGCGGAGCTTTCATGAATTTGAGCCGCGCCGGTGTTGCGTAAAACAGATCGCGCACTTCGACCCGCGTGCCGCGCGGATGAGCGGCAGGATGCACGGCGCCTTTGTCGCCACCATCAACGGTGATGGACCAGGCACTGTCGCCGACCGCGGTGCGGCTGGTAACCGTCAGCCGCGCCACCGACCCGATCGATGGCAAGGCTTCCCCCCGGAAGCCGAGCGTTCCGATATGCTGCAGATCATCGTCAGGCAATTTGGACGTGGCGTGCCGTTCAATGGCAAGGGCAAGATCATCCGCATCCATGCCGCATCCGTCGTCGGTGACGGCGATCAGCACGCGGCCGCCGTCTTCCATCGCGATGTCGATCCGGCGGGCGCCGGCGTCGATGCTGTTCTCGACCAATTCCTTGACCACCGATGCCGGCCGCTCGACCACTTCGCCGGCGGCGATCTGGTTGATCATGTTTTCGGACAGGAGACGTATGCTCATCGTACGGTCATCCTCCGGCACTAGGCGTCACGCGGCATCTTGCTCAAATAGTCCCGCGCGAGAATCTTTCCTTCCTCGACGGCGGGCTGATCGAAGGGATCGATCTTCAACAAACCGGCAGCGATGATCGTTTCTAACATGAAATGCATCATCAATGCGCCGAGGGTTTGTTCGTCGGGACGCCGGATCGACAAGATACGGGTCGGGCATCCATTACGGATCAAGGTTTCCGCAGTCGCCCGCTGCTCCGCATCGAGAAGATCGCCCATGCGCCGTCCGGCCAAATAGCCGAGCGCATCGTCGTTGGCGAGATCCGTTGCAACGGTGCCGCCGGTGCCTGCGACCTTACCGAAAATCAGGGTGAACATCTTGTCCCGAGGACCGGCGAGATAGAGCTGCAGTTGGCTGTGCTGATCGACCGTTCCGAGAGCGTTGATAGGCGTCGTTCCCTTGCCTTCCTTGCCGAGGCTCTCCGCCCAAAGTTGCCGGTACCAAAGACCGAAATCGGCGAGCAGATCGAGGTAAGGCATCACGACCATGGACGCCGCCTGCCGTTGCGTCGAAAGGCCGACCGCGAGCGCTGCGCCGACGGCCGGGGCGCATCTGTCTGCGGGCGCGGTCTTGAGAATAGGCTGCAGAACCTCGGCTGCGCCGGCACGAATGGCCTCCGCGTCCAATCCCCCGATCATCGCGGGCAACAAACCGACATTGGACAGAACCGAGAAACGGCCTCCGATGCCGGGATCGTGGTCCAACCGGTCGAACCCGTGGGTCGTGGCAAGACGCGACAAGGGGCTGTCCTTAGGCTCGGTGATGACCAGGAAATGCCGGCTGAGAGCTTCGGCGTCCATGGCGTTCCGGAAAACATCGAGGCAATACAGGAACTGTGTCAGGGTTTCCGCCGTACCGCCCGATTTGGAAATCACCAGAAAGCCCGTCCGCTTGGGGTCGACCATCTGAAAAAGACGCTCAAATCCGACCGGATCGACATTGTCCATAAAGTGCAGACCCGGGCGATCCGTGGATTGCGGCGCGATGGACACAAGCGTCCGCCCGCCTAGGCTCGATCCGCCCGTGCCAAGAACAACAACGTCGTCAAAGGATTCCCCAAAGCGTTCCGCAACGGGCTCCATCGCCGCAATATCGTCGGTGCGTTCAGGCAACCGGAGCAGGGGTAAGGTGTTATCGCGGTGGTGCGCTCGTAGCCCCTGAAGCGCGGGGCCAGCGTCGCCGAGCAGCCGGTCGAGATCGTCCGCGTCGAGACCGGTCGGGCCCACGGAGTCGGACAAACAAGCGTCGATGTTTTGTGAATAGAGCACTCAAGAACCTCGAGCGCCACAGTACCAAAAGTGATCGGGTGCAACCAGTCCGGGGGGAAGGTTTTATGCGGATGCCGAGGCGTGTTTTAGTTGGTGGATAATCCCACCGGTTGACCGACGATCACCCAGGTCAAGTTTTCCGGCTTTAACAGCCGTTTTGCCACTCTGTTTACGTCCTCCAGCGTGACAGCCTCGATGAAGCCGTTGCGGCGTTCGAAGTAGTCGATCCCCAGATTTTCCAATTGCAGGCCCGTCAGCATGCGGGCGATCGCCTGCGAAGACCCGAATCGCAGCGCGTAAGATCCGGTCAGA
This sequence comes from uncultured Rhodospirillales bacterium, assembly GCA_913055735.1. Classification (GTDB taxonomy): domain Bacteria; phylum Pseudomonadota; class Alphaproteobacteria; order Rhodospirillales; family UBA2165; genus CAJXKD01. The sequence continues at coordinate 1,927,840 of CAJXKD010000001.1, forward strand.
TAGACCTTGGCGTCCTGCAATTCCTCCGCGGTCACGCCGGAGGTCGCCATTTTTATCCATTCGTCTCCGATGACTTTGACCGTTTCCGCGGCGCGCTCGTTGGCCGTGCCCGCGCCACCCATGATCAAGGCCGCATGATCGAGGGGCGAGAGATATGTGTAGGCGGAATAGACCAGTCCGCGCTTCTCGCGAACCTCTTCGTACAGCCGGGATTCGAAACTGCCGCCGCCGAGCACATAGTTCATGATATAGGCTGCATAAAAATCTGGATCGTCCCGTCTGATCCCGTTCTGGCCGAACCGGATAACGCTTTGCGGAATGGGCAACTCGACAACAATGGGGGCGGGCGCGGATGCCGCCGTTACGTCTGCGATGGGACGGAGATTGGCTTCGGCGGGCAGTTGGCCGAAAACCGTATCCAAGACGGAGGCGAGGTCCTCGGCGGTAATATCGCCGACGACGCCCACCACCAAATTGTCCCGCGCCAGGCGTTCAGCCGCAAATGCCTTCAAGTCGGCAAGCTTGATAAGCGGCACGCTCTCCAATGTGCCGTCCGCCGGCCGGCTATACGGGTGACCGGGGAACAGGGTTTTCATCATCGTTTCGGCGGCAATTTGCCGGGGATCAGAAGATTTGCGCCGGAGATTAGCCAGAATTTGCGACCGGATACGCTCTACCGCATCGTCATCGAAACGCGGTTCGGTCAACGCCAGGCGCAGGAGACGGAATGCTTCCGCCTTGTTGCGCGTGAGGGTGCGCAGTGTCCCCGAAAACACGTCGAGGCCGGCATCAAAGCTGAGGGTAATGGCCAGATCTTTCAGCCGGTTCTGAAAGGCTTCGCTATCCATGTCGCCGGCACCTTCGTCGAGGGTTGCCGACACCAGATTGGCGATGCCTTCCTTGCCCCCCGGATCAAGCGCGCTGCCGCCTCGGAACGCCAAACTTACGGTAATGATGGGATTGCTGTGGTCTTCGACCAGCCAGGCGGTGACGCCACGGCTGCCGCTGACTTCCTGGACCTTCACGGCGGCGGAAACGGGGAAGGAAAGGGTTGTCGAGACCGCTATCACGGAGACCGCCGCCAGGCTCATGATCCATCGGGACAGCCTCCGCACGTCAGTCATGTTTTGCATTCTCCAAAGGTGATCAGCTTCGTTGCTCGGCAAGCAGCAACCCGGTGACCGATCTTTTTTTCACCAAAACGGCTTTGGCCGCCTCGTCGACGTGATCCTTGGCGACGGTACCGATCCTGTCCGGCCATTCCTCGACGTCGGCGACGGTCCGGCCCGTCGCCAGCGCGGCACCCAACACCCGTGCCGCCTGTCGTGCCGAGTCGCGGGCATAGATGGCACTGGCGAGCATACGATCCTTGGCGCGCGCGACTTCATCGGCGGTTACCCCGTCGCGCAAAAGTTTTTGAATTTCCGCTTCTACCGCCGCTTCCAGCTTCTCGATGGAGACACCGGGTTGGGGGCTGGCATAAATGGTGAATTCGCTTGGACCGATTCTATTGGCGTCGTAGAAGGCCCCCGCGGAAACGGCGATCTGCTGGTCGATAACCAGGGACGTATAGAGGCGCCCCGTGCTGCCGCCGAGGATTTCGGTGAGCATGTCGAGCGGGTAGGCGTGCTGCTTTTCACCGTAGCCATGGCTGGGCGCAAGGTACGCACGCTGCCAGCTATCCTGGCGTACCTGGGGATCGCGCAGTGTAACCTGGAGAGCTGCATCGTGCGGCGGTTCCACGGTGCGCACCCGTTCGATGTCGGGCCCGCGCGGGATCACGCCGTAATATTTTTCCGCCAGCGGTTTGACGTCGGCTGCCGTCACGTCGCCGGCAACCACCAGGATGGCATTGTTGGGAACGTACCAGCGGTCATAGAAGCCTTTCAGATCGGCGATGGTGAGGCCGCGGATTTCATGTTCCCAGCCGATGATCGGATCGCGGTAGGGATAGTTCATAAACATTGTCGCGTTCATCTGCTCGCCGAGGCGGGCGCCAGGCGAATTGTCCGTTCGTGACCGGCGTTCTTCGAGGACGACCAAACGCTCGGGTTCCACCTGTTCCGGATCGAACAGCAGATTGCGCATACGTTCGGCTTCCAGCTTCATCACCGTTTCCAGCCGGTCCACCGCGACGCTTTGGTGATAGGCGGTGTAGTCGTAAGAGGTGAACGCATTGTCGCGGCCGCCATTGCGGGCGACGATCTTGGAGAACTCGCCGGACGCCAAATTCTTGGTGCGCTTGAACATGAGGTGTTCGAAGAAATGCGCAATGCCTGATTTGCCTCGGGGTTCATCTGCGGACCCGACCTTGTACCAGACCATATGCGTGACGATGGGCGCGCGGTGGTTGGAAATGACGATCACTTCCATACCGTTGGCCAGACGGAAGGTTTCGGGGCTGAATACCTTCGCGGAAGCGGGCGCACCAAAAATAGCGGAGCAGCCGATCGCGATGACGAAGGTGAGGGCCGTAAAAAATGAGGGCCGTAAAATTTTCATGAGTGTTCCAACGGTCCGGCGCCGTCTTTCCATGACAAATACCCTATTGCGGAATATGGCAGCGCTGCAAGGCGATCAAGCGTCCTCGCATCAATGTGAAGGCTTAGACGATCAAGTCCTAAGGAACCGAAAACGCGTTTTCGAGCGCGAAAGCGCAAATTTAGTTGAAGACGCCTTCGAAAATCGCCTTCTGTTTGCGCTCAATGACGGGCACATCGCCTTTGTTAAGGGGCGTTCCTAGGGCCTGAGCTTCGCGGAGCCGTTTTGCTTCCTTATCGGGATCGACCACCGCTCCCGGCTGGGCCGGGTCTTGCCAGAACAGAATTTTGTCGGCAAGGCTCGCATCTTCGTCAAGAAGTTGAGCCGTTTCGCGGTTGATCACCAGCCGGATCGCAGGGTCTGCTTCCAACGCGCCCGATTGCCGCAGCAAGGCAATCTCGCCGGCGCTCATGTCGCTTCGATTGTCGCCTGTGGCTGGTCTTTGTCCCGGCGTTTGTTGAGCTGAACTACCCTGGCCGGCGCCGTTTTGGCTGGAATTGTCGCTCAGGGTCTGGAGCACCCGGTCACGCGGATTGACCGCCTGTGGGCGCTCTGCGCCGGGGCGCGGCGGGCGCAACTGAAATTCAGGCGGGACGCTTAGGGGAGCGCGGCTGTAAACCGCAAATTCGTCTGGGGATTTCTTGCCCTGCCCCAGGGCTTGTTTGGTTTTTTCGCAGGCCGTCAAGCCGGTCAGGGCCAGCAACGCCAGCACACAAACCGCAATCCCCGGAATTCGACGTTTCATTTGTCGCTCAAACCTTCAGCTTTAGCCCATTTTATCGCTGTTTTGGCGGTGGGCAAACATGGATTCGCCAATCAACAATATTGCGCCGATGGTAATGGCGCTGTCGGCGATATTGAACGCTGGCCAATGGTACCCCGCCAGGTGCAGATCGAGGAAGTCGATCACCGCGCCGAGGTGGACCCGATCGATCACGTTGCCGATGGCACCGCCGATAATGAGGCCGAGCGCTGTTGCCGTCAATTTCGCTTCGGCCCGCTTGAGCCACACCCCGAGCACCGCGACGATAATCAAGGCCACGGCCGATAGTAGCCAATTGTTATACGGGCTTCCCGAATTGAACATCCCGAAGCTGATGCCCCGGTTCCAGGTCAGCACCAGATCGAAAAACGGCAGCACTGGAATGCGTTGCGGCGGCTGCATCACGACGGCGGTGATCCACCATTTGGTCAACTGATCGAGAACGATCACCAGGGTCGCGACGGCCATGCCGAGCTTGAAGGGGCCTTTCACGCGCCCGTCTACTCCGCCGCCACGGGGAAATGGTCGACGGCATCGGCGCAGCGTTCACAGATTTCCGCGTGACCGGCAGCCGCCCCGACATCGGGCAGCACTTTGTAGCATCGAACGCATTTCTCGCCGGTCGCCGTCCCCGGAACGACACCGATGCCCGGGATCTCGTCCAGCGTAAAGGCGTTTGCCGGCGGCGTGCCTTCGACCAACGTGGCGTCCGACGTGATGAACAGTTCGGCACTGTCGACATCGGTCATGACGGCCAAATGGTCGGCGTCGGCGTAGACGGTCGGATGGGCCTGGAGGCTCGAACCGATACGTTTCTCGGCACGCTCGATTTCCAACGCGCCCGTTACCACCCGCCGCAACTCGCGGATCTTGCGCCATTTCGCGGCCAACGCTTCGTCGCGCCACTCCGCGGGTACGTCGGGGAAAGTGCGCAGATGGACGCTTTCTTCGTCGCCCGGATTGCGGGCGAGCCAAGCTTCTTCCGCCGTGAACGAGATGAAGGGAGCCAGCCAGGCCGTCAGGCAGTTGAACAGGGTATCCAACACCGTCCGGGCGGCCCGTCGTTTGATCGAATCCGCCCGGTCGCAATAGAGCGCGTCCTTGCGGATATCGAAATAGAACGCCGAAAGATCGACCGTGCAGAAAGTGTGCAGTTCGGTGAAGAAGTCGTGGAACTCGAAGGTTCGGCAGACGTCGCGCAGCCCTTCGTCCAATTCGGACAGGCGGTGCAGCACCCAGCGTTCGAGTTCCGGCATCTCCGCCACATCGAGCCGCTCGCTGTCGTGAAACTCGTTGAGGTTGCCGAGCAGGAAGCGCAGCGTGTTACGCAGCCGGCGATAGATGTCGGTATGGTGCTTGATGATCTCGGTGCCGATGCGCAAATCCTCGGAGTAGTCCGAGCCCACCACCCACAGCCGCAGAATGTCGGCGCCGTTGGTCTCGACGACGTTCTGCGGCGAGACGATGTTACCCAACGACTTGGACATTTTCATCCCGTCTTCGCCCATGACGAAGCCGTGGGTCAGCACACCGTTGTAGGGCGCGCGGCCACGCGTGCCGCAGGCTTCCAACAGGGATGAATGGAACCAGCCGCGATGCTGGTCGGTGCCTTCGAGATAGAGAGAGGCGGGCCATTCCATGTCGCCGCGTTTCTCGAGAACGAAGCTGTGGGTGGAGCCGGAATCGAACCACACATCGAGGATATCTTTGACCTGTTCGTACTCTTCGGCATCGTATTGGTTGCCGAGGAAGCGCGACGGATCGGACGAGAACCAGGCATCGGCACCCTCGGCCTCGATGGCGTCGGCGATGCGTTTCTGTACTTCCTTGTCTTTCAACAAAGAGCCGTCTGCCTTCTTTACGAACACGGTGATGGGCACGCCCCAGGCGCGCTGGCGCGAGATCACCCAATCGGGGCGGCCCTCGATCATGCCATGCAGGCGGTTGCGGCCCGAGGACGGGAAGAATTCCGTTTCGCCGATGGCGCGCAAGGCGACAGTGCGTAAAGATTCGCCCGCGTCGCCGAACGACTGGTCCATGGCGATGAACCATTGCGGCGTGTTGCGGAAGATCAACGGCTTCTTCGAGCGCCACGAATGGGGATATTGGTGGGTCAGGCGGCCGCGTGCGATCAGCGCGCCGGCGTTCGCCAACGCCTCGATCACGGCGCCATTGGCATCGCCCTTGTCGCCCTTGTCGGTGATCACCCGTTTGCCGGGGAGTCCCGGTGCATCCTCGGTAAGGAACCCATCAGCATCCACCGTATAGGGGATTTGCGACGAGATACCGCGCGCTTCGAGTTCAGCCTTGTTGGCCATCCAGATTTCGAAGTCGTCGCGGCCATGGCCAGGCGCGGTATGGACGAAGCCGGTACCGGTATCTTCCGTCACGTGATCGCCGTCGAGCAACGGCACGTCGAATTCATACCCGCCGTCCAAACCCTTCAAGGGATGAGAGCAGACCAGTGCGTTCAATTTGGCCGCGGTGATGTCCTGGCGGCGCTCATATTCAGTAACACGCGCGGCTTCCATTACCTCGCCCGCGAGCGCGTCGGCGAGGATCAGTTTGTCGCCCGCTTTGGCCCAATTGTCCTCCGGCGCATTGGTCACTTCGTAGAGGCCGTAACTGATCCGCGACGAAAAGGAGATCGCCCGGTTGCCGGGGATGGTCCAGGGGGTCGTGGTCCAGATGACCACCGATGCATCCGATAGACCGGCGCCGCCGTCGTCTTTCACCGGGAATTTGGTCCAGATGGTATCGGAGGTGTGGTCGTGATACTCGACCTCGGCTTCGGCGAGGGCGGTCTTCTCGACCACCGACCACATCACCGGTTTGGAACCGCGATACAAGAGTCCGTTGTCCAGGAACTTCATCAGTTCGCGGGCGATCTGCGCCTCGGCGTCGAAGCTCATGGTCGTATAGGGGTTTTCCCAATCGCCGACGACGCCCAGGCGCTTGAACTCGTCGCGCTGTACGTTGATCCAGTTCTCGGCGAACTCGCGGCATTCGTTACGGAACTCGATGATCGGCACTGCGTCCTTGTCGGCGCCTTTGGCGCGATATTGCTCCTCGATCTTCCATTCGATGGGTAGGCCGTGGCAGTCCCAGCCAGGCACGTAGTTGGAATCCTTGCCGAGCATTTGCTGCGACTTGGTGATGACGTCTTTGAGAATCTTGTTGAGCGCGTGCCCGATATGCAGGTGGCCGTTGGCATAGGGCGGGCCGTCGTGGAGAATGAATTTCTCCCGTCCCTTCGATTGTTCGCGGAGCCTTTTGTATAGGCCGAGTTTTTCCCACCGCGCCAGCAGTTCGGGCTCGCGCTTGGCCAGCCCGGCTTTCATGGGAAAGTCGGTCTGAGGCAGAAAAACCGTCGATTTGTAGTCAACGCTCATAGTGGCACGTCTTTGCTCGTCTCGATTTGAAGGGGCCTTTTATCCCGACCAAGCCCAGAAATCAAAGGCCATCGGGGGTAACGGCCCAAATGGCTGAATTCCGGCTTTCAGCCTTCGGTCTGAAGAAGGCGCCGGGCGGTCTCGCTATCCTCCCGGATGGCGGCGGTCAGGGCCTCGAGCCCGTCGAACTTCTTCTCGGGCCTCAGATAGTCGATCAGTGCCACCCGCAAGTGTTTGCCGTAGATATCGCCGGAAAAGTCGAACAAATGGGTCTCCAGGACCACACGGGTGTCGTCGGTGACCGTGGGGCGGCGGCCGAGATTGGCGACGCCGTCATACCAGACCGGGTCGTCTTCGTCCTCGATGCAGGCGCGGATGGCGTAGACGCCGGTCGTCGGCCGATTGTCCTGGTCGAGTTCGATATTGGCGGTGGGGAAGCCGATGGTCCGGCCTCGTTGATCGCCGTGGGCCACCCGGCCGGCAATCTCATGGGGGCGGCCCAATAATTTTGCGGCGCCGCGCGGATTGCCCGCCGTCAGCATCTCGCGCACCCGGGTGGACGAGATAACGCTGCCGTCATCGTCCAGTATCACGCCGACGCTGGTCGTGGCGAATCCCATGGCATCGCCTTTCTCGCGAAGGAACGCGCTGTTACCACCACGCTTATGACCGAAGACGAAATCGAAGCCGCAGACCACGTGCCGCGCGCCGAGGCCGTCGGCCAACACCTCGTCGACGAAATCATCCGCCGTTTGGCGCGATAATTGCTCATCGAAGTGAAGCACCATCAGGAAATCGACGCCCATCTCCGCAATGATCTGGGCTTTCAGGTGGAACGGGGTCAGGCGGAAGGGCGGCGCGTTACGTTGGAAATACATGCGGGGATGCGGTTCGAAGGTCAGCACGCCCCAGGGTGCCTTTAACGACCGCGCCATGTCACCCGCCGTCCGTATCACTTGCCGGTGGCCTAAATGGACGCCGTCGAAATTGCCGATGGCAATGGCGCCGCCCCGGAATTCGTCGGGCAAGTCGTTGTAATGGCGAAAGATTTTCATGCGCGGAACGGTGTCAGTCGGGCCGCTTGTGGTCAAGGGAAAAGGCGGAATGGAAATATTAGGCGGGCGATATGTCGCGCTGCTTGAGCCGGGTAACGGCCTCCCGGGCGGTAAGGCGGCTGAGGTCCTCCATGATCCCGTCAAAGCATGCCACGGTGCCCGCGTCCGCAAAGCCGCGCGAATAGGCACTTTTTAACTCGGTTCGTTGGGCATTCACACTTCATTCACCGACGGATTGCTATTGATCCTTCATGACAGCAACCGCCAAAAAGGGCGAATTCCCGGGGGACACGGCCGAGTCCCGGGTGCCCACCCTCGAGGAAGCTATAGCAACACGTTCGGCGGGCGATGCGCGCGCGGCGGCAGACATATGCCGCGCCGTCATCAAGCATCATCCCGCCGACACGGCGGCGCTTCAATTTCTTGCTGAACTGATGATGGAGGGGAGGCTTTATTCGCAGGCCTGCGAGTTTTTGGCGCGTGCCATCTCCATCAGGAACGGCGATCCGGATCTGTTGTTCAATTACGGCGTCGCTCTTCGCGGTACCCACAACTACTTGGCGGCGGTCAAAGCGTTCGAAAGGGCGACCCGCTACCGGCCCGAATTTGTCGAAGCCTGGTATAATCTCGGTAATACGTACATCAGCCGCGGGCAGTTCGCCGAAGCCGTTGCTGCGTTTGATGCGGCCATAGGCGTCGATCCGAACGACGAACGATTTCACAACAATGCAGGCATCGCGCTTCGGCAATTGGAACGGTTCGACGAAGCCGCGAGCCGATTCCGGCAGGCAATTTCCTTAGATCCCGACAATGCCGGTTTCCATAACAACCTCGGTAACGTGCTCGTTTGTCTGAAGCGGTTTGACGAAGCGATCGAGGCGTTCGGCGAGGCCATCCATTTGGCGCCTGACTATGCCGAAGCGATTTACAACATGGGGAGCGCATATCAACAGCAGTCGGCATTTACCGCAGCTGCCTCTTGTTACCGAACCGCCCTTGGGATCGATCCGTCGAATCAGGATGCGCGTTTCAACTTGTCTTTGGCGCTTCACAGGCTGGGCCGTTTCGATGAGGCGGCGGACATGCTCGATGCGCTCGACGCGGAAACGGCAGGTGCACCTCGCGCCTTGGCCCGGCGTGCCGGCATCCGCGCGGATCAAGGCCGCTTCGAAGAAGCGTTCGCGCTCTTTGACCAAGCGCTCGCCTCGGGTGACGACGCGACGATCCTCAGCGATCGTGCCATCGCGTATCTCCATGCCGGTCAACCGGACAAGGCGCTGGACGATCATCGGCGCGCGGTTGGCCTCGCACCAGATAACGAACCCATCGCGTCGGCCTTTGCGCAGACCTTGTTGGCAACCGGCAACCATAAGGATGGCTGGCGGACATTCGAGCGGCGTCTAGAGGATTCCGATTTTGCCGCACGAATGGCATCTCTCCCCGGCACAGGTTGGTCGGGCGAGGCGCTTTCCGGAAAATCGATCCTGGTCGAATGCGAACAAGGTTTCGGTGATACTTTGCAATTCGTGCGCTACTTGCCCGAACTGGCGGCGCGCGACGCTCATGTCGTGTTGTGCTGTCCGGCCCGATTGGTGCCGTTGCTCGCGTCGGTGCCCGGCGCGGACGTCGTCGTCTCCCGCGATCACCGGCCTATGACCGACGTCCACGTACCGTTGTTGAGCCTTCCGTTTCACTTGGAACGGTTCGCGCCCCATGGGTCCATGGTGCCCTACCTCGCGGCTGATCCGGATCGGATCGAGGTCTGGAAGCGCCGTTTGGGCGGCGGCGTTAAAATCGGCGTCGCGTGGCAGGGAAATTCGGCCTACGACCGCGACTACGCGCGCTCGCTAAAACCGGACCGGTTGGCGCTGCTTGCGTCGTTGACGGGCGCGAATGGCCTCCGCTTTATTTCCCTGCAACAAACTGGCAGTGCCGAACTGCCTGGCTGGATCGAAGAGACCGACACGCCGTTGGATGAGGACGGCGCCTTCCTCGATACGGCGGCCATCATGGCCAATCTCGATCTGATCCTGACCACCGACACGGCGATTCCTCATCTTGCGGGTGCTATGGGGCGTCCCGTTTGGATGCTGACAGGGTTTGCACCCGATTGGCGGTGGTGGGGCGAAGACCACCGAAGCAATTGGTATCCGAGTTTGCGTCTCGTCCGTCAGTCCTCTCCGACTGATTGGGAAGCTCCTATAAGAAAGGTGGGTGACTTGCTGGCCCGTTGGTGTGATGCCGAAGGTGGTGACCCTCTGGCTTTCTTTGACAGCTCAGTTTAGCTCGATACTAAGCCGATTCCGTCGAGACGGCAGCCCGCGGCATGGATTGGCGCTTGCCCTTTACGACGAGCAGAATACCGACGCAGACGAAGGCCGCGCCAAGTACATGATAGAAATAAAGACGCTCGCCCAGGAACAGGATAGCCATACCGGCGCCGAATACCGGCAACAAATTGACGAAGATGGCGGCCTTGTTGACCCCAACTGTGCGTAGGCCGGCATTCCACATAAATATCGCGCCGACGGACGGCAAGGTCGCCAAATAGAATGCCGCGCCGACCGCTTCCCACGTAAACGGAAATGGCGTGAATAGGTACGCCTCGGCGGCATAGACCGGGATCAGTTCGATCGTGCCCGCGACAAAAATGACGAACAGCAGCGTCGCGGGGCTAAGGCCCTCGGGTGCCCGGTGGAAATTGGCGGCGTACATTGCGTATCCCATGACGGCGGCAAGCATGACGAAATCGCCGCTGTTGATGTCGAAGGTGAGTAGGACGTCTAAATCAAACCGCGATACCATCGCGCCAACCCCGAAGGCAGCGAAAGCGATACCCAGGCTTTGAATCCAGGTCAGCCGATCCTTTACGATCAGCCATACAAATAAAGCCGTAACGGCGGGCTGAGTGGCATTCGTCAACGCCGCGTTGGTCGCTGTGGTGAAACTAACCGAGGTTACGGCTAATGTACTCCCACCGACCATAAAAAAGGCCAGCATCGCGATCGTTTTCCAATTCCGCAACGCGACAGGCAGTTCATGCGGCAGACTACGCCACACCAATGGGAGCATGATCAATGCCGCGAACAGCCATCGCCAAAATGACAAGCCCAGGGGTGGCACCGTTTCATATACCCCTCGTGCCACCACCAAATTACTCGCCCAAGCCAATTGCACCGCGATCAGCATGATATAGGCGGTAAAGGGGCTGAGTTGGCGGGCGCCGGGTGGGGACGGAGGAGACATAGATTCGCCTAAGTGGGACTTATCCAGGGTGGCAAACGATGTATCTTGTTAATTGGGCTGCCACCGCTGATTGTTCGATAGCGTGCCAGTGGGACAAGGTCAATCAACGGATTTGGCGGTTGATACGTATGTCCGTAGATCGGCATGCGCCGTAATCTATGGCGCGAAACTTGTTTCACCTAGATACGTCTATTAACCTTATGGGGTATTTCATTGGGCGCTGCCGCCGAGAACCGATGTGGGCCGCGTCCGGATGACCTCACGAATATTTGCTCCTGACGGCTGCGGCATATCATGCACGTTCGCGGCACAATAAGGGCGCCAAGAAAATAGAGTTAGAGGACTTCCGTTGAACGAGAGTTCAGCCAAAAGATTGCCGCCACGTCCCACGCTGAAATCGGGCCTGAAATCCGGCATGGATTACCAAGTACCGACGCTTGAGGGCGACCACAAGCGGGGTGCGCAGGCATTGTCGCGGGTCGCCCGGATGGCATTGCGCTATCGGTGGCGCTTCGCTCTGGCGCTGCTGGCGGTGGTTGCCGCCGGTGTTTTCCAATTATTGATCCCGTGGTACCTCGGCAACGCCGTCGACAATGCGACCGGCTTGCTTGAAGGCGGCGTCGCGGGCGCCGACGAGGCGCAGACAGCATTGTTGATTGCCGCCGGCCTGATCGTCGGGGCCGCGGTTCTGCGTGGCAGCTTTACCATGCTGCACAACTACCTCGGTGAATCGATCGGTCTTCATATCGCTTACGAACTTCGCCTTGCCTATTTCGAAAAACTGCAAAGGCTGAGTTTTAGCTATCACGACAAGATCCATTCCGGCGATTTGCTTACCCGCGGCATGCTCGACATCGAGGGGATCCGCCGCTTCGTCGAATTCGGCATCCTGCGGCTGGTGCTGCTGGCGGTTCTGGTGGGGGTGGGGGCTTACATGTATATGGGCTCCGATCCGGTGCTCGGCCTACTGAGCCTCAGCTTCGTGCCATTCGCCTTCTGGCGTGCCACGGTGTTCCGATTGCGCATGCGGGCCCTGTGGCGTGAATTGCAGGAGGCGCTCTCGATCCTCACGCGCGTCATGGAGGAAAATCTTGGCGGTATCCGGGTGGTGCGGGCGTTTGGGGCCCGGGACTTCGAAATGAAGAAGTTCGACGCGGGCTCTCGGGTCGCGCTTGATATTTCCATGGAGCGGGTCGGGGTCCGCTATACCAATACTTCGGTCATCACCTTTTCCTACTTCCTCGCCATGGGCTTCGTGTTGTGGGTTGGCGGCCTGCGGATCATTGAAGGCACCCTCACCGTCGGCGAGCTGACCCAGTTCCTGGCCTTTATGACCATCTTGCAGATGCCCATCCGCCAGACCGGCATGGTCATCAACGGGATCGCCCGGGCGTCGGTTGCCGGCGCGCGATTGTTTGACGTCCTGGATATGGAGGCGGCGATCGACGACAAGCCCGGCGCGCTGCCACTGAAGGTCACCGACGGTGTGCTGCGGTTTGGAGATGTATCGTTCAAGTACGAAGGCTTTCGCGGGCAGGCGACGATTTCCAACATCGGTTTCGAGGTGCGGCCGGGACGTACGCTGGGTATTGTCGGCCCGCCCGGCAGCGGCAAGTCGACCATCGTGCATCTGATCCCGCGCTTCTATGACGTGACGTCGGGCCGCATCACCATCGACGGGCAAGACATCCGCGATGTGACCCTCGACAGTCTGCGGGCAGCGGTGGGTGTCGTGCAGCAGGATACCTTCCTGTTTACCTCGCCGGTCAGCGCCAATGTTGCCTATGGTGAACCATTCGCCGACCAGGACCGTATCGAGCGGGCGACCGACGCCTCGCAGCTTCATAGCTATATTGCCGCCTTGCCCGAAGGCTATGACACGCTTGTCGGGGAACGCGGTGTGTCTCTGTCGGGCGGTCAACGCCAGCGTTTGTCGATTGCGCGCAGCGTGTTGTTAACCCCATCCGTGATGGTCTTCGACGATTCGACCGCGGCCATCGATGCGGCAACGGAACGCCGTATCCGCGAGGCGCTTAAGGAACTGACCAAGGACCGTGCGACCATCATCGTGTCGCACCGGTTGAGTTCGCTCATGCATGCCGACGAGATATTGTTCCTCGACAAGGGGCACATCGTCGAGCGCGGCACCCATCAGGAATTGCTCGCTAAGAACGGCCGCTACCGCGCGCTCTATGATCTGCAGATCGGCGGCGACAAGGGTGATCCCGGCGCGGCGGGCCGGGTTCTGGAACCGGCGGAATAGGGGGCGGCATGGACGATAAACCGGCGACCTCTTCCCTGACCCGACGGCGGCGTAGCGGCCTCAACGTCAATCGTGAGACCGGCGATCGACAATCCATCGACAGGTTGCGGGCGGCATCTTACGACCGAGACGAGGAGATTTTCGCCGCCGCCTATGATGGACGCATCGTGCGGCGCTTTCTCACCTTCATGGGCCCCTACAAACGCACCGCGATTGTTTCCGTCGTTGCGGTGCTCATCTTTACCCTGACCCAGTTGGCGGTCCCCCTAGTGATCCGCGAAACCATCGACGGGGCGCTGGTGGAAGGCGTGCGCTCGGCGGACCTTCTCAACGTTGCGGTTGCCGTATTTTTCGGGCTGATATTCGTCAATTCCATTGCCAACTATTTTCAGCTCACCCTGGTCGCCAAGATGGCGGAACGCATTCTGGTCGACATGCGGCGCGCCATGTACGCCCATCTTCAGCGGGTGTCCTTGTCCTTCATGGACAAGACGGAGGTCGGGCGGCTGATGTCGCGTCTGCAGGGCGATGTGAACTCCATTCAGGAATTCCTCGAGACCTCGATCATGGCCATCGGCGACTTCGTCCTGATTGTTGGCATCATCGTCGTGCTGTTGTCGTTGGACTTCCAGCTGGGCCTGCTGACCTTATCGGTGGTGCCGGCGCTGGTGATCGTACGGATCATCTGGCTACCCATCGCGCGCCGTGCCTTCATGCGGGCGCGGCAAACCTCATCCATCGTCAACGGCGCGCTCGCCGAAAATCTCATGGGCGTGCGCACGGTGCAGGAAATGACCCGCCAGGCCATCAATTTCGACCTGTTCGAAGAGAAGGTGCGCGACAATCTTCATTCGCATCTGCGGGCGACGCGGTTGGCGCAGATCATGGTGCCGACGGTGGATACGCTGACCGGCGGTGCCATGGCGATCGTCGTGATCGTCGGCGGCACCATGGTTCTCGATAAGACGCTCGAGATCGGTGTGATGGTTGCGTTCCTGTTCTATGTGCAGCGGTTTTTCGATCCGATTCGCTCGCTGATGATGCAATACAACATGATGCAGCGTGCCATGGCGTCGGGGCAGCGCATTCTCGAGGTGCTCGACGTGCCTGTGGATGTGCAGGACAAGCCGGATGCCCTTGATCTCGCGGAGATCGACGGCTCGGTGGAGTTTCGCGACGTGAGCTTCGGCTACGTGCCGGATCAGCCGGTACTGAAGAACATCTCGTTCAAGATCGCGCCCGGGGAAACCGTGGCGCTGGTCGGGCCCACCGGTTCCGGGAAGACCAGTATCACCGCGCTGATGCATCGCTTCTACGACGTATGGGATGGACAGGTCTTGGTAGGCGGCCACGACGTGCGGGATATCACTCAAGCGTCACTCGGGCGGCATGTGGCCATGGTGCTGCAGGAGCCGTTCCTGTTCACGGGCACCGTTCTCGACAACATCCGCTATCACAAGGAAGATGCAACGGCGGAAGAAGTTATCGAAGCGGCCAAGGCAGTCGGCGCGCACGATTTTATCCTCAATCTGTCCGACGGCTACGACACCATGCTGGGTCAGCGGGGCGTCAATCTTTCCCTCGGTCAGCGGCAGTTGATCAGTTTTGCCCGCGCCGTCGTCGCCGACGCCAAGATCCTGGTGCTTGACGAGGCGACGGCCAATATCGACAGCTTTACCGAACGCGAAATTCAGATCGCGTTGGCGCGGCTGCTCGAAGGGCGGACAGGGATCGTCATTGCCCACCGTTTGGCGACGGTGCGGAATGCCGATAGGATCTTCGTGCTGCAGGACGGCGAGATCATCGAGCGTGGTACGCATGGCGAACTGATCGCGGAAGACGGTCTCTATCACCGGCTGCACAGCATGAATTATGCGTCGTTCGACGATGTTCCGGACAAACTCCTCACCACGCAGGCTGCCGGCGCGACCTAACGGCAGCAAAAAAGAGGGGACCCCATCGGGTCCCCAGAGTTTGCATGGTGCTTAGGCAGGAAAAAATTCAGTGCTTATTTGGTCATGCAGCGGAGCATCCACAGCGTTTTCTCGTGGACCGTTTCGCGGTCGACCAACAACCCAACGGATACTTCGTCCTGGGCTTCCTGGGCCTCGGGGATGACGGTGCGGATGGTTTTAACCGTCGTCTCGTGGGCGCCAATCAGACGTTCGAGCATTTCGTCGGCTTCGGGAACATCGTCCTCGTCCTCGACGTCGCTGAGCTTCGCCAAGGATTTCGGTGAGCCTGGCGCGTAGTGATCGAGGGCGCGGATGCGTTCTGCGATCTCGTCCATCGCCTGCCACATCTCGGTGTATTGCTCCTCGAACATGTCGTGGAGCTGCTTGAACTGAGGTCCCTCCACGTTCCAGTGGTAGCCGTGGGTCTTGAAATATGTCTTGTAGGTATCCGCCAAGACATGGGACAGACCTTCGGCGACCTGTTTACGGCTTTCGTCGCTCATTCCGATATTGGTCATTATGTTTCCCTCCTTTGGTTGGCGTTAGGCGGCGTGCCCGGTCGGGGCGCGGCCGCCGGCGAAATAAGCCCGCATCCGGTGGGTGAAGCGGTCTATGGCAGGTCCATACCGGACCCAGAATTTCTCGTGGAAGTGAAAGACCACCGTATTCACACCCGGTTCGATGGCGCCGGCGAGGCTACTGATCAGCAAGTCGCCGGACAGCGCGTATACCACCAAGAAGGCGACCGAATAGTGCAAAATTCCGAATGACAGGGTCTTTACCATTTGTTTTCTCCTACCTTTCGAGAAGGAATCTAGGCCTTCCAAATAAACAAATCCAATTCATAATTTTCCTTATAAATATCGATAAAATCGATTATTATTCAAACCATGTATTTACCCACGATCCGCCAGCTCCAGTACCTGCTGGCGCTCAAGAAACACGGCTCGTTCAGCCGTGCCGCACAGGCATCGCTGGTTACCCAGTCGACCCTGTCGGCCGGGATCAAGGAACTGGAGGCGTTGCTTGGCGTGACCGTGGTGGAACGGACCAAGCGCAAGGTGATTTTCACACCTTTCGGCGAGGAGATCGTCGCGCAGGCTGGCGCCGTCGTGTCGGCGGCGGAGGAATTGGTGCATCTGGCGCAGAGCCGGACGGCGCCGCTCACCGGCCCGTTGCGATTGGGGGTCATTCCTACCATCGGGCCGTTCCTGTTGCCGCGTGTGATGC
The DNA here is from genome assembly GCA_913055735.1 of uncultured Rhodospirillales bacterium. Classification (GTDB taxonomy): domain Bacteria; phylum Pseudomonadota; class Alphaproteobacteria; order Rhodospirillales; family UBA2165; genus CAJXKD01. Next base: position 1,944,285 of record CAJXKD010000001.1, read on the forward strand.
GGCCGTTGAAACGTAGCTATCCCAAATTGCAACTGTTCTTGACCGAGGATAGTACGGAGCATCTCATCGGGTTGTTGAATGCCGGCCGGCTTGACGCGGCGCTCATTGCATTGCCGTACGATCTGCCGCAATTGAACATGGAAAAGATTTGTGAAGATCCGCTGCTGTTCGCGACCTCGAATCCGCAGCTTTCCGTACAGGCGGCGCATGAACCGATCAAGAACCTCGAAGGCGATAATCTGCTACTGCTGGAGGAGGGGCATTGTCTGCGCGATCACGTGCTGGAGGCCTGCCGTCCGGCCAAGGATCTCAGCGCCAGCGAGTTTGGCGCCACAAGCTTGCTGACCCTGGTGCAAATGGTGGGGGCAGGACTCGGCTCGACCATGATTCCGCAATTGGCTGTTGAAGCCGGCATCCTCAAGGGCACGTCGGTGAAAGCCATTCCCCTTCATCCGCCGCCCATCCGGGAAATCGTTTTGGTTTGGCGGCTTTCCTCCACCCGAACGGGCGACTTCAAGAAGCTCGCTGATATTTTGCGGGAGCACGCGCCTTCGTGATTTCTTCTCTAATTGCGAGATGTGTTATCTTGAAATGAGAAAAGAAACGTCACGCCGGGGAATGGGAAAATGAGCGACTTCAAGGGACTGCCGCCGGATTTCTTCAAATTCTTCAAGGAGCTTTCGGCCAATAACAACCGCGAATGGTTTACCGCCAACAAGCCGCGCTATCAGGATGTCGTCGTCGGCTCTTTGTCCGATTTCATCATCGATATGGCGCCGCGGCTTGCTAAGATCTCCGAACATTACAACGCGGACCCGCGCTCAAACGGCGGGTCCATGTTCCGTATTTATCGCGACGTCCGCTTTTCCAAGGACAAGCGGCCGTACAAGGAACACGGCGCCGTTCAATTCCGCCACTTGCGCGGCAAGGATGCGCATGCGCCGGGCTTTTACGTTCACTTCGAACCGGGAAACGTGGTGTTCGGCGGCGGCATCTGGAAACCACCGGCACCGGAGCTTCTGAAAATCCGTACCGCCATCGCCAAGGACCCGGCCGGCTGGTCGCGGGTCCGCAACAACAAGGCGCTCAACGACCTCACCGACGGTGTGATGGGCGACGGTATCACTCGGCCGCCCAAGGGCTTTAGCGGTGACGAAAAACATATCGAGGACATCAAACGCCAGACGTTCTTCGCCATGCGTCACGAAAAAGATGCCATTACGCGGTCACCCGATTTCCCCGCCGAAGTGGCGCGGACGTTTAAGGCCGTGACGCCGCTGATGAAATTCATCTGCAAGGCGCTCGACGTTCCATTTTAAGAGCAACGCTCTTTTGATCAGGGCGTGTCGACGCAGTGCTCGGGCTCGATCTGGATGGTCGAGTGGGTAACGCCGTAGCGTGTTTTGAGCACATCTTTGATGCGGCCCAGGGTAATGTGATTGTCGAACTCGGGGCGCACCGTCGCGTGTAGCGTCAGCATGGGCCGGTCCGTATCGAGGGACCAGGCGTGCACATGGTGGATGTCGACCACTTCGGGCACTTCGGCGACCAGCTCGGCTGACAGGGTTTCGACATCGAGCCAGTCGGGTGTGCCTTCAAGGAGAATATGCGCAGACTGGATGATCAGTTTCCAGGCGCTACGCACGATCAACAGCGCAACCAGCATGGACAGGATCGGATCGATGGGCGTCCAGCCGGTCGTCAGGATGACCCCCGCGGCGACGATCGCGGCAATGGAGCCCAATATATCGCCTGCCACGTGCGCGAGCGCGCCGCGCAGATTGAGGTTCGTCCGGTCCCCGCCATGCAAAACAACGAAGGCGGCGAGGTTGACGGCAAGACCGATGACCGCGACCACCAGCATAACACCGCCGAGAATAGGAGAGGGTGTCGCGAGACGCCCGATGGCTTCAAAGACAATCCAGGCTGCGATGGCGGCGAGGGCGAGGCCGTTGACGAAGGCGGCCAGTACCTGGAAACGGTGATAGCCGTAGGAGCGTTTGACGTCCGACGGCCGCTTGGAAATGAGGAAGGCGGTCCAGGCCAAGCCCAAGGCGGCCGCGTCGGCGAGCATGTGCCCCGCGTCGGCGAGTAGGGCGAGAGAGCCGGAGATCAATCCGCCCGCCACTTCAGCGGCCATGAACCCTGCCGTCAGCAGGAAGGCCCAGAACACGCGCCGTTGGTTCGAAGAATGTTGGTGCTCGTCGTGGGTGTGGATGTGCGCCATCGCCTCAAAGAGTACCCCGTTGAGGCGATGGAGGGTAGACGGAGTCGGTTAAGAATTATGAATCGATGTCTTTGTAAACCATCTGTGCGAGGTACAAGAGATCGCCGCGCGGCATTTCGCCGGTGAGCGCATAGGACAACGGCCCATCGGTCCAATAGAAGGCGACCATGTCGTGCTCGGAGATCACCTTGAAGGTGCTGTCCTTGTCCTCGAAGGCCTTGCGGCAGTAGAGCGTCACCCGTTTGCCATTGCCATCCTGATACATCAGCAGTGCGGCGGGCATGCCCTTGTCGGCGACCAGCCGCCCGCCCATCAGGGCAAAGCCCGCTCCCGCCAAGTTGGGCGTCATCAGCTCTTCGCCAACCCGGGCCGACAGCCAATCCAGCAGCAACTTCTCTTGCCCCGAATCGATCGTGAACTCGACCGGCCGCTGGGTGTCGTGGCTGTAAACCGCATGTGCGTTCAAGGCGCTTTCGACAAAGGTCTTTTCGGCATGGGCCTGCTGAGCGCTGAAGGTCGTGAACCCCCAGCCCGTGGCGCCGCCGACGACCAGCAACAGGATGGTCGCTGCGATCTTCGTCCAACCGGGCCACCAGGCGTGGCGCGGCTCGCCGGTCAGCATTTCCTCGACTCCGGCTGGCCACGGCGCATCGAGACCTTCATCAAAGACCTGATGCATCAGCCGTTTCTGCAGCATGAAGGAATGGACCTTTGCGGCATCCTCGGGGTGCTCAGCCAGCCAACGTTCGATCTCGGTGAGCGTCAGCGCATCGAGCTCCCCATCCACATAGGCGTGGAGATCGCTTTCGGCGATGGTGCGCGGTTCTGTCATTTGACACTCCTCAAGGCGGGGACGCCTTCATCCATCATTTTGCGCAGCCGCTCCCGGCCGCGCGCCAGGCGGGACATCACCGTCCCCACCGGCACGTCTAAAATCTCCGCCGTCTTGGCGTAGGACATGTCTTCCAAACAGACCAGCAGGACAACGTCGCGCTGCTCGTCGGGAAGGTGGTCGAGGGCACGGGCCATATCCCGTACCGCGAGGCTCCCCTCCTGGGTGGCGGCGGTTCCCCGCCGTTCTTCTAATTCGTTGTCCAGCGGCACCGCGCGTGGTCGGCGGCCCAGCTGACGCATGTCTTGGGCATGGATGTTGTGCATGATGGTGAATAGCCATGCCCGCATATTGGTGCCCGCTTCGAACAGGTTGAGGCGGCTCAGCGCCCGTTGGACGCAATCCTGAACCAGATCGTCAGCCGCCACGGCGTCGCGCGTCAGGGCGCGCGCATAGCGCATCAAGTGCGGCATCTGTTCGACGATGGCGGTGCGTTTATCCATGTTCGGTCCGCGCTGTCTCTTTTTGTCTACAAATCCGCCGGGAAGGGCGAATGGGCTACGCCGCCGCCCGTCCCGGCAAGTTGATGCTACCGATGACTATAGGGCGTCTTACTTCTTCATCATGTCGTCTTTTTTCATCATGTCGTCTTTTTTCATGCCGTCGTCTTTCATCATGGCATCCTTCTTCATGCCATCATCCTTCATCATGGCATCCTTCTTCATGCCATCGTCTTTCATCATGGTTTCTTTTTTCATCATGTCGTCCTTCTTCATTTCCTGGGCCGACGCGGCGCCGGTGATGAAGAACAGGGCGACGAAAGCAGCAAGAAGCTTGGTCATTTGGGTGATCTCCCCATTTAAGTTGTGCACAGGTGGCGGCGGGTCAACCGCGCCACATAAGCATGAATGCCGCCCGATTGGGATTATTCCCGTTCATAGAAAATATGGCAGATTTCTGAGGATTTTGGGCTGGTCTGCCATTGCTTTGGGTAAGAAAAAGGCCGGGCGGAACCGACGCCATGCGTCGCTGCCTTGCCCGGCCAGTTGGTACTACCGATGCTGAAAGAAGAGACCTATTTCTTCATCGTGTCCTTTTTCATCATACCGTCGTCCTTCATCTCCTCTTTCTTCATCATCTCGTCCTTCTTCATTTCCTCTTTTTTCATCATCTCCTCCTTCATCATCTCCTCTTTCTTCATGTCGTCGTGGGATGTGCAGGCGGTGATGAGAAAAAGCGCGGCGAACGCGGCAAGAAACTTGGTCATTGGGTGATCTCCCCCATTTGAGATTGTGCACAAGTGGCCACGGCTATGCCGCGCCACAAGGACATGAATGCCGGCTGGCGCGGCATATTCCTTTCGGACTCAAGGAAAAATTGGAGTCCGGGTGAGACGTTCGGTTATTCGAAGCCGATGTCGTCGAGGTCGGAGCCCATCACGACGGGCCCGAAGGTGCTCAACTCGCTGTCTTGCACGCCCAGGAAAATAGGCTCGGCGTGTTTGCGGAAAATATTGATCTTCGCATTGAAAGCATGGCGGGTGAGGCCGTGCTTATCGGTAACAAGATATTTCTTGATGGAGTAGTTGCCGCTCCGGCCGCGCTCGCCCGTTAGGTAGCAGCTGATGGACTCGATCTCGTCGCCGGAAACGACGAGCCCCTTGAGACCTGAAAGCGTCTCTTGCGTCTTCTCGATGAATTGCACCGCGTCGACACGCTGCACCTCGCCCGTGTCGCGGTCGGGCATGGGGGCGGAGAAATCGCCCACAACCACTTGGCCGGGCACGGCGCGCTCGATGAGGCGGGCAAGCTCGATGGTCACGTCGCCGACGATATAGCTGTAGACCGTCGGGTTGAGGCCTTCAGCCTGATAGAATTCGTAGTGGCTGCCGACATGAAAGCTTGTGCGCAGGCGGGGCGTGACGTTGCCGCGCGATTTGCTGCGGGCGACGGCATTGTCGGCCAGCACCAGATGCATGAAATGGTACAGATTGATGTTCGCCTGGATCGATCGGTCCCGGTTCCATACGTAGAACCCGTCGCCGGTACTGGCGCGGGCGAAACTGATGTCGATCTTCCGGCCGAGCATGCGCGCTTGCGCTGAATTGAGGGAATAGGACAGGCTGTTGAGCTGTGTCACCTGTTCCAGTGGTGAATAGAGGGAGAAGCCGACAATGTCGAACAGCGCCACCGCCCGGTCCGTGACATAAGTCAGGCTGTAGCGGGCGACGAGTGCATCGATTGCCAGATGTGGCAGATTCTTACCTGCCTTGAAAGGCAGTTCGAGATCCAATGGCGCGTGTTGCAGCCTCTCGGCGATCTCGTCCATCCCCTCCGGGGTCACCTCTTTTTTGGTCGATAGCAGGCGCAGGGTAAAATTGTCCTCCGGTGCGTGTGCATCGGGAAGGCGGTTGGCGATCAGGTAATTGGGAACGCTCAGGGTGGCGATGCCTGTGTCGGTGGGCATCCAGGCGAGGATCAGGTTACGGCCCAGGTTCCATTGCTCGCGGAGTTTGCCTTCAAGGTAGTCGAGGTAGAATTGCTGGGCGGAGGTCAGCTCGTTGCTGTTGGCGATCCATTGATTGAGATCGCCGCCCCTGCTGCGGAAGCGGGTGCTATAAGTCGCCGAGGGGGCCTCGGGCGTTTCCATGGGCGACGGTTGCCCATTTTTCTCGGGTTTGCGGCGGTCGCCCGACAGCCGGTTTCCCAGGGATTTCAACACGCCCATGAATTGAACCGATTCCTGCGTCTAAAGCTTCTAGATGCGCCGGAATTGGCGATTTTCAAGGGACGTGGCTAGGCGCCTACCAGCCGCTATGGGCCAGCTTCCGGGTCGAAATGGACTGGAGATTTACGGAAATAAATGGTGCGGGCGGGGAGACTCGAACTCCCACTCTGTCACCAGAACTGGATTTTGAATCCAGCGCGTCTACCAGTTCCGCCACGCCCGCACGAGAGGCCGCGATCATAGCCAAGGCGCGTGCCGGGTCAACCATTGAGGTGGCATTGAGGTGAGTTCCAGGCCCGGCGGTGTCGCCAATTGCCAATGGGCGGCGAATCGGGTACTCACCGGGCGCTTATCTTTCCGGAACCCGCCATGCTGCGCAGCCTCTACGATTGGACCCTCAGCCTCGCCGGCCACCGGCACGCGCTTCTGGCGTTGGCGGTTATTTCCTTCGTCGAAAGCTCCGTCTTTCCCATTCCGCCGGACGTGCTGCTGATCCCCATGGTGCTGGCGGCGCGCCAAAACGCCTGGCGTATCGCTTTCGTCTGTACGGCGGCTTCCGTCTTGGGCGGCATGGCCGGGTATGCCATCGGCGCCATCCTGTTCGATCAGATCGGCGCGCCGGTGCTCGAGTTCTATGGATACGCCGAGCGGTTCGGCGAATTCCGTGACTATTACAACGAGTGGGGCGCCTGGGCGGTGTTCATCGCCGGGCTGACGCCCTTCCCCTACAAGGTGATCACCATCTTGTCCGGCGTGTCGGGGCTCGACCTGACGACGTTTATCATCGCGTCCATCCTTGCGCGCGGCATCCGCTTTTATGTCGAGGCGGCCTTATTGTGGAAGTTCGGCGAGCCCATCCGCCTGTTCATCGAAGAACGGCTGAAGCTCTTGTTCACCTTGTTCGTGGTTTTGTTGATCGGCGGCTTCGTGCTGGCCAAATACATTCTCTAACATTATATGGGCGGTATGGACGTGGCGCCGCCTTCTCCCATCCGCTCTCTTGTTTTTCCCGCGATTGCCTGTGTTTCGGCGGGCGCGTTGATCGTCGCGCTCATCGCCCAATACGGCTTCGAGTTGGAACCCTGCGAACTGTGCGTTTATCAGCGGCTTCCCTACGTGGCAGCGTTGATCATCGGCGTCGTGGGGGCTGCGGTCGACCCGATGGGCCATCGCACCGCGGCAGTTCTCGCGGGCTGGGTGTTTTTGCTCGGGGCGGCGATCGCCTTCTATCATGTCGGGGTCGAACAGCATTGGTGGCAAGCGGCCACCGCATGCGGCGCGGGGAATGCCGAGCTGCCGCAAAGCTTCAGCGATTTCCGCCAGGGGCTCGGTAGTCTCGGGCCGGTGAAAGCCTGCGACGAGGTGGACTGGACCCTTTTCGGCGTGTCCATGGCCACCTACAATGCGGCCGTCTCGCTGGTCCTGGCGCTTGCCAGCTTTTGGGCCGCGGGATTGTGGCGAAAGGACGTTCACGCGTGAGCAGCAAACCTTCCCTGAAAAGATTGCGGCGTATGCCGGGCGATCCGTCGCGCGAAGACATGGTCGCGCGTATGATCCGGGTCGACCAGGCGGGCGAATACGGTGCCAAGCGGATCTACGCCGGCCAGCTCGCGGTGCTCGGTCGCACGAAGGACGGGCCGGTGCTCAAGGAAATGGCGGACGTCGAACAGCGTCATCTCGACACTTTCAACGATCTGATGGTGCGCCGCCATGTGCGCCCCACCATGTTGCAGCCCTTCTGGCATGTCGCCGGCTTCGCGCTTGGGGCGGGCACCGCCTTGTTGGGCCGCGAAGCGGCGATGGCTTGCACCGTCGCAGTCGAAGAAGTGATCGAAGAACATTATGCCCATCAAGCGGCGCGTCTTGCCCATGAGGACGAACCCGAATTGAAAGAGGTCGTCGAGACGTTCGGCGCCGAAGAGGCCGAGCACCGGGAGACGGCGCTCGCCCATGACGCGCGCGAGGCGCCGGGGTACGAACCGCTGACCGCCGCGATCAAGGCGGGTTCACGTCTGGCCATCTGGCTGTCGGAGCGGTTCTAAGCTTCGTGGCTTATTCTCTTTCCAACAATACTAAGGGTGCCCTTTGGATGATGGGCACGCTCGCGTCGTTCTCGACCATGGCCGTCGCCGGGCGGGAATTGGCCGCCGCCGGGACCGAACCGATCCAGGTGTCGACCTACCGCGCGCTCGGCGGCATGGTCATCGTGCTGTTCATGCTGTGGCACTCGCATGCGGGTTTTTCTCAGCTCAGGACCCGCCGGTTCCCTCTGCACGTGGTGCGCAACGTCTTCCATTTTGGTGCGCAGTTCTCCTGGTTCGTCGGTCTGTCGCTGTTGCCGTTGGCGACGGTGTTCGCCGTGGAGTTCACCATTCCCATGTGGAGCGCTCTGTTGGCGGTGATCTTCCTGGCCGAACGGTTCAACCTCGGCCGCTCGGTGGCATTGGGGTTCGGTTTCATCGGCGTGCTGATCATCGTTCAGCCAGGAAGCTCGGTGTTCGATCCCACCGTGTTCTGGGTGATCGCGGCCGCCTTCGGTTTCGCGGTTTCCAACATTGCCACCAAGAAACTGGCCCCCACCGAAACGACCTACGCCATCATTTTCTACATGAACTTGGTGCAGGTGCCGCTCGGCCTGTCGCTGTCGTGGAACGTTTGGGTTTGGCCGGTGTGGAGCGATGCCGTATGGATTATTATGGTCGCCGGTGCCGGCTTCACGGCACATATCTGCCTGACCCAGGCCCTGCGCCTGGCGGATGCGATCTTCGTGCTGCCCTTCGATTATCTCCGTCTGCCGTTGATCGCCATCGTCGGCTTCATCTTCTATGACGAGGTGGTGGGTCTTGCCCTCGTCGGCGGCGCGTTGCTGATCGTATTCGGCAATATCTTCAGCATCCGCTACGAAGCGCGCCGCAACCGCGCTTTGCGCGAAACCGGGACATAAAAAAAGCGGCGTCCGTTAGCGCCGCTTTTTTCAATCCGATGTGGATGTAATCAGATCTGTTCGAGCAAGGTTTCGGCACTGCTTTCGCCGAACGATCCCGCGGGCTCGATGTTGAGCTGCTTCACCACGCCGTCTTCCACATACATGGAATAGCGTTTGGAGCGTTCGCCGAGACCGAAGCCCGAGCCGTCCATTTCCATGCCGATGGCCTTGGTGAAGTCGCCATTGCCGTCGGCCAGCATCAGCACCTTGTCGCCGACCTTCTGCGCGTCACCCCAGGCACCCATGACGAACGCGTCGTTGACGGCGACGCAGGCGATGGTGTCGACGCCCTTGGCCTTAAGCGCGTCGGCATTGTTGACGAAGCCGGGCAGGTGCTGGGCCGAGCAGGTCGGCGTAAAGGCGCCCGGCACTGCGAACAACGCAACTTTCTTGCCGCTGAAAATATCGTCGGTGGTGATTTCGTCGATACCCGAATCCGTTTTGAGACGAAGGCTGGCCGACGGAATTTTATCTCCAACATTGATGGTCATTATCTCTCCCCGCGAGTTTGTGATGTGCAATCGCCGCACGCGATAATGCGGCGGTTATACGCGCTTTGACCGGTGGTAAAAATCGTGATTTTTGTGGGGGTATTGCGGATTAGCGTTTTGCCGCCAAGGCGCCGGCGGAGGCTTTTTCGATGCCGTCGAGGACCAGATCGCTGGTCAGCAGTTCAGGCAGCGCGATGCCTTGCGCCGCGCCCGGTCCGTAGACCGCGTTGAACGGAATACCGAAGCGGTTGAAGCTCATCAGATAGTCGGCGATCACCGGATCGGGCCGCGTCCAGTCGCCTTTCATAGCGATGACGTCGTCGCCTTGCAGGAAGGCGGACACCTGCCCCCGGTTAAGCACGGCGGCCTTGTTGACCTGGCAGGTGATGCACCATTCGGCGGTGATATCGACGAACACGGTCTTGCCCGCCGCCACCAATTCCGGAATGCGTTCCGGCTCGAACGGCACCCAATGGGCGCTTTGTTCCGGGCTTTCCAGGGTGGCGCGCGGTGTAATCTGGTGTGGCACGATGAATGCGACGATGGCCAGGACGGCGAGGGCACCCATCGCGTATCGGCGAATAGAATCCGGCAGCCTGGTACGCGCGTAGAGGATAACGCCGATGGCTGCCATCAGGACGCCGACGATAATCGCGGCGGTTACGCTCACCTGTACCGCGAGGACCGAGAGCAGCCACAGGGTCGTGACCGCCAGGGCAAACCCCATGATCTGCTTGAGGCGCACCATCCACGGGCCGGGCCGGGGCAGCTTGGTTGCCAGCGACGGGAAAGCGGCGATGGCGAGGAACGGCGACGCCATGCCGATACCCAGGGCCGCGAACACGGCGAAGATATCGGCGGTGCTGCCCGCCAGCGCAAAACCGACGGCGGTGCCCAGAAACGGTGCGGAGCAGGGCGTTGCCAGCAGGGTCGCGAAGGCGCCGGTGAGGAAGTTCCCGGCGACCCCTTGTTCTGCGCCGTGATCGGGGCTGGCGATAACGGTGGCTAGGCGCGTTGGCAGTTGGATTTCGAACAGGCCCCATAGGTTATAAGCGAACAGGGTGACGATCAGGGCGAGACCCACCAGGAACCAGGGGTGTTGGAATTGAATGCCCCAGCCGACCGCCATTCCCGCCAGCTTGAGGATGGTCAATGCCCCCGCCAGCACGAGGAAAGAAAACACGATCCCCGCCGAGGTGGCGACGAAGCTTCTGCGCACGATCCGGTTCTCGCCGCCGCCATGGCCGACCACGCCGAGGACTTTGAGGGAGATCACCGGCAGCACGCAGGGCATGAGGTTGAGGATCAACCCGCCGATAAGAGCGAGGCCCAGAACAACGAACAGAGAGACGGGCAGTTGTCCGTTTCCGACAATGGTGGACGGCGCGTCCGCGGGTCCCGCGCCGACGGTCAAGGCGCGTTCGGCGGCGCGCGGTCCGTCGGTGACGGTGAACGTCAGGTTGGCCTGCTCAATCTCATGACCTTTCTCGACGCTCACAGGGATACGGGCAATGGCTTTTGTGTTGCCGTCGGAGAGTGCGAAGGAGGGCTTGCCGAACAGAATGGTGTCCGGCCCTTCGGGAAAAATATCGAGATCCTCAAAGGGAACGGCACTCGCCAGATGGACGCGCAAGGTTCCGTCGCGGTACGCGTCTTTCTCCGGGCCCAATGCGCCCGCCGTGTCGACGCTGTCGATGGTGATGCCGACATTCGAGCCGTCACCCGGTACCTTGGCGTCGTATTGGCTGATCAAATGGGCGTTGTCGGTCGCTGCGCCGGTGCCGCGCGGTACCTCGAAGCTGACGTTGGTCGTATAGGGGATGCACACGTCGTCGCAGGTGAGGTAATCGAGCTTGGCTTTGAGACGCAGTGGCTTGTCGGGGTCCGTTACCTTGGCGGTGATGGGAAAGACCACTTCATGCTTGTAGCCCATGGTCTCGAACCCCAGGATCGAGAACCGGATGGGGGCGGGCCAGGCAAAGGTCGTTTCGCCGAGATTCTCCGATTTTGCCCAATCGACCCGGGGCGGATAGCCCGCGTCACCCGGGTTGCGCCAATAGATTTTCCAATTGTTATCGAGTTTGAACTGAAGCCCCAGGCGAACGGTGTCGCGACCGCCATGGCCGTCGGTCGCCGAAATCAGGCGCACCTTCGTTTGGTCGTTGACGACCCAGTCGGATGCCGCGTGCGTCGCCGTGACGCCGTCACCGGCCTTGGCCGGGGAAATGGTCGTCATCGCAAAAAATGGCAGAATTCCGAAGAAAATAAGAGCGGTGCGCAGCAAGCTGGAAGTCATCGTCACCCGTTTCAGCCGTGAAGGAACGATAGGGCTCCGGGTTGGGAACCCTTTAGCCACCCCTTATATATAAGGTATCGGGGCAGTGGGTATCACCTCGCCGTCATCTCACGCGATGTTTACCTTCTGTGTTCGATCGGCGGCAATCCGGTGGTGGCCGCCGCCGACGGTGCCGGATTTCCGGGCCTGGAGTTGCCGCCAAACGCAGAGCGGCATACATTTAGAGGGCATTTAAAGCACCGGCGACGGACGGCGCAAAGGATTGCTGAAACAACGCCTTAGTGTCATCGCCGGGGACGCGTACAACCAAGAGAAGGATCGACACGCGATGGCCGAGCATCTGACCAGCAAGGACGATCCCTTCCTCTCCGGGCAGCTTTTGATCGCCATGCCGGGAATGAAGGACGAACGGTTTTCCAAGACGGTGATTTACATGTGCGCCCACACGCCGGAGGGTGCCATGGGTCTGGTGCTGAACCAGGCGTTGGACACGCTCACCTTTCCCGATCTGCTCGAACAGCTCGGCATCGAAGAACAGGTCGACGACAACAACATCCGCGTCCATGTCGGCGGCCCGGTGGAATCCGGCCGCGGTTTCGTTTTGCATTCCATGGATTATCACCAGGAAGCGACCCTGCCGGTGGATGACGACATCGCGTTGACCGCGACCATCGATATCCTCAAGGCGATCGCCCGCGGGCGTGGTCCCCGCAAGCGGCTTTTGGCGCTCGGCTATGCAGGGTGGGGCCCCGGTCAGCTGGATGGCGAGATTCGCGCCAATGGCTGGCTGCAGGTGCCTGCCACCCATAGCCTGGTGTTCGACACCGATCTCGACACCAAATGGGAACGCGCTATCGCGACCCTCGGCATCGACCCCATGATGCTGTCGGACGAGGCCGGCCACGCTTAAGACAAAGCAGCGCCTGCCAACTCTTCGTCGTCTTCCAGGAGTTTCAATACCTCTGGGCTGCCATGCACGGCAACCGCCTCTTTCAGGGCGCCCCGCGTTTTCGGCCCCAGGATGCCGTCGACTTTCAGCGTGTCACTCCACATTTTTGTCGAAGTCTCACCTTCGTTTCCGATCTGCTTCGGCATCAGCGCGTTGAGCCCGGCCTGCACCGATCGGACGGCTTGGTTTTCACCGACGGCGGAAATCTTCTTTGCAAGTTGATCGTTTACCCTCTGGTATCCGGCCTCCATTGTGCCGCCCGCCGCGTCCACCGCGACGGCGGGTTTCGCCAGCGATCCGTTGCTTGGCTCGGGGTGGATCATGCGCCCAGCTTGATCCAGCTTGGCCGGTTGGGTCCCATAGGTGTGATCGAATGAAGTTCGGACTTTCGCTAAGGCTTCGTCACGGCGCGGATGCCCGCGCTGTTGATAGGCCGCCGATTGCAAGACCGCTTCGCGCTCGTCCTCGGTCCATTTCTTCGGATCCTTAAGCAGGATGTTCCCGACGGGGTCGTACGGCTCATCCGACGATTTGAGGACCGTCGGCGTTGCACCAATTTCCTGATCGTCGTTTTTCGCCAGAACGTTCTTCGGCGTGGCCCCTGGATCATCCAGATCGGAACGTTTGTCACGTAGACCCCGTTCGATCTGCCAGTACCGGCGTTCAATGTCCTTGGCTTTGTCCCTGGTTTTCGCCGGGATATCGCGGATTTCTTTTGGAACGAAGTCTTCCAGCTCACTGTACAGGAATTGGGCATAGACGGCGGCCGCAGCCCCGCCGCCGTGTTCGGCAATATCCTTCAGAGCCGAATAGCCATCTCCTAGTACCAAGTCTCTAATATCCCTTTTTTCCCCACTTGGTGGATTTATGTAGTCCGGTTTGGCGATGCCAAGGACAGCATTGGCGAAATCTACACAATTACCCCTATAGGCGACATATGGATCTGGCTTTGACCGTTTGGCATATAGAAACGAGATTGTGCGATCCAATTCTTCCTGATTGAGCGGGATGCCGTACGAAGAAATTTCCGGGTTCTTGAGGCGGTCGCGGTCGAAGGCGATGGTGCCTTTTCCCGCGATCGCATCGAAGCCTGTATTGGGGTATTTCCCGAACACGAGTGGCGTTCCGTCAGGCCCCTCCATGATTTTGTCGCCATTTTGAATCGAAATAAAAAAGTGGCCGGGGGATTTTGTCCGGTCGATATGGAATAATAGCGTGTAGTCGGACACAATAGTGCTCCTTCAGATTGCAGCTTGGGGATAAGGGTAATGAGCGACCGCACGGGATATGCGTCGGTCTATTGGGCCATCGTGTTTTCGGGAATGTTGATCGTCGCGGCGGCGATCCTCGAAGTGCCGAACCCAAAAGTGTTTTTTGTCGACATCCCGCCGCCAGGCACGGTGTTCCGCGACTGTCCCGATTGTCCTGAGATGGTGGTCATTCCACCTGGGACGGTCGTTGTCGGTGATGACGAGGCCGCCGAGCCCGAAGAGAGACCGGCTGTCCATGTGACCATTGGCTACTCGTTTGCGATGAGCCGGTTCGAGGTGACGCTCGATCAATGGAACCAATGCGCCGACGATGGATTGTGTCCGCCGCGTGGGCGGACGGTTTTTTTTGGCAACTGGTTCAGCCCGGAAGGATTGAAAGAAGTTCCGCCGCCTTTTCCCATACCGGGTGACCTCGCCGCTGGTGACGTCTACCTGCCATTTGCCAGCGCCTATATCCGTTGGCTGTCGCGAAAGACGGGGCAGAAATACCGGTTGCCAAGCGAGGCGGAATGGGTTCATGCGGCGCGGGGCGGCACGACGACCCGCTACTGGTGGGGGGACGCGTTCGAGCCAGATAAGGAGGTCTGGAAGGGGTTCGAGCAGAAATGGGACATGCCGAAAGATTGGCCCATCGAGAGTTCGCCCGCGCCGGTCGGATTGGGAAATCCCAACCCCTTCGGTCTCTACGATATGTTGGGCAATCTCGATGAATTGGTCGTCGACTGTTACCACAAGACACTTAAGGGGCTGCCCTTGGACGGGAGCCCGTGGATATCCGATTGCCGTCATGACTTTTTCGGGACCAACGTTACCAGGGGGGGGACGTTTAAAGGCGAGCCCGATGACTTGGTCATCTTGCGTCGAGGCCTGATCGGATTTGGCCATACGGGGCTTCGTCTGGTCCGCGACCTTCCCTAAAACTGAATTCACATCACAATCCGTATTCTCTGATCCGCGCTCCTTTCTCCTCCGAAATTATAAATTATTTCCAATTTAATGATCTTATAGATCATATTCAGTGAAAATTACAACAAAAATCGGGAATGCCGGCGGCTAGTTCAGCCGCTCGCGGATTTTCTCGTAGGATTCCATCTTGCCCATGGGACCGAGGGCCGTGACCGTCGGCGCGCTCGCCAACAGGCGCTTGGCGGCCGCGACGATGGCGTCGTTGTCGACAGCGTCGATGGCGGCGATCACTTCCTCGGTGGGTAGGGGACGGCCATAGACCTGAAGTTGCCGTGCCGCCTGCTCGCAGCGTGACGAGGTGCTTTCCAAGGACATGAGGGTGGAGGCCTTGAGCTGCGCCCGGGCCCGCGCGATTTCTTCGTCCGGCGCGCCAAGTTCCAGCTTTTTCATCTCGTCGCAAATCACCGGCACCAACTCCGCCACTTCGTCCGCGCCGGTTCCCGCGTAGATGCCAAACAGGCCGCCATCCACGTAATTGGCGGCGAAAGAATAGATGGAATAGACGAGCCCGCGTTTCTCGCGGGCTTCCTGGAACAAGCGCGACGACATGCCGCCGCCCGCCAGGATCGACAGCACGGCCAGCGGATAATAGCCGGGATCGGTATAGGAAACGCCGTCGAATCCAATGAGCACATGCACCTGCTCGAGGTCACGTTTCTCGCGGTAATCGCCGCCGACGTATTGGATGGGGGTCGCCGGGCCGTCGTTGCTGTTCGGCAATTTGATAAAAGCTTTGCTTACCAGATCGACGAACCGGTCGTGATCCACCTTTCCGGCGGCCGAGATCACCATGCGCGGCGCCGAATATTCGCTGCGCATGTAATCGACGATGGTGTCGCGCGGCATGGACGAAACCGTCGGCACCTCGCCGAGCACGGGACGGCCCATGGGCTGATCGGGAAAGGCGGTCGCCTGGAACCAATCGAAGATGATGTCGTCGGGCGTGTCGTGCGCTTGGTGGATTTCCTGCAGGATCACCGCCCGTTCTTTCTCCAATTCCTCCACCTCCATGGTCGGGTGTTGGAGGATGTCGGCGATGATATCGACGGCAAGCGGCAGATCGTCCTGCAGCACTTTGGCGAAATAGGCGGTGCTTTCCCGCGCGGTGTAGGCGTTGAGGTGGCCGCCTACATCCTCGATCTCCTCGACGATGGCGCGGGCCGAGCGCCGCTCCGTTCCCTTGAAGGCCATGTGCTCGAGGAAATGCGAAATGCCGTTGAGCGACAGGTCCTCGTGCCGGGTGCCGACGGCGACCCAGGCGCCGAGAGAAACCGTGGCGACAGTGTCCATATTGTCGGTTACGACCCGGAGGCCGCCGGGAAGATCGGTGACGCGGACGGTCATGCGGCGGATTTCCCGGCAAGTTGTTCGGAAATGAATGCGCGCACGGCGTTTGTTTGGGCGGGCAGCACATCGGCCCGCTCCGGCCGCTCGAACAGATCGGCAAGGCGCGGCGGCAAATCGGGGTGCAGTCCCGTGGCCTCCTCGACGGCGCGCGGGAACTTGGCCGGATGGGCCGTCGCCATGGTCACCAGCACCGAGCCTTCGGGGCGCGCGACGTTCTCGCCCGCCAGCACGCCGATGGCGGTGTGCGGATCGATCAGTTCGCCGGTATTTTCGTAGATATCGTTGATGGCCGTTTTGGTGGCGTTGTCGCCGACGCGGTAGCCCTCGAACAGTTTGCGCATGGCCTGCCAGCGTGCCTTGCCGAAAGACACCTTTCGGTCCTTGCGGAATTTTTCCATGACCTTGGCCACCGCCGCGCCGTCGCGCTTGTAGGTGTCGAACAACAGGCGTTCGAAGTTGCTGGAGATCTGGATGTCCATGGATGGGCTCAATGTGCCGACGACCTCGGCCATGGCCATCTCGCCACCTTCGAAGAAGCGGGTGAGGATGTCGTTGGCGTTGGAACCGACGATGAGCTTGTCCACCGGCAGGCCCATGTTGCGCGCCGCGTAGGCGGCATAGACGTTGCCGAAATTGCCTGTCGGCACGGAGAAGGTGAAGCGCCGTTCGGGCGCGCCGAGGGCGACGCCGCACCAGACGTAATAAACGATTTGCGCCATGATCCGCGCCCAGTTGATGGAATTGACGGCGCTGAGACCGTACTGGTCGCGGAACGAAAGATCAGCAAACAGGGCTTTGACGATGTCCTGGCAGTCGTCGAAGGTGCCTTCGACGGCAATATTGTGGACATTGGACGACGTGACGGTGGTCATCTGCCGCCGCTGCACGTCGGAGACCCGGCCGTGCGGATGCAGGATGAAGATGTCGATGGAGTCTTTGTCGCGGCAGGCTTCGATGGCGGCAGAGCCGGTATCACCCGACGTCGCGCCGACGATGGTCACCCGTTGCCCGCGTTTGGCGAGCACCCGGTCGAACAGCCGCCCGACGAGCTGCAGAGGATAATCCTTGAAGGCGAGCGTCGGTCCGTGGAACAGCTCGCACAGCCAGCTGTCGGGGGCCAATTGTTTCAAGGGTGCGATGGCCTCGTGATCGAACCCGGCGTAGGCGTCGCCAACCAGCTTCTCGAACTCGTCTTCGATCAGACTACCGGCGATGAACGGCGCCATGACGCGCACGGCGATCTCGGGATAGCTGAGACCGCGCAGGGATTTGAGGTCTTCCCGAGTCAGTTTCGGCCAGCTCTCCGGCACGTACAGACCGCCGTCGCGGGCGAGCCCGCTCAGCAATGTGTCGTCAAAATTCAGCGTTGGCGCCGATCCTCGGGTGCTCAGGTATTTCATCGGCGCACCCTATCGTGCGGGTAGGGGCGTCGCAAGCAATGCGGCACCCTGGTTAACCGATATAGCGGGTGCGCAAATGCGACGTGAAGGCCGTCACGTCCAACGGGCGGCCAGTGGCGCGGGTCAGCAGTTCGGGACTGGGGTAGCGCCGTCCGTGACTGTGGACGTTTTCGCGCAGCCAAGCCAACAGGGGCGAAAAATTTCCTTGCGCGATACTGGGCATGATTTCGGGATCGGTCTTCTTCGCGGCGTCGAACAATTGTGCCCCGGCGATGGCGCCGAGGGTATAGCTCGGGAAATATCCCCAAGCGCCGTCGAACCAGTGGATGTCCTGCATGCAGCCTAGCGCATCGTCGGGTGGCGTGATGCCGAGCAGTTTCTGCATGCCTGCGTTCCAGGCCTCGGGTAGATCGGCAAGGGCAAGCCGTCCGGCGATCATATCGCGTTCCAGGTTGTAGCGAAGGATCACATGCGCCGGGTACGTCACCTCGTCGGCGTCGACACGGATAAGGCCGGGCTCGATCCAACTATAGAGACGGATGATGTTTTCTTCCGTCCAGGCCGGGCCGCTGCCGCCGAAGGTGTCGCGCATGACCGGTGCGGCAAAACGCAGAAACTCGGGCGAGCGGCAGGCCTGCATCTCGACCAGCAAGGACTGGCTTTCGTGAATATCCATGCCCAGGTGGCTGCCGACGGGCTGGCCGCGCCATTTCTTTGGCAAGCCGTGGTCGTAAAGGGCGTGGCCTGTCTCATGCAGCACGCCCATCAGACCGAAGGCGAAATCGTCTTCGTCATAGCGGGTGGTAATGCGCAGATCGTCCGGCGTTCCCGATGAAAACGGGTGCAGGCTTTCGTCCAACCGGCCGCTGTTAAAGTCGAATCCCAAACGCGCCATCATCTCGACACCGAGCTGGCGCTGCTTGTCGGCGGGAAACGGGCCCTCGGGCATCAGCGGTTTCGGGCCTTGCGCCTGTTTCTGCATCACGTCGGGGAGGAAATCCGGCAGGAATGTTTCGAGTGTTCCGAACACCTCGTCGATCATCGCCTCGGTGACGCCCGGCGAATATTCATCGAGCAACGCGTCGTAGGGCGCGAGGCCGAGCCGCGCGGATTTGGCCTCGGCGCACTCTCGGATGATATCCAGGACAGTTTGCAAAAGCGGACGAACGCTCTCGTAATTGTTTTCGTCACGGGCTTCCCGCCATTTGGTTTCGCAGGCGGTGACGGCGCGGGACAAGGCCTCCACCTGTTCCTCGGAAAGGGCGGCGGCGTGGACCCATTGGCGTTTCATCTCGCGCAGGTTTGCCGCCTGCCAATCGTCGAGACCGGTTTCGCTTTCTGCCTTGTCGATCAATTCGCCCATATCCGGGGCGGTGATCATGCCGTGGCACACCGCTTTGAGGGCCGCAAGTTGTTCGCCCCGCGCCTCGGCGCCCTTCGGCGGCATCATCACCGATTGGTCCCAATGCAGGTGCATTTCCGCGTCACTCAATGCGGACAGACGCGCAAACCGGGTTTCCAGTTGGCGATAAACATTCATGGTCATACTCTGGGCGACGACCTAGAAAAAGAGATCCGCAATCCAGCGGTCGGCGAGCAAGGTGACGAAAACCAGAAACAAATAAAAGATGGAATAGCGGAACATAGCCCGCGGTTTCTCGCTGTTGCTTTCGCCGTCCGCCGTGCGCCAGACCGCAACGGCGTGGCGGATGAACCACACGCCGAGCAGGGCGATAACGGCGCCTGCGGCCAGGCTGCTCATGCCGATGAAAGCCGGAACGATGGTGATCGGCACCAATAGAAGGGTATAGATCAGCATCTGGCGCTTGGTTTCGCGTTCGCCGGAGACGACCGGCAGCATGGGCACGCCCGCTTTCTCGTAGTCGGCGGAGCGGAACAGCGACAGCGCCCAGAAATGCGGCGGCGTCCACATGAAGATGATGGCGAACAACACGATGCCGCCGAGCCCGATGTCGCCGGTAACGGCGGCCCAGCCGATCATCGGCGGTAACGCACCGGATGCGCCGCCGATGACAATGTTCTGTGGCGTCCTGCGTTTCAGCCAGATCGTATATATAAAGACATAGAAGGCGATGGTGACCGCGAGCAGGGCCGAGGCCACCGCGTTGACCCAAATGGACATACCGACTACGGACACCACCGACAGGATCGTGCCGAGAATTAGAGCGGCCAACGGTTTCAAGCGCCCGGCCGGAATCGGCCGGTTCATGGTGCGGCTCATCTGACTGTCGATGTCGCGGTCGTACCACATGTTTATGGCACCTGACGCGCCTGCGCCCAACGCAATGAACAGAACCGCGAGCAGGCCGGTCGTTGCATCGATGCTTCCCGGCGCCAGTGCGAGACCGGCATACCCCGTGAACAGCACGAGCGACATGACCCGTGGCTTCAACAGAATGGCATAGTCAGTCAAACCTCGGCCGTGACGCGGATGGTCGTGGCCGCTTTCTGCAGCCGGCTCCATCGCCTCGTGTACGGCAGGGTTAGAACCCGGGGTGGAAATCTGCTGGTTCATCTGAGGTGACATATAGGGTCACTGTTCACTAATCAGTACTGGGTGCCGGCGCCTCGAGCTGTCGCGAATGACATCGGTCTTGGCGGCGCGGCGCTAACCTACTCTTTCGTTCGTTGCCCTGCACCTCTTTTTATGGGTGGTTTAGGCCGTTTTTTCAGATCGATTTTTGGGCCGCAACAGGGCACGGATGGCGATTACGATGAACATGACCCCGCCGATTACCGCCAGCCCGCCGCCGATATCCCGGACGGTGGCCGCGACAATGGCGCTCATGTTCTCCATGTCGACGCCTGAACCCACGACCTTGCGGGCGGCGCCCATACCGCCCGCGGCATACATGCCGGCGCAGAACAGGAGCTGTCCGATCCCATAAATATAGATCTGCCACCGGGCGACGCGAACCGACCCCATGATACACCCCGCCAGCGGCAGGAATCGCGTATAGAACAGACCGACAAAGGCCAGATTGATGCCGCCGATGACGCCATGATAGTGCGCCGGCGTCCGCGTATCCGCGCCGTCGACAAAGAACCCGAAAATGCCGCCGACGCCGAACAGAATGACCGATGTGATCAAACTGGCGCCGGCCACGCTTCTCCAATCGAAGCTCGCCCGGCGGCGCCACGCCGCGCCGATCATGGTGAGGGCAAACAGCACGACCGGCGGGCCAAGGGCGTATTGGAGCTCGGTGAAGGCCTGAAGGAAGGTGGTTCCGTGAACGTCGAAGAGGGCAAAGAATGCGAGGCCGACAATCCCGCCGATGAAAATCAGAATAGTGGTCCATCGATTGATGCTCGGGCCGACCAGCGGTCCGGTTGCCGATGTTTCGGCGAGGAATCCCCATGCGGCGGTCAACAAGGCGATGTTGACGAACTGGAGGAGGTGTCCGCCGCCCCAGATCAGGCGCTCATTATAGTCGAAGCTGGCCGGCACGCCCTGGAGGGCATGCGCCGCGAGCGCGAACGCCACGAGTGCGGCGATGTATAGGATGCCCGCGGTTAACAGGACCAAGGTGGCGGTCCCCAGCAGATTGGGCGTTCGCGCGAACGCCGCGAGCAACCGCACCACGGCGATTGCCACGCCGAGGGCGAAGATGACCAACCCCGCGTAGAACAGGGGATGAATGATCACCGGAATGTAATTGTTGAGGGTCGGCTCGCCGGTACCGGCAAAGGCCGGGATGATCATCAGCACCGTTCCGGCAACAGCTACACCGAGACCGGCCTCTCCCAGCCAGGGGGCTGGGTCGCCCTTGGGCGCCGAGGCCGCGGCCCATTGCGCGAAAACGGCAAGGACGGCGAGAAACCAGACGGCGAAACTCAGAGCGACATGAACAACGAGGCCCTTGGTGAAAAAAGCTTCGGGCCAGGGCAACGCGTCTTCCAGAACCGGCGTTCGTGACAAGACGAGCAGTATGGCGAATAATCCCGCTCCCGCCAGCGCCGCAATCGCCAAGGCGGCCCAACCGCGCATCAAGCGGCGGCCGCGGTGGTCCGGCAGGGTCTGGAAATCGGGGGCCATCAGCATGGGATCGGCCAATCGCTATCACCTAATGTTTAGTGACCGGTCAGGTCGAGCGGATAAAGCTGGTAGAGCATGACGTAGACGGCAATGCCGGAAATCGACACGTACATCCATATGGGCCATGTCCATCGCGCGATTCGCTTATGGGCTGGGAATTTTGCCGTTGCGGCGCGCCATAGCGTCAGGGCGGCCAGGGGCACGATAACGACGGACAGGGACACGTGCGAGATAAGCAGCGCGTAGTAGAAAATACGCACGCCGCCTTGGCCCGGAAACACGAAAATGGGTGCGTTGAAGCGGTGCGCGACATAGCTGATCAGGAAAAGACCCGACACGCCAGCGGCCGCCATCATGCTGGCTTTGTGCGCGTTCCTGTTGCCGCTGCGGATGAAAACGAATCCGAAAAAAAGAAGAACGGCGGCTATGGCGTTTAGCACCGCGTTCAGATGAGGCAAGATCGTAATGTCGAACATCTTTTATTCTGTGGGGGCGGCGTTGTTGTTCTTTAGAAATAGGCCGTCTTTATAAGGATGGTGACGAACATGGTGACTGCGGCGATTGCGAGGACAATCGCGAATGTCACGTTCTTTGTACGGATGTTCAAATTCTGTCGCCTTTCTTTCCAAGGTGGCGATACGTGGCGGAATGCCCAGCCGCCGAATCGCGCATGGTTTAACACCGCGCCCAGAAGTGGGCAACCGATTAGCCGGTAAGGATTTTAACCGGTAATTCAGGGATATACCGGGTAATTGAAAGCCGGTCGCAAAACGCTTGAAAAACCGGCAAAAATTCCGACCTTTGACATAGTGATAGCCTTTACCGGTGGGACTAGATCGGGTATAGGATTTGCGCAAAGGAGCCGCCTGTTCGCGCGTTCCGGTATCTAAAACGACGTGAGAAAGATGCGGCGTAACGATCTGTTGGCTTAATTTACGTTCTCACCGAGACCCACAGACAATGACCTCCGCATTCCTTTCCGTCGGAGGACAAGGACCCGAAGACATATGACGAAAAACCGTTGGATTGCCCTTGTTTCCACTTTTTTCGCGCTCTTTGCCTCGACCGGCGCGGCGCTCGCGAACGAGCCGGTACCGTGGCAGATCAATTTCCAAAAGGCGGCAACGCCGGTGATGGAAGACATTGTCAGCTTCCATAACCTGTTGCTGTGGATCGAAGTCGCGATTGTGGTGTTCGTGCTGCTGCTGATGATCTGGATTATTATCCGGTTCAACGCGCGATCGAATCCGAAGCCGTCGCGGACAACCCATCATACCATGCTCGAGGTGGTTTGGACGGTCGTTCCGATCCTCATCCTGGTCGTGATCGCGGTGCCGTCGATGAAGCTGCTATTCTTCATGGACAAGGCGGAAAACCCGGAAATGACCCTCAAGGTCATCGGTCACCAGTGGTTCTGGTCATATGAATATCCGGATCACGGCAATTTCACGTTCGATTCCAATATTGTCGCCGACGAGGACCTGAAGCCGGGCGAGCCGCGTCTGCTGACAGTGGACAATCGGGTCGTTCTGCCCGCCGATACCACAATCCAAGTGCTGCTGACGGCGGATGACGTCATCCACAACTGGGCTGTTCCGTCGTTCGGCATCAAGATCGATACGGTACCGGGCCGCATCAACGAAACCTGGTTCCGGGTACCGTCCGAGCATATCGGGACCTACTACGGTCAGTGTTCCGAACTCTGCGGCGTCAACCACGGTTTCATGCCCATCGCTGTCGATATCGTGTCCAAGCAGGATTTCGCGGCTTGGGTTGAAAAGGCAAAAGAAGAGTTTGCTCGCGTTGATGGCGTCGACACCCGTGTCGAAGTCGTCGAAGCCGGCCACGCTGCCCGCTAAGGGTCGGGCGTGAATAAGGAAGAATGAGGTAATCCATGTCGTACACCGATACCGCCGCCCATCACGGTGAGCACGAGCACCACGACCACAAACCCCAAGGATGGCGCCGGTGGCTCTATTCGACCAACCACAAGGATATCGGAACCCTCTATCTTGTCGCCTCCATGGTGGCGGTCATCGTGGGTGGCGCTTTGTCGATGATGATCCGTGCCGAGCTGCAGGATCCGGGCATTCAGTTCTTCGAGGATCACCAGTTCTATAACGTCGTCGTGACGGCACACGGCTTTATCATGGTGTTCTTCTTCGTGATGCCGGCATTGATCGGTGGCTTCGGCAATTGGTTTATCCCGTTGATGATCGGCGCGCCCGACATGGCCTTTCCACGGATGAACAACATCAGTTTCTGGCTGTTGGTGGCCGGTTTGATCCTGTTGATTATTTCTGCGTTCGTCGCCAGCGGCGCCGGGACAGGTTGGACCGTCTATCCTCCGTTGTCAGACTCTACCTTCCATTCAGGCATGGCGGTCGATTTCGCCATTCTCAGTCTGCATGTCGCCGGTGCGTCATCCATTCTCGGCGCCATTAACTTCATCACTACGATTATCAACATGCGTGCCCCGGGCATGACCTTCCACCGCATGCCGCTGTTCATCTGGGCGATGCTGATCACGGCTTTCCTGCTTTTGCTGGCGTTGCCGGTGCTGGCGGGCGCGCTAACCATGCTGCTCACCGACCGCAACTTCGGCACGACCTTCTTCGCGCCCGAGGGCGGCGGTGACCCCATTTTGTGGCAGCACCTGTTCTGGTTCTTCGGTCATCCAGAAGTGTACATCATGATCGTGCCCGCCTTCGGTGTGATCAGCCATATCGTGTCCACCTTCTCCAAGAAACCGGTGTTCGGTTATCTCGGCATGGCCTATGCCATGGCGGCGATCGGGTTCATCGGTTTCATTGTGTGGGCGCACCACATGTATACGGTCGGCTTCAACGTCGAAACGCGGGCCTACTTCGTGCTTGCTACCATGGTTATCGCGGTGCCCACGGGCGTTAAAATCTTCAGCTGGCTCGCCACCATGTGGGGCGGCTCTATCGAGTTTAAGACGCCGATGCTCTATGCGCTGGGCTTTATCTTCCTGTTCGTCGTCGGCGGCGTGACGGGCGTGACATTGTCCAACGCGGGTGTCGACATGGCGTTCCATGATACCTACTTCGTGATCGCGCATTTCCACTATGTGCTGTCCATTGCGGCTGCGTTCGCCATCATTGCCGGGTTCTTCTACTGGTTCCCGAAAATGAGCGGCAAGATGTACAGCGAAGGGCTGGGTAAGCTGCAGTTCTGGATTACCTTCATCGGTGTCAACATCCTGTTCTTCCCGCAGCATTTCCTGGGTATGGCCGGTATGCCGCGGCGTATTCCCGACTATCCGGATGCCT
This sequence comes from uncultured Rhodospirillales bacterium, assembly GCA_913055735.1. GTDB lineage: Bacteria > Pseudomonadota > Alphaproteobacteria > Rhodospirillales > UBA2165 > CAJXKD01. The sequence goes on from CAJXKD010000001.1 coordinate 1,969,127, forward strand.
TTGCCGGGTGGAACTATGTTAGTTCCATCGGTGCCTATATCTCGGCAGCCGGTGCGGTGCTGTTCTTCATCATTGTCATCAAGGCTTTGGTGAGCGGTGAAAAGGCAGCAGCCAACCCATGGGGTGAAGGTGCCACGACTCTGGAATGGCAAGTGCCGTCTCCGGCGCCGTTCCACACCCATGAGCAAACCCCGGATATGCGGCCGCAACCCGCGGAGTAGCGCACACCAATGACCGAACACCGGAACATACACCGCCGCTCCGCCGGAAAGCGGACCAATGGCACTGTGGGCGTTGTGCTCACCGTGGTGGCGGCGGGTATGTTGGGGCTCGCATTTGCCAGCGAGCCGCTTTACCGGACGTTCTGTCAGGTAACCGGATACGGCGGCACGACCCAAAAAGCCGAGAAGGTGCCGGAGGAGGTAGTCTCGGCGAACCTGATCACCGTGAAGTTCGATGCGAATGTTAATCGAGAACTTCCCTGGCGGTTTCATCCGTTGCAACGGGAGGTGACGGTTCATCCCGGCGAGGAGACGCTAGCCTTTTACGAGGCCACCAATATGTCTGACAAACCGATTGTCGGCAGCGCGGTGTTCAATGTGTCGCCCTTCAAGGCCGGTTCATATTTCAGCAAGATCGCATGTTTCTGTTTTACCGAACAGGTATTGAAACCTGGTGAAACGGTCCAGATGCCGGTCAGTTTCTTTGTCGATCCGGAAATGACGGCCGATCCCAATACGGCCGATGTCACCACAATTACCCTTTCATACACTTTCTACCCTGCCGAAGATCAGAAGGCGGCCCAGGATCTCCATGTCCAGGTCACGCCCGCAATCGACCGCACGTCCAAACCGGCGCTTCGGGCGCCCGGTGGCGGTAATGGCTAAACAATAGGAACGAAGTCCATGGCAAGCGACGCAACCACTCAACAAAACCCCTGGCATCTTTCCGATCCCAGTCCGCTACCGATTGTCGGCTCCATTGCGGCGCTGATCCTCGCGATCGGGGGCATTATCTTTATGCACTCCGGCAGTTTCTGGTTGCTCCTGATTGGCGTGGCGCTGCTGATCTACGTTTTCTATGCCTGGTGGCGCCAAGTGATCCTCGAGGCGGAAGTGGGTCATCACCACACCCCGCCGGTGCAGACGAGTTTACGAATATCGTTCCTATTGTTCATTGCCTCGGAGGTGATGTTCTTTTTCGCCTTCTTCTGGGCGTTTTTCCATTCCAGCCTACCGATCCTGAATCTGGTTGCCGGGCCTTGGCCGCCGGAAGGGATCGAGACGCTTAACAGCTGGGACGTTCCGTTTCTCAACACGCTTATCCTGTTGACCTCTGGTGCGACCATCACGATCGCCCACCACGCGATTCTCGACGGTGATCGCCAGAAGGTGGCGCGGTACACGTTGATTACCGTGATCCTCGGTTTCATTTTCTTGGGTTTCCAGGTCTTCGAATATGCGCACGCGGCGTTCGGCTTTACCGATGGCATTTACCCGTCCACGTTCTACTTGGCGACGGGTTTCCATGGGGCGCATGTGTTCATCGGCGCGACCTTCCTGCTGGTTTGCTACATTCGGGTGTTGAAAGGTCACTTCAAAGCCGATCAGCATGTCGGTTTCGAAGCCGCCGCTTGGTACTGGCACTTCGTTGACGTTGTGTGGCTGTTCCTGTTCATCAACGTCTACCTGTGGGGTTCTTCTCCTCTCGGCCATATCCAGCCTTAAGGAGCGCCGGTGGAGGTCCCGCCAACCGGTTCACCCGTAAAATCCGCAACTTTCGGCCGCTGCCCGCGATGCGGGCGCGGTCGGCTGTTTAAGAGCTTTCTCGGGTTTGCCGACCGCTGTAACGTCTGCGGCCTCGATTTCGCCGGCCATGACGTCGGCGACGGGCCCGCGCCTTTGATCATGCTGGTCTTGGGTTTTGTTGTGGCGGGCGGTGCGTTCTGGTTTGAATTTGCCGCCGAACCGCCTGTCTGGATGCACGTGGTTATTTGGCCGCCGGTGATTGTCGGGCTTAGCTTGGTCAGCCTTCGTTTGACCAAAGGAGCGTTTGTCGGCTTGCAGTTTAAATACCGCGCGGTCGACAACGAATTTCCGCCGGAACAACCCGGTGGAACCGGCGGCTAGACTGCTGGAAATCCGGCAGACCTAGCTTTTATGGGCCGCCGCCGCTTCGTCGAGAAATTTGTCAAAGATTTCGGTCACCGCGTCGGTGATAGTGTCGACGGCCGCCCGAACGGTTTGGTTGGGTGTTTCGATTTCGGCGCGATACGTCCCGATATGGATCAGTTTTGCCGACCTTAAATCTCGGAGCGCTATTTCCATTTCAACCACGACCGCGCCGGTTCCGTCGGTAATCTGCTCCATTCGCCGCAATTTACCACTAATGACAAAATCCGCGTCGACGCGCATCTCCGGCGTTACCACGGCGCGTGCAAATTTCCGCGTGCGCGCATATGCCGCTAAGGCGTTTTGCAGCATGATCGCCGGCGGCTCGGTCCAGAAATGATAGTGATAGGTCTGTAGCTGGCTTTCCTGGCCGCGGCTGGTGAAAGCGATCGGCCTATTGGTGAGAAGCCCGTCAGCCAGAAACCGATCGACCTCGACGGTTCCCGATACGACTGGTTCGCTGATGGCTGGCGCCGGCACTTCAATATTCAGGCGATAGAAAAAATCTTCGGGGACAGTCGCGGAGCCACAGCCGGACACAATGGCCAAGGCCGCAGCGGCGAGCCAGAACCGGAGGCGAAGGGGCATCGGTGTCGTCGTCACGGCGCTATCCTCTCGGTTCATTTCTTTGCGGCGGGATCGCGGGGCGGCGTCCCGCTATTCAGCAGAAGGCTGGGGTTCTGACGGATCTGCCGGCTGAACTCGAACAGATTGCGGGCCGCGCCCTCCAAATTCTCGTTGATCGCGTCGATATGCCGCGCAACGGACTCCGCGGAATGCCGCAAGCTATTGATGGACCGATCTACGTCGGGGCGGTTGTCGATCACAACCGCATCGATGTCTATCAACAATTTGTCCATCGCTTCACGGGTTTCGCCGATCTCGCGTGTCAGTGTTGCCATATTCCGGGACGCTGTCCCGAGATCGGCAATAATCGTTTCTACTTCTTGGATATTCTGTTCGTTGAGAACCTGGGAAATACGATCCGCGCTCTGGTTGAGTTTGCCGGTGATCGCATCGATCTCCGCGAAGATCGCGGGCACCCGGTCGCCGACATCGGTAATGACATTCCGGAGGTCGTCCACCATCGCGACGCCGCCTTCGTCCAACAGATCGGCAACGGTGCCTGCGGATCGATTGAGGTTGCGGAGCAGTGGCCGGATATCCTCCTCCGCGAGCCGGCTGAAGTCGATGGCCAGGGACGACATGGCGTCGATGACGTTGGCGGCCTCCGTGCTGGGGATGCGGCTGCCAGGTTGAAGCGACGTTTTCGACCGGCCCGCATTGATGCCGATGGTCACTGCGGCGAGAAGGCCGGAGGCCGCAATTTGGGCGTTGCTGTCGTCGGGTATGGCCCATCCTTCGCTGACGCTGATATCGACCTTGAACTTCAACTGTCCGTCTTCGTCGAAAGGATGCACGTTCTCGACTTGGCCGATAGGAAAGCCTTCATAAAGGACGCGGGTGCCGAAATCGATTCCCGTAACGTTCCTGAACACGGTGTAGTACCGGTCGGTGGCCCCGGTGCGGCCGGTCAGGAGCGAGACGGCGATTACCAATCCGGCAATCGTTGCCAACACGAAAGTGCCGACCACCAAGTAGTTGATGCGAGTACTCTTCATGCGACGGTCACCTGTTCGGTGCGGCCGGTCATCAGCCGGCGCAAATATTCATCGGGATCGACGATCTGCTCTTCGCTTCGGCGGTGCAGGATATTCTGAACCCGGCTGTTGTCGCAGTTGCGGATTTCGTCGACCGTTCCCACCATCAGTATTTCGCCGTGATCCAGAACGGTTATGCGGTCCGCGATCTTGAAGGCGCTTTCCAGTTCGTGGGTGACGACCACGATGCTCATATCCAACGCATCGCGAAGCCGCAGGATCAAATCGTCCAGGGCCGACGCGACAACCGGGTCGAGCCCGGCGCTCGGTTCGTCGCAAAACAGAATCTTTGGATCCATGATGATCGCCCGAGCCATGGCGGCCCGCTTGATCATGCCGCCGGATAGCTCGCCGGGCATGAGGTTTTCAAAACCGGCAAGATCGACGATTTCCAGCTTCATACGCGCCATGATGTCCATCGTTTGGCGGTCGAGTTTGGTGTGTTCGGCGAGGGGCAGAGTTATGTTCTCGCCGACGCTCAACGAACTGAAAAGGGCACCGGATTGGAATGCGACCCCGACCTTCTTGAACAGCTCGGCTTTTTGCACGGTGTTCAGACGCGTGATGTCCTGGCCGAGAACGTCAATGGTGCCGGAAGTTGGCGTCTCGAGGCCCAGCAGGTGCCGCATCAGAGTGCTTTTCCCCGATCCACTGCCGCCCATCACCACCATGATCTCCCGATCGGCGACGTCAAAATCGATGCCGCGCAGGATCATCCGGTTGCCGTAGTGGGTCACGAGGTTGCGGACCTTGATGACGGCGGGCTGGGTGTCGGAGGACTTGGGGCTCATTTTCGGCTTTTCTCAGCGGGTCGTGATGAAAACGAACAGCATATCGGTGACCAGGATCGCGACGATCGATTGGACCACTGCCCGCGTGGTCACCCGGCCGACACCTTCGGCACCGCCTGTCACCGACGCACCATTGCTGACGCCGATTAGCGTTATAAGGATGGCAAAAATGACGGCCTTGGTTAGTCCGTGCCACAGGTCGCCCAGCGTCACGGAATCGAATACCTGATTCCAGTAGGCCGCGAGACTGATTCCCAGATCGACGGATACGAAGACGCCGGCCGCGAGGAGGGCAACGATATTGGCTAGAAAGGCCAGCGCCGGGATCATGATGACTATCGCAATCAACGCGGGCGCCACAAGGAAACGGACTGGATTGATCCCCATGACCTGCAGGGCATCGACTTCCTGGTTAATTTGCATCGTGCTCAGCCGCGCCGCGAGGGCGGACCCAGATCTGCCCGCAACCAAAATACCGGTGATAAGAGCGGCGAATTCCCGGACGATCGAAAGAGACACGCCATAGACGACCTGGTCTTCCGCGCCGAACTTACTGAGCGCGTGGATACCTTGCATTGCCAACATCAGACCGATGGTTGCCGAAAGCAGCGCGACAATGGGAACGGCGAATATGCCGATCTCCATCATCTGTTGAACTGCGGCATTGGCGCGGACCGGCTGTTTAAGCCGAGGGCCCATAACAATCCAATAAAGGGATTCTGAGAGGAGAACGGCCCAATGGCCCATCAGTTCGATGACACCTGTGGTGCTACGTCCGAGACGCTCCGTGGCGTCCGCAATGCCGGGAAAGAAGCCTTGCCGGGTCGGATCAGCCGCCATGAGAAAGACCGTCCTTCAATGTTGGATGGATCTTGAATACCGTATCGAGGCGCGCGAGCTTCAACACCCGCATGGCGGACTCGCTCACTGCAGCAAGAGAAAATTCAGATCCCTTTGTGCGCGCAAGCTGAAAAGATTCAACGAGAGACGCAATTCCCGACGAGTCGATATAACTGACGCCCGAAAGATCGACGACAACAGGCATCTTGCGTTGTACGCAATCGAGCAAAAGTTTGCGTGCGTCCGGCGAGCTTTCCAAATCAACGTCGCCGCGCAGCTCGACGATCGAGACTCCCTGTTCTTGGCGTACGCTGTGTTTCATTTTCCACTCTCGAGTTCCTATTGGACGTTTTTGACTAATGTGATGACGTTACCTTCACCTTTGTCCAATGGCGTTATTGTAACCTGATCCATCACTTCGTGAATAAAATGAACGCCCAGTCCCCCGGGTTTCACGTCACTCAAATCTCGTGATTTTATCTTATCTATCTCCACCGGATCGGCGAAGTCCCTGAGATATAGAATGAATTTGGGGCCATCCCGCCGGATTTCCAGCACTATCGGCTGGTCGGTTTCGCCGCCATAGGCGTGCCGGATGATATTTTGGCAGGCCTCGTCCACCGCCAGGACGACATCATGTATCTCCTGTTCGCCGCAACCGGCCTTTTTCAGGTGCTTTTTTATGGCATCGCGGAACTCTCGGAGCCGCGCCGCCCGCGCCGGAATTTCCAATCGAGCCAGTTCCGCACCACGAAAGTGGAAGGAGGTAAGGCTACTCATGGGACCGGCTCGATGGCGACAACGGTGATATCGTCATGCACGTCGCTGCCCTGCTGTGTTGCCGCGGCCACCAGGGCATTGAGGCGGTCCGTCACCCGCGTCGAATGTTGCTGTGTGAGTAGTCGCTCCAGCTTTTCGGAGGAGCCGTCTCGATCGAGACCTTCGGTAAGGCCATCGGTAAACAGATAGAATGATCCATTGCCGATTTCGAGATCGATTTCAGGGTAGGGCATCGCGTCCCCGCGCGCTTCCATGATGCCGAGGGGCAAACCAGCCGTCTCGAAGCTCTCGATCCCGCCGTCCCCGCGATAAAGGAGCGGCGGGTGATGGCCGGCATTCGCAAAACGAACCGAACGGGTAGCAGGATCGTACAATCCGCTGATCATGGTGACGAACATGCCGCGTGTCGACGTCTCTAGGATTTCCCGATTGATCCTTGCCAGCAGCTTTCCCGGCTGCGCGTCGTTCCGGCCGAGGCCACGGAACAGGCTGGCCGTCTTGGCCATCAAAAGGGCGGCGTTCATCCCCTTGCCGGACACATCGCCGATACAGAAAACGATGCATCCGTCCTGCCGTGTGAAAAAATCGTAGAAATCCCCCGAGACGACGTGCGCGGGTACATTGAGGCCATGGATGGGCGACGTATGGTCGGTTGGTCCCGGCAGTAGGTTGCGCTGTATTTCCGCAGCGAGCTCCAGTTCATGTTGCAGGCGTTCCTGATCGACCAGCCTCGCTGCCATACGCGTATTTAGGATCGCCAGAGCCGCAGATGCGGCAAGAGTTTCGAGCAACATGAGGTCGGTGGCGTCGAACAGGCCGTCGGTCGACCGCTTGTTGACGAGTTCGATGGCCCCTAGTTGTTCGTCTCTCACGCTCAGCGGCGCGCAAAGGATGGATCGGGTCGTGTAACCCGTTTGTTCGTCGACGGTTTGATAGAAACCCGGGTCCTGGCTCACGTCCCGGACGATCTCGCCCCGATTGGTTTGGACGCATCGCCCGACGATGCCCCGGTCGGATGGCAATGATATTCCGGTGATCTCCGTCGAGCCGATGCAGGCGTGGCAGCGTAATGTTTTTCCCTCTTCTTCGAGTAGAAAAAGGGCGCCGCCGTCGGCATCCAGATACTCTGTGATTCGCCGAACTGCGTCATTTAACGTGTGTTCCAGGTCTGCGCCGGCCGCAAAACCGGCGCTTAGGTCGGCGAGCAAGTCCAATGCGCTCGACGTCCAATCGTCCCCGGATTTTGCGGATTGCCGCGGTTTTGCCATGGATTAGTCCGATCGGGCCCTGGTGTCGAGCGCCGGAAATGGGCGTAACGCCCTGTAACACATTGAAATTTTGCGCATTAATTCTCACTTTATAATTAAAGGGGATACTCCACGGAAGGGGATACTAGGGGGTATACTCTTGAATATCATCAAAGCGATTAACGTGGCGCGGTTGGATCTGGAGTCCGAGCAGCGCCGGCCGGTCGCAAAAAAATACATAGCTCTGAGGGAGAAAGGGACGTGCCGATTTTGCGGCGGTACGGGCGTGCGGTATTGCAACATCCGTTAACACCCCGTTCGTACGCATTAAAGAATGTGGACACATGACGGTTTTAATTGTGACGTCATTGGTTTGTAACAAAGTCCGTATCGGGCCATTCGCCAACGATGCAAGGACAAAGTACCGGTGGGGAAGAAGCTGATATGTGGGGCCTGACAACCCGCTTCTCAAAGCCCGTAAGGTATGACGCGAAAATCCAGATCGTCGAAGATCGGGATGGCGACGCGGAAGCGCAATTGGTTGCCGTTCTCGAGGCCGCGCCGGTTACTTATGCAATGGCCGATATCGAGACCGGGCGCCTCGTCTTCGGCAACGAGAAGTGCCTGGAGAAGCTTGGCTACACCCGCGAAGATTTCATCGGCAAACCGGCGAAAATTTTATATGCGGATCACCTGCACCGAGAAGAATTGCTCCAGGACTTGCGGGAGAACGGTGAGGTCCATGAGCGGGAGACGCAGTTTATACGGTCCGATGGCCGCCCCATTTGGATGCTCCTGAATATGCGCATGATTGAGTTCGAAGGCCGGACTTGTGTGCTGACGGCGGGGATCGACATCACCGAGCTGAAACACGCGCACGAGGAAATTCGGCAACTCAACAGTTATCTCGAAGCGCGGGTTGAAGAGCGTACCCGTGAATTGACCGACGAAATTGCCGAACGCGAGCAGGTGGAAGCCGCGTTGCGGCGGAACGAGGAGCGGTTGCGGACCGTTCTCGACATCGCGGTCGACGGGATCATCACCGCCGATGCGGAAGGACGGATAGAAACCTTCAGCCCCGCAGCGACACGCATATTCGGTTATTCGCCCGTGGATGTCATCGGCAAGAGCATTGTCCTGTTACTGGAGGATTGCCCGCCTGCCGTCATGTCCGGCGGCGCGTGCCAGGAATTCATGACATATCTCGGCGGCCGTGAGTACGCGACAGGTGTGGGGCATGAAGTTGAAGGCCGCCGTAAGGATGGTTCGATTTTTCCCATGGAAATCTCGGTAAGCGAGGGGTCCGTGAACGGCCAGCGCATCATCACGTGCATCGCCCGTGATATCACCGATCGCAAGGAGGCCGAGGCGGCGCTCCACGCCGCCAAGGAAATGGCGGAAAATGCGAGCGAGGCAAAGTCGGCGTTTATGTCGAGCATGAGTCACGAATTGCGGACACCGTTAAACGCGGTCCTCGGATTCAGCCAGTTACTGGGTGAGAATATCGGGGGGCAGGCGTTGAACGACAAACAGCACGACTACGTTCAGCAGATCATGAACGCCGGCGAGCATCTGGTGGCATTGATCGATGAAGTGGTCGATCTTACCCGAGTAGAAACGGGTAACTTGCCTATCTCAATCCAGGAAGTCGGCTTGGATGAGATGTTCGAGGAGTGTATGGCACTCGTTAAGCCGTTGGCGGCTAAACGCAGCGTCGTGCTGTCTAGCGCGATTTCCGTACCAGAGCCCGCGCTAGTAAGTGCCGACCGCACCCGTCTCAAGCAGATCCTTACGAACCTTTTGTCCAACGCCGTCAAATACAATACCGAAGGTGGGTCCGTGAAACTCCACGCCGAAGCGGGCCGATCCGGCTTTTTCCGGCTCAGTGTCGTGGACGACGGGATTGGGATTGCTGCGGATCAGATCGAGGAGATCTTTAAACCCTTCACGCGGCTGCAGGACGAGCGGTCTGAAACCGAAGGGACGGGCATCGGCCTTGCGATCACGCGGTCACTTGTGGAGTTGATGAACGGCAGCATCGGCGTCACCAGCGAGCCGCAAAAAGGGTCGACCTTCTGGGTCGAACTCCCCATCGCTTAACCGCAAGCCTTCCCCAACTTATTATTTAGTTTGACGCCCAATCGCGCACTTTGACCGGCGCGTCTTTTTCATCGCTTGCCGGTTGATAGGCGACGGTGAAGTCGCCGAGGGCGTCGATGGCCGTGTCCACATTCCGGCCTTCTTTCAATTCCAGCGAATCGAAACCGCAACGACGCATGAAGAACAGCTGATCCTGCAGGACATCGCCGACGGCACGGATTTCGCCGGTGAAGCGGTACCGTTCGCGCAGCAAGCGGGCGTAGGAAAACGCCCGCCCGTCGTTGAAGTTGGGAAACTCCAGGGCAATGAGATCGAAGCGTCCCAAATCCTTGGCAATCAATTCTGGGGGTTCGTCGCTTTTTAGGCGGACGCCGAGAGGCCCGTTGTGGCCGCTCAGATCGTCCGCGGAATCCTTCCAGCGGGTCAGGCCGACAATGACTGCTTTGCCGCCGGGAATGGGATCGTCTTCCCCCACGGTTGTCCAGCTATCTTCGGCGACGGCGCCATCCTTAATAAGCGGCATATAAACGCTCCTTGAAGGGATCTTGGCCAACCCGGCGGTAGGTGTCGAGGAACCGCTCGCCGTCCTGGCGGATATCGAGATAGGTGTTCACCAGGGTTTCGACGGCATCGACCACGTCCTCGGAGGCGAAGGCGGGGCCGATCCGTTTGCCGATGTCGGCGTCCACGTCCGACGAGCCGCCGAGGGTGATCTGGTAGGACTCCTCGCCGTTCTTCTCGAGGCCGAGAATGCCGATATGGCCGACATGGTGATGGCCGCAGGCGTTGATGCAGCCGGAAATGTTGATGCGGATTTCGCCGATATCATACTGGCGTTTCATGTCGGCAAAGCGCTGGCTGATCCGCTGCGCAACGGGAATGGACCGCGCTGTCGCCAGGTTGCAGTAGTCGAGGCCCGGGCAGCTGATGATATCGGTGATGCGTTCGATGTTGGGGGTGGCGAAATCGAGGGCGACCAACGCCTTCCACAAAGCGACAAGGTCCTGCTTGCGCACATCGGCGAGCACCAAATTTTGCCGGTGGGTCACCCGGAGGTGGCCGAGGCTGTATTGATCGGCGAGATCGGCAACCGCGTCCATCTGTTCGGCGGTGGCGTCCCCCGGCGCTTCCCCCATGGGTTTCAGGGAGATGTTGACGATGGCGTAGCCCGGCTGCTTGTGGGCGACCACGTTGCGGTTCAGCCAATCGGCGAAGGCCGGATTGCCGGCCGCCTCGGCGTCCACGTCGGGCGCATCGTCGCTCAAGCTCTCATAGGTCGGCGGCGTAAAGAAAGCGCGGATGCGGTCTTCCTCGATGCCGTCCATCAACAGCCGCGTATCGCTTTTGGAGGCCTCGTACTCCGCTTCGATTTTTTCCGTGAAGCGTTCCGTGCCCAATTCGTGAACGAGGATCTTGATCCGTGCCTTGAACAGATTGTCGCGCCGCCCTTCCATATTGTAGACGCGCAGGATGGCCTGCAGATAGCGCAGCAGTTCCTCCTTGGGCAGGAAGTCGCGGATTACCTTGCCGATAAAGGGCGTCCGTCCGAGGCCGCCGCCGACGAGAACCTTAAAGCCGACTTCGCCGGCGTCGTTCTTGACGATGCGCAGCCCGATGTCATGCACGTTGATCGCCGCCCGGTCCGTTTCCGCCGCCGTCACGGCAACCTTGAACTTGCGCGGCAGGAACGAGAATTCCGGGTGTAGGGTGAGAAACTGACGGACGATCTCGCAGTAGGGGCGCGGATCTTCGATCTCGTCGCGGGCGACCCCGGCATAGGGATCAGAGGTGACATTGCGGTTGACGTTGCCGCTCGTCTGAATGGCGTTCATCTCCACTTCGGCGAGATGATCAAGGATGTCCGGCGTGTCTTCCAGGTTCGGCCAGTTGTATTGGATGTTCTGGCGGGTGGTGAAGTGGCCGTAGCCGCGATCGTATTCGCGGGCGATCAGGGCCAGCTTACGCAACTGCGTGGAGGATAATAGGCCGTAGGGAATGGCAACCCGCAGCATGTAGGCGTGCAACTGCATATACAGGCCGTTGCGCAAACGCAGCGGGCGGAATTCCTCTTCGCTCAACTCGCCGCGCATGCGCCGGGCAACCTGATCCCGGTATTGATCGACCCGTTCCTTGACGAGGGTCTTATCGATTTCGTCGTATTGGTACATCATAAGCGGGGTTTCCCTGGGCCGATGGCCCCAATCCAGGCAGCCAACCTTATCCGGAGGGGCTGCTCATTCTTTGTTTGCCTTTATTGTTTCTTTGTCTCGATTGTTTCTTTGTTTCGCTGGCCGCCTTACGCGCTGGTGCGGAATTGAATGGTCGGGCCTTTGGCGCGGATCTGTTCGCGGAGCCGCACCGGCCGGACCTTGCCGCCGGCGACTTCAACTTCGATCAAATAGGGGGCGACGATCGAACAGTCGGCCACCGATGCCGCCGCGCTTTCCAACAGCGTGTCCGCCTCTTCCGCCGTGACGGTCTTGCCGTCGTTGACGTTCTGGCTCCAGCCGCCGCTCGCGGTCATAAACACCACGGCCCCTTCCTTCAGGGTGTTGGCCGTGACCATTCGATAGTTCATCCCGGTTGTCTCTCATTTGTCCCTTGGCTTGCGCCCCTTGGCTGTTTGGTGGTCCCTTCGCCAAAATTCGGCGGTTTCCCAAGGTGCTGCCACGGATCGTGATTTTTGGCATTAATTCTGGCGCGAATATAGTTTGCTCATTTCGGACTGTAAATGACCACATATATACAAAAATTTTGTGTGTTAATGAGGCCGGAATGCGGCGCTTTTTTGTGTGAAATTGGCTCCTCCGGAGCGACGGAAAAGACGGCCTGGATCGTTAAAAGGTCGATAGGGCACGGGGTAGAGCAATGGACTGGATGACGGCAGAGGATCGACTTCCCTCCCGCACCCCAGTACTAAGGAGGGGAATCCCAGGCAACGTCGCGGTCCCCGCTGATGAACGATCCCTCGCCCCAATCGGACGCCGCATTGATCCGCCGTATTGGTGACGGGGATGGGGTGGCCACCCGGTTGGTTGTCGATAGGTATTTGGATCGGATCGTGGCGTACGGATACAGAATGCTCGGGGATGTGGCGGAGGCCGAAGACGTGGCCCAGGAGGCCTTCCTGCGTTTGTGGCGGCAAGCGCCCCGTTGGCGGGCGGACGCGCCGGTGATCCATTGGCTCCACAAGGTGACCTACAATCTGTGTATCGACCGGCTGCGTAAACGCACGCCCGTTTCCATTGAGACGGTCCCGGAGCCACGGGATTCGGCGATCGGCCCTGCGGGCGAGATTCACCGCAGTCAGCTATCGGCGGCCATCGATGCCGCCATTCAGGCGTTGCCGGAACGGCAGCGGGCGGCCGTAGTTTTCGTCCATCAGGAAGGGTTGAACAACATTCAAACGGCGGAAGCGATGGGGGTATCCGTCGAGGCGGTGGAATCCCTCTTGGCGCGAGGCCGGCGTGCCCTGCGGGCCTCATTGGCGGCTGTCTATGCCGAGACAAAAGGAGACGTGTAATGGTTCAGGATAATCAAAAGAACGATGCTGAACTCGAAGAATTTAATGCACTGCTGCGTCAGGCGACCCCTGTGCTGGCGTCGCCGGAGTTGAAGGCGCGGGTTTTGGCCGCCGCGGATACCCCTGGCAAAACGACGTCAATCGGATCGGTTCTGCATCAGCTCTGGCCCTTCGGGTCCCTGTGGCGGCCGGCGGCCGGACTTGCCGCCGCTGCCTGCTTCGGCGTCGTGGTCGGTCTTATCGGACCCGCCGGCATCGGCGGCTCGATTGCGCAAGATACGCTACCGACCGGTCTCGGCGAGGACGTTCTGTCCATTGCGTCCGTGCTGACCACCGGTGAGGATCAAGCCGATGACTTCTAAACGATGGGCTGTCATTTTTTTCATTTCGCTGGCGGTCAATATTTTCCTGATCGCCGTCATCGCCGCGGGCCTGTGGGGCTGGCGCGGCGACCGTCCCCAATTTCGGCCGGGGTTGTATACGGTGCCGTGGGCGTCGCGGGTGATCGGCGAGGATACGCGCCCGCGCGCCCGCGATGTCTTCCGCGCCCACCGCGACGACTATCTCGCCATGCGGCGGAGCTTCCGTCCATTGCACGAAGCCGTCCGTGAAGCGCTTACCGCCGATCCGTTCGATCCGGCGGCGTTGGATACGGCGCTGGCCCGGTTGCGGGCCCAAGGCGAGCTCGCCCAGCAGCAAACGCACGGCATGATGGGCGAGTTTGCGGCAGGATTGAGCGCCGAGCAGCGGCAAAAGCTCGGCATTGCTATCGACCGGATGATCGAACGCCGCGCGCGCCGCGGAGAGCGGCTCAACAAACGCTGGGAAAAAATGGAGAGCAAGGAGGGCCGTTAAAATGACCTTCCCATCTCGAATTCTCTAAATCGATTTAAATGCCTTTAGCACCGCTGCCCGCGACGCCGCTGCCGCTTCCGGGTGGTATCCCTGTTTGTAGGGCATGGCGAAATTGTGCGACGCACCCTCGTGCACGACGATTTCCGCGTTGGCGTGGCTGACGTAGGACTTCTTGATCGCGTCCACTTCGTCCATGGGCACCACCGGGTCCTCGGACCCGAAATGGAAACTGACCGGGCATTTGACCTTGTCGGTTTCATCCAGATGCTGACCAATGGCGGTGCCGTGGAAGGCGCCGACGGCGTCGACGCCCAGCCGTGCCGCGCACAGATGCGCATAGCGGCCACCGAAACAGAAACCGAGCACGGCCACCTTGCCGTTACATTGCGGGCGGTTCTTCAGGTCGTTGACCAAGTCCTCGATGTCCAGCATGCCTTGCACCGGATCGAATTTCTCATAGCGGCCAAAAGCCACGTTCATGTCCGCCGTCGGCCCAGGATGCTGCCGCCAGAAGATATCGGGGGTCGAGACGAGAAATCCGTCCGCCGCCCAGGCGTCGGACAGTTCGCGCATTTCGTCGTCGACGCCGAAGATGGCGGTGATCAGCAACAGCCCCGGCGCCTTGTCGCCGGCGGGCGCCGACAGATAGCCGTCGAAGGTTTCGCCGTCGCGGGTAGTGTATTTGATGTCTGTGCCGGCCATGGTGATCCTCCCCAAAAAGTGTTTTGCCGTGCGTCGTTTGAAGGGGGATTGTTGTGGTGTTTTCCCGGCGGATCAACCCGAAACCGGCTGGTCCGTCCGCAAATAGAGGTCTGTCCGCAAACGGACACACACGGGTTTCGCATCGATTTCGGGAGAAAGACAATGTTGAAACGAGCGACGTTCGCCGGCATTGCCATGATGGCTGCATTGGGCGCATTCGTCGATGCACCGGCGACGGCCGCAGACGAGATCAATCCCGTCGAAATCAACGAGTGGCGCGTGCCCTACGATGGCCGTCCGCGTGATCCCTTCGCCACCGGTGGGAGCGACGTGTGGTTCGTCGGCCAGCAAAATCACTATCTTGCCCGCCTCGATCCCGCGACCGGTACGTTTACGCAAACAAACCTGAACGACCGTTCCGGGCCGCACAATCTCATCGTCGGGAAGAACGGCATCGTCTGGTACACCGGAAATTTGAGCGGCTATATCGGCCGCTTCGATCCCAAGACCGGCGCGATCGATAAAATCGTCACGGAGGATGCGGGCGTGCGCGATCCTCATACGCTGGTGTTCGACGCCGATGAAAGCCATATATGGTTCACCGCCCAGGGCAGCAACAAGGTGGGCCGGCTTACCGTTGCCACCCGCGATTTCGAGGTGATAGACGTGCCAACCTCGCGCGCCCGGCCCTACGGCATCGCCATGGCCCCCGACGGTACGCCATGGATCGCGCTGGTCGGTACCGACAAGATCGCGTCCGTAAACCCCGAGACACTTGAACTGACCGAATACGAGGTCGCCGATGGCGCGCGTCCCCGCCGTATCGCGGTCGCGAACGACGGGCGCGTCTACTACGTCGATTACCGGCGTGGCTATCTCGGCCGTTTCGATCCCAAATCCGGCGCGTTCCACGAATGGGCGCTGCCGTCGGGCAGCGGGTCGCGGCCCTACGGCATGGCGGTGGACGATCATGGCCGCATCTGGCTGGTTGAAACCGGCCCGTCGCCCAATCTGTTCATCGGCTTTGATCCGGCGGAGGATAAAGTTTTCTCCGTTACCGCTATCCCATCCGGTGCCGGCAGCGTACGCCACATGCATTATCACGCGGGCAGCGTTTGGTTCGGCACCGACGCGGGCACCATCGGTCGCGCTGTCGTCGCCCCGTGAAGTTCGGCGCGGCGTTTTTCGCTCTCCTCGCAACGCTGATTCCAGCGCCGGTCATGTTTTTTGCTGCTCTGGTTCCTGGGACGGCGCGGGCCTTCTCCGACGGACCGCCCTGGACAGTGGAGGCGGATGGCGGCTGCATCCGTTGTCATTTCGACAGCGCCGCGGTGGCGTCCTCGCCGGTTCTCCGCCTTGCCGGTATCCCGCCGCGCATCGCCGCAGGCAAGTTATATCAACTCATAATCACCCTGCGTCCCCGTCCGGAAGATCTGAACCTCATCGAGGAGATGCGGCGCGCGGGTTTTTTTCTCTCCGCCAAATCGGGCGACGCGCCCGCGGGCACGTTCGAAGTCAAGGCGATCCAGGAAAGTGTCGAGGTTCAAGGCGCACTTGCCCGTAGCACCAAGGTCGGCTCAGCCTTGCCGGTTCCGAATGATGCCCGTTGGACCGTGTTTTGGCGCGCGCCGGACGGCGTCTCCGCTCCCGTCACCTTCAACCTGTGGGCGGTGGCCGCCAATGGGGACGACTCGCGCTTTGGCGATGTGGTACATATCAGCACGAACGTGGTCGGAGAATAGCGAATGAGCGACATGGAAAATAGCGGCCCCGCCTCGGTGATCTACCGGGACCGCAAGATCGGCAGCGGCACGGGTCTCGGCTCCATCATCTGCGGTGTGCTTGGCATTTTCTTCTGGGGCATCGTGTTCGTGCCGCTCGGCGCCCTCATGGGGATCATCGCCATCTTCAAGGGGCAGGTGGCCCTCGGTATCATTGGGCTGGTGCTCGCCGCCATCGGATTCCTGACCTCACCCTTGATCTGGGCCCTGTTCGGCATGGGCGCCGTCATCACCCTCTGGCACTAAGGAGCCGATCCATGATCGCCGTGATCTTCGAGGTCTGGCCCGCCGATGGGTGCCGCGACGAATACCTGAACCTTGCCGCCGCGTTGCGCGCCGATCTCGAAAAGATGGATGGTTTTATTTCCATCGAACGCTTCGAAAGCCTGACCGAGCCGGGCAAGATGCTGTCGCTCTCCATCTGGCGCGACGAGGATTCCATTACCGCCTGGCGCGGCCGCGCCAACCACCGCGCGGCGCAGGAGAAAGGCCGCAACCAATTGTTCGCCGACTACCGTCTCCGCGTCGCGGGCATTTTGCGCGATTACGGCATGGACGAACGCAACGAAGCGCCGGGGGATTCGCGGCGGGCTTTGGAGAATTAATAGAGGGCGGATGAGTGGTGAAAACGAAGAAAGAGACAGCGGAAGCTTATATGCCTGCATCGCTCTTTGCAGTATCAATGACTCTCTCAGCGATCTCCCTACTCCAATCTTCTTCGTTGACGAGCATTTCCACACTGAACTTCTCAATTCCTGCTCTTACTAAAAGCAGAAGGAGAAGAAAATCCGATGAAATAATCCACCTACCTGAAGGATCAACGTCTTCAATCACTAGTTGTCGGAGGTAATCGGAGAAATCTGAATCCAAAATTTTCTCTAGTTCACCAATAGTATGTATACCAATTTTCGAGGTATAACGTTCAATTTCTCCGACGAATTCGTCAATATCGTCTTCATCGTCTTCATCATATGAGAAACCACAACTTTCAGCGAATGTTCCCAGTTCTTTGAGCCGTTTCGAGGTTGAAATAAACTCGATGATGGAAGTGGGGCTTATAAGTATCTCTTTCTCCCCGCGTCGCAAGGCTAATCGAGTATCGTCTACAATGGCCATATGAGAGTCGCGAATTTTAATGAACTCTTCATCAGCAAGTTCGAGTAATCCTGCCATGCGAAAAAGTTGCCGTTGTAGTTGCGGCGGTACGTCGGACTCGCGTTTGTATTGAAGGGCGTGGGAAATGGCAGCCCAAGCATGTTGAAGTACTGTTCGTATCTGAACTTCTGCGTGTAAATCTGCGTATGCATTCCATTCGTTCAAACATGTGCGGTTCTTGCTCAGCTTCACAATATAGTGTGCAGAAATGTATCCAAATCGATCTGCTTCCAATTGATGCGGTTGGTGAGAAAGTTCTTTTTCAATAACCTGGAATTCGCTGGTGAGAATTTCTCCAACTCGTTCAACATCGTCGTTGTAATAAACGAGAACACGAACCCCTGAGATATCGGTAATCTCATTCAACGGGTCGCTGTAACTTTTGTTAGGGCGACTTATTTTCTCAGCAAAGCTATCGATAGTTTTTGTACGTGACTCGACGATTTGATATCTGATTTGGTTTGCTAGAAGTAGTTCCTCAATTAACGCAGCAATGCGCTGCCTAAACTGATCATATTTCCCCCAAACCTGACGGTATTGTGAGACAAAATCTCTAGTGTCACTCATAGCCGTAGCTTTTCAGTTCGTCTTCCGTGGGAAACTCGGGAAAGTTGCTACTTTCGCGAAAAATTATCTTATATTTTATCTAGTAATCTTGCAAAGAGCGCCGCAATCATCCCACCCTTTCGCGCCGCGTTTACTTGACCCTCCGCGCACGGTCCCGTACGAACGTTCCCAACAAACGTAATCAGTCCAGGGAGTGTCCGCCTATGGAAACCCGTGCCGCCATCGCCCGCAAGGCGGGCGATCCGCTGACCATCGAAACCGTTCAACTGGAAGGCCCGCGCGAAGGCGAAGTGCTGGTCGAGGTGAAAGCCACCGGTATTTGCCACACCGATGCCTTCACGCTCTCGGGCGCCGACCCGGAAGGTCTGTTCCCCGCCATCCTTGGCCATGAAGGCGCGGGCGTGGTGGTCGATGTCGGCCCCGGCGTCAAACATGTGGCGAAGGGCGACCACGTGATCCCGCTCTACACGCCGGAATGCCGCGAATGCAAATCCTGCACCTCGGGCAAGACCAACCTGTGCACGGCCATCCGCTCCACCCAGGGCCAGGGGCTGATGCCCGACGGCTCGTCGCGTTTCTCCTCCGGCGGCGAGATGATCCATCATTATATGGGCACCTCGACCTTCTCCAATTACACGGTGCTGCCCGAGATCGCCGTCGCCAAGGTGCGCAAGGACGCACCTTTCGACAAGATCTGCTACATCGGCTGCGGCGTCACCACCGGAATTGGCGCGGTGATCAACACCGCCAAGGTGGAGGCGGGGGCCAACGTCGTGGTGTTCGGCCTTGGCGGCATCGGCCTCAACGTCATTCAGGGCGCGCGCATGGTGGGGGCCGACAAGATCGTCGGCGTTGACCTCAACCCGACCAAGGCTCCCTTGGCCGAGAAATTCGGCATGACCCATTTCGTCAATGCGTCGAAGAGTGAAGACGTGGTGGCGGAAATCATCGACATCACCGACGGCGGCGCCGACTATTCGTTCGAGGCCATCGGCAACGTCACCACTATGCGCCAGGCACTGGAATGCTGCCACCGGGGCTGGGGCGAAAGCGTCATCATCGGGGTCGCCGGCGCGGGGCAGGAAATTGCGACCCGCCCGTTCCAGCTGGTGACCGGCCGGGTGTGGAAAGGCACGGCCTTCGGCGGCGCCAAGGGCCGCACCGACGTGCCCAAGATCGTGGATTGGTATATGGACGGGAAGATCAATATCGACGACCTGATCACCCACACCATGCCCCTGGAGGAGATCAACGATGCCTTCCACCTCATGCATGAGGGTGAGAGCATCCGCTCCGTGGTGGAGTTCTAGGGAGGCGGTTCCGTTAACCTTTTTCCACAGGCTTTTTTTGAAAAACCCCGGAAATCCGCGTTTCCGGGGTTTTTTGCGCGCGGAAATTTGAGCCCGAATGGGTTCAGGACCCCTTGTTGAAATATGGCAAAAATGAGATCATCTCTATCAAGAGAGGCATGCCCGATAGGGGGTGCCGCCAAACTCAAAGGGGTTCAGGAACGTGATGGCCGGATTGTCTCGGCGTTCACGGCTAGGTTTGGTTTTCGGCGCGGCCTTGGTTGCCGCGGCCGCGCTTCCCGTATCGAAGGCTTCCGCCGAGTCCCCTCTGCTGGGTCCCGCCGAACGGGCTGCCCTGGAACTTCGTCTCATGCAAACCGAATTGATGGTGGCAGCGCTGAGTTGCAATGCGCGGGCGTCCTACAACACGTTCGTGACGCGCTATCAGCAGACGTTGGTGGCGGGTGGGCGCACCCTGCGCTCCATGTTCCGCGCCGTGCATGGCCGCAACGCCACACGGCGGCTGGATTCATTCATCACTCGCGTTGCCAACGAAGCCTCGCGGCGCAGCCTGCGCGACGTTGCCGGTTTCTGTAGCCGCAACCGCGATGCGTTCGCCGCGCTCAACGGGGGCTCGGTCTCCATCGCCGATTACCGCGCCCGGTTCCGCTGCTTGCCGGCGGCCGGCCTGTCGACCTGCACATTGGTTGCCGAGGACGGCGACAATCGCACGGTCGCGGCCCGCGAGGAACCGGTTCGCCAATAGATTTATTGCAATACTCCTCCAGACGATCGAATACCAAAAAGGGCGGGTCTTGGACCCGCCCTTTGATTTTCGGTAATTGACAGGTCGCTTAGCGGAAGACGATCTCGACGCGGCGATTCTGCGGTTCGCGCACGCCATCGGGCGTTTGCACCAAGGGCTCGCGTTCCCCCTTCCAATCGACGCGGATATCGGCAACGGGGATGCCTTGCCGGATCAGCGCCGCCGTTACCGCCTGGGCGCGCCGTTGCGACAGGCCCATGTTGTAACGATCGGGACCCGACCGGTCGGCGTGTCCGGTGGCGTCGATGCGGACAACCGATGCCTTTGGATAATTGGCGACGACGTCTCCTAGAATGGCGAGGGCATCGGGCCGGAGGTCGGCGCGGTCCCAATCGAAGAAGACGAGATAGGTGCGCGGCACGTCGGGGGCCGGGGCGGGCGCCGCGGCGGCGGGCGCCGGTTGCGGCTGTGGCGCAGGTGTCGGCGGCGGCGCCGGTTGCTGCACCTGTGCGGCAACGGGTTGGGTCATGGGGGCGGCCATTTTCTTCGGTGCGCCGAAGGACCAGCGCAGGCCTACCATGATGCGGTGCTCGGCATATTCGCCGTCGGCGCTCACGCCGTCTTCCTTAAAATCCGGATCCACAGCCGCGAAATAGCGGTAGTCGGTATAGAAGCTCAATCGGTCGTCGATCCGGTAGCTGATGCCCGCCAACCCCTGATAGGCAAGCGTCGTGTCGGTATCCTTGATAGTGGCGGAACCCAGGCTGGTGGTCGCGTTGAACGTGCCGCTGATGCGCACGCCGCCGACACCGAGGCCGAGATAGGGCGTCCAGGCGCTTTCCGTGGGAAAATCGTGCAGCGCATTGACCATCAGACTGAGGGCATCGACATCGCCGGAGACGGACGTTCCCGAAACATTGTCGACATCGCTGCTGCGATAGCCCAGCTCGAGTTCCGTCCGCCAATTGTTGTCATAGGCGTTGCCGAGGGCGAAGCCGACGCCGTAGCCTGGATCCATCTCCACCGTGACGCTGCCGGCCGAGTTAGACAAATCCGCATCGCGCGGAAAGGACGCGCCGACACCGCCGCTGACGTAGAGACCCTCGGGGAGCTTCGACGACATCATTTCCTGGGCGGCGGATTGCTGCACGTTGAAGCTGACTATGCCGATAGCAAGGGCGCTGGCGAGAACGGCAGTCGAGACGAATCTCATGAGGAAGCTCCCGGCGAAAAATGGGGGTGATGAAACCCAAACATACAACCCCAAACATACAACCAATGTGGTTTCTAATCACCATACATTTGGATGACGCGCCTTAACATATGTCATACCGGCGCTAGGTTTGCACCCTGTTCGCCAGATGGATAATGTTGGGCGGATAAAGTCCGCAATATTTGAAGGACGTCAACCAATGCGTCCTTGAGAACAGGGGAAGGGCGCGTTTGCATGATGGCCGCTGCTGCGGGGGAGATGAGCTGGTCGATTTATTGGTTCATGTTCCCGGTTTCCATTTGCGTGGCGACCTTGGCCACCTTGTCCGGGATCGGCGGCGCGGCGCTGTTTACGCCCATCTTTCTGATCGTTTTTCCGCTTCTTGGGCCGGAGTATCCCTTTCCGACCGTCGCCGCGGCTATCGGCGTATCGCTGGTAACGGGGACCTTCGGCTTTTTGTCGGGGTTTACCGGTTATCTGCGTAAGGGTCTCATCGATTTCCGCAGTGCCTGGCCGTTCATCTGGGTCGGCGTGCCCGTCGCCATTGTTGGCGGCATTCTTCTCTCCGCCCTGACCGGCCATGGCAACGAATTGCGCGGTGCCTATGCCTTGTTGATGTTCGTGTTGTGCGCCGAACTGTTACGCCGGAGCGCCGCGCCCGCGCAAACCGGGCCTATTGATGATCTTTCGGTGCGCAACGGCGATGCGCGTCAGATCACGGCGCGCAACGGAACCGTCTATCGTTATCGGGCGCCGCGCCAGGGCAAGGGCGCCGTGGCCACCGGCATCGGGGCATTCCTGACGGGCTTGCTGGGGGTGGGTATCGGTGAGGTGGTGATGCCGCAACTGGTGACGCGCAATCACGTTCCGGTGGCGGTGGCGGCGCCGACGTCGGTGTTCATCGCCATGGTCGTTCTGGCGGCAGCGTCCTTTGCGCAGGTGTCGGCGTTGGTGGCCGGCGGCGGCATCAGTGCCGTGCCGTGGAATGCTGTTGTCTACACCGTGCCCGGTGTGCTCATCGGCGGACAGATCGGGCCCTGGCTCCAGGGCCGGGTCGATCAGCGCACTATGGTGCGGTCCATCGCGGCCTTGTTCCTGGTGATCGGGGTGGCGATGGCGTGGATCGCCGTGCGGAACGTTTTATTCAGCTAAGACGGATCGGCCATGACCACGAACTTGCTGCAGGAGATGGTGGCATGGCCATAGGCGTTGATGAACTCGTCCTCGACGGTTTGGCGGACATCGCCATAGATGGGCGAAAGCGAGGTGTTCGCCGAGAACGCCTCGTCGGCGAGCGTGCGGGCGAGCACCGGGCCAAGCCCGGCATTCTTGCTGCTGCCGTTTCCGTTTCCTGACGGCTGATTGAAAATGCCTTCCGAGGCATAAGCTCGGTCGGCGTCGATGGCGCTGCGGATCTCGGCGATGATGTCGTCGAGGAAATCGGTCTCGTCGCGTTGGTCGGCCTGATAGCGCACCTCGTCCAAGAACAGTTCCATCGCGCCGGGGACGTTGTCGCCGGTCATCTCCCGGAACATCAATTCGCCGAGGGCGGTGAACCAGGTGATCTTGAACCGGTTGACGTTGTCCGGCGTGATCAGGGTCGGGTTGAAGCCACCCTCGAGGTTGCGGGTCAGCCGCACCACCCGGTTGAGGGCGAGATCGCCCAACTCGTCGAACATCTCGAACATGCCGTCGACCATACGCTGGGCGTCGATTTCGATTCCGGGTTCGCTACCGGTTGTTTCAGATGCCATGATCTTTGCTGATGTCCCTGTGACGCCGTTCGATATTGCGGCTGAATTTGGAGCGGGTGAAGGGAATCGAACCCTCGTCTAAAGCTTGGGAAGCTTTCGTTCTACCATTGAACTACACCCGCCCGATGGGCGCCTTTCCGGCGCCGGAGCGGAGTCTTACGCCATCCCTTGGTTCCGCGCAAGAAGTGGTGGAGAATAGGGGCAAAGGGCGCGGTAAGCGTTGCGACCTAACGGATATGTGACTTGGATGTGTGTGGGCCTGCCGATAGACCTGGGAAGGATGACCCCGCCCGACTGAAGGACCCCAATGCCCGATTCCCTTCCGAATTCCACGCCGACCCTGGATCCCACTAAGTTCCGCGATCCGGACGTGACCGCCAAGGGCGAAACCCGCGCTTCGGTGGCATTGACCCGGCTGTCCACCCTGTGGATCAACACGGGTACGCTGTGCAACCTCACTTGCGTCGGTTGTTATATCGAGTCGAGCCCGACCAATGACCGGCTATCCTATATCACTGAGCCGGAGGTGCGGGCCTATCTCGACGAGATCGCTGCCGGCGATTGGCCCACCGAAGAGATCGGTTTCACCGGGGGCGAGCCTTTCATGAACCCGCACTTCATGGACATTCTCGAATCGACCCTGGCGCGCGGCTTCCGCGCCCTCGTGTTGACCAATGCCATGAAACCGATGCATCACAAACGTGCCGGCTTGCTGGCGCTCAAGGAAAAGTACGGCGACCGGCTGGCGCTCAGGGTGTCCATCGATCATCACAGCCGGGAACATCACGAAGAGCTGCGCGGTCCCAATAGCTGGCAGCCGATGATTGATGGCGTTACCTGGCTCGCCGCTAACGGCTTCAATCTGGCCATCGCGGGACGGACTTTGTGGGGTGAAGACGAGACCGATGAACGGCACGCGTATGCGGACCTGCTCGACCGACTGGGCGTCGACATCGATACAGATGATCCCCTGGCCCTGGTTCTGTTCCCCGAAATGGACGAACTGGCCGACGTGCCGGAGATCACGACCGCGTGCTGGGACATTCTCGGCGTTCATCCCGATCACATGATGTGTGCTACCTCGCGTATGGTGGTAAAGCGCAAGGGCGCCGAGGCGCCCGTCGTGGTGGCCTGCACGTTGTTGCCGTATGACACGCAGTTCGACATGGGCGAGACGTTGGCCGAGGCCTCGGGCGCGGTAAAGCTCAACCATCCCCATTGCGCCAAGTTCTGCGTGCTCGGTGGCGGCTCCTGCTCCGTGGCGGAGTGATTGTGATGGATGCCGGTCTCCAAGACGACCTGCTCGAAAGTCTCGATCTTGGCGATGTCGAGTTGCCGGTGCTCGTGTTCGGCGGGCCCTACGGCAATCTTGAAGCGACCCGCGCCTTATTCGACGAAGCCGATCGCTTGGGCATTCCGTCCGGCCGTATGATCTGTACCGGCGACACGGTTGCCTATTGTGCCGATCCCGCCGCCACCGTCGACCTGTTGCGCGGGCGCGGCGTGCCCGTGCTGATGGGCAACTGCGAGGAAAATTTGGCCATGGGCGCGGCGGATTGCGGCTGCGGCTTCGAAGACGGCACCGCTTGCGATCTCTTGTCGCAACAATGGTACAGCTTCTGCGTTTCCGAAATCGGTGCCGATGATCGCCTCTGGATGGCGTCGCTGCCGCGCCGGATCGAGTTGAGGCTCGGCGGTGCGCGTTTTTCCGTTGTGCACGGCGCGGCGAGCGGTATGTCGACATTCGTCTTCGGTTCGACCGATGAGGCGGAAAAAGCAAACGAGATTGCCCTGACCGGCGCGGACGGTGTTCTGGCGGGACATTGCGGGTTGCCCTTCACGCAAGTTGTCCGCGGGCAGGTTTGGCACAATGCCGGCGTGATCGGCATGCCGGCCAATGACGGCACGCCGCGTGTCTGGTATTCGCTCATCGAGGCGGGGCAGGATGGGGCCTTGCGGTTTATCCACAGAACCTTGGCGTATGACGCCGCCGCGGCGGCGGAGAAAATGCGCCGCCGGGGCTTGCCGGAGGGCTATGCCGATTGTCTGCAATCGGGATTGTGGCCCAGTCTCGATGTGTTGCCGGCGGCGGAGCGTGAAGGAACCGGGGTCCCCCTTCATCCATCCGATGTGGAATGGGCGCCCGTAACCGCCTAGTTTCAAGCAGCCCGCCAAGCCACGTCAGCGTGGCGCAAAATCACCTTTCAATCGCCCCGACTTCGCCATAGTTGGCCACCGCGCCGACACAGTGGCCTGGGATTTTCTCCGCTCCATAAGAAACCGGCCAAAACCCGATGTGGAGGAAGTTCCCATGCCTAAATCCCTTTCTACCGCCGCCGCCGCGGCGGGTGTCGCGGTCATGCTCGGCGCCTGTGGCACGGTCTACGACTATGACAGTATCGGCGCCATCGAAGCGCCCGCCGACCCTTTCGCCAAGGCCCTGACCGAGGGCTACAAGGAGTTCGCGGTGCGCGAGGCCAAGCTCATGTATGACTGGCCCGACGCGGCCCATTTCGGCCGCAAAGCGGAGGCTGCGGCGGCAGGCCAGGAAATCATGCCAGAACCGCTCGAGGATTGGCGCGTGCCGGCAAAGGAACGGCACCGCCTTGCCGACGGCCGCGCCCGTCTGATTAGTGTGTTGAAAGGCGGAGGCGCTAAGTTCCTGCCCGCCAAGACGGCGCAGGCGATCGTGCGGTTCGATTGCTGGGTGGAACAGCAAGAAGAGAACTGGCAGCAAGACGACATTGCCCGCTGCCGCGACGATTTTTATGCGGCGTTGAACACCGTGGAGGCGGAAGTTGTTGTGCCTTTCGGTGCGGTGCCGTCAAAGTCGGTGGAGATTCAACCGACCGTGACGCCGGCCAGTCAAACGGGTGTGACCATGACACCGCCGGCCGTCTCGGCATTCACGGTACTATTCGATTTCAACAGCACGGACGTCCTTCGCGGCGAGGAAGATGCCATCGCGCGTGTCGCCGAGGCCGCCAAGGATGGGGCCGATGTTTCTGTCATCCTCGCCGGACACGCGGACCGGGCCGGACCCGTCTGGTACAACGAAGCCCTGTCGCGCAAGCGGGCCGAGGCCGTCCGCGCGGCGTTGGTGGCCAGGGGCGTTCCGGGCGAGGCGATCTCCGTGACCGCGTTCGGCGAGCGGCGCCCGCTTATCTCGACGCCCGACGGCACACGCGAACATCGCAACCGGCGAGTGGAAATTATCATCGGACACACGTCAAAACTGTAAATCATGTAGAACAGGCGCGGGGCCACCCGTGTGCCGATAGGACGGGTATCCGGCAGGGTGGTTCGCACGCGTGCGGTCGAGCCGCCCGCCGGCATGTTCGGAGAACCATTTGTTTTTTTTGGTTTTTCTCAGTCCAAATATTCCATCCAGTGGAAGACGTGCCGTGCGGGAAACGCTGTTCTCACCCTTCGGCACATGCTAATATTTATTGAAATCAACGCCGGGAGCGGCCAACATCCGAGGTTGTAAAACCAATCCGCGTAAGACGTGTTGCCGATAACACGCCGCGTTATTCGAGAACACTCCGAACAGACATGTACCAACAAACAACCAAGTCCATCACGATTACGGTGGAGCCCTCTTATTTGGACGAAGAGTCAAACCCGGAAGAATTTCACTTCGTCTGGGCGTATCACATCACCATCGAGAACAATAGCGGTGATACCGTTCAGTTGTTGCGGCGGCGTTGGCATATCACCGATTCCAACGGTCACGTGCAGGAAGTTCGCGGTGAGGGCGTCGTCGGGGAACAGCCGGTTCTGGAGCCGGGGGACAGCTTCGAATACACATCCGGCGCACCGCTTTCGACGCCGTCGGGTTTCATGGTCGGTTCCTATTTGATGGTCAGCGAGACCGGTTCGACCTTCGACGTTTCGGTGCCGGCCTTTTCACTCGATTCTCCGTACCATACGGCGGCGGTAAACTAAGGCGCCCAGAGGCCCGTGTGGGCTCGGGCGCGGCGGTAGGTTTCCGGCCGACCTGTTCCCATATATTTCTAAGGTCAATAGCCACAGGGGTATTGGTGTTTTCATCCCGGGTTTGGTCGTCTAAATTGACGGCGGAACGGGGGGAAACCACGGATTTCCGCCGAAATCGCGATCTGGCGAACCCGAAACGGGGCCGCAAAGGCCGGGAAAGGTCGAGGAGACCCGGGAAGGTATAGAGTGAATTTGGAAAAGAAAAACGCACCCAAGGAGAATGAATCTGCCACCGGCGCCCGCCCGACGCGGGAGGAGGCGGAAGAGGCCGTCCGTACGTTGATCCGATGGGCCGGTGACGATCCGACACGCCAGGGCCTGTTGGGGACCCCGGATCGGGTGGTGCGGGCCTATGAGGAATATTTCGACGGCTACAATCAGGATGCCGATGAGCTCTTGGGCCGGACCTTCGACGAGACCGAAGGTTACGATGAGATGATCATCCTCAAGGACATTCCGTTTGCTTCCCACTGCGAACATCACATGGCGCCGATGATCGGTACGGCGCATGTCGGTTACATTCCCGACAGACGGGTCGTCGGTATTTCCAAGATGGCGCGGCTTGTCGAGGTCTTCGCCCGGCGGCTCCAAATTCAGGAAAAGATGACGGCTCAAGTCGCTAACACCATGGAAAGCGTGCTGCAGCCGAAAGGTGTCGCCGTGGTCATCGAAGCTTATCACGAATGCATGACGACCCGGGGCATCGACAAGCCGGGGGTCAGTCTGGTGACCAGCCGGATGCTTGGCGTGTTCCGTGACGATATCGCAACGCGGCGTGAATTCCTTGCCATGATCGGAAACCCCGGCAGCAAGATGCCGCAATAGGCCCTGTGAATCGGCGGCGTGCCATGCCGCCGCTTGATCCAATCCGAAATTGGGTGTTTCATCTGCACGTGGCGGTTTCCACTATCGTAACTTTGCGGTAACCGCCGCGCCTGTAGTTTTGCGGCGTTCGCCGCATTGGTATCTTTTGGTTTAACGGGGAGCCCTCGGGAGGCATCCAGCCGGCCGCCGTGATCGATTTCCGTCCCATACTCCTGGTTATCGGGCTGCTGTTGAGCACGCTCGCCATCGTTATGCTGATACCGGCTGCCGTTGACGCGTCGGCGGGCAATCCCGATTGGCAGGTGTTTACCCTGGCGGCGGGCGTTACCCTGTTTATCGGGGTATCGCTGGCGCTGACCAGCCGAACGCGCCGCACGCGTCTGAATGTACGCCAAGCGTTCGTCATGACGACCTTGGCGTGGATCGCGTTGACGGCGTTCGCTGCCTTGCCGTTTTCATTCTCGCAATTGGATCTTTCCTATACCGATGCCTTTTTCGAGGCCATGTCCGGTATCACCACGACCGGTTCGACGGTGATCACCGGCCTTGGTTCGGTCCCGCCGGGCCTCCTATTGTGGCGGGCCTTGCTGCAGTGGCTGGGCGGCATCGGCATCATCGTCATGGCGATCGCCATCATGCCCATGCTGCGGGTCGGCGGGATGCAATTGTTCCGGATGGAAAGTTCCGATCAGTCGGAAAAGGCCCTGCCCCGCGCGGCACAAGTGGCGGCGTGGATCGGTATCATTTATCTGTGCCTGACCTTCATCTGGGCCGGCGCCTTGTGGATTGCCGGCCTTTCCGGTTTCGACGCCGTTGCCCATGCCATGACCACGATCGCGACCGGCGGCTATTCGACACGTGACGCATCTATCGGTTATTTCAACTCGGCGGCGGTCGACTATATCGTAACCCTGGGCATGGTCATCGGAGGTTTGCCTTTCGTGCTCTATTTGGGTGCGATCCAGGGCAACCCGATGGCGCTGTTCCGGGATTCGCAAGTACAATGGTTCCTGACCGTCCTGTGCCTGGTCATCGTGGTGGTGGCGGGCTTCTTGTGGATCGACGGGGCCATGCATCCCCACGACGCGCTGAGACTGTCGGCGTTCAATGTCGTTTCCATCATGACCGGGACCGGCTACGCCACGGCGGGATACGATACCTGGGGCGCCTTTGCCGTCCCCATCTTCTTTTTCATCATGTTTATCGGCGGGTGTGCGGGCTCGACCACCTGTGGCATCAAGATTTTCCGTTTTCAGGTTCTGTATTCGGCGGCCCGCAGCCAATTCCGGCACCTCGTGCAGCCGCATGGCGTGTTCGTACCGTACTACAATCGTCAGCCGATCCCGGACGAGGTTATCAACTCCGTCCTGTCCTTCTTTTTCATTTTCGGCGTGACGTTTACGGGCCTCGCGGTGGCGTTGTCGTTCATGGGGCTGGATTTCATCACCAGCGTTTCCGGCGCGGCCTCGGCCATCGCCAACGTCGGGCCGGGCCTCGGGCCGGTTATCGGACCGGAGGGTAATTATTCAGCGCTGCCGGACGCGGCCAAATGGATCTTGTCGGCGGGCATGTTGCTTGGCCGGCTGGAGCTGTTCACCGTCATGGTCTTGTTCACCCGCACCTTCTGGAAGGCCTAGAAAATGGCCGAAGCTGGGACGGCCAAGGACATGCTGGCCCACCTTGTGGGTTTCGACACGGTGTCGCGAAACTCCAATCTCGGCTTGATCGATTTCATCGCGGCTTATCTCGAGGACTTCGGCATTGCCTCCCGCCGGGTGATGAGCGACGAGGGCGACAAGGCCAACCTGCTGGCGACGATCGGCCCCGACGGACCGGGCGGGGTTGTCTTGTCGGGTCACACGGATGTGGTGCCGGTGGACGGCCAGGATTGGACGACGGATCCCTTCACCCTGGATGAACGCGACGGCCGGTTCTATGGCCGGGGCACTTGTGACATGAAGGGTTTCATCGCCGCCGTCCTGGCGCTGGTGCCGGAGTTCCAGGCGGCGGGGCTGAAGCGGCCGTTGCACCTCGCGTTCTCGTATGACGAAGAGGTCGGGTGCTTAGGCGCGCCGCGCCTGATCGAAACCATTACGGGCTCGTTGCCGCCCTGCCACGCGGTGATCGTCGGCGAACCGACGGACATGAAGGCGGTCGGCGCCCACCGCGGCGTCGGCGTTTATCAGACAACGGTGACGGGGCGCCCGGCGCATTCCTCGCAGCCTGGGGAAGGGGTTAGCGCCATCGACGCCGCCGTGCGTCTGATCAGCTATTTCAACGATAAGGTCGCCGCGTTCAAAGCCAATCCGTCTCCCATCGAAACGGAGTTCGACCCGCCGCATGTAACCGCCAATGTCGGTACCATTGACGGCGGCACGGCGGCGAACATTCTTGCCGGCAAATGCAGCTTCACCTGGGGCGTGCGGGCCGCGGTCAGCGGCACCGGCGAAGAACTGCGCGCCTCCCTCGACGAATTCGCCGGCAACGACGTGCTCCCGGAGATGCGGGCCATCGCGCCGGAAGCAAAAGTCGTGACGGAATTCCAGCGCGGCATCCCGGCGTTGGAGAAAGATGAGACCTCGGCGGCGGCAAAGCTTGCCTATCACCTCACCGGTAGCAACGAATTGGGTTCCGTCGCGTTCGGGGCCGAGGCGGGGCTGTTTGCCGACGCGGGTATTCCGGCGGTGATCATCGGCCCTGGGTCCATCCGTCAGGCACACAAAGCGGATGAATTTCTGGAAATTGCGCAGCTCGATGCCTGTACGGATTTTCTCCGCCGTCTGACGGCCTGGTGCGAGAACGCTTAATTTTGGCCTCATTTAGGCTTGGGCTTAAATCCGGTCGAAGACCACTTCCGCCGTACCCTGGAAAGGCCCTTCGGTGCGCTTGGCCCGCGCAACCTGGTCTTCGTCGAAGCTGAAACCGAGGTCGGTAACCGCCGCGAAAACGGCGTTGTGTTCATCGAGATTGGTATTCAATTCAATGATGACGCTTTTCACTTCCGGATTGGTGAGCGTCCTCCGCGCCCCGGCGATCACCTTGTGCTCGATCCCGTCGACGTCGATCTTGAGATAGTTGGGCAGGGGAAGCGACCCCGTCGCCACCATGTCGTCGATGGAAATGGAATAGGCTCCTTGCTTGAAGGCGGCGGCCCGCGGCTGCAGGTCGAAACCCACTTCCGCGCCGAAGGAATGGCACGATCCGCCGCCGGTGTTGAACTCCGACAGATTGAGAACGTCCAACCGGCCGCAGGACGAAACGGCGAGGGGGAAGGGCACCACCAGATCATTGATGTTGTTGAGCGCGATGTTGCGGCACAGGAGCGCGAAGTTTTGGCCCTCGGGCTCGAAGGCGAAAACGCGCGCGCCGCGCAAGACGGCTGCCACGACCGTGTAGACACCGACATTGGCACCGATATCGAACAGCACGTCGTCCGCTTGGATCCGTTTCAGCCACTCGATGGTTATGGGCTCTTTGGTCAGCAGGGTCTCGGCTCGCCACATGGTTTGCCAATTGGGCGTCGAAAAAGTGAGTTGCTTACCGTCGAGGGTCAGCGTCGCCGTCGGCTGGATCTTTTCGTACTGTTCCAGCGTGAGTTTTGGCGGCGGCGCCAGATCGTCGGTGTTTCCCATATGAGCCTCTACGGCGGTGGTTGCCGTTCCGGCGATGATACGCCGGTCAAGATTCTGGGGCAAATCCCACCGGGATTAGGGGGCGCCGTAGCCTGCGCCGCGCAGCGTATCGGAGATCTCGTCGAGGATAATGGGATCGTCGATGGTCGCGGGAACTCGGACGGCCTGACCGTCGGCGATGGCGCGCATGGTGCCGCGCAAGACCTTTCCTGAGCGGGTTTTCGGCAATCGTTTGACCACCAGGGCGGTCTTGAAACTGACCACCGGCCCGATGCGCTCGCGGACCATCTGAACGACGTCCGTCGATATCTCGGATGAGGGCTTTTCGGCGCCGACTTTGAGGACCAGGAAGCCCACCGGAACTTGCCCTTTGAGCGAATCGGCGGCGCCGATCACCGCGCATTCCGCGACATCCGGGTGTTCGGCGAGAACCTCCTCGATCGCACCGGTCGATAGCCGGTGACCGGCCACGTTGATGATGTCGTCGGTCCGCGTCATAACGAAGACATAGCCGTCATCATCGATATATCCCGCATCTGCAGTTTCATAATAGCCGGGGTAGGTGGTGAGATAGGATTCCTTGAACCGCTCGTCAGCATTCCACAAGGTCGGCAGCGCACCGGGCGGCAGCGGCAGTTTGACGGCAAGCGCGCCGATCTCACCGGGCTCGACCTGATCCCCTTTGCTGTCCAGCACCTGGAGATTCCAGCCCGGGACGGGTTTGGTTGCCGAGCCGTATTTGACGGGAAACTGTTCGAGCCCGACGCAGTTGGCGGCAATGGGCCAGCCGGTTTCCGTTTGCCACCAATGATCGATCACCGGCACCTTGAGGTGTGTCTCCGCCCATTGCACCGTGGCCGGGTCGGCCCGTTCGCCGGCCAAAAACAACGCCTTGAACCGGCTTAAGTCATATTTGCGGATCAGGGTCCCCTCCGGGTCCTCCCGCTTGATGGCGCGGAAGGCGGTGGGGGCGGTGAACATGGCTTTCGCACCGTGATCGGCAATGATCCGCCAGAAAACCCCGGCGTCGGGTGTGCCGACGGGTTTGCCTTCGAAAAGCACCGTGGTGCAGCCATAGATCAGCGGGGCGTAGGTGATATAGGAATGGCCGACCACCCAGCCGACGTCGGAGGCGGTAAAGAAAACGTCGCCCGGCTCCAGGCCGTAGACGTTGGCCATGGACCAATTGAGCGCTACGGCATGGCCGCCATTGTCGCGGACGATCCCCTTCGGCAGCCCGGTCGTTCCCGAGGTGTACAGGATATAAAGCGGATCGGTCGCCGCGACGGGAATGCAGTCGGCGGGCAAGGCGGCGGAAACCAATTCCAGCCAATCGTGATCGCGTCCGCCTGCTGAGGGTGGCACCAGCTTGGCCGTTTGTTCGGGACGCTGCAACACGACGCAGGCATCGGGTTTGGACGATGCGACGTCCACCGCTTCATCGAGCAGGGGCTTGTAGGGAATCACTCGGTCGATCTCGATTCCGCAGGAGGCCGACAAGATGACCTTCGGCTTAGCGTCGTCGATGCGGGTTGCCAATTCGCGCGCGGCGAACCCGCCGAACACGACGGAATGTACCGCGCCGATCCGGGCGCAGGCGAGCATCGCCATGATCGCCTCCGGTACCATCGGC
Source organism: uncultured Rhodospirillales bacterium (assembly GCA_913055735.1). Taxonomy (GTDB): domain Bacteria; phylum Pseudomonadota; class Alphaproteobacteria; order Rhodospirillales; family UBA2165; genus CAJXKD01. The sequence continues at coordinate 2,002,411 of CAJXKD010000001.1, forward strand.
ATATAGATCAGAACGCGGTCACCGGGCTCAACGTCGAGCCCGCGCAACGCCCCGGCCAGCCCGGCGACGTCGTCGCGCAATTCGCGGTAGGTGAATTTGCGGACCGTATCGGTGACGGGGCTGTCGTAGATCAGTGCCAATTGATCCGCGCGTCCGGCGGCGACGTGCCGGTCGAGGGCATTGTGGCAGGTGTTGAGCCGGCCGCCGGCGAACCAGCGATAGAATGGCGGGTTGGTATCGTCCAAGGCCCGGTCCCACCTCGTGTCCCAATCGATCGCCTCGGCCGCCTTGGCCCAGAATTCGCCGGGATCGTTCAGGGCTGCGGTAAAGGTCTCGTCATAGCGGCTGGTCATCGTCTCGTCCCCCGATGGCTCTCCGAGTTCTAGTTGCCGGCACCGGTATTTGCCGGCGGCATCGGCGCCAATCCCAATTCATTCCTTATTGTCTCGGCGCGGTCGTAGGCGTCGAGTATGGCGGCGTGGCGCCGATCAAATACGTGACGCATTCGCTCATCCGTCACGATGAACAGCGGACCGTTTTTCATCGCGGCAAGAAGGAAACGGCCGGCATCGTCCGGACTCAGTCCGTGGTTCTTCAATAGTTGCCAAAAGGGATGATCCTGGGTGCCCTGGGCCGCGCCGCCATATTTATCCGGCCGATTGCGGCTCGAGTTCCAGATGTTCGAATTGATCGCGCCGGGGCAATAGGCGGAAATCGTGATGCCGTCCGCCGCCAGCGAGTCGTGCAGACTTTCCGTCAGGGCGACAACCGCGTATTTGGTCATCGAGTAAGTGCCGAGCTGGACGTCGGGATTGACTTGCAGGCCGCCGATGGAGGCGACGTTTACGACATAACCTTTTCCCCGTTCCCGCATTCGTGGAAGTGCCGCCTGAAGCCCGTGAATAACGCCCCGGATATTGACGTCGATCAGCCAATCGACAGTTTCCATGGGCGTTTCGTCAATGTCTGCCCCGGATGTTTCGACACCGGCATTGTTGACCAGGATATCGATCGGTCCCAAATCCGTCTCGGTTCTCTCGACGGCCGCGGCGACGGCATCGGCGTCCGTAACATCGGTTTCGATAGCCAGGGCACGAACGCCCAGCACCCCGACGTCGTCATAGGCTTTGCTGAGGGGGCCGCTCTCGATATCGGTCAGGGCAATGTTCGCGCCGGCACGGGCGAAGGTCCGGGCGATGCCAAGTCCCAATCCGGACGCGGCGCCCGTGATGAAGGCGGTTTTCCCCCGAATATCCATGCCGTCTCCCCGGTATATCGTCTTGCGGGCGTATTTTGCCCGGGTGCCCGTCTCTTGGTGCGAACGGGTTGTTCCGAATGATACGAGGGAGCGAGGTGAAAATCACGTCTTCGTTGCACGTCCCGAAATGAGCATGGTGGGGCGACGACTTACACCGGCTCCACCCGGGTCACGTTATTGACGATTTTCCAGCCGTGACCTTCATCGACGAGCGCCAGGTCATCGTGGAAAATCTTGTCGGGAGCCTTAAGGCGCACTTCGGCGCGGGCCGTGGCACCGTTCGCGGTAATCCACTCGATATCCAGTTCACGGGCGATACCGCCGATTTTTTCGGCCCGTGCAAGATCGAGGTAGGTGCGCTTATCGAGATTGCGGATGCCATCCGGTGTAACCGCAACGACCCGAAAGTGATCGTGAAATGCCGTGTCGAGCGCATCGATATCGCGGCGGTCGGCACCGGTGGCGTAGGTCTCGATAACCCGGCGAATGTCACCGAGATGCTTGGTATCATGCGTGCGTTTTATCATGGGGACTCTCCTTGGTTCCCGATAGACGGGTCACTTGACTGCGGGCCCTATCGACGAGATAGTAAACTAAGTTGACTAATTAGTCAATATGGTTGACCATATGAGGCGGGAATACCCATGACAGCGATAAAGTCGGATGGTGGCATTCAGCAGCGGCGTGACGTCGGCCTAGGCAGGCTGTTCGTGCTGCTCGCACGGGAGTTTACCCGCCGTGCGTTGGCGCGGCTGGCCGCTGCCGGATTCGACGATATCAATCTCAGTCATCTGTTGATACTGGCTCACATCCCGACGGAGGGATTGCGGGCATCGGATGTCGCCGAGCGGGCGGGGCTCACCAAACAAGCCGTCAGCAAAACTCTCTCGGAACTGAAACAGCGGGGGTATATCGTGACCAAGTCCGACCCGAGCGATCGGCGGGCTCAAGTCATCACCTATACGGACCGCGGTTTGGCGCTGTTCGAAATCGGCGTCGACATTGCCGACGGCGTTGAAGCCGAGATGGCAACGTTTCTCCCAAACGGCCGCCTTGAAAGCATCAAAGCGGATCTCGTGAAACTTCGGGAAGCGACCGGCGCGTGAGAGGCGTGTTCCGAACGTCCGGGTTTAGCGAACCCAGCCTTTTACATACTGAGCGATGTTTTCGTCCATCCGCTGATTGAACTCGTTCATCAACGCTTCGACCATGTCGAACAGTTTTTGACGCCGACCGGCGACGGTCTCGTCTTCGCGCATGGTCAGGAAACGGCTGGCATTGGCGCGGGCGACCGCGCGGCTGGTGCCCGTTTGATCGATGATTTCGAGGCTGGCGTCGACGGCCGTGTCGTAGCGTTCGTTGACTTGTTTTCGGAAGAGGGACGTGAATCCCTCTTTCACGGGCAATTCCGCGCGGGTCGCTTTTGCCAGATGGATGGAAAGGCGCGCCGTTGCGGGCGATCCGCCAACCGCGCGCAGACGGTCTTCGGCCCAGCGCCTAAGGGCCGCTTCCGGCGTCGTGGGATAGGTGCCGGCGGTGGCGCCGGCGGTATCGCGGGCACCTGCATCGACCGAGACCTGGATGTCGGTAACTTTCAACTCATGGGGAGCGAGATGCCGGAAAGTGATTTCGGGCAGTTTTTCGGTGGATACCGGTGTTTCGCACGCCGCCAAAACCAAGAGTGCGAACGCCAGAACGCCCAACTTTTTGGTGCGCATACGCTTAAATCTCCCTGGGAAAGTCACGCGCGCATCGTCGCACGCCGTCTGGCGGCCTTCAAGTCCCGTCGGAGAACGACTTAGGATGTTGAGTTCGATTTTTTGCGCAATTCGTTGAGTGTCACGAGATCGTCATCGTCGAAACGGTATTCGGCGCGGCAAAACTCGCAGGTGGCGACGAGAACGCCTTCGTCGGTTTTCATGTCGGCGAGATTTTCCGGCGCGAACCTGCTCAGCACATCGGCGACTTTTTTGCGCGAACACCGGCACTCGAACCGCAACGGCCGCGAGTCGTACATGCGCACGCCGTCCTCGTGGTAGAGCCGGAAGAGGAGATCCCGAGGCGACAAGTCCGGGTCGAGCATCTCGCTCGTTTTCAGGGAACTCATCAGGATCACCGCCCGGCGCCAACGTTCCTCCGCGTCTTCGTCGGGAATATCGGCGGGCTTTTCGCCGGGCAGACGTTGAATCATGAAAGCCGCCGCCCTCGGACCGGCGTGGGAGCCGGTTTCGTCCACCACGGCAGCCAACTTGATGGCGGTTTCCAGCTGTTCCGATTGGCGAAAATAGAGATGGGCGCAATCGGCGAGCGTCGCTCCTTCGAGCGGCGTTATCCCTTGATAGCGGTCCGTATCGGGCCCCTGGTCGACCGTGAAAGCCAAGTGTCCGTTGCCGATCAAATGGGGAACTGGTGAATCGATTGCCGTTCCGTCGGACAATGTCGGGGCGTTTTCGTCGCCGACACGCGCGTAGGCGCGGACCGCGCCGTCACTGGTGACATCGGCAACCAGCATACCCACCGGCCCGTCGCCTTGCGCCTGCAAGGTGAAAATGCCGTCGTACTTAAGCGATCCGGCAAGGGCGACCGACAAGGCTTCGGTCTCGCCCAGCAACTCGGCGACGATGGCGGGGTAGTCGTGTGGTTCAATGGTGTCGGCAAATGCCTCACCGAGGCGCACCAAGCGGCCGATGATGGCGGCGCCTTCGATGCGGAACGGTTGAATAAGATCGGGAAAGGCGGACGTTGAAGCCACGGGCCCGTTACGATCCCTGTTCCGTGGCGTTGAGACACCAGGCCAGGATACCTTTTTGCGCGTGCAGCCGGTTTTCGGCTTCGTCCCATACGACGGAGCGCGGGCCATCCATAACCTCGGCGGTGACTTCCTCGCCGCGATGGGCGGGCAGGCAATGAAGGAACAACGCCTCCGGTCCGGCCGTGTCCATCAAGGTTTGGTCGACTTGATAGGGGGCGAGCAACTTCAGCCGCCGGTCCCGCTCGTCATCGTCTCCCATGGAAACCCAGGTGTCGGTCACGACGGCGTCCGCTTTGGCCGCGGCCTCTTTCGCATCGGTGGTCGTTTGGACATCGCCTCCTTCGCGCTTGGCCCAATCGAGCAGGTCCTGAGAGAGCGCAAGCGACGGCGGGGTCGCGATATGCAACGCGAACCCGAACCGGACGGCAGCGTGCAACCACGACGCCGCGACATTATTGCCATCGCCGACCCAGGCCACCGTTCGTCCGGCGATGGGGCCCCGATGCTCCTCGAACGTCATGATATCCGCCATCAGCTGGCACGGATGCGAGCGGTCGGTGAGGCCATTGATCACCGGCACACTGGCCGACTGGGCAAGCTCGGTAAGTTTTTCGGGCCCGTCGGTACGGATCATGATGGCGTCGACGTAACGCGATAGCACACGCGCCGTGTCTGCCATGGTTTCACGTTCGCCGACATGAGAACCACTGCCCAGCTCGACCGAGCCGCCGCCGAGCTGGCGCATGCCGACATCGAAGGAGACACGGGTACGGGTCGAGGCCTTCTCGAAAATCATCGCCAGGGTTCGGCCTGCCAGAACATTCGCGTAGGCCGCAGGACGTTTCTTGATCGCGACCGAGAGGTCAAGAATGCCGCGGAGAGTTCCGCTATCGAGCTGATCGAGATCGAGGAAATGCCGGGTCATCGATCAATCCCTGATGGTCCCGCAAACGGCTTCGAGCGCGGCCATGGCTTCGTCGATGTGGCTTTCTTCGACAATCAACGGCGGAATAAAACGAACGACATTGTTTGCGGCGGGAACGGTCAGCAATCCCTTCGCCATCAATTTATCCACCAGTTCGCCGGCCGGCGTGATGCATTGAACACCGAGAAGCAATCCCTTGCCCCGGACGTCCCCGAGAATTTTGGGGTAGGCAGCCGCCATTTCGGTGAGTCTGCGTTCCAGCAAAGCACCCATCTTTTGAACGTGATCGAGAAAGCCGGGCTTGAGGATCTCGTCGACCACCACGTCGGCCACCGCGGTTGCCAGCGGATTGCCGCCGAACGTCGAGCCGTGGGTGCCTGGCGCCATGGTGCTGGCGACCTTTTCCGTCGCCAAGCAGGCGCCGATGGGAAACCCGCCGCCAAGACCCTTGGCGATAGCCATCACGTCCGGAGTGACGCCCGACCACTCGTAGGCGAACAGCTTGCCGGTCCGGCCGACGCCGGTTTGCACTTCATCGAACATCAGCAATAGGCCGAATTCGTCGGCTGTCTCCCGCAGCCTCTTCAGGTAGTCATCGGTCGGGACATAGATGCCGCCCTCGCCTTGCACCGGTTCGATCAAGATAGCCGCCGTTTCTTCGGTGATAGCCGCGCGCAACTCGTTGAGATTCCCGAGGGGCACTTGATCGAACCCGTCGGGCAACGGCGCAAAGCCCTTCATGTGCTTTTCGTTCTTGGCCGCCGATAGGGTCGCCATCGTCCGGCCATGGAAGCTGTTGGTGCAGGTAATGACCCGGTAGCGTTCCGCATGCCCGGTTTCATCGTGATAGCGGCGTAGAATCTTCAAACCGCACTCCACGGCTTCCGCGCCTGAATTACAGAAAAACACGGAATCGGCGAAAGAGTTCGCCACCAGCCGGGCGGCCAGACGTTCCTGGGCAGGGATATGATAGAGGTTGGAGGTGTGCCACAGCTTGCCCGCCTGCTCCGTCAGCGTGGCGACGAGGCGGGGATGGGCATGGCCCAGCGAAACCACCGCGATACCCGAGCCGAAATCCAGGAATCGGCGTCCGTCGGTGGCGAACAAATACATGCCCTCGCCCCGCTCGAACGCGACATCGGCCAGCGCATAGGTTGGCATTACGGCGGAAATCATTTCCCTCTCCAAAAGCGAAAGGACGGCGCGAAGGCCGCCCCGTCCTCGAAGAGCGCAAGTATCTAAAGCCGGCTCGGTTCTGTCAACGATGGAGAGTGGGCGCTATAAGGAGTTCATGGATGATGTACACAAGTCTCGGCGGCGACGGAAGCCGCGCAAGGCGACGCCCAAGTCGCTCGAGAACGCCGCGATTGCGTATCTCGGGCGGTTTTCCAGCTCCTGCGCCAATCTCGAACGGGTCCTCATGCGCCGTGTGGAGAAGTCCGTGCGCCATCATGGGACCGACGCGCAAGAAGGTGCCGCCATGGTCAAGTCCTTGGTTGCCAAGTTGGCCGGGGCGGGTTTGGTCAACGATAGGCAATATGCCGAGGGGCGGGTCCTATCGTTGCATCGCCGGGGGGCATCATCGCGTTTAATCCGCGCCAAGTTGGCGGAAAAGGGCGTCGGTGCGGCGGAGATCGACCGCGCGTTAACGACACTCGCCGAGGAAGCGCCGGACCCCGATTTCGCGGCCGCGGCAGCTTTGGCGCGGCGGCGGCGTCTGGGGCCCTATCGGGCGGCGGCGGACCGTCCGGATCGCCGCGAGCGGGACTTGGCCGCTTTGGCGCGGGCCGGTTTCGGATACGACATCGCGCGCGCCGTCATCGATGCTGCCAACGCCGATGAGTTGGAGACAGTATCCCGAGAGGGCAGTTTCCGATGACAGCGCTGTGATTCGGTCTTGAACAGGCGGTCTAAAAGTCCCATCACACAAATCAGAACATCGTTTTCCCAATCCAACCATTCCGGAACGTCGATGACCAAGGCCGACAAGACTTCCAACGTCGGGAACTCGCTACCCGCACCGCGGGCTGCCGATGCGTTGCCTTTCCTGTTCGATGATCTTGACGGGTTCCAGGCGCGAATTGCGGGTAGGCAGATCGCCTTGTTTCTCGATTTCGACGGGACCCTCACGGCGATCGCGGAACGGCCCGAACTCGCGAAGATGTCAGAGGAAATGCGGACGGCCGTGCGCCGCGCGGCGGCCCGGTTTCAGGTGTCGATCATCAGTGGCCGGGACCGGCCGGACGTTGAGGCATTGGTCGATCTCGACAACCTTATCTATGCCGGCAGCCATGGGTTCGATATTTCCCATCCGCATGATCACGGCCAAGGGGCGCCTTATCGCGAAACGATCCAGAATATCGGCGAGGAGCTTTACGGCGCGCTGTCGTCTATCGACGGTGTCGTGATCGAACGTAAGAAGCTTTCGGTCGCCGTCCACTACCGGCTGGTGGCGGAAAAGAATGTCGGAAAGGTCAATGCGGTCGTCGAAGAGATCACCAAGAAATATCCCGACATCGGGTTGATCGCCGGCAAGAAAGTGTTCGAGATTTTGCCGCCTGTCGATTGGGACAAGGGCAAGGCGGTGCTGTGGCTGCTGGACCGCTTCGGCGACAACGGCGACGAGGTTCTGCCCATTTATATCGGCGACGACGTGACCGATGAGGCGGCGTTCAAGGCGTTGTCGGGGAAAGGAATCGGTATTTTCGTCTGTGGCGACGACGGGCGCCGAGAGACCCGCGCCGATTTGAAAGTGCGCGATGTCGCCGAGGTTGGGCGGTTACTCGCGCTCCTGGCGGAAGATTAGAGATTTATCTGCCGTTGTCCTTGCGCCCTCGCGATCCATCTCCCATGATCGGCCCGTTTTTCCACTCAGCTACAGAAGATAGAAGGTATTCATGAGCGTCGAATCCATCCGTGTCGAGGTGTCTCCGGGCGAACTGATCGATAAGATCACAATTCTGGAAATCAAATCGGACCGGATCGAGGACAAAGCCAAATTGGCCAATGTCCGGACCGAACTGGGTTTGTTGACGGCGACGCGGGACGCAGCCATCGAACATGTCGAGAAGCTTGCGGAGCTGACAACCGGTCTCCGTAAGATCAATGAGAAGCTTTGGGATATCGAGGATGAAATCCGCCTTTGCGAGGCTGCCGGAGATTTCGGCGATAAATTCATCGAGCTGGCGAGGGCGGTCTATATCAGCAATGACGAACGGGCCCGGTTGAAACGCGAAATCAATGAGCTGCTCGGCTCGGCAATCGTCGAAGAAAAGTCCTATCAGCCTTATTAATCAGGGTTAATCAGGGCCGGATCGCCTCGGTTGATATCCAGGTAAGGCCGTCAGCCAATTTACGAAAGATATCCTCGATCTCTGTATCCGGGGAGAGCGCCACGAGATGGCTGCGGCACCGACGGCAATCCGAACTGCCGAAGCCTGGAATGGGGATCGACGCATCCGGTAAGGCGGCCATCCGCGCGACAATGTCACATTCCGTCAACGACATGCCTGCCCAAAGAGCCGTCACGCCCGCGATGCAGGTCAGTTGATCGATATGCCAATGACGCCGCTTGTCCTGCCTTAGATGCCGAAGGACCCGACTACGGATGCCGCCGGGGCCCCGGGCGCTGCCGCCATAAACATAACGGCCAGGGGGAAGTTGTAGGGAAAGTTCCGGGGCAAGCCCGGCGCCTTTTCCGCCTTGTTTCGCGCGGGGCCTGAGGACCCTTAACGGATGCTGAAGGTCGATGATCAGGGCGTAGCACCCCGCCGAATCGGGCAATTCCGCGGGTTCCGCGAGCAAGGGCGTCGGACGGGACATAATGACGATCACCGTTTACTGAATTGCAATCTAAATGCCTCAAAAACGTGCCTTCGGCCATACGGCATTTGCGCCGTCTGCCGGTCCCCAGACTGGTCCGCGCGTGCCGCGCGCCGACCGCTCGATCGACGAACCGGGAGGTGCCTGTTGTCCAAGTTCGAACGGCGTTACAAGAGCGGCGAGATCATATTCAGGGAAGGAGAGCCGAGCACCTCGGCCTTCATCGTTACATCCGGACAAGTTGAATTGGTAAAGCGCGCCGGTTCGCGCATGACCCGTATCGCCATGTTCAAGGCAGGCGACCTGTTCGGTGAAATGGGGCTGATCGATCGCAGTCTTCGCGATGCCACGGCACGGGCGGTGGGGATCGTGACCGTCGACGTCATTCGGAAGGACGAATTTCTGTCCGCCATTCAGAAACGTCCCGACGTGGCCCTTTCCATCATCGGTAATTTGTCCGAACGCTTGAACAAACCCAAGGGCCAGGCAAACGTTCCCGCCGTAGTTCCCGCACAGACCTCGCAACTCCCGGCGAAGCGCGCCGCTACACCTCTCGCGAAACGGGCTGCGAAGCCAACCGCGCAATCGCAACCGGCGTCGAAAGGATTCTGGGGGTTTGTCGATTACCTGCTGGCACAACCGGAGCGGCGCGCAAAAATGGTGACGATCCTGGTCATGCCCATCGCCGGTGCCAACGGAAAGCAGATCACCCCGAGCATTGTTGAGGCACTCAAGCGATATCCAGGTGTCCGCCCCAAGGTGGTGGATGAACCGTTCTTCGATCCCGACGGGAAGATGACTTTATCGGAACTGTTAATTGCGGCGCGCGGCCGGATGAAACAGGCCGAGGCAAATCTGCTTATCTGGGGTGCCGTCAATGATTCCGGCACGACCGTGCACCTCCGCTTTATTTCCCATCAACTAGACGAAGATCCGCCCGGCGCCTTTCTGCCCAGCGACCGCTTGGCCTTGCCGGTACCGTTGACGCGCGAATCGTGGGATTTACTGGCGGCGGTGGCGTTCGCGGCCACCGTTTCCCGGGTCGAGGCCCACCGGCAATTGCTGCGCCGGCATTTGACCCCGGCGTTCGAATCGGCCCGGAACTCGCGCCGCGAGCCGCCTATGGAATTGAATCACGCGGACCGGGCGACGGTTCAGGCTTGTTACGGCAATATCGCTGCCCAGCTCGGTTATCAATCCGGTGACGTCAACTGGTACCGGGAAGCGGCGCTTGCCTATCAAGAAGCGCTGGATGGCCTGTCGCAAGAGACCACGCCCCTCGATTGGGCGACCGTGCAGCGGCACCTGGGAACGGTACGTCAGGTTCTCGGAGAAAAGCGCAATGACGCGGCGATACTCGAAAACGCCGCCGAGGCGTTGGAATCGGCACTTAGCACCTTCACGCTGGAGGCATTTCCCTGGGATTGGGCGGCGCTGCATGCGCGGCTCGGATCAATCTACTATAGGTTGGATGGCCTCAAGAGAGACGGCGAACTTCTTAAAAGATCGGTCGCTGCCTTTCAGAACGCGCTGCAGATTTATTCCCGTAATGGTGCCCCTATGCGGTGGGCCGAGGTGAAGAACAATCTGAGCCAATCGCTTCAGGTGCTGGGCGATCTGAGCCGCAGCACGACCAACCTGAAACGCGCCGTCGAGGCTTGTCACGAAGCCCTGCAGGTCCGCAGCCGAGAAGTGACTCCGGTATTGTGGGCGTCGACGCAAAACAATCTCGGATCGGCCTTGTTCCTGCTGGCGCGCCAGACGGAAGATCCCGAGCACCTGGAAGGCGCCGCCGAGGCTTTCGGTATGGCGCTCGAAGTCTATAGAAAGCAGGGGTTTGAACGTCTTGCCAGCGTGGCCGAGCGCAATATGGCCAAGGCGGAGCAACAGCTACGGGCACGTCTGGCCCGCCGGGTCGCCAACGTTTATTGGGAGAATGAGGTCGTGGATATCGAAACGGCCGCCGCCGAGGCCCAAAAAACGCCGAAAAATGCCGCTGAACGGGAGGCCGCGCGCCGCGCTGTCCGCCGGGAACTCGCCAAGGCCTTGACCCGGACGGGTAATTGATTTTTCTTCTCCCCGAATTTTTGTCGTATCGGTTGTGATTATAAGGGGCGTTCCCATGGCGACATGGTGCCCCATAAAATTTATTTTTAGGGCACCTGCCCGCAGGGGGGATTATGACGGACCGCGAAGCGGTGTTGTTCGCCAACGAGGCATTTTACCTCGCATTTCAAACCGGGGATTTTGATGAAATGGACCGGTTATGGGCTACGAAAGCCACAGTAAGCTGTATACACCCGGGTTGGCACCATTTGGTGGGCCGCGACGTGGTGATGGAAAGTTGGGAAGGCATTCTCAATCATCCGGAATCGAGCAATATGCAGTTTCGTGATCCGGTGGCCATTCAGCATGACGATTTTGCGATGGTTATCTGTTACGAATTCCTGACAAATCATGCCGCTGTGGCGACGAATTGTTTCGTCCGGGAAGACAACGCCTGGCAAATGGTGCATCACCAGGCTACGGTGACGCCCACGACGCGGCCGGGCCCGCAGGCGTCAAATACCACTCAACACTAATGATCGACGACGCGTTCTAGGGTTGGGCCAATCTCCGTATTGAGGACCAGGTCGGCGAGCGGGTCGAGATCCGTTGGGTCGCGGTTCAGGATGACCAGCCGGGCACCTTGTTCCTTGGCGACGACCGGGAAACCAGCGGCCGGGAAGACCACCAACGATGACCCGATGGTGATGAACAGATCGGCATTGTCCGTTGCTGCGCGGGCTTGCAGCATCGGTTCCTCGGGCATCGGCTGGCCGAAGGAGATTGTCGCGGTTTTGATGTAGCCACCGCAATCGCCGCAATGGGGCAACGAGCCCTGGGCGGCGAAGGCTTCCTTGATCGGTTCGTTCTCGTAGCGCTTGCCGCACTCCAGGCACGTGGAATAGGTGGCGTTGCCGTGAAGCTCGATCACCCGGTCGTCGGGCACGCCCGAGGCCTGGTGCAGCCCATCGATATTCTGGGTGATAACGTGTGTGACCTTACCCGAACGGACCAGTTGCGCGATGGCGAGGTGTCCCTTGTTGGGTTTGGCGGTCATCATCACCTTGTCGGTCTCGATCTTGCGTCGCCAGGTTTCGCGCCGCGCTTCTTCGGACGCGAGAAAATCCTGGAAATAGATGGGCTGGTTCTTGGTCCAGACGCCGCCGGGGCTGCGGAAATCGGGGATGCCGGACTCGGTGGAGATGCCGGCGCCGGTGAACACCACGGCGTTTTGGCTCTGGTCCAGCAGCTCCTTGAAATAGCCGATTTCCGTATCGATCATTTCCCGTTCCCGTCCGTCGAGGTGATCAGGCGGAGCCGGCGTCGGGCACCAGGCGGTATTGCCAGACCCGGGCCGGCCAAACGTTGCGCAAGATCAGCGGCGATGCTTCGGCATTCACCAGTCCGCGCCCAATGGGGATGGGGGACCGATAGAAATAGGTGAATTGGATGAACGGCCCACCGGCCTCCATCAATCTCAAACTCTCCAACAACAGCCGTTGGCGGAGGGAGGGCCGGTGCGTGAGAAGGGGTAATCCCGAGACGACAGCGGCGATGGGACCAACATCGCTTTGCCGTATCGCTTTGGGCGCGCGGAAGGCGTCCAACGGCAGGATCTGCGCGCCCGGGTAGCGCCGTTGCAGAAGATCGCAAAACTGCGGTTCCGTCTCCACAAGCACCAAGCGCTCCTGATCGATCCCCCGGCGAATCAAGGCGGCGGTAACCGAGCCCGTGCCCGATCCGAGTTCCACCACCAATCCCGGTTGGCAAGGATCCACCGCGGCCGCCATTTCGTCGGCGAGGAAACGCCCACTCGGAAACTGGGCCCCGATACGCAGGGGGTCTTTCATTGAAATCCCGAAAAAGCGTGCCCAGTCCCCAGGATCCGTCCGCCGTCGTGCGGCGTACCCGAGACGGTCCTCGCCCCCGACCTCTAATGGCCTGTGAGAGACGGGGTCATCCCGCAACGGCTGCAGATCTTCGTGCGTGTCCATATGTTCCTAATCTCTGTCCGTCCACTGACCGGAAGAGTATCAGAAACGACGGCGCCGGGAACAGTTACAGGACAGTAATGTTCGACAGGCGGTTCAGGTGGTTCAGGCGGCTAAATGCGAATTTCGCCCAGATACACGCTGTCGCCCAGGGTCACGTCCAGCGACTTGGGTGGATGGCCCTCAGCCTTGATCTCGACCCGGTATTGTCCCCGGTCGGCTTCCAGTCCGTCGAACTTGAAATCGCCATAGACGTCGGTGGTGGTTTCCGCCACTTGCCGGTCGTTGCGGGACAGGGTTACGGCGGCGCCCGGGACGCAATCGACCGTATCGCCGGCGGCGGCTTCGACACTGCCGCCGATGAAGCTGCGATTGAAGCGCGACAGGTTCTTGTACCAGATGCGCGGCTTGGTGCCCGCTTCCGGTTTCAGGTGCTCCAGCCCCTCGCTGGCAGCGCGGCGCTGCATGTCGGCATCGTTGGTCTTCACCGCTTCGAGGGCGCCGGCGGAGCACACGGTGACGGCGCGCGGCTCCTTCCAGCCATCGTCGAGAAGGTGCGCATCGAAAATCCAATGTTGCGGAATCTGTTTTTCCTCATTCCACCACACGGCACCGTAGGGACAGGCATCCACTAAGTGTCTCTGTCCCTTGGCTTTTTCGGGATCTATGATGACGATGCCGTCGGCACGCTTGGTCACCGCGCCGTTTTCTGCCTTTTTGACGCACGGTGCATCGTCGCAATGCTGGCACATCACCGGCAGGAAGGCGACATCGATCATCGGGGTTTGGCCGCGCTCCTTGCGCTGGATGTTGATCCACTTGTGGCCGTGCTTCGGCATCTCCGCCGCGTAGCCGGGGAAGCTGTTGCCCACATGTTCGTCATGATTGGCGAGGACGCACAATTGGCAATTGGTGCAGTTGGCGACGTCGACGATCAGGTTCCACTTGCTCATCGCTGCCTCCCTTATTCCGCGGCCACGGCAACGGGGGCCGTAATCACCGCCGCGTCGCCCTCGCGGACTTTGCGGGTGAACTGGATATTGCCATCCCACGGCACGACCTGAACCATCGCCGTCGAGGATCCCATGGAGTGGCCTTTCTTCAATTGCGAGCGCGGCGGGGTGAGCAGGTTGAGGCAGCCGCCCAGATCCACCGATTTGCCGTGCTCGCCCGCGGGCTCGTAGACGGCGCAGGATTCGTAGCCGTGTACCACGCCGCGGGTGAGGCGGTTGGTGATTAGGGCGGCGCAGATCACCGCGCCCCGGTCATTGAACACCTTAATCAGATCGTGGTTCTTGATGCCCCGCTCGGCAGCGTCCTCGGCATTGACACGCAGCGCCCAGTAATAACGTCCGTCGACCTTGACGCGGTGATCTTCGATATCGTTGAGGAATGTGTCCTTGCCGTCGCCCTGGGTATGGAAGCTGTAGCGCGGATGCGGCGTGAGCATCTGCAGCGGATAGTCGGCCATAATCTCCCGGTTGGCGGGGCCTTCGAAGGCGGGGTTGTATTTGACGATGGGCGGCCGCTCTTGATCGTCCGCATCGAACCGTTTGAGGCTCTGGCATTCGAACTCGATCTTGCCTGATTGGGTTTGCAGCCCTTTGAGATATTCTTCCGTGTAATCGGAGGGCAGCGGCATCGGCTCCGGCACATCCTTTTTGCGGCCTTCGTAGAACCAGCGCCAGGAAACGTTGTCGCGAAGCTCTTCCGGGTTGGCGGGCAGCACGACGTAGCCTTTGCGAATGAAGTCCTCCCATTTGACAATCTTCGGCAGATCGGAGGCGTCGAACTCCCGTTTCGCCCAATCCAGTTCGCTCATGCCCTCCGAGAAATAGGCAGCGAGCCCGAGGCGCTTGCTCAGTTCCAGGAAAATCTGGAAATCGGATTTGGACTTGCCCAGCGGTTCGATCACCTTGTGCTGGAAGATGATTAGCCGGTGGTTGAGCTGTGTCTGGCCGTGGTGGGCGTAACCGCCGAGGGCCGCCCATTCGGATATGTCCGGCCGCTCGAAGTTGGTGCAGGCGGGCAGGATCACATCGGCGAACTTTGCCTCGCCTTCGTTCCAGATGCTCTGGTTGACGACGAATTCAAGCTCGGGCGACTGATACATCTCCACATGGCGGTTGGTGTCCGACATGGTCCCGAAGATCGAGCCGCCGTACTTGTAGAGCATATGGACCTTCGAATAGCCCGGCTTGGGGTAGCTGATCTTGTTGAACTGGGCTTCGATGGATTTGCCGTCCCAGACATAGCCCTCCGCCTTGCCCTTGAGGATGGCGTCGGGCAATTGCAGCCGCGGGATGGATTGCTCGTTGGTATTGACCGACGGCAGTTGCGGCATGCGCTGATACAATTCCACCGACATGGCCGTGTGGTGCAGATCGCCCGACATGCCGCCTTCGGCATAGCCCGGGAAATAGAAATTGACGTCGACGGGCGTGCCCCATTGCAGGTTGCCCATATTGACGCCTGGCTTGCCGATGCCCTGCATGGCCATCAGACAGACCATGATCCGCGCCCATTGGATGCCGGTGGCGTTGCGGCAGGCACCGCCGTGGCCGTTGCCCCAGCCGCCGGCGCCGAGATAGGTTTTCTTCCTGCCCCAATTGCGCGCGAGCGCGCGCACGGTCTTGGCGGGGACGCCGGTTTCCGCTTCCTGCCATTCGGGGGTTTTGGCGATACCGTCGTCGGTACCCAGGATGTAGTCGCGCCATACGTCGAAGCCGAGGGTTTTGGTCTCGACGAATTCCTTGTCGTAGAGGCCCTCGGCGATCCACACATGCGCGATGGCGAGGGCCAGCGCCGTGTCGGTCGTCGGCTTCGGCGCGATCCATTTGCCGCCCAGCATCTGGGCGGTTTCGTTGTAATAGGGATCGATGTGGACGATCTCTATATCGGTGTCCTTGAGCCACTGGCGGCGCACCGTGCCTTCTCCGGCGCCATAGGAGCCCGAGGTGGCGTCGGGATTGGCCGACCAGAAGACGATCATCTCGGACTCTTTCAGCAGGTCTTCGACGGTGCCGTAGGTTTCGCATTGGCCAACCCGCAAGGATTGGCCCCAATGATGGACCGCGCCCCAATACCAGCCTTCCCAGCTGTCCGGATTGTGGTGGACCCGCGTCATGCCGACAGCGTTGATGAAGCGGAAGTTGGCGCTCAGGTAATAGCCGATGTTGCCCCAGGTGTGATGGGAGCCGTGGCTGTTGGCGATGGCGCCGGGGCCGTGCACGCGCTTGGCGCGCTTGATCTCGTTTGCGACGATGTCGAGGGCTTCGTCCCAGGAAATGCGCTCATAACCCGAGACACCCCGGTTCTGCGGATTGCGTTCGCCGTTGGGGTCGAAATCGACCCGCTTCATGGGATAGAGCAGCCTGTCCGGTGAATAGACCATCGACTTCCAGTTCTGGCCGTGCGGGGCGAGGGTGGTCTTGCGGGGCGGTGTGAAGGTCTTGCCGCGCGCTTCGATGGACCAGGGTTTGGGATCGCTGTCATCGAAGGTGATCGGCGTGATGCGCAGAATCTTGCCGTCTTTTTCGTAGACGAAGACCGGGCCGCCGTTGGTCATGCTGGTGTAGCGGGTGACGCCCTTGCCCATGTCGATGCCGTATTTCCAGCCGACGCTTTGAGTCAGCATCATGGTTTGCGTCCACCAGTTGGTGAGTTCCTCCTCGCCCTCGAGGGTGATGGTGAAGTCTTTTAGCGCGTTGATCTGATCCAACTGATTGATGGGCGGCATCAACAAATCGGCGGCAATGGCCGCTGTCTTGAAGCTCAACACTACATCGGGATTGGCGTGCAGCCCGCGCCCGGTGGCCAGCTTGCCGTCGTTGAGGGTGAACCAGCGCCCCACCCGACCGTCGCGGGTGCGCAACTGCGCCGTCAGGTTCTTTTCCTTAAGCCGGTCGCGGAAGGCTTCGTAGCGCAGCGCCCGCTGGCGCAGCAGCATCGCCAAACCATACAGAATGAGAGTGAATTTATATTCCGTCATGACGCCTCCCTTTCGCCGGCCGGATTGCGCCAGCATTAGTTCATTGCAAACTAACAACTTGACAGTATACTGTCAATATGTCCGAAAGTCAGACAATGCCAAACCCATCCGATATCTTTGACAAACCCGGTCATCTGATCCGGCGCCTGCAGCAGATTGCCGTGGCGTTGTTTATGGAGGAGACCGCGGCTCATGGTCTGACCCCTATTCAGTATTCGGCGCTTCTTGCGGTGCGGCTGTGGCCGGGGATGGACCATGCGGGCCTCGGCAAGATCACGGCACTTGACCGGTCCACCGTTGCCGACGTTATTCGCCGGTTGGAGGCAAAGGGGTTTCTCCGTCGCGAAACCACCGAGGAGGACAAGAGGGTAAAGCTGGTTTTTCTGACGGAGACGGGTGAAAAGGCTCTCGACACCGCGGAGACGGCGGTCGAAGACACTCAAAAACGTATCCTGGCGCCTCTTGATCCTGACGAGCGGAAATCCTTCGTTGCGATGATGCGGAAAGTCGTCGCAGCCAACAACGATTTCAGCCGTGCCCCGCTGAGGGAAACGGCGGGCAAGCATCGCGCTGAATAGTCTTGCTACGGCCCGATACGAACCACTGCGTTGCTTTTCTCCGGTTCTTCATTGATCTAAGAGGATCGCGGCACGGCCGAATTTCGCAACGGTGAAAAGGGAACGAACCATGCAGGTCAATCGGATCGAAGATGTGAAAACCTATGATGCGCCGGGGCACTTCGATGTCGAGACGTTGCGCCTGCAGGGATTGGACGTTAGCGACGCGAAAGCCTTTTCCATCGGCATTTCCCATTTCCAGCCGGGTGGCGGCTGCGACCATGCTGGTTCGCCGCCGGAGAAAGCTTATGTCCTGCTGTCCGGCGAATTGACGGTGATCACCGACGGCGGCGAGGTCACGTTGAAGCCGATGGATTCCTGCTATATCGCGCCCAACGAAAACCGGTCGATCATCAACCGGGGCAGCGACATTGCGACGCTTCTGGTAGTGATGGCCTCTTAAAGGCCGACGTCGAGGCCGACAAACTGTCCTACGCCGTACATTAACGGCATCCCTTGTTGAGCGGCTTTGAGGCCGACGATGTGGCCGATAAAGACGGTGTGCGTTCCGGCAAGCACCTGTTGAACGACCTCGCAATCGAAGCTGACCATGGCGTCCTCAAGGACCGGCGCGCCGGTGGTGAGTGTCGTCCATGAGCCGAGCCCGTAGCGTTCGCTGCGCGGGGCGCCGTCGATACCGGCAAAACGCTTGGCAATGTCTTCCTGTTCCGTGTTCAACACGTTGACGCAGAACGTTCCTTCCGTCGCGATCAGGTCGTGCGCCCCGGCCAGCGTGTTGACGCAAATCAACAATTGCGGCGGCTCGGCCGAGACGGAGCACGCGGCCGTTGCCGTCAGCCCGTCCTGCGTGCCGTTGCTGTCGACGGTGATAACGGTGACGGCGGCGGCCAGATGGCGCATGCCGAGTTTGAACTCGTCCATGGAAACGCAGGGATAGCCATGTCCGGCACGATCGGTCGAAGTCATCAAGGCGTTCCTTTTTCTCCCTGTTTCATTCATATCGAGTTGCCCATTGCGCTGTTCCCACGCGGGTGGGAAGTGGGAAATTTCCCTGAACGACTTAGCGGATTTCAGCCGTCGAGAAAAGGCGGGAGTTTCTGCAATGGCCCTGGGATCACATTGTGTGCGGCTTCCGGACGCACCCGTAGGTATGTCTTGTATAAGACTGGACACGTGCCGTTCGTGCCGGTTACTGTTTTATCTTCCACCAAAAAAATAGAGTAACTGGTGGGCCAATCACTCTTTGGGAGGTTAACAATGCGATCACTATCGAAAGCCGTAACCGGCTTGTCGGCGGCCGTCGCAATCGCGGGTGCCACGCTGCTTTCCGGCACCGCCGACGCCAGAAACATTACGTTGCGTATCGCATCCGGCCATCCGCCGGCCGTGGTCTATGCGGGGCTGATGCAGAACTATTTCCAGAAGGAAGTGGAAAAGCGCGTTGCCGCGGAAACCGAACACAAGATTAACTGGGTCGAAGGCTATTCCGGTTCCATCGTCAAGGTGAACGAAACCTTCGAAGGCGTGCAGAACAACATCGTCGACATCGGCGGCTTCTGCTACTGCTTCGAACCCTCCAAGCTGCCGTTGCATGCGTTCCAGGTGATGCTGCCGTTTGGCACTATGGACCCGACGGTGAGCCTTGGCGTCGCACAGGATGTCTACGAGGCGGTTCCTTTCCTCACCGAGGTTTTCGAGGACAAATACAATCAGGTGCTACTCGCCCGCATCGCGGACGGTGGCTACAACCTGGGCACCTCGTTCGAGTGGAACAAGGTTGCCGACCTCAAGGACATCAAGATCGCCGGCGCCGGTCTCAATCTGAACTGGCTGCGGTACGCGGGTGTCACGCCTGTGCAGGGCTCGCTGCCGGAAGCCTACACCGGCATGAAGACCCACGTGTACGAAGGCTGGATCATGTTCCCCAGCGCCTGGGTCAACTTGAAGCTTTATGAACCCGGCCCGCACTATACGCTGATCGGGTTCGGCTCGATCACCTGGCATGGTTTGACGGCGAACAAGAACTCCTGGTCGCGTCTGCCCCCCGACGTGCAGAAGATCATCCGCGAGGTCGCGGCCGACTTCGAGGAGCTGACGGGTTCCAACAACAAGGAACGCTATCAATCCGACATCGATAAGCTCAAAGGTGGCTTGGCCAAGGTCAAAACCCTCGATGCCGCTGTCCGCAAGGAATGGGCGATGTCGCTCAAGGATTGGCCTCAACAGCATGCCGACGATCTCAAGAAACAGGGCCTGCCTGTCGTTAAGGCCCTCAACACGGCCCTCGACGCCGCCGAAAAGCGCGGCTACGAGTGGCCGGTGCGCTACGTCGTCAAATAATCTGACGGCATAGACCAACTCCGCCGTCGGCCGGCTCCCGAAATGGGAGGCCGGCCGATAGGCGTAGACGAAGAACAAGCAGGCGAAGAACAACAAGAAACCGCCCACTGGGGCGTCCATGGGGGGGAACCCGTGTCGATCATTCACCTCAGCGACAAAGTCGCAAAGTTCATGATGATCCTGGCCGCCGCCTGGGCCTTCGTGCTGACCTTTTTCATCATGGCCGACATCATTGGCCGCGGCGTGTTCAATCAACCGGTTCACGGCGTGCGCGAGATTGTCGCTAATTCCATCGTGATGATCGTGTTTTTGCAGGCGGGTTACGCCATTCGCAGCCGCTCCATGCTCAAGGCCGATTTCGTCATCAACCGCTTCCCGCTGGTCATCCGGCGGATCGCGCTCGCCTTCGGCTACCTGCTGGGCGTGGCATTTTTCATGATCATTATTTTCGGCGGTTGGGATTTGGCCGTTGAATCCTGGGTGGGCGGCGAGTTCGAAGGAGAGGGGGCGCTGCGGGTGCCGTCCTGGCCGACCCGTTTCATGATCCTGATCGGCAGTGCGCTCGCGGCCATCAACTATCTCGTTATGGCGGCACTCGACGTCTTCAAACCGGAAGATTTGGATTCCGAGATGGATGAGGACGAGTTACGCATTCAGGCCGTGGGCCGGGAATAGGGGGCGTATCATGTTTGACGTCAATATTGCCGCGCTCCTGATCGTCAGCCTCGTGGTGCTGGTTGCCCTTGGCGTTCACATCGCCATCGCGCTTGGGATGACCAGCGCTTTGGGAATCTATCTCGTCACCGGCGGAAATTTCCATGTTGTCATGGCGATGCTCGGCAGCACGGCCTACGAGGCTTTGCGGGATTATGTGTTCGCGGTCATCCCGCTGTTCATGCTGATGGGCGAGTTTATCGGCAAGTCGGGTGCGGTCACCGATGTCTACCGGGGCATCAACAGAGGGTTGCGGCGCCTGCCGGGGCGTCTGGCCATCGCGACGGTTCTCGGCAACGCCATCTTTTCATTCGTCACCGGGGTCAGCATCGCATCCGCCGCCGCGTTCTCGCGCATCGCCTATCCCGAGATGAAGCGCTATGGCTACCATAAGGGGTTTGCTCTGGGCACTGTCGCCGGATCGAGTTGCCTGGGTATGCTGATCCCGCCGAGCGTCCTGATGATCGTGTGGGGCATTCTTACCGAACAATCCATCGGACAGATTTTTCTCGCGGGCGTTCTCCCCGGCTTCCTGTTGGTCTCCATGCTGGTGGCCTATGTTTTCATTCGTGCCGTGCTCAATCCCGCTCTTGTCGGCGCCGGCGCGGACAGCCGGGGGGCGACGAGCACGCCGTCCGCGGTGGGGGCGCAGGTCGTTTCCGACACGGCCGGAGAAGAAGACGATATCAGTACGACGGCCGTGCTCGTCAGCGCGGCGGGAATCTTCCTCGTCATCCTTGCGGTATTGGGCGGTATTTGGTTCGGCGTGTTCACGCCCACCGAAGGGGCCGGGGCGGGGGCCTTCATTGGTCTCGTCATGGGGATCGTAAAGGGGATGCGGTTCCGCGATATTATCGATTCGATCCTGTCGGTGGGACGGACCTCGGCGCCTATTCTATTGCTCTTGGTCGCGGCGTCGCTTTATTCGCGCGCGTTGGCGATGACCGGTGTGACCAACGCCATTCAGGACCTCTTCCTCGGGACCGGCCTTGCGCCGTTCGCCATTCTCGGGCTGATGGTGCTGATTTGGTTCCTGCTCGGCATGGTGATCGATTCCATATCGATTATGCTTTTGACCGTGCCGATTTTCGCGCCGATTGCGACGCAACTCGGTTTCGATCCCATCGCGTTTGCGATCGTCGGTATTTTGGCGATCGAGGCGGGCCTGTTGACTCCGCCGTTCGGATTGCTGGTTTATACGGTGAAAGCGGCGATCGACGATGAAGGCGACGACGTCTCGATCATCCAGATCTTCAAAAGCTCCACACCGTACTGGATCATCATGCTGATCAGCATGGTGGCCATTGCGGAGTTCCCGCAGATTGCGACGCTGCTGCCGAGCTTGATGTTCTAACGTCGTTGCGGTCGGACAAAAAAAGAAACGCGCCCTTTTGGGCGCGTCTCACTTTGTCGCGAAATCGTTTGGATGTCGCGAGTTTAAATCTTGGAGCCTTTGTCCTTGTGGGGGAACGTCGCCCAGAACTCGCCGGCACCCAACAGATAGCTTTTGCCATCGGGGGTGGTCATGATGATCGTCCAGGTTTCGCCGTCCTTGGACGAAAACACCTCGAACATGCCGCCATTGCTGCCGAGACCACGAGCAACCGGGGTTTCGGAATGACGTTCGACCAACTGTTTGACGAGATCGGCTCGGTTCACGCCAGGGGATTGGGCGTGGGCTTGACCAACCAGAGTAAACGCACCTGCGACCAACAAACCAACAAGCGTCGTCATGGGAAGGAAATGCCGAATTTTATCGATGAGGCCACCAAGGCCGTGAGTACCTTCCTGCGCTCTTATGTTTGTTAGGAGTCGCGTGCAGTTATTCATGGTTTTTTCTCCTGGTTTGCCGTTCCCAGGGCAATAACGGGGAAAGCCAGGAAGGGGTGTCCCTTCATGACTCGATATGGGGATTGCGGAATTGCATTCAACAAATAAGAGCAAAAAAAGATTAACGTAAAATCAATGGCTTAAAGGGTCTGAAAGTTTTGCGTCGGCCATCTGTTAACTAATTGAAATTCTATGTTTTTGGGCGCCGCCGACCGGACAAGCACGCAACGATATTTGCCCTGGAATGGGTGCGGGGGCCGCTTTAAACTCAAAAAAGTCGCAGTCCACGAACAACGTTGGGGGCCGCGTCGTCCAGGTTCGACTTTCGACGATCATCGGACTTCATGAAATCAATGACGGTGTTGCCCCGGTCGGATGAGCAGATCGGGCGGGGGTGCCCGGAAACTATCCAGAAGCCCGGATGGGCCAGCAGGAGGAGCACAATGGCGAAAATTACACTCGAGCAAGCAGATACGATCATCAATGCCGCATTGGCGAAGGGCAAGGAAGCGGGCATGTCGCCGTTGAGCGTCGCGGTGCTCGACGATGGCGGCAACATCGTGGCGTTCAAGAAGAGCGACAATTCTAGCGTCCTGCGATTCAACATTGCCCTCGGCAAGGCATCTGCGGCCATCGGCATGCACCGTCCGTCACGCGCGTTGGAACAAGTGGCCAAGGATCGTCCGCATTTTGCAGAAGCGCTAACGGCGGCATCGGGCGGTAAATTCGTCCCCGTTGCCGGCGGCAGTTTGATTAAAGACGGTGATGGCACCGTGATCGGTTCGGTCGGCGTTACCGGCGACACGTCGGACAATGACGAGATCGCGGGACTTGCCGGTATCGCGGCGGCGGGGCTTCAGGGCGAATAGGCCGCCGACGCGACCAAGCCAGTCAAAACAAAACGGCGGTGCCTTCAAAGCACCGCCGTTTTTTGTGGATTGATCCGTTGCGCCGCGGCTATTCGATCGCCAGCAGTGTGGGGAGCCACAGCGAGATGATCGGGAACAGAACAATGAATACGACGCGGATACTGTCCGAGATGATGAACGGTACGACACCTCTGAAGGTGTCGAGCATGGGGACGTCCTTGGCCATCGAATTGATGACGAACACGTTGAGTCCCACAGGCGGTGTGATCAGTCCCATTTCGACGACGATCAAGGAGATGATGCCGAACCAAAGCTTGGTGTCCTCTGGACCGAGGCCGAAATCCAGTCCGGCGATGATCGGCCAAAAGATGGGCACCGTGAGCAGGATCATGGAGAGAGAGTCCATGACAAAGCCCAATAGGATATAAAGAACGATCATGCCCAGCAGGACGACATAGGGCGACAACCCGGAGTTCTGGAAAAAGTCCGCGGCGTAAATCGGCAATTGTGAGAAACCCAGGAAGGCGTTGAACAGTGCCGCGCCCAACAGGATGAGGAAGATCATCGCGGTGGTCGACGCGGTGCCCAGCAGGGCGTCGATAAAGCCGTCCAGCCGCATGCCGCCCTTGGTGACAGCGACCAGGAAGGTGCCGATTGCGCCGATGGCTGCGCCTTCCGTCGGCGTGAACACACCCAGATAGATGCCGCCCATCACCAGTAGGAAAATCAACAGGACGGGCCAGATTTCCAACAGTGCATGCCATTTTTCGGATCGGCTGGCACGTTCACCGGCCGGACCGGCTTCTGGATTGAGGCGCACGACAATGGCGATGGCGAGAATGTAGCCTAGGGCCGCCAGGATGCCCGGGATAAACGCCGCCTGGAACAAGGCGGCGACATTGGATTCGACCATGATGGCGTAAATGATCAGCACCACCGATGGCGGAATAAGGATGCCGAGTGTGCCGCCTGCCGCGAGGGTGCCGGTCGCAAGAGAGCCCGAATAGTTCAGCCGGCGCAGCTCCGGCAAGGCGACTTGGCCCATGGTCGCGGCGGTGGCGAGGGATGATCCCGAGATGGCGCCAAAGCCCGCGCACCCGCCGATGGCCGCCATGGCGACGCCGCCGCGGTGATGGCCCAGCCATGTATTCGCGGCACTGAACAAGGCGCGACTGAGGCCCGCCTTCGCGGCAAACTGGCCCATCATCAGGAACAGCGGCACCACCGACAGGTCGAACGTTGTGAAACGCCAATAGGTTTCGGTTTTCAGGAAACTGAGCAACGCCACCGGCCCAGCGATAATGACGTAACCCACCAGGCCGACGCCGATCATGGCGACGCCGATGGGGATGCGGACGGCGAGTAGGCCGAGAAGGGCGGCAAATCCGATAACGCCGATTGTTAAGGTGCTCATGGCAGAAAAGGCCTATTCGTCGATGAACTGGCCAGCACGCATCTCGGCGATGCTCCGGCCAATGGTGTAGACGATGACGATGACGAGGAACGACATAAACAGGACGGAAACGGGAAAAGTCGTCCACCGCGGGAAATTGATGGTCATCGACCGTTCGCCGTAGTTGTACATGTCGATGCCGCCGTAGATCATTCGCCACGTGAGAAGGACGCCGATGGCGAGGTACATCAGACTGCCGATGATATCGAAAAAGACCTTGGCGCGAACCGGCGCGGTCGACATGAAAAAATCGACAATAACGTTTCCGCGTGTCAGTTGGCACCAGGGCAGGAACGCGAAAACGGCGACACCGGTGCCGATTGCCACCAGCTCGAAGTCACCCGGAATGGGGGCGCTGAACAGAAAGCGGCCGATGATACTGACCGATGCCATGGCAGCGATCAGGAACAGCAAAACACCGCCGAGAATGGCGAGCACGCGGGAGATTTGGTAAAGAGCGCGGCCGATGGGATCGGTGGGCCGGCTCGTCGTTCCGGTTTCTTCGGACATGGATTTCTTAGAGATAAAAAATGCGGGCCGGGAGAACCCCGGCCCGCAAATGGGTTATTTCGAATATTTGTCGATCAAGGTACGTGCGTCGGCAAGGAGAGCCGCGCCGTCGATACCGTCCTTCGCGACCTCGCGGTACCACCGTTCGAACACCGGTGCCGCTGCGGCGCGCATTTTCTCGACTTCGGATTCGGGGATGACGTGGAACTTGTTCTTCTTCTTGGACTGAACCACTTTCAGGCCCGGCTCCTCGATGGCGGCCCAGTTGTTGCCCGCCCATTCCGCGATGTTGCCACCGGAATTGTCGTCGATCACCCGCTTCATGTCGGCGGAAAGCCCGTCATAGGACTTCTTGTTCATCAGGAACGTGAACACGTTGGTGCCGAGCCGGGGCTGCGGGCCGGCCAACGTCGAGAAGTTGCTGACCAGATCCTGCGTCTTGACCGCAGGTGCGATTTCATACGGCAGGGTGACGCCGTCGATCACGCCCTTGGACAAAGCCGGCGGAATGGCGTTCAACGGCATGCCGAGGCCGGTGGCCCCGAGCGCTTCGAGCAGCCAGACGCCACTGCGGGCGGCGGCACGAAGTTTCATGCCTTTGAGGTCGGCCATCTTGGTGACCGGGTCCTTGGTTTGGAACAGGAAGCCCGCATGAACATGCAGCAGGATCGGTTTATAATCCTTGAGGTCGGTATCGTTCAGATACTTGGCCTGGAAATCCTGCAACGCTAGCGTCGTGGACAGCGGATCCTTGTGAACGAAGGGCAGTTCGAAGGGTTCGACCCGCGGCATACGGCCGGGCGTGAAGCCAGGCAACGTCCAGGCGATGTCGATCACGCCGTCACGTACTTGGTCGAGAAGCTGAGGGGCTTTGCCGCCCAATTGCATGGACCAGAAGCCTTGGACCTTCATCTTGCCGTTGGCGGCCTTGTTCACCTTCTCGATCCAGGGGATCAGGAAGGTTTTCGGCGGATTGGCCACCGGCGGCACGAAGGTTTGAAGCCGTAAGGTGACTTCCTGCGACGAAGCTGTCTGAGGCACTAAGGCGGTCGCGGCGACGATGCCGGCTGCCAGCGAAATGACTGCGCGTGTTTTAGACATGCTAGCCCTCTCTGTTAATTTAATTCAGGTGGTTGGCGGTTGTTGATACGAAAAATGGTCGATTGTTTAAGTGGTAAAAAACCCACAAGAGTTCCCTGTTGTCTCCTGAATCAGGCTTGTTTTCAAGGAATAATGAATATGCCCCGGTTTCCAGCCTTTTCAGGACCTTTTACCGAGGTTTGTAGGCCGTTCCTTTGATTTCGATCAATAAATGAGGATGCGGTAACTGATGGACGGCTACCGTGGTACGCGTTGGACCCGTTCCGCGCTCGAAATAGCGGTTGTAGACCTCATTAAACCCGCCAAAGTCGTTCATGTTGACCAAATAGCAGGTCACATCGACTAAATCGTCCAAGTCGGCGCCCAAATCCTGCAAATTGACCCGCATATTCTCGAAAACGGCTGCCGCCTGGGCGCGTATATCCAGATTGGTGGTGCCCATCGTGTCCACCTCGACCCCGGCGAAACTGTTGTCGGGTTGGCGGGAACTGGTCCCTGATACGAAGATGAAATCGCCGACCCGCTTGGAAAGGGGATAGTTGGCGCGTGGAGTCATGCGTTTTTCGGTCACGGTAATCCTGCCCGGTGCTGGTGATGGAACGTTGCTTGTTGGTGCGGCATTGTGCCACTTCGGGCGCGGCGATACCATGCTTGCCGACATACGAACAACGAATGGACCATGGGAAAGCGACGATGACCGATTTAGCCGCCTTCAATCTGATGGAATGGATCGACAAGCACGCCGATCAACTCAAACCGCCGGTGGGCAACGCGATGCTTCTGCCCGAAGGCGACTTTATCGTCATGGCCATCGGCGGCCCCAATCTGCGAACCGACTATCATGACGATCCGGGCGAGGAGATTTTCTATCAGGTGCGCGGCGACATGACGTTGCGGGTTCAAGACAACGGCAAGCCCCGCGATATTTCCATCCGCGAAGGCGAATTGTTTTTGCTGCCAGCCCACGTGCGCCATTCACCACAACGGCCGGAAGGGTCCGTGGGGGTCGTGGTCGAGCGTCTGCGCAAACCCGGCGAGTTGGATGCGTTCGAGTGGTACTGCGAAAAATGCAACGCGCTCGTCCATCGACGCGAAGTGGAACTCAACAGCATCTACGAAGACCTGCCGCCGGTGTTCGACGAATATTACGGCGATGCCAAACTGCGCGTGTGCCCCGATTGCGGCCACGAGAACCCGGGCAAACCTGGCAAGTAACTCAGTTTCGCTAATTGCCTTCGGCGGTTTTTGGCGCGGCCGCGGGGTTCCATTGTCCGCGGCGCATGCGGGTAACCGTGACGGTCTCGAACACGCCCGCCTTGCGGAAGGGTTCGTTTTCGGAAAACCGGTCGGCGTCCGCCCGGCTCGGCACATTGATGATCAGGACGCTGCCCGTTCGCGTGTCGCCGTCGTCGCCCAGTGTGGCGCCGCCGAGGACGAGGATGTCTTTGTGCGCTTCAAGATAAGCGAAATGTTCCTCACGGGCGTTGGCGCGACGTTCCGATGCGCCGGCTTTATCGACGCCGTAGACCATGTACAACATAATAGGTGCCCCCCCTTTCTGGCAATTTGGCGCGTCCGGGCCTGCGAAGTAAAGACTTTGAGGTGAGTTAGAGACTCCGGCATGGACTTCGCGGACGCCCTGCGCCAATATCTGATAAATTCTGCAATGCGGAAAATCAAACCTGCCTCCGCATTATCCAGCTCCAGGGAGAAATTGAATGGGAATGCTCGTAGACGGCAAATGGACGGACGAGGATCGCGTCAACGTCGGTGGCCGTTTTGTGCGATCGGAAAGCACATTTCGTGATTTCATCACTGCCGACGGATCATCCGGCTTCAAGGCCGAGCCCGGCAGATACCACCTCTATATCTCCCATAACTGACCCTGGGCTTACCGAACCGTGATGTTCCGGAAGCTCAAACACCTCGAAGATTTTATTGGCTTGTCCATCGTCGCCTCGACGCGAAGCGATCAAGGCTGGACCTTCACCGGCGAAGAAGGCTGCACCGAGGATCACCTTTATGGCGCGACCTATATGCACGAGCTTTATACGCGTGCCGATCCTCACGTGACCTGCCGGGTGACGGTGCCGGTGCTGTGGGACAAACAGAAAGAAACCATCGTCAACAACGAAAGCTCGGAAATCATCCGCATGCTCAACGACGCATTCGTCGATTTGGCACCGCCGAGTCCCGACTACTATCCGGAAGAACTGCGGTCCGAGATCGACGAGATCAACGATTTTGTCTACGAGAACGTCAATAACGGCGTTTACCGGGCCGGTTTTGCGACCGCTCAGGAGGCCTATGAAGAAGGCTATGACAAGGTGTTTGCTGCCCTCGATGAGATCGAGGAGCGCCTCGGTAAGCAGCGCTATTTGGTCGGCGACCGCCTGACCGAAGCGGATTGGCGCTTGTTTTCGACGCTGTTGCGTTTCGACCTTGTTTACTACGGATATTTCAAGTGCAACCGCCAGCACGTCTATGAATATCCCAACATCTGGAACTACACGCTGGAGCTTTATCAGCATCCGGGGATCGCCGAGGTGACCAACTTGGAGCACATCAAGAAGGGCTATTACTCCAAGGGCTTGCGCAATCCTTTTGGGATCGTCCCCAAAGGGCCCGATCTCGATCACTTGCAACTCCACGACCGGGAGCGTTTTCCGGCGTGGGCAGCAAACTGAATCTGTCGCCGAACAACGAGATAAATACGTAACCGGGAAGAGAAGAGAGAAAAATGTCGGACGTCATCGATTTCGAAGTGCGCGGCGCCATTGGCGTCATCACCATCAACAACCCGCCCGCGAATGCGTTGAGCTTCGCGGTCGACAAGGGATTGCACGAGGCGGTGCAGCGGTGCACGGCGGATGACGCGATCAAGGCCATGGTGATCACGGGTGGTGGCAAGATGTTCGTCGCCGGCGCCGATATCAGTGAGTTCGGCAAACCGCGTCCCGATGATGTGCCGGAACTCAACGACGTTATCGAAGGGATCGAGGCGAGCGACAAACCGGTTGTCGCGGCGCTCAACGGTCTGGCTCTGGGCGGCGGGCTTGAGCTCGCCATGTCCTGCCATTACCGGCTTGCGGCGCCCACCATCCAGGTGGGCCAGCCGGAAGTGAAACTGGGGTTCATCCCGGGAGCGGGCGGCACACAGCGGCTGCCGCGTCTCGCAGGCGTCGAGGCGGCCCTCGATATGATCGTCGGCGGCGATCCCATCAAGGCGCAGAAGGCGCTGGAATTGGGAATCGTCGACGAGTTGGTTGAGGGCGACGTGGTGGCCCGTGCGGTGGAATTCGCCGAAGAAGTGGCCGCCAAAGGCGGAGCGCCACGCCGTACCGGCGAACAAACCGACAAGATCAGCGGCGTCGATAAATCGGTGTTCGACGCCTACCGCCGGAAGATTGCTCCCAAGTCACGCGGACTGGCAGCACCCTATGAATGCATCCGCATGGTCGAGGTGGCCGCGACCCTGCCGTTCGCGCAAGGGCTGGAAGAGGAACGCAAGGCGTTCGTCACGTTGCGTGACTCCGATCAGGCCGCTGCCATGCGCTACATGTTCTTTGCCGAGCGTGAAGTGGCCAAGGTGCCCGACGTGCCGCGCGACGTGCAGCCGATGAAAATCGCGTCAGCGGCGGTGGTTGGCTCGGGCACCATGGGTGGCGGCATCGCCATGTGCTTTGCGAACGCGGGGGTGCCGGTGACGGTGACCGATATCAGCCAAGAGGCGTTGGATGCGGGGCTTGCCAAGGTAAAAGCGAATTACGAGGGCTCGGTGTCACGCGGGCGTTTGACCCAGGCACAGATGGATGAGCGCTTGGGCCTCATCTCTGGCTCGGTCGGCTACGACGGCGCCAAGGAAGCGGACATCGTCATCGAAGCGGTGTTCGAAGATATGGACCTCAAGAAAAAAATATTTGCCGATCTTGATGCGGTGATGAAGCCGGAGGCGATCCTCGCCTCCAATACCTCCACCCTCGATATCAACGAACTGGCCGCGGTGACCAAGCGGCCGGACAAGGTCGTCGGCACGCACTTTTTTAGTCCGGCCAATGTGATGAAGCTGCTGGAAAACGTGCGCACCGAAACGGCGTCGAAGGAAACCATCGCCACCGTCATGCAATTGTCGAAGGTTTTGGGCAAGGTGGGTGTCCTCGTCGGCGTCGGCGACGGGTTTGTCGGCAACCGGCTGTTGGGTTTTGCCTCCCGCATCGCAGAGTTCATGGTCGAGGAGGGCGCGCTCCCTTGGCAGGTGGATAAGGTGCTCTACGATTTCGGCTTCCCCATGGGGCCGTTCGCGGTCAGCGACATGGCCGGCGTCGATATCCGCTACCTGTCGCGGCAGGGGCAGTTGAAGCTCTATCCGGGGCGGCGCAATCCGGTGCTCACCGACAAGCTTTATGAAATGGGCCGACTGGGCCAGAAGACGGGCAAGGGCTGGTATCTGTATAAGGACGGCAGCCGCAAGGGCGAACCCGATCCCGAGATCGAGAAGCTGATTGCCGAAACCTCAAAGGAACTGGGGATTGATCGGCGTCCTTTCAGCGACGAGGAAATCCTTGCGAATTACCTCTGCGCCTTGAGCAACACCGGTGCGCATGTCCTCGATGAAGGTCTCGCCATCCGCGCCAGCGATATCGACGTTATCTGGCTCTACGGTTACGGCTTTCCCCGGCAGCACGGCGGGCCCATGTTCCACGCCGATCTCGTCGGCCTCGACAAGGTGCTGGCCAAGACCGAGGCCATGTTCCAGCTGTATGGCGATTGGATGAAGCCGGCCGGCCTTCTGAAGACGTTTGCTGCCGAAGGGAAGAAATTCAAGGACTACAAAGCGGGCTAAATACGCTTCAGTAGATTCACGCGAATGGGCTGCGGGAAATGGATGCCGTCCTCGCGGACGTCGCCATGTTCAAGGAAATTGGCCCGCAGTTCGTTTTCCCGTGCGTCGATCTTTTCGCGGCGCTTGGGGTTGATGGCGGTCGAATTGGCGCGCCACTCCTCGAAGTCGGCGAAGCGGCCATCCCGGATATAGTACGTTTCGGCGATGGCTTGAAATCCGTGTCCACCGATCTTTTGGATTGCGGCGTAGGCGGCGGCGCGCACCTCGGTTTCGTCGTTGAAGGGCTTCTGGAAATGGAACAGCGGCCCGTCGGCCAGCGGTTCGGCGATATAGAGCAGCCCGCCTGGTTTCAGGACACGTGCCGCTTCGGCCAAGGCTGCGTCGATCATCTCCACGGGCACGTGGTGCAGGCTGTTATAGAACACCACGATGTCGACGGAGGAGTCCTCGTAGGGCAAGTCCTCTGCAACGCCTTCGACATAGGTTTCGTCGCCGACGGTGGGAACTGCCCGCGCCCGCGCCAGTTGCGCTTCGCCGGGATCGATGCCGATCACATGGGCGCCGCGCTCTGTCAGCGCGCGCGCGATATGGCCGTTACCGCACCCGACGTCGAGGATGCGCTTCCCGGCAACTTCCATCAGGCTTTCAATGACATCGGCATGGTTGCGCACCTGCGCGGACCGCCAATCGGTGGTATCTGTTACGCTGTCCATCATCATGGCCGCATCATATCCGCCCGGTCCGGGATTACAACGCGCAGCTGTTTAGCCCCTAATCTTCCACGGCAAGTGCGGCGAGGCCGACGAAAGCGGGCTGTGGATGGGTGATGACCGTGGTCGGAATGGCGGCAAGATAATCCGCGAACCGTCCCTTGTCCGTGAACCGCTGACGAAATCCGGACGCCTCGATCTGCGGCAGAAGTCTCGGAACGATGCCCCCGGCAATATAGACGCCGCCGCGTGCGCCGTAGGTCAAGGCGAGGTCGCCGCACACGGATCCCAGCATATTGAAAAACATATCAAGGGCGCCGGTGCAGTCCGGGTCCGCTCTTTCGACGGCACCTGCCGTCACTTGTGCCGGGGACAAGTCGTCGGGTTGGCGGCCGGCGCGGGCTGCAAGCGCACGGTACATATTGACGAGGCCGGGACCTGACAGAAAGCGTTCGATCGATGCGTGCCCATGGTCGGCCCGGATGGAATGGATGACATCGGCTTCGGTATCGTCCGAAGCCGCCATGGCGGCGTGACCGCCTTCGGTTGCTACGGGGACGAAACCTGTCCCCGTCGGGATAAGGGCTGCCACCCCAAGGCCGGTGCCGGCCCCGAGGACCGCAATAGGGGTGTCGGGAACGGCTGTTCCGATGCCGACCTGGGTAAGGTCAGTCGCCTTTAAATGCGGGATCGCTGCCGCAACGGCGATAAAATCGTTCACCATCGCGAGGTGCTTCAGGCCCAATGCGGTCTTCACCTCCGACACCGAAAACGACCAGGGGTGGTTTGTCATCTTAACCCGGTCGCCGGTGACCGGTCCGGCGACAGCGAAGGCGCCGTTGGCGGGAGGAGCTGATGGCGGATGGCTGTCCAGATACGCCCGGGCGGCGTCGACGATGCCCAGAAAGTCGGCGCATTTCAGGGTGAGCGGGTTGGTGATGTTTTGCCGGTCGTCGGCGATGGCGAAACGCGCATTGGTTCCCCCGATGTCGGCAATCAGGGATAGAGGCGCGGTCATGACAATTGGCGGCCGGTGTAGGGCGCCCGGTTGAGCGCATCGATGAAACTTTTGAGCCAGTCATCAAGGGTATGACCCGACAGCACTTTCATCATCGACATCCAGCGCTCGCGCCGGTCTTCCAACGACATGTCGAGGGCAAGGGCAAGGGCGTCGGCAACTTCTTCGATATCGAATGGATTGACGATCAATGCACCGCTCAACTCCCGTGCCGCTCCGGCGAACCGTGACAGGATCAGGACACCCGGATCGTGCGGGTTTTGCGCGGCGACATATTCCTTGGCGACCAGGTTCATGCCGTCGCGCAACGGCGTGACGAGACCCACACGGCTTGAGCGATAGAACCCGGCAAGGTCGTTCCGGGCATAGCTTTTGTTGAGATAGTTGATTGGCACCCAATCGAACTCGGCGAAGCGGCCGTTGATGTGCCCGGATTCGGTTTCCAATTCGGTTCTTATTTCCACATATTCAGGAACCTCCGAGCGCGATGGCGGCGCGATCTGGATAAGGCTCACCTTGCCGCGATGGCCCGGATATTTTTCCAAGAACCGTTCAAAGGCCTCCATCCGCTGGACAAGGCCTTTGGAATAGTCCAAGCGGTCGACACCGATGATCCAATCAATATTCTCCGTGCGTTCCTGCATGCGTTTGACGATGGATGACTTCCCTGAATCGAGACCGGCGCGGACGAACTCATCGGTGTCGATGCTGATGGGGAAAACGTCCGCGCGCAGCCGGCGGCCGAAGGCTTCGATGACATTGCCTTTGATCACTTTCCCGTCCGCCTCGTGGACGATGTAATCGAGGAACGCGCGGAGGTCGTTTTCGGTTTGGAAGCCGACGACGTCATAGGCACAAAGATCGTGCACCAGCTTCCGGTGCGACGGCAGCGCGGTGAGAATTTCGACGGCGGGAAACGGGATGTGCAGGAAAAACCCGATGGTTTGAGTGATCCCGGCATCGCGCAATTCCTGACCAAGGGGGATAAGGTGATAGTCATGTACCCAGATTAAATCGTCGTCTTCCAGCAGTGGATTGAGCTTGCTGGCAAACAGCCGGTTGACCCGCTGATAGCCTGAGTAGTCTTCGCGCTCGAAGGTGGCGAGATCCAGGCGGTAGTGGAACAGCGGCCATAAGGCCCGATTGGCGAAACCGTTGTAATACTCCTTGTGATCTTTGCGCGACAAATCGACCGTCGCGTAGACGATGTTTTCGGTTTCGGTCATGGTCGGGACCGCCGAGGTGGCTCCCGCAACCTTGCCGCTCCAACCGAACCAAATACCGCCGCTTTTTTCCATGGCGCCACGCAGGGCGACCGCCAGTCCGCCGGCCGCCTGCTTGCGCCCGTTGGCGACCGCGACCCGGTTCGAGACGACGACCAGTCTGTTCATTGGACTTCCCGCCAACTACGGCTTAGCCGCATGGCAGAATTGATCAGGCCGACCATGGAGTAGGTCTGCGGGAAATTGCCCCACAATTCGCCGGTCTTGGGGTCGATGTCCTCGGACAGCAGGCCGAGATGGTTGCGGCGGCTCAGCAGCTTTTCGAACATGTCGCGCGCTTCTTCCTTGCGGCCGATGGCGGCGAGCGCATCGACATACCAGAACGCGCAGATGGTGAAGGCGACCTCGGGCTTGCCGAAATCGTCTTCGGCAATATAGCGGTAGAGAAATTCGTCTTCTTTCAATTGCGCGCCGATGGCGTCGACGGTGGCGACGAACCGGGGATCGGTGCCTTCGATAAAGCCGAGGTCGTGAAGCAGCAGCAGGCTCGCATCGAGATTGCCGCCGCCAAAGGCGTCGACGAAGAGATTGCCTTTCTCGTCTACCCCGTTCTCCATGATTGTTGCTTTGATAGCGTCGGCGTCCCGGCGCCACTGCTGCGCACGCGACGTATAACCGAGGCGTTCGGCAATCTTGGCCAACCGGTCGCAGCCGGTCCAGCACATGACGCTGGAGAAAGTATGCACCTTGGCGATGGTACGGTATTCCCACAGGCCGGCATCCGGTTTGTCATGCAGCTCGATGGCTTGCCGTCCGACCTGTTCCAACTGCTCGAACAGACGAATGCCGCCGGGCTGGGCCAGGCGCTCATCGAAAAAGGACTGCGTAGCGGCGAGGATCACACTGCCGTAGACGTCGTTCTGAATATGCTCATAGGCCTGATTGCCCCGGCGCACCGGTCCCATGCCGCGATAGCCGCCGAGCGTCGAGATTTCCTCCTCGATGAGACGCGGTTCGAGGGTGATGCTGTAAACCGGCTGCAAGTGCCCGTCCTCGGCGGAGGCGATCACATTGGTGATGTAATGGATGTGATCTTCCATGGTGCGGGACGCGCCCAGCCGGTTCAGCGCCTTGATGACGAAATTGGCGTCACGCAGCCAACAGAAACGGTAATCCCAGTTGCGGCCACTGTCCGCCGATTCGGGGATCGAGGTGGTCATTGCGGCAACGATGCCGCCGCTTTCTTCGAAGTTGCTGAGCTTCAGGGTGATGGCGGCGCGGATCACGGCTTGTTGCCACTCGAAGGGCAGCGACAGGTAGCGGCACCATTCCCGCCAATAGGAATGGGTTTGTTCGAAAAACTCACGGCCCGTGGCGACGATCGGGCTGGTCAGGCTTTCATCCGGGCCGAGGATCATGGTGATCGGTTCCTCGAGGATGAACATGACCTCTTCCATGAGGTAAGAGATCGGCGCATTGGTGGTGCAGCGCATGACCAGGTCCGGCATGACGAAGCGGATATGGTTGCTGCCGCGAGTCCGTTCCGGCCGTCCTGCGCCATAGGAATGAGCGGGACGCAGCCGGACGCGGATGCGGGGGTGGCCGATCACCGGTCGAATTTGCCGGACGATGGTCATCGGCCGGAAGGTGCGTTCCTGGCGCTTGAAACGGGGGCAGAAATCGGTGATCTCCAGCGCCGCGCCCGTTTCGTCATAAAGTGTGGTGACCAGGATCGCGGTATTGCGCAGGTATTGTTGTTCAGAGCGGGCATACCGGTCGACCTCTATGTCGAAAAAGCCATAGGGCTCCTGGCCGCCCTTGCCGCCGGCGCCATCGAGAAGACTGCAAAAGATGGGGTCGCCGTCGAAGCGGGGCATGCAACTCCAAACGATGCGGCCATCCCGGTTGACCAGCGCACTAATCGCGCTATTGCCGATGACACCTAGATTAAGGTCGTTGGGAGACATCTTGCTTTGTTAACCTTTCCTCGCGTCCTCGGTTTTTCTATTTCGCTGCCTTAACCGCGTATACCTCGACGGTCTCATCCCTGCCACGAATGGGAGTTTCGCCTTTCGTTTCGAATTCGAAGTCCGAGCCGGCGAGTTGCTTGGTAAACGCGGAAACCAATATCCGGGTCCCATAGGTTTTGTTCAACCCCTCAAGACGCGCGGCGAGATTTACCGCGTCACCATGCACGGTGTAACTCAGCCGGTCGCCGGCGCCAACCGACCCGGCGACGACATCACCCGTATTGATTCCAATACGGGTGATCATATCGACGCCCTTATCGAAATGATGGGTGTTCAGCGCTTCTTGTATTTCCAGTGCCGCGTGGATGGCATCGGCGGCGTGATAGGGATCGGCGATGGGCACGTTGAATGTCACCAGCATCGCGTCACCTTGGAATTGATTCACCACGCCCTTGTGGCGCTCGATGATCGGCACCACCAGGGAAAAATAGCTGTTGAGCAAAGTGACCACGGCCTCCGGCTCGAGGTCTTCGCAGATACTCGTGAATCCTTGGATATCGGCGTAGAGAATGGTGGCCAGCCGGTTTTGCGGCTGGAACTCGCCGCGATTGGCAAGGATCGCCGAAGCGACGGATTCAGGCACGTACTTACCGAAGGTTTCGCGCAGGAAATCGCGTTCCCGGACGCCGTCGACCATCTCGTTGAAGCCGTTGGCGAGGACGCCGATCTCGTCGTCGGTCAGTATCGGCGTTTTGGTATCGACATGCCCTTGGCCGAACCGATGCATGGCGGCTGTCAGGGATTGGATGGGCCGGGAGAGGCTGCGTTGGATGAAATAGAAGGATGTACCGGCCATCATCACGATGATGACGAGATCGAATAGGAACGCATCCGTGGACGCGATTCCCTGCAGCCGCCGCGCCGGGGGAAATACGAAGGCCTCCAGAACGGCGAGGGAAATGGGAACAACGCCGACGGCGATAAAGGCGGCGAGAAATTTGTTGAGGAGTGAACCGCCAACGGGATCGATGATCTGGCCGTGGCGCTCGAAGATGTACTCCTTCAGCTGGGTCGCGTAATCGCCGATCGCGAAATAGAGGTAGATGCCGACGAAGCATCCGAACAGGGCGATCATCGATAAGTAGAATGGCAACAATGTCAGGGTATCGCATCCCGGACATACCGCGTCCGTGCCGAAGAAAGCGAAAGACATGATGCAAATAACCAGGGAAGCACCCCATAGCGCGGAATCCACGGGCAGACGATGGATGCGCGGCAGTGCCTGTTTAAGATCCTGCTCGCCTTTCAAATAACGCTGTATGGGCGCAAACAGGATCACCGCGCCGATCCCGTTCACGGCAATGAGAAAGACCAAATTGATTGGGACGGCGATCCAGGTTCTGTCGAATTGGGCGGTAATGGCCATGAATGACGAGAAGGCGACCGCATGCAGGACGGCAATGGACAGCATATAGAGGACGTAGCGAAGCCGCATTCGGCTGTCTCCGCGTGGGTTCAAGCCATGTTTCTGGCCAAGTTGTAAGCGATCAACCTCGTCTCACCATACGAAAAAAACAAGACGGCGTCTTCTGATGACATAAGTGCGGGACATCCGGTTTACCGGCTGCCGGCGGGCAGGAGATCTTTGATCGCGTTTGCGGCGTCCGAAATCTTTTCGACGGCCTCATCTTTTACATCTTCCGCGATGTTCACGGTATCTTGGGCGCGACGGGTCAGGCGATTATGCAATTCCGCATTCTTGGTGCGCCACTTTGCCAACTGTGCGCGACGTTTTGCGGCAAAGTCCTCTGCCGATCTGTTGACGATTTCTTGCTGTTGTCGATTGCGTTCCGCTTGGCGTTTTGTTGCTTGTTGCGCAAGAAGCTGTGGATTTCCTTTGGCCATCCGCCAAGCGTCCAGTTCCTTCTGCCGTTTGTCCCGCCCTTTGACATCGCGTTCGGCCTGGAGGCGGGCGCGGAACCGCATTTGGAGGGCGGCCGATTGAAGCGCTTGGCGTTTTGCGTCGTCGTCAGGATCTACATCCTCGACGAGATCATGGGCGTCGCCAAGGGGGGCGCCGCGGACATCCTCCCATAGGGCGAGCACCTTGCGGCGGTAGGACTGATTTTTCAGGGGGTCGGACGAATGATAGTGGGCGGCGGCTTTCACCCAAGACCCTGTTTGGTGTTTTAGCTCTGAGAGGAAGCGGGCCGCATAGGCAACATTGTGTGCCGGGTCGAGCGCCTCGTCGATGGAGCCGAAGGCATTGGGGTGATAATAAAGGTTCACCTGCATGCATCCGACATCAATGCTCGCGACCCCCGTCGCAAGGAGGCGTTTGGTTTCGGCCATGGCCTCGGCCTTGGTGTCGAAATACGTCGATTTGCCCTGGGCAGTGACTGTCCACGGCCAGGCAAATTTTACCCCCCTCCTGGGGTCCCAGCGACCGGTTTCGGCCAGCGATATCGCATCCAGGAGATTGCCCGGTATACCGTGCGAACGTTCCAGCTTTTCCGTATAGGTTCCGCAGCTAATATTCTGATTTATAAATGGATTTACGCCCTTCGCGAGGGAAGGGGCAGCAGCCAAGAGTAGCGCTGCGGCGAGGGCGGCGGGCGCCCGCATCCGTTTCCAAGTCCTTAACATCTTCCCGTCCTTTTGGTCGTTCTTTTTTTGAGTACGGAAAGCGTCGCAAGGGCCGTGCCAAGCCGGCTACGGGCGTGGCGGGGATGTTGCGTCAAGTGCCGGGCGGGGTCTGGTCCCCGTCGCCCAGCGGCCGTTGCATGATGACCGAATCCACCCAACGGTTCATCTTATAACCGGTCGAGGGCAACAAGCCCGCCCGGTCGAAGCCGCAGCGGCTGTGCAACGTGATGGATGGGTGATTGGCGGAATCGCCGATGACAGCGACCATCTGCCGATACCCCATGGATGTGCAGGTATCGATCAACGTGGACAGAAGGGCGCGCCCCAGACCCTGGCCATGAAAATCGGGGGCGACGTAGACCGAATCTTCGACCGTGTAGCGATAGGCGGGCCGGGCTCGATAGGGACCGGCATAGGCATAGCCGCCGACAAAGCCGCCGATTTCTGCGACCAGATAGGGATAACGCGCCGCTTTTGTCGCCTCGAAACGGCGGGTCATTTCGGCAACATCCGGTGCGTCGACTTCGAAAGACGCAAGGCCGGTGAGGACGAAGTGCGCGTAGATTTTCTGAACGGTGTCGATGTCGGCGAGTGTCGCGTCACGCACGCGCACCGCGTTGTCCGGCATGGCGTCGCCGCCAATACCCATTTCCGATTTGGGCGCAGGTTGGCTCATCTGTTTTTCAGATCAACCGGATCGATTGAGGTTATCACGCTGATCAGCTCGCCAATTTTACCGGCCAATTCCTCGAACCCGTTTTGCCGTTCGATGGTGGTTTCGTTCATGTAGATCGCGCGGTTGATCTCGATTTGCAAGGCATGGACCGCCATGGTCGGCCGGCCGTAATGGCGGGTCGTAAAACCACCCGAGTAGGGGTTATTGCGGTGCACGGCAAAGCCCATGTCAGTGAGCGTTTGGTCGACGAGGTTCGTGATGGTGGGGCTGCAGGCGAGCCCATGATTATCGCCAAGGACGAAATCCACGCGCCGCCGTCCCCGGTCGAAATCCATCGGCCCGCCAATGGACGGCATGGAGTGACAATCGATCAATAGACAGACGCCGTATTTCCGTACGGTCGTGTTGATCAGGTCCTTCAGCGTGTCATGATACGGCACGTAATAATCGTCGATCCGCCGTTTGGCATCGGCGAAGGTTAGGGGCCGATCATAAATTTCTTCTCCGTTGGTGACGACCCGGGCGACGGTACCCAGCCCGGCGGCGACACGTGGCGACGCCGTGTTCACGTAGTCGGGCAGGGGATCGGCGAACATAGCCGGGTCGAGTTCGTAGGCTTCCCGGTTGGGATCGACATACGCCCGCGGAAACAACGCCTTCAACAGGGGAGCTCCGTGATCCGGCGCGGTCGCGAAAATTTCGTCTACGAAGCTGTCTTCGGACCGGCGAATGCCGACGGGGTCCAATCGGGATTGGGACATGAACTCCGGCGGATACCAATTGCCGCTATGGGGGGACGAAAACACCACGGGTGCCGTCTGCTGCACGGGGGCTTCGACGGAAATGGGTGCGCCTAGGGTTGCGGTTTGTGTTGAGGCGACGGCGTGTCCGGTAGCTTGGTCCAAGGTTTCTCCCCAGGATCGTGCAAGTGTATTGTACATCTATATGCGGGCATATGTCCCCGGGAGGCGCGCAGTCGCGGCCGTGGAGGGGAGCATAGGCGCTAACCCTCACTTTTAGCCTACCGGTGGCCATAATCAAATTTTTTTGCCGTATTGGGCGAAATGGCCCGATTCCAAGGGGATAATTCGTGTGCATAGCCTTGCATTTGAACGGCAAACCACTATAAATCGCTGTCCCCGGCCCGCCGGCCGCAGGCTACCTGTATCCCGAACGCCGGCGATTCGAACCGGGGCCGGCCATGTCCCTAGGGACACGCATAGCGGTCGGTAAAATGGGCGCGTAGCTCAGCGGGAGAGCACTACGTTGACATCGTAGGGGTCACAGGTTCAATCCCTGTCGCGCCCACCATTTTTTTCAAAGTTCCCCAACTTTTTCGCACATATCGTGAAGCGGCTGATTTAAGCGCCGATGCGAGGGTCTTGCCGTTTCCGCGAGAGGTCCAGCACGAACGGCTGGTCCCACAAAATAATTGCGGTTGACAGAGGTCAGAAATGTTATGATATAACATATCATAATTGATGCGAATGACCTTGGCCGAAACAGGCACAAGGCGCGGTTACATGAGGGGGAAAATGTATCGTCAGAATAACGGGCGCAGGCCCGAGCGTGCCCTTTGGATCAGCTTATTTTCCTTTTTTTTGCTGACCACATCACAAATTCATGCACAGGAACCAATCCAGCTTTCGCCGGTAGTCATAAGCGCAACATCGACCGAGAAGCAGCTCCGCGATGCTCCGGCGACCGTTACGGTGATCGGGTATGAGGAACTACAGGAACGTCCGGTTCAGGACCTTTCGGACGCGTTGCGCGGTACGTCCGGCGTTACGATCAACAGCATTGGGTTGAACCGGCGCGGCATCAGCATTCGCGGCATGCCGGAAGAACACACGCTGATCCTGATTGATGGGAAGCGGATCAATAGGGCCACCAGCGCGATCGCGCATGCCGACTACGACCTGAACTGGATGCCGGCTGAGGCAATCGAGCGCATTGAAGTAGTGCGTGGGCCAATGTCATCCCTTTACGGGTCGGATTCCTTGGGCGGCGTTGTCAACATAATCACGCGCAAGGCGACGGATATCTGGAAAGGGAGTATCTCTACCAAGGGCGGGCTGCAACAGGGCACGGGGGGAGAAACCTATCAAGCCGGCTCATATGTGGGTGGGCCCATTGTCCCCGGTCGTCTCGGCCTGAGCGTTTATGCCGAAGCGCATGGACGAGATATGACGCGGGATGCCGAAGACGCCCGTGTGTCGGAATTGGATGCACGCGACTCAAAGATTGGCAGCGCGACGCTCACCTGGACGCCTGATGAACGCCAGCGTGTCGACCTGACCTATGGATACGGCACCGAGAAGCGTAGCTACGATATTCTAAGTGGCTCGACGCCGTATACGTCGACCGACAATGTCCAGCGCCAACATTTCTCTTTGTCGCATCAATCAGATTGGCAGTGGGGTAAATCGACCTTTCGCGCCTACCGTTCGTACCTCTATCGTAAAAACCGGCGGACACAAGGAACGCCAAGCGGACCGCAAAAACTAACCGATGACATCGTCGACGGCCATGTCAGCGTGCCTGTCTTGGGCTGGAATCTCGTAACCGCCGGCGGAGAATGGCGTCACGAGCAACTCGAAGATCCCACGGTAAATGGTTTCGGTGAAGAAGATGCGGAGCATCAGGCGCTATTTCTTCAGGATGAAATCGCCCTCGGAGATAGCTGGTCGTTGCTCCTCGGCAGCCGGTCCGACCATCACGAAAAGTTCGGTTGGCACCAAAGTCCACGGACCTATCTCGTCTATCACGCGACGGAGGCGTTCACGATCAAGGGCGGTGTTGGGCAGGGATTCAAGGCGCCCACCCTTAAACAGCTCTCGCCGGGATACTCTGCTTCGGCTGCCGGAGGCCGTTTCACCATTCTCGGTAATCCCGACGTGCAGCCGGAAATAAATACGATGTATGAGGTGGGGGCCGCATATGACGGGAAGGATTGGTCACTTAGTGGCAGCCTGTTCCAAAACGATCTCGAAGACCTGATTCAGACCACTTGTATCGCGTCTTGTGGCGTTTTTGGCGCCGAACAGCGCACCTATGAAAACGTCGATAAAGCGCGTATCCGCGGTATCGAGGTCGGGGGTAGGACGACGCTTACGGACCAACTCGATCTGGAGGCCAACTACGTCTTTCTACGTACGGAAGATCTTTCTACGGGGCTGGAACTGGAGGAGCGACCCCGACACAGTGCCAATGTTGCGATGAGCTGGTATCCGACCGATGATCTAACGGTACGGGTTCGAAACGAGTATGTCGGGCGTCAAACCGTTGATCCGTCATCGTCTACCCGCGAGGTCTTATCCGGCTACGCGATCTGGTCGATCGATGTCAGCCGTCAGTTGACCGAGAGCGTCGCCTTGAAAGGCGGCATCCAGAATCTCACCAATGTGAGATTGTCGGAAAAATCGACAAATTATCCCTACGCCGAAGCGAGCCGCCTCTTCTGGCTCGGCTTGAATTACAGCTTCTAGTCATGACCCGCGTAGTAGCACTGTGGCTAATATTGGCCACAACGTTGGGGGGGCCTGCGGCGGCTCAAGAAGGTGCCGCTCCCAACGCCTCGGAAACCCCTTCCGGGCAGACTTTCGTCCGGATCGTAACTAACAGCTTCGTCCTTCCCGGCAAGCTGGCCAAGATCGCGGCGTGGGCCGGTGACGTTGGAATTGTGGCCGACTCCGTAAACGTCGACACCGCATCCGGCGCGCCTCAAGAATGGCTTGAGGGCGCGAATCTCGTCATTCTCGATACACCCCGGCCCAACGACCGTGCCATGGTAGAGGCGCGCCTCGGATCTGTGCTGGAAGATTCGGCCGCACCTTGGATCCGAGTAGGTGGAGGGCCTCCCGGTTTCGAGAGGTTGCCGCCCCGTCACGCGCGGCGGCTGATTGCCTATTACGCCAATGGCGGCGAGACCAATCTGCGAAACATGCTTTCCTATGTCCGGCACTGGCATCAGGGGCAAACGGTTTCCGAGATTCCGGTACCGGAGTCGATGCCAAAGAGCGGTTTCTATCATCCGGAAGCGCCAAAAACATTCGACAACATTGCGGCATATTTATCCTGGGGGGCATCCCGCTGGCCCAAAGATGCGCCAAGTGTCGCCTTCGCCATTCATTCCAATACTCTCGGCAATATGCAGACCAAGGTGGTCGATGCGCTCGTGGAAGGAAGCGAAGCCCGAGGAATGGTCCCATTGGTCTTCTGGTTCGAAGCGGCTAAGCCGCGGGCGCTTCACGATGTTTTCGCAGCCTCCAAGCCTGACGTTCTGATCAACCTCCAGCATATGCAGAACGGCTCCGCGCGCAGTGCCGAGTTCCTTGCCCTGGACATTCCCGTGCTGCAATCGCTCACTTACAGATTGGGTGATCGTGCCGCATGGCGTGCCGCGACGAGCGGTGTGCCCATGTATATGGTCGCGCCATTCCTCAGTGTTCCGGAAAGTTGGGGCATGAGTGATCCTATCGTCGTCAATGCGATTGAAGACGGTGAACCGGCACCCCTACCGGAGCAGGTCGGCGCCCTTCTGAACAAGGCGGCAGCGCTTGCGGAACTGCGGCGCACGCCCCCGCCCGAGAAACGTTTGGCGCTCATGTTCTGGAACTATCCTCCCGGTGAAAAGAACCTCGCCGCGTCGCACCTCAACGTGCCACGCAGCCTCGAACGCCTAACAGCAGCGCTCGCCGCTGCCGGCTACGAAGTGCCACCCACTAGCGAGGACCGCGTTATCGTGGCTGGGCAGGCCGTGTTAGGTGGTTATTACCGGCCCGAAACGCTCGACAAACTATTGGCCGACGGGTTGGCTGATACGATCCCGCTTGCACGGTATCGGGCTTGGCTCGACAAGCTGCCCGAGGTGTCTCGTACCCAAATTTTGGAACGTTGGGGG
This sequence comes from uncultured Rhodospirillales bacterium, assembly GCA_913055735.1. Lineage (GTDB taxonomy): Bacteria > Pseudomonadota > Alphaproteobacteria > Rhodospirillales > UBA2165 > CAJXKD01. The sequence continues at coordinate 2,046,580 of CAJXKD010000001.1, forward strand.
CTGCCGGACAGCCATTGGGCTCTACGTGAGATCGATGGGGAACTGCGGTTCATCGTCCCGCGTTTGCGCCTCGGCAACCTGGCCGTCATGCCCCAGCCGCCGCGGGCCGGCCGGCCCGGCGAAGCCTACCACGATTCCAAGGTTCCGCCCGATCATATCTATCTCGCCGCCTATTTGTATTTGCGTGAGACGTACGGTGCTCAGGCCCTGATTCATCTCGGGACCCACGGCACTCAGGAATGGACACCGGGCAAGGACCGCGGGTTGTGGATCGGGGATTTCCCGTTCCTCGCGGTCGGCGACTTGCCCGTCTTCTATCCATATATCCAGGACAATATCAGCGAAGCGATCCAAGCTAAGCGGCGTGGCCGTGCCGTCATCGTCAGCCACCAGACGCCCCCCTTCGCGCCGGCCGGGCTTTACGATGAGTTGCGGGATCTGCACACACACCTTCACGAATACGGCCAACTGGTGGAAGGGGCGGTGCGTGATCGGACCGCCGAGCAAATCCGCGCCTTGGCGATTAAGAGCGACCTGCATCGCGACGTCGGTTGGGACGAGGACGCGATGGCGCAGGATTTCGACGGTTTTCTTGCCGATCTTCACGATCATCTACACGGGATTGCGCACAGCGCCATGCCGCTCGGCCTGCATACTTTTGGCGAGGCGGCCTCACCCGAGCATCGCCTCAGTACGGTGATGCAGCAGCTTGGAGAGCCTTATTACCAGCTCACAGATTCCGAGCCGGACGAACTGTTCGTCGACGATTTCCGGACCCTTCGGCAATCGGCGCCTTATCGTCTGCTTGAGCGGCACCTGCGGACGGATGCTCCATTTGACGAAATAGTAGAGCCGCAATTGCGTAGTCTGCTTGAGCGTGCCGGTGAGTTAGACCGTCACCTTGCCAACACGGGCGAGATCGAAGCGTTGCTTACGGGCCTGCAGGGCCGCTTCGTCGCTCCCGGAACTGGCGGCGATCCGATCCGCAATCCAGATGTTCCAAGTGGTCGCAATCTGTATGCGTTTGAGGCCAACAAAATTCCGACCCAAGCAGCCTATGCGGCGGGTGCGGAGGCATTTCAGAAGCTGATCGATACATACGGTGCCGAACACGACGGCAAATCGCCGGAGAAGCTTGCCTTCTCTCTGTGGTCTTCGGAGGCTCTCCGTCATCTCGGCATTCTCGAGAGTCAGGTGCTTCATGCACTGGGTCTGCGCCCGGTATGGGATAAGGGTGGCCGCGTGAGGGCGTTGGAGGTCATCCCGGTGAGCGAACTGGGCCGGCCCCGGATCGATGTCGTTCTGCAAGTGACCAGCGTTTACCGCGATCAATTCGACGGTCTCATGCGTCTGCTCGCCGGCGCGATAGACGAAATTGCCCAATTGGATGAACCAGGGAACTTCGTTGCCATGAATGCCCGCCGTCTGGCCGGTGAACTTGTCGACCAAGGCATTCCAGAGGCACGTGCCCGGGAATTGGCAAGCCTTCGGCTGTTCAGCAATGAACCCGGCGATTACGGCAGCGGTTTGCCGGACATGACACTCGATTCCACCCATTGGGAATCGGACGCGCCGCTCGCCGAACAGTTCCTGTCCCGGCTTCAGTATGCTTATGGGGCGCACGACTGGGGAACCCGACTCGAGAACACGAACCTATTTTCTACGCAACTCAAAGGCGTTCAGGCCGCCGTGTTCTCACGTTCCTCCAAGCTTCACGGTATGCTCTCGACCGATCACCCGTTCGAATTTCTCGGTGGATTGGCCCTGGCGGTCCGGCATTTGGACGGCAAGAGCCCAGCGTTATATGTCGCCGACCTCAGGGACCGACAAGCGCGTATCACGGGCGCCGCCCGGTTCATCTCCAATGAACTGCGCGCGCGCTATTTGAACCCCCACTGGATTACGACGATGCAAGCCGAGGGGTATGCGGGGACCCTTTCTATCCTGAATGTCGTAAACAATGTTTGGGGCTGGCAGGCAACTGCGCCCGAGACGATACGCGCGGACCAGTGGCAGGCGATCCATGACACGTTCGTGAATGATGTGCGTGAGCTTGGATTGAACGCTTGGTTCGAGGAAAACAATCCGACTGCTCAGGTCCAGCTTATCGAACGGTTGGTCGAGGCGATCCGCAAGGGCTACTGGGATGCACAGGAACAAACTCGGCGGGAACTCGTAACGCGCTGGCAGGAGCTGGTTCCCACACAGGATCTAGGAGCGAGCGCCAAGATCACCCGTGCCTTCATCGAACAGACAGCCGCCGGTTTCGGCCTAGGCGCACAATCGGCTGCCACCGACACCGGTGGTGCCCCAACACCCGGGAGTTCCGACGGCGCCGAAACCGCAAGCGACCCTGCAGAGCAGGTCCGTGGACAAGTTCTGCACTCGGTGGCACCGGCCGCCGCCAGTGTGTTTCCCTGGCAATTGTGGTTCGGGCTGGCGACGCTGATCGTCTGCCTGCTGGGCGGGGCGATCTGGCAGGCCCATAGCAATCGATCTGTAACCGGAGTGACAAATTCTTCATGACCGTATTCGAATCCAGCCTTTACGAGTTGGCCCGCCTGTTTCTTATCCCTGTTCTGGTGCTGATTTTGGCATCGCTTGTCTACGCGTTTTGTGCCTTCGGCAGTTTTGCCATGGAAGCATGGCAGCGCCGACGCGGTTCGTACCGCTCGCGTCTTGCGGTGCATCACGAGCGAACGAGCTGCGGTAGTGATGATCTTGAGTTGTGGATACTCGAGCGGTTGGAGTGGTTACGGGTAATTGCGCGGAGCGCACCGATGCTCGGTTTGGTGGCGACAATGCTTCCTATGGGGCCGGCGCTTCTCGCGTTGACCCAAAACGACGCTGAGGGTGTCGGGGAAAATCTGGTGGTGGCGTTTTCGGCGGTCGTGCTGGCGTTGATCAGCGCCAGTATCGCATTTTTCGTTTCGACCGTGCGCCGGCGTTGGTTGCTTCAGGACCTGCGTCTGATCGAGCAGGGCCGGGAATTGGACTGATGCGCTTTCTAGAGCATGACGACGACGATCCCATCCTCTCCGTCGTCAATCTCATTGATTTGTTTCTCGTGGTCATCGCCATGTTGATGGTCGTCATTGTACGTAATCCACTGAATCCCTTCGTCAACGACGATGTCATAGTGGTCGAGAAACCGGGACAGTCGGACATGCGGATTACCATCAAGGAAGGAGAGGAACTGACCCGGTATGAGGCAAGCGGTGAAATCGGAGAAGGTCAGGGTATCCGCGCCGGGGTGACCTATCGATTGCCCGATGGGCGGCTCGTGTATGTGCCAGAAAGGCAAGAATTGAGCCCTAGTGATGGAATGCAATAAGGAGATGTATTAAATCGCTGTTGGAATACGCGCCCATCATTTTTTCCAAAAATTGAATACCAGAGTCGTTTCAGGGGTTTATGGTTGTGTCGCGACACACCAATGAGGCCGATCCGTCCCCATGAACAGCCCCCGCCTCCTCACGGCCATCTACTGCCTCGTCCTGTCGGGCGCCCTTATCGCCGTTACTGCCGTTCGCTTCGACCTCTTTCACGGTATCGAACCGCGAATGGATCACGCCTTTTTCATCGACTGGGTGCAGTCGGTGGTTGGCGCAGAGAGGTTCTTTCCGGAACGTCTCCCTGGGGACTCACTGCTCGCGGCGCTCGAGGCCGATCGCGGCAGTTTTCTGCATGTCGTTCTGAAACCCCTTTATGTCGCGCCGACGACATTGTTCACAATTGTCGGCCTGGCGTGGTTCGCCGTCGGGGCACTTTTGACTGGGGTGTCTCTCGAATCGCAGGTGTTCTGGAGCATCCTGGCGCAAAGCGGCATGCTGTGTTTGCTCGGATTTATGCCGCTTTATCTAGCACGCCCGGAAGGTCAGGGCACGCGTGAAGCAATCGCCGTCGGCGCCCTGGCGGTGTGTGTCGCCGCGGCGTCTTCGTTTCTGCATGCTTTCTCCCCCTTGGGTGTCCACAACGTCGGGCTATTGGCGCTGATTGCCGCCATGTTCGTTGTCGGGCGATACCTGCAGGCGGTACAGGCGGGCGCGGTTGGCTCGCAAATGCGGCTAGCCGCCGTCGGTGCCCAAATGGTTGCCTGCTACACGATGTACACCAACGTGTTTCTGTTGCCCGTCGCGACGGGCATCGCACTTCTTTTGTGCGGACGGCAAGGATTGCGTTATCGCATCTTGGAAGCTACGCGGTTCAGTGCTCTCACCGTCATCGGCTTCGTCCCGGCGCTATTGTTGCTTGGTGTGACATTGTTGCATCCGCACAGTGCTGATACATCGCAGAATTTTGAGGGTCTGGCGAAATGGGCGGTCTCTACCGGTGAGACTGGCACCATTGCATATCTAACCGGTAATTTCTTCGGCTGGTTTCAGAATGCTGGGGCGGTGTTCGGTTACGGGGGGCTCGCGCTTGGGTTCGTTGGCCTTGTCATATTCGGTGTCCGATACCGACAGTGGTTGCCCCTCGGTATTGTCGGGGCTCACTTGCTTGCGTCGACGGCGATGGGCGGCTTCGCTGGCCAATACAACCGCACCTTGGCTTATGTTGTCCCCTTATTGGCGCTTGGGGTCGCGACCCTTCCGATATGTCTGATTCAGATTTATAGAGCTCGCCAATTCGGCGCGCGGCGATTTGCCGGTATAGGTTTGGTGGCAGTCGCCTTGGCATTCGGTTTTCATTTTATTTCGGAATGGCCAAGGCTTGCAGATCCGCGCAAGGTCTCCGCCTGGAGTGCTTATTACGTCAAGCAGGGGACAATGCGCGCGATGGTGGACAGGATCATGTCCCCATTGCCGGATGACGCAGTGCTGGTGCCCTGGGATCAAAGCATCTGGTACAGCGTTCGGGTTTTGCACGCGGACGACCGGAAAAAGCTCCACTTGTTACAGCCTTTGGAAACCCTCTACAAAATGCAACAGAGGGGGAAATTGGATGCATATCTCACCAGGCGCCGTGTGAGTCTGTCGAGCAGTGCACCGGTGTATTTTTTGGCGCCCCAAGCAATGTCGACGGTCGATGCGGAACGTCTCGCCAGCAACACGCTGTGTCAGAGGGCATTACTGGATTGTCATAAATTGACGGTTGAAAAGATCGGCGATCAGATTGTGAACGCCAACAACCCGAATTTGAACATCGCGCTTTATCGAGTGCGAACCACATTCTAAACGGACCGGCTCAATCGCGGCGTGACCTTGCGCAACCCGGAATTCCAAGGGATAACGGTTTTACGTTGTCGCCATCTGCGCTTTTTTCGGCGCGGCGTCGCTCAGGATTTCGAACCTCATGCACCGTTGGCTAGTCGATTTTCTCGCTTGCCCCGCTTGTCCGGGTGAGGCGCCGATTCAAGTTTCCGATGGTGAATGGCAGGGCGACATCCTCGAGGCAGGAGAACTGTCCTGCAGCGCCTGCGGCGGAAAATGGCCAATTACGGACGGTATTCCGCGCTTCGTCGCACCGGACGACAATTACGCGAAAAGTTTCGGGTATCAATGGAAACGCTGGCGCCGAATTCAGATCGACCGATTGGCCGGACATCGGCTTACCGAAGACCGGATTTTGCGGGATACGGGCTGGTCCCGGGATTGGTTTGCCGGCAAGGTGGTTTTCGACGGCGGCGCGGGCGCCGGTCGTTTTTCGGATGTGATGGCGGGGCTTGGCGCTCGCGTCGTGGCACTGGATCTCAGCAGTGCCGTGGACGCGTGCCGCGAAACGACGCAGGTTCACGGTGACGCGGTCCAATGTATACAGGCATCCCTCTATGCGATTCCGCTGAAATCGCGGGTGTTCGACGCCGTTCATTGTGCGGGCGTCATACAGCACACGCCGGATCCCGAAAAAACCATGCGCGCGATGCCGCGTTTGCTCAAACCAGGTGCGCCGCTGAGCTATAATTTTTATGAGGTGACGATGAGCCGGCGCTTCCAGTTTTTGCGTGCGGCATTTCGCCTGGTCACGCCCCATATGTCGCCATCCGCCTTGTTGGCCCTCTGCCGCGCTCTGGTCGTTCCGCTGTTCCCCTTCAGCCGGTTTGTCAGCCGCATACGTTTCGTCCGCTTTGGACTTCGGTTCCTGCCCATCTGTGCCGTCCACTACCCCGAACTGACGCGCGATCAACAGTTCGAGTGGACGCTGCTCGACACATTTGATTGGTACAATCCGCGCTACGACACGCCGCAGCGCCACGGAGCGGTCGCGGGTCTACTGGAGAGAGAAGGCCTCGAGGTAATCGAGGCACGGCCGGGTGTCGTAAATGGCCGGCGGCCGGCGGGCCGCTAGAACGCGTCACATTCAACGATTTCGACAGGCCGCGTGCGGGCACCCGCGCGAACGCGGTCGGCCGTTCTCGGTTTCATTTGTTCACAAGATGAAACACCGTATAAACATGTTGTTCACATGTATTGACGAAAGAAAAGCGTTTGTGCTTCTGATAATTATTTGAGGCATTCTAATAACTTGAAGCAAAAAATTAACGCCACCATATCGTAACGAAGCAAAAGAAGAATAGAGGCTCATTGAGTGGCACATTCCATTCTGTGATCGGCGGATGCCGGGCAGGTCGTAGGTCCGGCTGCCGTACAGTTTGGAGCCGCACGAGACGGTGACGAATATGGACGGCTCATTTGGTCCCAGCGTGACATCGGACGCGGCGCGTATTCTGGCAGTGGACGACGATAGGACAATCCTGCTTCTACTTGCCCATAAGCTTGAGCATGCGGGCCATGAGGTTGTCGCCGTCCGAAGCGGCGAGGAGGCGCTCGATACGTTGCGCGCCAGTGCCGACGGCTTCGATGCGGTGCTCTTGGACCGCACGATGCCCGGTATGAGCGGTATCGACGTCGTCAAGCAACTGCGAGAGGAGGGTGTCCTCGCGCAGGTTCCTGTCATCATGCAGACCGGTGCGGACAGCCCTGAAGAAATCCGCGAGGGCGTGGAGGCGGGTGTCTTTTATTATCTTGCCAAGCCGATCAAGGATGAGCTGCTGTTCCCGGTGCTTTCCGTGGCCGTCCGGGATTTTCGCTATCGCAAGTGGTTGATCGAAAAAGCGGGCCACGCGCCGATGAGCGGCGATGCGAACGGTGGCAATACCAGAATCCAAACATTGGAAGAGATCGAGGATCTGGCTCCGATCCTTGCCCGCAATTTTCCCAACTGTGAACAGGCTGTCTGCGGCCTCGCCGAATTGCTCACCAATGCTTTGGAGCACGGCAATCTAGGGATCGGATATGAAGAGAAGACCGATCTGGTTGCCCAGGGTAAATGGCGCGAGGAGATTCTGCGCCGGCAAAAAACGGGGGCCTTTGCCGACAAATTCATTTCGGTCGATCTTGTTCAAGAGAACGGTGGTGTTTCGGTCGCGATCGAGGACCAAGGGCAGGGGTTCGACTGGCAGAATTTCCTCGATATCGACCCCGCGCGCGCCTCCGACAATCACGGTCGGGGCATCGCGCAAACCAGGGCGCTGAGCTTCAATTCGCTGAAGTACAACGAGCCGGGAAATCGTGTCGTTGTGACAACCGGCAGCTAATTCCGGAGCAATACCCAGCTTCGAAAACAGGGAACGTCGAAGAAACGAGTGATCTTGGGAGAAACCGTCATGTCGAATAGCGGGCTTGTATTGCGCCAGTTTTCGGCAGCTTCGCTGCTTGGCGCCATTCTTGGTTTTCTGCTGATAACCGGTGGACATGCCGCGGAGAAATCCGATCCCATCGTCGTCGGATTGGACGCCGACCTTACCGGGTCTGCTGCGTCCGGCGGTATTGCTATTCAACGGGGGATGGAACTCGCAATCGACGAGATCAATGAAGCCGGTGGCGTAATCGGGCGCTCCGTTATCCTGAAAGTGCGCGATCATCGCGGCAATCCGGCGCGCGGCGTTGACAATATGCGAGAGTTCGCCGAGACCAAAAACTTGGTTGCCGTATTCGGCGGTATCCATACGCCGGTCGCGCTCGCGGAGCTCGAGGTCGTTCACGAAGCGAAGATCGTGTTTTTGATCCCTTGGGCGGCCGGGACCACAGTTGTCGAAAACGGGTACACACCGAATTACGTCTTCCGGGTTTCGGTACGCGACCAATTTGCGGGCGGTTTTTTGATCCAAGAAGTGGTCGAGCGCGGTTTCAAGCGCCCGGGGCTTCTACTCGAGCAGACGGGGTGGGGACGTTCCAACGAAAAGGCTATGCAAGAGAGCCTTCGCGCTCGAAATATGCCGGAGGCGCCGATTGCGTGGTTCAACTGGGGCGTCAAAGATCTCAATTCGGAGATCAGTGCGCTCAAGACCGCCGGCGCCGACGTTGTCCTGCTGGTTGCGAATGCACGAGAAGGTGTTGTTGTTTTTCGCGATATGGCGAAGCTGCGGGCCGAAGAGCGGCTGCCTGTCGTCTCCCATTGGGGGATTACCGGAGGCAATATATTCGACCAAGCGTCAGCGTCGCTTTCTTCGGTGGATCTCACGTTCCTACAAACATTTTCCTTTTTCGACCCTCCGTTTCCGGCAAAGGCGCGCAGAGTCTTCGATGCTTACTGCGCCCGCTTCGATAAATGTTCTAGTCCAGCTGATGTGATCTCTCCGGTTGGCACCGCCCATGCCTACGATCTCATGCATCTGCTCAAGATGGCGATCGAGAAAGCAGGAGCAACCGACCGGTTGGCCGTCCGCGACGCGTTGGAAAACCTTGGACGATATGAAGGGTTGGTCCGCGTATACGACCCGCCGTTTACCGCCGAGCGGCACGATGCGCTTGATCGCAGCGATTTCCGCTTGAGCCGGTTCGATCGGGCCGGGGCAATCGTTCCTCTCGAGCAGCAACGCGCGCAGTCCCGGTGATCGACTATATCAAAGTCTCTGGCCTGCTTCCGCAGGTCCTCTTAAGGATCCTTCCCGCCTGCGTGGGGATCCTGCTCGGCATTTGGTACGCTGCTTCCGTCGCTGTCGACAGGACGGTCAATGATGAACTGGCGGAGCGGTTGCGGGAAGAGGCCGGCCACAGCGCCGTTTCCGTCTCCCGAGAGATCGAAGCGATAGCCCAATTCGTCGGCTCGGTGGCGCAAAACGAACTTGTCGTCAACGGCTTGATCGACACGGTTGGGCGCGACGACTACCTCCCCGTTATGCTGCAATCGCTGCGGCTGCCGGGGTCGGCAGAGGCACGCGTCTCTTTAATCGACTATCGTGCCCGTCTCATCATTGGTGACGGTGACGAACAGAAATTTACCGGCGCCCCATGGCGTGACGAAGTGCTGCTCAAAGGCGGCCCGTTCGTAAAGGTTTCCGAAGCCGGCCTCGTTGTCGCCTACCCGGTACTCGTTGGTGGCATGCCAGAAGGGGCTGTGGTGGTGGAATACGGGCCGGATGAACTGGCAAAGACATTAATCGGTGGGACGGAAGGACAAAACGGCGAATACGGTGCGATCGTCCCATCGCCGTCTGACGATGTTGTTCAAGAACCGGCTGTGTTGGAGCATTCCCTTCACCCAGAGGAGGACAAGGCTCAAGAATACACCCACGAAGGAATAAGCGTCGTCGTCACAGAGGCCGGCAATGTCATTGCGACGTCCCATCCATCCTTTGCGCGTCTTGGCGAGCCTTTGCCAGAACCGGACGCCGATTGGGCGTATCTGAAGATCAAAGTGCCGCACTTTCCTGAAATTTTCCTCTTAGCAGCGCAATACAGGCCGCACCTCTATGCAGCGGCCGACCGCATGCGCAATTTCATGCTTAGCGCCATCGTGCTGAGCATCGTTGCTGTTGGAATCGGTATTTTTGCGGCGGCCTATCTCACCGCCAGTCCTATCCAGCGGTTCGCCGCACAACTCAAGGATATCCGGGAAAATCAGGATCTAAGCCAGCGGGTTTCCGTCGAGGGCACGACCGAGTTTCATCGGCTGGCCACCGCGTTTAACCAGTTGCTCGATAAAATCGAAAGCACGAGTATTTCGCGGAACGATCTCGCGACCGAAATTGTTAAGCGTAAGAAAGTTATCGAGGAGTTGGACCGGTTCAAGCATGCCTTGGATAACACCCAAGACATCATCTACATCTTTGACCCCGAAACGTTCGAAATACGCTATTTCAACAAGGGGCTTATGGTTGCCACCGGCTACGACGAGAGTGACCTGTCCAAGTTGAAGGCGAATGAACTTCGTCCAGGATTTGATGTTGAGGACATCAAAGCCCGGCTGAAACCGTTGATCGAGCGCAAAGTCAGCTTGTTGAACCTGGAAAGTATTTTCCGTCGTAAGGACGGAACGGACTTTCCTGTGGAGCTTTCCGTTCAGTCGGTTGAAGCCGAGGACGATTATGTGTTCGTTGCCATTGCGCGTGACGTGACCGAGCGTAAACGTGCGGAAGCCACGATAGCCCAGAAGCAGGAGGAGTTGAACCTGCGGATCGTAGAATTGGAGGACTCACGGGCGCGGCTAGAGAGACAAGGGGCGGAGCAGGCGCAGCTTGCCGAGGAGCTTGCGATCGAACGCGATAAGGCGGAAGCGGCGACGCACGCTAAATCCGAGTTTCTGGCAACGATGAGCCACGAGATCCGGACGCCGATGAACGGCATCATCGGTATGACGGAACTGTTGCTCGAAACCGATCTGAATGAGCATCAGCGGGGCCATGCGCGCACCGTCATGCATTCGGCGGAAACGCTTCTCGGTTTGATCAACGATATCCTCGATTTCTCCAAGATCGAATCCGGCAAACTCGAACTCGACCCCGAGCCGTTCAACCTCGAAATGGTGGCCGAGGATGTCGTGGAGTTGATGTCGGTGAAGTCGCAGGAGAAGGGCATCGAGTTGATGACTCGCTATACGCCTGATGCGCCGCGACATTTCGTCGGCGATTCCGGGCGAATTCGCCAGATGCTTCTGAATTTGATCGGCAATGCGATCAAGTTCACCGAGAAAGGGTATGTGCAGCTCAATGTTGAGCGCGTCGATCAGGTTGGGCCGGATGATGACCGCTTACGTGTACGGATCTCGGTCGAGGACACCGGCATCGGCATTCCCGAAGATAAGCGCGATGCCATATTCCGGAAATTCGAACAGGCGGATTCGTCCACGACGCGTAAATTCGGGGGTACGGGGCTGGGACTCTCCATTTGCCGTCAGCTTGCACACATGATGGACGGCGATATCGGTGTCGATGGGAATGACCACGGCGGTTCGACTTTCTGGTTTGAAGTCGTCATGGGACATTGTGCAATCGAGGATGAGATTGAACCGGATTTCAGTATCCTGAAGGGACAACGCGCCCTTCTCATTGACGATATTCCGACGAACCTCGTGCTGCTAGAGGAGCATCTTTCGACGGTGGGTGTGGAGACCGTCTCGTGCAGAGGGCCGGGCGATGCGATCAAAACGCTCGAAACTGAATTGGCGTCGGGTCGGAAATTCAACATGGTGATTTCCGACTACATGATGCCCGAGATGGACGGGGGTCGGCTGGCTGCGGCACTTCGGGCGACGCCGGGCGCAGAGGATATGCCTATCATTCTGTTGAGTTCCGCCGGGGGGCGGCACGACGTTTCTGATGTGCCTGACGGGGTGATCAACGCCTATGTGACAAAGCCCGTTCGCCGGAAGCAACTGCTGTCGGCTGCTGCCGCGGTGGTGGAGGCCGCACGAGACGGCAAGCTCGCCGGTGTTGTGAGTTTCGATGGCGCCGCCTTGGACACGGCTGGTCACGTAGATTACGGCAAGATTGACGCGACAGGTATGTTTGCTGGCGTCAAGGTACTGCTGGTCGAGGACAATCGCGTGAACCGGGAGTTCGCTTCCGAAACGCTCATCAATCTTGGTTGTGACGTGATAACGGCCGGCAATGGGGAGGAGGCTGTCGATATTGCCAGCGGTGAGCAATTCGACGTTATCTTCATGGATTGTCAGATGCCCGTGATGGACGGCTTCGAAGCCAGCACCATTCTGGCCAAGAAAATGAAGGCCGGTGAAGTCGCGGCCATGCCGATTATTGCGCTGACGGCCAATGCCATGAAGGGCGACCGCGAACGTTGTCTCGCGGCGGGTATGAACGACTATATGAGCAAGCCCATCCGTAAGAAGGCGCTACAGGCCATGCTCGCCGAATGGGTGGGGTCTAACGGCACGCCAGATGCCGCCGCGATGCGAACCGAGCGATCTGCCCAATCGGACGGCCGGCCAGCGAAGAGCCCGTCAGCGAGCAGCCAGACCGCGAATAGTCGACCGGACAACAGCAATGGCCATACCATCGACCAAAGCGTGCTGGACGACGCGAAAGAGGTCATGGGCGACAAGATGTCGATGATCATCGAGTATTTTCTCGAAGATTCGCAAACCTATATGCGTGACATCGATACGGCACTTCCGGCCAACGATTTCGAGACCATTGCCGCTCGCGCACATACGCTCAAATCGTCGAGCCGGGAGATGGGCGCCAACCAGGTTTCCGAGATTGCCCGGGAATTGGAGGAAACGGCTCGCGTCGCCAAGGACGGCACAGCCCCCGACTGTCGGAAGGTGACGGCCTTGGTCGAGGATTTGAAAATATCCTATGTCGCCGCCGAGCGGGAACTCGCTGAATTTCTAGAAAGCTTGTCCGGCTGAGGGCGGTTTTTCCGCTGTTGCCGTGTTTCGTTCAAGAAAGGGGTGATCTTCTTCTCTGAGAACCCGTATCCCGTGTTCGGACGGGAGTGCGTAGGTTAACCCCTTGGCATTACAGCGGTTTTCATTTCTTAAGAAATACCCATTTATGTCTTTACGACCCGCGGCCATTGGGGGGCCGTTTGCCGCGGCTGCCGCCGAGAAACCCGAAAATTCAGTGGGTTCCGGCTTGGGGATGTAGCCATGGTAACGACGATGGGTCTCAAAACGGGTCTTATGGTCCCGTTTCAGTGGCCCAAGGAGCTATATCGGCGTTTCAGGCGCTATTACGGCTTGGACCGGCCTGTCAGAGGACAGTCGCTGGAGCATGGCTTTGCCCGCATTTCCATCTCTGAGGACGGAGAACCTGCTCCCGAGATCGCACCTTCCGAATTGGAAGGGAACGAGGTCTGGGACGACACGCGGATAAATCTCGCTGAGAAGCTTTGGGGCGAGGGGTGTCTGGGTCCCTGCGGTGCCGAATATTTGAAATACGAGACCCAGCTGGTTCAACTGGACCAGAAACGCAGCATGCTGCAAATCGGTGCCGGCCTCGGCGGCGCGACCCGCGCGGTTGTTGACGATTCCGGGGTCTGGGTGACCGCGTATGATGAAGATTCGCAATTGGCGGAAATCGGCACGCTGCGGGCCCGCATGGCCGGCATGGTCAAAAAGGCGGGGATCAAGACCTATAAACCCCATTCGCCGAGGTTTAAGGAAAACAGCTTCAATGCCGCCGTTTCGTGCGATTCCCTTCTGTATGTTTCAGTCGAGGACAAAGAAAAAGTCATCGCATCGATGGCCAAATCCCTGCGGGTGGACGGTTATCTCATAATGACGGAATGGGTGTTGGCCAAGCCGGGCGAGCCGAGCGACGAGGTCAAAGCCTGGATCGACCGGGAGCCCCGAAAGCCATATTTGTGGACGGCGAAGCAGACCGTCGATTTCATCCAAAAGCAGGGGATGGATCTCCGGATTTCCAAGGACATGACCGACGACTATCGGAAGATGGTCATACAGGGATGGGCCCAGTATTTGGCCGACCTGACCAAGGCCGATTTGCCGCCGGAGATGGCGCAAACCGTACTCGACGAGTGCGAGTACTGGATTCGCCGTATGGCGGCCCTGGAAAAAGGCGACATCCGGGTTTACCGGTTTGTGGCCATCAAGCTACCGGTCAAAACGGGCGGAAATTTCGGCTAGAATCGGGGTTTGAGCCGTTGACAGGGGGGACGTAACCCCCTATGTTCCCGCCGCTCGCGCCGCCGGCTTAGGCGGCGTGTGATTTTTGGCCCTGGCGGCTGGCCGCCAGTCGACGTAATCGTTTGGAACATGGGTGCATTATGAAGGTCCGGAATTCTTTGAAATCCGCCAAGCTTCGGGAAAAAGGCTGCCGGATCATCCGCCGGAAAGGCCGCTTGTACGTTATCAACAAGCGCAATCCCCGGTTCAAGGCCCGTCAAGGCTAAGAGCTGTTCACCATGCCGCCGCCCAAAACGTGAAGGGGTGGCTCCGGAAGTTCGATAAACCGCGCCCTTCGGCGCGGTTTTGCTTTTGCGGTATCCGGGAATTCCATAGAGTGTGATTTCCAACGATGATCAACTCGGCGTATCCTTCCGGGGAAGCGTCCGTTGACGATGGGGAGCGCTAACACAAACATGTCTTTGAAAATGCCGGAAGTCGACACGTCTGTCGTGTCGCGCCGGGACGACATCATTAATCGGCTACGGCAAATCGTGCCGCCTGGACCATTGGGCGAGGGCGTCATCGACGATCCGCGGGCATTGCGTGCTTATGAATGCGACGGGCTTTCGGCCTATCGGCAGTTGCCGATGGTCGTCGTGTTGCCGGAAACAACGCAGCAGGTCTCCAAAATCCTCGCCTATTGCCATGAGAACGGGATCAAGGTGGTGGCACGCGGCTCGGGTACGTCCTTGTCGGGAGGTGCATTGCCGTTGGCGGATGCTGTGATGATCGGGCTCGGCAAGTTCAACCGGGTCCTCGAAATGGATTTCGACAATCGCTGTGTCGTGACCCAGCCGGGAGTTTCCAACCTCGCCATTTCACATGCGGTGGCGCACCGCGGATTCTATTACGCGCCGGATCCCTCGAGCCAAATCGCCTGTTCCATCGGCGGCAACGTGGCTGAAAATTCGGGCGGCGTGCATTGTCTCAAGTATGGACTTACGACCAATAACGTACTTGGCGTGGAAATGGTTTTGATGAACGGCGAGGTCATCCGCCTCGGCGGGAAACATCTCGATGCCGGCGGCTATGATATTCTCGGTGTTGTTACCGGCTCCGAGGGACTGCTCGGCATCATCACCGAAGTGACCGTACGTATCCTGCGCAAACCCGAGACCGCCCGCGCCGCGTTGATCGGGTTCCCCCAGGTGGCTGCTGCTGGCGATTGCGTCGCGTCGATCATCGGCGAGGGCATTATTCCGGGCGGTATGGAGATGATGGACCGCCCCGCCATCAAGGCGGCGGAGGCATTCGTCCATGCCGGCTACCCGTTGGACGTCGAGGCACTGCTTATCGTCGAGTTGGATGGCCCTCAGGCCGAGGTCGACTATCTGATCGGCCGCGTCCAGGCAATCGCCGAACGCCTCGGCGCGACACATTTCCGTCTATCGACCAGCGATGCGGAACGGGAGAATTTCTGGGCTGGACGCAAGGCGGCGTTCCCGGCCGTCGGTCGTTTGTCGCCGGACTACTACTGTATGGATGGAACCATTCCGCGTGGGCGCCTGCCGGAAGTGCTGACCCGCATCGCCGAAATGTCGAAAGCCTATAATCTCGGGGTGGCGAACGTATTTCACGCGGGGGACGGCAATCTGCATCCCTTAATCCTTTACGATGCCAACAACGAAGGCGAGCTGGAGAAAGCCGAGGCTTTCGGTTCCGATATTCTGAAACTGTGTGTCGAGGTCGGGGGTGTCTTGACCGGCGAGCACGGGGTCGGCGTGGAAAAGCGGGATCTTATGCCCACTATGTTCAACGAGACGGACCTCAATCAGCAACAGCGGGTCAAATGCGCCTTCGATCCCGACGGTCTCCTCAACCCGGGCAAGATGTTCCCGACGCTCCACCGTTGCGCCGAGCTAGGGCGGGTGCACGTCCATCGCGGGGAAACGCGTTTCCCCGATCTTCCGAGATTTTGAGGGCGGCATGAAGCCGACGAGCGAAACCGACGTTCTCGATGCGGTTGTTGCGGCGGTTGCCGATGAAACGCGCCTGGAGATCGCCGGCAACGGCACCAAGCGCGGCTGGGGACACGAGGTCGTGGCATCTGAGATCCTCGATCTTTCGGGTCTTTCGGGGATCACGCTTTACGAACCGAGCGAATTGGTTCTGACGGCCAAGGCCGGAACGCCGCTCCGCGCCGTTACCGCGGCCCTCGACGAACAGCACCAGCAACTAGCTTTCGAACCGCCTGATTTTGGCCCCCTTTACGGCGCGGCACCCGATGCCGGGACCATCGGGGGTGTTGTCGGTTGCAATTTGGCTGGACCGCGGCGCATTCAAACCGGCGCGGCCCGCGATCATCTGCTTGGCTTCCGGGCGGTGAGCGGACGTGGCGAGCTCTTCAAATCGGGCGGCCGTGTGGTCAAGAACGTGACCGGCTTCGATCTGTCAAAGTTAATCGCAGGCTCCTTCGGAACATTGGCGGCGATGACCGAAGTAACCGTCAAAGTTCTTCCCCAGCCCGAGAAAATTCGGACCTTGCTGATTTTTGGCGCCGGTGACGCCGATGCAGTCAAGGCCATGTCGACGGCATTGCAAAGTCCGTATGAAGTCAGTGCCGCAGCTCATCTTCCCGCCGAGCAAGCAGGGCGCTCGTCAGTGTCCTACGTTTCGGGTAGCGGCGGTTCGGTGACGGCGGTGCGTGTCGAGGGGCCAGGTCCGTCGGTGGAGGCACGGCTTGCCGGTTTGCGGCAGCAGCTTTCCGGCTACGGCGACCTGGAGGAACTCCATTCCTCGAACTCCCGGACCCTATGGGCCGAATTACGGGACGTCGCACCGTTTCTCAGCGGCGCGAACGACATGATTTGGCGTCTATCGGTGCCGCCGATGAGCGGCGCGGAAATCATCGCCGATTTGAGTTTGCCGCTGGAGTTCCGCCATTTCTATGACTGGGGCGGTGGTCTCGTTTGGCTGTCGACCCCGGCCGGTAAGCTTAATGCGGCATCGCGGCTGCGTCAGGCGGTCATGGAAACCGGCGGGCACGCGACCTTGGTTCGTGCGCCGGATGCCGATAAACGGGAAACGGACGTGTTCCAGCCGTTGTCGTCGGGTGGCGGTGCGCTCACAGCCAGGTTGAAGGACAATTTCGATCCGCGCCGCGTTCTCAATCCGGGCCGGATGTACCGAGACCTATAGGGGCGCAAGGGGAAGATCGTGCAAACCCATTTCACCTCCGCGCAGCTGCAGGAACCGGGAATCCAGACCGCGAACGACATATTGCGCGCTTGCGTCCATTGCGGATTTTGCCTGTCTGCCTGCCCGACATACGCGTTGTTGGGGGACGAAAGGGACAGCCCGCGCGGCCGCATCTATTTGATCAAGGACATGCTGGAAAGCGACGCGGCGCCGACCGAGGAGGTTGTTCGTCATGTCGACCGTTGTTTGTCCTGTCTCGGGTGTATGACCGCGTGCCCGTCGGGGGTGCATTATCAGCACTACGTCGACAACGCACGCATCCATATCGAGGAAAATTTCACCCGGCCGTGGTTCGACCGGACGGTGCGACGGTTGATCGCGGCCGTGCTTCCCTATCCCGGCCGGGCGAAGCTCGCCTTTAGGGCGGCGCGCCTCGCCCGGCCGTTCGCCGGACTTCTCGGAGGGCGGTTGAAAGCCATGCTGAAACTTGTGCCGAATACCGCGCTCGGCGAGACCCGGGAACCGACTGTCTATCCGGCGCAGGGGGTGCGGCGTAAGCGGGTGGCCCTGCTGCCCGGATGCGTGCAGGACGTTCTGAGGTCCGGGATTAACGACGCGACGATCCGCCTGCTGACCCGGTTGGGCTGCGAGGTCGTGATCGCGCCCGGGACCAGCTGTTGCGGCGCCTTGACCCATCATCTCGGATACGACGCGCCGGCGCGGGACTTCATTGCGGCCAACGTGGAGGCCTGGATACGCGAACTGGACGGTGACGGCATCGATGCCATCGTGACCAATGCGGCGGGCTGCGGCACGGTCGTCAAGGACTACGGCCATATGGCGGCTGACGATCCCGCCTTGGCGGAGAAGGCGAAGCGGGTCGCGGGACTGACCCGCGATATTTCGGAGCTGCTGACGGAGTTGGCGCCTCTCAAGGGGGTTGTCGGCGATTTGCCGCCGCTCGCCTATCAGGATGCTTGTTCGTTGCGTAACGGCCAGCAGGTCACCGCGCAGCCGCGGGCGCTCTTATCCTCGGTCGGGTTCGACGTTAGGGAGCTCAATGACGGTGCCCTGTGCTGCGGATCGGCGGGCAGTTACAACATTCTGCAGCCGGACATCGCCGCGGCACTGCGCACGCGTAAGGCGGCGGCCATCGGCGCGACGGCGGCCCAAGTTGCGGCAACGGGCAACATCGGTTGTCTGACGCACCTGCAGGTGGCGGTGGAAATACCCGTCCTTCACACCGTGGAACTTCTCGATTGGGCTACCGGCGGGCCAAATCCTCTCGCCGCCGAATAAGCCTCGTGTTAATTTGGGCGTGTTCCGTTCGTCCCTTGGTGCGCAGATGACGAAGATGGTCCGCGCGGTGGCCGTGACCGCGGCATGTTTCCTCACGGCGGCTTTCTACATGGTTGGTGCGAGCACGTCCGTGCGTGCCGCCCAGGATGATGTCCGCCTCGATCCGCTGTTCGAGCGCCTGGCGACGGCGCCGAATCCTTCGGATGCAATGCCCATCGAGTCGGAGATCTGGAAAATCTGGATCGAATTCGACGAACCGGATGTTTCCCGCAACATGAAGCTCGGCGTCTATTCCATGAATACCGGCCAGCTGCGCCAGGCGCAGGCTTTTTTCGACGAGGTTATTCGGCTGGCGCCGGACTTTGCGGAAGGTTGGAACAAGCGCGCGACGGTACGTTATCTGATGAGGAATTATCCCGCCTCCGTTTCGGACATCGCCCAGACGCTGCATCTCGAGCCTCGCCATTTCGGCGCTTTGTCGGGACTAGGTCTGATCGAACTGCATCTCGGGCACGAGGAAAAGGCGCTTCATGCCTTCGAACGGGCGCTCGAGATTCATCCGTATCTCGGCACACTCCGCTTCCAAGTGGATGAATTACGCGAAAAGATCAGAGGCCAGAAAATCTGAAATCTGAAAGGAAGTTAGCTTGGCCGATACACTGATATTGGGTGCAGGAAAAATCGGAATCGCCGTTGCCCAACTGCTGTCCGCGACGGGCGATTATGAAGTCACCCTTGCCGACTACCATCCCATTACGGTCGATACTGGTAATTCCATCCAACACCTTCAATTAAACGTCAATGACGACGCGGCCCTTCGCGAGGCGCTCAAGGGTCGCTATGCGGTCGTTAGTACGCTCCCCTATTTTCTTGATCTGCGCGTTGCCGAATTCGCACGTGAAGCGGGGGTCAATTATTTCGATCCGACGGAGGATGTGCGCACCGCGCATCTGATCCGCGATTTGGCCGACGGCTCGGATACGGTGTTTATTCCTCAATGCGGTTTGGCGCCCGGGTTCATCGCCATTGTCGCGCACCACCTCGTGGCGCTGTTCGATGAACCTCAAGACGTCAAACTCCGCGTCGGCGCGCTTCCTCAATATCCGGACAACGCACTGAAATACAATCTGACCTGGAGTACCGACGGGCTTATCAACGAATACTGCAATCCCTGCGATACGATCCACGCCGGACAACGGCGAGAGGTGCTTCCCCTGGAGGGGCTGGAATCGTTTTCGCTCGACGGGGTCGACTATGAGGCGTTTTCGACGTCGGGCGGCATCGGCAGCCTGTGCGACACGCTCGAAGGAAAGGTTCAGAACCTCAACTACAAGACCGTGCGCTACCCCGGACACCGCGACATGATCAAAATGCTGGCGGAGGACTTGAATCTTTGCCACCGGCGCGACGTCTTCAAAGACGTGATCGAACACGGCGTGCCGGTCACGCGGCAGGACGTGGTGGTCGTCTTCGTCACCGTGCGGGGGCTCAAGGGCGGCAATCTAACCCAGGAATCCTACGCCAAGAAGATATACGGCGGGGAAGGCGGGGCGCCCTGGAGCGCGATCCAATTGACCACGGCCTCGGCCATTTGTGCGATGGTGGACCTCCATCGCGAAGGGCATCTGCCGGCGACGGGTTTCGTCAGGCAGGAGCAGGCGGACTTCGCCACCTTTATCGCCAACCGGTTCGGAAAGGTCTACGCCTGAACTAAGGCGCTCTAGTATCCCATCAGTCCGAAAATGCCGCCTGCGGACGGGACGCCTTCGGTGAGGGCGAGCATGTTCTCAATCAGGCCGGTATTGGCGGCTGTGGTCAGGTTGAGATTGTTGACGATGAGGCCGATTTTGACATTCGTCGCCCGTTGGAGCTCCGCGTTCTCCTGGGTCGTGACGGCGACACGATTTTGAATCTCGCCATCCAGGTGGGCAATTTTTTCGGCCAGCAGATCGAAATTCCCCTCGATCAAAGACGCTTGTCCTTTGATGATCGCGCCTTTCTGACTGATCGCCGTCAGCGCCGAATCGATATCGTCAATGGCCTCGTCGATTGATGTTTGATCAGCAAAGTCCGAATAATATTCGCTGGAGAGCAACTCGATACCGCCGCGTTGAAGGGTGCCGCTGAGGGAATCGGAGCCACTATAGGTGACCGCACCCGTCGACGAATCGTAGCTGTCGAGCGTTAGTCCATCCAACGACACCACGTTGCCTGTTGCCGCGCCGCTGCTGTCGTATTCAACGAAGCCGTTTTTTGTCTCCTCGATACGCCAATAATCGCCATCCGCATCCTCGATGACAAACTCGGCGCCGGCATATTGGCCCTCGACGGAAAGATAGCCGCCGCTCATGGACGACGGCGTGTACAGATTGTCGGTCGTCCAATTGGGGCCGTGGGTATTGCCGATCAAGTTGACGTTTTGATACCCGATCCGCTGGTGGGCGTTGTTCACCCGGGAGTTTATGTCCTCGTAAAGCTCGTCGAATTCCTCGGCGGCGGCGGCGCGCTCCTCGGTTGTCGAACTGTCGGAAAGCCCCTGGAGCAGCGTCTTCATTTCATTGAGATTGCTTTCGACCCAGTCGAGGGCGTTGGACGCTTTGGTCAGGGCGCTGACATTGTCGGAGATGCGCGCCTTGAAGGAAACCAGTTTGGACTTTTCCCGATGCGCTTCGACCCACTGCAAGTCGTCGTCGATGAGGACTCGTTTGTCGGCGCGTTCTTCCTGGACACGCGCCACAACTTGCTGGGTGATGAGGACAAGGGAATCCGCGAGGTTGGTCTGACCCGCGTTCAATCGGATTTGGACAAGATCGTTGATGGAACTGCCCGAAGCCATGAGCCGGATATCCTTTCAGCGCGCGTCGGAATTGAAGGGCTATAGGACGGCCATTATTGCGGGGGCACCTTACTACCCGGTAAATGCTGGTCCCTCGGGGCGGAATTCAGATAAGCTGGCGGCGAATAAATCGAAGATTCAGGGACTAAACGCCTGGGAGGGAAAGAAGTGGATAAGCCCGAAACTGCCGTCATCGTCGGGGCCGGGACCGGCCTTAGCGCCTCGCTGGCCAGACTTTTTGCCAAGGATGGCATGAAGGTGGCGTTAGCCGCCCGCAACCGGGAGAAACTCGAGGGATTAGCCGGTGAAATCGGCGGCCGAGCTTATCAATGCGATGTGTCGTCCATCGATGATGTTGCGTCCCTGTTTGGGGCGGTTGATGAAGATTTCGGTCCGCCGGATGTGGTCGTTTTCAACGCCAGTGCCCGTCAGCGGGCGCCTCTGATAGATCTCGACCCGGCAAAGGTGCGCGATGCCGTTCTCGTCACGGCCTTCGGCGGCTTTTTGGTCGCGCAACAGGCGGCCAAGCGCATGTTGACGCAGGGGCACGGGACGATCCTTCTGACCGGCGCGTCCGCCGGGGTGAAGGGCTTTCCGCAATCGGCGACGTTCGCCATGGGTAAATTCGGGCTCAGGGGGCTTGCCCAAAGTATGGCGCGGGAACTTCACCCCCAGAACGTGCATGTGGCGCACGTGGTTATCGACGGCGGCATCCTGAATCCCAACCGGCCCGGTGATCGCGGCGAAGACGGCTGGCTCGATCCCGACGCCATTGCCGAGACCTACCTGCAGCTTCACCGTCAGCACCGAAGTGCGTGGGCGTGGGAGATCGAGTTGAGGCCGTGGGTGGAGAAATTCTGACGATCGGCGCGTGCCGCGGCGAGATGTCCGCCTACATACCCAGAGCGTTCATGTAGAGATCGAGAAGTTCTTCCTGTTCGCGCCGGTCGGCGCCGTCCATTTTGCGCAAGCGGACGACTTGGCGTAGGATCTTGGCGTCGAAACCGGTGCTTTTCGCTTCCGAATAAACCTCGCGGATATCCGCCGTAAGCGCCGATTTTTCTTCTTCCAGCCGTTCAATCCGTTCAACGAATGATTTCAGCCGGTCTCCAGCGATGCCGCCTGCGTCAGGCATGGTTGTTCCTCTCCGGTCTTGGTTTTTGCGTTCGGACCTTAGCCAGCACGCGCCAGCATCGGCAAGTCAAAAAATAGCGGCGGTCGCAATCAGTAGTGGACAACTTTATGCAGGTCCGGAATCGCCAGAACGGGCGCCAGCGTTTCCGCTAGAACCGTCGCCCAGTTCTCGCAATCTTGGTCGCTCGCAAGCAGGTCCTGGCGAATCTCCACGGCGCAATGGGGCAGGCCCGCAGCACCCGCATGGAAATCAAGCGAATAGGCGAGAAGCTTTCCCGAATAGGGTTGGTTGTCGCCGACAGGGAAACCCTCGGGGCGCTTCCACAATTCGTGGATCAGCGGCTCGGCCATACGCGGGTCGCGGTTCCACAAGACGCCAATGTGCCAGGGCCGGTCCTCGCCGCCGAAGCTTGGCGTAAAGCTGTGGACCGAAAGAAGTGCCGGCGGTGTGCCCGTTCGCCACAAATGTGCCAGACCATCAGCGACGGCATGGTGATAAGGCCAGAAGAACGAGTCCGTTCGCGCGATTTGATCGGTCTCCTCCAGGTTCCGGTTGCCCGGCACCGCTGTTTCGTCGCTGGTTGCCGGTATGGAGGATGGGTCGCCCGGTTGCCGGTTGTTGTCGATCACCAGGCGAGAGTATCCGGCCAAGACCGCTTGTGCGTTCAACTTGTCCGACAGCCGGCGTGTCACCTCGGCCGCGCCGATATCCCAGGCGATGTGTTCTTTCAGCAGCGATGGGTCGAGACCGAGATTGTCCATCGCCGCTGGAATGACGTTGCTTGCGTGATCGCAGATCAAAAGGACCGATGCATTGCCGTCCGGGTTCAACCGTTCAAACGGCGGCGGGTCCGTTGGGCCGATGAGGATCGGATTCCCTGGCTGGGTATAAGCGGCGCGTTGGCTCACAGACTGTGTCATGGGGCGGACTATAGTAGATCGGTGCGGCCTAACAAGATTACCTGGCAAGATTACCTGGCAAGATTACCTAACTAGATTACTTGGCAAGTTTGCGGCTGGCGGCGATTCGCGACCGGGAGTATAACCGCCCGCCATGTCCGATTTCACGAACCCCCTGCGTACACGCGCGCTCGTCACCTTGTTTGTCGGGGCAGCCGCGATTGCGCTTGCGCCCATTTTCGTTCGCGTGAGTGAGATCGGGCCGGTGGAAACCGCCTTCTATCGGATGTTTCTGTCCTTGCCCGTGTTGGCGGTGTGGGTTGGGTTGGATACGCGGCGCCCCCATGCCGTCAGAAAGACTTTGCAGCGCCGTGACATCGTTCTTTTGGTTCTCGCGGGCGTGTTTTTTACCGGCGATCTTGCCTTATGGCATTGGTCGATTCGCCTAACGACCATAGCCAACGCGACATTGTTCGCCAATTTCGCGCCCATATTCGTCACCCTTGGCAGTTTTTTCTTATTCGGACAGCGGTTCAGCCGGACGTTCCTGTTCGGCCTGGTGTTGGCCATCGTCGGGGTGGCAACGCTTGTCGGTGTCAGTGCCGGAACCAGCCGGACATTCCTGATCGGCGATGCGCTCGGCATCGGAACGGCGGTGTTCTATGCCGCCTACATCATGACCATCAGCCGGTTGCGGGCGGGCGGCCTCGCGACGTCGGTTATCATGTTGTGGAGCGGCGTTGCCGCCGCCTTGTCGCTGTTCCCCCTCGCGTTGCTGGCCGGTGGACCGCTCATCCCGCCAACCCTTGCCGGATGGGCGATTTTGGTGGGGCTCGCGATCATCTCGCACGCCGGTGGCCAGAGCCTCATCGCTTACGCGCTTGCCCACCTTCCTGCTGCGTTTTCATCGGTGGGATTATTGGTGCAGCCCGTAATCGCGACGATGATTGCCTGGGGATTGTTCGCAGAAGCGGTAACCGGTCTACGCGCTGTCGGTATCGGTGTTGTGCTCGCCGGAATCTTTTTTGCGCACCGCGGATCGTTCAAAGGCGCAAAATCGATCGCCACATGATGTTGACGACGCCGTTTCACCGGCACGTGTACGGCCGCCCCCTTGACAGAATACCGGCAGGCTTCAAGAATTCCCCCCGATATGCCGGGAGGGCATCTGCCGGTCCGGAGTAGCGATCCGGCGGTATCTCGTCTCCGTTAGCGTAGAGATCCATCTTGTTGAAGGTGGTGCGGTCCGGGCGAAAAAAAATCGGAGGCCATCTTGCCAGCCCCATCGGATTCCCCCTCTGCCGCATCTTCCCGTGAGAAACTTCGCGACCGATTCCAGTCGGTCCGCGCATTTAGTCACGAACTCACCGATCCCCTTTCTCCTGAAGATCAAACCATTCAATCGATGACCGATGCCAGCCCGGCCAAATGGCATCTGGCACATACGTCATGGTTTTTCGAGACCTTCGTGCTCAAGCAGTACGTGCCCGACTACCGGCCGCACAACGACATGTACGAGTACATGTTCAATTCCTACTACCAGGGTATCGGACCGCAATACAATCGGTCGCAGCGAGGGATTATCTCCCGCCCGACGGTCGCGCAGGTGGGCGAGTACAGAGCGCATGTGGACGGCGCGATGGGTGCCTATTTCGAGGAGGCCAGTGATAACGCATGGGAGGAAGCGGCATCGCTGATCGAATTGGGGCTCAATCACGAGCAACAGCATCAGGAACTTCTCCTGACGGATATCAAGCATGCCATGTCGTTCAATCCCCTGATGCCGGCCGTTTATCAGCCGAAGGTGCCGGTGGCCGACAGCAACGGCGCTCCGGAGCTGGAATGGATTGAATACCCGGGCGGTATCCAATCGCTCGGCTGGGACGGCGAGGGGTTCGCGTTCGACAACGAAGGGCCGGTTCATGACGTCCTGTTGCAGCCCTATGGGCTTGCCTCGCGGTTGGTGACCAACGGCGAGTATATGGAGTTCATGGAAGCCGGCGGGTATCAGTCGCCGCGTCACTGGCATGCCGACGGCTGGACGGTGGTCGAGACCCAAGGCTGGTCGGCGCCCATCTATTGGCGCCAGGATGGCGGCATTTGGTATGAGTACACGTTGCGCGGGCTCGAGCCGCTCGATCCCGATGGTCCTCTGACCCATATCAGTTTCTACGAAGCGTCGGCCTATGCCGATTGGCGGGGATGCCGGTTACCTACCGAGGCGGAATGGGAAGTGGCGGCGCGGGATGAGCCGATCCGGGGGAATTTCGTCGATACCGGATTGTACCACTCAACCCAATTCGGGGGCGCTTCCGACGGTGATGGCAACCTACGGCAAATTTATGGCGACGTGTGGGAATGGACGTCGAGCCCGTACACACCCTATCCCGGCTTCAAGCCGGCGGAAGGTGCTGTCGGCGAATATAACGGTAAGTTCATGGCCAATCAGATGGTGCTGCGCGGCGGCAGTTGCGCAACCGCGCACGATCATATCCGGTCGAGCTATCGCAACTTTTTCTATCCCGATGCCAGATGGCAGTTCACGGGGATCAGATTGGCCAAAGATTTCGCGGGGAACCGGCGGACATGAATGAGATCAAGAAATCCGATGGCGGCCGCCGGGAGGCGTCCGGGCGGATTGCCTATTTCACCGATCTCGAGCCCGAACTCGCGGACTTTCGCGAAGCCGTCCTTACCGGTCTTGCCGCGACGCCCAAAGTACTGCCCGCCAAGTTCTTCTACGACGAGGAAGGCTCGCATTTGTTCAACGCCATCTGCGAAACCGAGGACTACTACGTCACCCGGACCGAGCTTTCGATCTTCGAGGCCGCTGCGGCGGACATTGCCGCGCGTGTCGGACCGGACGCGGTGATCGTCGAATATGGCTGCGGCTCGGCGGTCAAAATCAAGACGCTCCTGGGTATCCTCGACAATCCTGCCGAATATGTGGGGATCGACATTTCGCGTGAGCATCTTCTGTTCACCATCGAAGAGATCGCCGACGAGTTCCCCGATTTGCGGATCGGCGGCGTGTGCGCGGATTTCGTCGGCGGCTTTAAGTTCCCTCCCGAAGCGGGCGAGGGGGACGGAACCTGGCTCGGTTTCTTTCCGGGCTCGACCATCGGCAACCAGACGCCGGACGAGGCGGTGGATTTGCTCGGTCACATTCACGATCAGCTTGCGGGCGGCGGGGCGCTCCTCATGGGGGTCGACCTCCGTAAGGACGAAGCGGTTCTCCGCCGTGCTTATAACGATTCAGAAGGCGTAACCGCGGCGTTCAATCTCAACGTGCTGCACCGTATCAATCGCGAATTGGGCGCCGAAATCGATGTCGATGGCTTCAGCCACGAAGCGGTTTACAACAGTGACAAGGGCCGTGTTGAAATGCATCTGCGTGCCGACCGTGCCCAGGACGTCGCCATCGGCGATCAGATTTTTTCCTTCGCCGAAGGCGAAACCATCCACACGGAAAACTCCTACAAGTTCACGCTCGACCAATTCCGCGATATCGCAAACCGCGCCGGCTTCGAGGTCGAGGCCGTGTGGACCGATCCCAAGAACTGGTTCAGCGTTCAGTACCTGACGGCAGTTTGATCCGTTTGCGGTCTTGTGTCGGTTGGGAAAATGGTGCCGCCGGAGTGAATTGAACACTCGACCTCGCCCTTACCAAGGGCGCGCTCTACCCCTGAGCTACGGCGGCACATGGGATGCTGTCCCGGGGTCGGCCCCGAAACGGCGCGCAACATGCCATAGGCCTTGTCGCGGGGCAAGCGGCACGCGCAGGAATTTGCCATATTTGGGCCATGCTGTTTCGGTCTTATTGGTCGATAGACTTGACGGGCGGGGCGGCACGCTGTCACAAGGGGGGTATCAACGGAAAATTGACCCCTTAACGGATAGAAACGTCATGGCCCCATCGGACCGGCGCCAAAAGCCGCAAGTTACCGAGGAGACCGAGAAGGCCCGCGAAGAGAAACTGGCCGCGGCATTGCGCGAGAACCTTAAGCGTCGCAAACAGCAGCGCCAAGCGGGTGACGGGACAGCGGCACCCTCGGAGCCCGGCGGCGAGTAGCCGGCCCGGGAGACAGGTCAAAAAGAAAGGTCTCAATGGATCAGATCGTAATCAAAGGCGGACGCCCCCTTCGCGGTGAGATCACCATCGGTGGGGCGAAGAACGCCGCGCTGCCGCTCATGGCGGCAAGCTTGCTCACCGACGAAACCCTGACGCTCGCCAATCTGCCGCACTTGGTCGATATCACGACCATGGTTCATTTGCTGGGTGAGTTGGGGGTCGATGTCAGCATGGCCGGTGACGCGCCGAACGGCGGCCACGCGGGCCGTGTTCTCAATTTGACCGCACGGGATGAGCAGGGCTTCACCGCGCCCTACGACCTCGTGCGCAAAATGCGGGCGTCGGTTCTGGTGTTGGGGCCGCTGTTGGCGCGGCGCGGCGAAGCGAAGGTCTCGTTGCCTGGCGGCTGCGCCATCGGCACGCGGCCGGTGGATATTCACCTGGATGCTCTGAGCCAGATGGGGGCCGAGTTGGACCTGGAAGCAGGCTATATCCATGCCCGCGCGCCGAAGGGTCTCAAGGGCGCGCATGTGGTGTTCCCCGCCGTGTCGGTCGGGGCGACGGAGAACCTCCTGATGGCGGCGGCGCTGGCCGAGGGCGAAACCCAGCTTGCCAATGCCGCGCGCGAGCCGGAAATCGGCGACCTCGCGCAATGCCTCAATGCCATGGGGGCCAAGATCGAAGGTATCGGCACCGATGTGCTGCGTATTCAAGGTGTCGACCGCTTGCACGGCGCAACCTACAGCGTCATTCCTGACCGGATCGAGACTGGGACCTACGCGGCGGCGGCGGCGATCACCGGCGGCGACCTGGTGCTCAAGAACACCCGCTTGGACTTCATCGATTCGGTTATCGACGTTCTGGCCAAGGCCGGCGTGTCGATCACTGAGGAAGAAGACGGCATTCGGGTCAAGCGTGCCAATAACCAGTTGACCGGGATCGATGTCTCCACCGAGCCCTACCCCGGCTTTCCCACGGACATGCAGGCGCAGATCATGGCGCTAATGTGCGTCGCGGACGGAGCCTCGCTGATTACCGAGACGATTTTCGAAAACCGCTTCATGCACGTGCCGGAACTGAGCCGCATGGGGGCCGATATCACGGTGCACGGCTCGTCCGCCATGGTCCGTGGCGTTCCCCGGCTTCACGGCGCGGAACTGATGGCCACCGATCTGCGTGCTTCGGTATCGCTGGTGCTGGCCGGTCTTGCCGCCGAGGGGGAAACCCGGGTCAACCGGGTTTACCACCTGGACCGCGGCTATGAGCGGGTCGAGGAGAAATTGGCGGCCTGTGGGGCCTCGATCCGCCGGGCCGAGGCCCAGCCAGCGGCGTAACGCGCACTTCAACCAATTCCGTAAGTGTCGGCAGCCCAGGGTGATTTTCACGAACAGATTGTATGGAATTCGCGCTGCGCCCGACGTTCCTCCATATCGCCTCAGACAATCTTAACCGTTAATGAGTACAAACGGAGTTCTATCGCTTGGGCTCCAAAACCAACTTTCGCGCGACCAAATTTTGTGGGAACCAATACGAAACGGCAAAGCATGTGAGGACTTTGGTGGGAATGGGAGAATCTTCCACACCTGTATTTAGGAACGAGTACGACGTTATTGACCAAGTTGGGCAATATACGTGCCAAGTTCTCAGTAATCCCGAACAGTACAAATCAATCTCGTGGTCGCCGGACCTGAGCCGCATGTTTGAAATTGCGCGGCGTGAGTTCGTTGCTGATCGGTGGCACGCTGCAGCAGAATTGTTTTTGTTCATTGTCGAATCTGACAATCTTTTCGTACCCGCGTTTCTTGGATTGTCACGAGCTCATTTGGCACTCGGCAATCTTAAGCTGGCAATCCTGTTTGGTCGTCAAGCTTCAGTCCTCGATAGGTATCATGGATCGCCTGAGAGCGAAGATCTCTATCGCCGGTATTTGCAAATGCTGGACAAATTCAATGGGGCGGCAAATCCAACAGAACCCCTGCCGTCCGATTCAGCACATGAGTCGAATTTGGGACTGCCTCAGCCAATTCCTCCAGCGGACTGGGAGCATTGGCCGGTCAATGATGTGCCCCACTATAGCTCGCTATGGTCCGATACTAGAAACCAAATGGCTCCGGGCCCTCGGAACCGGCATGGCTTTAGGTGCGACTCTCTGGACGAAAGAAAGCCACTGAATGTTTTGTCTATCGGTTGTAGTTGGACCGAAGGATGGGAGGTTGGGCACAATGAAGCTTGGCCGAGTGTCGTTTGCAATAAGCTCGCGAACATTTTCGGTGTGCCCGTCAACAACTGGAACCTGGGGCACGCTGGCAAATCAATGGATTACATGGCGCGGATGACTTTAACGGCCGTGCCTCACTTGAAACCAGACGTCGTCATGTATGTCTTTACCACCGTTGAGCGGCGCGAATATTTCACTCGGGAGAATGCTTGTCTCAACTATTCGGGCACATCGATGCATGCGATCGACCAAGGGTTTTCATCAAACCCTGTGCGGGACTGGCGCTACGTTGAAGCCATGGACCGACAACAATCGAAATTTGATAATCTTGTAAATTTCTTGAAGAATTTTTACACCATCGAGGCTGTTCTGAGGTCGGCGAACATACCGTGGGGCTATAGCTTTATGGGGCCTCCATCGACGTTGCCGGAGCAAATGGGCGCATTGATTAAAGCTAACCGTTTGTGCAAAGAGAATTTCGTGGGTTTTGAGTTTGACATGACCGATGTCAAGCCAGGTGGACACCCAGGGCCGGAAAGCCACCAATTGTTTGGGCTCAAGATCGCAGATTGGCTCATGGAAGCTTATCACAGCGATATTTCTTCGATCATAGCGGCACATCCCAAAGCCTCCGGAGCTAAAGAGAAAGTTGTCTCATTTGCTTCAAATCTCCAAAGCCGTTTGCTTGCGAAATCGCCAAAAATGGCTGATCAGAAGCGGAAAATCGATTCTATCTATCCCTTGTATTAAGTGGACGAAATGAACCTTCCGGAGATGGGGTGCCTCGTTCGGTCACGGTGATGCTCGGCCTTTCCCAGGTTTTCTAGCTGCCCAGGGAGATCGGCTGACCTAGGCTCTGGCCAAAGGGCCCGAAACCCAGTATTCATGCGCCCCATGTTAGAGCGGCTTCCGGCCAATTGGCGGGAGTGCACCGCGCTAAATGATTAAGAATGGCGCAAGTAAATCCATTCAATTTGGCCCTTTGGGCCACCAAATGAACGGATATTGCGTCAGGCGAGGAACGGAAAAGTGCTGGCAAACGAGAAGCTTATTTTGGCGCTCCCCCGGGGCCGGATCATGGATGACGTGATGCCGCTCGTGCGCCATGTGGGCATCGAGCCGGAACCCGCCTTCTTCGAATCGGGCTCCCGCCAGCTTCGTTTTGCCACCAACCATCCCGGCCTCGATGTGATCATGGTGCGCAGCTTCGATATCGCCACCATCATTGCCTTCGGCGCCGCTCATTTGGGGGTCGCCGGCAGCGACGTGTTGATGGAGTTCGATTCGCGCGAAATCTATGCGCCGCTGGATCTGGATGTCGGGCATTGCCGCATCGTTGTGGCGGAACCCGAGGACTTGGTGAAACGCGATAACCCGAAGCGGTGGAGCCATGTGCGCATCGCGACCAAATATCCCGAAATCACGCGCCGCCACTTCGCTGCGCGCGGCGTGCAAGCCGAATGCGTGAAGCTCAACGGCGCGGTCGAGATCGCACCGACGCTGGGGCTGTGCGAACGCATCGTCGATCTGGTTTCGACCGGCGCGACGCTGAAGGCCAACGGCCTCGTCGAGGTCGAGGAGATCGCAAAGGTATCTTCCCGTCTCGCGATCAACCGCACGGCTTCCAAAACCCGGTCCGAGGAGATTTCCGACTGGATCGGCAAGTTCCGGGACGCAGTCCATGCCGTCGCGGCTTAACGCAGCAGACCCGGGCTTCGAAAAGGCGTTCGATCATTTTCTTGCGGTAAGGCGGGAATCGGAAGCGGACGTCGAAGCTGCCGTGCGCGCTATCATCGAGCGTGTGCGTGCCGAGGGCGACAGCGCACTTATCGACTATACGCGTCAGTTCGACCGGTTCGATCCGCTGAAAGCCGGCGGTCTCCGTATCGGACGGGATCGTGTGTCGGCGGCCAGGGAAGCGTGTCCGACCGACCAGATCGACGCGCTGCAATTGGCGGCGGACCGTATCCGTGACTATCACGAAAGACAAAAACCCCAGGATCTGGACTACCGGGACGCGGCGGGGATGCGCCTCGGCCACCGCTGGACGCCGGTCGGTGCAGCCGGTCTCTATGTGCCGGGCGGCACGGCAGCCTATCCGTCGTCCGTGCTGATGAACGCGTTGCCGGCGAAGGTGGCGGGCGTCGAGCGCATCGTCATGGTCGTGCCGACGCCGGACGGGGTGCTCAATCCGCTGGTTCTGGCGGCGGCCGAGATTGCCGGGATCGACGAGATCTATTCGGTCGGCGGCGCGCAGGCGGTTGCCGCATTGGCATATGGAACGGAAACCATCGCGCCCGTCGACAAGATCGTCGGGCCGGGCAACGCCTATGTGGCGACGGCCAAACGGCTCGTCTATGGCGTTGTCGGCATCGATGCCATTGCCGGGCCGTCGGAGATATTGGTGGTCGCCGATGCCGACAATGACCCTGCCTGGATTGCCGCCGATCTGTTGTCCCAGGCGGAACACGACAAAAGCGCCCAGGCCATACTGGTGACCGACAGCGCCGCATTTGCCGATGATGTCTGCGGGCATGTCGACCGGCATCTGCAGGCATTGCCGCGTTCAGAGATCGCCGGGGAAAGCTGGAAGACGTTTGGTGCAGTAATCTTGGTGCCGGACATGTCGGCCGCGCCGGCCATCGTCGACCGGTTGGCGCCGGAGCACCTGGAATTGGCGGTTGCCGATCCCGACGGCTTGGCCGAAAAGATCCGCAATGCGGGGGCCATTTTCCTTGGCCGGTACGCGCCCGAAGCGATTGGTGATTATATTGCCGGACCCAACCACGTCTTGCCGACGGGCCGCAGCGCGCGGTTCTCTTCCGGTCTCGGTGTGTTGGATTTCCTCAAGCGCAGTTCCATTATCGGCGGCGATAAAGCGTCGATCGAAACCATTGGTCCGGCCGCCGCGGTCTTGGCGGAGGCGGAAGGACTGCAGGCGCACGCCTTGTCCCTGTCCTTACGTTTCGGCAGCGATCCCGAGGAGTGACATCCGATGAACGAGCGCTGCCGCATCGTCAATGTCTATCTCGATGAAAAGACGGTGCCGCGCCGCAGCCGTGAGGTGGACCGCGACCGGGCCGTCGCCATCTACGACCTTCTCCAGGAAAACACTTTTGCGCCGGTTGACGGGTTGCAGGGGCCGTTCAATCTGCATCTTAGTGTGGAGGAGAACCGGCTGCGGTTCGATATTCGCGACGATTCCGATTGGCCGCTCACCGAGTTCACCTTGCCGCTGACGAGCCTGCGGTCGATCATCAAAGACTATTTCACCATGTGCGACAGCTATTATGAGGCGATCAAGACCGCGTCCCCGTCGAAGATCGAAGCGCTCGATATGGGCCGCCGGGCGTTGCACAACGAGGGATCGGAAATCCTTCGGGACCGGATCAAATCCGAGGTGGAGGTGGACTTCGATACCGCCCGCCGTTTGTTCACGCTCGTTTGCGTGCTGCATTGGAGGTAAGCAAACGGTGGCTGCCCTTCCTTCCGCGGTACTGTTCGTATGCACCTTCAACACGGTTCGCTCGCCGATTGCCGAGGCGCTGCTCAAGAAATTTCATGGCGATAAAATTTATGTGGATTCCGCCGGGCTCGACGTCGCCGAGCCCGACGGATTCGTAATCGAAGTGATGAGGGAACTCGGGATCGATCTATCGGCGCATGAGCCGAAATCGTTGGAGGAGATCGACGATCTTTCCTTCGATCTCATTATCGCACTCTCTCCGGAGGCGTATAGCGCGGCGTTGGAGTTCACCTCGACGATCGCGTGCGATGTGGAATTTTGGCCTATTCCCCACCCGGGCGATGCAAGCGGCGGCCGCGAGGCACAGTTGGCCGCCTACCGGCGGCTTCGCGACGAGCTCTTCAATCGTCTGATGGACAAATTTCCCGTGAAGGGACCAGTGGTAAAATAAGATGGAAGGCGCGGTAAACCGCCTTTCCCCCTTCAAAGGACTTGACCCCGAAGGCGCTTACAGACACTTTCTGGGCTCCTCTTAATCCGCTATGGAGTAGATATGGCGAAGGAAGAACTACTGGAATTTTCGGGGACGGTCACTGAACTGTTGCCCAACGCGATGTTCAGGGTCGAACTGGACAACGGTCACGAGATACTAGCCCATACCGCCGGTAAGATGCGCAAGCACCGGATTCGTGTGCTCGCCGGCGATCGCGTCAATGTTGAAATGACGCCCTACGACCTGACCAAAGGTCGCATTACGTTCCGCTTCAAATAGCGCCCCGGGCGCCTTTCTCCCTCGGGCGCCGATCATGTCCAATCGACATCGTTCCGCTCTTATCCTCGCCTCAGCATCGCCGAGGCGTCTCGACCTTTTGCGTCAAATCGGAATCGAACCGGCCGGCGTGCGGCCTGCCGGCGTTGATGAAACACCGCGCGCCAGGGAGTTGCCACGCGATGTGGCCGCGCGTTTGGCGCAAGCCAAGGCGCAGTTGATCGCCGATCAGAACCCAGATTCATTTATCGTTGGCGCCGACACGGTTGTTGCTTGCGGACGCCGCATTCTGGGCAAGGCTGAGACGCTGGATGAAGCGCGCGCCTTCCTGAAATTGCTCTCCGGCCGCCGTCATACGGTCATTGGCGGTGTCTGTGTCTGTACTCCCGATGGCCGGTCGGGGACGCGGGTGGTCGAAACGACGGTCACCTTCAAACGTCTGACAAGTTCTGAGATCGATGCCTATCTCGCCACGGATGAGTGGCAGGGAAAAGCCGGCGCCTATGCTATTCAGGGCCGCGCCGCCCTCTTCGTCAAATTTTTGCGCGGGTCGTATTCCAACGTCGTTGGTCTGCCGCTATTCGAAACGGCTGCGCTTTTGCGCGGATACGGGTTCCAGTGGGATCAATCGGATGACGCCTCCCGCGATTGAAATTTTTATCGATGCGATTCCCGGTGAAACGCGCATGGCGCTGACCGAAGAAGGGCGTCTAACCGAGTTCCATGTCGGGCGAGATACGGACCGGTTTGTTGCCGAAGCGATTTTTCTCGGCCGTGTCATGCAGGCGGCGCCTGGGCTGACGGGGGCTTTCGTTGACGTCGGGGGCGACCGCCCTGCTTTGCTCAACGGCAGCGATTGGCCCGATAAGAAATTACCCCCTGAAGGGACGCAGGTGCTTGTGCAGGTAAGCCGCGAGCCTTTTCAGGATAAGGGCGCGACAGTTACCGGCAAGCTTTCTCTTCCGGGCCGTTATGCCGTCTACCTCCCCAGGGCAGGAGGCATGCGCTTTTCCAGGTCCATTGATGATCGCGCGGCGCTCGAGCAATTGTCGAAAGATCTGGCGGGTGTGGCCGGCGGGGTTGGCGGATTCATTGTCCGGCGCGCCGCGGTCGAGGAATCACCCGATCTGGTGCTCGCCGAAGCGCGCCGCTTGGTCGAGACGTGGCGGAAAATCGAGGAGCGGGTGGCGTTGGTGAAGGCACCGGACTTGCTGCATTCGGCCGCCGACATCGTCGAGCGGGTTATCCGCGACCAGGCCGACAATCGGTGGCAACGTATCGTTGCCGACGATCGCGCCATTTTGCGGCAGGCCAAGCAGTTGCTCGCCGCCTATTTACCCGGCGTGCCCGTAGAGACGGAGCTTTGGTCGAACCGTGCGCCGTTGTTTGAGGCGGAGGGTATCGAGGAGCAGTTGGCGCAAGCCCTTTCCGCGGAAGTCCCGTTGCCGTCAGGCGGCCGGATCGTGATCGCGGAAACACGGGCCCTTGTGGCCATCGATGTAGACAGCGGTGCGTCGGGGGATGCGATCCAAACCAATCTGGAAGCGATTACCGAGACCATGCGCCAGATACGGTTGCGGGAACTTGCGGGTCAGGTCGTCATCGACGTTTTGGCCATGCCTGATCGCACCGACCGGGACTGTGTGCTCAATACACTGAAGGAAATCTGCGACGGTGATGACGATGTTTTCATTCATGGGTATTCCAACCTTGGGCTGATGGAACTGACCCGTAAACGGCGGCGGCCGAGCCTGTCACAGATGGTCGGATCGGGTAGCGAACCACGTGCTGTGGAAACCGGTGCGTTGAATGTCATCCGGTCGGTCCTGCGGCAGGCCGCGCATATGCACGGACGCTTAACGGTGACTGTCGCGCCGTCCGTTGCGCGAACGTTGCAGGAAGAACTTCGGGACGCTTGGGATCTTACCCAACGCCGATTGGGTCAGCCTGTTGAATTGACCCTCGATGCTGGCTTAGGCTATGAGCAATTCGAAATTGATTTAGCGTAAGACCGGATAGCGGGAAGGCAATGAAGATCCATCACTTGCAGACGGTGGCAAAGGGGCGGCAATGTCCAAACTGCGGCGGACCTGTCGTGGCCCAGTTCCGGCCCTTCTGTTCCAAGCGGTGCGCCACGCTCGATCTCCATCGCTGGTTGAACGAGGACTATAGAATCCCCGCCGTCGAGGACGAAGAAATCGACGACGACGATTTCGAGCAGGAAGATACCGCGGAAATCTAGGCCCTGGCCCGCAAAGGGCAGTGAATGCGGGCTTGCGGCCGGGTGCCTATCCCCCCTTTAGGCGGCTGTCCGGCACCTCGACTCTCGTTAACTTTTATCAAATTTTACATCAAATTTTATGCTTCTCGGACCAGATAGGTCCGAAAATGGCGGAAAATTGCGGTATTTTGGAATCTGCCTAAATCCGCCAATGTGATGGCAGTCACAGGATGGTTGACCCCATATTTATACTATTGGCGTGCCGACTAAGACTTCTCCCCGCCGGGAACGACAATGATCGGACGGCGGGAAATGGTTGTTTCCAGGAAGGAGCCTGAAACGTGGCACTTAAGCCGGTACCAAATATGACGGCGGTCGCAGTGGAAATTTCGCCCGATGCCCTGGTGGTGGATGCCACCGGACAAACATCTGTCACGTTGCCGGACGGTTTTTCGTTCGGCGATGCGCAGTTTGTTCAGCACGGGCCTGATCTGGTTCTGACGGCGCCGGACGGCACGCAGGTTGTCGTAAAGGGATTCTATGCCAATGCCGATGTCCCGGACCTTGTGACGGCCGAGGGAGGTCAGCTCTACGGCGACACGGCGGTTCGTCTCGCGCAGGCCAATTCACCGGTACAGGTTGCCCAGGACGGCACAGCGACGGCGGCACAGCCCATCGGTGAAGTGGAAAGCGTCCGCGGCACGGTGATTGCCATCCGGTCGGACGGTACGCGCATCGAGCTGCAGGAAGGCGATCCGGTTTTCCAAGGTGACATTCTCGAATCGGGTAACGACGCGTCGGTGGGTATCGTGCTTGCCGACGATACGACCTTCTCCATGGCCAACAATGGCCGCATGGTTCTCGACGAGATGGTCTACGACCCGGTCACGCAGGACGGCAATATTTCCATGTCGGTGCTGCAGGGGGTGTTCACTTTCGTGAGTGGCCAGGTGGCGAAGGTCGATCCCGACGCCATGGTGCTCAAGACGCCGGTGGCGACCATCGGTGTGCGCGGGACGCAGGTGGGTATCGACCTGACCGGCGGTGCGTCGGGCACCGAGGGTATCAAGGTCGTGCTGATGACCGAGTCTGACGGTTTCGTCGGTGAGGTCGTCGTGACCAACAACGCTGGCGTCCAGATCCTGAACCAGCCCGAGCAGGGCCTGTCGGTTTTCACCGCCAACGATCCGCCGAGCGACCCGCAGACCTTTACGCGAGGTGAGATTTCCCAATCCTTCGGTGGCGCATTGCGCAGCCTGCCGACCAGTGTCGGTACGGGTAACACCTACGATGCCGATCAGGGTGGGAATACCGATCAGGAACAGGAGCAGGACGAAGAGCCTGAGCCGGGACAGGAAGAGGGCGCGGGTGACGGCGAACAGCAACAAGGCGCGGCCGAGGGTGAGCAGCAGCAAGCTGCTGCCGATTCTGGTGAGCCGGCGGGCGACGAAACCGGTGACGAGCCTGATGAAGAACCTGATGAAGGACTTGGCGACGGCACCGAAGAGGGCGAATTTGAAACGGCGAGCGGTGAAGACGGCACCGATCTCGGTGACGATATTGCCGTAACGGAAGGCGAGCAGGTCACGACGGGCGAGACGGTCGTGCAAAATCAGACGACGCAGTTTGGCGGAGCTCCGACGGGACCTGCCGGTGGCGGAAATACCGCCGGTACGACGAACACGCAGAACGATACGACGCAAAACACGGTGACCAATTCAGCGCCGGTTGCCGGTGCGTCGCCTAGCTTTTCGATGGACGAGGACGGTAGCGTCCAGATTACCAGCGCTCAGCTATTGGCTGGGACGACGGATCCCGACGGCGATACGCTGAGCATCACCAGTCTTTCGGCCGATGGCGGCAGTTTGACCCCGAACGGGGCCGGTTCGTGGACCTTTACGCCCAATGCCAACTTTAACGGCCAAATCAACCTGACCTATACCATCAGCGATGGCACGGCGAATGTCGTGCAATCGGCGACGGTCAATGTTGCCGCGGTGAACGATGCGGCGAGCATCGGCGGCACGGTCACGGGCACGGTGACGGAAGACATGGCGACCCAACTGACGACTTCAGGTGCCTTGACCATCAGCGACCCCGACGCTGGCGAGGAAATCTTCGCTGCTCAGACCAATACCACAGGGACGTACGGCAGCTTCTCGGTAGATAGCTCGGGCAATTGGACTTATTCGGCTACCAACAGCCAGGATGCCATCCAGCAGCTCGGTGCCGGCGATACGCTGATGGATACATTTACCGTTGCAACGGCGGATGGCACGACTAAGGCCGTCACCATCACCATCAATGGTACCAACGACATCCCTGTTGTGGGCGCCTCCCCGACCTTCTCGATGAACGAGGACGGGACGCTCGAGTTTACGGCGGCGCAACTTTTAGCAAATGCCAGTGACGTGGACGGCGATAGTCTAAGTGTTACGGGACTGACGGCGAACGGTGGCACCTTGACCCCCAACGAAGCCGGTACCGCTTGGACATTCGAGCCGGCCGCCAACTTTAACGGTCAGGTGACTCTGTCCTATGATGTGACAGATGGCACGGCGAATGTTGCGCAATCGGCAACGGTGACGGTGAATGCCGTCAATGACGCGCCGGTTGCAGGCGCATCCCCGTCGTTCTCCATGAATGAGGACGGCACGCTACAAATCACGGCGGCTCAATTGCTGGCTGGTGCCAGCGACGTCGACGGCGATGATTTAAGTGTCGCCAATCTGATGGCGAGTGGCGGCACCTTGACCCCCAACGAAGCCGGTACCGCTTGGACGTTCGAGCCGGCTGCCGACTTCAATGGCACGGTCACGTTGTCATATGATGTCAGCGACGGCACCGCGAGTGTTGCGCAGACGGCTGCGGTGACGGTGAACGCCGTAAACGACGCGCCCGTTGCCGGTGCCTCCCCGTCGTTTTCGATGAACGAAGACGGCGGTTTCATCGAGATCACCAAAGCACAACTGCTGGCAAACTCCAGCGATGTGGATGGCGACAGTTTGAGCGTTGCCAATCTGGCTGCCGATGGCGGTACATTGGTGGAAACCAGTGACGGGGTGTGGAAGTTCACGCCGGCTGCCGATTTCAACGGCACGGTGACCCTGTCCTATGATGTCAGCGACGGCACCGCGAGCGTTGCGCAAACGGCGGCAGTGAATGTGGCAGCGGTCAACGACGCGCCGACAGTGTCGACGACGATTGCCGATCAGTCGACCAACGAGGACGCAGCCTACAGTTATGACGCGTCAGTTAATTTCGCTGACGTGGATACGGGTGATACGTTGACCTTTTCGGCGCAACTTTCCGGCGGCGGTGGTCTGCCGGCTTGGCTGAGCATCGATACCAATACGGGTGTTCTCTCCGGGACACCTGAGAACAATGCCGTTGGTTCGATCTCGGTCGAGGTTACGGCGAGCGATGGTTCCGCTTCAGTTACTGACACCTATGTTCTGACCGTCAGCAACACCAACGACGCGCCGACGGTGTCGACGGCAATTGCCGACCAATCCACCAACGAGGATGCTGCCTATTGCTATAACACTTCGGTCAACTTTACCGATGTGGATGCGGGCGACACATTGACCTATACCGCCGAGCTTTCCGGCGGCGGTGGTCTGCCGGCTTGGCTGAGCATCGATGCCGATACGGGCGTTCTATCCGGGACGCCGGAAAACGGCGATGTCGGTGCGATATCGGTCGAGGTGACGGCTACCGATGCGGCTGGCGCGACGGTCAGCGACACGTTCGTCCTGACCGTCAACAACACGAACGATACCCCGACCATCGGTGGTGCGGCGGCTGGGGCGGTAACTGAAGATTCGAATGTTATCGACAATAATATCAGCACGTCGGGTGCACTGACGATCAGCGATCCGGATGTTGGTGAAAGCAGCTTCACGGCGCAGACGAATACCGCCGGTACATATGGTTCCTTCTCCGTCGATACGTCGGGCAACTGGACCTATACGGCGGACAACACCCAGACGGAAATCCAGCAGCTGGGAGACAGCGACACGCTCACCGATACCTTCACGGTGACCTCCGCCGACGGCACCACCCAGAACGTCACGATCACCATCAACGGCACCAACGATGCGCCGACCATTGGTGGTACGACGACCGGATTGGTCACCGAGGACACCAGCGTTACCAATGACAACATCAGCACCTCGGGCGTCCTCACCATTGCCGACACCGATGCTGGGGAAGCAAGCTTCACGGCGCAAAGCAACACCGCCGGTACGTACGGTTCCTTCTCGGTGGATACGTCGGGTAACTGGAGCTATTCGGCTGACAACACCCAGACGGCGATCCAGCAGCTGGGCGACGGCGATACGCTGACCGACACATTTACGGTAGCCTCCGCCGATGGCACGACCCAGAATGTCACGATCACCATCAACGGCACCAACGATGCCCCGACCATCGGCGGTGTGTCGACCGGCTCGGTGACCGAGGATGCGAGCGTCACCGACGACAACATCAGCACGTCGGGTGCGCTGACGATCAGTGATACGGACGCGGGTGAGGCGAGCTTCACGGCGCAGACGAACATCAGCGGTACCTACGGTACGTTCTCGGTAAACAGCGCCGGCGCGTGGACCTATGTCGCCGATAATACCCAGACGGCGATCCAACAGCTGGGCGACGGCGATACGCTGACCGACAACTTCACGGTCACTTCCGCCGACGGCACCACCCAGTCGGTGACCATAACCATCAACGGCACGAACGACGCGCCCACCATTGGTGGTGTCTCGACGGGTTCCGTGACCGAGGACACCAGCGTCATCGACGACAATATCAGTGCCTCGGGCACGCTGACGATCAGCGACGCGGATGCGGGCCAAGCGAACTTCACCGCGCAGACGAATACCGCCGGCACCTACGGCAGCTTATCGGTGGATACATCCGGCAACTGGAGCTATGTGGCGGACAACACCCAGACCGCCATCCAGCAGTTGGGCGATGGTGACACGCTGACCGACACCTTCACGGTTGCGTCGGCGGACGGTACCACCCAGAACGTCACGATCACCATCAACGGCACCAACGACGCGCCGACCATCGGCGGTGTGTCGACCGGCTCGGTGACCGAGGATGCGAGCGTCATCGACGACAACATCAGCACGTCGGGTGCGCTGACGATCAGTGATACGGACGCGGGTGAAGCAAGCTTCACGGCGCAAACCAACACCGCCGGCACCTATGGTAGCTTCTCCGTCGATACATCCGGCAATTGGACCTACACCGCCGACAACACCCAGACCGCCATCCAGCAGTTGGGCGATGGTGATACGCTCACCGATAGCTTCACGGTAGCCTCCGCCGACGGCACCACCCAGAACGTCACGATCACCATCAACGGCACCAACGACGCGCCGACCATCGGCGGTGTCTCGACGGGTTCCGTGACCGAGGACACCAGTGTTACCGACGGCAACATCAGCACGTCAGGCACTCTGACCATCACCGACACGGATGCGAACGAGAGCAACTTTACCGCCCAAACGAATACTTCCGGCACCTATGGTAGCTTCTCCGTCGATACATCCGGCAACTGGACGTACACCGCCGACAATACCCAGAGTGCCATTCAGCAGCTTGGCGATGGTGACACGCTGACCGATACCTTCACGGTCACTTCCGCCGACGGCACCACCCAGTCGGTGACCATAACCATCAACGGCACCAATGACGCGCCTGTCATCGGCGGCGTGTCGACCGGCGCTGTGACGGAAGATAGCAGTGTTGCCGATGACAAGATAAGTACTTCCGGCGCGCTGACGATCACTGACGCCGACGCCGGGGAAGACAGCTTTACGGCGCAGACGAACACCAGCGGTACCTACGGTACGTTCTCGGTGGATACTTCCGGCAACTGGACCTACACCGCCGATAATACTCAAAGTGCCATTCAGCAGTTGGGCGACGGCGACACGCTGACCGATACCTTCACGGTGACTTCCGCCGACGGCACGACCCAGTCGGTGACCATCACTATCAACGGCACGAACGACGCGCCCACTCTTGGCGGCGCGACAACCGGCTCGGTGACCGAGGACATGAGCGTTACCGACGATAACATCAGCACTTCGGGTGCGCTCACCATCACGGACACCGATTCCGGTGAGGCGAGCTTCACGGCGCAGACGAATACCGCCGGTACTTACGGTTCCTTCTCTGTCGATACATCCGGCAACTGGAGCTACACCGCCGACAACAGCCAGACGGCGATCCAGCAACTCGGCGACGGCGATACGCTGACCGATAGCTTCACCGTTGCGTCGGCCGACGGCACCACGACAACAGTGAGCGTAACGATCAACGGTACCAACGATGCCCCGACCATTGGGGGGGCGACGACCGGCTCCGTGACCGAGGACACCAGCGTCACAAACGACAATATCTCGACCTCCGGTGCCCTGACGATCAGTGATACCGATGCAGGCGAGGCCGTATTCACGGCGCAAAGCAACACCGCCGGTACCTACGGCTCTTTCACCGTCGACACCTCGGGCAATTGGACCTATACCGCTGATAATACCCAGACGGCGATCCAGCAGCTGGGCGATGGCGACACACTCACGGACACCTTCACGGTCGCGTCGGCCGACGGCACCACGCAATCGGTGACCATCACCATAAATGGGACCAACGACGCGCCGGTCGCGCAATCCAGCACAGCAACTGTATCGGAAGACGGTTCAGTCAGCGGCCAGTTGGTGGCGACGGACGTCGATTCCGGAGACACGCTGACCTACTCCATTGCGTCCACGGGCACCTCGCAAACGCTGTCTGCTGGTGGCGCTTACGCCAGCGAGGGCGATTGGAAAGGTAGCGGCGTCACCATCAACGCATTCAACTTCGGCACCGCCTATCTCGACGGGACGAGTAAGTTCGATGCCTCACTTGCGGACGGATCGCCGGTGTTCACCGTGGATGGCGTCGGTGTCGAGGGAACCCAGGGCACCGGTCAGGACGAGAACCAGATCGAATACGATCCGACGGCCGGGGAAACCGAGGCGTTGGCGATGACCTTCAATAGCCAGGTCAGCGAGGCCCGCTTTACCATCGACCGCCTTTTCCACAGCGAAGGGGACGCAGGTGAAAAGGGTACGTGGCAGGCCTTTGATGCAGACGGTACCTTGGTTGGCACCGGCCTGCTTAACAGCTCCACCGTGGATTACGATGGCAGTACCAACGAAGGTGTGCTGACGATCAATCTCGACGATACCGGAAATTCGGCCTTTCAGACGGTTGTGTTCACCGCGAATGCGATCACGGGTAGCGTCAGTGACTATACGATCCGCGAGGTGTCATATGATACGGCACCCACGGACGGCAGCCCCGCTAACGGCACGGTGCAGATCAATTCGGATGGCAGCTATACCTATACACCCGCCGATGATTTCTCGGGTACCGACAGCTTCACCTATCAGGTGACCGACGACAGCGGCGCCACCTCGACGGCGACCGTGTCGGTCACCGTAACGGCGGATAACGATGTCTTAGCCGGGACCAGTTCGGTGGATACCCACGATGGCGGTGCCGGCAACGACACGATCTATGGCGGCACCAAAGACGATATCCTCTATGGTGGGGCGGGCAACGACACGCTCTATGGCGAGAACCACGATGACACGCTCTACGGCGGTATCGGCAATGACTTCCTCTATGGCGGAAATCACGATGATACACTCTATGGCGGTAGCGGCATCGACTATCTCGACGGCGGTGCACATAGCGACATCATCTATGGTGAAGAAGGGAATGACATCATCCTTGGTGGCACCGGTGACGACAGCTTCTACGGCGGTGACGGCAATGACGAGTTCATCTTCAATCTTGGTGACGGCGAGGACATTATCTTCGATTTTGCCGATGGGGATAAGATGACCTTCAAAGAGGTATCGTCGACGGACGACGTCGAATTCAGCGTGAGCGGCGATGACGTCATCGTTACGGTCGGCGGCCCCGGCAACGGTAACTCGAGCACAGTTACCTTGAAGGACGCCGCGATCGGAATAGATCCCGATACCGTTGCGGACGGCTACACGGTTACCGACACCGGCGACGACATCTCGGTCACGGTGGCGCCCGACTGCTAGGGCGCGCCGGACCCTCCGTCTCATCCCAGAAAGAACGATTTGACCTGACGTTTCTAGTCGCTATGACTGGGAAGGAAGCGCCTCCGCGCCAATAAGGGAGGCAAACAGGGAGGGGAAGTGTGATCAACGCCGCCATGATCGGCCTCGGATGGTGGGGCCGCCATATCGTCG
Source organism: uncultured Rhodospirillales bacterium (assembly GCA_913055735.1). Taxonomy (GTDB): domain Bacteria; phylum Pseudomonadota; class Alphaproteobacteria; order Rhodospirillales; family UBA2165; genus CAJXKD01. The sequence goes on from CAJXKD010000001.1 coordinate 2,090,793, forward strand.
GTTGTCTCAAGGAGAGTAACAAGATCAAAGTCGTGCGCGGCGTCGATATGGATGTCGCGCCGTTGGCGGGATTCGGCGCCGAACACGGGCTTGAATTGTCCACCGACCTGGCCGAGGTGCTTGCGGACCCGACAATCGGTGCGGTCCTCCTGGCGACGCCTCATTCCCTGCACGAACAACAAATCGTCGCGGCCGCCGAGGCGGGAAAGCATGTTTTTTGCGAAAAACCGCTGGCGCTATCGCGCGCGGCCGCCCAGCGGGCGGTCGATGCCTGCAATGCGGCGGGCGTACAGCTTGGCCTGGGGCACGAACGGCGCTTCGAGCCGGGCATGGTGGAGATCAAACGGCTCGTCGATACCGGTGCTCTCGGCACCGTGCTGCATGTGGAATCGAGTTTTAGCCACGACATCCTTGCCAATGTGCCGAGCGAAGGCTGGCGGGCGTCGGCCAAGGAAGCCCCGGCGGCCGGCCTGACGGCGACCGGCATTCATCATTCGGATCTCTATCTTCACATGTTCGGCCCCATCGAAGAGGTCTACGCCCAAACCGCCAGGCGCGCCGCGAGTGCCAGCGCAGGTGATATCCTGTCCATCCAGTTCCGCTTCGAGAGCGGCATGACGGGCTATTTCTCGTCGCTTCTGACGACGCCGTTGTTTCTGCGCTATCGTGTGTTCGGGTCCGACGCATGGGTGGAAAGCCGGGACTCGACCCATCCCAGCGAGCTGGGGGTGACGACGCTTACCATCTGCCGCGGCAAGGGTGAGGAAAGCCGCACGCTTGATGACATCGATACTGTACGCGCCAACATCGAGGCATTTGCCGATGCTGTTGAGGGAAAGCAAAATTACCCCTTTACGGATGCGCAAAAGGTGCAGAACATAGCGGTTCTGGAGGCCGTCATCCGCTCAGCAGAAAGCGGAAAACCGATTCAAATCGAATAGATGCGTTCCGGAACGGACCGAACCGTAAGTTGCGGACTTCAGAGGGTTTTTCACTGAGGGAGGACAATTTTCTGCCTGCGAAATGGCAGTCTTATAGAAGAATGCGTTTGATTAGCCGGGGTAGTTATTTTATGTCTACTCCGCACTTCGCGCCAAAAATCATACCAGCAATGATGCCAATAACACGTAAGCGCTAAACACTAGGAGTTAACTATATGTCCGGCACTGCAAATTTCGGAATCACAGGGGTCGATTGGCAGGAGAGAGTCAATTGGGACCGCCTGCGTAAATATCGTCTGGAGCGCGCCAGAGAGCGCATGAAGGCCCACGGTCTGGGCGCCATGCTTCTGATGTACGATGAGAACGTCCGCTACGTCACCAGCACATTGACGCCGGGCTGGAACCGTCTGAAACCCGGCCTGCGTTATGCGATGCTGTGCGGTGACGGCGATCCGATCCTGTTCGAACAGGGCGACATCGGCGTGCAGATCGCCCGCCACGCACCGTGGATCCCGAAGGAAAACATCCGTTATTCCTATGCGTGGATCAAGGGCGCCGCGGGTCCGGCATCGACCCAGCAGGTGACCAAATTCATCAATGCCGCCAAGGAAGAGATGAAGCGTCACGGCGTTGCCGGCGAAAAACTCGGTGTCGACTTCATCGACATCAACATGTTGCAGGCCTTCTCCGATCACGGCATTGACTGGGCCGACGGTATGACCCCGATGATGGAGGCCCGCGCGGTTAAGAACCAGGACGAGCATGAATGCATGCGCATCGTCGGTGCCATCGGCGACGCCGCCCACTGGGAGTGCATGAAGTTTCTGAAACCGGGTATCACCGAGAACGAAGTGACCGCCCATATCATGGAATTCCTCTACAACATTCCGGGCATGGAAGACGTGGAGGACGTGATCGTGTCCTCGGGTCCGAACACCTGGCCGAACTGGCGGAACTTCTCCGACCGGATCATCCAGCCGGGTGACATCGTGTTCATGGATTTGGCCGCTCTCACCTGGAACGGCTACAAGTCGTGCTACTACCGGACCTACTGTGTGGGTGCCGAGCCGACCCAGGAGCAGAAGGACTACTACGCCCGTGCCCTGGAATGGCTGCAGGCTTCCATCGACGCGGTGAAGCCGGGCACGACCACCCGCGAAATCGCCGAGAAGTGGCCGTCCGCCAAGGAAACCTGGGGCTACGAGGAAGAAGACCAAGCCGCCGCCAACCTGTGGGGCCACGGTCTCGGCCTTGCCCAGTACGACCCGCCGGTGATCTCGCGTATTTGGTCGCTCGACCATCCGATCGAGATCCAGGAAGGCATGGTCTTCGCGCTGGAAACCCAGCACGGTAAGCCGCTTGAATGGGGCTGCCGGATCGAGGAAATGGTGATCGTTCACGCCGACAACACCGAGCTGATCACCCACTTCCCGATCGACCGTATCATGCCGGTCGACGTCGTCTGACGTTAACGGCTTCTCCCTGCATTTGAGCGGGGAAACGGACAAGCGACGCCGGCGGACTTTCGGATGCGAGAGTTCGCCGGCTGCCGCTTTAAGCAAACGAATTTTTTAGATATTGAAACGGGACTCGAGGGCCATGACCCAGTTTGTGGTGCAATTGAATTCCAGTGAAGCGACGGACGCGGCGCGTTTCGGACCCAAGGCGGCCAATCAGGCGGCGTTGGGCCAGGCGGGCCTGCCCATTCCCGACGGATTTTGCATCGGTGCCGAGGTTTACCGCGCCCAGTTGAAGGCGTCGGGCGTCGAGGAAGATGCGCTCGGCTATTACGGTGCCGATTTCGAACAGGCGCGCGCCATGGCCAACCGGGTGCGCCTCGCCCTGTACACCAAGGAAATCGCGCCGGAGATTAAGGCGCAACTGAGCCAGGCACGCCGCGACATGATCGAGCGCAACGGCCCGTTGGTCGTCGTGCGTTCCTCGGCGCTGGTCGAGGACCGCGAAGGCTCGACCTTCGCCGGCCAGTTCGAGAGCTTCCTCGGGCTCGAAACCGAAGAGGATTTCTTCACCGCCGTGCGCGCCTGTTGGGCGGCGCTGTGGGCGCCGCGCGCGTTGCGCTATATGGGCGTTCATGACATCGATCCCGGATCCACCGCCATGGCGCTTTTGGTGCAGCCGCTGGTCGAAGCGGTCGCCTCCGGCGGCGGGCTCAGCCGGACCGCCGACGGCGGCATGCTGGTGAGCGCGACCTGGGGCCTCGGTGAAGCCATCGCGCAAGGCGAAGTGGTCCCTGACCGTTACGATCTCGATGGGTCCGGCGAGGTGATCGATACCGAAACGGGTTTTAAGGAACACAGCGTCCATTGTCATCACCATCAGGCGCCGCAGCCGCGTGCCGAAACCCGCGAACGCCAGGCCGAAAGCTGCCTCACCCACGATCAGGCCAAGGAGCTTGGCGGTTACATGAAGGTGGCCGAAAAAATGCTTGGGCAGGCGGCCGAGGTCGAATGGGCCATGGACGCGGCGGGTATCAAGATGCTGCAGGCACGTCCGCTGCACATGGAAGAGGCCCCCGTGCCCGACGCCGAATGGGAGAAATATCCCGCTGTCCGCGGCCAGCCCGGCGGTGTCGGCTGGGGTGCCGGCCGCGCCGTGGTGATCAACTGCGAATGCGAGATCGGTCGTATCGGTCCCGGCGACGTGCTGGTGACCAAGGTCGCCGGACCCGCGCTGGCACAGGTGTTGACCAAGGTCTCTGGCGTCGTCGCCGAACTGGGTGGCAGTACGTCTCACCTGGCGTCCCTGTCACGCGAACGGCGCATCCCCATGGTGCTCGGCGTGCGCGACGCGACGACGCGCATTCCGGATGGCGTACAGGTCGGCGTTGATGGGGTTGCGGGGGTGGTGCGCTGGGCACAAGATGCCTAGCGAACATGTCTAGCCAGATCAGCCTCGAAGACCGCTTCGGCATCTATGACGTTCTCGGCGCTTATGTGTGGGCGCTGGATACGGGCGACGTCGAGGGCGTGGTCAATGTTTTCACCCCGGACGGCCGTGCCATGGATACGGGCGGCAATGTGTTCGAGGGTTCCGACGGTATCCGCGATTTCGTCACTAAGTTCACTTCCCGGCCCGAGTTTAAGGGCCGCCAGCATTACGTCGAACATCTCAAGATCGAGCCTGCCGACGGCGGCGGCTGGAAGGTGACCTCCTATTGGACGGTGCTGCAGTGGCACGCCGATACCGGCGTGCGCGAGATCTTCGTCAACGGTTATTCCCATGACACCTGCGTCAAGCTCGACGGCCGCTGGTTGATCAAGGAACGGCTGCTCTATTACTGGAACAGCGAACAGCTTCCCTGGAAGGGCGCGTAGCTAAATCTCCAAAAAAGATAGGCCGGAGAGCGGAACTCCGGCCTAGTTTGCACTGAATTATGTCCGGCGTCGGAAACCCAGCAAGTCCGCCGACGCGCCGACCGATGGCGCTTGCCAAAGGTGACGGCATCCATTAAATACTCGGCCCAATCAGAAAATGCAATGTTATAACATATTATTTTCTGCATGATCACACGGCGGACACAGATTGGGAGGGAACAATGTCCTTCAACGCACACTATTCCGGCTACGACCTCGATACGTCCTTCATTCAGGAGCCGCATCATACGAACCCCCGGCGGCTTTACAGCCATGTCGGAGCCGATTGGCAGTACCGGGTGGATCATGAACGCTTGCGCAAGGAACGGTTGGAACGCGCCCGGGCCGAGATGGAAGCGGACGATCTCGGCGCTTTGGTCGTCTTTGCGGGCGCGAACATTCGCTATCTGACCGGTTCGTACCAGGGCAACTGGAAATACAACATCAACATTCGCTATGCGGTCCTGCCGCGTGACGGCGAGCCGTACCTTTTCGAGACGGCGGGGTCCGACATGCGGAACGCCATGTTGGACTTGCCGTGGCTCGGCGAACGCATTCAGCCGGCGATGACTTGGCAGTGGGCCGAGGGCGCGGTAAGCGAAATGGCGGACAAGATGGTCGGCACGGTGCTCGAAGTCCTGAAGATGCACGGCGTTCAGGACGAGAAGATCGGCATCGACAATTTCGATATGCCGGCCCTGCACGCTTTCGAGAAGGCCGGCATTCGGGTGGTGAACGGCTGGCCCGCCATGTCACGGGCCCGCGTCGTCAAAACCCGCGACGAGATCGAGCAGTTGAAAATGTCGGCGGCGATCGGCGATGCCGCCATGTGGCATATCAAGCATGAATGGCTGAAACCGGGCGTCACTGAGCGCCAGATCGAGGCCAAGGTGCATGAATTCATGCTCGAGCGCGGCTGCGAGATCATCTATGACATCATCGTTGCCTCGGGCGGCAACACGAGCCCCTACCGCCGCTGGGCGACGGACAAGCTCATCCAGCAGGGCGATCTCATGATCGTTGACATCAATGCGGTCGGCCCCGGCGGCTACTATGTGGATTTCGTGCGGACCCTCAAATGCGCGTCGAAGATGACGCTGCAGGAGCGGGATCTGTACCGAGAAACCTACGATTCGCTCTATGCCGGTCTTGAGAATCTCCGCCCGGGACTCACCTCCGCGGATGTGGTGTCGAAGTTTCCCGAATATGATGACGACAAATTCGGCACAGTCACCTTGCAGCAATTCGCCCACTCAATTGGGATCACGCTCTATGAAGGCATGTGGATGAGCCGGGCCTACTCCCTGAAATATCCCGCCGAAATCAAGGAGAACATGTACTTCGCCATCGAGACGTTCGCGGGGCATCCGGGCCTGCCCCAGACCTGCCGTCTCGAGGAGAACGTTCTCGTCTCGGCGGATGGGCCGGTGATCTTCACCAAGATGGAGCACATGGAAGAGGCGGTCGGCGATTACCGCGTCGGGGAATTCCACCACCCGAGCCTGGCCCGGTAACCCACCGCCGCTGACCGTTATGGAGAGGAATCCATTGATCGTGGTGTCGTCCAGCCTGGGCGGTGAGGGCGTGCCCTCCCGTTTCCAGACAGGCGCCCACAATGTTTCGACCGTCGTCGATGTCTGGAACGGGGTCCGGCAGGCGGAAATCGGCAGCGTGATCGTCGATTGTCTGGAAGACGGCGTGCAGGAAGCGTTACGCGAGGCGGGTGCCTATGCCGTTCGGACCGCGCCGAAGGATGTGCTGCGCCTGCACAATCAGGAATCGCTGTCCGGTATGCGGCGGCTGGCGGGAACGGTCACCCGCTTCGACCGGTTCTGCAATCACGACCTCGTCATCAATGTGCCTGACGGCACAGTCGAACTCGAGCCTGTCCACGTTCAGGTGCTGATGTACGCGCTCGCCAGTTCGGACGTCGGCATCGCCACCTTCGTCATCGAAGAAGAACCGCAAGAAGGCGACGACAGCAGCGTATTCACCTCGGTCGCTTGGAACCCGGCGCGCCGGGTCTATGTTGCGCCGGACTGTCAAATCGGAACGGCAATGGATTTTCAGCGACAGCCCATATCTTTTCCCGGGCCGCCGTTCTTTCGTCACGTGCCGATATTCGCCTACCGGCGATCGGTGCTTGATCGGTTGGCCCGGGTGCCGCCGACGGGAGAAGACCCGGAAACCGAAATCGAAATCCTGACGGCCCTGCGGGCGGGATTTCGTGTGGAGGTCTGCCTGATCACCGGTGACTTTACACGGATTGCATAGATCATTCCGCCGCCTCTGTAGAAACGCCCGTCACGGCCCGGGTGCGAGGCAGCATCAGGACGGTGATGAAGGTGACGCCCGCGGCGACGGCGAGCACCTGAAACAGCACTTCGAACCCCCACAGCGAATGGATCCAGCCGATTAACGGTACCGACGAGGCCATCACCGTGAAGGTGACGATGTAGCGCGCCGCCAGCAAGCGGCTGCGCCATTCGGGTTTGGACATGCGGCCCACCAGCACGTCATTGATGGGGATCTGGCCGAAGATCGCCAGCATGAAGCCGGTGGCGACCAGCAGCGCCGCCCAGCCGGTGAGCGAGACCATCAGCGCGAAGGTGACGATCTGGCAAAAGGCGACGGTGGCGAACACAGTGCGGATGGAACGGGTATCGAGCATCCAGCCGACGATCAGCTGGGCGATGGCGGCGATGGTGAAGACGATGAAAGCGTACCAGCCGACGAGCGTCGCAGTGCCCGCCAAATCGCCGAGGCGTTCGTCGAAAATCTTGGGGAGCGCGAAGGTGCCGCTCTGGAACAACAGTCCGCCGACGCAGGTGGAAATCAACACGATGGCGAGCAGACGGACGAAGATGCGGCGGCTCATCTCCATGGCGGGCGGCGGTGCCTTGCGCGCACTGCCGGCGGGCAGGGGACGTCGCTGCCACGCACGCAGGAACAGGGCATAAATCACGCCCGTTGCGGTTGCGATCGCGCCGGGCAGCGCGAAGGCCCACCGCCAATCGGCGAGATCGATGAGAAAGCCGGTGATCAGCGCCGCCGCGGCAACGCCCATATTGCCGAACACGCCGTTGACGGCGATGGCCATGCCCGTTTTCTCTCGGTCGTGCATGACCAGCGCAATGCCAACGGGATGGTAGATGGCGGCAAACAGGCCGATGGCGAACAGGCCGGTGGCCATCTCGACGGGCGTGGTTGCGAAAGCCGTGGCGACGGAGGACAGGCCGATGCCGAGGAAGAAAACCACCATCATGCCTTCGCGGCTCCATTTATCGGCGAGCCAACCGGCGGGCAGCGAGCCCACTCCGAAGGCGATGAAGCCGGGTGTCGCATAGGCGATCAACGCGCCGTAGCTGAGCCCCCAGTCGCCCGCCAGCGTGACGGCGGCGACGGTGGAGAAAATCAGCAGAAAGAAATGATCGTAGAAGTGCCCCACATTGAGAAAGGCGAACTGCAGGCTGCCACGCGTCATATCCGGCCTATCTTATTTGACTGTCTACTGTTCATTGTTCTCCCCGAACGGGCGAACTGCAACCATTTCATGTTAACGATTTAAGTGCAGCGTAGAGACTTGCAATCCGCGATGGTGCTTGTTCCCATGTAAGTGGAGGACATGAATGGATAAGATGCACAGGCTCGGCGTCGTTGTGGCGCTTGCCGCCTCGGTCGGCTTCGGGCTTTCCAACACGCTGGTGGGCTTGGCCTACGAAGGCGGCGCAGATCATCTGTCGGTATCGGGCACCCGGTTTTTCCTGCCGGTAATCGTCTTGTTGGCGATCCTGCTCGTGCGTGGGCGAACAATCCTGATGCCGCGCCGCGACGGGGGTGTGGCGCTTCTACTAGGTATCGTGACGGCGCTCTATACCATCGCGCTCTTGAAAGCCATCGACCTGGTGCCGGTGCCCATCGCCATTCTCGTGTTCTATCTGTTTCCCATATTCACCAGCTTCATCGTTGCCGCCTTCGGCTGGGCGCCGCTCCACCGGTCCACTATTGTTGCGGCCTTTGTCGCCTTCGCCGGGCTCGCGCTCACCCTTGGGGTCCATCTTCATGCCTACGATGTTTGGGGTATCGTTCTGGCGGCATTTGCGGCGCTGGGGCTTGCCACCGTCTCGTCGGTCAGCGCCCGGGTCATCGGTGGCAGCGATCCTCGCCAGGCGACCCTTTACTTGGCGTTGGGCGCGACCCTCTCCATGGCGGTCGTTATCATAGCGGCGGGCGACGCCACTTTACCCACATCGCCGCGCGGCTGGTGGGGGCTCGTTCTTTCCAATCTGTTTTATACCATCGCCATGATTTCGTTCTTCGGCGCCATTTCGTGGATCGGCGCACCCAAGACGACGCTGCTCTCCAATCTGGAGCCGCTGGTGGTGATTACTGTCGCTTATTTTCTGTTGGGGCAGGGCCTCGAGCCACTGCAACTGGTCGGCGCGTTAATCGTCGTCGGCGCCTTGTATATCTCCGTGCGCGCGAAACCGGCGGCCCAACACTAAAAAAACCCGGCCTCTTTCGAGGCCGGGCTTCTTGCGCGTTATGACGCGATTTTTCTTAGGCGCTCTTCTTCTCGAGGAAGTCCTCGGCGAAGCGGCGGAACTCGTCGTCTTCCATGAGACGCTTGGCCTTGAGGCCCCATTCCTTGATCGCCATGAGCAGTTCCATCGCCTGCTCTTCGGTGTATTGGATCTGGAACTTGTCGAGGTAGTGTTTGACGTTGTCGATACCGCACCCCTTGCCGATAACGGCGACCGGGCTTTTCTGGCCGACCATGCTCGGACGGAAGGGAACGACGGTGGTCAGGTCTTCCTCGCCGCAGTTCAGCAGCCAAGTGGCGATGATGCCGGATTCGATCTTGAACAGATCGTCGCCGACAATCGGACGGTTGCGTGGCACGATGGCGCCGGAAACTTCGGCCACCATATCGGCGAGCGACTTCAACTTCTCGGTCTTGATGCCGCAGTCGATGCCGTAAAGGGTCAGCAGTGCCATCACGGTTTCTTCCATCGGCACGTTACCGGCGCGTTCACCCAAGCCCAGAACCGTGGACTGGATGACCTCGACGCCTTCGGCGCAGGCCATAATGGTGTTGGCGACACCGAGACCGAAGTCCATATGGAAGTGAGCTTCCAGCGGCGTATCCGGGAAACGGGCTTTCACGGCACGCACGAAGTACGGCATGGCGTGGATGGAGGTAACGCCCATGGTGTCGACCAGCGCGAGGCCATCCATGTGGCCTTCGTTGCCGACCTTTTCGATCAGATCCATCACCCAGGAAAGGTCGGAGCGGGTGAAGTCGATGGGGAAGAACACGACCTCGAGACCCTGGTCATGGGCATACTTGGTCGATTCGATGGAGAGGTCGATGGCGCGCTCCAGTTCCCAGCGATAGCCCTTTTCGATCAGGTGCTGAGACGAGGGCACTTCCATGATCACACCGCCGACGCCGGCATCGACGGCACGCTTGACGTCGTCGACCATGCAGCGGGCGAAGGAATAAATCTTGGGGCCGAAGTTGCGCTTCGCGAGATCGGAAACCACCCGCGCGTCGTCCTTGGACACCACCGGCATGCCGGCTTCGATACGATGCACGCCTGCCTCGGCCAATCCTTCGGCGATCCGGATCTTGTCGTCATAGTCGAACGCGAGACCGGCCTGCTGTTCACCATCGCGGAGCGTCACGTCGTGAATCTTGATCTGCTTCGGGAACTTCCAATCCTTGGTCACTTCGGGAGCGAAGTTCCACGGGCTGGTATGCCAGTTTTCGTTAAGCCAAGGGGTATCCGTCATAAGTTTTCCTCCTTATTGGGACCGCGCCCAATAGTGCGTCCCTCAATTTGCACAAACCAATTCTGAAGCCCCTGTTTTTTGCGGTTCTTGTTGGAATCAGGTTTGAGAGGCGGCGAATGTAGGAAACGCCCCCAGGTGAGTCAACGCGGAACCAATTTGCAAAAGCAACGATTCCGCAGATGCGAAGCGGACTTTAAACTGCAGTGTATCCGCCGTCGAGAAGCAGATCCGAACCCGTCATGAACGACGAATCGTTGCTCGCCAAGAATGCGGCGCCGGCGGCGATTTCCTCGGGCGTGCCAAGACGGTCGAACATCGTACCGTTTCCCGCTTCAGCTTCGGCGCGGCTTGGCCATTGGCTGTAGAAACGTTCCGTGCCGACAGGTCCAGGCGACAAAGAGTTCACGCGGATATTCTGCGCGGCGTGATCGAGGGCGATGGCTTTTGCCATATTGATCAGGGCGCCTTTCTGCGCGCAATACCAGGCACGTCCTGGCTTGGCGACCTGACCTAACTGTGACGCGACTAGGATGATGCTGCCGCCGCCACGGCGTGCCAGCGCTGGGACAGCATGTTTGCAGAGAAGGAACGCGCTGGTCAGATTGACGTCCACGGACCGTTGCCAGTCGGCAAGCGAAATCTCGGTAACGGGCACATAGGCGAGATCATGGATGGCGTTGGAGACCAGAATGTCGAGCCCGCCGAATTCGCGGCCTGCCATTGCCACCGCGTCGATTGCCGTTTGTTCGTCGGCCACGTCAGCGGCCAGGGCGACGGCCTTGCCACCGGCCTGTTGGATGGCTTCCGCCGTCCCGGCCGCGGTTTCGGAATGAATATCGACGCAGATCACGGCGGCGCCTTCCTCGGCAAAACGGCGGCAAATGGCGCCACCGATCCCGCCGCCTGCGCCGGTGACGATGGCGGTTTTCTCCTTTAATCGCATCATAAGCTCCCTCCTGGTCCTCTCTTTTGACGCCAGCCCGGCAATTTTCGCGGTCTCAGCCCAGATATAGAATATCAGAAGACAAACATTCTGCATTAATTGATATGCGGAGCGGGGTTCCTGAAATATCAGATAGCAACCTCGAAAACCGTCCAGTCACACCATAATATATTGAAAAATAAATACTTTTTTCGATTTTATGGCGGTTTATCTCGCCGATTTTGGCCTTTACAGACGAGGAATTTGAAGTGATAATAGATGTCATCTGATATTTCAGTGGATTCTGAAATGCTCGAACGTACCCCCGGTCTCATTCGTGACAACGTCTACGACAAGATCCGCGCGGATATTCTCACCTGCGTGTTCGCGCCGGGTGTCCAGCTTCAGGAAAACGATCTCGCGGAACGCTACGCGGTGAGCAAGTCGCCGGTGCGCGATGCGTTGCTGCGTTTGCAGGAACAGGGATTGATCGAAGTATTGCCGCGCAAGGGATATCGGGTGCGTCCGATCTCCGTTTCCGATGCGCGCGAACTGTATGAAGTGCGGATCATGTTGGAAAAGGCCTGCGCGAAACGCGCCATCGAAACGGCAAGCGACGACGCGCTGCAGTCACTCGATGCGTTCCGCGGCAATGAGGAGCACGACAGTCTCGCTGCGTGGGTCACTTATAACGGCGATTTCCACAGTGCCATCGCCGATCTGTCCGGCAACTCGCGGCTATCGCGCATGACCCGTGACGTCATTGATCAGTTCGACCGTCTGACCTTCATGGGCGTATCGGGCTCTCCAAGTAACGGCTCAGGCTTTGACGACATGTCGGCCGATCTGGTCCACGAACATGACGCCATCATCGACGCCATCCAGGCGCGCGACAAAAGCCGCGCCGCCAGTTTGATTGGTGCGCATATTAAGAAATCACAGAAGCGGGTGTTTGCCGTTTTGGAGAACCCGCCAATCGTTCAATAGGCGCTCAACAGGCGTTCAATAAGCGTTCGCTCAAAAAGAGCGGCATCGACAACGCAAACGGGCCCACCGGCCCATCGAAGGAGGAAGACGACGGTGAAGACCAAGGCCGTGCATTTCGAGAAACAGGGCGACCCCTCGGTCCTCAAGATGATCGAGGCCGATCTGCCCGACCCGGGCGAGGGCGAGGCGCAGATCCGCCAATCGGCGATCGGCATCAATTTCATGGATGTCTATCAGCGGGGCGGTCAATACGACGTGGCGCTGCCGTTCCGCCCCGGCCTCGAAGGTGCGGGCGTGGTCGAGAAGCTCGGTGCCGGGGTTGACGGATTGGCGGTCGGTGACCGGGTGGCCTATGCCGGCGTGCCGGGCGGCTATGCCGAGGCCCGCAACATTCCGGCGGCCCGGCTGGTCAAAATCCCCGACGGAGTCAGCGACGAGCAGGCGGCGGCAGCGATCATGAAGGGCATGACCGTCGAATATTTGATGGAACGGGCTTATCCGGTCAAAGCCGGCGAATGGGTGCTGTTCTATGCGGCGGCGGGCGGTGTCGGCCTTATCGCCGGTCAGTGGGGCAAGTTGCTGGGCGCCCGGATGATCGGCATTGCCGGTGGCGCCGACAAATGCCAGCTGGCGTTGGATAATGGCTACGAAGCGGCCCTCGACCGGCGGACGGAAAACATCGTCGAGCGGGTCAAGGAATTGACCGGTGGTGCGGGCGTCGCGGTGGCATACGATTCCATCGGCAAGGAAACCTATGAGCAGACACTCGATTGTTTGGCGCCGCGTGGTTTTTTCATGTCGTTCGGCACGACGTCGGGACCGGTGCCGCCGGTTTATGCCAAGGAACTGCAGAACCGCGGCTCGCTTTATTTCTCGCGTCCGACGCTCGCGACCTACACGGCAGCGCGCGCCGGTCTGGAGCATTCGGCGAGCCGTGTGTTCGACATGATCGCCAGCGGCAAGGTGAAGATCGAGATCGGGCAAACCTACGCCCTCGATGACGTGGTGCAGGCGCATTTGGATTTGGAGGCGGGGAAGACCAAAGGGTCTTCGCTGCTGATCCCATAAGATTGGAGTTGGAAAAATGGTTATGAGAGCATTTGATCTCGTCAGCGCCGAAACCGCCGATCAGGCGGTGGCGCTGCTTGCCGAACACGGCTCCGAGGCGATGATCCTCGCCGGCGGGACCGACATGCTGGTCGATCTCAAGCATGACAAGCACCGTCCGGCGGTGGTGGTCGACATCTCCCGTGCCGGCGATCTCAAAGGCATCGAGATCACGGATGAGGGCCTGCGCATCGGCGCGCTGGTCACCCATACGGAAATCATGAAATCACCAATCGTTCAGGAAAATTTCCCGGCGATGGTACATGCCGCGCACACCATCGGCGCGGTGCAGACGCGCAATCTCGGTACCCTCGGCGGCAATCTGGTCACCTGCGTGCCGTCCATGGATTCGGGGCCAACGCTGATGGCGCTGGATGCCGAGGTCGCGGTGGCGGGCCCTGACGGCCGACGGCGCATGACCTTGGACGAATTTTTCGTCGGCCCCCGTAAGACGACCCTCAAAGAGAACGAGCTTTTGGTGGACATCCTTATCCCCAAGAAGAATGTCGGCAAACCGGTCGATTTCCTGAAATTCGGTTTGCGTAAGGGACAGGCACTGGCGCTGGTCAATGCGGCGTCGAGCTTCTGGGTCGATTGGGACAAGAACGCCTTCGTCGAACCGCGCATTAGCCTGGGTGCGGTGGCGCCGACGGTTATCCGCGTGCCGGAAGCCGAAGCCTATCTCGACGGGCGCGAGATCACGCCGGACGCGACGGCCGAAGCGGCGCGTCTTGCCGTCGAAGCCGCCAAACCTATTTCCGATTTCCGGGCGTCGGCGGAATACCGCCGCGATCTGATCGCGGTGCTTACCCGCCGGACGCTGGAAAATGCCTACGACCTGGCGAAAGCCAAGAGATAAGGAGAACCGATATGACGGATGTATCCATGACCGTAAACGGCGAGGAGCGGACGGCGTCGGTTCCGCCGGAAACGACGCTGCTTACCGTGCTGCGTGAAAATTTCTTTCTCACGGGCTCGAAGCTCGGCTGCGATGTCGGTGACTGCGGTGCGTGCACCGTGCTGGTCGATGGCATTCCGGTGAACGCTTGCCTGATGCTGGCGGGCCAGGCCGAGGGCCGTGATATCGTGACCATCGAGGGCTTGGCCAACCAGGACGGCATGCACCCGCTGCAGCAGGCCTTCGAGAATCTGGCGTCGCTGCAATGCGGTTTCTGTGGCCCGGGCGTTATCATTTCGGCCAAGGCGCTGTTGGAGGAGAACCCGGATCCCAGCGTCGACGATATCCGCGATGCCCTTTCCGGCAATCTCTGCCGCTGCACGGGCTACACCAAGATGATCGAAGCCGTTCAGGACGCTGCCCGCATCATGCGCGGCGAGAGCGCCGACGAAGCGGCTTAACCGGAACCCCGAAAGGATCTGATCATGGACGAGAAAGTTAAAGTCGCCGACCGGGGAAAAACCCTCGAGGACCTGAAGCAGACCGATGCCGATCTGCGGTTACCGTCGGTCGTCGAGCCCGCCCATTTCCCCATCGAGACGCTGGCCCCGGAAGCGCGCCAGCAAACCCCGGCGGTCGGTCAAAGGGCCACCCGCCCCGATGGACGTTTGCATGGACTGGGGCAGACCAAATATATCGACGACATCACCTTCCCCAACATGCTCCATGCCAAGATCAAACGCGCCGGCATCGCCGCCGCTCTGATCAAAAGCATCGATACGAGCGAAGCGGAGAAAATGCCTGGCGTGATGGCCGTGCTCACCGGTAATGAGATTCCGGTGAACTCCTTCGGTCCGTCCTATCAGGATCAGCCGGTGCTTGCCTACGAGCGCGTCTTCCATGCCGGCGACGGTGTTGCCGCCGTGGCCGCGCTGACCGAGCAGATCGCCGTGGAGGCGCTCGATAAGATCAAGGTCGAGTATGAGCCGATCGAGGCCGTGTTCGACCCGATGTTGGCCATGCAGGAGGATGCGCCCAAGGTGCACCCGCCGCACGACAACGTCTATGCCACTAAGGCGATCAAGAAAGGTGACGTGGAGAAAGGTTTCGCGGAAGCCGATAAGATCTTCGAAGGGCGCTTTTCGACCCAGATGATCGAGCACGTGCCCTTGGAACCCCACGCGTCGATCGCCGAGTGGGACGGCAATGGCCGGGTGACCTTGTGGTCGAGCTTGGGCCGGATCACGCTCGGCCGGGCGGATATTTCCCGCACGCTCAACATGCCGATCAACAAGATCCGTATCGTCGGCACGGTTGTCGGCGGCAACTTCGGCGGCAAGAACGAGATCACCACCGAGCCGGTGTTGGCACTGTTGTCGAAGAAAACAGGGCGTCCGGTGAAGATGATCTATTCCCGCGAAGAGGAGTTTATCGCCTCGACCACCCGTCACCCGTTCATCATGGACTATAAGACGGGCGTCATGAACGACGGTAGGATCGTCGCCCGTAAGGTTCGTTTGGTGCTCGACGGCGGCGCCTATTGCTCCTGGAGCGAAACCACGCTCGGCAAGGCCTGCATCCTGTCGGCGGGGCCGTACAACATTGATAATCTGCATGTCGAGGCCTTCTGCACCTACACCAACAAAACCATGGCCGGTGCCATGCGCGGCTTCGGGGCCCCGCAGGTGTGCTTTGCCTATGAATCGCATATGGACGATATCGCCCATGATCTCGGTATCGATCCGCTGGAAATCCGTATGCTCAATGCCTTCGAGGAAGGTTCGTTGAGCCCCACCGGTCAGGTTCTGCAAAGTGTCGTGGTCAAGGAGTCGCTGCAAACAGCGGCGGAACGCTTTGGTTGGAAGGAGTTCAGCAAATGAAACACCGCGGAAAAGGCATCGGCTGCATGTGGTACCCGATCGGCTTCACGGTCGCGGCCAACCCCAGCGCTGCCACGGTAAAGGTCAACGAAGACGGCACGGCGACGCTGCTCACCGGCACTGTCGAGACCGGCCAGGGGTCGTTGACCGTCCTCGGGCAGATCGCTGCCGAGGAACTCGGTATCTCTACCGAAGACGTGCATGTGGTGTCAGCGGATACCGACGCAACGCCCATGGACACGGGCGCCATCGCCAGCCGCACAACCTATGTCACCGGCAACGCCATCCAACTGGCGGCGGAGCGCGCCAAGAACATCCTGTTCGAGGTTGCCGCGCCGATGCTGGGCGTACGGCCCGATCAGCTGGAAGCCCGCGACCGCAAGATCCAGGTGAAGGGCTATCCGCAATCGGCGTTGCCCGTCGGCGAGGTGGCCAATCACGCCCAGAACGGTGCCGGCACGCCGGCCATCGGCAGCGCATCCTACAACCCGCCGACCGTGGCGATGGATCCCGAAACCGGACAAGGCAAGCCGTTCTCCACCTATGTCTATGCGACCCAGATCGCCGAGGTGGAAGTGGACGACGAGACGGGCGAGGTGCAAGTGATCCGGATCGCCGCTGCCCACGATTGCGGCACGGCAATCAATCCCATGCTGGTCGAAGGTCAGGTTCAGGGCGGCATTTCCATGGGGGTCGGCATGGCTCTCGAGGAGGAAATGCTGTTCGACGATCAGGGCCGCCAGATTAACCCCAACCTGACCAACTACATCATGCCGACCAGTCTCGACATGCCGCATATCGATGTCGACATCGTCGAAAATTTCGATCCGACGGGGCCGTTCGGCGCGAAGGGTGTTGGCGAGCCGACGGCGGTGGCGACGTCGGCGGCGATCCTTAACGCGGTATATGACGCGGTCGGCGTACGTGTGCCCAATTTGCCCGCAACATCGGAAAAGGTGCTGGCGGCGATCAAAGCGAAACGGAACGCCGATCCCAAGCGAGTGTCCGCAAGCTAAGGCTAGTTCTTACGAATGGAGAAAGCCGCGCCGGGTTTGGCGCGGCTTTTTTTATGACGGTTTGCCGAGTTTCCCGAATAGGCCGGCATCCATCAAATAGCTGGTCATATTCTCGAGAAAATTCGTGTCCTTGTGGATAATGCCGACAGGACGCGCTGGATCTCGGTTCTTCAGGCCGGGCGCGTCGTGCGCCGTCATCACCGCAAAGGGAATGTCACGCGTGAGCTTGATGGCGCCGAAAACGTCAGACAATTCCAGGCCCGAAACACCCGCGAACTCTATGTTGGAGAGGATCGCTTTCGGCTTGAGGACAACGGCAAGTTCCACGGCGCGCATCGGCGAGTCGCAGAACGAAACGTCGAACCCGCAGGCGGCGAGTTCGCTGCCGACGATCTTGCGCTGCACGCCCATGGGCATGACCACCAGAATGGTAACATGCCGCCGTTCCTGGCCGGTGAATTCCCGTTGGGCGCTGGACGGCAGCGCGGCGAGGATTTCGCTTTGCCGGTCGTCGTCCGGATCATCGCCGAGGTCGACGACGCCACGAATGGCGTCAATGAAGGCGATGACGTCTTGCCAATGGGAGTGTTCGCGCAACGGTGACGTTTCTAAATAGTCTTCTAATCGATGCGCGATCACCGAGACGAGGTTCAGCCCATAGGATCCGGCCGACCCCTTCAGACTGTGAACATAGAGCCGCACATCATGGAGCAGATCGCCGACATTGCCGTCCTCACGTACGATTTTGTCGATGGTGAGTTCGACTTCGTCCAATCTGTCACGGGTCGAATCGAGGAACTCGGCTTTCAGCCGGGCAAGTGCTTCCTCGAATTCCAAGGGCATTTCCATCGGCAAGGACCTTCATAAAATACAAGGAGGCCCCCCCAACCGAGGTCAAATATCTTTATCCAATATGCCTAATATATATGGTGCGCGTCTCTGGCGGTTTCCATGGACTTTCATTGGCAGAAAAAGCCAAGGAATCCGCTAAAAATGCGGAAATTGGCTCAAAATTCGGCTTTTTCGAAAAGACCGCAGTCTTTGAGGTAGATCACCACGTTTTCAACGAATTCCGGGCCTTTTTGGATGACGCCAATGGTCCGCTCCCCGATCTCGCCTTCAATATCGGCGCGATCCTCCGGGATGATGACCGCGAAGGGGATATGCTTGGTGGCGCTCATGCTGGCCAGCATATCGGCAAGTTCCAGACCGGACGTTTCGGGCAGATCGAGGTCGGCCAAGATCGCGCGCGGTTTGAGGGCAATCGCCGTTTCGACCGATTTTACCGGTGCATCCTCGAACGATACCGTAAAGCCGCATGAGGAGAGCGTCTTTTCAAGGGTGTCGCGCTGGCTATTGGCTTCCACGACGACGAGAACCGTACCGTTTTCAGCCAGCACCACTTGACCGCCGCCATTGGTGGGGAGACTGGACAGGATGGCGGCGTGATCCGCTTCATCCGGTTCTTCGCCGGCATCGACGATCTTTCGCATCTCCGCGACAAAAATTCCAACCTCTAGCAGTTGGTCGTCGTCGAGGCGATTGGAGGAAAGGAGATATTTGTCGAAACGTTCTGCGATGGCCGATAGGAGATGGAGGCCATAAGAACCGGCCGATCCCTTCATGTCGTGGGCATGTTGTTTGACGCTATGGAAGATGTCGCCGCGGTCGCCTTCCTTGCGCTGGATTTTGCCGACGGAGGATTCGATATCGTCCAGCCGTTCCTTGGCTCCCTGGAGAAACTCCACTTTCAGTGCGGAGAGAGCCTCCTCGAATTCTGGCGGCATTTCCATTAGTGTCTTTCCCCGGATCGGACGGCATAGAGGGCTTTCTTGAAGATTTATATGGGAACCTCCGCGCCCCTTTCCAACCCGAGTATTCCCCGTTAACCGCAGAAAACGGGGCATTTATAAGTAGAAACCGAATGTCGAGATAACAGGGATGGTTGAATGAAAACGCTTGCTGGAATGGCTGAAGCGGTCGGGAAACTGCTCAAGGAACGTCAGGAAACGGTCGCCGTATCGGAATCATCCACCGGCGGGATCGTCTCGGCGGCGCTGCTCGCGGTGCCCGGGGCCTCGGCTTATTTCATGGGCGGTGGGATAATCTACACGCAAGCCGCACGGGAGACCTTGTTGGGGATCGATTTCGACGACCACCCGGGAGTGCGTTCGGCGAGCGAGGCCTATGCGCAGCTTGCGGCAGCGGCCATTCGCGATCGGCTGGGAACCACGTGGGGGGTGAGCGAGACGGGGGCGGCGGGGCCGAGCGGCAACCGGTACGGGGACGCGGCGGGACACAGCTGTATCGCGGTCGCGGGGCCGTCGGCACGGGTCCTTACCATCGAAACGGGCTCGGCCGATCGGGAAGCCAATATGTGGGTCTTTGCCGAACGGACGCTCGAACTTTTTGCCGAGGTTCTGAGGAAAACTTAGCCGTCCTTGTCTTGGCCGTGCTTGTTTACGAACAGGCGCCGGCGTACGGGAAACAGGTGCAGGTCGTAATGTTTGACCATAAGGCCCCAAAGACCCTGCGGCGCGACCAGCATGACAACTGTCGCCAACGCACCGAGTAGCATCAAATACCAAGTGCCGTAGTCGGCTAGGTAATTCTGCAGCACATAGAAAATGATGACGCCGATAATCGGACCCTCGATGGTCCCGATTCCGCCAATGACGACGATAAACACGACAAAGGCCGTCCAATCGATGACCGAGAAGGCGGCGTCGGGAGAAATACGCGCCTTCTGAAAGAGAACGAGCGCACCGGTAATGCCGGTGCCGAAGGAAGCGATGATGAAAATCCACAATTTGGTACGGAAGTTGCGCACGCCCAGGCTGCCTGCCGCCGGTTCCGAATCCCGGATGGCGGAAAGGGCGAGACCGAACCGCGAGCGCAGAAGGACATAGACGAGAACGATGGTTCCGGCCGCGACCAGCAACGCCAGCCAATAAGCCTCGATATCTTTCGCCGCGGAGGTCTTGGCGCCGAACAGGTCCTTGATGAACTCGATGCCCCAAATGTCACGGGTCGCGCTACGGGGCAACGAGGTGCCCGTGCCGCCGCCGAGCGTTTTCCACTGGGCGGCAAGCAAGCGGAACACTTCCGCCGCGACCCAAGTGCCGATGGCGAAATAGGCACCGCGCAAGCGGAAAATGACCAAGGCTGTCGGTATTGCCAGGATCATAGCGACGAAACCAGCGAGGAAAATAGCAACCAAGGCATTGGTGCCGGTCAGGATCGTGAAGGCGAAAAGCGTATAGGCGCCGATGCCGACGAACGCTTGCTGTCCCACCGACACGAGGCCCGCATATCCGGCAAGGAGATTCCAGTACTGGGCGAGGGCCAGCATGGTGAGAACAAAAAACAGATCCTGGATGACACTGCGTGACACGAAAGCGGGCGCGGCCGCCAGCAAGGCGAATACGGCGATGCCGACGATGACCGTTACCGTCGACACGCGGGTACGGGTCTGAACGCGGAACCGTTTGGCGGCGGGAGTGGATATGCTGTCGGTCATGATTCTAATCCACTGCCCTAATCTACGGCCCTGGGGAACAGACCTCGTGGCCGCACCACGAGGACGACCAGGAAAACGACGTGCCCGGCGAGGATCTGCCATTCCGGGTTGATCTTGGCGCCGATGGTCTGTGCGACGCCGAGAATAATGCCGCCTGCCAAGGTGCCCCATAGACTGCCGAGGCCGCCGATGATGACGGCTTCGAACGCATAGAGCAGCCGGAACGAGCCGATGGTCGGATCGAACTGCGCCCGGTTGCCGAAGTAAAGCGCCGACAGAGTGATGACGACAAAGGCGATGCCGGTTGCCGCGGCGAAAACCTTGTGGTTGTCGATGCCCATCAGCTGTGCCGTCGATGGGTCGTCGGAAGTTGCCCGAAAGCCTCTGCCAAGCTCCGTCCGGTACATGATCCAATTGAGCGCCAGAATGGCGATGACCGCCGAGGCGAACGTCAGGGTCGGCATGACGCCCACGGCAATACCGCCGCCCAGGGACCAGGATTGGGTTTCGATCCCAAACGCCTGAAGGCGCTGATTGTCAGCGCTGAAAGTTTCCAAAAGACCGTTCTGGATCACGATGGAAATACCGAAGGTGACCAGCAGCGGCGGCAAGATATCCTTGCCCAACGTCCGGTTCAGGAGATACCGCTGCAGGACAAAGCCGACCGCGAACATGATGGGCAGGGTGACGGCCGTCGCGACGAAAATATTGGCGCCGAGCAGATCGGCAATGACCAGGATGATAAAGGCGGCGAACACGATCAAATCGCCGTGCGCCAAATTGACCAGACGCATAATGCCGAACATCAGCGACAGGCCGGCGGCGAACAAGGCATAAAGCCCGCCGAGCAGCACTCCCTGTAGTATTGCGTCAATCCAACTTAGCATGGCCAACTCAACATACGTGTCTCATGTTCCGAAATAGGCGCTGCGGATGGTGGCGTGATCGAACTCGGACGGATGGCCTGAGAGAGTAACCCGGCCTTCCATGAAACAATAAACGCGGTCGGCAACCCCGAGCGCGCGT
This sequence comes from uncultured Rhodospirillales bacterium, assembly GCA_913055735.1. Lineage (GTDB taxonomy): Bacteria > Pseudomonadota > Alphaproteobacteria > Rhodospirillales > UBA2165 > CAJXKD01. The sequence goes on from CAJXKD010000001.1 coordinate 2,112,260, forward strand.
TGCACATCTTGTTCGACCAGCATGATCGAGGCGCCGCTTTCCTTGATCACCGGCAGCGCCTCATAAATGTCCTTGATGACCGTCGGGGCCAAGCCGAGTGATACTTCATCGCACAGCAGCAAGCGCGGATTGGAAATCAGGGCGCGGCCGAACGCGACCATCTGCTGTTGCCCGCCGGAAAGCGACGTCGCGGGAGAGCGACGCAATTGCCTAAGCACAGGGAACAGCTCGAAAATCGTCTCCAACGTCCAATGGCCGGTTTTCTTCTGGCCGTAGGCACCGATAAGGAGATTTTCCTCGACACTCAACGATGGAAACAGACGGCGGCCTTCCGGCACCAGGGCGATGCCCAGCTTGACGATCTCGGCGGCGGGCAGGTGACCAACGGGGCGGCCGTCGAATTGAACGGCTTCGCCGGCACCGGCATGCAATCCGGTGATGTTGTGCAGAAAGGTGGACTTGCCGGCGCCGTTGGCCCCGATGATGGCCACTGTCTCACCTTCGTCGACATAGGTGTCGATGCCGTAGAGGGCTTGAAAGTCGCCGTAGAATGCGACGAGGTCGTGGGTTTCGAGAAGGGCCATTTCTCTTCTCCCCGCTCAGTCCGACATGCCCATGTAGATCTCCTGCACGTCACGTGAATTCATGACGGTATGGGGATCCCCTTCGGCGATGATACTGCCGAAGTTGAGGACAAACAGGTGATGGACGGCGGCGAGCAGGGCATGCACCACATGCTCGATCCAGACGACGGTGACGCCGGAGCGATGGATGTCGCTGATGGCGGTCACCAGTTCTTCACATTCATGTTCGGTAAGGCCGCCGGCGATTTCATCCAGCAACAAAATGCGTGGTTCGGTGGCCAGCGCCCGGGCCATTTCCAGCCGCTTGCGCTCGAGAAGCGAGAGTGAGCCCGCGACCCGGTTTGCTTTCTCGAGGAGGCCGGTACGTTCAAGGATGTCGCCGCACCGTTCGGTCGCTTGCGCTTCGGTCAGTCCATTGCCGTAGACCGCGCCGACGAGAAGGTTCTCGAAGACGGTCAGCGTCTCGAACGGGTGGGGGATTTGGTACGAGCGGCCGATGCCGGCATTGCACCGCGCCGGCGGCGGGGAACTGGTGATGTCGTGCCCGTCCAAATGGATGGAGCCGGAATCGGGGGAAAGCTCCCCGGTGATCAAGTTGAACAACGACGATTTGCCCGCGCCATTCGGCCCGATAATCCCCACGGCGGCGCCTTCGTCGATGCCCAGATTGATATTTTCCGCGACGACGATGGAGCCGAACGCCTTGGAGAGGCCCTTGAGTTCGAGGAGCATTATCGTTGTTGAAAAAGAAAAATGACGGGAGCGGGTATGCTTATCATCCCGCTCCCGCTTGTGCGACTACGAAATCGCTTGCATGTCGCTGGTGACCGGAATCTCCGGCGCGGTCCGGTTGTCGGTGATGACAAGATCGTACTTGCCGCCGCCGACATGGCGCCATTGACCACCGACCAGTGGTGTTTTGGTGATGTTTTTCGCGGCGAAGGGCGGCACGCCTTCCCCGTTCCATTGCACCTTACCGACGATGGTGTCGGCATTCGACGAGGCAATGGCATCGCGGATCGCAACGCTATCGCCGACATCCTCGGTCCGTTTCAGGACATCGACCGCCATTTCGAACAGGCTGTGGACGAAGCCGATGGGCTGGGTCCACTGTTTGCCCGTTGCCTTGGTGTAGGCGTCGGCCAGTTCCTTGGCCGATTGACCGGTCAGCGAGGACTTGTAGGGGTGTGCAGGTGACCACCAAACTTCGGACGACAGGTTGTTGCCTGCTGCGCCCAGCGCCTCGACCGACACGGGGAACAGGATCGCCTTGCCGACGCTTGCCGCTTTCGGGCGGAAGCCCTGTTGACTCGCCTGCGTCCAGAAAGTGGTGAAATCCGGCGGCAGCATCACGCCCGTCATGATCTCTGCATCGGCATTCTTGAACGCCGTGATCTGGGCGGTGAAGTCGTCCGTCAGGTTCTGATACCGGCCCGGATCGATCAAGTTGTAGCCTTTGGCCTTGAGGGCCGGCGGCAGACCCACATTGGGATCGCCCCAGGCATTGCCGTCGGCGTCGTTGGGGAACGCCCCGCCGACCACTTTGTTGGTGTCGAGTTGCGACCACATGTTGGTGAACACGGCGATTACGTCTTCGAGGCCCCAGAAATAGTGGAACGCCCAATCGAAAGGCTTCCAGCTGCCCGGATCGCCGGGGTTGCCTTGCTGACCGATGAACCAGGGCTGCCACGGGCAGTTGGTCGAGATGCAAGGTACTTCCTCGATCTCGCACTGGGTGGCAACCGGGTTGGTCGTTTCCGGCGTGTTGGCGACCATCATCAGGTCGACCTCGTCATCGACGATCAGTTCTTTGGCGACTTCTGCGGCGCGGTTCGGATTCGATTGCGAATCTTTGACGATGACCTCGATATTGTAGGTCTTCCCGCCAAGCTTCAGGCCATTGCGCATGGCGGCGCGGAAGTTGTCGGCGTTGAAGTTGTCGGATTCGCCGAACGCGGCCAACGGTCCGGATTGCGGGCTGACGTAACCGATCTTGATGGTGTGCGTCTGCGCGATGGCCGGCATCGGCAGGTGGGTTGCCGCGGCGGCGACCGCACCGGTCGCCGCTGAGGTAGCGATAAATTTCCGGCGGCTAATGCCGGATTTGGTTTTCTTGGTCGACATAAAACTCTCCCCTATAAGCAGATGTCCCAAAGAACGTTATTTGGCGTCTTTCATGACGTGATAGCTCAATTCGCCCGGATCGGTAAGGTCCGGCACAGTCCAGCCATCAAGGTTGTATTCATCCATACAGGATTCGGCGAAGCCCTTCATCTTTTCAGCGTCGCCGTTGGCCATGGCGCCGAACAGGCAATAGCGGCGGATTTCTTCGGTCGAGCCTGAGTAGTTGATTTCGTACAACTCGTGACGACCGCCGAACTCGGTGCCGATGGCATCCCACAACAGTTTCATCAGCTTGACCCGGTCCTCGGCGGAATAACCGTTGGAGCCGCGCAAATATTGGTCGAGGTAGGGCCGGATTTCCGGGCTCTTGAAATCGCGTGCGTGCGAATTCAGGAAGATCAGACCGGAAGCTGCTGTTTCCTCGATGATGTATTTGACCTTGGAATAGGCAAAGCTCATCAGCACCTGATAGGCGCTGGCCGGTACCATGTTCGGCAGCAGGTGTTTGCCGATCCACGGTTCGGGGTTGCGGACCATGGCCTCGGTCAGCGACCAGAACATGTTTCGCCACGCGATGATCTCACCGACATTCGCTTGAACGCCACGGAAGTCCTTGGTGCCTGCCGCGTCGATGGCCTTGAGGATAAGGCCAGCAATGAAGTCCAGCTTGACCGACAGCCGCGTGCAGCCGTGCAGCAAGGCGCGCGGCAGGAAGCCGGTCTGCGGGAAGAAGTTGTTCGCCCTGTCGACGTCGCCATAGACGAAGACGTTTTCCCAGGGGATCAACACCTTATCGAGGACAAATACCGCGTCGTTCTCGTCCAAGCGGCTGGACAGCGGATAGTCGAAAGGACTGCCCATGACGGTCGACGTCATTTCGTAGGATGGGCGGCAGATGAATTTCACCCCCGGCGCGTTCGACGGGATCATGAAGACCGCCGCGAAGTCCTTGTCCTGGACAGGGATCAGACCGTGGTGAGCGACGAAGGTGTAGTTTGTCAGCACCGAGCCGGTGGCGACCACCTTGGCGCCTGACACGATGATGCCGGCGTCGGTTTCCTTCTCGACATGGACGCAGACATCGGCCACTTCGTTCGGCGGCTTGTTGCGGTCCATGGGCGGGTGGATGATCGCGTGGTTCACGAAAGGCACGCGTTCCTGGCTGAATTTGTACCAGCGCTTGGCGTTTTCCTGATAGGGCGCGTAAAAATCGGAGTTGGCGCCCAATGTCGCCAGGAAGGCCGCCTTGTAGTCAGGTGCGCGGCCGGCCCAGCCATAGACCAAACGGGCCCAGGCGGCGATGGCATCGCGGCCGGCGATCGCTTCTTCGACGCTGGTCGGGGCTTTGAAGTAGGCCTGCGTCATGCCGCCGTTGCCGGTATCGGTCGGAAGTAGGAGCTCGTCTTTCTTGGCGGGATCGTGCAGCGCGTCGAAAAAGCGGGCCGTCATCCGCGCGGTATTACGGAAGGCCGGGTGCTCGATGGGCCGCTTGACCCGCTCGCCGTAGATATAGACTTCCCGTCCGTCGTCGATGGATTCGAGGAACTCTTCCCCGTTCATCGGTTGCGAGACGCTGATATTTCCGGTGGCTTCCGGCTTGGCCGCGAAGGCTTTTTTCTCGTCGAATTGAGCGATGTCGTCCATCACGCGCTCCCTGATATTGTTTCGTCTTTTGTGAAGATCGCCTGATACGTGTTTAGGTATTATTGTTCGTATATCGAACGATCATGCTTACCCGAGGGTACGGTTTCCCAATTAACTGGGCAAGAGCTTAATACGGTTCAGGCACTGCCGACAAACAGGTTTGTGGAATTCGTGAAGTCGGTAAAATAGCAGTTCGAAACCACTATTTTGAAAGACTATAGGGGAGGGACGAAATGGCGTTGATTGACGCGGGTCAAAAGGCACCAGCCTTTTCCTTGCCGAACCAGGACGGCAAGTCGGTCGGTTTGGATCAATTCTCGGGCAAATACGTGCTGCTGTGGTGGTATCCCAAGGCCGATACGCCCGGCTGAACCATCGAAGGCAATGGGTTCCGTGATCGAATCCAAGATTTCCAAAAATCCAACGCGGTGATCCTCGGTGTCAGTTTCGACAGCCAGGAGGCCAATGGCGCCTTTAAGGAGAAGTTCGGTTTTCCCTATGACCTATTGAGCGATACCGGCGGCGCCATGTCGCAAGCCTATGGCGCGGCGGAACCGGGCGCTGCCGTGGCAAGCCGGGTTTCGGTGCTTATCGGTCCCGACGGGAACGTGGCGAAGGCCTATGCGACGGTCAAACCCGCCGACCACCCGGATGAGGTGCTGGCGGATTTATCGGCGCTCAGTTAGGGGAGCGTTTATTTCTCGACGGGGAAACCGACGATGGAGCCCCACTCGGTCCACGACCCGTCGTAGATTTTGACGTTCGGCCAGCCGAGGATGAAATGCATCGCCGTCCAGGCAAGGGTGGCGCGGTGCGACAGCCGGCAATAGCAGACGATCTCATTCACCTTATCGGGATCGGCGCCGATGCCTTTCAGGATGGCGGCAAGTTCTTCCGGATTTTTATAGGTGTCGTCGTCGTTGAGCAGTTCGCGGAAGAACAGATGTTTGGCGCCAGGGATGCGCCCGCCGCGCTCGGCGCCGTGATCGAACTTGCCGTATTCCATCACCCGTTCGCCGGAATATTCTTCCGGGGAGCGCACATCGAGCAGGAAACGGCCGGCGTCTCCGAGGTGCGCGCGCACATCGTCGCGGCCAAGGCGCATGGAATGATCCGTGGCGCCCGGCGTGTAGTCGACAGGCGTGGTGGACGGCACGTCATGGGTCATGGCATGGCCGTCTGCGACCCATTTCTTGCGGCTGCCGTCGAGCAGTCGAAGATCCTTATGGCCTGCCATTTTCAATGCCCAAAAGGCGTAATTGCCGTACTGAACGGGATCACCGTAAAGCACCAGCGTATCGTCCGCCGCAACGCCGCAACCGCCTAGCCGCTTCGCCAATGTTTCCGGGGTGACGAACTCCCGGTCGGTATCGTGCCAGCACAGGTCCTTCCAGAACCAGCGGATGGCGCCGGGAATATGCCCTGAATCGTAAGCGGCACCCTCGGGATCGGATTCCACTTCGATGATCTTCACCTTGGGATCGTTGAGATGCTCGGCCAGCCAGGCGGTGGTCACCATCGGGGAAGTTGCGTCGGCCATGTTCCTATGCCTCGTGGTCCAGAATGATTTTGATGCCCTTGCCTTGTTCGAGCATGTCGAGGGCGCGTTTCATTTCGGCGAGGGGCACCACGTCGGTGATCAACTTGTCGAGGTTGACGATACCGCGCTCGACGAAGTCAATGCTTGCCGGGTAATCCTCGGGTTTGGCGACACGTGCGTTCACCACTTGGATTTCCTTGAAATAGAGATCGTAGAACGGCAACGCGCCTTCGCTCACGGTCAGGATGCCGAACGGCAGAATGCGGCCGCCCAGACGGACAATGTCGATGGCCTGCGCGAGCACCGACAGTTGGCCGACCGATTCGATCACCAGATCTGCGCCACCTTTGTCGCCGGTGACCTCAAGAATCTTGTCCTTCACGTCGTCACCGGGGGCAAAGGTATAGTCGGCACCGAGTTCTTCGGCGAGGTCCCGCTTCCATTCGCTACGGGTGATACCGATCACCGGATAAGCACCATGTGCCTTGGCCAATTGAACGTGCAACAGACCGGTAACGCCGAGACCGATCACGACCACCGCTTCGCCAGGGAAAATCTTGGCGAGACGCTGGGCGTGCAGGCAGGTCGTCATCGGCTGTACCAGCGGCGCATGGGTCAGGTTCATGTCCGGGGGCAGCGGGTGCACGTTGTGCGTCGGGGCGAGCACGTAGTCGGCGAAACCGCCATCCACATCGCGGCCGATCAAGCCACCATTGGGGCACAGATGGGTTTGGCCGTTGTGGCAATGGAAACAATCGCCGCAGTAATAGGCGGGGTCGACGATTACCGGCGTTCCCGGTTCCAATTCGCCGCCCGCCGCGACGGTGCCCACCGATTCATGACCCATCACCCGGGGGTAGGCGACGGGAATGCCGCCTTGATAGATCTTGAGATCGGTGCCGCAGATGCCGGTTTTGGTCACCTTGACGAGGGCTTTGCCGTCGCCGGGGACCGGCTGGGCGACATCCTCTTCGCCAATGGTCTTGGGTGCGCTGAGCACCATCGCCTTCATGGGTTTTCCCCTTTTGCCGCGTTTCTTACGTGCGGGGTTTGACCGGATATTTGGGTGCTTCGCCTGCCAGCACGGCGGCAACATCGGTGGCCACGGTGGTTTGCAGGTCGAGCAGCGCATCTTCCGAGTAGAAGCCGGTGTGCGGCGTGATGATGACGTCGTCGCGCCCGACCACCGGATTGTCCGCCGTCGGCGGTTCGCTCGGCAGCACGTCCAGTGCCGCGCCCGCGATCTCACCCGCGTCCAGCGCCTTGGCGAGGGCGTCGACATCGACAAGCGGCCCCCGCGCCGTGTTGATCAGTAGCGCGGAGGATTTCATCTTCTTGAATGCCTCGGTCGAGAACATGTTCTCCGTTTCCGGCGTCAGCGGCGCATGAACGGAAATGTAATCGGAGCGGGCAAGCAGATCGTCCAACTCGACTTTCTCGACGTTCAGTCGCTTGAACACCTCGTCGGGAGCGTAAGGGTCGGCGGCAATGACCTTCATGCCGAAGGCCTGGGCCTTGGGCACGATCTGCTGCGGGATGTTGCCGATACCGACCAGGCCCATGGTGCGGCCGCGGAAGCGCGCGATCGGCACTACCGCCGGCATTTCCCAGCGGCCTTCGGAAACCAGCTTGTTGGAATAGGGGATCTTGCGCGCCAGCGACAGCAACAGTGCCATGGCGTGATCCGACACTTCGTCGAGGCAATAGACCGGCGCGTAGGTGACCGTGATACCGGCCTTGGTCGCGGCGGGGATATCGATGTTATCGATGCCGATACCGAAACGTCCGATCACCTTGCAGTTCTTCATCCCGGCGATGACGTCTGCAGTGATCTTGCCGTAGGTGACGAGAAGCGCATCGGCATCGGCAGCCACTTCGAGGATCGCTTGCGGCGTCGGTTCGGAGGCGAGTTTCAACTCTCCATTGACCCGGGCGAGTGCTTTTTTTGCGGGATCGAGGGTCGGGAAGGGTGTGTCGGCCACGGCTACAAGGGTGGTGCTCATGCTAATCAGTTCCTCACCAGTCAATTTCGGTCGCCGCGCATGACGGCGGTCTTTTTATTTTGCAGGAGGTCTTGTACAAAACCTCCATGGGCGACATACCATCGCGTTTCCGCAGTTGCCAGAGAAAAGTACCGGAGAAAATTCCGCGATGGCATGCCGTCAACTGGCCCCTTACCGAACCTGTGCTGGTATCCGGAAAGGCTCGAAAAGTCCGGAAAATTGACGATAGAAAGATTTTGTTTTTTCTATGTGTCAGTGCCGGAAAGGTGCCGTGTTGACAACGGTCTACGGGCGTTTTATTGCTCTTTCAAGTCTTATATAAGACTGAGGCTCGGGTTGCCCGGTTTCTGCTGACCCGGTTGCCGGAACACCCGAGCCGCAAGAACGTTATCAATAGCCGCCTTTGCGGAATACGCGCCATACGAACGCGTTATACTTAGCGGGGCTGGTGACGAGGGTCGTGACAGGGGCTTAAAGCCCGGACTAAGGTAACGCTCCATTGGGGTAACGTTCCATTGGTCAGGTGGCCTAAGAAGCTGCCGGTTTGTGGCGCGATAAACGACTAAACAGGGTAGGAACGCTTGAATTGATCGACACCCCGGCACCAAACGGCCCCGCAATTGGGCGTCAGTTCAATTTCAACACGGTTGCGGCGGTCATTTTCATCGTCCTCGCGGTCGTCTTGTTTTTCATTATCCCCGATCAGATCGACGAACCGCTGATCAAGATCGGTAATCAGAACAAGCTGTCCCCGGAATTGTTCCCGCGTATGGTTGCGGCCGGCTTCTTTCTGTTGGGCATCTGGCTGTTTTTCAAAAGCTTCTCCGTTCGGCAACACAACGAGCTGCGCGATTTGGACCGCGAAGCCATTACCAATGTTGTGGTGACGCTGGCGATTATGGCGGGGTATGTCTTCTTGATGGTCAACGTCGGCTTTGTGATCGGCAGCGCCGTCATGATCATGGTGATGTCGACCTATTTCGGGAACCGCAATTATGGTTTGGGCGCGGCGGTATCGATCATCGTGCCGACGATCGTTTTCGTGCTCTTCACCAAGGTTCTGGTGACGTCTTTGCCGCCTTTCCCCCTGGATGACGTCCTTTCCAGCGACTCGTTCCTGTACGGCCCGCTCAACTACCTCAGCAACCATTCGATCTTCTAGACGATCTTTTAGGCACGAGTTCGCGTGCGTCAGCAACTTTAGGCATCTCCATGTTTGAATCCTTCCTCGGCGGCTTCGGCATTCTGTTCAATCCGGAAACGGTGCTGATGACATTCCTGCTTCTCGCGGCGGGTTTATTCCTCGGTATGTTTGTCGGTGCGTTGCCCGGATTTACCACGCTCATGGCGATGGCGATCTTGCTCCCCATCTCGTTCTTCCTACATCCCTTGCTCGGTATTCCGTTTCTCATCGGTGTCTATAAGGGCGGCATATACGGAGGCAGTATACCGGCGATCCTTGTATCAATGCCGGGGACCGGCGCCGCCGTGGCGACGACCTTTGACGGACCGGCGCTGACCAAGAAGGGCCAGGCTCGCAAGGCGCTGGAAGTCGCACTGTTCTCGTCGGTGGCGGGTGATTTCACCAGCGATGTCGTCACCATCGCTATGATCGGGCCCATTGCCGCGGTTGCCTTGCTCATGGGGCCGCCCGAGTTGGCCGCCATTCTGTTTCTCGCCCTGATCGTCATTTCGGCGACGTCCAGCGGGGTATTCGTCAAAGGTCTATTGATGCTGGCGCTGGGCCTGTTCTTCGGCATGGTTGGCCAGGATCCCATCGGCGCTCTGTCGCGCTTTTCTTTCGGTATGCCGGAGATCGAATCGGGTATTCCGCTGCTGCCGATGCTGATCGGTGTGTTTGCCTTGCCGGAGATTTTCGTCGGTATCGAGCGCAAAGCGTCGCAGATCATTCAGTCGTCGGGGCTCAAGGTCACTGGAGAGCGGTTGACCTGGCCCGAATTCAGGGGGTGCATTCGGACCATTTGCCGGTCGACCGTCATCGGCACGAGCATCGGTGTCATTCCTGGCGTCGGGCAGGTGGTCGCGGCTTTCATGGGCTATGCCGCGGCGAAAAGCGCGTCCAAACATCCGGAACGGTTCGGCCAGGGTGAGCTCGAGGGCGTTGCCGCCGCCGAGTCCGCCAACAATGCGGTCAATGGCCCGACGCTCGTGCCGCTGCTCACTCTCGGTATTCCGGGGGACAACCTCACCGTTATTCTGGTTGGCGCGTTCATCGCCCATGGCCTGCGGCCAGGACCGCAGTTGATGCAGGAACAGGGCGATCTGGTGTTCGCCATTCTTCTGGCGATGGTGTTTGCCAATATCCTCTTCATTTTCATCGGCTATGTCTGCATCCCGATGTTCGCCAAGGTGGTGACCATCCGCAAATCGCTGTTGTTACCGCTGACGCTGATCTTCGCCTTTGCCGGTTCCTGGGTGTTCCGCTCGCAGCCGTTCGATTTGGCGGTTCTCGTCTTTTTCGGTGCTTTCGGGTACATGGCGAAGAAGCTCCATTTCGACGTGACGCCGATGGCGATGGGCTTCATTCTTGGGCCGACCCTCGAATATTCCTTCGGTCAGACGGTTATTTTGTCGGCCGGCAACATGCCCCACTATATTTTCGTCGAACGGCCCTTCACCGCCGGGATTTTGGTCTTAACCCCAATCCTGACGTTCCTGATGTGGCGGCGAAGCGTGCGGCTCAGACGGCAGTTCGGAACCACCGATTAGGAGGCCTTTGGCCGGAAAAGGTGTTAATATGTCAGTGGTTGCCCTTGACGGACGGCATTGCAGATGGTGTCTTATAGAAGACTAATAAACGGCTCCACTGCGAACTATGAGAGCGTCCCTGCGAGCAGGGTAGAATTTTAACTCGATCAGAGAGGTAGAAAACATGCGGATAGCACATTTATCCAAGCTAGCTCTGGGAGCGCTTCTTGCGGTTGGCATTCTTGCCAGCGCACCGGTGCGCGCCGAATACCCGGAAAAACCGATTACGTTGATTCTGCCGCTGGGTGCCGGCGGATCGCACGACCGCAACGCCCGCGTCTTCACCAGCGTGATCCCGCAATATCTTGGCAATGCCATAATCGTGAAGCTGATGCCGGGCGCGTCCGGTCAGACCGGCACCGCGGCTGCGGCGAAAGCGAAGCCGGATGGGTACACGCTGCTGTTCACGCACAACTATTTCGATCAGCTGCAGCAGAACGTGAAAAAACTGCCCTACAATACGCTCGATGCGTTTGTGACCGTCGGTAAGCTGAATTCAGGCAGCTTCTCGGTGATCGTTAAGTCCGATAGCCCCTTTAAGAAATGGCAGGACATCGTCGACTATGCCAACGCCAATCCGGGCAAGCTGAAGTTCGCTCATTCCGGCGATTGGGGTGCGACCCACGTTCCCGGTCTGCAACTGTTCACTGAAGCGGGCATTGCCGACAAGATCGTGATGGTGCCCTACAAGGGCGGCGGGCCTTCGATGCGCGGCTTCCTTGCCGGTGAAGCTGACTTCACGCTGCAGTTCAAATCGACCATCCTGGCTCAAGGCGATAAGGTTCGGGTGTTGATCAGTGCGGGCGAGCAAACCGCGTTCCCCGGTGCACCGACCTTTAAGGAGCTTGGCTACTCCGCCAATATCGGTTCGATGGACCGCATCATTCAGGCGCCGAAGGGAACCCCGGACGCGGTACTGAATAAGCTCCGTACGGCCTTGAAGGAACTTCAAAACGATAAGACCTACAAGACGCTGATTAAGCAGATCGGTGAGACCACTGACTTTGTGGACGGCCCCGATTACGACGCCATTCGTCCGGCGCGGGTCGAAGCCTATAAGAAGATGGTTCAGAGTCTGGCCAGCAATTAATCACGCTACAACGTTTGGGAATGGCATCTCCCGTTCAGGAGATGCCATTTCTCATTCCGGACAAAATTACCGAAAGCCGTTGCCGCATACGGCGGTTACGTCTAATAAAACTCTTATATAAGACCGGTTAGCAGGATGCCGCTGGGGTGCGGCCAACGAAGAAACCCGAAGGACATAAGGATATGATGACACCGATCGACGTGGGAATTATCGGCACCGGCTGGTGCGGCGGCATTCGCGCCACGACCTGTGCCAACAACGCCATGGTCGGCGCCTTGCACATTGCAGAGATCAAGCCGGAGCGGCTCAAGGAAGTCGCGGAGGAAACCGGTGCCGCGACGGCGACCACCGATTATCGTGAGCTTCTCAAGAACGATAATATCCAGGCGATTTTCATTTCCGCGACGCCGGAGGATGCCCACTATCCGATGGCCAAGGCGTGTCTCGAAGCGGGCAAGCACGTGTTCCTCGAAAAACCCATTTCCCTGCGTCTTACCGAAGCCGACGAGCTGTGCGCTCTGGCTGAGCAGAAAGGCCTGAAGTTCACCATCGGGTATTCGCAGCGGTTCAATCCAAAGTTCGCCTACGTACAGAAATGTGTCGAGGACGGCACCATCGGCAAGCCCGTCAGTGCCATTATCAGCCGTCACATCACCCGTGGTCTCGGCGATAAGATTTCCGGCCGCATTACCCTGTCGCCGGCGGCGATGGAAGCGACCCACGATCTCGATTTCGCGCTGTGGTGTTTGGCCCCGGCCAAGCCGGTGCGCGTCTATTCCCAATCCGCCTTTGGTGTGATGAAGGACAAGACCGGTGTCGAGGATACCCAATACATCATGGTGACTCTCGACAATGGCGTGGTGATCACCGTCGGCGCCGGCTGGACCATGCCGCCGGGCTATCCCAACTATTCGGGAACCTGGATTGAATTCATCGGCACGGACGGCATGTTGGTGATCGACGACACCCACCGCGACGTGATCGTCAACACCATGGACAAGGGTATCCAACTGCCCATGTCGACCATGCCCGGCGAGTTCGTCAATCACGTCTATGCCGGTCCGATGGCGCACGAAACTGTGCACTTCCTCGAAGCGGTGGCGCGGGACAAACCTGTGCTGGTGACGCCGCAGCAGGCGACGACGGTGATGGAAGTTTATCTTGCCGCCGATATTTCGGCGGAGACCAACGAGCCCGTTAATCTGCCGCTCAACACCCGTGATCTGCCGCGCATCGCGGCCGAATAATTATTTCTTCGACTTGATCTTGTCGAAATCCTTGTAGACCCGCGTAAAATCCTGGTCCTCCATGCCGAGGGCCAGGGCGCGGGCAAAGAAGTCATGGGTATCGGCGCCGAGTTTGGCGTCCACCTTTAGGGTCTTCGCCAATGCGACGGCCATCCCCGTATCCTTATAGAGATTGTAGACCCGCGAGCGGCCATCCCATTTGCCGCTGATGATGTGGTTGGGGAAACGCACTTCGCTGATGAAGCTGCGCGCATTCGACGCGTTGAAGACATCGATCAAATCGGCGACGTCGATCCCGGCTTTCTCCGCCATCTTGCCGCCCTCGCAGGTGGCGAGAAAAATGGTGTGGCAAACCATGTTGTGGATCAGTTTGCAGGTATGCCCCGCGCCCGACTTGCCAAGATAGAAAACATCCGCCGCGATGGCGTCGAGAATTTTGCGGGTGCGGCGGAATGCTTTTTCGTCGCCGCCCACCATCAATGACAGATTTCCCGTATCGGCGCCCCGCGCGCCGCCGCTCATGCCCGCATCCAAATAAGTAACGTTCTTTTTGGCGGCGCGGCGGGCGAGCTTTTTGGTTTCGATCGGATCCGAGGTGGTGAGATCGTAAAGCACCAAATTTTTCTTGGCGTGCGCCAAGACGCCGTCACGTCCGCCGAGACAGGCGGCCACCTGAGGTGAGGCAGGCACGACGAAGAAAATAAGGGCGGACTTAGCCGCCATCTCAGCCGGCGGCGCGATCGCTATGTTCCGGGCCGTTTCGAAGGGCGCGCGGGCGGCCTCGTTCAGATCCCAGACAAGAACAGGATGACCTGCTTTGGCGAGATTGCGGGCGATGCCGGGCCCCATGTTGCCGAGGCCGATGACGCCAACGGTTGGTTTTTTTCGTGCGGGTTTCTGCTTTCCCATCAGCCTTTCCCGCGTTCGCAATTGGCGGCGCGTTCGACGGCGGCACAGACGGCGGCGGCATCCTCATGCATGTGGCCCTGCGCCACGGCTGCGTAATAGGTTTGCAACGCCGCCTGATAGATTGGCGTCGGCACGGCCAAGGACGCCGCATGTTCGGAAATGAACCGCGCGTCCTTGATGGGGATCGAGAAATTGGACCCTTCGTGTTCGTAGTCGTTCTTGACCATCAACGCACCGCGGGTTTCGAACATGGAAGAGCTTGAGCCAGAGCCACTGATCACATCGTGAAATTGCTGTAGATCGAGCCCCGATTTCATCGCCAGGACCATTACTTCGGCCGCGACCGCATTGTGCACCAGATTGAGAATATTGCCGCACAGTTTGAAGGTGGTGCCGCAACCGAAATCACCGACATGGAAGGCACGGTGGGCGAAGGCTGAAATAATCGGCTCGACCCGCTCGTAGATTTGCTTGTCGCCGCTGCCGAAGGCCGTGAGCTGGCCTTTGACGGCAAGCATGCGATTTCCACTGACCGGGCAGTCGAGCACATCGTACCCGGCGAGGATCAGCGTATCTCGGAAGGCTTCCTTTTCGCGTACCGGGAAGGTGCTCGTTTCGATCACCACTTTTCCCGCCCCGTTTGTCTGGATCAGATCGTTCGCGACGGCGTGCAGCGCATCGATGGACGGCAGGCAGGTGATGATGACCTCGGATTTTTCCGCGACATCGTGGGGGGAGGTGCCGGCTTCCATGCCGGCCTCGACCATTTTGCTCACGGCATCGTCACGGAGATCGAAACCGATGACCTCGAAACCTCCTTTGATGACGTTTGGGGCCATGGCGGAGCCCAAGACTCCCAACCCGATAAACCCGACCTTCTGGCTCATGTCGGTTCCTCCGTTTGCGTGTGGATGAGAGGTGAAACGCTAGGAGCCGCGTTCCGTCACGTATTCGTGGTTGGCCGTGTTACAGCGGCTGATGCGCCGCTCCATCGGGCGTCCGTCGAGTAGCATGGAGACCCGGTCGATCTGGAGTAGCGGGTGGCCCGGTCTTATCCCCAGGAGCTTCGCCTCCTCGGGAGTTGCCGCGACCGCCGTGATGTGCTCCTCGGCCTTGGCGACGCTCACGCCGTAAACGGTCTGATAAAAGCGGAACAGGTTGTTCGGCGGCTGCATCTCGATGCCGAAGTCGGGGAACATTTCCTGGGGAAGGGTGATCGTTTCGACGATGGTCGGCACATCCTGGAACCAGCGCACGCGGGTGAAGCGTACGACCTTGGCGCCCGCGCCGAGTTTCAAGCGCTCGATCTCCTCTTCCGTCGGATCGGTTTGCTCGCACTCGAGGACCTTGCTTTCGGGAAGGGCCCGCGAGCCGTCCTTGCCCATGAGCTTGAAGAAAAAGAACAGTGCCCGCCGTTCCGTGTGCTCCGAAACGAAGGTGCCGAGGCCTTGGCGGCGGTACAAAAGGTTCTCCGCAACCAGGTCGTTGAGGGCCTTGCGGACCGTGCCTTGGCTGACCTCCAACTCGGCCGCCAATTGCATTTCGCTGGGCAGCGCCTCGCCCGGTTTCCAGACATTATCGATCAGACGCTGGCGGATAATATTATCCACCTGCTGGTAGAGGGGCAGGCTGTTGGCCCGGGCCTTTTTTGTCCCGCGTTTCCGCGTTTTTTTTGCGGTTCTGGCCCTGGTTTGCTTGCGTGCAGAAGTTGCCATTTTCGGGTGTCTTTCCTCCCGCAATCCGGTTTTTTTCGCTATACTGGAGTATGCGCTCTGCACCCCCGGGCCGCAATCTTCATGATGCTCTCGGGAGTAGCAAGGAAAACGAGAGGAAGTCATGTCGAAAACAACGATTTTGAGCATCGAAAAAGCCCCCGTGCACAAACGGGGCGACGGCGTCGAATCCACTTTGCTGATGTCCAAGGAGCGGTGCGGCGCACCCTTCACCTCCGGCATCACGAAATTTCCAGCCGGTCAGAAGGTGCCCATGCATTCGCACAACTGCGATGAACAGGTGACCATTCTCGAAGGCCAGGCGGATGTCGAACTCGATGGCAATCTTACGCCGGTGAAGGAGATGGACACCACCTATATCGAGGCCAACAAGCCGCACCGGTTCATCAACACGGGCGACGGACCGCTGGTGATCTTGTGGGTTTACGCCTCAACGGAGGTTACCCGGACGTTCGCCGAGAGCGGTAAGACCGTTCCCCACTTGTCCGAGCAGGATCTGGTAACGCCCGTCTAACGACACGTTTCTTTCTTTCAACGCCGGGGCATTCGGTCCCGCATCAAAAAGACCTAATAAGGGGAGGATACCCAATGGCCGATGGCAGCGAGGCTGTTGCCAGATATTCCGCGCAGCAATTGCAGGACTTCATTCAACGCGCCCTGAGCACGGTGGGGATGCCCGATGACAACGCCGCGGCGATTGCCGCCTTGATGGCGGAGGCGGATCTCAACGGCGCCGACGGGCACGGCATTTTCCGTCTGCCCGGATACGTCAAGCGGATGAAGCTGGGCGGCCTCAATCTTACCCCCAACATCCGTATCGAGCGGGAAAAGCCGGGCATGGCATTGGTCGACGGTGACAATGCACAGGGCCATCTGGTGATGAAGTACTGTGCCGAAATAGCCATCGAAAAGGCGCGCACGACGGGTGTTGCATGGGTGGGTTCGCATCACAGCAACCATGCCGGGCCCGCGAGCCTGTATGCCAAGATGCCGCTCGCTCACGACATGATCGGTCTCTATGTCGCCATCGGCAACGCCAACCATCTGCCGCCGTGGGGCGGCATGGAAATGTTGTTGAGCACCAATCCCATCGCCATCGCAGTTCCGGCCGATCAGGAACCGGACGTGGTGCTCGATATGGCGACGACCGTTGCCGCTTACGGCAAGGTGAAAACCGCAGCGCAGCGGGGTGAACAGATGCCCGAAGGCTGGATGATCGACCGCCAGGGTAAGCCGCTCACCGATCCCAACAAGGCGAATGAAGGTTTTCTGCTGCCCATCGGCGGGCCTAAGGGCTATGGCCTTGCCCTGATGTTCGGTCTCTTGGCCGGCACCCTCAACGGCGCGGCCTTCGGCAAGGACGTCGTCGATTTCAATGCCGACTTCGAAACCGTGACCAACACGGGCCAGTTCATCGTCGCTGTCGATATTTCGGCATTCGGCGATGTTGCCGGGTTCAAGCGCCAGGTGGACGCGGTTATCCGTCAAATGAAAGGCTCGCCGACCTTGCCGGGCTTTGACGAAGTGCTGCTGCCCGGTGAACAAAGCCACCGCAAGCGTCAGGACCGGGAGACCAACGGGATTCCCATGCATACGGGCTTGCTCGATGCGCTTGCGGCCTTGGCCGACGAATTGGGTATCGAGAAGCTGAGTTAGCGAAAAATGGCGGTATCCACGTATCGGGCGTCAGTGCCCGCGATTGAACAGATGATGACGTCGCTCTCGACCTGTCTCGATTACATGGCGGCATTTTGCGAGGAACGCGGGATCGATCCGGCGAACATCCTCGCCATGCGTTTGGCGCCGGACATGTTCACCCTGACCGAACAGGTACAGCGGGCCACCCAACACGCGCAACGGATCATCGCGGGGCTCGCCGGTCTGCCCGATCCGGTGCTGGACGACAGCAAGACGTCGTTTGCCGACCTCAAGCAACGCATCGACGACACCCTCGCCTTTGTGCGCGGCTTCACGCCCGAACAATTGGAAGGGGGAGAGGATCGCGTCGTGAGTTTCGAAATCCGCGTCGGTCCCGTGCAATTCAAAGGCGCGGATTGTCTGTTCCACTATTCCTTGCCGCAGATGTATTTCCACGTGACCACCGCTTACGACATCATGCGCCACGCCGGCGTGCAGTTGCGTAAGATGGACTATTTGGGCACCGGCATGCAGAAACGTATTGGGTGATCCCAATTTGCACGACGTGCGACGCACCCACTAGGATACGCCAAGTTTAACCCCCAGCTTAGGATCCGATAGATGGCCGAACCGATCGTTCTGGAGGTCCTCTCCGACTACGTGTGACCGTGGTGTTATCTCAGTACCGGGCGTATTGAAAAACTCACGCAAAACTTCGACATCGAGGTCGCGCTCGTTCACTTCCCCCTGCATCCCGACACACCGGCTGACGGCTTAGCGCTTGCCGAGCTGTTCGCCGGGCGCAATGTCGACATCGATGCCATGAACACCCGCATGAAAGGACTGATGGAGGCCGAAGGGCTGCCCTACGGGACGCGCACCCACACCTACAATAGCCGCTTGGCTCAGGAACTAGGCAAATGGGCGGAGACGCAGGAAGGCGGTGCGGCCATCCATAAGCCGTTGTACCAGGCCTACTTTGTCGAGAGCCGCAACATCGGCGACGTCGAGGTGCTGGTCGATATCGCGGCGAGCGCGGGATTATCCGCGGAAACCGCGCGCCAAGTGCTCGAGGAACGTTTGTTCAGCGACATGATCGATGCCGACTGGGACAAATCGCGCCAGTACGGCGTTACCGGCGTGCCGACCTTCGTTGCCGCGCGTCAGGGCGTTGTTGGTGCGCAACCTTATGAGGCATTGGAAGAATTTCTGACCTCGGTTGGGGCGCAACGCAAATCCCCGTAACACGGATTTCGCGTCAAAGTTTGTCCTGAATCATCAGGTTCCCTGTCGTTCTAGTTGATATTAAACAAAATAGTTTCAACGGACAGTTGACTCGCACACGTGAAGTGCGGCTATGATTTCGTCGGCGCCGGGTCAGCACGTGCGTCGGCAACACGTCGGTCAACAACGACGACAGGGAGCATTTAGTCATGAAGTCTGAGTCAAAAGGTACCGCGCGGTCGTCCAAAGCCGCCGGTAAGACGAAAGCCACACGCAGAAAATTCCTCAAAGGCGCCGCGGTAACGGGCGGTTTCGCCGGTCTGTTGGCGGCATCCGATAAACTCGGGGCGCCGTTCATCGGCACCGCGAAGGGCCAAACCACGACCTGGCGGATTCAAACATCCTGGCCGGGCGGTGTCGGTCTCGAAATATTCAAGGATTGGGCCAACAGCATCGTCGAAAAGACAGACGGTGAATTGGCGTTCCAGCCTTTCGGCGCCCAGGACGTTGTCGGTGACTTCCAGCTTTTCGATGCCGTGAAGAACGGCGTGCTGGAAGCCATGAACCCGTTCACCCTTTATTGGGCGGGCCGCATGCCGGCGTCGGTGTTCCTGAGTTCCTATCCGTTGGGGCTCCGCAATCCGCACGAGTGGGATGTGTTCTATTACGGTCTCGGCGGGCTGGAGATTGCCCGTGACCTGTTTGCGAAGCAGGGCATGTATTATGTCGGGCCCATTCACCATGGTCCGAATATTATCCACTCCAAGGTGCCGATCCGGTCGATCGAAGACTTCCGGGGCCGCAAAATGCGTCTTCCGGGCGGTATGGTGGCCGAGGTTTTCCAGGCGGCGGGCGCCAAGACGACCCTGCTTCCGGGTAGCGAAATCTTCCCGGCATTGGAAAAGGGCACCATCGATGTCGCCGACTATGTGGGCCCCGCGGTCAACTACGCCCTTGGGTTCCATCAGGTGACCAAATACATTTCCATGGGCCCTCCCGGTTTCATGTCCCTTTATCAACCGGTTGACTTGATGGATCTGACGGTTGCCATGCCGGCATGGAATGCCTTGTCGCCGCAGATGAAGAAGTTCGTCGAAGCCGAGGTGCACGTCTATTCCGACTGGCATCACGCTCAGATTCAGAAGGCCGATCAGGAAGCCTGGAAGAAATTCGAAGAAGCGGGAACCATTATTTCCCGCCTCGGCGAAGAGGACGTCGAAGCTTTCACCAAGCTTGCCGTTCCGCGTTGGTACGCTTGGGCCAACAAGGACAAGGACGCGGCGCGGGTCTTCAAGATCCAGCTCGACTACATGATGTCGGGAAGCTTGGGTTACGTGAATCCCGACATGGTTCAAGGGCAGGCCCTAAACCTGTAGGGCATGTATCCTTCGGCCGAATGACAGTGTGCGGGGAAGGCACCGGCGCCCGGTGTCTTCCCTTGCGCTGACATAAACTTCGATTTCAAAAACCCACAACGCGGCGTCCCCCGTTTATGCCCAACCTTACCTTCGTCCTTCCGCACTGGCTTTATTGGTCGGGACTTATCGTCTTTCCCATCATGGCCATGGTCATTGTCCGCCGCCGCGCGGCGCAGCCGGATCGCAAACGCCCAGCGGTCACGCTGCCCATTGCTTATCTTCTCTGGGTGGGCGGCGGGTTTGTCGGCCTGCACCGGTTCTATGTCAAAAGCTGGTGGGGGTTCATTTTCATCCCGCTGTTTGTGCTGATCCTTTTCGGTAATGTTGAGCACCGCGTCGTCCGCGAAGAGGTGTCGATCGCGCGAACCAATGTGTCCAGTCTGGAGAATTTGGAAAACCGCTACGAACGCCGGTTAGCGCAAGGGCGTTCCGGCGCCCAGCGACAGCTCGATCAGATCCGCTCGGAGATGGCACCCGCCCGGGAAGCGCTCGCCGCTGCCCAGGAGAAATTCGATTTCTGGTCGAACTTCTCGGGCTGGGTCGCGGCGGCGATCGCGGTCCTCCTGCTTTTTGACGCAGCCATACTGCCCAAGCTCGTGCGCCGGACCAACGATATCGAGGGTGAGGCACCGCCGCCTGTGGAGGTGCCTAGCGAAAACATCGATCAGCACGACCCGGCCCTTAAAATCCATACTGGGTTCACCAACGTCATTGACGGCGTGAACGGCTGGGTCGGCGAATTCGTTGCCTTCTGGTCGATCGTTGCCGTGTTCGCCTATTACTACGAAGTAGTGGCCCGGTATGTCTTCAATTCGCCGACCAACTGGGCGCATGAGGCCATGTTCCTCATGTTCGGCATGCAGTATCTGATCGCCGGCGCCTATGCGCTGCGGGAAGATGCGCATGTCCGTGTCGACGTTATTTACCTGATGCTCTCGGACCGGGCAAAGGTCATCACCGATATCGTCACGTCGTTCTTCTTTTTCGTGTTTGCCGTCACCTTGCTGGTGACGGGCTGGATATTCTTCGTCGACGCGTTCGAGGTGAGAGAAGTGTCGTTCACCGAATGGGCGATCCAATACTGGCCGGTCAAAGCGACCATGGCCATCGGGGCGGCGCTTTTGGTCCTGCAAGGCATCTCGAAATTGATCAAAGACGTCATTCTTCTCAAGCAAAGGCTCGCCTAATCATGGGACTGCAAATCGGCATCGAATGGCTGACGGTCCTCATGTTCGGATCGTTGTTGATCCTGTTAATGGCGGGGCTGCCCTTAGCCTTCGTTACCGGCGGGCTCGCCTGTATTTTCCTGTTCGTGTTCGGGGATTTGAGCCTCCTCAATATCGTGCCATCGCGCGTTTTCCCTTACATGACGAACTTCCAGCTGTCGGCCATACCGTTGTTCATCTTCATGGCGACCATGCTGGAACGCGCCGGCCTAATCGAACAGCTGTTCGACGTCATTTATAAATTTCTGGGCGGGCTCAAGGGCGGGTTGGCGTCGGCCACCATCATCGCCGCGACCATCCTAGCCGCCATGGTCGGCGTTATCGGCGCGACCGAAGTGACCATGGGGATTATTGCCCTGCCCGCCATGCTGGCGCGCAGATACAATCCCGAGATGGCCTGCGGTGCCATCCTCGCGGGCGGCACGCTCGGTATCCTTATTCCGCCGTCGATTCTCGCCATCCTGTTCGCCGTCATCGCGCAGCAGTCGGTTGGCGAATTGTTCATCGGCGCCGTGATTCCGGGGCTTATCCTGTCCGGGCTCTATATCATCTATGTAACGTCGCGCAGCTATATCAACCCAACCTTCGGCCCCGCCTTGCCGCTCGAGGAGCGGGTCACCTTCCGCGAGAAACTCCGTCTGCTGAAAGGTGTCATCGCGCCGTTGATCCTCGTTGTTTTGGTCTTGGGCGTGATCTTTACCGGTGTTGCGACTCCGGTGGAGGCGGCCGGTATCGGTACCTTCGGCGCCCTGGTGGTGTCGGCGCTTTACCGCCGTTTGACATGGGAAGCGGTACGCGAGGCGGCGCTGACCACCCTCAAGGCCTCGGCCATGGTGCTGTGGATCATCTTCGGCGCGTCCATTTTTGTCGGCTTCTACATCGTCAACGGCGGCCAGCAGTTCGTTTCCGAGACCATGCTGGCCACGGGTCTCGGCCCCTATGGCATTCTGATCATGATGATGGTGATTCTGGTGATCCTCGGCATGTTCCTCGATTGGGTAGGGATCCTGCTGCTGGCCGTGCCGATTTTCCTGCCGATCGCCAAGAGCCTGCCGTGGGATGGCGTCTTCGGCCTGCCCGGTGTGGCGCCTGCCGACGTGCCGCTTTGGTTCGGCGTGATCTACATGGTGAACATGCAGATGTCGTTCCTCAGCCCGCCCTTCGGCTATGCGCTGTTCTATTTGAAGAGCGTCGCGCCGCCGCAGGTTTCGATGGCGATGATCTTCCGCTCGGCCATCCCATTCCTGTTCCTGCAGGCGGTGGGCCTCGCCCTGGTGATCATCTTCCCACAGTTGATTTTGTGGCTTCCCCGGCTAGTTTACGGCTAAGCGGTCGCACCGGTATGGAAAATACGGTAGCATTCGGATAACCGATAAAGTTGTCATTTTGAACCGACTGCAGGGAGGCCTTAATGGCGGACGGAAGCTCACAGGATGCACTTGCCTGGCCCGTAAAAACACGGGAGATGGAAAGCAATCATTTCAATTCGACCATTTGGAACGATTTCGAATTCCGCGACGACGACATCGTCATTTCAACCTATGCTAAGGCCGGTACGACCTGGGTGCAGCAGATCGTTAGCCAGCTTCTGTTCAACGGCGAGGAGGGGCTGCCCGTCGCGGACATGTCGCCCTGGATGGATTTGCGTGTCCCGCCAAAGGAAGTGACGCTTGCCGCGGTTGCCGCGCAAACCCATCGTCGGTTCATGAAAACCCATCTGCCCGTCGACGCCTTGGTCTATTCACCGCAGGCAAAATACATCTATATCGGCCGCGATGGCCGCGACGTGTTATGGAGTCTCTACAATCACCATTCCACGGCGAATGATTTGTGGTACGAGGCGCTCAATGACTCGCCGGGACTCGTTGGGCCACCTATGCCGAGGCCGGAAAAAGAAATCGTCGGATATTACCACGAGTGGCTCGACCGGGACGGCTATCCCTTCTGGTCGTTTTGGGACAATGTCCGCAGCTGGTGGGAGATCCGCGATTTGCCGAACCTCTACATGCTGCATTTCGGTAAGCTGAAAGCGGATATGCCCGGTGAAATCCGGCGCATGGCGGCGTTTCTCGACATTCCCATCGACGAGACGAAATGGGACGCAATTCTTGAGCATTGCAGCTTCGATTATATGAAGCAGAATGCAACGCCATCGGTCCCGCTGGGCGGCATCTTCTGGGAGGGGGGCGCCAAGACCTTTATCAACCAAGGCGAAAACGGCCGCTGGCGCGATCGGCTCAGCGATGAGGAATCGGCCAAATACGAAAGGCTGGCGGTCGAAAAGCTGGGCGAGGACTGCGCCCGTTGGCTTGCCACGGGCCAAATGCCTTAAAGGTCGAGATTCGTCCCGAATTCTGCGCTCTCCGCAGCGGTGCGATCCACTTAATAACTCGTAAACCCTACGCCATCACTATTCGTCACGGGCCGGCCGCAGGCAATTTGTTGCCGAAACATGTATGCGGTCCGGCTAACCCTGATGGGAACGGGAGATGGCATGGTCTTAGCAATCGATACCTACGATCGCGAAGAACGGGAAGTACGTGAACGGATCGGTTACACCGAGTATTCCGCTTTCGGGACAAAGACATTCGACGATTTCGGGTTTCCTACTCGGATGGCCCGAGATGATCAGATTTTTCGGTTTGTCGATTGGTACAACCAACAAGATCCCCAGCGGCTTGAACCGAACCTTTTTTTCCGGGATGCGGCACTTGAGACGAATTACACCCTCGATGAAGTGCAGCTGCTGACGAAACTGTCCCAGGCAACCTATGCCATAACGGAAAAATACTGCGAGAAACCGATTCGGGTTCACTTCAATCACCAAGGGTCCGTCGGTCTGTTTCGAGTGACGCAGGCGATCGCCGATATTTCGGGGAAAGAGCAGCTATCCGTGTTCGAAGTCGGGCCTGGATGCGGTTACATGGGCGCCATGATCGGATTCGCGGGCCACAACTATTGCTCATACGACGTGACCCAAGGATATTACATCTGGCAAAGCAGATTGCATGAACATCTCTTCGGCAACGAGTTTTCGGAATTTGTAGGAAACCCAGAAGTACGGCTCGACCAACGAGGCCGTATCGCACATATCCCATGGTGGGTGTATATGACCTTATACCGGAATTGCCCGATTGAGGCCGACGTCGTCATCTCGAATTCCAATCTCGGTGAGATGAGTTACGACTGTCTTCGCTATGTTCTCCAGCTTTCCAAGCAGATGTTGGAACGGTCGGATATTTCTTTGTTCGTTTTCGCCAACCCCGGCGCCTGCCACATGAACATGGAAATCCTTATCTGGAAAGAGCTTGAAAAAGCCGGTTATGAACGCATTACGGAGAAGAACGTTTATGCGTTCGTGCCCCCAGGTAAGACGCCTCCGCCGGGTATCACGGAAATATTGGAGGAGCGCATTCCGCTATATGATCCGTCGGGATTGGGAAAAACGGTTGGCGTCGAAGATTTCGTCGATTTTACCGACGACGATATGGGCGACGAATTCTATTTCAATGCCTTTATTTCGGGATGGCGGGAATTCACGGTGCCGGGTCGCGGTTAGAACTCGCGAAGGTCAGGTCCGCAGGCAAGACGATATCGTGTGCTGACGTCAGGCAGCCGTAGCTAATCTCTGCCGCAAGACTTCTATCTCGGGGCTGGAAAGTCCCTGGTTGCGCCAGAAATCGCAAAGCTCTATCGCAGCTGCCGGTGTTCTGGTGACAGCGTAAAGATCGATAAGCTCCAGCACGACACGTGTGCTCCGCATGCCGGCATGCAGCATGGCTTCGAGTACGGTTGTGGCCCTATCCAAATCGGGGATATTTCTGTAGGCCATGGCAAGCCGGAATAGGACGCCGGGAGACGTATCGCCGGAATCTATGGTTCTTTGATATAATTCTGCGGCTTTGGCATATTGGCCCAGGGCGTCGAGTATCATTCCAAAGCGGAGGCAGTGGACTGGCGTTAGTTCGATGTCCTTATCCAAGCTCTCGAGGGTTTTCAATGCCGAGACCAGATCGTTCTCGTGCATGTGGTTATTGACCTGCTGGAACGTTTTCTCGCGTATTAAAAGCTGTTGCAAACGTGCCTTCTCTTCGGACTCCCGTGATAGTTCCAGACATTTTTCGACCAGTTCCAACTCTTGGATGGTTGGACTGCCGCTAAATATAGAAGCGATCCAATTCAGGATCAGTTCCCCCATCCTCGTGAGTGACCGGCGGTTGTCGGCGTCCGTAATGAGTTCAGCTTCAAACCTATGGTCGGAAAGACTTTCATTGATATCCCGGTCGAGCCGGTTGAACTCCTCCATTAGGTTGTCGGGGTCTTGTTCTTTCCATATCCAGCGTTGGAAGCGATTGGCAAAGGGAGAATGATCTCCGACGTCGATACCGATACGGTTAAACGGGGTGGGGGAATCATTTAGCCAATCGCCGGTGACCTGATAGAGAAACGGGATGTTCTTGTTGTAGAAGCAGACCTGGGCAGGCCCGTTCGCGACGAACGCGCAGATATGTGCCTCTTCATACAACCCGAGGCGGAGTTCGAGATTGAAAACGCCCTCCGGAAAGAACGTGAATTCTTGATATTCGCGGGGCGGTGACTCGAGCGCCGTATCGATATCCCGGAGGATTACCGGAAAAAATCCCTTCTCGGTGAGCTGTCGGGCGAATGCCGACCATACACCTGGATCCGAGTCGCGGTTGTTGGTGAAACGGGCTTCGCGCAAGGTGAGGGCGACGACTTTGCGGCCCCCGGCGTGCTCTTCTATCCATTGGCGGGCGTAGTTTCTGGCTTCGGGCGTTGCTCGCAGATGCTGGAGATTGCGGCCGGAGTTGGCCGCGAGGACCGACCATCCCGTATGGTGGCGCTCGATCGGGCGTTCAATGGTGTAGCCTTCCGGGAAAATGTTGCCGGCCGGCCGTTTATAGAACGGCATCGCCTGTTCGCGGGAATTACAAATTGTGAAACCTTTACAGGAAGGCAAAAGCCGGGTGAGCGGGAAGACAACGTTGTTCAGGCGCCACATGGAGTGGTCGAGCCCAAACTGCGTATTGTTCCAGTGACCGACACCTTCGTCGAAGGGGACGACAACGATGTGAATGTCCTCGAGTGCTTCCTTAAGCCTCGCTTCTTCAGCAATGATCAGGAAACTGACGAAGTCGTAGGACAGAGGTGAGACGGTCAGGTCGTAGAAAGCGAACAGAGTATTCTCGTCCGACGCCATTTTCACGGCTCCCATGCGTTCAGGCTTCTGTCGCAATGCGCCTAATCCCCCGGTTTAGAGCCAATTTGTTAACAAACTGCTCCTAAACTTTTTCCCATGGAAATCCTGCTTTTGGGCGATTCAACCAGCTTCACGGGTGGATGGGCCGGCTCTGCCTATCCGGCGCATCTGGCCGATATGGCGGTATGGAAGGCGGGGTCACGTATGATCAACCCGTCGGTTGCGGGATTTACCTCGGCCGACGCCTATCTCTATTTTTCCGACTACCTGAAAGAAAACCGGGCGCCGGACGCCGTTCTCGTTTTCCTGGGCAACTGTGATGCGTGTGCGACCCATTGGCCGAAGGGCCAGCCCACGCCGTTTCGTCGATATTTGACGAAATTTCTGAAACTGTTTCGACCTGCCTCACGCCGGAATTTATTCCGCCCCTATACGTTCGATCCCAACTATCGACACGATTTGGAGCATCCCGAGAAGGTCACGGATTTTTCGGCAAATCTCCGTCGTATCATCGCCACGGCGTTGAAACGCGACGCCAAGGTCGTTCTTGTGTCTCCTGTCGCAAATACGTCGTTTGTAGCCGGAAGCGGTAAGGGCAACTTCATATTTTATGATGTCTTCGGGTTGGATAGTGACTGCTTGCCGTATTGCGACGCCGTCCCGCCCGACTTGGAGGCGCCGCTTCGGGCGGCATGCGAGGGCGACAAAATCAGGGCCAAAGACCTTTACAGAGAACTTCTCGATCCGGATGGCCCGCCTTCGGTGTCCGGCCAAGAGGTGCGGCAGATAGCCGCGAACAATCTGGCCGTTCTTCTGGCCGAGGAGGGCGCGTTCGACCAAGCCCTGGCCCTCCTGGATAAGTTGATTGGTCAACCGGGGGCGCGCCGCGAAATAGCCTTGTTCAATCAATCGCGGATATGCCGCGCCGCGGGTCAAATAGATCGAGCTGACATGCTGCAGGAGAAAGCGTTCAATACGGATGCGTCCATGTATCGGATACGGCAAGTGTATCGGGACGCACTACGTAAGCTGGCCGAAGACTTTCCGGCGATCACGCACTTGGATATGGCGGACCATGTTTCGGATACCGACTTTGTCGATCATTGCCATGTCATGCCCACGGCCCAGGCCAAACTGGCTACCAGATTGGCTGCCGTACTGGCGCCGTTAGATCCTGGCACGGATCAACTGACGCTGGTCTCCTGTCCGATGACCCCCGAATATTCAATCGGCAACAAACATCCGCTAGCAGATTTCCTCTATCGGCTGCGGAACAATTCGGACGACCAACGTCAAAAAGCGGCCCTACGGATTGCCGAGGCCGCCGGTCGGCATCCGCTATTCAACGACGGCACCGAAATCGACCAGCGTCCCCCTATTCATGATTTTGAGCTCGGCCGTTTTCCCGACGTCTATCTGACGAGATTGCTTGCGCCGTATCTGTCAGCGATTCGGTCCGACGCCGAACAGCCGCAGTTTGCGGAAGTAGACATGCTTCCGTCGCTGGAGGCACGTTTGTCCATCCTTCCTGGGCCGGTCAAATCAACGATCATGGCCGATGCCGGCATGCCCGTGGATGGGTCGGCCGAGCGTATTGAACGGGTAAAGAGGGCGGTTATCGATCTGCTTACACAGCATTTAACCGCGGGGCCGTCGATCGGCCTTCGATACCGCTCGACCATCTACTGGTACTTCAAGGAAAGCGTCAAATTCGGGAGCCCGAGCCGATGGTCGATGCTCTATCAGCGGTCGGACCTCGACGCAGCATTAGAAGGTGTCTTGGGGGTACGCGTTTTGGCGTTGGCGCTGGGGCACGAAGAGCATGCGTGGTGCGACGCGATGGTGCAGCTGATCTCCGCAATCATATGCGCCCATGAGGAAGCCGGGCGGCGGTGGCTTGAAAACTATCGTAAGGCGCTAGGGTGTGCGGACCCGGCGTATGGCCGTGACCGGAACGATCTGCTGAAGAGGCTGCAACTCCTTGGAAAAGAACAAGTTTTTTCTCACGCATAGTCAGTTCTGCCGAAACGACGGTTAAGACAAATTAAAGATAGCGCCGCCATAGTCGATGCTTGGCGCCGGCCTGGTTTACCCTGGAAATCCGATACATGCGCCCGTCGAGCGAGGAAGGATGAAAACGCAAGCCGTACAGGTGCCCGACCTCGTGGAGAAGCTATTTCGGCGGCACTCCTACAAGCTTTGCGAAGAGCTGCTTCACGAACATATCCGGGCTAACGAGACCGACATTGAGTCGCGTATGCTCTTGTCGGAGGTCTACGAGCGCCTTGGTCTTCCGGACTATGCGCTGCAGAACTACCGCAATCTTCTGTTGTTTGCGCCGGCACTGCCGGTCGATGTCGATCGGGTAAACACCGAGATCACGCGGCTGGAGGGTATGGGGTCGCGATCGGAAGACAATGGCGACCGGGCGACTTGGCAATTGCCTGAACCTCAGGATGACGGTGTCGCTCGGGTCAAAATCGCCAGGCGGTTCTCGCCCTATTTTGGCTTTCCCGAATACCCGACGACCGAGCAACATTCGAACTATGGGTTTGTCGTTCCGGAAGGCGCGGAGGGCCGCGTCTTGCCTTATGTTCCGGCGGATCCCGAAAAGGAATTCATCGTCGGCGTCTTTGGGGGATCTATTGCCAGTGGATTTTTTCAATTCGTATCCGAGATCATTGCTGACGGATTGGCGGCGCATCCGGATTTGAAGGGCCGAAATGTTGTGGTCCTCAATTTTGCGATGGGTGCGCTGAAGCAACCTCAAACACTTATCTACCTCGCGTACTTTGCCAGTATCGGACAAAAGCTGGATATGGTCGTCAATATCGATGGCCTGAACGATCTTGCGGGATGTACCGGCAATCTAAACCACGGGCATCACATGGCGATGCCGCCGGCGGATATCACGAAAGTCTTTTCTTCCCTACTGGCAGTTCCGAAACTGGATGAAGAAGTTCTGACCTATTTCCTACGGGTCTTACGATACGATCGTTGGATCGAGAAATTGGAGACGGGGTCGATTCCGTTTGTCGGCGCGCTCGGTCTAACCAATTACCTTAAGAGAAAACGCCATCTCGCGGCATCCGCGAAACCGGACCTCGAAAATCAGGACAGTATGCTGTGGATTCAACGGGTGGCGCCGGTGAACCACACGAAACTAGATGACGCCGAGTTCACCAAGTTGATGGAGAACATCGCGGATTTCTGGCTCCGGTCGTCGCGGTTAATGTTGGATATTTGCCGGGGTATGGGGACGATCTATGTTCACAGCCTCCATCCTCATCATTCCCTGATGAAACGTCCGCTTTCCAAAGCGGACCAGGAGATGTTGAAGAGCGCACCTGGCCAAGATCAGGTCCGCCGGATGGTCGCCCTGGGCTATCCCTGTTTGCTCGAGCGAATGGATAAGCTGACCGACGCTTGGGACCATGCGCACTATTGTCCCATGTTGGACGTGCTCGAGGATATCAACGACGACATTCTCGTAGACGCGATAGCGCACCTCAAACCGATTGGACTGGAGGCGATGGGCCACCGTCTTGTCGAATACCTCTCAAACCAGAAACTTACCCTTTCATAGCTAGAAGGAACCGATGTCATGGAAATGGCAAACATCGTACTTATCGCGGTTGCAGCACTGATCGTTGTTGGCGCCGGTATCTTGGTGGCGCGGCGAGTGAAAAACCGGACCAATGACGGAACCGGAGATATTTATCCGCTGTTCTAGTTGCCAAATCCGAACAAAAAAGGCGCTGTAACCGGCCGGTACAGCGCCTTTTTATTTTCTCGTCTCGAACAATTACTCGTAGAACATCTCCGGATCGATGGGCAGGGGGATTTCCTCGCCCCGTGCCGCCGACAGGTCCATCGCCATCGTGTGCATCAGGTTATTGTGGCCGTCGCGTGCCGAGGCGTGCGGCGTCGGCAAGCCCATCATGATGCGCCCGAACCAGCCGATGGTTTCCTCGCGCATCGGTCCATAGAGCTGATTGTTCCAAAGATCGCCGGGCGGATAGCTGGTCATGAATTCGACGTGGCGCTCGGCCGGCTTGAACCCATCGGGCACATAGCCGCCGCCGAGCTCCTCGCTTGTGGCAACCACGAGATCGCGGTGTGTATCCTCGATGTCGATGACGCCCTTGGTGCCGACGATACCGATTTCCAAACCGTAAACGGCGCCAGGCCATACCTCGGGAAGGCCCCAGGAAATATTCATCGAGAAAATGGTGCCGTCATCCATGGTGAAGATGCCGAAGGTGCTGTCCTTGGTGCCCCATTCGCGCAGAACCGGATCGACCGACTTGGCGTAGATGGATTTGGGTGTTTTGCCTTCCATCAGCCACATGGACATGTCGAGGGAGTGGGTGCCCGACACGACCATCGGTGTCAGGTTGTGCCGCTCGTTGGTCTTGGCAATGGTGGCAATGGGGACCATGCGGTTCATGAAGGCACGAGTGGCGACGGAATGGACGCTGCCGATCTGACCTTTCTGCAGGCGTTCCTTCACGGTCAGGAAGCGCCGGCGGAAGCGCTGCGTGTAACCGATACAGGCATCGAGACCGGCACCTTCGATGGCATCCAGGATCTGTTTCGACTCCCGTGCCTCGGTGGCCAGCGGCTTTTCGATGAACAGCTTGTGGCCCTGTTCCACGGCCATCAACGTCGGCTCGGTGTGCTTGTTCTCCTCGGTGATGATCATCACCGCATTGACCTCGGACCGTTTGATCAGTTCCTCGGCGTTGGTCGTAAAGAAATCGGCCTTGGTGTCTTCGGCCAGGCGCTTTCCGAGATCCTCGTTGATGTCGCACAGGCCCAGCCATTTGACGCCCGGATATTCGCGGGCGTACTTTGCCCGGATGCGGCCGATGGTACCGCAGCCGATGATGGCCAGTCCGATTTCGTTCACAGTATCGGTCATGATCTTCCCCTTGGTGCTTTTCTCTTCCCCGGCGAAAAACGAGTCTTATACATGTTTCCGCAGGGTGCGTAAGGGTTGGGCCAGTAAGTCCTTTTAAACATAGGATATTTTCTAGCCTGTTCCTTTCGGCAATGCTTTATTAAGCTGCTAGAACGTCCAGGTAAAGGGCACAAAAATCCCGGCCTCCACGTAAGGCCGAAATGACAGGGAGAGACCGCAATGCCACTCAAATTCTCGGCCAATCTGACCATGATGTTCACCGAGGTGGACGACCGTATCGCCCGCATCGGCGAGGCCGCGGAGGCCGGGTTTGGTGCCTGCGAGTACATTTTTATCTATGACTTGCCCGTCGACGATATCCGGCGTGAGATGGACCGCACGGGCCTCGAGATGTCGGTGATCAACATCGCGGTCGGTGAGGGCGTTCAGATGGGCGATTTGGTGGCTGCTGTTCCGGGCAAGGAGGACAAGTTCCGCGAAAACGTCGACGCCGCCGTCAAATATTGCGCCGCGTTGCGCCCGACGGCGATGGTCATTCCCGCGTACCGGCCGCCCGAAGGAATTTCACGGGAGGTCGCAGTGGAAACGTTCAAGAAGAATGTCCCCTATGCCGCCGACGCCCTTGGCGAGATCGGTATCCCCGTTCTAATCGAAGCCTTGAGCCCAAAGCTTCGGCCGAATTCCATTTTGACCACGACGGCCGAGGTCATGGAGGTGCTGGAAGAGGTAAATCACCCCAACCTCGGTATCGAATACGATGCCTTTCACATGTACCAAACCGAAGACGACATGGCAGGTGTCGTCGAAAAGCATCTCGATCTGATCGGCAACATCCAGATTGCCGATGTGCCCGGCCGGGGCGAACCCGGCACCGGCGAGATCGACTATCCGGCGTTTCTTGGGGCATTGGACCGCATGGGATATGACAAGTGGGTGGCGCTGGAATACGAGCCCACTGGATCGACACTGGACTCGCTTGCGTGGATGGCGCCGTGGAAGAATGCCGCCTGAAAGGCGGGGGCGGGACCGGAACGCAGCTTAGTTACGCGAGATACAAACGACGTCATCAGGGAGCGAACAATGGAATACGCCTATTTGGGAAACAGCGGCCTGCGGGTTTCCAAGATCTGTTTGGGAACGATGAACTTTGGTGACACCACGTCCGATGCCGACGCGGCCAAAATGGTCGGGTCGGCACGTGCGAGCGGGGTGAACTTCATCGACACCGCCGATGCCTATGTCGGCGGCAAATCGGAATCGGTTCTCGGCAAGATCATCAAGAAAGACCGCGATGCCTGGATTCTGGCGACCAAAGTGGGCCAACAGGACGGCACCCCCGAGCGTAAGATGGGGCTGTCCCGCAAATGGATGATGGAAGCTATCGACAACAGCCTCAAGCGGCTGCAGACCGATTATGTCGACATCTACTACATGCATCATGTCGACTGGGACACGCCGCTGGTCGAAAGCGTGCGTGCCATGGGCGATATCATCGCCAGCGGTAAGGCGCACTATTGGGGATTCTCCAACCATCGGGGATGGCAGATCGGTGAACTTATCCGCCTCTGCGATCAGTTGGGCGTTCCCCATCCGGTGATCGCGCAGCCCATGTACAACATCGTCAACCGCCAGATCGAAAGCGACGTTCTGCCAGCCTGTGAATATTACGGCATCGGTGTGACACCTTATTCGCCGCTGGCGCGTGGCATCCTTACCGGCAAATACCAGATGAACAAGAAGCCCTCTGCCAACACGCGGGCCGGGCGTGGCGACGTCTCGATCCTCAACCGCGATTGGCAGAAAGAAGCGTTCCGTGCCGTCGACAAGATCATCAAACAATCGGAAAAGCGGGGCATGACACCTATCGATTTTTCCATGCTGTGGCTGCTCAATAACCGGTTGGTCAGCAGCATCGTCACCGGGCCACGCACGTTGTCGCAATGGAAGGGGTATCTGAAATGCCTCGACTATGAATTTACGGCGCGTGACGAGGCGCTGGTTGACAGTCTCGTCTCTCCTGGCCATCCGGCGACACCGGGATACAATTGGCCACGCTATCTGCCGCGCGGGCGCCAAGCGATCGTTAAGTAGGCCATAGTCAGCTAGGCTTTCGCCCGAAAAGAAACAACAAGCAGAGAAACAACAAGCAGAGAAACGATAAACCGGGGATAACAGGAAAAATCATAATGAAAGCAGTTTTCATCGAAGAATTCGGTGCACCCGAGGTCATGAAGTATGGCGACTGGCCCGATCCCGTCGCGGGTCCGGGGGAAATATTGGTCGACGTTCATGCGGCTTCGGTTAACCCCGCCGATGCCAAGGTGCGTTCCGCCACCGGAAATTACGATCCCAAGGATTTGCAGTTGCCGATGATCTTGGGGCGCGATTTCTCCGGGACGGTACGGGCGCTCGGCGACGGGGTCACCGATTTCCAGGTCGGCGACGCGGTGTTTGCGGTGCTCGACCGGGGGGTCGAGGCGGCCTATGCCGAGCAGGTGGTTATTCCGGCGAAGCTTGCGGCGAAAAAGCCCGCCGACTGGTCGCACGTCGAAGCGGCCGCCTTGGCGCTGACCGGCCTGACGGCGCTGGTTTCCATTGAAGACACCATCAAACTGCGCGCCGACGAAAAGATCCTTATTCAAGGCGGCGCTGGCGGCGTCGGCAGTTTCGCGGTTCAACTCTGCCACTATATCGGTGCGCATGTCGTTGCCACGGCAAGTCCGCGCAATCACGATTATCTGCACGATTTTGGCGCGGATGAGATCATCGACTACAACACGGTGGATTTCGCCACTGCCGTATCGGATTGTGACGCGGTGTTCGACACGGTCGGCTACGACGTGCAGCTTCGGTCTTACGAGGTGCTGAAGCCCGGCGGACGGCTCGCCTGGATTTCACCTGCGCCAAAGGGGTCGACGCCGCCCCGTGACGATGTGACGGTCGTGCGTCCCCAGGTGGCGCGGGACCGCGAACATCTCGAACGGGTCATCGAGTTGGTGGGGCTTGGGGTGATCAAGCCGCCGGCCATCGAAACCATGCCACTCTCGGAGGTGGTCGAGGCGCATCGCA
The DNA here is from genome assembly GCA_913055735.1 of uncultured Rhodospirillales bacterium. Lineage (GTDB taxonomy): Bacteria > Pseudomonadota > Alphaproteobacteria > Rhodospirillales > UBA2165 > CAJXKD01. The sequence goes on from CAJXKD010000001.1 coordinate 2,146,623, forward strand.
AGATCGAAACCGGGCATGTGCGCGGGAAGATCGTTTTGACTATCCGCTAGGAAGCAGGAACGCCGCTATGGCTGAAATTGCAAATCCTGTCCGTGACCGCCTGGCGAAGGGCGAGTTGGCGCTCGGCGTCGGATTGCGCCAGGCACGCACCGTTGATATCGCCATGGCCATGAAGACCTGCGATTTCGATTGGCTGTTCATCGATCTCGAGCACAATTCCATGGATATCGACATGGCGGCGCAAATCTCGGTGGCGGCCCTCGGCGCCGGGATTGCGCCTCTGGTGCGGGTCCCCGGCGGAGACTACGGCATGGCCGCGCGGGCCCTGGACAACGGCGCGCTCGGCATTGTTATGCCGCATATCGATACCGTCGATCAGGCACGCGAGCTGGCCGAGCGCTTGCGCTATCCGCCGCTGGGCCGCCGGTCCATCTCGGGCGCTATCCCCCAGTTCCGGTTCGCGCCGGGCAATCTCTCGGACGCCGTTGCCGCGCTAAACCGGGCAACGCTGGTGGTGGCCATGATCGAGACCCCGAAGGCCATCGAACGCGTGGATGAGATCGCCGCGGTGGACGGCATCGACGTGGTGATGATCGGCACCAATGATCTGTCGGCCGAGTTCGGCTGCACCGGCGATTTCGACGATCCGCGCATTGCCGACGCTTATGAAAAGACCATCGCGGCTTGTGCGCGTCACAAGATTTGGCCGGGCATGGGCGGTGTCTATGCGGATGCGCAGTTGGAACGGTTCGTCGGTATGGGGATGCGGTTCATCCTGTCGGGCAATGATATCTCGTTTCTATTGTCCGGTGCCAAGGCGCGCACCGGCGCGCTGCGCCAAATTCGATCCCGCTAGGGATTATTGAGGAATCCGTTCCTCGTAGTGCTCGGTCTCGTCCATCAAATGGACGAAGGGCAAGGCCCTTTTGACGTACACCTCGGTGCTGGGGCGCAGATCTTTTACGTCGTCGAACGTTCCGATATGGACGGATTTGACACCGGTTCCCCGATTGCTGGAGCGGAATAGAGGCGTGCCGCAGTCCCCGCAAAATTCCTTGGTTAGGGTAAAACCGGCATCGGTCTGATGGTCGTGGCTCTTGGGTGTGCCTTGGACGACTTTGATGTTCTCGGTGGAGAAGAACGCGTTGGTGGTAAAGCTGGCGCCGCCGGTTTTGCGGCAATCGTCGCAATGGCAAATGCCGACGCGCACCGGTTCGCCTTCGATTTCGTAGCGGATGGCACCGCATAGACAGCCGCCCGTATAATTCGACATGGTTTTCTCCTTATTCGCCGTGTTTTATTCACCGTGCCAGGCGGCGAGTTGTGCCGCCGAATAGCGGAGCCCGGCCGCAGCGCCGGGCGGGTAAGCGGCGTCGAGGGCCGCCATATCTTCGGTGCTGAGCGACACCTCCAGCGCCGCGACATTGTCTTCCAGATGATCGCGGCTCTTTGCGCCGGGGAACGGAATGATCGGCGCGCCTTTTGCGAGTGACCAGGCGACGGCCAGGCGGGCGACACTGATCCCCTTGTCGGCGGCCATGTCGCGGGCGGTCGACAGCAGCGCCAGGTTCTTTTCCAGATTACCGTCCGAATAGCGCTCATAACCGGCCCGCGTATCGCCCTCGACGAACGTCCCCGTATCGACGGCGCCCGCGATCAGCCCACGCGCGAAGGGAGCGTACCCCATGATCACCATGCCGAGCTCCCTGCACAGCGGCACATGGGCGGCCTCCGCGTCGCGGCTCAGCAGCGAGTATTCCATTTGCAGCGAAACCAGGGGGTGCACGGTCGCGGCGCGGCGCAGATGGGCGGGGCCGCATTCCGAGACGCCGAAATAGCGGATCTTTCCCTCCTCCTTAAGGCGGATCATCTCGCCGATGGTGTCCTCGACGGGCACGTCCGGGTCGGGGCGTGACGGGCACCAAATATCGATGACGTCAAAGCCGAACCGTCGCAGGCTGTCCTCACAGTTCTCGCGTACCGTTTCGGGCGAGGCGGAGAGGCCGATAAGATTGCCGTCCGGGTCGCGCCGGATGCCGAACTTGGAGTGCACGATCACTTGGTCGCGGCGTCCCTTGAGGGCCTTGCCGATCAGTTCTTGATTGTGCCCGGAGCCGTAGGAGACAGACGTGTCGAGGAAATTGACGCCGAGTTCGATGGCGCGGTGGATGGTGCGGATCGATTCCGCGTCGTCAGCCGGGCCGTATAGGCCTGACATGCTCATGCAGCCCAGGCCGATGGCCGACAGGTTAAGCTCTCCGTTGGCGGCGCTGATATATCTCATGAGGACATCGTGACCTAGGTGACCGGGTTTTCCAACACCCCGATGGGGGTGATCTCGATGCGGACGACGTCGCCGGGTTTCAGGAACACCGGCGGATCGAAGCCGATGCCGACGCCGACCGGTGTGCCAGTGGCGATGATATCGCCCGGTTTCAGGGTAATTCCCGCCGAGAGAGTTTCGATCAGGGTGGGGATGTCGAAGATCAAATCGGCGACCTTGGCGTCCTGACGTTTCTCGCCGTTGACGCTTGTGACGAGATGGAACTCGTTCACGTCGCCGGCTTCGTCGGCGGTCACGATCATCGGGCCCAGCGGGCAGAAGCCGTCGAGGCTCTTGCCGATGAACCATTGCTTATGACGGTGCTGTAAATGGCGGGCAGTGACGTCGTTGCAGACGGTGTAGCCGAACACATGATCGAAGGCGTCTGCCTTGGAGATGCCGCGCCCCTCTCGTCCGATGATCACCGCCAACTCGCCCTCGTAGTCGACCGATGCCGTCGGATCGAGATAGGACGGGATAGGGTCGCCGGGGCCGCAAACGCTGGTCGTCGCCTTGGTGAAGATGATCGGGTGGTCGGGCACGGCGGTCGCACCGGCGGTGGCGTCGAAGCCGCTGTCGTGGAACTCCTTGGCATGTTCGTGGTAGTTGCGCCCCACCGCCATCACGTCGCGGCGCGGCACCGGAATAGGCGACAGTAATTTGACGCCGTCGGCATCAAGGCGAGCCTCCTTGGGCGCGCCTATGGCGGCATCGGCGGTGCGCGCCCAGAAATCGGGACCCGCCTCGATCAGCTCGTTCATATCGCTCGGAAGATCGAGGGCGGCACGGGACAGATCTACGATTGTCTTCGTCGCGGGATCGAAGACGCCGAGCGTCGCACCCGACGGCCCATCAAATGTAACGAGACGCATGATCTGTTTCTACGGCAGCAACACGGTCGAGCCGTGCGTTTTGCGGGCCTCCATGTCCGCATGCGCCCGGGCGGCTTCCGCCAAGGGATAGGTCTGGCCCACGTCGATCTTGATCTTGCCGCTGGCGACAACATCGAACAGATCGTTGACCGCTTTCTCGAGGAATGTGCGGTTGGCGATATATTGCATCACCGTCGGCCGCGTCAGGTTGAGCGATCCTTTCTGCATCAGGGTCGAGGTTTCGATGGGCGGTACTGGGCCGGACGCGGCGCCGAAGCTGACCAGGGTGCCGAAATTTTCGAGACTGTCCATGGAGCCGTCGAACGTGTCGCGGCCGATGGAATCGTAAACCACCTGTACGCCTGTGCCGCCGGTGATTTCCGTCACGCGCTCGGCGAAATTTTCTTTCGATGACACGATGGTGTGCGCGCATCCATTGGCGCGTGCCATGTCCGCTTTTTCGTCACTGCTCACGACGCCGATTACGGTCGCGCCCAAATGCGCCGCCCATTGGCTGAGGATCGAGCCGATCCCGCCCGCCGCGGCGTGCAGCAGGACCGTATCGTCGGGGCCGACGGCATAAGACTTGAAAATCAGCATATGGACAGTAAGGCCTTTGACCATCATGGCTGCCGCGGTTTGGTCGTCGATGGCGTCGGGCAATACGAAGGCTTCGGTCGCCGGCAGCAACCGGTCTTGGGCGTAGCCGCCGAGGGCGCTCATATAAACGATGCGCTGGCCGGGACTGACATTGGTGACGCCGTTTCCGACCGCATCGACCACGCCGGCGCCTTCGCCGCCGAGGATGATGGGTAAGTCGGGCAGGGGCCAACGGCCGGCACGCCGGTTGCAGTCCTGGAAATTCAGGCCGATGGCGGTTTGGCGGAGGCGGATTTCGCCGTCGCCCGGATCGCCGACATCGATGTTTTCCCACGACAACATCTCGGGTCCGCCGATCTCGCGGAGCAGGATCGCTTTTGTCATGTGTCTCCCCGTTCAATCTTTGTGTCCGGCTTTCTGCCGGTACGGTGCGGGGATTTTAACGCCCCCTGACGGCCTTCCACAAACACCAATACGGGGTTTTTTCGACACTATTTTCCGCGCCGGAAAAGCCCGTCGTAGAAGGTGTAAAGAACAATGCCGAGCAGGACCGTGCCGAGCGGACGGTCGGTGAGAACGAACCAGATGGTTTGATCCTCGAACAACAGCAACGCACGGCGCAGGTTCTCGTCGGCCAGCGGCCCAAGGATCACGGCGAGCACAAGCGGCGCCAACGGAAATCCGAAGCGGTGCATGATGTAACCGATCAGTCCGGCGGCAAGCATCACCCACACATCGAAGAAATTCAGGTTTACCGCATAGGCGCCGATGACGCAGATCGGAATGATCAGCGGCATCAACAGGGTTTTGGGCAGACTGAACAACTTGACGCAGGGCTTGATGAGCGCGATGGCCATGCCATACATGAGAAAGTTGGCGATGATCAGGCCAATATAGATGAATTGGATCAGGCCGGGATTTTCGACGTCGATGGTCGGGCCGACCACCACGTTCTTGAGTTCCAGGGCCGCGAGGATGGCGGCCGCGGCGGCGTTGCCGGGGATGCCGAGGGTTAGGGTCGGCAGCATAGAGCCGCCGACATTGGCGTTGTTGGCGACCTCCGAGCAAACGATCGCTTCGTAGCTGCCCTTGCCCCATTTCGCTTTTTCCTCAGCCTTGGCGCGCCGCCGGCCGACATCGTAGGCAAAAAATGAGGCGACATTGGCGCCGGCACCGGGGATAGCGCCGATCACAGTGCCGATCAGGCCGGAGCGTATCGCGGCGCGGCTGTACTTGAACAACATGCCGAGGGGCGGAATCACCCGGCCAACCTCCGACGGGATCGGTGTCGGATTCTTCTGCGGCAGAACGCGCATGATCTCGGCCAGGCCGAACAGGCCGATGAGGATGGGAATGAAACTGATGCCGTCTTCCAGAATGCCGACATCGAATGTATAGCGCGGCACGCCGTGAATACGATCAAGACCGACGAAGGCGATCAGCAGACCGATCCAACCCGATATCCAACCCTTGAGCGGCATCTCCCCCGATGCCATGGAACCGCAGATAGAAATCCCCCACAGCGACAACAGGAACATCTCCCAGGACCGGAATTGAAGGGCGAGGAACAGCACCGCCGGGATCAAGGCGATCAGCAAAAGGATGCCGATCCAATTGCCCATGAAAGAGGCCGCGATGGCGGAGCCCAGCGCCAAGCCGCCTTCACCGCGCTGGGCCAGCGGGTGGCCTTCCATCATGGTCGGCACGGCGTCTGGCGTACCCGGAATGTTGATCAGCACCGCGGAAATGGCGCCGCCGAACACGCTGCCCGTGTAGACGCCGAGCATGAACATGATCGCCGTGTGCTGCCCGAGGCCGGCCGACAGGCCGATCAGCAAGGACATGGCCATGGTCGTCGACAGGCCGGGCATGGCACCCCACAAGATGCCGAGGGTCACGCCGATCAGGCAGGACCAGAGATTGAGCCAGGAAAACGCGAGGAAAAATTGATCGACCCACACCATTATTGATTCTTACCCTCCCGTGGGCATCAGGATGTAGAAGGCATAGCGGAAGATCCAGGCAAGGACCTCCACGGTGACGAGGGAAATGACGACGCATTTCCATACCGGGCCGCGCCAAAAGATCCAGAGGATCAGCGCAATGGCCGGCACCGAGATGACCTCGTAGCTGGAGAGCTGGAACGTGAAGATGGCGGTTGGCAGCCGGAGATCGAAATCGATAAGGCCGACCAGGGTGATGTAGATCACGATGATGGCCATCAGCAACAGACCGCGCCGGTTCTCCGTATCACCGAAATAAACCGCGATCGCGGTGCGCATGCGTCCGGCATAGTTCTCGGCCCCGCCGTCGCGTATGGCGAGGTAGCCCAGATAAATCGCCATCACAAGCAGCGACGCGCCGGTAACGAACGGTAGCAATCCCGGTGCGGTAAACACGGTATCGGGCGAGTCCAATTGTAGCGCCAGGAACATGGCCAAGATCGCGATAACGGCGATTACAACAGCAGCGCCGAGATTTTTTGCCGGCGTCGAGCGTTCATCACCACCTTCCTCGCCGACAAACTTGGCTGGTTTATCGTCGGCCGGGAATTCGCCATCCGGCGGGGAGGTTTGTGGATCGGCCATTTTTTATGTGATGTCCCTGGTGGAGATGCCAAAACGAATGCCCTGAACGACAGGGGGCAATAGAATTTTCTTATAGAATAAAGAAAGGGCAGGCCGCGATGTTGATGCGGCCTGCCCGTTTTTTTGGATCGTCGGACGGTGGGCCGTTAGCTGAGCGGCTTATAGCCCTTCGGCGGCCACCATTTGTCGAAGTCTTTGGGATCCGGCAGACCAAGCTGCGATGCCGGAACCGAGCCCGGAATCTTGAGTGCCTGGAAAGTGTTGGCCGTCACCGCTTCCAGATAGGCCGCGCGCCTGTCGGCAGCTTCGCCGGCGCGGTAGTCGATCTGGAAATACTTGGACTTGGCGATTTTCTTGAAGGTGTCGGTTTGCACCGCGTCCGCGAACGCTTTGCCGACCTTGTCGAGCACTTCCTGAGGGGCGCTGCGGCGGATCGCCAGGTTGTAGATGCCACCCATCGGCAATTGCGACTTCAGATCGGGCAGGTAATTGCCCAGGGAGGGCAGCACCGTGCCGTCGGGAAGTTTGATGTCCTCGGCGCCGGTCTGTTGCAGGCTGCGTAGCTTTCCGGCCTTGATGTGCTCGACATGTTCGTGCACGCCGCCACCGGCGATGTCCACTTCGCCGTTGAGGCCGGCGAGGGTGGCGGGTTTGCCGCCCTTATAGGGGACATACTTCAACTCGATACCGGCTGCTTGTGCAGCGCTGGCCGCGAGTTCATGCCAGAGACCGCCCGAGCCGGACGTCGAGATGGTGATCGAACCCGGGTTGGCTTTCGCCGCTTTCACGACATCTTCAAAGGTCTTGTAAGGCGAATCGGGTCTCACCGCCCAATCAGCCAGCGAGTTCGCCGCCTGGAAATACTGCCAATCTTCCCATGGCTTCGAATCGGAGTGGCCCATGACGCGGACGAACTTGTTGTAGTTCGCGGCACCGAGCCATGTGTATCCGTCGTCCGCACGGCCAAGCACGTATTTGGTGGCGACACCACCGACGGCACCCGGTTTGTTGACGACGTTGATTTTCCAGCCGGTCGCCTTCTCCATTTCGGAGGCAAGCGTACGCAGCACGGTGTCCGTACCGCCACCGGCGGAATACATGATCACCAGAGTGATCGGGCGCTCCGGCCACTCGGCCTTGGCACCGCTGGGCAGCGCGAGTAGCGCCGCGGCGGCGACAGCCGTCGCGGCAAACGCACGCCGGCTGATGGATCGGAAAAATGAGCGTTTCATCTGGGTTGCTCCCTGTGACGGTTAGTGGAATCTTCCAAACTGACCTATTTCGTGTTCTTCTTATGAAGTCTTATAGAAGACCTGGGTAGCATAGGAAACGAAATCGTCGGGAGTCAAGGCAGGCGCCTGGATAGCGCCAACTTTTGCAGCTTTTTCGTCCCTCCGCGGAGCCGATTTTCTTAACGGATTGACTCGGTAGGGGAAGCACGGGCAATGTTCGAGACAACGGCAACATCGCCGCATTAGCCGGTCAACCGGCAATAATAAGCGCGAAAATAACGCGAATGATAACAGGGAGCTTTGGGGAGAGCCTTGAAACCTGCACCATTTGAGTACGTCAAACCGTCATCGGTGGATGACGCGTTGACGGTCCTGACCGAAGGCGCGGACGACACGCAGCCCATCGCCGGCGGTCAAAGCCTGACAGCGACGCTCAATATGCGACTGTCGGCGCCGGTCCGGCTTGTCGATCTCAACGGTCTCGAAGAGTTGCGTGGCATTACGGACGCAGGAGGGGTCGTTCGTATCGGCGCCTTGACCCGCTACCGCGATCTCGAGCAATCGGATCTTGTCGCCGACCATCTCCCGCTGATCAAAAAAACGCTGCCGCTGATCGCACACCCCGCTATCCGCAACCGAGGTACGCTCGGGGGCAGTATCGCCTTCGCCGACCCGGCGGCGGAAATGCCGGCGTGCGTGACGGCCCTCAACGGCGCTATCGAGATCACCGGTTTGAATGGGGTTCGTAAGGTCGCGGCAGGGGACTTCTTCAAGGGTCTCTACGAGACCGATCTCCAGTCCGGCGAATTGATTACAGCCATTGAGCTGCCCAAAGCGGCACCTGGCAGCCGGTTCGCCATACAAGAGTTTGCCCGGCGGCACGGGGATTATGCGATGGCGGGGCTCGTCGCTGCGGCGCAGGTCGATGGGGCGACGGTGTCGGATATCGCGTTGGTCTTTTTTGCCATGGGCGGCACGCCCGTGGCGGCCTCTTCGGCGGCGGCGAAAATCGCCGGCAAGGCGATCGATGCGGACGCGATCGCGTCTGCACAGGCGGCACTCGATGACGATCTCGATCCCTTCGATGATACGCAATGCAGTGCGGCGATGAAAAAACATTTGGCGCGGGTTCTGACGGATCGCGTCCTAACTGAATTGGCGGGAGGCTAGGGGATGACAGAAACGGCACGGCTTCCCGAGGTGGAGGTATCGCTTACCGTAAATGGCGAGCGGGTGACGCGGCGGATCGAACCACGCATGACGTTGGTGGATTTCCTGCGTCTCGAACTGGAATTGACCGGCAGCCATGTCGGCTGTGAGCACGGTGTCTGCGGGGCTTGTACGGTCCGCGTCGATGACGAGATCGTGCGGGGGTGTTTGATGTTCGCAGTGCAGGCCGATGGCACGAACGTGGTAACCATCGAGGGGCTTGCCGATGGCGGGTCGGAGGATGACCTCCTCGAGGCGTTCCGCGAACGCAACGCGGTGCAGTGCGGTTTCTGTACACCCGGCATGGTGATGACGGCGTCCGACCTGTTGGCGCGGTATCCGTCCGCGTCGCGCGATGAAATTCGCGAATTTCTGTCCGGCAACTACTGCCGGTGTACCGGGTATCAGGCCATCGTCGATGCCATCGAGAAAGTGAGCCAGTCTCGCGCGGGAGGTGGCCGATGAGCGATCAAGTGAGCGATCAGGGCGGCCTCACCATTCACGACCGGCCCAACAGTTATATTGGACGCGGCGTGCCGCGTCCCAATGCGCGGCGCTTGATCCACGGGCGGGGTACTTTTACGGACGACATAAAACTGCCCCGCATGGTGCATGTTGCCTATGTGCGCTCGCCCTTTGCGCATGCCGATATCCTGTCCATCGATACGTCGGCGGCCGAGGCGGCGCCGGGCGTCGTCGCGGTAGTGACGGGTGCCGAGTTCGCCAAGCGCATTACCCCTTGGGAAGGGGTGTTGACCCATCTCCAGGGTATGCGGTCGCCGCCCCAGTATCCGCTCGCCGTTGATCGCGCCCGCTGGCAGGGCGAACCGGTCGTTGCCGTGGTTGCCGAGACCCGCGCCCAGGCCGAAGACGCGATCGAGTTGGTGCAGATCGACTGGAAAGAGCTGCCGGCCGCGACGGATATGATGCGGGCCATGGACGCCGATGCGCCTGTCATTCATCCGGAATACGGCAACAACCTTTGTTGGGAGCGCAACGTCGATGTCGGCGATGTGGATGCGGCCTATGCGTCCGCCGCGGCCGTGGTCGAGGATTCCTTCGTGTTTAGCCGCCATACGGGTGTCACGCTGGAACCGCGGGTGATCGTCGCCGACTACAATGCGGGTGAGGAGAAGCTGACGGTCTACCACGCGACCCAAGGCCCGCACATGATCCACGCCATCCTGTCGAAGCACCTCGATCTGCCCGAACATTGCGTGCGCATCGTGTGCAAGGATGTCGGCGGGGCGTTCGGGATCAAAGTGCATACCTATGGCGATGAAATCGGCGCGGCCGTTCTATCGGTAATGCTCAAGCGGCCGGTGAAGTTCGCCGCCGACCGGCTGGAATCCTTCACCAGCGACATTCATGCCCGCGATCATCGGATCGAAGGGAAAATGGCGGTCGACAAGGACGGCAGGATCACCGCGTTGGAGATCGACGATATTACTGGCATTGGTCCGTACTCCATGTATCCGCGCTCCAGCGGCATCGAGTTGAACCAAGTGCTGAACCTTGCCGGTGGCAGTTACGATATCGGCAGCTATCGCGCGCGCGGCAGGGTGGTGTTTCAGAACAAGCCGTTGATGTGTCAGTACCGGGCGGTCGGCCACCCCATCGCGACGATGCTCACCGAGGCGCTGGTCGAAAAAGCGGCGCAGGCCAGCGGCATAGATGTGCTCGAGTTCCGGCAGCGAAATCTGATGGCGGATGACGACTATCCCCGCAACACGGTCAGTGGCGTGCCGCTTGAGAAGTTGTCGCACCACGCGGCGCTCGCCAAGCTGACGGGCATGATCGACTACGACGGATTGCGTAAGGATCAGGCGGCGTCGCGGGAAAAAGGCGTCTATCGCGGTATCGGGTTTGCGTCGATGATCGAGGTGACAAGCCCCAGCCCCGCCTTTTACGGGGTCGGTGGTGCGCCCATTTCGGCGCAGGACGGCACGACCGTCCGGCTTGATGCCAAGGGCAATGTGATTGTTTCCTCCAGCGTCACTGAACAGGGGCAAGGGGCCGAATCCATGTTGGCGCAGATTGCCGCGACGGCCGTGGGTGTCGATATGGCCAATGTTCGGATCATTACCGGCGATACGGAAATGACGCCTTATGGCGGCGGCACGTGGGCATCGCGCGGCACCGGCATTGCCGGTGAGGCGACGGTACGTGCAGGCCGGGCCTTGCGCGAACAAGTTCTCGAGGTTGCCGGCATCATGCTGCAATCCGACGCCGGTTCCCTCGATATCCGCGCGGGCAAAATCGTCGATGCTGATACCGGCAACGAACGCATGGATTTGGCGGAGGTCGGCCGCGTGGTCTATTACCGCGGCGACACGCTCCCCAAGGATTATCAGGCGGAACTGGTGGCGACGCGGCACTATGTTCCTAAGGCTTATCCCTTTGCCTTTACCAACGGCATCCATTGCTGCCATTTGGAGGTCGATACCGATACGGGCATCGTCAAAATTCTCGGCTATTGGGTGGTGGAGGATTGCGGCACCGTGATCAATCCGCTGCTCGTCGACGATCAGGTGCGTGGCGGCGTGGTGCAGGGGATCGGCGGTGCCCTCTATGAGGAATGCATCTACAGCCCCGAAGGGCAGTTGTTGAACGGCAACTTGGCCGACTATCTGGTGCCGATGGCGTTCGAAATGCCGGATATCGAAGTGGGCCATGTTTCGACCCCGACGGCCGATTCAGAGTTGGGTGCCAAAGGCGCGGGCGAAGCGGGCACGGCGGGGGCACCGGCGGCGATCACCAATGCCATCAACGACGCATTGATGCCGCTGAACGCCCGGCTGACCATCAATCCCATGACTCCCGAACGCATTCTCAACGCGATCGGAAAGGTTTGAAACATTCCAATCAGTGGGCAGCAAACGGTTTCGTCTTTTGTGTCCCCGGACGATATGCTAGGTAGGACTCAGAAAAAAATAACAGCCCGGACAACAACATACCGGCGGCTTCACAGTTTCGACATTCGTACACATCTGGGAGGTAATTCTCGATGACGTCGTTATTCCGTATCCAAAGGCGGCTGCTTTTGGCGCTTGGCCTTGCGGCCGCGCTGCTGGTCACGCCGCTCACTCAGGCACAGGCGCAAAGCGGTGATCCGATCAAGATCGGCTTTTCCATGGCGCTGACCGGCCCGCTCGGCGCGGGTGGCAAAAGTGCCCTGATTGCCATGCAGATCTGGGAAAAAGACACCAACGCGAAGGGCGGTCTTCTCGGCCGGCCCGTGCAGCTTGTCTATTACGATGATTCCACCGCGCCTGCGAAGGTGCCGGGCATCTACACCAAGCTGTTGAACGTCGATAAGGTCGATCTGGTCGTGTCGAGTTACGGCACGGACGTGATTGCGCCCGCGATGCCGATCATCATGCGGTCGGGCAAAGTGTTTATTTCGCTGTTCGGTCTCGATGTGAACTCCAAGTTCAAGTACAACCGCTACTTCGGCATCATGCCCGCGGGTCCCGATCCGGCCGTTGACTGGTCGCGCGGCTTCTTCGATCTTGCCAAGGAAAAGGGCCTGAAGACGGTTGCCCTTGCCGGTGCCGATGCGGAGTTCGCACAGAACGCCGTGAAGGGCGCGCGCAAGAACGCGCAGAATGACGGGTTGGACATTGTTTACGACAAGAGCTTCCCGCCCTCCACTGCCGACTTCACACCGATTCTTCGCGCCATCCAGTCGACCAATCCGGATATCATCTATTTCGGGTCCTATCCGCCGAACTCCGTCGGGATCATCAAGGCGGCCAATGAGTTGGGCCTCAAGGCGAAGCTGGTCGGTGGCGGCATGGTCGGGCTGCAGTTCGCCTCGATCATGAAGAATTTGGGACCGGGACTGAACGGCATCGTCAACTATGATTTCTGGGTGCCGGAACCGACTCTCAAATTCGAAGGCGTTGAAGAGTTCTTAGGGAAGTATCAGGCCGCTGCTGCGGGGCAGGGCGTCGATCCCTTGGGTCATTATCTGCCGCCTTATGCCTACGCCTATCTGCAGGTCCTGGGTCAGGCGGTGGAAACCACCAAGTCACTGGATGACGCGAAGCTGGCCGAATACATCCACGCGACCACCTTCAACACGGTGGTCGGTCCGGTGAAATTCGGTGCCAACGGCGAATGGGCGCAATCGCGCGCTCTGATGGTCCAGTTCCGGGGGGTCCAGCCCAATGACTTGGATCAGTTCTCGAAATCCGGTACGCGCGTCGTGTTGAAGCCGGACTCGGTGAAATCCGGGACCATCGCGTTCCCATACAAGCAATAACCGGTCCTATCGGCGACCTACTGGGACCGACCTAAAAGAGAGCTCGCGGCGACAGTGTCCATCGATCCATCATTGCTCATGAATGCTGTCGCCGCGGGTATCCTCCTCGGGGGGTTCTACGCGGCGGTTGCGCTCGGTTTGTCCATTACCTTTGGACAGCTCGACGTCGTCAATATTGCGCACCCGGCCTTCATCGTGGCCGGGTCCTATCTCGTATTTGCCCTGAACGGCGGTTTCGGTCTCGATCCGGTTTTGGCCGGCATTATTCTCATGCCGGTGTTTTTTGTCGTCGGGGTGCTAGTCTACCGCGTCTATTATGCGGCCTTCGAACGCACCGGCCGTGAATCGCTTGCCGGTTTGGCTTTCTTCTTCGGCCTCATGTTCATCATCGAGGTCTTGTTCATTCTGGCCTACGGTGTCGACTACCGTTTGGTCGAAACCGATTACATCGGCAAACAGATCGAGATCGGTCTGCTGGGCATTCCCTGGCGGATGCTGGTGCCGTTTTGCGCTGCCGTCGTCATGACCGGTGGCGTCTATCTGTTCCTGTCGAAGACCTTTCTCGGGCGCGCCATTCTTGCCGTTTCGCAGGACCGGTTGGCGTTGCAACTCATGGGCGCCGATCCCATCAAGATCAAGCAGATCGCGTTCGGCCTTGGCATTGCCACGGCGGCTCTGGCGGGCGCGTTGTTGATCATGATCGGTCCGGTCGAGCCGACCATCGGGCGGCTCTATATCGGCCGGATTTTTGCCATCGTGGTGCTCGGCGGTATGGGCAGTATCCCCGGAACCTTGATCGCGGCTATCATCCTGGGGCTCGCTGAGAGCCTCGTGGCAACATATATAGGTCCCTCCTGGGCTCCCACCGTGGCTTTCGGTATCTTGTTGCTGACCTTGGCCTTCCGTCCCTCCGGTCTCCTGGGGAGGCAGGCATGAAGATCAGCCCCTTCTGGATTATCACGGTTCTTATTCTTATTGGCGGCTATCTGTTTGCCGAATGGGCCGAGAATCAGTTCCTGTTCTTTGCCGGTTATGTCGTTCTCCAATCGCTGATCATGGCGGTGGCCTGGAACATCCTTGGCGGCTTTACCGGCTACGTGAACTTCGGCAGCGCCGGGTTCTTTGCCGTCGGTGCTTATACCGCCATCGCTCTCCATCAATTCCTGGAGGCGCCGCTGATCGTACTGATCATCATCGCAGGGGTTGTCTGCGGATTGATTGGATTGGGAACCGGGTATTTGACCCTACGCCTCCGTGGCGTCTATTTCGCCATCGCGACGCTGGCCATGGCGATCGTGTTCGAATCCCTGATCACCAACTGGGAGTATGTCGGCGGATCGACGGGCGCTTACGTTATCACGCCGACCGAGGTGGCGTTCTTCGACAGCTATATTGAAATGCTGTTCGTCCTCATGCTGTTCCTTGCCCTGGTATCGGTGGCGGTCTCCCGCTATCTCAGTATTTCGCGCATTGGCCAGGGGTTGGCCGCAATCCGCGACGATGAAACGGCGGCCGAATGCATGGGCGTGCCGACGTTGCGTCTGAAATTGATCTCCACCACGGTCATGGGCGCCATGATGGGCGTATGCGGCGCGCCGTTTCCGTTTTTCGTCACCTACATCAACCCCCTGTCGGCCTTCGATTTGCTGATTGCCGTGAATTCCATCGCCATGCCCATGATCGGCGGCACGGCTGTTTGGTTCGGCCCCGTGATCGGTGCGCTGCTGCTCGGCACGATCCAGCAGATCATCACGGTTACGGTATCCTCTGAACTTAACATCCTGATTGTCGGCGTCGTGCTCGTCCTCTTCGTCGCGCTCGCGCCGCGCGGCATTGTCGGACTGGTGCAGGACGTGATGAAGAAGAGGCGCGGGAAATGACGGGGCGGGTTCTCGAGGTCACCGATCTGACCAAGCGATTCGGCGGATTCGTGGCCCTCGACACGGTCAATCTGCACGTCAACGAAAATGAACGCTTTGGTCTAATCGGCCCGAACGGGTCGGGTAAGACGACCATGATCAACTGCGTTTCGGGCGCCTTGTTCAATAACGAGGGCACGGTTGTTTTCGAGGGAGAGGACATTACGCGTATGCCCGCCTTCAAACGTGCGCAACTTGGCATCGCCCGCAGTTTTCAAATTCCCAAACCCTTCAAGTCCATGTCGGTGCTCGAGAATTTGCGCGTGCCGCTGGAATATGCCGCGTGGGGCCGTACCGGCCACCGTCATATCGACGAGCAGGCGATGGAAATTCTCGAACTCATCGGGTTTGCCGACCGGGCGCACGATAACTCCGCCGGCCTCACTCAGGTCGACATGCGCAAGCTCGAATTGGCCCGCGCACTGGCCGCCAAACCGAAGCTTCTGGTGTCGGACGAAGCGATGGCCGGTCTGTCGAGCGCCGAGGTCGATGAAATTCTCGATATCCTATTCAAACTCAACGAACGCGGTGTCGCGGTGATCATGATCGAACACATCATGCGCGCCGTCATGCGCTTCTGCGAGCGGATTGTCGTTCTCGATGCGGGCAAGAAGATTGCCGAAGGCTTGCCCGACGAGATCGTCCGAAACCCCGATGTGGAGCGCGCGTACCTTGGCGAATAGTCTCACCATCCGGAATGTCGAAGCCGGCTACGGGTCGGTGCGGGTGCTGTATGGCGTTTCCATGGACGTCAACGACGGCGAAACCGTCGTGTTGCTGGGCTCCAACGGCAACGGCAAAAGCACGTTGATCAAATGCATCACGGGCATCGTGCAGCCGAGTGGCGGCGAAATCCTCCTGAGCGTTGACGGACAACAGGTGAACCTGATCGGCAAGTCGCCGGAAGAGATCGTCGATCTGGGTATCGCCCTGGTACCCGAAGGGCGGCGCTTGTTCCCCGCCCTGTCGGTGGAAGAAAACCTGATGCTCGGCGCCTACCGCAAGGCGGCGCGGGCCCGCATCGAAGAGAACCTGGAGTTCGTCTACACCGCCTTTCCGCGGCTACGCGAACGCGCTGGTCAGCTTGCCGGTTCCATGAGCGGCGGCGAGCAGCAGATGGTGGCGGTCGCGCGTGCCTTGATGTCCGAACCGCGCGTGCTGTTGGTAGATGAGCCGTCCGTGGGGTTGGCGCCGATCCTGGTCAGCCGCATGATCGCTAAGATCAAGGAGCTCAAGGACGAGCGTAATCTGACGGTGCTGATGGCGGAGCAAAACTTCAACCAGGCGATCAAAATCGCCGACCGTGGTTACATCATCGTGCACGGTCATATCGAGTTCGAAGGCGAAAGCGCCGATGCGCTCCGCAACAACGAAATGATCCGGGAATATTATCTCGGCGCTTAAGCGGCTTTCGCGCCTTCTTTGGCCAATCCGTAATAATTGATTTCGATCGTGACGTTGTTCGGATCTTCCAGGAACATCTGACGCAAATCCAACTCCGGGATTTCCCGTTCACGGAACGAAATACCCATCTTCTCGAGCTTCTGTTTCATCTCGTCGGCCTTGCTGGCGCGGAACGCCAAATGATCGACCGCGCCCGATCCCTCGAGCTTGTCGGTATCGACGTCGCCGAGATACTCGATAAGGCCGCTCGGATCGTTCTCGTCGATGCCGATCAGATGGATAACCGGGCGATCGCCGATATAGAGCCAATAGCCCGGGAAATTGAGCGGTGGACGGGCGCCGTTCTTGAGGCCGAGTACCCGCTCATAGAAGTCCTTGGTTTCATCCAGCTTTGTCGTGCGGATCGAATAGTGATCCATCTGATCCAAAGGCATCTTATCTTCTCCACTCAATCTGCTAGTTCGACAATGTTGCCGTCGGCGTCGAGTTTGAGGCCCGACCTCTCGGCTTCGTCGAGCACCTTTTTGGCCCAGGTGACCTTGCCGGAATTGCTGCCACCCAGGATCGCCATCATGAACGCGTGTTCGTCGCTTATATTGCGGAAGCCGCGCATGACGCCGGGGGGAACCGAGATCACGTCGAACGGGCCAAGCTCGATCTCTTCGCCGTCTTCGCCCCATAGAATCTTCCACCGCCCGGTCATCGGGACGAACACTTCGACGGTCGGATGATCGTGCAGGGCGGCGCCTTTGCCGGGCTCCGCACCGATATAGGTCAGATTGAAATCCTGTGCGTCCGTGATTGCCGGATTCAGCGACGGGTCCTCGGTGACCCCATGGCCGATGACATTGTAGATGTCGCGCATATGCTCCGGCAGGCGCGTGTCGACGAAGGCCTGCGGGCTGGGCGTGAGTTCCTTGAACCGGGCGATACGCTCGTTGATGGGATCTGTGGGCGCTGACGAATCGGGCATTTTTGCCTCCCAATATGCTTCTTTCCCATCAATCATAACTCTGAATTATGGCCCGGCAAGCAGCCAAGGCGCATTGATTTGTATCAAAAAGAAATAGGGCGGCCAGTTGCCCGGCCGCCCTGCGGAAATCTGCGAAATCCTGGGTCTTAGTTGATCGGGTAGTCGATCGGGAACTTGTGACCCGTTTCTTCGGATTTCTTGATGTAGGCCTTCATGATCGTGGGCATGTCGATGCCCTTTTTCTCTTTCACGAATTGAGCGCGCTCGTTCGGCCAATCCTTGAGCTGGAGGGCCCAAAGGCGCTTGGCTTCGGCGTCGATCCGTTTGATCTTGGTGCCTGCCTTTTCGAGCTGCTCAAGACCCCATTCATGGTCCCGCTGCGCCGCTGCAAAGGTAACTTCCTCGGTGTCACGGGCGACTTCGTCGATGATCTTCACGACTTCCGGCGGAAGCTTTTTGCGAGCGTCGAGGTTCATGGTCAGAGAGTTCTGCACGATGGCGCCGAAATCGGTGATCGTATAGACCGGGGTCTTCACCGTTTCATGCAGCTTCAGTTTGAAGTCGGTGTCGGGGAACAGGACGATGCCTTCGCCGACGCCGGTCTGCATCTGCTGAGCGGCCTTGGGGATCGCCGTGCGCACCGGCACACCACCCTTGACCCACGGCAGGTTCGGGCCCGCGGCCAGGATCTTGCGGCCTTTCAGGTCCTCAAACTTCTCCCAGTCAAAGCCGGTGAACAGACCGTAGTTGTTGAAGCTGGAGATACCGATCAGCTTCTGGTTATAGCGCCCCTCGTAATCCTTATAGAGCTCGGGATATTCGTCGACCATGGCGCGCATCACGTGACCGTTGGTGATGGCGTTGGGAATGCCGAACGGGACGTAATAGGTCAGGTTCATCGCCATGGCTTTGTCGTCGTCGAAGCAGACGCACCAGCCGCCGATGTCGAGGCGTCCGTCCTGCACGCCTTCCAGCGTGTCGAACACGTTCACCACCGTACCGGTGTAGTGTTCACGGAAATTCAGTTCGTATTTGGTTTCGGCCTTCACCCGCTTTTCGACGGCGGGCACGAAGTGTTTGGTCATTTGGGTCACGTATTGGATGTTCGGGGCATGGCCCGAACCGATCCGCAAGGTGATCTTATTGCCTTTGATGGACGCGGCATCGACCGCGCCGCCCACGGCAAGGATTGCCGCTGCCGCGATACCCGCGGCTAGTTTGGTTTTTAGATTTTTCACCGTCTATACCTCCCAGACTGTGAGTGGAAAAATGGCCTCCTGGTGCGTTTTTCTGCACCAACTACTTATGAACACACTTATACAAGACTAAGCTGATACAGCCAACTCCCGATGGGATTTTTCCCTTATTTTCGCCAATTTGTTACCGTCCTCATATCATTTTTGAGGGCAGCCAGGTGGCGATTTCCGGCATCCACCAGATACACAGCATAACGATCAGCATCAGAATCCAGTAGGGGACGGAGCCCTTGAAAATCTCCGCCAGCGTGACCGACGCGTCCTCCACCGTGCCTTTGACCGTATAGACCAAGAGGCCGAAAGGCGGGGTCAGCAGGCCGGCCTCGATGGCAAGAATGCCGAAGATGCCGAAGGCGATGGGATCGAAGAACGGTTCCGTCAGCGGCGCAAAGATCGGCACCGTGATCAGGATGATCGAGATGGAATCGAGGATCATACCGAGGACCAGCCAGATGCCAATGATGACGAGTATGATTCCGACGTTGCCGAGATTATAGGCCTCGAAGGTTTCCTTGATCAGCTCGGACATGCCCGCCGCTTCCATGAACTTGGCATACATGGCGGCGGTCAACAGAAGGAACATGACCGGTGCGGCGGCCTTGCCCGAATCGACGATGGCGGCGGCCAGCTGCCGGCCACGCAGGCCCTTCATAAAGGCAATAACCATGGCGCATGCGGCGCCCACGCCCCCGGCCTCGGTGGGGGTGAACAAGCCGCCCCAAATACCGCCCAGGACCACGAGGATCAGGATGGCAATGCCCAAGCCGCTCGCCAACTCCTCGCGCGTCATCTTGGTATCGTCGGCGCCTTCCGGCAGCAGCGGTGCCATCTCGGGTTTCGCTCTGGCAACGATGGTGATCATGATCATGAACAGAAGCGCCAGGATCAGGCCGGGAATGGCGCCCGCGATGAACAGCTGGGCAATGGATTTTTCGGTGACGATGCCCCACACGATCAACAGGACGCTCGGCGGTATGATCATGCCGAGACAGGCGCTGCCGGCGACGGAGCCCAGAGCAAAGGTCTTGTTGTATCCGAAGTGCCGCATCTGCGGATAGGCGATCCGGCTGAAGGTCGCGGCGGCGGCGATGCTGACACCCGTGACCGCGGCAAACACCGCGTTGCCGGCGACGGTGGCGACCGCGAGGCGGCCGGGGATGGCTTTCAGGGCGTGGTTGATCAGGTTATAGAGATCGCGCGCCGATCCCGATTTATTGACGAAATCCCCCAGCAACATGAAAAGCGGGATGGCCGCGAACACCTCGCTTCGCAGATATTCATAGGCAACGCTGCCGGTCCCTCGCAGCGCGATATTCAGGCCGATATCCCAGTCGCCGTCGATGCCGCCGAACAGGATGACGTTGCCGAGGAACGCGGTGATGCCGAACGCGAACCCAATGTGAATGCCGATCAGAATGCCGATGAACATCAGCACCAACATTCCGATCAGAACGGTATTTTGATCTAATTCCATGGTGTCACTCCGCTGCGTTCCGAGACCTGCCCTTATGCAGATTTGTTATCCGGTGGGCGGTCAGTCGTCGGCCAGCAGCTGAGGCCGGCGCAAGGATTGATAGGCGAGGTAAGAACAGACGATGACCCCGACGGCGCCGACAAAAACGACCAGGGTACGGATGGGATAGACGGGAATAGTGATGATCCCGGACCCCTCGGCTTCGCGTATGGCCCAGGCTTCGATCATGTTCGGCCAGCTGCCATAGGCGATCACCAGGAAGAGAAGTGCGGCCAGAATATAGGAGCCCGAATCGATCAGACTACGGCCCCGCAAGCCTGCCTTCTGGTAGACGAAGGTGGTTCTCAGCGAATTCCGGTTGAAGATGGATAGCGGCAGCTGAAGAAACAAAATGGAGAGCACCGAGTTCGAGACGACCTCGTTCGTCCCGTAGACCGGCGTTCCAAACGCCTCGCGGCCGATGACGTCGCACAAAATGAGAATAGCGATCGCCAGCAGCCATGCAGCCGACAAGATGTTCAGGAATTTACAGAAGGTGCCGATGACCGTATCGATTGGCGACACCGGAACCGAGGCTCCGTCGTTCATGCTTCCAGACTTCCCTGTTTAATTGCCGTATTTTTATTGTTGGTACCGTCGCACGGCGGGTTTGCGATGGCAACCCACTCTTTTATAAGAGTTGGGTAATTTGACGAAAAAATGAATGTGCGGCCCGCCCCCGCAGGTAGGTAGCACCACGAGCGGTTAGTTGTTCCCCATGCCGGGGGTGCCGTCCATGATGACGTTTTCGACTTCGCCCGACCCGTCACGGCGATGGGCCGCCGCGGCTTGATATTCCTCGGATTCGAAGCAGGCGATAGCGTCTTCCATGGTCGGGAACTCGATTACCACGAAGCGCTCGAAGTATTCCGGCCCTTCCATGATCTGGTACTTGCCGCCGCGCGACAGGGCCTTGCCGCCGTATTTCTTGAGGATATCGGGAACCAGGTCCGTGTATTTCCGGTAGTTCTCGGGATTGTTGATCTTCGATCGGGCGACCCAATATGCGGGCATGTCGTTTCTCCTCCTGTGGGTGATGGCTTTTGATTTTATTCCGGGATTGGCCTATTCCGGAATTGGTAAGGGCTGGTCGTTCTCGGGCACGTTCCAGGCGCGTTGCACCGCCGGCCGGTCGAGCATGGTCATGTACCAGCGCTTGACGTTGGGATAGTCATTGAGATCGATGGTTTGCCAGTTATGGCGCGCGGCCCAGGGCCACATGGCCATATCTACGATGGTGTAATCACCGACGATATAGTCCTTGCCTTCCAACTGGGTGTTCAGGACGTTGTAGAGCCGCTTGCCTTCATTGAGGTAGCGCTCCTCGGCGTAGTCCGACTTCCCCTTGTTGTAATGGGTGAAGTGATGCACCTGGCCCAGCATCGGGCCCGGTCCGCCCATCTGCCACATCAGCCATTCCATCATCTTCCATTTGCCGATGGGATCGGTGAGGGCGAACTTGCCGGTTTTCTCGGCGAGATACAGCAGGATCGCGCCGGACTCGAAAATGGACAGGTTGTTGTCCGTATCGACGATGGCGGGGATGCGGTTGTTGGGGCTAACTTTCAGGAATTCGGGGGCGTGCTGTTCGCCCTTGCCGATGTTGATCGGGTGGACTGTATAGTCGAGACCCGTTTCCTCGAGCATGATGGCCACCTTGCGGCCATTGGGGGTGAACCAAGTATAAAATTCGATCATCTCTATTGCTTCTTCCTTGGTGAACGCGTCTTCTCAAAATGGAGACCGGAGGCTAGCGAAACCCCTCCGCCTGTTCAATGCACGTACGCTCCAGTGCGTGGAAGGGTTGGCGGAACGGTGGAATTTATCCGTCGATCACCGCGGTTGCTTCGATTTCGACCAGCCAGTCGGGATGCACCAGGCGGGAGACCTCGACCGTGGTCGAGACCGGTTTGGCGTTGCCGAAGAATTTGATCAATACCGGTGCGCCCTCCGCGATATAGCTGTCGATATTCGTCGTGTAGGTGGTGATGCGTACGACGTCGGACCGTTCCGCGCCCGCGGCAGCCAGCGCGTTCTCTATATTGGCCAGTACCTGGCCAACCTGCGCCGCCATATCGTCCTTGCCGACCAACTCGCACTCGGTGGTCCAAGGCACGATCCCAGCCACGTGGACTTGGGTGCCGCCCGCCTTGATCACCTGGGTATAGATGCCGCGATTGGGTTTGTAGACGGTATCCGGGTTGAAGCGTTGGATGGCCATGTTGGTCCTCCCTTCTATGTGCTTCTAGGTGCGGGCGCCTTTGTACCAGTCGAGGACCTCTTCGCCGGTCCAGATCACCACATCCGGCTTCTGCCGGATATGCTCATACAATTGCTTCACGTATTTGATGCGGTGCGGTACGCCGGAGATATAGGTGTGCAGGCTGATCGCCATCACCCGTGCCGACTCGGCGCTGTCCTCGTAGAGCTGGTCGAACTGATCCTTGCCGCGTTTGAGGAACTCCTCCGATGAATGATGTTGCAGCGCGAAGGTGGTGATGTCGTTGGTTTCCACCGTGTAGGGCACGGAATAGATGGGGCCTGAACGGGTGGCGATTTCCACCGGCTGATCGTCGAGGATCCAGTCGGCGACGTATTCGATGCCGGCTTCAGCCAAGAAGTCGATGGTCTCCATGGTTTCGGTGAGTCCCGGGCTTTCCCAGCCGCGCGGCGGTTTGCCGGCGAAGTCCTTGATGGCTTGCACGGTACGCTCGATGGCGTCCTTCTGATCGTCGACCCGATGCATGGGGCCTTGGATATAGCCGTGGCCCATGAACTCCCAGCCGTCCTCGAGGGCGGCGTCGGCGATGGGGCGGTAGTTTTCCAGCACCACGCCGTTGGTGGCAAAGGTCGCCTTGACGCCCTGACCTTTCAGCATGTCGCGGATACGCCAGAAGCCGACGCGGTTGCCGTACTCGTGCCAGGCCCAGTTGGGCAGGTCCGGCAGCAAAGGCTGCCCCATGGGAGGTGGCAGCACGGTGCGCGGCATGGGTTTGGTGGCGTCCCATTCCTCCACGTTGACGATGGTCCATACCGCCATGCGGGCGCCGCCCGGCAGTTTCAGCGGCGGCCGGTCGACGATGGGCGAATAGGGCAGGCGGTCCTTGAGTGTTTCCATGACCTCTCTCTAATCCCGCTCGAGCCCAGCCATTTCCTCGAGAACGGCGCACACCGCGGCGGTGTCTTTCTTGTCGAGACCTTGGGCGAGGGCGGCGATGTACATGGGAATGCAGGCTTGAAATACCGGCGTCGGCGCCCCAACCGCGGCGGCGAATTCGCCGATGACCTTCATGTCCTTCTGCCACACGTCGATCTTCATGGTCGCCTTGTTGTAATCGTTGTCCGCCATCATCGGCGCGCGCAGTTCGAACACTTTCGAATTGCCGGCGCCGTCCTTGATCACTTCGAGGATCACGTGCGGATCGAGCCCCGCCTTCATGCCCAGCACCATCGCTTCGGCCGAGGCGACGTTGTGGATGTGCACCAGATGGTTGGCGACGAATTTCATTTTGCTGCCGTGGCCGAAGGGGCCGACGTAGTAATGTGCGCGGGCAAATCCTTCGAGCGCGGGGACGGCTTTTTTGTAGGCCGACTTCTTACCGCTTGCGTAGACGGCGAGATCGCGCGTTTTGGCCTGCGAGCCGGTGCCGCTGATGGGGCAGTCGAGCAACGTGGCGCCGCTTTCCGCCAGCACGTCATGGCCTTTCTTTTTGTCGTCGAGGGGCAGGGTGCTCGCTTCGACGACGATGAGGCCTTTCTTATTGGCGGCCGCGATGCCGTTTTTGCCCGCCATGACCTCATGAAAGGCGGCGATGCTCGGCAGCGACGTGATCAGCACGTCGGCGTGCTTGGCGACGTCGCGGGGCGAGGCCGCCGGATGTCCGCCCGCTTTCTGCAGCGCCATCATGTTCTTCTGCACGATGTCGTAGCCGCTGACTTCGAAACCGCTGTCCAGCAGGTTGCGCGAGAACGCGCCTCCCATGATGCCCAATCCGACAACGCCAACTTTCATCTCTCTACTCCCCAAATTTCTGGCCAATTTTCTTCTTTGATTGCTGATCTAAATGTAACCGTTTATCCGCCGAGCGGCGGGGTGCCCAACCGCTGGGCGCGTGTCCCTAAAACATTCTCCGCGGCAATGCCGACCGACAACAGGCGCTCTTCCGTCCAGGGACGTGCCACCAATTGCAGACCCACGGGCATGCCCGCCTTGTCGAGACCGACGGGCATGGTGAGGGCGCATAGCTCCATCTGATTGATCACCGTGGTGTTGCTGAGCGTCGCCAGATTTCGGCTTTTGTAGGTTTCCAGGTCGTCGTTCACGTCGGCGACGGGGGTGGGGGTGATCGGCACCGTCGGCACGGCGAGCACGTCGACCGTTTCCAAAGACTGTTGGGCACTCGCCGCCAGGCGGGCAAGATCGCGCCGCGCCGTCAGGTATTCGATTGCCGACACCTGGTTGCCGAGGGCCATGCGGGTTTTCACCGCGGGCTGCAGGCTGTCGAACCAGCCGGGCAATTCCTTGGTGAGGTGGGCGTAACCTTCGGCGGCGACCACGGCACCCATGGAAAGCTTGTCGATAGCCGCCTGCGCTTCGGCGAGCGAGACCGAAACAAGGGTGGCGCCCGCCTTCTCCAATTCGGCGATGGCTTTTTGTACGCTTTCGGCGATGTCGTCCTGGACATTGTTCCAGAAATAGTCGCCGGTGATACCGATGCGCACGCCGCGCAGGTCGGCGGCCTCGGGCCGCGTGTCGCACAGCGTATCGAGGGACCAGAATCCGTACGCCGCGTCGGCGACGGTGCGGGTCAGGATGCCCGGCGTATCATAGGTGGTGCTCAACGGCACGATGCCCTCTGTCGGCCAGCGATCCTTACTGGTCTTGAGGCCGACGGTGCCGGTGACGCTCGCCGGGATACGGACGCTGCCGCCCGTATCGGTGCCGAAGGCCATCAGCGCCGAGCCTTCGATCAGGCTGACGCCGGCGCCGGCGCTGGAGCCGCCGGGAATACGATGGGTGTCGGCGTCCCAGGGATTCCACGGCGCGCCCCAATGGATGTTGGTGCCGAGCCCGCCATAGGCGAACTCCACGGTGTGGGTCTTGCCGGAAAAGACGCCGAGCTGGTTGCGCACTTCATCGACCAACGGGCCGTCGGCCTCATAGACGGCGGGCAGGGCGCGCGGGCTGCCGGCGAAGGTCGGGTGCCCGTCGACACCAAAGATGTCTTTCACGGAAACGGGCACGCCCTGCAGCGGTCCGAGGTCGGCGCCGACGGCAAAGGCTTGCGCGGCTGCCGACGCCTGCTTGCGGATCAGGTCGGGATCCCAATGCTTATAGGCTTTGAGTCTGTCGTCCCAACGATCGTGCCGGGCGATGGCGTCGTCGGCCAGGTCGGTTGCCTGCAATCGGCCGTCGCGAAATGCGGCGGCGATGTCGGCCAACGGTTGATCAATCCAATTTGTGGTGGGCCAGTCGGTCATGTCGATGAGACTTTTTCGCTCCCCATAGAAATCCCCGTCGTGTTTTTTCTCGGTGCAAATAAAGAAGCGGGAATCCGATGGACGTTATACCGGGCGCCATCCGTCCTGTCAGTTCATAAGCGCTCGATAAACACCTTGTACATGACTCCCTATTTGGATTTTTGGCCGACATATATTTTGTGCTCAAAAATGATTTCGGATACACGCTATAGATAGACTTCGTTGTCCGTTATATATTATGAATGTCCACCGACGTGTTGCGTGAGGAACGTTTTCACGTCACGACGCCCGTGTAGCAAGGAGACCGACATGGCGACCAAACCCGCAGCGAAGAAAACCACGGCGAGGAAGACGGCGGCAAAGAAGAAGCCTGCCGCCAAGAAGACGACGGCCCGCAAGACGACGGCGAAGAAGCCCGCCGCACGCAAGACGGCGGCAAAGAAGAAGCCCGCCGCCCGGAAGACGACGGCCCGCAAAACCACCGCCCGCAAAACCACCGCCAAGAAAACGACAGCGCGGAAGCCTGCTGCTCGTAAGACGACGGCGCGGAAATCTACTGCCAAGAAAACGACGGCCAGGAAAACCACGGCGCGCAAGACGACGGCTCGTAAGCCTGCGGCCAAGAAGACCACGGCCCGCAAGACGACGGCGAAGAAAAAGCCTGCTGCCAAGAAAACAACGGCTCGTAAGACGACAGCCAGGAAGACGACAGCACGGAAGCCTGCGGCCAAGAAGACCACGGCTCGTAAGACGACGGCCAGGAAAACTACAGCAAGAAAATCCACCGCCAAGAAGACCACGGCGAAGAAGACGACAGCGCGGAAGCCTGCCGCCAGGAAAGCGCCGGCCCGTCGCCGCACGGCGAAGAAGTAACACCGCCTAAGACCTACTCAGTTTAAAGACTGCGAAGGAGCCCGCACGGCACGACGGCCGAATTTCGGTCGGACCGGCCCTGCGGGCGAATTCGTTTCAGGGCGAGTTTTTTCGTGCCAGCCTTGTAGAGGACGTCCCCGGCATAGACTGCGCATGGACATCCCGGGCGCGCTATATAAGAATGTCGGCCAACGCGGTGCCCCGAAGGGTACTGCAAACAAACGTTCGTAGTGACAAGGGAGGCCGATATGGCGCGCAAGCCCGCAGCGAAGAAGCCCGCTGCCAAGAAAACCAAACCCAAAACCGCTCTCAAAAAAGCGAAATCCCCCGCCCGGAAAACGGCGCCGAGAACGGCCCGGAAAACAGCCAAGAAAACGGCGGCCGTCAAATTCTCCGGCAAGCCGAAGGGCAAGCGTCTCTCTCAGGCCGACATCATCAAGAAGGGCAAGCAGCTGTCCAACTGGGGCAAGTGGGGCAAGAACGATCAGCTCGGCGTGCTCAACTACATCAAGCCCGAAGACATCGTGAACGCCGCCAAGCTCGTCAAGAAGGGCAAGGTCTTCCGCCTCGGCCTGGAGCTCGACGAGAACGGCCCGCAGAAGGGCATCTGGGGCGGGCGCTGGAACACCATGCACCACATGCTGGCGACCGGTACAGACGCCATTGCCGGTGTGCAGGACGAGCCCTACGGCCTGCGCTGGGCCGACGACTTCATCAATCTGCCGACCCAGACCGCGACCCAATGGGATGCGCTGGCGCATGTCTTCACCGAAGAGAAAATGTGGAACGGCTACGACGCCAAGCTGGTGGACAGCCGCGGCGCCCACAAGAACGGCATCGAGCATTTCGCCAACAAGATGGTCGGCCGTGGCGTCCTGTTGGACATCGCCAAGTACCACCGCCGCAAGCGCTTGCCCGACGGCTACGGCATCACCTGCGAGGAGCTGGACGCCTGCGCCGAGAAGCAGGGCGTCGAAGTGCGGCGCGGCGACTTCGTCCTCATCAACACGGGTCAGATGGCCGACTGTCTGGAGAAGGGCGAGTGGGGCGGTTACGCCGCCGGCGACGCGCCGGGTCTCGCCTTTGAAACCGTCGATTGGATTCACGCCAAACAAATCTCGGGCATCTGCTCCGACACCTGGGGCATCGAGGTGCGGCCCAACCACACCGTGCCCGGCATCTTCCAGCCCTGGCACCAGGTGACCATCCCCTATATCGGCATCGTCCACGGCGAGATCTGGTATCTGCGCGAATTGGTCGCCGACTGCGCCGCCGACGGTGTTTACGAATTCATGCTGGCCGCGCCGCCGCTGGTGATCCCCAAGGGCACCGGCTCGCCGCTGAACCCGCAAGCAATTAAGTAACGGCGCGCAAGATGGGGCGCAGGATCGTCGACATCTCCATGCATTTGGAGAACGATGTGGTGTCGGACCCGCCCGGGTACGAACCCCGGATCGAATACCTGACCCACGAAGACACCGCGTCCGATGTGGTGAAGTTCTTTCCGGGGCTCAAGGAGGAGGATTTGCCGGAGGGGCAAGGCTGGGCCATGGAATGGATCCGGCTGATGACCCACAACGGCACTCACCTTGATGCCCCCTATCACTTCCACTCGACCATGAACAAGGGCGAGCGCGCCATCACCATCGACGAGGTGCCGCTCGACTGGTGCTTCAACCCCGGCGTCAAATTGGACTTCACCGCGCTCGAGGACGGCTATGTGGTCACGCCGGATGACGTCGAAGCCGAACTGATGCGTATCGGCCACGACCTCAAACCTCTCGACATCGTCGTGGTCAACACGGCGGCGGGGAAGGCGTACGGCACCGATCACTATGTGGCGTCCGGCTGCGGCATGGGGCGCGACGCGACGCTCTATTTGTTGGAGCGCGGCGTCCGCGTCACCGGCACCGATGCCTGGAGCTGGGACGCCCCCTTCGTCCATACCAAAGACAAGTATGCCGAAACCAAGAATGCCGATCTCATCTGGGAAGGGCACAAGGCGGGCCGCGAGATCGGTTACTGTCATCTGGAGAAGCTGCACAATCTCGAACAACTGCCGGGTGACGGGTTTCAGATCGCCTGTTTCCCGGTGAAGATCAGGGGCGCGTCGGCGGGCTGGACCCGCGCCGTCGCCATCTTCGACGAGTAAGGAATGCTATGCGGTAAGTGATTTTTCCCCCTCTCCCTGTCCCTCTCCCTCCAGGGGAGAGGGGACGTGGTATCGCCGCCGTGCTTCCCTCCCCCCTTGAGGGGGAGGGTTAGGGTGGGGGGTAAGATTAGAAACGACAACGAATAGAAGACCAAACAAGGGAGGCTCTCATGGCCAAAAGCGTTATCATCACCTGCGCCGTTACCGGCTCCATCCACACCCCGACCATGTCGGAATATCTGCCGCTGACGCCGTCGGAGATCGCGGAACAAGCCATCGGTGCGGCCGAGGCCGGCGCCTCCATCCTGCATCTGCACGCCCGAAACCCGGAGGACGGCTCGCCGACGCCGGACCCGGCGGTGTTCATGGAATTCCTGCCGCGCATCAAGCAATCCACCGACGCGGTGGTCAACATCACCACCGGCGGCGGTCACGGCATGACGCTGGAGGAACGCTGCGCCGCGGCGCTGCATGCCAGCCCGGAGATGACGTCCCTCAACATGGGCTCCATGAACTTCGGCCTGTTCCCCATTCTCGACAAGCCGTTCGACTGGAAGTACGAGTGGGAGCCGAAAGCGCTGGAGATGACCCGCGACTTCATCTTCCGCAACACCTTCAAGGATATCGAATGGGTGCTCAAGGAATTGGGCGAGGGCCACGGCGTGCGCTTCGAGTTCGAATGCTACGACATGGGGCACTTGTATAACCTGGCGCACTTCATGGACCGCGGCCTGGTGAAGCCGCCCTTTTTCGTGCAGACCATTTTCGGCATCTTGGGCGGCATCGGCGCCGACATCGAGAACCTCATGCACATGCGGCGCATGGCCAACAAGCTGTTCGGCGAAGAGAACTACGAATGGTCGATCCTCGCCGCGGGCCGCCACCAGATGAGCTTCACCACCACCGGCGCCATCCTCGGCGGCAATGTCCGCGTCGGGCTGGAGGACAGCCTCTATATCGGCAAGGGCGAGATGGCGAAATCCAACGCCGAACAGGTGGCCAAGATTCGCCGCATCGTCGAGGATCTGTCGCTGGAGGTCGCCACCCCCGCCGAGGCGCGCAAGCGCCTACAACTCAAGGGCGGGGATCAGGTGAAGTTTTAGGGAGGTACTTCTTTAGTTAAAAACTCGAAGAAGCATAGAGCCAGAGCCAAGCAGCCAACCGACTAACCAGACAACACTCAGTATGCTTGCTTGACTGATAGCAGAGCGATAGTGCCCAACAATGTCTGTATTAGCTCCAATTTTATGAGTCTTAGGTATCCCTAAATACAGAGCGACGAGTAAACTAATAACAAAACACGAAATGGGAAAGATATCTTGCTCCGAAAGCGGTTGGTTGCCGAGGCGTTTTAACGCAACAAAAAGTCCAATAGTTCCAGTCGATACTCCAAACAAAAAACGACCAAGATCGTGAGTTTGTTTCCCTGCGGACTTTATATCTTCGGTTAGAAAATCATGTATTGCGCTAGCGATCTTCGACGGATCTGGTTTTATCGCTGTTCCGATATCCCTGTTATTCATTTGTTGCTCCCCCACCTTCTCGTTGGCATACAGGCGTATTGCCCTCAAAGTACGCTGCGCCACAAACCGGGCATTGTTTGAGTTTTCCAGGGTCTATGAAATGATAAACATGGATTTCTTCCTCTTCCTCGCCGTTGTCCTTAAAAGGACAATCATGCCGTCGTTCTGACATTACATTTCCTCCAGAAAAGTATTTACCGTTGGCTATCATGCCACTCGGGAAATAATAGTATAGGTCGTATTTTTTCCGCAGGGGGAAGGGTTGTCTCTTAGATGGACCGATCGAATTGCTGAGGTCCGGGAGTCGTCGGATGGTTGTCGTAAGAGGAACCACTCCGCAGAATCATGCAGCCGTATGCAACTCAAAGGTGGAGACCAGGTAAAGTTCTGACTGGGAAATTATTGAGATATCTATTTGGGCAAAAGATTGGGTTGCGCGATGGTCTTTGCGTAACTGGTTCTCAATGTCCCATTTATAATGGCGAAGAGCAGCTCGTTTATGTCGGAGAAGTCAACGTAATATAGATCTGCTGCGTTTTTATTCATGCCGCCTCTAATGGCCATGCCACAGAGTTTTCTCGACGTATAGTTGAAAACCGGCGAGCCACTGATCCCGTTTAAGTTCGAGAATTCGGGGTTTTCAAATTTTGCTTTCGCAGTTCTTAAAACTGGATCAGGCGTGTAAGGGCCAAAATCGGCAAACTCTAACAGCGCAAAATTTGGAGCGATATCACTGTTACCGATTGTGCTAGAATCCCTAAGTGCGCCGTAAACGAATAGCTGGTCGTTTTTCGAACTGCTTCCGACGGTTTCAGGATCGACGATATATGCCGAATCTTGGAAGAACGCTGCGCCAACGTCGTCGTTAAACGAAATTGCAACGACATCCATAATATCGGAACCGACCGACGAATTAATCGGCTCTGTGGGATAGTAAATCGAATTCAACCCCGCTATCTGGCGTCCATGTTTTTTATCGGTAATGATAATTTGGCGCCAATTGAAGCTACCGAAGGCGTGCTTACAAGTTATCCCAAAGAATTTTCCGCGAGCATTGACGACAAAAGCAGTACCGCCCTCCGTGGAGTACGGCCAATTCGCATCATCGTTTTCGAACAAAACGAAACGACAACTTTCGCGGAAATCTTGGCGAATCGTTACCCCAGAAATCAGCTTTTGGCTAACTCTCAAGATTCTAAGCTACCCGCTACTTCGCTACCTCGCGCGGGCGGTCCACCCCGGCGATTACCTTAAATCATCGCATCCTTCGGCAACTCTACATCCAATAACGTGCCGCCGAACAGATTGGCGACGTGGTCGTATTCGAACAGGGCATGGGTGGCGAGGCTGCCCGCGTCGCGGCGGAAGCGCTGAACGGGCGAGGCGAGATAGGTGCCGCGCGATCCGGCGGCGATGGCCAGTTCCTCGACGATGGCGGCGCATTTGGCCGCGACGTGAGAGACCACCATGCGCGCCTCGATGCGGGTTTCGCGGCTAGGCGTGGTGCCCGCCGTCACCTCGGCCCAGATGCGGGCGATGGTCTGTTCCCAAAGGCCGATGGTCGCCGCCAATTCCATGCGCAACCGTGCCACGCGCATGCGCTGGCTCATCAGGCCCTGCTGCTTGTCGCCGGAATAGGCGCCGATCTTGGTCTTGAGGCTGTCACCGACCAACTCAAGCATGGCCTCCGCCGCGCCGACCATGGGCCCGACCGCGCCGAACACCATGAAGGTGAGCAGCGGCACCCGCCACAGCGGCCTGTCATTGACGGCGAGGCCCGGCCCGGTGCGTTCGCGCAGCGCCTCGACGGTGATGGTGCGGTGCGCGGGCACGAAGGCGTCATCGAGGGTCACGTCCTTGCTGCCCGTCGCCTTCATCCCCGAGACGTGCCAGGTGTCCAAAATCTCGAATTCCTCGACAGGCACGTAGAAACGCTGCACCGGCAAGGTCTCGCCGTCTTTCTCCACCGGCGCGCTCAACAGCATCCAATCGCCGTGCAGGATGCCGGTGGCATAGCCCCAGCGTCCGCTCAACCGGTAGCCGCCGTCGACGGCGACGGCCTTGCCGCTCGGCATGACCTGGCCCGGCGCCATGGTATAGCCGCGCCCGCCCCACACTTCGTCCTGCGCGTCGGCGGGGAAATGGGCGAACTGGAAATTGTGATAGATGAGAAAGCCCATGCACCACGCGGTCGAGGTGCAGCCCCGCCCCAGGAGGCGGAAGATCTGCGGGATGTAGGGGAAGGGCAGTTCCATGCCGCCGTAGCGTGTGGGCACCACGGCGCGGAACGCGTCCATGGTTTTGAGGTCGTCGATGGTCGCCTCGGGCAGGCGCCCGGCCTCCTCGGCGGCCTGGCCGCGTTCGCGCAACGCCGGCACAAGCTCTTGCAACCGCGCCAGCAATCGGTCGCCGTCTGCCGATGTCGCGAACGCCGGGATGCCGATGGCCGGATTCTTCGATGACATTATTGTGTTCCTCCCTTGTCCTCAAAGCCTAGGCGAGGGGGAGACCTGCGACAACAATTGTTCTAGACTGCGCCGCTCGTAAAAATTGCTGCTCTTGTGCGGCAGCAATCAAGCATTGTCTTGAGGGAAACGGTATCAGATTTCTGACGGCGCTTGCCGTATTCATAACGCTCGCCGTCGCCGTGCCCGGGGCGGTGGCGCAATCGACCGCGACGATGGACTCGGCGGAACGTGTCGCCCGGATGTTCGGCGATCTCGGCGGCGTGTCGGCGCGGGACGGCGAGAAGGGCGCCTGGGTGCTTCAAGTTTATGCGCGCATTTTTCAAACGGTCTGCACCGATGAGGAGTTGCAGCGGTTCGAGGATATCCTCACCGAGGCGGGCGAGATCACGGACTTGAATCACAAGGAGCGCACCGCCGACGGCAAGCTCTCGGAGCAGGATCGGGCGGTCTATTTCGCCGTCGCGCGGAAACTGGGGCTGAACACGTTGGCGCCCCGGCTGCTCGAAATCCAGAAGGCGTACATTCTCTTTTTGACGTCGTTGGACGATCAGTTGAACCCCACCGAGCCGACGGCGGCGGAACTGGACCGGTTCTTTGCCGGGCTGAGGCTGGAATTGCCGGCCATCCGGGAACAAGTGCGGCAAAAACTGTCGGGGCAATCGAACTAGACACGTCGCCGGACGGCCCGGAAACTGCCCGGAAGCGCGCGATTTTGCCGTATTTTCCGGGTTTCTCCCGAGCTTATCCCTGGCTTTTCCCCAGCTTATCCGTGGCTTTTCCTGGGCCGTCTCAATCCCCATATCTCCTGGACAACAAGAGTGAGGCCACCAGGTGCCGGTTCAGGGGGACCGCGCCAGGGGTATTTACGTTCATGTCCGAAAACCGGGGAAATTCGAGGCCGCACGCGCGGCGCGCCTCCCAGAGCACTCAGCGTCCAAACCGTCCCGGCCGCGAGCAGATCATCCGCCATCTGCGGATCGAGATCGCCGCGCTGGAAAGCCGTCTCGACGGCCGGAATCAACTCGTCCAATCTCTGCGCGATCAGCTCAACGCCCATCAGACGCGCAACGCCGATGAGCGCCGCACGCAAATCTTCCGCCGCGCTGCGCACGACATGGTCGGCGCCAAGCGCGGTGCAGACGGGCAACTGCAACTCGAGTTCACCACGGCGCCGCCCTTGCCAGCCAAGGACATGGGCGAAGCGCTGGTCGCCCTCAGCGACCGTCTCGATCAGAAGTTCGCCGAGATCCGGGCGCTCTCCGAAATCACCGAACAGGTCAATTCGGGCGTGTTCTTCGAAGAGGTGCTCGATCAGGTGTTCGAGAACTTCGACGACCTCATCCCGTACGATCGTATCGGCGTGGCGCTGATCGAGGACAACAAGTCGGGCGATGCCACCGTGCGGGTGCGCTGGTCGCGCGCCAAGTACCGCGAGACCCACGTGCCCGGCGACTACGCGGCGCTGTTGAAGAACAGCAGT
This sequence comes from uncultured Rhodospirillales bacterium, assembly GCA_913055735.1. Taxonomy (GTDB): domain Bacteria; phylum Pseudomonadota; class Alphaproteobacteria; order Rhodospirillales; family UBA2165; genus CAJXKD01. The sequence continues at coordinate 2,180,756 of CAJXKD010000001.1, forward strand.
CTGCAAACAGTTGCCGACACGCGCGAGCCGCGCATTCTCAACGACCTCGAAGCCTATCTGAAGGCCAAGCCCAAGTCGCTTTCAACTCGCCACGTCCTTCAGGAAGGTATCAAGGCGAGCCTGACGTGTCCGCTGGTGGCACGCGACAAGGTGATCGGCTTCATCTTCTTCTCGAGCCGCCAGAAGAACGCCTACCACGATCAGCATGTGGAGCTTTTCTCCCAGATCGCGGGCGAACTGGCGCTGACCCTGGAGAAGAGCCGCGCCTACGAAGAGCTTTACTTACGCAACGAGTTTATCCGCAAGGTGTTCGGCCAGTACGTTACCAACGAGGTGGCGGAATACGTGCTCAATCAAAACGGCCCCTTGGAACTGGGCGGCGATAGGCGCACGGTTACCGTTCTGATGGCCGATCTGCGCGGCTTTACCCCCATGTCGGAAGGCCTGGCGCCGGAGGCGGTGGTCGACGCGCTCAACTCCTATCTCAGCGCCATGACCGATGTCATCATGAAATACGGCGGCAGCATCGACAACTTCATCGGCGATGCCATCATGGCGGTGTTCGGCGTGCCGGTGGCCAAGCCCGACGATGCCGAACGCGCCGTTGCCTGCGCCATCGAAATGCAGAACGCCATGGCCCAGGTGAATGCCAACAATGCCGAGCGCGGCCTGCCTAATCTCGCCATGGGGATCGGTCTCAATACCGGCGAGGTGGTGGCCGGCAATATCGGTTCCGACCGGCGCATGAAATACAGCGTCATCGGTGCGCCGGTGAATTTGGCGGCACGTATCGAGGCCATGTCGAGCGGCGGGCAAATCCTGGCGTCCGACAGCACGTTCGAGGCGGTGAAGGATATCGTTCAGACCGACGGGCGCCTCAACGTGCAGCTCAAGGGCATCGACGGCACAGTGCCGATCCACGAGATCTCCCGCATTGACGGCCGCAACGCGACGGCGGAAAAGAAGACCTCCTAACGCGTCACTCCGAAGACGGTTAATCCTCTCTCGGCTCGGCGGACGCGTCGCGGGGCAGCATCCGCCGCGTCAGGGCTTTGACGGTTCCGACGACGGCGGGATCGTCGAGGCCCGCGCCGCGCGGCAGCGTCGCCACGGCGCCCGAATAGGCGCCCGACGGCGTGCAGAAAACCGCCAGCACCGTCACACGGTCACCGCTCCCTGGCGCCGAGCGGGCCGCCGAACAGGCATCAGCGGTGGGCATGTCCGGCGCGGGATCGAATACCACCGCGACCTTGTAGCCGTCTCGCGCAGAAGTTCCGGGTGCCGTGGTAAAGCGGGCACCGACGCCGCGGTCGTGGCCGCGCATCAGACCGGTCACCGCCACATCGACTTGCGTCTTGGCGCCGCCGAACGGGTTGCCGACGATTTCGGTCAACAGATCGCGGTTGGCGGCGGCGTACACGTATGTGCTGTCGTTGGAACGGTGACCGAACCATAGCCGCGTGACGTCGCTTGTGGTGGTGCAGGCGGCGAGGGCGACGCCGGTGCAGATCACCGGCACCGATAGCAAGAGACTTTTTGATCTCATGGAACAGCCTCCCGGGTTGTCTACTGTCGTCTCCGGAAGGCTATCACCGGGCGAGGAAACCCGGAATTCACGTCGCCGCGATTTGGGGTGCCCCTTATGGGAGGGGCACCCCCTGCATCTGCGCTACCTCGGTCCTGTCGGATCCAGCTGACCCGGATGGGCCGTGTCCTCGTCAAGGCCGCCATGTACCGTATGCCCGGCGGGGGTGAAGGCCGGTTGACGTTCCTCGCTCAGCGATCGCACCAGGCCCCAGGCCATGAACAGCATGATCACCGAGAAGGGGAGCGCCGCGGTGATCGCCGCCGTTTGCAAGGCGCTGAGCCCGCCCGCCAACAATAACACGGCTGCTACCAAACCTTCTTTGATGCCCCACACGACGCGGTGGACCATCGGCGGTTCGGGATCGCCCATGGACAGGATTGTATTGACCACCAGCGTGCCGGAATCCGACGACGTGATGAAATAAGTAGCGATCAAGAGCGTTGCCGCAATCGCCGCCAGGGTGCCGATGAAACCCGCGTCCATCTTGTCGAGGGTGACGTACAGCGCCGAGGTGAGATCGGCTTTCACCGCCTCGACGATGCCGCCGCCTTCGAATAGTTCGATGTGCAGAGCCGTGCCGCCGAACAGCACCAGCCAGATGAAGGCAAGGAAGGTCGGCACCAGCAGCACGCCGAGGACGAACTCGCGGATGGTACGGCCGCGCGAGATGCGCGCGATGAACATACCGACGAACGGGGCCCAGGAAATCCACCAGCCCCAATAGAAGGCCGTCCACCAGCCTTGCCAGGCGCTGTCCTTGTGGGCGTCGGACCAGAGCGACAGCGGAATCACCCGGCCGAGATAATCGCCCGTCGATTGCAACAGGGTGTTCAGCAGATAGCGCGTCGGCCCGAAGGCGAACAGGAAGATCAGCATGGCGATGGAAAGCCACAGGTTCACTTCCGACAGGATCTTCACGCCGCGCCCGACGCCCGATACCACCGACAGGGTGGCGATGCCGGTGATGATGGCGATCAACACGATCATCGCCACCGTGTTGGGGCTTTGGGTGCCGTCGGCGGCGACATCGACGAACATGCTCATGCCGGTCAAGGTATGGAGACCCGTCGCCATCTGCTGCACACCGAGGCCGAGCGACGTGGCGACGCCGAAGATGGTGCCGAAAATGGCCAGGATGTCGACGGCGTGGCCGATGGGGCCGTAAATGCGGTCACCGATCAGCGGATAGAGCGCGGAGCGGATGGTCAGCGGCAGCTTCTTGCGGTAGGCGAAATAAGCGAGGGACAGGCCGACCACCACATAGATCGCCCAGGGATGCAGGCCCCAATGGAAGAAAGTGAGACGCATGGCCACGGCGGCGGCGGCGGGCGTTTGCGCCATGTCTTCGGTAATGAAGGGATTGCCCTGGAAGTGGTAGATGGGCTCTGCGATGGACCAGAACACCAGGCCGATTCCCATACCAGCGCTGAACAGCATGGCGAACCAGGAGAAATAGCTGAACTCCGGCCGGTCGTCGTCGTCACCCAAACGGACGTTGCCGTAACGGCTGAACATCAGCCAGATGACGAAGAACAGGAAGCCGGCGACGATGGCCAGGTAATACCATTTAAGCGCCGTGACCATGAAGTCCTTGACGGCAACGAACACGCCGCCGGCCACATCCGTCCACACGGCGGCGAAAATCACCAGGGCGAAAACGATAAATTGCGACCACAAGGTGACCGTGGGGTTCAGCCCCTTGTGCCAGCCGCTATCGGCCCGCGCTTCCTCGATTTTCTGCTGGTGCATTTCAAGAGCCCCCTTTTCTCTCGATAACAATCACCCCAAAAAATCGCGGCGGCCGCCGGCGCAGCCGGGACCGTGACGGGGCGATTATGTGTGCTAATGGCAACCATCATGACCCCTTATGGTTGGGAATGCAAATTTGGGCTGATTTCCGCCATTTGTCATGAACCGAGGTTGGAAATGCTGTGAATTTAACTTCCTTTGGATTTGCTGGTTAACCTATGCTTCTATCGATCCCAACCGATGAACGAGTTTTCAGTGGACGATTCCAAGTTTGAGAAATTCGCTGGGCTAGCAAAAGGTGTCGGTGATAGCAGCTTATCGACCGTACTCGGCATGGCGGTAGTTGTAGTAGGCATAGCTGTTTTCATTGCCGGAGTCGTAATGGCGGGAAAATGGGACGGCCACCTGTACGACCGGAAAGGGTGTGTCCAGCTACAGGAAATTGCAGGTAAGGTTTATAAAGTTGATACCTGTACCGGTGCGGTTTCCGAATTCAAAATCGAATAGCCGCAAGTTCTAATTCCAACTCTTCTTCCCCAGTTGATTTGATTTCTGTGCGTGTGTGAGCAAGAAGCATCAAATTTTGAAAATGTCGAAACTGGAAATAAATTCTTGTAAAATGGAATAAAATATGGTAAGCTCCGCCCAAGTTTTTCCCCCATATTTTTGGTGCTCAGATGTTTAGTGGAATGGTGACGTTAGCGGGGTCTCTACTCGGATTTGGTTCAAGTTTCTTGCCAAAGGTAATGGATTATTTCCAGGATCAGGCGGACAAGAAGCATGAGCTTGCCGTCATGGAAATGCAGATCAAGGCGCAGAAGGAGACTCACGCTCAGCGCCTGGAGGAAATAAACGTCGAGGCCGACATCCGCGAGTTCGAGGCGCTGCAGCGCTCCAACATCAATGTCGGCATCCCGTGGATCGACGCGCTGCGCGGCTCGGTGCGGCCCGTCATCACCTATGCCTTTTTCGCGCTGTTCGTATTCGTCGAGGTGGCGGCCTATGTCGTGCTGATCGACGGCGGCATCGACGCGCTCGCCGCCTTCGGCGAGGTTTGGGACAACGAGACCCAGGCCCTGTTCGCGGCTGTCATGTCATTTTGGTTCGGTAACCGCGCCATCCACCGATACCGGCAACGCTGATGCATATCAACGAGCCAGGGCTCGGCATCATCAAGGTCTTCGAAGGCTGGTCGGCGCACCCCTATCTCGACCCCATTGGCATTCCCACCATCGGCTACGGCTCCATCTGGGGGCTCGATGGTAAGCGGGTGACCCTGGATCACCCGCCCCTGACGGAGGCGCAGGGCGAAGATTTGCTGCGGCGGGTGCTGGCCCATACGGAAGCGGCGGTGGCGCGGCTTGTCGGTGCGGATTTGACCGGTAACGAATTCTCGGCGCTGGTATCGTTCACCTACAACGTCGGTGCCGGTAACCTGCAGCGCTCGACGCTCAGGATGAAACTCAACCGAGGGGAGAGGATGGCCGCGGCCGAGGAATTTCCAAAGTGGCGCCGGGCCGGTGGCAGAATCATGCGCGGCCTTGTCCGCCGCCGCGTGGAGGAGCAGCGTCTGTTTTTGAGAAATGGCCTTACTAGAAGCAAGCAGAATCGATACAACCAATAAACGAAAATTAATAAATTTTTAATTGTGATTTCAAATGTCATGCTCCGATGACGAGCGCTCGCTGACATATTCGGTCTTCGGCAGGGTTATCGCATAAAGAGTGGGGTGTCTTATCGTGAAATTGTTCGCTCTTCGACGGTAGCCTATCGAAAATCCGCAGAAGATAAACGTTTTTTTGACTGAGCCTGTGCGCCGTAAATCGGTTTCGCGTAAGCTGTTCTTCCGCTGAGAGATTGCCGAGATATGGACGGCTAAATTATCCGTTAGCCCCAAGGTCTTATACAAGAATTGAAATATCCATTAATACCGTTGAAATATCATAATGTTGTCGGAAATTGACAAATCATTCTAAAATTGTCAGAAATTTGGCTCTCTCTGGCGGTTTTCCACAACCAATTAGGGGGTTTCCCACAATCGCTGAGTGGGACTTCCACAACTGGCTAAGGAAAGCCGCCGGCACTAAGTTTTGGACGTTCGATCTAAAACGTTCGATCTGACTTAACACATGTTAATGCCGCATCAGACGGCGTCTGCTCTTGATAGGCCCGGTTCGAAAAGAATGCCGGTTGGGATTGCTGCGTTGGGATAACGACATTCAGGCAACCTGCTTGATGGCGACGCAAACATTAAGGGGCTTCCCCCGCGTTCGTTTTTCAAGCGTAAGATTTTAATATGAGGAGTTATTGATGAACCGCCTAATCAACAAAAAAGCAAAGACCATTGCCGCCCTTGGAATTGCAGCGCTTGCCGCCAGCGGCAGCGCACACGCAGCCACCACGGGCAGCGTCCAGCTGGAAGGGACATTGGCCGCCGTTCTCGAAATCGCCGTTTCGGCCGCGTCTGCCGCGTCGAGCATCGATCTGTCGGTGGATGCGAGCTCCGGTATCACCGTGGCGACGGTTACCGAGAAGTCGAATAGCGCCGGCGGCTATACGGTTACGGTGACGTCTTCAAACCTGAGCGGTGGCGACTGCGCGACAGCGGCTCCTTGCCTTCTTGGCCAGGACGGCGACAACGACGATGAGCTGAGCTACACCATTTCCTATGATGGTGTGACGGTTTCCAGCTTCACCAACGGTGCGGCCACCGTCACCGATACGACGAGCGGCCAGACCGCTGCCGATCGTGTCAATGACGGTACGTCGGGTAAGGCCGTTCAGATTTCCTATGATGGCAGCACGTCTTTCCTGGCGGCTGATACCTATCAGGACACCCTGACGTTCACGATCGCTGCGCCCTAACCTTTTTGGGTAATCCGGCTGCCGACATATCGGCAGCCGGCGCAGGGAGAAGCTCGTGTTGAATTTCTCAAAACCTTGGGTGCTCGGTGTCGGTCTTGTCGCCATCGTTATTGCGCCTATCGTCACATCGGGTATCGTTCTGGCGGCAACCACCGGCAACCTAACGCTCGTCGGCATACAGCTTCCTATTTTCAACGTGACCTTCGAGGGTGACGGAGATTCGGACTTCGATGACGACGAAGGGTTTTCCGAGGCCTCGGGGCCGGAAGATGGTTTTTTCGTCTTTCGCTTGATGGAGCGATTCAACACCCTCGGCGGCTATAAGATCAGCGTTAGATCGCAAAACCTCTCCGACGGCCGTTGCACAATAAACGGCAACAATAAGCCCTGCGTCGTCGACGAGAATGGGGTCATTGCCCAACTATCCTATGACTTCATTTTCGATGAGAATTTGGTCAACGAGTTCGTGGACGGGGAAGCGACGGTATCCGGCACACCTGGTGAGGATGTGGTCGGCACCCAAATTCGCAAGGGCGAGAGGATTCGGCGGGTCCTACTCCGCCTGGACGGAGATGCGGGTCTTTTGGCCTCCCCGGACTATGCCGATACGCTTACATTCACCGTTGCTGGGCCCTAGTGTCCCCATTGTCGATGGTATATCTTAAGTGATCGCTTTGGCGGTCTAGAACAATACTGAACGGGGTGCATCGATTTATGCAATTGGACCTAAATGCTCTTGGGCCTGCAGCGGGTGGAGGTAAGACCTTCCGGTCTCTGCATTCGTTGAAAACGTACGTCCGCCACTCTCTGAACGGGTGCCTGAAAACGCGGCCAAGATTGGCGCTCCTCTGCCTGGCGGCGAGTGTGGCCTTAATTTTCTCAGTTTCTCCCGCAACGGCATTCAACCTAATTCCCATGAGTGCCGACATGACCCCGGCGGGGGCGGACGCCACGACGACGTTCCGGGTCGTGAATAGCACCGCCGAGCCGATCGCGGTTCAAATATCCATGCATACCCGCAAGATGGATTTGGACGGCAATGATGTTTTGACGGATGCCGAGGACGATTTCCTGGTTTTCCCGCCGCAAATGGTCCTAAACCCGAAGGAATCGCAAGTCGTCCGCCTAAAATGGATCGGGGATCAGAAACCGAGCCAAGAGATCGCACATCGTATCATTGCTGAACAGGTTCCCGTCCAATTGGCGCGCGCTGAGCGTGGCCGCGGCAACATCAATGTTCTGATCCGGTATCTCGGATCGGTTTACATCGTCCCCAAAGATGCAGAATCCGAAGTGGAAGTTGAGCAAGTTTCCGCTGTCAAGGACAGCGACGGAACGCGCCGGCTGGAAGTGATTTGCAATAACCGCGGTGGCGCACACACGCTGCTGCGGGATGCCGAACTCACTGTTTCTTCCGGAAACAGCAACGTGCAACTGGATGGAGAGCAACTCGCGTCGCTACTTGGCGCCAACATTCTGGCGGGTACGAAACGTCGTTTCTATCTGCCGTGGCCCGAAGGTCTTGCCGATGGACCCCTCGAGGCGTCGTTAAAATATACACCACAGAGATAAAGTGGGGCGCAGGCCAAAAGTGCCTGCAAAAAAGTCGGCTTGTGAGGGGAATTGTGGTTTCAATTAGAATCTACGGTACCGAATGTCACGAGTGGCTTATTCAAGTCGGCTCAGATTGCTGCCAAGTTCGCGGATTGGAGGGGTTGCTCTCGCCCTATTGATCGGAGTCGTCGGCCAATCGGGATTCCCTGAGCACGCACCTGCGCAAACGAAGGAAGATTTGTTCAGGAAGGCGTTCGGCTCGAGCCCCGTCGCTACCAAGAAGACGGTCGATTTCATCTTTTTTCTCGATGGCGTGCGTCGCGGCACTTTACCGGCAACGCTCAACGCGGAAAAAGCGGACACGCGGGTCGCCCTCGACCCTTTGCTGACGCACCTCGCGCCTGTGGTGATCGAAGACGAAGTCGATCGCATTAAGTCTGCCGAGACGGCGGATGGCGAGATTTCCATCAGCTCTCTGGGAAAAGCGGGGCTCGATGTCCGTCTCGATACCGCTGAGCTCACTTTTCGGGTCGACGTTCCGATTGATCTAAGAAAAACCCTCGACGTTCCGATGCGGCAGCGCGGCGCCCCACCCCCGGTGGCCGGCATACTAGCGCCAAGAGAGCCTGTCAGCGCTTTCATCAACCTTAGGAGCAGCGTCGATTATCTGTATTACCAAGAGAATTCGACCACGCCGAATGGCCGTCAGCCGCTGCGGGCGGATTTGGATGGTGCCGTTAACCTAAATGATTATGTCTTGGAGGCTTTTGGTTCGTATACCGAGGACGACGATCGTCCCTGGCAACGAAGCAACGTTCGTCTCATTCACGATCTGCCCGAGGACAGGCTTCGCGTCACGGCTGGGGACTTGTCCTACCCGGTTACCGGTTACCAAGGCTTCCGGGCGATGGGCGGTATTACGTTGGCCCGCAATTTCGCGCTTCAGCCTTATCGCGTTACTCAGCCGGTCAGCCAGCAGGAGATACTGCTTAGGACGCCGTCGACAGTAGAGATTTTTCTAAACGGGCAAGCCTATCGCCGGCTTCGGCTGCCGGCCGGGCCGTTTAACCTAAGGGACCTTCCGTTTGCGGCGGGCGTCAATAACGTCAGATTGAAGATTACGAGCGATACCGGAGAAGTTGAGGAGATCGAAGTGCCGTTTTTCTTCGATAGCCAACTCCTGGCGCCGGGGGAATCAGATTTCGCGGTCAGTTTCGGATTGCCTTCCTATACCGAGGACGGTCTGCGGAAATATCGAACTTCAACCCCGTTCGCGTCAGGCCTCTACCGGCAAGGCATAACCGACTTCTTGACCCTTGGGGCCAATCTGCAAGGCGACAAGGATCAGCAGATTTTGGGCTTGGAGTCGACCTGGGCGACCGCCTTGGGAAATTTTGGCAGCACGCTCGCAACGAGCCGTACGGATTTGGTCGATCCCGATTTTGCGTTTCAGGTAAATTATCGATACGCCGACCCAACGGAGGGAAACAAGAACAGGCATCAATTCAATGCCCAGGTTGAGTATGTCGGATACCGATTTGCGCGGATTGGTACGTTGGAGCCGGAAAACGAAGAACCTTGGTCGTTGTCTGGGCGCTATAGCCGGTCACTGCCCTACGATATATCGCTTGGGGTAGGGGCTTCCTATTACCTGGGACGGAGCGATCTCGAGAATAGCAATAGCGTGAGTCTGTTTATCGGAAAGAATTTCAGCGGCGGCCAAACGCTTCGTCTGGATATCGAGCGGGAGGAAAATTCCGACGGGTCGATCGATGCGCGTGCCTTTCTGAGTTTGACGTGGCGTTTGAGCGACTCAGGTCATACCTTCCGGTTGGACCGCGATACCTCCGACCGGTCGACACGTTTTCAATGGCAGCGGACACCCCGCTATCCCGTCGGCGACGTTCAGGCATCCGTGAGCATAGATGAATCGCCGGCAGCGCATGATTTGAATGGGAGCGTTAGTTACACCGGATCGCGCGGACGCATCTCGATGGATCATGACGTTACCAGTCCACGTGACGAAAATGCGAATTCCGAAGGGCGCTCCCAAGTTCGTGTCGCTACGGCCATCGCATTTGCCGGCGGCAAAGTGGCCCTATCCCGCCCCATCTCGAACAGCTTTGCCATTGTCAGCCCACATCCGCAATTGAAGAACCAGAAGATCGGCATCGATCCGATAGGAGACCGCTATAGGTCGGAGATTGACACCTTTGGATCCGCCGTCATACCCGACTTGTCACCTTATCAACGCCGCGTCCTGACCGTTGAAGCGCCGGACTTGCCGCTGGGCTATGATCTTGGCGGGGCAGTGTTCACGGTCGAACCAACTTACAAAAGCGGGACGGCGATATCCGTCGGTACGGACGCTACGGTCATCGGCCGCGGTACACTTACGGCTATTGACGGTAGGGTGCTCTCTTTACAGGCCGGCGAGATATTCTCGTTGGATCGTCCGAACGATCCCGCAATTACATTCTTTACCAATCGCAAAGGCCGCTTCGTCATCGAAGGCTTGCGACCGGGCACCTACCGGGTCGAAATGTTCCTGGCACGCGAGGCGGTACTCCAGATTACAATACCAGAAGATGCGAGCGGCCTATATGAACTTGGCTCGTTCACGCTGCCTATAGAGGTGCAAAAGAAATGAAAATACCTTTTAATAACAACGCTTTAAACGAATTTCATACTGCGCGGCAGATAACGATCTTGTTCTCTGGATTGCTCGTCGGGATCACGCTCTTGGCTACGTCGCAAGTGTTCGGGCGCGGTGGTGGAGGCCATGGTGGTGGCGGGCGGGATTGCGATCTTGAGTTGAAACAACTCGAAGATGTGCATTGGAATGCCGGTGGGAACGGCCGCTACAATGTGTTCGACGTGACACGCTATACGCAGACGGAAAGGTTCGAAGTCAAAAACGACGATGATGACGGTTGCAACATGTTCGTCGGCATTTCCGGGGGGCGGAGCTGGTATTCCGGCAAACGGCACATGAGCCGATATGGACGGTACTTGTCCTATCAGATCTACGATACGACGGCGCTGTCGAACGTTCTCAAGGACGTTCCTTACGCCAACTCCAACGAAGTACTTTCGGGAACATTTTCCGACAACGATGAAGATGCACGAATTTCTCTAAATTATGTGGTCACGATTGATCCGCTCCAAATCGTGCCGCCAGGCACCTATCGCGACAGAGTGGAGGTCACGGCCTATAGCGGCTCCGTGCAAAATTACGACGATCATGATGACAAGTACGTGGACATCGAAGCCCAAATCCCGTCGACGATCGAATTGTCGCTGGTTGATTCCGGTAATCCGTTTGATGCGAATTTTACCAGTAGGGTGTTGGATTTCGGCACCTTCGAAGAGGGCGAGCAACTTGGCTTCGATATCCGGGTCCGGTCCAATCAGAGCTATAAAGTTGAAATCGATTCCGTGAACAACGGCAAGATGCAGCTCCAAGGCACGACGGAAGACTTCGAAATTCCATACACATTGACGATCGGCGGAGCGACCGTTGATTTGCGGGGCAGCCCGATTGTCGCGCGGGGGTGGGGTACGACGGATGTGGACGGCGATCGGCACAATGCCGTTGTGACCGTCGGTTCGGTCGATGTGGGCCTGGCGGGCACCTATCGCGATCTGCTTGTTATCTCAATCATCAATTCGCACTAGCACCGGTCATACGCCCGCCGCCGTGAAGATGTGCGGCAGTTGTGTCTGATCCTAGTATTTCGGCGAGAAAGTGGCGCCCCGTTCGAACTCTGTTCGAACTCATTTATGAATTGGGAGGCGGCCATTCCTGAAAGAATGGCGCCCCCAAGGGGGTTCGAACCCCTGTTTCCGGCGTGAGAGGCCAGCGTCCTAGGCCACTAGACGATGGGGGCGGCGCTTTTCAGGAAGGCGCTACTCTTACATGAGGACCGCCCCCTCAATCAAGCAAATCCCACAGGATCTCCAGTTTTCCGTTTTTTGCGGCCAAGCCCCGAACCCACGCGTTTTTCGGGTTAACGCATGTTAATGCCCACCCATACCGGGTGTGTTTTGATTGCTTCCAGTTCGCGACGGCAACCAAAGACGATCAGAGACGACACGTTTCACCGGCTGGCGCGGACAACGGAAAGGAGAGAACTATGCTCAAATGGGCATTGATATTTCTAGTGGTCGCCATCGTTGCCGCCCTGTTCGGGTTTACCGGCATCGCGGTCGTTGCGGCCGACATCGCGAAGATCATCTTCGTCATCGCCTTGGTGCTGTTGGCGATCTCTTTGATCGCCGGTCTCGCCACCGGGCGCCGGCCTCCGCTGGCAGCGTAAACAGCTCCGAAACGGCGACTTAACCCTATCATCAACAACAGAGGAAACTTGTTATGTCTATCAAGCTCACGAAGAACACGCTCCGTCTCACCGCTGCCGCTGCCCTGCTGATGGGCACTACGGCGCTGACCGCCTCGGCGTTTGCCGACGCTTCCGATATGAAGCGCGAAATTTCCGAGGCCTACGAGCAGGTGAAGGACTATTCGGTCGAGAAGAAGAACGACCTGGCAGCGTGGTTCGAGGAGCGTGGCGACGAGATTGCGGCCAAGATGGAAGATATCGAGGACGGTCTCGAGAACGCCAGTGATGCGACCAAGGAAGAATGGGAAGACGCCAAGCAGGCGCTTTCCGAAAAAATGGACGTAGCTAAGGAAAAAACCGAGGAGATGGCAGACGCTTCCAATGATGCTTGGGAAGATACCAAGGAGGGCGCGGCCGATGCCTATCGCGACCTTGAAGAAAATGCCGCTGATGTCTTCGAGCGATTCAAAGACAAAAGCTAATAGCGGTTAATCCGAAACCAAGCTACAAGCTACTCCTGATGCGGGGCGCTTCTTCTTAGGGGCGCCCCGTCGCCGTTCGGACCTCGATTTCGCGGAAGCGGCCAGTGGCCGGATCGATGAGATGGGCCGACGTCTCTCTCGCGTGACCGTTGACGACCGATGTGATCACCCAGACCAATTCCGGTTCGAAGGCGAGGGAGAGGTCCGTCTCCGACGGCAGGGAACCATGGTCGGGATGAGAATGGAAATGGCCGATCAGGCGGTCGCCGTTTCCGGCGGCCCGCAACTCGCGCATCAGGTTGATACGGGCCTGTGGGTCCACCTCGAAGCGGTCATGAGCCTGGCTTTCGATGACATTGCGGGTCGGCACTACCCGGGATACCCAGAAATCATCCTCCCCACCGCCGGTTCCGACCAGCAAGCCGCATGCTTCGTTGGGATAGGCCGCTTCGGCGGCATCACTGAGCGTATCGATCTGATCCGGCGTGAACAGAATGGTCGGCATATCTCTATCCGGCCGCTATTCGGATGCTCTGGCGGCGGGTTGGAGGCGCAAGATACTCGTGACCGCGCCGCTGACCGGGTCGGCGAACAGAACGCGTTCGCCCTCCGTACCGCCGCTGAGGACGATGACGAGCCGGTCACCCGCCGGGAAAGTGAAAGTCACGGTCTCGCCGGGCAGCAACGGCACGTCCACGATGCCGGTTCCGCCCGGGGCGGGGCGGACGATGGTGGTCTCGTCTTTCCCGCCGGTCGTAGACTTACGGGCGATGCCCCAGCCGACGGCAATCAGGCCAAGAACGATCAGCACGCCCATGACGGCAACCAGTGTGACTAAGGCCTTGTGAACACCCATCGTTTCAGGTCACTTTCATTGTTATGTCTACACGCGGCTCCGAAACCACCCGACGGATTTCCATAGATGCCGATGCGGCCGGTGGCCGGTTGGACCGGGCGCTTGCCGACGCGCTGCCGGATCTTTCCCGTTCGCGCATCAAGACGTTGATTGCAAAGGGCTGTGTCTCAATGGGCGGCGGGAAAGTAACCGACGTCTCACGGCGGGTCAAATCGGGAGAGGTCTTCGACGTCATGATCCCCGACCTGGTGCCGGCGGTGCCGGCGGGGCAGGACATCCCTCTCGAGGTGGTCTACGAGGACGATCAGGTGATCGTCATCAACAAGCCCGCCGGGCTGGTGGTTCATCCGGCGCCGGGTAATCCAGATCGGACGCTGGTCAACGCCCTGATTGCGCATTGCGGCGCGTCGCTGTCGGGCGTCGGTGGGGTGGCGCGGCCGGGGATCGTCCATCGCCTCGATAAGGACACCTCAGGCCTCATGGTCGCCGCCAAAACCGACCTTGCGCACCGGGCACTGGCCGAGCAGTTTGCGGCTCATACCCTGGAACGGGCCTATCAGGCTGTCGTCTGGGGCATTCCGGCAAAAAACGAAGGTACCATCGAGGGCAATATCGGCCGCCATCCCCGCAACCGCAAGAAGATGACGGTGGTACGCCGCGGCGGCAAGCACGCGGTGACGCACTATAAAATTTTGCGCCGTCTCGGCACCTGGGCAAGCCTGGTCGAGTGTCGTTTGGAGACCGGGCGCACGCATCAAATTCGTGTCCATATGTCGTCAATTGGTCATCCGATTGTCGGTGACCCCGTCTATGGACGTTCCGACAGGCGTCGATTGCACACCGCAAAAACGTCGTTCGTTAACGCCGTCACCGCGTTAAACCGGCAAGCGTTACATGCCTATTTGATCGGCTTCGAACACCCCAAAACGCACGTGTTTCTTCGCTTTGAAAGCGACCTCCCCGAGGAGCTAAAAACCCTTTTGTGACAAGGGTTTGAGCGTTTGATACAGACGCTTACACGATCTCACACGCCGTTCCTTGATTCCATTAACCAAACGTTTGCATCATCGGCGCCATGCCCGAAGTGCGGCTGTTCAAAAAACGATTCGTATCAACGCTTCAAAATCGGATGGATGGGTGACGACGATGGGAGTTCAAACGGTAACGCTGTCTATAACCCCGGAGGCAAACCTTTCGCGCTACCTGCGTGAAATTCGTAAGTTTCCCATGCTGACCGCTGAGGAGGAAAGTAGCCTTGCTTGGCGCGTCTACAAGAAGGACGACTCGGAGGCCGCGCATACGCTGGTTACCAGTCACCTTCGCTTGGTTGCCAAAATCGCCATGGGGTACCGCGGCTACGGCTTGCCCATCGGCGAGCTGATCTCCGAAGGCAATATCGGCATGATGCAGGCGGTGACACGTTTCGATCCGTCACGCGGTTTCCGCCTGGCCACGTATGCCATGTGGTGGATCCGTGCCGCTATCCAGGAATACATTCTTCATTCCTGGTCACTGGTGAAAATGGGCACCACCGCCGCGCAAAAGAAATTGTTCTTCAACCTGCGCCGTATCAAATCCGAAATGCGCGCCATCGACGACGGCGACCTGCTGCCGGAACAGGTGACGGCGATTGCCGAACGCCTGAATGTTCCGGAATCGGAAGTTATCAGCATGAACCGGCGCCTCGCCAAACCCGACAACTCGCTCAATATGCCCGTTCATGACGAGGGTGATGGCGAATGGCTGGATTGGCTGGCCGACGAAGGTGAAAGCCAGGAAACCGCGTTGGCAGAATCGGAAGAGTTCAGCAAACGCAAGGAGCTCCTGTTCACGGCCCTGAAGGGCCTCAAGGAGCGTGAGCGTCACATTCTGTCCGAGCGCCGTCTCAAGGATCGTCCGGCGACCTTGGAAACCTTGAGCCAGCATTACGGCATCTCCCGCGAGCGGGTCCGTCAGATCGAGGTCCGTGCGTTCGAGAAGCTGCAGAAATGCATCCGGAGCGCCGAATTCGACGCCCACGCCGCTTAGTTAATAAGTTTTTCGCCTAGTTACTTCCGTCTGGGATCGAAAGGGCGCGCCGATTGCCGGCGCGCTTTTTCTTTTGGGCTCGGCCGTTTTGGGTCAGTCGCCGTACTCGAAATCCGGATCGACGCCGTCTTCGGCAAGTTCGTCACCCCATTCCGCGATTAACGCTTTTTGGTCGGATTTGAGGCTCTCGATGCGGCGCTGGCCCATGAAGCCCGTAATGGTTTGGATCACTGGGGGAACCGACAAGTACAGCAGCCAGCCAAGCCCGGCGGCAGCGTACATGATGGTTAGTGTCAGTGGGTCAAAAACGATATCCACGAGGTCCGGTTTCCTGTCGCCTGCCCAAAGGGCTTCGAGCGCCGGGTAAACGCCGACGAAATTGATGCTGCCGATACAAACAGCGGCATAACCTCGATCATCCCGTCCAGCGAAGAAAGCGACAATGGTCGGCAACATGCCCAGCAAGACCAGAAAAGTCGTTGAAGGAAACGTGACCAGGCAGACAAGGGTCATAACGGCCCAGGTCATGAGCCTAAAGGTCTTACGTCCATCCTGTTGCTGCTTTTTGCTCGGTCGTTTGGCCATCGCGGTGCTCCCGTCAGGTAACCAGCAGGAGGATGAGGGCCAGGGCCATAATGGTTACCCCGGTGGCGGCCGCAATCTGCTTTGATTTTTTCTCGGAAATCGAGGAACGCGGTGCGGTCGCTTTTTCTATCTTCGCAATCTCGACTTCCGCCGCTCTGAATTTTTGAATGGCGCTGTAGTAGCCGGCATCGTCTTTCGATCGGCTATCGAGGTTGTCTAGAAGGTCGAGGAGTTGCGTCAGGCTCCCTTCTTGGACAAGCCGAGGAATATCCTTCTCCATCTGACGCCGGGTTGTCCGGCTCCGGAAGTTGAGGGTTGCGGGCGACATAAGATTACCGACCCAGGCCGTCAACTCCATGAGTTGGTCGGGACCCGCTTCACTCTGGATATGGGCGAGTAGGTGCAGGAGTCCCATGGCCTTGATCGCCTCGTCGGCCGAGGCCAACTCGTCGAGATAGGTATCCATCTTGCGGTCGAACCGGGCGCCAATGAATGCCGCGATGTGCCTGTCGATGGGCTCGCCTTCGGTACCGCCGGTTTTGGCGGCTATGTTCAGGGCCGGCAGAAGCCTTTTGACGGTTGTCACGTAGGCGTGCGTCAGCAGCGGGCTTTGGCAGGCAAGATTAGGGTTGGTCTCATAGAGGCACCGCTCCATCCCAAAGCCGATCCCGGTTTTGGTAAGATAGGTTTTCAAGCGGGCAAACTGGTTCTCGGTTTGGAACTTTAACGTTTTCAAGCTCTCGTTGCCCTCAAACCAGACCGACGGAACCGCGTTGGTGACGATTTCGGCATAAGGGCTCACTTGGCCGCCCCGTATCTGATTTATGGCCAGGGCCGACCCGAAGGCGGCCGGCATGATGGCAAGTCCTCGGTATCGCATGGGGCCGTCCGGATCCAATATGGTCAGCACCCGCGTGAGCAGAATATCCTCGGCGAACTTGCTGCCGGCCTGCCCTTCTGCGATGGCCACGGCGGCGGCAACGGCATTGGCCGTATCGTTGTTTTCGAGGCTACGGCTTAGCCACTGCTCGATATGCCCCGCATGGATCAATTTCAGCGCCTCCTCGGGGTAGAGATGCATGACGAAAGCGAGGGTGCGGGGAAGGAAGTGATCGATACCGCCGAACTTCAGGGCCCGCTGGGCTTTAACGATCGGGCGGCTTTGCACGGGTGGAATGCGCCGGTTCGTGATCCAGGTCTCGATTTGATCGAAATCCCAGCGCAACGCGGGATCGTCATTGAGCAGGCCGCGAAGCATTTCGTAGATGCTGGTGGAGATCAAAGTCCGCCCAACCAGGGTGAGGAAAGAGCCTTGCAAACACTTTGACAGAAGGATGCGTTTCCACGGCTTGCCTTCCACAGGATTTACCTTCTGGGTGATCACCGCCAAGGTCGCGCCGAAGGAATATAGATCGTCTAGAGCGGATCCGACTCCGCGTCCGCTTTCCATCGCCATCCCGCGTTCGATGGTTTCCACCGCGACGGGCTGTCCGCACCCCGGTGGGGCGGACACGAACTCTCCGAGGACCACTTGCGTACATTCCTCGTCGAGGAAATAGATATTATTCGGACGGACAGCACCATGCATGATGCCGCGCGTATCAAGTTCGCGGAGGCCGACAATACCGGCCTCCGTTGTCAAACTGATTGCCTGCAGTTTCTTGGTTTCGGGAATGTCGGACGCGATGACATCGGCGACGGTGCCGCCGCGGGGGCGCTCATAGATGAGCACAATAGTTACCCGTTCGAGCCCGGGCCATTGTATCGAACCGAAATCGATCAGCCGCAAATTGGCGGGTATTTTTTTGCCGACGATCTTGTGAATTTCGGTCATGCGCACGGGCATGTTGGGAATGCAGACCAAGGCGAAGATGGAGTGACGTGGATCGTCCTGGTCTTCAGCCTCGAATGCCTTGGCGGTCGGGGAGTCGAGCTCGGCAAGGGGGTTGCCGGGCATAACCCGATACCGTTTCTTGACGACGACCGGTTCCGACGGCATCGATTTGATGATGGTTTCAGCCAACGAGGTGCCGAGTTCTTCGTCGTCGTCGAGCTCATCATCTATCGGTAACGGCTCGGCGGTCTTGGACGCGTTTTCGGTTGAGGCCGGGGCTCCGATGCCCTCAGGGGTTGTTTCATCCGCGCCCGATTCGGGCACAGGGATATCGGCCGCCGCGTCCCCTTCGGACGTCGGATTCTCGCCTTCGACCATCGAGTCGGCGCGGTTTTCGGCCATGCGTTCCTGCTGAACAGCCCTGGGACAAGTTATTAAACCCGATTAATACTTAGTGAGCGTTAAGCCCCGCGACAATTGGCCGGGGGGCGCTTTTTTCCAGGAATTCCAGGCATCTCCGGCCTTCGCCGGCGCTCAGTCCGTGAACGGATCCCTAACCAGGATCGTATCGTCGCGTTCGGGACTGGTCGACAGGAGGGCGACCGGCGCCTCGATCAGTTCCTCGATACGGCGGATATATTTGATGGCGGTTGCCGGCAGGTCCACCCAGGACTGGGCGCCCTGGGTACTTTCGCTCCAGCCCTCTATGGTCTCATATTCAGCTTCGACGGCGGCTTGGTCGGCCATCGAGGCTGGGAAATGATCGAGCGGTTCGCCGTTGAGCCGGTAGCCGGTGGCAATCTTCAACTCTTCCATCCCATCCAGGACATCCAGTTTGGTCAGCGCGATCCCCGAGATGCCGCAGACCTTTACCGCCTGACGAACCATCGTCGCGTCGAACCAGCCGCAGCGCCGTTTGCGTCCGGTAACCGTTCCAAACTCCCGGCCGCGTTCGCCCAGCCGTCGTCCGACGTCATTGTCCTGTTCGGTGGGGAAGGGACCTTCGCCGACCCGGGTTGTATAGGCCTTGGTGATTCCCAGGATAAAGTCTGCCGCGCCCGGTCCGATCCCGCTGCCGGCAGCCGCCTGGCCGGCGACCGTGTTAGAAGATGTCACAAAAGGGTAGGTCCCGTGGTCGACGTCCAACATGGCACCTTGCGCTCCCTCGAACAGGATGCGCTTGCCCGCGCGCCGGGCCTCGTCGAGGTGGCGCCAAACCGCCGTCGCGAACGGGAGGACCTTGGGTGCGACGTCTTGCAATTCGGCGATAATCTGATCGCCGTCGATTTCCTCGGCGCCAAAGCCTCTGCGGAGGGCATTGTGGTGGGTCAACAGGTTCTCGACGCGGCTGGCGAGAGTATCGGGATTGGCGAGATCGCCGAGCCGGATGGCACGGCGTCCGACCCGGTCTTCATAGGCAGGGCCGATTCCCCGGCCGGTCGTTCCGATGCGGGTGCCGGAATTGCCTTGCTCGCGATGCTGATCGAGTTGGCTGTGCAGCGGCAGGATAAGGGCGGTGTTTTCGGCAATGAGCAGGTTCTCGGGCGTGATCTCGACACCTTGCGCGCGCACAGCCTCGATTTCATCGAGAAGCGCCCACGGATTAAGAACGACACCGTTGCCAATCACCGACAATTTGTTCGGCCGGACGATACCGGAAGGCAGCAGGCTGAGCTTGAAAACTTTTTCGCCGATGACGAGGGTATGACCGGCATTGTGACCGCCCTGGAAGCGAACCACCACGTCGGCACGCTCCGACAACCAATCGACGACTTTGCCTTTGCCCTCATCGCCCCATTGGGAGCCTACGACGACAACATTTCCCATCCTTCAGGTGTCCTTCTCTGCCGGGGTGATTTTCCGGATTTCATCGTTGACCAGGATATGGCTGCATCCATGGGCTCGCGCCGCCTCTTCAGCCGGTAGCGCTTCGTCGAGGGCCTGTATGGCGATCCAACCCTCCTCGCGCAACCGGGTGGCCGTTTTGCTATCGGACCCGGCAGGGAGAAAAAGGCGCTGCTCTGTTTCCCCGGCAGGGAGGGCGCGAATGACGGCGTCGAGGAACAGCGTCATGCCCGTCGCCGGCTCGCCCCCATGCTCGCCATTTCCGGCGAGGTAACGTCCCCCTCGGCCAAGCTCGCCCCGCGACCCCAAGGCGAACAAGGTAAAAGTTACCCCGGTATGATACTCGTAGCCTCGGATTTCGACCGGATCGACCGTCATCTTGAGACCCGGTGCTCCGCGGGAAATCAACGAAACGACATCTTGAAGATGTTGAAGGCCGACAGCACCGTCATCGGGCAGCGCAAGGCCGTTCAGCGCCTTGAGGGCGGACGCAGCCGGCCCGACCGCATCGAGAAGGGCGCCCAAAGCTTCCGCGACGCCGCCTCCCAGTGCCGCAATTGCCGTCGCATCCTTCTGATTAAGTGCCGGCCGAATTCGGTCGCCTATTTCGTCGAGATCGATACCGAGGGCGGCGCATATGGCGGGGACAAGTGTCGGCAGGCCCAGATCGACGGTCAATTCGGCCAGACCCAATCCGGCGAGCGCTTCATAAGCCATAAGGATTACTTCGGCGTCGGCTTCCGGCGACGGCGAGCCTATAATTTCCGCACCGACTTGGGCGAATTGGCGTTCCGGCCTTAGGCTTGATCCGCGGACCCTCAGAACCTCGCCCGCGTAACTGAGGCGCAGCGGGCGTGGCTCGTCCGCCAGTCGTGTGGTGGCGATCCGGGCAATCTGCAGGGTCATGTCCGGCCGCACCCCGAGCATGCGCTGCGAAACCGGGTCCATCAGCCGGAAGGTCTGCGAGGCCGTCGCGGCGCCACTACCGCTGATCAGGTTATCTTCGAACTCGATCAGGGGCGGCTTTACCCGGTCATAGCCGTACCGCGAGAAACGCTGCACGAGGCCTTCCCGGACACGCGCCTCGAAAGCGGCGTCCGGCGGAAGGACGTCGGTCAACCCGGCAGGGAGGAGGGCGCGATGCGCTGTTTGGGTCATATGAATTCAGATTGGCGGCTGGGTGATTCCGTTCGGGGCCAGAACATACATCCATGTGCCCGGGACGCCAATGGTCGATTGCCCGCCTGGAGGGATCAGCGGACGGGAAAGGTGCCCTGTTTAACGGTCTGGCCCAGATTCTGGACCAGGACGGAGATCATTTGCAGGGTCAGTTCCTGGCCCGTGGTCCGAATCAGCTCTGCCGTCGCTTGTCCTTGCCATAGCCGGGAGCCGCTCCGTTCGTCGAGGGTCACATCCAGCTGATATTTTGATGGCACCACGTCACCGGGTTCGCGGCCCTGGTTCAGGACCCCGCCCCGCTCACTTTCGTACAGATTGAGCATGGCGCGGGTATTTTCTCCGCCGCCCCGGCCTCCGCCGCCCTCCAAGTCGATAATGCTGCGCCGTTCGCCCGCGGACCATTGACCGAGAATATCCCGGGTTTCAAATGAGAGGACGAGCGGGGCGTTGTCCGTGACCCAATATCCCTTTTCCCGGAGCACGTCTTCGAACGCTTTTGCGAGGGCAAGATTGTCATCGGAATTATCCCAGGGACGGACGGTAATCCCGGCATGAGGAGGAATGGGCCGGTAGGAAACAGCGTTCAGCGATCCTTCGGCGGCGACACCTGCACCGGCTGAGAGCGTATACGCCATCAAGGCGGCGATGAGCAGCGTGGCCAAGCTGAATTTATCGGAGCGAAATTTCACGTACTCTTCCCCCGGGCGGGCAATGCAGCATTGCAGGTGCTGTCTCTAACAGAGATATCCATATTCGCATCAAGGCGGCTAATGTTCAATTAACAGTCCCCATCCGGCAGCGCAGCCGATCATTGTTGCTAGAACATGTTTGCCACGGATCGGTGGCGCGGAATAGGGCGAAAATAACGTTTCCTAGAAGACGTTATTTACAAGTCCAAATGAAGTGGCCGGTCAGGTCGGTTGGACGTATCGAAATTCAGGAAACTGATCAGCAATTGACTGCCGACCAGAAACGGCAAAGCGGCGAGGATCACTTGGCCCGTGGTTGCCGGCACGCCGGTTGCGTTGCTTTCGTGCCAAAAATAAGCCCCGGTAAGGGTTCCGAATACGACAAGGATGAGACCGATTACCAACTCCACCGACGCGATCGTGAAGTCCCGCAGGAAGTAGGAATACACGATGCGGCGAAACAGGTTGCTCGTGTGACGTGCCATGAACGGAAGAAGGATTCTCGAGATGCGCAGCGAGCTTTCCTCGCTGTTGTAGATCGCCGGCATGGGGATATCGACCACCACGGCCCGCGCGATGTTTAGCCGGAAGAGCATGTCGGATTCGAAAAAGAACCCTTTTGAGATGCGGCTGAAGGGCAGTTGTTCCAGAACCTTCCGGTGGATGGCGGTATAGCCGTTGGTCGGATCGAAAATATGCCAATAACCCGAGGAGGTTTTCGACGCGAAAGACAGTAACAGATTGCCGAGCAGCCGCAGGCCGGGCATCGCCGAAACCGTATCGGAATTGTAAAAGCGATTCCCTTTCGTGTAATCGGCGCGGCCGGCGAAAATGGGGCGGACAAGTTTCGGGATCAAGGCCGGATCCATTTGCCCGTCGCCGTCCAATTTAACGATAACCTCGGCACCGCTTTCGAGGGCCTTCCGGTATCCCGCCATGGTCGCGCCGCCAACACCGAGGTTGCGCTCCAGCACGGTTACGTCGACGCGGGGGTCGGAACAATTGTCGCGTACGTGGGCACCCGTTCCGTCGGGGCATGCATCGTCGACGACAAAAATCATATCCACGGTATCGCCGATCTTTGCCAGCACCGATAGGATATTGGCGGTTTCACGGTAGCATGGAATGACCACGGCAACTGAGCCCTGGCTCCCGCCCGAATGTATTGGATCGTTCATGGGTTGATCGCTCGAAGGGTCCCCGAAGTCGCGAGATTGTGGCGTAAAACCATAGCCTTGCATGAATTTTCGCGCAACAAACCCTATATCTTGGTTAAGACACCGGGGACGTTCTGCAGAAAAAGCGGCAATCGTCCCCTATCTATGTCGGGGGAATATGCCTATAACGTCTGAGTTCGACGAGGAGGGTGCCTTTGTCTGGGGCGGGTGGCCACGATCTTTCCAATATTGAGGTGCTTGCGAGTTTATCGCCCGAGCAGCGCCGCGATTTCGAGAAATCCTGCCAGTGGCGGACGTTCGCTGCGGGTGAGCAGATCATCGATCAGCAGAGCGATTCGCGCGACGTCTATTTCGTGACGCGCGGTAAGGTGCGGATGGTGACGTTCGCGATGTCCGGCCGCGAAGTCGCTTTGGAAGACCAGGGCGCGGGCACCTATTTCGGTGAGCTCGCCGCCATCGATGGGCAGCCCCGTTCCACATCGGTGGTCGCGCTGGAAACGACGGACGTCGCCCGAATGGCACCCGAGCGATTTATCCATCTTGTCAAAATGTATCCCGATGTTGCCCACACGGTGATGCAGCATCTGGCACAAGTCATTCGAGCGTCGGTCGACCGTATTGTCGACCTGTCCACCTTGGGGGCCAACAACCGCGTTCACGGCGAGTTGCTCCGCCAAGCACTCGCCGGGAAGCTCGATGGCGATACGTCCGTCATTTCACCGATCCCCGTTCATTCGGATATGGCCAGCCGGGCGAGCACCACCCGGGAAACGGTGGCCCGGGTCATGAACGACCTGGCCCGCCAGGGCCTGGTGAAAAGAGAGCGGAATTCGTTAATCGTCAATGACGTCGAAAAACTTCGGGAGATGGTCGACAAAGTCCGCGGATTTTAAGGGTTTTTTACGGCTTGTCCGATGGTGGAAGCCCCTTGAATAAGGGGCTTCTAATGCAAAGATTAACACTATTCAAACGCGGTACGATCTTTAAGATTTAAACGACCATAAATCACTAGTGCGAGGATCACAGGCGCCCAAGGTCGAGCGCTGATTGAGTTTCATCATGGCTAAAACAATTTTGATTGTCGAAGATAACGACCTCAATATGAAGTTGTTCAACGACCTGCTTCAGGCACATGGATACGACACGCTTCAAACCAGCGATGGGTATGAAGCGATGGATATCACGCGGGAGCATCACCCCGACTTGATCCTCATGGACATTCAGTTGCCCAAGGTGTCGGGTTTGGACATCATCAAGAAAATCAAAAGTGATGACGAGTTGAAGAACATTCCGGTCATCGCGGTGACCGCTTTTGCCATGAAGGGCGATGAAGAAAAGATTCGCGATGGCGGTTGTGATGGCTACATCGCCAAACCGATTTCGGTGCCGAGCTTCCTCGAAACCGTGGCGACCTTCCTCGGCTAGTCCGACACGGGCGACGGGGCTTTTCACACCCCCCAAAACGACATCAGGCGCGACATCGGTCGCGCCTGAGAAAATTAGATCAGTTAAAGCCAATTAAACGGCACCGGGATACCGCGTGTCCAATTACTTAATTTTGGCTTCCTTGAACATCACGTGCTTGCGCGCAACCGGATCGTATTTCCGGAATTCGAGCTTCTCGGTTTGCGTTTTGGGGTTCTTCTTCGCAACGTAGAAAAAGCCCGTATCGGCGGTGCTCTGCAGCTTGACGACAATGGTGTTCGGCTTTGCCATGCTTCTAAATCCGGCTGGGGTAGATCGAAACGGCCCGCACCATAGCGGTTCCGCCGTTCAAGTCAACACTCGCGATAAAATAGCCGAAATCCCCGAAATTTTCCGTTAACCCCGGCCCGCCGGGTTAGCCGCCACTGTCCGCCGGGAGGTAACGATCCTGCGGTAAAGGGCTGAATCCGCCAGCAGCCGCTGCGCCACTTCGATCTCCAGATTGCCCCGCGCCTCCCCCGCCGGGCAGTAGCCGCGGAGAGCTTTGCGTTGCCCGTGATCCTCGAAGGATACGGTTCGCCATTTTTCGAGGCGGTCGGCAAACTCGGCGGCGTGGTTGAGCGCCGTTTTGATGACCGCCGCCGCCGACCCTTGGGGGTCGCCGGTGTGAGAGCCGCTGGTACAAACGGTTGGGGCGATGCCGAGCCCGTGGAGGAGATAGCCCGACGGCGCCACGAAGCGCGACCACGTCAGGGTCATTTCGCCATTGTTCGGCAGCCGGGAGATTCTTTGAACCGTCCCTTTGCCGAACGATCCCGAACCGACGATGACTGCCCGTTCGTTGTCTTGGAGGGCTGCCGCGACGATCTCCGAGGCCGAGGCAGATTTGCCGTCGACCAGAATGACGATAGGTTTGCCATTGGCAATGTCGGAAAAGTGGGCGTCATAGTCCCGCCGGCTATGGGGGTGGCGGCCCCAGGTGGAGACGATGCGGCCTTGGTCGAGAAACAGGTCGGAAACCTTAACGGCCTCGCTGAGCAGTCCGCCGGGGTTGTCCCGGAGATCCAGAATAAGCCCCGCCAAGTTGCCGACCGTCTGCTGGGCCCGCTTTACCTCTTCGACGATTTCCTCGGCCGTGTGATTATTGAAGCTCGAAACGCGGAGCAAGAGGTTGTCATCCAGCAGGCGGGCCCGCACGGTTGGATAGGTGATATGCGCCCGTTCGACGGCGAGAAGCGTTGGGAAGCCGCTTCTTCCCTGCCAGAGACCGACCATGGCGATAGATCCGGCGCGGCCCCTGAAAAGGCTGTTGATTTGATACCGGTCCAATCCAGCGAGAGCCTGCTTGTCGATATGCGTAACCCGGTCTCCGGCCTTGATCCCGGCCTTCTCGGCCGGGGATGCGCGGAAAACCTCAACAACGGTGACGCCGTCCTTGCCGATACTGTAGAGGAGCCCGATGCCGCCATAGCCGGTTCTTTTGGCGCGGTTCTCTCGCGCCTGTTTGCCACCGGCATAGCTCGAGAACGGGTCCAGCGTGGCGAGCATGCCGTCGAAAACCGCCTCATAGATGTCTTCCATGGGCGCTGTCTGGAGACGCGTCGAGGCAAGGCGGGCATAGCCGATCTCCTCGGCGGTCAGCGCGGCCCACCCGGCGGCATCATCGCGAGAGGTCGTCCGTGCCGGGGCGGCCTCTGTCCCCGCCAGGAACAGCCGGATACGTCCCTCGTCCTGTCGGAACTCGAGGCTGGGATCGATGGTTTTTAGTCCGTTCAGCCCGGCAATGGCCAGTTCGGTCACCGGGACGGGCTCGATATAGCGGTCGGAAATCTGCTGGTATCCCGCCGCGAAAGTCCGCTGCGTCATCGGATCGACGAGCGAATTTTCAGCGGTTTGGTCAGGCGGGGCCGCACAGGCCGTAAGCACTATGATCAGCGCCGCAAACAGCTTGTTCGGCGCGACAATCGACCCTGTGTTGGTTGTTTTTCCGATTGCGTGCATGTTGCGCCATAGTGGCGCGCGCGCCCGCCCGTCGTCAAATCCAATCTCGTATTGGGGGGGCAAAGGCGCCGAGATGATCTACCGCCGTTTGCGCTTTTCCGCCTTCCTGGCCGCCTTTTCCTTGGCTTTCCTGGAGGACTTTTTCTTGCCGGTCTTCTTGGCCCTTTTGCCGTTCCCCTTAGCCCCTGTGGGGGTATTGGCCACGATCTCGAGCAGCAGCCGGCCGGCAATGGCCTCTGCTTCGCGGATACGGACCTCGACCTGGTCGCCGAATTGAAAGGTAAGCTTGCTCCGCCGCCCGGTGAGCTTCTTGGCCCCCTCGTCGAGGGCATAGCTGTCGCGGGGCAGCAAGCGAATGGGAACCAGCCCGTCGCCGCCGGTGCGGTCCAGGGTGACGAACAGCCCTGCCCGCGTGACCCCGGAAATGCGCCCGGCCAGGACGTTGCCGCGTTCGGACACCAGGGCCGCCACGGTGAACCGATCGATCGCGTCGCGCTCGGCCGTCGCCGCCCGGCGTTCGGTCATGGAGATATGCTCGGCGATGGGCGCCAGGGTCTCCGGGCTCTCATGGGCGCCGCCCTCTCCCAAGGTCAGTGTCTCGATCAAGGCACGGTGGACGATCAGGTCGGAGTAGCGCCGGATGGGCGAGGTAAAATGCGTGTAATGCCGGAGCCGCAGCCCGAAGTGGCCGCTGTCCTCGGGGCTGTAGACGGCTTGTGCCTGGCTCCTCAGGATAAGGTCGTTGAGCAGCGTTTCCTCCTGCTCGCCCTTGGCGCGCCGGAGAAGCTGGTTGAAGTGGCGCGGCAGCAGAACCTGCCCCTTGGGGGTTGGGTAGCCCATGGACTGCAGGGTTTCGATCAGCGCCGACAATTTCTCCGGCGGCGGATCGTCGTGCACCCGATAGACGGCGGGCTGGCGGCGCTTGTTAAGGGTTTCGGCGGCGGCGACATTGGCCGCGATCATGAATTCCTCGATCAGTCGGTGGCTTTCATAAACGGGCTGCACTTCAATCCGCCAGGAGGTGCGATCCTTTTCGAAGATCACCTTCTTTTCCGGCACGGTCAGGTCCAACGGCTCGCGCTTGGCCCGCTCCCGGTCCAGGGCTTCGAAGGCGCCCTTGAGGTTGGCGAGATCGCCGAGGTCGCCGCTCTCGAAGGCGGCATGGACCTGTTTGTAGGTGAGCCGCGCGGCGGACCGCATCATGGCGCGCTCGAACCGGTGGGAGAGGAGCTTGCCCTCCGCGTCGATATGGAGGTGGACGGCGAGGCAGGCGCGGTCCTCGTTGGGGCGCAGCGAGCACCAGCCGTTGGACAGTTCTTCGGGCAGCATGGGCACGACACGGTCGGGCAGGTAGACCGAGTTGCCGCGGTCGCGGGCGTCCAGGTCCAGGGCGTCGCCCGGGCGCACATACCAGGCGACATCGGCGATGGCGACGACGAGATGCCAGCCACTCGGGTTCTTGGGGTCGGGCTCCGCGAATACGGCGTCGTCGAAGTCACGCGCGTCTTCGCCGTCGATGGTCACCAATGGCAGATCGCGCAGATCGGTACGCCCGTCGAGGGTAGGCGGGCCCGCGGCGGCGGCCTGGGCAAGGGCGGCGTCGCTGAAACTGAAAGGGATATCGTTGGCGTGGATCGAGGCGAGGCTGAAGGTCTCGGCGTCGCCGTGCGTGCCCAGCCGTTCGACCACGCGGGCGGTTCGGGTGCCGTGGCGGCGGTCACGGCCGGCCTCGGCGGCGAGCACGAGTTCGCCTGGCGGCGCGTCCATGTCTTCGCCGGGCGCGACGATATATCCCGACTTCATGCGTTTGTCGGCGGGCGCAAGGCGATGTCCGGTTTCAACTACGGCGAGGAAGGTGCGCGGTGCCGGCGAGATTCGCCGGATAATCCGCGCTTCGTACTCCGTGCCGCTGATGTGCTGGATATGGGCGAGGACCCGTTCGCCGATGCCGGGTGCGCGGCCGGCGCGCCTGTCGGGCGCGATGAAAATGAGGGGCGCCTCAATATCCTCGGGCCAATTGACAGGCCGCCCCAACGCATCGCCGTCCTGATCCATGCCGGTGATCTGGAGCACCGTCACGTCGGGCAGATGGTCCGCTCTGAACTTCGGGGGTTTGGACTTAGAGGTATGCGGTTCTTTCCGCCGCCCCTTGCGCGGCTTGTCCGGGGAGCCTTTGCGTCGTGCCACCGGCTCGGTCAGTCGGTGTCGACGGGGGAGGGCTCTTCCTTGGATGCCGATTTCCCCGTGCCGCTTTTGGCAGTGGTCTTCTTTTTCGTGCTTTTGCTTTTAGTGGTTTTGCTCTTCGTGGATTTGCTGGCGGCCTTCTTGGTGGTTTTCTTTTTCGTCGTTTTCTTGGCAGCAGCCTTTTTCTTGGCCGGTTTCTTGCCACTTGCCGCTGCCTTGGCATCGACCATCGCAATCGCTTCTTCCAAGGTCGGTGTCTGGTCCTTTTTGTCCTTTGGCAGGGTCGCCTTGATGGTGCCATGCTGCACGAAGGGGCCCCAGCGGCCGACACGCAGTGTGATCGGTTTGTTGTCACCCGGATGATTGCCGAGTTCCACCGGCTTGGGCCGGCGCGGCGCGTTGGCCAGCAATTCGACCGCGCGGTTGTGACCGATGGTCAGCACATTGTCCTCCTTGAGAGAGACGTACGTGCCTTCGTGCTTGATGTAGGGACCGAAGCGGCCGATGCCGGCTTGGATCATTTCGCCGGTTTCCGGATGCGGACCGATGTCGCGCGGCAGTGCCAACAGACCGAGCGCCGACTGCAGATCGATATCCGCCGCATCCATCCCCTTGGGGATCGAGGTGCGTTTGGGTTTTTTCTTTCCTTCCGGTTCCCCCAGCTGCACATAAACGCCGTACGGGCCGCGCCGCAGGGTAACCGCGAAGCCGGTGGCGGGATCCGTCCCCAGTTCCTTGGGGCCGCTATCCAACTCGGCGCCGCCGCCGTTCTCGCCGTTGTCGACGACCAAGGGCCGCGTGTGCTTGCATTCAGGATAATTGGAGCAGCCGATAAAGGCGCCATAACGGCCGACCTTCAGGCTCAATTGGCCGTCGTCGCAGGACGGACATTTCCGAGGATCGCGTCCCGAGCCGTCGTCGTGGAAGAAATGGGGTCCGAGAATCTCATTGAGGGCGTCGAGCACGTCTCGCACCCGCAACTCGGCGGTATTGTCGACCGACTCCGAGAATTTCTCCCAAAAATCATGCAGGACGGCCTTCCAGTCGACCCGCCCGCCGGAAATGTCGTCGAGCTTCTCTTCCAGCTCGGCGGTGAAATCGTATTCCACGTAGCGTTCGAAGAAGCTCGACAGGAAGGCGGTCACCAGCCTTCCCCGGTCCTCGGGGATGAAACGGCGGCTCTCGAGGCGGACATAGTTGCGGTCCTGGAGCACGGAGATAATGGAGGCATAGGTCGACGGCCGGCCGATGCCCAATTCTTCCAGGCGTTTTACCAGGCTCGCTTCCGAGAAACGGGGCGGTGGCTGGGTAAAATGTTGCTCCGGGGTGACGCCCGTGCGCTGCACGGATTGGCCTTCCTTGAGATCAGGCAGGCGGTTTTCCGCTTTCTCGGCATCGTCGGGATCGTCGCGGCCTTCTTCATAGAGCTTGAAGAAGCCGTCGAAGGTGACGACCGAACCGGTTATCCGCAAGGTGACCCGGTTGTCGTCGGTGCTGGCGCCGGCAGGGCGCAGATCGACGGCTACCTGATCGAGGACGGCCGATTCCATCTGGCTGGCGACGGTGCGTTTCCAGATAAGGTCATAAAGCTTGCGCTGATCCGGATCGAGGTGTCCCAGATGGTCTGGATGGCGGCTTACGTCGGTCGGACGGATCGCTTCGTGCGCTTCCTGGGCGTTCTTTGCCTTGGATTTGTAAACGCGGGGGCTGCCCGGCACGTAGTTGGCGCCGTAGGTTTTTTCGATCTGGTTGCGGCAGGCGGCAATCGCTTCGCCGGCCATCTGCACGCCGTCGGTTCTCATATATGTAATGAGTCCGACCGTCTCGCCGCCGACGTTGATACCTTCATAGAGGCGCTGCGCGATCTGCATGGTGCGCTTTGCCGAAAAGCCGAGCTTGCGGGCCGCTTCCTGTTGCAGGGTCGACGTGGTGAAGGGCGGCGCCGGATTGCGGCGGCTCTGTTTGCGTTCGACCGTCGACACGGAGAAGTTTTGCGCCTCGATCGCGGCCACGGCTGCCTTGGCGGCCGCTTCGTCCGACAAATCCAGCTTGCTCAGTTTCTTACCGTCGAGATGGGTCAGGAACGCCGTCAGCGGCGCCCCATCGGGACCGGTAAATTGGCCCGTCACCGACCAATACTCGGTGGGGACGAATTTTTCGATTTCCAGTTCGCGGTCGCAGATCAGCCGGAGAGCCACCGACTGGACGCGGCCCGCCGAGCGGCTGCCGGGCAGTTTGCGCCACAGTACCGGCGACAGGGTAAAGCCGACGAGATAGTCGAGCGCACGCCGCGCGAGATAGGCCTCGACCAGTTCGCGGTCGAGGTCACGCGGATGTTCGAAGGCATCGAGGATGGCGTTCTTGGTGATTTCGTTGAAGACGACCCGTTTGACCTCGACCCCTTTCAACGCCTTCTTCTGGTTCAGCACTTCCTGCACATGCCAGGAAATGGCTTCGCCTTCGCGGTCGGGGTCGGTGGCGAGATAGAGGTGATCCGCGCCCTTTACCGCCGCGGCGATTTCGCGGATGTGCTTCTGCGCCTTGGCATCGACTTCCCATTCCATGGAGAAGTCGGCATCCGGGCGCACCGAGCCGTTCTTGGCCGGGAGGTCCCGGATGTGTCCATAGCTGGCGAAGACCCGGTAGTCGCTTCCAAGATAGCGGTTGATTGTTTTCGCCTTGGCGGGCGATTCGACGATGACGACGCTCGTCATATATTGTCCGTCAGAACTCGGCGATGATTGAAACCTGGTTACCTGGATGCCGTTCTAACTTACCGGCGAGCTCCAATTCGAGCAGCACCGTCGACACCGCAGTAGGGGACATTTGGCACCGGCGAATTAGTTCGTCAACCTCAACCGGTGCGGTGCCCAGGCTGTTGAGCACGCGATCGCGCTCTTCAACGGTGTCGTCACCGTCTCGGGACACGTCAATTTCTGATTTAATTTCAATATGTTGTGGGCGGTCTAAATTTTGCCTTAAGGGGCCTGACAAAAAATTGAAAATATCTTCGGCTGATTCCGTCAGATGCGCGCCCTGACGAATAAGATCGTTTGTCCCGCGCGATCGCGGGTCGAGCGGCGAACCGGGTACCGCAAATACCTCGCGATTCTGTTCCAGTGCCAAACGCGCCGTGATCAATGATCCCGATCGAGGCGCTGCTTCGACGACAACGATTCCTTCCGACGTTCCCGAAATCAATCGGTTGCGGCGCGGAAAATGACGGGCCTGCGGCACCGTACCGAGCGGCATTTCAGAAATCAGCGCGCCGTGTTCGGCGATGCGTTCATAGAGATCGGTGTGCTCTTTCGGATATATAATGTCGACGCCGCCGGCGAGTGCCGCAACAGTCCCCGTGGCGAGCGCGCCTTCGTGGGCCGCCCCGTCAATTCCCCGAGCCAATCCGGAGACCACGACCCGTTCACCTGCGCCAAGTCCCTCGGCGATCCGGTGGGCGATACGCAATCCGTTGACGCTGGCGTTGCGGGTGCCGACCATTCCGATGGCGGGGCGTTGCAGAATTTTCGGGTTGCCGCGGACGAACAGCAACGGCGGCGCGTCTTCCACATGTTTGAGAAGCGGCGGATACGCGTCGTCGCAGGCGGCAACGATGTGAATCCCGGCCTTGTCGGCGGCCTCGATCTCCCGCATGGCCATGCCGGTGGGATAGAGCGAGACTTCCTGGGCGCCGCCCCGCCGGGCAAGCCGGGGCAGGGCATCCAGCGCGGCCGCCGCCGATCCATACCGGGCGAGCAATCGGTAAAAGGTAACCGGCCCCACTCTTTCCGAACGAAGAAGCCGCATCCAGTCCAGTTTTTCGCGTTCTGAGAGAGTCATGACGTGAAGCCTAAACCATCCCGCGCTTCATCACTACGCCGTCAGCGTGATGTGGTGCGCTCCTTCGGGCGCCCAGATGCCGTCGCGCCAGTTCTCGTAGTAAGGCGAGTAGGGTCGAATGCCGGGCACATTGAGCCATAGACGCCAAAGATGCCGCCGACGCTCCGGTTCCAACCAATCCTCGAACTCGGTGCGGGTGTGCAGCATGACATGATTATTGAGCAGCTGGATGTCGCCGGGTTCGAAGTCCATGGCGAGGTGCAGTTCTTCGGCGATGTCGTTGAGCACCAGCATGGCGCGCCGGGTTTCGTCGGGGAGGTCCGGTGTCTCCGGCAGCGCGTGCCCCTTCTCGACATGTTTGAAACCGGCGGATACCGATAAACGGCCCTCGGGGTAGCAAAACAACGGGCTTTCGTACCAGGCATGCTGGCCGGGCCCGATCTCGCCCATGCGGCCCCAGCAAAGAGGCTGCCTCAATGCATCGGCAAGGTCCGGATGGCGGCGGACCATCTCGTTGTGAACGGCAATGGAACTGGCGATCTTCGAGGCGCCGCCCGATTTGGATTTCTGCAAACACAACAGGCCCACCACGTCGCATTGATCGACGTGATAGAACATGGTGGCGTTGGTCTGATAGCCGCGATGTTGAGGATGGTCGAGGTCCTTACCGAGATCGGCGACATGGCCGAGCATGTCGCCCTGCGGGTTGTTGGAAAGGGGACGCCCGACATGGCGGCCGATGGCCCAATAGACGATGGCCGAGGTGAGACGATCCCAGCGGTCGACCGGCAGACCACGCAGTAAAACGAAACCGCGCCCGTCCTTGAGGTCCTGTTTCGCGGTGGCGATCGCCGGTGCAAAGCGTCCGAGATCGAACTCTTCCGGCTGAAGATGAAGCAGGCCGTTGGCATCGTCGCCGATGCGGGCACGAATTTCCTGCGCCATCGTTTCCAGATCGGCAATCGCGGTCGCGTCCGTATCGATTGCCCAATCCGTCCGGGCAGCCATCTCCGCCCCCGTCCAGCAGGCGGGATCGGTAACCGGTTCGCGGCGGGTATCGACGGCGGAACTTGTCATGGAAATCGACTTTCGTCTGTTTTTCGTGAAGCCGCCGCTATTTCATCACAGCAGGAGGGCCGGCTCAAACATTGGCGACCGCGTCTTGCGGCCTTGAGTGAACGGGTCGCGTGGCGCAATGTGCCTCCAACAAAAACACTCCGGAGGGAACAAACGTGACCGACACTTTGCCAAAACTGGGATTTATCGGAACCGGCTTGATGGGGTTGCCCATGACCAAGCGGCTACTGGCTGCCGGTTATTCGGTGACGGTCTGGAACCGGACGTTGTCGAAAGCGGCACCTGCGGTGAAGGCGGGGGCTATTCTCGGTAAGTCGCCGAAAGCGGTGGCCGATGCCGCCGATACGGTTCTCATGTGTTTGACCGATGCCGCCGCGGTGGAACAGGTGATTTTCGGCCCGCAAGGCGTGGCCGAGAGCGACCACCCGCACTATCTGGTCGATTTTTCAAGTATCCGGCCCGAAGCGGCGTTCGAATTCGCCGGCCGGTTGCGCGAACGGGCCGGCATCGCCTGGATCGATGCACCGGTGTCGGGCGGCGTCGACGGCGCCGAGGCGGGAACGCTCGCGATCATGGCGGGCGGCGAGGCGGCGGATGTGGATGCGGTACGGCCGATCCTGGCGCATCTCAGCCAGCGGGTGACCCATATGGGCCCGAGCGGCACGGGACAGATCACCAAGTTGGTCAATCAGGTGATCGCCGGAACGACGCTGGCGGTGGTGGCGGAGGCCGTGAACTTCGCGAGCCGCGCCGGTGTCGATGCCACGCGTCTGACCGAGGCATTGTCGGGGGGCTTCGCCGATTCCAAGCCTTTCCAGATTTTCGCGCCGCGGATGGCCATCGGAAAGCTCGATGATCCGCTCGGTTATCTCTACACCATGCTCAAGGATCTCGACACCGCCCACGACGTGGCCCGCGAGGCGCAGGCCGCTCTCCCCCTGGCGTCGATGGCGAGCGAACTCCTCCGGATGCTCGCTTCCCAGGGCTACGCGGAGAGCGATATCACGGCCCTGATCAAACTCTATGCGAGCCCGGAAGCCTGATTTTCCGAAATTACACTGGAAATGTGGCAGAATCGGTAAATTATTGAGTTTCTACTGGAAAAACCAAATTAGCCGCGCTTAATATGCGGCCACGACCGAACAACCAAAATCAATACCGCCACCAATTTCTAGGGAGAGCAATATGTCTCGTATTTCTGCAGGCGTTCTACTCGCCGGCACCATGTTTGCCGGATCGATGCTGGCTTCGGCGCCCGTGAGTGCTGAAACGGTGACCCTCCGCATGGCCAACTGGGTTCCCCCGGTTCATCACTTCTCAAATACCGCGCGCGCCTGGCTCGATACCGTCGAGGCGGCGGCCGGCGGCGACCTCAAGGTTGAAATCGACAAGTCGGCTTTGGCGAAACCTCCGGGGCAGTATGACTTGGTGAAGAACGGCATTCGCAATATTGCCTGGTCGGTGGCCAACTACACGCCGGGCCGGTTCGACCTGTTCCAAATGGCCGAAGTGCCGTTCGCCACGGCCAATGCCGAAACCGGCAGCGAGGCGCTGTGGAAGTGGTATGCCAAGCATAATTTCGAAAAAGTCGAATTCACCGACACCAAGCTGTTGGTCGCTTTCGTTCATGGCCCGGGCGTCTTGCATTCCCGGACCGAGGTGACCGCCATCAACCAGCTTTCCGGTCAAAAGGTTCGCGTGCCGGGCAGCATGGTCGAATTCATGAAGGCCATTGGCTCGACCCCGGTGTTCATGCCGGCGACGTCGGTCAACGAAGGCTTGAACCGCGGCACGCTCGATGCGGTGACCTTCCCGTGGGAAGCCGTGAAGGGCTTCAGCCTGACCAAGCTCGCCACCTATCATCTGGAAATTCCGGGCGGTTTCTACACCACGGCGTTCATGATCAATATGAACCAGAAAACCTTCGACGGTTTGAGCAAGAAGCACCGTGACGCGTTCCTGACCGCAGGCGGTGCGGCGGGCTCCAAGCTCGTCGGCAAGCACTGGGACATGGCGGATAAGGCGGGTAAGGCGGCCGCTGTTGCCAACGGCAACAAGATCCAGACCATCTCCAAGGCCGAATTCGCCAATCTGTCCAAGGGGACCGAGGCGGTTCGTCAGAACCTTATCGAAAAGGCCAACAAGAAGGGCTTTGACGGTGAAGCTCTGATGAAAGAATTGGTCTCCATGATGCAAGGCAGCATGTAAGGATGGCCGATCTTTCGATCGGTAATCTGACCCGGCAAAGCGAGCGAGTCACTACGTGGCTCGCTCGTGCCGGTTCTGTCGGCTTGGCGGCGATGATGTTCCTGACATTGTTCGACGTCATCGGTCGGTCTTTCGACAATCCTATCGTCGGTTCCGTCGAATTGACCGAGTTGATTATGGGGCTGATGATCTATCTCGCCATCGGTTATGCGACCTTTTGGCGATCGCACATTCGCGTCGACCTGCTGATCGGTTTCATGCCGCCCCGTGTCCAGGCGCTGATGGATACGCTGACCTATGCCATTGCCATCGTGTTTTCGGTGTTGCTGACGTGGCGTCTGTTTGTCGTTGCGACCGAGAAGATGACAAGCGGCGATATCACGCAGATATTCGAAATTCCCGTGTCGCCGGCCGCCTACGTCATGGCGCTTGCCAGCATCCTTCTGATTACCACGCTGGTGCTGCAATTCATTCTGTCGATACGGCACGTCTTCACGGGTGAACCCCCGGAAATTCAAAAAACCGGCGGTTACGAGTAAGCCGGAAAAAGTTCAGTTCTTATGGATCCTATTACTCTCTCCATCGTCGTTTTCATTGCGCTGTTTGTTTTGCTGGCGCTCGGCCTGCCCATCGGCTTTGCCATGGGGGTCACCGGCTTTGTCGGCAGTCTGATGCTGATTGATGCGGATGCCGCCTTGGCGCTTCTTGGCCAGACCGCTTACGAAACGGTGATTACCTACAATCTGTCTATCGTGCCCCTGTTCATCCTGATGGGCTACTTCGCCAGTAACTCGGGCCTATCCGAAGGGTTGTTCCAAGCGTGCAATACGTGGCTCGGCCACCGGCGTGGCGGATTGGGACTGGCGACCATCGGCGGTTGCGGCGCGTTTGCGGCGGTATGCGGGTCCAGCCTGGCGACGGCGGCGACCATGACACAGGTCGCGTTGCCGGAAATGAAGCGTTTCAACTATGACGACCGCCTGGCGACGGGCGCTATCGCCGCGGGGGGCACCATCGGTATCCTTATCCCGCCGAGCGTTATTCTCGTGCTGTACGGCATTCTCACCGAAACCAACATCGCCGAACTGTTCCTCGCCGGATTCATCCCCGGCATCCTCACCGTGATTGCCTTCATGCTGACCATCTCAGTGGTGACGCGCCTTGATCCGGAGATCGGGCCGCGCGGCGACGCAACCACGTTGCGTCAGAAATTGATGGCCTTCAAAAACGTCTGGGGGACGGTCGTGCTGTTCATCCTGGTGATGGGCGGCATCTATTTCGGTTTCTTCTCTCCCGAGGAGGCGGCAGGGATCGGTGCGTCGGGTGCGCTTGCCCTGGCGTTGATTGCGCGGACCATGACGTGGCAGGTGTTTCTCAACTGTTTAATGGAAACGGTGCGCACCTCGGCGATGATCTTCACCATCCTGATCGGCGCGATTCTGTTCAACAACTTCCTGATCCTCAGCCTGGTGCCGGACGCCATCGGCGGTTGGATCCAGGGATTGGCGTTGCCGTCGACGGCCATCCTTTTGATCATTTTGCTGATCTATCTGGTGTTGGGGTGTGCCCTCGATTCGCTTGCGATGATCCTGCTGACCATTCCCATCTTCTATCCGGTGGTCGCCAATCTGGGCTTCGACCCGATCTGGTTCGGCATCGTCGTGGTCATGGTCGTGGAACTGGGGCTGATTACGCCACCCATTGGCATGAATGTGTTCATCATCAAGGGCATGGCGCCCGAGGTGCCGTTGGGGGCGATCTACAAGGGCGTCTTGCCCTTCGTTATTGCGCAGCTCTTGTTGATCGCGCTGATCGTTGCTTGGCCTGACTTGGCGACGTGGCTACCGAGCACCATGGCTCAATTCCAATAAGTGCTTCTAAGCCGGCTCGCCGTTTGACTTCTCACTCGGTTTTCGGCCGATGCGGCTTTCCTCGCCTTTCAACAGGCGGCGGATATTGGCGTGGTGGCGGGCGATCCCCAATACGGCGAGCAACGCGGCGAGCACGGTGATGTTTTCATCGGCGAGCCACCAGGCATAGAAGGGCGACGCGGCGAAGGCGACAATGGCCGCCAGCGACGAATAGCGTAGTATGATGGCGACGGCGAGCCAGGTGAGGCAAGCGGCGATACCGACCGGCCAGGCGATGGCGAGCAACACGCCGAGAGTCGTCGCGACGCCCTTGCCGCCTTTGAATTTCAGCCAAAGCGGAAAATTGTGACCGACAACCGCCATCAATCCGGCGACTATTGCAAGTTGCGACGCCAATTCCGGTGCTAGGTCGCCGCCCCATAGATTGGCGAGGGCCACCGCTAGTGCGCCTTTGCCGCCGTCTAGCAGCAGGGTCAATGCGGCGATCTTCTTGTTTCCGGTTCGCAACACGTTGGTCGCGCCGACATTGCCCGAACCGATGGTGCGGATGTCGCCGAGGCCGGCAGCTTTGGTCAGCAGAAGGCCGAAAGGAATGGATCCCACCAAATAGGCGAGGATGGCGGTGAGCATATGGGCATGCGAAATCATCTGATCAGTATAGGGCCGCCAGTCGGCGCTGCCTATTTTTCCAGTTGGTAGACCGTGCGTCCGTCGATGACCGTACGCTTCACCAGCCCTTGGACCGGGCGGCCGTCGAAAGGTGAGTTCTTGGCCTTGCTGGCTAGGTCGTCGGCATCGATTTTCCAGGCCCGATCGGGATCGAAAAGGGTGAAGTCCGCCGCGCTGTCCGGTTGCAAACGTCCGGCGGGCAAATCCATCAAATCGGCGGGAACATGGGTGAGTTTGGCCAGCAAATCCGACAGGCTCAATTGACCGTTGTGATAAAGTTCGAGCGAGACCGGTAGGAGCGTTTCCACACCGACACCGCCATAGGCCGCTTGCATGAAGGGCTGACGCTTTGAGTCCTCGTCGTGCGGCGCGTGATCGCTGGCGATGATATCGATCGTGTCGTCCTTCAACCCTTCGACGACGGCGAGGCGGTCCTCTTCGCTGCGCAGCGGTGGCGACAGTTTGGCGAAGGTGCGATAGTCGCCGATGGAGGTTTCGTTGAGCGCGAAATAGGGGGGCGCCGTATCGCAAGTGACGTTGAGGCCCCTATCCTTTGCGCGGCGTATTGCCTCGATGGCGGCAGCCGTCGACACATGGGCGAAATGCAGCCGTCCGCCAGTATGCTCCAACAGCCGGATGTCACGCTCCACCATGATGGTTTCGGCGACGGTGGGCACGCCGGGCAGGCCGAGGCGCATGGCGATCTCACCTTCGTTCATGGCGGTGTCCGCGGCGAGGCTGGGCTCTTCCGGGTGTTGGACGATCAGGAGCCCGAAAGT
Source organism: uncultured Rhodospirillales bacterium (assembly GCA_913055735.1). Classification (GTDB taxonomy): domain Bacteria; phylum Pseudomonadota; class Alphaproteobacteria; order Rhodospirillales; family UBA2165; genus CAJXKD01. Next base: position 2,219,579 of record CAJXKD010000001.1, read on the forward strand.
ATCGGCATAGGACAGCGCGCGGCGCATGGTCTGCGTATCGGCGATGGCATGAATACCGTCCGTGAAGGCGACCGCACCGGCTTGCGCCAAAACGCCCATTTCGGCCAGTTCCTTGCCTTCCAGTTCCTTGGTCACCGCCCCATAGGGATAGACTTTGGTGAGACCGATGAGGCGCGCCCGCCGGGCCATGAATTCCACGACGGACATGTCGGCGATCACCGGAATGGTGTTGGGCAGACAGACCATGGAGGTGACGCCGCCGGCGGTCGCGGCCCGGCCCGCCGATTCGATGGTGCCCTTGTGCTCCTGGCCCGGTTCGCGGATTTGTACCCGGATATCGACGAGACCGGGCGCCAAGCACAGTCCGCCGCAATCAATGATTTCCGTATCGGAACCGATGTTGGGTGCCGTTACTTCCGCGCCGGCCGCGGCAATCTTCTCGCCAGACGTCAACACACCGCCGATTGTATCGAGGCCGGTCGCGGGATCGATCAGGCGTGCGTTGACGTAGGCCACCGGCCCCAGCCGGTCGTCGGGTTTGGCGTGCGTCCACATACCCTGGGCCATCAGATGTTCCGCGCCTCCGCATTTTCATGTTGGGTTGCGAGGATATCGAGACAGGCCATGCGTACCGCGACGCCCATTTCCACTTGTTCGCGGATAACGCTGCGGGAAAAGTCGTCGGCGACTTCCGAATCGATCTCGACACCGCGGTTGGACGGGCCGGGATGCATGATCAGCGCGTCTTCCTTGGCGGCGCCCAGCTTGTCGTAGTCGAGCCCGTAGAACAGGAAGTACTCGCGGATCGATGGGATGAAATTCCCTTTCATCCGTTCGGTCTGCAGGCGCAGCATCATGACGATGTCGCAATCCTCCAGCCCCTCCTTCATGTCGGTGAAAACCTCCACGCCGTACCGGTCCGCGTGGCGCGGCAGCAGGGTCTTGGGCCCGACAAGGCGCACTTGCGCGCCCATGGTGGTCAGCAGCAGGATGTTGGAGCGCGCGACGCGCGAATGCAGGATGTCGCCGCAAATGGCGATCTTGAGGCCCTGAAGCCGTCCTAAGCGGCGGCGGATGGTCAAGGCGTCGAGCAGCGCTTGCGTCGGATGCTCGTGGCTGCCGTCGCCGGCATTGATCACGGCGCAATTGACTTTTTCCGATAACAGTTTGGTCGCCCCCGATTCGGGGTGGCGCACGACCAGCACGTCGGGATGCATGGCGTTCAAGGTCATCGCCGTGTCGATCAGGGTTTCGCCCTTCTTGATGGCGCTGGTGGCAACCGACATGTTGATCACATCCGCGCCGAGCCGTTTGCCGGCCAGCTCGAACGACGTGCTCGTTCGGGTCGAAGACTCGAAGAACAGGTTGATAATGGTACGGCCGCGCAGTGCGTCGAGTTTCTTATCGGCTCGGCGATTCAGCTCCACATACTCCTCGGACTTGTCGAGCAGCACGGTAATCTCCTCAGGAGATAGACCTTCGATACCGATGAGATCACGGTGGGGGAAAAGGGGGGGAACCGGTTGGTCGGCCATAAAGGCGATTTATAGGCCCGCGCCGATTCAGGAGCAAGCTTTTGGATAAGGGGGGCGCCCTTTAATTTCTGGCTCCGACCCTCTCGAATCGCGGAAAACGGGAGTAATTTGTGTTGTGTTCCAGGATATGGATATCAAATTCCTGATGATACTGGTAAGAGGGAAGAAGTGGTGGGTGCGGCATTTCTGCCTCTGCCCAACCTGACCGGGGGCTATGGATGAGAATCAGGCTCCAGATTGGCGTGGCGACGGCCTTTACGCTCTTGAGCGTCGTGATGATCGGAAGCACGGTCGGGTATCTCTATACCAACAACACACAACTTGCGCTCCGCACGGCCAACGCGGCGATGGACGACGCGCGCAAAAAAACGACCGCTGCTTTACTCAATGTCATTACCCCGGTGACCCGGGCGGTGCATACGACCGCGGCGCTGGTCACCGCTTTTCCCGACAGCGTGCGCGGTCCTGATGGTATGGCCGTTCTGAACACACAAATCGAGGGGCTGCGGCAAGTCTACAGCGTCTACGTCGGATTGGAGAATGAGGGGGAGTTTTTTCAGGTTGTCAGACTTCCCGAATGGTTCGAGAAATTCGGTCCGTCGAATGCGCCGATCCCCGAAACATCGAAGCTTGTATTGCGGACGATCGATATGGTCTCCGGCAACAAGGTCGATCGGTACGAGTACCGGTCGGATTGGGGGACGGTTACGGGCCGGGAAGATGCACCTGCAGACTTCGATCCGCGCACGCGGCCCTGGTATATGGCCGCGCGCGAGACCGACGCGCTGGTGATTAGTCCGATCTATCGGTTTTCCAGTACCGGCCGGCCAGGTGTCACCCTATCCAAGCGGGTGGTGAGTCCCGCCGGGCAATTTCTCGGGGTTGTCGGCGCCGACATGACCTTGGATACGATTTCCGAGATCCTCGACGAATTGAAGATCGGCGAGGATGGGTATGTTTTTCTCCTCAACCGTGACCGTAAACTGATCGTCCGCTCCGAAACGGTGCAGAACCCGAATGTACCTGATAGCGACCAACCGATCGCCGACTTGGTGATCGCGACGGCGATTGCGCAATGGACGCGCGAAGGCAAGGAAAGGTTCAGCTTCTCCGTGTCGGGTTCGGATATAACGTATCTTGCGTCGGTATCGTCGTTTGCGGGAACGTTCGGTTTGAACCTCAGGATGGGATTCATCGTCGCCGATCGCGAATTTACGGGCGCGATCAGCGAATCCACCCGGCGTGTTCTCGTGTTGAGCGCTCTGATCATCTTGGTCACGATTGCGGCGACGATTTTTCTTGCTCGTCAGTTGACGAGGCCGCTGCGTGAAGTCGCCGATGAGGCGCGCCGCATCCGCGATTTCGAACTCGACGGCGACTTCAGCCTGCAATCGCGTATCGTCGAGGTCCAGGACCTGACCAGCGCGGTTGCGAGTATGAAAAGCAGCCTGCGGAGCTTCGGCGCCTATGTGCCCAAGGATCTCGTGCGGGCGATCGTTTCGACCGGGGGGTCGGTTCATGTTGGCGGTGTCCGCCGGGACGTTTCGATCATGTTTTCCGATATCGAGGGGTTTACGGGCAAATCGGAAGAGCTGCCGCCCGAGGCCATGATGACCGATCTGTCCCGTTATTTCCGGGCGATGGATACCGCCATTATTCGCCATCACGGAACGATCGATAAATATATCGGTGATGCCATCATGGCCTTTTGGAACGCGCCGGAAGAAGATCCCGACCATGTTGTCCATGCGTGCCGGGCCGTGCTGGCTTGTCGCGCGGCGGGTGTGCGTTTGAACGCGGACCGCCGGGATTCCAAACTTCTACCCGTCCATACCCGTTTTGGGCTGCACACGGATGACGTCGTTATCGGTAATGTCGGATCTCCGGACCGCCTGCAATATACCGCCATCGGCGCGGCCGTGAATCTGGCGGCGCGCATTGAACCGCTTAACAAGGTCTATGGGACGGACATCCTCGTGACCGAGAATGTGGTCGGAAAAGCCGGAAACGGTTTTCTATTTCGGCCCATTGATCTGGTTTCGCCTGCCGGGACGACCCAACCGGTCATGCTCTATGAGCTTGTCGGCGAAACGGACAATGAAAGCGATTTCGCCGCCACCCCCGCGGACCGGCAGGAAATAGACGATTGGAATGAATGTTACCGGCTTTATCAAAAGCGTGCCTGGTCGGAGGCAGCGGCGGCGTTCGAAGCGTTACATGCGGCTTCTACTCGAAAAGAACTGGTGGGGCGTTATGCGGAACGTTGCAAAAGATTTGCAAAATATCCACCGCCGGACGATTGGGATGGCGTCAAGGAATTCGACGCCAAATAGAGCCTTATTTTGCGTCTATCCCAGCAGCAGCGAGACGGCGGCGACGGCGCCGATGATCCCCGCAATATCGGCGGTGATTCCGGCGGCCAGGGCATGGCGAATGCGGCGGATGCCCACCGCCCCGAAATAGACCGCCAGCACGTAGAAGGTGGTCTCGGTGGAGCCCTGGATGGTGGAGATCAGATAGCCCGTATAGCTGTCCGGGCCGATGGCGCCGTCATTGATCAACGAGGCGAGGATGCCGTAGGCGCCGGAGCCCGACAGGGGCCGCAACAGGGCCATGGGCAGCGCTTCGGCGGGCAGGCCGAGGGGTCCGGTAATGGCGGATAGGGGCGTGATCAAATAATCCATGGCGCCGGAGGCGCGGAACATGGCGACGGCGACGAGAATGGCCACCAGATAGGGAATGATGCGCAAGGCGACGGTGAAACCGTCCTTCGCCCCTTCGACGAAGGCCTCATATATATTGACGCGCTTGGCGACGCCGAAACCCAACAGGCCGACCATGAGGCCCGGAATGATCCACGGTGCGATCTCCTTGCCCCAGATCACCGTAATGGGGATCAGGGCAAGAATGCCCGCCAGCACCAGGAACGAAATCCACACCGGATAGGCCGCCGCGGCGCCGGTGGTATCCAGCTCGGAGGCCGCGTCGCCGATCTGCTCATCTGGAGGGGCATCCTCGCTATGCACGGTTAGCGTCGATTCGGCGTCGGGCAACCCTGCGGCTTCTGCCGGAGTAGACCAGAAGCGCTGCAAAAATTTCGCGGTAAAGATGGCGACAACTGTCGAACACAGGGTCGCGAACAGGGTGGTCGGTACGATCCCCGCCGGGTCCGTGGAGCCGGCCGCCGCGCGCAAGGCAATCACGCCCGTCGGCAACAGGGTGACGCTCGAGGTGTTGATGGCGAGAAACAGCACCATGGCGTTGGAGGCGGTACCTTTGTGCGGATTGAGCTTGTTCAGCTCTTCCATGGCGCGGATGCCGAACGGTGTCGCGGCATTGCCGAGACCGAGAACGTTGGCCGACATGTTGAGGATCATGGCACCCATGGCCGGATGTTCGGCGGGCACTTCCGGGAACAGGCGCTGCATGAGGGGCCGCACCAGCCGCGCGATGATGACCAGCAGGCCGCCTTCTTCCGCCACTTTCATCAGGCCGAGGAACAGGGCCATCACGCCAACCAGTCCGATGGCCAGGGTTACCGACGAATCGGCGGCGGAAATCATATGCTCGGCCAACGCCGCCATGGGCGATAGCACGTCGGCTGGATTTACGCCGGGCGGTACTTCCCAGAAGATTTCACGCACGCCTGCGACGACGAAGGCGATGGCGACGAGAGCGAAAAAAACATAGGTCATGCGAAAGGCGGGCCAGGGAGTAATTTGGAATGCGGGAGTCTACGGCGGTTCGGGATTCCCGGGCAAGGGGGTTGGCGGTGATTGTTCTCTTACAGTCGGGTTGGCTTTTTTTCCGTTTCAACAAAACTTGATCCATCGGGTGGACGGCTTGGTGTAAAGTAAAGCCTCTCAAAAAAAAGGGGATTGGACTGAGCGCACATCGATAAGGGATGTGGCCATGCGGCTTGTCCGTTTTATCCAGACCGTAATTTCGCTCGTCTTCTATGCGTGGACGGGACAGCTTGGCCTGAAGTTCACTTATTGGGTCGTCGGCGTGGCCGGCAATCTCGCCGTGTTCGTTATTCCCGTCGTGACCCTCGACCGTTTGGGGCCGGAAATGAACGGTTGGTACATCATCCATATCTTGGCGAGCGGCGCTTACTTCCTGTTTTCCGCCGTCTGCCTGGCCCGCGCCGCCGGCAACTTCAAGCGCGAGAAGACATGGCCTTTCTAGGGCCATTCTAGGGGCGTTCTAATCCGTTTCTGAATTCTGACCGCGGGGTGGGCACTTCCCCACGGGAGGCGTTCCAGAGCCGCCAAAATACTTGCCAGTGTCTTGGCCCGCTGTCACGCTGATGATCATGACTGGGCGGCAACAGCCCGGCAGATATCAACATCATCTCTTTTTGCAGGGAGAGCTAAAATGAAACCTTCACGCGTTCTATCGCGCGTCCTGTTGGGCGCGACTGTTGCGTCATTCGCTGTCGGCACCGCCTTTTCGTCCGCTGTCGCGGCCGAAAAAACCATTACCGGCATCAACTTCGCACCCGATCATGTGTTTTACGGTAAGCCGCTGACGGAATTTGCCGATTTGGTCAACAAGGCCGGCAAGGGTCTCAAGCTGGACCTCAAGCCTTATGGGTCCATCGGCATGTTCGAGATCGGCAATGCCGTGAAGAACGGCGTCGTCGACATGGCCAACCTGCCGCCGACCTTCATGTCCAACGTCGTCCCGGTCGCCGAAATCATCAAGTTGTCGACCAAACCCATGAGCGAGTTGCGCGCCAACGGCACCTGGGATCTTTATAACGAAGCCCTCAACAAGCAGGGCAACATGCAGCTCCTCACCGCCTGGGGCGACGGCGTGAACTTCCACATCTATCTGCGCGACAAGAAGATCGACAAACCCGACCTGTCGGGCCTCAAGATGCGGGCCGTTCCGGCCTATCGTGCCGGATTTGCCAATTTGGGCGCGACACCGGTCAACATGCCGTTCAATGAACTCTACACTGCCTTGGAACGTAAGGTGATCGACGGTTACGGCATTACGCTGTCCAACATCGTGACCTGGGGCTGGTCGAAGTTCACCAAATACCGCGTCGATCCCGGCTTCTACGAAGTGTGGTCCACGTTCATCATCAACAAGGACACCTGGGACGGCTTGGAGCAGGCGCACAAAGACCTGCTGATGGACGTCTCCAATCAGGTCTACGACATCGTCGCCAAGCGGGTGCCCGAGCAAAATGCCCAGGATATTCGTGAGCAAAAGGAGGCCGGCATGGAGGTGATTACCTTCACCGGGGCGGCTGCCGAAAAGCTGCACGATGCCATGTACGAATCCGCCTGGACCGAGATGGCCAAGAAAGCGCCGGAATATACGCCGAAGTTCCGCAAGCTGATTGCCGACTGATGATCATCCCGGTGGAGGCGGCGGTGTCCGCCTCCACTTTTTCTTTTCTCGTATGAATTCGTGAGCGTGCCGCAATGAATACCGCCGCCCGTATTTATGACGGTGTTTTCAATCTGCTGGCGGTGATCGCGGCATTGTGCATCGCGCTAATCGCCATCCTCGTGTGCACCGATGTCATTCTGCGCAATGCCGGGTTCCCGACCTTGCCGTGGCAGATCGAGGTGTCCGAATACGCCCAGTTCGTCGCCACGTTCTTGGGGGCACCGTGGGTGCTGAAGATGGGCGGGCATGTGCGTGTCGACGTGCTGCTGACCAATCTCAAGCCGGCGAAGGCGTTTTTTCTCGAGATCGTTGCCGATGTGCTCGGCCTGATCGCCAGCGGCTTCCTGTTCGCATATGGCCTCTATACCGTTTACCTCACCTGGCGCGACAATCAGTTGCAGATCAAGATGCTGATCGTCCCCGAATGGTGGATCTATTCGGTTGTCGTGGTTTCGGGCCTGCTGTTGATGGCCGAATTTATCCGCCGTCTGCGGCGCGCGCATTCCGTGCGGCGCGGCGGCGCCACGGTGCAGATTTAGGGAGCGCCGGTCATGGAATGGTACTGGGCTCTCACCCTGATGATGGGCGGCTTCGTTTTTCTGTTGCTGCTCGGCTTGCCGGTCGCCTTTTCCTTTCTTGCCATCAACATCGTCGGTGCGTGGATATTCCTCGGTGGCCATGCCGGCGAGATGCAGATGGTGCGCAACGCCAGTGTCGCGGTAACGACCTTCGTGCTCATACCCATCGCGCTCTTTGTGCTGATGGGGGAGGTGTTGTTCCAAACCGGGGTGGCGATCAAGGCGGTCGACGCCATTGATATCTTGATCACCAAGGTGCCGGGACGGCTTTCCATCGTCGCCATTGTCGGCGGCACCATCTTTGCCGCTCTGTCGGGATCCAGTGCCGCCAACACGGCATTGCTCGGCTCCACCTTGATGCCCGAGATGCGCAAGCGCGGCTATCATTCCTCCATGGCCATGGGACCGATCCTCGGCGCCGGCGGGCTTGCCGTGCTGATCCCACCGTCTGGGCTCGCAGTGCTGCTTGCCAGCCTCGGCGAAATATCGGTTTCCGACCTGCTGATTGCCGGCATTTTGCCCGGCCTGCTGATGGCCGTGCTGTATTTCGTTTATGTGATTGGGTTGAGTTATCTGAAGCCTGATTTGGCGCCGGCCTACGAAGTTGTGGACCGCACCGCGTGGGAACGGTGGAAGCCGTTTCTCATTTACGTGGTGCCGCTGTTTTCCCTGTTCGTCATTGTCGTCGGCAGCATTCTTGCCGGGTTTGCCTCGCCGACGGAATCGGCGGGGTTGGGGGCGTTGGGTGCCATCATCATTGCGCTTTGTTACCGGGCGCTTAGCTGGCAGAACCTCAAGAAGTCGCTATTCGAGACCGCCAAGACCACTATTCTGATCCTGTTCATCGCCAGCGCATCCATCACCTTCTCGCAGATCCTCTTGTTTTCCGGCGCCACACAAGGATTGCTGAACATCGTCAAGATGATGGAATTGTCGCCGAGCATGCTGGTGGTGAGCATGCTACTGGTGCTGTTTTTCCTCGGCTGCTTCATGGACCCGGTCAGCATGATGCTGATCACCTTGCCGTTCTACATTCCGCTTGCCCAGGCCGCCGGGATTGATCTGGTCTGGTTTGCACTGCTTATGCTGATCATGCTGGAGGTGAGCTTCACCACGCCGCCGTTCGGGCTCATCTTGTTCGTGATGAAGGCGATCGCGCCGCCCGATATCACCTTGAAGGATGTGTGCCTGGCGGCGCTGCCCTTTGTCGGAATCGCGCTTCTGACCGTGGCGATTATTTTCTTTTTCCCACAGGTCGCCTTGTGGCTTCCGGGGATGCTGGAATAGTCCTCTAGCGGGGCCTGCTCAGCTGAAATTCGAGATTGGCTCTCACCGACGGCCATTCCCCGGCGACGATCGAGTAGACGGCCGTGTCGCGCAGGGTGCCGTTGGCCATGCGGCGATGATTGCGCAGCACACCGTCGAGTTTGGCGCCGAGGCGTTCGATGGCGCGGCGGCTTTGGTGGTTCATGAAATGGGTGCGGAATTCGACCGCGACGCACTCGAGCGTTTCGAAGGCATGGCCGAGCAGCAGCAGCTTACACTCGGTGTTGAGCGCCGAGCGCTGCACGCTTTTGCGGTACCAGGTCGAGCCGATCTCCAGCCGTTTGGTCCCGGCATCGACATCCATATAGGTGGTCATGCCGACCGCCTTGCCGCTTGCCGGCTCAATCACGGCGAAAGGTAGCATGGTGCCCTTTTCCTGGAGACCCAGCCGCCGGGCGATCTCGTCGGCCATCTTCTCCGGGGCGGGTACGGTCGTGTACCACAGGTTCCATAGCGCGCCGTCTTTCACCGCGTCTACTAGATCATCGTGATGACCGGTTGAGAGCGGCTCGAGGATCGCGTGCGTGCCACGCAACGTTATGGGGGATGGCCAGGTGCTCATTGCGCCAGAGGTATAGCGCCGTTCCGCGATTGCGTATAGGTGCCGCGTGTCATCCGGTAGAGCACGTGAGGCCGCAAAACATGTCCTTCGGGCACGTTGGGATGCTCGAAATCGTCATTCGGGTCGCGTGTCATGCCGAGGCGTTCCATTACGGCGATGGAGCGTTGATTGGTTTCGGCAGTGAAGGAAACGATCTCCGGAAGATCGAAAATACCGAATGCCTGATCGAAACAGGCGCCTGCCGCTTCGCTGGCGTACCCGTGCCCCCACGCCTCGACGCTCAACCGCCACCCGATCCCCATCATCGGCTGCGGTCTTCCGATGGTGAAAGGCGCCGTGAAATTGACCGGCTCCAACCCGACATAGCCGATGAAAGTTCCGGTTCTTGCGATTTCCACTGCGTAAGGCCCGAAACCGTGGGTGTCGATCAGGGATTGATACCGTTCAATTGCCGCGTCCGACTCCCCGCGTTCGAAGGGGGCGGGAAAGAACTCCATCACGTCCGGATCGGCATTGAGAGCGGCGAAAGGTGGGCGGTCCGTTTCCTGCCAATCGCGCAATCGCAACCGGAGGGTCTCGAGGTGTATCGTCATGGTGTAGGTCAGCTCTCCGCCGGCGCGAACAACAATTCGACATAGTTCCGATAGTGGGTGAGTTGTTCTGCGACCACCTGCGGTTCCTTGAGAGTCTTGGAAACGATAAACGCGCCTTCGAACGCGACGGTCGCCATGTCGGCAAGGCTTCTCGCCTCCACCTCGAGGCGCGGCGGGTAGCGTTCGAAGATTTTTTCGAATTTACCGCCGAGATCCCGTCGCCACTCCCACATGGCCTCGTCGATAACCTTGAGTGTTTCGGTATCGAACAGCTGTGCCTCGTAGCAGAAGGAGGCGAACAAACAGCCCGGATAAGGTTGGGTGAGCTGAACCAGATCTTCGATGAACAGACCGATGAAGATCAGCACCTGCTGCAACGGATCGCGCGACAAGGTTTCGGCGCGCGCCATCTTGTCTTCGAGATGGGCGCGGTCCGCCTCGGCAAAACGTTGAACCAGTGAGAGCGCAAGCTCGGCTTTCGATTTGAAGTGATAGAAAAAGGTGCCCTTGGTGATGCCGGCGGCCTCGATGATGGCATCCACCGACGTTGCGGCGAAGCCACGGTCGAGAATTAGCCTCTCGGCGGCGTCCATAATGGCTGTTTTGGTCGATGTTCCGTCGCGGGGCATTCCCTCTCCTTTTCGGTGATTCTAATATGTCATACCAACCGGTCGGTTACAAGAGGCGTGCGTGCTCGCTCGCCTGTCTCAGTATAATCCATTGATATTATTATATTTCTATAAAATTTTAGAATTTCAGTGATTTTCCATTGACTCCGGCGATGATCATGTTCATTTATTTTATACCAACCAGTTGGTATAAATTCTTACTCACATTTCAGGAAAGGAACGGAATATGTCGGCTTTGGCGCAATTGGAGGTCGTTGCGGCGGCGCAATTGGATGCGTCCGTGGGGGCGCCGTTCGACGCAGACAAGAGCGCTGCGTTCGAAGGGAAATTGGTGGAGATTATGAATGGGGGAGCGCTGTGTCTGATGATCTCGCTCGGCCACCGTTCAGGTCTCTTCGATACGTTGGCGGAGTTGCCGCCATCCGGGGTCACGGAAATCGCCCTACGGGCGAAGCTCAATGAACGCTATGTGCGCGAATGGCTGGGCGCCATGACGGTCGGCGGGATCGTCGAGCATGATGCGGCGGCGGAGACCTATTGGCTGCCGGCCGAGCATGCAGCCTATGTCACGCGGGCTGCTGCTCCCGAAAATTTAGCCGTCTTCGCACAGTACGTCGCAATCATGGGCTCGGTCGAGGACGACATCCTCGCGTGTTTCCGCAACGGCGGTGGAGTGCCCTATGAACGCTACACCCGGTTCCATGAAGTAATGGCCGAGGACAGCGGCCAGTCGGTGCTGCCCGCGCTGACGGAACATATCTTGCCGTTGGTTCCCGGCCTGTTGGCACGGCTTGAGGACGGCATTCGCGTGCTTGATGTCGGTTGCGGGCGGGGGCGCGCCTTGCACCTGATGGCGCAGACATTCCCCAACAGCACATTCGTCGGCTACGATCTCTCGGCGGAGGCCATCGCCTATGCCAATCAACAAGCGGCCAAGGATGGGCTGACCAATCTCACCTTCGAAGCGCGCGACCTGTCCGATTTCGACAGGACGGCGGAAGCGGGTGTCTTCGATTTGGTGACCACGTTCGATGCCGTGCACGACCAGGCCAAACCGCGGGCCGTTGTCATGGGCATTCGCCGGTCGTTGGCGCCTGGCGGCGTCTATCTTTGCCAGGATATCAATGGCTCCAGTCACCATCACGGCAATTTGGACCATCCCATCGGCGCGCTGCTCTATACGATCTCCTGCATGCATTGCATGACCGTTTCGCTCGCTCAGGGCGGTGATGGTCTCGGTGCCATGTGGGGCCGCGAAGTCGCCGAGCAATTGTTCCAGGAGTGCGGCTTCGGGTCGGTGGAGGTCAACGAACTCCCCCATGATGTCCAGAACTGTTACTACGTTTGCCGCCCGTAACCTGGGGCGGCAGTGAAGAACCGGCATCGTCAAATAGGCGATGCCGGTTTTTCGTTTTCTAGCCGGGCTGCTGTGCCAGAAAATCCAGGGTTCCCTGGAGAATGTAAGCCGCGGCCATCTTATCGACGACGGCCTTGCGTTTGGCGCGGCTCATGTCCGCTTCCGAGACCAAAAAGCGCTCTACCGCCGATGTGGAGAGCCGCTCATCCCAGAAAACAATAGGCGCATCGATATGTTCCGCGACATTGGTGCCGAATTGACGCACCGATTGGCAGGCGGGGCCTTCGCTGCCGTCCATATTGACGGGTAAGCCAATCACCAGGCCGCCGATCTTGTGCTCGGCCACGATCCTCTTGAGATCTTCGATGTCGACCGAGAATTTGCGCCGTTTCAGGGTGATCAAGGGGGTCGCGACACTGCGGCCGGGATCGGAAAGCGCCAAGCCGATGGTTTTGGAGCCAACATCGAGGCCCAACAGGCGAGAATTGGCGTCCAGCTTGGATTTGAGGTCGGTGGGACTGTCCAGGATCATGGCCCATCATAGCCTTTCGGATGTCCCGCCGTCACGGCTTCAGGCGCCCAAATCCGCCAAGAAAACCAAGGTGTCTTAACCAAAGTTTCAGTGGCGGGCAGGATGATGGCGCCTGTCGGAGAATCCATTTTTCAGGGGCACATAGTATGGAGAAGGGCGTTCAAGAAGGAATGGAGTCGGTCAACGACAACCAGTCGTCGGCACCGCCCTCGGAAGAAGAAGATCGCATCGCCAAGGCCGTCGAGCTGCACGATGCCGGCCAGTACGGCGATGCCGAATCGCTCTATCTTGAAATCATCCGCGGAAATCCCGCCAATGCGCGGGTTTGGGCCTTGCTTGGCCTTGCCCGGTATCAACAGCGCGCTTTCTCGGATGCCGTCGTTTTTTTTCGTCATGCCGTCGGCCTGCAGCCGGGGAACGCCGTATTTGTACGGAATTTAGCTTTGGCTTTTCTGGGTGCTGGGCGGCTCAGTGATGCCGATGAGCAATTTCAAATCGCATTGCGGCTCGATCCGAACAATTCGGAATTGAGGCAGGAATGGGCGCGGCACAAAAGCACCTGCTTCCTCGCCGTGCCGGGCGGGCTGCAAGGCATTCATGCGCCGCAGCGCCAGGTGTACATGTCCGCGACGGTGGACTTGTTGAAAACCATTGACCGTCCCCTCGACATTCTCGAGGTCGGTTCCTACGCCGGCGCCTCGGTGATCACCTGGGCGCGGTCGCTCGACCGATTGCATGAGCAAGGCGGATCAATTCTTTGTGTCGATCCCTGGGAGGACAACGAATCCTTGGAGAAGATCGACGTGCAAGGCGTCGGTACGCCGGCCGACCTCATTTATGACGTATTCCGGCACAACGCCTCGGTCTGTCCCGAGCGGGTGCGGATCGATCATATCCGGGCAACGAGCGGTGATGCGCTTCCCCGGCTGCGCGATGCATCGTTCGACATTATTTATGTCGACGGCTGTCACTTCTACGAGGAGACCAGCGCCGATCTCGTCGAGAGCCACCGCCTGCTGCGGACCGGCGGCATTCTCTGCGGCGACGATCTCGAGGTGCAGGCGGCACAATCCGATGTCAATTGGTTGCGGGAGAATAAGCGGGAAGACTATTTGCAGGATCCCGTTTCCGGCCAACCTCTGCATCCCGGCGTGACCCTCGCGGTGCACGAGTTCTTCGGGCCGGTTTCCGCGTTCTCGGGCTTCTGGGCCATGCGCAAGACCGGTGCGGGGTATGAACCTGTTTCCTTTGCCGAAGCGACTGGGCTGATGCCGATCCATTGGGACAAGCCGTACAAGCGCGAAGTGCGGCGGCATTTCGCCAAAACCAACGACCTCGGGGCGTTTGTCGAATAGGGGCAACCACGTTTTCGTGACCGCGCGTTCCCACGTTTGAGAATTCCGCACGACCTGCTTAAGTTCCTCCGAGAAGACGAGAGGAGGAATGATGGACAAGGCAGCGAATAACCCAATCGAGCAACTTATCCAGCCGCGGGCCCGTGATCTCGGTGATTTCGAGGTGCGGCGCGTGTTGCCGGCCGCGCAGCGCCGTCTGGTGGGACCTTTTATCTTCTTCGATCACATGGGCCCGGTTCGCTTTTCTCCAGGGAAGGGGATCAGCGTTCGTCCTCATCCCCATATCTGCCTCGCCACGGTGACTTATCTGTTCGAAGGCGAGATTTTCCACCGCGATAGCCTTGGCTACGCGCAGCCGATCCAGCCCGGCGACGTCAATTGGATGACCGCCGGGCGCGGTATCGTCCATTCGGAACGGACTGCGCCGGAACAGCTCGGCCAAGAGCGTGCCTTGCACGGCATCCAATCGTGGGTGGCGCTGCCCAAGGCCCATGAAGAGGCCGAACCAAGCTTTTTCCATCACCCTAAGGAAAGCCTGCCGGAACTTTCCCGGGACGGCGCAACGTTGCGTCTTATCGCGGGATCGGCCTACGGGGAAACCGCGCCGGTGAAAACCTTCTCCGACATGTTTTATGTCGACGCCAAGATGGCAGCGGGCAGCAGCATCGCCGTGCCGGACGAGTACGAGGAACGCGCGGTCTATGTCGCCGACGGCGCGGTGACGCTGGGCGATCAACTGTTGGAAACGGGCACCATGGCCGTGCTTGCCGCGAACGCATCAGTGAACGTGTCAGCCGACGAAGATGCGCGGGTGATGCTGCTCGGCGGCGAGCCCATGGATGGCGATCGCCACATTTGGTGGAACTACGTCGCGAGCTCGAAGGAACGTATCGAACAGGCCAAAGCGGATTGGAAAGAGGGCCGTTTCCCTAAGGTCCCCGGTGACGAGGAAGAATTTATCCCATTACCTGAAAACTAGGCGGAGAACCGATCTTACGCGAACGCCTCGTCCCAGGTGCCTTGCGTCGCGGCCTTGGAATATTCCGTTGCCCGGTTCTCGAAGAAGTTGGTGTGCTCGACGGCGTTGAGCATGCTGTCGAGCCAGGGCAGCGGGTGCTTCTTCTCGTAATAGATCTCCGACAAACCCAATTGGGTTAGCCGCCGGTTGGCGATGTAACGGATGTAGGCCTTGATGTCGTCAGGGGTTAGTCCTTCGACCGGGCCGAGCTCGAAGGCTAGATCGACGAAAGCGTCTTCATGCGAAACGATGGTTTCGCACGCTTTGTATAATTCGTCGCGCAAATCATCGTTCCAGATCTCCGGGTTCTCCGAGATGAAGGTGCGGAACAATTTGATGATGGAGGCGCAATGCAGGCTTTCGTCGCGTACCGACCAGGTGACGATCTGTCCCATGCCCTTCATTTTGTTGAAACGCGGGAAGTTCAAGAGGATGGCGAAGCTGGCGAACAGCTGTAGCCCCTCGGTAAAGCCGCCGAACACCGCGAGGGTTTTGGCGATATCCTCTTTCGTGCCGACGCCGAATTCCTGCATGTAATCGTATTTGTCCTTCATCTCCTTGTATTGGAGGAAGGCGGAATACTCGGCCTGGGGCATGCCGATGGTGTCCAACAGATGCGAGTAGGCGGCGATGTGCACCGTCTCGATGTTGGAGAAGGCCGACAGCATCATCTGCACTTCCGTCGGTTTGAACACCTGGGAATAGTGCTTCATGTAGCAGTTGTTGACCTCGATATCCGACTGGGTGAAGAAGCGGAAAATCTGGGTCATCAGATGCCGTTCGGCCTCGGACAATTTGTTGTGCCAATCCTTGACGTCGTCGGCGAGCGGGACCTCTTCGGGCAACCAGTGGACGCGCTGCTGGGTCATCCAGGCGTCATAGCACCACGGGTAGGAAAACGGCTTATAGACCGGCTTGGCATCCAGCAGCGACATATCCCGACTTCCTCTCCGTTCCCGCCAATTCTACCGTTTGCCGGCTGCCGTTATTGGCAGGCCAGGCACTCTTCGTAGTCGTTCGATTGGGCGATTTCCACCTGCGCGGCCTCGGAGGTTGTCGCTTGCGTGGACACCACTTCCGCCCGCTGGATGGATTTCGAGCGGCAATAATAGAGGCTCTTGCATCCCTTCTTCCAGGCCTGAAAGTGGATTTGATGCAGATCGCGCTTGTGCACGTCGGCGGGCAGGAA
The DNA here is from genome assembly GCA_913055735.1 of uncultured Rhodospirillales bacterium. Taxonomy (GTDB): domain Bacteria; phylum Pseudomonadota; class Alphaproteobacteria; order Rhodospirillales; family UBA2165; genus CAJXKD01. The sequence goes on from CAJXKD010000001.1 coordinate 2,235,659, forward strand.
GACGTTGACCGATTGCGACTGGTCGATGTGCGGCGTGCGGTCGGCGGCAAGCTCGACAACCCAGCGCTGATCCAATTCGAAGGCCGTTTTGAACACGTCCTTCTCGTCGTCTGTCAGGAAATCGAGATGCTGGACCGACCCTTCATTGACGGTAATGGAGCTCCAGGTTTCCTCGTCGTCGTGGCCCTTTTCCGCGAGCAGCGTCTTGAGGTGCCGGTTGCGCACATTGAACGAACCGGACAGCGTCTTGTGCATGAAACTGTTGCCGCTGATCGGTTCGATGCCCGGCGAGGCGCCGCCGCAAATGATTGAAATGGACGCGGTCGGGGCAACGGCGGTTTTGTTGGAGAACCGCTCCTTGATGCCGTAATCCGCGGCGTCGGGGCAGGCCCCGCGCTCCTCGGCCAAGGTCTTGGAGGCGGCATCGACACCGATCTGAATGGACTTGAAAATCTTCTTGTTCCAGGCCTTCGCGATGGCGCTTTCGAAGGGCACCATCTTGGACTGCAAGAAGGAATGAAAGCCCATCACGCCGAGACCGACCGAGCGCTCGCGCATGGCGGAATACCGCGCGCGTTCCATGCTGTCCGGCGCATTGTCGATAAAGCTTTGCAGGACGTTGTCGAGGAACCGCATAACGTCCTCGATGAACTGCGGGTCGTCCTTCCACTCGTCATATTTCTCGACATTGAGCGACGACAGGCAGCACACGGCGGTGCGCTCGTTACCGAGATGATCGATGCCGGTGGGCAGGGTAATTTCGGAGCACAGGTTGGAGGTCTTCACAGTTAGACCGGCAAGCTTGTGATGCTCGGGGAGCTGGCTGTTCACCCGGTCGGAAAAGACGATGTAGGGCTCACCCACCTCGACGCGGGCGGTCAGCAGGCGGATCCACAGGCTGCGGGCCGAAACGGTGCGGACGGGCTTTCCGTCCTTCGGGCTGACCAGAGCCCATTGTTCGTCGTCTTCGACGGCGCGCATGAAGGCGTCGGAAACCAGCACGCCATGGTGAAGGTTGGGTGCCTTGCGGTTGGGGTCGCCGCCCGTCGGACGGCGAATTTCGATGAACTCCTCGATCTCCGGGTGGTCGATAGGAAGATAAACCGCCGCCGAGCCGCGCCGCAGCGAACCCTGGCTGATGGCCAGGGTGAGCGAATCCATCACCCGGATGAAGGGGATGACCCCCGAGGTCTTGCCGGCGTTGCCGACACGCTCGCCGATGGAGCGCAGATTGCCCCAATAGCTGCCGATGCCGCCGCCGTTGGAGGCGAGCCAGACGTTTTCGTTCCACAGGCCGACGATGCCTTCCAACGAATCGGAAGCTTCGTTGAGAAAGCAGGAAATCGGAAGGCCACGACCTGCGCCGCCGTTGGACAGGACCGGCGTCGCCGCCATGAACCATAGCTTGCTGAGATAGTCGTAGATGCGTTGCGCGTGGGCGCTGTCGTCGCCGAAGGTGCTGGCCACACGGGCAAAGAGGTCTTGGTAATCCTCGCCGGGCAACAAATAGCGGTCGGAAAGTACGGCCTTGCCGAAATCGGTCAGATTGGTATCGCGACGCTTGTCGATCTTGACGCGTGGACCTTTGGTTGTCTGGATGGAATCCAGCATGTCCGACGTCGCATCCTCGCCCAGTGATGCTTCGGTAAGGCTTTCCGACATATTCGTGTTATCCAGCACATCGACCTCCGATCGTTAATCCCAGAATTCGAGACTCAACAGCACAGCAATCTCGCACGGCGACTGCCGACCCAAGTCGGTTGGAAGAAGTGGTACATTGGGCGTCGTTTTTGTCGCCCGAGAAGCCCCCTTCATCCCTCCGCGGTGCACCCCGCCCGGCAGGAACGCCGTTCAGTCGATGGCAGGTTTCCTGGCTCGCGATTTTCCGCCGTTCCTGTCTTCCCGGTTGCCCAGTGACGTACCCGGAACGTGGCGATCCGCTTACAGTTGCGGGGGCAGCTTCGGCTTTGGACGGGCCCTTAAACGGGGCCAAATTTGACGATCCGCACCGAATTCCCTCAAGTCCCCATGGGAACCATCGACTACTAGATATAGTGGGTGCATTGGATTTTGAGGTCAATACTTTGTTGCAGTTTGAAGGCGATTTTGACCTCTTTTTTTCGACCCGTTGCCATTTCGCCATAGCTCCCGCGGACGGGACCGCGTCGCCCCAGCGGACAAGTACGGCTGTTTTGCTTGCTCCCCGGTACCCGGCCCATAGGATTGACCGAAATTCCGGGGAGGCAAAGAAATTCCATGAAGGCCGCACTGTTTTCCACCTGCCGTTATATGGGGCCGGTGCCGCAAGACGGCTGGCCCGTTGCCGGCGATAGCTATTCACCGGAAGTTGCCCAGAATTCCATGGATGTGACGTTGGAGCAATTTCGGTTAGCCGATGATGTGGGGTTCGATTGGGTGACGTTGGCCGAACATCACTTCGCGCCCATGTCGCTCAATCCCAATCCCATGGTGATGGCGGGTGCCCTGACCCAGGTGGTGAAAAAGGCCAAGATCGCGCTGTTGGGGCCCGATATTCCCATTCTCAATCCGCTCCGGGTTGCCGAGGAGTTCGCCATGCTCGACACCATGACCGGTGGCCGGGTGGTGGCGGGGATGATGCGCGGCACCCCTAATGAATATGTCACCTACAATATCAATCCTTCCGAATCGCGGGCGCGATTCGAGGAGGCGCTGCAACTCATCCGCATGGCCTGGACGCAGAGGCAGCCTTTCGGCTGGCAGGGACGCTATTATCAGTACCGAACCGTCTGCATCTGGCCGCGTCCGGTGCAGGCTCCCCATCCGCCGATCTATATGTCGGGCTCGAGCCCCGAATCGGGCGAGTTCGCTGCCCGCAACCGGGTGGGCATCGGTTTTGCGTTCACCAACCTGCAAAATGCCAAAATGGCGGCCGAGTTCTACCGGCAAAAAGCCGCGGAATTCGGTTGGACGCCGGACCCCGACGACGTCATCTACCGGATCGTGGTGCATGTCGCCGAAACGGACGAAGAAGCGCTGGCCGATTTGAAGCAGGCCATGCCGGGCGGGCGGCGTCCGGGTGGCATCTCCATGGCCAACCGTGCCGTGGAGGGGGCGGTTCACGACGCCGGCTACTACGGCAAAGACGTCGAGACCCAGCGCGGGCGGCTCATCGTCACCGGTGCGCTCCAGGACCGAATCGACACCGGGCAGATCCTGATCGGCAGCCCTGATACCGTGGTCCAACAAATCCGCAACCTGCACGAAGAATTGGGGGCGGGCGTCTTGGATCTCACCCTGGCCGTTCAATTGGGTGACAGGACGCTGAAATGTATCGAATTGCTGGGCGAGCGGGTGTTGCCCGCGATCCGCGGACTGTAGGAACCGGGATATGCAGAACGTAAATGAATTGACGATCGATGCGGCCGGCCAGTCGATCCGCGCCCGCGACATGGGGACAGGCGACGCGGTCATCGTCTTAAGTGATCGGGAAAAGGCCTTGCCGGCAGGATTGGTGTTGCTGGCGGAAAGCTACCGGGTCCTTGTCGTGGATGCCGGGGACGCCGCCGTGCTTCCCGATTTCGCCGCCTCTTTGGGGCTCAAGAGTTACAGCCTTATTGGGCATGGACCTGTTGCGCCGGCGACGCTGGAAGCCGCCCTTGCCGCGCCGGGACCGGTAAACGCCGTCGTGATTTCGGCGCCGACCGGTGTCGATCGATTGGACCGTTACAAGGCGCTCGACAAACCGGTGCTTGCCTTGTTCGGCACCCGTGACGAGACGAGCCCGCCGGATGGCGCCGCCCGTTATCGGGAATTTCTGACCGAGTGTCATGTGATGATGGTTTATGACGCCGGACATGACATTTACGCCGACCGGCCGGAGGCCGTTGCCGAGGTGGTCGGGGATTTCCTGCGCCGTCGCGACCGCTTTCTGGTAACCGAAGACAGCGGCCTCATCCATCCCTAACGATAGGGCCCTAGCGGTAGGGAACGACGGGACGGCCTTGTTCCAGGCTATCCTTGCGCCGGTCTTTGAAGATATCCCGCTGCCGTTCGAAACGCTCTTCCTGTGCTTTACGGTGTTCTTCGCTGGCACGTTCGCGCTCGTCGCGGCGCTCTTCTTTCTTTTCCTCGCGCTCTTGGCGTTCCTGTTCCATCTGTTCCAAACGCTGGTCGTCCTCGATGGTTTGGGCGGACGGGGAGACGGTCGTCGCCGTGATCACAAGGCAGCCGATCAAGAGAAGTACAAAGATATGGCGTGTGACAAAGGGCATATCTTTTCATCCAAGGCATGCCCGTATCGTTCAAGGCCGTGGGCGTTTCGCCCAAACGGCTTAGAGGATTTCGAGCATTTCCAGTTCGAAAACCAAATCCATACCGGCCAAGGGGTGGTTCGCGTCGAGGGTGACGCTGTCACCATCCATGGCGACGACCAGCAGGTCGATCTGTTCGCCATTGGCATTGGAGGCCGTCAACCGGCGGCCAACCGTGAGTTCGACTTCCGAAGGGATCTGATCCCGTCCGACGATATGGATGAGATCGTCGCGGCGCTCACCGAACGCATCGGTGGGGGCGACATCCAAGGACTTTTTCTCACCGGCGGTCATGCCGACCAAGGCATCCTCGATGGCTGGTAGAAGTTGTCCCTGACCGAGTTGAACGTCCAGGGGTCCCCTGTCGGTGGTGGTCTCAAACTGGGTGCCATCGGCTAATTTGCCGGTGAAATGAAAACGGACAGTATCGCCCACTACGGCTTGTGTCATGATTGTGCTCCTCGCTGCTTATTGGGCTTGCCGCACGTGGAACAGCCTCCAAAATCTCTCGTAGCCCCGAGATTATTGGCAAAGAGCCTGCCGTCACGGCCGAGCTATCACTCGAAACGGTGTTTCCAGCCGACAGCATACGCATTCTGACCTGGAGTGCAAATCAGGCGAGAAGGTGGCGAGCCGAGATCACGCAGATGGCCACCAATCCGGCACTGGTCAAGGCCACCATCGGCGCCCAGCGCCAGCTGATGATATGACCGGGAACACCGGTAACCCGCGACATAAATAGGGTGGTGCCGGAGAAGGGCGAGATCATCGTCGACATGCCCCAGCACCCCATATAGGTCAGCCCGACGATCAGATCGGGTAGGCCAAGGGCCTCCGGCGGCAAGATGGCGCTGAGGGAGACGACCACGATCACCGGATGCAGGCCGATGGAGCCGCAGGCGAGGAAAATCAGGATGATCGCGATGATGCGCGCGTCTGCCCACGGGATGAGGGTTGTAAAAGCGTCGCCGAGATTTTCCGTCGGAACGGCGCTGGCGACCCCAACGCCGAGCACGTTGGCGGCAACAAAGACCAGACTTTCGTTCCTGAGGGTCGGCAGGGCGGCGATCACCCGGTGAGCGAGCTCGGGCACGGCCCCGACGGTAACGGTTCTCGGCGCCGTGCTGCGGGCGCGTGCGATGGTCCAATACCAGATGAGCCCGAAGGGCGGCGCCAGCAAGCCGAGGACCACCGGGATGGACGCATGGAGAGTTTCAACGAGTGTCGTCACCAGAATAATCAGGGTGATGAGGATACCGGCGGCGCGAATGGCATGGGCGCGGCTCAGGGGCACGGTTTCACGCGCCGTCGCCTGGCGGGAGGTTTTCCCACGCCCAATCCGGTCGCGCACCCAGTTGCCGGCGATGAGGATTGTCGCCATGGCGACACCGTACGGGGCAATCTCGACCCAGGTTAGCGACGGTACCGCAACCAACACGACAATGGTGCCGATGTAGAACGGCGACCAGCAGGACGCCGCGGTGAATCCCTGCATCAGCGCCAGCGAAAGGCGCCGCCGCAAGGTGCCGTCCATGGGCGTGTCCTTATCGACGATGGTGGTGAGCAGGCTAAACCCGGCGATGTTCAACACTGCGCCGAGGACATGCACGCCACTCGCGAGATAGAGATAGCGCCGCCCCGGCGGCTGGGTGACGATGGTTTCACGAGTGGCGCGGAGTGCCGGGCTCAAACTCACCGGTGGCTGCAACCAGGCGACCGCGAAGAACAGCACCAAGAACGTGCGTGAGCGCGCAATTCCGTCCGCGATGACCGCTTGGCCTTCGCCGCCGATCAATGCGCCCGCCGTGCCGATGAGGAGCAATACAAATCCGGCGATCTGCTGCGCGCGGGGGATGCGGCGCACTTCAATTGCGATATACAGGATGATCAGAACCGCCGTTATCGGAATGACGAAGGCGGCGTCGGCAAGCGCCCCGAAAATGGCAAGCACCGCCATGGCAGCGTAGATCCAGGCAGATAACGTGATGCGTTCGCCCGTCATGCGTCACGTCCTATAGAGGAAGCTGGCCTGGCGGTCATGGCCAGTCCCGCCGCGACAACCAACGCGGCCGTCGCGCAAAGGCTGGCGGCGGTGAAGTTCCCCAATCGGTCGGACAAGGTCCCGGCGAAAACCGGGCCGATCATCTGGCCGAGGCCCCAGGCGGCGGTCATCATGCCGAGTGGGCGCCGGGAATCGCCTTCCGTCATGTCGCGGGCAATGACCAGTCCGATGGCGGTAATGGCGATGAAGGTGCCGCCAAGCAAAATGGCCGAGAGGATGAGGGCGAAAATCTCCGTCGATAGGACGCTGAGGGCAACGCCCACCGCCTCGGCCAAGCAGGCCAGAGCAAAGGCGGCGTGGAATCCAAACCTGCGCCCCGTCCACGACCAGAGGGTGATGGACGGGACCACGGCGAGGCCGACCACCGCCCAAATAGCCGGTTCAATTGGCTGCAAGTCGGGGGTGGCGCGAACGATGGCGGAAATGAACGTGGCCGTAATGACATAGCCGAAGCCGACCAAGGTGTAGGAGATCAATAAAAGAAGCAGCGACCGGTTCATCGGCGATGCCGGATGGGTGGGCTGATCGCGTGCAACGTGATCCTGATGGGGTAAAAGCCAAGCGGTAATCGCCAGCGCCACGAGGGCGAGAGCGGCGCTGCCGATCCAAAGTCCACCCCAGGCGATGCTAAGTGCCGCCAGTCCGGCGACCAAAAGAGCGGATAAGGTAATGCCGATGCCCACCCCGGCAAAATGCCGATGCGACAGATGGCCGTGTCCGCTTGCCGCTAGGCGGTCGAGCACGATGGCCGAGGCATAGACCATGACGAAGGCGCCGGTGATCCCCGAGATCAACCGCAAAAACAGATAAAGTGGGATGCTGGTGGTATAGGCCATGGCCGCCGTGCTGAGTACCGTTAAGGCTAAGGAGACGACAACCCAAGTTCGCCGCCGGCCGGGCAAAGAGAACCATGCCGCCATCAACGCGCCCGCCAAATAGCCGACATAGTTGGCCGAGGCGATCAATCCGGCTTCGCTTTTACTGAGGTCCAGTGCCTCGATCATGAACGGCAGGATGGGCGTATAGACGAACCGTCCGATGCCCAAGGCCGCCGCGAGCGCCGCAGATCCGGCAAGGATGACCCCCAGGAATTTCGGGGGGATTGGATCCTGGTTTGACGGGGGAGAAAAAGAAGGGCGGACACTCATGTGTCCGCCTCGGTATCACAGAATTTAAACCGGTGCGATGCTTTCGGCTGCCTGTTCCGAAGAACGGGCAGCCTCGCGTTGTTATTGTTCGGTGAACTTGCCGCCTTCCTTCGCCAGTTTTTCCAGCAGCTTGGACGGCTCCATGATGTCGCCGCGCGCTTTGTGGAAACGCTCCATCGCTTCGTAGACTTTATCCGGACCGATGGTGTCGGCGTAGAACATCAGACCGCCGCGGTAGCGTGGGAAGCCGTAGCCATGGACGTAGGCGACGTCGATATCGCTGGCCCGCAACGCGTAGCCTTCGTCGACGATCTTGGCGCCTTCGTTGATCATCGGATAGATGATGCGTTCCAGGATTTCCTCGTCGCTGATTGCGCGCCGGGTGATGCCCAACTCTTTCGACACTTCCTCGATCATGTTCTCGACGTAGGGATCGGGGATCGGCGTGCGGCTGCCTTCCTCATAGCGGTAGTAGCCGGCACCCGTTTTCTGTCCCAACCGGCCCTCGTCGCAGAGGCGGTCGTTGAGAATGTACTGGCGCTCGTTGGTGCCGGCGAGCTTGCGCGCTTGATAGCCGACGTCGGTGCCCGCCATGTCGCGCACGGCATAAGGGCCCATGGCGAAACCGAAGTCGTAGATCACCTTGTCGATCTGCTGAGGCAACGCACCTTCGAAGACCAGTTCGTCGGCTTCGCGGAGATAGACGCGCAGGATGCGGTTGCCGATATAGCCGGGGCACAGTCCGGCAAGCACCGGCTGCTTTCTCAGCGTCTGGCCGAGTTTCATCACGGTCGCGATGGTTTCCGGGCTGCTCTTGCTCGCGCGTACGTTCTCCAGCAATCGCATGACGTTTGCCGGGCTGAAGAAGTGCGTGCCGATAACCACCTCGGGGCGTTTGGTCACTGCCGCGATCTGGTCGATATCGAGCGCCGAGGAGTTGGTGGCAAGAATGGCGCCGTCCTTGGCGTGCTCGTCGAGCTTCTTGAAGATCTCTTTCTTGAGATTCATTTCTTCGAACACCGCTTCGATGATGATGTCGGCGTCGGCCACGTCCTTGATATCGGTCGACCCGGTAAGCAGGCCCATGCGCTTGTCGACGTCTTCGGCCTTCATGCTGCCGCGCTTGACCGACACCTCGTAGTTGTTGCGCACCCGTCCGAGACCGCGGTCGAGGGCTTCTTGGCTTTCGTCGATAATGGTGACCGGGATGCCGACATTGGCGAAGCACATGGAAATGCCGCCGCCCATGGTGCCAGCGCCGACAATGGCAGCCTTTTTGATGTCCTTGGTCGGCGTGTCCTTCGGAATATCGGGGATCTTCAGTGCTTCGCGCTCCGCGAAGAACAGATAGCGTTGGGCGGCCGATTGGGTCGAGGCCACTGTGATGTCGGCGATCTCGCGCTCCTTCTTCATGCCTTCGTCGAAAGGCAGGGTCACCGCCGCTTCGACGGCGTCGATGGCATAGAACGGCGCCTCGAAACCACGATAGCGGCGCGCGATCGCTTTGCGGCGATCGTCGAACAATCCCATGTTCTTCTTCGACTCGTCGATCTTGTCCGTGCGTTTGGACGCCCGCGGAAGCTCAACCCCGTCTGCGGCGGCCTTACGCGCATAGTCGACGGCGGCCGCGACGATATCGCCGTCGATGACGTCTTCCACGATGCCCATGGCCTTGGCCTGCGGGGCAGGCATCAACCGGCCGCCGAGGATCGCGTCGAGGGCAGCCTCGGCGCCGATAACGCGGGGCAGACGCTGCGTGCCGCCCGCACCCGGGATCAGGCCCAAGTTCACTTCCGGCAGACCAATTTGTGCACCCGGGGAGGCGAGGCGGAAATGACAGCCGAGCGCCAATTCCAAACCGCCGCCGGCGCAAGCACCGTTGATGGCCGCAACCACCGGCTTCTCCATGTCCTCGATTTGCATCGCGACGTCGCGCAGGCCGGGTTTATTTGGGTCGCGCGGCTTGCCGAATTCGCGAATGTCGGCACCGGCGACGAAGGCGCGTCCGGCCCCGGTCAACACCACGGCGGCAACGCTGTCATCAGCCGCCACTTCGGCGAACCGCTCGGCGAGGCCCGCGCACACATCACTGCTGATGGGGTTGACCGGCGGATTGTCGATCGTCAGGACGGCGACGTCGCCTTGCTTTTCCAGATGTATCAGTTCGGACACGGTTTCCTCCGTTTCTTTCAACTAGCGTATCGAGTTTGGTTACGACGCCATGCGTTTGGCGTCTGTTTTTCTGAGCCGGGCACTCTTGGCCAGGATGCCTTTCCCGGCGGGATAGACGATCAGGGGGTCGACATCAATCGCATTGATCTCAGGCGTCACCTTCATCAACGCACCGATGCGCGCGACGGCGTCACTAAATGCAACGATATCAGCTTCTTCACGCTTTCCGGACGCGCTCAAAAGTTTTTTAAGGGGAGAACTATCTAGCGCGATGGTAATCATATCGGGTGTCGCGTCGGCTGGCAAAATGCAGGAGCCGTCAAGGATCCCTGCGAGTTTTCTGCCCGCGCCAATGGTGACAACCGGACCCCAGAGCGGATCGCGCCGCGCTTGCACGCTCAGTGCGATGCCACCGGACGCTTTTTTCTGTGTTGCCGTTCCCGTCACGCGAACACCCGCGGCCTTGAGCACTGTCTTACTCTGTTTGTCCGTCAGGGTGCTGCCTTTGACGGGCAGCTTGGCGGCGGCAACTTTCACTTTTGCCTTGCGGCGCCGTTTCAGTGCGTCGCCATAGGCATTGGCACGGGCGAAGGCGCGCAAGGCCCGCTCCGGCGATTTGAAAAAGGGGATGCCTTGTTTTGCCAATCCCGGTTTCAGCTCCGGCAGCACGGGCTGATCGCCGCCCATGATGGTGCACAGGAGCGGCTTGCCGTTGTCGACCTTGCCGTCGGCGACATAGGCGGTGCGTTCGATGGCCATTTCCGGTGTATTGGACATGATCGAAGCGAGCACGCCGCCGCATTTCGGTTCGTTCATAAAGGCGGCAACCGTGCGGGTATACATGCCGTGATCGAATATGGCCTGCGCCGTGACGTCGGACGGATTGGAGACGGGAACGAAATCCGGCAGGGTTTCGCGCAACGCTTTCCGGGTTTTCGCATTCATTGGTGCCATGGGCTGGCCGAGGGCATCGCAATAGTCGAGGGCGAAGCCCTTGAGCGCACCGGAATCGGTGGTCACGCCCAGTCCGCCGCCGGGCGGATTGGGATAGTGGGTAAGCACAACCGCCGTGTCGATCAGCTCGTCGAGGCTATCGACGAGAACCACGTCGCGGCTCCGTAGCATCGCTTCCATGGTGGCGTAGTCGCCGGGATTGGCGCCGGTGTGGGTTTTGGCGGACTCGCGTGCCGCGTCGCTGCGGCTGAGGTGCAACATGACGATGGGCTTTTTCTTTTTGCGCGCTGCTTCCGCGTGTTTGAGGAATTCCTGCGGGCGCCGAATGATCTCGGCCATCATCACGATGATCCGCGAATTGTCGTTTTCGATCAGGAACGGCAGATAGTCTTCGAGCCCGAGCACCGCCTCGTTACCGGTGGTGACCGAATAATCGAAGCCGATGCATTCAGAGGCAAGGGCCAGCCGTATGACGCCCGCCATAGCGCCCGATTGGCACAGAATATCGACATCGAGGCCGCTTTCGCCCGGTGGTGGCCTCTGAGAATCGGCGAAGGTGACCTGGATGTGATCGAGCAGGTTGGTGACGCCCAGGCAATTGGGGCCGGCGAAGGCAATATCGTCCGCCCGGGCGATGGCCGCGATTTCTTCCTGGAGCTTGCGGCCTTTCTCGTCCACCTCGGCAAAGCCGGAGGCGAAGCACATCACGCCGCCGACCTTCTTGCCGACAAGAGCTTTCACGGTGGCCAGGATTTGCGACCCGGGGACCGTAAGGACGATCAGGTCGACACCATCCGGCAGATCTTCGACACCGCGTACCGCTTGGCGGCCGTCCAACGCGTCGAGATTGCGGCTGACCACATGAATTGTGCCGCGATACCCCGTTTGATCGAGTGTTTTGATGCAGTTGCGGCCCGCTGTGCCGGGGCGTTCGGAAACGCCGACGACGGCAACGGATTTCGGGTTGAGCAGGCGCGCGACCTGCTTCCTGGAAATGGGCTTAGTCGCTGTCACGGTCGAACGTTCCCAATCCCGGGCGGAATTCCTTTTTATCGAGGAAGGCGGTGAGCGCGCGGTTGCGGATACCTTCCTTGTCGCCGGTGCGCAGTTCGGCGCTCTTGCCCTTGAGCCATTCGGCGGCGGTGTCCCAATCCATCGTATCGATGTGCTTGAAGGCGACCTTCGCGGTGTGCAGCACGTGCGGGCCTTTCTCCTGCAGCTTCTTGGCGAGCGCCCGCGTTTCCTCTTTCAATTGGGCCAACGGCACCGATTTGTTGACCACGCCCATCGCGCGTGCCTCTTTGCCGGTGAAGGTGTCGCCGGTCATGATGTAGTAGAGGGCGTCGCGGTGACCCATCAGGGTGGCGAGCGCCTTGGTGACGTTGCCCGCCGGAATAATGCCCCAGTTGATTTCCGACACGCCAAACACGGCTTCGTCGGCGGCGATCGCAAGATCGCAGGCGCAAAGCGGCGTGAAGGCTCCGCCAAAGCACCAGCCGTTGACCATGGCGATGGTCGGTTTGGCGTAGTCTCTCAGCTTGCGCCATTGCCATTCCTCGGCGACGCGGCGGAAACGGGCGAACTTCTCGGGGGAGCCGTCGGTCTCGCGGAAATATTCCCGGAGATCCATGCCGGCGGCGAAAGAGTCTCCCGCGCCTGTCAGGACAAGGACGTCGCAGCGGTCGTCGAACTCGAGCGCATCGACCACTTCGAGCATTTCCTGGTTCATGGCCGGGTTCATGGCATTGCGCTTTTCGGGGCGGTTGAGTGTCACCCAGGCAATGCCGTCTTCGAATTCGACCATGACCGTTTGCCCGCCCGGGATGGGGCGGTCGTTGTCACCCGTCGTCATGTTAAATCCTCCCTACCAGAACGTCCGATATGTCCCGTTAACCTTGGCGGGATCGAGATTGTTTGGTCGAGCCTATTATCAGGGACCCTGATATAAATCGTCAAGTACCGTGCACAGTGTATCGCGTGTTTTGTTCAATCGGTATTGAGGGCTTTTTCGCCGGCGGCGGTTTCTTGCAGCGCCTTACGGAAATTCTCCAAATCGGTCGAGGAAAAACCGGCGAAGAAATTTTCTTCAAGTTTGTCCACCAGCCGGTCGCACTCTTTCAATGTCGAACGCCCTTCTTCGGTGAGCGAGACGAGGAGAATACGTCGGTTGTCGGTATCCTCTTGCCGCTCTACCAAACCGCGTCCGGCCAGACCGACCACCAATTCGTTCATGGTTTGCGGCGACACGTGATTCATGCGGGCCAGCTTTGCCGACGACAACGCGTTGCGGCTGGCGAGCTGGCTCATCACCGTGTATTGGCTGATGGTAATATTGGTGTCGCGCAAGCAACGTTCCAAACGTGAACGGACGGCTGCGTTGGCTTGCCGTACCAAGTAGAATGTTCTGGGCGCACCGGGCATGAGAGGCGTTGAGTTATCCGTTGTCTAAGAATAAACTATCAGGAAACCTGATATAAGGTAATTATCCGCTGAATGGAATGACGGGTTGTTGTACCGTTCCCGTCACGTGGCTTCCAGGGGCAATTTCATGGATCTGCAATACGATACCGAACACAACCTTTTGCGCGACAGCGCGGAGAAGTTCCTCGCCGAGCGATACGGCTATAAGACATTTCAGGAAATCTCCTCGAGCGAGGCGGGGTGGAGCCCAGAAATCTGGGCCGAAATCGCCGAGCTCGGCTGGCTTGGCTTGCCGTTTTCGGAGGAGGACGGCGGCTTCGGCGGCGGGCCGGTCGAGACATCCCTCATCATGGAGGCGATGGGCAAGAACCTGGTGATCGAACCCTATTTGCCCACGGTGGTGTTGGCCGGCGGTGTGGTGGCCGCTTTAGGCTCGGCGGAACAAAAACAAGGCATCCTGGCCGAGGTGGCCGCGGGCGAGTCGCGACTCGCCTTCGCCTATCAGGATGGCGATACGCCGGTGACGGCAAGCCGTCAGGGGGACGACTACGTGCTATCGGGCACCAAGAAGGCGGTTCTCGGCGCGCCCATGGCGGACATGCTTTTTGTCTCCGCGCAGGAGGGTCCCAATACGGTGGTGTTCGGCATGCCGTCGAAGCTGAAAGGCATTACGCGGCGGTCGTACCGGATGATGGACGGACCGCGTGCCGCCGATATCGAGTTCAACGACGTCACCTTGCCCGCCGGATCGCGCATGGGCGATAAAGAAGATGCCAGTGCCGAGATCGCTTTTGTACTCGACGCGGCCATCGCGGCGGTATCGGCCGATGCGGTCGGCGCGATCGAGGCGATGGTTGCGCAGACGGTGGAATACACCTCGACCCGCCAGCAGTTCGGGCAGCCGCTGTCGAAGTTCCAGGTGTTGGCGCACCGCATGGTGGAAATGAAGGTGCGTGAAGAGGAAGCGCGAGCGTCGGCGTTGTTGGCAACGCTCAGCCTCGACGGCGCGCCGGAACGCCGGGTGCGCGCCGTCTCCGGTGCCAAGGCGAAGATCGGGCGCAATGCCCGCTTCGTTCATCAGGCGGCGATCCAAACCCATGGCGCCATCGGCACGACCGATGAACTGTCGCTCGGCGGCTATGCCAAGCGGCTGGTGGCGTATGAGATTAATTTCGGCTCGACGCGGGAACATCTGCGCCGCTATTCGGCGCTTATTGCCGATCCGGAGATCGCTGGGTCCGGTCTCATGCTCGATCCGGCCGCGGCCTAAGGGAGGACATCATGGACCTGGTTCTAACCCCCGAAGACATCGCCTTCCGTGACGAGGTGCGCGCCTTTCTTAAGGAAAACGTGACCGACGACATGCGCCGTGCCGGTGCCCTAACCGCCGGTTTCCTGGACGATCCCGAGGTGGCTATCGATTTCCATAAAGTGCTCTATGAAAAAGGCTGGGTCGCGCCCCATTGGCCGAAGGAATATGGCGGTACCGGTTGGACGCCCGTGCAACGCAATATCTTCGAAAACGAATGCGCCCGGGCCGGCGCGCCGAGTTACAACGGCATGGCGCGCCAGTTCGTCGGTCCGATGCTCATGCGCTACGGCAGTCAGGAACAGAAGGATTTCTTCCTGCCGCGCATCCTCAAGGGCGAAGACCATTGGTGTCAGGGCTATTCCGAACCGGGCTCGGGCTCCGATCTCGCGTCGTTGAAGACCAAGGCTGAAAGCGACGGCGACGATTATATCGTCAACGGCCAGAAGATCTGGACCACCCACGCGCACAAATCGAACCGCATCTTCGCCCTGGTGCGCACCTCGAGCGAGGGCAAGAAACAGGCGGGGATCACTTTCCTGCTGATGGAAATGGAAACACCCGGCATCACCGTGCGGCCGATCATCGGCAACGGCGGCGATCACGAGTTCAACGAAGTGTTCTTCGACAATGTCCGGACGCCCAAATCCGGCCGCGTTGGCGAAGAGAATCAGGGCTGGGAAATCGCCAAATACCTGCTCGAATTCGAACGCGGTGGCGCCCCGTCGGCGGGCAAGGTACGCTCGCGCTTCCGCAAGCTCGCGGCCGCCGCAAAAAAATACTGCCCGGACGATCCCGATATGGCCTCGCGCATCGCCGAGTTGGGCATCGATATCGATGCCATGGAGATGCTGGAGATCAAGGACCTGTCGGAGCGTCAGATGGGTGGCAATCCGGGGCCGGTGTCGTCGCTGCTCAAATTGCGCTGGAGCCAGATCCGCCAGGAGACGACCGAATTGATGCTCGATGTGGTGGGAGCCGATGCCTTGCGCTGGGCGCCGGAGCGCCCGCTCTACGAGGCATTGCAGTTGCCGCGGGAGGAAGAGGAATTGTTGTCCTTAGGGCCGCGCTATATGAATTATCGCGCCTATACGATCCTCGGCGGCACCTCGGAAATCCAGACCACCATCCTCGCCAAGACCATGTTGGGGCTGTAGCGGCGCCGTAACTTCCCTGGATACTTGCCCATCGTAAAGGCCGATGATAGGGTCCGCGCCGGTCAATCCGGCGCGGTCGTGCTGGGTTTTTCGCAACTTTCTGGAGGCCGTTGATGGCGCTCGACGAAGCCACCGTCCGATCGATCGCGAAGCTTGCCCGTATCCGGGTGGCGGACGACGACCTGCCCGGTTTGGCGAATGAACTCAACAATATCCTCGGCTGGATCGAACAGTTGAACGAGGTCGATACGGATGGCGTCGAACCGCTTACTGTCGTCGGTGATGCGCAGACTCCCATGCGTCAGGATGTGGTCAATGATGGCGATATTCGCGACGATGTTCTCGCCAACGCGCCCGACGCCGAGCCGGAATTTTTCACCGTACCCAAGGTGGTGGAATGAGCGACGCGCTAACCTCTTTGACGATTGCGCAGGCCGCCGCCAAGCTGGCGGCGGGTGAGACATCGTCGGTCGAATTGACGGACGCGCATATCGCGGCCATGGAAGCGCACCGCGATCTCAACGCCTTTATTACCGAAACGCCGGATTTGGCCCGTGCGCGCGCCGCCGAATCGGATGCCCGCCGTGCGAGCGGCGATGCGAGGGGACCACTCGACGGCATTCCCATCGCCATGAAGGATCTGTTCTGCACCGAGGGCGTGCTGACCACGGCCGCGTCGCATATTCTCGACGGCTTCACGCCGACCTATGAATCGACAGTGAGCCGTAAACTGCGCGAGGTTGGCACCGTCATGCTCGGTAAGGCAAACCTCGACGAATTCGCCATGGGGTCTGCCAACGTGACCTCCTATTACGGTCCGGTGAAGAGCCCGTGGAAAGCTGCCGACGGCAAGGACCGGGTGCCGGGCGGGTCGTCGGGCGGCTCGGCGACTGCCGTGGCGGCGAATATTGCGATGGCGGCGACCGGCACCGATACGGGCGGGTCCATCCGCCAGCCCGCGGCCTTTTGCGGCATTGTCGGTTTGAAACCCACCTATGGCCGCTGTTCGCGCTGGGGCATCGTCGCGTTCGCGTCGTCCTTGGATCAGGCGGGCCCGATGACCAAGACGGTCGAGGATGCGGCAATCATGCTGTCGGCCATGGCGGGCTACGACCCCATGGATTCGACCAGTGCCGACAAGCCGGTGCCCGATTTTGCCGCCGCCCTTACCGGCGACATTAAGGGCCTAAAAGTCGGTATCCCCATCGAATACCGGGTCGAGGGCATGCCGTATGAGATTGAAGAGGCTTGGCAGAAGGGCGTCGAATGGCTCAAGGATCAGGGCGCCGAGATCGTCGAAGTGTCCTTGCCGCATACGAAATATGCGCTGCCGACGTACTATATTGTCGCGCCCGCCGAGGCATCCTCGAACCTCGCCCGCTACGACGGGGTACGCTACGGGCTGCGCGTCGAAGGCGGTGATCTCACGGAGATGTATGAAGCGACGCGCGGCGAGGGGTTCGGTGCGGAAGTCCGTCGCCGGGTGCTCATCGGTGCGTATGTATTGAGCGCGGGATATTACGACGCCTATTACCTCAAGGCGCAAAAGCTGCGCACGCTCATCCTGCGCGATTTCACCGACGCCTTCGACAAGGTCGACGTATTGCTCACCCCGACCGCACCGTCGGCGGCGTTTGCCATCGGCGAAAAGATGGACGATCCCGTCGCCATGTATTTGAACGATGTATTCGCCGTGCCGGCGAGCCTCGCCGGTCTGCCCGCTATTTCCGTGCCGGGCGGTCTGTCGTCGGAGGGCTTGCCCCTGGGCCTGCATCTCATTGGCCGCGCCTTTGACGAGGAAACCGTGCTGCGCGCCGGGCAGGCGCTCGAAACCGCTGCTGGGTTCACCGCCCGGCCAGCCGGGTTTTAGGGGCTGCGACCATGACCTATCTCATCCAAGGCGATGACGGCGATTGGGAGGTGGTGATCGGGCTCGAGGTCCACGCCCAGATCGTCTCCAATTCCAAGCTATTCTCCGGCGCCTCGACCGCGTTCGGCGGTGCCCCCAACAGCCATGTCTCATTGGTCGATGCGGCCATGCCCGGTATGCTGCCGGTGGTCAACAGGGTGTGTGTCGAGCAGGCGGTGCGTACGGGTCTCGGCCTCAACGCCAAGATCAATCTGCATTCGGTGTTCGAGCGGAAGAACTATTTCTATCCCGACCTGCCGTTCGGCTATCAGATTTCCCAGTTTCAGCATCCCATCGTTGGCGAGGGCGTCGTTACGCTCGACATGCCCGACGGCAGCGTGCGCGAGATTGGCATCGAGCGCCTGCACATGGAGCAGGACGCGGGCAAATCGATGCACGATCAGGACCCCAAGCGTACCTTCGTCGATCTCAACCGGGCGGGCGTTGCGCTGATGGAGATCGTCTCCAAGCCGGATTTGCGCTCGCCTGAAGAAGTCGGCGCCTATCTGCGTAAGCTGCGCTCCATCCTGCGCTATCTCGGCACTTGCGACGGCAACATGGAGCAGGGCTCCTTGCGTTGCGACGCCAATGTCAGCGTGCGGCCAAAGGGCAGCACCGAGTTGCGCACCCGCTGCGAGATCAAGAACGTTAACTCCGTGCGGTTCGTCATGCAGGCCATCGAGTTCGAGGCCGAGCGCCAGGTCGATATCTATGACGCGGGCGACACGGTGGATCAGGAAACCCGTCTTTACGATGCCACGACCGGCGAGACGCGTTCCATGCGCTCCAAGGAAGAGGCGCATGATTACCGCTATTTTCCCGATCCCGATCTGCTGCCCATCGACCTCAGCCAGGAATACGTCGACAAGATCCGTGCGGCGCTGCCGGAACTGCCGGATGCCAAGAAGCTGCGTTTCATCGACGATTACGGCATCGCACCCGATGATGCCGGTGTGTTGGTGGCCGAGCAGGAAACCGCCGCCTTCTTCGAGGCGGTGGCCGACGGCCGCGACGCCAAGCTCGCCGCCAACTGGGTTATCCATGAACTGTTCGCAGTCTTGAACAAGTCGGGACTCGATATCGACGAAAGCCCGGTATCGGCGGAAAGCCTCGGCAAGCTCGTCGGGCTCATCGCCGACAACACGATTTCCGGGCGCATCGCCAAGGACGTGTTCGAGATCATGGTCGCCGAGGGCGGCGATCCCGAAGCCATCGTCGAGGAAAAGGGCCTCAAACAGATCACCGATACCGGGGCTATCGAGGGTGAGGTCGACAAGATCATCGCCGAGAACCCGGGCCAGGTGGAGGCCTATCAGGGCGGCAACGAAAAGCTCATCGGCTGGTTCGTCGGTCAGGTGATGAAGGCCACGGGCGGCAAGGCCAACCCCAAGATGGTCAACGAACTTCTGCGCAAGAAACTGAGTTGACGGGACCCGTCCCGTGCGCCGGCTCAAGACTCACGCAAAAGTATTTCTCTACGCCGTTCTGTTCGGCATGATCGCCTACTTCGTGGTGCACATCATGATGCGCATCCATGAAATGTTGATCGGCTGAAACGCCTCCTTCCCTTCGAGACACTCAAAATTCATGGAAGTCTGGGTTTTATTCACCATCGCCGCGGCGTTCTTTCAGAACCTGCGCAACATGATCCAAAAATCCCTCAACGCGTCGTTGTCGGCGGGGGGCGCCGCCTATACGCGTTTCGCCTTCGCCTTTCCCCTGTCGGTGCTCTATTGGCTGGCGCTCAATCAGACCGTCGGCCAAGACCTCACCTGGGGGCTGAAGTTCTGGGTGTTCGTGCTCGTCGGTGGCACCTGTCAGGTGGCGGCGTCGGTGTTCCTGTTGCGCGCCTTTACCTACCGCAGCTTTGCCGTATCGACGGTGCTCTCCAAGACCGAAACCCTGCAGGCCGCGCTGTTTACGATCATCATTCTGGCGGAGCCTGTATCAACCGCCGGTGCGATTGCCTTGGCGATCAGTTTTGTCGGGGTGTGTTTCGTGTCGCTCGCCAAAATGCGTGGCCGGCCCAATGAGTTCTTGGTGTCGCTCGTGCAGCCGGCGGCGCTTTACAGTCTCGGCACCGGTGCGACGCTCGGGATCGCGGCGGTGTGCTACCGGGGCGCGGCCTTGTCGCTCGGCGGTGACGGCGCGCTCTATCAGGCAGCGACGACGTTGATGGTGGTACTCGGCGTCCAAACGGTGCAGATGGCGGCTTACTTGCGCGTCGTCGAGCCCGGTCAGCTGACCAAGGTGTGGCAGGCGCGTGGAAAAGCGGGTCTCACCGGGCTCTCCGCCATGCTCGCGTCGGTTGGCTGGTTTACGGCCATGGCGATGGAGAACGTCGCGCATGTGCGCGTGGTGGGGCAGGTGGAACTGGTGTTTACGTTCCTCGCCTCCATATTCTTTTTCCGCGAGCGTATCGTCCGTGCCGAGGTGGCGGGTACCGTGCTCATTGTCATCGGCGTTGCCGTGCTGTTGCTTTACTAGAGGGCGGCCGCGCGTTCGGCTAGCTTGGTGATGAGACGGTCGAGCTGTGCACGCTCATCCTCGGAAAATCCCTCCAGCAGGCGTTTTTCGTAGTCGCGTGCCACCGGCACGATGTTCTCGTAAATATGCCATCCCCTTGCGGTGAAGGTCAGCATCATGTTGCGCCGGTCCGCTTCGTCGACATCTCGGCGCACCAATCCCCGCTGCACCAACTCGGCGACAGCGCGGCTCACCTGCACCTTGTCGAGATTGGCGTAGGTACAGATTTTCGAGGCGGAGCTGCCCGGCGCATGGCCGATGGCCGCCATCACCCGCCATTGCGGGATGGTGAGGCCGAAACGGTCGCTATAGGTCGTCGAAAAGGAGTCGCTGACCAGTGTCGCCAAAACCGCCAGCCGATAGGGCATGAAGGCCTCTAAATGCAGGAGGTCCGCGGATTTTTCGCCTTTTTCGGCTATCAGCGTGTTCGACATATATATAGTGCCATCCTGATTTTCAGATTGTAATTAGTTTCATATGAAACTAATATAGGGTCAACCTGTAAAATGGAAACGGGAGCGAGGGAGATGGATACGCTGGTCAATAGTGATCTCGATTATCAATCGGGGTTCGGCAACGAATTCGCCACCGAGGCCTTGCCCGGCGCTTTGCCGGTGGGCCGCAACTCGCCGCAAAAAGCACCCTACGGTCTTTACGCGGAATTGCTGAGCGGCACGGCCTTCACCGTCGCGCGGGAGCATAACCGCCGCACGTGGTTCTACCGCATTCGTCCCTCCGCTACTCATAAGCCGTTCACGCAGATCGACAACGGCCTGTTGCGTTCGGCGCCGTTTGACGAAGCGCCGTCGCCGCCCAATCAGATGCGTTGGGATCCGCTGCCCATCCCCGACAATGAAATGGACATCATCGATGGGCTGGTCACCTACATGGGCAACGGCGATCCGACGGCCGGGGGCGGGCTTGCCGTGCATCTCTATGCCGCCAATACCTCCATGACCGACCGCTATTTCTACAACGCGGATGGAGAGATGCTGTTCGTACCGCAGCAGGGGCGATTGCGCTTTGCCACCGAAATGGGCCGCATGGAGGCGTCGCCCAACGAGATCGCCGTGATCCCTAGGGGTATCAAGTTCCGCGTCGAGCTGCCGGACGGGCCGTCGCGCGGTTATGTTTGCGAGAACTACGGCGCGCAATTGCGGTTGCCGAGCCTCGGGCCTATCGGTTCCAATGGGCTTGCCAATCCGCGCGATTTTCTGACGCCTGTGGCATCGTATGAAGACGAAGACAAACCCTGCCAATTGGTGTGTAAGTTCGCCGGCAATCTGTGGGCTGCCGACATGGATCATTCGCCCCTCGACGTCGTTGCTTGGCACGGCAATTACACGCCGTGCAAATATGATCTCGCGCGTTTCAACGCGATCAACACGGTAAGCTTCGACCATTGTGATCCGTCGATCTTCACGGTGTTGACCTCACCGTCGGACTCGCCGGGCACTGCCAACATCGACTTCGTCATTTTCCCGCCGCGCTGGATGGTAGCGGAAAATACTTTCCGGCCGCCCTGGTACCACCGCAACGTGATGAGCGAATTCATGGGCCTCGTGCACGGCCAATATGATGCGAAACCCGAGGGCTTCGTGCCGGGTGGCGGGAGCCTGCATAATTGTCTGGCGGCGCATGGGCCGGATGTCGATTCCTTCACCAATGCGTCCAACGCGGACTTGAAGCCGACCTTCCAGGGCGACACCATGGCCTTCATGTTCGAAACGCGATACCTCTACAAATTGACCCGGTTCGCCCTCGAATCGCCGCAGCTTCAGAAGCAGTATTTCGAGTGCTGGCAGGATCTCAAAAAGAACTTCACAGGGAACTAGATCAGGGCCAGACCAAGGAATGACATACACCAACGAAACCCACGACCCGGCCCTCAAAAGCTGGGTCGCATCGGCCAACGCGTCCGATACCGACTTTCCGATCCAGAACTTGCCGCTCGGCATTTTCCGCAAGAAGGGTTCATCCGAGACGCCCCGGGGAGGGGTCGCCATCGGCGATCAGATCCTCGATTTGGTTGCGGCGCAAAGCGTATTGTCAGGGGCGGCGGCCGATGCAGCCGGTCTTTGTACGGGGCCGTCGCTCAATGATTTGATGGCGGCCGGTCCGTCCGCATGGTCTGCCTTGCGCAAGGGGCTGTCGGAGGTGCTGCGCGAAGGCGGTCCCGCCGATCAGCTGTCGGGTGCGTTGACGGCGCAAACGGATGCCGAGATGTTCGTTCCCGCCGAGATCGGCGACTACACGGATTTCTATGCGTCCATCAATCACGCGACCAATGCGGGGAAGATGTTTCGGCCCGACAATCCGCTGCTGCCCAACTACAAGTACATTCCCATCGGTTATCACGGCCGCGCCTCGTCCATCGTCGTCTCTGACACGCCGGTGAAACGGCCCCTGGGTCAACGCAAGGCCCCCGATGCCGAGGTGCCGACCTTCGGTCCCTGTGTGCGCCTCGACTACGAATTGGAACTCGGTGTGTTCGTCGGACCGGGCAACGATCTCGGCCATTCCATTCCTCTGAAGGATGCCGACGGTCATCTCTTCGGCTGTTGCCTGCTCAACGATTGGTCGGCGCGCGATATCCAGGCTTGGGAGTATGTGCCGCTGGGCCCGTTCCTCGGTAAAAGCTTCAACAGTGTGATCTCACCGTGGATTGTCACTTTGGAGGCACTGGCGCCGTTTCGCGTGCCCGCCTATGCGCGCCCCGAGGGCGATCCGCAGCCCCTCGACTATTTGAAAGACGCCGACGATGCCGCCTCCGGCGGGCTCGATATTCAGCTCGAGGTGTGCGTGGCCTCGGCCAAGATGCGGGAACAGGGCATGGAGCCGCTGCGTATCGGCCTTGCGCCCTTCAAGGACATGTATTGGACGCTCGCGCAGATGATCACCCACCATTCGTCCAACGGCTGCAACATGCAGCCGGGCGACTTCTTCGGCAGCGGTACGTGTTCGGGCACCACGCCCGATTCCTACGGCAGCTTGCTGGAGAAAACCCTGGGCGGGTCGCAGAAGTTCGATTTGCCCACGGGCGAAACGCGCGGCTTTCTTGAGGACGGCGACGAGGTGGTGATGCGCGGCTTCTGTGAGGCGCCGGGAGCGGTCCGCATCGGCTTCGGTGAATGCCGCGCGGTAATCGAGCCGGCCGGCTGACGTCATGCCGGCAAATTTTGATATCAACGCCCTCGACCGGGCGTTCCTGGAAGACCCGTTTCCCACCTACCGGGCGTTGCGGGAAAACGATCCCGTTCACCTGAACGCGGACGGCTCCTACTTCCTCACCCGCTACGCCGATCTGGAGCTTTGCTACAAGCACCCGGCGATGAGCTCCGACAAGAAGGTGGACTTCAAGCCCAATCTCGGGGACGGACCGCTGTATCTGCATCACACCACCAGTTTGGTGTTCAACGACGATCCCTATCATGCGCGGGTGCGCAAATTGCTGGCGGCGGCCTTCACGCCGCGCAAGCTGCGCGAGTTGGAGCCGGTGATCCAACGCACCATCGACACCCTCCTCGACAGACTGGAGAAACAGGGCTCCTTCGACCTCATCGACGATTTTGCCCTCGTGCTGCCGACCGAGATCATCGCCAACATGCTCGGCGTGCATGAGGAAAAGCGTTCCCTGCTGCGTGACTACTCGGTGAAGATCCTTGCGGCCCTCGATCCCAGGATTTCGCAACAAACCCTCGATGAGGGCAATGCGGCGGTGGAGGAATTCGGCGCCTATCTGGAGGAGCTGATCGCCGAACGCCGCCAGAATCCCGACGCGGGCGGGCAGGGGGAAGTGCTCGCGGCGTTGATCTTCGGCGAGGTGGACGGCGAACGATTGAGCCTCGTCGAGTTAGTGCAAAACTGCATCTTTCTGCTCAACGCCGGGCACGAAACCACCGCGAACCTTACCGCCAACGGCATCTGCCTGCTGATGGACTATCCCGACCAGAGGCAACGCCTGTTGGACGATCCCGGTTTGATCGATACTTGCATCGACGAGATTCTCCGGTTCGACAGTCCGGTGCAGTTGGGCAACCGCAAGCTGACCGATGAGGTCGAGGTCGGCGGCGTCTCTATGCCGAGGGGAACCTATCTGCATCTCGCCATCGGCGGCGCCAACCGCGATCCCGCCACCTTCGCCGATCCGGAAACCTTCGATATCGGACGGACGCCCAACCGGCATTTCGCCTTTGCCGGCGGTAAGCACATCTGCCTGGGCGCGTCGCTATCGAAGATCGAGGGCCGCATCGCCATCGGCGAGTTCATCCGCCGCTTTCCGGACATCCATGAAAATGGGCCGCGTCAGCGCCTTTTGCGCGCCCGCTTCCGGGGTTACGAGCACGTGCCGGTAACGGTCTAATCCCGGCCGGCTTCCATGATCTTTTCGGCGGCGTGCTTGGGATTGGTGAACAGCACTTCGTGGCTGCCGCTTCCCAGCACGAGACGGAAGAAACCCAATTTTTCGGACAGGCGCGGATGCCACGGATAGCTGTGCGGCATTGCCGTATCGCCGGTGAAATTGATGTAGGACTTGGCGATCTCCATTTCCGCCGGATTTTTGGCCAGCGAGATTGGTTCGGAAATGGTCCGGTAGGGCTGCGGGTTGAGCTTGTCGTAGGTGGCCTGGGCCAAGGCCGCGTCGGCGTCATTGATGAAGTTCTCGCGCCACACCGGGAAAGGCAGCAAGACCGTATTGTCGGGTGAGGCCGCCGCGATCTGTTCGAACACCCCCGCGTGATGCGGCGGCGCCATATCCTTGAGCGCTTCGCCGTCGTTGGGCACGAACGCGTTCCAATAGACGAGACGACGGATGCGGTCGCCCGCCTTATCGGCGACGCCGGTGATCACCATGCCGCCGTAGCTATGGCCGACCAGGATGACATCGGTGAGGTCGTTCTCAGTCAGGTAATCGACAATGGATTGGATGGCGTCGGCGAGCCCGACATCCTTGCTGCCGCCCGGCTGGTTGCCGGCAACGGTCGGCGTATGTACTTCGTGGCCCGCCGCTTTGATGGGGGCGGCGACATCGGCCAGTTCGGCGCCCGTGTGCCAGGCGCCGTGAACCAAAACGTATGTGGACATGTTTTCCTCCCTGTTCCCCGGTTTCTCCGGGGGTTGTGCATCTTACTTTGCGAGTTTGAGGATGCCCAGATACGTGCTGTCGCCGAGGGACGCTTCCGATGTGGCGGTGCCGTGATCCGGATGGCTGATGGACAGGTCGTAGCTGCCGCTGCCTTCCTCCAGTCCATCCACCTTGAATTCGCCGAACGCATCGGTGGTCGCCTGACCGACCTCGTCGCCATCCTTGGTGATGCGCACGATCGCGCCTTCAACACATTCCTCGACACCGTCCATGTCGGCGATCACGGTGCCACCGATGAAGCATTTTTCGTAAAGATGCATGTTCTTGTAGTAGATTCGCGGTTTGGTGCCGTATTCGGGATGGCGGACCTGCAGCTTTTCCTTCTCGGCGAGCTTCTGCATCTCCTCGTCCTCGATCAGCACCGAGCGTAACGCGCCGGTCGGGCAGACGGTGACGCAGCGGGGTTCCGTCCAACCCCGGTCGAGCAGGTGGGCATCGAAGATCCAATGCTGCGGTACTTGTTTCTCCTCGTTCCAATAAACCGCGCCGTAGGGGCAGGCATCGACGATCTGTTTCTGGCCCTTGGATTTTTCCGGATCGATAATGACGATACCGTCGTCACGCTTATAGACGGCACCGTCCTTGGCCGCCTTGATGCAGGGCGCGTCGTCGCAGTGGTTGCAGGTCACTGGCATGTAGTTGACGTCGACCACCGGCGTTTGGCCGCGTTCCTTGCGCAGGATGTCGAACCAGCGATGCCCGTGACGGGGCATTTCGGCGGTGTAGCCGGGGTATTCGTTGCCGGCATACTCGTCGGCGACGGCGAGGAAGCAGTTGTTGGAGTTGTGGCAGCGGCCGACATCGACCATCAGGTTCCATTTTTTCATTTTCTTACTCCGCTGCGACCGGTTGCGGGGAGCCAGTCTGAGATCCCGGGCGGTTCTTTTTGCCGGTCATGTCCGGGGTGCCGTCCCACAGTTCCACTTCGATGAGGCATGAGTTGTAGGCCGCCGAGTGAGTTTTCTTGGACTGCATGCGGCTCGGTGTCAGATTGTTGATGCAGCCGCCGCGATCGGCTGACTTGCCCGGTTCGCCCACGGGGTCGTAGACGGCGGAGGCTTGGCGCGAGTGAATGATGCCCGGCTGCACCCGATGGGTTATTTGCGCGGCACAGATGACCGCGCCCCGGTCGTTGTAGAGCTTGACCAAATCGTTGTCTTTGATGCCACGGGCCGCCGCGTCGTCGGCATTCAACCGGGCGATCCAGTAGTAATAGCCGTCGATCTCGATCCGGTGATCCAGGATGTCGTTGATGAAACTGTCCTTACCGTCGCCCTTGGTGTGGAAACTGAACCGCGCATGCGGCGACACCAGCTGCAACGGGAACTTTTCCAGCAGATCCTTGGAGTGTTGGCCTTCCCAAGCGGGAATGTATTTGTTGAGGGGCGGACGCTCAGGATCGTTGCCGTAGCGCTTGAGGCTCGAGCTTTCGAATTCCAGCTTGCCCGACTGGGTCTGTAACCCTTCGAGGAATTCCTCGCCGTAGGCGCCGGGCAGCGGCATGGGTTCGGGCACGTCCTTCTTGCGACCTTCCGCGAACCAGCGGAAGGATACCGGCGGACGGGTCTTTTCCGCTTCCGGCGGGACGACGAAATAGCCTTTCTTGAGGAGCTTCTTCCAGCTGATGTGTTTGGGCAGGTCGGACGCATCGTACATACGCTTGATCCAATCCTGCTCCCGCAATCCTTCGGAGTAGTAGGCACCGCGGCCGAGCCGTTTGCACACCGCATAGAAGATTTCATAGTCGGACTTGGATTCGCCCAACGGCTTAATCGCCGGATGCTGAATCCCGATAACGCGGTGGTTTAGCTGTCCGATCCAGTCATACCCATAGCCGCCGGGGTTGGCCCATTCACCGATGTCCCAGCGTTCCCAGTTGGTGCAGGCGGGCAGGATCAAGTCGGCAAACTGCACCTCGCCCTCGTTCCAGATGGATTGATTGACGACGAACTCCAGATCGTCGGTGCGGTACATGTTGACGTAACGGTTGCTGTCCGGCTGCGTGCCGATGTAGGAGCCGCCGTACTTGTACATCATCTTGACCTTGGAATGGCCGGGCGACGGATAACGTACCGGGAAGAACTGCGCTTCCATGGAGCGCACGTCGACGGGGTATCCTTCCGCTTCGCCGTCCATGATCGCTTCGGGAAGCTTCAAGCGCGGGATCGCCTGCACCGTTGGATTCATGGACATGAGCGTCGGCATGCGTTGATAGAGATTTACGGCTGAGCCTGAATGCTGCAAATCGCCCGAGAAGCCGCCTTCGGCATAGCCCGGGAAATAGAAGTTGTAGTCGATCGGGGAGCCGAACTGCAGGCTGCCGAAGTTGATGCCCGGTTTGCCGAGGCCCTGCATGGCCATCAAACAGACCATGGCCCGGGCCCATTGGGCGCCGGTGGCGGAGCGGCAGGCGCCGCCGAGGGTCGTGCCCATGCTGCCGGCGGCGAGATAGGTTTTCTTTTTGCCCCAGCGGCGCGCGAGCGCCCGGATATCGCGGGCCGGCACGCCGGTTTCCGCTTCCGCCCATTCGGGGGTTTTGGCGACGCCATCTTCGTCGCGGCCGAGGATGTAATCCTGCCACTTGTCGAAGCCGGTGGTGCGGGTGGCAACGTACTCCTTGTCGTAAAGGTCTTCGGTCATCCAGACGTAGGTGATGGCATGGGCAAGGGCAGGGCTGGTTGCCGGGCGCGGCGCAATCCATTTGCCGCCGAGCCAGGCCGCGGTTTCGTTGAGGAAGGGGTCGATGTGCACCATTTCGATGCCCAGGTCCTTGGCCCATTGACGGCGGACGGTGCCCTCGTAGGAGCCATAGACGCCGTTGGTCACTTCCGGGTCGGATGCCCAGAACACGATCATCTCGGCATTCTCCAGGCAGTCTTCCACCTGGCCGTAGATTTCCGCGGCACCGTTCCGCATGGAATATCCGTAATGGTGCATGGCGCCCCAGTACCAGCCTTCCCAGCTATCGGGGTTGAGCATGATCTGCGATGCGCCGATGGCGTTGATGAAGCGGTTAAAGGCGCTCACCCAATAGCCGACATTGCCCCAGGTGTGGTGCGAGGTCCTGACGGAGAGGATGGCGCCGGGGCCGTAGGTCCGGTTTACCCGCTTGATCTCCTTCTCAACGATGTCGAGGGCTTCGTCCCAGGAGATGCGTTCGTAGCCGGAAATGCCCCGGTTGTGCGGGTTGCGCTCCCCGTCGGGATCGAAATCGACCCGTTTCATCGGATAGAGGCAGCGATTTTTGGAATAGACCAGCGATTTCGAGGCGAGGCCGTGCGGTGACAGGGAGGTCTTGCGCGGCGGCGTGAAGCTCTTGCCGCGCGCCCGGACGGTATAGGGGGCTGCATCCTCGTCGTCGAAGGCGACGTTCGTCATGCGAACGATCTTGCCGTCCTTCACATAGACGAACATGGGGCCGCCGTTGGTGTTGTTGAAGTAGCGCATCTCGCCGTCACCGGCGGGCATGCCCCATTCCCAACCCAAGGTCTGGGTCATCATCACCGTTTCTGAGAACCAGCAAACGAGCTCGTCGGGCCCGGTAGCGATCAGATTGAAATTCTTGAGGGCATCGATGCGCTTTTGGGGGTCGAAAGGCGGTATCAGCAGTTCGGCGCCAATGGCCGCATTCTTAAAGGACATAACGACGTCGGCAGCGGAATCGATACCTGAGCCGGAGGAGATCTTGCCGTCCCGGATACGGAAATAGCGGCCACGGGAATCGTCGGCCGTCTTGAACTGAACCGTGAGATTTTTTTCTTTCAGTCGGGCGCGGAATTCAGGGTAGCGCCAAGCGGTAAATCGCAGGAACCAGTAAAGGGCCCACAGAATGAATGAAAACTTCACGAAAATGCTCTCCTTCGTCCTCAAATGCGGCTTATTTCCGCTCTTCTTTTAATGTGGGGCAATCTACCACATGGATTTTGGCAAGATCACGCCCGGATAATAGCTAGGTGAAAACCGATGATACATTGACGCCCCGGGGGCGAAGCCATTACATATCCTCCATCCGGTGGGGTGGCCGAGTGGCTGAAGGCGCTGGTTTGCTAAACCAGTATACGGGATACCGTATCGAGGGTTCGAATCCCTCTCCCACCGCCATTCTATATCTATGATTCAGGGCGATCGGCCGGTCTGGCCGCCTATGGAATTTCAGATCATTTTTCTTCATTTGCATCGCTAAGGTACTCCGTTTAGGGGACCACGACGAAGTTGCTAAAGCCGCCGTTCCGCTGGGCGAGACCCGAGATGGCCTCGTTGACGTCGGTGAGGGGATAGCGGTGGTGCTCGAAGACCGATAGATCCAGGATTCCCGCCGCCGCGAGGTCCGCCATTTCCTGGCCCTGCTTGGGGGAGAACCAATTGGAGCCGATGAGTTCGATCTGGTTGTCCATCATCCAGTGGATGTTCACTGTCACGTCTTGGGCAACTGCTCCGACATTGACGAGGCGGCCGCCGCGGCGGAGCGCGCTGAAGGCATCGAGAAGGGCTTCCGCCGGGGCGCCGGGACCGAGCGCGTCGACCACGGCGTCGACGCCCCAGCCGTCGGTAAACTTTCGCGCACGCTCTCCGACCGAGCCTTCACCCAGGGGCAGGGTTTCGATCCGTGCCGGCGCGAGCGCCTTCACCTTCTCCAGCAGTTTCTTGTCACGGCCGGTGCCGAGGATCTTGGTCGCGCCCATGGCGAGGGCGTGCAGCGCGGCACCAAGGCCCAGGGTGCCGCTGATGCCGTCGATCAGGACGACCGTGCCCGGCCCGACGCGCGCCTTCTGAAGCGCGGCGTAGGCGGTGCCGAGATAGCCGAAGCGGGCCGCCTGCTCGAAGGTGACATTGTCGGGCAGTTTGACCAGCGCGCTTTGCGGCGCGGTGGTGAATTCCGTGAACCCTCCATAGGGGTAGGCGTCGAAGCTGCGTTGCGATTCCGGTCCGAAGCCGAAATAGCCCTGGAAGGTGTAATTGGGGCAGTTCATCTGATCGTTTGCCAAGCAATTGCGGCACGACCCGCAAGTTCGGCCCGGATTGACGTAGACGCGGTCGCCCGGCTTGACTTCCACCACCTGGCTGCCGACTTTTTCTATCACGCCGGCGGGATCTAGTCCGAAGATCGCCGGCAGTTCGGGCAGCGGTAAATGCGGGAACCATTCCTTCCAATGCTTCAACACGTTGCCGAGATTGGGCACCATACCGCAGGCCTTGACCCGAACGAGGACGTCGGTCGGCCGGACTTCGGGGATGGGGATGGTGTCCAGCACCATCGGTCCGCCGTATTCGTGCATGCGTGCCGCGATCATGGTTGTCATGGCTGTCCCTCCCCTGTTCCCCGCCGGCCTTCGATTGTCATCGTTATTAGTGGGGTTGGCCGGTTATTGATAGAATATCAATTATGATTTCGCCTCAATTTATACACGTGGCAAAAGACCGTCCAGCCGGAATCGGGCCCGATTCCGGCCCTACGGCGGGAAGGTCGCTTGAGCGGCAGCTGTTCGTGGGAAGCCCGCTTAATTACGAGGCGTCGTGCAGTGACTCGCGTTCTATTCGCGCCACCCACCATTGATGCATGGCCTGGAACATAGGCGTCAACGCCAGTGCGTCTTCGGTCGCGGAATATTCGACCCGAGGCGGGACTTCGGGAAAGACTTTACGGGCGACGAGCCCATCCTTTTCCAGCGCGCGGAGTTGATTGGTGAGCATGGTCTGCGTTACGCCGTCGATCTCCCGGCGTAATTCCCCGAACCGTTTCGTGCCGTGAAAGATCAGGATCTGAAGGATGGAAAGCTTCCATTTTCCGCCGATCATGTTGAATACCAACGGCGCCGGACAGGGCAACCTTTCGGTCTTGGCAATTTTCAGCTTCTTATCCATGGGCTCTAACCCTTTGTTTCTCTCATTAGTATCGAAAATAATACTATATAAGAAAATACTGCCTACTTTCAAAATAAAAGTCTTGGGGCTAGCTTTCGCCTAGAAACAAGAGAGGGCGAAACATGACCATCAGGGTTTACACGATTAGCGGTGCGCCAAGACCCTGGCGCGTTCTGCTTGGGTTAATTTTCAAAGAACTCGATTTCGAGACCGTTGTCCTCAAAGCCTCCGAGGGTGAGCATAAGGCAGAGCCGTTCCTGTCGCTCAACCCGCGTGGAACGGTACCGGTCGTTGTCGATGGCGCCGTGACGATCCGCGATTCTATCGCGGCCCTCGCCTGGCTCGACCGCGCCTATCCAGACCCGCCGCTTTTCGGGGTCGAGGCGGATGAAGCTGCCCGAATATGGCAGCACGTCACGGAGTTTGCCGACTATTTGCGGGCGGCGGTCGACGGCTTGCTGACACCGGTCTTTTTCGAAAATGCCCATGAGGCGACACCGGAGCTGCTCAAGGCGGCCTATGCCGCCAAAGTCGAGTTGGCGGCGCTAGAACGCGCGCTGGAATCCGCTCCCTTCGGTGTCGGCGAGATGCCCTGTGCCGCTGATGCAATTGCCTTTCCCGAGGTGCGCCTGATCCAGCGTGCCATCGATACCAAGCCCGGCATTATGAGCGAGATCGGATTGCAGGACATCTATGGGCAATTTCCCCGCATCGGAACTTGGGTCGAGCGCGTAGAAGCACTTCCCGGATACGAGAAAACACAACCGCACCATTGGAAGGAGGCCGCGTGATGACAGAAGTTGCCGAATACGCTGATTATGTGAAAACCATTGATGTCCATGCGACGCCCGAACAAGCGTATCGCGCGCTGACAAGCGAGATGGATCGGTGGTGGTCGACCCATGTCGAGGGAGCTCTGGAGAGTGTCGGCGACACGATCAAGGTCGCTTTTCCACCTAACAATGGCCATTGGACCTTCGAGGCGACGGTGCTTTCGCCCGGAGACGTCGTCGAACTGAAATGTATCGACGCTTATCATATCGTCGCGGGTCAGCCGGCCGAGATCGAGAAGGAATGGCTTGGTACGACGCTTCGCTGGAACATCGCGCCCGCCGGGAATGGGGCCAGAGTTTATTTCGAGCACAAAGGGCTGACGCCTAAGCTTCACTGCTACGACATCTGCGACGAGGGATGGAATTTCTTCTTCGGCACGAGCTTCGCCGCATATCTCAACGATGGTGCCGGCATGCCTCATTCCGCCAATGGGTAAATTAATCGGCGGCGCTAGATTGTTCACGCTCCCAAATGGCGAAATTCAATCCAACGGCAAAGCGGTCCTTGCCGAAAATCGGCTATTTCGGTGTTTTGTCGAGGATGAGACGGCGGCCGACGGGGAAAAGCTGCAGACCATAACGGTGGGAAATCAAACCCCAGACGCCGCCCGGCGCTTTCAACATGATGAGGACGGCAATGGCGCCCATTAGGATCAGATAGAAGGAGCCGAAATCGGCGAGCAACTCGCGCAGGATGATGTAGATCAGCATGCCGATGATCGGTCCTTCGATGGTTCCGATACCGCCGACCACCACCATGAAGATGACCACCACCGTCCAATCATTGATGCTGAACCCGGCTTCGGGCGACAGCCGTAGCTTTTGCAGGAAGATCAACGAGCCCACCAAGCCGGTGCAGGCGGCGGTCGCGACATAGATGAACAACTTGGTGCGAAACACATTGACGCCGAGACTGCTCGATGCGGGCTCCGAGTCCCGGATGGCGGTGAGCGCGAGACCGTTCCGCGAGCGCAGGATCAGATAGACCACCGCGAACACGATCACGCAAATTCCCAGCGACATCCAATATTCGACGGTCTCGCGGTCGGAGCGGCTGGAAGCGACCTGGCGCACGATTTTGGGAGTCAGCGACATGCCTGATCCGGCACCCAACTCCTCGATCAGACTGGCGCCGAGGGCGAAACTTTCGGCGACGACCCAGGTGCCGATGGCGAAATAGTGACCGCGCAATCGGAAGACCGCGAAAGCGACGGGAATGGAGATGAGCCCTGCAATGGGTCCGGCAAGCGCCATGGCCGGATATACATGCATGCCGACCGAGCCGGTCAGATAGAAGAACGCGTAGGCGCCTAGCCCGACATAGGCTTGCTGGCCGACGGATACCAGACCGGCATAACCGGCGAGAAGGTTCCAGAGCATGGCGAGAGCGAGGTAGTAGGCCATTTCGGCGACGAGCCGCATATCGCCGGGACCGCCCCAATAGGGCAGCGTGGCCAAGGCGAGTAACACGACGAGCGCCAGCGGCGTGAAGATGCGGCTGGCCCGCGTGCTGCGTGCGACCTGTACGGTACTCATGGTTTAGTCTCTCGTCCGCGGGAACAGCCCGCTCGGTAGGATGATCAGGATAACCAGGAACGCGAGGTGGCCCGCGAGGATTTGCCAGGTCGGCGACAGGGCGGCCCCGACCGCTTGGGCGATGCCGAGGATCATGCCGCCGATCAACGTTCCCCACATGCTGCCGAGCCCGCCGATGATGACCGCTTCGAAGGCGAGGATCAGCCGCGTCGGGCCCGAGGCCGGATCGAAATTGGTGCGGATGGCGAACAGCACGGCGGCGAGCGCGGTGAAGATCATGGCGATGGCCATGGCGAGCGCGAACAAGTGGCGCTTGTTGATACCCATCAGTTCGGCGGTATCGGCATCGTCGGACGCCGCCCGGAAGGCGCGGCCGATCTTGGTC
The DNA here is from genome assembly GCA_913055735.1 of uncultured Rhodospirillales bacterium. Lineage (GTDB taxonomy): Bacteria > Pseudomonadota > Alphaproteobacteria > Rhodospirillales > UBA2165 > CAJXKD01. The sequence goes on from CAJXKD010000001.1 coordinate 2,269,371, forward strand.
TTGAAAAACAGAAGTTGCAGTCCGGCGATGGACAGCACCGCGACCGCGAATATGATCACCGGATAGACGCCGATGGCGATGTCGCCGGGCAGTACCAGGCTTTGTGTTTCAATCGCCCCTTGTTGCAAACGATGGGTATAGGCGCCGAACCCGAGCAACAGCGCGTTCTGGATGATCACCGAGATGCCGAAGGTCACCAGCAGCGGCGGCAGCAACCCGCCCTCCAGGGTGAAGTTGAGGAGGCCGCGTTGCAGAAGATAACCGGCGACGAACATCACGGGCAGCACGATGATCAGACTGGAAACAGGATCGAGGCCGGTTCCCTGGACGACGATGAGCGCGACGTAAGCACAGAGCACGATGAGATCGCCATGGGCGATGTTCACCAGCCGCATGATCCCGAATGACAACGACAGGCCGATGGCAAACAAGGCATAGAGCCCGCCGAGCAGGCTTCCTTGGATCAGGACATTGAGCCATTCCATCGCGCGCCCTCCTATAGCCCGAAATAGGCGGCGGTGATCTTGTCGCGATCGAAGCCGTCGGTTGGTGCGGTAAGGGCGATGCGCCCTTCCTGGAAGCAATAGAACCGCGATGACGCATCGAGCGCCCGGTTGATATCTTGTTCAACCAGGACCACCGTCGTGCCTTCGTCTGTGATGGCCTCGAGACAGGTGTAAATATCCTGGATGATGACCGGTGCGAGACCGAGCGACAGCTCGTCGCAGAGCAATAAGCGCGGATTGGACATCAGCGCCCGGCCGACAGCGCACATCTGTTGCTGACCGCCCGACAAGGCAGGGGCGGGCAGGTGATGAAGGTCTTTGAGTACCGGAAACAGGCCATAGACCCGTTCGAGGGTCCAAGGACCCGGACGTCCGCTATGTGCCCCAAGCAGTAGATTTTCTTCGACCGTCAGGCTGGGGAACAAACGGCGCCCTTCCGGCACCATGGCGATTCCGACACGGACCATGTCATGGGGCGTGCGGTGGCCGATGGGTTTGCCGTCGAACTCGATCATATTCGGCTCGGTGGTCAGGGCGCCGGCCACCGCGCGGAGACAAGTCGTTTTGCCGGCGCCGTTGGCCCCGATGATGGCAACCGTTTCACCTTCTTCGACGGTCAGGTCGATGCCGAACAGGGCCTGGAAATCGCCATAGAAGGCGGAAAGCTGATGGGTCGCGAGCAGGCTCATGAGGCAGGGATCCCCATATAGACCTCGCGTACCTGCGCATCGTTCATCACCGCGTGTGGGTCACCCTCGGCAATCATGCGGCCGAAATTCATCACCACGAGACGGCTCGCAACGGATAGCAAGGCATGGACGATATGTTCGATCCAGATGATCGTGGTGCCTTGGGCGTGAATCGCCTTGATGGTTTTGACCAATTCGGCACATTCATGCTCGGTCAGGCCGCCGGCGATCTCGTCGAGCAGCAAAAGGTTGGGTCGCGTCGCAAGCGCGCGGGCCAATTCCAACCGTTTACGCTGCAGCAGCGTGAGGGTGCGCGCCGGTACGTTGGCCTTGTCGACAAGCCCGGTGATTTTCAGAACTTCCGCACAGCTTTCGTAACTTTCGCGTTCGGTTTGGTGGCCGCCGAAGATGGCGCCCACCAGCAGGTTTTCGTAGACGGTCATGTTGGCGAACGGGTGAGGGATCTGATAGGAGCGTCCCATGCCCAGCCGCGCGCGGGCATGGGCCGGCAGTGCCGTAATATCGTCGCCCTTGAACCGGACGGTACCACTACTCGCCCGCACGTCGCCGGTGATCAGGTTGAACATGGTCGACTTGCCGGCTCCGTTGGGGCCGATGACCGCCAGCGCCTCGCCTTCCTCCACCGACAGGACAAGTTGGTCCGCCGCCTGCAGCGCGCCGTAGGATTTGGACACTTGGTCGAGTTGGAGAAGGGTGGGCATTATGCTTTTTTCGTTTATTTGGGCGTCGGAGACCGCCGCCAACAGGGTAGCTGGCGGCGGTCTTATCCGAGCGCGAGGTCTTAAGAGTACTTGATCGGCTCGAACGCACTGTCGAGCGGAATCTCCGGTGCCGACCCGTTATAGACAATGTGCAGATCGAACGGGAACTTCTCGCCCTTCTTCCACTGGCCACCGACCAGCGGCGTGGTGCAAACGTTCTTGATCGGGTTCTTGGGCCCGCCGCCTTTCCAGGTGACAGGACCGACCAGCGATTTGTAGTCGGTATCGGCGATTGCCTCGACGATGTCTTCCGGCTTCAAGCTGGCGGAACGTTTCAACACGTCGACGGCGACCTCGATGTTGGCGTGCTTGAACCCGATCGGCTGAGTCCATTGCTTGCCGGTCGCGGCGGTATAGGCGTCGCAGAACTCCTGCGCCGTCTCGCCGGTGAGGCCCGACTGGAACGGATGGTGATGCGACCACCAAACTTCCGTCGACGTGCCTTCGCCGCGCGGGCCCAACGCCTCGACGGCGGTCGGGAACAGGATCGCCTTGGGCGGCGTCATGATCTTCGGCTGATAGCCCTGCTGGGCGCACTGCGTCCAGAAGGTGGCGAACTGCGGCGGGTTGAAGATGCCGCAGGCAATGTCCGCGTCGTTCTTCTTGAGTTCGCGGATCTGCGCCGAGAAATCATCCGACAAAGGCGGATACAAACCCAACTGGCGGACATCGAAGCCCTTGGAGCGGAACAATGGCGGCATGCCGTGATCGCCGTTGGCGGCAATGCCGTCGGGATCGTTGGTGAACATGGTGCAGACGATGTTATTCGTCGGCATGGTTTTCCACATGTCGGCGAAGGTCGTCGCGACCTGATCGAAGCCCCAGAAGAAGTGATAGGTATATTCGAACCCTTCCGCCGGGTTGCCGCGGCGACCGAAGAACCATGCCTGCCATGGATCGTCCGACGTGATGCATGGCACGCCGTTCAACTCGCATTGGTCGGATACCGGGTTGCAGGTGTCCGAGGTCGAGGACGCGACCATGAGGTCGACGCGATCATTGTTGATCAGCTGCGCCGCGACTTCGGAGGCGCGGTTCGGGTTCGATTGGCTGTCCTTATAGATGATCTCGACCGGATGGGTCTGGCTGCCGATCTTGATGCCGCCTTTGAGAGCCTTGTTGATACCCTCGAGCACGAACCGGTCAGCTTCACCGAACGCCGCGATTGGGCCGGTTTCCGGACTGACCATACCGATTTTGATGGGTCGTGCGGCGAACACGGCGGGCGCCGGAAGGGTCGCGGCGATTGCGCCGGCCGCGGCAGTACCCGCACTATATTTGAGGAATTTGCGTCGACCGATCCCACGAGGGGTCGTGCGCCCTTTGGCTTTCGAGTCCATTTATGGCCTCCCTGTTGAAGAGGTGAACTGCCAGTTTTGTTGTTTCGCTACGTTTCGTAACGGCTATTTGGTCTGACAGGACGATATGATGCGCTCGTCGGAATCATTCTAGGTCGCGAAATGATCAAGAATCAAGCCTGACTCGAGATCGAGTTTTTAATTTCAGACAAATTTTTCAGTCATCGAAATTTCGGGAAATCCGCCGTCTTCAGGGCGCAGATCAAATATGATTTCATATCAGACTTGATAAAACCGCGCCGCCGTGTCTCCATGAAGATAGGTGTTCCCTGGATTCCGCCGCGTTCCGGGCTGCGGTCGGCGGGTTAAAAAGATGAACAAGAAAGGCTAGTAGATGGCGGGCAAGCGGCAATCCAAGATGGCTGAGGTATCAACAAACGGCGGACGGCTGTTCCGCCGCCGTCAGCAAACCCGCGTCAATCTCTTGCGGGCGGCCTATGAGGTGATGTCCGAAAGCGGCGTCGATGGCGCCAAGATCAAAGATATCACGGATCGGGCCGACGTCGGTTTCGGGACTTTCTACAACTATTTCGAAACGAAAGATGAGATTGCGGTCCAGGTTCTCGATTGCGCGATCAATGACATCGGTCGCCGTAATGTTCAGGCGACGGATCCGTTGCGGGGCCGCGATCCCGTTCTGGTTATGCCGACATCCGTCCGTTTGTGGCTGCATGAATCCATGCGCACCGCCATGTGGGAATGGTGGGCGCGCCGTCCGGACCTGCTGATTGACCGTATGCGCCGGGGATTCGGGCCGTTCGGCACGCGCGACATGCTCGACGGTATCGCGGCGGGCGTCTTCAAGATCTCCGAACGGGATGTCGAACAATTATGGGGTCTCGCCGTTTGGATGATGGTTGGCGGCATGCATGACATTGTCATCGACGGCGCGCGGCCTGAAACCGAGATCGTCTGCGTCGAATCGATTATGCGGGTAATGGGCGTCGAGCCGGATCGTGCCCGCGAGATTTCCAGTGTCGAGCTTCCCGCTCTTCCCCCAGAAAATATCGATTGGACGTTCGAGATCGGCCAACTGGCCGACATGGACGCGGCCGCTTAATCCCGCCATAGAGCTTTCCAAGCAGGAAAAATGAGGCGCGTCGCCGTAGCGGGGGCAATCTGCCCCGAACATAAGTGGCCCAGAATATATATAGACCCTTCTATATAAAAAAGTTCATTTTGCGGCGCAGAAAGTATTGCATAAGAAATATGCATAATCTAACCTGCATAAGGTTTGAGCAGTTTTTCGGCTCAAACGACCGAATTTAGAGGCTTTTTCGCCGCTATTTAAGGGCCCCGTAAGCGCAAAAGAGCTTTCGAGGGTGGGGTTGGAGAAACGGAGAAGATGGACATCAAGCTGATCGAACCGTCCGGTTTGGAAGTTCTTCTCATCGACCCCGACGCCGCGGCGGCGGGCATGCTCTCCAAGATCATCTCCAGTTCAGGCTACCGCGTTGTCGGTATCGTCAGTGAGCCCGGCGAATTGCTTGAGGCGATCGAACGTCACAAACCTTCGGTCATGCTCCTCAATCCCGGCGCTTTCGAAGCCCAGTTTCTTACGGCATTGAATGCGCTGCCAGAGAATTTGCGTCGTCCAACTCTGATGCTCAGCGGTTCGGACGCGCCGCGCGATATGCAAGGCGCTGTCAGCGCAGGCGTAAACGCCTATCTGGTGGTTGGCATCAACGGCAACCGGCTGCGCGACGGCATCGACCTGGCCGTCGCCAATTTCACAAATGTTGCCTTTCTCAAGAACGAATTGAACGAAGCGCGCTCGGCACTCGAGGATCGCAAGGTCATCGAACGCGCCAAGGGCCTGATCATGAAACATCGCGGTCTCGGTGAAGCCGAGGCCTATAAGCTGATGCGGAACCGCGCGATGGAGCGCGGCGTCCGCCTGATCGACATCGCCAACGGAATCAATGAGGCGGCGACGTTGATCGAGTGACATGTCGGCATCCGGCAACGAAGCCGGTGTGCCGCAAATACGTAACTGCCGGGCATCAATGATGTCGCTCGGTGCGGCCAACGGCGGCCAAATATGGACAACGGCGTCCGTGAACCCGGTCTTTCGAGACCGAGGCTCCGGACGCCTTTTATATTTTGGAGAAGACCAATGGGCGCATACGCCAATCCTTTTGATCCGGACAAGTTACTCTGGAACGGCTGTCCGTGCGGACAGCACCGTTCCCTGATTGAACACCAGATGGCCATGGCCGCCGCGGCCAACGGTGACAACTCCTCGCAGTTTTATTGCGAGGAAATCGATGCCGGTACCGGCGCCGGCGCCGTCTCGGGCGGCGGAATTTGTGTGGATCCCAATTGCTTCGTTCGCGATTGCCGCAATCCGGCTCACCGCGCCGGCGGATTGACCGCGCAGGGCAGCTGCGGAGATCCCGCCTGTTTCGATCCCAACTGCGCCGACCAGCAGGCACTGCCGGCCGAACAGTCGGTGTTCGACGAGGTTGAGCCCGATGGCGACGATATGGAACTGGCGCTCGCCCGTTGCGCCGAATCGGCCATCGTGCGGGGCATCTTCGGCACCGATATGAAGCGCCGTAATTTCTTGAAGGCGGTCGGCGCCTCGACGGCGCTGGCGGCGATCAACTCGATCATTCCCCTGGATGCCGTCAAGGCGGCCATCACCGACGCCAAGGGGGCGCTCGAGAAAACCCATCTAAATGTCGGCTTCGTGCCGATCACCTGTGCCACGCCGATCATCATGGCGCATCCGCTCGGCTTCTATAAGAAGTACGGCCTCGACGTGGACGTCATCAAGACGGCCGGCTGGGCGGTGTCGCGCGACAAATCCCTGTCGGGCGAATACGACGCGTCGCACCAACTGACGCCGATGCCGCTGGCGATCACCATGGGTGCCGGTTCGACCGCCGCGCCGTGGACCATGCCGGCCGTCGAAAACATCAACGGCCAGGCCATCGTTCTCGCCACCAAGCATAAGGACAAGAACGATCCCAAAATGTGGAAGGGCTTCAAGTTCGCAGTGCCCTTCGACTATTCCATGCACAACTTCCTGCTGCGCTACTACGTCGCGGAACATGGGCTCGATCCTGACAAGGACATCCAGATCCGCGTTCTGCCGCCGCCGGAAATGGTCGCCAACTTGCGCGCCGGCAACGTCGACGGCTATCTGTCGCCCGATCCGTTCAATCAGCGGGCGGTCTATGACGGCGTCGGCTTCATTCATAAGCTGACCAAGGACATCTGGGAAAAGCATCCCTGCTGCGCCTTTGCCGCAAGCCGCAAGTTCATCGACGAGAATCCCAACACTTTCCTCGCCCTGTGGAAGTCGATCATGGACGCCACCAACTACGCGTCCATCAAGACGAACCGCAAGGAAATCTCCAAGGCGATCTCGCCGAAGAACTACCTTAACCAGCCTGTCACCGTGCTGGAACAGGTGTTGGTGGGGACCTACGCCGACGGTCTCGGCAACATCAAGAGAGTGCCGGACCGGATTGATTTCGATCCCTTCCCCTGGCACTCCATGGCGGTGTGGATTCTCAGCCAGATGAAGCGCTGGGGCTACGTGAAGGGTGACGTCAACTACAAGGCCATCGCGGAGCAAGTCTATCTCGCCACCGACGCGCAAAAGCTGATGGCCGAGATGGCGCTCGACGGTCCTTACGCAACACCTCCGGAGAGCACGTACGAGAAGTACACCATCATGGGTAAAACCTTCGATCCGTCGAAGCCCGACGAATATGTCGAAAGCTTCGCCATCAAACGGACATAGGGAAACCCCGAGCAAGGAACAAAGCATGTCCCGGTCAAACCATATTCGCGCGCTTCTTCTCTCGATTGTTCTGCTGCTGGCGTTCGGCGCCATCTGGCAGATCGCCGTCAGCATGGGCGGCAGTGGAAGCGCGGCGGATATGGACCCGGAATATGCCGCCTTGATGGGCGCGACGGCCAAGGGGCAATCGGCATTGCCGGGTCCCTTGACCGTCCTTGCTCAAATTTGGGATCATGTTATCGATCCTTTCTATGACGCCGGGCCCAACGATAAAGGCATCGGCATCCAGCTTGCCTATTCCATTGCCCGGGTGCTCGTCGGTTTTGGCATCGCCGTCATTGTCGCCGTGCCGTTGGGCTTCGTCATCGGCATGTCGCCGTTGTTCTATCGGGCGCTTGATCCGTTCATTCAGATTATGAAGCCGGTGTCGCCGTTGGCGTGGATGCCGCTGGCGCTCTACACCATCAAGGATTCCATCGTTTCGTCGGTATTCGTCATCTTCATCTGCGCCATTTGGCCGATGCTCGTGAACACGGCGTTCGGTGTCGCCTCGGTGCGGAAAGAGTGGCTGAACGTCTCCAAGACCTTGGAGGTGGGCACGCTGCGCACGGCGTTGCGGGTCATTCTGCCGGCCGCCGCGCCGACCATCATGACCGGCATGCGCATCTCCGTCAGCATTGCCTGGCTGGTGATTGTTGCGGCCGAGATGCTCGTCGGCGGCACCGGCATCGGCTACTTCGTTTGGAATGAATGGAACAATCTGTCCATCACCAATGTCATCGCCGCCATTTTCTTTATCGGCCTCATTGGCATGGTTCTCGACCTGATCCTCGGGCGCTTGTCGCGTCTTGTGGCCTACGCCGAATAACAGCTTGAACAAGGACTAAGGAGACCCGGATGTCGGAAACTCAAATCAGCATTGAAGGCTTGAAGCGAGTATTCCCCGCGTCCGAAGACGACGGCGATTTCACGGTATTCGAAGATGTCTGGTTTAAGGTCAATAAGGGCGAATTCGTCTGTCTGATCGGCCACTCCGGCTGCGGCAAGACGACGCTGTTGAACATCCTTGCCGGTCTGGACAAAGCCTCCGCCGGTAGCGTTATCGTCGACGGCGAAGAAGTCGACGGGCCGAGCCTCAACCGGGCGGTCGTGTTTCAAAGCCACGCGTTGATGCCGTGGATGACGGCCATGAACAACATCGCCTTCGCGGTGACTTCCAAGTGGCCGAACCTGTCGCGCGAGAAGCTTCGCGCGCATTGCCAGAAATATATCGACCTGGTGCGCTTGACCGGTTCCGAATCCAAGAAGCCGTCGCAACTGTCGGGCGGCATGAAACAGCGTGTCGGCATTGCCCGCGCTATGGCTATCGAGCCGAAGATCATGTTGCTCGACGAACCGTTCAGCGCCCTGGATGCGTTGACCCGGGGCAGCCTTCAGGACGAGCTTCTCAGCATTTGCCGCGAGACGGTACAGACGGTGTTCATGATCACCCATGACATCGACGAAGCGCTGTTGCTCGCCGATCGTATCGTGCTGATGACCAACGGACCGGGCGCCCGCGTGCTGGAGATCGTCGAGAACACGATGCCGCGCGACCGCACCCGCCACGACATGCATAAGCACGCGCACTATTACCCGCTGCGCAACCACCTGATCGATTTCCTGGTCGAGCGGTCCGCCAAGTTCCAGGAACGTATTTCGGCACCCGACTACGATCCGCGCAAACCGAAAGTCGTGCGGCCCGGCGTCGTTGCGCCGCGCACTCTAGATGCAGACGCGGATGAGGTCGCCACCGCGGCCACGTCGCAGGCACGGGCATAGGCAAAGAGACGCAAAAGAGCAGGAACAAACTGAACCAATCCAAAAACCGGAATTCTCTATTGAACCAAGGAGATTTTAAAATGACCGACAGCATTCAAGCCAAACTGGGGGCCCTGTTTTCCAGCCGTTCGGCGGCATTGCCGTCTGCGGCGGCCATGGCGATCCTGTTGACCGCGAGCCCGGCCTTTGCGCATCACGCCATGGGCGGCGGCGTACCGTCAACTCTGGGGCAGGGACTGTTGTCCGGCTTCGGGCACCCCGTGATCGGCGTCGATCATCTGGCCTTTGTTATCGCCGTCGGTATCGCCTCTGCCTTCCTAGCGAACCGTTGGATGTCCCCGTTGGCTTTCGTGGCGGGAACCGTCGCGGGATGTCTGTTGATGATCGCGGGCCTGACATTGCCGCTTACCGAGATCGTGATTACCGCGTCGGTGGTGGCCCTCGGCGCGTTGGTGCTGTCCGGGAAAAGCATCCCGGCGACAGTCTATCCGGTCCTGTTTGCATTGGCTGGCTTGTTCCACGGTAACGCCTACGGACAGAGCATCGTCGGTGCCGAGGCGACCCCGCTCCTGGCCTACCTCATCGGATTCGCGACGATCCAATTCGGCATTGCGTTGGGCGCGGGTTGGCTGGTGACGAACATCGGCAAGGCGGTCGCGCCTCAGGCAATCGCGCCGCGTCTCGCCGGGGCGGTTGCGGCCGGCGTCGGTGTTGCCTTGCTCATCGAGAACATCGAAGGCCTGATCTTCGCCTGATGTAGGACGGGGAGGGGCGCCGGAACGGTCCGGCGCCCCATCCGGATGTTCGTGAAGCGCCGCGCTTCATTACCCGAAACGACATGAACCGAGAAGTCATCGATGGCTTCGCCACGCACAACGGAGTGCAAAAAATGGAAACCAATAAATTACCCGTAACCGTTCTTACCGGTTACCTGGGCGCCGGGAAGACGACCCTTCTCAACCGCATCCTCTCGGAAGATCACGGCAAGAAATATGCGGTCGTGGTTAACGAATTCGGTGAGGCCGGCATCGACAACGAACTCGTCGTCAACGCCGATGAGGAAGTGTTCGAAATGAACAACGGCTGTATCTGTTGCACGGTGCGCGGCGACCTCGTCCGTATTCTCGGCACGCTGATGCTCCGCAAGAACAGTCTGGACGGCATCATCATCGAAACGACGGGTCTCGCCGATCCGGCGCCGGTGGTGCAGACCTTCTTCGTCGACGACGATGCCAAGCTCAACGTCGATCTCGACAGTATCGTCACGGTCGTCGATGCGCGCCACTTTCTCGACCAGGTGGATGGCGGGCACGAGGCCCTGGAACAGGTCGCCTTTGCCGACGTGATCCTGCTGAATAAGGTCGATCTCGTGGAGCCAGAACAGCTTGATCGCGTGCGCGCCCAAATCCGGACGCTCAACCGCTTCGCGCCTCTCCACGAAACGGTGCATAGCGCCGTGGAACTGGCTGAAATCCTCAATCGTGGCGCGTTCGACCTCAACCGTCTGCTGGAAATTGAGCCCGCGCTTCTGGAAGAAGAAGACCACGAGCACGACGCCTCCATCACCAGCGTGTCGCTGACCACCGATGTCCCTTTGGATGCCGAAAAATTCGCCGCCTGGATCCGGCCCTTCATCATGGAACGCGGTGTCGACATCCTGCGCTGCAAAGGGATTCTCAACCTGGCCGGTCAGGACAATCGCTATGTGTTCCAGGGCGTCCACATGGTTTTGGAAAGTTCCTGGGGCGCGCCCTGGGGATCGGCGCCGCGCACCAGCCGGTTGGTGTTCATCGGGCGTAATCTCGACGAAGCGGAGTTGGAGGAGGCGTTTCTCAAATGTACAGCTCTGCAGTAAACGACGATGCCGGCGCCCGGGTCGTTTCCGACCGGGTCAAGTCGGCGGAAATCGATCTCGGCGCCTATGTGGTCGGCGGCTGCTTCGCCGGCGCGACCGGAACCGCGTTGGTGGCATTGAGTGACGGAACGGCGGCAACGGTCACGCCGTCGGCCTTTGAAAGCAGCAAGCCGGTGATCCATGAGCTTCCGGAGATTTGCCTGACGGCGATGGCGGATGCGGACGGCGCCGGTCTGCTGATGGGGCTTGCCAATGGCGAACTTGCCATGCTGCGCGCTGATGGTGCGCCCGAAACGCTTGCAACGGTGAACAAGGGCTGGATTGAGCGTCTTGCCGTGCACACGCCGACCGGCCGCCGGGCGTGTTCGGTGAAGCGCACTGTTTATGTCGTCGCGCTGGACGGCGATGTCTTCGCCGCTTTCGGCGATCATGCCAGCACGCCGACGGGTCTCGCCTTTTCGCCGGACGGTAATTGTTTGGCGGCGTCCCGATATGACGGGGTCAGCGTCTGGGATCTGCAGACGGGCGCGCTTGCCCAGGACCTCTCTTGGCATGGCTCGCATACCGCGGTGACCTGGAGCCCGGATGGGAAATTCATCGTTACCGCCATGCAGGATAAGGAATTGCACTGCTGGCGGGTGTCAGACGGCAAAAGCATGCGGATGAGCGGTTATCCTGCCAAGATTCGCTCGCTCTCCTGGGCCATGAATGGGCAGTATCTGTGTGTAAGTGGCGCTGACGTGGTGACCAGCTGGGATTTCGGCGGCAATGGGCCTTCGGGCAAACCGCCGTTGGAACTGGGCTACGTTTACAACGGCATCGCCGTCCAGGTCGCCGCGCATCCGGAGGAGCCCTGGGTGGCCGCCGGTTATGACGGCGGCTCCGTACTGGTCGGGCATATCGTTGCCGGCGATGCCGTCCTTACCCGCCCGCCGGGCGGCGGCGCCATCAGCGCTTTGTCTTGGTCGGCGGACGGGACCCAACTCCTCGTCGGCACCGCCGACGGCGCGGTGTCGCGGATCGAGGCGAGCGAAACCGCGCCTGGCCTATTGACCCTCTCGAGTTGATTGCGACAACGCCGTACGCAGGCGTGTCATTAGGTCGTCGGCGGTGATCACGCCGGTGGACGACAGATCGACGCCGCCGGTCCGCAGCATGCGCGCCGTCCAAGTGTTGCAGGTGTTCAACAGATGGAACGTCCCTCGCGCTTCGTAGAAGTGGCTGTCCGGGTACAGGCCACGCCCCATGGGCGCGGCACGGCCTCCTTCAGGACGCTTGAATTCCGTGGCGATGGCGCCGACCAGGCGCCGGAACCCCTTTTCGGTCAGGGTAACGGAGAGTATTTCGATATCCGTTGAGGTTGGCGAAGGCGCCTGCGCAAGCCCGGCCATATGCATCACCGATGGCGTTGGGGTGAGGGCGGCGCCGAGGGTTATACCGAGGGTTTTTCGTTCGGCGGGATAATACTTTCGATCGCCCCAACCGAATTCGAGAAACGACGCCTGGGAAAAATCATCGGCCTCCGCCAGCAAGCCGGTCGCCGATATTTCCGAGCGCGGCATGATAATGGACGTGTGCCAGCCGTTGCTGACCACTTGAAGGTTGTGGATGCGGGACCCCGTATCTGCAGGCGGCAGTGGCGGCTGCGCGGCGCAGGCGGCCAGCCAAGAGGCAAGAAAGAACCAACCGAATGAGAGGGTAAGACGCTTCATGAAGGCAGGATAGAACGCAGTCGAGGGCCGGGGCCAGACGATATGGGTATTTGAACGTGACGGCCGTGGAACGCGCGACGGGCTCGTCGGTTTAGCGTTCTATCAATATGTCGGCCCTATTTTGCGGCGTACTGGATCGCAAAAAGAATGGGCGACGATGGCGGCCAAGGGAAAGTCGGCGCTGGGCGACAATTTTTATGAGCAGGTCGGTGGTAAGGCCTGCCTACAGCGCGTGCACAACATTCTTTATACGAAACTCTTTACTCACCCGTGGCTGAAAGGGTTTTTCGCGCACACCAAACGTGAGGTGGTCGAAGCACAGCAGACGGATTTTTGGATGGGCTTGATGGGCGGCCCATCGATTTATGGCGGCCGTTCGCCCCGCGACGCGCATGTCCATATGTTCATGCCCGCCGAAGTGTTCGACATTCGACATAAGCTCTTGGCGGAAGCGCTGGTGGAAGCGGGCGTCGCCCCGGATTTGCGCGAAAAATGGCTGGCGATCGACGCCGGGTTCAAGCGCGCGATTGTCAATGAATCGCCCGATGAATGCCATGGCCGCTATCGCGGCGAGGAAGTCATCATCGTACCGCGTCCCCCCAATCTAACCCGTGAATGAAGTGGTGACGCTGCCGGGAGGCTAGTTCATGGTATTGGGCAGCCACAGGGCAATGTCGGGGACGGCGACGATCAGGGCGATGAGAAGTATCAAGGCCACCACGAAGGGCAGCACGCCGCGGAAAATCGTTTCCAATGCCACGTCGGGCATCATACCTTTGATGACGAACACGTTTATACCGATGGGCGGCGTGATCAGGCCGAGTTCCACCACCATCACGACGACGATTCCGAACCAGATGGGGTCGTAGCCCAGCGATTCGATGATCGGGAAGAAGATCGGAATGGTGAGCAACACCATGGCCAGCGAATCCATGACGCAGCCCAGCGCCAGATAGATCAGCAGGATCACCACCAGCACGGCGAGGCGCCCGAGGGCCAGACCTTCGATCCAGCCGCTGATTACCTGCGGCACCGAGGCCAGCACCAGGAAGTTGTTGAACATGATGGCGCCGATCAGGATCGTGAAGATCATCGCCGTCGTCTTCGCGGTATTGAGCAGTGAATCACTGATCATCGACATGGAGAAGGTGCGGTTGACCACCGACAGAATGGCTGCGCCGCAGGCGCCGACGCCGGCGGCTTCGGTCGGCGAAAAGACGCCGGTATAGATGCCGCCGATAACAAAGACGAACAGCAACACCACGCCCCACACATCCTTGATGGCGGCGAGTTTCTCGCTCATGGGTGCGCGTTCGCCGCGCGGACCCAGTTTGGGATTGATCCGGGTCATGATCGAGATGGCGGCCATGAAGAATAGCACCATCAGGATGCCCGGGATAATGCCGGCGAGGAAAAGCCCGGCGATGCTCGTTTCAGTGAGAATGCCGTACAGCACCATGAGGACGCTGGGCGGAATGAGAATGCCGATGGTGCCGCCGGCGGCGACCGCGCCCGTCGCCAGCCGGTCATCATATTTGTAGCGGCGCATCTCAGGCATCGCGACCTGGCTCATGGTTGCCGCCGTCGCCAGCGAAGAGCCGCAGATCGCGGCGAACGCACCGCACCCGCCGATGGTCGCGAGGGCCAAACCGCCGCGGCGGTGGCCGAGCCACTTGTTGCAAGCCTTGTAAAGGGATTCCGAGAGCCCGGCGTTGGAGGCGATATAACCCATGAGAACGAACATGGGCACCACCGAGAGATTGTAGTCGATGGCGGTGTCGAACACGGTCGAGCCCAATAGAGCCAGCGTGGCATGGGTATCGATGAGAATGAGCGTGCCGATCGTCGCGGTCAGACCGAGGGCGAAGCCGATCGGCATGCCCAGCGCCAACAGGCCGAACAGCGCCACGAAAATAACGATTGAGAGAATTTCTTTATCCATGGTCCCTGGAGTCCGTATTGGGGTCCGTATCGCAGGCGCTCAGATTTCGGCCTTGTTGGTGTGATGTTCGTCTGGGTGCCCGGCCAGTCCGTGGGCGATGTGCAGCAGCGTGCTGGTGAGGAACAGGATGCTGGCGACTGACATGGCGAGGCCGAAGGGCCACAGGATGATGAAAAAGGTCGGTGTCATGTCGCCCTGGTTGTAGAGCTCCAGGCTGTGCAGGAACAGGCGCCACACCACGACGCTGAGATAGCAAAAGGAAATTATGTTCACGAGGACGTCGACCGCCGCGCGCAGTTTTGGTGTCATGCGCAGCGTTACGAAGTCGACGGATACATGCTCTTTCTGGTGGGTCACCAAACCGACGGCCAGATAGACGATCAGTCCCATGCTCAGTTCGGTGAACTCGAGCGTAATGGTCAGCGGGTAGTGAAAGAGGTACCGGCCGAGCACATCCGCAAATGTGAGGATAGCCATTGCCGCCAGAATGACGGTGGCGATGCGGGCGAGCCACATAGTGACTCGCCCGTTCAACCGGCTAAGCCCGCCGGTCATTGCATTCGTCATCGCTCAGATCACATCGTGTTGGCTTGGACCTTGGCGAGGAAGTCTTCGTACAACTTCTGCCCGTTGAGGCCCTTTTTGTTCGCCATGTCGATCCAATTCGTGCGTACCACGTCCAGCTTCTTGCGAAGCTTCGGCAGTTCCGCTGCAGCAAGCGTGGCGACCTGGTTGTCGCTGCGCGAAAGGGCATCTTTGCGGGCCACTTCGTCGGCCGCATCCCAGCGCTTGCCCATGAACACCGAACCGGCATGCCCGCCGGCCTTCATCAGGGCTTCCTTGTTGCCGGCGCTTAGACCATCCCAAGCCTTCGGGTTGATGTTGTAACCGAAGGACGAGGCATACATGCCGCCCGGCACTTCCATGTGATAGTGCGCCACCTCGTTGAGGCGGAAGCTGTTGACCGCTTCCCACGGGAAGAAGATGGCTTCCACCGTGTTGCGCTGGATCGCTTCATAGGCGCCGCTGGCCGGCATGGAGACGACGGCCATCTCGAGAGCCTTGCCGATGGCGACGTTGGAGCCGCCTGCGCGGACCTTCACGTTGACCAGGCTTTCGACGGTCGGGAAGGGCTTATTGGAATGCAACAAGCCGGGGCCGTGAACGAAGGAAGCGACCAGCTTGGAGTCGGTGAATTCCATCTTCTCGAGATCATTCTCGGCGTACCAGTCCCAAAGTGCCGGCGCGCAAGTCGTTGCGTTCGGGCAAACGAAGGGCAGTTCGGCGATCTGATAAAGCGAGAAGCGGCCCGGGGTGTAACCGGCAATGAACCACACCATGTCGCGCACGCCGTTCTTGACCAGGTCATACTGTCCCGGAGGCTTGCCGATACCGGCGGTATCCATTTCGATCTTCAGGTTGCCGCCCGAGGCTTTCTCGACGGTCTCGATCCAGGCCTGCTGGCTTTTCATCATCTGGTGCTTCGGGCCCCACCAATAAGCCATGGTGAGCTTTTGTTGGGCTGACGCCGGTTGGGCGGTGAGCGCAACAAGCGCCGCTGCCGCGACCGACAGGGCTGCAAATTTAAGTTTCATAGACGAACACCTCCATGCTCTTAGGTTCAGGAATTCTTTGAGGGACGAAGTTTATCCCAATTTTGAGGCCTCATGCTGTCAATATATTGTTCGGCGTTCAAGCATTCTATTTTTCCGAACTATCATATTTCCTGACGATTTTTCCGCTGTGCGAAATATCAGCCTGCCTGAGATATCAAATCCGCGCCCTTTTCGGCAACCATGATCGCCGGCGCATTGGTATTCCCCGAAGGCACGGTCGGCATGATCGAGGCGTCGATCACGCGTAAGCCCTCGACCCCCCGGACCCGTAGATGGTCGTCGACCACTGCCATGTTGTCGTCGCCCATTTTGCAGGTGCCGCACCAATGGTGCATGGACTGGACGGTGCGCCGTGCGTAATCGACGATCTCGTCGTCGTTCCGGCAATCGGGGCCGGGATCGATTTCGGCGACGATCTTGGATTTCAACGGTTCTTTGGCGAATATCCCGCGCATTAGGCGGATGCCGGCCACGGCCGCGTCGCGGTCGGCCTGCGCCTCGAGATAGTTGGTGAAAATCTTTGGCCGGTCCCCGGCGTCGGCGGAGCGCAATTCGATGTGGCCCCGCGAATGCGGCCGAAGGAAACAGGTCGAGGCCGTCAGCGCCGGATCGCGGCCGATTTCCAGCGTGCCGTCGGGGCTGAACTCCCAACTCATGGGGCGGAACATCATCTGAATGTCGGGCCGGGTGGCGCCGGGCAGGGTGCGGGCGAAGGCGACGGCCTGTGACGAGCCCATGCTCAACAGCCCGCGCCGGGTCATCACGTAGTAAGCGCCGTGCAGGTAGGGCCGCCACCCCCGCAATTGCCGGTTTACGGACGCATCGGCGGTGGATTGGCAATTGTAGTGGACGTAGGCGTGATCCTGGAGATTGGCGCCGACGCCGGGCAGGTCCGCGACCACGGGAATGCCCAATTCCTGGAGCTTTTCCGCCGGTCCGATCCCCGACAGCATCAAGAGCTTGGGGGAATCTATGGCGCCGGCGGAGATAGTGACCTCGCGCCGGGCTTTTGCCTGCTGGATGTCGCCATTGCCGCGACGGTAGCTGATGCCGGCGGCGCGGCGGCCGTCGAAATCGATGCGTTGCACGTGGGCTTCCGTGACGACAGTGAGGTTCGCGCGCGCGCGCGCATTCTCCAGGAAAGCGGCCGCCGTCGAATGACGCATGCCATTGCGGATGCTGAATTGCAGAAAGCCGACGCCTTCCTGCTCGGCGCCGTTGTAATCCGGATTACGGGGCAAGCCGTAGTTTACCGCGGCCTCGACAAAGGCTTTCGATGTTGCATGGCGTAAACGCGGATCGGTCACGGAAAGCTCGCCATTGCCGCCGTGGAAGTCGTCGCCACCGCCCTCGCGGGCTTCCGATTTCTTGAAATAGGGAAACACATCGTCCCAGCCCCAGCCGCTGTTCCCCATCTGACGCCAAACGTCGTAATCCTCTGGGTGGCCGCGCACATAAGCCATGCCGTTGATGGCGCTCGAACCGCCGAGCGTCTTGCCGCGCGGAATATAGATGGACCGGCCGCCCAAGGTTTTTTCCGCTTCCGACGAGTAGCCCCAATTGTATTTGCCGGGGAAGATCAGGCGTGACACGCCGACGGGGATGGTGATCCAGGGACTTTTGGGTTCCGGGCCCGCCTCGAGCACCAGAACGCGCGCCGATGGGTCTTCGGAAAGACGGGCGGCAAGCACGCACCCCGACGACCCCGCGCCGACGATGATATAGTCGAATTCCTCCAATGTTCCCCCGGTTCCTTATGGCCAATGACTTGACAGCCGGAGCCCAGCAGCCAGTCTTTGGCAGAATTATTTGAGCACTGTCTCAAATCTGGACGGTGGTGGAAAGGCGCTTGTTGAAAGCGCAACGACCTGCCAAATTCCGGCCGCCGAGCAAGAAAACGAAGCAGAGAGAAATTGTGTCCAAGCCGCTGACCCTGTTCGAGAAAATCTGGAACGAGCATGTCGTCGCCGATCTGGGTGACGGGTTCTCGCTGTTGTTCATCGACCGGCACAACGTCAACGATATGGGCGCACGGGCCTTCATAACCCTCGAAAAGATGAACTTGCCGCTGCGTCACCCCGAACTCAATCTTGCCGCGGCCGATCATATGGTAGCGACATTGTGCGGGCCGTTGGATCCGTCCTCCGTCACCTCGCCCTATGTGCTGACTGCACGCAAATATGCGGAAAAATTCGGCGTCCGGTTGCTCGATATCGGCAATGACTACCATGGCATCCTGCATGTCAGTGCCGCCGAGTTGGGCTTTGCCTTGCCGGGGACGACGATCGTCTGCGGCGACAGCCATACCTGCACCTTGGGCGCGCTCGGCGCTGTCGCCTGGGGGATCGGCCAGTCGGAAGCCGTACACGTCATGGCCACGCAGACCAGCGTGCAGCGTAAACCGAAGAATATGCGCGTCACGCTCACCGGCACGGTGCCGGCAGGGGTCACCCCGAAGGACGTCATGCTTTATATCATCGGCCAAATGGGTGTGGCGGGTGCGACGGGTCATGCGCTCGAATTTGCCGGCCCTGTGATCGAGGCCATGCCCATGGAAGGCCGTTTCACGCTGTGCAACATGGCGGTGGAGACAGGTGCCCGTTTCGGTTTGATGGCCCCGGATGATACGACCGCCGAGTACGTGAATGGCCGTCCCGATGCGCCGACCGGCGCGGATTGGGATGCGGCCGTCGCCTATTGGCAGACACTTCGCAGCGACGACGGGGCCGCATTCGATCAAGAACTGACCCTCGATGTCTCGAATATCGAGCCGCAGGTTACTTGGGGGATCAACCCGGGTCAGGTTGTCGGCATTGGCGACGCAATCCCTGAAAGCAACGCCGAGGTGGACCGCCGCGCGCTCGACTACACGAAGCTCGAAGAAGGCGCGGCGATCAAGGGAACGCCCATCGACATGGTGTTCATCGGCTCCTGCACCAACAGCCGCATTTCCGATCTGCGCGCCGCCGCCGCCGCTGCAAAGGGGCGCAAGGTTGCGGACGGCGTTACCGCCTGGGTGGTGCCCGGCTGCCAGTCCATCAAGCAACAGGCCGAAGCCGAAGGGCTCGATAAAACCTTCATCGAGGCCGGGTTCATGTGGGGGCAACCGGGTTGTTCTATGTGCGGCGGCTCCGGCAACGAACATACGGAGATCGGCAAACCGGGCACCCGCATCGTTTCAACCACCAACCGTAATTTCGTCGGCCGTCAGGGTGTCGGTACGTACACCCATTTGGTCAGCCCGTTGACGGCGGTCGCTTCGGCGACCACGGGCCGGATCGCCGACGTGCGCGATCTGGAGGGCGCCGATGTCTGAGAAATTCGTTTCCGTCACCGGTGCCGCCGCGCCTTTGCTGCGCGCCAACATCGACACGGACACCATTTCGCCGACCCGCACCGAGAAGGAGTTCGGCGAAAAGGGCGGTAGCAATTTGGCGCAGTTCCTGTTCGCCAACTGGCGCTATGACGAGAACGACAATCCGCTGCCCGATTTCGTCCTCAACCGAACGTCCTTCAAGAGCGCCAAGATTCTACTCACCGGACCCAATTTCGGCTGCGGCTCGTCGCGGGAATCGGCGGTGTGGATGCTCAAGGCCTTCGGTATCAGTTGCGTGATCGCGCCTAGCTTCGGCGAGATTTTCTATAACAACTGCTTCAAGAACGGCGCACTGCCGGTGATCCTCGATGAAGCGACCATCGACGGCTTGGCCAAGGAGGCCGAGCCCGGCGAACCGGAGGCCATCTTTACCGTCGATCTCGAAAGTCAGACCATCGCCACGCCGTCGGGGAAGACCGTCCCGTTCACCATTCCCGCTTTTCGCCGTCAGGGATTGTTGGAAGGGTTGGACGAGATCAGCCTGACGTTGCAGCGTGACGCGGAGATTTCCGAATTTGCCACCCGGGCGAAACAATCCCGGCCGTGGGCCTATCCCAACAGCTAAAATAAGCCCGACCTATCAAGGAGCGTTTCCATGCCGCGCAAATCATTTCCCGAAATCCTGGCCAAAGAAAAGCCCCTGGTCATGCCCGGCGCTTATGACGGGCTGAGCGCCAAACTGTGCGATCAGGCGGGGTTTTCGAGCATTTTCGTCGGCGGTTTCTCCGTCGTTGGCGGGCGCTATGGCGTGCCCGATATCGGCTTGCGCAGCATGAGCGATATCGCGGGCGCGGTGCGCGACATCGTCAGCGTCACCGACCTGCCGGTGTTCGTCGACATCGACGACGGCTATGGCGACGTGAAGAACGCCGTCAATACGGTGCATATCTATGAAAACATCGGCGCGGCGGCGGTGATGATCGAGGACCAGGCCTGGCCCAAGCGTTGCGGCCACCTGGCGGGAAAAAGTGTCGTGCCGATGGAGCAGGCGGTGGCCAAGGTGCGCGCCGTTTGCGCGGAACGCGCCAATCCCAACACCATCATCAGTGCGCGCACCGATGCGCGTGCCGTCAACGGTCTCGACGACGCGTTGCGGCGCGCGGAGAAATTCTTGGAGGCGGGGGCAGACTGGATTTTCGTCGAGGCCCCGGAGACGGTTGAGGAGTTGGAAATTGTCGGGCGTACCTTCAAGGACGTGCCGCTGCTTGCCAACCCGCTCGAAGGCGGCAAGACGCCGATTCTGTCGCCCCAGGACCTCGGCGAGTTGGGCTTCGATATCATCCCTTATGGCCTCAGCTTGATCCTGCACGTCACCAAGACCATGCGCGACGTGCTGGCCGACATGAAAAGCGGCGAGCTGAAATTGTTCAACAAGGGTGCCAGCTTCGACGAATATAAAAAGGTCATCGGTCTCGACGACTGGACCCGGATCGAAGACACTTACGCGCCCAAAAACTAAGCACACCAAAGCATAACGATCGGATAACCGGCGGAAGATTTCAGGGGGCAGGGAAATGGCGGTTCCGCGCAACATGCGCAAAATCATGTGCTGGGAGGATCTCGAGGCACCGGGCAAATCATTCCTACCACGCGCGCTGTGGGAATTCGTTTCGGCGGGCGTCGAAGGGGCCCTGTCGCGGGACGGTAACCGCACCGCGTTCGACGAGGTGTGGCTGATCCCCCGGGTGCTCAAGGACGTCACCGGGCGCTCCATGGACTGCACCCTGTTTGACAAGAAATACGATGCGCCGTTCGGTATCGCGCCCATGGGGGCCTGTGCCCTGTTCGGCTATCAGGCGGACCTCAATTTTGCCCGCGCGGCACGCGCCGCCAACGTCCCATATGTAATGAGCGGCAGCGCGTTGATCCCCATGGAGAAGATCGTCGAGGCCAATCCCGATGTTTGGTTCCAGGCCTATGTCGATGCCGACCGCAGTGCCATCGCCGGGCTTGCCGACCGGGCGTGGAACGCAGGATTTCGCCATTTCGCCGTCACCGTCGATGTGCCCGTGCCCGGGAACCGGGGCAGTAGCTTGCGCTCGGGTTTCGGTTATCCCGTCCGGCCGAATGCGCGCATTGCCTTCGATGGGCTTAGCCATCCGCGTTGGCTGCTTCGAACCTTCTTCCGAACGTTGATGACCAGCGGCATGCCGCATCTCGAAAATACAGGTGCGCAGCGTGGTATTCCCATCATCTCGGGTAAGGCGCCCGGGCGTACCCATGTACGTGACGCGCTCGATTGGGAGGACATGAAATGGCTGCGCGACCGTTGGCAGGGAAAGCTGCTGCTTAAGGGCGTTCTTTCCGCCGAAGACGCCAAAACGGCGCGCGAGATCGGTCTCGACGGATTGTTCGTCTCCAATCACGGCGGGCGCCAGTTGGATACCGCCCTGTCACCGTTGAAGGCTTTGCCCGCGATCGCCGCCGAGAAAGGCGACATGACCCTCATGTATGACGGCGGTATCCGGCGTGGCACCGATGTCATCAAGGCGCTGGCCATGGGTGCCGATTGCGTGCTTGCGGGGCGGCCGTTTCTCTACGCGGCTGCCTTGGGCGAACAGGAGGGCGTGGCGCATGCCATCGACCTGATGAAACAAGAGGTTTACCGCAACCTCGCCCTGCTGGGGTGCAACGATCTCAGTAATCTCGCGTCGCGTTTGGCCTAGGCGTCAGCCGCGGCGGTTCCCAGCACTTCTTCGTACCGGTCGGTAAATTGCGGCCACGCGTCGGGATTGATCAGGCGCGGCGGCCGCTTGCCGTCGAGGGCGTCGGTCAATTGTTCGGCGCCCCACTTGCCGAGATTTTCCCGCGCTGTAAACGTCGAGCCCGCCGTGTGTGGGCTGACGATCACGTTGTCGAGGGTGAGCAGCGGGTGATCATGCGCCGGCGGTTCCGGATCCCATACGTCGAGCCCGGCGCCTTTGAGATGCCCCGCCTTCAACGCGTCATAGAGTGCCGCCTCGTCGTGGATACCGCCCCGCGCCGTGGTGATGAAATAGCTGCCTTGCTTCATTCTGGCGAAGGCGTCGGCGTCGAACATTGTCTCGGTTTCGTTCGTGCGCGGGCAGTGCACCGAAACGTAATCGGCTTGCGCCAGCACCTCATCCAATTCCGCCTTGGTCGCGCTAAATCGTGCCATGGTATCGGCGTCGACATAGGGATCGTAGGCGAGCACCCGCATGTCGAGGGCCGCGGCGCATTTCTTCGATAGTGTGCTGCCCGTATTGCCGATGCCGATAATGCCAAGGGTTTTGCCTGACACTTCATCGCCCATGTAGTGCAACCGCTCCTTGATGGAGCCGTCGCGCATGGCGCGATCTGTTTCCGCGATGCGTTTCGACAATGCCAGGATCATGCCGAGGGCATGTTCGGCGACCGCTTCACGGTTGCCGCCGGTTTGATTCATCACCAGGACACCCGCTTCCGTGCAGGCCGGTACGTCCACCGTATCGAATCCGGCGCCGTTGGCCGACACGATCAGCAAATTGGGGCATTGGTCGAGGAGCGCCTGGGTGGCGTAGTACTTTTCCGGGATGCCGGCCCGCGCGGAATCGATCTGATAGGCGTGCGCCACCGCCATCACCTTCTTCACGTCCTCTTCCGGGCTATCGTTGTGGAACTTATGAAGCTCGATGTCGGGCCGTGTCGCAATCACGTCGAGGAAACGCTGATGCGCGATGAAATTGAAATAGAAGACGGTTTTCTTCGTCGGTCCCTGCGCGCCGTTCATGACGGTGCTCCATGGAATTTGCGGTTCAGAGCCTCTCTGTCTTTGTCGGTATCAAGTGCACGTATTGACGGCAACGAAAACACCAACCAAGTCCAAGTGACCCCGGCAGCACGGTTCTGAGGTTGGATGGACTCTCGTTCTTCGATGTAGATAAGCTGAAAGCCTTCGGATGCTGCAAATTCGATGGTGTCTTGCGAAGATACTTCGAAGCAAGGCCGTGTCGGTGCGCCGGGACCGTGCCGCAAGGAAATGATCATCAAGCCATCGCGCGCGGACAGAAGCCTTAGGTTCCGTGTGGAAGTCCGGCGCTGTTCGTCTTTTAGATGCTGCCAGACACCGTTGACGACGAGGAGATCGAATTCCTCGCCCCGATTGAAGACGTGCGAGAGCGTTGGGAGCACATCGTCCATCCACTCAATACTACGAGAGCCGTGCCGCATCGCGCCTGCTTCGCGGAATTCTGCGACAGGTTCCACTGCGAGGACATCATGACCGCTGGCTGCGAACCATGCTGCATCCCTGCCCGTGCCGGCGCCAATATCAAGAACGCGGCACCTTTTGTCAGGCAGAAGATGCAATAGGGTTGAATATTCCTGGGCGGATGAAATTGCCTCGTATCGGGCGATCAGTGTAGCCGCCTCATCGACGTATCCCTGAATGATCTGGTTTTTCATCTTATCGGATGCGCCCGCGTAGACAGTCCCCAAATGAGACTAATACGATTTCGGCATGCCCAGCACGTGCTGGCCGATATAGCCGAGGATCAGGTTTGTGGAGATGGGGGCGATGCGGCCCAAGCGGCAATCGCGCCATTTCCGTTCGATGTCGAACTCCTTGGCCGCGGCGAAGCCGCCGAAGGTCTGCATGCAGGCTTCCGCCGCGTTCCATGCCGCTTCCGATGCCAACAGTTTCGCCGTATTGGCTTCCTCGCCGCACGGTTGTCCCGCCTCGAACAGGGCGGCCGCCGCGCGCACCATCAGATCGGCGGCTTTCCATTCGGCATAGGCCCGTGCGATGGGGAACTGGATCCCCTGGTTCTGGCCGATGGGCCGGCCGAAGATGACGCGCTCGTTGGCGTAATCGGTGGCGCGTTTGATGAAATAGCGGCAATCGCCGAGGCTTTCGCTGGCCACCAGCACCCGTTCGGCATTCATGCCGTCGAGGATGTAGCGGAAACCCCTGCCTTCCTCGCCGATCAGGTTCTCCACCGGCACCTTGAGGTTGTCGATGAACACTTCGTTGGTCTGGTGGTTGACCATGGCGTCGATGGGCCGCAATTCTATGCCGTTGCCGACCGCTTCCTTCATGTCGACCAGCAGCACGGACAACCCGTCGCTGCGTTTCTTGACCTGATCGGCGGGTGTGGTGCGTACCAGCAAGGTCATGAGATCGGATTTGTGGGCGCGCGACGTCCAGATCTTCTGGCCGTTGACCACATAATGATCGCCTTCGCGCACGGCCCGGGTCTTGAGTTGCGTCGTGTCCGAACCTGTGGTGGGTTCGGTGACGCCGAATGCCTGGAAACGGATGTCGCCGCTGGCAATGCCGGGCAGATAACGTTGCTTCTGTTCCTCGCTGCCGTGGCGCAGCATCGTGCCCATCATGTACATCTGGGCGTGGCAGGCATAGGCGTTGCCGCCGGACGCATGGATTTCTTCGAGGATGGCGCCGCCCGCGCGGATCGGCAGTCCCGACCCCCCGTATGCCTCGGGGATCAGGGCGCCGAGGAAGCCGGACTGGCTCAGCTCGGTGACGAACTCCTCGGCGTATTCGTCGTTGGCGTCCAGTTTGCGCCAGTATTCGCCGGGATAGTTGGCACAGATCGCCCGCACGGACTCGCGGATTTCCGGATAGTCCTCGCCCAATGTCATGGTGGTGAGGCCGTCGGTGTCTTGCTGTGTCTCGGTCATGATCTGCTCGTTTTTTATGTGTCTGATGTGTCTCTAATCTGTTTGGTGTCCGTGCCGAGTTCCGGCGCGATCGACCGATACGGTGGCCGTTCACCGTCGAAGCTGACGGGCAGGCCGATCAGCGGCGTTTCGCTGCCTTCGGGTGGCGCCTGCAACATGCCGCTGGCGATCAGTTGGGGATGCGCCACCAGCTCGTCGATGGACTGAATGGGCGCGTTCGGCACGCCCGCTTTTTCGAGCGCCTTCATCCAGTGATCGCGCGGCTGCTTGACGGTCGCTTCGTCGACCAGTGCGTTGAGCGCCTCGCGATTGGTGACACGGTCCGGGTTGGTCTTGAAGCGCGGATCGTCAACCCATTCTGGATGTCCCAATGCATTGGCCGCCCGGCGGAACAGGGAATCGTTGCCCGCCGCGATGATCAGCCATCCATCGGCGCAGCGGTAAGCCTTGTAGGGCGCCAGGCTGAAATTCTCGGTGCCCAGCTTGCCGGGCACCTTGCCGGAGGCGAGGTAGTTGGCGACGTGGACGCCCACCCAGCTCACTGCCGTTTCCATCAGCGAGGTGTCGATGACGCAGCCTTCGCCGGTTTGCTTGCGGCGGTGCAGGGCCGATAGGATGCCAATCACGCCCCACATGCCGGTGCCGCCGTCGACGAGAGAAGGTCCCACACGTACCGGTTCCTGGCCTTCGATGCCGGTGATGCTCATGATCCCGGCGAAGGCCTGCATGAGCGGATCGTAGCCCGGCCGGTCGGCCAAGGGTCCTTGGCGCCCAAAGGCGCCGAGATTGGCGTAGATCAGCGACGGTTTCTCTTTGCGCAAGGTCTCGCCGTCGAGGCCGAACTTCGCCACCAGGCCCGGCCGCATATTCTGCAACACGATATCGACGTGCCCGACGATGTAGTCCTTGAGTTCATCCAGCTGGTCGGCGTCCTTGAGGTCGACGGCGGCGGATTTCTTGTTGCGGTTCAACGCTTGGAACAGGGCCGAGCTTTTGTCGAGAAAGGGCGGTCCCCACAAACGCGCATCATCACCGTTCACCGGGTTCTCGATCTTGATCACCTCGGCACCTAATTCGGCAAGGATCATACCGCCGAACGGGCCGGCGACGCTGACGCCCATTTCGATGACGCGCAAACCTTCCAAGGGACGGGAGACGACAGTCATTGTTTAACTCCTGAAAGGTTGGGCATGGGTGCATCGCCAAGCGTCATGACCGAGTTCAAGACTGTATCCGTCGCATCGCCGAGTGCCGGGGTACACAATGACCGCGCTTTGGCCTCGATCTGTGCGCGTTCGGCGGCGAGGTCCGTGGCAGGACGCGCGGCGTGTCCCTCAATCACCAATTCCCGTCCATCGGTCAGACGCACTTTCAGGTTGGTGTCTTCCTGGCCGATGGTTGGGTTGGTTTCGAAGCTGACCTTCGCGGCGATGTCGCGCAATGCCGGGTCGCGCGCCGTTTCGGGGGCGAAGATTTCGAGCGCCGAAGTGTCGCGCCCGGTAAGCGCGAGCGCGATGGCCAAGGGCGCGCTGAACTTCGCTTCGAATCCCGTTTCCGGCGTCGTTGTGCCGCACACCACTTCGACCTGCGGATCGCCGTCGATAACGATGTGCGAAATGTCGGGAATCTCAATCTGTTGCTTGAGTTTCGTTGCCGCGTCGATGGTCGCGTGGGTGAGGAAGCAGGCGGCGTGGTGCTTGAAAACGACGCCATGAATTTTCAGCGGATCCTCCAACGGCGCCAGCAACGGTTCTGGATCGTACCCGTCGCCGTGCAGATCGAGGAAACCGCCCGGCGCTTCGATCACGTTGTCGGTGCAGCTGACACCGTAACGGGCCATCTCCGCCGATTGCAGGCCGAGGAACCCGGCATACCCCAACTGAAGCGGCTTGCCGTGTGAGCCGAAGGTTGCCTTGCCACCGGCGGCTCGTGCCGCCGCGAGGCCCAGCGCGGTGATGGTTTCTTCTTCGCTCAGTCGCAGCAGGTTGGCGGCGGCGGCCGCCGCAGCGATCGCACCCAGTGTAGAGGAGGAATGCCAGCCCCTGGCGTAGTGGGCGTGGCCGAATGCGTCGCCGAGCCGCACGATCACCTCGATCCCGGCGGCAAGGGCAGCCATCGCTTCCTCGCCTGTCGCACCTTCGCGCTCGGCCAGGGGCCAGACGGCGGCAGCGACGGGCACCGATGGATGGCCGGGAATGCTTTGGTGGGTGTCGTCGTAGTCGTGAACATGCGAGGCGGTGCCGTTGATCAGCGCCGCCTGTGCAACGGTCCCTTTTTGATCGGTCCCAAGGAACGAGGCGACGGGATGCCCGCCTTCGTCTTTTGCCATCTTGCGCAAGGCGACGACGGCAGGATCGTCGGTGGCAGCAATGGCCACCGCCACCCAGTCGAGCCAGCACAGCCGCGCCTTTTCCTTGTCCTTTTCGGACAGCCGGGCGGGCGTGACCTCGTGAGTTAGCCGCGCCAGCGAAGCCGTGATCGGCATATTGCTCAACGTGCTCATCAAGTCACCGGTTCTTCCAAACCGGGTCCCGCTTCTCCAGGAAGGCGCGCGCGCCCTCGACCTGATCTTCGGAGGCATAAACGTCTGGCCCGGTGTCGAGACGAATGCCTTCGGTCAGCGACATGCCGTGGGTTTTGCGGTAGGTGATTTTCAGGCGTTGCAGGGACAAGGGGGCCGACGAGGTGAGCTCGGCGGCAAAGGCCATGGCCTCGTCCATGAGCCTGTCGAACGGCACCACGCGGTTGAGCAGACCATATTGTTGTGCTTCCTCGACCGGTACGCGACGCCCGGTAAGGAGCCATTCCATGGCGATGGCGGACGGCACCATCTGCGGCAGGGCGACCGAGGCGAAATGAGCGCCCCGTGCGCGCTTGGCTTCGGGCACGGCGAAGAACGCCGTGTCGCTGCACACCCGCAGATCGCAGGCGAGCGCCAATTCGAACCCGCCGGCGATGGCGGGGCCGTTAATGATGCCAAGGATGGGTTTGCGCGAGTCGATCATGACTTCGAGCAGGCTGCGCCGCACCGTGCGTAAGGGGCCGCGAAACGGCTCGCCGCGATCCGCCATGTCGCGCGCTACCTTGAGGTCGGCGCCCGAGCAGAAGGCTTTTTCGCCCGCACCGGTGATGGCGATCAGGAAAATATCGGAATCGTCGTCTGCTTCGAAGATGGCGTTGCCGATGGCGTCGGTCAGGTCGTCGTTGAGGGCGTTACGAACGTCAGGCCGGTTCAGGGTCAGCAGACGGACATGATTTTCCGTCGAGATTTTCAGAATGTCGTCGCTGCTATCGGCCATTTCGCCCTCCGCTGTCCTGCCTAAATCGCCATGCCGGACGTTGATCGGCCTTATTTCCTAATGTATTCGGCGGGGGCTGGCCAGCACTTGCATTGGCGGGCGACGGCGGTCTGGAGGGGCCGGCCCGGCAGGACTATAATCCCGACCGAGAGACACCGGAGGTGCTTGTGAGCGATTTTCCCAAATCCATATCGATCGAAGAGGATGGCCCGCGCGAAGGGTTTCAGGTCGAAAAGACCCTTATCCCGACGGCGCAGAAGATCGAACTCATCGACGCCCTGTCGAATACGGGTCTCAAGCGTATCCAGATTGCCTCGTTTGTCCGACCGGACGCGGTGCCGAATATGGCCGATTCCGAGCAGGTTGTTGCCGGTATCACCCCTCAACCCGGTGTCACCTATACGGGATTGTGGTTGAACGAAAAGGGGCTGGAGCGTGCGATAGCCACCAATCGCCTCCACATTGAGGGCAGCATCACGCTGTCGGCCTCGGAGACATTCTTGAAGCGTAATCAGAACCGCACCCTCGAACAGTTGATCGAAAGTCAGCACACCATCGTCGAGATGTACAAGCGTCATAACGTGGACGTGACGACCGCTAATTTGATGGCGACATTCGGCTGTAATTTCGAAGGCGATATTCCCGAGGAGAAAGTTCTGTCGTTAGCGGGCATCATGTTCGATATCGCCGCCGAACACGGCGTGACCATCAAGCGGTTCGGCCTACTCGACACGATGGCGTGGGCGACGCCCGATCGTATCAAGCGGATCGTTGGCGCCATGCGGAACAAATATCCCGATCTGGCTTTGTCGCTGCATCTGCACGACACGCGCGGCATGGGTATCGCGAACGCCTATGCGGGTCTCGAGATGGGCGTCGCGGAATTCGATTCCTCTATCGCCGGTATGGGGGGATGCCCATTCGCGGGTCACAAGGGCGCGGCCGGCAACGTGTGCACCGAGGATCTGGTTTTCCTGTGCGATGAGATGGGGATCGAAACCGGGGTCGATTTGGAAGCTCTCGTCGACTGTGGCGTCCTGGCCGAGAAGATCGTCGGCCATTCCCTACCTGGTGCGGTTAAGGTCGGCGGCAGCCTGAAGCGCCTGCGCGAGCGCGCCGCCGCCTAGGATGCTGAATTCGTTCCACGCGGAGGAACGCTGCCAAAAATCGAAATTTTTTTCCGCTTGGTCCTTGGTCTCCCGGCGGAAGGTTGCTATTTACAGCAAAGATTAGTGAATTCTGTTGGAGATTCTTCCTTTGGAACGGAATTCGCTCCTGCCGCTATTGGGGACACCCTTATGAAATCTCGGAATCGGGCCGCTGCCAGGGCCCAGGGAATCAAAAAATAGCAAAATGAACATCTACCTTCCCGTCGCCGAAATCTCGATCAATATATTTGTCCTTCTGGGACTGGGCGGCGCGGTGGGTATCCTTTCCGGGCTTTTCGGCGTTGGCGGCGGGTTCCTTATGACCCCCATGCTCATTTTTCTGGGAATACCGCCGGCTGTTGCCGTGGCGACCGAGGCCAATCAGATCGTCGCCTCATCCGTTTCCGGGGCGCTCGCCCATTGGCGGCGGGGCAATGTCGATATCACCATGGGGGTCATGCTGCTGATCGGCGGCGTGATCGGGTCGAGCGGCGGCGTTTGGCTTTTCGCGATATTGCGTGAAATCGGTCAGCTCGATCTGGTGATCAGACTGTCCTACGTGGTCTTCCTCGGCATCATTGGCGCCTTGATGTTCGTCGAAAGTATCCGGACCTACTTGCGGCGTCGTCAAAACAAGCTGCCCGAACGCCGGCGGCACTATTGGATTCACGGTCTACCGTTCAAGATGAAGTTCCGTAAGTCGGGCCTTTACGTGAGCGCCCTCCTGCCCATCGGCATCGGCGCCGCCGTCGGTATTCTCGCGGCGATCATGGGCGTCGGCGGCGGCTTCATTATGGTGCCCGCGATGATCTATCTGCTCGGCATGCCGACCATCATGGTTGTCGGGACATCCTTGTTTCAGATCATTTTTGTCACGGCGAACGTCACGGTGCTGCAGGCGGTAAACAATTACACCGTCGATATCGTTCTTGCGTTCTTTTTGCTGCTCGGCGGGATTATTGGCGCGCAAATCGGCGCCCAAATGGCCACCAAGGTAAAAAGCGAATCCCTACGTATATTCCTGTCGCTTATTGTATTGGGTGTGTGCCTGAAGCTGGGCTTTGATCTCGTCGTCACGCCGGCTGATCTGTATTCCCTCTCGGCGGGAGCGGAATGAGAATGCTTGGGACGACGCCGATCAAAGTCTTCCTGTGTGCCGCCGGTCTCCTGTTTTGTCCGCCGGCAATGGCCCAGGAAGCTGCTCAAGAACCGGCCCATGAGCCGGACGACGTTATTGTCGACCTCGCCGATCACAGCATTGAAATCGATCTGGGTTTCAAGGGCTCGAACCTGCTGGTTTTCGGTGTCACCGGTGACGGCGATGACATCATCGTCGTGCTTCGTGGCCCGGACCGGCGCGAGACGGTGCGCCGCAAGGAGCGGATCGGCGGGATCTGGATCAACGGTTCTTCCATGACCTTCCGCGACGTTCCTAGTTTTTATGCCGTTGCCGCGACCAGGCCCATTCTCGATATGGGAATCGATGCCGATTTTCTTGACTACTACCAGATCGGCAATGATCGGATGGGATTTGCGCCCGTTAGACCGGATCCCGGTTTGGCGGTTTCCGAATTTTCCGATGCTCTTGTGGATCACAGGGTGGCGCAAGGGCTCTTTACCCAAGACCCGATTCCCGTCAAGCTTATCTCAGGACGTCTCTTTCGCACGGCGATAGACCTGCCTTCAAATGTGTCGACAGGTACATTTTCGGTGCGGGTTTACGAGGTGAAAGACGGTAAAATTATCGGTCGGCGGCAAACACCGCTGTCGATCAAAAAGGTGGGGCTGGAAGCCAGGATATATCACTTCTCCCGGGAAGAAGCGTTTCTCTACGGGATTTTCGCGGTGTTGGTGGCACTCATTTTCGGTTGGTTGGTGTCGGTACTATTCCGCAAGGGTTGAGCATGTCGGACGGAATGCAAAAGGCGGAACATTCGAAACGAACTTTCCTGGTCGTCGTCGATAACAGCGAGGAACTGGGGAAGGCGCTTCTGTATGTTTGCCGCCGGGCCGAGATCAATCAGGGCGATATCGCTTTGTTATACGTTATGAACCCGGTGGAGTTTCAGCATTGGGTGTCGGTCGGTGATTTGATGCGCGCCGAACAGAAAGAAGAGGCCGAAGAAGCGGTCAACGCCGTTGCCAAGCTGGTCAAGGAACGGATCGGCCGTGATCCCAAGATTATCATCCGCGAGGGCAATCCCGTTGACGAAGTGCTTCAGGTCATCGACGAAGAGCCGTCGATCACGGCATTGGTCCTCGGTGCTTCGGCCAATGACGAAGGACCGGGCCCCATGGTCAGCCAGTTGACCGGCCGGCTGGTGGGCAAGTTGCACGTGCCGTTAATCGTTGTACCGGGCTCGTTGACCGAAGAAGAGATCTACCGAATCACCTAAAATCGCGGGCTGGTACCGGCGCGCTAAAATAGAAAACACGGGGAGGGGAGCCCATGGCCAAAGGCGCGCGCCGTATCGTGACCGGGCACGATGAAAACGGAAAAGCCGTCGTCGTGATCGACGATATCGTCGAACCCGAAGTCGTCCGAGACAGAGCGGCTTATTTCACCAAAATCTGGACGACAAATGTGTCTCCCGCGGACAACAACGATCCGTTCGACGGCGGCAAACGCGAGGTCGGGCTCACTTGCCCCGGCGGAACGGTGCTGCGTTTCGTCGACATTGGGCCGGGCACACGCACCGCCATGCACCGCACGGATTCGCTCGACTACGGCATTGTCCTGAACGGCGCGATCGAACTTGAACTCGACGACGGCAACACGGTGCGCGTGGAGGCCGGCGACACGGTCGTACAGCGGGGCACCATCCATGCCTGGGTCAATGACGGTTCCGATTGGGTGCGCATGGTGTTTTTCATGATCGACGCCGAACCCGCCATCGTGGACGGAAAACCGCTTCCGGCCATGGGCAGTACCTACGGCCAGCCCCAAGGCAAGTAGGACCTTTCCCATACGGGTTGCCGCCGGTTTGCGGCCCAGATTATAGGCAGGGGTTTGCATCGCCTCCCGCGAGAGGACTATGCTTTCAGCAAAAATATGGTTGCGTCCGATTGAGCCGAGCCCAAGCCGGTTCGAACGGACGAGGGAGAACAGCGATGCTGAGCGTTGAAGAGAACGAAATCCTGACCCGTGTCCGCGCGGGAACCCCCATGGGACGCATGATGAGGCGTTTTTGGTTGCCGATCTGCTCCTCGCACCAACTGCCCGGTCCCGACTGCGATCCGCTGCGCACCAAGCTGCTGGGAGAGCCGTTTGTCGTGTTTCGCGACAGTGGCGGCAAGGTCGGCGTTCTCGACGAGTTCTGCGTGCACCGCCGGGCGTCCTTGGCGCTTGGCCGGGTCGAAGATGGTGGTATCCGCTGTTTGCTGCACGGTTGGAAGTTCACCACCGACGGCACTATTCTTGAAACGCCCAACCACTGCGCCGAGAACGTGAAGCAGAAGATCAAGCAACCCGCCTATCCGGTGCGTGAGGCGGGCGGCATGGTGTGGACCTATATCGGGCCCAAGGAGCAGGAGCCGCCGTTTCCGCATTACGCGTTTTTCGATGGCCCGGGCGAGAACCTCGTCGTGCTGCGCATCAACACCGCCGTGAACTACCTGCAGCTTTATGAGGGCGGCACTGACAGTTCCCATGTCGGTATTCTGCATATGAACATGATGAACCCCGGTTGGAAGGATCAGACTTTCACCAGCGGTGACACCAAGGCGAGCGGTGGCGTCAAAGTGGGCGAGAGCGATGGGACGCTGTCGAGCAAGACCGCTATGTACGTGTCCGCCGATCTGTTTGCGTCCGCGCCCGACTTGTCCATCGAAGATACCGAGTACGGCTATCATTATGCGGCCTTGCGCGACGGGCCGAATGCCGAGGACGGTTCGGAAACCTGGAGCGTGCGCATCACGCCGGTGATGTTGCCCATCGGACGGATGATTCCGGCCATCGCCTTTGGCTTCTATGTCTTCGAGGCGCCCATGGACGACACGGAAACTGCTACCTACGTGGTCTTCCACGGCAAGGAGGCGCTCGACCGTCAGGCGATGATCGACACCATGGGCTTGGCGGATGAACGGTTCTGGAACGACCGCGATTGCAACTTCCGGGCAGGCTGGGACGACCGGCTTGGCCAGGACCGCGCCAGTTTCGGCCATAATTGGTCGGGTTACACGGGCATCGAACAGGAAGATGCCGTCATCGCGCTTTCCATGGGACCGATTGTCGATCGCTCGAAGGAGTATCTGGTGCCTGCCGACGAAGGGGTAATCCGCCTACGCCGCCGGCTTTTGGACTCGGTCAAACGTCATGAAGCGGGTGAGGATCCCATCGCCTTGGCGGTGACGGAGTATGCGGATATCGATGCGCCCGCAGATATCATCATCCCTAAGGGAAGTGATTGGCAGAGCCTCGTGCCCAACAACATGGGACTCGGCAGGCCAACGAAAGCCGCTGCCGAATAGACCTACATCTTCAAGAGCCGTTCCGAGTTGCCGTGCAGGATCTTTGCCTTGTCGTCGGCGTTGAGCATAAGGCTTTCCATCCATTTCGGGCCGGGGGCGTTGGGAACGAACGGATAGTCGATGGCGAACAGGATGTGATCGACGCCCATCTCCTGAATGCAGCATAGAAGTGCCGGGTCCGAGAAAAAGCCGCTCGTTGTGATGTAGAAGTTGCGGCAAAACAGATCGCGGAACGGCACGCCGTTATTCTCGGGGCGATTGATGGCCATATCGATTCGCCACACCAGGAACGGCAATGTTTCGCCTAAATGGCCTAGGATGATTTTGACGTCCGGGTATTTTTCCAGAACGCCGGAAAGGACGATACGGATGCCCGCCGTCGCGGTTTCCATGGTGAAGCCCCAGCCCGCGTTGGCAAATGCCGGGAAGCGATCTAGGTAGTCCGCCAAATAGGCGTTGATTACGGCTTCGTGCGGCAGACCCGGGTGGATGTAGAGCGGCACGTCCAGGGCTTGGGCACGCTCGAATATGGGCCAGAATTCCTTTTGGTCGATAAACTTGGTGCCGCCCGTCAGGCCATGGACCATGGCGCCCTTGAATCCCAGTTTATCGACGGCGCGTTCCAACTCGTCGGCGGAGGCCTTTGGGTCGGCGGTTGGCAGTGCGGCGAACCCAGCCAACCGGTCGGGAAAGGCCTGACAGATTTGGTGGAGTTTGTCGTTTGCTGCCGTCGCCACCTTGACGCCCGTTTCCGCATCCATTTTTTGCGTCGACGGTGCGCCGTGCGACAGCACCTGTACATCGATGCCCGCTTCATCCATGGATTTGACACGT
This sequence comes from uncultured Rhodospirillales bacterium, assembly GCA_913055735.1. Taxonomy (GTDB): domain Bacteria; phylum Pseudomonadota; class Alphaproteobacteria; order Rhodospirillales; family UBA2165; genus CAJXKD01. Next base: position 2,304,173 of record CAJXKD010000001.1, read on the forward strand.
GCCGCGCCCACTTCATAAAGATCGTCTTTGATCCGGCCGCCGAGCTTGCTGTCGCCGCCTTTAAAGTGTGCGGTTACGTCGGGATCGTAATAATGTTCTTCGATGGCAATGACACGCTGGCCGTTCAGAATGGTCATGTGATGTCTCCCTGGATGCTCAGGATGAGCTGGACGAATGAGGCCTTAGACGGCACCTTTGCCCGAACCATAGCCGTCGTATCGGAAGGCGCCAAGACCATCCTTGCATTGCGCTTTGACATGGCGCATTGGCATTGACGGGAGGTCTTTCGGCGTCGCCGAATTAATCCGTGGTTCGGTTAGCTCTTATCCGAAACACCCGCTTCGGCAAAGGTCGCCATGCCGCTATGGCAGGCGGCGGCTGCCTTGACAATACCGAGGGCAATGGCCGCGCCGGATCCTTCGCCAAGGCGCATCCCGAGGGTAATCAGCGGCGGCTTGTTGAGTTTCTCGAGCAGCCGGCGGTGTGCCGGCTCCGCCGACATATGCCCGGCGATGCAATGGTCGAGCGCGCCTGGGCGGCAGGACTCGAGTACCGCCGCGGCGGCGCCACAGACATAGCCGTCCAGGACGACCGGAATTCGTTTAAGGCGCGCCGCCAGGATCGCGCCGGCCATCGCGGCAAGTTCCCGCCCGCCGACAAGGCGCAGTACCTCGAGGCCGTCGATCATGGCGCTGCGGTGAAGGGCGACGCTATCCGCAACAACCTGGACTTTTTTGCCGAGCGCGTTCTTGACCACGCCCGTGCCCGGACCGACCCAATCGCCCGCTTCGCCTTCGAACAACGCGTGACTTATGGCGGCGGTCGCGGTCGTATTTCCGATCCCCATTTCGCCGACGCCGATAACATCCCAATCCTTGTTTACCGCCGCCATGCCCTGTGCGACGGCCATGGCACATTCTTCGTCGCTCATGGCAGGTACTTGCGAAAAATCTCCCGTCGGTGTGTCGACGCCGACATCGGTTACCGAAAGATCCGCGCCTTGTACGCGACAGAGCTGATTGATGGCTGCACCGCCCGCTTCGAAGTTGGCGACCATTTGTGCGGTTACTTCGGCGGGAAACGCGGACACGCCTTGTTGGGCGACTCCATGACTTGCCGCGAACACCAGAATCGCGGTTTTATCTGCGGTCGGTGGATGTTTGCCTTGCCAACTGGAGAGCCAGACCGAAATGTCTTCTAGACGGGCCAAAGATCCGGGTGGTTTGGTAAGCTCGGGTTCGCGTAACTTGGCCTGGTTCGCCGCGGTTTCATCCGGTGGCGGCAGGTCGTCTAACAAACCGCGAACGTCATCAAGGCTGTTGATTGCCGGCAAGTCTTGAGGCATGGATTTCCGTTCCGGCGATTAGAGGGCTTTATACATATAAGCGTTGTATACTAGCTGTGCCAAGGTGACACGACTTTTTCCTTCCGGGGGACAAAATGGCCGTTGACCAAGAAGATTCAGGCGAAAACACCAAAGAAGAAACACGGGCGAGTGCAACCAATGGCCCGCAATGGTTGAATGACTTGAAAATAAGTCTCGGCTTGTTGACACGGGTTCCAACCTTCGTGCCGAGTTTCAACAAACCGGTTCCCGAGCCGCTGGTGCCCGGCCGGATCGCGGCGGCATCGCGTTTCTTTCCGGTCATTGGGGTTGGTGTCGGGATCATCGGTGCCATCGTACTGGCAATTGCCACGTTTCTCGATTTACCGGCTACCGTGTCCGCACTTCTCGCGCTCGTTGCCATGACGATGGTGACAGGGGCCCTGCACGAGGATGGGCTTGCCGACTGCTGCGACGGGTTTTTCGGTGCCGGCAGCCGTGCTGATGTGCTGCGCATCATGCGTGACAGCCGCATCGGGGCCTTCGGCGTTCTCGGCTTGGTTTTTGTCGTCGGGCTTCGTTGGGCGGGGTTGGCTGCCGTCACGGATGAAAGCATCGCAGCGGCGGCAATGGCGCTGATAGCGGCAGCGGGACTTTCGCGGGCGCTGTTGCCGGCGGTTATGCACGCCGTACCCAACGCGCGCGAGGATGGTCTCAGTGCCGGCGCGGGACGGCCCGATTTCACCACGGTGGTCTGGGCAGGATCCATCGGCCTTGCCGTCGCCCTCATCGGTTTGGGGTTTGCCGCCGGGTTGTTGGCGACGGCGTTGGCCGCGGCCGCCGGGGCGGGACTGGCGGCCTACGCTTTGAAGCGTATCGACGGCCAGACGGGCGACGTGCTGGGCGCTACGCAACAAATCGGCGAAACCACCATCCTGCTTGTCGCTGCGGCAACCCTTTGATGTCAGTGCGTCGCCGCTGGTGGTGGATACGTCACGCCCCGGTCGCGGCGCCTTACCGGGGGCGTATCAACGGGCAACTGGATGTGCCCGCAGATCTCGGCGATACGGTGGCTCTTGCCGGGATTGCCTGGCAGCTTCCGTCGGGCGCACTGTGGTTGACCAGCAATCTCGCCCGCGCGGCGGATACGGCGGCGGCTCTCCATCCCCCTAAACGTCCCATCGTCGAGCCGTCTTTTGCCGAGCAGCATTTCGGCGATTGGCAGGAACTGTCCTGGGATGACATCGGTAGCACAGAAGCTGAGGCATTTTGGCAGGACCCGGTCGAAAATATCCCGCCGGGGGGCGAAAGTTTCGCCGCGATGGCGGCCCGGGTGCGTGCGGCAATCCGCAAGTGGGATGTGCAGGCCGATCAGGTGAACGATATCATCGTCGTTGCGCACGCGGGACCCATCCGGGCGGCGGCGTCTTTCGCCCAAAATATGCCGCTTGCAGACGCCCTCGCACTCGATATTGCTCCCCTATCGCTGACCCGTTTCAACGGCTGATCTCCAACCTGGATGTTTTGCATCGTGCGGAGGGGCGTGATAGCGTCACCCCGCCGTCGGGACAGGGAAACCGGTGTAAATCCGGTGCTGCCCCCGCAACTGTGACATGCTTGAACCGTACGGCCGGGCGTTCGATGACCTTCGGGCGGCCGGCAGCCACTGGCTTCCGCTGGGAAGGCGTATGGATCTATAGGCATCAGCCAGGAGACCTCCTCGGTGGCGCCGTTCGACGAAATGATCCTCTCGGGTGGAGGTGGAGGCGTTCGTGCCTGAGTTATCTGCATCTATTGCGCACCGTGGCGTCACGCTGGTTCTCGGCGGTGCCCGCTCGGGTAAAAGTGCGTATGCCGAAAGCCTTGTCGAAGCGGCGGGCGGCGGCATCTATCTTGCCAGTGCCGAAGCCCTCGATGGGGAAATGTCGGCACGGATTGCCCGCCATCGCGACCGGCGTGGGCTGGCCTGGGAAACCATCGAAGAACCGTTGGATGTTTCCGCTGTTTTGAAACGTCTTGTGGACGCGGGCGAACAGCGGCCCGTTCTGTTCGACTGTTTGACCCTGTGGCTTTCCAATCTTCTCCATCACGGCCGCGACGTTGATGCGGCGCTCGACGATCTCGTTGCCGCGATGAAGGCGGCGCCATTTGCCGTTGTGGCGGTCTCCAACGAGGTTGGCGGCGGCATCGTTCCCGACAACGAATTGGCGCGGGCATTCGTCGATCGCGCCGGTCTTATGAACCAACACATCGCTGCCCAAGCGGACCAGGTCGTTCTGGTTACCGCCGGCATTCCTGTTCAACTCAAATAAGCAGAGTCTTTGCATGAGCGTTCGCACCCCCGTTACCGTCATCACCGGTTTTCTCGGTGCCGGCAAAACCAGCCTGATCCGCCATCTTTTGCAGAACAGCCGGGGTAAACGGCTCGCCCTGATTATCAACGAGTTCGGCGATCTCGGTGTCGATGGCGACATCCTCAGGGGTTGCGGGGACGACACCTGCCGCGAGGACGATGTGATGGAACTGACCAACGGCTGTCTCTGCTGCACCGTCGCCGACGATTTCATTCCGACGCTGGAGACCTTGCTCGACCGCGACGACAAACCCGATCACATCATCATCGAAACCTCCGGTTTGGCGCTGCCCAAGCCCTTGGTGAAAGCCTTCCAATGGCCGGAAATCAAATCACGTACGACGGTGGACGGGATCGTCACGGTCGTCGATGGGCCGGCGGTCGAGGCGGGTCTGTTCGCCGCCGATCCCGATCTGGTCGCGCGGCAACGCGAAGCCGACGATGCCGTCGATCACGAAAGCCCCCTCGAGGAAGTGTTCGAAGATCAGCTCGCCTGCGCCGATCTGGTGATCTTGGGCAAATCCGACCTGTTGGACGCCGATGCCATGACGGGCGTGCAGGACTTCGTGCGCCGCGATTGCCGCTCGGCGGTCAAGATCTTGCCGGCGGCGCACGGGCAACTCGATCCGGAACTGGTTTTGGGGATCGCGGCGGCGGCGGAAGACGATCTAGCGGCGCGTCCCTCGCATCACGATGACGAGGAAGACCACGATCACGACGATTTCGAAAGCTTCGTCATCTCTGTCACCGAGGCCGACAATCCGGCTGCCATCGCGGCCCGGATCGAACGCACTCTCGCCATCGACGGCGTGTTGCGGGTGAAGGGTGTTTGCGCGGTTGCGGGCAAGCCAGCGCGCCTCGTGTTGCAGGGCGTCGGCCCCCGCGTCGATCATTATTACGACCGGCCCTGGCAGGCGGACGAAATGCGCGAGGGCCGGTTGGTGGTGATCGGGCTCAAAGGCCTCGATCAGGCCGCGGTCTCCGCCGAACTGGGTGCGGTGTAAAAAGATGCACCTGCTTGTCGCCCAACCCGGTCAGATCGCGCCTGACGGCGAAGCCGTCGATCTCGATCAGACACCGGGCGACATCCTCTTTATTTCCGCGGCGGCCAGCGAATTGGCGGTCATGGCGCGCGCCTGGGCGGCCAAGCCAGCCAGGGCCGATCATGCGGCAAGCCTGCGTCTGACCAATATCATGCAGCTCGATCACAACATGTCGGTCGATCTCTACGTGGAAAAGACCGTTGCCCATGCGCGGCTTGTGATCGTTCGGTTGATGGGCGGTCTGCGCTATTGGCCCTACGGCATCGAGCAAGTGGCCGCAACCTGTCGCGCGCGCGGCATCAAGCTTGCCGTCCTGCCCGGTGACGATACGCCCGATCCCGATCTTGACGAAATATCGACCCTGCCGCCGGAAGCCTGCCGCCGCCTGTGGCAATATTGCGCGCAGGGCGGCGCGGCCAATGCCGAAAGTTTCCTCGCTTACGCTCAGTTCCTGTTGGATGGCGAGACCGAGTGGCGCGAACCCGCGCTGCTCTTGCGTGCGGGCCTGTACTGGCCGGGTATGACCTTTCCAGGGATGGATGATTTGCGCGCCCAGTGGCAGGCGGACCAGCCAGTAGCAGCGCTGGTATTCTATCGCGCGCTCGTGCAAGCGGATGACCTGGCCCCCGTTGATGCGTTGATCGAAGCGCTTGCCGCACACGGCCTCAACGCTCTGCCCATTTTCGTGAGCAGCCTCAAGGATCGGGGCTGCGCCGATATGGCGGCATTGTTGTTGGAAGAGGCGGGCGCGGATTTGATCCTCAATACCACTGCCTTCGCCGTTTCCGCGCCCGGTGATCCGAAAAGCGAGACCCCGTTCGATGGGCTGGATTGTCCCGTGATCCAAGTGATCCTCGCGGGCCAGAACGAGGAAAGCTGGCGCGGTGGTTTGAACGGGCTTGGTCCCCGCGATCTCACCATGAACGTCGCCTTGCCCGAGGTGGACGGGCGCATCATTTCACGTGCGGTATCGTTCAAGAAGGCGCTGCCCTTCGATGAAACAACCCAATCGGCGGTCGTCCGCCATCACCCGGTTGCCGACCGTATCGATTTTGTCGCGCGGCTTGCCGCAGCGTGGACGAAATTGGCGCGGTCCGCGCCTGCCGACCGGCGTGTGGGGGTGGTTGTCGCCAATTATCCCAACCGCGACGGCCGTCTCGGCAACGGCGTCGGATTGGATACACCGGCGGGTATCGCGGCGGTGTTCCGGCGTCTAGGGTCGGAAGGCTATGACCTCGGCAACACACCGCCCCGGACGGGTGATGACGTCATCGCGCGGCTATTGGCGGGGCCGACCAATGCCCGCGCCGATAAATCTGGCGGGGCGGTCCTGTCGCGTGCCGATTACGAAACCCATTGGCGTCAACTGCCGGGCGCCGTTCGCGACCGCGTCATTGAGCGCTGGGGCGCGCCCGACAATGATCCTTTTTTTATTGAGAACGGTTTCGTGCTCGGCCTGCATCAAATCGGGAACGTGGTGATCGGCGTGCAGCCGTCGCGCGGCTATGACATCGATCCGGTCAGGTCCTACCACGATCCCGATTTGGTGCCGCCGCACCGCTATTTCGCCTTCTATTTCTGGCTGCGTCATACCTTCGGGGCGCACGCCGTCATCCATTTCGGCAAGCACGGTAACATGGAGTGGCTGCCGGGCAAATCCTTGGCCTTGTCGGAAGATTGTTTCCCCGATGCCGTATTTGGTCCCTTGCCGCATCTCTATCCCTTCATCGTCAATGATCCCGGTGAGGGCAGCCAGGCCAAGCGCCGGTCGCAGGCTGTCATCGTCGATCATCTGATGCCGCCGCTGACCCGCGCCGAAAGCTACGGGCCGTTGCGCGATCTCGAACAGTTGGTCGACGAATACTACCAGGCGGCGGGTATGGATCCCCGGCGGCTTGCCCTGTTACGCAAGCAGATCCTCGATGTCAGCCGCGATATCGGCCTCGATCGCGACGTCGGCATGACCGCTGACGATGTCGAAGAGGAAGCGTTGTCGAAAATCGACAACTACCTCTGCGAGATCAAAGAGACCCAGATCAGAGGCGGGCTGCACGTGTTTGGCGAAGCGCCGGCCGCCGAGCGGGTGCCCGGTCTTCTCGTGGCGTTGACCCGATTGCCGCGCGGCACCGGCGGCGGTGCCGATGCCTCGCTGATCCGCGCCCTGGGCGACGATCTGGGGTTAGAGGGGTTCGATCCTCTCGATTGCACCCTCGGCGATCCCTGGACCGGTCCTAAACCCGGCGCCCTTGCGGCTTACGGTAATGCTTGGCGCACAGCGGGCGATACGGTGGAACGGCTGGAGCTTTTGGCTGCCGATTTGGTCGAGGGCAATGCCGTGGCCGATGCCGCCTGGACAAGAACCCTCGCGGTGCTGCGGTTCATCGAAACCGAATTGCGACCCATGATCGACGATTGCGGCATGCGTGAACTGGATGGTCTTCTCGGCGGGCTGGATGGGCGGTTCGTCGCACCGGGGCCGAGCGGCGCGCCGACCCGAGGCCGCTTGGAGGTGCTGCCGACGGGCCGCAACTTCTATGCCGTCGATGTGCGCTCGGTGCCGACGCCCGCCTCCTGGACCCTTGGGTGGAAATCCGCGTCGCTGTTGATCGACCGTCATTTCCAGGCGCACGGCGAGTATCCGAAACGTCTCGCCGTTTCCGCCTGGGGCACCGCCAACATGCGCACCGGCGGCGATGACATCGCCCAGGCGCTGGCGCTGATGGGCGTGCGGCCGACGTGGGATGCTAACTCGCATCGCATGACCGGTTTCGAGGTAATGCCGGCGGACGTGCTCGGGCGCCCCCGCGTCGACGTCACGTTCCGCGTATCGGGTTTTTTCCGCGACGCCTTCCCCACCCAACTCGATCTGTTGGATGCGGCGGCGCGCGCCGTGGCGGAGCTGGATGAACCGGCGGACGTCAATCCGTTGGCGGCGCAGGTGGCCGATGACACAAAGGCGCTGATCGCCGATGGGGTCGATGCAGACACGGCGCACCGCCGTGCGGGCCACCGCGTGTTCGGGTCGAAACCGGGCGCTTACGGGGCCGGGTTGCAGGCCCTGATGGACGAACGTGTTTGGGAAACCGACGGCGATCTTGCCGGTGCCTACGTTGCCTGGGGCGGTTATGCCTATGGCGGCGGCGCGGAGGGGACGGCGGTGCCTGACGTGTTCGAAACACGTCTCGCGCGGGTGGATGCGGTGGTGCAGAACCAGGACAACCGCGAGCACGATCTGCTGGATAGTGATGATTACTATCAGTTCGAAGGCGGCATGGCCGCCGCCGTACGGCATTTTTCCGGCCGTCAGCCCGAAATTTACCACAACGATCACAGCCGTCCCGAGACGCCGCGTATCCGCACGCTGAAGGACGAGATCGGCCGGGTGGTACGCGCGCGCGCCGCCAATCCGAAATGGATCGACGGGGTCATGCGCCACGGTTACAAAGGCGCGTTCGAAATCGCCGCGACGGTCGACTATCTTTTTGCCTTTGCCGCGACGGCGCGCGTGGTGGAAGATCATCATTTCGATCAGCTGTTCGATGCCTATCTGCGCGACGACCGCGTGCGTGCCTTTATCGAGGAAAACAATGCACCGGCGCTGCGCGAAATCGCCGAGCGTTTTGCCGAGGCCATCGAACGCGATTTGTGGCACCCGCGCTCCAACAGCGTTGGTGTGCTGCTCAATGAATTACGGGAGGAAGCGAGATCATGACCGAGGTATTGGACGAAGAGGAAATCAACCGTCGTGCCAATGAAAAGCGGCGCAAGCACAAGGAAGCCAAGGACCGTATCCTCGCCAAGAAGGTCAACGAGGGCGGCCTGTTGATCGTCCATACCGGGAAGGGCAAGGGTAAGACGACGGCGGCCATGGGCATCGTTGCGCGTTGCATCGGCCACGGCAAAAAGGTCGGTATCGTCCAATTCGTCAAAGGCAAATGGGAGACCGGCGAGCGGGCCGTGCTCGAGCGTTTCCCCGATTTGGTGACCATGACCGCCATGGGCGAAGGTTTCACTTGGGAAACCCAGGACCGGGCGCGCGATATTGCGGCGGCGCGCGCCGCCTGGGACCGGGCCAAGGAAATGATCCTAGATCCCGAAAATTCGCTGGTGCTGCTGGACGAGATCAACATCGTATTGCGCAACGACTATCTGCCCATCGACGAAGTGGTCGCGTTTCTCAAGAACAAGCCGGCGCACATGCACGTCATCTGCACCGGCCGTAATGCCAAACCCGAACTCATTGAGGCCGCCGATCTGGTCACCGAGATGACCGAGGTGAAGCACCACTTCCGTGCCGATTTCAAGGCGCAGGCGGGCATCGAGTTTTAAATGGCCGGCTCCCGCGCCCTCATGTTCCAGGGAACGGCGTCCGACGCCGGTAAATCCCTGGTGGTGGCCGGCGTGTGCCGGGCGCTCATGCGGCGCGGGCTGTCCGTGCGGCCGTTCAAGCCGCAAAACATGTCCAACAACGCCGCGGTCACCGCGGACGGCGGCGAAATCGGCCGGGCGCAGGCGTTGCAGGCGCGGGCCGCCGGGGTGGCGCCGTGCGTCGACATGAACCCGGTATTGTTGAAGCCGCAATCGGATGTCGGCGCGCAGTTGGTGGTACGCGGCGAAGTCTGCGGTAACTTCGCGGCGCGGCAGTATCAGGAGGTTAAACCGCATCTCATGGCGTTGGTCCGCGACTCCTTTAACCGCCTCAAACGGCAATGCGACATGGTGGTGGTCGAAGGGGCCGGCAGCGCGTCGGAGGTGAACCTGCGCAAGGGCGATATCGCCAATATGGGCTTCGCCTTGGCCGAAAACGTGCCGGTGGTGCTGGTTGCCGACATCGACCGGGGCGGGGTTATCGCCAATCTGGTCGGCACGGCGGATTTGCTGCCGCCCGAGGAACGGGCCCTCGTCACGGGTTACCTGATCAACCGTTTCCGGGGCGATGCCGGCTTGTTCGGCGACGGGCTCGCCACGATTACCCAAAAGACGGGTTTCCGCTCATTGGGCATCTTGCCGTTTCTCGACGCGGCGCGGCGTTTGCCGCAGGAAGATGCCTATTCGCTCGAGAGAACGGCGCGAACGAATGGTGACGCCGTGATCCGCGTCGCGGTGCCGCGCTTGGCACATATCTCCAACTTCGACGATTTTGATCCGTTGATCGCCGAACCGGACGTCGAGGTCACGTTCGTGCCGCCCGGTGAGGCGCTGCCGGGCGACGCCGATCTCATCGTTTTGCCGGGGTCCAAGGCGACGATCGCGGACTTGAAAGCGTTCCGTGCCGAGGGCTGGGACATCGATCTGCAGGCCCATCTCCGCCGGGGCGGCAAGGTGTTGGGGATTTGTGGGGGGTATCAGATGCTGGGCGGCGACATTCGTGATCCTGACGGTATCGAGGGCGCGGCGAAGAGGTGTGCCGGGCTCGACTTGTTCGACATGACGACCGTCCTCACACCGGGCAAGACGTTGCGTGAAGTGTATGGCGTGAGCTGTCCCGGGCACGGCATCGAGAAGCTTCCGGTGCACGGCTATGAAATGCATGTCGGCAATACCAGCGGCGCGGCAACGGATACCCCGTTCCTGATTATCGATGGCCGGCCCGAGGGCGCGGTCTCCGCCGATGGCCGGGTCATGGGCTGTTACGTGCATGGCCTGTTCGCGTCGGATGCGTTCCGCGAGGGGTTCCTCGGCAGCTTGAAACAGCGGGAGTTCAGCGGGATCGTCTATGACGCGACGGTGGAGGCGGCCCTCGATGAAGTCGCCGACGCGCTGGAAAGCCATTTGGATATGGACGCGCTGATCGCCGCTGCGGCGTAACTACGTCCGCACCATGGAGACGAGCAGCGCCGCCATGGCCACCACCCAGAAAACATAGAAGCACGCCGTCAGGTAAACGCGCAGCGCTTGGCGGATGTCGTCGGCGGTGGCTTCCGTGCGGCCGTCGCCGAGCCATTCGTCATTGACGGTTTCGGCGCCGTATTTACGCGGGCCCCCGAGTTGCAGGCCGAGTACCGCCGCCATCGCCGCTTCCGGGTAGCCGGCGTTGACCGAGCGGTGCAGCGGTCCATCGCGCAGCACGACTTGGGCGACTTCGCGGGTGCTGACATCCGACAGGATGGGGGATGCGAGCGCGAACAGAACGGCGGAAAGACGCGCCGGGATATAGTTCAGCAGATCGTCGAGCCGCGCCGCCGCCCAACCGAAATCGCGGTGACGGTCGGTCAGATGGCCGATCATGCTGTCCGCCGTGTTCACGGCCTTGTAGGCCATAATTCCCGGCAGACCGAACAAAGCGGCGAACAGCACCGGCGCGGCAACGCCGTCGCTGAAATTTTCCGCCGCCGATTCAATGGCGGCACGGGCAACGCCGTTCTCGTCCAGGGATTGCGGATCGCGCCCGACGATCTTGCCGACCGCATCGCGTCCGGCGTTGAGACCGCCTTCCTCCAGTGCCGTGGCAACATCGGCAACGTGCCGGTAGAGACTGTTCTGCGAGATCAGCACGGAGACGAGCAGCGCTTCCCAGAACCAGCCCATTAACGTGGGCCGCAGCAGGCCGGAGAGCCAGAGGCCGATGCCGGCGAAAACGATGACGATAAGCGCCAACGCAGCGGTTCCCATCAGCCGGCGTAGGCCGGCATTGAAATCCGCGCGGTTCAGGGAGCGGTCGAGCAAACCGACCGTCTTGCCCATAACCACGACGGGATGGGGAACGAAACGATAGAACCAGCGGGGGTCGCCGATAAGTCCGTCCAGGATCAATGCGCAGGCGAGAACCGTCAGCATCCCAGAATACGTACCCGAATCACCTCTGTTTTGCCGCCCTTTGCAAACTGATGGTGAGTCGCGCTTCCGCCGCCGCGTCGCCGGGTAAACCGAAACGCAACCATCCGGGCCGGTCGGAGAACGGGCGGACCAAAATTCCCATACGCCCCAGATTATCATAGATGTGGGGAGCGTCCGGTGTTTCGACCAGCTTGAACAGGTCGGTGCCGCCGATCACGGGCAATTTTGCCACGCCAAGGATCACCTCCAGGCGCTTGCTTGCGGCGGCGAGCGCGTCGCGGGTGGCCGCGATCCACGGTTCGTCGTTCAGGGCCCGCGCGCCGATTTCGAGCGCCGGACCCGAAACCGCCCACGGGCCCAGGCGGTTTTCCAGGGCCGCAATGTCCTGCGCCGTGCCGAGGGCCATGCCGAGCCGCAGTCCGGCGAGACCGAAGAACTTGCCGAACGACCGTAGGATCAAAAGACCCTGTTGTCCCGCGTGCGGCGCGAGGCTGTCGGATGGTGTGATGTCGGCGAAGGCTTCGTCGACGATCAGCAAGCCGTTTCGGCCCGCCAACCGGTCGGCGAGGCCGAGCAACCGATCGCTCGGCGTGATCCGGCCGTCCGGGTTGTTGGGATTGACCACGACGATGATGTCGGCACCGTCCGCTTGGTCCAAGGTAGAAATCTCGGTCACCCGGCATCCGGCGTCTCGCCACACGCGGGCATGCTCGCCGTAGGTTGGGGAAAGCACGGCAACGTGCGCGCCCGCACGGACGGCCGGCAGCGCCTGTAAGATCGCCTGGGTGCCGGGAGCGGCGGCGACGTGGGCCGTCATCGGCGCGTCATACTGGCGCCGAGCCGCGTCATGCAGCTTTCGCCGCGCGGTGTCGTCGGGCAGCCGGTGCAAACTGTCGGGCGATACGCCCGTGTGCGGGTAGGGGAACGGGCTAATGCCGGTTGAGAGGTCGAGCCATCCGTCCGCCGGTTCCCCGAACCGTTCGATGGCGGCGGCAAGGTTGCCGCCGTGGGGGACGGGCGGCATTGAAGTTGGCGAGAAGACCGGTTGTTCATCCATGACCGGGCTCCGATGGGGCGTCCAACGGCGCGCGCGGCACCGTCAAACCCGTGGGGATCACCAGGGACGTGTCGCCGGTGCCCTGTATCTGCGCCAGGATGCCGTAGACATTGGCCAGGTTGTCGGGGGAAAGAACGTCGGTGGGCGTTCCGTCGGCGACGATCCGTCCCTTGGACATCAGCACCAGGCGGTGGCAATAGCGCGCCGCGAGGGTCAGGTCATGCAGGACGGCAACGACGCTTCGGCCCTGTGCCGCCTGATTGCGGAGGAGCTGCATCAACTGAAGCTGGTGGCCGGGATCGAGCCCCGACACCGGCTCATCGGCGAGCAGGATCGGTGCGTCGACCGCCAGGCTCGCCGCCATTAGAACGCGGATCGCCTCGCCACCTGACAGCGTTGTCACCCGCCTGTGCCGTAATTGCGTGACGTCTGCTTCCAGCATCGCTGCTTCGACGGCGCTGGCATCTTCGGTCGCCGGATTCTGCCATGCGTTGAGGTGCGGCAAACGGCCGAGCGCGACGATGCGTTCGACGGTCATGGGCCAATGGAAGGTGGCGTTCTGCGCGAGATAGGCAATGTGCCGCGCGATTTCCTTGCGTGGCAGTTGGGTGATGGGGTTGCCGTTCAGTTGTACGTCGCCGGCGTCGGGTTGAATGAGGTTGGCGATGGCTTTCAGCAGCGTCGTCTTGCCCGCACCGTTGGGACCGATCAGGCCGATCATCTCGCCCCGGTTCAATGCGAAATCTGCGTCGTTGAGGATAGCGCGGCGGCCGCGCCGGACCGTGAGGCCGGTTGCTTGCAGGACCGTCATCTCCTGGTCCTCCGAACTCGGAAAATCAGGAACAGGAAGAACGGCGCCCCGACAAGGGCCGTCAAGACGCCGAGCTTCATCTCCACCTGCGTGGGGATCAAACGCACGCCAATATCGGCGGCGAGCACCAAGGCGGCGCCGCCAACCATGCTGGCGAGCAACAGACGGCGGGGTTCATGTCCGACGAGGGGGCGCAACAAATGCGGCACCACCAGCCCGATGAAACCGATAACCCCGGCGACCGCAACACCCGCGCCGACGGCGAGTGCCGTACCGGTAATCAGCAGCACCCGCAGGCGGCGGAGATCGAAGCCCAGGCTGACGGCGGTGTCTTCACCCAAGGTGAGGGCGTCGAGGGCGCGTCCGGATGACAGCAACAGGATCGTGCCCAGGACCATAAAGGGCAGCGCGAGATAAAAGTGGTCCATGCTGCGGTCCTTCAACGATCCCAGCAGCCAAAAAACGATCTCCGAAGCCGAAAGCGCATCGGGCGACAGGTTGATGGCGAGAGAGATCAGCGCGCTTGTCAGGCTCGACAGCGCGATGCCCGCGAGGATCAGGGTCAGCACGCCGGGATCGCGCCCGGCAAGGGCGAACAGAAAACCGATGGCAAGGAGCGCGCCGGCGACCGCCGCGGCGGGCAACGCAAACGGGAAGAGATCATAAAGACCGAAATAAAGAACCAGCACCGCGCCAAGTGCCGCCGAGGACGATGCGCCGATGATGCCGGGCTCGGCCAACGGATTGCGCAGCAATCCTTGTAAGGCGGCGCCCGATAGGCCGAGGGTCGCACCGACGGCGATGGCCAACAGCACCCTGGGCAAGCGGATCTCCTGGGCGATGATGGCCGCCGGGCTGTTACTGGTATCGAACAGGGCGGTGACGGGGATGCTTACCTCTCCCGTTATCAACGAGATGCCGGACAGCGCGATGACCACCGCGGACAGGACCAACAGCAAGGCCGCGTCACGAAGACGCGTGCCGGTGATACGCGAGGCGGCGCGTTGTTCCGGCGTGCTCATGGTCGCCCAGCTCGTGATTGAATGGCTCGTGTTTGGAAGGTGTGCGCAATGTCGTTCGCCGCGGTGATGGCGGCGGGTGTGGAAGCGCCGCCGCACAGCCAATAGGCAACGGGAAACTCGGCGCGGCCCGCCGTCGGTAATCCCCGGTCGATGGCGGGATGGCGGACGATCTCGGCGCCGACGCGGGGCCGCAACGGGCCGCGGATCGTGTCGTCGAGTAACAGGTCGGGTTGGCCTGCCACCAGGATCTCGAGCGGCACATAGTCCGCGCGCTTGTAGCCCATCTTGGCGGCAAGATTATCGATGCCGCCCGCCGCCAATAGGGCGTGAACGAGAGTATCGGAGCCGAAAGAGAACCCGCTGCCGCGATAGACAACGCCGACGGGCCGCACCGAACCGATGCGGGATCGCGCTTCGTCGATCCGGGCGTCGATCTCCCCTGCCAGTTGTTTCCCTCGCTCGGGATGGCCGAGAAGCTGCGCGACCTCGTGCACCTGTTGTTTCACTTGGGTGATGGTCTTGGGGAAGCGCAGGCGCACGACACGCACACCGAACCGCTCGAGAAACTTGGTAGTGCGCCGGTCAAACTGGCCGCTGAAAACGAGATCGGGTTCCGCGGCGATGACCTCTTCCGCGGCGCCGCGATTGAGGGGGATACCCTCCGCCCGTTCATACAGGAACGAGATGCGCGGATCGCCGGCGCCCCTGAACAGCGAGACGATTTGTGCGTGATCGGCGAGCGCCAGCACAAGCTGGTTGGCGCAGGTGGCGATGGACATCACGCGGGCGGGGGCGTCCGCCGTCGCGACGGTCGGGGCGCATAGGGCGGACGCCACCATCGCGCCTCCCAGAACTGTCTGCCACACGTCGCGCATTGCGGTATTGCCCCCGTTTGCGTTTAGAACGATACCGTCATTCCGGCGAAAACACCAAACGGTGCGGAGGCGAAACCCGCCGCGCTTTCGTAATCGACGTCTAGGATATTCTCGATCCGGCCATGCAGCTTGATCCGTTCCGTCGCCTGGTAGGCCGCGGCCAGATCGAAGCGCCAATGCTGACCGAGATAGGTGATGCCGGAATTACTCGATGACCCATAGAAATCCTTATGATCGGATTCCCATTCACCGTCGAGCCGCAGCGACGCCTTGCCGTCTAGGAATCCGTAATCGACGGCGAAATTGACCCGGTGGCGTGGAACCCGGTCGATCTCGGTGCCGTCCTGATCGGCGGTGAGCGTGTAGGTGTGGTTGGCTGACAGCTCGAGGCGCTTGCCGCCCTGGTCGTAGGCGAGGACCGAAACGCTATCCTCGAAGCCCTGGCTTTTCATGCGGTCGCGGTTGGTCCAGCCATCGGTCGTGCTGATGAAAACGAGTTGATCGTCGATCTTGTTGCGGAAATAGGTGGCGCCCAAGGTCACCCGATTGTTCCACAGCGATTGTTCGAACCCGGCGTCCCACAATTTGGTGCTTTCCGGGCTGAGGATTGTTTTGTTGGGATATTCGTGTAGCTGGGCGAGGGTTGGCGCCGCGAAACCGGTAGCATAGCTCGTCCTGAGCACGGTTCCGGTTTCCTTGACGTCATAGGAAAGGCCGGCGCGATAGGTCCATTCGCCGTTGAAGCGATTGTCGTGGACACCGTCGAAACTGTCGAAGCTGATGCCGGCGGTCACGAACAGCCGGTCGAAAAACCCGTTTTGTGTCTGAACGAATAGATTGCTGTGGACCTTGCGCCGGTCGAGAGATTCATTCGGCTGATCCGTGCTGCCGCCGCTGAGGCTGGCATACCGTTCCTGATCGAGGCCGGCACCCGCCGTCAACACGTTATCGTCATCGAGGTAGTAGGACGCCTTGTAGTCGACGGCGCGGTACCAGGAATCTGCGCCGAAGCTGAAAGCGAGATCGTCGGTGCGGCGAATGTGCGTGTCGGTACCGGACAGGGTGAGCAGATTTTCGAGCGCTCCGCCGAGAGCATCATAGCGCCCCTGCATGGAATAGGATGTGACCTCTTTATCCTTGGTCCGGTCATCGTCGACCGCCCGCCGTGAGGTGACGCGATCGAACTCGCTATAGAGTGCCGAGTGGTCAAGGGTCGCGCGCAGTTCCGTCCCTGGCGTCGGACGCAGTCCGCCGTTGAACCCGACAGAGAAGGACTGGCTGCCGTCATTTTCCGTCGGCCGGTCGAAGCCTGGAGGGATACGGTTTTCGTTGGCGGCGGAGAACCCTTCCGTGGAGAAAGCTGTACCGGAAAGGGCGTAATCGAATCCCATACCGCTACCGGTGGCGCCGCCGCCGCCGACATTGGCGGCCAACAGGCCGGTGCGCCTGGAGCCCGCTTCCGCTTTCACCTGGCCGGAAACGTCGCCGGCACCTTTCTTGGTGATGATATTGATCACCGCGCCGTTGGCCCGCGAGCCGTACAGGGTGGCTTGCGGCCCCCGGATGATTTCAATGCGCTCGATATTCGTGGTGAGCAGGTGTTCGAAATTGAACGCGGCGCGCGTGGTGCCGGGATCGTTTTGTTTGACGCCGTTGATCAGCACCAGCGTATGTTCCTCCTCGAGGCCGCGGAACTTGATCTCGGCGGAACTGCCCGTCGGACCGTTCTGTTGCACGCTGAGGCCGGGCGTACGGCGCAGCACGTCGGCGACCGACGGTAACTGCATGCGTTCAAGATCGCCGGCGGTGATCACCGTGATGGAGCTGCCGAGCTTATTGCGTTCGGTCGGCGTTCGCGTCGCGGTTACGACGATATCTTCCAAGGTGGTTGGGGTTTGTGCGGTAGCGGGAGCCGCCCAAGCTGCGCCAAGGCCCAAGATCGAAGCAAAGACAATTCTGGTGTGGAAAAGAGATTGGAAAGTCACGGCGTCCCCCGCTTTGTGATGCACGACACATCACCTATCGCGGTTTCGCCGCTCTGCCCGGTCTTCCCGCCCCGGCAGCAGGGTGATGCTCGCGACGGCAGGTCTCCTGACTTGCGGATCACCGGATACGCCCCGCCTTCCCAAGTAGCCTAAGCTGCCCAGTGGCATGCGTGGAACGTTCCTCACCGCTTACAGTTGCGGGAGCAGTCACGGAATTTCACCGTGTTCCCTCTTGCTTCCCCGTGGGGGAGCCGTCGCTGGTTACAAGTTCCGCTAAGGCCGATGGCTTGTCAAGGAAACAGCCATCGGCCCAACGGAATATCTTGCGGAATGGTTTGGTTTAAGCCGCTTTCGAAAGTGCCCGCCAAACGCGCTCCGGTGTCGCCGGCAATTCCATGTTGGTGACACCGGCGGATTCGAGGGCGTCGACGATGGCGTTGATCACCGTCGGCGTCGCGCCCACGGTGCCGCCTTCGCCCGCACCCTTGACGCCCAACGGATTGGACGGCGACGGCACTTCGCTCATGCCGATCTGGAAGGACGGCACGTCGTCGGCACGCGGCATGGCGTAGTCGAGGAACGATCCGCTCAACAACTGGCCGCTTTCGCGGTCATAGACCATGTCTTCCAACAGCGCCTGGCCGACCCCTTGGACGATGCCGCCGTGGATTTGGCCCGCGACCAGCAACGGATTGATGATGTTGCCCATATCGTCGACGGCGAAGAAGCGGTCGATCACCACCTTGCCGGTGTCGGGATCGATCTCCACCTCGCAGACGTGCGCCCCGTTGGGGAAGCTCGACATGGTGGTCGCGAAGTTGCCGACGCCTTCCAGGCCGGTGCCCAATTCGCTGGGCGGACCCGCCGGGATGTAGGCGAACTTGGCCACTTCGGTCATCGGGATCGCCTTGTCGGTGCCCGTCACCTTGTAGAGCCCGTCGACGAACTCGAGGTCGCTCTCTCCCGCTTCGAGCATCATGCCGGCGAACTTCTTGCCGCTCTCGATGACCGCTTCCGCGGCCGCTTTGAGGGCGCTGCCGCCCACATGCGCGCTTCGCGAGGCATAGGTGCCGCGCCCGAAGGAAACGGCCGCCGTGTCGCCCTGAACGAGCTTGATGTCCTCGAACGGCACGCCGAGCAAATCGGAGGCGATCTGCTTGTAGGTTGTCTCGTGACCCTGACCGTGGGAGAACGTGCCGGCAACAATGGTCAGCGATCCAGACGGATCGAACCGCAGTTCCATGCGGTCGTTGAAGATGCCGGTGTTGTCGATGTAGTAGGAAAGTCCGAGCCCGCGCTTCTTGCCGGCCTTTTCGCTTTCCGCGCGCCGCTTGGCGAAGTTCTTGTAGTCGGAAAGCTCCAGGCACTTGTCGAGTGCGGTCGCATAGTCACCCGAATCGTAGATTTGATGGGTGTGGGTCTCGAATGGGAATTCCGACGGCTGGATAAAGTTCCTCTTTCGGATTTCCGCCGGGTCCATGCCGATGCCGCGTGCCGCGGCATCCATGAGGCGTTCGATCGTATAGGTCGCTTCGGGACGGCCCGCGCCGCGATAGGGCGTGGTCGGCGGCGTGTTGGTGAACACGGCCTTGGTCGCCACCAGCATGGTCGGGATTTTGTAGACGCCCTGCGACATGCCGAGCGCGAACATGGGCACAACCGCGCCCGGCCCGACCACATAGGCGCCGAGGTTGTTGAGCGCGATCCAGCGCATGGCCAGAATCTTGCCGTCCTTGTCCACCGCCATTTCCGCGTCGAGCGTTTGATCGCGGCCGTCATCGTCGAGGATCATGGCTTCCGAACGGCTCGGGACCCATTTCACCGGACGTTCGAGCTTGCCCGCCGCCCAGACGACCAGCGCGTCCTCGGGGAACACGCCGCCCTTGAGACCGAAACCGCCGCCTACGTCGCGGGCGATGACCCTGAGCTTGGTCTCGTGCATGTGCAGGATATGACCGGCGACCTCGGCCCGCACGCCGTGCGGGTTCTGGGTGCTGGTGTACAGCGTGTATTCGTCCATGGCGCGGTTGTAGTCACCGATGGTGCCGCGCATCTCCATGGGGTTGGTGGTCAGACGGTTATTGTAGATGTGGACCTTTGCCACGTAATGGGCGGAGGCAATGGCCTTTTCGGTGGCGTCCGCGTCCCCCATCATCAACGGGAAGCACAGGTTGTTTTCGGCGCCGTCCCAGACCAGCGGCGCGCCGTCCTTGACCGCGTCCTCGGCGAGAACGGTGGCCGGCAACGGCGCGTAATCGATCTCGATCAGTTCCGCCGCGTCGCGGGCTTGTTCTTCCGTTTCCGCGATGACCAAGGCGACCCGCTCACCGACGTGACGCACCCGGCCGGTGGCCAGGACGGGGCGTGTCGTGCGGAAACCGGGAGGGCCTCCGACGTCTTCGGGCATTAATGCCTGACCGTATCCGCCGAGACCGTCCGCCTGGGCGTCCTCGCCGGTCAGCACCAGCAGCACGCCCGGCGCGCTTTTGGCGGCCGAGGTGTCGATGGATTTGATGTCGGCGTGGGCGTGCGGTGAATACACCACCACCGCGTGGGTTTGACGCGGAAGGTTGATGTCATCCACATAAGTGCCGCGTCCCGTCAGGAAGCGCTTGTCCTCGCTCCTGCGGACCGGCTGTCCAATTCCAAACTGCGAAGCCATTTCTGGTATTTCCTCTCTGTTACGCCTTTACAGCCTTACCCGGCTGCTTCGATGGCGCGTTTGGCCATGACGGTGATGAGATGGGCGCGGTATTCGGGACTGGCGTGGATGTCCTCGTTGAGCCCGTCGGCGGAACATTTGACGTTCGCCACCGCATCCGCCGACCAGTTCGACGCCAGGGCCTGCTCCATCTCCGGGACCCGGAACACGCACGCGCCCGCGCCGGTGACGGCCACCCGGGGCCCGTCCGCGGTCTTGGCCACGAACACGCCGACGATGGGATAACGCGACGCCGGGTTGGGGAAATGGCAGTAGCCCGCCTTCTCAGGGATGGGGAAGGAGACGCTCGTGATCAGCTCACCCTCGTTGAGGGCCGTGTCGAACATGCCGGTGAAGAAGTCATCGGCGGCGATGGTACGGCTATCGGTGTGCACGGTGGCATTGAGGGCCAGAACCGCGGAGGGATAACTCGCCGCCGGGTCGTTGTTGGCCAGAGAGCCGCCGATGGTGCCCCGGTTGCGTACCATGGGATCGCCAATGGTGCCGGCAAGATGGGCGAGAGCGGGGATCTTGGACTTCACTGTGTCCGAGGTGTTGACCGCATGATGTACGCTCATCGCCTTGATGACGAGGTTGCCGCCGTCCTCACTGATCCCCTTGAGGTCATCGAGGAAGCCGAGATCGACCACATCGGAGGGCTGATCGAGGCGCTGCTTGAGAACGGGGAGCAAGGTCATGCCGCCCGCCATGTAGCGCGCATCGTCGGCGCCCGAGAACTTGGACTTGGCGTCGTCGAGGGAACTGGCCCGCTGATAATTGAAATCGTACATGGATTAAGCCCCCATCTTCGTCTGCGCATCGAGAATGGCTTCCACGATGTTGTGGTAGCCCGTGCAGCGGCAGATGTTGCCTTCGAGACCGTGGCGCACGTCCTTCTCGCTCATCTTCGGATTGTCCTTCACCAGGCCGATGGCGCTCATCACCATCCCCGGCGTGCAGAAGCCGCATTGCAAAGCGTGATGCTCGCGGAAGGCTTCCTGCATCGGGTGCAGCGTGTCGCCGTCGGCCAGACCCTCGATGGTGGTCACGTCCGCCCCGTCGGCATGGGCCGCCAGCAGCGTGCACGACTTCATCGCCCGGCCGTTCACATGCACCGTGCACGCCCCGCACTGGGTCGTGTCACAGCCCACATGCGTCCCCGTCAGGCCCAAATGGTCCCGCAGAAACTGTACCAAAAGCGTCCGGCCTTCGACCTCCCCGGATACTTCCTTCCCGTTCACAGTCATACGTATTTGTGGCATTAAGCGAATTCCTCCCTCGCGTTTCACGCCGTTCCCGAAACAGGGTTCCGGGGCGTATTGATACCGGATGCGTTTACTGGGCATTCCCAGCGGCACCCCTTGATGACATACCTAGCAGGTTTTCTGCGTTCCGGCCATGCGCCGAACGGAAGGGGGTCCCCGAAAACAAAGGAGAGTTTGCGTTCCCTGCAACATCCAGCCTGGACCGATTTTTCGGCATTCTTATCTTCATCTATACCGGGGCCCTGCGCGTTTGTCACGATTTCGGATGGCGTGATAGGATTGCGCCAAATCACCGCCCTAAATGCGGCACAAAACATCATTGGGGAGCATTCCCATGCCCATCACCGACATCATCCATGTCGCCATCAAAACCATGGATTTGGAAGCGACCAACAAGTTCTATTCCGAAGTTCTCGAGATGACGTTCTCGCCGCTGCGCCCGCCCATGCACGTGCCGGGCTCGTGGCTGGATTTCAATAAGACCCAGCTTCATATCCTGGCGGGTGACGGCGCCTATGGACCCGACCAAACGCGCGAACCGATCACCGGCTCCATCGATCATCTGGCGGTGCATGCCACCGGCTATGACGCGATGAAGCAGCGCCTTATCGATCACGACGTCGACTACCGTGAAAACGACATCACGACCTCGGGCCTGTGGCAGCTTTTTGTCCGCGACCCCAACGGCGTCGTCATCGAGATGAATTTCCGCAAGGCGGATGAACCCGAAGGGTCCGTCGGTCCGAAGCCGGACGCAGCGCATCAATACGATTTCGGTCGTTTCTAAAAGGCACCAAAACACGAACACCAGGGGAGGGTTTTATGGGATTGATGGACGGCAAGGTGTGCGTCGTCACCGGCGGCGCCGGCAGCTTGGGTTTGGCCAGCGCGGCGGCCTTCGTCGGCGAAGGCGGCAAGGTGATGCTCGTCGATCGCGACGATGACAAGTTGGCTGCTGCGGCGAAGTCCCTGGGGGGTGGCGACAATGTCGCCACGTGCGCGGCCAATGTCTCCGAGAGCGGCGACGTGAAGCGGTATGTCGACGAAACCGTCGCCAAATGGGGCAAGATCGACGTGCTGTTCAGCAACGCGGGCATCGTCGGCGACATCAAACCCATCCATATGTACCCCGAAGAAGTCTTTGACGCGGTGATGGCGGTGAACGTGAAGGCGTCCTACCTCGCCTGCCACCACGCGGTGCCGCACATGAACGAAGGCGGCTCCATTATCTTCACCTCCTCGATCGTCGGCTTTACCAGCGATCCCGGCATCGTCGGCTATGCGACGTCGAAACACGCGCTGGTCGGGCTGATGCGCACGGTGGCCAAGGAATTGGCGCCGCAGAACATCCGCGCCAACATCATCGCGCCCGGTCCCATCGACAACAGTTTCCAACTGGATGTGGAGGATCGCCTCGGCAAGATCGTCGGCCGCGACGGCACCGAATTCCTCAATGAGCATATCCCCATGGGCCGCCACGGCTCGCCCGAGGAAGTGGCCAAGATGGTGTTATTCCTGGCCTCCGACCAAAGCAGCTTCTCCACCGGCAGCGTCTTCCACGCCGACGGCGGCATGAACGTCTAAATAAAACTACGCCGCGCGCTGATCCCGCGATAGGAAAGCAAGGGCGTGGACTTGCTGTTCGCGCGCATATTCGTCGACCGGCTTGTCGCCTTCCATGGTCGGGCCAGTGCCTTTCACCGTGGTGCGGTGTAGGACGCGGGGGTATTTGGCTTCGTCCCAGGGGCGGCCGCGATGATTGACCCGGCGGTTGTCCCACATCAGGAAATCGTATTGCCGCCAGGTGTGGGTGTGGACGAAACGCGGCTGGGTGGCAAACGCCAACAGTTCTTCGATCAGTGCCTCGCCCTTGTCGCGCGGCCAGCCGACGACATGGGTCGCCTGCGAACCGACATAAAGCGCCTTCTTGCCGGTCTCCTCATGGGTGCGTACCAGCGGATGGGGCAGGGGCGGCCAGCGCTTGCGCTGTTCTTCGTCGAATTTGTGCCCTGCCTTGATCCGCGAGTTCTGGAAATCGTGCTCGACGATCAACCCATCCAGTTCCTGTTTGCGGTCCTCGGGGAGGGCTTCCCAGGCGGCCTGCAAATCCGCCCATTCGGTCTCGCCGCTAACCGGCGGCACTTCGCGTCCCGATAGAAAAGAGATCCGTGCCGGCGCTTGAAAGATCGTGCTGTCCGAATGCCACTGTTGATTGGCACGCAGGAACGACGATTGCCGCGAGTTGGGATCGCGGATGGTGCCGTCCTCATCGACGTTGGACAGGTGCGCGGTGAATTTTTCGTCGTCGTTGAAGGTGACCTCCAACTCGCCGTACCATTCGCTGAACACTTCTTGCGCCTCGTCGGTCAGCCGCTGATCGGGAAACAGCAGCACGCCGTACTGGAGCAGCAGGCCGTTGATCTCGCGGTAGGTATCGTCGTCCAGCTTGCGGGTCAGGTCGACGCCGGTCACCTCGGCGAAAAAGGTCTCGCCCAACTGTTTCACGTCAAGCGCCATGAAGTCCTCCTTATTTTGCGCCGATTATCGCGCATTCGGCGCCCCGAAACCATCACCTCGGGCGGGTGCCGGGGCAGGTCTTGCGTTTCCCGATGGGACATGGCCCAATCCGCGGGGTGCGCTGGCCGATCTGGGGGGCAGACGCGGACCGAATAGTGCGCTATGAAGCGGCCAACGAGAAGTGCTTTCGGGCGCCGAAACAGATCTTTGGGGACGACCAACACCATGCAGGTGGGAAGACCAGCTTGTGAGATTCCGGCCGATCTGCCGGATTACCCGACCATCGTTCACGCGCTTGACGCGGCCGCCGACGATCTGCCGGACCGCACCGCGCTGATCTGCGAGGACAAAAGCGTCACCTTTGCTCAATACCGCAACGCGGTGGCGGGCATGGCCGGCTTTTTGCGGGGCTTTTGCAAGAAAGGCGACCGGGCCAGTCTGATCATGGCCAACTCCATCGAGATGGCGGTTGCCGAGATGGGGGCGTTCGCCGCCGGGTTGCAAGGCTCGCCCCTCAATCCCAACCTCACCGATCGCGAGATCATTCCCCTTCTTACCGATGTTGATCCGACGGTGATCCTGTGTTCGCCGCAGTTTGCCAAGCGCGCCCGGGCGCTCGCCGCCGAGGCCGGCGTGCCCCGCGTCGAGATTGTCGGGACCAATGAAGGCGAGAGCGGTCTCGATATCTGGCAATGGGTGGACGACGATAGCCAAAAATTGCCGGCCGATCTGCCCGCGCCCACGGACCGCGCCGCAATCTTCATCACCGGCGGGACCACGGGGCAGCCCAAGGGCGCCGAACATATCCACAGTTCCATGATCTGGTTCTGCCGTCAGACCCTGCCGCTATGGAACTTCCGCTTCGGTGCCGAAACTATCCTCAACGTGGCGCCCATGTTCCATATCTGGGGCCATCATTTCACTTTGGTCATTCCGCTTTATTTGCGCGCGACCCAGGTGATCGTGCCGCAATACAGCCCGGATTTTGTTATCGACCAGCTGGTGCGCCACCGGGTCACCATTTTCGCCGGCGGACCCGCCGCCATCTTCTTGGGGCTTTTGGCATCGGAGAAGATGCCCGACGCCGACCTCTCGGCATTGAAGTATAGCCTCGCCGGCGGCTCGCCCTGTCCGGAAGGGCTGCTGCGCCGCTGGTACGAGCGCACCGGCAACGAGATCGTCGAGGGTTGGGGCATGTCCGAGGGCGCGCCCATCAACAACAACCCCACGGAGGGGGTGAAGAAGCGCCTCTCCACCGGCGTCACGCCGCCCAACACGGAGATCGATATCGTCGATCTGGAGACGGGTACCAAGGTGCTGCCCCAGGGCGAACGCGGCGAGATACGCGTGCGCGGACCGCAGTTCACCATCGGCTACCGTAACCGGCCCGAGGAAACGGCGAACGCCATCCGCGACGGCTGGCTCTATACCGGCGACATCGGCTATTTCGACGAGGACGGCTATATGTTCCTGGTCGACCGCAAGAAGGAATTGGTGATCGTCGGCGGCTTCAATGTGTTTCCGCGCGAGATCGACGAGGTTTTGGTCAATCATCCCGCCGTCGTCGAGGCCGCCGCCGTCGGCGTGCCCGACGATTTCTCGGGCGAGGTAATCAAGGCCTATGTCGCGTTGGCGCCGGGTCAAACGGTGTCGGTCGATGAATTGATGGCCTACTGCAAGGACAATTTGGTCAAATACAAAGTGCCGAAGGAGATCGAGATCCTCGACGAGCTCCCCAAGAAGGGCCCCGGCAAGATCGACAAACTCAAGCTCAAGGCGATGCACGCCACCGCCGTGGCATAACGAGAACAAGATTCACGGCGAATAGGGAACGGCCACCTAGGGGAAGGGACGAACGGTGGATGGCCAAAAGCCGGATGTGACGGACATCAGGGACATTCCCTACCGTGACACCCACTTCGCGGAACGCGCGCTGGAAATCGAGCGCCGCCGCGACGGCACCCTGATTCTGCGCTCGGGCTACGAACTCGATTCCTATCCTACCCAATTGTCGGAGTGGCTGCGCCATTGGGCGGCGACCGCGCCCGACCGATTGTTCCTCGCCGAGCGCGATCCGCAAGGAGAGTGGCCCGGAGACTGGCGTGGTCTCACCTATGCCGACATGCGCGCGGCCGTGGACCGCGTGTCGCAAGCGCTGCTCGATCTGGGTCTCAATGCAAACCGCCCTGTCATGACCTTGGGGGAAAACAGCCTCGACATGGCGGTGCTCATGCTTGCCGCCATGCAGGTGGGCATTCCCTTCGCACCGGTCTCGCCCAGCTATTCCCTCCTGTCGGACGATTTCGGCAAGCTCAAATACGTGTTCGATATGGTCAAGCCGGGGCTGATCTATACGCCGTCCGCGGGCCGCTACGCCAAGGCGCTGGAGGCGCTTGCCACCAAACTCGTCGCTGAAAATGTGATCCGCGTGTCCAGCGACCCGGGCCAGGGCGACATGCCGTTCGAGGACCTGAAAGCGGCTGAACCGGATGAGCGTTTGGCCGCCGCCTATGACGCCGTCACCGGCGATACGGTGGTGAAGCTGCTGTTCACCTCGGGCTCTACCGGCATGCCCAAGGCGGTGATGACCACCCAGCGCATGATGTGCGCCAACGTTACCGCCGTCGCCCAGGTTCTGCCGGTGCTCGACGATCATCCGCCGGTCATCGTCGATTGGCTGCCCTGGAACCACGTCGCCGGCGGCAACAAGAACGTTAACCTGATCCTGCGTTGCGGTGGCACCTTGTATATCGACGGCGGCAGCCCCCGCCCGGGACAGTTCGAGACGACGCTTCGGAACCTCCGCGACGTGCAGCCGACCTTCATGCACAACGTGCCGTTGGTTTATGAGACCTTGTGCCCGTACCTGGAGGACGATCCCGAATTCGCCCGTCATTTGTTCGAGAAGATCGACTTCATCTTCTATGCGGCGGCCCCCATGCCGGCGCCTTTGCAGGCGCGATTGGATGCCGTCTCGGCCGCCGCCGTCGGCGCGCGGCTGCCTTTCCTGTCGTCCCTCGGCAGCACCGAAACCACCCCGTCCTCGATCCTCTGCCATTGGCCATCGGAGGTGCCGGGCAACCTCGGCCTGCCCCTGCCGGGGGTGGAGATCAAGCTCGCCCCCACCGCCGAAAAGCTCGAAATGCGGGTGAAGGGGCCCAACGTCACCCCGGGCTATCTCGGCGATGACGAAACCACGGCCCAGGCCAATGCTAAGGCCTTCGATGACGAGGGGTTCTACCGTATGGGCGATGCCGTCCGTTTCGCCGATCCCCTCCGGCCAGAGGAGGGCCTGGTTTTCGATGGCCGGATCACCGAAAACTTCAAGCTCAACACCGGCACCTGGGTCCAGACCGGCACCGTCCGGATCGAGGCCGTGGCCGCCCTGGCGCCCTATGCCCGGGACGCCGCCGTCACCGGCGAGGGCCGCGCCGAGCTTGGACTTCTGCTGTTTTTGAACGAGGCCGCCTGTGCCAAGGCTCTCGGCATTGCGGAATCGACGCCGTTAACCAAATTTTTACACAACCCAGCATTGAAGCCTCTCCTTGCTAACCAAATATCAACATATAACCAAGGGGCAAGGGGAAGCAGCCGTCAAATACGGCGCTTGATGATCATGACCGAAGCACCGTCTGTGAGTGGCCATGAGATCACCGATAAGGGTTACCTGAACCAGCGTGCCGTCTTGGCGCGGCGTGCCTCCTTGGTGGAGCGGCTTTACGCAGCCGGTCCGGAGACTCGGGCGAATGATGTGATTTTGATCACAGATTAACGCTCCCTTAAAGGCCCAGAATAGGGCCTGAAAATGGCAAATAGCCATTGGGGGGCGTGCCGGCCGGGACCGGATCTGGCAAGCCGCAAGAGCTGGGCCGATAGAAGTGCGGGTCTTAGAAAAAGACCCCGAAATCGGCTTTAACGCTGGACCAAGGAGGCCGAAGACGTGAGAAGAAGATCTCATCGATACAGCTATTTGGACGGGGATACCTCATTTTTCGGAAGGATCTTCCCGAGCCTGGCGGCGCTGTTGGTGCTTACCACCTCCATCTTCATGGCGCTGTTCCTGTTTATCTCCAATCCTGCGCGCGCCCAGGAGTATTCGGGGGGTGCCGCCGTCCTCAAGCTCGCCTATTTCGGCTCGCAGCAGGACGCCGTTTTTACCGAGGTGATCCGCCCCTGGGCCGAGGCCATCAACACCGACGGCGCCGGGCTGATCCGCATCGATACCCATCCCGGCGGCGATCTCGGGCGCAATCCCCGGCTGCAACTGAAGCTGGTGGAGACGGGCAAGGCGCACATCGTCTGGCATCAGCCGGAATACACCCCCGGCCGGTTCCCCGACAACGAAGTGATCGAGCTGCCCGCCACCACCAACAATGCCCAGGAGGCGTCGGTGGTGTTCCGCCGTTTGTATGAGCGGGACTTGCTGCGCGGTTATGAGGATTTCTACGTGCCGCTGCTGGCGGCGACGCAGCCTTACACCATTCACACCACCAAGCGGGTCGCCGCCATTGCCGACTTCAAGGGGATGAAGCTGCGCGCCGATGGTGCCATTGCCGGCGCCGCCATGCGCGCGCTCGGCGCCGTGCCCGTTGGCATGCCGGTCGCGGCGGTGGCCGAGAACCTCAACGGCGGCGTGCTTGCCGGCGCCACGGGCGAATGGTGCATGCTGTTCGAACACCGCATCGTCGAGGCCGCCACGCATCATTACATGGCACCCCTCGGGGCCGCGCCGGTGATGATGGTGATGGACAAGAAGACCTTCGGCGCGTTGCCCAAGCGGGCCCAGGACATCATTCGCAAGCACTCGGGCGAAAACCTGACCAAGCGCTTCGCCCAGGTTCATCTCGCGCGGCAGCGTGTGCGCCTCAGCCAGGCGCAGAAGATGGACGGCCACGACTTCTTCTTCCCCGACGGCGCGGCCCAATCCGCCTGGGACCGGGCGATGAAGCCGGTGATCGAGGATTGGGTGAAGAAGCACCCCAAGGGCGAGGAGCTTTACGCCGCCCTCACCCAGGAACTGGACCGCTACCGCGGCTACTAATCGAAAATCAAATCACCCAGATGTTTATGACCCTCTTCCGTTCGGAAGAGGGTTTTTTGGTGCGGACGTCACGACGATGTCCCCTCTCCCCTTAAGGGGAGAGGGTGAGGGGTGGAAAAACTATCTTTCCCCCAGGTTCTCCCGGATCACCGCCAAAACACCTTCTAGGTTCCCCATTACTTCGTTGTTCCAGAACCGGATGACCCGGCATCCCCGGTTTTCGAACCACGCCGTACGGGCCGCGTCCGCGCGGACTTGAACCGCATGCTGCCCACCGTCGACTTCGACGATCAGCTTGGCACGCGGACAATAGAAATCGGCGGTAAAGGGACCGGATGGATGCTGTCGGCGGAACTTGAATCCGTTCACCTGGAAACCACGCAGCTCGCGCCACAGGCGTTTCTCGGCGTCCGTTGCATCGCGCCGCAATCTGCGTGCCCTGATGATGTCTTTGTTTGCTCGGGACATGGAGGGAGCATATCGCATCTGATCTGCTCGAATCACCCTACATCGCTTTCCCCCTCACCCAGCTTTGGCTAACGCTCGGCGTCCGCCTCGCAAAGCCTACGCAACCCTCTCCCCTTAAGGGGAGAGGGACAGGGTGAGGGGGCTGGAACAAACTGACGGACAACTTGCCCTCGGTCATTTCCGGCACCCCATCGTGCCGCTACAATTCTCCCAACGCATCAACATTTGACCAGAGGGACCCAATTCATGCCAAAGAAACCAAGTGCGAAGAAGAAAGCCACCGCAAAAAGAACGACAAAGAAAACCGCCACCCGCAAACCCGCCGCGAAAAAAGCCGCGCCGAGGAAGGTTGCCGTGAAACGCGCACCCGCCAAGCGCGCTAACGAGCCTTGGGGCACCAACGTTCTGGTCGAGTTCGAGAACGGCATCGCCTGGGTCACCCTCAACCGCCCGGACAAGCGCAACGCCATGAGCCCCGGCCTCAACCGCGAAATGGTCGCCGTGGTCGATGCGCTGGAGATCGATCCGCGCTGCCAGGTGTTGGTGCTGACCGGCGCGGGCACCGCCTTTTCCGCCGGCATGGACCTGCGTGAATATTTCCGCGAAATGGATGCCGCCGATCACATCGCCGTCGGCCGCGCGCAGCGCGAGGCCGAGGAATGGCAATGGCGCCGCATGTCCGTGTTTCCCAAGCCGACCATCGCCATGGTCAACGGCTGGTGCTTCGGCGGCGCCTTCGCGCCGCTGGTCGGCTGCGATTTGGCGATCGCGGCGGACGACGCCGTCTTCGGCCTCTCCGAAATTAATTGGGGCATCATCCCGGCAGGCAACGTCACCAAGGCGGTCGCCGACACCATGAACATGCGCGACGCCATGTACTACGTCATGACCGGCGAGACGTTTAATGGCAAGGAGGCGGCGCGCCTCGGCCTCGTCAACAGTTCCGTGCCCAAACGCTCATTGAAAAAGGCGACCCGCGATCTCGCCAAGCTGCTGATGCAGAAGAACCCGGTAACCATGATGCAGGCCAAGCTCGCCTTCCGCCGCTGCCGCTCCATGGATTGGGAAACCTCGGCCGACTACCTGCACGCCAAGGGCGATCAGCTCAAGGTGCTCGACGATACCGACGGCCGCGCCCAGGGCCTCACCCAGTTCCTCGACAAGAAAACCTTCCGCCCCGGCCTCGGCCATTATCAGAAGGCGTAAAGAGGCTAAAACGCGGCGACGCGTGAAACACGTTTTGCTTCCGGAGTAGTGTGACTTAAACTCGCAAAAAGAGAAGAGCACAAAATCGGGAAGGACCCATGCAGCTTGTGTTGAGGCTGGCCATCGCGTTTTCAATTCCGTCGTTGGTCAGCAGGGTTCGTCTGACAAAAAAAGTCAATTAGCTAGGCGGGGATTGTCTTATGCGCACCACGGTTATCATTGCACTGGCGGTAGTCATCTTATGCGGATGTTCTTCGTTCAGTGACACCATCAATGTCTATGTTGGCGACAACAATAGTCTTTTCAGTCTTTCCGGGGTCCGTAGCGGCGCTGGCCCAATTCCTGAGAGCGTACCCGCTGCCGCAGAAGAAAAGCTGTCATTGGAGGGGAAAAGAAGAGGCTTTCGCTGCGAATTCGAAACCCGCGGCGAGAAACCATCCATCTTCAGTACCAAGACGGTCATGAGTGGCCATTTCGAATGCGTCCGCACCGATGGTGCGGTTCAATAATCCTCGGCTCGCCGTTCTTGGGCGGGCACCCCCAAACCCCCGCGTTGACTTGGGGGCGGGCGCTCTTTAACACCTGAGGGAACAATCGAGGTTGCCCCCGGGCAAGGAATATCAGGAGGATAAGATGAGTGCCGGTCTCGAACGCCTGAAAGGGTCCATCCCGCCGCTGATCACGCCGTTCAAGAACGGCGAGGTCGACTATGAGACGTACGCCCGCCTGGTGGAATTCCAGATCGAGAACGGCTCCCACGGGGTGCTGGTCAACGGTACCACCTCCGAGCCTTCGACCCTCACCGTCGAGGAGCGCAACCGCACCGTCGATGTCGCCATGGAGGTGGCCAAAGGAAAGGTGCCCATCGTCGCCGCCACCGGCTCCCAATCCCTGGCCGAGACCAAGGCCCTCACCGATCACGCAGTGAAGGCGGGCGCCGACGCGCTGCTGATCGTCACGCCCTATTACATCCGCCCGCCGCAGCGCGGCCTGGTGCAGTATTACCTCGAATGCGCCAAAAGCCATGACGTGCCGTGGATGATCTATCATATCCCCGGCCGCGCCGCGATCAGCGTCACCATCGATACCCTGTCGGAACTGAAGGAGAAGAGCCCCAATTTCGTCGGCATGAAGCACGCCGTCGACGATCTCGGCTTCGTCTCGCAGTGCTTCGCGGCGCTCGGCGAGGACTTCAAGGTGTTCGTCGGCCTGGAGGATTTGAGCTTCCCCATGATGGCGGTCGGCGCCTGCGGCCTGATGAACGCCGTCGGCAATCTGCGCCCCGACGTGTTGGCCGAAATGTGCGAACTGGTGTGGAAGGGCGATTTGTTGAAGGGCCGCGAGATCCATCACCGTCTGTTCGAGATCAACCAGTCGGTGTTCTTCGACACCAACCCCATCCCCATGAAATACATGATGAAGAAGCTCGGCATCATGCCGACCAACGAGCACCGTCTGCCGATGATGCCGGCGACCCCGGAGTTGGAGAAGCGCCTCGACGGCGTGCTGGCCCGTGCCGGCCTCCTGGAAGCGGCGGCCGCCGAATGAAGATCGTCTCTTTCGAATACCGAGGCCGCACGTCTTATGGCGTGGTGGACGGCGACAATTTGGTCGATGTCGGCGCCATGCTGGGGAGCGAGTTCCCGACATTGCGCGAGGTGTTGGAGAACGACGCATTGGACCGCGTCGCGGCGGCGGCAAAGGCGGGGGAGGCGACGATCCCGCTGTCGGGCATCACCTACCTCATTCCGGTCACCAATCCGGGCAAGATCATCTGCATCGGCGTCAACTACGCCAACCGCAATGAGGAATATAAGGACAACGCCTATGCCGCGTCCTATCCCAGCGTCTTCATGCGCACGCCGGGCTCCTTCACCGGCCATAACGGCCATCTGATCCGCCCGCCGGAGAGCGAGCAGCTCGACTACGAAGGCGAGATCGTGCTGGTGATCGGCAAGCCGGGTCGGCGCATCCCCAAGGAACAAGCGTTCGAGCATGTCGCCGGGGTGACCATCATGAACGAGGGCACCATCCGCGACTGGCTGCGCCACGCCAAGTTCAACGTTACCCAGGGCAAGAACTTCGAGAGCACCGGCGCCATCGGCCCGTGGATGGTGACGCTGGACGAGATCGCCGATATCGAGCACATGGCGGTGAAGACCCGCGTCAACGGCGAGGTGCGCCAGGACGACACCACGGACAACATCATTTACGACTTCCGCTATCTCATCAATTATCTGTCGACCTTTGCTAAGCTGCTGCCGGGCGACATCATCGCTACCGGCACGCCGACGGGCGCGGGCGCACGTTTCGATCCGCCCAAGTATCTGAAGCCCGGTGACGTGGTCGAGGTGGAAGTGCCGGGCGTCGGCGTGCTGTCGAATGACGTCGTGGACGAGGTAGTTTAAAGGCGCGCACCGACCCGTGCGTTCTGTCACCCCGAGTTGATTTGGTGTTACCAATGTCTTCCGCTATTCCCACACGGGAATTGGGGGATACGGAATGACAACTTCACTACCCAGCACGCTTCCGTGGCTCGTGCTTATCGCCTACGGGCTGTTTGTTTGGCGCCTCGCGCCGCACCGGGTCGGCGTCGCCGGCTTCTTCGGCGGCGGCGATGAAAAAGGCACTGCGCCGGGCCTGTGGCTGCTGGTGGCGAGCGCCGCCATCTCCTGGATTTTCGCCAAATCCATCGCCAATTCGGCGGGCCTCGCCCAGGCCTTCGGCCTGTCGGGCGCGGCGGGGTACGCGTTCTATTATCTCAGCTTCTTGACCGCGGGCGTGGTGATTTACATCATCCGCACGCGCGGCGGCGATGCCTCGCTACCCGCGTTCCTGGCGCGCAAATACGGCGGCTTCTGCGCCAAGCTGTTCGTCGCCGCCATCGCCATCCGCCTGTTCAACGAGGTCTGGTCCAACACCAAGGTCGCCGGTCTCTATTTTGGCGACGAGGGCTCCGGCGCCTATTGGATCGCCGTCGCCGCCGTCACCGCCTTCACCGTGTTCTACACCTGGCGGGCGGGCCTGCGCGGCAGCCTGCTTACCGACGGCGGGCAGATGATCCTCGCCGCCATTCTGCTCGCGGGGGTGCTGTTCGTCGTGTTGCCCGAGGTGGCGGCGCGCGGCCTGCCCGAAATCGACGGTGCCACGAGCATGGCGGGCTGGACCTTCGCCGCCTTGGCACTGGTGCAGGTGTTCAGCTATCCGTTCCACGATCCGGTCCTCACCGACCGTGGCTTCATCACCTCGCCCCGCGTCATGCTCAAGGGCTTCATCCTGGCGGGGCTGATCGCCGGCGGCTTCATCTTCCTGTTCGGCTTCATCGGCATCTATGGCCGGCTCATGGGGTTTGACGGCAACCCGTCGCTCGCCGTGCCCGCCTCGTTCGGTTTGCCCATGCTGCTCGTCGTCAACGCCATCATGATGACGTCGGCGGGCTCGACCCTCGATTCCACCTTCGCCAGCACCGCCAAGATCGCTGCGCGCGACTGGCGGGGCCGCGACGCCACGCCCACCGAGGCGCAGATGCGGTTCGGCCGCCGCGCCGTGCTCATCATTGCCGTCCTCGGCAACCTGCCACTGTTCTCCATCTA
This sequence comes from uncultured Rhodospirillales bacterium, assembly GCA_913055735.1. Taxonomy (GTDB): domain Bacteria; phylum Pseudomonadota; class Alphaproteobacteria; order Rhodospirillales; family UBA2165; genus CAJXKD01. The sequence continues at coordinate 2,338,211 of CAJXKD010000001.1, forward strand.
TCTCGGTGCGCAGGTGGGCCCGGCGGTCATCGCCGCGACCACCATTTCCGGCACTATGGTCATGGGCCTGGCGCCGATCTTTCTATTAGCGTTCCTGCCGGGCGCCGGGCGGTGGAGCTTCCATCTCGCCTTCTGGCCGGGCTTGGCTTTGGGTGTGATCATGACGCTTGAAGGCGCGCTCGGCGTCGCGATCGTGCCTGCCTGGGTCGATCTCGGCGTGGGTAAATATGCCGACGATCTCGGGGTGAATGTCTGGGGCCTCGGCCTATGCACCGCCGGCTATCTGGCGGGGTGCGTCATTGGCCTCGCGGTGTCGAACCGGGCACGTGACGAGGCGGCGGAAGCGGTCAGCGCCTAACCACCCTGTTGAACACCGCGAGAAGTTTCTCCGCCTGGGCATCCCAGGAATAGCGGTCGAGCCGCGCCCCGTCTGCGTGGGTAAAATGCCGGCCCATGGCCGACGTCAACGCGTGTTGAATTTCGGCGACGCTGTCACAGGAATACAGCATGGCGCTGACGTCGGCCACGATGTCCTTGGCCTCGTCCGATTCCTCCGGATAACACAGGATCGGCCGATCCGCCGCGATCAATTCCAGGATCTTGTGGTGGAACACCCGGTTCGTCCGCAGGAACATGTTGATCCGGCTGCGGCGGTAGATGGCGAACAGATCGTCCAACGAGACGAACCCCCGATCGTCGAGCGGGATTGGAACACCGGCCGTTTGCAGCGCGGCGCGCAATTTGTCGCCGTCGTTCCCGGCATAGACCAGTTTCACCTTGGCGCGGTCGCTCTCGTTCAACGTCCGGAACCAGGCGGCGAGGGCGGCGCACATATCTTGCAGCGGCGCGTCGTCGTATAGGCCGCCCGTCAGGCTGATCTGCAAGCCCGGGGTTTCCGTCTCTGGTTTGGCGTGCCGCCAGACGGTGGGGAAGCCGCTGTAGACGACGTCGATGGTTCGGCCGAACCAGGGACCCGACGTTCGAACATGGGATTTCGAAAGGGCGGTCATGGCGGCGGCATCCCGGTAGCGCCGCGCGGTCATCCCGCGCAAGGGGGCCGGAATGAACGCGTCCCAGTGGTCTTTGACGTCGGCGATCCACGGGCATCTCGCCGTATGGGCCAATTGTTGGGCAATGTTCCAGCTGTCCGTGTTGCCGAAGGTGGCCCACACCACGTCGGGTTTGAATTGTGTAGCCAAGGGCTCAAGATACGGCTGTGTACCGTTCCGCCAATCGGTGAACATGCCGCCATGCACGAGCAATTGCCAAAGCGTGAGGGGACGGCGGATGAGCGCCGGGAGCTGTCCGGCCCGAAGACGGCGTAACCTCGAGAAACCCACGGGCGCGCAGGCCAGATAATACGGGACGGCAAAGTCGTGTGCCGCGAGCGTTTGTGCCAAGTCTGAAGCCGGTATCGGCACGGGCTGGCCCTCAAGGGTCTGTGTCAGAAGGACGACCTCAAGCCCCAACCGGGCGAGCGCCCGGGCGAATTCGCGGGCCCGCACGGCGCACACATGCGGCGTCGCGGGATGACAATGGTTGATCAGAACGATACGCATCGGTTCAGTCGGCGAAAAACGGCAAACGTGGCATCGCCGCGATGCGCGATACGAAATGCCGCCGCCACAAGGTTTCGATGACCGGACGCCAGAGGAGGTTCGCGGCGTAATTGTCGCCTTGATCGTGACGTTTGAGCACGGAGCGCCACCATGTCGCCCGCCACATGTCCGATTGGCGGAAGTCGGTGCTTTCGATGATTTCCCGAGCAAGCGGGCCGAGCGATCTTTGGAACCAATCCGATTGCGGCGGAACGAACCCTTGTTTGTTCCAGCGGTCGAGGATGGTGTCCGGGACGATGCCGCGCATGGCGCCGCGCAGCAGCCGCTTGGTTTGGCCGCCGCCCATCAGCATCCGGGGCGGCAGCGAGAAAACGAACTCGGCGAGGCGGTGATCGCAGAACGGCAACCGCACTTCTCGGGAATGTGCCATGGAATTGCGATCGCCGTAGCGGAGGAGAACCGGCAAATTGGTCCGGAAGCTGTCTTCGAACAGGGCTTCCGTCAGTTGGTTGAGCCCACGCGGCCGGTCGGCGCCGGGATCGTCCGGTGGCGCCAACCGGCGGCTCAAGGGCCAGCGCACACCGAACTTGAAATCGCTGCCGCTGCCGGAGAGCCCCGCGGCGAGATGCCGGACGGCCGGCGGTAGTCGCCGGAGAGAGCGTTGTTTGCCGGTCAGCAGAGCAGCTGGATAGCGATCCCGGATTCGTTTGGTTTCCTGGCCGATATCGGCGTCGTCGCCGGTCGCGTGCAGGGCCGCCAGATAGGCCTCGAAATATTGCTCGTAGCCGCCCAGCAATTCGTCGCCCCCTTGCCCGTCCAACAGGACCGTGGTGCCCGAGGCCTTGGCGAGCTCGAACACACTCCATTGCGCGTATTGGCTCGTGCTGCCCACCGGAAGTTCGTTGGTCCAGATAAAGCCGGCCACGTCCTCAAGCAGCCCGTCCGGGGTTGGATCGGCAATGTGCTGCCTGGTATGCGCATGGGACGCGACGATGTCGGCCCATTCGGATTCGTCACGGTCGCTCCCCTTGAAGCGGCCGGTAAAGGTATCGTACACGGGGTCGGCGCCGACCAGTCGGCGGCCGATACAAACCACGGAACTGGAATCCAATCCGCCGGACAGGCACGATCCGAGGGGGACATCGCTGCGCATTCTGATGCGTACGGAATCAGTCAGGAGATCGCGAAATTGCGCTTGTGCATCCGTCTCGTTCAGACCGCGCACGTTGTCATCGGGTTTTAGGGTCCAATAGCGGCGGATCGAGTAGCTCAAATCGTTCAAATCAAGCGTCAGGACCTCGCCAGGCAGGAGCTGTTGGATACCGGCGAAAACCGTCTGACGGCTGTCGTCGAGGCCGCGGCTCGGATCGTCGAGGAAACGGAATAGGCGCACCTCATTGATGCTCGAAGGGACGCCCGCGAGCGGCAGCAACGCCTTGTATTCGGAAGCGAAGGCGAAGCGGGTTTCGCTCGCGTGGAACAGGAAGGGCTTTTCCCCATAGCGGTCGCGGGCGCAGATCAGCCGGTGCCGATCATTATCCAGGATGGCAAAGGCAAACATGCCGTTCAATTCATCGAGGAAGCCATCGCCCCACATTTGATAGGCAGCGAGCAGGACTTCGGTATCCGATTTCGACGTGAATACCGCGCCTTCCGCGATGAGGTGCTCTCGCACCTCAAGGTAATTGTATATCTCGCCGTTGAAGGTGACGACTTGACCGCCCCGCACCATCGGTTGATGCCCGCCATCGGACGTGTCGATGATGCTGAGCCGGCGGTGGCCCAATGCCTGCCGACGGTCTGAACTTGCCCAGGTGCCTGCGTCGTCGGGGCCACGATGGGCCAATATGTTGGTCATCGCATCTAGCGTCGCGAGGTTGACGGGCTTGAGCCCAATAAGTCCGGAAATGCCACACATCCCAATAAATCCTACGCGTGACTATCCGGGGCGGAGATATCTGCCCGGTGCTGATCGAGAAGCGAGAGGCAGGCTGTCGTCACTTCCTTCGGGTCAATGGCCTGGATGCTGTTGCCGGCGTTGCGAAAGCCAGGTTTTGCGGGCACGTGCTTGGCAAAATCCCATGGATAGAAAATCGCGTGACCATCACCATGGGGAAACCAAACACCTGGCTTGGCGCGGGCACTAAATACTGCAACGCATTTCGTACCGGCGAGTGCGGCAAGGTGCATCGGGCCAGTGTCGTGCCCCAAGTAGAAAATCGCGTCCCCCATCATAATCGCGCTTACCCGCGGCGAAATCGCACCGCAGAGATTAAGGGATGGGCCAGGCCAATTGTCCAGCAAAGCCTGCGTCCTCGCGCTGTCTTCGGCTGCGCCGAAAGCCGCCAATCCGATATCGTCTCGATCCGCGGCAATACCGGAAAGCACGGATCTCCAATTGGCATCGCCCCAATCTTTGTCCGAAAGTTTGGCACCTACACTGAAGGCGATGAATTTGCTTGCACCGGACCAATCGCCAAGACGCTGTTTGGCTTCTTCTCTATCCTTCTGCGGAAATGCGAGAGACCAATCGCGCTTGCCCGTATCTCGGCCCGTATCAAGGGATGAGAGACCCCGCAGCAGCCGTTCGCTCTCCGATTCCCATAGTTGGTCAGTTTTCTGCCGGTAGCGCCGTAGGCCCGGCCCGATTGGCAGTCCGATGAATCGAAATAACCCGCAGCTCAGGAAGAAGGAGATTTCAAAGAAGAGCCGTAGCGGGGTCGAGGGTTCTGAAAGATAGATCAGAACCTCGGGGCGCCAAGCGCGGATTTCACGGTGGAGCCGAACTATTTCGGCCGGGCGTCTTAAATCCGACGCGATCAGGAAAAAACCGTCGGCGAGCCCGGTTCCGTCGACAATGCTTTGGAGAGGGGCGGCCGCATCCATAACAGGACGGTTGGTGAGGATTCTACGTTCTGCACGGGAGAAAGTTTCAGCGATGACGTGCAGGGCCGGTAAGCTGACGACAGTGTCGCCGATACTGCCGCGCCGAAATATCAAAACCCGTTTCTCCGGTCTGTCGGCCATAAACTTCCTAGGCGGTCTCAGAGATCGATGCCGCGCTGCGACATCGCGTGGATTGGACGAATATAGATGATATAATAAATACTTATCACTAGCTAAAAGACGGCTAGAAGCAGGCCAGAAGACGGAATGAAGAGTGGCACGAAATTTCCGGAGTAGCGATCGCGTACGGGTCCTTGTGAACGGTATTCATGCCAAAAGCGGTGGTGGCGTTACGTACCTGAGGAATATCCTCCCTTTATTGGCGGAGGAGGAGGATTTCGAGATCCACCTATTTATCCATAAGGACCAGTTCAAACTATACGGTATCCTGGATGAGCGGGTTCACACCCATGTCCTCGAATATCCCAATGGTTTCTTTTCGAACCTTCTGTGGGAACAGCTGGCGCTACCGATTTTGGCAAAAGTCATGTCGGTGGATGTGACGCTTTCACCCGCGAACTATGGACCTTTGTTGGCTCCAAGACAAATCATTGTCCTCCGAAATTCCCTGGCCGTTGTCGGCCGGGAAACCAGGCTGTTGAAGCGCCTGTACTGGATCGGATTGGCATTGATGACGACGATGTCGCTGATGTTCTGCCGCCGCGCGGTTGCGGTTTCGGGTTATGCCAAAAAAGCCCTTACATTTGGGATGCCGCGTCAGATACGCAATAAGGTTACGGTCATTCACCATGGGATTACGAATGCGTTTGTTCCCGGCCATTCTACGCAGCGGCGTGATTTCCTGCTCGCCGTTTCGGATATCTATATCCAGAAGAATCTTCATAATCTGATCCACGCGTTGGCAATCGTCCGGGAGAAATTTCCGCAAATCAGGTTGAAAATAGCTGGGCGCGCGGTTGATGCCGGCTATTTGACGGAGATCGAAAGCCTTGTTGAGAAATTGGAACTCGAAGAGGCCGTTGAATTTCTAGGGCACAAAACCACGGACGAGCTCATCGATTTGTATCAAACCTGTCGGTTGTTCGTATTCCCCTCGACCGTTGAAACGTTTGGAAACCCCCTTGTTGAAGCGATGGCCTGTGGTGCGCCGATCGCATGTTCCGGTGTCGCTGCTATGCCGGAAATCGTGGGTGACGCGGCACTCCTATTTTCGCCTCTAGACCCGTCCGATATTGCGGCAAAAATTATCCGGGCGCTCGAGGACGAGGAATGTCGCAGCCGCCTAAGCGAGTTGTCAATTCAGCGCGCAAAGGCATTTTCGTGGCGCAGTACGGCGCATAAATTGGCCATCGTCATTCGGGAGATCGCGCCACCGCTGGAGCGGAAGTTCCATTCAGCTCAAGCCCGGGTTACGTCGTGAGCGTCAACCTGCTTTATTTCGTCAGTCACCCGATCCAATATCAGGCGCCGCTATTGCGAAAGATCGCCTCAGAGGATCATATCGACCTGCATGTGATTTTTGAGTCCGATAAATCTAGCCGGCGTCATTTTGATCCTGGATTTGGCAGAGACGTCGATTGGGATGTCGACCTGCTCACGGGATACCGTCACAGTTGTGTCGCCGAAATAAACCTAAAGGATTGTCTTGCGGCTGCCGACGTCGTTTGGCTGCACGGATGGCATGGTCGTGTTCAAAGGAGGGTGTTGTACCTTGCCCATAAGTTGAAAATTCCTGTGCTCATGCGGGGTGAAAATTGGTCAGGGGCGATGCCTGATGGGGCGGGGATGCGTGGCGTCTTGAAGCGGCAATATCTGCGTTGGATATTTTCCCGCTGTTCTCGTTTCTTAGCAATCGGCTCGGCCAATCGGCAATATTATCTCCGCCACGGCATCGACGAATCACGGATATTCATGATGCCATATGCCGTCGACAACGACTTTTTTGCCGAACAATCGATGGCGGCGAACCGTGCTGCGACATGCGTCAGGCTCGGTGTATCCGAGGAGGCGCCTATCGTTTTGTTCGCCGGGAAATTTTCACCCAGAAAGAAGCCCGACCTCTTGCTCGACGCGTGGTGTCACGCCGATTGGCCCGAGCCACGGCCAAACCTCGTGTATGTCGGCGATGGCGAACTGCGGGGAGAATTGGAGCGCGCGGCTCCGCCTGGCGTTGTATTTGCCGGGTTTCGGAATCAGTCCGAGATGCCGGCGATTTATGCCGCCGCAGATGTATTTGTCCTGGCGTCGGAACGGGAGCCTTGGGGCTTGGCAATCAATGAAGCGATGGCTTGTGGCACGCCGGTTATTGCATCGGATCAATGTGGAGCGGCGTTCGATCTTGTCGATGAAAACACAGGCGCCATTGTTGCTACCGGGGACGGTCAGGATTTATCCCGGGCGCTGGTTCGGGTCGTCGCCGAAAGTAAAGCACGGGGAGAGGCGGCCCGAGATAGGATAAGGAACTGGGATTTCGGCGCCGATATTGCCGGTTTGAAGGCTGCAATTGGGGACGTTTTGTGAAGCCGCTTCGTATCCTCGTTGTCGGCGAACTGGTTGCCTCATCAAGATCGCATCAGCGTATCGCGGCGCTCCGGGACATGGGCCACTATGTCGAAACCATGTCGACGGTTGCCCAAGAGGCAACCTATGAAGATCGCCCGAGCCTTTACGAACGTATCCGCTATCGTTTGAGAATGCCGGTCGACCGTATGAATATTAACGGTCGCCTTGTAGCGGCCATTGAGAACGGAGCATTCGACTTATTGTGGGTCGAACGTGTTCTCGAGTTACGCGGCCGAACTTTGCAGAGCATAAAGAGCCGGAACCCGAATATTGGGTTCATCTGGTATGCGGAAGACGACATGATGAACCCGCGTCACCGGTCGAGGTATGTCGAAGGCGCCATTCCTTGGTTTGACGTATGGGTGACCACAAAATCCTTCAATGCCTCCCCCGACGAACTCCCCGCTCTTGGCGCTAGAAACGTTCTCTTCGTCAACAACGCGTTCGATCCGGCAATCCATCATGCCGTTCCCATCGGGTCCGAAGACCGGGCTCTTTACGGTTCGGATATTTGCTTCGTTGGAACGTTTGAGCATCCGCGTGCGGAAAGCTTAGTCGCGCTCGCCGACCAGGGTTACAAGGTGCGCGTCTGGGGCAACGGTTGGGGAAGGATGGTGGGTCGTCATGCCAATCTTGCCATAGAAAATAAACCTGTCTATGGCGAAGCCTACGCAAAAACGATTTGCGCGAGCCGGATAAACCTTTGTTTTTTGCGAAAATCCAATCGAGATCTGCAAACCTGCCGCTCAATTGAAATACCCGCTATCGGTGGGTTTATGTTGCATGAAAGAAACGCGGAGATCACCGCTATTTTAGCGGAAGATAAAGAGGCGGCTTATTTCGGGGGAGATGACGAATTGGCTAGGCAATGCGCCTACTGGCTGAAGGAGGAAGAGCGCCGGACGACGGTAGCGGCGGCCGGCCATACGAAAATAACCGCCGGCAGATTTACGCACCGGGATAGGATCGAGCAAATTCTCGGCTTTTTGAGTTGGGCAAGGATCAGCGGAGCCGACCTATGAAGGTGCTCGTCAATGCTCTTTCGGCCCGCAAGGGCGGGATCGTGACATATACGCGGAACCTTTTGGAATTTCTTCCAGATCTCGGGGTGGACGTTACGATTGCCGTGCCGATGGATTTTGAAGCGAACGAATCGCCGTCACTTTTTCGTATAGACGTCTCGGAATTCGGCCCTGCGCGAAGATTTTTTTGGGAACAAACGCTGTGGCAGAGGATTGTTGCGAAATTCAGCCCTGACGTTCTGTTTTCTTCGGCGAACTTCGGCCTTTTACATAGTCCGGTCCCGCAAGTTCTTCTTCTTCGGGAAGGTGGGTTATTCGACCCGTTCTATCTCGCCAACTTGGCGGCGGCACAGGGTGTCGAGGCGGCATTCAGCCGGTTCTTCCGCCGAAAGTTGATGCTGCTTTCAGCTGAGAAATCGGATTGTGTGATGACACCGACAGCGGCTATGCGGGATATGGTCATACAGTGGAAACCGTCCCTGGCGGACAAATGTATCGTGAATCCGTATGGGACGCTCGCCGGCAAGTTCAAACCGGGAACCTCGAAACGGCCTTGGCGGGAGGACGGTGTTTTACGCCTCCTGTATGTTTCCGTCTATTACCCTCACAAAGTGCCTAATATGCTGTGCCGTGCTGTTGATGAGCTCAATCGGATGGGAATTCCGGCGCACGCAACGATTACCATGTCTCCGGCGGAATTCTCGGCGACACGTGGCGGCGCCGTCGATGAAGCGATCGTCAGCGACGCTGTGGAGAGGGGAGCCGTAACCCTTGGCCACCACGACTATGACGATCTACCCAAGTTGTATACATCGCATGACGTTTTCGTATTTCCGTCGGTTTCCGAGACGTTCGGCCATCCGATGGTGGAGGCCATGAGTTCGGCAATGCCGGCGGTCGTTACCGATACGCCGGTGAACCGGGAGATTTGCAGTGATGCCGCACTGTATTTTGCGCCCTACTCGGTTTCGGGCATGGTGGACAGTCTGCTGCGTTTGGATGCCGACCCTGCTTTACGGCAAACTTTGTCCGAGAAAGGCCGAGACAGGGTGATAGGAGCATTTAGTTGGGACGCTCACGTGCGGCGGCTTGTCGAAACGTTCCAGCAAGTCGCGGAAGCGGCTTGAAAGCCAGAGAAAATGAACGGCTCCTTTCAGGCACCCGGTGGCAATGGTTTTCGAGCCGTTGTGTCCGTTCACGGCCGATGGCATGCGTTTGAATTGGCAAATGGTCTTTTTCGTCGAGGTCACCTGTCACGATTATTGACAACTTATCCTGCTTGGGTGGCGGGACGTTTTCTCGAGCCGGGGATAGATTTGAGAACCGCACCGATTTTGGAGGCACGCCGCCGACTTTTCGATCGCTGGAGGGTAGGCAGCCGGCCTGACGCATCAATCGCGCGCCAATTCGCGGCGTTTGCAGCTTGCAATCTCCCGGAAGACGCCGATCTTCTCGTCGGGTGGAGTTCGGCAACATTGGAAGCGATTTCGGTGGCCCACGACAAAGGCATTCAGGTGGCATTAGAGCGTGGATCGACCCATATCGCGCACCAATCGGATGTCCTTCGCAACGCGCATGAGGAAATTGGTATCCCGTATTCACCGCCGGTGCCCGAGATTGTCGAACGGGAAATTGCAGAATATGAGCGGTGCGACGCAATCTTCGTGCCGACGGCGTTTGCCGCCCGCACGTTTCGTGACCGAGGGGTTGATGCTCAAAAAGTTCACGTTAATCCCTACGGTGTCGACTTGCGGGCATACGGCGGACCGAAACCCGAAAACGTGAAGAAGCGGCCGCGTATTCTATTCGTCGGGTCCGTCGGCGTTCGGAAGGGTGTTCCCTGGCTGTTGAAGGCACATGACAGAATTTCCGCGCGCTCGTCTATTCAGCCGGAACTCCGGCTTGTGGGGCCGGTCGATGGCGCGATCAAAGACCTCGCTCGGAAATGGGCTGGTGACAATGTCATTTTTACGGGTGCCTTGAGAGGCGCGGCGCTGATCGAGGAATACAATCGCGCGGACCTATTCTGCCTACCGTCCCTCGAAGAAGGCTTTCCGTTGTCGACGCTTCAGGCGATGGCGGCGGGGCTTCCCGTGATTACCACGGAAGAGGCCGGTGGCGGCGAGATAATTCGCGATGGAATCGAAGGCAGGGTGGTTCCGGCCCGAGACGTAGAAAAATTGGCCGATGCACTATCGGAACTGATCGGTACGAGGGGGACGCGGGAAAAAATGACAGAGGCGGTATTGGCACGCGTAAGGTCGGATTACACGATCGATGACTATATTGACAGAGCGATACGTGCCTACCGTCAAATCCTAGACAGTCGCTAAACCTCGGCGACGTTCTCGAGATACCAGCGGTAGGTCTCGGCGAGACCGTCGGCGAGCGCGATTTCCGCTTCCCAATCGAGCCCCTTCATGCGGCGAACATCCAGCAATTTGCGCGGGGCTCCGTCCGGTTTGCTTTTGTCGAAACGCACATCACCTTCGAATCCAACGGTGTCCGCTATCAAACGAGCCAATTCTGCGATCGTGACTTCCTCGCCCGTTCCGATGTTGATCTGTATCTCATCCGAATAGATTTTGAGGAGGTGAACGGCGGCATCCGCTAAATCGTCGACATGAAGGAATTCCCGCTTCGGTGTGCCGGTTCCCCAAATCTCCAAACCATTGCTTTTCCCCAGCTTCGCCTGATGCGCCTTGACCATGAGGGCGGGAATGACGTGGCTGGAGGCTAGGTCGAAATTGTCGTAAGGGCCATAAAGATTGTTGGGTTGTGCCGAGATGAAATCGCAGCCGTACTGTTGCCGATAGGCCTGGCACATTTTGATGCCGGCAATCTTGGCAATAGCGTACCATTGATTGGTCGGTTCCAATGGTCCGGTCAGGAGGGCTTCTTCGGCCATGGGCTGTTCCGCGTCGCGCGGATAAATGCAGGCCGAGCCCATGAACAGAAGTTTTTGCACGCCGACCCGGTAGGCGCTGTGAATGATATTGGTTTCGATGACCGTATTGTCATAGATGAACTCGGCTGGACGTGTCTGATTGGCAAGAATGCCGCCGACCGTGGCCGCGCAGAGGACGACCGCATCGGGTTTGTTGGCGGCCAGCCAGTCTTCGACCTCAGCCTGCCGGCGTAAATCCACCTCAGCGCGCGGCACTTTCAGAATCTCACAGTCTTCTCGATCCAGGCGCCGGGCGATAGCAGATCCCACCATGCCTCGATGGCCGGCCACCCAAATGCGTTTTCCTTGAATTTCGAAGATATCAGTCATGGGACTTGTTATGTGATGCGCGATCGAAGCTCGCAATATCACTCTCTACCATTTCGGTAACGAGCTCCTTGAAGGTCGTTTTGTGGTGCCATCCCAGTACGCGATGCGCTTTGCTGGCATCGCCGAGCAAGGTCTCGACTTCCGTGGGACGAAAGTAACGTTTGTCGACGGCAACCAACGTGCGTCCGGTTTTTGCGTCTGCACCGGTTTCCGAGACGCCGCTGCCCTGCCATTCAATGGAAATGTCAGCAACCTTGAATGCAAGTTCGACGAATTCACGGACGGAATGGGATTCCTCCGTCGCCAACACGTAATCGTCTGGCTCATCTTGTTGCAGCATCATCCACATGCCTTCGACGTAGTCGCGGGCATGACCCCAATCGCGTTTGGCGTCCAAGTTTCCGAGAAAAAGCGTTTCCTGTGCGCCTGCCGTTATGGCCGCGACGGCGCGGGTGATTTTCCGCGTCACGAATGTTTCGCCCCGTGTCGGCCCTTCATGATTGAATAGGATACCGTTCGACGCATGGATGCCGTAGGCTTGCCGATAGTTGACCGCAATCCAATACGCATAGAGCTTCGCGGCGGCATAGGGGCTGCGCGGTCGGAACGGGGTGGTTTCGGATTGAGGCGTTTCGGCGACCGCGCCGTAAAGTTCCGATGTCGACGCCTGATAGAACCGCGTCTTGTCTTCCAGATTTAAAATCCGGATGGCTTCCAACAGTCGCAGTGTGCCCAATGCATCGGCATTGGCCGTATACTCGGCCGTTTCGAAGCTCACCTGAACGTGGCTTTGCGCCGCGAGGTTGTAGATCTCGTCAGGCTGTGTCGATTGCACCAAGCGGATCAGGTTGGTGGCATCCGTCATATCGCCGTAGTGCATGAAAAAGCGGACATTTTCTTCGTGGGGGTCGGTGTAAAGGTGATCGACACGGGCCGTATTGAAAGAGGACGAGCGTCGTTTGATACCGTGAACCTCATAGCCTTTTCCGAGAAGGAGTTCGGCTAAATAAGCGCCGTCTTGACCGGTGATCCCGGTAATCAATGCCGTCTTTTTTGTCATAGGCTAAAACCTAATTATCAGGGGATGTTTCTATGCCAGATGCCGCGCGTATCGACCGTGTGCTTCCCGTTTAGGTCGGTCGGTTCGACATTCTTGAATTCCGAATGATCCGTCAATACCGCCACAACTTGGGCCTTGGATAGTGCCTCTTTCAGCGAACATAGGTGGATCGATTTGTTGTCGGATAGCTCGGGCGGCAACGCATCGATGTTCGGTTCGACGACCAGAAGGTCTCCCGTGAACCGGTTCGACAACATATCCACGATGGCGAGGGAAGGGCTTTCGCGCAAATCATCAATATCAGCCTTATAGGCAAGACCGAGACAAGCGATGGCGGCGGCGTTTCGCTCGGAAGCGGCTGTGAGGATTTTCTGCAATACGTGCTCTGGTTTCGCATCGTTTACCGCCCGTGCCGCCTGGATCAAACGTGTGTCGTCGGGCGCCGAGTCGACAATGAACCAAGGGTCGACGGCGATGCAGTGTCCGCCGACGCCAGGGCCCGGTTTCAATATGTTGACCCGTGGATGGTGGTTTGCCAGATCGATAAGGCTCCAGGGGTCGACCCCTATTTTCTCGCAAACACCGGCGATCTCGTTGGCAAAAGCGATGTTGGCGTCGCGATAAGCGTTTTCCGTCAATTTCACCAGTTCCGCCGTTCGCGCATCGGTAACAAGGCACTCGCCGTTCACAAACAGCTTATAGAACTCCAACGCGCGGGCACTACACGCATCCGATATGCCGCCAATTACCCTGTCGTTCTCAACGAGCTCGAGGAGCACACGGCCTGGTAAAACACGTTCCGGACTGTGAACGACGAAGATGTCGCCCGGAGAATCCGGACCCGTTGGCACTTTCAGGTCAGGCCGTTCAGTCCCAATGATGGACGCAATTTTTTCAGTCGTGCCGACGGGAGAGGTAGACTCCAGGATAACGAGATCTCCCTTTTTCAAAACCGCCGACATCGCGACCGTCGCCGCTTCCAAATAGCGCAGGTCCGGCTTGTGTCCGTCCGTAAATGGCGTTGGAACGGCAACAATGAAAACGTCCGCTTCTTTTGGTTCGTTGACTGCCGTGAGTTTCTGAGAGGTAACGGCGCTGCGCACAAGGATGTCGAGATCGGGTTCGACAATGTGGACATCGCCACGATTGATCTCTTCAACGATCTTTCGATTGGAATCGACACCCGTGACCTTGATCCCGCGATTGGCGATGACGGCCGCGGTCGGGAGTCCGACATATCCAAGCCCAATGACTGAAACTGTGTCAAAGCGCGGCATTCGCGAGTTCCTCAAGGATGCGATCGCTGGCGTGGCCATCGCCATAGGGGTTGTGGGCTTTGCTCATCGCTTCATACGCCGCATGGTCATCCAACAAACGGTCGGTTTCTTCAACGATTTTTCCGGTATCGGTCCCGACCAGCCGGACGGTTCCTGCCTCTACCGCTTCTGGCCGTTCCGTTACGTCGCGCATTACCAAAACCGGCTTTCCGAGTGACGGGGCCTCCTCCTGAATGCCGCCTGAATCGGTGATCAGAATATCTGCTCGATCCATGAGGCGCACGAAAGGCACATAAGAAATAGGATCAATCAAATGGATACTGGGATTGTTTCCCAATATCCGATGGACCGGTTCGCGAACGTTCGGGTTCATGTGAACTGCATATATGATTTCAACGTCGTCGCGTTTAGATATTTCGGCAAGCGCTGTGCAAATACGTTCAAATCCGTTGCCGAAATTCTCCCGCCGATGTCCTGTAACCAGAATAAGCTTCGCCCCCTCGGCGATACGAGGTATTTCCGCATCTGCCTCCGCCAGGAGCGCGGGATCATTGTCGAGGCGGTATTTTACATGAAGAAGAGCGTCGATCACCGTATTGCCGGTAACGTGGATGCCGGTTTCCGTCATACCTTCCCGCCGCAGATTTTCCCGGGCACGATCGGTCGGTGCAAAATGAAGGTCGCAAAGATCGTCGGTTAAACGGCGGTTCATTTCCTCGGGCCAAGGGGCTGACAGATCGCCGGTTCGCAATCCCGCTTCGACATGGGCAACGGGAATCCGGGCATAGAAACCAGCCAACGCGGCGGCCAATGTGGTCGTCGTGTCTCCATGCACGAGGATGCGGTCCGGCGCAATTTTCTCGAAAACGGCAGGTAACCTTTCTAAGACGCCAGTCGTGATGTCATTCAGGTTTTGATTGGTTCGCATGATGTCGAGATCGGCATCAGGTCGGAGATCGAAAACGCGAAGAACCTGATCGAGCATGTCACGGTGCTGACCCGTCACACAAATGCGCGAGTCGAAACGAGGGTCCGCTTCGAGGGCTTTTATCACCGGTGCCATTTTAATGGCTTCGGGACGGGTGCCGAATATGGAAAGAACACGCATTTGGACGTCAGGTTCGTGATGCCGGGATGCACATGTCAGTCATTCCGGCACTCTAGTTACCGCGCGCTTCCGCGACCAGTTGGTTTAGCGTTTCGGGACTGATGGCGCCCGGGACAATCCGATCACCGATTACGAACCCCGGTGTTCCTTGGATCCCAAGCCGGCTGGCAAGACCCTTGTTGCTTTCGAGAATCCGGCCGATATCCGGTGAGTTCATATCTTGCTTGATGCGATTCGCATCGAGACCGACGGTTTCAGCGATACGAAGGATCTGCCGTTCCGATAGGCTGCCCTGGGCCTCCATTAGCTTGGTATGGAGCTTGAAATATTTCGGAGGGCTTTGTTGCCATGCCGCGAGCGCGGCCCGTGCCGCAATTTCGGATTCCGGCGACAGGATCGGAAATTCCTTGAAGACATAACGAACGTTCTTGTCCGCGCGCAGAAGGGCGCGGACCGCCGGAAGCATCTGTTTGCAGTACCCGCAGCGATAGTCGAAAAATTCGACGATCGTGACATCTCCATCGGGATTTCCGGCAACCGGTGAACTCGGGTCGCGCTCGATTTGATCTCGGTAGGAAACGAGGTTGGTCTGTGCTTGTTCATGCTGCCGGGCCTGTTCCCTGTCCCGGAGTTGCTGAATGGCTTCAAGAATGATTTCCGGATTGTCCCGCAAATATTCGCCGATGATCTGCCGTACTTCGTCACGTTGCCGCTCATCGAGCGCTTCGCTGGCGGATTGCGCAAAAGCGTTCTGTGTCGCGGCAAGGCTCAATAAAAGGGCAAAGGGTAGGGAATAAAATAAATTCATAGGGACGCGGGCCTTATCCTCATCGACCGTTTTCCGGCAAGGCGATGAATTCGTTGCTTTTTCGGGAATGAACGAAACTACACCGGTCTTGGCCAAACTTCACCAGGAAACATCACATCGGCATTATTGATCAGCGATACAGGGAAAGGTCGCCGAATGCCATGCTGGATACCGTTTTTGTCGGGTCTGCAGCGAATCCAACAAACGTGATTTGCGTTTCCGTCACATCGTCTCCTGGCCACAACGTGTTGTATATAAGGGATAAATCGACGTTCTCCTGCCACCAGCGGCCGCAATTCTCGAGGCCGCTCCGGGCGACATAGCGTGGCACGGGCGTTCCCGCCAGGAAATTTCCCCTTTCCAACGCTTTCCGGCGCCAAATGATAGAAACCGCGCGATCGAAGGGCGGTAGGGGGCCGCTCAGAAAGGCTAGGGGCTGGCTCCCAAGACTAGCGCTTTCAGGGTTTCCGCCATAAAACCCGACAATGAGCCGAACCGGATGGGTATCACCTTCGTGCGGGTCAACGCGCCAGGACCAGCTGAAGAAAGGCGTCGCCAAAAGGTTTGCGCGGGTCCATCGCGCGACCAGGAACGGCTCCTCCCCGGCGGTGACGCGCAGGTCCAGCGCCGCGTCTGCATGGCGCGTCTCCCTAAATGAGGGGGACGGAAGGTCTCCTAATCCATGCGATACCCAGCCGATCTCCTCGGGTTCGCTGGTCAACGGTGCCAACGGACCGAAAATTCGCAAATGACCGCCGGATGTGACGCCGACGGCGGGTATTTCGCAGGCGGCGAGGGTCAAAACGATGAGAACAAGCCAAGGGCTGCGGCTACGCATATGGCTCGTTACCGCCGCTGTGCGGCTTCCTTCTTCTGTCGGTTCTGGGCGAGTGCGATGATATCCTGAGATCGCAGGTAGTCCGGCGATCCCGGTTTCAAAAGCTTCAAGGCACGCTCTCCCTGGCCGATCGCGTCTACGTACCGGCCTTGCAGCAATGCCTCTTGCGCGAGGGCGTGAGAGGTTTCCCCCATCAAATTCGAACGGCCATAGGCGATCGCTAATTGGCGCCACGCGAACGGCCGGTCATTTTCCAACCCGACAGAGTGGCGCAGATTTTCGATGGCAGGTTGAAGCAGCGCAGGGTCCTCGGCCGCGATCTGAGCGCGGGCGAGATCCGTTAGGATGAGTGGCGACCCGGGCAGCAGTTCGATGGCGCGCTGGTAAGCCGGGATGGACTCTTTTGAGCGGCCGGCTTCGAACAGGATCTGTCCCTTGAGTTCATGAAAATAGCCGTCGTCGGGATAATCCCGGACCAGCCCATCGATAACATCCAATGCGGCCTTCGTGTCAGGTTTCCGGTAAAGGGCGACGGCGCGGGCGTATCTCGCGGCAACAGACTTGTCGGTTTCCGGATAGGCCCGCATGGTCTGATTGAACGGCCGGGTAAACGCGATCAGTTTTGCCTTCATCCGGGCGTGTTGCGCCTCGAATTCCGGGTTTGCAGGCACATTGGTGTAGGCGGAATTGGCGACATGGTTGCGCAGGAATTGGATTCGATCTGCTGACAGGGGGTGGGTTCGGACGTACGGGTCTTGCAAGTTGCTGGTCAACAACTCCTGACCCTCGAGCACTTCCATGAATTTTAGAAGCCCGATTGTCGATTGTTGTGTTCCGTCGAGAAGACGCACCGCGGCCTGATCCGCGGCCGTTTCCTGGGTCCGGGAAAACTGAAGAAACGACCGCTGCCCGATGGACTGGCCACCGGCGATAATGGCGGCACCGACGTCAGGCCGCCCGCCCACTGCCGCCGCACCGCCAAGGATGTAGCTCAGGATCGTATGCGCCGTGGCATCTTCGATCGCCCCCGGGATTTTCGACAAATGGCCACCTGCCATATGGCCGGTTTCGTGGGCGATAACGCCGATAATTTGGCTGCTGCTGGTGCTCCGCATGAGGAGGCCGGTATTGATGAAAAGCTTCTGGCCGCCGGCGACGAAGGCGTTCAGGGTATCGTCGTTAATAAGATATATGTTGACGGCAGATGGCTGCAGACCGGCCGTTTGGAACAGTGGCGTTGCGTAGCCACGGATGATATTTTCAATCTCCGTATCGCGAATGAAGGATCGCTTTTGCGCCATAGAAGGGGCCGGCGCAGTCAGAACGGCACCAGCAAGCGCGGAAGCTATAAAGAACTTAATGAAACCAATTTTCACGGGGCGGCTCTCCAGCCTGAACAACGAACGTAGTCATCGCATCCCATTGCGTCAATTCAGTGTCATATTTTTGGCGGTTTTGCTGGTTTCCTGTAGTGGCGACGGCGATCAGCCCACCCCCGGGATCGAAGGGTCCGTAAAAGGATTTATCGGCGGGGTGGCGGCGGATGAACCCCGTGCCGCCCTCGAGGGACAGCGGGTTTTGGCCTCGGGCGGCTCCGCGGCCGACGCGGCGGCGACCATGTATTTTACCATGGCTGTGACTTATCCGGCGGCGGCAAGTCTTGGCGGCGGCGGTGTTTGCCTCGTCTACAACCCCAAGGAGGAAGATAAAAAGGCGCGCGACGTGGTGCGTGCTCTGAATTTCTTGCCTGGTGTTCCGGCTTCCGCCGGTGGGTCCGCCACCACGGCGGTTCCCGGAAATGCCGTGGGGTTTGCGGTGCTCCATTCCCGCTATGGACGCCTTCCCTGGGCGAGGCATGTTTCGGTCGGTGAGCAATATGCGCGTTTCGGGACGCAGATGTCGCGGGCGCTTTGGACCGAGGTGGCCAACGCCAAGCCGAAGCTGGACCAAGACGCGGAAAGCCGGCGAATTTTATCCGCGGCGGACGGAGCCCCGGCGCGCGCGGGCGATTTCTTCGAACAAGCCGAGTTGGCGGGAATTTTCGGTATTTTACGCGCGCGCGGGCCGGGCGACTTGTACCGTGGTGCTTCGGCCGCCTTGCTTGCCGAGGCATATACGGCTTCCGGCGGCACGTTGACGGTGGAGGATTTGCGGCAGTACCGGCCCGTTTGGGAAGACACGCTCCAAGTTGAGGTCGGTAATCACATTGCTCATTTCCCGCCGCATCCGGCGGCGTCGCGTGCCGCCGCAACCCTGTTGGCTTTGCTGCTCCACGATGATGCGTACGAAGATGCCGACACGGGGGCACGGTATCACCTTCTCGCCGAGGCTGCGGCCGTCTCCATCGCCGACAGTGAACGGTCTGGTGGAGCGCTTCCAACCGGCGATGAAAGTTTCTCGGAGACCAAGCTCAATCGCCTGATGTCGGAAATCGGCGGCAACGGGCGCAACCGGGTCCGCCCGCGAAGCGGCCAACCGGGCACGAATGCGGTCAGTGCCGGAACCACCGGTTTTGCCGCCGTCGATAAGAACGGTATGGCTGTTGCCTGTGGGTTGACCATGAACGGCGCGTTTGGGACCGGCAGGATCGCGAAGGGAACCGGAATATTTATGGCGGTGGCGGGAGATGGTTCGGCCGTCCAATCGCCCGCTGTTCCGCTGATCGTGATGAATGCGAATAGTGATCAGACATTGCTGGTTTCCGGGGGTGGCGGGAACGCGGCGGCGATCGGTGCCTTGCCGCATTTTACCGCGGCCATTTTCGCGGGCGGTGACTCGTTAACCGAGGCGATGGCACAGTCACGAATTTTCAGGGATGGCGCATCGGAGGAGACACATGTTGCCCCGACGTTGTCCGATCCGGTTCGATCCTATTTGCAGGCACGTGGACACCAACTGGTTCCCGACGCTCACCTCGGCCTCATCAACGGTGTCTATTGTTTTCGGGGAATGCCTCGTAACCCGGCATCTTGCGGCGCCCGGTCCGACAGCCGAGGGTATGGCCTCGCGCGAACCGCCGAGGAATAGGGCCACGTGGATTAGAACCAGGGAATAGAAATGGCTTTGAAGGTCGCGAAGCGCGGTATTGTACCGCCCTTCATCGTGATGGATGTCCTGCGTGCCGCGAACGAACGCGCCGCGACGGGCAAGGACGTTCTCCATCTGGAAGTAGGGCAGCCGGGGACGCCGGCGCCCCAGCCCGTTCTCGACGCGGCTAAACGTGCGTTGGATGAGGACCTGATCGGCTACACCGATGCCCTCGGTGTGCCGCAATTGCGCCAGGCCATTGCCAATCAATATAGGAAACAGCATGGCGTCGATGTCGATCCAGGCCGTGTAGTCGTGACGACAGGGTCGTCAGGGGCCTTCCTGTTGTCCTTTCTTGCGGCATTCGAGGAGGGAGACCGCGTCGGCATCGCCGCGCCCGGCTATCCGGCTTACCGGAATATTTTGCGCGCGCTCGGCGTCGAGCCCGTCATCATCGAAGTCGGGCCTGCTGATCATTTTCAGCCGACCCCGGAAAGGTTGGCCGAACTCGACGCGCCGCTTGACGGGCTGATTATCGCCAGCCCGTCCAATCCAGCCGGCAGCATGGTTCTTGGGCCCGCCATGACGGCCCTCGTGGGCTGGTGCCGATCGAACGGCGTTCGTCTGGTTTCCGACGAAATTTATCATGGCATCACCTATGGGGAGCCTGCGGTTACCGCGCTGTCGGTCGACGACGACGCGATCATCGTCAACAGCTTCTCCAAGTATTATTCGATGACAGGATGGCGTCTCGGTTGGATGGTGGTGCCAGAGGCACTGATGAGGTCCGTCGAATGCCTTACCCAGAATCTGTTCATCTCGCCGCCGACGTTATCGCAGTTGGCAGCCGTGGCGGTATTCGATTGTACGGATATTCTCGATGGGTATGTCGCACAGTACGCGGCAAATCGCGCAATTCTTCTCGAGGAATTACCGCGCGCCGGATTGGATAAGATCGCGCCGGCGGATGGGGCTTTCTATCTTTACGCGGACGTGACCCGGTTCACCAACGACAGTGAAGCTTTCTGCAGGAAGATGCTCGACGAGACCGGTGTTGCGGTGACCCCCGGCATCGATTTCGACCCGGATCGTGGCCACCGCTATCTCAGATTTTCGTTCGCCGGTTCACAAGACGTGATGATTGAAGCGGCCAAGCGCCTCAAAGTCTGGCTGCGTTGACCGCTTCGAACGGGATTACTTGTCGCCGCTATTTGCCCTGATTATTTGTTGGGCCGGTTCCACCAACCCCGCCGCGCCGGACGCTCTTCACCCGACGACACCGTTTCCGGGGTTTTCTCGGGTTTTTCCTGCTGCGGGGTGACAACCGGTACCTGTTCAACGACCGGCGCGAACACGGGTTCCGGCTCCGGTTCGGGCTGGGCTTCAGGCGCAGGAGCCGGTTCGGGGGCCGTCTCGGTCTGTTCCGCACCTTCTTCGGTTGCTTCTGTTTCCGCTTTCTCTTCGCCTGCTGCTTCGGCGGTTTTGGCCTTGGGCGTCCGCCGGCGCCGTGTGCGGCGGGCGGGCTCCGGTTTTACCGCTTCGTCTCCCGTGCTTTCCACCGCTTCCTCGGCTGCGACAGCCTCATCTGACGGTGTTTCAGCTTCTGATTCAGCGGCCGTTTCGGCCTTTGACTCATCGGCCTTTGACTCATCGGCCTGGGCCTCGGTCGACCGCGACCTGCGGCGTCCGCCGCGTCGTCCACGGCGGCGGCGTGAAGTTTTCTTTTCCTCGGCCCCCTCGGTTGACGCTTCGGCTTCCGCTTTCGGCTGCTCGCTTTCCTCGGAGACGGCCTCGGACGCCGCTGCATCCGCTTCCGCAGCCTCGGGCTGGTCCTCATGACGATCGTCGGTTTTCCGGCGGCGTCCGCGGCGGCGGCGCTTTTTCTTCTTTCCGTCATCTTCCGACGACGTTTCGGCGGCGGCACTTTCCGGTCGCTCCGCAGGTGCCTGCTCGCTCACCGGGCGGCCCTCGCCGTCTTCTTTGATTCGAGAGATGTTGAAGTCCGGCGGTATCAAAGAGCTGTCTTCCGAAATGAAGATCGTCACACCGCATTTCTCCTCGATCTCCTCGAGGGCCTTACGCTTGTGGTTGAGGATGTAAAAACCGACCGAGGACGGCGCGGTGACACCGAGCTCCGTCGCTTTTCCTTTCGTGGCTTCCTCTTCGATGCCGCGCAGGACGCGGATCGCGGTCGATTCCACCGACCGGCGGATGCCCGTGCCGTGGCAATGGGGGCAAGGTTCGGAGAAAGTCTCAATCAGGCTCGAGCGTAACCGCTGCCGCGACAGCTCAAGCAATCCGAACGGACTGATCCGGCCGATCTGGATGCGCGCTCGGTCGCTCCGCATGGATTCCTTCAACCGCCGCTCGACGGTGGTCTGGTTCCGCGACACATCCATATCGATGAAATCGATGACCACCAGCCCGGCGAGATCGCGCAGACGCAACTGGCGGGCGACCTCCTCGGCCGCTTCCAGGTTGGTCTTCAGGGCGGTTTCCTCGATATTCCGGCCCCGCGTCGCGCGGCCCGAGTTGACGTCGATGGAAACCAGCGCTTCGGTTGGGTTGATAACGATGTAGCCACCCGACTTGAGCTGCACCTCGGGGCTATGCATGGCATCGAGTTGGCTTTCCACGTGGTAGCGCTGGAAAAGCGGCACGGCCGGGTCGCGGTAAGGCTGTACTTTCTTGGCGTGGCTCGGGATCAGCATCTTCATGAGATCCTTTGCCGCCCGGTAGCCGTCATCCCCTTCGACCAATATCTCGTCGACTTCGCGGGAATATTGATCGCGGATCGACCGCATCACCAGGTTTGCGTCCTCGTGGATCAAGGCTGGCGCCGTCGATTCCAGCGTCTTGGTTCGGATATTGTCCCAGAGCCGGATTAGGTACTCGTAGTCGCGCTTGATTTCCGCCTTGCCGCGGTCGGCACCTGCCGTTCTCACGATCACCGCAATCCCCTGAGGGATATCGAGCGACGAAATCATGGATTTGAGACGCTTGCGATCCTTGGAATTGGCGATCTTGCGGGAAATACCGCCGCCGCGTGCGGTGTTGGGCATCAACACGCAATAGCGTCCCGCGAGGGACAGGTAGGTCGTTAGGGCGGCGCCTTTGTTGCCGCGTTCTTCCTTGACCACCTGAACCAGCAGAATTTGGCGGCGTTTGATAACTTCCTGGATCTTGTACTTGCGGGTCGGGCGAAACGAACGCCGTTCCTCGACCTCGTCGATGTCTTCACCGCCGACGACCTCGACCGACTGCTTGCCCTCGGATTTGGGGGCGTCGGGCGTTTCAGCCGCTTCTTCTGCGGCTTCGACACGCTCTTCTTCGGCCGCTGTCGCCGCTTCTTCCTCGGCAATCAGGGCCTCGCGGTCGGCGACCGGGATTTGATAATAGTCGGGATGGATTTCGCTGAAGGCAAGGAAACCATGACGGTTTCCGCCGTAATCTACGAAGGCTGCCTGGAGAGAGGGTTCAACACGCGTGACTTTCGCGAGATAGATATTGCCTTTTAGTTGTTTCCGAGCCGCAGATTCAACATCCAGTTCTTCCAACCGGTTTCCATCGACGACCGCGACCCGGATCTCTTCCGGGTGGGCTGCGTCGATCAACATTCTTTTTGTCATCAGGTAAAAAACTCCGTGATCCGGTCACCGTTCCGCTTTGGCGGCGGAGGGGGCTTCGGATCGATCTTGCATGTGGGCCGGTGGCGCGATCGGTAACCGAACGCGATGCATACGCACCGCCGCAGACCGGCATATCGCCGGAATACGGGAAATTCGATTGGGATGCGGCCACTACCGGCATTGAAAATTCCAAATTCTTGAGCGTGAAACCTATTCTTGGCCGGCTGGTGCCCCAGGCTCTTGATCTCATTGCTTGGCGACGAAAGTGTTGAGCGTTACCAAGGAAAGCGAGCCTTTCAGGAGACGATTCCAGACCTCGTTTCACTTCATTAACATAGCCGTAGGAAATTGTTTCGACAATCTCCTAATCCTAACTTGGACGCAAATCCCCGGCTCACAAGGAATTGTGGTGGATTAATGGTGGATTTGCCCGAGATTCGTCCGGATAGCTCCCAAAAATGAGGGGATAACATTGATATTTGATTATATTTGGCGGTAATTTCGAATCCTTGAAAACACAATTGCGCCATAGTCTGTGGAACCTCGTCCGCGGGCGGTTTTTCGTGACCGCCCTCGTAGGGTGTCTTGTTGCCATATCGGTTTCTGCCCATGCCGCAGACGGGGTTGTCGTCAAGGATCTGAGGGTCGGGGTTCACCCGGAAAAGACCCGATTCGTCATGGATTTGACCGGGCCTATCGAGTTCAATGTCTTTAGCCTCGCCGACCCCTACCGAATCGTTCTCGACTTGCCCGAGGTCGGTTGGCAGCTGCCGGCACGTCCCCTGCCGCAGCGTCAGGGTCTGGTTCGCAGCCTCCGCTACGGGTTATTCAAGGCCGGGGCATCGCGTGTGGTGCTGGATGTAGGACAGCCGGTCAAGGTAAAGAGCGCGTTCTTGCTGCCGCCCACGGACGGCAATGTGCACCGATTCGTCCTCGATCTCGTCGTTACGGACCGGCAAACCTTTGTCAGCAATATGGGCACGCCGGCGGCCCGGACCGCGCCGGCCTCCCAGCAGGCAAGTGTCATTCCTGGCCTTCCTCAGCCCGCCCGGAAGCCGGCGGGACGTGGGGAAAAGAGGGTCATTGTCATCGATCCGGGGCATGGCGGCGTCGATCCGGGTGCGATTGGCCGCAGTGGCGTTTTCGAGAAGAACATCACCCTGGCGGCAGCCAAGGTATTGAAAAAACGTCTGGAACGGAGCGGCAAGTACACGGTCCACCTGACCCGCGACAGGGATATCTTTATCCGCCTACGTGACCGGATCGCCATCGCCCGGGCCAAGAATGCCGATCTTTTCCTGTCGCTCCATGCCGACACTATCCGAAAATCGAGCATTCGCGGCCTTTCGGTCTACACGCTGTCGGAAACGGCGTCGGACAAGGAGGCTGCCGAATTGGCCGAATCGGAGAATAAGGCGGATCTCATCGCCGGCATTGACCTCTCGCAGGAAACGCCGGAGGTGACCAATATCCTGATCGATCTGGCACAACGCGAAACCATGAACGAATCCGCGCTATTTGCCGCCGATCTGGTGCAGGAGCTGCGCCGCGTCACCAAGTTGTTGCGCAATACGCACCGATTTGCCGGGTTTGCGGTACTCAAGGCCCCGGATGTCCCCTCCGTCCTAATTGAGCTCGGCTTCCTGTCCAACCGCCAGGATGAGAAGGCGCTCCGGCAAGGCGCCTACCGCGCCAGGATCGCGGATTCCGTGGCCCATGCGATCGACCGCTATTTTGCGAGGGTCGAGCAGGCAACGAGGCTCTAGGCCGCCACAAACGCGCCACATTCAAGAGTTAAGAGATATTAAGGCTTTAATCATTCCAAACCCCTAAGTTGGTCCCCATTTGGAAACCAAGGGCTGGATACAAAGCCGGGTGCAAAGGTTGAGATACCGAAGATCCCTGTTCCACCGAAAGAAGCGATGCTGAAAAGTTTCATCATCCTGATCAGTTCTCTGGTGATCATCGCCTTTTTGGGCGCCGCGGGCGGGTTGTTCCTATTCTATCACTATGGCCGGGGATTGCCGGATTATCGGCAGCTTGCCGACTACGAACCGCCGGTGATGACGCGGGTGCACGCAGGCGATGGCCGCTTGCTGGCGGAATACGCCACGGAGAAGCGGGTATTCGTTCCAATCGAGGCGATGCCGCGCCTAGTGGTCGACGCGTTCCTGGCGGCCGAAGATAAGAATTTCTTCTACCATCCGGGTGTCGATCCCATCGGCGTCATGCGTGCTGTTCTCACCAATATCAAGAACATCTCATCCAACCGGCGGCTGGTCGGCGCCTCGACCATCACCCAGCAGGTGGCCAAGAACTTCCTTCTATCGGCGGACGTCACCGTCGAGCGCAAGGTGAAGGAAGCGATCTTGGCCTTCCGGATCGAGCGCGCGCTGCCCAAGGAGCGTATCCTCGAACTGTATCTCAACGAAATTTATCTCGGTTTCGGTTCTTACGGCGTGGCCGCAGCGGCCTTGAACTATTTCAACAAACCTTTGAGCGGCTTGACGGTTGCCGAGGCGGCATTTCTGGCGGCCCTCCCGAAGGCGCCGAACAACTACAACCCCATCACCAAGTCCGAGGCCGCGAAAGGGCGCCGCAACTGGGTTGTCGGACGGATGGAGGAAGACGGCATCATCACGGCGGAACAGGCGCGGGAGGCGGAGTCTGAACCGCTGACCATTCGCCGCCGCGCGGCGACGCAATTCGTTCGGGCGGATTATTTCGCCGAAGAAGTGCGCCGCGAATTGGCCGAACGGTATGGTGAGGAAAATCTTTACAAGGGCGGTCTGTCGGTGCGGACGACCCTCGACCCTCGACTTCAACAAATCGCCGATCAGGCCTTGCGGGACGGGTTGGTGCAGTATGACCGCCGGCATGGATGGCGGGGACCGGTGGCGCATATCGAGGAGTTGAAGGATTGGTTGTCGCAACTGGCGGCGATCGATCCGCCTGCCGGTGTCGGGAACTGGCATCTTGCGGTCGTCCGTGAGGTGGGCGGCAAGTCGGTCACCGTCGGTGTCGATGACGGTGGTGCCGGGATCATTGCCTATGCCGATTTAAAATGGGCGCGGCCGCATCTTAAGGGGCAGCGCTTCGGGGCAACGCCCAAGACTCCCGGCGACGTCTTGTCGGTGGGCGACGTCATCCTGGTGGAGGGGCTCAAGCCTGCTACGGCGAAGAAAGAGGGTGTGTCCCGCCGTTATGCGTTGCGTCAGATCCCGGATATCGAAGGGGCGGTTGTCGCCCTCGATCCCCATACGGGCCGGGTGCTCGCCATGTCCGGCGGCTTCGACTATGAGCGGAGCCAATTCAATCGCGCGGTTCAGGCCTTCCGGCAGCCCGGTTCAGCGTTCAAGCCGATTGTTTATCTTGCCGCGCTCGATGCCGGTTTCACGCCGTCGACGTTGATCCTCGATGCCCCGTTCGTCATTGATCAGGGGCCCGGTTTGCCCAAGTGGCGGCCCGCAAACTACACCAAGAAATTCTATGGGCCGAGCACCATGCGTCTTGGCCTGGAAAAGTCGCGGAACCTGATGACCGTGCGGCTTGCCCAGACCATCGGTGTCGAACGTATTGTCGAGTATGCCCGCCGCCTCGGTGTGGTGGACAACATGCCCAACGCCTTGTCCATGTCGCTGGGTGCGGGGGAGACGACGTTGCTGCGGATAACTACCGCGTATGCGATGATGGTCAATGGCGGCAAGAAAATTCGCCCGACATTGATCGACCGGATTCAGGATCGCAACGGGCGGAATGTGTTCCGCCATGACGAGCGTCCTTGCCCCGATTGCCGCGCTGATTTTTGGACCAGCCAGCCGACGCCCGACGTTCCAGATACGCGTGAGACCGTGACCGACCCGGCCAGCGCCTATCAGATGGTTTCGATGTTGCAGGGCGTCGTTCAGCGGGGAACGGGGCGTCAAATTCGGACGATCGGAAAGCCGTTGGCGGGAAAGACCGGAACGACCAATGATGCCTTGGATACATGGTTCGTCGGTTTTTCTCCCGATTTGGCGGTGGGGGTGTTCGTCGGCTTTGATACGCCGCGCAGTCTCGGCCGGACCGAACAAGGCGCCAGTGCGGCGGCACCTATTTTCAAGCAGTTTATGGCCAATGCGTTGGAGAACGCGCCCGCCATTCCCTTCCGTATTCCGTCGGATATCCGGCTCGTCCGGGTCAACGCCGAGACGGGCAAACCCGCAAAGACAGGTGACCGTGGCGTGATCCTCGAGGCCTTCAAGCCCGGAACTGTGCCGACGGGCGACGAGGATGTTCTTGAGGGCGTCACGGTGACCACGTCATCGACACCGACCACGGGTACCGGCGGCTTGTATTAAGCTGCACCGCTCCCCACCGGTCTTGCCGGGCTCACGCGAACCTATTAGATAGTCCCCTCCCCACAACGGAACCAAGAGAAGAAGCGTGCGCGCCGAAATCGAAAACCTTGCCGCCCAGATCAAGCAGTCGCTGGAACTGCTGAGGAGGCGGCTTTGACTATGATACCGCGGTTCAACGTCTGGACGAACTGAACAGCCTCGCCGAAGATCCCGAATTATGGAGCGACCCGACCCGGGCCCGATCGGTCATGCGGGAACGCACGCGCTTGGAATCGGGCATCGGCGCCGTCGACACCCTCGAACAAGATCTCCAGGACAATATTGACCTTATCGAACTTGGCGAGGCCGAAGGCGATGAGGCGGTTGTGAGCGAGGCTGAGGCCGCCCTTCGCGGTTTGGCGTCGACCGCCGAGAAAGAACGTATCCGCGCCCTGTTGTCGGGCGAGGCCGACGGCAACGATTGTTATTTGGAAATTCATGCGGGCGCCGGCGGCACCGAGGCGCAGGACTGGGCGCAGATGCTGCTGCGCATGTACACGCGGTGGGCCGAGCAGCATGGCTATAAGCTCGAGTGGCTGGAAGAAAGTGCCGGTGAAGAGGCGGGCATCAAATCGGCGACGGTCAGGATCAACGGGGCCGATGCTTATGGCTGGATGAAAACCGAAAGCGGCGTGCATCGGCTCGTGCGCATCTCACCGTATGACTCAAGCGCCCGGCGGCATACCAGCTTCGCCTCGGTCTGGGTTTATCCGGTGATCGACGAAAACATCGAGGTGGAGATCAACGACAAGGATTTGCGGGTCGATACCTACCGGGCCTCGGGCGCCGGCGGGCAGCACGTCAACAAGACCGACTCGGCGATCCGTATCACTCACATTCCGACGGGCATCGTCGTGCAATGCCAGAACGACCGCTCTCAGCACCGTAACCGTGCCGCCGCTTTCGATATGTTGCGCGCACGTTTGTATGAGGTCGAGCTGCAGAAGCGCGAGGAGGCTTCTCAGGCCGAGCATGACTCGAAATCCGAGATCGGTTGGGGCCATCAGATCCGGTCCTATGTCCTGCAGCCGTATCAGATGGTGAAGGACCTCCGCACCGAGGTGGAAACCTCCAACACGCAGGCGGTCCTCGACGGCGACATCGACGATTTCATGGCCGCCGCCTTGGCGGCGCGTCTCGAAGACGGAAGCGCGGAGACGAGCGAGGCGTCCTAAGCCGGCGTCGTGTCCCAGATCGCGTAATACTCGTGCCGGAACCCGGCGTTGGCGCGCGCCTCGACCGCGAACGGTGCCTTCGGTGTGCCGCTGAAACGATCCCGCACGAAGTTCTGAAAGGTCGGTATCGGCTCCAGCTCGCGGCGGTCGCAAAGAAATTCGAACCACCGTACGCCGGCCGCGACATGCGCCACTTCTTCCCGCTCGATGATTTCGAGAATATCGGCGGTGGCATTATCGCCCTTGGCCCGCAGCCGGGTAATGGCTTGGGGAGTGGTGTCGAGCCCGCGCGCTTCCAACACCATAGGCACGATGGCGAGACGGGGCAGAAGGTCGTCGGCGGTTGCCGCCGCCGCTTCCCACAAGCCGTCATGCGCCGGCAGATCGCCGTAGGCTACGCCGAGATCGACAAGCCGGTCGCACAGCAACGTGAAATGACGCGCTTCGTCGGCGGCGACGGCCACCCAATCGTCATAGAAGCCGCGCGGCAAATCGAGGCGGGTGAACCGGGCGACGATATCCCAGGCGAGATCGATAGCGTTAAGCTCGATGTGTGCTATGGCGTGAACGAAAGCGATGCGCCCGGCTATGCCGCCCATGCTGCGGCGCGGCATGTCGCGCGGCAGCAGCAATTGCGGCTTGGCGGGCCGCGCCGGCCGGTCGGGGAGGACAGCTTCCCCGATCTCGGTGACCTCCCCGTCACGCCACGCGGTGGCGACCTCCGATGTCAGGCGCGCTTTTGCCCACGGGTCGGCTTCCGTGAGGATAGCCAGTGCGGCCTCGGTAAGTGACGGGGCGCTAGAGATCTTTTACGGCCTCCAGCACCGCGTCGACATGGCCTTTGACCTTCACCCTCCGCCACACATGCCGCACGACGCCTTTTTCGTCGATCAGGAAGGTGGACCGCTCAATGCCCAGGAACTTCCGGCCATACATGTTCTTTTCTACCCACACGCCGAAATCCTCGCACAGGCTCCCGTTTTCGTCGGACACCAGAACGACCTTGAGGCCGTGCTTGTCCTTGAATTTGTCGTGCTTGGTTGGGGAATCCTTGGAAACGCCGACGACCACCGCGCCGGCGCGGCTGAACTTGCCGATGGCCTCGGTAAAGCCGAGCGCCTCGGTGGTACAGCCCGGCGTATCGTCCTTGGGGTAGAAATAGAGGACGGTCTTGCGGCCCTTGAGGTCTTTCAGCGCGAGTTTGCCGCCGCTGTCGGTGGGGAGAGAGAAATTGGGCGCCTTGTCGCCCACGTCGATGCTCATGTCCTATGTCTCCAGGCGATTGGATTTGCTCCGAGGTGCGGGTTTCATACCGTATCGGCGGGGATGGGGCCATGCTTCGCGCGAAAAGAATGAGCGCTAATCCTATTAATTCTTAGTGGTTTCTGGTTTCGGCGGGAGTTTCGCCGCCGGGGCTGCAATCAGCCGGTCGAAAAGATCTTGGACGGCCTTTGCCGTCTCCGCCATCTTCGCTTCCAACGCGGAAATGCTGGGCACGCCGGCGGCACGGGTGAGCGTGGCATGCAGGGCTTCCGGCACCTGTTCTCCGTCTTGGCCGGGCTTCAAATACCCTCGGATCGTCAAACGCAAAATTCCCTGCAACGCCTGCCATAAATCTAATCCTTCTTGAAGGATACGATGATCGGCTGCGTTGACCGCGCCTGCGCCCAAAAGCCGCTGCAAGGCGTCCGCCGCGTTGGTTGCCAGAACATCCGGATGGTCCGCGGCATTTGCCAATTGCAGGTACTGGATCATGAACTCGACATCGACCAGGCCGCCGCGCATGTGTTTGACCTCCCACAGATACGTGGTGCCGTGTTCGCGGAAGACCCGTTCCCGCATTTCCGCGACGTCGCGGAGGAGGGTTTCCTGATCGCGCGTGCGGGTCAGGGTGGTGCGGACGACGTCGTCTATCCGGTTCGTGACGTCCTCGGGCCCCCAAATCACGCGGGCACGGGACATGGCCATGTGTTCCCAGGTCCAGGCCGATTCCTGATGGTATTTGGTGAAGGCTTCCAGTGTCGATGCGATGGGGCCCGCGTTGCCGGATGGGCGCAGCCGCATATCCACTTCGTAAAGTTTCCCTTCGGTGGTCGGTGCGGTGATGGCGTTGATCAGCCGTTGCGTGAGGCGGGCATAATAGTGGCCTGGAGATAGGGGGCGGTCGCCGTCGGACAGCGCCTCGGGCGATCGTGTTTCGTATACGATGACGAGATCCAGATCGGAAGTCGGTGTCATCTCGCGGCCGCCGAGTTTGCCGAGCGCGAGAACCGCAAACGCGCTTTCCGGCAGGAGGCCGTGATCCTCGGCAAAGGCTTTTGCAACATAGGGAATGAGGACGGAGAGCGCGGCATCCGCGATATCGCTCAGGGAATAGGCGGCGGCGCGCCATTCGATCTCGCCGCGGAGCGCGAGAACGCCGGACTGGAAACGGCGGTCATTGGCCCAGCGCCGGATCAGATCCAAGATATCCTCGAAGTTTTGCGCCCGGGTGACGATTTCCGAAAGATCTTCGACAAGTGCCTCTTTGCCGGGAAGCGCGTGGTAGAAGTCCGGGTCGAGGACGCTCTCGAGAAGCGCCGGGTTGCGACCGAGATGTTCGGCCAGGCGCGGTGCGCTGCCCATCACCTCCGCGACCAAGTCGAGAAGTGAAGGATTGGCCCGGAACATGGAGAAAAGCTGCACGCCTGCGGGTAGCCGCGAGAGAAATTCGTCGAACTTGCGGAGGGCGCCGTCGGGATCGGCCGCACGGCCGAACGTCCGGAGAAGCACGGGCGCCAATTCAGTGAGAATCTGGCGTGTGCGCTCGCTGCGCATGGCCCTGTACCGCGCGCGGTGCCATTGGCGGACAATAGCGGCAATGGCGGGAGCGTCCGTGAAACCCAGTTTCGTCAAAGTCTCGAGCGTATCGGGGTCGTCGTCGGTGCCGGTGAAAATGAGGTTGCCGGGAATTTCTTCGCCGGCTGTCAGGCTGGGGGAGTCCTCGAACAGTTCGGCGTACCAATGCTCCACCCGCGATAAATGGGAAATCAATTCCGTTCTGAAGTCGTCGACGGTGTCGTAGCCGAGAAAGATCGAGAGTTTTTCCAATTCGTCATCGGCACTCGGGAGCGTGTGCGTCTGTTGGTCATCGGTCATCTGAAGGCGGTGTTCCAGGCGGCGAAGGTACCGGTAGGATTCGATCAACGCATCGACGGTATCGTTCTCGACATGACCGGCGGCGGCCAGTGCCCGTAGTGCTTCTTCGGTGCGCGGCGTGCGGATAGATGGGTCGCGTCCTCCCCAGATCAGTTGTTGGGTTTGGGCGAAGAATTCGATCTCGCGGATGCCACCGCGGCCGAGCTTGATGTTGTGACCGTTCACGGCAATTTTGGCGCCGCCGCGATGGGCGTGGATTTGCCGCTTAATGGAGTGAATGTCCTGGATGGAGGCGAAATCCAGGTTTTTGCGCCAAATGAAGGGTTGGATATTGCGGGTGAACAGCGCCCCCGCTTGCGGGTCGCCGGCGACCTGACGCGCCTTGATCATGGCGGCCCGTTCCCAGTTTTGGCCGATGCTTTCATAATAGGTTTCGGCAGCCAGGACAGAGATTGCCGCCGGCGTCGAGCCTGGGTCGGGGCGCAGCCGCAGATCGGTGCGGAAAACGTATCCGTCGCCCGTGAGTTCCGAGAGAATTTTTACGAGGTCGCGCGTTAGGCGGACGAAATGCTGCGGTAGCGTTTCCGGCTGATCCGTCTCGATACAATCCGGATCGAAGAACACGATCAGGTCGATGTCGCTGGAGTAATTGAGTTCGTGGGCTCCTAGCTTTCCCATGGCAAGCACGATCAGACCGGACCCGATTTGCGGATCACTTGGGTCGAGAGCCTTCAGAATTTCGCGGCTCTTTTGGGAGGCCAGAAGATGGCACGTGGCCGACCGGATTGCGGTTTCGGCAAAGTCGCTGAGGACGCCGGTTATCTTGTTCAGCGGCCAGATTTCTGTAATATCGGCCAGGGCCGTGATCAAAGAGATCTGCCGCTTGGCGACGCGCAGATTTTTCATGGTTCCAGCCTGATCTAGAGCCTGCGCCTGGCTGGCCAAGCCGGTTTCCGGGTTGTCGAGGTCAAGCTGTTGGTATGTGGCGTCGGGACCTTTTTCGAGAAGGTCCAGGAAGAAAATTGGATCGCTGACTGCAGAACGGGCGAGGTAAGGACTGTTCCCAAACACCGACGACAGAAGGAGGCGGCCGTTTTCGTCGGTGACCAAGTGATTTGCCCGGTCGGCCACGGTAGAGTCGTCGTTTTTGGCGATCGCCGCCAACCAGTTTTCGGTCCATACCTCGACACGGTCGGATTCGGCAGCGGCCGGCAAACGGTGAGTGTCGAACCAATTTGTCAAATGTCGCATTCCAATATGGCCGAATTTGCCGCAGACTGCGGGAACGAGGAATGACGGTCAAGTCGTCTAAGGGATAAGAGACCGGCGTGATCATCCGGACATTTCGTGGATTGATACAGCTGATCGGCGGGTTGACCGTCGGTTTGGTGCTGCTGCTCGTTTTCGGGTTCTGGCGGTTGAGCTCAGGGCCGATACCCCTCGATTTCATGACGCCCTATTTGGAGAACGCGCTGAAATCGGAAGATGGCGAATTTGCCATCAAGCTCAAGACAACCCGGCTCGCTTGGGACAGCGAGGACCGGGCCTTGCAGATTAGGTTGTTGGGGGCGACGGCCATCGGTGAAAGCGGCGAAGTGCTGGCGGAAGTGCCCGAACTCGTCGCAACGCTTGCGGGGCAGGCATTGCTCAAGGGGCAGCTTGCGCCGCGCTCAATTACCGTCATGGGGCCGAGCCTGACCTCGATTCGGCGTGCCGACGGCAGTTTGACGTTCGATTTGCCGAAGGACACACGGCCGCAATCCACATTCATGAGCGTTTTGCTGGAACGGCTGATCTCGCCCGACAAAGTGACGGGGCCGTTGGCGTATCTCGACCGGATTAGGATCGAAGACGGCCTTTTGACCATCGAAGATCTCATGACGGGCACGGTTTGGTCTTCGTCCAACGCAGATATCGAACTCATCCGTAGCGATGGCATGATCTTTGGACGGGCCGATCTGGATATCAGATTCGAGGATCAGGACACGGCGTTTTCGTTGACCGGCGAGTATGCTATCGCAACCGGGAAATTGAGTTTGGATGTCGGCTTCGCGGACCTCAATCCGCGTGCATTCTCGACGATTTTCCCGGCCATCAACCTCGCGGAATCCTTGGATGCACCCGTTACCGGAACGGTGAGTGCCGAGATCATGGCCGACGGAACGGTGCCGTCGGCGGAGTTCTCCTTATCGTCGGAAGATGGAAATCTGAGGTTGGCGGACCCCATCGCCATGACGACACCGTTTAAGTCTGCGGTGTTGAGGGGCTACTTCGATCAGCAACGGGCGACCATGACCGTTGAGGAACTCGCAATCCAGTTCGACGAAGGAACGAAGGTCAATGTGCCGGCGCCTATTGCGCATGCCTTCCCCGTTCGTTCCATAAGTTTGGCGGGGCGCTATTTCCGAAACTTCGAGCGTCTCGATCTTTCGCATTTGACCTTCGACCTTGGCGGCCCGAGTGCAACCTTCGTCGGATCGATGCAGGATATCGGCGGCGGCATTGGCTTTGAAATAAACGGTCTTGCGTCGGACATGCCCGTCGACCGGGCAAGCGAATATTGGCCTGCATCAATTGCAGCGGATCCCCGAACGTTCATTCTTCGCAACATCAAGGGCGGCATGGTGCCGTCCGCGTCTGTCCGGGTCATCGGCACCTGGGATCGCAACGATAACGTAGATCTGACGGCGCTGACCGGTGAAATCGAGGTCCGTGGGACGTCCGTCGACTACGTCACGGGTATGCCGAAGGCGATGAATGTTGACGGAACAGCGACGTTCAATAAGTCGCAATTCAATATCCAGGTGACGCGCGGTGAAGCAGGTGGCGTGATCTTGCGCGAGGGCCGGGTGCTGTTTACCGATCT
This sequence comes from uncultured Rhodospirillales bacterium, assembly GCA_913055735.1. Lineage (GTDB taxonomy): Bacteria > Pseudomonadota > Alphaproteobacteria > Rhodospirillales > UBA2165 > CAJXKD01. The sequence goes on from CAJXKD010000001.1 coordinate 2,372,843, forward strand.
AGAAAAAGTCGACCAGTTTGCCGACATCGAACTTCTTGTCGGCGGTTCCATGCGCGCCGGTTTGGCGGTGGCCAATCATCCGCCCCTCGAGTTTGCCAAGGAGTTGGAGATCGAGCCGGAAACCGTACAAGGGGAGTTCGATGCAGCGCTAAAGCTCAATTTCATCGCTGAAAAAGATCTGACGATGGATGGGGTCAAGATCGAGGCGCGTGCCACGCTTCGCGACCTTAGTGTTCCAGGGGTGGCGTTCCGCTCCGAGGTGACGGATGGCGATTTCGAGTTGACGGCCAATCAGGATCGCCTGGAAATGCGGGGCACGGCAAAAATCGATACGGTCACCACTGAGATCGATTGGCGGATGGATTTCGATGAAACCAATCCGATTGAAAGCCGATTTAATCTTGTCAGCGAGCTCAATGATACGCAGCGCGCCCGTTTGATGGGGCTAGAGGGTGCGCCATTTTCGCCGGAATTCATGACCGGTCCGGCCAAAGTAAATGCAACGGTAGAGCGGTTTCGTGACGGACGAGGCCGCGTGAGTGCAGATTTCGTGCTGGACGAGATGGCATTGGCCATCCCCCATTTTGGATGGGCCAAGAAACCCGGTGTTGCCGCGACAGCGCACATCGCGGCGGATTTGACCAACCACGCGGTCACCGGCATTCCGGCCTTTTCCGTCAGCGGTGCCGGTTTAACCGTTCGGGGCTCGGCGGTGTTTGATGGCACGACGCCGAGCAAGATCATGCTGGATAAATTTGCCTTTGGTGGCACCGATGTCGCGGGCGTCATCATCCCCCAAGCGCAGGGGTGGGACATGGATCTGCGCGGTCCAAAGCTGGATTTCAATCCATGGCTCGAAGAGGAGAGTGTGGAGCAAGAAGACGCGCGGCCCGCACGACCGATTACGTTGTCGCTGAACGTGGACCGGGTACAGCTCGACAAAGGCCAATACGTTAAGAACGTATCGGGCGCTTTGTTCTATGACGGCTTGCTTTGGAAGAAGATCGATTTGCGGGCAAATCTCGACGGGGGGCAGCCGATTCATCTCGATATGCGTCCCGAGAACGGCCGGCGTCTGGTCAAAATGACGTCCGAGGATGCGGGCGCCGCTCTCCGTGCGCTCGGCTACTATCAGAATATGGTCGGCGGTAAACTCGACCTTCAGGGCACCTACGAAGATGGTTTGCCCGGCCGGCCGCTCAAGGGAACCGTCCGCGTTTCCAACTTCCGGGTGGTCAAGGCGCCGCTCATGGCGCGTGTGTTGAGCCTTGCCGCCCTAACCGGCTTTCTGGAGGCTTTGACCGGCGAAGGGCTCAGCTTCACGACACTGGAAGCACCCTATACCTACCGGAGCGGGGTCATCTCGCTCACCGACGCCAAGGCAAGCGGATTGTCTCTTGGTTTCACCGCGACCGGCACCATCGACACCAATGTTTCGACGATCGACTTGGCGGGAACCATCGTGCCCGCCTACGCCATCAACAGTTTATTGGGCCGGTTGCCGGTGGTCGGTCAGGTGTTTACGGGTGGCGAAAAAGGTGGTGGCGTGTTCGCGGCCAATTACACGCTGCGCGGACCGTTGGCGGACCCAGTGCCTGCCTATAATCCCTTGTCCGCTTTGGCGCCCGGTTTCCTACGCAACCTGTTCGGTGTCTTCGACGGGGCCGACGGGGGCAAAGAGCCGGCCAAGTCGCCTGCGCCGGCACCCTCAGGACCGCCGCCGATACAGGCGCCACCGGCGTCGCCGCCGGTTCAATCGGCGCCGCTGCAATCCAACTAAACGACTGATATCAGGCGGACGGCCGAACGAGCGCGTGGCGCTTCTTGCCCGCCGACAATTTCACCACACCGTCCGCGTTGAGGTCCGCCGAAGACACCGCGTGCATCTCGTTGGCGACGGGGGCATCGTTGATGCGCGCGCCGCCGCCCTTGATGAGGCGCCGTGCTTCACTGTTGGAGGCGGCAAGACCTGCGCGTTTGAAAAGTTCGAACACGGGAATGCCGTTCGACAATTCGTCGCTCGTCACGGAAACGGTCGGCAAACCTTCAGCGCTGGCGCCTTCCTCGAAGGTGCGCCGCGCGGTTTCCGCCGCGTCGTTGGCCGCCGCGTCGCCATGACACATGCGGGTCACCTCCGTCGCGAGCAGTTTCTTGGCGTCGTTGAGTTCTGCGCCTTCCAGGGCTTCCAGGCGTGCGATCTCGTCCAGCGGCAGATCGGTGAACAGGCGTAGGAAGCGGCCGACGTCGGCGTCCTCCGTATTGCGCCAGTATTGCCAGAAGTCGTAAGGCGACAGCAGATCGGCGTCGAGCCACACGGCGCCTGCGGCGGTCTTGCCCATCTTCGCGCCGGACGCGGTGGTCATCAGCGGCGAGGTGAGCCCAAAGAGGCTGCGGCCGTCGACGCGGCGGGCAAGCTCGATGCCGTTGACGATGTTGCCCCATTGATCTGAACCGCCCATTTGCATTTCGCAATCGTAGCGCTTGGCCAGTTCGAGGAAGTCGTAGGCCTGGAGGATCATGTAGTTGAACTCCAGGAACGTCAGCGGTTGTTCACGTTCGAGGCGAAGTTTGACACTGTCGAAGGTCAGCATGCGGTTGATCGTGAAATGCGGACCATAATCCCGCAGAAAGCTGACGTAGTTGAGGTGGTCGAGCCAGTCGGCGTTGTCCGCCATGATGGCGTCCGTCGGGCCATCGCCGAAGGTCAGGTACTTTTCGAATACCTTACGGATGCCCGCCTTATTCTGCTCGATCTGTTCGACGGTCAGAAGCTTGCGGCTTTCGTCCTTGCCGCTGGGGTCGCCGACCTTGGTCGTGCCGCCGCCGATCAGAACGATCGGCCGATGGCCCGTCTTCTGCAGAAGGCGCAGCAGCATGACCACAACCAGCGAGCCGACATGCAAGCTCGACGCCGTGCAATCGAAGCCGATATAAGCGGTGACGACACCGTTGGCGGCGCGCTCATCGAGGGCCTCGACATCGGTGCATTGGTGGACAAACCCACGTTCATGCACGGCATTAACGAATTCGGACTTGAAGGAAGGCATAATCTGGCCGCCGTCTGTGCAGGCCCAAACGGGCGATGCTGGGAAACGGCGCGTCGTTTATCATAATCGTCCCCCGGGTACAACGGGTGGCACAGCGGCCTGGCCTGGAGATTTGGGCTGGGAGATAATAGACCTCTATGACAGGTAAGACACGGACCAAGGGTATGCACACGGCAATCGGGTTGATGAGCGGCACGTCGATGGACGGCATCGATGCCGCTATCCTGCGGACGGACGGCCATCGTATCGAAGGATTCGGCACCAGCCTTTTCACCCCCTACGACGCCGAGTTCCGGCGGCGCCTCCGGGCGACCCTGGGCGGTAAGGGAGAGGTCGATGCGGTGGCGGCGGAATTGACCCGGCGCCACGCCGAGGCGGTATCGCGGCTATTGCAGGAAGCCGGCTTGGACCGCTCCGAAATCGATGTCATCGGTTTCCACGGCCAGACCATCGATCACGACCCCGACCATGGCCGAACCTGGCAGATCGGCGACGGTGACTTGTTGGCGCGCGCTGCTGGCGTGCCGGTGGTGAACGACTTCCGGTCAGAAGACATGGCCCATGGCGGGCAGGGGGCGCCGTTCGCCTCCCTGTATCATCAGGCGCTCTGTGCCGACTTGGAGAAGCCTGTCGCCATCCTCAATCTCGGTGGGGTCGCCAATGTGACCTGGATCGGCCCGGGCGGCGAGGACGATATTCTGGCGTTCGATACCGGCCCGGCGAGCGCGCCCATCGACGATTGGGTTCTCGGGAAAACGGGGGCCGAAATGGACGAAGGGGGCCGCCTCGCGGCAAAGGGACAAGTGCATCGGGACGTGATCGATAAGGCGCTCGCGCACCCTTATCTCGCCAAACAGCCGCCCAAATCGTTGGATCGTAATGACTTCACCGCCGATCTTGTAGAGGGTCTCTCGATTGAGGACGGGGCGGCGACCTTGTCCGCGCTGGTGGCCGAAACCGTCGCGCGCGGAGCGGATTTCTTTCCGGCACCGGCCAAGCGTTGGCTGGTGACCGGGGGCGGACGTCATAACGACACCATCATGACCATGCTCCGCGCGCGGTTGGGCGCGCCCGTCGAGCCGGTCGAGGCCGTCGGTTGGGACGGCACCATGATCGAGGCCCAGGCCTTCGCTTTCCTGTCGGTCAGGTCAATGGAAGGGTTGCCGCTTAGCGTCCCGGGCACCACGGGTGTGCCGCGCCCTGTGACCGGCGGCCGGCTGCATAAGCCGAAGGGGTCGAATTAGGACTCGGCCTTCTCTGCGGAAAGGGCTTTGTCGAGATAGGCGCCAACGCACGTCGACAGGTCGTCGAGCTTCTCCTGATAGAAGTGATCCGCGCCGGTGATCACGTTCAGGTCCACCGAAATATTCTTCTGATTGTCGAGCTTGGTCGCCAATTTGGAGACCGAATCCAAGGTGACCTGCTGATCTTTATCCCCTTGGACGATCAGTCCCGAAGAGGGGCAGGGGGCGAGGAAGGAGAAATCCTCGGTATTGGCCGGCGGCGAGACGGAAATAAAGCCCTCGATTTCGGGCCGGCGCATCATCAACTGCATGGCGATGAGCGCGCCGAAGGAATAGCCGCCGATCCAGCAGGCGGTGCTGCTTTGATTGATCTGCTGCATCCAATCGAAGGCATAGGCCGCATCGCTCAGCTCGCCGATGCCGCTGTCGAAGCGGCCCTGGCTTTTGCCGACCCCCCGGAAATTAAAGCGTAGGACCGAGAAGCCCCGCTCCGAGAAGGCATTGAATATGGTGTAGACGATACGGTTGTTCATCGTCCCACCATGCAGCGGGTGCGGGTGCAGGACGATAGCGATGGGCGCCGAGGGCACCTTGCTTTGGTGGTAACGGCCTTCCAGGCGGCCATCGGGTCCATTGAAAATAACTTCGGGCATGGCAGTCGGGTTGTCTTCCCTGGGAGTTCATGGGACCAAAAACACACTAAATTAGTGGGTTATTGGCTAATTTTAACCAGTTGTAAGTCGCAAATAGTTGACTAATTTACTAAGACTAATAGTTGACCGTTTTGCTACGGGTATATATACAGACAACCGGAGATTTGCCAGCCTTAGAGCCAAATTAGCGGAAATTTGGCCCTGGGGCACGGGCTAAACCGGCGGGAGCGGATATTAGCACAATGAAGCTGCGGTTTTTCAAGAGGCTTGGCGAGGATATCACCTCTTTTATGGAACGTGACCCGGCGGCCCGGTCGCGGATCGAGGTATTCCTTTGTTATCCGGGCTATCACGCGATCCTGTATTACCGCTTCTCGAACCTGGCCTGGCGCCATGGCTGGCACCTGCTGGCCCGGTTCATCTCGAATTTCGCCAAGGTGCTGACAGGCATCGAGATCCATCCCGGCGCGACCATCGGCCATCGTCTGTTCATCGATCACGGCACCGGGGTGGTCGTTGGCGAGACCGCTGAGATCGGCGATGACGTCACCCTGTATCAGGGCGTCACGCTGGGTGGCACGTCGCTCGAGAAAGGCAAACGCCACCCGACGGTGAAGGACCGGGTGATTGTCGGGTCCGGCGCGCAGGTCCTGGGGCCGATCACGTTGGGTGAGGGCTCGCGCATCGGCGCCAATGCGGTGGTGCTGAAGGATGTTCCGGCCGGCGCGACCATGGTCGGCATTCCGGCAAAGATGGTGATGAGCAAGGGCACCAAGCCGGAGCAGGAATTTACCGCCTACGGAACACCGACGGAGGATTTGCCCGATCCGGTGGCGCGCAGCTTCGAAAGTCTGCGCAACCAGATCGTCGAACTTACCGAACGCCTCGAGAAACTCGAGGGGGAATCAGGAGAACGTCGGACAACCGGCGCGCCAAGTGGCCCAGACAGCAATGAAGAAGGCGAAACCGATGACGGCGGCGAGGACAAAAGCCAGCGCGCGTCATCCGGTCAAGCTTGAGTTTAGCCCAAAGTCATTTTGGGAACGAAAGGAGACAGGACGTGAAATTAAGCACCAAAGGTCGATACGCCGTGATGGCGATGGTCGATTTGGCGCGGCAAAGCCGGAACGGGGAGCCGGTGGCGCTGGCCGACATTGCGGAACGTCAGGATATCTCTTTGTCCTATCTGGAGCAGCTTTTCGGCAAACTGCGCAAAGGCGCGCAGGTGAAAAGCGTACGCGGTCCGGGCGGCGGGTATCTTCTCGCGCGCGATGCCTCCGACATGCGTATTTCCGATATCATTATGGCGGTCGACGAACCCATCAAGGCGACCCGCTGCACGCCGGGCTCCCCCGAAGGGTGTCGCACAGACCGCAGCCGTTGCCTGACCCACGATCTGTGGGAGGAATTGGGCAATCAGATCTATCTGTATCTGAGTTCCATCTCCCTCGAAGACGTGATCGAGCACAAGGTTCTGGGAACCAGCGGCAATATGCGGAACCCCGAAAGGGAGTTCCCGAAACGCGATTTGCCGAGCCCGGCGTCGCAGCCGATCCAGGCCGCGGAATAGAACGGCACAGCTTCTTACGGAACCGTGATGACCGGCATGACTTACCTTGACTACAACGCGACTGCGCCTGTCCGGCCGGCTGTTGCCGACGCCGTGACGGTTGCGTTGCGTCAAACCGGTAATCCGTCTTCGGTACATCAGGCGGGGCGCGCGGCGCGCAAGACGATGGAAGACGCGCGGACACAAATTGCGCGTGCCGTGAACGCCGATCCACGCGGCATTGTCTTTACCAGCGGTGGCACCGAGGCCAACAACCTGGCGCTGCGGGGCTGTGGCCGGTCGCGCGTGGTGGTATCGGCCGTCGAGCATCCCTCTGTGTTGAGTGCGGTGGCCGATGCCGTTCAGTGCCCGGTCGATGGCAACGGGGTGATCGATCTGGCGGCACTGGAAGTGTTGCTCAAAGACGAGGGCGCGCAAACGGTGGTGTCGGTGATGGCGGCGAATAACGAAACCGGTGTCATCCAGCCGGTCGCCGAGGCGGCTGAGATCGCCCATCGTCACGGCGCCTTGTTCCATTGCGACGCGGTGCAGGCGTTCGGAAAGATCGACGTGGATATGGCGGCGATGGGCGCCGATATGATGGCCTTGTCGGCGCATAAGATCGGCGGGCCGCAAGGCGTGGGTGCCTTGGTGTTGGCCAATGATATCGAGATTGCGCCGCTTCTTCGCGGCGGCGGACAGGAACGCAGCCGCCGCGCGGGCACCGAGAATGTCGCCGGGATCGCAGGCTTTGGCGTTGCCGCCGAGCTCGCCGTCCAGGAACTGGCGCATATGTCCGCATTGGCCGGCATGCGGGATACGACGGAAAGACGTGTGCGTGATGGTGCGTCCGACGCGGTGATCTTCGGCGCCGATGTGGCACGTCTGCCCAATACGTTGTGCGTTGCCGTGCCTGATCTTGCCAGCGAAACCCAGGTGATCAATCTGGATTTGGCCGGGGTGATGGTCAGTGCGGGTTCGGCCTGCTCGTCGGGCAAGGTGGAGCCGTCGCACGTGTTGAAGGCCATGGGCGCCGACAGCGATCTGGCGGCCTCGGCGGTCCGGGTGAGCTTGGGGTGGGACACGACGCAAGCCGATCTCGACCGTTTCGTTGGTGCATGGTCGGATATCTACAAACGGTCGCGGGCCAGGCGAGATCAAGTGGCAGATCCCGCGGCAAACGCGGCATGAGGATGCGATGATGCAGAAACAGTCGCGGCCCATTTATCTCGACAATCAGGCGACGACGCCGACGGATCCGCGCGTCGTCGACGCCATGTTGCCCTATTTCTCGGAGAAGTTCGGCAACCCCCATTCCGGCAGCCACGCGTTCGGTTGGGAAGCGGCAGATGCCGTCGAGAATGCCCGCGCACGGATTGCAGCGCTGATCGGCGCGGCGCCCGAAGAAATTTTGTTCACCTCGGGAGCGACCGAATCCAACAACATCGCCATCAAAGGACTCGCGCGCGGAAGCCGGAACGGCCGCAAACATATTGTCACGTGCGTCACCGAACATCTGTGCGTCCTCAACTCCGCCCTCGATCTGGAAGACGAAGGCTTCGACGTAACCTATCTGCATGTGGACGGCGACGGTCTGATCGATCTCGATGAACTGCGCGCGGCGGTGACCGACAAGACATTGCTGGTGTCCATCATGGCCGTGCAGAACGAAGTCGGCGTCATCCAGCCCTTGGCCGAGATCGGCGCCATCTGCCGGACGGCCGGGGCGGCGTTTCACAGCGACGCGGCGCAAGGAGCGGGCAAGATTGTCCTCGACGTCAAGGCCATGAACATCGATCTATTGAGCGTGACGGGGCACAAGCTCTATGGCCCCATGGGCGTCGGCGCCTTGTATGTGCGCGGCGATGCGAATCTCCGGATCGAATCCTTGTTCAGTGGCGGCGGACAGGAAAAAGGCATCCGCCCGGGCACCGTTCCGGCCCCCCTGGCGGTCGGCTTCGGCGAGGCCTGCGCCCTGGCGGCGGTGGAAATGAATGAGGAAGCGGTCCGGCTCATGAACCTCCGGGACAAACTGCTTGACCGTCTGCGGGGCGATCTGGATGGTGTGCGCCTCAACGGGAGCGCGGAATGCCGCATTCCCGGCAATCTGAACATCAGCATCGAGGGCACGCGAGCCGACAAGTTGATGGCGGCTCTGCCAGACCTCGCGTTGTCGTCGGGCTCGGCCTGTTCGTCGGCGCATTCGGAATCGTCGCATGTGCTGCGTGGATTGGGGCTCACCGACGACCAGGCGGAGAGCAGCCTGCGCATCGGCCTCGGCCGGTTTACGACCGAGGAAGAGATCGATTATGCGGCGGGCCGCTTGATCGAAGAGATTACGGTGTTGCGCCAGGGGTCGGTATCCGCATCGGAACCGGTTCGGGCAGCAGGCTAAAAATGAAGAGTGAAAGCACGGAAAGAATGACAGCGGTTAGCAAAACGGTGGAAACGGTCCAATCGGTGGCCGACCGCAAGTACAAATACGGGTTCGTCACCGACATCGAAGCCGATACGGCGCCCAAGGGCCTGAATGAAGACATCGTGCGCTTCATTTCGGCCAAGAAGGACGAGCCGGAATGGCTGCTCGAATGGCGGCTCAAGGCGTTCCGCCATTGGCAGACCATGGAAGAGCCCGATTGGCCGAAAGTGAGCTATCCGCCCATCGATTATCAGGATGCGTATTACTATTCGGCGCCGAAGCCGAAGGAAGGGCCGTCGAGCCTCGATGAGGTCGATCCGGAATTGCTCGCCACCTATGACAAACTCGGCATCCCCCTGCACGAGCAGGAAATCCTGGCGGGCGTGAAGAACGTCGCCGTGGATGCGGTGTTCGACAGCGTTTCGGTGGCGACCACCTTTAAGGCAACCCTCGCCAAAGCGGGCGTCATCTTCTGCTCCATTTCGGAAGCGGTGAAGGATCACCCCGAATTGGTGAAGAAGTATATGGGTTCGGTGGTGCCGTACTCGGACAACTATTTCGCGACGCTCAACTCGGCGGTGTTTACCGACGGCTCGTTCGTCTACATCCCCAAGGGCGTGCGCTGCCCCATGGAACTGTCGACCTATTTCCGCATCAACGCGGCCAACACGGGCCAATTCGAGCGCACCCTGATCATCGCCGACGAGGGTTCCTACGTCAGCTACCTCGAAGGCTGCACTGCGCCCATGCGCGACGAGAACCAGCTGCATGCCGCGGTGGTCGAATTGATCGCAATGGACGACGCCGAGATCAAATACTCGACGGTGCAGAACTGGTATCCGGGTGACGAGAACGGTGTCGGCGGCATCTATAACTTTGTCACCAAGCGCGGCGCCTGCCGGGGCCGCAATTCGAAGATCTCCTGGACCCAGGTGGAAACCGGCTCGGCGATCACGTGGAAATACCCGAGCTGTATCCTGCAGGGCGACAATTCGGTGGGCGAGTTCTATTCCATCGCCATTACCAACAACTACCAGCAGGCCGACACGGGCACCAAGATGATCCATCTGGGCAAGAACACCCGCTCGCGGATCATCGCCAAGGGCATCTCGGCGGGTAAATCGCAAAGCACTTACCGGGGCCTGGTGAAGATGATGCCCAAGGCCGACGGATCGCGGAATTATTCGCAGTGCGACTCGCTGCTCATCGGCAAGGAATGTGGCGCGCACACGGTACCCTATATCGAAAGCCGCAACAAATCGGCGCAGGTGGAGCACGAGGCGACCACCTCGAAGATCAGCGAGGATCAGCTGTTCTATTGCCGCCAGCGGGGCCTAAGCGAGGAAGACGCGGTGGCGCTGATCGTCAACGGCTTCTGCCGCGAGGTGCTGCAGGAACTGCCCATGGAATTCGCGGTCGAAGCGCAGAAGCTGGTGGGTATCAGCCTCGAAGGCAGCGTCGGTTAAGCGGCCATAGAAAGCCGAAGAGATAAGAGAGAACGAAAGAAACGACCATGCTTGAGATTAAAAACCTTCATGCGACCGTCGACGGCAAGGAAATCCTGCGCGGCGTCGACCTGACCATCGGCGACGGCGAGGTGCATGCCATCATGGGGCCCAACGGCTCCGGCAAATCGACGCTGTCTTATGTCATCGCCGGGCGCGACGGCTATGCAGTTACGGAAGGCTCGATCACTTTCAACGGTAAGAACCTGTTAGAGATGGAAGCCGACGAACGCGCCGGCGAGGGCCTGTTCCTCGCGTTCCAATATCCCGTGGAAATCCCCGGCGTTTCGACCATGAACTTCCTCAAGACGTCGCTGAACGCGGTGCGGAAATATCGCGGCGAGTCCGAGTTGGACGCCATGGATTTCCTCAAGTTCGTGCGCGCGCAGACCAAAGCCCTCGGCATCACCGAAGATATGTTGAAGCGCGCGGTCAATGTCGGCTTCTCGGGCGGCGAGAAGAAACGCAACGAAGTGCTGCAGATGGCGGTGCTGCGCCCGACCCTCGCGGTGCTGGACGAAACCGATAGCGGCCTCGACGTCGATGCGCTGCGTATCGTCGGCGAAGGCGTCACCAGTCTGCGCGGTCCCGACCGCTCCATGCTGGTGATCACCCACTATCAGCGGCTGCTCGACTATATCGTGCCCGATGTCGTGCACGTGCTGGCGCAGGGGCGCATCGTCCGTTCCGGCGACAAGAGCCTGGCGCTGGAGCTGGAAGAAAAAGGCTATGCCGAGTTCACCTCGGCAGCGGCCTAAAACGGAGACGGAATGACCATGGCCCTCTCTGAAACGAGTCAGGTTTTCCTCGACCGCTACGCCGAATTGCGTGGGCGTTTGGCGGGCGCCGATTTGCCGTGGCTGGCCAAGATCCGTGAGGACGCGGCCAACACGTTCCGTGTGACCGGTGTGCCGACACCGCGCATGGAGGACTGGAAGTATACCAACCTCAAGGCGCTGGATGCTTTGGAATTGGTCTTTGCCGCCCGGCCTGCCGAGGTGCGCGCCGATATGTTGCCGGCGAAGCTCGGCGATGGGCCGCGCCTGGTGTTCGTCGATGGACGGTTCCGGGCGGATTTGTCCGATAGTTTGGAGATCGGAGAAGGTATCCGCTTGGCAAGTCTTGCCGACCTGCTGAGTGCCGATCCGGGTTTCATCGAACCGCGTCTCGCCGACTTCGGCGACAATGCGACCGGCGCGCCTATGCTGGCGCTCAACGGCGCCTTCCAGGAAGACGGCTACGTGATCGCGCTCGACGCGAATGCCGACGCCGGGGCCGCCATCGAGATCCTGTTCTGGGATACGGCGGGTGAGGCGGCGGCCGTGCGTCAGCCCCGCAACCTGATCGTCGCGGCGGCGAACAGCCGGGCCGAGATCATTGAACGGCACATGGGGGCCGGTTCCTCGCGGCAGTTCTTCAACGGCGCGACGCTGATCACGCTCGATGCAGGCGCGGCGATCGGTCACTACAGGGTGCAGTCGCAAGGCGCCGGATCGGTGCATGTGAACACGATCCGGACAAGGATCGAGGCCGATGCCCGCTATGAAAGTTTCATCCTGGCCGAAGGCGGCGAGGTTGCCCGTGACGAGGTGCAGGTCGGCCTGATGGCCGCAGGTGCATATGCGCGTCTCGACGGCATCTATCTCGCCGACGGTGCGCAGGTGCTCGACAGCACCACCACGACCCGTCATGCCGCGCCCAACACGACCTGTCAGGAAACCTATAAGGGCGCGCTCGACGGCACCGCGCGGGCTGTGTTCCAGGGCGCCATCCGGGTCGAGCCGGGAGCCGACGGCACCGACGCGCAGATGAGCAACAAAACGCTGTTGCTGTCCGACGACGCCGAGATCGATACCAAGCCACAACTGGAAATCTACGCCGACGAAGTTAAATGCGCGCATGGTGCGACTACGGGCGAGCTGGATGCCGAGGCCATGTTCTATTTGCGCTCCCGCGGCATCCCGGAGGTCGAGGCGCGTGGCATCTTGGTCGAGGGTTTTCTCGACGAGGTAACCGAGGCCATGGATGATACACCCTTCGCCCATCTGGTGCGCGGCCATGTCGCCGCCTGGGTCGGGCGCGGCGTAAAAGAAAAAGAAATGAAGGGATAAGCGGGTGAATAAGGTCGTCAACATGCCCGAACGCACAGCCGATGACGGCTACGATATCGAGCGTATCCGCGCCGATTTTCCGGCCTTGTCGCTGGAGGTCGGCGGCAACCCGTTGGTGTTCCTCGATAGCGCCGCCAGCGCGCAGAAGCCGCGCGCCGTGATTGATGCCATGAGCAACGCCTATGAGCGTGAATACGCCAACGTTCACCGTGGCACGTACTATTTGAGCCAGGTGGCGACGGAGAATTACGAGAACGCGCGCAAGAAGGTCGCGTCTTTCATGAACGCGGCGAGCGCCGACGAGATCGTCTTCACCCGCAACGCGACAAGTGCCATCAATCTGGTGGCGTCGAGCTACGGACGCACCTTCCTCAAGGAAGGGGACGAGGTCGTGCTGTCGGTGATGGAACACCACGCCAACATCGTGCCGTGGCAATTGCTGCGCGACGCGACCGGTATCGTCATCAAGGTCGCGCCGGTGGACGATGACGGTAATTTCCTTGTCGACGAATTCGAAAAACTGCTGGGCCCGCGCACCAAGCTTGTCGCCGTCACCCATGTGTCGAATGTGCTCGGCACCATCACGCCAGTGCGTGAGATCATCCGTTTGGCGCATGATCGTAATATCCCGGTGTTGCTGGATGGCGCCCAGGGCATCGTCCATGAGGGCGTCGACGTGCAGGACTTGGATGTCGATTTCTATGTTTTCACCGGGCACAAGCTCTACGGCCCGACGGGGATCGGCGTGCTCTACGCCAAGGCCGATATCCTGGACAAAATGCCGCCCTACGAAGGTGGCGGCGACATGATTGCCACCGTGACCTTCGAGAAAACCACCTACCGCGAGCCCCCGGCACGCTTCGAGGCAGGCACCCCGCCCATCGTCGAGGCGGTGGGACTTGATGCGGCCATCGATTACGTCACCGCGGTCGGCTTGGACAAGATCGCGGCGCATGAAAAGAAGCTGCTCGACTATGCCATGAAGCGGCTCGCTGGCGTTGAAGGCCTCAAGGTGGTCGGGACGGCGCAACACAAGGCGGGCATCGTGTCGTTCACCTTCGGCGACGTGCATGCCCACGATGTCGCGACCATCATCGACAGCGCCGGTGTCGCGGTGCGCGCCGGGCATCACTGCGCCCAGCCGCTGATGGAACGCTTCGGTGTCGATTCTACGTCGCGGGCATCGTTCGCCATGTACAACACGACCGCGGAGGTGGACGCTCTGGCCGCGGCGCTCGAACGGGTAAGGGAGATATTCGGCTGATGGATGAGGATCTGCGCGATCTGTATCAGGAAGTGATCCTCGATCACGGCAAGAACCCGAGGAACTTCCGTCATCCCGAGGATGCGACCTGCGAGGCGCATGGCAACAATCCGCTGTGCGGTGACCGGCTCACCGTCTATCTCAAGCTCGGCAAGGACAAGGTGATCGAAGACGCGGCGTTCGAAGGACGCGGCTGCGCCATCTCCGTCGCGTCGGCCTCCATGATGACCGATATCGTGAAGGGCAAGACGGTGGCAGAAGCCGAGGAACTGTTCGACCGTTTTCACAAGATGTGCACCGGCGAGGACGAAGGCACAGGTGCCGACGAACTCGAGGATGAGTTGGAGAAGCTGAAAGTGATGTCGGGGGTACGGCAGTTCCCCATGCGCGTCAAATGCGCGACCCTTGCCTGGCACACCATGAACGCTGCTGCGCACGGCGAACAGAAAGCGACGACGGAATAACTGGGATACGAAGAAGGAACGGACAAAGAAGATGAGCGATCACATGATGCCGCCGACACCGGCCTGGGACGATCCGGCGCTCCTCGAAGCATCGGACGAGCCGGTTGCTTATGCCGGTGACCATCTGGAATCCGGCACCCAGGTTGCCGACAAGGAGTCGGTCGCCGATGCCATCCGCACGGTCTACGACCCGGAAATTCCGGTGAATATCTACGAACTCGGCTTGATCTATGAACTGGAGATCGCCGAGGACGGGTCGGTCGACATCAAGATGACGCTGACCTCGCCGGGCTGTCCGGTAGCGGGCATTCTGCCGCAGCAGGTCGCCGATGCCGCCGCCTCGGTGCCCGGGGTCGGCCGGGTACAGGTTATCCTGACGTGGGATCCGCCGTGGACCATGGATGCCATGTCCGACGAAGCCAAAGTGGCGCTCGGATTATATTGATATGGGCCTCTATTAGTTCTCGATCTGCCCTGTACGAACGCGAAAACGGACCTAAATAATGACCATGAGCATGACCAAGGAACGACCCGTTACCCTCACCGACGCGGCCATCGCGCGGGTGAAGGCGTTGATCGAGCGCTCGGACAAGCCGGTTGCCGGGTTGCGTGTCGGTGTGTCCAACACTGGCTGTTCGGGGCACAGCTACGTCGTCGAATATGCTGAGGCGAAACGCCCGTTCGAGGAAGAGATCGAACAGGACGGCGTCAAGGTGTTCATCGATCCGGTCGCGCTGATGTTCATCATCGGCAGCAAGATGGATTATGTCGAAGGCAAGCTGCAGTCCGGTTTCGTTTTTGAAAATCCCAATGAAAAGGGACGCTGCGGCTGTGGCGAATCCTTCCACGTTTGATTTCGCCCGACTTTAAATTCACTTGGCGGGCCACACATGCCTCACGTCATTTTCATCGGTACCGACGGCTCTGGGCGTGAAGTTGAGGCCGAGATCGGCGAAACCATTCTCGACGTCGCGCACAAGCACGGCCTCCCCATGGAGGGCGCGTGCGAAGGCTGCATGTCCTGTTCCACCTGCCATGTGATCGTCGATGCCGATTGGTTCGGGCGTTTGCCGCCCGCCGAGGAGGAAGAGGAGGATATGCTCGACCTTGCCTTCGGGCTCACCCGCACGTCGCGGTTGGGTTGTCAGATCGTCATCACCGAGGAGTTGGACGGGCTCACCGTCTCCTTGCCCGCCGAAACCCGTAACATGATGGGCTAAACCCTAGGCCTTATCCCCGCATAGATAATCGACGATATCTTCCGGCACTTCGACCGGCGACAGGTCCAGCCCGTCTCTCAGCCGGTCGATGATGGCTTCCATGCCGACCAGGCGGCTCGCCTGCTTGTCATTGGCGTCGATACGGTCCCACGGCGCGTGCGGCGTGTCGGTCTTTGCGATCATGTCGGCGAAAGCGGCGGCGTAGGCATCCCATGCCTGGCGGTGGCGGACGTCGGCGGGCGACAGTTTCCATCGCTTGTCAGGATCGGCGAGCCGGTCGCGGAACCGCTTGAGTTGGGTTTCCGGAGAGATATCGAGGAATATTTTGGCCAGGCGGATACCTTCGTCCTTGAGCGCCGCTTCGAAATCGTTGATCTCGCTGTAGGCAGCCTGCCATTCGGCCTCCGATACGGTGCCTTCCACCCGGTCGGACAGCACCCGGCGGTACCAGGCGTGATCGAACACCGCGATCTGGCCCGCCTCGGGCAGATGGATGCGGTAGCGGTCGAGCCACGGCTTGCCGGGATCTTCCGGCTCGCCGTTATAGCGCCACACTTTGAGGGTACGGGGGTCCGTTGACCAGGCGATGCGGCGGATCAGGCCGCCCTTGCCGGCCGCGTCCCAGCCCTCGAGCAGGACCAGCCCCTGGCAACCGGCGCGGGCGAAGCCGAACTGCAACTTGAGCAGCCGGTAGCGCAGGTTCTGGTATTCGGCTTCGTAAACCTGGGGGTCCATGGCCTCGCTATAGTAGTCCAGCATGGCCCTAGCCCCAAGATGTATGGTGAATAGGGGAGCTTGCGCGGGGACGGGGGTGGTCTATATTCGGCGCCATGAACTCATTGGGTCTGGATAAAAAGCCGCAGGATACGCGGGTCGTGGTGGCCATGTCGGGCGGCGTCGACAGTTCGGTGACGGCGGCGCTGCTGGCCGAGCAGGGCTACGACGTTATCGGCATCACGTTGCAGTTATATGACCACGGTGCCGCGGTTGCGCGCCCGGGCAGCTGCTGCGCGGGGCAGGACATCTATGACGCGCGCCGGGTCGCCGAGACCATCGGCATTCCCCATTACGTGCTCGATTTCGAGGACCGTTTCCGCGAAGACGTGATGGAGGATTTCGCCGATACCTATCTGGCGGGCGAAACGCCCATCCCCTGCGTGCGCTGCAATCAGACGGTGAAGTTCCGCGATCTGGTCGAGCGCGCCCGCGACCTCAACGCCGACGTGCTCGCCACCGGCCACTACGTGCAGCGGGTGGACGGGCCGGACGGCTCCGAACTGCGCCGCGCCGCCGACCCGGACCGGGACCAGAGCTATTTCCTGTTCGCCACCACCCGCGATCAGCTCGACTTCCTGCGCTTTCCCCTGGGCGGCATGCTCAAGGCCGAAACCCGCGCCCATGCCGAACGCTTCGGCCTCGTGGTCGCCGACAAGCCGGATAGCCAGGACATCTGTTTCGTGCCCGACGGCGACTATGCAAGTGTGGTGAAGAAGCTGCGGCCGCGCGCCGCCGATCCCGGCGACATTGTCGACCTCGACGGCAACGTCTTGGGCCGTCACGACGGCATCATCCATTACACGGTCGGCCAGCGGCGCGGTCTCGGCATCGGTGGCGGTGATCCGCTCTATGTGGTGCGCCTCGATGCGGCCAACCGCCGCGTCATCGTCGGCCCGCGCCAAGCGCTGATGGAAAAGATGGTGTCCGTGCGCGAGGTGAACTGGCTCGGTGACGCGCCCCTCGACGACACTTTGGTCTCTGGGCCCGTCGAGGTGACGGTCAAGCTGCGCTCCCTGCATCGGCCCGTCCCCGCCACTGTAGAATCCGATGGGGAAGGGCGCGCAATCGTGCGCCTGTTCGATGCCCAGGCGGGCGTCGCGCCCGGCCAGGCCTGCGTCTTTTATGACGGGGATCGGGTGCTTGGCGGCGGCTGGATCGCCCGGAAAACGGCAACAAAAGCCGCATATCCGGCCCCCGCCCTTGACAGGCTCAGCGCGGCGGAATAAACCCCGGTTTCCCGCCGCGCCCGCGCGGCGTTGCCCACCTTGGGGCGGAGTAGCTCAGTTGGTTAGAGCAGCGGAATCATAATCCGCGTGTCGGGGGTTCAAGTCCCTCCTCCGCTACCAATTTTTTCTTTTATTTTCAATGGCTTACAAGAAAAACCATAGCGCCGCTTCCGGCGCCGCGCAAGGGGTTTTTGACCGAAAAGAGAAGAAAATTAGTTTCGGTCACTCTTAGCGTCGTCGATCATGAATTCGATACCAAGTGTGCCTGCTAGGTCTTGTAGGTCCTTCGCAACCATGGCCGCGATTACCTTCTTAAGCCTCTCCCATGTATCGTCAGGGGTGGTTTCTTTTTGTTGGGAGACAGGCTCTGGATTTTTTGAATCATCCATGCCGAAAATCCCAGTGTGTGACTTATAGTCTGTAGACTAATAGTCGACATAGCCGATCCACTCTACATGTGGATATCCGTAAGACAGTCGGCAGGAATGTGAGAAAGCTCCGGGAGGCTCAAGACCTTTCCCAGGAGGAATTGTCATTTAATGCCGGTCTTCATCGCACCTATGTCAGTGGTGTGGAGCGCGGTGTTCGAAATCCGACGATTGTTGTAGTCTCGCGTATCGCGAAAGCTCTAGGTGTCCCTCCGATTCGATTGTTCGATGATTGATTCGATGGGCGGCCAAAGTGCCGTAGACATCCTTTTGGTTGCACGGCAGAGTGCATTCCCGTTGTAATGGATTTGCAATTTGAAATTTCACGTACTAGGAAGCCTTACCGCTTGTTGAGTACTTTCTAGGTTATTCCGTTATTTTCACCAGACCCGACGGCGCAATATGGCTACCCCATATCTTACCAAGTACGTTCCAATTAAGGCTGTTCGCCTTTCGATGGCGGACCTCCAACGAGTATATGAACGACTAACTAGCTACGTAGAGGAGGAGTGCGAGAAAAGGCTCGCTGGTGTCCAAAAACCGGATAATAAAACCGATGACGAATTCGAAACTTGGAAGGAAGAGGTTCGCTCGTTCGCGTTTAAAATCGATGTTACGATCCGTAGCCGGTCTGGCGTTGAGTTAGTTGCTAATGACGCTTCAATTTTTAGCTCTTCGAACTTACCAGAAGGCATCGAGACTGTTTTTTTCTCGAACACGCCTTCATTCGAAACTTACCTTGGTCAGAAACCTATAAACCGGTTTAGCCTATTGTTGGATTTTTCAAAGCCACCGCTGCTGGACAGCAGAAATCCCCTTTCAAATCCTACGGCCAACAACAGCCATCTAAATATCGAAGGCGATAGAGATTCATGGATGGCTTCGATCGAGGCTGCCGTGATGGAGGTGCTTGCGAACCGGAAGAACAATAGGGGGTGGCTACATCGTGCATATATCTATGATCTCGGAATGCTGTTATTCGCAATACCTACGGGATTTTACGTGTGTTGGAGATTCAGTGGGGTCGTTAACCAACAGTTCCAGCCGATTCATGACTTCGTTGCAGCAGCAGTGTACCTGTATCTCGTCGTATTCGTTCTTTGGATGTACCGGTTCTTTTTCGAGTATACGAAATGGGCGTTTCCGCTTGTTGAGCTAGCTAGTGATCAAGACGGAGCAACGAAGCATCGTGCGTTCTGGGTCATGATCGTTATTGGGCTTATTGTGCAAGCAATTTGGTCCGTGCTTTCTATGATGCCATGATCTGACTACCCTGGACGAATTGGGTACAGCCCGCAAAATCATCGATCACTTGCTTTCGTATACATAGATTGCCCTTGAATGTGCGGGGCATATCTATTCGCCGTTTGTTTTCTCATCTCCTCCTAGAAACATTCTCAAACGCAGTGCTTTTGGTGAATCCGCTTGTCATCGGTGATGGTGGTAGCGCTCTTCGACTTGACCCCCCGAAATCACGACGTTCGAGAGGGGTAGAAAATTGAATCGACGACCCTAAGAGCCTGTGATCACTATCGGTCTCGCCGAACTTCCTTGTGGGAAAAAACGACCAACAAAAATGGAAAATATTTT
Source organism: uncultured Rhodospirillales bacterium (assembly GCA_913055735.1). Classification (GTDB taxonomy): domain Bacteria; phylum Pseudomonadota; class Alphaproteobacteria; order Rhodospirillales; family UBA2165; genus CAJXKD01. The sequence continues at coordinate 2,392,340 of CAJXKD010000001.1, forward strand.
TGCGTGCGACTTGGGTTGCAATTTTTAAGTTGTAATTCCGATTAGGTTTGGTCGTTTGACAATCTGAACGTGCAAAATGTCTAGCTGAGCACATCGTTAGTGAGATAATTTGCCGTTACGTGATCCAAGTTTCATCATCGATCTCGCCGAAATTAGAAAAATAACTCAAGTTATATCAATAACTTAAGAACAAATATCCCAAATTGTGGGTAACGTTGGTATCGAACCTCCGCTACCATTTCCCATCGAAAATAACGTCCCACGCGCCTGTCCCATATGCCTGTCCCTGGCCCGGACGGTCCCCGCGCATCGAGTTGTATATTTTCACCCGTGCGATAGATTTCGGGTCAACGACATAAACGCGGCGAATGCGCCGCTAACGGGGACCATTCATGTATCTTGCCAGCTTCACCTATGACGGGTCGGACCGGATCGGCGCCCAAATCGATGACGATCACCTCATCGATTTCGCCGACGCCGCAAACGCCACCGGCACGGCATTTCCTTACGCCACCATGTTCGAGCTTATCGCCGGCGGCGACGCGGCGCGCAAGACGGCCGCCGGTCTCTTGGACGCGGCGCGCGGCAACGACAACATCAAACGCATCCCCATGGCCGACATCGCGTGGCAGCCGCCGGTGCGCCGTCCCGGCAAGATCCTCGGCGTGGCGCTGAACAATTCGGCGTCGGACGCGCGCAAGATCTCGGCCCCCGATCATCCCATGTTCTTTATGAAGCCGCAGACCAGCCTCTTGGGCCACAAGCAGCCCATCGTCGCGCGCAAGCATTACAACGGCCTCCACCCGGAACCGGAACTGGCCGTCATCATCGGCAAGCTCGCCAAGGACATAGATCCGAAAAAGGGCATGGACTACGTCTACGGCTATTCCATCCTCGACGATGTCACCGGCAACGACATGCGCGCCCAGGACCGGGTGCACTACTACGCGCTCTACCCCAAGAAGGACAATCCCGACGAGGTGGAGAAGCGCGAACAGCATCTCTCCTACACCGCGCGCTACAAGGGCGCCGATTGCTTCGGGCCCATGGGGCCGTGGCTGGTCACCCGGGACGAAGTGCCTAATCCCCACGATCTCGATGTCATCTGCTCGGTCGAGGGCACGGTCTATACCCAGGACAACACCGTCAACTACACCTACCGCGTCGAGGAGGTAATCGCCTTCATCTCCCGTCATCTGACGTTAGAGCCGGGCGACGTCGTCTCCATGGGCACCGCCTTCCGCGAAGGCGACAAGACGCGCAAACCGCTGCACACCGCCAACTACGCGCGCCTCGACGGCCCGCGCGAGATTTCCATCACCAGGCTCGGCACCCTCAGCAACCCCATCGAGCACGACATGTCGGATCCGGGCGACTGGCGGCTTCCCAAATAGGCATGGCGAAGTAGGAGAAGAGACATGGACACCCATCTCGTCTGCACCTCGCACTCGCCCATCCTCTATGTCCGGCCCCACAAGCCCGACTATGAGGACACGGTGTTCGCCAAGCTCGAGGAACGCCGCCAGGCGGTGGCGGATTTCGATCCCGATCTGGTGGTGATCTTCGGCCCCGATCACTATGCGGGCTTCCATTTCCGCGCCATGCCGCTGTTCTGCATCGGCCGCGGCGAGGCCGAGGCCGTGGACGATGTCGGCGGCTTCCCCGGCAAGCTGGACGTGGATCAGGAAACCGCCCTCGGCATCCTCGAAGCGGTGCGCGCCGACGGTTTCGATCCGGCGCAATCGCTGAAGATGACCGTCGATCACGGCTTCTCGCAAACCATGAAGAACGTCATGGGCACCCTCGACGCGTACCCTTGCGTGCCCATTTTCATCGGCGGCATGGCGCCGCCCTTCCTGCCGTTCAAACGTTCGCGCCTGTTCGGCGAGGCGGTCGGCCGCTATCTCAAGACCACGGACAAGCGCGTGCTGTTCCTCGCTTCCGGCGGGCTGTCGCACCATCCGACCAAATATTATCCGCTGCTCGGCGAGGGCACGCCCGAGGTCGCGGCCTGGCAGATGGAGGGCGCGGACGGCGGCACCTTCACCAAGGAGGAATGGTTCAAGGACCTGTTGGAAAAGCACATTGAGGGCGGCCAGATGCTCTATGACGGCACCCGCACCAAGCAGCATATCCGCCTCAACCCGGAGGTGGACCGTCAGTTCCTCGACGTCATCACTTCGGGCGATCTCACGCCGCTGGATGACTGGAAGCTGGAGGACCTGTTCGAAAATGCCGGCGTCGGCTTCACCGAGCTGCATTCCTGGGTCGCCGCCATCTCGGCCAATCTCGCCTGCGGCGGTCACGCGCCGGTGGTCGACTATTATTACGACTCTTTGGAATATGCCATCGGCTACGGCATCATCCACGCGAACTAGGTCAGGGGCGCACTTCATGAACCGGGAGCAGGAACAGGACGCGCGCCGCGCCATCGAACAGTTGAACTCTGACTTCAACTATCACCTCGACCATAACGAGGTGGAGCCCCTGGTCGATCTGTTCACCGACGATGTTTATTACGCCCATGCGACCCGCATCACCACCGGGCGCGACGCCCTGCGCGAGCTGTTCGGCAAACGCTCCGGCGGGGCACCGCGCGTTGCCCGCCATCTCCAAACGGGCTTGCGCATTTCGTTCAATTCGGCGCACGAGGCGGAAGGTTACAGCGTCGTGCTCACCTATGCCGATAACGGCACGCCGCCGTTCCAGAACGTGACTCCCACCCTCATCGCCGATTTCATCGACACCTACCGGCGCGGGCCCGACGGCCGCTGGCGCATCGCCCGGCGCGAGATCATCCGCATGTTCGAAGCCCCCGGCACCAAACCCTACGGCCAATAGGGGCACCCTTTGCCGGGCACGTATTCCCTTTTGCCCGGCCGCTGATTCCTCACTACCATGGGTGCATAACAATAATCAGGGACGCCATCTGGGGAGGCGAAGATGCCCGACACCACGACCATGCTCGACCTCAACGAACTGCCGGTCCATATGCTGTTGCCGCGCCTGCAAGCGCGTGAGGTGTCGGCACGCGACCTGGCCGAGGCCTGCATCGCGCGGACCGAGGCGCACGAGGCAGAGATCGGCGCCTGGACCACCTTCGACGCCGCCGCCGTGCGGGCGCAGGCGGACGAACTGGACGCGGGGCCGCTGCGCGGTCTGTTGCACGGCATCCCCGTCGCGGTGAAGGACATCATCGACACCGCCGATCTCCCCACCCAGTGCGGCACGCCCATCTATGCCGGACGCACGCCCGAACAGGATGCCGATTGCGTCGCGCGCACCCGCGCCGCGGGCGGCCTTGTGATGGGCAAGAGCGTCACCACCGAATTTGCCTGCGTCGGGCCGGGCAAGACCGTGAACCCGCACAGCCTTCATGCAAAAGAAGTCCACACCCCCGGCGGCTCATCCAGCGGCACGGCCGCCGCCGTCGCCGCCTGCATGGTGCCCCTCGGCTTCGGGACGCAAACGGCGGGTTCGGTCATCCGCCCCGCCGCCTTTTGCGGTGTTGTCGGTTTCAAGCCGACCTTCGGTGTGCACTCGCTGGCGGGCGTGCAGCCCCTCGGCCCCACTTTGGATACGCTGGGCTGGCTCTGCCGCGCGGTGGAGGATGCGGAGATCATGCGCGCCGCGCAGTTGGGCGAGGCGTACAAACCCCTCGACGCAGACGGACCCTACCGCATCGGCTATTGCGAAACGCCGGATTGGCACAGCGCGCGGGGCGCCGCCGCCAGGGCGATGGATACGGCGCGCACGGCGATGGAACGCGCCGGCGCCAAGGTCGTGCCGTTTGATCTCACGCCACCCCTCACGCATCTCGTCGAGGATCACAAGCTGATGATGGCCTACGAGGTGAATCGCTCGCTCGCCGACGAGTATCGCGATCATGCCGATCTGATGACCGACGGTTTGCGCGCCTTGATCGAGGAGGGGGAGACGGTTTCTGACGCGGCCTATAAGAAGGCGCTGAAGGCGGCGGAAGCCGCGCGGCAAGAGATCGCGCGCCTGTTCGACGAGGCCGGCATCGACGCCATCCTGACGCCCAGCGCGCGCGGTGAAGCGCCCGAGGGGCTATCCACCACTGGCGATCCCGTCTTCAACCGCCTGTGGACATTGTTGAAACTGCCCTGCGCCGCCGTGCCGGTCCTCGACGGCCCGGCGGGTCTCCCCGTCGGCGTGCAATTGGTGGGGAAACTGAACCGGGACCGGGAGTTGCTGACGGTGGCCAAGTTCACCGAACAGGCGTTCTGCTGAACCGCGCCTTGGAAATGACAGCCAAAAAAAGGTAAACTGAATTAAGGGCCCGTAGATAGATTTTTTGCCGCGCTTCGCGGTACGTGAAACCATCGTTCCGAGCGCTAGCTCCCAACGACCTTTAGCTTTCGCTACGTATACCCTTGGTATGCATAAGAGTATCTACGGGCCCAATTTACAACCACATGGGCTTGATAAATGTCCAAACTGAAAACACTAAAGGGAGCAAATAGCTTACACGATATCGCAAAGATACTCGGTTTCAAACCCAAAGCACTTGCCTACATATTGTATAAAAAAGGCGATGCTGCGAAATACCAAAAGTTTGAAATCCCCAAGCGCACTGGCGGTACGCGCACGATTAGCGCTCCTTCTGATGACCTTAAGAATTTGCAGAGCCGACTGTCTGAACTTCTTCAAGATTGTGTGGAAGAGATCAACCAGCCGAAAAATTTTAGTGGGGCGATATCTCACGGGTTTAGACGCGGGCATTCCATCATAACTAATGCAAGCGCGCATAAGAACAGACGTTATGTGTTTAATATCGATCTCGAAAATTTTTTTGGAACGATTAACTTCGGTAGGGTTCGCGGTTTTTTTATAAAGAACAAAAATTTTGAACTTTCGCCGGCTGCTGCAACTGTAGTTACCCAAATTGCTTGTTTTGAGAATAGTTTGCCTCAAGGGAGTCCCTGTTCGCCGGTCATCTCCAACCTGGTGGCCCACATCCTAGATATTAGATTGGCAAAACTTGCACATAAAACTGGTTGTCATTATTCAAGGTACGCTGACGACCTGACCTTTTCCACCAATAAGCCAACGTTCCCAATTGAAATTGCGAAGCCTGTCGAAGAAGAGGCTAATAAATGGGTGGTTGGCGATGACCTCAACACAATTGTTGGTAAAGCGGGGTTCGCAGTAAACTCTGCAAAGACCAGAATGCAGCTAGAGCGTTCGCGACAAGATGTGACAGGGCTAGTAGTCAACCGAAAGGTCAACACTCGGGTTGAGTATCGCCGTAGCGCACGGGCGATGACGGATAGGCTCTTGAAGCAGGGAAAATTTTATCGAAAACAAGTCTCCGTAGATGAGAATGGCAATGAGGTGATTTCCGAAGTCGATGGTACTGTTCCAGAGTTGAACGGGATTTTGAGCTTCATCAATTCACCGAGAATGCACCGTATAAAGTCGTTTTTAGAAAGGCCTCAAAAAAATAAGGAGCACTCTAGAAAGATAAACGCGAGGGAAGTCCAGATTGCGTTTCCATTGAACTCAAATGAAACTTTGTATGGTGACTTGTTGTTCTATAAGGACTTCCACGCACCTGCGTCCCCTCTAATCGTCTGCGAGGGAAAGACTGACAATATCTATTTAAAAGCAGCGGTACGGCAAACTATCGGCAAATTCCCATTGCTTGCTGAGAAGCCGCGGGGCCAGCCGATTGATGTGAAAGTTCGATTTTACAAATACACAGATACGACGGCACGTATTCTCAACCTGGCGGGAGGAGTTGGAGATCTTTGCAAGATCATCAGCCTTTATGGGAGCATAGGAAAAAAAATTTCGGCTCCCAATTCGGAGTTTCCCGTAATTCTATTTACTGACAATGATAGTGGCGCCAAGGGGAAAGGCGGTATCTTCTCAAAGATGAAATCCGCGTTACGTGGGAAGCCAGATGGCAACGAGCCGTTCTATTTCTTAGGCGGTAACCTTTACGTTGTGCCAACACCAGTCAGCGCAAACGGTGACGACACAGTGATCGAAGATTTTTTCGACACCCAAACGAAGAGCATAAAACTCGGTAATAAGAAATTTAACCCGGCTAAATCCGGTTTCGACAGCAAGACGGAATATGGAAAATACCTTTTTGCGGAGCAGGTTGTCCGAAAACACCAAGATAAAATCAATTTTGCCGGGTTTGAACCAATTCTTGAACGTATTCAATTGGTCATTAATGAACACGCTAAGAAATTAGCGGGGTGAATTTCCTCTTCTTAGCCAAAAAAGATTCTTTTAATTTGTCGATGTGGCCGCGCCCCCAAACTCCCGCTCCTGCAGTTCCCGCCAGTTGACCTTGCCCGTGGTGCCGCGGGGCAGGGCGTCGACGAATTCGATGATCCGCGGCGCCTTGTAGGGCGCCATCTGCTCGTGCGCCCAGTCTATAATTTCCTTGGCGCTGGTGTCCCCGGCGCCGTCCTTTAACACGATCACCGCTTTCACCGTTTCGCCGCGCCGCGCGTCGGGCGCGGCGATGATGCAGCAATCGCGCACCGCCGGGTGCCGGTACATCATGGATTCCACCTCCACCGGCCACACCTTGAGCCCGGCGGCGTTGATCATCCGCTTCAGCCGTTCGGCGAAAAAGAAATAGCCGTCCTCGTCCATCCAGCCGATGTCGCCGGTGCGGTACCACGTTTTGCCGCCGATCTCGACGAAGGCCTCGCGGTTGGCCGCGTCGTTGTTCCAATAGCCGCTAAAAAGACTCGCCCCGCGCAGCACGATCTCGCCGGACTCGCCGGGCGGCAGCGGGTCGTGCGTGTCGATATCGATCACCCTGCTTTCCATGCCGAAAATGGGAATGCCCATGCATTGCAGCTTGATGCGGTCCGGCGGGTTCACATGACTTTGGCAGCAGATCTCAGTGAGGCCGTAGCCCTCGAGGAATTTGAGCCCGTAGGTGTCGAGGAGCTTCTGCGATTGCGCCGCCGGCATGGCCGCGCCGCCGCCCGAGATCACCTTGACGCTTTTCAGGCTATAGCGCGCCGCTTCGGGATCGGACAGCAGATCGCCCGCCATCACCGGCACCATGTTGAGGTGCGTGCAGTGAAATTCTTCGACCAGCCGCGCGGCGAGGGCCGGGTTCCAGCGCTGCATGAGGACGATGGTAGCGCCCACCAGGATCGACCGGTTCATGCCCATCTGCTGGCCACTGATGTGGGTCATGGGCGCGACCACCAGCGCGACGGAATGCTCGTCCAGATCCTCCCACAAAGCGGAGTTGAGGCTGGAGGCCTGAATGGCGGCGTGGGTGAGCATGCAGCCCTTGGGCAGGCCGGTGGAGCCGGACGTGTAGGGCAGGGCGGCGAGGGCATCCTGCGCGATCTCCACCGCATCGGCGGTGAGGTTCGCGGCGAGCGCCTTGGCCCAGGTCACGATTGTCGGGTCGTTGAAGGTTTGCGCGGGCGCCCGCACATCGTCGGGCGTGTCCATGTCCATCGGTGGACTAGCGTAATCGTTATAGGCGATGGCGATGCGCTTCGTGAAGCTCCCGGCCAACTCGGCGGTGTTGTCCATCAACTCCTGGCCGACGAAAGCGGCGGTGGCGCCGCTGTCGGTGACGAAATGCTCCAACTCGTGCGCCCGGTTCATGGGGCTCACCGGCACGACGACGGCGCCGCATTTGAGGATGGCGGTGAAGGCGAAGATGTAGTGCGGCGAGTTTTGCGCATAGAGCAGCACCCGGTCGCCTTTTTGGACGCCCGCGTCTTTTTGCAGATAGCCCGCCAGCCGGTCGACGGCGTCCTTTGCCTCGGCCCACGAGATCGCGCGGCCATAAAAATGAATGAAGGCGCGGTCGCCGAACCGCGCCGCGGCGGCATCGAGGTTCGCGTGCACCGGCACCGACGGATAGGTCAGTTCTTTCGGATGATGCTTGGGCCACCATTTGAAATGCGGCGCATCCTGCATCCCAGTTTCTCCCACATCGTCTTTTTTAGCGCGCGCCCGTTTCTCGGACCCGCCGGCCCTTTTCCTAGTGTTTGGGGGCCGTCTTTGATATTCGAGATCATCAACGAAACGAAAGCCGAGATAAAGGGGCTTACGAGTGGGGACGGAAAAGCACGAATTCGCGCGGCTGGAACGTGTCAATGATGTCCGGGGGACCATCGGCGTCCTCACCCTCGACAACCCACCGGTCAATTGCGTCGCGCATCCCCTGCGCAAGGCCCTGTTCGCGGCGCTGGAAATGGCGGAGCACGATCCGGGTGTGAAGGCCGTGGTGATGATCGGCGCGAGCAAGGTGTTCTCGGCCGGGGCGGATTTGAATGAAATGGACACCCCCGCCGCCATGGCCGAGCCCAACCTGCACACCACCCTCATCGAGGCGATGGAGGCCATGACCAAGCCGGTCATCGCCGCGATCCACGGCGCGGCCATCGGCGGTGGGCTCGAACTGGCCCTCGGCGCCCATTACCGGGTGGCGGTCCCGGACGCCAAGCTGGGCCTCCCCGAAGTGACCCTAGGGTTGATGCCGGGGGCGGGCGGCACCCAGCGTCTGCCGCGTGCGTTGGGGTTGGAGCGCGGGTTGAGCGCGATCCTCTCCGGGCGGCTGTTCCCGGCGCGCGAGGCCGAGGGCACCGGCCTCATCGATGAAATTATCGGCGGCGATCTTCGGGACGGCGCCATTGCCTTCGCGAAACGCGTGGCGGATGTGCGGCCCCTGCCGCGACTGCGCGACGTGACGATCACCCATCCCAACGCCGAAGCCTTCCTGCAATTCGCACGTGGCGCGGCGCGGGCCGATAAGCGGCGTCTGCCGGGCCTGCTGCCCGCCGTCGAAGCGGTGGCGGCCGCCGTGTTCAAGCCTTTCGACGACGGGCTCGCTTTCGAACTGGCCGAATTTTCGCGCTTGCGCGAAGCGCCCGAAACCCGCGCCTTCCGCGATGCCTTCCTGGCGGAGCGGAAGCGCACCCCCTCCAATACGGGAGCCGCCACGGGAGCCACCATGGGAGCCACCAAATGACCGACGCCGTCATCGTTTCCACCGCCCGCACCGGCCTCGCCAAATCCTGGCGCGGCGCCTTCAACATGACCCACGGCGCCACCCTCGGCGGCCACGTGGTGGCGGGCGCCGTCGACCGTGCCGGTATCGACCCGGCCGAGGTCGAGGACGTGGTGATGGGCTGTGGCAACCCCGAAGGCGCCAACGGCTTCAACATCGCCCGCCAAAGCGCGTTGCGCGCCGGGCTCCCCGTGTCGGTGCCGGGCGTCACCGTCAATCGTCTCTGTTCGTCGGGGCTCAACGCCATCGCCCTCGCGGCACAGCGGGTGATCGCCGGGGAATGCGACGTGCTGGTCGCCGGCGGTCTCGAAAGCATCTCCTGCGTGCAGAACGAAATGAACCAGCACATGATGCAGGAGCCCTGGCTCAAGGAACACAAGCCGACCCTTTACTGGTCCATGCTCAAGACCGCCGAGGTGGTTGCCGAGCGCTACGGCATTTCGCGCGAGGATCAGGACCAATATGGTGTGCAGAGCCAGCTACGCGCCGCCGCCGCGCGCGACGCCGGCAAGTTCGATGACGAGATCCTGCCCATGACCACCACCATGGCACTGCAGGATCGCGACACCGGTGAGCTTTCCACCCGCGAAGTCACCATCGCCGCTGACGAAGGCATCCGGCCTGACACGACCTATGAAGGCGTCTCCAATATCCGCCCCGCCCTGGAAGGGGGCGTCGTGTCGGCGGGCAACGCCAGCCAGTTCTCCGACGGCGCCTCGGCCTGCGTGGTGATGAACGCGAAACTCGCCGAGAAACGCGGCCTTGAACCCCTCGGCATCTTTCGCGGTTTCGCCGCCGCCGGCTGCGAGCCCGACGAGATGGGCATCGGGCCGATCTTTGCCGTGCCCAAGCTGCTCGACCGCGTGGGCAAGAAGGTCGCCGACGTCGATCTGTGGGAACTCAACGAAGCCTTCGCCGTGCAGGTGATCTATTGCCGCGACCAACTGGGCATCCCAGACGAGGCCCTCAACGTCAATGGCGGCGCTATCGCCGTCGGCCACCCTTACGGCTGCTCGGGCGCGCGGATGGCCGGCCATGCGCTCATCGAGGGGCGTCGGCGCGGCGCGCGCTTCGCCGTCGCCACCATGTGCGTCGGCGGCGGCCAGGGCGCGGCGGCGCTGTTCGAGATCAATGGGAGCTGAGGAATGAGGCCGTTTTTCGGCCTTCGCTAACGGATTTTAAGGCTCTCCCGGCCTAAATCGGGGGATGAACCACAGCGCACCGAAGCCCGCTACAGGCCCCCACATGCCGACCCTCAATGGTGTCGGCGATTTTCGCCTGCCCAACACTGCCGAGATGGCGGCGAGCTACGGCGGCGCCGAAGAGGCCTTCGCCCAGGGAAACTACGAATTGGCGGCCATGCTGGCGGCCCGGGAGGACGATGACGAACTGGCGGCGTCGGCGATCATCCTCTGCGGTGGCTTGCATCAGGGCCTCGACAAACTTGAGAAGTGTGAATGGCGGCGGCCCGATACCGCGTTCGCCGCGGCCTACGCCCATTGGTGCCTCGGCGACATTGATCAAGCGCGCGACGTATTGACCGATGCGCCGACTGTCGATGGCGACACCCGCGACCGCTTGCTTTCGGCGATGGCGCGGACGTCTTACACGGTGACGGTCATTGCTGATGATAATAATACGCGTGGTGCGCCGTTGGGACCGGGGCCCGGATTCACCATTCACCATCTATGCACCGAGGATTTTCAGGTGCGGCGTGACGAGGCGCTTGCGCGCATCGCCGAAAGCGACCTGATCTACACTTTTGACCCGCTCGACGAGGAGATATTGCGCGCGGCGGACCGCGCTGGGGTTCCCGTCGTTTCGGTATGCGGTGATCTCGATCAGGCGTTTGTCGGCTGGGACGATACCTATGCGGCGAGCGCCCTCATTCTTGGCGGTATGACCTTCGATCACTATTTCCTGGCGGCGCTGTATAAGGCGCGTGTCGCTTGTTTCTCCGGCCTAACGTTTCGTGAAAATAGGGGCGAGCCGGTCACTTGTGACGGTCCGCGCCCTGTCGACCTGTTCTTTAGCGGCAAAGCGTTTGCACCGCATTGGGCGGACAAAGCCCGCTTCCTGTTCCGCCTTGCGACATTCGATGATCCGGACCTCAATATCCACGTTGTGCAGGGGTATCTGGATCAAGCCAGCTACAGGAAAGCCGTGGTCGGCAGCAAGTATGTGGTGCTCTATAACCGCACCGGTTACAGCGTCAGCCATGACCGGGGCATCGAGGTGCTGACATACGGCGGCAACGGCCTTGCTGCTGACGGTATTCCGGCTCACTACATTCTCGGTGACGCCGGAAGGCGCGTTGCCCAGATCTCCTGGGATCAGTTGGACGCGGACCTTCAACATCTTCTGGCGGCAGAGGCGCCCGGCGCCTTGGAGGCGGACGCCGAGATATTGGAAGACTTTTACGCACCGCCGCCATTACGGGACCGCCGGGCGCTGCTGTTCTGTCTGTACCAGTTTGTTCTCGGCACCGAAGAACGTGCCGATATGCTGGAGAGACAAAGAAAACGCGCCGATCCTGTGCGGCATAAGGCGGTTTTCGATTTCCTGAAGCAGCCGCTCGATGAGGCCAAGCAACAACGTGTGTGCGATCTTTACGACAGCTTACGGGAACGGGCGGCTGACGACATTCTTGAGCGGTTCAACTATGGCTGCCTTCTATGGCTGATGGGAAAGCGTGCCGCGGCCGTCGAAGCGTTTGCCGCCGTTCTCGCACAAGAAGCGGAAGGCCGCCTCGATCCGGTATCGAGCATACAACTTCCGCATCTGGTGCAGTCGTTCTCGGAGTTGATGCCCTTTCAGAGTTTTCATAAGGGCCTTCTTCTCGATGAATCGGCATGCGACAAGATGTATCCGCATGTCCGGCATGTCGTCGGCGCGACGGCGCGTACCTATCTGGCGCTGGATCATCTGCAGAATGACCGCATCGGCGCGGCGTGCGATCTGCTGCAAGAGGCGCTTCGATCATGTCCCGAACATCATCCGGCGGCGCGCTTGCTGACCAAGGCGCTTTACGCGGGCGGTGCCGAGCCCGCCGCGATCGCCAAGGCCTTTCTGATGGTTGCCGATCTCTACCCGCCGGATATGGGCGAAGTGCTTCCCTATGGCATCGCGGCCTTGGAGAAGCTGGGGGCGCTGGAGTTGGCGCAAGAATACGCCCGAAAATGGGCCTATTTCATGACGAGGGTCAGTTGGATTGACACCAACGGGCTGAAACTCACACAAGATACAGTGAACACGGTCAATCGGTACGCCTGGCAATTCCCGGCGGCACTTCAGCTTCGTTTGAAGGAGATGCAGAAGGGAAGCCCGAGCACCGTTGACCGCCTGTTTTCGGGGCGGCCGGTCGTCCAGCATCCGTTTGTGGCGGCCAACGGTCTGGACGTTATTCGGGATGCCCTTAAGACGGACCAGCCGTATTTCGGTGACAGCGCGGTCGGCGCACAATCGTCTTCGCAGCAATACGGCCATTTGGCCGCTTTGGTCAAAGCGGTCGCGTCGCGGCGAGGTGATCGGCTGCTTCGCGTTCTGGAGATCGGGTCGTGGATCGGCGGTTCCGCCATCACCTGGGCCAAGGCGATCAAGGCATATCATCCGGCGGCGGGGCAGGTGACGTGCGTTGATCCGTGGTTGCCCTACCGGGCCGATCACGCTGTGCAGAACGACGGCGAAAAGTCGATGAACGAAATTCTGGAAAGCGATCTGGCGTTCGAACTGTTCCGGCACAACGTCAGGACAACGGGTGTCGAGAACCTCATTGAGACGCGGCGCGGAACAAGTGCCGAGGCCATGCCGCATCTCGAGCCGGAATCCTTCGACATCATCTATATCGATGGCGATCACGACTACGACGCCGTTCGGTTCGATTTGCACGCGGCCGCCTCGAAGCTCAAAGTCGGCGGAATTTTATGCGGCGACGATCTCGAAAAACAGGCCCACGAAGTGGATCGAAAAGAGCTTCGATATGCGGTCGCCAACAAGCTGGAGTACGTCAAAGACACGCCAACGGGACAGGCCTACCACCCGGGCGTGACATTGGCCGTTTCGGAATTCGCGCCCAAGGTTCACGTCAAAGACGGAATTTGGTTTTTGCGGAAAACGAAAACCGGCTGGGAACCCTTCGGGTTTCCCAGCGCGAACACGCCGGCGGATGTCCTGCCGGCTAATTTAGCCTGGACATAGGCCCACGCATGGCATTCGCTACGACCCAATATCTTGGGGAGGGGAAATATGCCGGGGTGGATTTCAGAAGCATCAGGTTTGGAGATCGCGGCGCGGCTGATCTTCGTCGCGTTCTTCGTCATCTCCGGACTCTATAACCTGTACAAACGAAGGGTCGATGATCATGTCGACCGGCTGCGGGCGGCGCGGACGCCGTTCCCGGCGCTCACCTATTGGATCGCGATCGTGTTGCAGTTCGCCGCCTCGGCGCTGGTGTTGTTCTCTTCCGGCAACGGTGCCGTGTGGGGTGTCGCCGGCATGATCCTGTTCACGGCGCTCGCGAGTTTTCTCCTGCTCCGCTTCTGGGAGGTCGACGACCCGTCGCGCCGCGACGGCATGCGTAATGCTTTCCTGTCCAACGGCGCCATCCTGGCGGGACTTTTGTTGCTGCTGCAGGCCGTGTGGCGGCCATAACCGCCGTAGAGCCTCAAAAAAGTTGAAACCCGACAAGTCCGACAAATGCGGATACGTTGGAAACCAAGGAAAATACTGTTTCCCATAGTGGCAATGGCCAAACCGGCGCATCACGTAAGTTCCGCAGCGCTTCGTGTTTCAATTTTATTTGGTTATGTACCGATAACGTCGTGTCCAGGTTCTGTGCATCGGTGGGATTGGGCAAGAGAGTGTTCTGAAGGTCCCTTATTTCGTTCTCGATAGCCGCACAAAGGGGCAAAAAATAGCGCCGCTTGTACTCGGCCATGTTGCGCCCTAGTGCAAACGAGGGGATGAACACGGACACGCTGAAAATAAAAATAACATTGTATCCGACCAATCGGATGAAGTGATCGCTCCAAACAGTGCGTACGTCCTCACTCGGGCAATTACCTTCGATCGAGAACGGTGTCGCACAGTGCCAGTAGGGGTCGGTGAACGGCAATTGACGGTCAATGACGTAAAACCAAAAAAGCATAAATGCCGTTGGAATCAGTACGATAATCGCTTGGCGAAAATAAAATGCGCCGAGAGGACGAAGTCCTCCCGATTGATCGGCTGCACCAGCCACGACAGCAACCGTAATGCCGGTTCTTTTGAACAACATCGGCGAGACGCCTGTGGCTATCGCCCATGCAAATCGACTGGCAACCAGCCACCCACCCAGCGTCGCACCGATCATCAGGTGGATTTTTCCATCTGGTGCAGAAGGTGCGAGATAAATTCCGATTAACGTAAGCGGCAGCAAAGTTACGACGACGGCAGTCGCGGTAATGAAAAGCAATTGTTCGAATTTCTTTCGAAATCGAAACCCCATGTCGTCCGTCAGCAAGTTGCCGGATCTAATCAGATTTGCGACATGTGTTAGGAAGGCGTTCTGAATTCTGCGTGCCAATACGAACACGAGGAGGACCATCGCAAACCCGGAGATAGCCATCGGGTCTTCGCTATGCGAGACGCCGCTGAACATTCTTGGTTTGATGGCAAAAGCAATGAAATATAGAAAGCTGATGACCAAAACAATCTGGTCAATCTTGCCGAGGATTTCAGTGCCATGCCATCGTGCCGGTTTCCCAGGCGTTTTTTGAACCTCCGGTTCCATCACGCTTTTCAACATCCCCTACCAAACTTCCATTCCGGCACGTTTGGTTCAGCCTGCTAATATTTATCTCCCGCTTATTTTACCAAGAATTTTGTCGAACGCCGCATCGGCCAGACCCTACAGTTCCTCGTGGGCACAATCCTGGCGAGGCTGTTGCTTCTCTTGGCGACGGCCGTTTAGTCCGACACTTCGAAATGACAGAGGGTCGCGCCTCTGGGCGAGTAGTTCGGCACGTCCGCGGCGACCTTCTGACCGGGTTCGGATTGCAACGCCTGTACCATCGCATCAGCGGAGTCGAACACGGCCTGGAATATACAGAACGGGTTGTCACCCGCCTCCCCGAGTGCTTCCGGGTATCCGTAGGAATAGGACTTCAGTCCCGGCAGTTGCTTAGCCAACGGCAAGTGGGTGTCGGCATAGTATTTTATGAAGTGCTCGGGGTTTTCCGGCTCCGGATAGGTCACGGTCAGGCAGTGCATCGTTCGCTTCCCTCTTTTTTGTGGTGGCGGATCAGGCGGCCGCCCCGACCTGCTGGCTCTTGGCGATCCAGGTATGGATGCGTTCCGGTGTCGAGATGCAGTCCCACTGCTTTTCCGGGTAATTGAAGTTCTCGGTGAATTCGTCGGCGAGGGCCTTGTTCTGCGCCATGTTGCCGATCAGCATTCCGATAGCTTCCGACGGCGGTCCCAACATGAGATTTGTCCAGCGGGCCGCTCCCAGTATCCGGTCCTGGCGTGCCCACTCGACCTTCTCGCAGAACCGGGAATCGAGGACGTCGGACTGAACGATCTTCTCGCCCACGGCAAACGCGGAATAGGAGGCGATATTTGCGCCTTGCCCCATGACGGGATCGACGACCGTATGGACATCTCCCAGGGCAATTACGCACTTGCCGTTGTCCAATTCGACATACGTGTTGCGTACGGTGGGAACGACGCTTCCTTGAAGCAGATCCTGGGGCTGGGCGAGGCCGAAGTTGGTCGTGTCGATACGGTCGAAGACGCTCGGATGGTGCTTCTCCAACTTATCCAGGAGGGTTTGGAGGAAGTGCTTGGGGTCGCTTTCATAGTCGAGTGACGCCATTTCCTCCAAGTCGCCGCCGGGGATATTCTCCATGAGGAGCGCCGTCGCAATCCCGTCGAAAGTGACGGTCGGGATGACGATAAGTTCGCCATGACCGGGAGAAACGGAGAGCGTCACGCCCATAGGATCGGCCTGTTTGACGCCGGTGTACAACCCCACACAGAGTTTCCGTTGAGGTTGCGAGAAGGGCGTATGCTCCGGCATATAGGTGAACAGTTCACCCAATGCTGTTTTACCTGTCGAAACGACCAGGAGGTCAAACCGATCGGCTAGTGCGGCAATATCCTTTGAATCGATTTTCGCGATTTCGATGTTGCCGCCCCGCTCAGCAAAGTCCGCCATCAGAGCCGGTAAATAGATCCGGTAATCGACAGCGCGGCTCGGCTTAGTGAAATCGCCCCTGAACCTGATCGGATCGGGAAAATTGAAAAAGTGGTCGTGATGTGTGTAATGCAGTTCCGGTGCGGCCCAATGATTGACGCCCAAATAATCTTCGCGGGCTAACGTGATGTGATGGTGCGCGACCGTATTCAGCAATCGGGAATCGCGATAACTTTCCGGTTCGCGATCCGTGATAATGGTTGCGTTCAAGCCATGCTTCTGCAGGTACAGGCCTAGGTGAAGGCCGGCGATACCGGCGCCGACAATTCCGACATTATGAGCCATTTTACATCCCTCCCTTTTTTATATGAGAGGAAGTGTATTCTTGTCTCGACCCCCAATCTATGGAATGAAAAGAATATTATTTATTCCAATTGGGAATTATTAGATGGATCGGCTGGACTGTCTCCGCGCATTCATCCGGGTCATGGAAAGCGGTAGTTTCTCGACGGCGGCGCGGGAGATGGGGCTTGGCCAGCCCGCCATCAGTAAGCGGATTTCGCTTCTGGAGCGGGATTTCGAGGCCCAGTTGTTTTTACGGACGACACGCAAACTTACGCCGACGCCCGAAGCCAATCGAGTTTATGATCAGGCCCGGCAGATTCTGGATCTTTTTGACGCCACGCGCGCGAACGTCAAAAAGTCTTCACCCAATCCGACCGGGACGCTACGCATCGGCGTGCCGGCTTCGTTTGGCCGTCACTATTTGATGCCCTTGATTGCCGACTACATGGAAATGTTTCCGGACGTCCGTCTCGACGTGCAGTTCAACGAAGGCGTCGTTGATCTTGTGGAAGGGGGGATTGAGCTCGCGCTGCGCATCGGGGACCTTAAATCGAGTGCGCTTGTCGCCAGGCGCCTCGGCTACGTGCGCCGGTATCTCGTGGCCAGCGAGGACTATCTGGCCGGTAGGACGCCTCTGGAGTCTCCCGACGATCTCAGGGGGCACAACTGTATTCAGTATTCCAGGTTTTCCTCAAACGGCACATGGAGTTTCGAATCGGAATTCGGCCGCCACGTCGTGGAGGTTAAAAGTTCCCTGGTCGTCGACGATGCCGATGCCATGTTGCAGGCCGTATTGTCGGGCGTCGGCGTCGCCATTCTTCCTGTTTGGTGCGTTCAAACGGCGATGGCACAAGAAAAGATCAGAATCCTGATGCCGAATTTCACGATCCCCAGCTTGCCATTGCAGGCCGTCTATCTCGATACGCACTGGATGTCTATTCGTGCCCGGACTTTCTTGGATCACCTGATATCCCAAGCCGGCATTTTCGATCAGCAAATCGAGATTTAGCGACTTAGCCGCCGCTTATCTTGCCGATGATCTCCTCGAAGGCCTTGTCGGCCAGACCCTGCAATTCCGCGTGGGTGCGGTCCTGGATGGGATGGGCGACGAAGACGACGGCGGTATTGTAGCCGAGATATTTGCTCTGCACCTCAGCGGCGTCGACGAATTCCGTGGTGGCGATGCCCACCGACGGTACGCCCAGCGTTTCCAGCCCCTTGATGTCATGCATACAGCACGACGTGCAGGAGCCTCAATCGGCAAGGGCTTCGACGGCGACGTCGCATTCCTCCTTGATTTGTTTCAGCAGTTCCGGCGCCGCGAGTTTCGAAAAACGCTCTTTCTTGTATCGCTTCACCGTGATGCCGCGCTCGCTCAGCAGTTCGTCGAGCCGGTCGAGGAACTCGACGCCGCGTTGCTTGGCGATGTCGAGGAGGCCCACCGTGAGCCCGTCGAGCGACCCGGGCCGCGCGATGTGCGGTGTCATCACCGGCGAGATTTCGGCGGTGGGGTCGAGCAATATCTGTTCGCGAGTGCTCATAACACGATCTCCTTGGTCACGGGACGGAGGCCCGTCTTGCTGCCGATGGCGGAAATGATGGCGGAATATTTGCCGGCGGCGCCGCCGGCACGGATGATGTTGAAATTGCCGGTGCGGAACTTGGGGATCAGCCGGTCGGGATCAGCCTTCTCCTCCTCGGTCAGGCCGCCGAGGCCGCTGCGCCCCGGCACGATGTCGCGCACCGGAATGACGAGGCGTTCGTCTAGGTAATCCCGCAGATCCTGTTTCGACCAGCCCGCCTTGTAGAACACCTGCTGATGTTCGCCGCCGATGACCAGCATCACCGACACCTCGTTCACCTGACGGCGGTTGTAGGTGGCGAGCAGCGCGTTGACATAACTCTCGCACAATTCCTCGGGGGTGCGCGACATATGATCGATGATCGGGGTCACGCCGTCGCCGGGGAACAAGGTGACGGTGGATTGATCGCGAGTGAAACCCTGATCCTCGGCATAGGTGGTCCAATGGGGATCTTCCTCGTCCTCGGCGAAACCGAAGGTGTATTTGCCGGGATTGCCGAACACGGCGCGGTCGATCTCGCCCGGCAGGCCGCCGCCGACATTGCGCACCACCAGTTGCAAGCTGCGGCCGATGGTGGCGTTGGCGCGGTTGCCCTGGCCGAACACATTGCGCTTGGCGTTCATGCCGATCTGTTTGGCGATGGGGCCGTTGACCATCACCACCGGCGCGATGGCGTTGGTGGTGGCGAGGATGCCGTGCAAACCAAACTCGGGGATCAGCGACGCCTCGATCACCGTCAGCACCACCGGCATGTAGTCGGGCGAGCAGCCGGCCATCACCGCGTTGATCGCCACCTTCTCGACGGTGCATTCGATGAGGTTGGGCGGGATGAGCCCAATCACTTCGGATGGTGCGCGCCGCGTGCCGTCGAGCATGGCGAGGACACGTTCTTCGGTGGGCGGCACGACCGGCAATCCGTCGGTCCAGCCGCGCTCGTAACAGATTTCTTCGAGGTCGGCCTCGGGCGGCAGTTCGATGCGCCGCGCGGCGAGGCCTGAATTGCCGAAACGCGCAACGAGGCGATACTGCATGCCCGGCTCCTCGGTGCGCGAGCCGCAGCCGGGCCGGTTCTCCGGGAAATCGGCGCCGAGGCTCTCGAGGCCGGTAAATTCCTGCCACTCATCCCGGTTCCAGCCGATCAGGCGGGCGGTTTCGGCGCCATTCTGCACGTGGATGAGCGTCGGCACGATATCGATGCCGAGATGGAAGGAGTGTTCCAACTCGCGGTCGTCGATCACGCCCGCGACCTGTTCGGGGAAGGCCGGATCGTCCTGGCTATAGACCGTGACGGGACCGCACTGCTCCGCGATCTCGCCCAGGATCGGCGCGATCAGCTCGCAGGTCGGGCAATCCCGTTTGACGACGGCGATAAGGCCGTCCTGGATGTCTTCCATGCCGACATGGCTCCCTGAATTGTTGGGAACAGTCTATCGCACGGTGCGGATGCCTCAAGCGGGTGCTCCCGAATGTCCGCTAAAGCGATGGACCTTCGCGATGGTCGTCGGACACGCACAGGGAATGATCACTGAGAACGTCGATGACCTTGCAGGTAGCGACCTTGCCACCGCGGCATTGAGTGAGCATCCGCTTCAATTCGCGCTGCAGCGATTGTAGCCGCGCGATGCGGCTTTCGACCTGATCGAGGTGGCGTTGCGCGACGCGGTCGACATCGGCGCAGGAATTGTCGGGATCGTCGGAGAGGGCCAGCAGGTCGCGGATCGCCTCGAGCGAGAAACCAAGCTCGCGCGCGTGGCGGATGAAGGACAGGCGGCCGATGGCGCTCTCGTCATATTGACGCTGGTTGCCGTTGGTCCTGTGCGGTTGCGGGAGGAGGCCGATGCCCTCGTAGTAGCGGATCGTCTGGACCTTACAGCCGGTGGCTCTGGCGACCCGGCCGATGGAAAGCCCGCGCGCCATGATTTTCTCCTTGAAGCTCTAGTTACTGTAGATATTAGGATAAGGAGACGGACGAACAAGGACAAGGTGGCCATGAGCGGTCAATGCTGTGAGGAACAGCCGGTTTTCGACGGGGCGTCGCGGCACTTCAAGGCGGCGCTGTGGATGATTATCGCGATCAACGCGGTCATGTTCCTGACGGAACTGACGGCGGGGGCGCTGGCCGGATCGCAGGCGCTGCAGGCTGATGCGCTCGATTTTCTCGGCGACACGTTGACCTACAGCCTTAGCCTCGCGGTCCTTGGCATGCATCTTCGCCGCCGGGCCATGGCGGCGCTCCTGAAAGGGGGCGTGCTCGGGCTTATGGGAGTTTGGGTGTTCGGATCGACGCTCTATCAGACTCTGATCCTCGGCGTGCCGAGGGCAGAGGTGATGGGTGTGGTCGGCTTTCTGGCTTTGGCGGCCAATCTCACGAGCGTGCTAATCCTGCTGCGATTCCGTGACGGAGACGCCAACGTGCGCTCGGTGTGGCTATGCACCCGCAACGATCTCATCGGCAACGTCGCGGTCATGCTGGCGGCGGCGGGGGTGTGGCTCACCGGTACCGCCTGGCCTGATCTGATCGTCGCGGGCCTGATGGCGGCGCTGTTCCTATGGTCCGCGGCGCAGATTGTCCGCCAGGCGGTCCGCGAACTTACCGGAACGGCATCTTATCAAGTCTAAGCTACTCGGGCGGTGGGAACGGCTCGCGGAAGGTGAAGGCGTCGGGCGTAGGACCGTTGGCGCGCAAATCTTCGAGGCGCGCTTCGGCTTCCTCAAGGGTGGGAATATGGCCGGCGGGCACCCACCACAGCACCATGTGCGGCTTATCCAACGAAACGAAATAATCGGCGCGGTTCTGCAGCACCGCGACGTGGGCGGACTTGTAGACATAGTCCTTGAGGCTTTGGAGGTCTTCCCACACCGACATGTTGACCAGGATATTTTCGTCCGAGCCGCGCAGGTCCGTCGCGTTGCCGCTGTCGTCCTGTAGCCGCCAGACGAAACCGGGTGCGGCGTCGGCGATGGCGTTGACCGCATCGAGCCGGTCGACGAAGCCCTTAAGCTGCGGGCTGTCCAAGGGCGCGGCAAGAATGCCGATGTTCAGTTGCGCGAGATGCCAATTCCCCACGTTCTCTCTCCCTATTTCATATCGTTCGTCGTCAGCGGAATGAATGGCACTGGCAGCGCGACGCCGATTTCCCCGCCATTGTCGAGGTGCAGGGTCGCCGAATGAACGGCGAGAAGTTCCGGCAGACCGTCCCGGAATGTCAGAATGGGCGAGCCGGAGTCGCCATGGGTCGCGTCGCAGTCGTGGAACAGCAGCGTGACACCCGCGATCTCCTCGCTGCGGCCCTTGGCTGTGCAGCCGTCGACGACGGTGAGAATATGTTTCCGGTCTTGGCTATACCCTGCCTGGACGATTTTCATTCCCATCAGGATTTGGTTTGTATCCGTTGCGACGGGAATGACGCCGGTCTGCTCGCCGATGGGATCGGCCAAGGTCAGCACCGCCCAATCGTGGGTCACATTGCTGAGTTCCTTCTCGCGGCGGGCATCGAACGCACTGCCGAAGCGGACTGCTGCGACCTTCGACTCTGCCACATATTCGGCGCGTTTATAGCCTGCGACAAAATGCAGTGCGGTTGCGGGCAGGAATTTCTGGGTCCGGTTGTACCACAGGCAATGGGCGGCGGTGAGGACATGGCGTGGGCCGATGAGCGTGCCTGTACAGTGCCCCGCATCCACCCGGCGGTTGACCCGGCCGATGGCGCGCCAGGGGTAGTCGGTCAACTCCATGGATTGCCGGTCGTCCTTGCCGGTGATGCCGACGAGGCCGTTCCGGTCGTCCGCGCGCGCATCCGTGGCGAAGACAATCCAGATCAGGAGAGGAATCAACAGCCGTCGCATACGCGGCCCGCCTGCCAAGAGCACCTATTCCGCCGCGGCGGTCTTCGTTTCCGGGGCAATGAGATTGTCGATGCAATCGTCGACGGTGCGCACGTCGCCGAAGCTCTGCCAGACAGAGGTTAGTCCGACCAAATGGTCTTCGTCATACCGGGCGGCGTTGGCGTCGGACACCATGGCGACGCGGTAGCCGATCATCATGGCGTCCCGGGCGCTGGTTTCGCAGCAGAAGTTAGTGGCCGTGCCCGCGATCAGCAGGTTTTCGATGCCGCGTTCCTGCAGCCGGTCGTGTAAATCCGACGATCCCTGGATGAAGGTGCTGAAGCGCGACTTGCGCGAGATGATATCGCCGTCTTCGACGTCCAGTTCGGGATAAAGCTTATGACCTTCGGCGCCCTCGGTGAGATTATTCTTATGGGCCGCCATTTTCTCGGGCGTGAAAAAATAGTCGTGATAGATGGGCCAGGTACTCGGCCCGCCCGGCTCGTCGGCGACCGTGAGCAGCACCCAGGCGACCACGCCACCGCGCTCACGCACGACCTTGGCCAACTTGTTGATATTGGGGCAGATGCTGCGGGCGCTCTCAATGTCGGCCACGAAGAAATTCTGCATATCGATGACCACGAGGGCGGTCTTCTTCGGATCGAAATGGTCGAAGACGTTCAGCCGGCCGCGCTTGGCCATGATCCGCTCGATCACGTAATCCGGAATTTCGACATTGTGGGGCATGCTGGTTCTCCTGCTGGTGGCCCGAACCGTAGCAAGCATGGCCGTCGGCGGAAACCGCCAAAATACGGGCGCTCATACGCCGCGCTTGACATCTTGCGTTATTCCTCTATTCCATGCTAATGATAATCATTCGCAAATATAAGGGGTAAGCGAATAACTTGAACGAAACCGAGGACAAATCGGGGCGGCCCGCGGAAACAAAGGAGCCCCGGCAGTTCAGCAGCGACGAGCTTTTTCGGGGCGCGCGCGAACTGATCATTACGCATAAGAATGACCAATACCGCCTTCGCGTGACGATGAGCGACAAGCTGATCCTCACTAAATAGGCACAAATCAACCTTTTCGGGTTTAGCCAGCCAACCTCGTCTCCCGACGATTAGCCAGCCAGAAGACCCAACTAACGGCGATCGAGCGGAGGGACGAGAATGAAATTCTCACCAAAATTATTATTGTTGTCGACGACCATGGCTGTTGCGCCCATGGGCATGCACGCCTTCGGCCAGCAGGCAACACCAGAAAATAATCCACCTGTCATTGAACTGGATGCGGTGACCGTTTCCGCGACCAGGACGGAGAGCAGCGCATTCAAATTGCCGGGGTCGGTCTCTGTGATCGGTCGGGAACGGATCGAAGAAGAACAGCCTTCCGACCTCGGCGACCTCCTTGAGAGTCTGCCCGGTGTGAGCATGAGCGGCGGTCCCCGGACGGCGGGCGAGGTGCCGACCATCCGCGGCCTCGGTGGCGACCGTATCCTGATCCGCGTCGACGGTGCGCGGCGGAACTTCGCGTCCGGTCACGACGGGCGGGTGTTCATCGAGCCGGATCTTCTGAAGCAGATCGAGGTGGTGCGTGGGCCGGCCTCATCGATCTACGGCAGCGGCGCGCTCGCGGGTGTGCTCGAGATGACCACCAAGGACGCCGGCGATTTCCTCGAACCCGGTAAAAACTTCGGCAGCAAGTTCCGGGGCGGCTACCAAAGCGCCGCCAAGGAGAAGCTGATTGGCGGCACCATGTTCGGCCGGATCGGCGACAAGACGGAAATCCTCGGCGATATCTCCTACCGCGACCACAGCAATATCCGGATCGGCGGCGGCGGCAAGATTCCCGAGTCGTCCGGATCTATCGCCAGCGGCTTCGTTAAGCTCGGGTTCACGCCGGCGGACTTCCAAACCGTAAAGCTGAGCGCACAACGCTATGACGACGATTCCCAGGTGCCCAACAATCCGCAAGGCGCATTAGGGTCATCCAATGCCGCCAATGCGCGGCACATGGTTCAGGACGAACTCAACCTGGCCTATCAGTATGACGAACCCGGCAACGATTTCCTCAATCTCAAGGCCAATATCTACGGCAACCAGCTGGACCTCGAAGAAGACCAGATAAATTCGACCAACACCGAGACGACCGAGTTCGATACCTGGGGCCTGGACGTCCAGAACGTCACGCTGCTTGAAACCTCGCCGTCAATCCTCAATCGGCTGGTCTACGGTTTCGAGTTCTACTCGGACTCCCAGGACGGCACCGAAAACGGGGCCGGTTCCGATGATCGTCCCGCGGCGGACGCGCAGACATACGGCGTCTTTCTGCAGGACGAGATCACGCTGCTCGAGAACGTAACCGTCATTCCCGGCCTGCGTTACGACAGTTATCATCGCGAAAGCAGCGGCCTCGCGGATACGGACGAGACGGCATTGTCGCCCAAGATTGCCGTCGGGTGGCAAGCACTACCCTGGCTTAGCCTGCATGGCGCCTATTCCCACGCCTTTCGCGCGCCGAGCTTCATCGAATTGTATGTCAGCGGCCAGCACTTCTTCGGCAACAATTTCGTTTCCAACCCCGATCTAAAGCCCGAAAAAGCGCGCACGTGGGAAGGCGGCTTCGGCCTACAGTTCGACGATGTCGTGCAAGCGAACGACTCGTTGCGGTTCAAGACCACGGTCTTTACCGAAACGGTGAAGGATTTCATCAAGCTCGAGGTAACGGCGACCACCAGTACGTTCCAAAACGTAGACGATGTTGACCGGCGCGGCGGCGAAGCCGAATTGGCCTACGCGACACCCACCGTTTCGGCTGCCCTCGGCTACTCGGTCGTCCGGGCGGCGGATGCGTCGAACGGCGATTCCATCGACAGCACGCCGGCCGATACGGTCAATCTGCGCCTCGGTTACAAGCCGCCGTCCTCCGAGTTCCGGTTCCGCTGGGAGAGCAGCTTCGTGCGGGCACAGCAGAACGCCGACTCGGACGAACTCACGGGCGGTTATGCGGTTCACGGTTTGGGGCTGACGTGGGAGCCCAAGGGCCGCGATCTTGACGGTCTGCGGGTCGATCTCGCTGTCGAGAACCTGTTCGACAAGCACTACGAACGCCACAACGCCTCGCTCCCGGAGGCCGGCCTCAACACCAAACTCACCATTTCACAACGATTCTGAGGAGAGCGTGATGCATCAGGAGTCGCCGCAAGTTCTGGATATACCGCCCCTTGCCGCCCGCTGGCAGGGGCTGCTCAAGGAAAACCCCAAGCTGCGTATTCGCGACGCAGCTGAAAGCTTGGCGGTCAGCGAAATGGCGCTGGTTGCACTGGATTGCGGGCGCAACGTCACCCGGTTGGAGGCCGACTGGGGGGAATTCATCAAACGCCTGCCCGATCTTGGCCGGGTCATGGTGTTGACCCGCAACGATCACGCGGTTCATGAACGCAAGGGGGTGTTCGGCAATATCCGGGTCGCCGGTCCCATGGGGTTGGTGCTCAACACCGAAATCGATCTGAGAATTTTCCTCAATCGGTGGACGCACGGTTTTGCCGTTACGACCGATCGGGGCGATCATGACCTGCTGAGCTTCCAGTTCTTCGATGCGGCAGGCGACGCCATCCACAAGGTCTATCTGACCGACGACAGCGATATCGCCGCGTATAACGGGTTGGTCAGCGAGTTTGCCAGCCCCAATCAATCTGCGAACGTCGAAACGAAACTCATCACGGAAGACACGGATTTTCTTCCCGATGCGGATGTTGATGTCGCCGGATTGCGTGACGGGTGGCGCGCCCTTCAGGACGTCCACGACTTCATGGCGCTGTTGCGGAAATTCAAGGTGGCCCGGACCCAATCCCTCCGTTTGGCGGGACCGGAATTTTGCCGGCGGGTTTCCAATGCGTCCCTATGGGCGTTGCTCAACGACGTCGCGGGGCGGTCCTTTCCGATCATGGTATTCGTCGGCAATCGCGGCTGCATCCAGATCCATTCGGGACCGGTTACCAATATCAAACGGTTCGATGAATGGGTAAATGTCCTCGATCCCGACTTCAATCTGCACTTGCGCGAGGACCGGATCGCCGAGACCTGGGTGGTGCAGAAGCCGACCGTCGATGGTCCCGTGACGTCGC
Source organism: uncultured Rhodospirillales bacterium (assembly GCA_913055735.1). Taxonomy (GTDB): domain Bacteria; phylum Pseudomonadota; class Alphaproteobacteria; order Rhodospirillales; family UBA2165; genus CAJXKD01. Next base: position 2,418,430 of record CAJXKD010000001.1, read on the forward strand.
TCGAGCTGTACGACGCGGCGGGCGACAGCATCGCGACACTGTTTAGCGTCCGCGGCGAGGGCAATCCGGAAAACCCGGACTGGCGCAACATGCTGGCGGCACTGAGTGATGCCTAGCGGGCGCTGGACCCGCCGTCTTCGGGTTGCGCTCGCCTGTATCGGGTTGGCGCTCCTGTCTGCGCCGGCGGTGGCGGCCGACGGCCAGGGGCAGGTAAAGATCATTTCCATTGGTGGCGACATCAGTCAGATCATCCACGGCCTTGGCTTGACCTCTCAGGTTGTTGCCGTCGATACGACGACCATCTACCCGCCCGAGTTGGCACGGCTCCCCAAGGTGGGGTACATGCGCAGCCTTTCCGCCGAAGGGGTGCTCTCTCTCAAACCCGATCTGATCATCGCCAGCGAAAAGGCGGGCCCGCCAACCGCGATCACCCAAATCCAAAACAGCGGGGTGCGGTTTCTTCTCTTGACCGACGAGCCGGGCTTTGACGGGTTTCGAGAGCGCACGTCGGCCATTGCCGCCGAACTGGCCATTGACGCGCGTGGCGCGGACCTTATTGCCGACGTTCAACGCCGGCTAAACCTGGTGGCACGCGAAGTGGAAAAGACGGCGCAACGGCCGAAGGTATTGTTCACGTTGTCGGTCGGTCCACAAGGGGCGCCGCTCGCCGCCGGTACCCATACAACCATTGATCATTTGATCAGGTTGGCCGGCGGCCAAAATGCCATCACTGAATACAAGGAATACAAGCCGCTGACGCCGGAGGCGGCCATCGCGGCGGCGCCTGATATCATCCTCGCCATGTATCGCGCGGTTGATAGGGCCGGGGGCGATGCTGCGTTCCTGGCGCAGCCGCAATTGGCGCTGACACGGGCGGCCAAAGAAGAAAAACTTGCCAAGATTTGGGGGTCATACGTTCTGGGCTTCAGTCCGCGCACCCCCGATGCGGTAATTCAATTGTTTCGCCAATTTCACCCGGACGCGAAATTGCCTGCCGATTTCGATCAACTGATCGCCGCGCGGGAGTAGGATGGTGGCGAACGATGCGTCCATGACGGCTGCGGGGACGCCGGCGTCCGCCTACGGGCTCTCGCGTGGCCCGCTGATCCTTGGGCTTCTGTTTGCCGTTCTGATCGTGTCGGTGCTGGTGGCCGTTGCCAACGGAGCCTTTCCGGTGAGCGGTGGGAAGCTGATCTCGATCGCGCTTGAGGTTCTGTCGCTCGGCGATCGGGGAGACGTCTCGGCAAGCGAATATGCCGTCGTCACGCAAATCCGCGTTCCCCGCGTCTTTCTTGGGATATTGGTTGGGGCGAACCTCGCGATCGGCGGTGCCGTCATGCAGGGTATGTTCCGCAATCCACTCGCCGATCCCGGGCTGATTGGCGTTTCGGGTGGTGCCGCAGTTGCCGCGATCGCGGTGACTGTTATGGGCGCGCCGGCTGTTCTTGGTGTGTACGCGCTCCCGTCCGCGGCATTCCTCGGTGCCATTGTTGCCACCAGTTTGGTCTATGTGATCGGCACGCGTGGCGGTACGACCGTTGTTGCCACGATGCTGTTGGCCGGTATTGCGATCAACGCCCTCGCGCAGTCCGTCACCGGTGTCTTCGTCTTCCTGAGCGATGAACTGCAGCTACGGTCCTTCCTGTTTTGGACCCTCGGCAGTCTCGGCGGGGCGGGATGGCCGACCTTGGTGCCTCTGATTCCGGTGCTGTTGCTTCCGTTGGTGACGCTGCCCCTCTTCGCGCGCGGCCTCAACGCCATCCTGTTGGGCGAACGGGACGCGCGCTATCTGGGGGTGAACACTCAACGGCTAAAACTGTTGGCCATCTGCCTGACCGCCTTGGGGGTCGGGATAGCGACGGCGTTATCCGGTATTATTGGCTTCGTTGGCATCGTCATCCCGCACGTCGTCCGGTTGGCTTTCGGGCCCGATCACCGCCTCCTGTTGCCGGCGTCCGTGCTGGCGGGTGCCGCGTTCATGGTGTTGGCCGATCTTGCCGCCCGCCTGGTCGTCCAACCCGCCGAGCTTCCCATCGGGGTGGTCACCGCGGCCATCGGGGCACCATTCTTTCTCTGGCTGATCCTTCATCGCCGGTCCTACTTCGGAGGCTGACCATGCTGGCGGCAAGAGACATCTGTATCGGTTTGGGCGGAAAACAGGTGTTGGACGGCGTCTCGCTGTCGGTCCCACCGGGCCAGGTCGTCGCGTTGCTGGGGCCCAACGGCGCCGGCAAATCGACCTTGTTGAAAGTGCTGGCAGCCGATCTGGAACCTGACCGGGGCACGGTGAGTATCGACGGTCAACCGCTGTCGCTTTTGGGCGCGGCCGATCTCGCCTGTCGGCGCGCCATTCTGTCGCAGCAGTCGCTGCTCGATTTTCCCTTCACCTCGATGGAGGTGGTGCTGATGGGGCGCACACCCCATGCGAAGGGATGGCGGGATACGCGCCGCGACAATGATGTTGCCGTCGGCGCCATGCAGGCAACCGACATCATTCACAAATCGACGCAGACCTATACGTCACTTTCGGGCGGCGAGAAGCAGCGGGTTCACCTTGCCCGGGTGTTGGCTCAGTTGTGGAGCGGCGATGACAGCGCCGCCAACCGATACCTCATGCTCGATGAACCGACCTCCAGTCTCGATGCTGCCCATGCGCACCAGATCCTCAAACTGGCGCAGGCTTACGCGCGGCGCGGGTTCGGCGTGCTTGCCGTATTGCACGACTTCCAGCTCGCGTGCCTCTACGCCGATCAGGTCGTGTTGATGAAAGAAGGAGGCGTTGCCGCCGCCGGGCCAACCGCCCAAGTAATGACGGCTGACATCATAGAGAGTGTCTTCGGGGTTCGGGCGATGGTGTTGCGCGATCCCTCCATCGGTGACTTTCCCATCGTCATGACGCTCCCCGAGGGAGGCTGACCCATCCGCGTGCCGTGTCCCACTGTCCCACCGGCACTTGCCCATATTTTCGATATGAATCGTCGACGGATTTCTCGCACTCTCTTGGCGAAAATCCGGTGCCGCGCTAGAGTGGCCGCTACCAGAATAAATGTCAGGGAAACTGACAAGGGGTCTCAGGGAGGCCTCTTTCCGGCATATTAATGAAATCGGCCTGCATCTCGTCGGTGCAGGCGTTAGCGGAGGAAGCGTCTGATGAAGACCATACGCAACAAAATATTGGCCGTGGCCGGGTTGTCGGTGGCACTGTTTGCCACCGGACAAGCGGTGGCTCTTGAGCTTGTTCATGGATCCTGGCCGCCGGCCGTGGTGTACATGAACCGCGTCACCCTGCCACAAGCCTTCAAGGCGATCGAGGAGGGGACTAATGGTGAGGTTAAGTGGAAGCTCGTCGCGGGCGGCCAGTTGGCCAACCCGAAGGAATCCTTCCAAGCGACCACCGACGGTTTGATCCAGGGCGCGCTCGGCATTTCGACGTACGTGCCTAATCTGGTGCCGTCGCTGAACACCATCTATCAAACCATCCAATTCGGCACGGACGTGGTTCCGGCGACTGGCGCGGCGATGGAGACGTTGACCCTTGAATGTCCTTCGTGCCTCGAGGAATTCAAAAAGATCAACATCGTGCCGCTCTCGGGCTGGACGAGTTCGAACTACTACATTGCGTGCCGGGAACCGATCAAAAGCGTCGAAGATCTAAAGGGTAAGCGGGTGCGCGGAACAGGCGGCAACGCCGTTCTGTGGCAGACGGCTGGGGCGACCCCCGTCGCGGCGACCCTGCCGGAAGCTGTGACGCTGCTGCAACGCGGTGGCCTCGATTGCCAACATGGTGTGCATAGCTGGCTGCAGACTTTTGGTTATGCCGACTTTGCCAAGAACATCACCGACTATCCACTGGGTTTGTCTGGCCCTGCGATCGGTATGATGATGAACCGCGATTCGTGGAACAAACTCACGGCCGCGCAGAAGACGGTTCATCTCAAGCAAGCTGCTTGGATCAGTGCCTCTCAGGCGTTGGGCGAATTCACGCTCGACAATGACAAGTTCCTCAAGAAAGTCATTGCCGAAAAAGGCGCTAAGATGATCAAGGCCGAGCCGGCCGGTTTCAATGCGCTGATCGAAAAATATACGGCGATCCAGCGGAACAACGTGATCGACTCGGGTAAGAAGTTCGGGGTTCCCGATCCCGAAAAGATCATGAATACCTACAATGCCAACGTCAAAAAATGGGAAGGCCTGACCAAGGATATCGGCAGCGATATAGATAAGTTCGCCGAAATGATCTGGGAACGGATCTATTCCAAAGTTGACGTCAACAGCTTCTAATCACTGACTAAGGGGGTCATATGGGGCGGAATTTCCGCCCCATACGGCCTATTTCGTTAAGAGATTTGTTTGCTTAGCGGACATTTTCGGCTGCATTCCATTGCCGGAACTATCAGGATACCTTATATTCCCCGACCGTTAGAGGGACGGCGTATTAGTCCATTATGAGCGTTCGCGGGGTTGATGTACTCTAGTGGCGCGAAATTGAACTGGGAGGAGCTTCAAATGAGAAGCATCATGCGAAAAGCAACATTTGCCGGCGCGGCCTTGATGGCGCTGGCGGCGGCCGGGCAGGCCTCGGCCATGGACCTGGTATACGGTTCCTGGACGCCGGCGGTATCCTACGTGAACCGCGTTGCGATGCCGAAGGTCTTTAAAGAGATCAAGGAAGAAACCAACGGTGAGATCAACTGGCGGATCGTCGCAGGTGGTGCCCTCGCGAGTCCGAAGGGATCGTTCCAGGCCGCTTCTGATGGTTTGGCGAGCGCGACCTTCGGTATTGCCATTTATGTGCCGAACTTGGTGCCGTCATTGAACACTATATATTCGACGCTCATTTTCGAGGGTGGGTCCATTCAGGGAACACCTGCCGCGTTGGAAACCTTTACGCTCAACTGTCCGTCCTGCCTCGCTGAGTTTAAGAAGATCAACATTGCGCCCATGTCGGGTTGGACGACGTCGCAATACCACCTTGCATGCCGTGAACCGATCAAGTCAGTTGAGGATATGAAGGGCAAGCGGATCCGCGGTACCGGCGGTCCGGCCCAGCTGTGGGAACTTGCCGGCGCGACGCCGGTGTCTTCGACGCTTCCCGAGTCGCTCACGCTGCTGCAACGCGGCGGCCTTGATTGCATGCATTCTACCTTCACGTGGCTGCAAACGTTCGGGTACGGCGATTACGGCAAATACGTCACCGATTATCCGCTGAGCCTCTCCGGCCCCGCCATTGGCCTCATGATGAACCGGGATGTCTGGAACAAGCTCACCGGCGCGCAAAAGACCATGCACCTCAAGAAAGCCTCTTGGGTGAGCGCGGCCGAAGCCATTGGCGATTTCACCGAGCTGAACAACACGTTCCTGGCGAAGGTGAAGAAGGAAAAAGGCGTGCAGATGGTGCCGGCTGAGAAGGCTGGTTTCGACAAGCTGGTTGCCGATTTCGATAAGGTGCAGCGTGCCAGCGTGATCAAGGCCGCCAAGAACTTCGGTGTTGCGGATCCTGGCGCCATCATTGATGCCTATAAGCGCAATCTCGAAAAATGGACCAAGCTGACGGCAGATATCAGCGGGCACGACGATACCGACAAGCTCGCCGACTTGATCTGGGAACACATCTACTCCAAGGTCGACGTCAATACCTACTAGGTCTTGGACATATTTAAACCGGCGGAAAGCCGGAGAAATTCTGTGACGCGGCCCCCGCAAGGGGGCCTCGTTGCAGTGTTGAGGGGGAGGCATGACGGACAAATTGCTCAAGTGGCTTGAGCCGCCCATTCACATTCTCATGTGGGTCGGTTTGCTCGCCGGATTTCTCATGATGATGCATGTGACGGCGGACGTTGCCGGCCGTGCCTTTTTCACCCCGATCACCGGCACCAACGAAGTGGTATCCGGCTATTACATGATCGCCGTTGCCTATTTTCCGTGGGCGCTGATTGCCCGCAACGACGATCACATCATGGTCGAACTTTTCACCCGTAACCTTTCGACGACCGTACTGCATTGGATGGACGTGGTGGTCAAAATCGCGACCGCTGTCTACGTCGCCATTTTCGTCTGGCAGACCTGGGAACGGGCGATCCAGCAGATGGGCGCCGGAGAAGCCCTGCAGGTCGGCGGCGGTTATTTCATTGTTTGGCCCAGCCGTTATTTCCTGCCCATCGCCGGCGGCATGATGGTGATCTATCTCGTGATCCGCATCATTCATGACATACGGCATCCACATCGGCCGTCCGAGCATCATGGGGAGTCGCGCATATGAGTCCCCTGACACTCTCTCTGGGCAGCCTGCTGATCATTCTTGTTCTGATCGGTCTCAGGGTTCCCATCGGTGTGGCGCTCGGCGGCGTATCGTTGGCGGGCTTCGCTTATTTGACCAACTTCAAGGTGGCGCTCGGCGTTATTCGCGAGACGCCCTATGTGTTTTCGGCGAACTGGGATTTAACGGCGATCCCCATGTTCCTGCTGTTGGGGGCGATTGCCAACAATTCCGGGATCAGCACGTCGCTGTTCCGCGCGGCGCGGCTCTGGTTCGGGGCGCTCCCCGGCGGTCTGGCCGTTGCCACCAATATGGCATGTGCGGGTTTCGCGGCGGCTTGCGGGTCGTCGGTCGCCGCGGCGGCCGCCATGGCACGTCTCGCGACGCCGGAAATGATCAAACATGGATATGACAAAGGTTTGGCTACCGGTGTCGTGGCCAGCGCGGGAACGCTCGCGGCGTTGATCCCGCCGTCCATTCTGTTTGTGCTCTACGGCATTTTTGCCGAGGTCTCCATCGTCAAGCTGCTGATCGCCGGCGTGTTGCCGGGCCTGCTGACGGCGGGCGTCTACACGGCGATGATCGTTATCCGCTGTAAGATCAATCCGAATCTGGCACCCAAGGTGGACCTGGGTAGTTCGGCGGAACTGCGCCGGGAACGCTGGGCAGCGCTCGGTGAGGTATGGCCGCTGTTGATCCTGATCGCCGGTATCATCGGTGGATTGTACGGCGGTGTCGTGACGCCGACGGAGGCCGGTGCCGCGGGCGCATTTCTGGCAGTGGTCATCGGTGTCGTTCAGCGGCGGCTCGATTTTGCCAAGTTCATGAACGCGTTGCGCGATGCCATCGGCACCACGGCGCAGATCTTCTTCGTCGGCATGGGTGCGGTGATGTACACCAAGTTCCTGGCGCTTGCCGGCATCTCGACGCTGCTCACCGATGCCATCGGCGCCTGGGCGCTCGATCCCATCCTGTTGGTGATCGCCGCCTCGATCATCTATGTGATCCTGGGTATGTTCCTCGATCCTTTGGGGATCGTGCTGATCACCATTCCGGTGTTGCTGCCTATGTTCACAGCGTTGGATCTGGACCTCGTCTGGTTCGGCGTGATCGTGGTCAAGTATGTCGAGATCGGCCTTTTGACCCCGCCAGTTGGGTTCAACGTTTATGTCGTGAAGAACGTGGTCGGGGATACGGTGCCGCTCCACGACATCTTCAAGGGCTGTTTCTGGTTCCTGGCATGCGAAGTCGTCATCATGGCGTTGCTGATCGGATTCCCTGAAATCTCGCTCTGGTTACCCCGGACGATGGGTTAAGCCGCACACGATCTTGGACGGTGGGTCTTAGCCCACCGTCCTACAATCGTTTCCTCCCTGAAAAATCAAGACGCCCCAAAGGCGGGTTGCTAAGCTGCAACTTAATGGCGGCACGAGAACGTGCGGTCGCAACCATAATTTTTTCAGGGAAGTCACATGTACAAAGCATCCGCCGATATCGTTATGCCTACGTCGATCATCGGGTCGTTGCCGCGGCCCGGATGGTTCACCGAAAATCTTGGCCGCCGCGCTTTTCTCGAAGCGATGGTCGATTCCCGCTATCGGGAGCAATACGAGGACGTCGTGTCCGTCTATTTGCGCTGGCAGGAATTGGCCGGCATCGACATCTGCACCGACGGCGACGCCCACTACGACGAGCAGGTCGGCGGCTTCAGTTGGCAGAGCTATGCTCCCAACCGTATGGCGGGATTCAGCAATCACGCGCAGATCAGCGCCTACCGGGTTGGCGCGGCCGCCTATCCGCGCGGCCATATCCTGCACGACTTCCTCGAATGCCGCATCTTGCCCAAGATCGTCGGGGCCGTGGGGCCGGGCGACCTTCAGTATAAATCCATGTGGAGGGCCGCCCAGCGCCTGACGGAGAAGCCGATCAAGTTCGGCACGATCACGCCGGAGCTGTTGGCGGCCTCGGTGGAGGACGAATACTACAAGGACCCCGTAGACCGCCTCATGGCGTTAAGCGAGGCGCTGAACACCGAGCTCAACGACCTCGCGGATGCCGGCTGCCCGGTGATCCAGATGGAGGAGCCGCAAATCCACATGACCCCGATACGGGGCAAGCTGTTCGGCAAGCTTGGGACCGAAGAATTGGTCGACGTCTTCAACAAAACGGTGAAGGGCCTCGATAAAAAGACGGAGATTTGGTGCCACACCTGTTGGGGCAACCCGGCGCAGCAGCGTATTTTCAAAGAGGTGCAGAGTTATCAGCCGACCCTCGAAGCGTTGAACCAAGTCAACGCCGACGTGCTGACGTTCGAGACCTGCAGCTCAGGAACCGGCGACCTCAAGGCCATCGGCGAGATCATCACGGATAAGAAGATTGCCATCGGCGTGATCGACCATCACACGCTGCAGGTGGAGCGGCCGGACGAGGTGGCGGATTTGATCCGTGAAGCGCTCAAATACATCCCTGCGGAACGGCTGATGATTACATCGGATTGCGGCATGGGCCGCGAGGGGATGAGCCGCCGCCATGCCCAATACAAGCTGGTCGCCATGGTCCAAGGCACCAACATGGTGCGCGAGGAGCTTGGCCTGCCGTTGGCGAAGTGTTTGGCCGAGGATCAGCGCTATTCGCTGGCGGCGGAAGTCGGATAATTCAGCGGTCCAAATGGCGCTAGCGTAAATTGCTAGCGCCATTTGTTATCCGGCGCGCTAACGCCATTTATCGATCGAGTGCGTCGCGTTTCCGCGGTAGATCCCGCCGAACATCTTCCAGGCGCCCTGGGTCTCGCCGCCGGCGACGACGATATGGATGTCCTCGGGGCGGAACATCTCGACCATCTCGTCAGGGGCCGCTTTGAGGCGCGTTGCGTAAGGCTCGACCCCGGCGACCGCAAGCGGATGAACGAGGGTCTTGATCCACTGGTTATCCCAATATTCGCGGGCTGGTAGCCGGCCGTTCTCGGCGAACCACTGGATGAGCTTTTCCTTGGTGTCGTATCCGAGATCGGCAAAGCCCCGGGCGCAGATGGGGTCCATCACGAACAGCGGCGGATTGTAATGTTCCGCCGCCGCCATGGCGTGACGCATTTTCTCCTGCCAGGTTTCGCGCGGCCCGTAACCCGCATGCGTGTACCAGCCGCCGAAGAAATTGCTGATGGTGCTTTCTTCTTTCTTGAAACCCTTCTGCACGTGCAGCGGCGCCCAGGGGCTGCGCTCTTCCGCTTCCGGGAAGGTGGCCGTGTAGTTGTACCAGTTTCCCAGCGAGCCCATGTAGGTGTCGCCCGGCACCGAGCCACCCTGAAGGTTGACGGACAGCAGGTTATAGGCGCGCCCGATGGTCGCGTTGGCGTGGTTGTAGGGACCCATGACGCCGATCCCAGAATCCATGCCAATCTCGTCGCGGATTGGGCCGTTGACCACCGACAACATGGCAAAGGATGTCGTGCTCGAGGAGCGTGCCGACTGACCGCTCGCCGCCAGGGCGAGGATCACCGGCAAGTATTCCGGCTTGGCGCCCGCCATCACGGCATTTACAGCGACCTTCTCGACGGTGAACTCCCAGGCCTCGCGGAAGTTGGTCGGTTTCAATTGGCCGACCACCTCGTCGGGGCTGTGGCTGGCGCCTTTGAGCATCGCCTCAACCCGTTCTTCGGTCGGGAGGATGATGGGGAAATTGTCGGTCCATCTGTTTTCCAGAAACAGGGCCTGGAGATTGTCTTCGGTGTCCGGCTCAAGAAGGCGCGGGGTCGAGCGTTCGAACGACAGCCCCTTCATGTCTTCATCGGTCAGCGGGAAAGACAAGCCTTCGATGATTTCCTGCATGAAGGGCCGTTTGCTGACCGGATCATTGCCTTCGATGTAGTCACGCAGCTCGACCGGTGTGCGCCCGACGATGGGTTGCGGAACGAATGCCTGGCGCGTGGTCGGCATGCCGGCAGTGCGGGCGGTCGAACGGGCCAGCCGGGCAAACGCATTGGTGTGCACGGCGACCGTCGGAACCCCGGCCTGCTCGAGGGACATTGCAAGCCCGACGACCGTCGGGCTGCAGGTGCTTCACAAACCGACGCCGAGAACCGCGGCGTCGCCGTCAGCCTCCACGGCTGCGCGCATGTCGGGATCGTCGACCCAGCTTTGGCGCGGTTTGATCTTCTGCGTCTGGACGCCCGGCAGGTGCTGGTCGAACCAGTCTTCCATCTGGTCCATGAACTCTTCCGAATTGTCGAAGAGGCAATCGACCAGGTAAACCTTCTTGCCGTCCATGCTGTCGAGCCGGGGGGCGAGGCGCTTGCCTGCCACCTTCGGCGGATAGCCGCGAGGATCGTGAACCGTCAGTTTCTCAGCCATTTGAAACTCCTAAGCGTAAGTCTGGTGCGCTAAAGGCGCGCTCTTTGTTGTTTTCTAAATCCTAGTCCCGCCACGACCCGCTGGTGAGGTACGCATCGGCTGCGATTGCCGCCGCGGCGCCATCACCTGCCGCGGCCGCCGCGCGTCCCGCCGTTCCGGTGCGAACGGTCCCCGCGGCGAAAACGCCGGGAAGGGTGGTCCGCATCTCGCCGTCGACCGGTATCCGGCCGGTGGGGTCGAGGGTCAGCAGGCCGTCCAAAAAGGCCGTGTTGGGTTGAAGGCCAACGTATACGAACACCCCGGTCAGTTCCACATCCTCGGTGGCATTCGTCGAACTGTCCTTGATGCGGACACCGGTCACGCCGTCTTCGCCGAGGACCTCCTCGATCACCGTATTGTTGCGGATCTCGATCTTCGGATTGGCCGATACCAAGTCACGGTAGCTGGCTTGCGCCGTCAGGTCCGGGGCGTCGTTGAACAAATAGACCTTGGAGGCGAATTCGGCGAGGGTGAGGCCCTCTTGGGCTGCCGAGTCGCCGCCGCCGGCAATGGCCGCGACCTGATCGCGGAGCAGCGGTGCGTCGCAGGTGGCGCAATGGCTCACACCCCGCCCGCGCAGCCGTTCCTCGCCGGGCACGTTCAACTCCTTGAGCGCGGTCCCCGTGGCAATGACGACCGCGCCGGCCAAAACCTCTTCGCCCGCTGTGGTGATTTTCCATTTGCTGTCGGCCGCTTCGATGGCGCTGACCTCGACCGGGTCGAATTCGGCGCCGGCCTCGCCGGCCTGTTCCTCGGCCATGGGGCACAGGTCGAAACCCGGCACTCCTTCGGGGAACCCGGGGTACCCCTCGACCTTCTCGATGCTGAGAAGATGGCCGCCGAGAACATCGCCGGTCAGCACGATGGTCGACCGGCCCAGTCGGGCCGACGTCAATCCGGCGGTCAATCCCGCGATTCCGGCGCCGATGACGGCCACATCAAATTCTTTGCTCACGCGCCCTACTCCTTTTTCTAGGCCTTTTTTATTCGCGTTTGTGCAGTTGTTCCGCAGGGCGAACGCTTAGCGCGCCAGTGTTATGCGATCAAGTCCGGTCATGGATTTTATCCGCATGAAAGGTGGGGTTATTCCCGTGTGGGCCAAGAGCGGCAGCGCTGCCCATTCGGGGTGCGCGGATAAGAAAAGGCCGCCCGAAGGATTTCCGGGCGGCCCATCCAATCCGATTGATCGGCGGTTACATGCCGATCTTGATACCGGCCTCGCGATAGTACTTCACGGCACCGGGGTGATAGTCGATGGCGTGGGTTGGGGCCATCGCCTCGTTCTTACCCCGCTTAAAGGCACCGAAGGTATCGCCCAGCGCTTTGCGGTTCTCGGCGATCGCCTTGGTCGCCTTGTAGACGAGTTCTTCCGGCGCATCCTTGTGGGTCACCATCATCCAGGGAATTTCGATGATGTTGGCGGCGTCCTGCAGGCCGGGAATGGCGGAATTGGCCTTCATGGGAATGATGCTGGCCGCCGGCAGAAACTTCTTGAATTTCGCCTGCCCCTCGGGCGACGAGTCCAAGGACACGTACTGGATGCCCCCTCGGGATTGCAGCTTGGCGTTGACCTTCTTGCCTGCCGCCGAGTTGAGGCTGATCAGGGTGACATCGACCAATCCGTCACCGAGGGCGGTCATGCCCTTGACGAAGTTGGACACCGGCACCTGCTTGAAGTCGTCATAGGTCATGCCGCCGTTGGCGAGGGCACCGGCGATGTAATAGGCGATAATGGTCGAGGCTTTGTATTCTGACGCGATCCGTAGATCCTTGCGCTTGGCATAGACGTCCTGAATGGTTCGGATGCCTGAATCCTTGACCACCATGAGACCCGTGCGCAGCGGGAACATGGTCCCCACGACCCGCAGGTTCGGATTGGTCTTGCCTTCGAAGTTGCCCGTGCCGGTCGCGGCATATTCGACCTCGACGGCATTGGCGAAGCCGAACTCAATCTCGCCGCGGCTGATCAGCGGCAGGTAAGCGGCGGTACCGGCAAGCGGTTGGGTGCGTGCCGTGATACCGGCCTTGAGGTTGAGCACCTTGGCGACGGCCTGGCCGGTGTTGTAGCCGAGGCTGCCTTGCTGGCCGGTGGCGACGCCAACGACGTCCGCCGCGCCGGCGGGAGCGGACATAAGGCCCATCGCCGCGACGGCAGCGACACCGGCCCATGATTTCCGGATCCTATTGAACATATTCTTCCTCCTTGCGGTCTCTGTACCTCGCCGGCGGATCGGGGGACCGCTCCCGATGCCAGTTAAATTTTCGGTCATTCAATGTTGAGGCTTAGCCTCCCGTGCGACCCATAGTAGCGCGCCGAGGCTGACGAGAGAAACCACGATTGCCCCTCCGTTGATCCACATCCACAGACCGGCGGGTTCGCCGAAGGGCAGGCAGAGGAGACCGAGAGCGCCCAGGATGACGCGTGCGGCGAGACCCAGTTGCTGGCCGAAATACCCGACCAGGGCGGCGGAAACGACCAGAATGCCAGCAAGTGCCCGGGCTATATCGATAGCAATGTCGCTCAGGCTGCCTTCTCCCAGAAGTGTGGGAGATAGCACGAACATGAAGGGGATCAGATAGGCGACCCAGCCGAAGCGCATCGCCGAGAAGCCGGTGCGCATGGCGTTGGCGCCGGAAATCGTTGCCGCGGCAAAGGCAGCAAGGGCGATGGGCGGCGTGATCATCGACATCATGCCGAAGTAGAAGATGAACATGTGCGAGGCGAGGGGATCGATGCCCGATTCCACGATGGCCGGGGCGATCAAGGCGGCGAGCAGGACGTAGACCCCCGAGGTCGGCATGCCCATGCCGAGGACCATGCAGACGACCGCGGACGTCAGCAGCAGGATCAGCATGCTCTGCCCGATGGAACTGACCAGCAGCAGGGTGAGCGCGAAACCGAGGCCGGTGATGTTCAGGATGCCGATGACGAACCCCGCGCCGGCCACGATCAGCAGCAGTTCCACCATCGAATTGCCGGTTTCGATAAACGCATCTTTGATATCGGGCAGCCTTAGCCGCTGGCCGCCATATGGGCGCAAGACGCCGACCACGACGATGGTGAGAGCCGAGAGGAGGGCGGCGACCTCCGCCTCCAGGTTCAGGCCGAAAAGGCCGTAAATGAGAACGAAGAAGGGTAGGATCAGATGCCAGCCGTCGCGGAGGACGGCGGTCAGGGTTTTCCGGTCCTGTTCGACAAAGGCGATCTTGTCGCGTGCCGCGATGAGGTCGATCTGGATGAAAACGCTGATGTAGTAGAGGATTGCGGGCAGGATCGCCCCGACCACCACGATCGTATACGAAAATTCCAGAAACTCGGCCATGAGGAAGGCGGCGGCGCCCATGATCGGCGGCGTCAATTGGCCGCCCGTCGAGGCGATGGATTCGATGGCGCCGGCGTCGGTGTTTGAATAGCCGCTGCGGCGCATCAAGGGGATGGTGATCACGCCGGTGGTCGCGACGTTGGAAACGGCGCTGCCCGAAATGGAGCCGAACAGGGCCGACGCGACGACCGAGATCTTCGCGGCCGCGCCGCGTGACCTGCCCGTTGTTGCCAGGGCGAGGTCGGTAAAGAACTCACCGCCGCCCGCCTTGAACAAGAGCGTGCCGAAGAACACGAACAGGGCAACGATGGTGGAGGCGACCCGGAGCGGTGACGAAAACACGGCGCTTGGATCGACACCCAGATATTGCACCAACTGCGCCGGCGGGATGGCGCGCCCAACCAGGGCGCCGGGTACTTTGTCGGCAACCAGCGCATAAATGACGAAGGCGCCGATGAGTAGGAACAGGACGTTGCCCGTCGATCGGCGCAACCCTTCCATCACCATCACCACGGTAATGCCGCCGACCGCGACCAGAAGCGGTGGCCGGTCGGCAAGGACGTCGAGGACCCAGACATAGTTGAAGGCTGTGAAGCCGAGCGTAACCAACCCGACGATGGCCAATGCAAGGTCATAAATGGGGGGCGCCCCATTTGGCGCACCTCGCGCCCGATATTTGAGAAAGCAGAGACCGATAGCGAGGCCGAGCATCACCGCCAGAAATTGCTCGTTGAGAATGGCGAAGCCGAGTCGGGTATGAAGGTCCGCATTCCACAGGATGGCGCCGAGCGGGATCAGAAACGCACAGACGGCCGCGAGACCGGCGGTGAACCGGGAATAGGCGTTGTTGTGCATGAGGCCCCCTGATGAACTCAGGCGCGATCCTTAAAGCACCACCGTAAAGGGATCAAGTCTATGCGTGGGACACTGGAGTTAGTCCTGGGAGGGACGAACGCGAAGCAACTTCCCGTTGCGGTCGTCGGTCAGCAGGTAAAGATAGCCGTCGGGCCCCTGGCGAACGTCGCGAATGCGGCCGAGGGCGTCGGTAAACAACCGCTCCTCATGGGTCACCCGCTCACCATTCAGTTCCAGCCGGGCGAGCAGCTGACCCCGTAAGGCACCGATGAACAGATTGCCCCGCCATTCCGGGAACTTGTCGCCGTCGTAGTGGGCCATGCCCGACGGCGCGATGGAGGGGTCCCAATAGTAGACCGGCTGTTCCATGCCCTCCTTGTGGGTGCCGACGCCGATCTGGCCGCCCCAGTAATGCCGGCCATAGGAAATTACCGGCCAGCCGTAATTGCGGCCCGGTTGGGGGTGATTGATTTCGTCGCCGCCGCGCGCACCATGCTCGACCGTCCATACCGTCCGCGTGCCCTTGTGGAGAACGGCGCCCTGGGGATTGCGGTGGCCAATGGACCAGATCTCGGGCGCGCCTTTCTTGCCATCGGCGAAGGGATTGTTGGCGGGGACGGTGCCGTCCTTGTTGATGCGCAGAACGGAGCCCGCATGATCGAACGGGTCCTGGGCACGGTCGCCGTCGCCGCGTTCGCCGATGGTGAAAAACAAGGTGCCGTCGGGTGCGATGACGATGCGCGAGCCGAAGTGGTGGCCGCTGTCGGTTTTCTTGTTCTGGGTGAAAATGATGGTGACGTCCTCGAGGCGTGGTGCCGGATCGAGGATCAGCCGTGCGCGGGCGATCGCGGTGCCGCCGGTGCGCCGGTCCGCCGACGGTTCCGAAAAGCTGAAGAAGATGGTTTGGTTGGTGGCGAAATCGGGATCGACGACAACATCGAGAAGGCCGCCCTGGCGGTTCACCCAAACCTCGGGGACACCCGGGATAGGCGCCGAGACTTGGTCGCCGGTGACGTGGCGCAGGGCGCCCGTTTTTTCGGTAATCAGCATGGCGCCGTCGGGCAGAAACGCCAAGCTCCACGGATAGGATAATCCGTCGGCCACCGTTTCGACGGCGACGTCGTACTTTTCGGTTTTAAAGGTCTGCGTTTGTGCCGCCGCCGCACCGCAAACGAAAACGGAGAGTGCGGCAAGGGCAAACGCGGGAAAACGGGACATCGGACATCTCCCTGATGTGGCGATCTCTTGTCTGCACATAGTCCGATGGCAGCGGCGAGTCCAACCAACATGCCGTGAGCGCCACAGCAATTCTATCGCGCAGTTTTCTCCACCAGCGCGGCGTTGACCTTGTCGATCACGCTTTCCCAATCGCCGGGGGCCTCTTGGCGGAAGAGCCGCAGGGTCGGATACCAAGGTGACTCCGTCCGGTCCAACTGCCAGCGCCAATCGGGCGAATAGGGCAGCATGACCCAGGCGGGGGTGCCGACACATCCCGCCAAATGGGCGATGTAGGTGTCGATGGTTATGATCAGGTCCATCTCCGCGACGATGGCGGCGGTTTGGGCGAAATCGCCCAGATCATTGCCCAAATTGACGACGTTGGCGCGCTCTTCATGGGGCCGTAACGCATCGCCCTCGGCGCCGAACTGCAGACCGTAAAACGTGCAGCCGGGAACGTCGAAAAGCTTTGCCAGGGTTTCAACGTCGCAGACCTTGCGCCGATAGGATGCGCCGTGATCGCTCGCCCATGTAAGACCGACTTTCAGAGACCCGCCGGCGTCGATTTGTTTTGCGGGTGTTGGGGACAGTTCAAGCGGCGACGGGATATTCCCAACATCGGTGCCCAGAATGCCGGGAAGGCTCATCAGCAAAACATGGGCATCGTGTTCGGGCATTTGATCACGGTAGTCGCCGATCCCGTCGACGGGGAGGACGTCCTCGAACAGGCCTTGAAGTTTGGCCGGACAATCAAACAACAACCGTGCGCCTTTGTGCCGCGCCTCACGGTTGATCTCCGCTTTGAGCAACGGCAGGTAGCGGGCGAACTGGATAATGTCGCCGAATCCCTGCTCCCATTGCACCAACAGGGTCTTGCCGGCAAGCGGTCCGCCCGTCCAGGCCGGTGCGGTTTGCCGCCGCCGCGGCCAGAAGCCTGACCGGTTCACGCGCCATTCATACTCCCGCCATCCCTCGGCGTAGTGTTCCTGCATCAACAGGATCATGCCCTTGGCGTAATGGGCCTGACCGTGGGTCGGGTCGATGGCGAGAACGTCGTTGGCCGCTTTCAGGGCATCGTCGAGGCGGTTGAGACGCGTATAGGCATTGCACTCGGCATTGAGGATCTCCGCGTGCCGGGGCCATTTCTTTTTGCCACGGCGGCATACTTTGAGGGCCTCTTCCGGAGCATCGGCTTCGGCGAGCGACGCGGCCAGGTTGGCGAGCGCGGCCGGATAGTCAGGGTTGAGTTTCAAGGCTTGGCGGAAGGCGTCCGCCGCTTGTTCGTAGTCGCCGATGTCCTGCAGGCTGGTGCCCAGATTGTTGTGGGCGCGGGCGTCGCGCGGTTCGAGGCCGACGGCCGCCCGGTTGAGTTCGACGGCTTCGCGATGATGGCCATCTTCGCGGCACAGAATGGCGAGGTTGTAGAGGGCGAGGCTGGAGTGCGGGTCGAGGCCGCGTGCCGTTTCATAGGCTTCCCGGGCCTCATCCCGCCGCCCAAGCACTTTCAGGACGATCCCCCGGCTGTTGTGAAACTCGGCAATTTGGCCGTCCATGGAAATAGCGTTGTCGAGATGGCCGAGCGCGGCGCGCGGATCGCCGGCCATGCTGGCGATCACGCCTAACAGTGCGACGGCATCGGCGCTGAAGGGGTTGGCGGCCATGACCTTGCGGGTCAGGGCCTCCGCCTCTCGCAGCGCCCCGCGCTGGGCCAAGGCCTTGGCGTGGGCGAGGTCGGGATCGGCGGGCCGGGCGTCGGCAGAAGCGGTTTTCAAGGTTTTGCGGCGGGCCATCGGCCTGGTTGATTCATGGATAACAACAGTCGGCCCCTAAGCTAGCGGCTGTTCGGGGCGGGGAAAACAGGATTTCCGGGCGCCATGACCCGGCATTGCCGACCTACCCCTCGCGACTGTCAAAATTCTTTCTCATTTGTGCCACGGGCCTGTCTCACATTCCTGCGAAATTCGCGCGATTTTCAAAAATGTGGGGATAGTATGTCTTCAAACCTACAAGATGTTGGATTCAACCTGGAAGTCCGCTTGGCGGAGACGGCGGCAGAGATTGCGGCGGCGCAAGAGCTACGCTACCGGATTTTCTACGAGAACATGGGGGCCGAACCGTCCGACGAGATGCGGCGGCAACGCCGTGACTTCGACCGGTTCGATCCGTTCTGCGATCATCTGCTGGTGTTGGATACGTCCGGCGACGGCGCCCCGCGTGTCGTCGGAACCTATCGCCTGCTGCGCCGGTCACGGGCGTTGGAAGAAGGGTGCGGGTTCTATTCCACTTCCGAGTTCGACCTGTCCGCCATCGACAACGTTGTCGGCGAAGTTTTGGAGTTGGGCCGCTCCTGCGTCGATCCCGAATTCCGCGACCGGTCGGTCATGCAGCTTCTGTGGAAGGGTATCGCCGACTACCTGATGGAAAACCGGATCACCCTCATGTTCGGTTGCGCCAGTTTCCCCGGTATCGACCCCGACGAGATGGCGCACGCTCTATCTTATCTTCGGTACTATCACACGGCACCCAACTCCTGGCGCCCCAAAGCGTTGGATGACCGCTACGTCCGGATGGACAGGTTGCCTAAAGACAGCGTCGATATGCGTCGCGCTTTGCGCGAGATGCCACCCTTGATCAAGGGGTATTTGCGGCTTGGTGGCGTGATCGGCGACGGCGCCGTCATCGACGACGTGTTCAATACCCTCGATATTTGTCTGCTGGTCGAAACGGAAAGCGTCCCCGACCGGTACATGCGTCACTACGTTAAGGACGGTGTTGCCAAGATCGACGAGGCCAAGATCAATGAAGACAACGTGAGCGAGCGCATTTCGTGATCCTCTCGAACATTCGCGCCTCTGCTCGTCTCGTCGGATTGGTGGTGACGACGCTGATCTTGCTCGGTGTTTACTATGCCGTATCGGCAGTGAAGCCGACCGCGCGGATCAGGATCGTGAAACTTTGGCACCGGCTTGCCTGCCGCCGTGCGGGACTACGGGTGCGCGTCTCCGGCGCGCCTGTGGCCGAGGGCGCGGCGATGCTCACCTGCAACCATATTTCCTACCTCGACATTTCGGTGATCGCGTCGCGGACCGATGCGATATTTGTCGCCAAGGATGATGTGGCGCATTGGCCGTGCATTGGCTACCTGGCGCGTTTGGTGGGAACTATTTTCGTTGAGCGTGACGGGACTCGGGCGCGGTCCCAAGTCGGCGTGCTCGCCGGTCAGTTGGCGCGCGGTAACCGCGTGGTGGTTTTTCCCGAGGCAACAAGCACCGAAGGCTGGTCGGTCCGACCCTTCAAAAGTTCGCTGTTCGAGGCGCCGTTCAGTTTGTTGACGGGTGGGCCCACCCTGGTTCAACCGATCACCATCGCCTATCTCGGTGGTGCCGATGGGCGGCCGCTGACCGCCCGGGAACGCCGTCAATATGCCTGGGTCGGCGACGATACGCTGGTGCCGCATCTTTGGCAGGTTCTACGGCGGCGCGGGGCGGAGGTGCACCTCCTGTTTCACCCGCCCGTCGATGCACGGGCTTTTGCCTCGCGAAAGCAGCTTGCCGAATATTGTCATGCGCAAACGGCGCGTGGGCTCGTCCACCTCACGCGAACGCACGTCAACAGATCCGCCCCTGCGGTCGGCGGTCGGCGTTTCTGGACGGACTGGCAGGATTTCCCCGCCTTCGCCTATCTCGATTAAAGACCTGTCGATACCTCGACGTTTTCGGGCTCAATGTCGTACCCGGATGCTTTCGCTTCCAGTTCGAGCAACGCGGCAAAATCGCAATCCACATACCCGTTGCCGATCAATGTTTGGATCACCTCACGGGTTGCCGCCGCGACCGGCATGGGAACCTCCAGGCCGCGTGCCGCGGACAGACCCAAATCCATATCCTTGCGCAGCAGCACGGGTGTGAATGTCGGCGTCAGGTCGAGGTTGACGTAAGACGGCGTTTTGTAGGTCGTGAACATGGACCCCATCACGCTCTTGTTGATGAAGTCCAGGAAAGCATGACGCGGTACGCCGCCCTTTTCGGCAAGTACCGTAATCTCAGCCAATGACTGCGCGACAACGCCGAGAAACACGTTGTGGCAGATCTTGACCATGCGGGCGAGTTCGCCTTCACCGACATAGCTTACGCCGCGGCCGACGGTTTCCAGATACGGCTCGGCGATGTCGTAGGCCTTCTTGTCACCTGAAGCGACGATACTCAGTTTGCCTGCCTTGACCACTTTGGCATTGCCGCTAACCGGTGCGTTCAGCATTTGGGTGCCTAGTTTCGCGGCAGCCTCGCGTACCGTGCAGGCGGCTTCTTCGGAAATGGTCGTGCAATCGACAAGCAGCTGCGGCACCGTGCCGTTCACCGAGAGAACGCCGTTTTCGCCGATGGTGACGTTTTTGAAATCGTCGGGGCCGGCCACCATGGTGAAAACGATATCCCGGTCGGCAAGATCGGCAGGGGAATCGACGACTGTTGCGCCCAGTTCGGCAAGGGGTTCGGCCTTCGATTTGGTTCGGTTCCAAACCGCAACGTCGGCGCCCGCCTTGAGGAGCCGCTCGGCCATGGCGTAACCCATGCGTCCCGTTCCGATCCAGCCAATGGTGTGCTGCTTCAGTCTCTCGTCAGCCATGTTTCCTGTTCCTTGTCCTTCCTGTGATGGCGCCTGTACGGCAGCCGCCTAGCATTTGTGAATTCTTGGCCACGGTTTGGCGTTTTTCCGCGTCCCACGCCCACGATTGCAAAAATTCCCGTGCCTTGCAAACGATTGCAGAAACTTGGGGAATGTATAGCATGACAATTGGGTGATACAACGGACATGAAACGCTTCACGGTCTGAATGATCCCCAAAAAAAGGCGGTTATGCTCGGACACGGGGCCCAACTCCCCGTCACGCCCAAGGGAGAACAGTGACAAAACCGCGGGTAACACTCAAGGATATCGCCGGTCGGGTCGGGGTGCACCCGTCGACGGTCTCGCGCGTCCTCAATCCGAAGACGCGGGGCATGGTAAATCCGGAAATCGCAGCGACCATCGCCGAAACAGCGGACAAGATGGGCTATCGGCCCAATCCCTTCGCCTATAGTTTGAGGACACGGCGGTCGTTCATTATCGGGGTCATGATTCCCGATATCGCCAATCCGGTGTTTCCGCCCATTATTCGCGGCATCGAACGGATCTTGGAACCGCATGGCTACGCCGTGGTTCTCGCCAATACGGATAACAGCTCCGAACGCGAACGGGTGAGCATCGAGCGTTTCGTCGAGCGGCAGGTGGACGGTTTGATCACGGCGACGTCGTTGTTAAGCGATGATTTCCTCGTCGATCTGGGGGCCGACGTGCCGGTGGTGTTCGTCAACCGCCGTGCCGAGACGCCCGGTGTGCCGTCGGTGGTTGTCAACGATGCGGCCGGTATTGCGGCGATCATCGAACATCTGGTGAGTTTGGGGCATCGGCGCGTCGCTCATGTGGCGGGGCCGCAACTCATGTCCACCGGCAAAATCCGCTACGAGACTTTTGTTGAAGAATGCCGCAAGGCGGGGCTTGCGACCGACGCCACGCTGATCGAGTTTACCGATGCTTTCATGGAAGGTGAGGGCCGGCGCGCCGCGACGGCCCTGCTAAAGCGCGAGAAGTTTACGGCGATCGTCGCCGCCAACGACCTCTTGGCGCTTGGTTGCTACGGCGCGCTGGCGGATGCGGGTCTTGTCTGCGGCCGCGATGTTTCCGTGACGGGGTTCAACGACATGCCTTTTGTCGACCGGCTACAGCCGCCGCTTACCACGGTACATATCCCGTTGAACGAGATGGGCGAAGGGGCTGCGCGTCTGCTGTTGGATCAGCTGATGGAGAACGGCAGTTCGGAAACGACCATTACGTTACAACCGGAATTGGTCGTGCGGGCGTCGACCGGTCCCGCGCCCAAAGTCGCTAAGAAATAAAGGGGGAGAAGGAAGTATGACGTCCATCGCATTCATCGGCTTCGGTGAGGCCGGCGGTCTTCTCGCGACCGGATTGCTCGCTTGCGGTGCGGAAGATGTCGCCACCTACGATATCCTAATCGACGATCCGGCGACGGCGGGAAAACATAAGAAGAAGGCGGCTGAAATTGGTGTGACCGCGGCGATTTCTCCGGCCGAGGCGGTCGCCGGCCGAGACGTGGTGATCTCGGCGGTGGTGTCCTCTGAAACCGTAAAGGCGGCGGCGAGTGTCGCGCCCCACCTCAAGGCCGGACAGTATTACCTCGATATCAATTCGGCCTCGCCCAGAATGAAGCGCGAAGCTCAGGCGGTTGTCGAACAGAACGGTGCCCACTATGTGGAGGCCGCAGTCATGGACCTGGTGCCGCCGCACGGCCATCGGGTGCCCATGTTCCTGGCCGGGACCAAAGCGGCCGACCTGGCGCCGATGCTTACGGCCCTCGATATGCGGGTGGAACCGGTTGGCGATAAGATCGGCCAGGCATCATCCATCAAGATGGTGCGCAGCGTTTTTCTCAAAGGGTTTTCCGCCATCCTGCTGGAATGTTTGGTCGCGGCGGAACGGGCCGGGGTGGAAGACAAGGTGCTCGCCTCCATCCAGCGGACTTTTCCCGAAATCGATTGGATCAAGATGGCGGACTACTACATGGGCCGGCTGATGGTTCACGCCAAACGCCAGTCGGCGGAGATGTGGGAAGTGGTTGAAACGCTGCGTGACATGGATGTCGATCCGTTTACCGCCGAAGCATCGGCGAAACGATTGGCGTGGCTCGCCGAACTGGACATCCTCAAAAACACGCCCGACGGCGAACCGCCCAAGGACTTCAAGAGTGCTTTGAAGCTGTTTCGCGAGGTCGAAGCCAAAACCAGAGCGGTATAATCCGTTCAAATTGACCCGCGTCAACGAACGCCCGGTCAACACAGTGTAGTTATGTTCGAGCGATATCTGCATGACGCCTGTGATTATGAAAACAGTTCTTGTTGCCTTCCATTCCCGAACAGGTCACACCGCGGAGGTTGCCCAGAACATTGCCGCTGGCTTGAACGCCGACATGGAACAGCTCCGAGAAGCCGAGGTGCGGGCCTATTTTCGTGCCGGCCTCGACGCGCTTCTGGGGCGGACGTGTGACTTGGCGGGTTCAATCACGTCTCCTGGCAACTATGACTTGGTTGTGCTCGGTACGCCCGTTTGGGCGATGAACCTACCCCCGCCGATGCGCTCGTATATTGTGGAGCACGCTGGGGAACTTCCAAAAGTCGCGTTCTTTTGTACCGAGGGCGGCGGCGGGGGTAACCGGGTTTTTGGTCAGATGGCGCGGCTCTGCGGTAAATCGCCTTTGGCAACGCTGGAAGTCACTGAGCCCGAAATGAAATCAGGGACCAGCGAGTCCAAGATCAAAGGTTTTATCGACGCGCTTTCTCAGAAATTGGCGGATTGAGGATCATATCCCGCCGGCAATCTCGGCGATCACACTGCGCATCCAGGCATGGGCGGGGTCGTCGTCGAAGCGTTGATGCCACGTCAAACAGGCGTCGTAGCCGGGGACATCCACCGGGATGGGCCGGGTCTCGAGCCCGGTCAGCGGCGCGAAGTGGCGGGCGATCCGTTGGGCGAGGGCGCCGATCAAATCCGTATTCGGCAGCAGGAACGGCACGATCAACATGTGCGGCACGGTGACGGCCACTTTTCGTTCCCGGTTGACCATTGAAAGCGCCATATCGACGCGGCTTCGGGCGCGGGCGCTGGGCCGGATGGCGACATGGGGATAGGCAAGAAAGTCGTCGAGGGTGAAATCGCCGGCGAACACGGGGTGGCCCTTGCGCGCGATACAGATCAGGCTCTCGCTATAGAGGGGGAGGCTTCTAACGAATTTCGGGACGTTGCCCGGTACCATCCCTACTGAAAATTCGCATTCCTCCGCCTCGATCAGTTCGACGCCGGGGATATAGGTCGTGGTCTGGACGTGGACGCTGATGCCGGGCGCCTCCGCTCCGATCCGGGCCTTGAGTCGCGGCAGCAACAGGAACGCCGCATCTTCTGCCATGGCGATGGTGAAGGTCCGCTCTGTGTTGGCAGGATCGAACGCGGCGCGGCCGTTGAGGGCGCCGCTGATCTGCGCCAATGCCTGCCGGATGGGCGCGTGAAGCTCGAGCGCCCGCGGCGTCGGAGTCATGCCCTCCGGCGTCCGCACCAGCAATTGGTCGTCGAACAGGGCGCGCAGCCGCGACAAGGCGTTGCTCATCGCCGGCTGGCTGAGGCCGATCGCCTGGCCCGCCTGCGTTACGTGGCGGTGTTCCATGAGCGCGTTGAATGCCGTCAGGAGGTTGAGATCGACGGCATTCAAATTCATCTGATGAATGATATTCATAACAACAATCAATTTTTATTATGACTGAGGGTTTGATACTGTGAACCATAATCAGAATCAAGCACACGACAGGAGGCACCATCATGACCAAATTCGTTATTCAGCCTCACGGGCGTCTGCACGAAGCCGTGGCGCACGAACTGGGCTATTTCACCGAAGAAGGGTTGGATTACGAGCTTTCGGATGTCGAGAGCTTCGGTCTTCCCAAAGTTGATCTGCAGCGTGACGAAAACGGCGAGGTTCGGCGCGGTGCGTTTGAGGCCTATGTCGCCGGCGGCGGCAACAAGGGGCAGAAATCGGATATCAGCTGCGCCTGCCATTGGGCGGTCAATCAGGCCTCGGCCAGCGACGTCGGCCACTTATACTCGCAGGCCTACGTTGTCTCCCCTGGTGCCATCATGGTGCCGGAAGACTCCGACATCCGCCGGCCGGAAGATCTCGCGGGCAAAGAAGTTGCCGTCGGCTATCATTCGGGCAGTCACTTTACGACGCTGCAAGCCTTGGAACCGTTTCTCAAGCCCGACGATATCAATCTGAAATTCGTCGGAACGCCGTGGGCGCGGGTCGATGCGGGGCTCGACGGCTCGGTCGCGGCGACCAGCGTTTGGGGGATTACCTTCCAGGCCGCCGAACAACTTGGTCTGCGGCGCGTTGCTGACTGCACCTTCATGATCGCGTTCATGTTTCCGCATGAAACCAACAAGGAAGATGTGGACAAATACATGAGCGCGATGAAACGCGCGCAGATGGAAATCGATCTGTTCCCGGAGAAGTACAAGCATTTCTACGCGCCGCAAATTCCGGAGCGGTACAAGGACAAGCTGGATGTTCGGCTGTTCAGCCCCGGCGAACGAATCGTCTTTTTGCCGTACACGGAAGAAACGTTTGCGCGCACCCAGGATTGGATTCACGAACGCGGAATTTTCGATACGCGTCCTGAATACACCTACGCCGCTGCGGTTGGCGGCTAATAAACGGAGGCGGGTCCACCCGCGCCCCATGCGGGCCGGGGGCATCACCGCCTCGCACTAGGAAAAATGGTCCCCATTGGGCGGAGTAAGCGTTCTGCTTATTCCGCCTTTCTTGTGTCAGCGCGATGAGTATGATGGAGCCGCAAAAGCCCTGAAACCGAGGGCTTCGGGGGCAGGTGCCCTGTTGCGGCCGGTAGGGTATAATGCCGACTGCGGTCGGGTTTCGAAGGAAGAGGACGGGCCATGCGTCAAACAGCCATTCCCTGCGTCTGGATGCGGGGCGGGACGTCTAAGGGGGCTTATTTTCTGGCAGACGATCTGCCCGCCGACGAGGATTTGCGGAACCGGATTTTGCTCTCCGTCATGGGATCGCCCGACGAACGGCAAATCGACGGTATGGGTGGCGCGACGTCGCTGACCAGTAAGGTTGCCATCGTCAGCCGCTCGGAGCGCGAGGGCGTCGATATCGAATACCGTTTCGTCCAGGTGGTTGTCGACGAGCCGCGCACCAGTGTGCTGCAGAACTGCGGAAATATCCTTGCCGGTGTTGGCCAGTTCGCCGTGGAGCAGGGGCTGGTCAAGGGCGGCGATCCGGAAACGACGCTGCGGCTCTATATGGTCAATAGCGACAGTCTGTGCGACGTCACCTTCCCGTCGCCGGGCGGCGTGCCGCAATATGACGGCGACGCCATGATCGATGGCGTCCCGGGCGCCGCCGCGCCGGTGATGATCAATTTCCTCGATATGGCGGGCTCCATCTGCGGGTCATTGTTGCCGACGGGATCGGTGGTCGACGTGATTGACGGCGTTCCGGTGACCTGTATCGACAACGGCATGCCGGTGGTGCTCATCAACGCGCAGTCGCTGGGCCGGACCGGTTATGAAAGCCGCGACGAACTGAATGCGGATACGGAATTGAAGGAACGGATCGAATCGATCCGCTTGCAGGTCGGCCCCATGATGAGCTTGGGTGACGTCAAGGAGCAGACGGTCCCCAAGATGACCCTCGTGGCGCCGCCCCGCACCGGGGGTGCCATCTGTACCCGGTCCTTCATTCCGCATGATTGTCACGCCGCCATCGGCGTGTTCGCCGCGGTTTCCGTTGCCACCGGGTGTGCCCTTGAGGGGTCGGTGGCCTACGAACTTGCCGAACTTCCGGAAGGCAGTCGCAAGCTCGTGTCCGTTGAGCATCCGACCGGCGAGTTTTCGGTCGAGATGGAGATGGAGGGCGACAGCAAAAATCCCGTTATCAAGCGGGCGGCGCTGCTGCGCACCGCCCGCCGTTTGTTCGAGGGCCGTGTGTTGATCCCGGGCACCGTTTGGGACGGGCAGCAGGCGCGACCGTTGGCGGCGGAATAAACTCAAGAAACTTTCGAGGACGAGACGCAACACTATGAACGACTTCAAGCCCGACATCGTCGGCCCACATCCCAATCCCCGCAAACCTTCCTTCAAGATGCCGCCCAAGGCATGCGATGCACACTGCCACGTGTTCGGGCCCGGTGCCGTTTTCCCCTATGCGCCGGACCGGAGCTACACGCCGCCGGATGCGCCCAAGGAAGGCTTGATGGCGCTACACGACCATCTTGGAATTTCCCGCGCGGTGATTGTCCAGGCGAGTTGCCATGGCACCGATAACACCGCGACGCTGGATGCCATCGCCGCGTCGGACGGGCGCTATATGGGCGTCGCCATGGTCGACGACGATGTGACGGACGATGAGTTGCAGCGGTTACATGACGGCGGCATTCGCGGCATCCGGTTCAATTTCGTTCGTCACCTGGGCGGCGCGCCGGACCTTGACGTCTTCCATAATGTCGTCGAGCGGATCACGCTGCGTGGGTGGCACTTGGTGCTGCACCTCGATTCCCGCGACATAATCGATTACGAGGATATGTTCCGCGCTTTGCCGTTGCCCATCGTCATCGATCATATGGGCCGCGTTGATGCCTCGAAAGGTGTCGATCAGGAGCCGTTCCAGGTCCTGCTCAAGTTTCTCGAGAACGACAATGTCTGGGTGAAGGTGAGCGGTTCGGAACGCATCACCAAACAAGGCGCGCCCTTTGCCGACTCGGTCAAGATCGCGGCGGCATTGGTTGCCGCGGCACCCGACCGGGCGCTGTGGGGCACCGACTGGCCGCACCCCAACATGGGGCCGGACGGCGCGCCGGATGACGGTCTGCTGGTGGAATTGGTGCCGCAAATTGCCGAGACCGAGGACCTTCGACAGAAGTTGCTCGTCGACAATCCAGCCCGGCTCTACGATTTCAGCGATTGATTATGTAAGCCTTTAGGCCGCCGAGGCTTTCTGCTCGTTGATGCGCGGGCTCTTGGCCATAGCGTCGGGGTCGGAATGAAGGTGGCATTCGACCGTTCCGCCATCCGCGGCCAGCGGCTGCGGCTGTGCCCATTGGCAGAGTTCCGTTGCGTGCGGGCAGCGCGGATGGAAGGCGCATCCCGACGGCGGGTTGAGGGGATTGGGGAAGCCGCGTCCCATGGCGATATTCGGCAGGCTATATTGCGGTTCCGGCGTCAGAACCGAATCCAGCAGCGCCTGGGTATAGGGATGACGCGGGTGGTCGAACACTTGGTCGGCCATGCCGAATTCAATCAGCCGTCCCAAATACATCACCGCGACGCGCGTCGACATATGTTCGACGACCGCCAGGTTGTGACTGATGAACACGTAGGTGAGGTTCAGTTCGTCGCGCAGCTCCTGCAGCAAATTCAAGATTTGAGCCTGCACCGATACGTCGAGAGCCGAGGTCGGTTCGTCGCAAACAAGGATCTCCGGCTTCATGGCCAGGGCACGGGCGATGGCCACGCGTTGCCGCTGTCCGCCGGAAAGCTGGCTCGGATAGGAATAAAGCAAGCGCCGGGGCAGGCCGACGAGTTCCATGATTTCCTCGACCCGGGCCTTGCGCTCGGCCGGCGTGCCGATCTTATGCACGTCGAGAGGCAGAGAAATGATCTGCGCTAGGGTCTTGCGGGGATTCAGCGACGAATAGGGGTCCTGGAACACCGGCTGAATACGCCGCGCAACGTCTCGGCGGTCGACACTGCTGATGGGGACGCCTTCATACAGGATATCTCCGGCGGTCGGTTCCAACAGGCCGAGCAGCATCTTGGCCAGCGTTGTCTTGCCACAGCCGGACTCGCCGACGACGGCGAGCACTTCGCCGCGTCGCACTTGCAGGCTGATGTCCTGAACCGCGCGCAAGGGGCGTTTCTCGGTGAACGGACCCCGGCCGATCATGAACGTCCGGCTGACGTCGCGGCATTCTAAGACATATTGGGAGGTGGGCGTTTGCGTCTGTTCGGTCATTCGGCCACCGCCGCGTTGGGCGCCTTCTTGATATGATTCACCGTTTCTTCGGGCGTCAGGACGCATCTGTACCCGTGTTGATCGCCGCCTGTCTCGAGATCGATCTCGCCGTCGGTGCAGGCTTCCCGTGCATAAGAACAGCGGTTACGGAACAGGCACCCTTCCTGTTCGCCGATCAGGGCTGGCACGATGCCCGGTATGGAGCCCAATTGCGAGCCGCGCACGGTCTTTCCGGGGATGGGAATGCATTCCAGCAACCCTTGGGTATAGGGATGCATTGGCGCCGAAAAGACCTGTTCGGCGTTGCCCGTTTCCACGACGAGGCCCGCATACATGACGGCCACCCGGTCGGCGATACGCGCGACGACGCCGAGATCATGGGTGATAAAGATGAGGCCCATGTGGAATTCGTCCTGCAACTCCTTCAGCAGATTGAGGATTTGCGCCTGGATGGTGACATCGAGCGCGGTGGTGGGCTCATCGGCAATGACCAGAGCAGGGTCGCACATGAGGGTCATGGCGATCATCACCCGTTGACGCAGACCGCCGGACAATTGGTGAGGATATTGGCCTAGCCGGCTTGCGGCGGCCGTGATGCCGACTTTCTCCAGAAGATAGATGGCACGTTCGCGGGCTTCCTTGCGGCCGCCTTTGCCGTGCCGGATATATACCTCCTCCATCTGGTTGCCGATGGTGTAAACCGGGTTGAGGGAGGTCATCGGATCCTGAAAGATCATGCCGATGCGGTCGCCCCGTAGATCGGCGAACTGCCTGTCGGTGACGGACAGCAGGTCGCGTCCCTCCAGCGTCAGTTTGTCCGCCGTCATCGTCGCGCTGCGCGGCAGCAGGCCCATCACCGCGAGTGAGGTAATGGACTTTCCGCAGCCGGACTCACCGACGATGCAGAGGGTTTCGCCCCGATCGACATGGAAATCGACATCCGTAACGGCGTGCAACGTTCCCGCCGGCACTTTGATACGGACGTTGAGGTTGCGCACATCGAGAACGTGATCCGATGTGTTCTTGGGCGTGTTTCCTTCCACTAGTTCCGGCCCTCCGGCGCGGTGATATCGCGGATGCCGTCACCCATCATATTGATGGACAGAACCAGGAAGAAAATGGCTAGTCCCGGAATGGTAATCAGATACGGCTTGAAGAACATGTACTGCCGGCCTTCGTTGACCAATAGGCCCCAGGACGGGGTCGGCGGCTGGACACCGAGGCCGAAGAAGGACAGTACGGCCTCGACCAGGATCGCGAGCGCCATTTCCAGGCTGGCGATGACGATGATCTGGTTGAGGATGTTGGGGAGCACTTCTCTCAGAATAATGCGGGTTTTCGAGCACCCCACGGCTTCCGCCGCCGTGACGAAATCGTTGGATCGGATTTGCTGGGTGGCGGCGCGGGTGACCACGGCGTAACGGTCCCAGAACAGGGCGGCCATGACCAGGATCAGCACGGGGATCGATCCGCCGAACACGGACACGACCGAGAGCGCCACGAGCAGCGGCGGCAGGGCGAGTTTGCAGTTGATCAGATACATGATCACCGCATCCACGCGCCCGCCGAAATACCCGCCGATCATCCCGAGCGTCGAGCCGATGACGCCGGCAAGCGTGGCGGCGAGAACGCCGATGGTCAGTGAAATCTGTGTGCCGTAGATCACGCGGCTCAACAGATCGCGGCCGAGCGCATCCGTTCCGAACGGGTGGGTCCAGGTACCGCCTTTGCCCCAGATGGGGTTGATCAGTTTGCGTGTCAGTTCCTGATCATAGGGGTCGAAGGGCGCGATCAGGGGGGCGAACAGCGCGCAAATTACGGCAATCAGCACGACGGTGCCGCCGATGATCAAACCGAGATGGCGCCGCGCCCGCCGCCGCATGACGGCACCGGGAGAGGGCGCATCGACTTCGAAATCGTCGGCCGAGGCGCCGTTCCAGGTGGCAGTCGCTTTCGCTGTGTCGTTGGGGGCCATGGCGGTTCCTAATGCAGTCTGATGCGCGGATCCAATTGCGCATTGATCAGATCCGATAACAGAGTAAGACCGATATAGACGACCGAGATGAAGACGACGATCGATTGCACCACCGGGAAATCCTGCCGTTGAATGGATTCAAGGGCGAGGTAGCCGATCCCGTTGAGCGCAAAAATTGATTCGACGATAAACGAGCCCCCGAGCAGAAAGCCGAAAGCGACCGCGGCCAAGGAAACAACCGGCAGTATGGCGTTGCGGAGACCATGTTTCCAGAGAACGACCGCGGGGCTCAGCCCTTTGGCGCGGGCCGTCCGGATATAGTCGGATTCCAGTACGTCGAGCATACCGGTACGCGTCAAACGCATGAATTGCGGCATAGCGAATGTCGACAGCGTGATTGTCGGTAGGATGAAGTGCCGCCAGGTGTCCGTGCCGGAAATGGGTGTCCAGCGTAAGAGGACGCCGAATACCCAAATGAGTATGAGGGCGAACCAGAAATTGGGAATCGCTTGCCCGAACACCGCGATCGACAATGCGGACCGGTCGATCCAGGTATTTTGTTTCATCGCCGCCAGCACGCCCAACGGCAGCGCGATGATCAATGACAGGAGGAGCGAATAGCACGCGACCTGAATGGTCGTGCCGATGCGGTCCGTGATCAGCTCGATCACCGGTTCCTTGGTAAACAGCGACTGACCCAAGTCGCCCTGTAGCGCCTTGGTAACCCAGTCGAAATATTGGATATGAAAGGGGCGGTCGAGACCATAGGCCTTGGCGGTCTCGGCGATTTGTGCTGGCGACGCGTCTTCACCGGCAAGGGATTCGGCCAAGTTCCCCGACAAGCGGAGCAAGCTAAAGCCGATCACCGAAACGGTGATCGCAACAAGCAAGGAAATCGCTAGACGGCGAAGCAGAAAATAGCCCACACGTCGCCTCCCACAGTCCAAATTGGCGCTTTGCGCTCTCGTTCGCGGCGCATATTAGCCTTCCTCCGACCCACGTTAAAGACGGCGGGCGATTTTTCGCATTGTTCTTGCCGTCGAGCGGAGGAATTCAGTCAACCGAAATTGCCAGGCAATATCAATCACGAATATTAGAACAAACGGATGCCAGAGGGAGGTTGCCCGTCAGGCGGTCTCGCCGGTGCTCCTTGGTTCCGCTGAGCGGTTATTGAGAAAGGCGGCGCTGAATTTCTGGTGAGCTGGCCGTATAGCGATAGGCGCGAAACGTCCAATTCATCTTGCCGACTTCCGGATTGTCGGTGTGATAGGGGTTCGAGTATTCCCAGACGGTCTCGCCTTCAGGGGTCACTTCGAACAATCGCCCGTAGGCGCCTTCGCAAATGAACGTATTGCCGTTCTCCAGACGCTGTGCGCCGGAAATATGGGAACTCCAGAAATCGAGCGCGCGCGGCGCCTTATACTCCCATTTCACCTTTCGGGTGCGCGGGTTGAATTCCAAAACCCGCGAATAGGAGTGGTGGCCCGGCGAATAGAAGCCGTTCGCAAAGAGCAGGATGTTGCGGTTGGGCAGCACCTTGCAATCGTGCTGGCCGCCCCAGCCGTCGTCGCGCATTTCCCACTTCACTTTGCGTGTCTTTTTATCGATCACCATGATGGTGTTGAGAATGCGGAAGCTGACCAGAATGTCGCCGTTCTTCATTGGGAAAATCGTGTTGGCGTGGGCGAACTCCTCGCGGCTGTACATTTCGACGATTGGGTAATCCTCGATTTTCAACTCGCTGGTTCGCCATTCCCAGACGACCTCGCCGGCCGGGTTCACTTCACGGATCACGTCGGCATATATATGGCCGTCTTCGCATTCGCTCCCCGGCCGTCCGCCCTTGACCCGTTTGGCGTCCTTTTTGGTCATGGCCTCCCAGGCGAGATAAATGGTGTTGCCGTTGGGAAGGCGGCGCGCATCGTGATGCTGGTTGACATCGACATGCTCCCAGACCACGCGGCCCTTCCAATCGTACTCACGGAGCAGACCGGCCTTGCCGGCTTTGAGCGGCGCGCCACCATCTGCCCATTGGCAGACGAAAAGATTTCCATTGGGCAATAGCATCGCGTGGTTGATGCCGCCTTGGCCAATGTTCCATCGCTTGGCGACCTTGCCGTTCATGTCGACGAGATAGGCGCGCTCATGGCGGATCGGGCAGAACAAGGTAAAGCCTTTTTGGGCTTTGGATTTCTTATAAATGGAAAGGCCAGGTGGCGGTGTAACCGGCATGATGTGCTCCCCGAATTCGGCTTATTGGTTGTGTCTAATAGACCTTTTGGCAGATTGCGGACAGATGGACAACTGTTGACGGAAACCGCCTTTATCGCGCTTGACCCCTGTCACTATTCCGGCGACACTCGACGCCATAAATATCCCATCGTTAGGGGTAACAAACTGTTTTACTTGAACAATTTTTAGTTGTTCTGCGTCCGAAGAGGCCGGTCAGGCCCGCGTGGGCAAGGTATGCGGGGGAGCTGTCGCTAGACGACGATAGCGTCCCATGACAACGGCAAACAGGTGACCAAATAGGGAGGGAGCCATGATCATCGACAGTCATGCGCATGTAAGCGCACCGGCGGAACTTTGGGCCTATAAGGCGGTTCTTTTGGCGTCACGCGGCAGCCATGGTCGCGGCAAGGTCAATGTTAGCGACGATCAAATCCGCGAGGCGGTGGAAAACCATGCCGAGATCGGCATCTACAGCCACATGGACTATATCGATCACGTGAAGACCGACCTGCAGGCGATCAGCCCGCGGCCTTTCCAGATGATGCATTCGGAGAAGCCGCACAGGGTCGTTCAGTGGTTCTGCGAAGAAGTAAACAACATGATTTATCGGGAAACGCAGATGTATCCCGACCGCTTCTTCGGGGTTTGCGGTTTGCCGCAGATGGCGGGCGAGCCCGTCGACCTTGCCATCAAGGAGTTGGAGCGGTGCGTGACCGAGTTGGATTTCAAGGGCTGCCTGCTGAATCCCGATCCCTATGAAAATTCAGGCGTGCAGCCGCCGGCCATGGGCGACCGCTATTGGTACCCGCTTTATGAAAAACTCTGCGAGTTGGACGTTCCCGCGCATATCCACGGCACCGGCTCCATCGCCGAACGCGAACCCTATTCACTTCACTTCATCAACGAGGAAACCACGGCCGTCTTCGGCCTCGTGAACTCGCAAGTATTGGATGATTTCCCCGATCTCAAGATCATCGTGTCGCACGGTGGCGGGGCCATCCCTTATCAGTTGGGCCGCTTCGAAGCAGGCTCCGTTCGTCGGGCGGCGGGCGATGAATCCAAGCTGTTCTCGGCGCGGATGAAAAAACTCTATTACGATACGGTTCTCTATACCCAGGATGCCATCGAGCTGTTGGTTAAGACGGTCGGCCCGGATCGATGTCTGTTCGGCGCCGAATGCCCGGGCGTTGGGTCGCAGGTTCATCCTCACACTGGCCGTCCCTTGGACGATGTCGCCCCGTCGGTACAGGCCATCGACTTCATCAGCGACGAAGACAAGCGGAAGATACTGAGCCAGAACGCGATCGATCTGTTCAAACTCGACGTCAAGGCGCAAGCCGCCGCGGCTGAGTAACGGATAAGGGCGCGGCAGTCCACGCCGCGCCCGTTACTTTTCCTGCCTGCGGTTTATCGGCAAGGCCTTGAATTATTTCATAAATACAATGCGGAGCAGACAGTTAGTCCCATGACCGTCATCGATGTCCATACCCACATGCTCAATGAGGAGTGGCTGAAACGCATCCTTCAGCACGGCGGCCGCTACACGGAACAGGAAATCGGTGGCAACCGGATGATCGTTGCCGACGGTGCGCCTTTCATGACGCTGACCGACCCCATGTTCGACTATGCGCAGCGCATCAAGGATATGGACGCGGCCGGGGTCGATATCGCCATCGTCTCTTTGACGTGTCCGTCCGCTTATTGGGGGGGCGAGGAAATCAGCATCGGCACGGCCCGCATGATGAACGACGATATGGCGGCGCAACAGAAGGCCTATCCCGACCGTATCCGCTTTTTCGCGACCCTGCCGTGGCAATACCCGCAAGCGGCGGTTGCCGAGCTTGAGCGGGCGGTGTCCATCGGCGCGGTGGGCGTGTTCGTCGCCGCGAATATCAACAACATGTCGTTGACCGATCCGACCCTCAAACCGATCTGGGATGCCATCGACGAAAAGGCGTTGCCGGTTCTGATCCATCCGACGGCGCCTCCCGGCGTCGGTGATATGGACATGGGCCGCTATAATCTCGTGGCCTCCGTTGGCTTCATGTATGACACGTCGCTGGCGGTGTCGCGGATGATTTTCGATGGCTTTTTCGATCGCTATCAGAAACTCAAGATCATTGCCGCGCACGCGGGCGGCACACTGCCCTATCTCGTTGGCCGGCTCGATTTCTGCTACGAAAATATGCCGCCTTGCCGCGAGGTGATCTCCAAGCCGCCGAGCACTTATTTCGACCGTTTCTACTACGATTCTGTCACCTTCACCCAGGAGGCGCTTGATCTGTGTGTTCATGTCGGCGGGGCGGGTAATGTGCTGTTCGGTTCAGATTATCCGCACAACATCGGTGACATGAAGGGGTGCTTGTCGCGGGTAGATGCGCTTGCGCCCGATGTCCGCGATGCCGTGCGCAACAAGAACGCCGAACGTATCTTCAATCTTTAACGATCGACGCAAGGGAGGAGAACGCATCATGACGGACACTGCTGCGGAGCGTTTGCGGAAGATCGACAGCTGTGCCGTTTCCGACGCGCTCGACGCCCTTGGGCTCAAAGGAACTGTCATGGGGCTCGGGTCGATCTCCGTGGCGCGGCGGATCGCGGGCCGGGTTCAGACCGTGAAGCTGGGGCCGGCAAGCCCGGATATTCCCAAACGACATTTATGCACCGCCGCGGTGGATGCTGCGGAACCCGGTGATATCGTCGTCATAGAGAACCATGCGACGGATTTCGCCGCCGGTTGGGGCGGCATCCTGTCGCGGGCGGCGGCGACCAAAGGGTTGTCGGGGGTTATCGTCGATGGCCCGGCGCGCGACGCCGACGAAAGCCGCGATGTGGACTTTCCCGTTTTTGCCCGCGCGGCGACGCCCTTTACGGCGCGTGGCCGCATTGCCGAGCACGACTGGAATATCGCCATCGATGTCGGTGGTGTGACGGTCAATCCCGGCGATCTCGTGCTGGCTGACGGCTCGGGCGTCGTTTTCGTGCCTCAAGCTCACGAGAGCGAGGTGCTGGACAAGGCGGAGGAAATTGCCGCCAAGGAGGCCGCTATGGCCAAAGCCGTGGAAGAAGGAAATCCGGTGAGCGAGGTCATGGGTGGTAATTACGAGTCCATGCTGGTTTCCAAATAACCGCCTGCAATCGTCCGCCATTTCTCTAAATACCTATAAATATAGGTTTTTCAGCGCATTCCGTTGGCCGGTATCGGGCAAGAGAGAAGTTGAAAAAGGGGCGACGAACGGAATAATAGGGCCGCTCACGTCATGTCTTTGGTATCTGTGGGACCGGACGACCATCCGAACATGATTTGCGGCACGGCTTAGCCGGCGACTGCTTGGGTATCGGGAGGGCCTTGATAAATGGGGTATCCGCGACGCCCGAGGGAGCACTGTGCTTTGTCATGTAGGCGCACCGGACGGTGGGCCACGCGTACCAAACGATTGAGGACTAAAGGAGCAATAAAACATGCAAGGAAAAATAGCTTTCGAAGAGCATATGGCCATCAGGGAGACCCTGGAGGAAACCCGCAGCTTCGCGGGCGATTCAGGGAAATGGGACGACTTCACCCGGCAGATCCTGGATCTCGAGGACGAGCGTCTCGGGAAAATGGATGAAACCGGTATCGAGTTTGCCATCCTGTCGCTGAACGCGCCGGGTATTCAGGGCATTCTGGACACTAACGAGGCGATCGAGGTGTCCAAGAAAGCCAACGACACCATGGCCGACGCAGTATCCAAGCACCCGAAACGGTATGGCGGCTTTGCGGCCCTGCCCATGCAGGACCCCGATGCGGCGGCGAAGGAACTCACCCGCTGCGTCAAGGAACTCGGGTTCAAAGGCGCGATGGTCAACGGCTTTACCCAAAAGGATACGCCGGATTCCGCCATCTATTACGACATTCCCGAATACCGCAGCTTTTGGGCGACGGTGCAGGAACTCGACGTGCCGTTCTATTTGCATCCGCGGATGCAAATTCCGGCGCGGGCGCAAAACTACCAGGACCATCCGTGGTTGATGAGCGCGCCGTGGGGTTTTGCCGTCGAAACCTCGATCCACTCCCTGCGCCTGTGCGGCTCGGGCCTGTTCGAGGATTATCCCAAGCTGAAGATCATCATCGGTCACTTGGGTGAGCACATCCCCTACGACCTGTGGCGTATCGATGCGCGTATGCGCTTCTCGCGCCGCGGTTACCGGGGCGAACGGCCGCTCGGCGAGTATTTCCTGCAGAACTTCCTGGTCACCACCAGCGGCAACTTCTGCGATCCGACCTTCAAGTGCGCACACGAAGTGCTGGGCACCGACCGCCTGTTCTTCTCGGCCGACTATCCGTTCGAGAAGATGGAGGACGCCGCGGATTGGTATGACGCGACGGACGTGATGACGGCGGAAGAGAAGAAAAAGATCGGCCGCGACAATGCCATCAAGCTGTTCAATCTCGATCTCGATTGATCAAGCGTCGGCTTTAGCCGGTAGAGTTAGGAGGGCCGCGTTTCGACGCGGCCCTTTTTCTATTGAACGTGTCCGCCCAGGTGCTGCGCCATCCAATCGGCGCTGTACGGGCTGTATTTGTGGCGCAGATTATTGCCGCAGTGATTGCCGCCCTTGAGGAAAAGAAGCTCCGAGGGACCCGAGGCCTCGGCGACCAACCGTTCCTGTTCGGAAGGCGGGGCGATGGTATCGAACTCGCCGGCAATGATGAGCAGCGGGCAAGAGATTTTTTTCGCGACGCCGGTCAGGTTCACCCGCTTGGCAACCTCATAGGCTTCGTCGGCATCCTTGGCATGGGCGCGCACCCGGAACACGTCGTTGAGATTGCCCTTGCGGAACAGCTCGCCGAAATCGAAGGGGCCGGAAATGCCGATGCAGGCCTTGATGCGTTTTTCGAAGGCAGCCGCACGCGGCGCGTAATACCCGCCGAAACTCACGCCCCAAGCGCCGATGGCATTGGCATCAAGATCGTCCCTGGCCTCAATGAAATCGCACACTGCGGCGACGGGCTTTTCATATTCGGGGCAGATGGGAAGGTCGTATTCGCCTTCGCCTTGGCCCGGGCCGTCGAAGGTTAGCGTGGCGAGGCCGCGTTTCAGGAAATGCGCCTCGTTGGTGCTCATCTCCTCCTTGGCGGAATCCATTCCCATGCACAGGATGACCACCGGCGGTTTCGCGACCCCGTCGGGTTTACGCAAGTTGCCGTAAAGCGTTTTGCCCTGATAGGGGATTTCCACGCGCTCCCCCGGCGGGTCGAGATGGGGAAGCGCCAGATTGTGGCACGCCACGGCTTTTGCATGGGTCGCCCGCATCTGATCCATATCCTCGATGAACACGAACTTGGCGAAGTGATAGAGGACGCCCGCCGTATCCAGGTGCTGGGCGGCGGTGATGGTGCAGCCGTCCGCGAGTGCTTTGCGGCCGGCCTCTTCGTGTTCCGCGGCGCGTGCGGCCCAGGCGCGGCACCAATCGTCCCACCTTTCCAATGCGCCCGTGACCTGGTCGTAGTCGGTCAGGGGGACACCATTGGAAATGAACCGGGGTGCCCAGCGGCCGGTCACCGCCGCAATACGTTCATCCTTTGCCACGCTCACTATCCTCCCTGTGTATTTTTTTGCGGCGCCGGGGTTGTTGCCCGATTTTACAGAATGTCGAGAACCTGCTCCGGCGGCCGGCCGAGCGCCGCCTTGCCGCCAGACAGCACGATGGGCCGTTCGATCAGGACCGGGTTGTCGATCATGGCCTGAATGAGGGCGTCGCGGCTGAGGCTTTCGTCGCCCAGGTTGTTTTCCTTATAGGGGGCTTCCTTGCGGCGCATCAGGTCCCGCGGTTCCATCTTCAGTTTCTTCAGGATCTGGTCCAGGGTTTTTGCGTCCGGCGGGGTCGCCAAATACTCGATGATCTCCGGATCGACCCCACGCTCGTTGAGCAATGCCAAGGTTGCGCGCGATTTGCTGCAGCGCGGATTGTGATAAATGGTGACGCTCACGGTGTTTTCTCCTTGTGACGCTTTTCTGATTTTGAACGGCGGTCCCCGTGGGCGAATTGTTGAAGGGCCGAGAGGGGAGGTCAAGCGCTATGGCAACGCTGGCGTGCGGAACCCGCACAGGCTAAACAACAGGGAAGATTTTGCACCCTGTCCGTCGGTATCGCCTCGTCTATTTTGACGGCGGTCATCCACGGATCGCCGTTCAAAATCTAGGATAAGCCGACGAGAACCTGGGATCGGGAGAATGGAATATGACGAAAAAACACGATGATCTTGCCAAGCGCCGCGAGCGGTTGCCTGAAATCGGCGGCATCCTTCATTTGGAACACGTTAACTTTGAGGTGGCAGATCATGAAATGCCCACCATCTTCTTTATGAATGGGCTGGGCTTGACCCGCGATCCGTATCGACGTGCAGATGAGACCAACATGGGTGTGAATATCGGGATGCAGCAATTCCACCTTCCGCGCCGGGGGAAAGAAACCCCGCCCTTCACGGGCGAAATCGGGCTTGTCGTCCCTGACGTTCGGACGATCAAGGCGCGCCTTGATCGGCTTAAGAAGATGGGCAAGTTCAAGGGAACCCCGTATGCCTGGAAGGCCGAAGGCAAGACTGCTGTGGTCACGAGCCCGTTTGGTGTCCGCATGCGTCTGCATCGTGCCGGATCGATCCCGTTCCGTTGGCCATTGGGCCTCGCCTATGTCGATATTCCGGTGCCTCCGGGTCTGACCGCCGCGATCGCCAATTTCTACCGCCGTATGATGGATGCGCCGGTGCGGATGGCCAAGCTTGCGGGCGAGAAGGCGGCGGTCGTCACGTTCGGCCCCCATCAGTATGTGAGATTCCGGGAACGTAAGCTGAAAGACTACAATCTCTACCAGCATCACATTGCCTTTTATGTCACCCGCTATAACGCGCTGCGCGATGCGGTTGCGGAGCAGGGTTCCTTGCTCGGCAACGGCCTCGGTCAGGTATTCTTTTTCGATGACATTTTCGATCCCGATACGGGTGACACGATTCTCAAATTTCAGCATGAGGCGCGGAGCGTCTACCACGAAGATTTCATGCGCCCCTTGGTGAACCGGTGGCCGATTATCTCCGAACCCTACCGCGAT
This sequence comes from uncultured Rhodospirillales bacterium, assembly GCA_913055735.1. Lineage (GTDB taxonomy): Bacteria > Pseudomonadota > Alphaproteobacteria > Rhodospirillales > UBA2165 > CAJXKD01. Next base: position 2,458,399 of record CAJXKD010000001.1, read on the forward strand.
CAGTTCGATATTCAGCTCGCTTTGGCGGATATTCCCGGTTTGGCGCCTGCCGGCGGGGCCAAAGCCTAGGGGTGGAGAGAGGAAGCGGGGCGCCATGCTGAACTGGGTTTTCGGGAATAAGCGCAAAGCGGCGTCCGCGACGAAGAAAAAGAAAAAAGCAACCGGGCCCAAGCCCAGTTACGAGCGCGCCCGTGAAATTGCCGATAAGGGGACGGTTGAGGAGCGCCAAAAACTCGCGCAACATGAGGATTTGGAGCCGGAAATTCTCTATTATTTCGCCACCGACCCCGCCGTCGAGGTGCGTCTTGAAGTGGCGGAGAATGTCGGCACACCGTTGCAGGCCGATCTCATTCTTGCCAAGGACCCGGACGAAAAAGTGCGCCGGGAACTCGCGACCAAGATCGGCCGCTTGGTTCCCGAACTGACCGAGGAGGAAAACGAGCGGCTCGTCGATATGGCGATGGAAGTCATCGAGATCCTCGCGCAGGACGAACTGCCCCGCGTCCGCGCCATCGTTGCCGAAGAACTCAAACTCGCGACGAACGTACCGAAGAAGATCATCCGCAACCTTGCCGATGATCTGGAAGAGATCGTGTCGGTGCCGGTCCTCGAATATTCGCCGTTGCTGTCGGAACTCGATCTTCTCGAGATCATCGAGAAAGGTCTCAAGGGAGAGCGGTTGCTTGCCGTCGCGCGGCGCCAGGACATTACCGAACCCGTGGTCGATGCCGTGGTTGCGGACAAAGATCCCGAGGTTGCGACCGTCGTTTTGGATAACGAGACGGCGGCGATTTCCGAGGCGACCTTCGATCTTCTCGTCGATATCGCCGAGGCCGATGAGGAATGCCGGAAATCCATCGTCTATCGGGCCGACTTGCCGGTGCGGGTCATCCTGCGTATCGCGGAGTTCGTCAACGCGGCCCTGATGGAAACTCTCTTGGCGCGAAACGCCCATCAGAAGGAGGCGGTCGATCAAATCCGCCGCACCGTGCGCAAACGGATCGAAAAGGGGGAACTTGCCGGAGACGATTTACCCTTCGAGACGGCGTCGGAGCGTGCCGAGCGGGAGTTCCAGGAAGGCAAGTTGGACGAAGACCGTTTGAACAAGGCGCTCGACGATCATGACAATGCCTATGCCCGTTACGCGCTCCAGCTTCTTGCCGGGGTCAAGGAGGAGACCGGGTCGACGATCCTCAATTCGCGTAGCGCCAAAGCGGTTGTCGCCCTGGCGTGGAAAGCCAACGTGAGCATGAAAACGGCGGAACGGCTGCAGGATCAGGTCTGCCGCATCACGTCGGAAAAATTGCTGCGCGCCAAGCCTGACGGCGGCTATCCCTTGGCGAAGGACGATTTGGAATGGTATCTCGACAGCTTCCTGTCGGAGTAGCCCGAGCCTAATTTTGAGCTAGCTCAATTTACTGAGGGGCCTGTTGCGGCTTCCATTTGCGGGCCAAATCCTCGGCCTGCTCCTGCTCTTTCACCGACATCCGGCGGGACAGAATTTGGCGGTTGTGTTCGGCATTGTCGTATCCCGCCTTCGAGGCGAGGATCAGCCATTTCAATGCTTCGATCTTGTCTTGTTTGATCCCGTCGCCGCGAACCAGCCGTGTCGCGATATGGTTCTGCGCCTTCGCGTATCCTTGTTGCGCGGCCATCAGGAACCAATAGGCGGCGGCCTCATGGTTTTTTTCAACCCCGGCGCCGTCGCGGTACATTTTTCCAAGATTGTATTGGGCCTGGTAGATGCCTTTTTGGGCCGCTTTTTTGATCCATTCGAAGGCTTGGCGTTGATCTTTTTTCACCCAAAGACCTTCACCGTGCATTTTGCCGAGCGAATATTGCGAACGCCCGATGCCTTGAAGCGCGGCGCGTTCGAGCCATTTGACCGCCAGCTTGTAGTCCGGCGGCACGCCGCGGCCGGTCAAATACATCATACCGAGATTGTGTTGGGCTTCGCCGTTGCCGTTCTCGGCTGCCAGGGTCCACCATTTGATGGCGTTATTTGCGTCTTGGGCGACACCACGCCCTTCGTCATACAAGACGCCGAGGTTCAATTGTGCGCGGGCATCGCCTTTGTCGGCGAGCGGCTGCCAAATCTTCAACGCGGTGGCGAAATCGCCCTGTTGATACGCACGCCAACCTGCTGAAAAATCTGCGAAAGCGGGGAAACTGTGAAGAATAACGAAAGCGGCGAGGAAACCTGTTGCGAACACCATCGATGTTCGCCGAATGACATCAAAAATAGGGCCGCTGATTTCCCTCAAGCGTTCCTCCCCTTAGATATTGGGGAGGAGTATACCTCAAGTTGCTTTCGCTGAAAACTTAGATACTTGCGCGCGGAGAATTTCAATGAGTCCGTCGAGGCCTTCGCGCCGAATGACGGCACGGAATTCCGACCGCTGGGTTACGACCATGCTGACACCGGACACGACGACGTCGAGAATTTTGTGTCCGCCCGGTCCGCCGCGCACACGCCATCCTGCTTCGATGGGCGGACCCGACGGGCGGGAAATACGGGTGGTAACCAGGACATCGCCCTCTGACAATGCGCTTGCCCCTGCGATTTCAAAGGTTTGGCCGGTATAACCGCCGAGACGCCGGGAGTAGGTCCGCAAGACGAATTCCTGGAACAGGCTCAAATATTGATCCCGCTGCTCGTCGCTGGCGGTGCGCCAGCTCGGTCCCAAGACGTAGCGGCCGATGAGGGCCAGATCGAAATTGTCGGCCAGCATCGTGCGAACGCGCTTCTCTTTTTCGGCCAAGGGCAAGCCCTTGGAGCGCAGAAGGTCGAGAGCCTCGCCGCTCAACTTGGCGACAAATTTGACGGCTTCATCGGGGGAGGTACGGCCTTCTTCCGCCATCGCCGGCGGCGTGCCGGCAAAAACGAAAAGCGCTAAGGCTAACCAAGCTAAACGGCGCACAAAACTTCTCCTCTGGTACGGGTGCCGGCCTATTCTGCCGCCGCTGCCGGTCGGGCGCCGCTTTCCAGCAGGCCGACCGTCTCGTCGGTGGTTCGCACGTCGCCGAAGATTTGGGCGATCATGCCGAGGCTGGCATTATGTTCTTCGTCGGTTCGTGTCGCATTGGCATCGGAGACCATGATTACCTTGAAATTGCGCATCATGGCGTCGCGCGCAGACGACTCGCAGCAAACATTGGTGAGGGTGCCGACAATGATGACGGTATCGATGCCACGCGCGCGCAGTTGCTCTTCGATATTGGAAGAACCCTGCAGAAACGCGCTGTAGCGGTTTTTGTTGAAGGTGATGTCTTCAGGCTGGACATCCAATTTTGGCCAAATGGCATGGCCGTGTGAGCCGTCCGCCAGCCAGTCGCGCACCATATCGACGCGCTCGTCGTGATGCCCGCCTTGGTAAAACACCGACCAATCATCGAGATTGTCTTCCGTCTGGATCATCTGTGCCCATGTGACCATACCGCCCGCCGCCCGCGTCGCGGCGGCCAAGCGATTGATGTTGGGAACGATCTCGCGGGCGACCGGCACTTCGATCGGCGCACCCTCTTCCACGAACACATTTTGCATATCGATCACCACCAGTGCCGTTTTTGCACTATCGATCGTCTCAAAAAGATGCATGCGGCCGCGGCGGCGCATCGCGCCTTCGGCGGCATATGCTGGAATTTCCGATTTATGCATGGCCCACCCCGGTAGATATGAGCAGATTTGGTTAATTTTAACCCCATTATATGCCCTCAAAAAGGGCCGTCTACGGGTGTCCAGCATGGCTGCGGCCAGGGAGCGTACTTGTGCCGCGTTAACCCGTTGCTATAACGGGTTAACCTTTGGGAGGCACACATGAAAGATCTTGCGGGAAGAGGCGCATTTATTACCGGTGCCGCGTCGGGCATCGGATTGGGTATGGCGCGGGCGTTTGCCAAGGAAGGCATGAAAGTGGCGCTCGCCGATGTCGAAAAGGATGCACTCGACAAGGCGGCCGATGAGCTTTCGAAAACCAACGCGCAAATCATCGCCATTCAACTCGATGTATCCGACCGTCAGGCGATGGAAGACGCCGCGCGTCAAACCGAAGAAGCGTTCGGCAAGGTTCACGTGCTGTGCAATAACGCCGGTGTCGGCGGGCTTGGCGTACCGCTCGACGAAGAAACCGACGAGGATTGGGAATGGGTGATCGGGGTCAATCTTTTCGGCTCTATCAACGGACTGCAAGCCTTCATCCCCTTGCTCAAGAAACACGGCGAGGGCGGTCATATCATCAACACCAGTTCCATGAGCGGCCACCGGTCGGTCGCCGGCCGCAATCAAGGCATTTATGTCACCACCAAGTTTGCGTTGGTGGGATTATCTGAATCCTTGCGCCAGGATATGGAGCCGCACGGGATCGGCGTCACTGTGCTGTGCCCGAGCTTTGTACGCACCAAAATGCCTCTTGCGGGACGCAATCGGCCGGAACGGTTCGGCGGCGCGTTCACACGCAGTCACTCGGACCTGACGGCCGGGGCGGCAAACGGCCGCGATCCCGACGATATCGGCCTGATGATGGTCGATGCTATCCGGGATAATGAATTCTACGTTTTCACGGACGCCACCCAGAAGGAGGCGGTGGTCGAACGTCACCGCCGCGTCGAAGCCGCTCTCGACAAGGCGGCGATCTACGGCACGTAGTTTTAGGTGTCGGGCCGGGTGTCTTCGAACGCGGGCACGGCCTCGGCGAAGGCGTCGAGCCACGGGACCAGGGCCGGGTATTTCGGCCGCCAATCCACCTGTTTGCGGAAATCGAGATAGCCCAAGGCGCAGGCGACGGTGATCGTCCCGACAGTGACGGGGTCGATGGACGGCAGATCGGCGGCAAGGGCTGCCAACCCCCGTTCGATTTTCCCCCGTTGAAAGGCGAGCCACGGCTCATAGGGTTCCTGGTCGGGACGGTACCGGCCCTCATAAACGATCAGGATCGCCGCATCGAGGATGCCGTCTCCCAGCGCCTGCAATCGCAGGGCGTCGAAGCGCGCGTCGGTTTCCGTCGGGATCAATGTCCCCGGACCTGCCACGGCGTCGAGATATTCGACGATGACCGGGCTGTCATAGATGGTCCGGCCGTCTTCCAGGAGCAGAACGGGCAGCTTTCCGAGGGGATTTTGCTGATTGATGGGATCGTCGTCCGAACCCGGGACTACGTTGTCGAGTTTCAGGCTATCGCCTAAACCCGCCAAGGCGGCGGCGATGCGGACCTTGCGGGCGAAGGGCGAGGCATTGGCGGAGCGGAGTGCGTAGGAGGTCATGAGAGGCCCTGTATTTCCCTGTCTATTATGATGTTATGCCGTCATAGTAGAGCTTGGCCTCTGCCAAGCAATCCTGATGATGTCGGGGCGCCTATAGGCGCCTTGAAATCCGGGCGATAAAAATGAACAGTAGGGAACCCATCGGTGCGGCGGATGCCGGTGGGCGGCACGAAGGACAAATAATAGAAAAGACAATGGCACAATCTCTAAAAATCGCGGTTATCGGCGGCGGCCCGGGCGGGCTCTACTTCTCCATCCTGATGAAAAAGGCCAACCCGGCCCATCAGATCACGGTTTATGAACGTAACCGGCCGGACGACACATTCGGCTTCGCCGTGGTGTTCTCGGATGAAACCTTAAAGGGCTTCATGGGGCGGGACGAGGCCACCTATCGGGCGATCACAGACGCCTTCGGGTATTGGGACGAGATCGAGGTGCGCTATCGCGATCAGCGTATTCGCTCCGGCGGGCACGGCTTCTGCGGCATTTCGCGCATCGAGCTTCTCAACATCCTGCAGCACCGCGCGCAGGAACTGGGCGTCGATATCCAATTCGAAACCGAAATCGATAATCTCGAACAGTTTTCGGATTGCGATCTCATCCTCGCCTCGGACGGTGTCAACAGTTGGATACGGGAAACCTATAAAGACAAGTTCAAGCCGAACATCGATTTCCGCAAAACCAAGTTCGTCTGGTTGGGGACAACGCAGACCTTCGACGCGTTCACCTTTATTTTCCGCGAGAACCAGCACGGCTGGCACTATTTGCATGCCTATCGCATGGGCAAGAACCAGTTCGGCGATCAAGGCTCGACCTGGATCCTCGAATGTCACGAGGACACCTGGCGCAACGCCGGTTTCGACAAGATGAGCGAAGAGGAAACGGTCGCCTACTACCAGGACATGTTCAAGGAGGAGCTCGACGGCCATCCGATCCTCGCCAACCGTTCGATCTGGCGCAATTTCCCGGTGGTGACCAACGAACATTGGCATTTCGACAATGTCGTGCTGATCGGCGACGCTTGCCACACCGCGCAATTCTCCATCGGGTCCGGCACCAAGATTGCCATGGAGGATGCCATCGCCCTTGCCGATGCGGTCGAGGCGCACGGGAAGGACGTGAAGGCCGGGCTGCAGGCCTATGAGGATGCCCGTAAGGACGAGGTTGCCCGCCTGCAGCGGACGGCGCTCGTCAGCCTCAGCTGGTACGAAAACGCGCGGCGTTATAACGGTTTCGAGCCGCCGCAATATGCGTTCTCGTTCCTCACCCGCAGCAAAAGCGTGACCTATGAGAACCTCAAGGTCCGGGATCCCAAATACGGTGCCGACGTCGATCGCTGGTTCGCCGAGATGGTGCGGGATCAAGGCTTCGACGTGCCGCACAACGATCCGCCGCCGCCCATGTTCACGCCGTTCCGCGTCGGCAAGATGGTCGTCGAAAACCGCGTCGTGGTGTCGCCCATGTGTCAGTATTCGGCGACCGATGGCACCGTTGGCGATTGGCAATTGGCCCATTTGGGCGGGTTCGCCACCGGCGGTGCGGGACTGATCTTTACCGAAATGACCGATGTGTCGCCCGATGGACGCATCTCGCCCGGCTGCGCCGGAATGTACAAACCCGAGCATGTGGACGCCTGGAAACGGGTCGTCGATTTTGTGCATGCCAACGGCAAATCGAAGATTGGCATCCAGCTTGGTCACGCCGGGCGCAAGGCGTCGGTCGAAGTGGCCTGGAAAGGCAACGATGTGCCGCTACCCGCCGACGAGGCGTGGGAGATTATCGCGCCGTCGCCGATCCCCTATTTGCCGACGGGCCAAGTGCCGCGGGAGATGACCCGCACCGATATGGATCGCGTGCGCGACGATTTCGCCCGCGCGGCAAAAATGGCTGACGACGCGGGTTTCGATATTCTCGAAATTCACATGGCGCACGGCTATCTGCTGGCGACCTTTATCTCGCCGCTCACCAACAAACGCACCGACGAGTATGGTGGCAGCCTCGAGAACCGCATGCGCTTCCCGCTGGAAGTACTCCGCGCGGTGCGCGAGGCGTGGCCGGCCGAAAAGCCCATTTCCGTACGCATCTCGGCGACCGATTGGGCGCCGGGCGGCATGGACGGGGACGAAGCGGTCGAGGTGGCACGGATGATCAAAGACAACGGCGCCGATATCATCGATGTGTCGGCGGGACAAACCGTGCCCGACCAAGAACCCATCTACGGGCGCATGTTCCAGGTGCCGTTTTCCGATCAGATCCGTCAGGAACTGGGTGTGCCGACCATCACGGTGGGTAACATCACGACTGCTGATCAGGTGAACACCATATTGGCGGCGGGCCGCGCCGACCTCGTCGCCCTTGCCCGTCCGCACCTGACCGATCCGCATTTCACCCTGCACGCGGCGGCCCATTACGGCTTTGATGGGGTGTCCTGGCCGAAGCAGTATGGTCGCGCCCATTCACAGGCGATGTCGGTGGCGCAACAGGAAAACGAGCATTTGGCGGAACTGCGCGAAGCGGCCAAGCCGCCGTCGCACCGCCGCCAGGAAGCGGCCGAGTAAGCCGCGGAGTAGGGAGCTAGGACTGGGCTGCGGCGCGAGCTTGCCCCGCGATCACCAGCTTCTGAATCTCCGTGGTGCCTTCATAGATGCGCAGTGCGCGGATTTCGCGATACAGGCTTTCGACCATGGCGCCTGCGACGACACCCTCGCCGCCGTGGATTTGTACCGCTTGGTCTATGGCCTGTTGTGCCATTTCGGTGGCGTGCATCTTGGCCATGGCGGCTTCGCGGGTGACCCGCTGGCCCAGAACGTCCTTGGTCCAAGCCGCGCGGTAGATCAGCAACGCTGAAGCGTCGATGCCGACGGCCATGTCGGCGATCTTTTCCTGGATCAACTGAAACTCGGCCAGTTTTGAGCCGAAGGCTTCGCGCGCTTCGGCGCGGGCCAGGGATTCGTCGAGTGCGCGCCGTGCAAAGCCGAGCGATGCGGCGCCGACGGTCGAGCGGAAAATATCCAGCGTCGCCATGGCAATCTTGAAGCCTTCGCCCGGCTTGCCGAGGAGATGCGATCCCGGCACGTGGCAATTTTCGAAGGTGAGGGTGCCGAGCGGGTGCGGCGCGATCACGTCGATACGGTCGCTGACCCTCAAACCGGGCGTGTCAGCGTCGACGACGAACGCGGACAATCCCTTGGCACCCGGTGCGTCGCCGGTGCGGGCGATGACGACGTAGTGATCGGCGATCCCGGCGTTGGATATCCAGGTTTTGACGCCGTTGAGGGTGTAGCCGTGGTCCGCTTTCTCCGCCGTCGTGGTCATGGCGGCGACGTCCGAGCCGCCTTGCGGTTCGGAAACGGCGAACGCCGCGATGCGTTGGCCCGACGCAGTGCTCGGCAAATAGGTTTGCTTGAGGTCGTCCGATCCGAACAAGGTGATCGAGCCGGTGCCGAGCCCTTGCATGGCAAAGGCGAAATCGGCGAGGCCCGCGTGATAGGCGAGGATTTCGCGGCTCAGGCAGAGGGTGCGCACGTCGAAAGTCTCGAACAGCCCGCCATAGGCGGCGGGGACGCACGCCTTCAGCCAACCGGCCTCGCCCAGCTTACGCACCAATTCCGTCGATTGCGCGTCGAGTGCCTCGCGGCTCTCGGGTTCGTGGTGGTGGATTTCCGTCGCCGCCCAATCGCGCAAGCCCAGGGCGTAGCGTTTGTGGCCTTCGTCGAAAAACGGCCAGTCGAGAAAGCTTGAATCGGGCATCGGTCAATCTCCCTCGAACACCGGTTTCTGTTTGGCGACGAACGCTTCGTAGGCGCGCACAAAATCTTTTGTTTCCATGCAGATCGCTTGCGCTTCGGCCTCCGCCGTGATGGCGGCCTCAAGGCTCATGTCCCATTCGGCGTTGAGCATCTTCTTGGTCATGGCATGGGCGAAGGTCGGCCCGTCGGCGAGACGTTTCGCGGTCGCTGCGACGTCGGCCTGCAAGTCATCCGGTGTGATCAGGCCGTTGAAAAAGCCCCATTCGAGCGCTTGATCGCCCGGCAGGACACGGCCGGTGAACAGCAGCTCGGCGGCGCGGCCCTGGCCAATGATGCGGGGCAGGATGCCGCACGCGCCCATGTCGGCACCCGACAAGCCGACACGCACGAACAAGAAGGCCACCTTGGCTTCGAACGTGCCGTAGCGCAGGTCGCTGGCCATGGCGAGAATGGCGCCTGCGCCCGCACACACGCCGTCGACGGCGGCGATGATGGGCTGCGGGCAAGCGCGCATGGCCTTGACCAAATCGCCGGTCATGGTGGTGAACTCACGCAGCTCATTAGCGTTCATCTTGACCAGGGGGCCGATGATGTCATGCACGTCGCCGCCCGAACAGAAATTGCCGCCCGCGCCGGTGATCACCACCACCTTCACATCTTCCACATCCTTCAAGGCGCGGAAGGTGTCGCGCAACTCCGCGTAGCTGTCGAAGGTGAGGGGGTTCTTGCGCTCCGGCCGGTTGAGGGTGACGGTCGCGACTTTGCCGTCGACGGACCAGCCGAAATGTTGCGGATTGAACTCGGCTGCTTTGTTGCCGGCCATTCTTTGTGTCTCCTAATTCTGTACGGCGCCGCCCGCGACCACGATCGCTTGGCCGGTAATGGCGGATGACGATGGCAAGCACAGCCACGCGGCGGTTTCGGCCACTTCCTCGGGCGTAATCAACCGGCCGATGGGGCTTGTCGAGGCCAGTTCGGCGCGCGCGTCATCGGCGGAGCGGCCGGTTTTTTCGACGATGTTGTCTACGGCCTCAGTGACGAGATCGGTATCCGTATAACCGGGGCAGACCGCGTTGACCGTTATCCCCGATTTGGCGGCTTCCAGCGCGAGCGAGCGGGTAAGCCCGACCACCCCATGCTTGGAGGCGGCATAAGCGGCGATATAGGCGTAGCCGTGCAGCCCGACGATGGAGGCGATATTGACGATGCGGCCATATTTGGCCTCGCGCATGGCGCCGTAGACCTGTTGCGTGCACAGGAAGGCGCCCGTGAGGTTGAGGGCGATGGTTTCCTGCCAGAAGTCCAACGTCGTACGGTGAAACGGCGCGCTTTTGCCGATGCCGGCGTTGTTGATCAGGATATGCGGCGCGCCGAGCGCGTCGGTCACGGCGGCAAAGGCCGTCTCCACCTCTTCCGGATCGGCGACGTCGGCAACGGCGGTGGCGACTTTCACGCCACGTGCCGCCTCGATTTCTTGTTTCTTCGTCGCAAGCGCGTCAGCGCTGCGCGAAACCAGGGAAACGTTCGCGCCCAATCGGGCGAGCGCATCCGCGCAGGCCGCGCCGATACCGCGCGAGCCGCCGGTGATCACGGCGTGCTGGCCGGTAAGCGGGGTATCCGCGAATAAATCTCCGGAAGAAGTAGTGGTCATAAATGAGGGTCCCCCTAAAGCTTCATCTGACTTTAGGGGGATGTTTTCGCCAACCCAAGTTCTTTGTTATTCGCCGGTTACTCGCCGGTTTCCATGATCTCGGCGATCGGCACCATGCGGCCTTCGCGGGCCGACTTGACGCCCGCGCGGATCACCGCCAGCGACCGGCTCGCCCATTCGCCGCCGACTTCCGGCTCGACATCGTCGCGGATGCAAATGCCGAATTCGCCCATTTGTTCGGCGAGGGTATCGTTCATCTCGAACGGCACATGGTGCGGTGCCTTGTCGCCCTGTTCCAGGTAATACATGCCGGTGTGCAGGGTATAGAGGGCGGAGGCCTTCTTCCCGTAGATGTTCATCACGTAGTTCTCGCCCGCCGAGGCATAGCCGGCATTGAGGGTGGAGATGGCGCCGTTCTCGTGTTTCATGACCAGACCGGCGACGTCCGGGTTGTCGCCGGGCAGAACGAGTTGTGATAGCATGCCCGACACTTCCATGATCGGGCCCATCAGCATTTCCAGGACGTCCACATAATGCGGGCCGATCTGTAGCATGACGCCGCCGGGCATGCCCTCGGCGGTGTAGCGCCAGTGGCCGTCTTCGAACTGACCGAGCCGGTCGCGGCTGATGTTGGCTTCCGCCTGGACGATCTTGCCGAAATCGCCCGCTTTGATTTTCTCGTGGACCCAGCGGAACTGAACCTCGCGGCGGCGTTGGAAGCCGATGGAGAGCTTCACGTTCGCCTCGCGGCAAATGCGGGCGATTTCCATGCCTTCGGCCACCGAATTGGCAATGGGTTTGTCGAGGAAGACATGCTTACCCGCGTCGGCGGCCTGCCGGGTGGTTTCAAGATGCACGTTGTTGGGTGTCGTGTTGATGATGCCCTGGATCGACGGGTCGGCTAGGATTTCCTCATAGCTCGCCACCGGTTTGCAGCCGTATTTCTCGGCGAACTTGTTGCGTTTCTCCTCCGAGCGGGTGAAGCAGGCAGCGATCTCCAATTCGGGCGTGCGCTGGACCGCATCGGCAAGGACATCCGACCACCATCCGAGACCAATGGAGGCAACGCGAATCGGTTCTTTGCTCATGAGATTTCTCCTGGCTAAGGGCTTGTTTGTTGTTGCGGAACAGCCGCGGCTTTCTTGGCCCGCCGTTCGGAGTAGAAGGACCAAAACACCGACAGCACCGCGAGACCGAGGAACAGGACGCTGTACGGATGGGTGAAAAAGACGGTGGGATCGCCTTGCGACCCGGCGAGGGCGACGCGCAAATGCTCTTCGAGCGGGCGGCCGAGGACCAGCGCGAGCAAGAGAGGCACCACCGGCATGTCGAGCCAGCGCATGGCGAGCCCGAGAAGCCCGAAGGCGAACATTACATAGACGTCGAAGAAGTTGTTGCGCAACGCGTAGGAGCCGATGACGCACAACAGCGCAATGGTCGGCATCAACAACGCACGTGGTGTCGCCAGCACCTTGACCAGCAGCCGCAGACCGAGGAAGGCGATGATAATGTTGAAGATGTTGGCCCAGAAGAACGAGAAGATGACTCCATAAGCAAAATCGCCGTTCTCGATGAACAGCAACGGCCCCGGCGCGAGGCCATGAACCAGCAACGCGCCGATCAAGATCGCGGTGACGGGATCGCCGGGAATGCCGAGGGTCATCATCGGGATCAACGCACCGCCGGTGACGGCATTGTTGGCAGCCTCGGGGGCGGCGATGCCTTCGGGCGCACCCTTGCCGAAGGTTTCGGGGTTCTTGTTGGCTTTGCGCGCGTAGTCATAGCTGATGAAGGCGGCAATGGGACCGCCGGCACCCGGCAGAATGCCGAGGAAGGCGCCGATGGGCGCGCCGATAAAGACGGGCAAGCGGATGCGCCTGAGGTCGGCAAGTTTCGGCAGCACGCTGCCGAACTGACGTGCCGGATGCACCTCACCCCGTTTACGCACCATGTCGGAAAAATTGTCGACCAATTGCGGGATGGCGAACAAGCCGATCAAAGCGGTCAGGAAATGAATGCCTTCGACCAAGTTCAGCTGCCCGAAGGTGAAGCGCTGTGTTCCCATCATGGGATCCTGGCCGATGGTGACGATCATCAGGCCGATGACCGCCGAAAGCAGTCCCTTGATCAACGAGCGCGCGGCAAAACTGCAGATGATGGTGAGGCCGAACAGCACTAGGCTGAACAGGTCCGGTGCCTGGAACTGCAGGGCGATATCGGCCAATTGCGGCGCGATAAAGAACAGGCAGAGAAACGAAAACAGACCGCCGACGAAGCTGGCGGAAACCGCAATGCCCAGGGCGCGGCCCGCATCGCCCGACCCCGCCAAGGGATGGCCGTCGATGGCGGTGGCCGATGCCGACGGCGTGCCGGGGATATTCAGCAGGATGGCGGAGAAACTGCCGCCGGTCATGCCGCTCACGTAAAGGCCGAGCAATAGGGCGATGGAAATGTCGGGCGGCAGGACGAAGGTCAGCGGCAACACGATGATGATGCCGGTCGAGATGGTCATGCCCGGGATCATGCCGACGATCAGGCCGAGCAAAGACCCGATGGCGGTTGCACCGAGAGTGCTGGCCATTGTGGCCTGGAAAAAACCGGAGAGGATATCTGGGTTCATGTGATGATCCCTCCGAGGACGCCCGCCGGCAGCCGGATCTGGAAAATTTCACGGAACAGGAAGAACAAGACCAGCGACAGGCCGATCGATCCGGCCGCGATCCACAGCGGGCGCCGTTCGCCATAAATTATCATCAGCACGGCAAAGAATAGGATGTTGGCGACAACGAAGCCGAGCGTGGGAAGAAGCGCCATATACACGATGAAAGTGACGAAGCCGGCCGCGTATTTCGATACCGGGATAGCAGGGATCGACGGCAGGCGGCCCAAGTCAACGGGCAGGAATGTTTGGAACAGGAGCGCGCCGGAGAGCACGAGGAAACAAACCGCCAGAACCCACGGGAAAAAGGATGGGTCGGTGGTATTGGCGATGTCACGGGACGGCAGGTGCGCGGTCAGGTACGCATAACCGACGCCAAGAATAAGCAAGATGATGGCCGCGATGATGTTTCGTGTGCGCATATTTCTGTGGTCGCGCTCCATGCGCCTTTTCTCGGGCGCATGAACTTCTTGGGTTTTAGGAACGGCCCGCCTTCGTGCCGAAGACGGGCCGCCCAGATTTGCTAACTATCGTCCGTTATTTCTTCATCTTGGACTTATAGAGGCCGGCGGCCTTCATCACACGGACGACGTCCTCGTTGTTACGCTTGAGTTTCGCGTCGAACTCACCGATGCCCATGGGCTTAACGGTGAACCCGATCTTGCTCGCCCGCGCCTGGAATGCGTCCGAGTTTGCCGCCTTGATCATGGCATCCTCGAGTTTCGATTTGATGGCATCCGGTGTTCCCTTGGGAACGCTAAGGCCGCGGAACAGGTCGAGTTCCACGTTCAAGCCGAGCTCCTTGGCAGTTGGCACGTCGGGCGCCGCCGGCGCGCGCTCGGAACTGATCAATGTCAGGAAACGGAGCTTGCCGGCTTTCACCAGTTTCAACGGGTTCGTGAAAATGTGCGACGCGGCATCCGCTTCGCCCGACAGGACCTTGGCGTTACGGTCGGCGGCCTTGACCGGCAGCATGATGGCTTGGCAGCCTGACGCCTGGGTCAAGGCGATGGCGGCGAGGTGAGTGCCGCTGCCGATGCCTGCGAACGCGATTTTGAACTTGTTCGGATTGGCTTTGCAGTCGGCGGCGAAGTCGTTGAACGTCTTCCACTTGGAATCGGCCTTAACGACAAACGACATCGGCTGATATTCGACTTGGCCGATGTGATCCATGGCCGTGTAATCAAAATCGACGTTGCCGATATTGGTGGTGGTCAGGACCGACAGCGAATTCCAGCCAATCGTGTAGCCGTCGGGCGCCGCGTTCTTGACGTAGGTGTAGGTGATGGCGCCGCCGCCGCCGGGTTTGTTCACCGGGACCACGGGCTGGCCGAGCACCTTGGACATTTCCTTGGCGACCAGACGGCCTTCGATGTCGGCGCCGCTGCCGGCACCGAACGGAATGATGAATTCGATGGGTTTTTCCGGGTATTCGGCTCTTGCAGTGCCCGCGATCAACACGACCGCGGCAACCGAGCCTAGTGCAAGTGACGTGATCTTTCGCATGTTCGTCTCCCTTCTGTGTTTAGGCTTTTGAGCTTGGGCGTGTCCTCCCCGAAACTCTCTATTCAGCCGCCGATGCTGGCACCGACGGCGTCCACCGCCGCCTTGGCGATATCCTGGTCTTGCTGCCAATCACCACCGCTGACCCCGATGCCGCCAAGGCATTCACCCTCGACGATGACGGGGAAGCCGCCTTCCATGGCGGTCCAACGTTGGGCGCCCGCAGCGAGTGACAAACCGATGGCGTGGAGGGTGTCGAGATCTTGCCCCTGCGCCCCTTTGGTTGTTGTCGGACGCTTATTGGAGGCCGCGGTGACGGCTTTGGTGGTCGACGAATGAACCGTGTGGAAACGGCCGCCGTCCATCCGCTGCAGGAGGATCATATGACCGCCGGCATCGCAGATGGCGACGGTTGCCGCGATACCGATGTCTTCGGCTTTTGCGATGGCGGCTACCATCATCTTTTGGGCGCCGGCGGTGGTAAGGCGCCGTGCGGTTGCGAATGCCGAAGGCTCGGTCATGAAATACTCTCCCTGTTGTTCTACTCTGATGCGCCGGAGACCGGCGGTTCTTATTATCGTTGTTTTATATAAGACTCATCCGGCATCGCAAGACGAATAACAGAAAAATGGTGTTAATCCGCCAATTCTTCGGTTTTCCGCCGAATTCTGACCCTTCTAGTCACCCCGGTATATCGGGTCGGGCTGAGTGAAGAACGACAACAGTATGTGATAGACCAGCGCATAGTTCTTCTGTTGGAACGAGGCGTGGGAAATCCCGGGCATCACCGTGAACTGCTTGTCGGGATTGGGGAGCAGGCGGAAAAATTCCAACAGATCGTCGACGCTGGCGATTCCATCCCATTGGCCGCGCATGATCAGCGTCGGCATGGCGATCAGGGCCGGATCGACCACGGGCAGCTTCGAGCACATATCCACATAAGTTCCCGTCGGCACCGAATCGTCGAGGGCCGTAATGGCATCGGCGAAGGCGTCGATAACTTCTTTGTCTGCGGTGCCCGGATGGTCGCGGTTGAAGATGGAATGCACGAACGCACGGTCGATGGGGCGCCGGTTCTTGGCCTGGAACTCCGGCAAACGTTTTTTGCGGTCGGCCAGGGTTGGGCTGCCTTCGCCCGTCCACACCATTGCATCCAATGCGAGGCGTTTGACGCGGTCAGGATGGCGTTGGGCGAACAACGCGGCGCGGAGGGCGCCCGACGAGATGCCGTAGGCGAGCAACGGCGTGCCGTCTTCATAATCGAGGATATAGCTGCTGGCCGCCGTCAGATCATCGGCGCCATTAGAGATGTCGGAGTTGATGTCGCGGTGTTTGTCCGATCGGCCATAGCCCTCCATGTCGACGCACCACGTGGAAAAACCCTGGCGCGCGAACCAGTCCATCACCGACGAATCAGTTCTGCCCGGGACGTGCAGGTCGAATGTCGGTTGTGAGGCCATGGAGGAGCCATGCACGAAAAGGATGGTGCCGCGCGTCGGATTGTCCGGTGCCTTGCGCCACAGGAAGAGCTTCGCATCGCCCTTTTGGGTCCAATGCTCCTCGCCGGTGATCGTGGTTTCGTCGTTGCCATCCCTGGGTGTCATCTTTTTTCCCTTAGTTTTTTCAAAGCCTAAGGCTTCCCTTTGTGGGATCGCCCATCGAAGATATTGCCTGCTTTGAGAGAAGCTGTCATTCTCTTATACAAGACAACTAATCAAGATAACTACTTTGCCTAACAGGGCTTCACAAAAGGGAGAGAAATCCTATGCTTTTACGTGGTTTGATCATTGCCGCTTCGGCGGTGGCGTTTGTCGGGACGGCCTCGGCAGCGGAGACTTATCGAATGGGCGGTGGCCCATCCGGTGGTGCGTGGCACCCCTCATGGAGCGCTGCAACCCAGCTCCTCAATAAGGAACTGGGATCCAAATATCGCTTCCAATATTCGCCGTCAAACGGCTCCGTCGATAACGTGCGGCGCGTGAGTTCCGGCAACTTCGCTTCCGGTTGGGGGCACATTCCGCAGGTCTATCAATCCTGGACCGGTACCGGGCTTTTCGAGAAGGACGGTGCGAGCAAGGACTTCCGGATCGTTGCCAACGTGCGTGAGCAAATGCAGATCATCGCGGTGCTCGCCGATAGTCCCATCAAGACCTTCGAAGACATGAAGGGCAAGGTGGTCAATCTGCTGGCCAAGGGCTCGGGCAGCAGCGTGAACTGTGTCAACATCTTCAAGGGTCTCGGCCTGTTCGACCAGATCGATGCCCGTTATCTCGGTTTCTCGGCCGCCGGCCGGGCGCTGGGCGACCGGCAGATTGACGTCTATTGCTCCGCCGGTGTGCCTTACACCATCCCTGCATTGACCGAACTGTCGCTGCGTAAGCCGGTGCGCTACATCGGTTTCACCAAGGAAGAGCAGAAGAAGCTTACCGACCAGTACAGGTTCTATGTGCCGTCGGTCATTCCGGTGCAAAAGGAAGTCAAGGGCATGGACAAGGAAGCCTTGTCGATTGCCTATGACGTCTGGTGGGTCGTCAACAAGCAAATGTCCGACAGTGCCGTTTACGACATGCTGAAGGTCATTGCCGATCCGGACAACCTGAAGGAGCTGTCGAACACCGCCAGCTACTGGAAGTCCTTAAGTCCGAAGTTCGGTGCTCTCGTTCAGCACGGTGTCTACGTCCATCCGGCGGCGGCCCGTTACTGGAAAGAGCGCGGCGCGGACGTGCCTGACCAAATCGTCAAGGGTTACGAAGGCTCGTAAGACGGGAACCGGCCGGGTTCGGCCGGTTTACGCTGCAAATGATGTGCGGAAGGGGCACAGTCCCTTCCGCACTTCGCCTTCCATTTTAAATTCCTGCCGGGTCGTATCATCATGTCTCGCGGCGCCCTCACTTTTTTCATCAAACTCGGCCTGATCAGCGAGGACGTGGTTTCGCCTCGTAACGTCACGGGGATCGCGCGCATCGTGCTGTCGCTGGTGGCGGTCGCGTTTTCCTATTTCTTCATCCACATCTCGTTTTTCGGCCCGCCCGTATCGGAGGTGTTCAAGGGAACTTTCCTCCTCGGCGTGATCGTTTTGTCCATTCTCTTGTTCCGGAGCCGCCGCCGGCCAATCCGGGAAGGCGTTGTTTGGCTCGACGAGATTTTCGCCTTGGTCGATACGGCGGCCCTATGTGCCATGATTGCCGTCGGCGTGATGTGGGCCGTCACCGGACAGACCGAGCTGTGGCGGGATTTCGTCGGTGCGCAAGTTTGGATCGTGATGGCGATCGGCGGTCTGATCGGCGCCGGTATCTATGCCTTCGAAGCCAAGCTGGATAAGCTTTCCGACAACCCCATGCCGTCGGACGTACTGTTTCTTGTCGGCGCGGTATTGGCAATTGCCTGGTGGATCTACTCGGCCGTCGATTTGACTGAGCGTATTGGCGGTCCCGTGCCGGTGCCGGTCGTATTCTTCTCCGGCATTTTGGCCGCCGCGAGTTTTGAGATCGCGCGCCGCATTGTCGGGCCGGTCATTCCACTCATCGGCGCCCTGTTTTTTATCTATACGTTCAAGCCCGTCGCTCAGGCTCTTCCGGGTCTTTTGAACCATCCCGGTTTCACCCTCGACCGGATCATGGAATTCCTCATGCTGGCGACCGACGGCATGACCGGGTTGATCATCGACGTGTTTGCGACTTATGTCGTGATCTTCGTCATTCTCGGTGCCTTTCTTGAGAAAACCGGGCTTGGCTCATTGATTATCGACGCCACCTACCGCATGACAGGTCAGCGGACAGGCGGGCCGGGACTTGCCGCGGTTTGTTCCAGCGGCCTGTTCGGCATGATCTCCGGCAGTGGCGTGGCCAACGTGGTGACCACCGGAACCTTCACGATCCCGCTGATGAAACGGGTCGGGTACAAGGCCGAGTTCGCCGCTGCCGTCGAGGCGGCCGCCTCGACCGGTGGCGCCTACATGCCGCCGATTATGGGCGCGGGTGCCTTTCTGTTGGCCGAATTGACCGAGACGAGCTATTTCGAGGTGATCAAGATCGCCTTGATCCCGGCGGTGCTGTACTACCTCTCGGTCGTGCTGATGGTCTATTTCCGTGCGCGTAGGCGGGGCTTGCACGGGGTGCCGGTGTCTGAACTGCCGGCATGGGAACGGATTGTCCCGCGTCTCCATCTGCTGTTGCCGATTCCGGTGATGGTGTATCTGCTTGTCATCGGCGACTCGGCGTTTCTGGCGGCGGCGAAGACCATCGTTCTGATCGTCCTGCTACGGGCCGTCGATCTGTTGGTCGCGGTGCGTACGCCTTGGTCGGGAAACAGCTGGAAGTATTTCCTTCCCATTTCCTTGGCGTTTGGGGTGCTGGTGTACTTCTTCGGCGCCGACGTCGGCGCGCCGTTCACCTGGTTCATCAATACCTATGTCGGATTCACGATCGGCGATGCGCTGTACTGGGTGGTTGCCGCTTTCATCATCCTCAAAGTCGTCGAAGTAATCTTGGCCGGCGTCTCTGCGGAAATGGGGGCCATTCCCAACGCGGTTGCCGAAGCCGGCCTCGGCGCCGAAATACGGCCGTCACGGCCACACAACGGTGCGCTTCGGTGTCTTTACGAATCCTATTCCGAACTCGTGCGCAATATCTGGGTTTCCATGGAGGCGGGGGCAAAGAACACCCTGGTGATTGGCTGTATCGCTGGTGTGCTGGGCATTCTGTTGTCGAGTGCAACCCAAAGCGATTTGCCGGGCCGGGTATCCGCGTTGTTGGTCGAACTCAGCTTCGGTTTGCTGCCGCTCACCATTTTCTGGGTGATCGTCGCCGGATATGTGATCGGCATGGGGCTTCCCATCGTGGCCAGCTACGTCATCCTTGCCATTTTTGCCGTTGGCGCTCTGACCAATCTCGGCGTGCCGGTGCTGGCGGCCCACATGATCAGCTATTGGGTGGCTGTGGTGAGTGCCGTAACTCCGCCGGTTGCGCTCGCGGCGTATGCGGCAAGCGCGATCGCTCAATCGGACCCGGTCAAAACCGGTAATGAGGCGGTGAGGCTTGCCTCGATGATCTTCCTCATGCCGGTATTGTTCGTCTACACACCCTTGTTGTTGGATGGCGGAACGGCCGAGATCGTGGTGACGGTTGTCGCGACCTTCCTTGGGGTGGTTGCCTGGGCGATGTTCCTCGAGGCCCCCGGCACGAAAACTGGTGGCTCCGTGATGCGGTTCATTCTGGGCTTGGCGGTCTTGTGTCTCCTGCTGCCCGTCGACCATGCGATCAATTACTTCTTGGGCGTCGAGCAATCGCTGCATTATGAGACTTATGCCATAGGCGTCGTTCTTCTTGCTTTGGCATTGGTTGGGCAGCGCCGAGCCGCCCGCGCCGTATTGAAGCCGGCGGAGTAACGTGGGGAAAAGGAAAGGAAAAAAGACATGACGGATCAAATCCCTGAAAAGATTCTGGATGAATTGACGGGGCCCAGCGTTTGGGCTGGACCGGAAATCCAGAACGATCCCAATTGGATTTATCGGATCAGCGACGAGGGGATCGCCGATATAGATGCAGCGTTACATCAGGCTGAGAAAGCCGGTGTCAAAATCCCGTTCTCGCGCGATCACTTTCCGCTCACCGTGTTTACCGATGAGCTCAGGAGCATCCTCGACGACGTGCGTGAGGGGCGCGGCTTCGCAATCGTGCGCGGTATCCCGCGCGAACGGTATACCGACGAGCAATGCGCGCTGATTTACTGGGGCATCGGCACGCATATCGGGCGGCCGGTTTCTCAGAATGCGCGCGGTCATCTTCTTGGCCACGTGATGGACGAGGGGCGTTCCTATGACGATCCGACCGCGCGCGGCTACCAGACCCATCAACGCATGGATTTTCACTGCGATCTGCTGCCCGTCGACGTGCTCGGGCTGTTCTGCCTGCGCCAGGCGAAGTCGGGCGGGATGAGCCATCTGGTCAGCTCGCTGATGATCCATAACGTTTTGCGCCGCGAGCGGCCGGACCTGTTGGAAGAGGCGTATGAATTATTCACAGTCGATTGGCGCGGAGAGGAACCGGAAGGCGAAAAGCCCTGGTACCGCCTGCCGATGCTGAGCGTGAAAGACGGCAAGGTCACCTCACGTTTTATGAGCCGTCAGTATTATGAAAGCTGTGAACGGTTCGGCCCCGAATATGCGCTGACCCAGAAGCAGAAAGAGCTCCTCGACCTGGTACAGGAAATTGCCAATCGTCCTGAATTGCGCGTCACCATGCGCCTGCAGGAAGGCGATATCCAGTTGGTGAACAATCACACCACCATGCACGCACGTGATGAGTTTGAGGACTATGATGAACCCGAACTCAAACGGCACCTGCTGCGGATGTGGATTGCGCTCCCCGACGAGATTCGCCGGCCCTTGTCGCCGCTCCTCGATGAGCGTTATGGCTGGGTGCAACGCGGCGGCATCCCGGTGAAGCAGGTCCAGGCGGCTTAAGTCCTAAGGTTGGACAGAAAATTCCCGATGAGGACGGCGCCACGCGTTTCGAGCTCGTCCTTGTCGGGCCGCGTACTGAGATTCATGAAATGCGGCATTCCCAGATTGCCGATCAGAATGCCGGCGAATTCACGTGCCGCGGCGTCGGGATCGGGCACTTTCAGTAGTCCCTTTGCGTCGTAAGCGCGCAATTGCTCACTTACCACCTCGCAAAAATACTTCGGTCCTGATTCCCACAGAACGTCTCCCAGATCCGGGAACCGTTTCGATTCGGAAATCACGACCCGAAGCAGATCGATCGTGCTCGGGTGCAGAAAGTGACGGGCGAAAATTCGTACCGCCCGGCTCAGAAAAACCTCCGGTGGATCGTCCGTCGTAAACTCGTAATCCTCTTCCTCAAATCCCTCGCGTATTTCGGCGCAGGTTGCTTCGATGATTTCGGAGAAGAGGGCGATTTTGTTCTTGAAGTGACTGTAGAGGGTTGGCTTGGAAACGCCAGCCTCGGCGGCGATGGCATCCATGCTGGTTTCGCCGAATCCTTTTTCCAAGAACAGCTTGCGTGCCGCCGCAACGATCTGCGCGTTTTTGGCAGCGTTGACGGTACGCCCTTCTGAATCGTCCTTGGGAACCATCATTTTTGCCTACTTTTCCGCCGATTTCGGCTGCAACAAATTTATCAATTGACTAAACCGTATAGTTTATTCTAACTAAACCGTACAGTTAAATTTAACTGAACCGTATAGTTCAAAAATATGTCATCTCGCCCAAAATACCATAGCTGCCAGGGCGGAGCAAAAGAGGAGCGCGTCGTGTCTGAAGGAAACTCTGGCCGGAAACAGCCGAAAAGCGGGTTTGACCGTTGGGTCGTTCAATATACGGAGCGGCTTCTCGGGCTTCGGTGGGCGGTTATCCTCGCAAGTTTATTGCTGGTTATCGCGTGTGCCATGGGGGCGCCGCGGCTCGGCATCTCCACCGACTATCGCGATTGGTTCAGTCAGCAGAACCCTCAGCTGCAAGCCTTCGAGGAGCTGCAACGGGTTTATTCGCAAGACGACAATGTGAGTTTCGTTATTAAGCCATCGAGCGGGGATGTTTTTACACGCCCGTTGCTTTCCGATATTCGCGACCTGACCGAGGCTGCCTGGAAGCTACCCTATGCGCGCCGGGTGAACAGTATCACCAACTTTCAGCACAGCTATGCCGAAGGGGACGATCTGACGGTTGAGGACCTGATCCGTAACCCCGAGAGCATGACACAAGCCGACATTGACCGGGTCCGTGAAATCGCGATGAACGACCCCTTACTCCTCGATCAAACCCTCTCGCGGGACGGCACGACAACCAGCGTGAACGTTACGGTCGCGATCCCGGGCAAGGACCCGCGGGAAAACTCGGAGATCATCGAGGCCGCCAACGAACTCGCCGCGGATTTCCGTGCTCGCCATCCCGATACGCGCGTTGCCCTAACCGGTGTGGTGCCGCTCAACAATGCTTTCTATCAAACCGGCGTTGACGATTCAGCGACGCTGCTTCCGGCTATGTACGGGTTTCTGCTGCTGGCGATGGTTCTGTTACTGCGGTCGATTACGGGAACGGTGGCGACGTTAATCGTGATCGGCCTATCGACCGCCGCGGCCATGGGCATCGCCGGCTGGATGGGAATCAAACTGACGCCCGTCTCATTCAACGCGCCGACAATCATTCTGACCCTCGCGATCGCCGACTCAATCCATCTGCTGGTCACCATTGCCAAAGAGATGCGGAACGGGGCCACCAAACGTGATGCGGTCGTCGAAAGCATGCGGATCAATTTCGGTCCCATTTTCCTGACCAGCGTCACGACCATCATCGGCTTTCTCAGCCTGAATTTCTCGGACGCGCCGCCTTTCCGGGATTTCGGCAACATCACCGCGATGGGTGTCGCGGCGGCGTGGCTGTTCTCCGTTACCTTTCTGCCGGCACTCATTTCCTTGTTGCCCATGCGCGCGTCGCAACGCGAGGACCGGCTGACGCGCCGCATGAACGCGCTCGCCGAAGCCATCATCGCTCGGCCGCGTACCGTATTTTTCGGTATGGCCGCGGTGGCGATTGCATTGATCGCGCTGGTGCCGCGTATTGAACTGAACGATCAGTTTGTCCGGTACTTCGATACCAGCCTCGAGTTCCGCGTCGATTCCGATTTTGCCTCGGCCAACCTGCCCGGCATCTATCAGGCCAATTGGTCGCTTCCCGCGGATGGCAGCGGCGCCATTAGTGACCCCGATTACCAACGAAAAGTGGAGGCATTCGGCGATTGGCTGCGCGAACAGCCGGAAGTAAGCCATGTTTCGACGCTGACCGATATTTTCAAACGTCTGAACAAGAATATGCACGGTGACGATCCGGCGTATTACCGGCTGGCGGACGAGCGAAACCTCGCCGCGCAATATCTTCTGCTGTTCGAACTGTCCTTGCCCTATGGGCTGGATCTCAACAACCAGATCAATGTCGACAAATCGGCCATGCGCACGATCGTCACCCTGCACGATATCACCACCGCGCAGCTACGTGATTTCCAGGCCCGTGCGCGCGGTTGGCTCGATGTGAACTTCCCCGAGGTCCCGCCGTCCGCCGACGCGACAGGTGCCTTCAAGATGTTCGCCTATATCTCGGAGCGCAACATCAACGGCATGCTGTTGGGCACCTTTATCGCGTTCCTGCTGATCTCGCTGTCGCTGCTAATCGCGCTGCGGAGCATCAAGATCGGCTTCCTCAGTCTGGTGCCCAATCTGATCCCGGCGGCCATGGCCTTCGGCATCTGGTCGATTGTGGTTGGTCAGGTGGGCCTTGCATCGGCTGTCGTCGTGGCAACCAGCCTCGGCATCGTCGTCGATGCGACCGTTCACTTCCTCTCCAAATATCTGCGTGCTCGGCGCGAACGCCGGAATTCGGCGGAAGACGCCGTGCGCTATGCCTTCTCGACTGTCGGGACCGCCTTGTGGGTCGTGTCCGCGATCTTGGTTGTCGGGTTCGGCATTCTTTCCTTGTCCGCTTTCCGCGTGAACAGCGACATGGGCTTGCTGACGGCGATTGCCATCCTCGCAGCCCTGGCGACGGATTTCCTCCTGCTTCCGGCGTTGCTGCTGCTTGTCGACGGAAAGTCGGCACGGCGTCGGCGTCCGCAGGAAGCGCCGATTCCTGCGGAATGACGTGAAACCCAAATTGAAGGAACAGTCATGATGTTTAAACCACTTGTTTTGGGCCTTGCATTGGCCGCCGTCCTAGCAGTAACCCCGGTCCTTGCCGAAACGCCCCAGGAAAAAGGCAGGACCATCGCGGAAGAAGCCGACCGGCGTGACCTTGGCTGGCGCGACAGCGAAAGCCAGTTGAAGATGGTCCTGAGGAATAGCCAAGGCGAGACCAGTACGCGCGAGCTGCGGCTGCAATCTCTCGAAGTGTCTCTCAAAGGGTACGGCGATAAAAGCCTAACGGTCTTCGACCGTCCCCGGGACATTGAAGGCACGGCCTTTCTCTCGCATACCAAGATCACCGAGCCGGACGATCAATGGCTTTATCTGCCGGCGGTCAAGCGCGTCAAAAGGATCTCGTCGGTTAACAAGTCGGGATCTTTCGTCGGTAGTGAATTTTCCTACGAAGACTTGGTCAGTAACGAGGTCGATCGCTACGCCTATACCTATCTCATGGATGAACCCTGCGGCGCGCTCGAGTGCTTCGTGGTGGAACGTATCCCCGTTTACGAAAACTCCGGCTATACGCGTCAGGTCGTCTGGGTGGACAAGCAGGAGTACCGGATCATGAAGGTCAATTATTATGACCGGAAAAACGCGCTTCTGAAGACCCTAACGCTATCCGGCTATCGCAGGTATCTGGACAAATATTGGCGCGCCCACACCCTGCAGATGGAGAACGTTCAGACGGGGAAGAGCACGCTTCTGGAGTTTAGTGACTACGTCTTCCAGAGCGGCATCAGCGACTCCCTGTTCACACCGCAGCGCTTGAAACGGGTCCGCTAGGCGGGACGGTATCTCATGCGTTTGTTTGCTCGGCTGTTTGCGGCGGTCATCGTCCTGTTGGATGCCGCTGGTGCGATGGCGGGAGAGTTGGATCTTTCCGCCGTGGTCGCAGGCGAGGTGCGTGCCTTCCCCCACGCGCCCGCATTCGCTGACCAGGATGATGCAACGCTCTCGCCATCGCTGATTTTCGAGCCCGAGGCCGTTTGGGAGTCGGAGAGCAGCGCGGACCGGTTCACGTTCCAGCCCTTCTTCCACGCGGATGCGGACGATTCAAACCGGACCCATGCCGATATCCGCATCGCAAACTGGCTCCATCGCGGCGACGATTGGGATTTAATTGCCGGTATCGGTAAGGTCTTCTGGGGCGTGACCGAATCCCGCCATCTCGTCGATATCGTCAATCAAACCGATCTCGTGGAGA
Organism: uncultured Rhodospirillales bacterium; assembly: GCA_913055735.1. Lineage (GTDB taxonomy): Bacteria > Pseudomonadota > Alphaproteobacteria > Rhodospirillales > UBA2165 > CAJXKD01. Next base: position 2,484,117 of record CAJXKD010000001.1, read on the forward strand.
ATATCGACGGCGAGGACAAACTTGGTCAGCCGATGATCAACCTCAATCGTCATACCGCCATCGGCACGATCGGTCTGTTTGTTCTGCCGGGGTTTCGCGAACGAACCTTTCCAGACGCGCGCGCGCGACTTCGGGGGCCGTTATCCGTAGACAGCGATCTTGCGACCTATGATGCGTCGGCGGGGAGGGGACATGTGGATTTCGCCGCACGCTGGGGGACCAACTTCGGCGATTGGGATGTGGGTCTCAGCCATTTCTACGGTACCAGCCGCGAGCCGCGCCTCATCCGCACGACAAAAGCCGATGGCGGCGTGGTCCTAGCACCGCACTACGATCTGATCCAGCAAACGGGTCTCGATCTGCAGAACACGACCGACGCCTTACTGTCGAAGCTGGAGGTAGTGACGCGCACGGGACATGGGGACCGGTTCGTCGCCTATGTCGCCGGCATTGAATACACCCTCTATCAGATTTTCGACGGTGATAGCGATCTTGGGCTCCTCGCCGAACATCAGTATGACGGACGAGACGAAAGCAACGCGCCTGCGACCTTGAACAACAACGATCTGTTTGTCGGCGCCCGTTGGACGCTCAACGACACGCAGGACACGTCGTTGCTGGCCGGTGCCGTTGTCGATCTCGAGGTCGGCACCCAATTATTCTCCATCGAGGCGGAGCGCCGTATCGGAGATCGCATGAAGCTGGAATTGGAAGGTCGGTTCTCAGCTAACGTCGCATCCGATGATCCCGCGGCGGGTCTGCGTGATGACGACTCCGTAACCCTCAGGCTTAGCGTGTATTTCTAGCGCGCCGCTTGGACCGCCGCTTCCAGGGCATTTAGGAATTGCGAGCGGTCTTTTTTGCTGAAGGAACGCGGGCCACCGGTGATGGCACCGCTTTCGCGAAGGCCGGTCATCAGATCGCGCGTGGCAAGCGCCATACCGATGGATTTTTCGTCCAAGGGCTCGCCGTTGGGTTTGATCACCAAAGCGCCGGCCTTCACGCACCGCGCGGCAAGGGGAATGTCGTTGGTGATGGCGATGTCGCCATTGCCGATATGGTCCGCAATCCAATCGTCGGCGGCATCCGGTCCGGGCGGCACGATCACGAGCTGGATGAGCGGATTGCCGGGGGGCCTCACCCCGCCGTCGGTCACCAGATAGGTTTTCAGGGCATGGCGTTCGGCGACCCGGATGATCTCGTCCTTGACGGGACAGGCATCGGCGTCGACATAGATTTCCGTCATCTTCTATACGCCAACGTCAGTGGGGAAAGCGCAGAGGCGCGGGGGAAGGTTCGGATTCCGCCGGCGGTGTCGGTTGGGCCGTATGACGTTCGCGATAAGTAAAATAGGTCGAGCTTGCAAAAATCACCGTGCCCCCGACGATGGTCCACACGGTCGGCACCTCGGAGAAAACGACGAAGCCCAGCAAGCTCGCCCAAAGCAGCTTGGTGAAATCGAAGGGCATGACCAAGGTCGCGTCCGCGCGCTTCATGGATTGAGCGAACATGATCTGGCCAACGGTGCCAAGGGCGGCGATGACCGCCATCCATCCCATCTGCTCCCAGGTCGGCCATTGCCAGACGAACAGGGCGGGCGGGAAGGTAAAAAGCGTCAAGAAGGCAAGCCCGTAAATGGTGATGGTGACCGGCGAATCGGTGCGCGACAGGAACTTGATCACCAGCACTGCCGCGCCCCAACTGGCCGCCGAGCCGAGCGCCACCAATGCGCTGGCATCGATGACCTCGATCCCCGGCCGCAGGATAATCAGCGCGCCGGAAAAACCGATGATCAGGCTCATGATCCGGCGCGGGCCAAGCCGTTCCTTGAGGATGGGCACGGCGAGTATCGCGACGAACAGCGGCGTGGTGAAACTGAGTGCCGCGAGTTCCGATAAGGGCATCAAACCGAGGGCGACGAAATAAAGGATCATGGCGGCGGCGTTGAAGGCGCCGCGAAGTGCCATCAAACCGATGCGCCGCGTCCTCAGGGGTTCGATCCCATAACGTATCAGCAGCGGCAGCAACATGGTGACGCCAATGACGTTGCGCAGAAAGGCGATCTCGAACGGGTGCAGGTCGCCCGATTGGGTGCGCACGATGGTCGACATGGAGGTGAGCAACATGGTTGCCCCGACCATGAGCAAAATGCCTTGGACGTTGGCCGAAAGCTTGTCGCCGGTCTTCGTCATGCCGTGCGTCCCGTGAAGCGGATCAGTATTCGATCCTCATATCTTGAAGTATCCGCGACGTTCCGGCGAACCGATCCGTCAAACTGTCCGCCAGGCGCGCCGTAAGGTCCCGCGCTCCTAATTCCCGATTTGGTAGATCCAGCGCGCGATATCGCTTTCGAGCGGGAAGGACAGCATGCCCATTACTTCATACCCGAGCAGCCACGGCATCAGGTAGAAGCGGAACATGAAAAAGAACCAGGCGACGTAGAGCGGTACCAAGGGCCGGACCAGAAAACTGGGCGTGATGAAGGAAAATAAGTTCAAGAGCGGGTTGGTCGTCCGAACGAAGACCCGCATGAAGAAGAAATTTGAATCCTCGGGCAGAAACAGGTTCATGGCGGCCCGGCCGACCAATGTCCACATGATCATGCCGAGGATATAGTCGACGACCAGGACCCAAAGCGGAAAAACGGTTTCCACGGACGAACTCCCCAATGTTCGGTTACGTATTGTTGCTCACAGTATAGGCGAAAAAATCGGGGCGAAGCAGAAGCTTCGCCCCGACCGTTAGAGAAGTCGCAGGAATTAGTGTTCTGCGGACAGAATGGTTGCACCCTTGGGAATGCGCATTTCGTCGACCATGCGCTGGGTTTCCTCGTCGGGTTCCTTGGTCATCATGGTTACCACGACCATGCACACTAGGCTTACCGGCATGCCGATAATACCGAAGCGCAGATGATCGATGCCCATCCACGGATCGCCACCGGCAAAGCGTACGTAGTAGAGGTACGCCGTTCCGGCCACAAACCCGCCGATCATGCCCGCAACCGCGCCCGCGGTGTTGGCCCGTTTCCACCAGATGCCGAGCACCAAGGGGAAGAACAAGCCGGAGCAGGCGAAGTCGAAGGCCCAGGCCACGGCACCCAGAATGCTCGTCAGCTTCAAGCTGGCGATGAAGGCGCCGAGGGCACCGATGGCTAGCAGCAGAACACGCGCCGTCAACAAACGTTTCCGGGTATCGGCCCGCGGGTCGATCATCTTGTAGTACAGATCGTGTGACAGGGCGTTGGCGATGGCGAGCAGCAGACCGTCGGCCGTCGACATGGCGGCAGCCATACCGCCCGCGGCGACAAGGCCCGAGATCACGTACGGCAGACCGGCTATTTCCGGCGTTGCCAGCACGACGATATCAGCGCGCATGAAGAACTCATTGATCTGCAGGATACCGTCACCATTGGAATCGGAGACCCTCAGGAAGTTGACCTCGCTCCATTTCTGGACCCAATCGAGCGCCTGAACGTCACTGATTGCCTTGCCGATGATGCCCGTCGCCAAGTTGGGATCGAGGACCTGCAACTTGGTGAAGGTGGCCAATGCCGGTGCCGTGAAGTACAGCAGGAAGATGAACAGCAGCGACCATGCCACCGACTGACGCGCCGCCCGGACGGACGGGGTGGTGAAATACCGCATCAGGATGTGTGGCAAGGATGCCGTGCCTGCCATCATGCAGATCGCCAGGGTCACGAACTTCCAAGACGATAGCCACCCTTCGCCCGCACCGGCATGGCTGTTCACCAGTGTCGAAAGGCCGGCAAAGGTTTCCGTTGCCTTGAGAGTACCCACCTGCCATTGCGTTTCCAACTCGCCGAGACGCGCGATCGCGTCGCCATAGGCGAATTGCGGGATGACCCCGAAGCCCTGCTTGTTGGACATCCAGATCACCGGGACCAGGTAGGCGATGATCAGCACGATGTACTGAGCCACCTGTGTCCAGGTCACCGCCCGCATACCGCCGAGCATGGAGCAAAGCAGGATGCCGAGGAGACCGAACCACACGCCGAGCTCGAAGGGAATTTCGAGAGCGCGGGAGGCGATGGTGCCGGTAGCGTTGATCTGCGCCGTCACATAGGTGAAGGACGCCACCACGAGGACGATGACCGCACAGAGGCGGGCCAAATTGCCGCCGTACCGCGTACCGATATAGTCGGGCACGGTATAGCAGCCGAACTTACGCAGATAGGGGGCCATCAGCGACGCGACAAGCACGTAACCGCCGGTCCACCCGACCACGAAGGCGAGATAGCCATGTCCGCCGAAGTAGATACCGCCCGCCATGGCGACGAACGATGCGCCCGACATCCAGTCGGCCGCGGTCGCCATACCATTGAAGACGGCAGGCACTTGTCGGCCGGCGACATAATAGGCTTCCACCTGCATGGTTCGTGAGAGCCAGCCGATCGCGGCATAGATGAAGATGGTGAACAAAACGAACAGAAGGCCGATGGCTTCCGCGCTCATCCCCATCTGCTCGAGAACCGCCATCAACAAGATGAAGACGATGAATCCGCCCGTATAAAGACCATAGATCTTGGGCAGGTTGTCGATGAAATTGCCTTTCATTGTACCTCTCCTGCTTCTCTATCTATTGGTCGTCTTCGGCGACGCCGAACTCTTCGTCGATCTTGTTCTGCTTATACGCGAGGTAGAAAATCAGAACGACGAAAACGACCAGCGAGCCTTGAGCGGCCATGTAGTAGCCGAGTGGAAAGCCAAGAAAGGACATTGTGTTGAGCGCATTGGCGAACCAAGGCACCACAAGTGAGAAAATGAACCAAAGCACAAGGATACCGATGGTCAGGTTCCTGGTCTTGGCCCAGTGCGCTTGACGCGCGTCTGACGTAGTCTCGGACATGAAATCCCCCTAAAGTTTTCACCACACAACCGCCAAACTGCTGTACCAACGGTCTAGCGATCAGAATAACTCATGAAGCGAGATATGCTTTTAGCTGCTTTTTGTTCCCTGTTTTGTTGCCGGCACTTGCGAAATTACTCATATGCAGGTTCAACAACGAGTATCCTAAGGGTATTTTCTGATTGGGGTAAAGTGACATAAAACAATTGAGTCAAAAAATATCATGCAGAAATTCGGCGTCGCGTTGGAGGAAACGGTCAGATACATCTATCTGGCACTCAAGGCATTGCGGTTTTGGCACCGCCCACCACCCATTAAGACACCGGACGAATTGGTCGAGTATGTTGATACCCGGTCCAAATTCGTCGCACAGACAACTCTCTACGGTTACGTGAAAACACGTGCGGGGACGCGGTATGTTTCCCTGTTCGAGGACGAGGTGTTCGTTCAATCGCTGAACATCGCGAAATGGGAAATCTACCTCGCATGCCTCGCAGATTTGGCAGTTTTCTGCGCCGCAAGCGTTTCCGGCCAAACGCCGGCAAGCGACGATGAAATCCGGTCGCTGGCGATTTATCTTGTCGATTGCGCGACGCGGAACGAAGAAATCCCCGCCGAGCGGCCGCAAGGATTTGAAGATATTCGGTCGGCGTTCCGGACGCGTGTTCAACAAACGCCATGGAAGTCCATGGTCGCAGGAGAGAGCGCGTTTCAAGGCAGCCTCGACGCTTTAGTCGAGTGGGCGCCCATCGCCGATGTATTGAAAATCGACGACGCGGAAGTTGTAAAAAATTCCATGCGCTTCAAATGGAAAAAGGTCCGCGATCAGTTCAATTCGCTCATTGATGCCGAATCGGTGTTGGACGCCTGGCGGATCCAGGAAGAGCGCGGAAATAGGTTGGAAGCGGCGCACGCTTCGTAATTCTCCGTTTCTTTATCCAGTATTTTTCGAGCGACCGCTCAGAGAACAGCCGGTGATCCGGCTGTTCTGAGTGGGATTCGTCCTTTACAATACCCCCACCGATTGGGGGGATATCTATTGGCCAAAACCGATTTTCGTAAATATGTCCCGGCGCCTGGCGCCTCCACTGCCTACGGCAAAAGCGCCCGGGGCCACGTTGAAGAACGCCTGAAATCAGAGCGTGTCCAACAGCTGTTCGGTCCGTGGAGAGAACTCTACGAACAGCCCTTTAAAGGCATGACGACGGACGGCAACGTCATCCCCGATCTATTCGAGTTGCGGCCCGAAGGCGCGCCCACCGAGGCGATGATCAACGCGACGATGGCACTGCTCCGGATGCTGTCGCCCGAGCAAAAAGCGGCCATGAGCTTCAGTATCGATTCGACCCAATGGCGCAACTGGCAGAACACCGAAATGTATGTCGAGGACTATGGGTTGCGGCTCGCCGAGGTGCCCATGCCGGTACGCGAAGCAGTGATGGCTGTCGTCAGCGCAAGTCTGAGCCGGCATGGGCTTGAACTGACCCGCGACGTCATGCGCATGAATGCCTTTCTCGGCGATCTCGTCGGCGGTCCGGACGTGATGAATGAATGGACTTACTTGTTCAATATCTTCGGCACGCCATCGGCCAGCGAGCCCTGGGGGTGGCAATTGTTCGGCCATCACCTTTGTTTGCATTGTTTCGTGCTGGGTGAACAGATGACCCTGACGCCGGCGTTCTTCGGGGCCGAGCCGACCTATGCCGACGAAGGGCCGTTCAAGGGTATCCGCCTGTTCGAGGATAAGGAGCGTGACGGGCTGAAACTGATGCGCTCCTTTTCCAACGATCAGCAGGAAAGGGCGATTGTCGCCCATTGCATGGTGGGGGGCGATTTGCCGCCGGGACGACGGCACTTTGCCGATAACCTCAACTTGGGCGGCGCGTATCAGGACAATCGCGTTGTCCCCTACGAGGGGATTGAAGCGTCGATCCTGTCGAAAACTCAGCAGCGCGATCTGCTATCGCTCGCGGAAGCCTATTTGGCGCCATTGCCGAAAGGGCCGCTCACGGCGCAAATGGAGGATGTCGAACGTCATCTAAACGAGACGCATTTTTGCTGGATCGGCGGATTCGAGGAAAACAGCGCTTTTTATTATCGCATCCAAAGCCCGGTGGTGTTTATCGAGTTCGATCACCACGGCGGCGTATTTCTCACCAACCCGGAACCGGCGAATTTCCATGTGCACACCATAGTCCGGACGCCGAACGGGAACGATTACGGCATGGACCTTTTACGGCTGCACTACAAAAATGCACCGCACCACCGGCAGGAACATCGCCACGAACACAAACATGAACACAAACACGCGCATGCGCATAAACACGATGATGGGGATAGCAACGGCTAGGTAGCCGACAATGGCTGCATAACACGGGGAAACCGGGGCGGCCTCAAACAGGGAGCTAAAAAACAGGGAGATGGGACATGAGCCCCAAGGACAATGCCGAGGAGCAGCGGCGGCAGACCAATCCGCTGTTTAACGACCGTAAGCTGAAACTCGGGACGTTCTGCACCAACCTCAGTGGCGGATGCACCATATCCTCGGCCGACGGCATGCTTGATGCCGATTGGGAAAGCACCTCGGCGCTGGCGGCCATGGCCGATGCGATGGAATTCGAGGCGCTGGTGCCCGTCGGCCGCTGGAAGGGGTTCGGCGGCGACACGAATTTCAACGGCCGCGGGTTCGAGTGTTATACCTGGGCCGCCGGCGTTGCTGCACAAACCAAATATTCAGGTGTTTTTTCGACCTCGCATGTGCCGACTGTGCATCCGGTAATGGCGGCAAAACAGGGAATGACCATCGATCATATCTCGCGTGGCCGGTTTACCTTGAACATCGTCACCGGCTGGTACGAACCCGAGATCGAGATGTTCGGCGCGCCGCTTCTTGAACACGACAAGCGCTATGACATGGCCATTGAGTGGCTCGACATCGTCAAGCGGCTGTGGATGTCTGAGGAAGAGTTCAATTTCGACGGTGAATATTATTCCGTGAAGAACGCGAAGATCGGACCGCATCCGGTGCAGGCGCCTCATCCGGCGGTGATGAGCGCCGGTGCGTCGGAACGCGGCCGTCATTTTGCGGCCAAATACGCGGATGTCGGGTTTACAAATCTCGACTCCCACGAGCCCGATGCCATGCGGGCGCGCGTCGACAGCTTCCGCAAATTGGCGCGAGATGAATATGGCCGCGATATTCAGGTATGGACCAACTCTTACATCTTCCTCGGTGAGACTGAAAAAGAGGCCCGCGAGCTGTACGACTATGTCGTGTTCAAGAACGGCGACCCGGTGGCCGCCACTAATCTCCTTAATCAACTCGGGCTCAATTCCCAATCGCTTCCCGAGGACGTGCTGGAGATGCTGAAGGAGCACTTCATGGCGGGCTGGGGTGGTTTCCCATTGATCGGGACCAGCGAAATGGTCGTCGAGGGATTACAAAAATTGGCCAATGCAGGCTTCGACGGGTCGCTCCTGTCCTGGCCCATGTACGTGGACGGGATGAAGGAATTTCAGGAAAAGACCTATCCCATGATCGTTCAGGCGGGTCTCCGCAATTAGGTCCAACGAAGAACGAAGAAAGGAGCCGAATGCCATGCTTCCCATGCCCATCGCGGATCTGCATGCCATCTCGCGTGAACTGGCGGAAACGGGCAAACGTGTCCGGGTGCTTTGGCAACATCCCGAGACGCTCGCATTCGTTGCGCGCGGGCGCGAATACAGGTCGGAGTTCCACATCAATCCGTCCGACGAGGTGATGTACATGATTTCGGGTCAGATGAACCTGCATTTCCGCGATCCAAAGGGTGCGGAAGGCGTTTCGGTTTTGCCCGAGGGGCAGCTCATCTACACGGCGGCGGGCGTACCGCATTCACCCCGATTTCCGCCGGATGCGTTTTTGCTCGTGATGGAGCGTAAGCGCAAGGAAGGGGAAATTGATCGCTTCCAATGGTTCTGTCCGTCGTGTGACAATTTCCTGCATGAAGAGCAGTTCGTGGTGAGCGATTACACCGCCGATCCGGTTTCCAAAGCTTACGCCAATTTCTTCGACTCGGAAGAATTCCGCACCTGCTCCGCCTGCGGAAACATCATGCCCGCCCCCGAATCCACATAGCCACGAAGGAAGTCCATATCCCATGCCGAAAGAGATCATCACGTCCGCCTCATCGCCGACGACGGGATTTACCGACAAGTCGACACCGTCGCCCTTGGCGCAGGGAATAAAGTGGGGGCAGATGCTATTTGTGTCGGGGCAGGGACCGCTCAATCCCGAAACCAAGGAGGTCGTCTCCGACGATATCCAGGTGCAGACCCGTCAAACCTTGACCAATCTTCAGGGGGTGCTGGCGGCGGCGGGCGCCACGTTTGCCAACGTCGTGAACATGCGCGTGTGTCTTCGGGATACCGCGGACTTCCCGAAATTTAACGAGGCCTTCGCCGAGTTCATGCAAGGGGAAAAGGTGACGCGGACCTGTATCGGCGGCACGCCGCACCGCAAGGGCGTGAACGTCGAGATCGATTGCATCGCCATGTTCGATTGAAGGAGGCATTATGGCGCTCGAACTCTACCATCACGGCTCGTCGGTCTGTGCGGCCAAGGTGCGTCTCGTCCTTGAGGAAAAAGGCCTCAACTGGCAAGGCCATTATCTGGATATCCTGGCAGGCGAACAGTTCGATCCGGCCTATCTGAAGCTCAACCCGAAAGCCGTGGTGCCGACGCTGGTACACGACGGCAAGGTAATCCGCGAATCCACCGTGATTTGCGAGTATCTCGACGACGTGTTCCCGGAGACGCCGCTGCGGCCCGCCGATCCGGTGGCACGGGCCACCATGCGCATATGGACCAAGCTGGTCGACGAAGAAGTGCATCCGTCGGTGCGTCCCGTGACTTATGTCAGCACCCACCGCCATACGATCATGAAACGGTCCCCCGACGAGGTCGAGGAACATATCAACAGCGACCCGCACCCCGTGTGGCGGGAACGTAAACGCGGCTGGATTCATCAGGGCTTCGCAGCGCCGGATGTGCAGGTGGCGATCCGCTTCTTCGCGAAATTGTTGGAGGACATGGATACCACTTTGGCGCGTTCCCCATGGCTGGCGGGTGACAGTTACTCCCTCGCTGACGGCGCGTTGACGCCCTACCTCAACCGGCTCGACATGCTGGGGTTTTCGGATATGTGGTCCGACCTTCCCAATCTAACGCAATGGTTCGATCGGGTGCGCGCACGGCCGAGTTTCGAGCCCGCCTTGTTTAAGTATTTGCCCGAAAGCTTGCGCGCGGACATGACCGCGAACGGGCGGGCGGCTTGGCCGGAGTTCAAAAAAATCCTCGCGGCCGCCTGAAGATTTAGAGAACCAGGGCGCTGGCCAGCATGAAGTAAATGGACAGGCTGGCGACGTCCTGAATGATCGTGCAGATAGGGCCGCTACCGAGAGCGGGGTCCGAGCCGAATTTCAGAAAAATCCACGGCAGGCCGAAACCGACCACCGCTGAAATGGCGCCGCCGCCGAAAACGGCGAGGCCGACGGCCCAGGATAGGGGAACATCGCCGAACACCATGAGAACGGCGGCGAACGATATGGCGCCCAGCGCGGCCCCGATCGCCATGCCGATAATGATTTCGTCGCGCATGAGCCGGCCAATGGGAAAGCCATCGGCGGAGATGCCGCGCACGGCCACGGAAACGGCCTGGGTTCCGATGGCGCCGGCGATATAAACAAGGGCCGGTACGAAGAACGCAACGGCCACATTGGACGACAGCGTGTGTTCGAAACCGGCCATCACGAAGGTAATCACGGAAGAGGCGAGAAGGCCGAAGAGAAGCCAGGGCAACCGTCGGCGGAAACGGTCGTGAAGCGGCGCGTCGAGGGCGGCATGGGGGCTCTCTTCGTGGAGAGTAATACCGGCAAGCCGTTGCAAGTCTTCAAGATGTTCGTGGCGGAGAATCCGAAACAGCGCTTCCGGCGGCACCGCGCCGATTAATCTGTCGTTTTCGTCGACGACGGGGACGGTAATCATGTTGAGTTCCATCGCGAGGACGGCGATCTGCTCTTGATCGTCTTCCGGCCGAACCGCTTCGTGCTCGGGCTCCATGATGTCGGCGATCCGTTTTTCCCCGTCGGCAAACAGATCGTTGATCCGGACAATTCCCACGAGCCGATCGTCGGTATCCGTTACGAAAACCGTGTCCGCGCATTCGAAGTTTCTTCCCCGCAATTGCTGGAGGACGGCGCCGACGGGGGTGTTTTCCGTCGCCTTCGGTATGCCAGTTACCATGTGGGCGCCCGCGGTTTCGCGAAAGGCATCGGCAGGTGGCAAAATTTCCGCAGTCATCATTCTTTCCTAACAGGCCTTAATAAGTGTCGAGTGGGTAACGTGACAGTTTAGCGACCGGCTTTGTCACTTAGATGAACAGGCGAATAAATGGACCGGCAAGCAATCTTCTCTGCTGCCGGTGGTTCACGCTCTCGATTGCCGCCTCATTTTCGCCGCAACTCATTTCTACCGTAATAATGGGCGGGCTCGATAATTTCACATGCTGATCGCACGTTTTTGTTAAGGGGAAGCGTATTGTTCCAGGTAGAATGGGACCTAAATAAATGAAACACGAGCAAATAGCCTCGGTTCGCGATTACCGGCGATGCGGGTTGCGTGAGGCCGTTGAACGGGAACTGGAGGGCGTGCTCTCTTCCAATCCTCCCCCAAACAAGGTGGAGGCGGAACAAAGGGAAAAATCAATGCGTGCTGTGGCGTCGGTTGTTCTCGGGTTGCTCTTGGTGGCGATGGAGCCCATGCCGGCTCATGCCCAGAACGCATCCATCGAGGATTTCTACGGTACATATGCCGGAAGCACTTCCTATGAACAAAATGGCAATGTCGAGCTACGCGACCTCAACGTCACCATCGAACCTTTCAAGGAAGGCTTTACGGTCCGGTGGGCGACCTTGACCATCAGCAGCGACGAGGAGCGGCTCAAAAAGAAGGCCGAATATACGATCAATTTCCAACCCTCGCGCCGTACCGGCATTTTCTCGTCGGCCATGAAAATCAATAAATTCGGCAAGGGCGTGCCCCTGGATCCGATCAAGGGCGATCCCTATGTCTGGGCGCGGTTGAGTGGCAAGACCCTGACCGTTCATGCCATGATCATCACCGATGACGGCGGCTTCGAGATGCAGACCTACGAGCGGACCCTTACCAAGCAGGGGCTCGACCTGGTGTTCACGCGGGTGCGCGACGGCGAGGAAACCAAGGCAATCAATGCCAAGCTGGTCCGCGTCGACAAATATTAACGGGCCAAACTGGGCGTCCTGACCCTCCCAAAGACTTCTCTTTTTCCGCGTGCCGGCACAGCCCGAGACCTTGTAAACCGCCTTCCCAGCAATATCTCATATGTATGTCGAGGACCGGGGGAAATCCCCGGGACGACCTACAATATATTGTGCCCCCAGAAAGCGGGTGGCGTCCTATGTATAAAGTCCCCGGAATATGGGGGATTTAGGTGACGCTGGCATCAAGTTTTCGGGGGAGGCCGGGGTGGTCCGGCGATAGATAGGGGAAGACGATCGATGAGCCTGGGCGGCGTCCTCCAAGGAACCAAGCACGTAACGGCTGGCCTGCTGGCAATAACCTTGCTGGGCGGCTGCGGTGCTATTCAAAAGGCCCAAATTCCTGGGTTTCAGGTCAAGCAGAACCCTGTGCAGAGGGTGGACAACCTGTCCTTCTCGGAGCGCGGGCTGGGCAAGTTGGCCAAGGGCGACCTGCTGGCGGCCCAGGCATTGTTCGATCAGGCGTTGCAAATCAACCCGCGTGACGTTCATGCCTTGCTCGGCAAGGCGATCATCTATGAACGCACGAATCAGCCGACGGCGGCGGCGGCCTCCTATGAGGCGATCCTCTCCCTGCGGCCGAATATCAACAGCCGCATGATCGTTATGAACAAGGCGCTGCCGCGCCCGGTGGGTGAGATCGCGAGCGTCAACCTATCTCTCTTGCGGAGTCAGGAAGTCGCGGAAAAGTTGGGGACGGCACCGCCGGCGATGGACCCCGAGGCGGAAAAGCCCTACAACGCGGCGATTCCCCAGATGAACAATCAGATGGCGGCGGCGCCCATGCCGCAGCAGATGGCCCAACCTGGCGGCCCGATGGTCACGCCTTTGACGCCCCCGCCGGGCATGCCGATGCAGGTGCTCCAATCTGGACAGCATCAACCGCAAATGGCGATGCGGTCACCGACCATCGTTCCCGAGACGGAAGACAACGTCGTGGCCCGCTTCAAGATTCTGCGGACCCTGCGTGAACGCGGCTTGGTGACGCCCGACGAATACAATGTCCGCCGTGCAGCGAACATCGGGGCGCTTCTGCCGCTTACCGCACCGCCGCCCGCGGCCGGGCTTGCCCGCACCGTGCCGAGCGGCCAGCAGATCATTCAGCGTCTCCAGGCGATCGGCCGGGCGCTGGAAATGAAAGCCATCACCGTCCGCCAGCACAACGCCGAACGGTCGGTGATCATCGACGGTTTGATGCCTGCGGCGCCGCATGCGATCGCCAACCCGGGGATACCTCCGCAGGGCCTGCTTGAGGCTGCCGACGAGGTGCGCCGCCTGGAGCGGTTGTTGGAAGAAGGGTTGATTACCTCGGATGAGGCGCTCAAGGAGCGCAATGCCATCGAGGCCAATTTGCAGCCCAAGCCGCCTGCGATGCCAAATTCAATGCCGGGTGCAATGTCCGGGCAACAGCAAAAGCCGGCGGAGCACGGTGAGAACAAGATGACCACCGACGCGCCAAAGGTGGAGATGATGAAGGATGACGGGCCGCGCCCCGGCCTACATCTCGCTTCTTACCGATCCGAGGCCGATGCGAATCGCGGCTGGACCCAGCTGCGGCGTGCATTCCGGTCGCTGATCGGCGACCTGCATCCGGAAGTGGTGCGGGTCAATCTCGGACCGGGAAAGGGTGTGTACTACCGGCTGATCGTCGGGCCGCTTGCCAATCAGGCGGAGGTGACCCGCATCTGCAAGAACCTCAAGGACCGCCGGCAGTATTGTGAACCCGCCTTCGTCGGTGCCGGTTAAGGCCACCCTAAATTAGCGGTTTCCCCCAAACGAGGCGCTACCGGTGGAACCCGTGCCCCGTGGCGCGACGGTAATGTTCACCTCCGACCCCGACAGGGTTTTGGGCTGAATTTGGACCGTCATCACCCGGTCTCCCCGTGTATAAGTCAGGAAACTGATCTCGGAGCGGACGGTCGTTACTTCCGCCCAGCCGAACTCCGTGGACCGCTGTTTGAAGAAATCGAACATGACGGCGGCGGAGTTGGGGGCGTTTAAAACCAGCCGGCCGATCCAGCTGTCCTGCGCTCCCAGAACCAGCGTCCGTTCGATATTCATCGTCGCGCCGGTAGGGATGGGGATATCGCTGAATTCGGAAAAGGAGGGGCGGTTGGGCTCGGCGGATTGGCCGGAGCCTTGGCCTGCATCCTGGCTATTGCGGGTCGCGGGCAGGTCGATACTGCGCGAACAAGCCCCCATGACCGATGCAACGGTCAGGACGAGGGCCATCGAAACAATGGATTTCTTCGAAATTTCAAGCATTTGAGGCGGAACCCCTACAACCGTTGATCCCAGGAGCCTAAGGGGATATCGGAAGAATGTTAACCAATTGTTTGACGTCTGGGTTGTGCCGCCGGTCCCCCTGCCGGGGTGCCATTGCGTTTTTATGGCGGTTTGACTATATTTTTTTTCACAAAGTGGCGATTAAGCATTTGACATAAAGTTGGCGAACGCTTACAAGCCCTTCTCCCGGGCGCGGACTACCGCGCTCGTTTGTTCTCTGGGGGGTAAAAACCGCAGAAAACAGTGCTCTTGGACATTGTTGATAGAGAAGGGATGCGCAGGCGGCGGTTGGTCGCGATGGCGACAGAGACCGTTTGTCTTGTGCATCTAGTTTGTGCGTAACTTACTTATGTAAGTTCTATAGACGTCAGTTTGTGTGAGACAAGACGGCTCTATGTCATTCCCTTCGGGGAAATTAACTTGAGAGTTTGATCCTGGCTCAGAGCGAACGCTGGCGGCATGCTTAACACATGCAAGTCGAACGAAGGCCCCTCTTCGGAGGGTGTCCTTAGTGGCGGACGGGTGAGTAACGCGTGGGAATCTGCCCTGTGGTGGGGAATAACAGCTGGAAACGGCTGCTAATACCGCATACGCCCTATGGGGGAAAGGCTTCGGCCGCCGTTGGAGGATCCCGCGTCCGATTAGCTTGTTGGTGGGGTAACGGCCTACCAAGGCGACGATCGGTAGCTGGTCTGAGAGGATGATCAGCCACACTGGGACTGAGACACGGCCCAGACTCCTACGGGAGGCAGCAGTGGGG